>JACPVF010000002.1 GCA_016191845.1 Chloroflexota bacterium
ACGCTAGTATTCGGTCTTCAAGACCTTGCAACTGTTCGGGCTCTCCTGACAAACGGACATGGCGATCCTGCTGCACGACGGTCTTGCTACGACCTACCTGACATCGATCTGCCATGTCCGCTTTTTATGATACTACCTGACGCTGGGGGCTGCCGCCTTCGGCGGCGCGCATGTCTCAAGCAGTCACGTCTCAGTCTTTTTCTGATTGGGTGGTTCGTCGTTTTGCCCTGGTTATTACGACCGCAGGGAGTTTCGAGACACACGCGCAGGCAGTGCGGTCTATTAGGCAGATTGAGGTCAAAATAAACGTGCAAAGGAATCAAGGGAAATGAACATAAAGAAACAAAGTCTTTTAATCTACTCTTTGTTGTTGAGTATTTTTGTCGCAAGCTGTGGATCTGGTCAAGCATCTGACATTAAACCCGCACCCCTTACAGCGACCATAATACCTACAGAAACATTCACACCTTTACCGACTTTTACGCCAACATCAACACTTTCTCCAACGCCATCCCCAACACCCATTCCTGCCATAGGTGACACTCTACGAAGTGATAATTGGGAAATTTCAATTATCGAAGCAGCCTATCGAAAAAATTTTTCGATTGCTGGAACTGTTTATACCCCAAGGCCTGGTTACATGGTGTTTGATGTGATTGTAAAGGTCAATAACCTAAACTTTGCGTCAAATCCTTCGACTTCAGCGAACAACGATGTAGTTATTGATGCTCAAGGGAAGGCCCAACTTGCCACATGCTGGGGCGCCCATGATGTGGTTAAATCACAGGGAAAGGACTTGCAAGAACTCATATTTATCGGTTGTCAGACCGGCAATATATATACAATGAAAATTGAGAACGAGAGCTATATACGTTTTTTATTCACAATTGAAGACACGAATCTGGGAAAGACGATCTCTTTCAAGTTTGAAGATTTACCAGCAGTGCCATTTGTAATAAACAAACAGTGATTGAAGATAAACACTGCCCAACAAAGTCTGCCTCCAGCAGAATCCACGTCTGTCTGATTGTTGCGACCGCAGGGAGTGTCGAGACACACGCGCGGGTAACGCAAACCGTTGGGCAGCAGCAAATAGAAATTTGGCTATAATCGCAGGGATATTTGAATATGAAATCGCTGACTATCATGCTGAAATGGGTTATATCCTTCTTCAAGAAGGATTGGACTTTTGAAGATTACCCAGTCAAAACTTGGAGAAATCCAAATGCTCGTCAACCTAACATTGCCTATGGGGCAGGCATTGTTCACTGGGCAATGATGGTTGGCCACGGTGACACGCCAGAGAAAGCTATTCATGAATTAAAGGAAAAATTCAATAACTACAAGAACAAGTATGCCGTTCCAAGACCAGGCACAAATGTGCCGATAAAATTCGCATCCACAGAACATATTGAAAAATATGAAGCGATTGCTTTAGATTTTTTCCAACGTGTTTTACATATCAATTATTATGAAGGTTTTTATTCAGATGGATCCTGCTTAACTTATTTCGAACCGCCAAGTGACCCTGAAAAAGCTGTTGAGTTTAGGCAAAGAACTATCGCAGCGACTCTTCTGATTTATGGAGTAGACATCACTTCAACTTATGATGCTCCTTTGTATAAAATACTAGAGCAAATAGCGAATCACCAAGCAGTGTCAAAAAAAGGAAAATATGATTGACGTTGCCCAACAAAGCGTGCACTCGATGCTGGGGATTCCGTGATCATCTCAAACAGTTTTCTATGCCTTATCATTTTCTGGCTGGACGGCTTCGCCGTCCCCACCCTGGTTATCTCAACCGCAGGGAGCGTCGAGGCACAGCATACCAACTAGTAATTCATACCTATTCTATAAAGAAATACGCAGGAAACGAACGAATGATATTGCCAAAGAAGCGGGATCCCAGGTTTATCACCACACGTCGCGGGGGGACACTCACAGACTCCGATCATCAACTACTCGCCTTGTGGGCCGCCACGTGTGCGGAACATGTCCTGCCTCTGTTCGAGTCAGCACAGCCTTCAGACCCACGACCCCGTCAGGCAATTGCACAAGCTCGGGCATGGGCGCGAGGCGAGATCACGATGTCTCAAAGCCGCGCGGCAGGCGGACATGCCATGGCTGCGGCAAGAGAGTTGAGCGGGGCTGCCCGTTATGCTGCATATGCCGCTGGACAGGCGGCGGTGACAGCGCACGTCGCCGCACATGAGTTGGGCGCAGCCGCTTATGCCATCAAGGCGGCACGGGCAGCCGTTGCCAAGAATGAACAAGACCAGGCAGGTCGTCTGGAGTGTCAATGGCAACGTGAACAGTTGCCAGGCGTGATTCGCACCCTTGTCCTGGACGATCAGCGGTTGCGAAATGAAATCTGCTGGTTTGTATTTGATTGCTGAACGCCTCTCGACGAAACAACGGGCTGGTCGGCGGCGTATTGACGGTTATACTGGAATACTTGCTGCATACATATTATAGAAATTTCTTCTCGGTCTTTACACGTTTTATCACCGACAACCAGATAACCGAAAGGATTGATCATGTCCACGCCTGCATCCCCTGTTCTGGAATTACGTATCGCAGTCACGACCCGCGACTACGAGCGATTGGTGAAGTTTTATTGCGATGGGCTGGGGATCGAACCCGCCCAGGTCTGGGACAATGGTCAGGGCCGCGCGCTCATGCTCGACCTGAACCACGCCGCCCTAGAGATCTTCGACGAGACTCAGGCACAGACCATCGATCAAATGGAAGCGGGCCAGCGCGTCAGCGGTCCCATTCGTTTTGCCTTGCAGGTGCCCGACCTGCAGGCAGCCATGGAACGTCTGCTCACCCATGGAGCAAAACTGGTTCATGAGCCCGTGCTGACGCCGTGGGGTGATTATAATGTCCGCATGGAAGATCCCGATGGGATGCAGATCACGTTATTTCAATCATCCGAAAAGGGTACATAAAAACCAAGGACCCCATGAACCTGACCAGCCTCAACTGCCCGAATTGCGGAAATCCCCTGCCGCAGAACGCCATGTCGCGCCAGCCGTTCAAGTGCCAGGCTTGCGGGTCCCTGCTCATCATGACCCCCGTCGAGGAGCGGAACCAGGCCAACGCCTGCGCCCAATGCGGGACGGTCAACAGTCCCTTCCAGCGCTACTGCACCCAGTGTGGTGAAAAGCTGACGGTGGATTGTCCCATCTGTTACCGCACCAACCCCGTCGGCACGGAATATTGCCAGAGCTGCGGTGTGGACATCCCGGAGGAGATTCTGCGGCGCGAGGCCTGGTACGGCCTGAAAAAGGTCAACGACGAGAGGCGCAAGGCTGCCCTGGTACAGGCTACGCAGACCGAGCAGCGCGGCGAGATCAACCGCCTTCTCTCCGACCTGGATGAGCCCAGCCGCCATGCTTTCGCCATCTTCAGCCTATGCCAGATCGGGAGCGCCGCCGTCGAGCCGCTGATCGAGACCATGCGCCAGGATACCGATCCCGATGCCCGCTACGCCTCGGCCCGCGCCCTTGGCATGATCGGTGATCCCAAGGCCATTCCCGCCGTCACCGCTGCCCTGACCGACCCCGAGCCTGCCGTGCGTTACTGCGCCGTCGAAGCCCTGTCGGCGCTGAAGGCCACGTCCGCGCGGACAGAGATCAAGAAGCTGCTGACGGACAAATACCTGTGGGTCCGCGAGCGCGCGCAGAAAACGCTGGATGAATTGAATCATGCCTGATCTGGTCGAACCTCTCTTCCGCTATTTTAGTTTTCTGGCTTGTGTCTTGACCTTGCTCAATTTATGGATCATCAGGGATAGAGTTTCCTCCGCGATAAAAGTCTTTCTGGCTTCCTATGCGGTGCTTTTTCTCGTGTGGGGAGTGCTTCAAGTCATCGGCGGTTATCGCTCTTTCTTTTTCATAATCCTGCCCCCAAAAGAACACCCATTGGTTATGGTCTTCTGGCTGATCGAATTTGTCTGGGTATGGGGAAGCGCGATTTGGGTCCTTTGGAGAGGAGGAGCCGAGGAATTGGCAAAAAGCAGTGCCGCACTAAACCCCAAGCGTGCCAGAACTTCTCAATCCATCAAGTTGTTCTTTGCCGTGAGCAGCCTGCTCTTCCCCATCCTGGTCATCCTTGGGTTTGGTACTGGTGTCTTCAGTAACTTTGCAGCCGACCTGCCGATATTCTGAGCCTGGATTAGCTCCCCGCGCGGATCACCGCGGCTCTCAAAATATCGGTCATCGATGCGAGAAAGAACACATTATTTACGAGGGCTAGAAGAAGAAAAGCAATTAGAACGGGCATATACCACCGCTGTTTTAGAAAGACGGACAACGACAGGAAGACAAAGAGGACCAGGGCATAAGCCAGATGGGGCGTATATAAGAAGAGTTCACTGCCGTAAAAAACGTGCAAGGAGAAATTGAATACCAGCATCAAAGCCAATGCAAGCGGAGTGCGTCCCTGCCCAGTCTGCTTCCAAAGCTGATATATAAACGTGATTACACTCACGCCGACCAAAACGACCCAGAAATAGGCAATGCCTGTACCTAATAGACCTTCGTATTGCCCAATCTCCTCGACGATCTTCTTTCTCGGAGTCAGCACCTCCGTGTAGAACCAAAATCGTGGATACACCGTCCGATCCGTCAATACCACGGGATGGGGTGCCACTTCACTATACACCAGCAATTCCCGAATTGCCAGTTGGACACGTGGATTGGACACGGAATGAAAATTCACCCGTTCCGTCGTCATTGTTCCTGGGATAATGAACATTGGACTGGACTTTGGATATACAATGCCATTCACCAGGGACAGCACGATAACAGAAGAAACTACCATCGCGCCAAAGCGGAACGTCAATTTGATATCGGGCTTGAATACAAATAAAGAGAGTACATTCTGTACCAAGTTTGTGATCGTGATTCCCATGGCCATGATGCCAATAGAAACCAGGGCAAAAAAAGACGTTTTTTGATTCTGCAGAGTCTTCAGGAACAACAACAAAAGCAATGTTGAAAAAATATAGGTTTCCACCAAAGCACCGAAAATAATTTGGCTGGTGGAAATACCGAATATCGCAGCGATCAACAAGGCATATGTCTGGTCCCGCACAACATTCCACGCCACTTGCCAAATTAAAAAGACGCAAGCCGTGCCAGCCGCGGCGGTCACAACCAGGACGGCAAGGGTCCAATTTCCTGCCAGGAACATGCCAGCCAAAGCCACAATGGGTCTCAATATCAGTAGGACATTTGGATGAACGGCACGCCAATAAGGATCGACCCAGTTCGGTGTCGACAACCTGATACGCCAGGTGTCGGCGTCGCTGTCGAAGAACATATTATCCCCCCCGTAACGCTCCAGGTTTAAAATATTCGCCAGGGCTAGATAGGATATGAAGAACAGGAGCGCAAGCAGAATGATTGCATGATGTGTCTTGAAAAAACTAAAGGCTTTTGACTGGCGCCATGCTGTCCAAGTCGAACTGCCATGCAAGAAAAGGTACGTCCAGGCCAGCCAGGGTGTGATAATCAAGGTCAGCAGGATACTGAACAAACCATTTGGAACAGGTGAAGATGCCAAGCCAGGATTTATGGCAGGCAAAAAGGAGACATACAACCAGGTACAAGTCAAGGTAAATAAAAAGATCGCACCAAGGATCAGCCATTCCCAGGCTGTCTTGCGCCTCAACATAACAAAGAAAAAGAACAACCCCAAGCCAAGGTTGAAAGCCAGTGTCACGAAGATATAGCCAAGGGCATCATGCAGGATTGTCGACAGGAAACTTAGCAAAAAGACATCAAATGAACCGATGGCAACTCCCGCCAGAAGCAACGAAGGCAGCTGCTTATTAGCAACAAGCCAATCCATGGCCTTGAGGGTTGGCAGTAGAACCAACATGCCAGCAATCCACCCGGATACAAAAACAATGATTTTCAAAAAAAGGGGAGAATCCTGCATCAGCATTGTAAGCGTCCCTGAGATCAAGGCTGCCCACACAGTTAATCCCAGTCGCATGCTCGGCATCACCCCCATCCATTGCCGCACAAGGCCCTCAAAAACTTGAAAAAGAAGGAATGCAAACGCGCCCGAAGGAATGACGATCAACAGGAATCGCCCGATTAACGGATACCCTTGCAAATCCAGCAAAGATAAAGCCGTTGCGGCTGACAGAATCAAACCCACTCCCAGACACAAACTTAATTTGACGATAAAACGCATAAAAGATTGCTTATTTTTTTTATTTCCATCCATAAAAGGTGTTGGGATTATAACATGGTGAACTTTTAGCCATGTAAGTTCCACATTTTACGCCTCATCTACACGACATGACCACTCGAACCATATCCCAAATTATCGAGCCTCAATATGCCATGGAAGGCGCGGGCGTCTTACTGCGGCGCTCCATCGCCCCGCGCCCCAGCAATGAATATGATCCCTTCCTGCTCTTCGACCACTTCGCCTTCAATGACCCGCTCGAAGGGCCCATCCGTGGCTTTCCCATGCATCCGCACCGCGGCATCGAGACCGTCACCTACATGCTCGACGGCGCCACCGCCCACCGCGACAGCCTCGGCAACAGCGGCGTCATCGGTCCAGGCGACGTGCAATGGATGACCAGCGGCCGCGGCATCCTGCACGAGGAAATGCCCCGCCGCAGTGAGACCAGCGGCGTCATCTACGGCTTCCAACTGTGGGTCAACCTGCCCGCCGCCCAGAAGATGGGCCAGCCGCGCTATCAGGAGGTCAGCGCCGAGACGATCCCCACCGTGAAGAAGGATGGCGCGACCATCCGCCTCGTGGCAGGCGAGATCGACGGCGTGCGCGGACCCGTGACCGAGATCGCCGCCTCCCCGCTCTACATGGACGTCAAGCTGGATCCCGCTTCGAGATTCGCGCTCCCCGTCCCCAGCGGACACACCGTGCTAGCCTACGTCTTCGAGGGCAGCGGCCGCTTCGGCGCCGACGGGGAAATGGTGGCAGCCGTCCGCATGGTGGAGTTTGGGGATGGCGACCAGGTCGAGGTCCAGACCGAAGCGGAGGGAGTGCGCTTCATGCTCATCGCAGGCGCACCGTTCAAGGAAAAGATCGTCCCGTACGGACCGTTCGTCATGAATACCGTCGAGGAGATCCAGCAGACTCTGGTCGAATTGCGAAACGGCACGTTCATCCGATAATCCTCATGATATAAATTGTAGGGGCGATCCGATGGATCGCCCCTACAATCATTTTTGGAGGGATCATGTCACAGGTAATCTACGGCGAACGGCTCGGCAGGGAAGGCAAGATCCGCGTGGGATGCAGCGCGACGATCTTCGACGCGGCGCATGAAAAGGTGTTGCTCACCCAGCGCGCCGACAACGGACGCTGGTGCCTGCCAGGAGGCGGCCTTGACCCGGGCGAGTCGGTCGAAGAGGCTTGCATCCGCGAGGTATGGGAGGAGACGGGCCTGCATGTGCGCATCACGCGCCTGATCGGCGTGTATAGTGACCCCAATCAGTTGGTCATCTACAATGACGGCAACAAGGCTTTCTTCGTGGTGATGTCCTTCGAGGCCGAGATCATCGGCGGGGAACTGGGCTTGAGCGACGAGACCACGGCCTTTGGCTATTTTTCCCTGGCCGAGATGGATTCCATGCCCATGCACAATCGTCACCAACAGCGTGTGGTGGATGCGCTGCTGAATCAGCCCGAGGCGTTGATCAAATGAATCGCATAGGGGCGGCCCGACGGGTCGCCCCTATGTTTGCAAAAACGGCAATACCACCCCTGCGACCTCCTGCGCGGCGGTCTGCGGCGCGGAATGGTTGGCGCGAATCAGGCGGTCACGGGCGGAGAGGCGGCGCGGATGGTCCATGATGAGGTCCTGGCTGCCCCACACGAACAGATTCGGGAGGCTGGGCAGGTTGAAGGTCCGTGCGCCGCCTTCGGGCAAAGAGTGCAGGGTCGCCTTGAGCACCTCCACAGGCTGGGATGTGATCTCATCGAACCAGGGGGCCAGCAGTTGGGGGGAACGAAAATTCAATCCCAACAAGTTGATCAAAAAACGAATCCGCGGGCCAGACAAAATCCAATCTCCCAAAGATGGAAAGGCCTGATCCAGCCGCAGGGCGGCGCTGAAACTAAGGGCCTTGTGTCGCGCCGTCTGCGCGGGGCAGAGAAAGACCGCGCGCTCGACACGCTCGTAGTGACATTGCAAGTACTGCTCCGCCACACGAGTGCCCGAAGAGTAGGCAAACACCGACCAGCGTTCGAAGCCTAACGCAGCCCGCAATGCGTCGAGTTCCTCGACGGCAAAGTCGAGGTAGGGCATTGCACCGTCGGGAGCGGGCGAACGACCGATGCCAGGCATTTCGGTCAGTATCAGGGTAAAATGGTCACGCAGGTACGGTCTTAACTCCCGCCAGATATTGAAAGAGATCCCGAACCCGTGGATCAACACCAGCGGCGGACCGCTGCCATCCAATTCATAACTGAGCATTCAAGCATCCATGAAAAAAATTTTGATCTTCGTTTCCCGCACAGGCGGCGGCCACATCAGCTTGGCTGAAGCCCTGCGAGACATGCTGGCCGACCGTTACGAAGTCACCTTGATCGACCCACAACCGAGCATCATCCACTGGCACTACCGCACCGTCAGCCGTCACGCGTTGTGGATGTGGGAAGCCGAGTTCAAACTCTCGGATGGACGCCGCCGCGCGCGGGCGGCGCATGCCGTCTCCAGCCTGATCCTGGCCGAGCGCGTGGCCCGCGCCCTGCGCCAAACGGACCCCGACTTGGTCATCAGCACCTATCCGTTCCTCACCTCCGAGGTGACCTTTGCGATGCGCCGCTGGAAACTGGACCGTCCTTTCGTGATGCTCTTCTCCGACCCGAACGGGGTCCACTATTCGTGGCTGACGGAGAAGCGCGCCACTGTGACCTTTGCGCCCACCAGGGAGACCTATCGCCAGGCGCTGGCGGCAGGCTTCGACCCAAGCCGCATCCACTTCACGGGCTGGCCTGTGCGCGGACAATTCTATCACGCCGACCCATCCGCCCGCGAAGAGACCCTGATGCGCCTCGGGCTGGACCCGCGCAGGTTCACGGTCTTCGCCCAGGGCGGTGGCGAAGGGGCGGCCAGGTTTGCGCGCACGGTCGAGAGTCTGCTGGCGCTGGAGAACGTGCAGGTCATCCTGGCGGCAGGGACGAACGAAGGCCTGCTCAAGCACTTCAGCGGCCGTCCGCACGTGCATGCCATCCCGTTCACCAAGCAAATTGCACCCTACATGATGGCCGCGGATGTGGTGATGGGCAAGGCGGGGCCGAACATGCTTTTCGAGACAGTCACGCTTGGCAAGCCGTTCATCGCCACGGCCTACATCCCAGGACAGGAGGAAGTCAACCTGGAATTCATCGAGCGTTATGGGCTGGGCTGGGTGGCACTCAACGGCAAGGCTCAGCGGGCGTTGATCGAGTCTCTGGCATGTGACCGCGGGAAGCTACATGCCATGTGTGAGTCGGTGGAACGCTATCGCCAGATGAACACCGAGGCCACCCACCAAATTCCCCAACTGGTCCAAAATTTATTTTAAAAACCTGCTACGGAGGGCATTTTAGACATGCTCGATAAACTATCGAACACCTTGCATCGTTTTACCAAGGGCTGGCTCATCTTCCTGCTCTTCCTCCTCGAGATGTTTTTCAACCTCTTCGTCCTGCCGATGGCTGAAGCCTTGATCAAAGGCGATGCAGGCGGACCGGGCCCGCTCGACCTGCGCTTCTTTACGCCACCTGCAAAGATGTTCGAGATCATCGGACAGTATGGCGAGTACAACCGCGTCTTCTATCGCAACATCGAGTTGACGGCCGACATCCTGTACCCGATCGTGTACACGCTATTTTTCAGCCTGCTCATCAGCTGGCTTTTCGAGCGCGGATTTGCCTCCGCCAGCAGGATGCAGAAATGGAACGTGCTGCCCTTCGGTGCGTGGCTGTTCGACCTGCTGGAAAACATCGGCATTGTGATCCTGCTCGCGGTCTATCCGTCCACACCCATGATCCTGGCTTTGCTGACCACCCTGATAACGATGATCAAATGGAGCTTCGCAGGCGGGAGCATGCTCCTCGTGGCGGTCGGTTTGTGGATGGCGGCAAAGAATCGGTTCAGGAAACAAGTATAAAAAGAGACGGTCACCGTGCGGTGACCGTCTCTTTTTCATTCCAGCTTTTTCCACCACACACCCGTGCATTCGGGCAGGATGACCAGATTTTCCTTGTGGACCCGCTCGGCCAACTCTGCGCCAAAGAAGAAACCCGAGAGATCCACGGCCTCTTCAAGGGATTGGAACCGATAATCGGTGCGGATCCACTTGTTTTGGAAACCCATCTCGTCCAGCCAGGGATAGAACTTCTCCAGGTGCGGCAGGCGGATGGGTTCCGCGTTGCCCGTGCCGAGCGACTCGTACAGCACGATCCACCCGCCCGGTCTGAGGACGCGCCTCATCTCGGCCATCCAGGCGTCGAGTCCCTCGCGCCAGTTCTCAGGATTCCACACGGCCAGGTAGCTCACGCTCCAGCCCGAGACGACCAGGTCGGCAGAGTGATCCTCTACAGGGATGTGACGGTGGTCGGCCACGTCGACCTGCCAATTGGTGAATCCGCCTGCGGTCAGGCGTTCGGCACAGACCCGCAGCATATCCTCGGCCATGTCAAAGGCACGGACCTGCTTCACGTGCGGGGCCAGGAGAAAGGCCAATCGTCCCGTGCCCGCCCCCAGGTCCAAAGCCACGCAGCCATCCAGCGGCGTAATCTCCTGCAGGGTACGCAGGATGTTGCCCTGATAGTCCTCGCGGGCGATCAGGGCCTCGTATTTATCAGCCTGTTGGGCATAAACAGTTTTATGGTCAGTCATAATGTGAGTATATCAAACTATGCTAAACTTGAGCGTATGAGTCCACTTAGCCCCTCTGCTCAAAAAATCCAAAATTTACTAACAGAACTCGGCTACGACCTGACCGTCATCGAACACGCCGAGTCCACACGCACAGCACAGGAAGCCGCGGACCGTGCAGGCTGCCTGTTGGGACAGATCACCAAGTCGTTGATCTTCCGCGGTAAGGACAGCGGAAAGCCGATCCTCGTGCTGACCAGCGGCGCGAACCGCGTAGACGAGAAGCGCATTGCCGCATACGCGGGCGAGCCCATCGTCCGTGCGGATGCCGATTTCGTGCGCGACGTGACGGGCTTCGCCATCGGCGGCGTGCCCCCGCTCGGGCACGCCAAAAAAATGGAAACCTATCTCGACGAGGACTTACTGCAATACGCCACCGTCTGGGCGGCGGCAGGGACGCCCAATGCCATCTTCGAGTTGACACCCGCCCAACTGCAAGCCATGACAGGCGGACGGTCCGTGGGCGTGAAACCATGATCGAGGATGCGCGCAATTTCCTGCGCCTCTCCGAGAGCCTGATCAGCAGCGGCATGCCCACCGTCGACCAGCTTACAGAGGCGGCGGGGTCGGGCGTGCAGGTCGTTATCAACCTGGCGCTGCCCACCTCGGAGGACGCCCTCGCAGATGAAGGCCCGCTGGTCGAGTCACTGGGCATGGAGTACGTTTCGATCCCCGTTTTATGGGATCATCCCACCCGCGAGAGCCTGCTGGATTTCTTCCACGCCATGGACGCGCACCGCGGCCAGAGTGTGTACGTCCACTGCCAGGCCAACTACCGTGCCACGGCCTTCGTCGCGCTGTATCGCGTCAACAGCCTGGGTTGGAAGAAGGAGAACGCGCTCGCGGACCTGCAAAAGATCTGGAACCTTGCGGACTACCCTGTCTGGGAACAGTTTATCGAAGAGAATCTGCCGCTCGACTGAGCGGCAGATTTTTTACACGGCCTTTACTTCACCGCAAAACACGGATAATCCGCCGCGTTTACAATCTCCTCCATTCTGAGGAGAAACCCATGAAAAAGACCTATCAACTACTCATCGTCCTGACCGCTCTGCTGACTGCCAGCCTGGCCTGCGCGCGGACCAGCAACACGCCGACGGCCACACCCGTCCCCACCCCAACATCCGTGCCCAGCCTGCCCACGGGCGAGATCAGTCGCACCCTGACCCAGGACGGCCGCGAGCGCAGCTACATCCTGTATGTGCCCGCCTCGGTGGATTGGTCCAAGCCTGTGCCGCTGGTGTTCGTCTTCCACGGCGGAACAGGCAACGCCCGCAGCGCCATCAAGATGAGCGGATTCAACGCCGTGGCCGACCAGTATGGCTTCCTTGTCGTTTACCCCGACGGGACGGGCCGCCGCAGCGACGATATTTTGCTGACCTGGAATGCAGGCTCCTGCTGTGGCTACGCGCAAGAAGAAAATGTGGATGACGTTGGCTTTGTTCGCGCGATGGCAGCGGACGTGCAAACAGTGGCGAACGTGGACGCGAAACGCATCTACGCCACGGGCCTGTCGAACGGCGCGATGCTGTCGCAACGACTGGCCTGTGAGGCTTCGGACCTGTTCGCGGCGGTTGCGCCCGTGGCGGGGACGCTCAACTTTGCGAACTGCTCCCCCGCCCAGCCCATCTCGGTCATCGAATTCCACGGGACAGCCGACGAACATGTTCCGTACGATGGCGGGTACGGGCCCAAGTCCCTGGTCAATGTGGACTTTGCTTCGGTGCAGAAGTCGGTCGGGTTCTGGACTCAGTTTGACGGGTGCAGTTCCCAGCCACAGACCAACTCGTTTGACGATATCCAGCACGAGGTCTGGACGGGTTGTGCGGGATCCACCACCGTGGAGCTGTACACCATCCTCGGCGGCGGACATTCCTGGCCTGGCGGCGCGGGCGGGTGGCCTGGGTCCGACCAGCCCACGCAAACCATTTCAGCGTCGCAACTGATCTGGGAGTTCTTCGCCGCCCATCCCAAGCCATAGTCTTCGCCCTGAGCGCAGTCGAAGGGAAAAGACACATTCTGAGTTCAAAAGGCTGGAGGCATCTCTCCAGCCTTTTGATTTGCAATCGGACAATCTTTGTCGTAAAATGCCCTTAACCCGCTCAAGGAGGAGCCATGACCATTCTCGATTCCAAATCTCAAACCCGCCCCATCACCGAGGAAGGCGACTTCCTTCAGATCAAGTCCATTGACCACGTCCATTTTTATGTGGGCAACGCCAAGCACGCCATGTATTACTGGTGGAAAGGCTTTGGCTTCAAGCCTGTGGCCTATTCGGGCCTCGAAACGGGCAACCGCGAGTATGCCTCGTACGTGCTCGAATCAGGCACGGCGCGCTTTGTGGTCTCCGCGCCGTACGGACCGTCCAGCCCACTGGCGGCGCACCACATGGTCCACGGCGACGGCATCAAGGTCATCGCCCTGCAGGTGGAGGATGTGGAAAAGGCCTGGAAGGAAACCACCTCCCGCGGCGGAAAATCGGCCTGGGCCCCGCGCGAAGAGAAGGATGACCACGGCATCTTCCGCACCTCAGCCATTTACACCTACGGCGAGACCCTGCACGTCTTCGTGGACCGCGACGACTACAAAGGCGTCTTCGCGCCGACCTATCGGCCGATCACCGACAAAGCGGCCGAATCCACGGGGCTGGCGTCCATCGACCACATCGTCGGCAACGTGCAGCTCGGCAAGATGAACGACTGGGTCAAGTTCTATCACGAGGTGATGGGCTTCCGTCAGCTCCTGCACTTCGATGACAAGGACATCTCCACCGAATATTCCGCGCTCATGTCCAAGGTCATGTCCAACGGCAACGGGCGCGTCAAGTTCCCCATCAACGAACCCGCCGAGGGTAAGAAGAAAAGCCAGATCGAGGAATATCTCGATTACTACCTCACGCCTGGCGCACAACACATCGCCATCGCCACAGGCGACATCCTCGAGACCGTCACCCAGCTCAAGGCGCGCGGCATCGAATTCCTGCGCGTGCCCGATGCCTACTACGAAATGCTGCCCGACCGCGTCGGCTCGATCAAGGAAGACCTCAAGGCCATCCACGACCTCGGCATCCTGGTCGACCGCGACGACGAAGGCTATCTGCTGCAAATCTTCTCCAGGCCCATCCAGGATCGTCCGACCATGTTCGTCGAGATCATCCAGCGGCGCGGGGCGCAGGGCTTCGGCAAGGGCAACTTCAAGGCTTTGTTCGAATCGCTCGAACTCGAACAGGAACGGCGCGGTAATTTATAATGGACGAAACTGGCAGGTCGACCCATTCGCCTGCCAGTTTTTTCAATCCCATCCCTGGACATCTCATGCGCTTTGTTACCTTCTCCACTCCCTCCTCTGGACCCCAGCCTGGCCTCGTTGTGGACGGCCGCATCCACCCCCTGCCCTTCGCGGACATGCGCGCCGTCATCGAGGCAGGCGCAGAAGCGGCCACTCGACTCGCCTCAGACTCCTCTCTCCTGTTAGAAGAGGGGTCGGGGGTGAGGTTGCATGCTCCGCTGAAACCCGCCAGCCTGCGCGACGCCTACGCCTTCGAACAGCACGTCAAGACCGCCAACGAGAATCGCGGACGGAACGTGCCCGAAGGCTGGTACAAGTTTCCTGTTTTCTACTACACCAATCATGCCTGCCTCTTTGGCCCCGAAGATGCCATTCCCTATCCGCCCTACACCGCCGAACTGGATTACGAATTGGAGATCGCAGTGGTGGTCGGCAAGGCAGGCATCGACCTGACGCCCGGATCCGCTGCCGAGCATATTTTCGGCTACACCATCTTCAACGACTGGTCCGCGCGGGATGTGCAGCGTGAGGAGATGAAGGTCGGGCTGGGACCCGCCAAAGGCAAGGACTTTGCCTCGTCGCTGGGGCCGCTGATCGTCACACCCGATGAGTTCGCCCAGAAAACGGTGGGCCGCCCGGGTGTGTATGACCTATCCATGACGGCGCGCATCAACGGCGTCGAGATGTCGCGCGGCAATCTCAAGGATATTTACTGGTCGTTCGGCGAGATCCTGGCACGGGCGTCGCAGTCGTCCATGCTCCAGCCAGGGGATGTGGTCGGCTCGGGGACGGTCGGCACAGGCTGCCTGCTCGAACTGACCAAGACCAAGGGACCATACCTAAAAATTGGGGACGTGATAGAGTTGGAGGTCGAGGGAATCGGTACTCTCAGGAACAAAATCGCATGAAATCAGTCCTGAGAAGGTCGATTCATATATTTTCATCGCAGAAAGGCGACCTCCCGTGAAATCCAACCTCAAGACCCTCTTTTCCCTGCTCATGGCCACCTTGCTGATCCTGGCCTGCGGACTCAGCGCCCCCGCCACAACCGCTCCCTCCGACCAGGTCAGCGTCGAGACACTGGTGGCTGGCACCATGCAAGCCCTGACCGCCGCCGCGCCGCCGCCTACTGAGACCATCCCTGGGCAGGCTGTCTCGTTCCAGAATGTATCCTTTATCGTGCCGACCGGTCTGGCCAGCGGAGCTACCAGTGAACTGATCCCCGCCGCCGACGAATCCACAGCCGGGCCGTGGGGCACGGCGCCACAACACATCGTCTTCAAATTGACGGGGTATCCCGCTGTGAATAGCAGTTTCGAAGCCGTGGTGCACGTCTATCCCGCGCAGGAATATGCCGCTGTCAACCCGTGGGCGGATACATCGCTCAACAAGCTCAAGGCGGTGCTGGCCAGCCCGGGCCAGTCCTTGACCAACGACAACCTGTCCACAGTTCCATTCAATGGCGCGGCCGCCCAGCAGTACGCCGCACAAGCCAAACTGTTGAACTTCAACGGCGGATCGGGGGTGCGCATGATCTCGCAGTATGCCCAATTCCCCGGGCCGATCACCAGGGACGGCAGCTTTTATCACTACGAAGGCCTGACCGCCGACGGCAAGTACATGGTGGCGATCCTGTTCCCACTCACGCTGCCGCTGACCGCCTCCGCCGACAATCCGTCTGCGGATGGAATCCAATACCCCGACCTGAGCACCGCCACAGGCGATGACCTGGTCAAATACTATCAGGCCATTACCGACCACCTGAACGCGGCCGCGCCCGATTCCTTCCAGCCATCGCTGACCCTGCTCGACCAGCTGGTTCAGTCCATCACGGTCACCCCCGGTCAGACGAGCGTCCCCAGTTCGTCAAACGGAATCACCTTTCAGATCCCCACAGGATTGGCCAGCGACGCCACCATGAGCACTACCACCGACGTGGAACTTCCTTACATCAATCCGTCGGCGGGTGACATGCCGCTGCACACCGTGTTCCACTTGAACAACTATATTGTGCTGGGGCAGCATCGCGTGGAACCCGAAATCCTGGTCTTCCGCGCCGCCGAATACGCTCAATACACAGACCTGACCGCCCAGACCATTGCCGCCCTGCAGACCCTGCAATATACCCCCGGCCAGCCCCTGCCCGAGAGTCTGAAGGATGGCGCGTACCAGGGACAGGTCCAGCCGCTGCAATTCCAGAACGGTAAAGGTCTCCGTTACTTGGTGCAATTTGATCAGGCGCCCTTGCCCGCCAACAACCAGGCCATTTACTATTATTTCCACGGTCTGACGAACGACGGGCAATTCTACGTGCAGATCTTCCTGCCGATTCACGTTTCCTTCCTCGTGGAGGATGGCGAGCCCACTTCCATCACGCCCGCGGATGGCGTACAATTTGACTGGACCAACCTCGACAGCTTCCCCGCCTATGCCGAGGCCATCAACCAGAAACTCAATGCCGCAGGTCCCGACTCGTTCAGCCCCAGCCTGGCCACCCTGGATGCCCTGACCCAATCTCTGATGATTGTCGCACCGTAGGGCGAGTCTGTCTGTATCCACTCGCGGCGCAAAAAAGGAGTCCAATATGGACAAACGACGCCAACTTGCCAGCGATACCGGTCTCTACACTTTCGAGGTGTTCGATGTTCTACTTAACTACGAGATCTCGCGCGTCAAGCGCTATCCCAGTCCGCTGACATTGATGCACATTGCGCTGGCCACCGAGAGCATGGCCCCTGAGTTCAAAAAGCAGGCACTGGAAGCCATGACCAACCTGCTCAATCGCACCCTGCGCGTCTCGGATGTCCCCACGCATTACCATGAGGAGTTCCTTGTGCTGTTGCCCGCCACCGATGAAATCGGCGGACGATCCGTGGCGGAACGCATCCTGGGCCATTACCGCACCACGCAGAGCCTGGCCACGGGTCGGCTCTCGCCCAAGCGAAACGCCTACCTGGGGATCACCACCCAGAACGGAAGTAATATCCTCTCGTCCCAGCAGCTCATGGCCGAGGCCGCTGTCGCCATGAACGAAGCGCGCCTGCAAAAATCCTATACCTATATTTCCTTCTCCGATATTTCCGCAACTTTGCCCAAACCTTAGAGGTAGCCATGCCCTTTTATCATAAGCTTGGAGAGGTCCCTCACAAGCGACATGTCCAATTCCGCAAGAGCGATGGCGGACTGTACCGCGAAGAACTGATGGGACTGGAGGGCTTTTCCAGCCTCCAGTCCATCTTGTATCACCACTTTCTGCCGCCGCGCGTGGCACAGATCGAGGACCTGGGTCCTGCCAAACCCGAACTGGTGGACTTCGGCCCGATCCGCCACCGCGCCTTCAGGACTTCTTCCATCCCGCTCGGGGCAGATCCCGTTTCGGCGCGGATTCCCCTGCTGGCCAACAATGACGTGATCCTCGGTGCGGCGCGCGCCTCGCAAGGCATGGATTATTTCTATCGCAATGCACAGGCCTATGAGACCTGGTACGTCCACGAAGGCACGGGCACGCTCAAGAGCCAATTCGGCAACCTGGACTTTCGCCCTGGGGACTATATCGTCATCCCGTTCGGCACCACCTGGCAGATACAGGTGAACGGCAAGGCGCGTTTCTTCACCATCGAAAATCCCTCGCAGATCGAGCCGCCCAGGCGCTACCGCAACGCCTATGGTCAACTGCTCGAACATGCGCCCTACTGCGAGCGCGACATCCGCGTGCCGTCGGCACTGGAAACACACACGGAGCGGGGCCAGTTCGAGGTCCGCGTGAAGGTGCGAGATCGCATCACCCGCCACGTGCTGGACCATCATCCCTTCGACGTGGTCGGCTGGGATGGTTATCTCTACCCGTGGATCTTCAACATCGAAGATTTCGAGCCCATCACGGGCCGTGTCCATCAGCCGCCGCCCGTCCATCAAACCTTCGAGGGACACAATTTTGTGGTGTGTTCCTTTGTGCCCCGTCTGTTCGACTATCACCCCGAGGCTATCCCTGCGCCGTACAACCACTCCAATGTCAATTCGGACGAGGTCATCTATTATGCCGAGGGCAACTTCATGAGCCGCAAGGGCATCGACCGCTGCGACATCAGCCTGCATCCCTACGGCCTGCCGCACGGACCTCAGCCTGGCATGACCGAGGCCAGCATCGGTAAAAAGGAAACTGCCGAATTGGCAGTCATGGTGGATACGTTCTATCCGCTGCATTTGACCAAGCAGGCGCTCGATCTCGAGAAGCCCGAGTACATGGACACCTGGCTTGAAGGGAACGGAGAATAGAAACGGAAACCCCGTCCAAGAGACAGACCTTGCATGATCTTCGAGGAGTCAATAATGCCTGACCTGCTCCCCTTCCTCATTCATTTGGTTGGATTGCGCGATCCACACGCGGAGGGCCATTCCAATCACGTCGGTTCCCTGGCGGTGGCCATCGGCCGAAAAGTGGATTTGACCGCAGCGCAGTTGAAAACGCTCGAATTTGCCGCCACGATCCATGATATTGGAAAGATTGCGATCAACGATTTCATCATCCACAAGCCAGGCCGTTTCACAGAGGCCGAATATATGATGGTTCAACAGCATACGATATTGGGTGCGCGCATCATGGAGAAGCTGGATCTTGACCCACTGATCACGAACACCATCCTGTACCATCACGAAAATTTCAATGGCACGGGCTACCCGCATCGCCTGTGTGGAGATCAAATTCCCCTGGAAGCGCGAATTATCCGCATTGCCGACACATACGACGCCTTGACCACCAACCGTGGTTACCGCCCCGCCTATACTCACAAGCAGGCGTTCGGTATCATGGAAAAAGAGCAGGCGTTCTTCGATCCGCAACTGCTGGAACTTTTCTTCCACATCAAACCGTCTCATTCCTAGTGAAGCATGGAAGTCTCCCCTGAAACATTGCCGCATTCATCCGTCTACAAACTGCTGACGGGCGCCATCCTGCCGAGACCCATCGGCTGGATTTCATCACTGGATGAGGATGGCCGCCCGAACCTGGCGCCATTCTCGTTCTTCAACGTGGTTTGCTCCAGGCCTGCCACCGTGGTCTTCTGTCCGCTGGTGCGCGGCACCGACGGCGGCCTCAAAGACACGCTGCGCAATGTGCGCGCCACGGGCGAGTTCGTGGTCAACATCGTGACCGAGGAATTGGTCGAGGCCATGAATCTGTCCTCGGTGGAGGCGCTGCCCGAGTTGAACGAGTTCGAGTTCTCGGGTGCGGCCACTTCGCCATCTACTGCTGTGCGCCCGCCGCGGGTGGCGGAGAGTCCGATCCACTTCGAGTGCAGGGTCAGGCAGATCGTCGAGATCAGTGACCAGCCTGGAGGCGGCAGCCTGGTCATCGGCACGGTGGTCCACATCCACGTGGATGAGCGGGTGCTGATCGGCACAGATAAGATCGACCTGAAGGCGCTCAAACCCATTGGCCGCCTCGCAGGCGGCGGATACGTGCGCGTGACCGACATCTTCGAGATCGAACGACCCAAATCACAGATCCCCGCACGGGAGGGACCCCCCAAATGAAACGACTCTTGATCCTCAGCCTGGCCCTGTTGCTTGGGCTCTCGGCCTGCAACATGCCGACCGAGCCGAGTACGTCCATCGCGCCTGAGTTACAGACCGCCGCCGCACAGACCGTGCAGGCTGTGTTGACCCCGCTTAATTCACCGACGGCTGTGCCGAGCGCCACGCAAGGCGGCCAACAGCCTGTCGCCTCGCCGACAGGCGCCACATTGACGTCTGCTGCAACGATCACATCCACGCCGACCATCACGCCCACCTACTCCGTCCCGATGATCACCTTCAACGAGAGCACCAACTGTCGCATGGGACCCGGGCAAAATTACGAGGTCATCTTCACCTTCCTGCCAGGCGGCAAGGCCGAGATCGTCGGCTCGTATCCGCAGGATGGGTATTGGATCGTCCAACTGCCCGACGGCGGCGGAACCTGCTGGGCCTGGGGCGGATACGCCACCACCACGGGCAGTACCTGGGTATTGACCCCATCCACCCCTCCCGCCACCCGCACGCCCGCCCCGCCCGAAGCGCCAGGCATCTCATCCTGGGTCTATGACTGCGGAGCTGGGACCGTAAACATCCAGTGGAGCGACCGCTCGGATGGCGAGGAAGGCTTCCGTGTGGTGCGCGATAACAAGGTGGTGGCGCAACTGCCGCCCAATACCACCTCGTACACCGATAACATTGCGGGCGTCGGCACAGCCACGGTGACTTATTACGTTGAAGTTTTCCTTGGCAACATGTCAGCGCGGTCGAAGTCGTTCAGCTTTTCGTGTCAGTAAGCGTCCCAACAAAGCGCCCCCGAGACATCTCGGGGGCGCTTTTCTTCTTTAAAACAATAGTTCCATCATGGGATAGGAACCAGGCAGGCGACATGACATAATGGGAAAAACCCAAAGAGGAGCTGCATTATGAAAGGTCTAAAACCACTATATCTTGTCCTCATCGTGTTGATGGCAACAGCCCTGGCTTGCAACCTGCCATCGAACGCCCCCACCACTTCCGCGCCGCCAGCCTCTCCAACAGCTGACACGAATCAACCCTCCGACACGATCGACATCGATGTCGCGTTGACGATGGCAGTACAAACGCTGGCGGCCGCCACCCAGACCGCCGCCATCCCGACGGAGACCGTCACCCCTGGGCCGCCCCCGCCGACGCCCGCAGTGGCGCCCACGATCTCGGTCAACACAGATACCAATTGCCGCACCGGGCCCAGCGTCAACTATGAACTGGTCATGGTCTTCAAAGTTGGCATGACCGCCAATGTCGTCGGACGATACACACCGGATAATTATTGGATCATTCAATACCCTGGCGGCAATGGCGCGACCTGCTGGCTATGGGGTGCGTACGCGACTGTCCTGGGAAATGTGGTCGGACTTCCCGAAGGTGTCCCGCCCGCGCTCCCGCCCACAGCGACTCCCGCTCCCCAGGCTCCCAACCCGCCCAAGGCGATCCACACGGCCTGCACTGCGGTCAACAAATCGCACAAGGTCGGCGACATCTGGATCATCAGCTGGGAATGGACCGTCAAACTGAGCTGGAAGGACGAGTCTGACAACGAAAATGGTTTCTCGGTCTATAAAGATGGGAGCTTGTTGGCTACCGTCGGTCCGAACCAAACTTCATACACAGACGTGTTCAATACCTTCCTGATCATCGATCCCGTGACCTATGTCTACGGCGTACAATCCTTTAATGATTATGGTGCGTCCGTCATCAAGGATATCGAGCTAAGCACCTGCGATTGACGCAAATATAAAATTTAACGGCAGGAAGCTGAGCTGCATAAAATGCAACAGGCTGGAGAATTCTCCAGCCTGTTGCATTTTATTCCTCGCCCAAGGCTTCCTTAGTCTTCTTGGTTTGCTTGCCACGCTCCTCGGTATCGAGGATGCGCTTGCGGATACGGTACGACTCAGGCGTGACTTCCAGCAGCTCATCGTCCGACAGGTACTCGATGGCTTCATCGAGTGACATGGCGCGGGGCGGGGTCAGGCGGATCTCCATATCGCCGCGCGCCGAACGGATATTGGTCAGGTGCTTCTTCTTGCAGACGTTGATCGGGATGTCCATGCCGCGGCTGTACTCTCCGACCACCATGCCTTCGTATACTTCCACGCCAGGGCCGACGAACAGCACCCCGCGTTCCTCGGCCGACTTCAAGGCATAGGCCGTGGTCGTGCCCGCCTCCCAGGCCACAATGGAACCGTTCGAGCGGGAATTCATCGGGCCAGCCAGTTCGTCGTAACCGTGGAAGATGGTGTTCATGATGCCCGCGCCGCGGGTGGAGGTCAGGAACTGATAACGGAAACCGAGCAGGCCGCGGGTCGGGACGATGTAGACCATGCGGGTGGTGCCCTGGCCCGAGTCGTGCATTTCCATCATCTTGCCACGGCGGCCGCCCAACATCTCCACCACCGCGCCGACCGTCTCGTTGCTGGTCTCGATGTGGACTTCTTCGTACGGTTCGAGCAGCACACCGTCATCCGCCTTGTGGAAGATGACCTCGGGGCGCGAAACCTGGAACTCGTAGCCCTCACGACGCATAGTCTCGATCAAAATGCCAAGATGCAACTCACCGCGTCCGCTGACCAGGAAATTCTCAGCCGAGTCGGTGTCTTCCACACGCAGGGCAACGTTGGTGCGCAATTCGTCATACAGACGCTCGCGCAATTTACGGGAGGTCCCCCACTTACCTTCGCGTCCCGAGAAGGGTGAGGTATTAACGCCAAAGGTCATGCGGACGGTCGGCTCTTCGACTTTGATGGTCGGCAGCGCGACGGGGTTGGCGGGGTCGGCCAGGGTCTCGCCGATGCCGATGCCTTCCAGGCCCGCCAGCGAGACGATGTCGCCAGCGGTGGCCTCGGGGACCTCGACCTTGTTCAGGCCGACGAAGGTATACAGGTAACGGGCGGTCTCGGGCAGGTTCTGACCGTCGGTGGTCAGGCGCGCCAGCTTCTGTCCCGCTTTGATCTTGCCCGCAAAGATGCGGCCCACGGCGGTCACGCCGCGATAGTCATCATAACCGAGGGTGGTGACCAGCAGTTGCAACGGGGCGTCGGTGTCCACCTTGGGCCCAGGGACGTGAGTCAGGATCGTGTCGAACAGGCATTGCAGGTCGGGATCCAGGTTGGGGGTGCGGCCTGCGCGTCCCACCGTGGCCTGGGCGTAGATGACGGGGAAGTCGGCCTGCTCGTCCGTCGCGCCGAGTTCGATGAACAGGTCGAAGGTCTGGTTGAGCACGCGCTCGGGTTCGGCGTCCTTGCGGTCGACCTTGTTAATGACCACAATGGCCTTGTGTCCGCGCTCGAGCGCCTTCTTGAGCACAAAACGCGTCTGCGGCATGGGACCTTCGGCGGCGTCCACCAGCAGGAGCACGCCGTCAACCATGTTCATGATACGCTCGACCTCGCCGCCAAAGTCGGCGTGGCCTGGGGTGTCCACGATGTTGATCTTGACCATCGTACCCGTCTTGGGGTCGGGGATGGTGATGGCCGTGTTCTTGGCCAGGATGGTGATGCCGCGTTCGCGTTCCAGGTCATTAGAGTCCATCACACGTTCTTCGACGTGCTGGTTCTCGCGGAAGGTATGCGCCTGGCGCAGAAGGAAGTCCACCAGGGTGGTCTTGCCGTGGTCGACGTGGGCGATGATGGCGATGTTTCGGAGGTCGGTTCGTTCAGTTTGCATGGGGTCTCGTTATTCGTCAAGCGGATTTGGATGTAGACAATAGATCGTGGACGATGAACGGTGACGAACGTCCGCTGTTCATCGTCCAGGGTCTAACACACACAAAAACCCCGACCTGGGTGGCCGAGGCTTTCTCGGTACTTCATAAATCGTGCGGGCTGGATTGTATCAGATGGGCTGGGATTAAGGAAGGGCTATGCCCGCTCCTCTTCCACTTCGAGGATCGTGCGCACCACGCGCACACGCTGGCCCGTCGAAATGGGCCGCTGACTGACGGCGTCCCACACCTCGCCCGTCGACAGGCGCACCTTGCCCTCGGTGTAGACTGTCGACTCGGTCTGGCCGACAACGCCCACCAGCCTGCGGCTGGGCGTCTGCTCGTGCAGGGGGCTTTCACCCAGATCCTTCATCATACCGCGGTCGATGATGGGAATGATGAGCACCACCCCAGGACCCTTCTCGCCGATGTAGCGTCCCAGACGATAGACATCCAGGCGTCGATGCTCGGGCACGATCTTGATGGAATTCGCCAGCATGATCATGCCGATGACCAGAATAAAAAATAGGAAGAAAAACAAAGTCCCGACCATGCCCATCGCATTTCTCCTCGGTCAAAAAACGAATGGCGCAGACCACATGGTCTGCGCCATTCAAAGTTTGTGCTAGTCGAGCAGTTCCTGCGGGATGTTGCCGCCGTTCTCGGCGATCTTCTTGAGGACGGTCTTGTGCAGCCAGACGTTCATCTTGGCTGAGTCATGCATCAGGTCCTCGGGGCAGCCCAATTCCTTGGCCAGTTCCGTGCGGGCCTCACGGCTACTATCGATCTCGAGCAGCTTGAGCAGGTCCACGATGGAGACCTTCCAGTCGAGGTTGGTGCCTTCGGCCAGGCCAGCCAACTTCTTGACCACGTCCACCTCGGAGATGGCCTGGACGGCAGGCTTGACGGGAGCAGGCGGCGCGGGCGGGGTGACGGGCGCAGAGGGCGCGACCGTTCTGGCCTCTGCAGCCGACTGGACGACGGGCTTGGGCATGGCGGGAGCCGCAGGTGCAACGTTGTCCTTCTCACCCTTGTCCGAAGCGACGGGCTTGGGGGCGGCAGGCGCCGCGGGCGCAGGCGTGGCGGCGGGCTCTTCCTTCTTGAGCCCAAGTTTTTGGAGGATCGTGCTGAAGAAACTCATGATATGTCCTTTCGACGAATGAGATGGAGGCAGGCACAAGTCCCACCGACGATGAGGTCATTATAACGGAAGGAACGCAGAGCACAAGGTAAAAAGAGCAACAACCCCACCTTGCCATCCGCGGACCTGCCGCATAATTTTTTGGAGGGATGTAAGTTGTCTGCTTACATCCCTCCAGGGGTTTACAAGCCTTCCATCAAGTTGCCTGCCGCCAGGATCAGGAAGCCGATCACAACCAGCCAGAACGCAAAGCCAGACAACACTGGGATGGACACCAGGCTGGCGATCACGCCAATCGCCGCAACGATGACGGCAATCCAGAAGGTGAGTTGTTTGGGAGCGCTGAGATTCATTTGGACCTCCAAGTTATGAAAAGGAATATTCCGTCCGACAGCCGTCAGGCTATTCGTCGTCTTTCCTGCAACATAAACTTGCATTATCCAGTTCCCCAGGCGCCTCCTTTGTCGCGGACTCCTGTGCCCGCCAGCCTTTTTATCCTACCATCTTTTCAAGGCAATTGCAAACGGGTCGGTCTGCCGTCATGCAACGGCCGCTCGCGAGTTTTGTCATGTCAATCTGGTGACTCTTCCGGGCGGGCTTTCATGGTTTAATCAAGGAACCGGCGTAAAAGCAAAGAGACCCCGAAGATCGGGGTCTCAAGTTGTAGGGTCCCTAACACCTACAAGGAACTGGTCGAACAGCAACGGTTCTATTTTATAAAACCAGCCTTGGAGTGTCCAGCAAAAAAAATTATAATAGACTCAAAAATATTTTACAGCCCTTTATAAGTAGAAAAAAACACTATGGACAGAAAAGACTTCGGAAAATTGGTCTCCGCCCTTCGTCAGGACATGGAATGGACACAGTTCAACCTGGCGGAATACGCCGATATCGACCTGGCCGTAATCAGCCAGATCGAGCGTGGCGCAAAGAAGCATTTCGAGCCTGAACTGTTGGTCAAGCTGGCTAATGTGTTCCACCTGACCACCCTCGAGCGTAAGGAATTCTTCTTTGCCTCTACGGGTGTTCAACCGGGCAAGATTGTACGCCAGCCATCTGCCGCGCTGGCCACCGACACAGTGGATGCAGACAAGAGCCTCACAAAAATGGCCAACCTGGTCGGGCAATTGCGGGTACCTGCCTTCCTGCTGGATGTATACTCCGACGTGCTGGCCATCAACCAGATCGCCGTGGCGTTTTTCCAGATTCCCCAAGCCATGTTTGAGACCGCAGGATCTACTGTGGGCGGCTACAACGCCATCCGCCTGGTGTTTGGGAAGGACCTGGCAGCCCGTTCGAAGATCACAGAGAGTTGGGACGAGTACGCCCTGCGCACCATGTGCTTCTTCCGTGAGGTCAGCCTTCGCTATCGCGCCCGACCTTATTTCCAAAGCCTGATGAAGGCGTTTCGCAACCCTGTCGAGTATCCGCTCTTCAATCGCTACTGGAAACTGGTCTCGTCGATCGAGCAGGATCGCGAAGCCAATGTGGATTTGTTCTCATATACGCACGTTGATTTCGGCCATCTGAGCTACGCCACTGCAACCACAGTGTCCCTGACTCCGTATGGAGAATTGCTGTTGAATCAATATCTGCCGCTCGACGATCCAACCAGCCGCGTCTTCGAACAACTAACCGCCCAGTGCGGACAAGGCGCGATCCGTCTGGCCCCTTGGCCTGTCAAAAAGTGAAAGATTCATAGGATTGGAGGCAAAATGAAGATCGAGACCCTGGTGCAGGATTTCCTGGCCCAAAAGAAGATTGCCGTCGTGGGCGTCTCCGACAAGCGCGACACGGGCTGCAACCTGAGCTATCGCAAGTTCAAGGAGAATGGCTACACCGTCTATGCGGTCAACCCGCACATCTCCTCCTTTGAAGGCGACCCCTGCTACCCCGACCTCAAGTCGTTACCCGAGAAGCCCGATGGGGTCTTCATCCTCGCCAACCCCAAGGTAACCGATCAGATCGTCCAGCAGTGCGTGGACCTGGGCGTGAAGCGCGTCTGGATGCACTGCATGATGGGAACCAAGCCAGGCCTCGCGCAAGGCATGACCAGCGTCTCGCAGAGTGCCGTAGATCTATGCAAAACCAACGGCATCACGGTCATCCCAGGTTCCTGTCCTAATCAGTTTCTCAAACCCGACTTCGGCCACGGCATGATGCGCAGCATGTGGAAGCTGTTCGGGTTCATGAAAGTAGCCTGAACCCATCCTCTTGTCACGGAGAAACCAATGCCTGTCATCAAAGCCATCAACCACGTAGCTGTCGTCGTTGACGACATGGAAAAGTCCCTGTCCTTCTGGCGCGACGCGCTGGGAATTCCCCTGCACGAGTTGCGCGACGTCCCCGCCGAAAAATCCCAGGTTGCCTTTCTGCCTCTGGCAGGCGCGGAAGTGGAGTTGGTCCAGCCCACTACCGACGACTCGGGAATAGCCAAATATCTCGCAAAGCGCGGACCTGGCATGCATCACTTGTGTCTCGAAGTGGATGACATCGAGGGCATGATGGCCGTCCTGCACGAGAAGAACATCCGCCTGATCAACGAACAGCCGCGTGTCGCCGCGGATGGCAAGAAGTACGCTTTCGTCCATCCCGAGTCCACGGGCGGCGTGCTGGTCGAGTTGTACCAACTGTAGTCAAACCTACAGAATCAAGATGCGGGATGATCTCCCGCATCTTTTTTTATTCCGATCGTCGATCTGTCTTTTCTTGCTTTTGTGGTTTAATTGGCGTCATGCTGGACAACATGAATGCCATTCTTCGTGATCAGTGCAGCCTGGTCAAGGACAGGCCGATCATCGTCGGTGTGTCGGGCGGACCCGACAGCCTGTGCTTGATGGAGTCCATCCGCCAGGCAGGATATTCCCTGGTAGTGGCTCATTTCAATCACCACCTGCGGCCCGAGTCAGACAATGACGCCACGATGGTCGAACAAACCGCTGTACGTTTGATGATCGCTCCCATTATCGATGGCGGAGACGTGCGTGGCTACGCTGAAGAACACGGCATGTCGCTTGAAGAGGCGGCCCGTCACATGCGCTACAGTTTCCTCTTCGAGCAGGCCCGGCGGGTGGATGCCCAGGCTGTGGCCGTTGGTCACACCGCCGACGACCAGGTGGAAACGATATTGATGCATTTCCTGCGCGGCGCAGGGTTGACGGGGTTGAAGGGTATGTCTCACCGCAGCCTGTTGCCCGCTTTCGATCCGCAGATCCCCATCGTGCGCCCGCTGCTCGATTTCTGGCGCGAAGAGACGGTCGTGTATTGTGCGGCCAATGGTCTGCGACCGGCCTACGACCCCAGCAACGACTCATTGAACTTCACGCGCAATCGCCTGCGCAACCTGCTCATCCCCACCCTTGAAACCTACAATCCCAAATTTCGAGAGGCCGTCTGGCGTTCGGCCCAAAGCCTTAAAGCCGACCATGCCTTGTTGCGAGAGACCCTGGATACATCCTGGAAGGAATGCATTGTCGAAGAAACCCCAGGGATGATTGCCTTCAATGCATCCAAATTGAAAGAGCGTTCCCTTGGCCTCCAGCGGAACCTGATCCGCCGCGCCGTCGAATCCTTGCGGCCGGGACAGGAGGTCACTTTCGCACTACTCGAACGCGCTGCGAACTTTATCAACAAATCCACCGCCACGCGCACCGACCTGATGGGCGGCCTGATCCTGTTCCGCGAGGGACACTACTTCTACCTTTCCACGCCCAATGCTGAACTCCCCTTCGACAAATGGCCGCAAATGCCTGTGGACTCCGATCCCATCCCTGTCACGATCCCCAGCGGAGTCGAGCTTGCAGGCGGCTGGCGCTTCTCCTGCGAGAATTGGCGGCTCCCTGCCCTTGCACGGGAACAGGCCGAACGCAACGAGGATTCCTTCCAGGTCTGGCTCGACGCCGACACCCTGCCCCCTTCCCTGCAATTGCGGATGCGAGGTGCAGGCGACCGTTTCGAGCCGCTCGGCATGGAGGGACATTCCCTGAAACTATCCGACTTCCTGGTCAATGAGAAGATGCCGCGTCGCGCCCGTGACCGCTGGCCGCTCCTTTGTTCGAATGACACGGTGGTGTGGATCCCAGGCTACCGTCTGGCCGAGCCGTTCAAACTGACCCCCTCCTCGCGCAGGGTTGCTTACTTCTCGTTGGTCAGGCCACCCGACAAATCCTCCGCCTGATTCGCGGAATCGATGCAACTTTTTCCCAGCCTCCTCATCCAATGACACGGAGGCTGATTATGGACAACCAACCCCGTGTGATCGTTTTTTCCACCCCAACCTGTTCTTTCTGCAGCATGGCGAAGAAATACTTTCGCGAGCGCGGGATTCGCTTCAAAGATGTGGATGTCAGTCGCGACCCCGCCGCCGCACGCGATATGCTGCGCCGCTCGGGTCAGTCGGGTGTGCCCGTGATCGATATCAACGGAAAGATCGTGGTTGGCTTCGACCGCCCCAAGATCGACAAATATCTTGGATTGAAATAAAACTTTTTGGAGGTACTCCCATGAGCAAAAAAACCAAGATCGAACCCCTGGGAAGCCGCGTGCTGATCCAGGCCCTCGAACAGGAAAGCAAAACCGCCTCTGGTTTGCTCCTGCCCGAAACGGCCAAGGAAAAACCCCAGACGGGCGAAGTGATTGCCGTCGGCACCGACGAGGACATCAAGCTGAAGGTCGGCGACAAGGTGTTGTTCGCCAAGTACACAGGCACCGAATTCAAGCTAGATGGGGTCGAGTATCTGCTGATGGATGTCAATGACATTCTGGCGCGCTTGAACTAGGATTCCCCATCAAGAAACAGGCCAGCCTTTCACGGCTGGCCTGTTTGTTTACTTGACCTCGTTATTCAACTGACGGAGCTTGAGGTTGATCTCGCGCCACTGAATCTTCGACACTCCGATCTTCTGACGGATCTTGTCCATTTCCATGCCCGATTGGTAATCGCGCAAGGCACAGGTCCAGCGGCACATGTCGAAGGAGAGGTGCTTCTTGCCAAGGCCCGCCTCCTCGCCGATGTCTTCGAGCAGATACTCGAGGCGGCGCGGGGACCACGGGAAGAGTTGGTCCACGATCGGGTACTGGCTGAGGTATTCCTTATAGGCGGGCACCCAATCGTCGGCCAGGGCCAATTTGCGCTCTTTGTAACGATTGGCAGGGCTGGCGTAGCGGATGAAGACCAACGGTCCCGAGGGCGCTTCCAGGTCCACATGGTTGAGGTGGATGCCGAGGCACTCACTCTTCTTGATGCCCGTCGTCAACAGGAGATACAGCAACGTGTACGGACGCGCGTCGGGCTTGCGCTCGCGGCGATGGCGGTCAGCAGCCAGCAGCACAGCCTGGACCTCGTCCTCGGTCAGCACCTGCGGCAGCGGGCTGATGGCCGAACGCTGGAGCACCTTTTCCGCGGGATCGATCAGGATGGCTCCGTGCTGGTGAAGCCAGCGGAAGAAGGACTTGGTCGAGGTGATGCGGCGGGCCAGGGTCTTGGGGCTGCACGGGATGGCACGCTGCTTCTCCATCCACTCGAAGAAGCGGTTGAGGTCATTGGTGCTGATTGCACCAATGGTGGCATCGGGCGCGAGGAATTCCGTCAACAGGCGCACATCCGACAGGAAAGCTTTGACGGTGTTGGGCGACCGACCCTGGTCGTTGAGGAACATCTCCCACCCTTTCAAAGCAGGTGCAAGGGTGGTCTGGGAATTGATATGGGCAAAATCATTTGATGGGCTCACGGAGCCTCCTTACACGATAGCGCATAATCTTTGCGTATAGTTTAGCAAATAATGGGGGTTTATGTCAACCTGTCAGCGGAACCTGTAACAGGTCAAATTTCGCGCCTCAAAGCTGGTTCAATGCGACAAATCCTCGGGGCGGAAACAGGAGTCGTAGTCGTAGCCCAAGATCAGGCGATATGGTACGGGGCTGTTCGGATCAGGCATGGACAGTTGATTGGCGGTTTCAGATAGTCCCAACGCGTTCAGGATGATGAAGCGCTCGTTGGGATCCTGTGCCGTCGTATAATCCACCAGCACCGAGGTGGCATAGTTACGGTTATCCGCAGCAGAAGTGGAAGTCTCGTAGCCCATGTAATTCAGGTTCGAGGCAGCCAGCACATCCTGGTTATCGACCGTGGTCCCGTTCTGCACGTCGATCTTGATGGTCTCGCGCGCAACCGCTACCTGGGACAGCGTGGTGGCCTCCGTCAACATTTGCTGAAGTTCAACGTCATTTGGCAGCAGCACAGACGCCCCACCCGGGGTGATCCACGAGGAGACATATGGCGGACGGATGTAGTAGCCGCGGATGTTCGCGTTGGTCAGATGCGGGGCGTATGGGGCTAGTTTAAGCAAGTCCCCCAACCCAAGGTCGGTGACAATCACACTGGAGAAGTCATTGTAGAGTTGAGGGATTTTGCTGAGCGTATCGGTACGCAGGGCCTGCCCAAAGATGGAACGCAATACTTCCTGCTGACGACGTCCACGATCGAAGTCGTTGGACTTGGAGCGCGAACGGGCATACCACAGGGCCAGGTCCCCATCCATGTGGACGTAGCCAGGGCCGACCGTGTACAGCCACCAGTTGTTCTCATTGTATGGGTCATAAGAAGGGTCGATCAGTCGCCAGTCAGTATATGCACAGCCGACGGGTACGTCCACGCCACCAAGGGTATCCACGATGCGGCGGAAACCGTCGAACTCGACCATGGCAGTGTGGTCGATACGAATCCTTAGGTTATACGAAATTGTGTCTCGGAGCAGGCCTGGTCCCCCACCTGGATAGCCCGTCAGCTCGCCGCTCTGGTAAGCAGTGTTGATGCGCTGCATCCCGACCGTGGGGATGTAGATCCACAGGTCGCGCGGGATGGAGATGAGCGAGACCTGTCCTTCCCTCGGCCACAGGATGGCAATCACCAGCGTATCGGTGCGATACGAAGAACCTGGACGCTTGTCCGAGCCGATAAGCAGGAAGTTGACCGTCTCGTTGTCAGTGAGCGGCGGCAAAGCCGTCGGCTGGAGGTTGGGGTCGGCGGCAGGCGGCGGGGCAACCGAGGTCGGGAAGAGCTGGCTCAGATCCACGGTGGGCGTGACTTCGGGCGGCGGGATTGGCGTCGACGAAGAGGTGGCCGTCGGCAGAGGCTGAAATGCCTCATAGGGAGTAGGCGTATATGGCGAGGGCTGAAACGGGGTGGGCGTGGGAGAGGCGTTAGGCGCAACCGTCACCAGCACGAACGGCAGGGACTGTTCGGCGGAGGGAGCGGGGGGCGCAGAACAACCCGTCTGGCTGGCAACGAGCACCAACACAGCCAGCAGGCTGAGGGTCAAATGAAGAGGGTGGGATGAACGCATACGAGTAAGGGGATACTTCCCCCAAACCACAAATTAGGGCGGGAAAGGGGTCAGCGTGGGTGAGGCAGGCGGCGGCTCGGTGGGAGCGGTGGTGCCGGTCGGTGCAGAGGTATCCGTAGGCGGAGGCGGGGTCTCGGTCAACGGTTCGGTGGGCGGGACTTCGGTCGAGGTCGGTGTCGAGAAATCGGGAACGAGCGTCACGCCTGGGGTATTGCTCGGGATGGGCGTCCGCGGCGGTACGTTCGGCACCCAAAGCAACTGTCCCGCACGAATGGCGGTGGAGTTGCCAAGACAGTTGGCTTGTTGAATCAGACTGACAGTGGTGCCATACATTGTGGCGATACGGTAGAGCGTGTCGCCCGGCTGGACGGCATAACGCACCCACCCGAACGGAGGTCCACAGGGAATCGGTGTGTTGTTAACGAGAATAGGCGGAACAAAGAGCGTGGTCCCAGGTACGAGGGTTTCGCTCAACAGACAGTTGGCCTGGCTAAGTTGCGCAGGCGTGGTGTTATAACGGACGGCCATGCCTGCCAGCGTGTCACCGGGTTGGACAGTGACCGCCATCCAGCCCGAGGGCGGGATGCAGGCGGGCGGCGGGAGCGGCGTGTTGGTGAGGGTGGGCAGCTCCGTGGGCGGAAGCGTGGCGGCGGGGGTAAGGGTGGCTGTCAGAAAGACGGGCGCGGTCGGCAGGTTCTCGGTTGGCGTGGAAAGAGGCTGGGTGAAACTCTCAGAGAGGGCCAGCGAAAATCCCCCGACCACCAGGCCGAGGGAAATGATCCCAACTACGATTGCCATGCCAAACTGGCGCAGACCCTGCATTACTTGGTCCCTTTGTCAACCACGGGTCGCTCGAAGTGGTCCTCCTGCGAGATGGGCAGGAGCACGCTGAAGGTGGCGCCGACCCCGGGTTCGCTCTCCACCCAGATGCGACCATGCTGGGCCTCGGTCAACGTGCGCGCAATGGACAGGCCCACGCCCGTATCCCCCACCCCCTGGATGAGGACGTTGTCGGCGCGATACAGGCGGGTGAAGACACGACCCAGATCCTCGGCGGCGATTCCACCACCCGTATCACTGACCTGGATCAGGACAAAGTCCTGGTCCTCTTCACTCTTCAATTCGACCTTGAGTCTGACCGTGCCTTCGACGGGCGTTGCCGCCCCTGCATTTTGCAGCAGGTGCACGAGGATCTGTTGCAGCGCCTCACGGTCCGCGTAAATGGGCGGAAGACGTTTTGGCAGTTCGAGGTGAATGGAGATGTTCTTCTCACGCACCTGATTGCTGGTGTAACTCATGGCATTATCGATGACCGTGTTCAGGTCGGCGGGCTCGAGTTTGAGGTCAGCCAGGCCCGTCTCCAGCGTATTGAGCTGGATCATGTCATCGATCAAATTATTGATGCGCTCGATGGAGGTCTTGATGCGCTCGACGAATTTCCGCTGGAGCGACCCGAGGATGCCGACCGACTCACCCAGCAAAAGGTCTGTGTATCCGATGATGGATGACATCGGCTGGCGCAATTCCTGCGAGATGGAGGCAATCACCTCGGCCTGCTCGGTGGAACGGGTGGCGTGATGTCCCTTCTCCAATTCCAGCAGGCGCATATTGGCTTCGGCCAGTTGGTTCTGCAGGCGGGCCGTCTGCTCGAGCGTGGCACGCAACTCCTTCTCCATCTGGCTGACCTCGACACCCTGGTTGGCCTTCAGGCGTGCACGCAGGTCGAGGTTTTCCTGCTGCAACTGTTCCACGATGCGCTGGGATTCTTCCTGGGCGGCGCGCAGGGCGGCCACATCGGGCCCCTTGGGTTGCGACTTGCGGGACTCCAGTTCCTTGAGCAGCTCGGCCACGCGCGTTTCCAGTTCCGCAACGCGTTTGTTCGCCACATCCAACGCCTGACGGGTATGTTCGCCCTGCTGCTCGATGCGGTTGACGGTCTGCGTGCGCTGGATGATGGGCACCACCGAGACGGCGATATTTCCAAGGAATGCCTGATCCTCGGCGCTCCATAGGCGATTGGAATACGGAGAGAGCAGCATCACACCGCCGAGCACGTCTTTCTCGGGTGTGACGATGGGAACGCTGATCAGGTGTCCGGGGCTGGGCAGGCCGAGCATGTCGCCCAGGCCGCGGATGTCGGCCGAGGTGCTGCTGGCGGGCATACGCAACGGACGTCCGCGCTGAATGGCGTTGGCCAGCATGGGGATCATGTTCTTGTTGAGGCTGCCACCTTCCAGAATCTCTTCACGGATCAGGTCGTAGCCGCTGGCCACGATCAATTGATTTTTGTTATCAGTCAGGTAGATGAGGAAGCACAGGTCTGCCAGCATGGTCTGCGCGATGGCGCGGGTCAGGGTCTGGCTGATCTTGCTGGGGTTGGTCTCAGCCGCCAGTGCAAGCATGGCATGGAAGGTCTTGGGGTCAGTGCTGTAACGTCGGCGCTCGGGGCGCGGACCGCTGGTCTCGGACCTTTCCTCGCGTTCGGCGGCAGAAGTCCGCGCGACAGCCGCAGCAGGCTTGCGCGGCTGGTTCATGGCAGGCATGGGGAAGCGCTGCGGCAGGGTCAGTAACAGCGGAAAGGCCGCCATGTACGCCAAACGCAGAATACCCGAGTAATTGCTATTGGACGGGGCGATCAGGTGAGCTGCATGCCCCGCAAAGAGCATGGCCATTATCACCAGGCCGTTCCAAAACCCGTTCGGGCGGCGCACAACCAGGATCATCGCACCCGACAACAGGAAGACCAGTGAAGCGATCTGCCAGATCCATTCATCCATCGTCAGGTTGTACATCATGCTGGAGGCTTGTCCGCTCCAGGTCTGCAAGCCGATGAAAGTCGCCACCACCAGGGCAATGACCACCAGAACGGTGGCAAAATCTGCAATCGAGCTGGGTTCGGGGAAACTCCACAGCCAGATGACCATGATGATGCTGAAGAGGGTGAACGCCCGGTCGAGCGGCGGCAGACTGGCCGTGGGATTGATGAGTCCCCACCATCCCAGCAGGCTGAACCCGAACATCAGGAACTGGGCCAGTAACAACAACCCCAGGCCGAGCATGGTCCGCTTGACCTGGGGAAATTCGCTGGAGCGCCAGTTATTGAAGGAGGCGTATAACGCAAAGCCAATCGAAAAAACCAACGCGTAATGATAGAACACATCGCCATTGGGATTGGCTAGGAATGTGAAGATTTGATCCAATAACGCGTTCATGCGCATTGAATTATACTGCCAGTCGCATATTTTGGGCGCGCAGGGCGGCTATAATTGCAACATGCAACGAAATTCTCATGTTTCGCAGGTGGTCCTGCTGCTCGCACTGGCGCTGCTCATCGTGGGGCCGTTCCTTGCCAGTGGGTGGAATGCCCTGCGCCAGGCCGAATCCGCAACGGAGCCTACTCGCGCAGCGCAACTCTATGAGACGGCGGCGCAGCGTCTATTCTGGCGGGACGATCTGTGGGAGCGGGCGGGCCTGGCGGCCGCACAAGCGAACCAGCCAGAAATGGTGATTCGCCTGCTGGAGCGCGCTCCACGCCTTTCTGCACAGGGCTGGCTGACGCTTGGACAGGCTTATTTGCAAACAAACCAACCCAACCCAGCCCTGCAGGCGTTTCAATCCTCCGTTCAAATCCACGCCATGCCACAGGCTTACGCGGGCCTGGCGCGGATCCAGTATGATCGTGGAGATATCGAGGCAGAACGCGCAGCATTGGAAAATCAACTGTTGCTCGCACCCGAGGACGCCGCCGCGCAGTATCGCCTGGGCCTCCTGCTCTCGTTGCTGGACATCAACACTGCGGTGACTCACCTCCAGACCGCCTCACAACTGGACCCCGAGTATGGTCCCGTTTTCGAGACGCTGCGTTCCACCCTGACCCTGGCCGAACTCGACCCCACCGAGGCGGGACGCCTCGTCACCCTTGGGCGCGGACTGGCGCTGGTGGACGAATGGGCCCTGGCGGCGCGAGCCTTCCAGTCCGCCGTGGATGCGGACGCGAGTCAGGCTGAGGCATGGGCCTGGCTTGGGGAGGCGAACCAACACCTCGGTCAGGACGGGCGCGCGGCATTGGACCAGGCCCTGGCATTGAATCCCAACTCGGTCGTCGTGCGTGGGCTGCGCGGCCTGTACTGGAAGCGCATCGGCGACAACCGTCAGGCGCTGGCCGAATATCAATCCGCTGCTGCGCTCGAACCCGAAAACCCCGCCTGGAAGGCGTCACTCGGCGAGACCTATGCACGCCTGGGCGACCTGGTGCTGGCACTGGAAAACTTCCAACGCGCCACGGAATTGGCCCCCAACGACCCGACCTATTGGCGCATCCTGGCCGTGTTCAGCGTGGAAAACGGCGTGCAGATCGAAGATGTGGGTCTGCCCGCCGCGCAAAAGGCCGTCGAGTTGACGCCTGAAGACCCCGTGATGCTCGACACGCTCGGCTGGGCGCAAATGGCTTCAGGTCGTTATTACACCGCTGAACAGACCCTGCTGTCTGCCTTGAAGTTCTCACCTGATTTTGCCGAGGCGCATCTGCACCTGGGCATGGTCTACCTGCAGACAGGCAACCGCAACGGCGCATATGACCAACTCCGCCGCGCCGCGGATCTCGACCCCAATGGCGGCACGGGCCAGCAGGCGAATTTGTTGCTGAAACAAAATTTTCCGTAAAGCGTACCCCTTCCAGTCTGTAAAAAATCTTCGCGTGATAAAATTTTCCCATGGACAAACGTCGTTCTTTCCTCTTGATGTCTTTATTCCTTTTGGTTGCCCTGGCCTGCCAGGTGCCCGCCACTGCCTCTCCGACTCGTCCCGTCCCTGAGGTAGCCACTACCCTGCCCTCGGGTGCGTTGATCTTCGAGGACAATTTCTCCGATGCCGCCTCAGGCTGGGATCGCCGTGCCGCCGCCGAGGGTGTCATGGACTACAGCCTGGAGGGATTCCGCATCCTGGTCAACGCGCCGCAGACCAACTTCTGGTCCTCGACTCCGCGTGACTTGAAAAATGTCCGCGTGGAGGTGGACGAGGGAAAGTTGAACGGTCCCGACGAGAACCGCGCGGGCTTGATTTGTCGCTATGCCAAAAATAGCTATTATTTCTTCATCGCCACCCATGACGGCTTCTACGCCATCGGCCTGTTCTTCGACGGAAAGACCAGCCTGCTCAGCGGGACGGAGATGCAGGCCAGCCCGCTCATCAACCGTGGCATGAGCGTCAACCACCTGCGCGCCGACTGCGTGGATAACGTCCTGACCTTCTACGTCAACGGCCAGCAACTCGCCCAGGTCAAGGATGACACCCTGACGCATGGCGCAGCCGGCGTCCTGGCTGGGAGTTTCTCCGAGCCTGGCGTGGATGTGCTGTTCGATAATTTCGTGGCGATCCAGCCCTGAGGTCATCCGCTCTCGCTCATGAAGATCTTCCTCGACACCATCGGCTGCCGATTGAATCAGGCAGAGATCGAATCCATGGCGCTGCAATTTCGTGCGGCGGGACACGAGATCGCTGCGTCCGCCGAAGGGGCGGACCTGGCCGTGGTCAACACCTGCGCCGTCACCACAGATGCCGCCGCTGATTCGCGCCGCAAGATCCGTCACCTGGCAAATACGGGCGTGGAGGAGATCGTTGCCACGGGCTGCTGGACCACGCTCCAGCCTGAGCAGGCGGCTGCGTTGCCGCACGTCAGGCGGGTCATTCCCAACTCACACAAGGATACGCTGGTTGCCGAAACCCTGGAGCTTCCACCATCCACTATCCAGCCTTTCGACCTCGAACCCATCGTCCGCGCTCCCCTGCCAGGCCTGCATCACCGCACGCGCGCCTTCATCAAAGTGCAGGATGGCTGTGACAATCACTGCACCTTCTGCATTACCACTGTGGCGCGCGGCGAGTCGCGCTCGCGTCCGCTGGCTGAAGTGCTGCGCGATATTCAACCCGCGCTGTTAGGCGGCACCAAGGAGATCGTGCTGACGGGCGTCCATCTCGGCTCATGGGGACAGGACCTTGGTTTCCATCTGCGTGACCTGGTGGCGGCCATCCTGCACGAGACGGATGTTCCGCGCCTGCGGCTGTCTTCACTCGAGCCGTGGGATCTGGATGAGGAGTTCTTCTCGCTGTGGGCCGACCCGCGACTCCAGCCACACCTGCACCTGCCTCTGCAAAGCGGATGTGACTCCACGCTCAGGCGCATGGCCCGCAAGACCAACACGACCTCGTTCCGTGAGCTGGTTGCCGCCGCCCGCCGCCTCATCCCCGACGTAGCCGTCACCACCGACCTCATCGCGGGCTTCCCGGGCGAAACCGCGGACGAGTTCGCCGCCACCCTGGATTTCGTCCGCGAGATGGAATTCGCGGGCGGACACGTCTTCACCTACTCTCCCCGCCCGGGGACGGGTGCCGCGCGCCTCGGAGGCCAGGTCAGGCCCGAGGTCCGCAAGGAGCGGAATCACATCCTGCGGACTGTGCTCAACGAGGCGGAGACATCCTTCCGCCAGCGCTTCCTCGGGCGGACCCTGCCCGTGCTGTGGGAATCGGTTTCCGAGTTGGGCGAATGGGGCTGGCAGATGGAGGGTCTGACGGGCAACTACTTGCGCGTGTCGGCGGCAGCCTCGTCACCGAGGTGGAACGAAGTCGATGCCGTAGAATTGACCGAGGTCCATGCGGGCGGGATGAAAGGCGTGATCCATTTTTGAAACAGGATGACTGTCACTTATGCGGGCGGGGAAACTGATTGTATAATTTTCGTGCATGCAAACACAAAAATAAGGAGCAACCATGACGGCTCAACTGATCGACGGAAAAGCGATTGCCCAGAAGGTGCGCGAGGAAGTGGCGGCAGAGGTCGCCAAGCGGACAGCGGAGGGCAAGCCTCAGCCCGTGCTGGCCACCGTGCTGGTCGGAGATCGTCCCGACTCGGCAGCGTACGTGGCCTCAAAGGGCAAGGCCTGCCAGGAGTTGGGCATGGGCTCCATCAGCGAGCATCTGCCCGCCGACGCCACCCAGGAACAGGTCGAGGAGTTGGTCAAGCGCCTGAACGCCGACCCAAAGGTCAACGGCATCCTGGTGCAGTTACCGATGCCATCGCACATCGACGAGGAGCGCGTGCTCTCGCTGATCAACATCGAAAAGGATGTGGATGGCTTCTCCCCGCTCAACATCGGCCGCCTGGCCCAGAAGGGACGCGAGCCGCTCTTCGTGCCGTGCACGCCGTATGGCTGCATCTACCTGCTCGAGCAGGCGGGCGTCAAGATCGAAGGCGCAAACGCGGTGGTGCTCGGCCGCTCGAACATCGTGGGCATGCCCGCCGCGCTGTTGCTGGTCGGCAAGAATGCCACGGTGACGGTCTGCCATTCGCGCACCAAGGACATCGCCGCCGTCGTGCGCCAGGCCGACATCCTGATCGCGGCCATCGGCAAGACCGAGTTCGTGCGCGGCGACTGGATCAAGCCGGGTGCGGCCATCATCGACGTGGGCATCAACTCGATACCCGATGCCACCAAGAAAAGCGGGCACCGCCTGGTGGGCGACGTCAACTTCAGCGAGGCCAAGGAAGTGGCGGGCTTCATCACCCCCGTCCCAGGCGGCGTCGGCCCGATGACCATCGCCATGTTGATGCAGAATACCCTGCGCGCCTCGCAGATCCAGAATCCGTAACTTGAAATCCACGGTTCTGTCAGCGGCTCAAACTGCTGGCAGAATTGGAATGATCCCCTGGCAATCACAGTCCCGTCGCAAGGCGGGACTGATCGAATCAAAATGTGGTGAGGTGAAAGAATGAAGAAGGTTTTGAAATGGGTGGGAATCGGGCTGACGGGGCTGATCGGTCTCCTGGCCGTCGGGCTGGGGGTGGTTTATTTCAAGACCGAGGCCCGCTTGAACAAAATCTATGAACTCCCAAAAGAGACGATCGTCATCCCGACCGATGCAGATTCCATTGCGCGCGGCAAACACATCTATCAATTTCGCGGATGCCAGGCCTGTCACGGTGGCACAGACGAATACAACCCGATCCTGCTCCAGTCCCAGGCCGACGGCAGTCTGCCGCACGACATCCAGAGCATCGACCGCCTGCAGGGCAACGTCTACATGGACGATCCCGCCGTGGGGAAAGTCATCGCCTCGAACCTGACCTCGGGCCAGGGCGGTGTGGCCGACCAATACACCGACGAGACCTGGGTGCACGCCATCCGCCACGGGGTCCGCTACAATGGCAAGCCGCTGCTCTTCATGCCATCCACTGAGTTCTATTACCTGAACGACGGAGATCTGGGCGCGGTCATCGCCTACGTTAAGAGCGTCCCGCCCGTGGACAACATCCTGCCTGCCAGCCAGGTCTCGATGACGGGCCGCATCCTCATGACCCTCGTCCCCACCCTCACTTTCATGCCTGCCGAGATGATCTCCAACAACGCGCCGCGCCCCGTCACGCCCGAGGCAGCGGCCACGCCCGAGTACGGCGAATACCTGACCCAGTCCTGCAAGGTCTGCCATGGCCTGACCATGTCGGGCGGCAGGATCCCCGCCTTCCCATCCAGTTGGCCCGCAGCACCCAACCTTACCTGGGGCAGCGGTTCCGCCCTGCCCCGCTGGAGCGAAGCGGAATTCATCACCGCCATGCGCACGGGCAAACGTCCGCAAGGACAGCCCATCAACTCGACCTACATGCCCTGGACCTCCTTCCGCTACATGGACGATCTGGAGCTAAAGGCGGTCTGGGTCTATCTGAAGAACCTACCTAAAAAGGACCTCGGCAACCGCTGACCTGACGCTTGCTCCCGTTTTCGAGCCAAATCGCATCTGCCCATTTTTCCCGTTCATGCGGACGGGGAAAATGTATTTAAAGCCTTGACGTAGTATCAATTTTATACTATTATGAATTTATTAGTAGTAACAAATTGAAAGTATAGAGAAAGGAATACTATGAGCGATATCGGCGCTACTACCAAGAAATTTCAAAAAGAACTCAATGCAGGCACCTCCTCCCTGGTCCTGCTGGGCGTGTTGAGCCGCAGCCCTGAGCCGATGTACGGATACCAGATCGCCAAGATGCTCGAAGAAAGCGGACCCGACATTCCCATGATGAAGCAGGGTACGCTCTACCCCGTCTTGCGCTCCCTGGAGGAAAATCGCCTGCTGGAAAGCATGGTCGAACCGTCCGTCTCTGGTCCGCCGCGCAGGTATTACAAGATCACCGAAGACGGCCGCGCTGCACTGGCTGAATGGCTCGAGATCTGGAAACAAACGAAGAAATTCGTGGACGCTACTTTAAAAGGATGACATCATGTTCAAATCAATCGAAGAATATCTGGACGCCTTGAAAAATGCGATGAGGGATGCCGACCCCGCGCTGATTCAGGACGCGCAGGCCGACGCCCGCGAGCACTTGACCAATGCGCTGGAAGTCGTCCGCGAAAAGACGCCCGAGGTCAGTGAGACCGACACGCTGGGAAGAATCATCGAGGAATACGGTTCACCCGAAGAGACCGCCTCCGCCTACCGTGAAGTGGAACGCCGCACCTCGCCCATCCTCAAGCAGACCGTCAAGCCGCAGTCGGCACTGGGCCGCTTCTTCGGCGTCTATCTCGACCCGCGCGCCTGGGGTGCCCTGCTCTATATGTTCATCGCCTTCATCACAGGCATCTTTTATTTCACCTGGGCGGTGACGGGCGTATCGCTCTCGGTCTCGCTGTTGATCCTCATCTTTGGCCTGCCGCTGGCCCTGCTCTTCCTGCTCTCCGTACGCGGACTGGCCCTACTCGAAGGCCGCCTGGTGGAAGCATTGCTGGGCGTCCGCATGCCGCGCCGTCCGCTGTTCTCGCACCAGGGTATGAAGTGGATGGATCGTCTCAAAGCGCTTCTCACCGATAAAGCCACCTGGCTGATGCTGGTGTACATGGTCGTTCAGTTTGTACTGGGCACCATTTATTTCGTGGTCATCGTGACGGTGTTGAGTTTCTCGCTGGCATTCATGGCCATCCCGTTCCTCCAGGCCCTCGTTCCTGGTGTACAGATCATGTACTACAACGGGACCTCGCACTACTTCCCGACCTGGTCCTATCCGCTGTGCGTACTGGGCGGCTTCCTCCTGTGGACCACCTTCATGAATATCGCGCGCGGCGTCGGCCAGTTGCACGGACGTTTCGCCAAGTGGATGCTGGTCAGCGAATAACATGAAATCTACAGTGACTCGACCCTCAAATTGGGTCCAGAAGTTCGTGCAATTCCCCGTTACCCGCATCTTCCTGGGACTAGGCGTCCTGTTCGCCGCGATCCTGTTGATGCAATCCGCCCTGCGCCTGATCCCTGGCATCCATCAAGGCGTTCTCGATGTGCTGGGCGCAGTCGCAGTGGCGCTGACAGCTCTCTTTGCCTATGTCGGATTTGTCCGCCTGGTGGAAAAGCGTACAGTCACGGAGCTATCCACGGCAGGCGCGGCTCTCGAGCTCGGAAAGGGCGCGCTCCTCGGCGGATTGCTCTTCGCTGCCACCATCGGTCTGATCGCCCTCTTCGGCTTTTATCATGTCTCGGGCTTCAACCCCTGGACCGTGCTCCTGCCCGCCCTCAGCCTGTCCATCGTCTCGGGCGTGGTCGAGGAGGTGCTGGTACGCGGCATCCTGTTCCGCATCATGGAAGAGTCGCTGGGCACCTGGCTGGCGCTGGCTATCTCCGCGCTGCTTTTTGGACTGATGCACATCTCAAATCCGAACGCCACACTATGGAGCGCATTGGCCATCGCCATCGAGGCGGGCATCATGCTGGCAGCGGCCTTCGTCTTCACCCGCCGATTGTGGCTGGCCATCGGCATCCACTTTGCGTGGAACTTCGTCCAGGGCGGGATCTTTGGGGTGGCGGTATCAGGCAACGGGGTCCAGGGGCTGTTGCAATCCACGCTCGACGGTCCGCCCCTGCTCTCGGGTGGCGCGTTCGGCGCGGAAGCGTCCATCTTCGCGGTGATCGTCTGTCTGGCCGCGGGTATCTATTTGACCTGGTCCGCATGGAAAAAAGGGAACTTTATCCAGCCCTTCTGGACCAAATAGCCAGGATTGCTCTCACAGCCCCGCTGCTTGCGGGGCTTTTTCATCTTCGGCTTCGGGTACAATCCTGGGATATCCATTTCTGGAGGCGACAGCATCATGGAATACCTTGAAATCGCGCGGACAGGAAAGAATGACTGGTGGCGATATCTGATTTCCTTCCCAGGCATCCTTATCGTATGGATCTTTGGAGGAGTTCTGCTTACCCTGCCCTTTGTGTTTTGGGTGCTGGGCGACGGCAATCCTGCCACCACCTACGACTCGACGGGTTTCATCGGCATCCCCGTGGTGGGGAATTTCATCCTCGTGATGATCACCTTCTTCCCCTTCATCATCGCTACTCCACTGGCGGTGCGCTTCATCCATGCGCGCCCCGTGCAGACCTTGATCACAGCTGCGCCGCGGGTCCGCTGGGGCAGGATACTGGCGGGGGCGGCGGTCTGGTTCGTTCTGGCCGCGATCATCTCGGTCGTCGAGTCGGCTTTATATCCAGGCCGTTACGTGCTGACCCTCCAGCCGCGGGCGCTGCTTGTGTACGCCGTCTTTGCGTTGCTGCTCATCCCAATCCAAACCACGGCCGAAGAGTTCTTCTTCCGCGGCTATCTGCTGCAATGGATGGGATTGATCCTGAAGAACAAATGGCTGTTGGCACTGCTCAACGGTGTGTTGTTCCTCCTGCCGCACCTCGCCAACCCTGAAATGTCGGTTTCCTCCAACGCGCTTCTGATGGCATTGGGTTATTTCGCCTTCGGCTTCTTCGCCGCACTCATCACTGTCCAGGACAATGGCATGGAACTGGCCCTCGGTCTGCACGCGGCTAACAACCTGATGGTGCTGTTCGTCAATTATCCCGTCAGCGCCCTGCCCAGCCCCTCCGTGTTCACCATCCAGACGCTGGACGCGACCTATGGCCTGATCTCGACCGTCGCGGCCATGGATATTTTCTACTTCGTCTTTTTTGGCCTGCCCAAACGGGCAAAAACCTCTACGGAGCTTGCTGAATAGTTTTCAGTTTTGATAAGCGCAAATGCGCCAGATGGTGCTATCATCGGACGCGTGGGCAACGTAGAAGCTAACATCGCATCCGCCCACGTATTCCAGCCTGCTCTCACCATCAAAGCTTCATCGTTGCCGAGGGCGGCTGGAATTCATTTCTACCCAACAAAAAGTCCCGCTGTAAGGCGGGACTTTTGCTTTCAACTTATTCGTATCGAAATCTCCAGACGCCCACGGTAAAGAAGACCGCCGCGAAGCCGACCAGTACCCCCGCCTCGGGCAGGATATCCAACAGACCACGCCCGCGCAGGACCAGGTCCAACATGCCCTGCATGGCCCAGGTGGTCGGCAGGATCTTGACGATCTGCTGCACCAGGGGCGGGAACAACTCCAGCGGATACCAGCAGCCGCCCAACAATGCCATGACCATGCCGAACATGGTACTCAACCCGCTGGCCTGTCCCTCCGATTTGACAAAGGTCCCCATCGTCGTGCCGATGGCTGCCGCCGCCAGGGCTGAGGTCAGCATCACGATAAATAGCGCCAGCGGTTCGCGCCCCCAGTCCAGTTTCATCACAAAGATGCCGAACAACACCAGGATCGTCATCTGGATCAACGCCATGAATACCTGCCCCGCAATCGTTCCGAACAGGTAGGTGGCTTTCGTGGTCGGCGTGGTCAGGACGCGGCGCAGGGTGCCGATCTGGCGCTCGTAGGAGAACAGGCCTGAAATGCCGAACAGCGGGATGAACACCCAGGTGATCAACTGTCCCGCCGACTGATTGGCGCGCGGATCATACTCCACCTCGTCAGGTGTGGACCCCTCGACCACGGTCACGCGCTCGGGCGACTCCGCCTGGGCAGCCTGAGCCAGTTTCAGGGCATCGTTGAAATAAGCCTGGCGGTCGGTCTCCGACTCGAAGGTCCCATTGGATTCAGCCTCCTGCACGGCCATGGTAGCCGCATTGACCGCGCTGCTCACCCGTCGGATCGCGGTCTGCACGGCGCGTGCCGCCACGGTTGCGTTGAGATTATTGGGCTGCTCACGCAGGTCCACCTGGGCGGTGCCGTCCTGAATGGTCTGCAGGTCCAACCCCGTGGGCAGGATCAGCACCACCGAAGCGCGCCGCGCGTCGAACTGGCTTTGCGCCTCATCAAGCGTCAACACCTCGGGCCGCACCGCCGTGGACTTTTCCAATTCAGTCAGGATGCCCTGCGACACGGACGTATTGGCCTGGTCCACGACCACCAGACGGATGCGGGCATCCCCATCGCCCGAGGGCGTGCCGCCCGCCATGATCAGCGTGAAAACCACGGGCAGGATAATGAAGAACAGCAATTCCGCCGCGCTCGAGAAGCGGATGATCGCGTCCTTCCATGCAATTGCAAAAAGTTTTTTCATGCAAGCCTCATACGCCCTGAGCGGAGCCGCGATTTTTGGCGGCGCAGTCGAAGGGCGAAATTATTTCTGCGCCAGATCTTTCTTCCCAAACAGCACCACCGAGACGGCGAACAAGACCGTTCCCATGATCAGCAGCGCCGCAATCGGCTGGACCAGGTCGATCAAGGTGCCGCCCAGCCCAAGGGTGGTGAATCCGTCCAGGGCCCAGGCATTGGGCGTGATCTTGCTAATCATCTGCACGGGGAGCGGCATCTGCTCCAGACTGATGAAGCTGCCACCCAACGCACCGAAGATCAACATGACCGCCGAACCCGTGTTCGCCACCTGCGCCGTGGTACGCGCCGTGGCCGTGATGAGCATGCCCCAGCCCGTGGCCGCAAAGACCGCCGCCAGCACCAGAATCAGCACACCCAGCGAATCGCCCCATTTCAATTGAAAGATCAGCGACGAGGCTACGATCAGGATCAGCATCTGCGCAACGCCCGTCAGGAAGATGCCGAAGACCTTGCCGCCCAGAATCTGCGCCGAAGAAGTCGGCGAGACCAGCAGGCGCGGCAGCGTACCTTGCGAACGCTCCGCCAGGATCGATCGTCCGCCATAGCTGACGGTGTACATCAGGAACATCAAGGCCATGCCAGGCGCGATGTACGCCAGGGCATCGAACTGCACCGCCTCATCGCCCTGCGTGGATGAATTGATCTGGATGGCAAGCGTGTCGCTGGCAGGCTGGTCTTGCAGCCGTTGTCCCATCGCAGTTCCCGCCGCCTCGGCCTGTTGCGCCGTGATGCGTCCGCTGGCGAGCATCTGCAAAATGGAGACCTCGCCACCCAGCCGCCCCTCTTCCACGCGACTGAGGAACTCATCCACAATGGCCTTGATCACGCCCGCGCTGGTCGGTCGCTGCGGATTGGCATACACCTCGATCTGTACTGCTTCAGGCGCGGAACCCGTCGCCGTGTAATCCGATTGCTGCGGGATGATGGAGCGCGTAAAGCCTGCGGGGATGATGATCGCTGCCGCAGCCTTGTCCTCGTCGATGAAACGGCGGGCCGCCTCAGGGTCAGACCCGAGGGTGGGCTCCACCAAATCAGCCAGGTCCGCCGACTGGAAGGTATCCACCAAAGCCTGGCCGATCTGTCCATCGTCCAGGTTGACGATCACCACAGGGATGTCGGAGAGACCGCTGCCGCCGTTGCCGCTGAAGCGACCCGTGACCAGGCCCAGGCCCAGCGTCAACACGAAGGGCGCAGCCAGCATGAAGATCAAGGCTGCGCGGTCGCGAAACGCCAGGCGGACGTCTTTAAGGCCGATGAGAAAAGTCTTGAGCATGGTCAATCGCGCAGCGCGCGTCCCGTCAGATGAAGGAAGACCGCTTCGAGATTTGGCTCGCGGATATCAATGGAGCGGATCTTGATGCCCCGTTCATTGGCCTTGGTGACCACGCCCGCCAGCACATCTTCAGCCTCGGGGCAGATGACCGAGACTTCGTGGTCGGTGGCCTCAGCCTTGATGACGCCCGCCACGCCGCCCAGTGCAGACGCCAGCGCCTCGGAGTCATCGTTCTCACCGACGTGCAGCACCAGGGTCTCGCTCTCGCCCACCTGGCGGGTAAGTTCCTTCTGTGTACCGATGGCAATCAATTCGCCGTGATCGATGATGCCGACGCGGTCCGAGAGTTCCTCGGCCTCCTCCATATAGTGCGTGGTGTACAACACGGTCATGCCTTGCTTGTTGAGGTCTTTGACCGTGTCGAGGATGGCGCGGCGCGACTGCGGGTCGATGCCCACGGTCGGCTCGTCCATGAAGAGCAGCTTGGGCTTGTGCAGCAGCCCCACACCGATGTTGACGCGCCGCTTCATGCCGCCCGAATAAGTCTTGACGCGGTTGCCTGCCTTGTCGGTCAGGCCGATCTGCGAAAGGACTTCGTCCACGCGGGCAGCCAGGGCCTTTCCGCTCAAGCCGTACATCTGCCCCCAGAAGACCAAATTTTCACGGGCGGTCAGGTCTTCGTAGAGTGCCAGGTCTTGCGGCACCACACCGATCACCCCGCGGACGGCCATCGGGGCCTTGGTGACGGAGTGCCCGTCAATGGTGGCATCTCCCGAAGTGGGTGTATACAACGTGGAGAGCATCGAAATGGTCGTGGTCTTGCCCGCACCGTTCGGCCCGAGCAGACTGAAGATTTCGCCTTCCGCGATGCCGAACGACACCCCCTTCACCGCTTGAAAATCGCCATAATGCTTGACGAGATCCTTGACCTCCAGAATATGGGTCATGCCAGCCTCCTGAAATAAGAACTACAAAATATACGAAATGCGTCCGATCTTGTTGTATCAAATCGCACAGACGCCAAAGCGACCACCCGCCCCTATGGATTATCTGCCGTATTTGCGTAACAATTCCTTCAACCGATCATGCGGAAGCGCCTTGACCGTGATGCCGTCTCTGCCTGTCATGGTCTTGGCGGCGATCATCGCGTTCAGAATGGCCTCCTCGGTGGCGTAGGCGGAAGCCGCAAACAGCGGGTCGATTCTGTCGTTGGAGAGGGCGCGGAGCGTGGCCAAGCCTTCCTCGCCGCCGTGCGCTGCGCCCGGGTTGGCCGTGGAAAAAGCCAGGAAGATGTCGCCGCTGCCGTTGCCGCCCAGGCTGCCCGTGCGGGCCATGCCGAGCGTGGCGCGTTTGGCAATGCGCCGCAACTGATGCGGGAGCAACGGCGCGTCCGTGGCAAGGACCACGATCAGCGAACCCTGCTCGGCCAGCGGATTCTCGCCGTTGGTGAAGGGAGCGTCCTCGGTCAGGTGCTGGCCCACGGGCACGCCCGCCACCGTCAGCTGGTAACGGCGGCCGAAATTGGCTTGCACGAAGGCCCCGACCGTCCAGCCGCCCAGCCGCTCGGGCAATTTCCGCGAGGACGTTCCCGTACCGCCCTTGAACTCGTAACAGATCATACCCGTCCCGCCGCCGACGTTGCCTTCGGGCAACGATCCGCCCTGTGCGGAATCGAGCGCCGCCAGCACATGCTCGGGCTCGACGTGGAATTGGTTCATGTCGTTCAACCAGCCGTCGGCGGTCTCCGCCACCACGGGACAGGACCATTTCTGGAAGAAGGCGTCCTGGCTGGCCTGCCACTGGATGATGGTATCGCGCACGATACCCACGCTGTGGGTATTGGTCAGGCCGATGGGACCCTCAAGCAGGCCGCCCTCGTCCACCCAGGCGGCGCCCGTCATCTCGCCGTTGCCGTTGAAGGCAAAGGTCCCTGCAAAGACGGGATCGTGATTCGCCCCTCCGCGCGGGTGGATGACGGTGACGCCCGTTCGGGCCGAGTCACCTTTGATGACGGTGGCAAACCCCACGGTCAGGCCGGGGATATCGGTGATGGCGTTGAGCGGGCCAGGCGTCCCCTCCAATGGAATCCCCAGGTCACGAGCACGAGTCATAAAATCTCCTCTAAAATGAAATGCGGACTGTAGTCCGCAATCAAGGATTGAATGGAGGGCAACATCCACACTCCAAAACTAGGCCAGCTTCACCAACCGCTCGGCAATCTGCTGCATGACCTCATCGGGCACGCCATCGGCGGCGCGAGATTGGATGCGGGTGTCGATGCCATCGTTGACGTAGTCCACCGCCACGAACTCCTCGGCCAGGGCGATCTCGGTCGAGAACCAGTCGAGTTTGCAAATGGCGGCGATGCGCTTCGTCAGGTCGCGCAGGGGAGCCAGGCCATAACGGGACTCGTCCTCCGCAGTGACCACCGAGTAGACGTGTGTTTCGGGATGCCACCAGCACGGAAAGGCCTCACCTGCCGCGTAGAAACAACGGAACCAGGCCACCCGCCCGTCGAGCAGGCGCGGCTGGACATTGGCCTGGATCAGATACTTGTGTGTGGGGAATTCGGTGCGCGCACGCAGGACCTGTTCGAGCGACTCCGCGCCGAGGATGACACCCTCTCCCCCGCCCCCGTTGGACGGCTTGATGACGAAACGCTCTCCCAGCGGGGAGAGGTCGAAGGGCGGGACGACGGGCTGCTCGACGAAGGGCGCCAGCAGGATCGTGTACGGCGTGTTCAGCCCTGCCTCGATCAATTCGAGGTGCATGGTAGCTTTATCCTCAGACCAGAGCGAAAGCTCGGTGGGATTGATACGCCGCGCACCGTACTCCCTGGCCCAGCGGTTGATCGGTTCGAAGCGGATGTCGCCCTGGGCGCGGTCGAGCAGGGTGCGGAAGTTAACCTCGCCCTTGTATAGCGCGGTGACGGCTTCCAATAAGTTGGTGGGAGTCACCTGCCAGAGTGTCTTGCCCTGACGAACGCAGGCACGCTCGATCAGCCCAACGAAGGCATCGTCGTATTCCCAATACCAGGGCAGACATAGGTCATACAGGATCATCAAGGCCATTATAATGGGCAAAACAGTTCAATAACAGTCATATCCTTGCGACGGCCTGAGAAACCATGTCGTCGAGAGGATGCCAGCTCAATTTTTTCGTCTGGACAAAGTAGGGAATCCCCCCATATTCCCCCAGCCAAGAATACGTGAAAATGTATGGTAGGAGCGTTTTAATTACCCATGCAACCCGTTTTTCTGGAGAGCCGACGATGAGCAAAAACATCACCAAGGCCGAGTTGATCGAACAGTTAAGAGTCGCTGAGAAGCGGATCTCTGAACTCGAACTCGCCCTAAAACAACCATCCCTATCGACAAGCACGGGGCAGGAAAAGGAGAAGCTCACCCGTTTACTTGAAGTCCTCCCAGTGGGCGTTTCGATTTTGGACACAGACCGAAAGGTCGTTTACGAAAACCCGGCCCTTCAACGGATATTGGGCCTTTCAGCGGAAGATTTACACACCGGCGCCTACAAGAATCGGAAGTATCTTTCTGCGGATGGAAGCCCGATGCCATCTGACGGCTTCGCGAGCATCCAGGCTCGGAACAGCGGCAGGCCGGTTTACAACGTGGAAACGGGGGTCGTCAAGGAAAATGGGGAAACGATTTGGACAAGCGCTTCCGCCGTGCCAATGGACTTCCCCGATTGGAAGACCGTGATCGTCACTTCGGACATCACCGAACGTAAACTACTGGAATCAAACCTGCGTGACAGCGAACAAAGGTATACCCTTCTATTCCAGAAATCGACCATCCCTGTGTTTCTGGTAAAGTTGCCTGAGGTGACCATCGCCGATGCCAATGAGGCTGCTGAAAAGCTGACCGGGTATACCCGCGAGGAAATGGTCGGCAGGAATGCGGCTGAACTTGGCCTGATCAGCCATGCACGGCGAACGGAGACGATTAAACAATTTGAGAAAGAGGGGGAACTGGCTGAAAATGAGATGCGAATTGTCACCAGGTCGGGTGAAGAGCGTATCATCATCATCATCAACACCAATCCGCTCGAAATCGGCGGACAGGCCTACGCGATCACTTCGATGCAGGATATCACCGAGCGCAAACAGGCGGAGTCCCAAAGGGAGGCCGTGCTCGAGAAACTTCGTGAAAGCGAGGTTCGTTTCCATATTGCTCTCAAGAACTCGCCCATCGTTGTCTTCAATCAGGATCAAGACCTGCACTATCGCTGGGTCTACAACCCGCAGCTGGGATTCGACGAAGCGGCGGTACTCGGTAAAACCGACGCCGAATTACTCCCCGTGGATGACGCCGCGCGCCTGACCGAGATCAAGCGCCGAGTCCTGGAAACCGGCGTTGCAGCCCGCGAGGAAGTCAAGACCACGGTGGACGGGCGGGCTTTTTTCAACGATCTCACCGTTGAACCCTTGCGCGATCAGAGGGGAAGCATCATCGGCGTAACCTGCGTGTCGGTGGATATCACCGAACGCAAACAGGCCGAGGAGAAATTACGCGAGAACGAGCGTCGATTGCTTGAGGCTCAACGCATTGCCCATATTGCGAACTGGGAGTGGGACTTGCGCACTGGGGAGACGCGCTGGTCAGAGGAGAACTACGTCATTCATGGGCTCGACCCAAACGCGCCGACGCTGACCCCCGATGCTCTCCTGAATCTCACTCACCCCGATGATCAGGAACGGGTCAGTGCGGCCATCTCCCGGGCAATCTCCGAAGGCAAACCAGCCAACCTTGAATATCGTGTGTATCGCCCCGATGGTTCGCTGCGGGTGATCCATGCCATGGGAGAGGTGACGAAATTCGATGCCGAAGGAAGACCCGCCTTGATGTTGGGTACCAACCAGGATATCACTGAGCGCAAACAGGCGGAGGAAAAACTGCGCGAGAGCGAGGAATTTCTTCGCCTGGCGTATGAAGCTGCCAATCTGGGTGTGTGGAAAAACGACCTTGTGACCGGGGCGGTTTATTTTGATGACCGTGCACGGGAGCATTATGGCTTTAGTCAAAATGAAACCACGCTGGCAGAGTTGACGAATCGCATTCACCCTGATGACTTGCCCAGGGTGGGCGCGGAGATCGCCGCTGCCACTGCACCCACAGGCAGCGGGAAGTTTGCCACCGAATACCGGGTGATCCACCCCGATGGCAGCATCCATTGGCTGGATATTGGGGTGCGGGTCACCTTCGAAGGCGAGGGGGAACAGCGGCATTCAGTAGTGGGATATGGCACATCGTTGGATATCACCGAGCGTAAACGCGCGGATGAGGTCATACACCAATCTCAAGAGAATTTCTACAGGGCTTTCAACTCCAACCCGGCGGCTTTGGCGATTACCCGGCTTGGGGATGGCAAATTCCTCATTATCAACGAAGCATATACAACCATTATGGGATACAAACCAGATGAGGTCCTGGGTCGCACGACGGCAGAACTGAATATTTATGTCCAGCCGGAGGAACGAGAGCAATTGCTCAACCAGCTTCATGAGCAGGGTAATGTACGAAATTATGAACTACTGGCCCGGCAAAAGTCAGGCGAAACCGGAAACTTGATGATCTCGATGGAGCCGATCACGTATAACAATGAGCCGTGCATCCTGTCCACGTTCCTGGATATTACTGAACGTAAACGGATGGAGCACAAGTTGGAGGAGAATGAACGCAATTATCGCGAACTGGTACAGAATACCAACAGTGCCATCATCCGCTGGCGGAGCGACGGCACTATTACCTTCTTCAACGAATACGCCCAGTCCTTCCTTGGCTACAGCGCGGACGAAGTCATCGGGAAACACGTGAACATTCTCCTGCCCCAGACGGAATCCAGCGGCGGTGACTTGTCGGGGCTGGTGAAAGAGATCGTCGTTCATCCTGAGCAATTCATCAACACTGTCAACGAGAATATCTGTAAGGATGGGCGCCGGGTTTGGATGATCTGGACCAATAAACCGGTCTACGACGAAAACGGCCTGCTAAAGGAGATCCTGGCGGTCGGTTCCGATATCACCGAACGCAAACACATTGAGGAGGAACTGCGCCGCTCCAATGCTGAGTTGGAACAGTTTGCCTATATTGCTTCACACGACCTGCAGGAACCCCTGCGCGCCGTGGCCGGCATGGTGCAATTACTGCAAAAACGCTACCAGGGGCAGCTCGATGCACGCGCTGACGAATATATCGGCCACGCAGTGGAGGCCTCCGCGCGCATGCAAAGCCTGATCCAGGACCTGCTGGAGTACTCGCGCGTCGACCGTCGCGGGCATCCCATTGAGATGGTGAATGCAGAGACCTGTCTGAAGGCTGCCCTGAAGAACCTGGGGGCAGCCATTCAGGAAAGTCATGCCGAGGTCGTGTCGGACTCCCTGCCCGCCGTCCACGCGGACTCGACTCAACTGACGCAGCTCTTCCAGAACCTGGTCGGCAACAGCATCAAATTCCGACGGGATGAGGATCCACGTGTGTCGATCAGCGCAACGCGGGTGAACAATGCATGGCAATTTTCGATCCGCGACAATGGGATCGGCATCGAGCCTCAATATTACGAACGCATCTTCCTCGTCTTCCAGCGGCTGCATACGCGCCGTGAATATCAGGGAACCGGCATCGGGCTTGCCCTGTGCAAAAAGATCGTCGAACGGCATGGCGGCTCCATCTGGGTCGAATCACAGCCCGGAGAAGGTTCCACGTTCTATTTCACCCTTCCAATCAAGGAGTAAATCTCATGACCCCCACCCTGCATCACATCGAAATCCTCCTGGTGGAGGACAGTCCCGCAGACATCTTGATCGCCCGCGAGGCGCTGTCCGAAGCCAAGTTGATCAACACGATCCATGTCGCTGAAGATGGCGTGGAGGCCATGGACTTTCTTCACAAGCACGGGAAATTTGCCTCCGCTCCCACTCCTGACCTGATCCTGCTGGACCTCAACCTGCCCCGCAAGAATGGGCGCGAGGTGCTGACAGAGATCAAAGCCGACGAAAATTTAAAGCAAATCCCCGTGGTGGTGCTGACCACCTCCAGCGCGGAAGAAGATATTTTGAAGTCATATAACCTGCACGCCAACTGCTACGTCATCAAGCCTGTGGAGTTCGAAAGCTTCGTGAAAGCCGTTCAATCCATTCAGCATTTTTGGTTCAGCGTGGTGACTCTGCCCCCTGGAAAGGAATCAGCATGAATCACGAATCCTCCCTGAATGTCCTGTTGGTCGAAGACAATCCCACCGACGTGCTGCTCCTGCAAAACGCATTGGAGACAGATCACCTTTCGGAATTTGCCCTGACTCATGTGGAGCGCCTCGAGGACGGGCTGCGCCTGCTGGCACAGGCGCAATTCGATATTGTCCTGGTGGACCTTGGTCTGCCGGATAGTTCCGGGTTGGAAACCTTTGTGAAATTACATGCACAGGCTCCCGGCCTGCCGGTGGTGGTTTTTTCAGGGAACGAGGATGAAGAGCAGGCAGTTCGTGCGGTGGAAGCAGGCGCACAGGACTATCTGGTCAAAGGCATGAGCGGGTTCGAGATGGCGCCGCGCGCCATCCGCTATGCCATCGAACGTCAAAAACAGTCAAGCGCCCTGCAAAGAAGCGAACAACGTTTTTCCGTTGCCTTTCATGCCAGCCCAACGGCGCAGGCCATCACATCCGCGACGAATCAACAACTCGTGATGGTCAATGATTCCTATTGCAACCTCACGGGATATCGTCGGGGCGAATTGATCGGTCGCACCACAGCCGAAATGAATTTCTGGGTGGACCTCGGCGATCAAAAACGCATGATCGAGCAATGGCAATCGATGGGGCATATCAAGAATACAGAAATGCTGTTCAGGCATCGATCCGGCGGAGTGCTTACCCTATTGGTATCCCTGGAACCGATTGAACTTGATGGCATGCCCTGCATCATCTCCACCGTAATGGACATTACCGAGCGCAAACTGGCCGAAAAAGAACTAAAAGAAAGCGAAGAACGGTTTTCCACAGCCTTCTTCACCAGCCCGGTCGCCCAATCCATCATCGACCCCGCAAAAGGCGAGATCCTAGCGGTTAATGATAGCTGTTGTTCCCTGTTTGAATACAGTCGCAGGGAATTGATCGGTGCCAATCCTGAAAAGTTGATGCTATGGGCGAATTCCGCCGAAAGATTGGCCGCCACGGAGGAATTACAAAGGACCGATCATTTACCCCCAAGGGAAACAAAAATTCGGACGAAGTCAGGCGAAATCCGTACGGTTATCGCCGCCATTGAACCGATCCAGTGGGGCGGGACTTCCTGTTTCATCTCGTCGGTCTTAGACATCACCGAACGCAAACAGGCGGAGGAACGGGTTCGCATCAGCGAAGGGCAGTTAGAGGCCCTGGTGACCTCCCTTGACGATATCGTCTTCGAAGTGGACGAAAATGGAACCTACCTCAATGTGTGGACATCCAATGAGGCCATGCTTTTCAAGCCGCGCGAGCAGGTGATCGGCAAACGCTTCGACGAGATCTTTGGCAAAGAAGTCGGCCGCCCATTCTTCGAATATCTGGCACGCACGCTGGATGGAGGCACTCCACAAACGCTTGAATATCCTGTGGACATTGCCGGCTCCCAACATTGGTTCGCCGCCCGTTTTAGCCCAATCCATTCAAAGGTGGGGGAACGGAAGGCTGTGTCCATTCTTGTGCGCGACATCACCGAACGTATACAAAGCGAAAAAATGGTGAAGCAATGGGCGGATGCGTTTGAAAACTGTGCGCATGGAATTGCGATTGGGTTGCCGACCACAAACCTTATACTGACATGCAATTCGGCTTTTGCACGCCTGCAGGACCGCACAGTTGAGGAAATTTCGAGCATGCCCATCTTAAGCATGTATGTGCCACAGGACCACGAGTTTGTAAGAGATTCAATTGCAAAGGCAGACCAGGTCGGCCATGTGAGCTATGAAGCACACATGCTAAGAAAGGATGGCAGCATCTATCCAGTACAGATGGATGTTGTCAGCGTAAAGGATGAAAACGGTGATGTCCTGTATCGGGTTGCCAGCCAACAGGACATCACCGATCGTAAACAGGCGGAACTGATAATCTGGGAAAAATTAAAACTACAGGAACAACTGGAAAAGACCGCCGCCATCGTGCCGGGCATGATTCACATTTTCAAGCGGGATGCTGATGGAAAATTCAGCATGCCCTATGCCAGCCCGGCCTTTCGGGATGTGTACGGGCTGGAAGCGGCGGAGGTGGCAAACGACATGTCGCCAGCCTTCACCCGCATCGACCCCCGGGATGTTCCGCACATTCAGGCGACCATTGCCGAATCGGCCCGCAGCATGAATCCCTGGCGCGACGAGTTCCGCTATCACCACCCACAGAAGGGACTGCGCTGGCTGGAGGGCCACTCCACGCCGGTAATGGAATCGGATGGCAGCATTCTGTGGTATGGCATCATCGAGGATTTCACCGAGCGCAAACGGGTGGAGGAAAAGGTCCACCAGAGCGAGGAAAGGCTGCGCCTGACCCTGGAAACCACCTCGGACGGATTCTGGATCGTCGATGCCAACCGCCGGTTTATGGACGTCAACGAAGCCTATTGCTCGATGTCCGGGTACACCCGCGCGGAATTCCTGCAATTATCCATTTCGGATGTCGAAGTGCTCGAATCCCTCGAGAATACTCAGAACCACGTCAAAAAGATCATCGAGACTGGCGCAGACCGCTTCGAAACCCGCCATCGCCGCAAAGACGGCGATATCTTCGATGTCGAGGTCAGCGTCAACCTGCTGGATCGGGAACAGGGGCTCATGATCTGTTTCTGCCGCGATATTACCGAACGCAAACGCAGCGAGGCCTTGATCTACGCCCAACGTGACCTTGCAGGCGCCCTCGGCAAGCTTGATACAACTGAGGATGGTTTCCGCATCTTCCTGGAATCCATCCTCAACCTGACCGGGCTGGACAGCGGCGGTATCTACCTTTTCGATGAAAACTTCGGCAGCCTTGACCTCATTTATCACCAGGGATTGAGCGACTCGTTCATCCAACAGGTGGCTCACTTCACGCCGGATTCGCCGAACGTGCAGATGCTTCTGCCCGGCAGGCCCCATTACTTCCCCTCCAGCGATCCGGTGGTCCAAAACCCTATGCACAAGCGGGAGGGGCTGACAGCGCTGGCGGTGGTGCCCTTCCTTTACCAGGAACGCGTGGTTGGATGCCTGAACCTTGCCTCGCACACCCTAAGCGAGGTGACGGAATACGCCCGGCACGTGCTCGAAACCCTCTCGGCGGAGATCGGCAACTTTGCCATGCACCTGCGCGCCCGGGAGGCCCTGCGTGAAAGCGAGGAGAAATATCGTACGCTGATCACTTCCACCATGGATGGGGTGTTCGTAGCGCAGGACGAGAAATTTATTTTTGCCAATCCGGCCTTGCCGGCCAGCCTTGGATATGACATGGAGGAATTCGAGAATATTCCCTTCGAGAAGGTGCTTGCTCCCGAATATCTGGGGCTATTTACCAGACGCTTCCACCAGCGTGTTGCGGGGGAAAGCCCCGTCTTCAATTACCAGGTCCAATTCATGAACAAGACATGGACCAACAAGGTCTGGTTTGAACTGCGCGCCAATTTGACCACCTATCAAGGCCGTCCGGCGGTGTTGGGGATTGCCCGCGATATCACCGAACGCAAACAGTCCGAGGAAGCCCTTCGCGAAAGTGAAGAACGCTATCGGCAGGCTATTACAGCTGCGGATGCCATCCCCTACGCATTGGATTACACCACCGACCGCTACGCATTTGTGGGCGAGGGCATCGAGAAATTGACTGGCATCTCCGCCAGCGAGTTCAGCCCGGGGATGTTCGCCGAGATGCATCTCGAGTCCATCATGCAAGGGAATCTGAAGGGCATGCACGTCGTGGAAGCCATTCAGCTGGTACGGCAGGGCAAGGCCGGACCTCTGTGGCAATGCGACCACCGCATCCGCACGCGCTCCGGGACAATACGGTGGTATTCTGATTCCGCCATCCAGATCCTGGGCGAGGATGGAATTCCCAGGAGTTCCATCGGCATCATCCAGGATATCACCGAACGCAAACAGGCAGAGGACAAATTACGTCAGCGACTGACCGAGCTGGAAGTTTTGTACACCAGCGGCTTGATTCTCAACCGCCTTTCCAGCCCGCAAGAGATCGGCAAAAAGGTCATTGAACTGCTCGAGCAGAAAATGCACTGGCACCACAGCGTCATCCGCCTGCACAATCCTGAAGAGCGGTCGCTTAGTCTGCTTGCGTTCAGCCAACCTACCCTGGCTGATGAACAGGAATACCAGAAGGTTAAAGACCTCTTAGAGAAAAGCATAATGGGATCTGGTGAAGGGCTGAGTGGCTGGGCGGTGCAAAACAATCAAGCCATTCGCGTCAACAACATCAGCGAGGACCCCCGCTACCGCGAATCATATACAGGCATGCACTCAGGGTTATATGTGCCGATCAGCCTGGGCGAGAACGTGATCGGGGTGATCAGCATCGAGAGTGAAAAGCCGGATGGCTTCAGCGAATCTGATGAGCGCTTCGTCGCTACGTTATCGAATCAAGCGGCAATTGCCATCGAGAATGCGCGCCTGAACAACGACCTCGAACGGCGGGTGCGCGAACGCACCGCCGAGGTACAGGACCTGTACGACAACGCTCCCACGGGTTATCACTCTCTCGATTCCAACGGCCGATTTGTCCGAGTCAACCGGACCGAATTGAACTGGCTTGGCTATTCCCAGGAGGAATTACTGGGGCGTCCCGTGGCGGAATTTTTAACCGAACGTAGTGTTGCCCGCTTCCGGGAAAATTTCCCTGTCTTCAAAAAGAATGGCTCGCTGCGTGACCTGGAATTGGAGTTTATCCGCAAGGATGGCTCGACCATGCCCAGTCTGATCAATGCAATTGCCATCTACGACACACAGGGGAATTACATGATGAGCCATTCCACTGTGTTTGATAACACTGAAAGAAAGAAGGCTGAAGTTTCCCTGCGAGAAAGCCAGGAAAACCTGCAGTATTTCTTCGACACTGCCAGTGAACTGATCCAAAGCATGGATGAAAATGGGAACTACCAGTATGTGAATAATGCCTGGAGCAGAACATTGGGATACAGCTCCAGGGAGGCCCTCCAGATGACGATGGCAGACGTCATCGACCCGTCCTATCAGGAACATTGTCAGGAGCTATTGAGTTCCCTGATTGCAGACCAGCATCTGCGACAGATGGAGGTGGTCTTCAGGAATAAAGCCGGCGAACCCGTGATTGTGGATGGCAGTGTCAGCAGCCGCAAGGATAAAAGCGGTCACATCGTCACCAATGGCATCTTCCGCAACATCACCGAACGTAAGAAGGCCGAAGACGCCCTGCGCGCCTCCGAAGCCCGTCTGAATTTCCTGCTTTCCAAAACCCCTGCCATGATCTTCTCGGCCAATCTGACCTATCCCCTCCCGATCACTTTCATGAGCGATTCGGCGCGTGAGATCGTCGGCTATGAACCGCAACAGTATTACGAAGACCCGGGCTTCTGGCTAAATCTCGTCCACCCCGATGACGTGGATACGGGCATGCTGGCCATGCAGGGGTTGATCGAAAAAGGCCATGTCGTGTGGGAAAGCCGTATCCTCCGCCCGGATGGGAACTACCAGTGGATGTCCACGGGGGCGAGTCTGCTGCTCGGCGAAAAAGGTCAGCCACGCGAGATCATCGGTTTTACGGTCAACATCGACGACCGTAAACAGGCTGAGGAGGCCCTGCGCGAGAGCGAGGAACAGAACCGTCTGCTGTTCGAGGAGGCTCCCGAGTCCGTCGTGCTGCTCGATGATCACGGCCGCATCCTCCGCATGAACCGCGCCTTCGAAACCCTCACCGGCCACCCTCGCGAGATCCTCCTCGGCCGCAGGGCCGAACAGACCGACCTCCTCCCCCCTCAGGAGATGCAGTCCCTCCTCCAGTCCATCGAGGAGAATGTCCGCTCCGGCGCCGAGTTCACCTCCTCGAACTTCAAACTCATCCGCGCAGACGGCACCCCCCGCGACGTGCGGGTCAATGTCTTCCCCCTCCGCATCCAGGGCAGGATCCACTACCTCTCCACCATGCACGATGTCACCGCCGAGAAACAAGCCGAGGAGACCCTCCGCCTGGCCAACAGCGAACTCGAACGCGCCCTGCGCCTCAAGGATGAGTTCCTCGCCAACATGAGCCACGAGCTCCGCACTCCCCTCAACGCCATCCTCGGCATCTCCGAGAGCCTCATGGAGCAGGTCGCCGGTCCCCTCAACGACAAACAACTCAAGTACACCCAGACCGTCCACGAGAGCGGCCAGCACCTCCTTGCCCTCATCAACGATGTCCTCGATCTCGCCAAGATCAACGCTGGCAAGGTCGAACTCGAGATGTCCAGGGTCGAGGCCGCCGCCATTGCACAGTCCTGCCTGCGTCTCGTCCGCGAACTCGCACAAAAGAAGAGCCTCGAGCTCTCCCTCGACCTCGATCCCGCCGTCTCCCTCTTCCTCGCAGACGAGCGCCGCCTCAAGCAGATGATCGTCAACCTGCTCTCCAATGCCGTCAAGTTCACTCCCTCCGGCGGACGCGTCGGCCTTCAGATCCGCGGCGATGCTCACAACCGCATCCTCCACTTCTCCGTCTGGGATACCGGCATCGGCATCCCTCCCGACGAGATCCAGTATCTCTTCCAGCCCTTCGTCCAGCTCGATGCCGGCCTCGCCCGCGACGCCCAGGGCACCGGCCTCGGCCTCGTCCTCGTCAGCCAGATGGCGCGCCTGCATGGTGGCTCCGTCCGTGTCGAGAGCCAGCCCGGCCAGGGGTCCCGTTTCACCATCTCCATCCCCTGGCGCGCCGCCGCTCAGACCGGTTCCCTCCGACGGGCTGCGCAGCCCAATCGCAACTCCGCTCCCGCGCCAGAGGGCAATCAACGTCCCACCATCCTGCTGGTCGAGGATACCGAGGCGGTCTCCATGCTCATCCACGATTATCTCGAGAGCCACGGCTACCAGGTCTTCGTGGCTCGCAACGGTTTCGAGGGCATCACCCAGGCGCAGCAGCTCCGCCCGAAGCTCATCCTCATGGATGTGATGATGCCTGAGATGGACGGGCTCGAGACCACCCGCCGTCTGCGTTCCCTGCCCCGTTTCGAGCACACGCCCATCGTCGCTCTCACCGCCCTTGCCATGCCCGGCGACCGCGACCGCTGTCTCGCCGCCGGTATGAACGACTATCTCTCCAAACCCGTTAAATTGTCCGAGGTGTTGGAGATCATCGAACAGTACATCACACGAGATGACAAAGGAAAAACATGAACAGCATCATTCTGATCGTGGATGACGACCCGTCCAGCCGCTTCACCCTTGAGTCGATCCTGGAAGGCCAGGATTACTCCCTGTACGTAGCGGAAGATGGAAAAAGGGCCCTCGAACAGGCAGAGGCCCTGAAACCCGATTTAATCTTGATGGATGTGATGATGCCTGGCATGGACGGGTTTGAGGTCTGTCGGCGCATCCGCGCCACGCCCGCTCTTGCCGAGGCCCCCATCCTGCTCCTCACCGCGCTCGATGACAATGCCTCGCGCCTGAGAGGCATCGAGGCTGGGGCCGATGATTTCCTCACCAAACCCATCGACCGCCAGGAACTGCGCGCGCGCGTCCGCACCATCACGCGTCTCAACCGCTATCGCACCCTGCTCGAACAACGTGAAAGCCTGCGCGAAATGGCCCAGAAACTGGTCACCGCACAGGAATTGGAACGTCAACGCATTTCGCGCGAGTTGCACGATGAACTGGGGCAGGCCCTGACGGCGCACTTGATCGGCCTGCGGCTGCTGCAAACTGATTTCTCAAGCCAGGACTCGGCCTTGCATGAACGGCTCGAACCGCTTATTCTGGATACTGTGGACATCCTCAATCGCATGCGCCAGCTCGCACAGGACCTTCGTCCGCCCGCGGTGGATACGCTCGACCTGCCCTCCGCCCTGGACTCTTTCTGCCAGGAATACAGCAGGCGCCTGCATCTGCCAATCTTGTTCGAAGCGGAACCCTTACCATCCGTTTCAGATGTAATTGCGATCACCCTGTATCGCTTTCTTCAGGAGGCATTGACCAACGTAGCCCGCCATGCCCAGGCTACTCGCGTCTGGGTGGATTTGTCCACCGAAGATCAATCCGTCTCCCTGACCGTGCAGGACAACGGTCAGGGCTTCCAGGAAAACTCCCACATGAGCGGAATCGGGATTCAAGGGATGCGCGAACGCCTGACCATCGCCGGGGGAAGCCTGACCCTTCGATCTGCACCCGGGCGTGGCACCGTTATCACCGCATCGCTCCCAATCTCAGCCACGGAGGCAAAATGATCAAACTCCTGATCGCAGAAGACCATCAAATGGTAAGAGCGGGGCTGCGCGCCCTGCTCGAAAAGGCGGGGGATATCGAGGTCGTCGGCGAAGCCTCCAACGGCCAGGAAGCGGTCCTCCTGACCCAGAAACTTGCCCCGCACGTACTGGTCATGGACATCCGCATGCCCATTCTGAACGGCATCCAGGCCGCTGAACGCATCCGTGGCCTGAAGCTTCCCGTCAACATCGTGTTGCTCTCCATGTTCTCCGACGAAGGGCTCGTTCACCAGGCGCTGAAGAGTGGCGCGAAAGGGTACGTGCTCAAATCAGCGGCCAGCGAGGAATTGCTCTGGGCGGTGCGAGCTGCTCACCGCGGCGAGACCTTCCTCAGCGGCCCAGTCTCGGCCATCGTCGTCGACCAGGCCCTGAATCCACGAATGACTGGCACCTCGCCTGACCCGTTCGATAACTTATCGCCGCGTGAAAAGGAAATCCTTCAATTAATCGCCGAGGAACACACCAGCAGTGAGATCGGCAGCATGTTGGCCGTCAGTGAAAAGACCGTGGAAAAGCATCGCGCTCATTTAATGGAAAAGCTGGGCGCAAAGAACCTGGCCGGGCTGGTGCGGCTGGCAGTCAAATATGGCCTGGTAGACCGTGAGACGCCGTAGGGGATTCCGTTGCTTCGGTGGGGAATCCCCTACTAGACAAATTCGTCCAGTCGATTAAAAATGAGACTGGAACTTTGTATCATAAGGAAGGAAAACTATGACAGGCACTGTGTTGATCGTGGACGATGAAAGCGCCGGGCGCGATACGGTGGAGTCCATCCTGGACGGGGAAGGATATGTATTGTTAATGGCAACCAATGGCGCCCAGGCCATTGAAATGGCGCGCACTAAACAGCCCGATATCATCCTCATGGATGTGATGATGCCCGGCATGACCGGGTTCGAAGCCTGTCGCCACATCCGAAGCGACTCGGACCTGGCCGAGATTCCCATTATCCTGCTGACGGCCCTGGATGATCGCAAGTCCTTGTTGACCGGGCTCGATGCAGGCGCTGACGACTTCATTACCAAACCGTTCGACCGTTACGAGTTGCGCGCCCGTCTGGCGGGTATCATGCGCCTCAACCGATTCCGCAAGCTGGTGCAGGAGCGCAACAATGTCGAGGAAGAACACAAAAAATTACAACTGGCCTATGATGCCACCATCGAAGGCTGGTCCCATGCCATGGACCTGCGCGACAAGGAAACCGAGGGACACACCCAGCGCGTCACCGAACTGACCCTCAAGATGGCCAATGCCCTGCACATTGGCGAGGAAAATCTGGCACATATCCGTCGCGGCGCACTGCTACACGACATTGGAAAGTTGGGCGTCCCCGATGCGATCTTACTCAAGGAGGGAAAACTGACCGACGAAGAATGGGTGATCATGCGTAAGCACCCTATCTATGCCCACGAGATGCTTTCCCAGATTGAATACTTGCGCCCAGCATTGGATATCCCTTATTGCCACCACGAAAAATGGGACGGGACAGGTTATCCGCGCGGACTGAAAGGCGAGGAAATTCCGCTGGTCGCCCGCATGTTCGCTATCGTGGATGTATGGGATGCCGTCACTTCCGACCGCCCCTATCGCGCCGCCTGGAGCAAGGAGCAAGCCTTGGCTTACATCATCGAACATTCAGGCACGCAATTCGACCCTGAAATCGTGCAAGTCTTCCTGAAGGTTATCAAGAAGGAAATGTGATCCTTCTGGAAATGACACAGCCGCCGAGTATATCGGCGGCTGTGTTTTTTGTACCCAGGTTCTATCCCTTACCGAGGGCGGGGGCGGACCTGTGGAAGGATTCCGCCAACCGCTCCCAGCGGACGAAAAGCGCCGTACCGAAAAGAATCAACGTCATCCCGGTCAGCGTCATGGACGTGTTGAAGGCATCGGCATAGTTGACCCCGCCCCAGGTATGGGTGGAGGCCATCGTGTATTGAATGGTCAGCGTCATGATGCCAAGCAGAATCGCCGCCGCGCCACCTGCGGGTTTGTTGGCCTTCACATTCCCTTTGTTGAAGTCCACGCCCTGCCAGATGGCGGGGATGCGGAAGAGCAGGAAAACAATCAGCGTGAGAAGCGTGGTGTACACGACCGCATCCACGGGCATGGATTTGCCGCGCAGGGCGCGCGAGACTGCAATGTGAATGAAGCCGATCACCACGCCCGCAACAAGCGCGATCAGCGCGTCACGATAGGATTTGTCCGAACCCTTGATAAGCAGCACCGTGGCGCGGATGCCCATTATGCCGAGGGCGATGCCTGTCAGCACGAAGAGGATATACAGCCACTGGAAGGGGGCCAATGCGGCCATCGACCCGAAATTGGTCGGGAAGAGCGCGGCACAGGTGGTGCCGATCCCGCCCAGCAGGGTGAAACCGCCCGTCAGCGCCATCAGCAGGATGCCGAGGAAGCGCAGGAACTTTGCGAAGAAACTGTTTGCAGACATGGTGTCTCCTTTCGGGAATTAAAAGGTCACACCTGGGGCGTGACCTTTAGAGTCTTATTCTGGATGAAACCGTATTGCAATTTCAATTGTCGGACCCTCAGTCCGATCCCGCCCAGCCGCCCGAACATGATGCCAAGGATGGCGGACATGATGAAATCCGCTTCGGGGGTGAAGAACGGGACGCGTCCGAGGATCAGTTTTGCGATGACCAGGAACCAGATCAGGAAGAGATAGACGCGGTCCAGAGAGAGGGTCACCGCCCCGAGGGCCTCATCCGCTTTCATGGGGACGATCAGGCTGAGCAGGGCCCCAACCGGGATAAAGCCCGCGAATACCATGGCCACACCCTTCCAACTGAAATATCCGTGGCCAATATCGCGGAAGAAATACAAGCAGAACAGGGCCGAGAATTGCGCCAGCAGGAAGGCTCGCAGCCAGATCTTGAAACGGCTTTTCTTCATCTCGCCGCGCAAGGATCGGAGAAACGCAAGGATTCGCGCCCTATCCATACTTGAAGCCTGCCACGAAACAGATTGTCATCAATAGCAGCAGCCCAGGCAGGACCCTGAAGATGGTCTCGCGCGAAAGAATGGGTCGGCCCGCTTTGAGGAAGGAGAGCAACAATCCGCCCAGGCCGATCAACGCGCCCCCCAGGCCAACCAGCGCAAAGGCGGGACGGGCAGCTCCCTGCACAGCGATCACGATGGGCAACAGGAAGATGGTCAGACCTGCGATGCCGTGCACGACGGCAATCGCCACTGTGGGCAGTTTGTTCTGCATGGGGATCGTGCGGGTCAACACCACAGCCAAGAAACCCAGAATGGCGAAGATCAGGTACGGGGTCCGAAAGGCGGACAGATGTTCCCAAACCAGACCAAGAGAGAGGGCCAACGGGATGACCGTCGAGACGATGACCACCACAGGCGCATCGAGCACGTCGAAGCCGAGGATGATGAGCAGTAATCCCGCTACGAGCAGCACGCCAAAGGCGATGGTGTAGGCGATGATCGGGGCCGTGGAGAGGTCGTTGATGCCCACCACGATCTGGTAGGCGGCCAGCAGGCCCGTGGCGAGCAACAGGGTGCGGTCGAGCATGGACATTTTCATGGTGAACTCCGTAGGGGCGAAAGGCTTTTCGCCCTTACTAGAACGCCTTCATCGCCAGGATGATCATCGAAGAAAGCATGTACAGTGATGCGTATTTGAACAGCCCGAAATTGACACGCTCAGACTGCACGCGGAAGGTGGCAAAGGCCAGCAGCAGCAAGCCTGCCGTCAACACGGCGATCAAGCGCAGGTAGCCTGCACTGACGCCGATCAGCACGCTGGCCCAGCCGATGGCGACCGCCGCCAGTGCCGACGAGATCGCGATGGTCGCGCGGGTAAAGGTCTCGCCGTAGGTCGAGGGGAAGGTCGGCACGCCTGCGTTGGCGTAGTCTTCGCGGAACTTGATCGAGAAGGTCAACGTGTGGGTGGGGATCCAGAACAGGATGGCCAGTGCCAGCAGGATACCCACCAGGTCGATCTGTCCCGTAGCCAGGGCCCGCCCCGAAAGGATCGGCATGGCACCCGAGATGCCGCCCCACACGATGCTCCAGCAGGTGCGGCGTTTGAGCCACAGGGTATACACCACCACATCGAAGAACCAGCCTGCGAACACCACCGCCCCATACAGCGGAGCGATGAGCAGCGCCCCGCCCACGCCCAGGATGGAAATGACCATGCCCACCCAGAACACCTCCACGCGGCTCAGGATGCCCGCTGCAGCGGGACGCTTGTGCGTGCGCTTCATCTTGGCATCAATGTCGTGGTCGTACCACATGTTCAGAATGGTCGAGCCGCTGATGGCCAGGAAGAGCGTCAAGGAAACGCCCAGCAACGTAGGCAGCCCGATGGGCGTGCCAGCGCTGAGGTATCCCGCGATGCCCGTGGCGAGTAATAGGCCCGTCTGGGTGGATTTGATGAGCGGCCAATAGAGGCGGATCTTGTTCACAAGAGCAGACATGGTTACTCCTAAAGCGATATTCGAGTTTCGACCGACGAGACTCGTCTGAGGCGTGATTCTAATCCAATATCGCCTTCGCGTTATCGTACACAGCGGAAGCCGACGCCCGGGCTGAAGTAGGTGGGGGTGGCGTTGTTACGAACCCACACGCGCAGGTCCATGTCGTAGGTATCCTTCGAGCCGCCGCGCATGAAGCGGTAGTGCATACCCTCGTACACGTCGCCCGTCCACTGCCAGACGTTGCCTGCCATATCGTACAGGCCGTACGGCGAGGCCGAATCGAGTGTCACGTAGCCCTCATAGGTCCTGCCGTTGTAGAAGCCGACGGGGCTGGTGCGCGAACCAAAGGTCTGCATGTTCTCGAATGGGTCGCGCGAGGAATAGAAGTTGGCATTGTTGCGCTGGATATCGTCGCCCCACGGGAAGGGACGCCCGTCGGTGCCGCGTGCGGCCTTCTCCCATTCGACCTCGGTCGGGAGACGTCCGCCGTTGTATTTGCAGTAGCCCCAGGCGCCGAACCAGGTGACCATCGTCATGGGGTGATTCTCATATCCCGCCTGGACCGTGAAGCGGGTCCCGTCAAATTGGATTCTCTGCGACGGGTCATTCAACGGCAGGAAGAGCCAGTCCCCCGCCTTGATCTCCTCCTCGTGCTTCACGCCGCGGAAGAAATCCCCAGGGTAATAACCAACAACCTTGTCGCCATCCATCTTGATGGAGCCATCTGCCAGAGCCGCGTTGAGGAAGTCCGCATACTGGGCGGTTGTCACATCTGTGACCATGATCTCGTAGGCCCCGGTGGATTGGATCTCCTCGTGCTGACCGAACTCGAATTCGCCCGCAGGGACTTGCGCCCAGGCGTTCGGGTCCACGCCCGTGTCGAAGGCAGGCATCGGAGCGTTCAGGTCCGCAGGGGCGCAGGCTGCAAGCAATGTCATTGCGAGGAGCGCAGCGACAAAGCAATCCCATCGGAGGAGGCGATTCGCTTGCAGCAGCGTCGAAGATAGGAATTTCATTTCATCACCTCCTGCGAGAGTTCCTGGTCCTTTTCCTCGCTCCAGCGGCCTTTGCCCTTGAACAGGTCGGTCAGCCGCCAAACCATCACAACGGCCAGCAGCACCAGCAACATACCCAGGCCGAAGTCGATGGCGTACATCAGGCCGTTGACCAACGGCTGCTGTTCAGCTTCCGTAATGAACAGGCGCTTCATCTCGAAAACAGTCACCGCCGCCAGGGCGATGTCCGAGAGGATCAGGATGGCCCAACCATACAACTGGCGGACCTTGCCCTTCAGGCCGATCATGTCGCCATAATAGAACAGGATGATGGTGGCAATGATGGCGGAAAGGGCGTGCCAGTGTCCCGTCAACTCGATGCGTTCCTCGCGGGCGGGCCACACGCGGAAGATTTCCTCCAGTTTGACGGCCATAAAGATGCCGATGCCGCTGGTGGTGAAATTCATGAACAGCATCTGCCAGGTGGGACCGAACTTAAGTGGATCCCGCACTAAAGCGCCCAACTTCTGCAGGAAGGTCGGCTTTGCAAGATGGGCCGTGCCGTCCTTGATGAGCTTGTTCCAGCTCCAGATCAGCAGCAATAGCGCCGCGAACATTGAGGGCGTCGCGCCGACATAGATGATCATGTGTGCCACGGGTTCAAGCGGCGTGACCACACCCCACACGCCCAGGTTGAGCACAATGGTGCCGAGGATCATCAACGGCATGGCGAACTTGTGCAGGATGCCCTTGAAGTTCAGCCAGCGCCCGATGATGAGCGTGATCATCACGGCGATCAGGGCCAGCATGATGTGCAGGTGGCCGATGATCGAGTATTCCATCACGGATTTTTCGGGATAGCGGATGACGTTCTCGGCCAGGAAGGTCTCGAAGCCGTGACCATAGTACGAACCAGGCACCGCGCCGAACAGAGCCGAAAGAACCGTAGTCACGGCGGTGGCAAAGAAGGCCGCGCGCTCCAGGTCGAAGCCGCTGCGGGTGTGGGCGTACTCCTTGTCCGTGACGTAATATTCCTTGTTCCACGGCCAGAGCGCCACGCACAACAAGACCCCCGCAAAAAAGATCAGCGACAGGCCCGTGATGTACAGCCCGTGGAAGGCCCAGTTATGACCGAAGTAGGCGAAGCCCATACCGAAGATCATGGTCAACAGGTAGCCGACCGTGATGAGCACGTTGATGGCCGTCTTGAAGAAGGGCTTCATCTTCAGCAGGCCCGTGATCATATAGGTCTCGATGGCCACCACCGCCATGGCGATGGAGTGATACAGGATGATGATGCGCCCTTCGCGCTCGGCCTGCACGATATCCATGTGCAGGAGCTTGATCACCACCTCGCGCACGCCCATCTCAGCCATCGGCCCCGAGAGCATGCCCCACACTGCCGTGACCATGCCGATCATGGCGATCGCCACCAGGATCAAACCCTTGGTGGCGCCGAACAGGTAATTGAAGCGGGTCTTGATAAATTGCATGTGGATGCCTCCAACAAATTGGGGCGAAGGGCTCTTCGCCCCTGCATACCAGATTTTATCCCTTGCGGGTGAAACCGATGGCGAACGCGCCCGTCATCAGGAAGAGCAGCGGGGTCAGGATCAGCATGACGAATGCGGGGCTGAAGAACAGCAACTGCGCGCCGACGGAAATGAAAGCCAGCGCAATGCCGCCCAGGCCGATCAACAATCCGCCGATGCCGACCCAGTAGAAACCTTTAGGCGCACCCTTGGCGAAGAACGGTCCGAGGAAGATCACCAGCCCCGCCACGCCGTGGAAGAGCGGTACCGAGATCTTCTTGAGGATATCCAGGCCGCCGATGCTCGATACTGCGATGGCCACAAAGCCGACCGCCGCAAACCATTTAAAATAGGTCTTCCAGGCGGGGAAATATTCCTCTGCCAGACCCATCGAAATACCCAACGGGATCAGGCTGGCAACGGTCAGTACTAAGGGTTTAGCCAAAATTCCCAGGCCGAGGAAGATCAGCAGCAACCCCGAAACCAGCAGCACAGCAAAACCCATCAGGTAGTACAGGTTGTGCAGCGCCTTGTGCAGCGTATAGCGCTGGTAGAAGTACCAGCACAAGTACGCGGCCAGCAGGCCGGTGAGCAGAAGGAAGATGATATCTTTCATGGCGCATTCTCCTTACAAGCAGGATTCGGCAAATGCCGTATGTGAATTATGGCACAAGCCAAATTGCTTTTCTGTGACATAAATCACACCCGCGCCTGGACCCTTCCCTGCTTCCATTTTCGAGCGTCGTCTACGCTGTGGCGTTCCACGCTTCGAGCATTCGGCGCGTGGACGGGAGCGCCAGGTAGATGACCAGCCCTGTCCCCAACAGCGGCGCAGGCAGGAACATCGAGAAGCGATGCACCTCGAAGATGGCGTTGTGCAGCCCGAGCGGATAGCCCGCCAGCATCGACATCGTCCCCGCGAAGATGCCCAGCGGAAGCGCCCAGGACTTCTTTTGCAGCACTGCAAAGATGAAGACCGCCCAGGCGGCCGCGCCCCACCAGCTAACCTGCTGGCTCATCACGTACATACCGTTCCAGAAGGGATCGTTCTGCGAGGTGGTGTACTTGGCGATCGGCGCCACCCCGTCGATGAAGGTCAACACATAAGCCAGGCCCGCGACAAAGGTCAGGGTGATGATCTTCTTGTCCACGCCGCCGATGAAGAGCATCCCAAACCAGAGGATGGCGCCCAGAGCAAAGATCGAAAGGGTTGGCACAGGCAGGTGGCTGTCCATGGCGGGGATGGCGGGGAAGAATCCCACCAGGAGTTGAATCGTCGCAGCTACTGTGCCCCAGAACCAGGCCCACTTTTCCTTGTGGAAGAATCCGTAAAGCACGGCCGCCCAGATCGCCCCCGCCGTGATGCCGATCCAACCGAGGACGGCGTAGGTGAAGCGGACCGAGGTGGCTTCGTCGAGACGACCCGCCAGGGTCTTCGCGTTGATCAATAGGTTGTATTGTTGGGTGATCAAATAGAAGGTCAGCAGGCCTGTCAGGATGCCAAGGATGGCAAGGGCAAATCCAAGTGTGCGATTGTTTTTCATTTTGCTCTCCGTTTTTTATAGCCAGTCTCCTGGCGGGTATAATTCTCTGTGAAACATATCACGAAGGCAGCAGAAAGTCTTTGACTTAAGGCAAATCCCAACAGGCTCGATAGGCAGGTCCCCATGCAAACTCTTGAAAATCTCCTCCTCGCCAACACGGTATTTGCATCCCTCACTCCATCTGACCTGAAAGAATTGGCGCGATTGGCTTCGATGCGCACGTACCAAAAAGAGGAAAAGGTGATTCTGCACGGAGAGGTCTGGCCGTATCTCTTCCTGGTCGGCGAGGGCAGCATGGATGCTGTCAAGGAATCAGCCGAGGGGCGCAACCTTCTGGTTACCACCTTTCCTGCGGGACAGATCTTCTGGGGATTGGCCTTCTTTCAAGTAGATGCACCCATGCCCGTCACGCTGCAGACACACGAGTCGAGCCGTCTGTACCTCTGGCAGCGTGATGCCGTCATGCCAATCCTGGTTCGCAACGGGCAGGCCGCCTGGGAACTCTGCCGCTTGATGGCCGTACGAATGCAGTATGCCAGTGGGATTCTCGAAGGGCTGGCTTTCCAATCCGTGGCAGGACGCCTGGCACGGCTGCTGCTCGACCATTTCGAAACGGCAGGGGAATCGTCCATTTCACGTCATCTGACCCTTGATGAAATGGCTGCACGCGTGGGGTCCACGCGCGAGATGGTCTGCCGTGCGCTCTACAGTTTCTCTGATAGGAATCTGATCGAAGTCACTCGCACCGAGTTCGTGCTGAGAGACAGGGATGGGTTGACCAAAATGGTCGGGTAACGGCCGCCGTCTGATGGGGGCATTAAAATCTTTAAACTTTGCGCCGCACATTCACAGAAGATGCACGTATAATCAATCCGTTCCCTCACCAAAGCGTGACATGTTGGATTTCTTGACAGCCGCCTCGTCCTCAGACCCCACGGAAGCACAAGACCTTGCCGAGTGGCGCGAACGCGTCCTCGAGTGGGTGTTGCGCGGCATTCTGGCGTTCTGGGCCCTGGCTTTGATCGGGGGCATCTACAACGTGATCAAGACCTACCGTCGGGAGGTGTTGACTGCGGAAAATGCGCTGGGCGAGGCGATCCTCATTGTCAGCCTGTACATGGTCCTCACTGCCCTGTTCGTGTTCATCACCTTCCATCGCGGATTGAGATACGAACTGCGAGCGGTCACATTGTTGTTTTTGTTGTACTCGGTCGGGGCAATGGGCCTGGCATTGAGCGCCCTCAGCGGTGATGGGCGCATCTTCCTCTTTGCGCTGGTGGTGCTGACTGCCATCCTGTTCGACCTGCGGGCCAGTCTGGCAGCATTCCTTGTCAGTCTGTTGACCATGCTCGTGATCGGCTATCTGGAAGTGCATGGCAAATTGACCGTACCCATCGAGCGCCAGATCAACTCGGGTGACGGCGGAGCCTGGTTCAGCGGGACAGCCGTCTTCATCGTCCTCAGTGTAGCGGCGCTCATTTCCATCAATTATCTCCTGCGCGCCTACGAACGCAGCCTGCACGCTGCCCGCGAGAGTCTCAGCCGCGAACAGCGCATCACACGGACATTGCGGACGCTGTCCAATGTGAATCAAATCATCGTTCGTGAACAGGACGAGAAGCGCCTGCTCAAACGGGTCTGTGACGAGTTGCTCTCCAGCCACGGTTATTCCTTCGTCTGGATCGGCCTGATCGAACCCAATGGCGCAACCCTGAAATTGGCGGCCTCGGCGGGGAAATCGCTCGATCCTGACCTATTCACCACCCACCTTGACCAAAACGAGGGCCTGGCTTGCGCCATCTTGACCCTTCAAAAACGCTCTCCTGTGGAAGTGATGGCCCAGGGAGAAGGGGAGCTCTGTCTCAATTGTCCGCGCCGTGCTGAACATCCCAACCGCGCAGCCGCCGCCTTCCCGCTTGTCCGCGAGGATCATAGGCTGGGCGTATTGGTGGTGGATCACGCTGAGCCACAAGACACGTTCGACCCCGAGGAAATTCAACTGCTCTCCGAACTGGCCGAGGATGTGGGGTATGCGCTCGAAAAGATGCGGGCCGACAAGCGCCTGCAGCAAAATGCCCGCCACCAGACCCTGCTGACCAGTCTGATTCGTGTCTCGCTCGAAACCTCCGCTCCTTCCCATATGCTGACCTCCATGATGGAGCATTTGCGCGAAGCCTATGCTGCAGATGGCTGTTACATGGTCATGTGCGATCCACACGGGAAAGGTCCCCAGCCTGCCGCAGCGGCGGGAGATCATGCCGAAGTATTCATGCAGATCGAGCAGGGTGAGACCGCGTTGGGACAACTCACGCGCGAGATGAGCCAGTTGCTGGTCGTGGAGGACGCACCCAAGGATCCCCGCATCAGGCCCGAGGTCCAGAGCCAGCTTGCAATTGGTGCATTGCTGGCCGCGCCCCTTGCCGCAGACAAGATCCCACTCGGGGGAATCTTCCTGGTCTTCCATGAGCCGCGCTCTTTTTCCTCCGAGGAAATGACCGTGTTGAACCAGGTCGCCAATCAGGTGGCTCTGGCCGTGTCCAAATCGAGGCTGGACGCACAGATCCAGGCGCGAGCCATCGAGTTGGAAAAGCTGTACGCGTCAGCACAGGATATGGTCGCCAGCCTGCTCGATCCTTCAGCTCTGCTGGAAAAACTGGCCCGCCACGTAGCCGAGGCACTGGACACCACCAGCACCTTCGTGATGAGTGTGGACTCCACCCGCGAGGTCTTCATCGAACTGGCCGAGCACTGGACCAACCAAGCCCGTCCCGCCGAACAAAAGCCCGAGGTCGGGGCACATTTCGCGATGCAAAACTATACGTCGGTGATGAACGCCATCCTGGCAGGCGAGACATTGACCCTCCATCGCGATGATGAGGGGCTGAGCGAGACCGAACGAAATCAATTCTTCGAGTACGATGTGCAAAGCATGTTGTTCGTTCCGCTCATGGCGCGCGGACGATTGCTCGGCGACCTGGAAATCTGGGAGAGCCGCCGACGGCGCGAGTTCAGCGAGGCCGAAGTGCAGCTGGCCCAGGCCATCGCTGCGCATGCTGCGGCCATCATCGAGAATGCCAGCCTGTACAAACAGATGGAGGAGAGTGAGGCTTATTTCCGTGCCCTCTCGGAGAATTCGGCCGAGGGTGTCGCCATCGTGGACACGAAAGGGAAGCTCACCTACGTGGCACGCACCGAGGAGAGGATCCTCGGCTACAATCCCGCCGAAGTGATAGGGCGTTACGCCTTCGAGATCGTCCACCCCGATGACCTATCGGCCGTACAAGCCGCCTTCAGGGAGTGCCTTCGGGAGGCGGACAGGCTGGTGCGCATGGAGTACCGCGCCAGGCACGTGGATGGGTTGTGGCGGCAGCTCGAGGTGACGATCAAGAATCTGCTGGGCGAACCCGCCGTGCGGGGAGTGGTGGCCAACTTCCGTGACATCACCGAGCGCAAGCAGGCCGTGGAGGCGCTCTCGCAGCGTGAGGCTTATTTCCGCGCCCTGATCGAGAACTCAGCCGAGGGGATCGTCATCCTCGACGAACAGGGCATGATGCGCTATGTGGCGCCTGCCGAGGAAAGACTGACGGGCTACAACCCCGAGCAGGCCGTCGGCCAGAGCGTGTTCAGCAACATCCATCCCGAGGACCTGCCGAATGTGGTTGCAGCCGTCCAGGAAGGCATTGCCCACCCAGGCATCACCAGGGTGGTGGAATATCGCTTCAAACGCATGGATGGCGAATGGCGGTACTTCGAGGCCACGGGCCACAGCCTGCTCAACGACCCGCACATCTCGGGGCTGGTCATCAACTATCGCGACATCACCGAGCGCAAACTGGCCGAACAGGCCATTGCCAAGCACGCCGAGGACCTGGCCCAGGCCTACGACAGTACTCTGGCGGGTTGGGCGCGCGCCCTCGAACTTCGCGACGAACTGACCGAGGGCCACACCCGCCGTGTCACGGATCTGACCCTCGAACTGGCCCGTGCGCTGGATATCACCGAGGACGAGCTGGCGCATATCCGCCGTGGCGCGCTGCTGCACGACATCGGCAAGATGGGCATCCCCGACTCGATCCTGCACAAGCCAGGTCCGCTTACTGCGCACGAATCGCGCATCATGCAGATGCACCCGCAGTACGCCTACGAACTGCTGTCGCTCATCCCCTTCCTCCAGCCCGCCATCGATATCCCGTATTGCCATCACGAACGCTGGGACGGCACAGGCTATCCGCGCGGATTGAGGGGGAAGGAAATCCCCCTCGCGGCGCGCATCTTTTCCGTGGTGGACGTGTGGGATGCGCTGACCACCGACCGCCCGTATCGTGCGGCCTGGTCCAGGGTGCGGGCCCGCGAATACATCCTGGCTGAGTCAGGTTGTTATTTCGACCCGGAGATCGTGCAGAAATTTCTCAAGCTGCTTGATTCGCATTCATAACCCCACATCGCGCGACAACAAATCGAACAGAGTCTCGCGGCGCTGGATGAGCCTGGCCTGTCCATTCTCCAGCCACAACACGGCAGGCCGCCGCGCCCCGTTGTAATTGCTGGACATGCTCAACTGGTACGCGCCGCTCATCGGTACGGCCACCCATTCCCCCGCCTCGATTCCTGGCATCATCAATCCCTTGAGGATGACATCTCCCGACTCGCAATACGGCCCCGCCAGGTGGACCCGCTCGACCCATTCCCGCCCCAGGCCTGTCACCGTCAAAGCGGAATATCTCGCCCCGTACAGCGCGAAGCGCGGATTGTCCGCCAGGCCGCCGTCGGTCAGCAGCCAGGTGTGGTCGCCGCGCAGCTTGCGTCCGCCCACGCGATAGAGTGCCACCCCCGCCCGTGCGATCAGGGTGCGGCCAGGTTCCAAATGCAGGTGCGGCAGGTTCAGCCCGCGCTGACGACATCCCTCGATCACCGCTTCAGCCACGCCGCGCACGTAGTCGGCGATGGGCGGGTTGGGCAGCTCGTCTTCATGATAGGCCATGCCCCAGCCGCCGCCTGGACAGAAATGCCAGTCGCCCGTCAGGCCGACCTCCACTGCCAGGTCCAGGGCCAGCTCGATCGCAGGCAGGAGCGGCTCGGGGTCACGGAAGTTCGACCCCTGATGGAAATGGACGCCCGTCAACGGAAGTCCGTGCGCCTTGCAAAAGGCGGCCGCCTCCAGCCATTCCTCGCGGGTCATGCCAAACTTGCTGTCATATTGACCCGTCTGCGTGTGGGCGTGATGCGTGTCCACGGCGATGCCAGGCTGGAAGCGCAGCCACAACGCGGGCAGCGACTCGAAGCGCGGGGCCAGCGCGGCGATCTGCTCCAACTCGGAGAGGTGGTCCACCACCAGCGTGCCCGCCTGCCGCAGCGCGGACTCCAGATCGGCGGCCGATTTGTTCACGCCATGCACGAGGATGGACGGCTTTTCGACGCGAGCAGCGGCGGCAATGGCAATCTCGCCCTCCCCCGTACAATCCACCCATAACCCGCTTTGACGCGCCCACTGGGCCACCGCCAGGTTGAGAAAGGCCTTGCCCGCATAGGTCACCCCCCAGGGCGCAGGGTAATGCGCCGAGAGGGCATCCATGTAGGCGGCCACGGCGTTGTCCATCGTGACGCGGTCGTAGAGGTAGAGCGGTGTACCGTACTCGCGCGCCAGGTCGGCGAGTTGCAGTCCAGCCAGGGTCAGGTGATCGTCCTGGATCGAAATGGTGTCGGGGAAAAGGGAGAGTCGCTTCATAAACAAAGAACAGGATTGCTCCTGTTCTACTCACTGAAGAATAAGTTCCACCAGGCCTGCCAGTTTGGCATGGGCGTGGGCGGCGGGGGCGGCTCGACGGTCACGACGGGGTCGCTGCCAGGCACGCCCAACGGGACCACGGCCTGGTCGCCTTCCTGGGCCTGGCCCGCATTCCGCGCCCATTCTTCGACCGCCTCGGTCGAGGCCGCAAAGGCCACCTCGGTCTGCAGCGCGATCTGGGTCTGCGCGCCCTGGGTGGCCTCGACGCGGTTGATCTGGGCCTGCTTTTCGAGCGTGTTGAGCGTCTCCAGGCGGCGGTTCAGGTCCACCACCATCAGGATCAGGATGAGGACACCCGCGGCAATCAGCACACGGCGGAAGTTGATGGGCAGGGAAGGCATGACCGTATCTTACCCGCAATCGGGCGGCTTGACAAGAAAGCCGCAATTGTCGTCCACCTAAATAATCCCAGGTGAAAATTGCACTTTCCACCCTCAAAAAAGCACAATTTTCACCCGAGTGCGGTATAGTTTAGTGCTTTGCCGAGCGCGGGGACTGGCAAAATTCTTTTGGGAGCGCACCATGTCTGCCTTCGTCATGAAACATCCCCTCATTCAAACCCTGTTCGAGTTGAAGGGCAATCCACGCATCTCGGTGTGGACCGAGATCATGTTCGGCCTGCCGTACAACCTGTTCGCGCCGTTCGCTTCGGTGTACATGCTGGCCTTCGGGGTGACCGACCAGCAGATCGGCGCACTGGCCAGCCTGGGGCTGGTGGTGCAAATCTTCTCGGCGCTGGTGAGCGGCGCCATCGTGGACAAGTTCGGCCGCCGCCTGACGTTGTTCGTCAGCGACCTGTTATGCTGGAGCGTGCCCTGCGCGATCTGGGCCGTTGCGCAGGACTTCCGCTTCTTCGTGGCTGCGGCCGCGATGAACGGCCTGTGGCGCCTCTCGAACACCGCCTGGACCTGCCTGACGGTCGAGGATGCCGAGGAGCGTCACCTCGTCCACATCTGGACCTGGATCTCGATCTTTGCCTTTTGCACGGCGCTGGTCACTCCCCTGGGCGGCTGGTTCGTGGGGCGTTTCGGGCTGGTACCCGCCGTGCGCGGACTGTACGCCTTCGGTTTCGTCATGCTGGCCGTCAAGGCCGTGGTCCTCTATATCTACTCGCACGAGACGGCGCGCGGCGTACAGCGCAGGGAAGAGACCCGTCACCGCTCGCTGGTCAGTCTGCTGGGTGAATACGGCAGCGTCTTCGGCCAGGTGCTGCGCTCCAGGCCTCTGCTGGCGGCGCTTTCGCTGATGATCATCTTCAACATCTACACCACCGTCAGCGGCAGTTTCTGGGGCGTGCTGTTCACCAGGAAGCTCGGCTTCGATGAAGGGTTGATCGCGGTGTACGTGGCCATCCGCTCGTTCGTGATGACGGTCAGTTTCTTCGCCCTCGGGCCGCGCCTGACCAACCTGCGCCGCTTCCGTTTGCCGCTGTGGACGGGCTTCAGCATCTTCATCGTCAGCCAGTTATTGCTGGTGACCATGCCGCCGCAGGCCGCCGCGCTGCTGGTGATCAGCGTGGCGCTGGAGGGGGTGGGCTCAGCCCTGGTCAGCCCGATGACCGAATCACTCCTGGCGTTGTCACTCGAATCAAAGGAGCGCGCCCGTGTCAGCGCGATGGTGTACGTGGCCCTGCTGGTGGTGATCTCCCCCTTCGGCTGGATCGCGGGCCAGCTCTCGGCCCTCGACCGCGCCCTGCCCTTTGCGCTGAACCTGGGCCTGTTCGCCCTTGGCCTGCTGGTGGTATGGATCATCGGCCGCCCAGGCATCTTTCCCCCCGCGCCGCAGCCTGAACCTGTCCAAGCAGAATGAGAGAAGCAACATCCCCCTCCAGGCTGGAGGGGGACGTTTTTCCAGTGATTGAGTATTTGCCCATTGTTGGGTAAAATCGAACCAACAGTTTAGGACACACAACGGCATTCTAAACACTGGTTGGGTATTCAGCAGGAAGGTGTTATGAAAACGAAACTGATTAAACCGCTAAAAGAGAATATTCTCTTATTGACGGGCTGGCTTTTGTTCTTTGCACTCCTTAAAGTGTTTGAATTCTCGTGGAAATCTTGGGGTAAAAACTCAATGTGGCATGTATGGGTTTCATATTTAGGGGTGTCTGATGCGCGCCTTTCTGTTTCTCTAAGTTTTATTGTGATCGTAGTCGGTGTTGGATATCTCGCCTTTGCGCTTTCCTGGCAATTGATTGTATTTCCAACCCTGCGACGGGGAAATTTGATTAATGCCAGTGTAAGTTATCTGCGCATTCTGGATTGGTGGCTCACCTATTGCTGGTACTACCTTCTCTACTCCCTGCCAATCGTGTTCATTATTCTATTCTTACCAGTTCTATTCTTATCAGTTTTAAATCCCATAGCAGAGAACACCCAAGATGTGATTATCTTCATATTACAAACCGCGCTCAGCCTGTGGCTCTATCGGAAGACAACCTTATCCTGCTTGTCAGAATTATCACCTGTAAAGACAGAGCCACAACCAAATCCATCTTAATGAAGTCTTCTCAGAACATTTCGCGAAGCGTGGCGCCGAGTTTAGAGTCCACGCCCGCCTACACACAGGTATCCCACTCGCTCCGCTCGGGGGCAATGCCGCAAACCGTTGGGTGCACAACAAGGAGGTAATATGCTGAGTGACCTTTACCGCGAGATAGCTAATGGAATATATTTTGTTTCATCACAGGTTCAACAGTATGAAGCGAGAAACAATAATGTCAAAGTCTTGGCTGCTGGTGCGACAAAGGCAAGAAAATTTGATCACGACGAAGATGTGAAAAGTGGGGCGGGTTGGATTATCTCCAGGCGCGCCGTGCTTTTACTCACAACTGAAAAACTTGTTTGTGGATCTTGGGAAATTCCAATCGAAAGTATCAAGGAAGCACATTTATTACGTGTGAAAAGTATGTTTGCAAAGGCGTATGTTCTGAAGGTAACTACGGAAAGTGGGCATTATCAATTTGGTTTACAGTATGACCCAGCATGGGAAAAACAAACTGCACTAAAGTTAATTGTTGAGGATGGAAAAATAAAACGCTCAGTAATAATGAGTATGGTCAGAATACTGGTTTGGCTATATTTAATCGGCTTATGTGTCTTTAGCGTTTGGATAAGCTTCAAAGATATAGCTTTTGGTAATTAGTATAGGCGATTGAAGGTGAAAGTGCGCCTAACAAAGCGTACACCCCCGTTTCGCTTCGCTCACGGGACGAGCAGCCTGACGTGTGGTTTCCATACTTCGAGTTTTTCCTACTCCCAAGCAGAGTCCACGCCCGTCTACACGCAGGTATCCCACTCGCTCCACTCGGGGACAATATCGCAAACCGTTGGGCGCTGGCCCATGAAAGGGATTAAATTTGCAAAGAATGACTTTCTTGGCTATTGTAATTTCAAGTCTTTTGATTAGTTGTGCTTCCCAAAAAACAACCATTTACCCCACTGCCACACTAACTGGCATTCAACCAATTGAACTTACTCAATTGACAAAACCAATTTCGACTCCCAATATCAGTAACATACCAAGAGAAGCGCATGATTTCCTGCCCAACCCGACAGCAACACCAGATTTAGAGCGAAGAAAAGCTGAAGAAATTGCAATTTATTCAGCTTTTCTAAAAGAAACTTGCACGACTCAAGATAAGTCTTCAATTACTTTTTTGGTTTTAGAGGAGACAGTTTATGAAGAAGGTTATTATAAAGATACAGACCTCTTGCAAGAAGAACCGTCCTTATCCGTACAAACTTTACAGGACTATCGAAGAAATAATAAGGCGCAGAGGTTACCTCCTGAGATCCTTCCCGAAAATGGCCCTTGTAAATTCATTAGTCCAGACGAAGTAGCAGCCCAAAAAGAAAACTGGGATTATAAAAATTGGCTCATATATTTTTCATCAATTGGATTTAATGAAAAATATAACCAAGCAATATTATTTAGTGGGTATTACTGTGGAAAATTATGTGCAGGCGAAGAGTTATATATCTTGCTTCGTAATAACGGAAAATGGGATGTCAAACGATGGTTTCCACTATGGATATCTTAGTTGATAATACAATGCGTCCAACAAAGCGCGCACCCCGCTTCGCTTCGCTCACAGGGCGGGTGGCCTGGCGCGCGGGAGTCTGCGCAATTTACAAGCATTTCGCGAAACGCGGCTTCTAGCTTTCCCTGTTCCCAAGCAGAATCCACGCCCACCCTGGTTGTCGCGGTCGCAGGGAGTGTCGAGACACACACGCAGGTATCCCGTTCGCTCCGCTCGGGGACGATGCCGCAAACCATTGAGCGGTTCTTTGCAGAACAAAAAGAAACAAAAATGAGTATATCGGAATGGAAATGTCATTGCCATGATAGCCTTTGCAAGTCCTTGATAGCAGCCCGGCTTTATCTTTGCAGAAATCTGTGACGAAAAGGAGCAAAGAATAAAATGAATAAGGCAATTCGAGTTTCATCTTGGCTGGGCGTTCTTTTATTTGTCGGGGCTGTAGTCTGCCTGATCGCGTTTAACATGATTGGATCAG
>JACPVF010000004.1 GCA_016191845.1 Chloroflexota bacterium
GGCAAAGCCGATGCGGTCCTTGACCGAATGGGCGGGGTTGTAGAACTCGAGCTTGGCGAGGACTTCCGCCTTGGCGCCCTCGGTAACGCGGTTGAGGCGCACCAGCGGGGTGTTGCCGATCAGTTCTGTGACATTGCTTGCAATTTTCATTGTGTTTCCTCTGAATGAAGGTTTTTATCCGATCCACAACCCTTCCACGCGGACCTGGTAGCCTGTGGCCGTGCGGTTGAGGAAGTTGACCAGTCCGCTGTGACGCCATTGCAGCATGCACATGCGCGGCTGGAAGAAGTAACGCATGCCGATCTTGATCTCGCAGCGCGCGTCGTTGATCAGGCCTTCGTAGCCTTCGGCGATGTAATAACCCAGGTCCTTGAAGCCTTTCTGGCGCGGGTTGAGCGGACCCGTCACGCACCACACAATGACGCCCGTGCGCTTGTCCACGTCCACGGCCACGCCGCAGTGCGTGATGGGACATCCGCAGGACATGCCCAGCGGACGGCCAATCAGGATGTCACCGACCTGGATGTCCATCTCTCGCGTGATCATCGGGTTATGCGGGATGATGATCTCGCGTGGACCTGGCTCCTCGGGGAAGTGTTCGAGGTAGAAATCGAACTCGCGCCCTAGGCTGTCGCGCCAGGGATTGCTCATGCCAGGGATGAAGGAGGTCATCGTCGAAGACACGGCAGGAGCGCAGCCCGCGCAGGAGGCCATCATGGGTTGAGGGCTGGCCGTTTGCATGATGGGGGCCACAGGCGCATTCAACGGGTTGGAGCGATTCTCGGTGGCGATCTCGCGCGCTTCGTAGCGGTTATCCGAGAGGTAGATGCAGCGCTTGATCAGGTCGGGGTTGGTTTGCAGGCGGGTGGCCATTTCTTCGCAGCTGCGCAGGCCGCATACGCCGCAGTTCAAGCCAGGCAGATCATCAACAGAGTAGGTGGTGGGGAGTGACATTCGATTTCCTTTCATGCAACAGCAGCAAAGCTGCGAGAGGTGATATGACGCAGGCTTTCCGTCAGACGCGGCAAAACCTGAAGGAGCGTATCCGCTTCGAGGTCCGTGTTGAAGCGGCCGAGGGTGATGCGCAGCGAGCCACGCGAACGGACGGGGTCCATACCCATTGCCATCAGGATGTAGGAGGGCTGTCCGCCGTGTTGGGCGCTGCACGCGCTGCCCGTTGAGACGGCGATGCCTTCATCGTTGAGGGCCAGCATCAGGTGCATGGCTTCGCCTTCCTGGCCCGCAAAGCCGAGGCAGATGTGCCCAGGCAGACGCTTGTAGGGATGGCCGATCAGATAGGCGTTGGTGATTTGAGACTGGATGCCCGCGATGATGCGGTCGCGCAGGCTGACGAGTCGGCTGGCTTCGGCGCTCATCTCCGCACCGGCGATGGATGCCGCTTTCCCGAAGCCGACGATCCCCGCGACGTTTTCCGTGGCCGAGCGCAGGTTGCGCTCCTGCCCGCCGCCGTGGACCAGCGGCTCGATGACCGTGCCGCGGCGGATATACAGCGCGCCGATGCCCTTCGGTCCGTGCAGCTTGTGAGCCGACATGGAGATAAAGTCAACAGGCAGCGCATCCACGTGCAACGGGATCTTCCCCACCGCCTGGACGGCGTCCGTGTGGAAGAGCGCGCCGTGCTCCTTGGTGATGCGCGCCAGTTCGCCGATGGGCTGCAAGGTGCCGACCACGTTATTGGCGGTCATGACCGAGACCAGGCGCGTGTTGGGGTGCAAGGCCTGGCGCAGCGCCTGCGGCTCGACGATGCCCTCGGGCGTGACAGGCAGGTAGCTGATGGAATATCCCAGCTTGTCGAGATACTTGCAGGTCTCCAGGATGGCAGGATGCTCGAAGGCGGACGTGATGATGTGGCAGTCCTTCGGCGGATAGCGCATCGCCACACCCACCAGCACCATGTTGTCGGCTTCGGTGCCGCTGGCGGTGAAGACGATCTCGTCGGCGCCCGCATGGAACAGGTCTGCCACCTGACGGCGCCCCTCGACGATGGCCTGTTTGGCCTGCTGTCCTGCCCAGTGCAGGCTGGACGGATTACCGAAGTTCACGCTGTAAAAAGGCAGCATCGCTTCGACCACACGCGGGTCGAGTGGAGTGGTGGCGGAATGATCGAAATAGATTTGTTCCATAGTTGTCCTTTCTGATGTCATTGCGAGGAGGGTTGGTGGTCGAGTAGGGCGAGGGTTCTTCCCGCCCGTATCGAGACCCCGCCCTCGCAACGACAAGCACTTTACTCGCCGCGATAGAAATTCTGATTTTCGAGCGAGCGCACCACGCCGAAGTGCGCCTGCCAGCCAATCTCCTTCTTGCCGACGCAGATGGTGCAGGTGCCCACGGGCGGATTGCCGCGCAGCAGCATCTTGTCCCAGGTGTCGGCCTGGTTGTGGATGGCGTCCACCAGCGGGTCGATGCCAATGCCGTACAACGCGTTCACTTCGCGGACCTTCACGTTCGGTGCCACGTCCTGAATGCGTGAGCGGAACACCTCGCGTTCGGCCTGCGAGACGCGGTCGATCTTGGTCACCACGGCCACGTCCGCCAGCGAAAGCATCGGCCCAATCTTGAACGGCAGGTTGGTGCCGCTGGTGGCTTCCACCACGATCATGCCCAGGCCGCCGTCCACGTAGGGAGAGCAGCGCAGGCACAGGCCCGCCGTCTCGACCAGCAGGATATTGGCTCCAGACCTTTCCGCCCATTGCAGGGCATCGCCCAGCACCATCACATTGCAGTGGTCGGGACACAGCTCACCCGAGTACACCTTGCGGGTCGGGATGCCAAATTCCCTGGCGAAAATCTCGTCCTCTTCAGCGAACTGCACATCGATCTTGAGGAAAGCGACCTGGTCGCCCGCATCCTGCAGCTTGCGGATCATGTGACGCAGCACCGAAGTTTTGCCCGTTGTGGCTGGGCCAGCACAGATAGCGAGTTTCATGCCAATCCTTCCAGTTCATGAGTGGTGAGGCGTTCGCCAAAGCGGATCTTGTCGCGCATGGCGGAGAGCAGGTCATCGAGCTTGCTGACCTTATGCGAGAAGATGCGTTCCTCTTCGTTGGTGTACAGCACCTTCGTGATCGACCCGCCCTGCATAACGATGCGGTAATCAGAAAGCAGCGCGATGCGCGGGTCGTGCGTCACGAAGATAAAGACCTTGCGATATTCACGCAACAGTTCCATGGCGCGCGTGCGGTTGATGCCCGCGTTCTCCACTTCATCGAGCAGCACGATGGGCGTGTTGCAGATGATGGTCGCGTCGGCGATCAACAGGGCGCGGGTCTGTCCGCCCGAAAGCTCGGTCATGCGGCTGGTCAGCACAATCGGCTCACCCGTCAGTTGGTTCGCAAAGTCGAGCGTCTTCTGGATCATCTCGTCGATCTGGGTTTTCTTCACAGCGCGGATGCCCGCATGAGCGGTCAAAAAGTCCACCACGGGCAGGTCGGAGAGGAACGTGGTGTGCTGGGTAATGAGCGCGATCGGGTTCATGGCGGGGTTGTCGCGGTATTCCAACGGAGGGCGCTCGTCGTTGATCAGCACGCGCCGCCCCGTCTGGGTGTTGGCATCCGCGAACAGTTCCAGATCATTGATCAGGGTGGTCTTGCCCGAGCCTGTCGGCCCCACGATGCTGACGACGTCGCCCATCTTCAGGTCGATGCGCTCGACCGCTTCAGGGACGCCCGAGCGGCTTCGTCCGCCCAGGATGGTGATGGTATTGATCATTTTTTCTCCTTGAGGATTTTCTATTTAGTCTATTGACTTAGTATGATATAAGCGTAAAAAATTTACGCAAGATCCGCGATGGTGACATTCTCCAACTGGCTGATGACCTGCTTCTGGATCTGCGAGAAGAGCCCGCTTAATTTGGGTTCGCTTTCCATGGGAGCGATCTCGTACCCCTTCACACTGACAGGTTCCAGTGGCGCCAGCGCCCCATCGAACAGGCGGATGATCTCCAGTACATTGATGCGGCTGGCAGGTTTCGCAAGCTGGATTCCCCGTGTGGTTTTGATGTATCTTTCCTTCTTCAGGACAGACAAGGTTTCGTTCAATGTTTCTGCAGGGATATGACAGGCAGCAGAAATGGATTCCAGGGTCGGCGCTTCATGGCTAAAGCGGGCCAGATGGATCAGACACAGCAGAGCGTATTCACTACACAGGGAAAGTTTCATAATGTTTTATGACTTATTCAATAGGGATTATAATCAAAAATCAATTCTTGTCAATGTTCAGTCACTGAATTATGACATTCGACCAAAGCCCAAAGGATATAACTCATTGAAATAAAAAACCGCCCTTCGTCAGGGCGGTCGTGTGGATCGTTATCCTTATTTCATCACGTCAGCGATAGTGGTCTTTTCCAGCTTTTGCGAAACATAATCGCGGATGTCCTTGAAGACTCGCGTCAGCTTCTTCTCTTTCTCGATGGGCGTGGACTCGTAGAAGTTCTCGCTCACTGACTCGGTCGGGGCCAGCGCCCCATCGAACAGGCGGATGACCTCAGCCAGGGTGATCTCGCTCGGGTCTTTTGCCAGAGCGTAGCCGCCATGTTGTCCCTTGGTGCTGCGCAGGAAATGCGCACGCTTGAGGGCCAACATCAACTGTTCCAGAAATTTAGGCGGGATGCCCTGCGCCTTGGCAATGGTCTCAATTGAAATATAACCCTCGGCCTGCTGATTGCGGGCCAGGTATACCAATGCCAGAAGGGCGTATTCGCTGCGAGTGGTGAGTTTCATATAACCTACTGTTCGGATATTTCCTATCGGAAGTATAGTGTAAAAAGGGAGAATGTCAAGTTTTTTCGCCGCTTACAGGCTCAGCCCCACGCACAGGAGGATCGCCCCCCCATGATATACTCCCCATCCACAGGAGACCTCATCATGAAATATCTCGTCACAGGCGCAACAGGGTTCATCGGGAGTGAAGTCGTCAGGCAGTTGCTGCTGGCGGAACACCATGTGCATGCCATCGTGCGGAATCCATCCAAGGCCAGGGGGCTGGAGGAAAAAGGCGTTCAGATTTTCAAGGGCGATGTCACGGACAAGGAGTCCATGCGTACGGCCATGCAGGGCGTGGACGGCGTCTTCCACATTGCGGGCTGGTATAAGGTCGGCTCATACGACAAGAGCGGCGGCAAGCGCATCAACGTACAGGGTACGCGCAACGTCCTGGAATTAATGAAGGAACTCAATATCGCCAAGGGCGTGTACACCAGCACCGTGGCCGTCAACTCGGATACCCACGGTCAACTCGTGGACGAGAGCTATCATTTCACGGGTGAACATATCAGCGAATATGACCGCACCAAGGCGGCAGCGCATGAGATCGCGCTTCAAAAGATCGCCGAGGGACTGCCGCTGGTCATCGTCAGCCCAGGCCTGGTGTACGGACCTGGCGACACGAGCAGCGTCCGCATCAGCATGCTGGATTACCTGCAAGGCAGGCTGCCCCTCCTCCCCCGCAAGACGGCCCTGTGCTGGGCACACGTCGAGGACATCGCCCGCGGGCATTTGCTCGCCATGGAAAAGGGCAAGGTCGGCGAGACCTATTTCCTGACGGGCGAACCGTACGGCCTGTACGACGCCTACCACCTGGCCCAGGAGATCACGGGCATCCACGCCCCGCTGCCTGTCCCGCCGCAGTTGCCCAAGGTTTTATCTGTGCTCGCCAGGCCATTCGACCGTTTCCTGCCCGAGAGTTACACCTCCGAAGGCTTGCGCATCATCGCGGGTGTGACCTATATCGGCGACAATGCCAAGGCTCGCCGCGAACTGGGCTTCGATCCGCGCCCGTTGCGCGTGGGCTGGGCAGAGACCCTCAAGCACGAAATGGCGATTCTGGGCAAGAAGGCGCGCAAGGCGTAAATCTATTTCCAGTTTTCCTATAATAGCATGAACTATCAGATTGGTTATACGCAAATCAGATCTTTTCCTTGGGGAAAAATGAAGGTTTTCCGTTCGGCCCGCGTTTTAATTTAAGAAACGATGAGCACCACAGGCACCGAACCATCGTCCACATTGCTCGCTGGCTGCCTGGCTGGCGATGAAGCATGCATTGAGGCCTTGGTTCGGCAGTTCGAGGACGGCGTCTTCAGGCTGGCGCTGTCGGTGCTGGGCGACTCCGTCGAGGCACGGGAGATCGCCCAGGAGACCTTCATCGCGGCCTTGAGGTCTCTGCGCTCCTATCGGAATCAGACCTCCTTCAAGGCCTGGCTGTTCACCATCGCCCTCAACCTCAGCCGCAGCCGATTGCGCAAACACAGGAGCCTGGACCGCCTCAAGCAGACGCTGACCTCCCTCCTCCGCATGGACGCGCAGCGGCCCCTGCCCGAGGAGATCGTCATCCAGAATGAGAAGGAACGCTTCATCTGGCAGGCCGTCTCGGCCATGGACGACAAGCACCGCATCCCGCTCGTCCTGCGCTACTACAACGACCTGTCGGTGGCGGAAATTGCAGAGATGCTCAGTGTGAACGAAGGCACGATCCATTCGCGCCTGCACACCGCCCGTGAACGATTGCGAGTCGAATTGAGGAAACTTGCTGGAGAATGACCCCATGAATCCCATCAGCCATTTGCAGGCCCGCGCCTGGCTGGATTCCGCCGTGGACCTGGCCCTGTCCCCCGAGCAGCGTACCGCGCTGGAGGGTCACCTCGCGGGCTGCGACGAGTGCCGCCGTTACGAGGCCGAACTGGCGGACCTGGAGGGAACACTGCGACAAAGCCTGCAAGCTCACCTCCCCTCATCCCATGCGGCGCTTTCGCTGGAGGAGGTCTTGCAACGGGTCAAGGCCAGCCAGCCAGCTACCTCACTTGCCAACCGCTGGGTCGCGGCCCCTGTTCTACTGGTCGTCCTGCTGACAATCATCTTTACATTGGGGTTCCCGCGCGGGGCAGGCGGCGGGACTCATCCCACCCAGGTACTGACAGCCACTGCCCTGCTCGTGCCCACCCCGTCCGCGCCGATCACATCCACGCTGCTGAGCCTGCCTGAGTGTGAGTCGATCCGCTACCAGGTCCAGGCGGGTGATACGTTGGACGCCATTGCACGGCAATTCTCCATCTCCAAAGACGTCCTGATGGCCTACAACCACTTGACGGCGGAGTCCCTGCCCGCCGAGCTATCGATCCCGATGTGTTCTGTCACCCCGCTAGTTGGTTCGCAGACTCCCTCCTCCACGGTCACGATGACCCCACAGGCGGAATATACGATGAGCGCACCGTAGGGGGCCGATTCGGCAACTTGTCAGAACCCCAAGAGTGAAGTATAAGTCACCAATTCAACCCTTCGATAAGAGAATTTATGATCAACGAAAAACGTCCCTGGCTTGAACGTTCCATTCATCCCGCCCTGCCTGCCGTCACCAACGAGGTTTTGCTGTTTGGGCTGGTCATCCTGCTGGCCATCGCCACGCGCTTCTACATGCTCGAACCGCGCGTGATGAGTCACGATGAAAGCCTGCACACCTATTTCTCCTGGTTGCTCTATCGCGGACAGGGCTACCAGCACAGCCCCATGATGCATGGGCCGTTCCAGTTCCACATCATCGCCCTGACCTACTTCCTGTTCGGCGTGAGTGACTTCACGGCCCGCATCCCTGCTGCCCTGTTCGGCATCGCCACGGTCTGGATGATCTGGTACTGGCGCGATTATCTCGGCAAGGCGGGTGCGATCATCGCAGGTTTCCTGATGGTCATCTCGCCCTACATGCTGTACTACTCGCGCTACGTCCGCAACGAGTCCTTCGTGGCCTTCTCGGGCGTGGTGATGTTGTACGCCACCCTGCGCTACCTCGAAACCGCCAAGCCAAAATACTTGTATTTCTTCGCCGCCGCACTCTGCCTGCACTTTACCTCCAAAGAGACTTCCTACATCTATGCGGCGCAGATTTTGCTCTACCTAGCGATCTACTTCATCGCCCGTGTCACCCATCGTCCGTGGACTCATAATCCCTCCGATTACCGCGCCTTTGTCGTCACTCTGGTCATCGGACTGGTATTGGGTGGACTGACCGTCTTTGCGCAGGTGTACACCCACCAGAGCGCGACTCTCACTGGGACGGAAACCGCCGCTCCTGCCGCACCAGGCCAGACGGTCCCGACCCCGCTGGCAGCGGAAGGATCATCCCCCGTTTCGATTCCCATCATCCTGGCGGTGTTTGCTTTTGCGGCCTTCGTCGCAGCCGCCTTCTATCTTATCCGCGGCTTCGGCTGGAAGCGCATCCTCAAGGAGCGTTCCTTTGACCTGTTGATGGTTTCAGGGACCTTGGTCCTGCCTCTGCTGACGGCCTTCCTGATCGAAGTCCTGAAGAAGTGGCTGAACGTGATCATCCCCACCGACGCGGCCTCGGTCCAAACACTGACCGTCGATGCCGTGATCAAAGTGGCGCTCCTGCTCCTGGCTACCTTCGGTGTTTCCATTTTCATCGGCCTGCTCTGGAACCGTCGCCTGTGGTGGAAACTGGCGCTCACCTTCTGGGTGCCGTTTGTCGTGCTATACACCACTTTCTTTACCAACAGCGATGGTTTCTTCACGGGTACGATTGGCTCGCTGGGGTACTGGATCGTCCAACAAGGCGTGCAGCGTGGCAGCCAACCCTGGTACTACTATCTGCTCGTGCAGATTCCCATCTATGAATTTTTACCTGCCCTCGGCCTGCTGCTGGCCATCTTCCTCGGCGCACGCCTGTGGATCAGGCGCGCCAGGCAGAATGAAGAAGTCGAACTTCCCGAGCCAGGTGTCCTCCATACCGAGCAGACTCGCACCGAGGCGACCTTCCTGCGCTGCGGATATTGCGGGACCAGCAACCCCGTCCAGTCGACTTCCTGCATGGCTTGCGATGCACCGCTCGACGAGAACGACCTGGTTACCGTCCGCGTGCCCGCCGCAGGTTTTGACGAAGAAACCGACGAACCCGCCCCCACCGATAACTTCACCAACATGTTCAGCCTGCTGGTCTGGTGGAGCGTCATCAGCGTGGTGGCCTTTTCCTACGCGGGCGAACGCATGCCCTGGCTGACCGTCCACATGGCCTGGCCGATGATCCTGATCACGGGTTGGGGACTCGGTCACCTCTTCGAGACCCTCGACTGGGAAAGCCTGCGTGAGAAACGCGTGTGGGTCTCGCTCGGCGTTGTGGTGGTCTTCGTGGCCAGTTTCTTCAACGCCGTCCTGTCCTGGAATCTCAATCCACCCTTCCAGGGCAAGGAATTGGCCCAACTCGAAGCCACCAGTGCCTTCCTGCTGCCTGCCCTGGTCGCGATAGCCAGCGGCGTGGGAGCGGCCTTCCTGCTGATGAAGTGGAATGCCAACCAGGTCAAGCGGGTCTTTGCATTGACCTTCTTTGCGCTGCTGGCAGCGCTGACCATGCGCGCCTCCTTCCACGCCTCATACATCAACTATGATGACGCCACCGAGTTCCTTGTCTATGCCCACGGTGCGACGGGCATCAAGCAGATCATGGCCCAGGCCAAGGAGATCTCCGAGCGTACCGCAGGCGGATATAACCTGGCCATTGCCTACGACGCCTCCGCGCCTGACACAGGTGTTTCCTGGCCGTTCGTGTGGTACCTGCGCGATTACACCAACCAGCGCTCCTTCGACGCCCCCACCCGCTCCCTGCGCGACGCCGTGGTGGTGGTCGTGGATCAGAAGAATTTCGATAAGATCGAGCCCGCCCTCGGCACCAACTACTATCGTGTGGATTACATCCGCATGTGGTGGCCGATGCAGGATTACTTCGGCCTGGTGAATCCGCGCCCTGACTCCAGCATCCCATTTGACGACACCTATTCCTGCAAGGGTCCGCTCGGGTTCCTGCGTTGGTTCCCGAAAAACGACTACTCGCGCGTCTGCTCTGCCCTGCTCGACCCGCAGATCCGCGCGGGCCTCGTCAAGATCTGGCTCGACCGCGATTACACCACCTACGCCCAGGCCCTGGGTCGCAGCGACTTGACCCTCTCCACCTGGCAGCCTGCCGACCAGATGCGTATGTATGTCCGCAAGGACGTGGCCGCCCAGATGTGGAATTACGGCGTCGGCCCTGTGGCACAGCAGCCTGAACAGGATCCCACCGAAGGCAAGGCGATCACCCTTCCCGCCGATCTGGTGCTGGATGCCGCCCAGGCAAATCCCGTCATGTTGAACGCGCCGCGCTCCCTGGCCTTCGCCAAGGATGGCACCTTCTACGTGGCCGACTCGCTCAATCATCGCATCCTGCACCTGAACGCGGAAGGCGTCACCCTGAACGAGTGGGGTTCCTTCGAGCAAAGCCCCGACCCATCCCAGGGTCCGCCCGCGCCGTTGGGCAAGTTCAGCGAACCGTGGGGCGTGGCGGTCGGCCCCGACGGATCGGTGTACGTCTCCGACACGTGGAACCACCGCATCCAGAAGTTCTCGTCGACGGGAATCCCGCTCACCTCCTGGGGTGAGTTCGGGCAGGGTGATACCCTGCTCAAGCTCTACGGTCCGCGCGGAATCGCGGTGGACAGCCAGGGCCGCGTCTATGTGGCCGACACGGGCAACAAGCGCATCGTCGTCTACGAATCAGACGGTACGCCCATCACTCAGATCGGCTCGGGCGGCCTGGAGCCTGGCATGTTCGACGAACCCGTCGGCGTGGCCGTGGACGCGCAGGACCGCATCTACGTCTCCGATACGTGGAACCAGCGCGTGCAGACCTTCCTGCCCTCTGAGGACGGGATGAGCTTCTACCCCGAAAAGCAATGGGACGTGTACGGCTGGTTCAGTCAGTCGCTCGATAACAAGCCCTTCATCGCAGTGGACCAGCAGGGTCATGTCTTCATCACCGACCCCGAAGGCTTCCGCGTGATGGAATTCTCAAGCGACGGCGAACTACTCAAGGTCTGGGGCGATTACGGGGATACCTCTACAGGTTTCGGCCTGCCCTCGGGCATCGCCGTGGACCCCGAGGGTCGCGTCTGGGTAACCGACTCCGCCTTCCAGCGCATCTTGCGCTTCACGGTCCCGCAGTAAACGTAATGAGTTTCAAAAAGGAGCAACCGTTTGGTTGCTCCTTTTTTTATTGGTGGAATGCCGCAAAAGGGGAAAAATTCCCAGTGGTATAATCGCGCTGTACGTACCCCGGGCACACGCCTGACACAGAGGATGCGATGAAACTTCACGAATACCAATCAAAACAAATTTTTTCAAAGTTCGGAATTCCCATCCCCAAGGGACGGGTCGCGGCAACCGCAAGCGAAGCAAGACAGATTGCAGAAGAGCTCGGTGGCCGCGTTGTCATTAAATCGCAGGTGCTCGTCGGCGGGCGCGGCAAGGCGGGTGGGGTAAAACTCGCCAAGGACCCGCAGGAAGCCGAACAGCTCGCTACTCAGATCCTGGGCATGGAGATCAAGGGTCTCCCTGTCCGCAAGGTGTTGGTGGACGAAGCCGCCGCCATCGACCAGGAAATCTATTTCGCCATTACCAACGATCGTGCCGCCAAGAAACCCGTCATCATGGCCTCCGCCGCGGGCGGCGTGGACATCGAAGAAGTGGCCGCCACCCATCCCGAGAAGATCATCAAGGTCCACATCGATCCGCTGCTGGGACTGCGCGACTATCAGGCCCGCGACATCGCCGCCTCGATGGACCTCCCCCGCGAATACTGGAAGGACTTCGGCACCATCGCCAACGGTTTGTGGAAGGCTTACAGCAGCACGGATGCCACCCTGGCTGAGATCAACCCGTTGGTCATCACCAAGGACAAACGCTTGGTCGCTCTCGACGGCAAGATGATGATCGACGACAACGCCCTCTTCCGTCATTCGGACCTGAGCGAGATGCGCGACATCGACGAGGAAGCCCCCGCCGAGACCGAAGCCCGCAAGTACGGCCTGTCCTTCATCAAGCTGGACGGCAATATCGGTTGCATGGTCAACGGTGCAGGCCTGGCCATGACCAGCATGGACATCGTCAAACTCTTTGGCGGCGAGCCCGCCAACTTCCTGGATATCGGCGGCGGCGCAGGCTCAGAAAAAGTGGCCGCGGCAATGCGCATCATCCTGTCTGACCCAAACGTCAAGGCCGTGCTGTTCAACATCTTCGGCGGCATCACCCGCTGCGATGAAGTGGCCAAGGGCATCCTGGCCGCCATGGCCGAGGTCAAGCCCAAAGTGCCGATGGTCGTCCGCCTGGTGGGCACCAACGCTGAAGAAGGACGCCAACTGCTGGCCGACGCCAAAATGATCACCGCTGAAACTCTCGCCGACGCCGCCAAGAAGGCCGTCGCCGCCGCGAAGGGAGCCTAATCCATGAGCATCTTAGTCGACAAGAATACCCGCCTGCTGGTGCAGGGCATCACAGGCTCGGAAGGCCTCTTCCATACCACCCAGATGGTTAATTACGGCACCAATGTCGTCGCAGGCGTGACGCCTGGCAAGGGCGGTGAATGGGTGCTGGACAAGGTCCCCGTGTTCGACTCGGTCAAGCTGGCCGTCGAAGCCACGGGCGCCAACGCCTCCATCATCTTCGTCCCTGCGCGCTTCGCTCCCGACGCCATGTTCGAGGCCGCGGATGCGGGCATCCCGCTCGTCATCTGCATCACCGAGGGTGTGGCCGTGCAGGACATGATGCGCGTGCGTAACTACCTGGATCAAAAGAACGTGCGCCTGATCGGCCCCAACTGCCCAGGCCTGCTGACCCCTGGTGAAGCCAAGGTCGGCATCATCCCTGGCAACATCGCCATCCCTGGCAACGTGGGCGTGGTCTCCCGCTCGGGCACGCTGACTTATGAAGTGCTGTACGCGCTCAAGCAGGTTGGCATGGGCTCGTCCACCTGCGTGGGCATCGGCGGCGACCCCGTCAACGGCACCAACTTCATCGATGTGCTGGATATGTTCGAGCACGATCCCAAGACCGAGAAGGTCGTGATGATCGGCGAGATCGGCGGCACCGATGAGGAGAAAGCGGCCGAGTTTATCTCCTCCAAGATGACCAAGCCCGTGGTCTCCTTCATTGCAGGCCAGACCGCTCCTCCAGGCAAACGCATGGGACATGCGGGCGCCATCATCGAAGGCGGCGCAGGCACCGCAGCGGACAAGGTCCGTGCGCTCGAATCCGCGGGCGTGCGCGTGGCCAAGCACCCTGAGGAAATCCCCTCGCTGTTGAAGTAGCCGTTCCTAAACTCCCTAATTTCTGCGAAATTAGGGAGTTTTTATTCATAACCCCTCCCCCATTTTCGCTCTCGAAAATGGGGGAGGACGGGAGGGGGCAAATGACTCTCAAATCCCTCTCTTAAACGCATGGAGCCGCCTTCAATGGGCGGCTCCACGGTTATAATCGCAACAAGGATTTACTTGTGGCCGTCGATATAAGAGACAGCCTCGCCCACGGTGGTGATCTTCTGGGCGTCTTCGTCCGAGATCTCGGCGCCGAACTTGTCCTCGAAGGCCATGATGAGTTCCACCAGGTCGAGCGAATCGGCTTCGAGCTCCTCGCGGAAACGGGCATCGGCCGTCACCTTGGCTTCATCCACGCCAAGCAGATCCACAACGATCTTCTTGACTTCTTCATACGTGTCAGACATTTGATCCTCCAAATTGGTATGTACAAGATAGGCTGGCTTATTGTAATCTTTTCAATTGCACTGTCAAGCCAGCACTCGTCCCTTTAGGGGATGTTCAAAGACAGGAACACTACCTTATGTCAAAAGTTGCGCCGATCGACCAGAGAAAAGCCGACCATATCAAGATCAACCTCGAGCAGGATGTCCGCTCCGCGCTGACGACGGGACTCGAGAACTACCGCTTCATCCACGAGGCCCTGCCCGAAGTGGACCTCAACCATGTGGACCCCAGCCTGGTCCTGTTTGGACGGCGGCTCTCCGCCCCGATCCTGGTCAGCTCGATGACGGGCGGCACCTCCGATGCGGGCACAATCAACTTGCGGCTGGCGGAAGCCGCCCAGGAGGTCCGCGTGGCGATGGGGGTTGGCTCCCAGCGCGCCGCATTGGAACATCCCGAACAGGCCGCCACCTTCCAGGTGCGCAAGGTCGCACCCGACATCCTGCTCTTCGCCAACCTGGGCGCAGTCCAATTCAATTACGGCTACGGCGTGGACGAATGCCGCCGCGCCGTGGACATGATCCAGGCCGACGCGCTCTACCTGCACCTCAACCCACTGCAGGAGGCCGTGCAGGATGCAGGCGACACCAACTGGGCGGGCATCGCCAAAAAGATAGAAGAGGTCTGCGCCAAACTGCCCATCCCCGTCATCGCCAAGGAGGTCGGCTGGGGCATCTCCGAGCGGACGGCGAAATTGCTGGCCGAGTGCGGCATCTCCGCCATCGACGTGGCGGGCGCGGGCGGCACGAGCTGGTCGCAGGTCGAGATGCACCGCGCGCCCGACGAGTTCACCCGTCGACTGGCGGCCACCTTCGTCGGCTGGGGCATCCCCACCGCCGAGTCGATCCTCAATGTCCGCCGCGCCACGCCCGACATGCCCATCTTCGCCTCGGGCGGACTCAAAGACGGCCTCGATATCGCCAAATGTGTGTCCCTCGGCGCGACCCTGGGCGGCATGGCAGGCCAGTTCCTCAAGGCCGCCGCCGTCTCGACCGAGAACGTGGTCGAGATGATGAACCTGACCAAACGTCAGATCGAGGTCACGATGTTTGCGTGCGGGGCGGGAAGGTTGGATGAATTGAAAGTCGGAAAACTGACATCAAAGTGAGGGATGCCAGTCAGGTAATCAACTCGCCGCTCGAATCTTCTTATCCATATGAACCATCCCCTTTCCCGCAGAGACTTCTTCAAAATCATCCGTTCCTTCGTCATCCCAACCGCCGCGTTGGGATTTTTGGGGTACGGCTATAGTACCGAGGTGGAAATGAACTGGATCGAGGTCAAGAACCTGACCCTGAAATTACCCCGTCTCGATCCCGTCTTTCGCGGTGTCAGGCTGGCCCAGGTCAGCGACTTTCATTTGGGGCAATGGATCAACCAGGAACGGCTGGACCGCATCATCCAGTTGACTCTGGAGCAGAAGCCCGATTTCATTGCCCTGACGGGAGACTACGTTGAATATCGTCCCTACGGCAGGCCGAACGAGTGGGCCACCTACACAAACAGCCTCGACATCGTCCGCGGCTCTTTTCCCACGCTGGCCGCGTATTGTCCGACTTTAGCCATCCTTGGCAATCACGATCATCGCGTCAACGCGGGATGGGTCGAGCAGGCACTGACCGAGGCGGGGGTCACGGTCATGCGTAATTCGGTGCAGACTTTCACACGAGGCAATGCCAGCTTCCACATCGCGGCCGTGGACGACATCATCTACAAGATGGACCGTCTCGACCAGGTGCTCGCATCCCTGCCAGCGGATGGCGCCGCCGTCCTGCTGGCCCACGAACCCGATTTCGCGGACACCAGCGCGGCGGCAGGCCGCTTCGACCTGCAGATCTCAGGCCATACCCACGGCGGTCAGATCAACATCCCGCTGATCGGTCCGCCCATCCTGCCAGAAATGGGACAAAAATACCCGAGCGGCCTGTATAATATCGGGGATATGCTACTCTACACCAATCGCGGCGTCGGCGTGACCACCGTCAACGCGCGATTCAACTGCAGGCCCGAGATCACGGTCTTCACCCTCGAGCCAGTCTGACATCCTCTCATCCATTCTGGAAAGGCCATGAACATCACTGCTGTCATCTTTGACTTTGGCGGGGTCCTGATCGAGTGGGACCCGCGCAACCTGTACCGCCGCTACTTCGACGACGCCGAAAGCATGGAACGCTTCCTCGAAGAGATCGACTTCATGGAATGGAACCTGCTGCAAGACAAGGGCCGCCCGTTCGCCGAGGGCGTGGCCGACCTCACAGCCAGGTTCCCACAACACGCGGATCTGATCCGCGCCTATCACGAGCATTGGGAAGAGTCCATCGGCGAGCCGATCACGCCCGTCATCGAGATTCTGAAACGCGTCAAGGCGGCAGGCTGGCCCGTCTACGGCCTGAGCAACTGGTCGATGGAGACCTTCCCCATCACGCGCGAGAAGCATCACTTCTTCGACCTGCTGGACGATTATCTGCTCTCGGGCGAGGTCAAGCTGGTCAAGCCTGACCCTGCCATCTTCCAGCACATGCTCGATAAGATCGGCCGCAAACCCGAGGAATGCGTCTTCATCGACGACAATCCCGCCAACGTGGTCGCCGCGCGCGCGTTGAATATCGTCACCATCCAATATCAATCGCCCGAACAACTGGAGCGCGAACTCCAGCAACTTGGAATTTTATAATTCGCGCTGAGCGGAGGGTCGAGATGCGGCAGCGTCGAGACCCGAAGCACCCCCTAATTCTGCATAGAGATTGCTTCGCGCTACGCGCTCGCAATGACGTGATAAAAAGGTGTCCATGATCTCTGACCTGCTCCCCTCCATCGAAAGCGAACTCCAGCGACAGGTGGCGCGCCTCGACCAGCCGCGCACCCGCGCCTTCCACGAGATGCTCACCTATCACATGGGCTGGACGGGCGAAGGCGCAGGCCCCGAAGCCACGGGCAAGCGCATCCGTCCGCTGATGGTACTGTTGACGGCCGCCGCCTGTGGCGCAGACTGGAAGCGGGCCCTGCCCGCCGCCGCTGCTGTGGAACTGGTCCACAACTTCAGCCTGGTCCACGACGACATCCAGGACAACTCCCCCAAGCGGCGCGGACGTCCCACCGCGTGGGTGCGCTGGGGTGCGCCGATGGCCATCAACGTGGGCGACGCGCTCTTCGTCATCTCGAACCAGGCCCTGATCGACCTGCTTGAATTTCACCCCGCTGACCGCGTGGTGCGCGCCTCGTCGATCCTGCACGACACCTGTCTCGACCTGACCCGTGGTCAGTTTCTTGATATGTCGTACGAAGAGCGCCACGACCTGAGCGTGGACGATTATTGGCCGATGGTCGGTGGCAAGACAGCCGCGCTGCTGGCGGCTTGCTGTCACATCGGCGCGCTGCTTGGCGGTGCAGACGAGACGCGGCAGGAATCCTACCGTGCCTTCGGCTTTGACCTCGGGCTGGCCTTCCAGGTGCAGGACGACATCCTCGGCATCTGGGGCGACGAGGCTGTGACAGGCAAGTCCGCGGCCAGCGACCTGGTGGAGGGCAAGAATTCCCTGCCCGTATTGTATGGCCTCAGCCAGGGTGGGAAATTTTCCGAGCGCTGGAAGCAAGGGCCGATTCAGCCCGAAGAAGTGGCGCAGGTAGCCCAATGGCTGGTCGATGCGGGCGGATATGAATATGCCCAATCCCAAGCCAAACAATGGACCGATAAGGCCCTGCAAAGCCTCGAGTCCGCTGCGCCCCAGGGTCAGGCAGGCGAAACCCTGATCGGGCTGGCGCATAAACTTCTGAAACGGGAACAGTGAGCGGGTCCAGAAAAAAGGCATGATGCGCCGTCACTTGACACCACCCCAACGGCTGGCTATAATCCCCATTCGCACTTGCGGGTGTAGTTCAGTGGTAGAACGCTTGCTTCCCAAGCAAGATATCGTGGGTTCGAGTCCCATCACCCGCTCTCAGTCGAGGAGGATTTCCTTCTCGACTTTTTTGTTAATTGATTTGTAAGGTTGCTGTTATGTAGTGGTTTTTTGCGCGCATGTAGAATCGAATACGGAGACCCGAAATGTCCGATAAGAAGACCATTCTCTACGTTGAAGATAACTCCGACAACCGCAGCCTGGTCCGCCGTGTATTGGAGGCGGAGGGGTACCAGTTGATGGAAGCACCCAACGCCGACGCGGCTTTGAAGCTGCTTGAAAAAGGCAACCCAGATTTGATCCTGATGGACATCAACATGCCCGACATGGACGGTTACACCCTGACCGCCAAGATCCGTGCCATGCCCGCTCACACCCGCGTGCCCATCGTGGCAGTGACAGCCAACGTCATGCGCGGTGACCGCGAGAAATCCCTCGAAGCAGGTTGCGACGGCTACATCCAGAAACCAATCGATATCGACAATCTGCCCCACCAGATCGAACGTTTTATGAGGAATACGAATGGTTAATCCAGCTTCGATGGAAGCCCAACCTGTCCGTAAGCCAGGCATCCCCAAAGACACAACCGTGTTGGTGGTCGAGGACAACGTGTCCAATTTCGTATTGATCGCCCGCATGTTGGGGTACCTTGGCATTCACTGTGAATGGAAGACCTCGGGATATGAGGTGGTGGAGTATGCCGACACCCTGCCCCGCCTGGACCTGATCCTGATGGATATCCGCCTGCCCTACGAAGATGGGTACGGGGCACTGAAGAAGATCCGCGCCTCGGAGCGTCTCAAGGCCATCCCGATCATCGCCGTGACAGCCGAAGCGAGCCAGGAGCAGATGAACAAAGCCCGCACTTCGGGCTTTGATGGCTTCTTGGGCAAGCCGCTCGATCCCGATCGTTTTCCTGATCAGATCCGACGCATCTTAAGCGGGGAACAAGTTTGGGAATTCACATAAACCATGTCATCCTTCGACGGTCGCCCCGTGCAGAACACGAACACAGGTGAATTTAGAGGCAGTCTGAGGCGCACGCTCGTTCAGTGGCTGGTCGGCCTGACGCTGATCCCGCTGCTGGTCATGGCCGTGAGTGCCTATTTGCGCTCCTGGAACCTGCTGCAAGAGCAGGCTGTGACGCAGATGCAGACGCTGCTGAACGGGCAGACGGATGACGTCATCCTGTTGCTCAAGACCAAGAACATCCGTCTGGAGCGGCTGACCAACCGCGAGGACCTGGCCTCCCTCCTCCAGCAAGCCCTGCACTCGAACCGCAAGAGTACTACTTTTAACTCGCTGCGCGGGAAGGTCCTGGACCAGATCCATACGATGAACGCGGACGAGGCCAACCCCACCTTCGACCAGGTGTTCCTCGTGCGTCCAAACGGCACGATCCAGATGGCGACTCGTCCAGAATGGGAGAGCACCTCCGTCGCCGAAACAGCCATGTATGGAAGCCTCCGCGCGGGGCAGCCCGTCACGATCACAGTTTACGATTTCCGCCCATACTATCCCAACCAGCTGGTCATGCTCACCATTCAACCATACCGCACCGAGTCGGGCTCGGTGCTGGGAGCGTTGGTGGGGGTGACCGAACCGCAAAGTCTGTCACGCATCCTCGACCCGTTGGTACGGCTCAGCCCGTCAGCCTCGGCCTATTTCGTCACCACAGATGGGGTGCTGATCGGAGCCGACCCCTATACGGGTGATCTGCTTCGCATTACACCCTCTCAAGGGCAAAAGACCTCGCTTGATGCGGCGTTCGCGCGGATGATGGGCCAAACCGAGGAATCACCGCCACCCGCCTCACTTACTTTCGACACAAGCGATGACCACACCGTCATCGCACAAGCAAAATGGTTGCCCGGCATGAATGCCGGCGTTGTGCTTGAAATTCAAAGAGATATCGTGCTCAATCAGGTCAACAGCCTGGCACCGTTCACGGGTGGTATCTTCCTGGGCGCAATGGTCTTGGCGGCCATCGCCATCAGCGGCGGCATCAACCGTCTGATCAACCCCGTCATCCTGCTGACGGGGGTCACACGTCGCTTTGCCGAAGGCAACCTCGACCAACGGGCCGAGGTTAAGCGGCAGGATGAGATCGGCCAGTTGGCTCACTCGTTCAACCAGATGGCCGACGAGTTGAGCAGTCTGACACGTTCGCTCGAACAAAAAGTCGAGGAACGCACACGTCAGATCCGCACGGCAGGCGAAGTGGCCAAAGGCATCACCGCTGCCACCGATCTGCCCGACCTGATGAACACTACCACGCGCCTGATCGTCGAACGCTTTGGGTATTATCACTCGTCCATTTTCATGCTCGACCGCGCGGGCAAGTACGCGATCATCCGCGCAGCCTACAGTCCGGTGGCGCGCGAACTGCTCGAGCGCGGACACAGCCTCGAGGTCGGCTCGGCTTCCCTCGTGGGTTGGGTGTCGGCCAATAACCAGCCACGCGTCGCCTCCGACACGGTAGAGGATCCGCTCCACTTCAAGAACACCCTGTTGGTTAACACGCGCGCCGAGGCCGCCATCCCGATCTCCTCAGGTGATCTGGTCTATGGTGTGCTCGATGTGCAAAGCACCGAGCCGAATGCCTTCGACTCGGAGGCCATTCTGGTGTTGCAAACGCTGGCCAACCAGATCGCGGCCGCCATCCAAAATGCCAGCCTGGTTGAGTCGACCCAGATCAACTTCCAGGAACTCGAACGTATGTACCGCTCCAGCCGCCAGATCGCCCAGGCGCAGAGCGAGTCGGAAGCGCTGGGAATCGTCAGTGCGGCGCTCAGGGACGCGCCCTACGCGACAGGCATCTTCCGCCCACGCAACAATCAACTCGAGTTGGACTTTATCAATGACACGCGCAATCCATCCGTCAACACGGTGCCGCGCGACATCAAACTAACTCCCGCGGAAACGGTCCGCCAACTGGCGGGCGAATCCATCTACGACCTGACGGCCAGTCCCACCATCAACGCGCTGACCGCCATCCCGGTTGCGCTGGGATTCCAGTCTGTAGCCTTCCTGCCGATCATGCGCGGTGAAAACCTGGATGCCCTGCTGATGATCGGCTCGCGCACCGTCAAACTAAATCGCTCGGCCTTGCAACCCTATATCAGTCTGGCCGACCTGACCTCGATCACGCTCGAAAAGATCCAGGCCGCCGACACCACCGAAGAGCGCATGCGTGAGTTGAACGCGCTGACCTCCATCGGCCAGATCGTGTCCACCGCCACCGACACCGGTGACCTGTTCACCACCCTGCACAAGCAGGTCCAGAATATCATCGGTGACCATAGCTTCATTGTGGCGCTGTATGAATCGAAATCCAACACGATCCGCGTCCCATACGCTTATGACGAGGGACGCATCACCCAGGTCGATCCGTTCCCGTTGGGCGAAGGCTTGACCTCGATCCTGATCCATTCCCAGAAGCCGCTCCTGCTGGTGGAAAACACCGAAAAACGCGCGGCAGCCATGGGCGCCAAGATCACTGGCCGCCCGGCCAAGTCGTGGATGGGCGCCCCCATGATCCTCAATGGTGAGGCCATTGGTGCCTTGATCGTGCAAGACACTGAGAATGAAGGCGCTTTCACTGAGAACAACCTGAGATTCATCTCGGCCCTTTCAGCCCAGGTAGCGGGTGTGATCTACAACGTCCGCTTGTTGGAAGATAGCCGTGAACGCGCCGTGCAGCTTGAGACCGCAGCTGAGATTGCCCGTGAGGTCAGCCGTTCCTTCAACGTAGACGAACTGCTGGCCAAGGCTGTGAACCTGATCCGCGAACGCTTCAACTTCTATCATGCCTCCGTCTTCCTGCTTGATTTGCCCGGGGAATACGCGGTCATCCGCGAAGCGACCGGCGAGGCGGGTCAGCAACTGAAGCGCGCCGGACACAAGCTCGGTGTCGGCTCCAAGTCCATCGTGGGGTATGTCTCCGGGCGTGGCGAGATGCTGGTCATCAACGACGCTGCCAAAGATCCCACCTACTATGCCAATCCGCTCCTGCCCGAGACGAGGAGCGAGGCCGCCATCCCGCTCAAAGTCAGCGACCGCATCCTGGGTGTGCTGGATGTGCAAAGCACGCAGGTCTTTGCCTTCAATGACGATAACCTGCGCACTCTGCAGATCCTGGCCGACCAGATGGCAGTGGCCGTCGCCAACAGCGAGTTGTTCTCCGAAACACAAGAACACCTTTCCCAGCACCGCCTGCTGCACCACATCACCACCACGGCGGCTTCCGGGACCACGCTGGAAGAAGCCCTCACCAGCGCGGTGAACGGGCTCCAGGTCACCCTTGGCGGCGACCGCGTGACGATCCTCCTGCTCGATCGCGACCGCAAGGAATTGCAGGTCAAGGCTTCGGTCGGTTACTCGGAAGAGGTTGCCCAGATTCGAATCTCGTTGGGCAGCGGCGTGACGGGCTGGGTGGCGGCACATCGCCGTCCCCTGCGCGTGGATGACATCACTGAGGAGCCACGCTATATCCAGATCAGCTCCAATACGCGTTCCGAACTGGCTGTCCCGCTGATTTACCGCAACGAACTCCTAGGCGTGCTGAATGTGGAAAGCGAGCAGCAAGCCGCCTACAGCGAAGGCGACGAGGAAATGCTCGGCACGTTGGGCGGCAGCCTGGCAGCCGTCATCGCGAACGCCCGCCTGCTGGAGCAGATCCGCACCCAGGCTGAGCGCGAACGCCAACTCTTCGAAGTGACCAGCAAGATCCGTCGCTCCACCGACATCCGCACCATTCTGGAAACCACCGGTAATGAGTTGATGAAGGTCGTCGGAGCGCGTCATGCGCGTATCACCGTCAATCCTGCTGTTCCACAAAATGGCAACCGGGAGGGATCGAAATGAAGTTCGACCTTACCCCCTTCCTGCAAAACGCATTGAAACGACTGGGCGGTTGGTACCTGCCTGCCGCCGTGTTGGCAGTGCAATTGATCGCCTTCCTCAGCACCGCTGTGGCTACCTACCTTGTGCAAAATAATGCCCGATTCTCAGCGGACCAGATCGCGATGACCATCCGCATCACCTGGGTCCTGGTCCCGATCGGGAATGTCATTATGGCGAGTTGGGCGTATTACACCAGCCAGAATGCCTTCTTGCGGCTGAACCTGTGGAGTCAGGGAAGACCCCTCCCAAGTGGAGAAAAGACGGAAAGCGCCGCGTGGCGGGAGGTCAACTCTCTGCCCCTGCGCTTCATTCTGACCACCTTCCTGGTCGCGCTGATTGGTGAAACGATCCCTCTGCTGGTGTTTCTGTATTTCTATCACGGTATCACGGCCGAGCAATTCCAATATGGGATCATGGGTGGGCTGGTGGCCTCCTTTGGCGGCTCCGCCCTCGCTTCTCACATCCTGGACTACCTCATGCGTCCAGTCCGCAAGGTCCTGCTCCCCGACGCAATCGAAGTCCAGTTGAAATATGTGAGCAGTTTCGGCCTCTCGAACAAGATCATCGGTTCTGCGGTGACTCTGATTGTCATCGGCATCCTGGTGATGGGACCGATTGGTTACCACCATGTTATTCAAGCCACCAGCGGTGGGGCCAGTGGCGCGGAGGTGGTGAACAGCTTCCGTGTCGAGGCGATTGCGGCCAGTTTCATCAACCTCGTGTTGGGGCTGGTTCTCTCGATCCTGATCTTGCGCACCCTGCTGACCCCGATGCGCAACCTGATCCAGGCCATGCAAGCATTGGAACAAGGCAACCTGACCAAGCGCGTAGATGTAATCGCCTCCGATGAAATCGGTGAAGTTTCCATTTACTTCAACCATATGGCCAGGCGCTTGAACGTCCTTCAAGACACGCTCGAGACCCAGGTCAAGGAGCGCACCGCTCAGTTGCGAGCCACCGTTCAGGTCAGCCGTGCCATCAGCGCCATCCTCGACGCGGACGAGTTGACCGAGCGCCTCGTGAACTTGATCGCCGAAGAATTCGGCTATTACTACGTAGCCCTGTTCCTGCTGGACCCATCCGAACACTGGGCCGAGCTGCGGAATGCCACCGGTGACGCAGGCCGCGTGCTGCGCGAGAACAAACACCGTCTGGAAGTGGACGGCAAGAACATGGTGGGAACCGCCATCCGCGAACACCAACCCCAGGTGGTGATGGACACTGTCGGGAACCATGTCCGCTTCGACAACCCCCTGCTCCCGTACACCCGTTCCGAGATCGCGCTCCCGCTCATCGTGGGTGACCGAGTTCTCGGGGCGCTGGATGCCCAGTCCACCAAGGAGAGCGCCTTCGGCGAAGAGGATATCGAGACCCTCCAGACCATGGCCAACCAGATCGCCATCGCGCTCGAGAATGCACGCCTGTTCCAGGAAGCACAACAAAACCTGCGGGATATGCACGCCATCCAGCAACAGTACTTGCTCAACACCTGGAAGCGTGTCACCGACGAGCAGCCAAACTTATCCTATGAAAACGGCGAATTGGAACCGCATGAGACGGTGCGGCAGATCGAAATCCCCCTGTCGCTGCGTGACCAGATCATCGGTCAGATCAACCTGACAGGCGACAACGACTGGACTCCCGAAGAGCGGAGCATGATCGAGGCCATCGCTTCCCAGGCCGCGCTTGCACTGGAAAATGCCCGCCTCGTGGAAGACAGCCAGTCCACCGCCCGCCGTGAACGTATGGTGGCCGAGATCACCAGCAAGATCTGGTCTTCCAGCACCATCGACGGCATCATGCAGACCGCCGCCAGGGAAATGGGCCGCGCCTTAGATACCGACGAAGTTACCATCGAGTTGAAGGCAGACTAGCCCATGACCACGAATACGGTTCGAGACACCTCTCATACACTGCAAGTTTGGCGTGAAAATTTCCTGCGTGTGATTTTGCGTGTGACGTTGGTCTTTGCATTCCTTGCCTTGATGCCTTCGCTCATTTCATGGAATGATCCCTTCACCCCGCTTGTCAACATTGCCGCATACATCCTGCTGGTTGTAATCACCTTTGCCCCTATACCATATGTGATGCGGGCCGTGACCTTCATCCTTCTTCCCTTTGCGTTGGGCGCTGTGGGCCTGATCGACACGGGCATTTGGGGCGATTCACGTCTGTTCCTGTTTGCCACGGTTGTGTTCACCGCCATGCTGCTCTCGACCCGCGCAGCAGTGGTCACGGCAATACTCTCATTGGGCGCGACCGCTGTAGCAGGCTGGGCATTGATCAATGGACAGATCCAGCCACTTAATCAGGAACTGATCATCGGCTCTGCGGGGATCTGGCTCAATAGTACTGTGGCCTTGTTGATGCTCGATGTCATTGCCATCCTTGGCCTGGCCCTGCTTCAGCGCGAGTTCGAGGTCGCCCAAGCCGAGGCGCGCTCCTCATTGAGCGCACTCGAAAAGGAACGTTCTCTGCTCGAAAAACGCGTGGAAGAACGCACCACCGAAATCACCGAAAAGACCATCCAACTCGAAGCCGCCTCGTCAGTGGCCCGCAGAATTGCCGAGGTCCGTGATCTGCAGGCGTTGCTGAACAGTGTGGTATCCAATATCGCCGAACAATTCGGGTTCTATCACGTCGGCATCTTTCTTCTGGATGACAGGGAACAGTATGCCGTACTCCAGGCTGCTTCCTCAGAGGGCGGCAGGGAAATGCTGAAACTCGGTCACCGTCTGGCCGTCGGGCAGACAGGCATCGTGGGCTATGTTACAGCACGTGCCCGTCCACGAGTGGCGCTCGACACGGGCGCGGACGCCGTCTTCTTCGACAATCCCCACCTGCCGCTCACCCACTCCGAGATGGCCCTGCCCCTGATCATACGCGGACACGTGATCGGTGCGCTGGATATCCAGTCCGAAAAGGCCAACGCCTTCAGCGAGGACGACGTGGAGATCATGCGCACAGTGGCCGACCAACTGGCCATCGCCATTGAGAACACCCGCCTCTTCACCGAAAGCGAAGCCATCATCGGCCAGTTCCAGGCCCTCACCGCCCTGCAAACTCGTGATGCCTGGGTGAATTACCTTAGGCGCCGTGCCCCAGCCTACCAGTACACTCACTTGGGGGTGCGCCCGTTGACTGATGTACGCCCTGCCGAGTCCCAGCCCACGGAGAGTGGCTGGACTCTGCGTGTGCCCATCGAACTGCGTGGCCAGGAGATCGGCGTAATCAACCTGCGTCGCAAGCAGAGTTCCCCGCCCTGGAACCAGCGCGAACAGGAATTGGCGGCAGAGATCGCCGCCCAGGTGGCTCTCGCCCTCGATACCTCCCGTCTGTTGGAGGAGACTCAAAAGAACGCCGCCCGTGACCAGATGATCGCCAGTGTGTCCAACCGCATCCGCCAGACATTGGACATGGAGACCGTACTTCAGACTGCTGCCGACGAACTCCGCAATGCCTTCGGCTTGACAGAGGCCGAAGTGCGCTTCAATACGCCACCGTCCCCCGAGGCAAACGAGCACCCAAATGGGAAGCGCCCAGGCGCGCAAAAGGGCCAGGACTGACATGAGCACTCCTGAAATCTACTTCCCTGCCATGAGCCGTGAACAACGCAATGCAGTCTTCTCTGCCATTGCAGTTCTGGCCATCGCATTCCTCAACATTTCCCCGCTTGTCTCGAGCCTTCAGGCCTTCAACCTGACGATGGCTCTGGAGATGACAGCCATCCTTGGTGTGATGATCGTGTCCGTCATCAGCTTGATTCGCGCGCTTCATGGTCAGGTGGAGCAATCGGTCTGGATGCTGTTGATCGCGATCATCGCTGTTGCGGCAATCCGTTCCGCATTGAGACAGGACCTCGGCCTGCCCTTTGGCATTCTGGCAGCCATCCTGGTCTCGATCATCAGCACGTTGACCCTGCCTCTCAACAAGGCGGATATCGCCCTGCTCGTCGGCTACGTCTCCGGCAGCCTGATCGTGGTCTTCGATGCGTTTGCTGGTAATCTCTATACACGTCTGGCCACGCCTACCGACATCATTCGTGCGGCAGGCTTCCTTGCGGCATTTGCGTTTGTTTTCCAAATCCTGCTGCTCGTGTTCCAGGCGCGCAGTATCGGTCTCGGATCCAAGATCGCCAATGCCATCGCCACCATCACCCTGATCGTGGCGCTCCTGCTCGGCGCGATGAGCATCACCATCATCCGCAACACGTTGACCGAAGAGGGCATCCTCTCCACCGCCCCCTTTGCCCTTTATGAGTTGATCGAGACCATGCGACTGGCCACCATCGTGATGGGCGCAACCGTCACAGTTTTCGGAAGCATCCTGGGCGTGATTATCGCCCGCGCCCTGGCCAGGCCGCTGACCCTTGTGGCCGACACCGCCAGCGAAATCAGCCGCGGAAACCTGTCGGCGCGTGTGACCCTCAACCGCGAAGACGAGATCGGCCAGTTGGGACAGGTTTTCAACAGCATGGCCGACGAGCTAAGCGGCATGGTGGGTCAATTGGAAAGCCGCGTGGCTGACCGCACCCGCGACCTGGAACGGCGCGCTTTGCAGATTCAGACCGCCGCCGAAATCGGGAGCGTGGCCGCCAAATTGCGCGACTTGAATCCCCTGCTTGCACAAGTAACCCAGTTGATCAGTGAGCGCTTCGGCTTCTACCACACAGGCATTTTCCTGTTGGATGATCGCAAGGAATACGCCGTCCTGCGTGCCGCCAACAGCACGGGTGGACAGCGTATGCTCACCCGTGGTCACCGTCTAAAGGTCGGCGAGGTGGGCATCGTGGGCTACGTCACGGGCACGGGTAATCCGCGCATCGCGTTGGACGTGGGTGCGGATGCCACCTTCTTCGATAACCCCGATCTTCCCAATACCCGCTCTGAGATGGCCCTGCCACTGGTGGCGGGTGGACAGATCCTGGGTGCGCTGGACGTACAAAGCACGGAGTCCAACGCCTTCACTCAGGATGACGTCAATGTGTTGCAGGTGCTGGCCGACCAGGTGGCTGTGGCCATCGAGAATGCCCGCCTGTTCGAGGAAAATCAGGGCGCGCTCGAAACCATCCGACGCGCGTATGGCGACATCAGCCAGGCTGCCTGGCAAAGGATGCAAAAACTGACCGATACGCTCGGTTTCATGAGCACATCGCAGGGCAACTTCGTCCGCATCACACGCGGCAACGCCAAGGATCAACCCGTGCTCGAGCACCCAGTCACTTCTGATGAAGGGTTGACTCTTTTGGTACCGTTGAAGGTACGCGGACAAAACATCGGTTCGGTGCGATTAAGCAAACCCAGAAATTCCCCGCCCTGGTCGGCGGAGGAAATCAACGTGGTGGGCACCCTGGCTGACCAGGTGAGCGGCACGCTCGAAAGCGCCCGCCTGTATCAGGAGGCTCAACTTCGCGCAGCCACCGAGCGGCAGACGGCCAGCATCGTCAACCAAATCCGTAGTTCCACGGCCATGGATGGCATTCTACAAAACACCATCCGCGAGTTGGGCAAAGCCTTCAATGCCAGCCGCACATTCATTACCATCAACGTACCCGAAAGTGACGTTGAAGAGACAGGCGAGGGACAGTCATGAAACTCTCGCAAAGGATCCTCTTCCCCACCCTGGCCGCTTTCATTGTGGCCATTGCGGGCCTGTTCGTTTACAGTTACCTGATCAATCAGGCAACCAACCGCGAACGCGAACGCATCGATGACACACAGCTCGAAGCTGCCTTCCATGCCAAAGTGGAAAGCCAGGGCAACCTGGCCCTTGGTCTGGCGTTTGAAGCCGCCAACGACCCAAGCATTCAGGATGCCTTCGCACGCCGTGATCGCCAGGCTCTGACTGAGTTGACCCTGAAGAGCTACCAAGTCCTCAACCAGCAGCTTGATCTGCCGCAGTATCAGTATCACATTCCGCCCGCCATTTCCTTCCTGCGTCTGCATGATCTCGGAAATTTCGGCGACGATCTCTCCACCTTCCGTCAGACGGTGGTCCAGGCCAACGAGACGAAGTTGCCCGTCGTGGGTTTGGAGGTGGGTCGCGGCGGCCTGGGACTTCGAGGCGTGGTCCCCGTCTTCTACCAGGACCAGCCTATTGGTTCGGTGGAATTCGGCTCGAACGTGGATGATACCTTCCTTAATGCCCTCAAGACGGAATACGGCCATGATTGGCGTATCCTGCTTACACGCCAATCACTTGAGCTCGCCACCCTGCAAGATTTTACCAACTTCGAGCCTGGTCCCACCCTGGATCTATTCTTACTTGCCACAACCAATTCCTCCCTGCCTTATGCGGGTTCCGATTACTATGACAATCTGGTCAAGGGCAATAAGACCAGTGTGTCGATCCGAACCACAGACAACAAGAATTACCGTATCTACGGTTTCCCTTTGGTGGATTTCTCGGGACAAACCGTCGGCACCGTGGAGGTCTTCACAGACCTGGAACCCGCCATCGCACAACAGACCTCGCGCATTTTATTCGGCGTGATTGCAGTGGTCCTGGCGATGGTCATCGGCGCCTTGGTGCTGTTCCTTACCACCCGCCGCGTCCTAAGTCCGCTTAGCGACCTGACTCGCTCGGCGCTTTCGATCTCCAACGGCGACCTGAGTCAGAATATCAAGGTCCTGAACGAAGATGACGAGATCGGCCAGCTTGGTACGGCCTTCAATCAGATGACCCAACAATTGCGCAGCGTGATCGGGAACCTGGAACAAAACGTCAAGGAACGCACCCAGGATCTGGACCGACGCAGTCGTGAACTGGAAACGGCCTCGCGCATCGCCCGAGAAATCACGTCCGAGCAGCACATGGATCAGCTTCTGACCAATGCGGCCAACCTGATCCGTGATGAATTCGGCTTCTATCATGCAGGCATCTTCCTTGTGGATGATCGACGCGAATATGCTGTCCTGCGCGCCGCCACAGGTGATGCAGGCCGCCAACTGCTGGCCCTGAACCATCGCCTTAAAATCGGCGAGGTGGGCATCGTCGGCTTCGTTACCCAGACGGGACGCCCACGCGTAGCCCTCAATGTAGGCGCAGACGTGACCCATTTCCGCAACCCGCTGCTCCCCGAGACCCGCTCCGAGATGGCCCTGCCCCTCACCTATGGCGGTGAAATCATCGGCGCCCTCGACGTGCAGTCCAAGCAGGAATCGGCCTTCGACGACAATGACGTCAAGATCATGCAAACTGTCGCCGACCAGTTGGCCATCGCCATCAACAATGCCCGTCTGGCGGAGCGTACGCGTGAAAACCTGCGTGAACTTGGTCTCCTTTATCAGAGACAGGTCCGCAATGCATGGAAACAGGTCTCCCAAGAGAAACCGTCCGAGTTCGAATACGATGGTTTGAACGTATCCCCTGTCAGACAGGATCTTCCAGCAGACCAGGTCAAGCGACTGTCCGAAGGCAAGACCATTATCTTGCGCGGCGAAAAGGGCAGCACTCTGCTCATTCCGCTTGCATTGCAAGGGCAGTTGATCGGCACCGTAGGCATCGAGAAGGATGACCCGGCCTACGAATGGAACAGGGACGAACTGTCCATTGCGGAGAACGCTGCCACTCAGGCCAGCCTGGCATTGGAAAATGCCCGCCTACTCGAAGAAACGCAAAGACTGGCCGCCAAGGAACGCACCATCGGCGAGATCTCGGCGCGCATCGGCGGTCTGGTGGACATCGAGAAGATTCTCCAGACCACCGTCCAGGAACTTAGCCAGACCCTGCCCGATGCGGAAGTGGCGATCCAGTTCCAAGGCAAGGATCAGGAATGAACAAAAACAGCGATCCCACACTGACCAGCCTCTTGCACCCAGAGCAATCCGCTGCCAATTCGGCAACACGGAACTGGCGCGCAAGTTTCATCCGCCCTATGTTGGGAATCGGGCTGTTGTTCGGCCTCATTCCGTTGATCACGGGCATTCTCGCCGCGCAAAACCTCATCACCACGGTCATCTTTGCCCTGGGTTACCTGCTGGCGCTGGCCATCACCATCCTGCCCTTCTCATACACGGGCCGCGTGCTGGTGTTGCTGGTGGCCGTGTTCGGTGTGGCCCTCAACGAACTTTCTTATTACGGCATTCTCGGTGATACGACCCTGTTCTTTTTCGCTACCGTCGTAATTGCCACCCTGATGCTTTCACCCCGCGCGGGTTGGATTGCCACCGCCCTTTCGCTGGCAGCAATCACCTTTGGCGGGATCGTGTACCTGAACGGATATGCCCCCGTGCCAGTGACTGTGTCAGGCAACCTGAACGTGATGAATTGGTTCAGCACTGCAGGCATGTTCCTGGTCTTCAGCGGCATCATCGTTCTCGGTCTGCAGCGTCTGGAAAGCGAGATCATACAGGAAGCCCGCCAGACCCGCCTGGCCTTGCAGGAATTGGAACAGAACCGTCTGCACCTTGAGGAGCGTATTCAGGAACGCACTGCCGACTTGGAATCCGCCCGTCTTAAGAGCGAGCGCCGCGCAGTTCAGTTTGAGGCCATCACCCAAGTGGCGCGAGTCATTGCGTCCGTCCAGGAGTTGGAAGCACTCCTGCCGCGCATCACGCATGTCATCAGCCAATACTTCGGCTTTTATCACACAGGCATTTTCCTGTTGGATGATGTCCGCGAGTACGCCGTCTTGAAAGCGGCCAACACCGAAGGCGGACAAAAAATGCTCGCACGCGGACACAGGCTCAAGGTCGGGCAGGTGGGTATCGTGGGATACGTGGCAGGCACGGGTAATCCTCGCGTCGCCATGAATGCGGGTGAGGATGTGGTCTTTTTTAACAACCCTGACCTGCCCAACACCCGTTCCGAAATGGCCCTGCCATTACGGGTGGGCCGCGAATTGATCGGTGTACTGGACGTGCAAAGCACCGAACCGAACGCCTTTAAACAGGAAGATGTGGAGGCACTTACCACGCTGGCCGACCAGGTGGCCATCGCCATCCAGAATGCCAACTCCTTTGTGGAGGCGCATGCCCTGCTTGAAGAAGCCCAACGCGCCACCAGTGGATATATTGCCCAGGCATGGAAGATCCTGCGTCCTTCCGCGGCCGTCACGGGCTATCACACATCAACCGCAGGTGTCCGTCCGTTGGAGAAGCCGCTCGAAGGCGAACATATCATGCAAGCCTTGAACAGCAATAGAACTGTCCAGCAGGCCAACACGCTGACCGTACCCATCCGCCTGCGCGGACAGGTCATCGGCGTCATCAATATGCGTGTCTCGCAGGATAAATCCTTGAACCGTGATGACGTGGATATCACCGAGGCGGTAGCCGATCGTCTGTCGCTGGCGCTCGAAACATCCACCCTGTTGCGCGCCACTCAACACCGCGCCGACATTGAACGCGTCACAGCCGAGATTACCGGTAGATTGAGCTCCTCCATCCGCATGGAGTCCATCATCCAGACGGCGGCTGAAGAGTTAAGCCGCGCCCTGGGCGGGTCGGATGTCACCGTGCAGATCCAGCCTCCCGAACTAGAGGCGGTGGAAATGTCCGACACGCAAGGAGAAGCATGATGACCCGTTTCTGGTGGAAATTTGCTGCCGCCATCTGCATCCTGTCGATGCTTGCCTCTTGCAGCACGGCTCAAACCGCCCAGGTAAACCGCGAACCTTTACGCGTCGAGTTTACCCAATGGTGGGGCGACTATACCCTGATCATTGCCCAGGAGCGCGGGCTGTTCGAAAAGTACGGCGTGGATGTGGAACCTGTGTATTACAAGGTGTACTATGACAGCCTGCCTGATCTGGCATCGGGTCAGATCGATGGTGCTTTGCTCAACGTCGGCGACGCTTTGAACGTTTCGGTCCATACCGAGGTCAGCATCCCCGCCGCTTATGATGACGGCGGTCCAAACACGATCGTGGTCACTCCTTCAATCAAGAGTGTATACGACCTCAAGGGAAAGAAACTGGGAGTTCCTCTGGGATCCTCCGGTGAGTTCTTTGTCACACAAATGTTGCAGGTCGGCGGATTAAAACCGTCAGATGTATCCATGTTGGACTATGATCCTTCAGAGGTACCTGACGCGCTGGGCACGGACATCGATGCGGGTCTCACCTGGGAGCCGTACACGAGCATATCCGAACAGAAGGGCAATCACGTGCTGGTCAATTCGGCCATCGGCACGATGCTCTATCCGAGCGTCATCGTTTTCCGCAAGGATGTCGTGGAAAGCCGCCCCGAGGATATTCGTGCCTTCCTCAAAGCCTGGTTCGAAGCCGTAAGGTTCCGTCAGCAAAATCCGCAGGCCGCCCGCCAGATCATTGCCAATTACCTTGGGATTCCGCTCGACAATGTGGAATTGACTTCGTCTGTAAAACTACTGGGACAGGCCGACAACCAAACACTGTTTGCGGCTGGTCTCAACGGCCGTGCGTCCACCCTTCAAAATATCGCCTTGCTCAATGTCAATTTCCTCGTGCGCATCGGCACCTTGACCCAGCGCCCTGACCTTACCCTTATGTTCGATGGAAGATACCTGCGGTAGGCCCTGCCATGAGACAATCCAAGACACCTTCAACTCCACTAGTAAATACGCCTGAACCAGGGCAGGATCCTGCTCGCCGCAGGAGGAATGCACTTTGGATCAGTGCGATTACGGTCGTCGTCATGACGACCATCACGATCTTTGTCCTTGTCGTCATCCAACGCGAACAGACTAACAACTACACCATCCCTTATCTGACGGGCCTGCTGGTTCTGGCTGCCCTGGTCAGTTTTTGGTTGAGTTATCGTAACCAGACCAGCGCCGGCATCGGGACCCTGATCGGCGGGATGATGCTGTTGACCATCCTGTTGCCCTACCTGGCTCCAGGTCAGGCTATTGCACCTGCGCTGGCCAGCATTATCATGGTCACCACGATTGCTTCGGCCACCCTTCCAACGACAGGAGCACTGCGCGCCAGTATTGTTGCAGTCGTCCTCGCCCTGGCGGTGGTGGTGCTGGATCAATTCCTGCCGGCGGGCTTCGGTATTCAATCCTCGTCCACGGGGAACCTGCCCATTTCGGCGGGGCTGGTGACAATCTACGCCATCATTGTTCTATGGCGCTACAGAACCTATAACCTGCGAGCCAAGATCCTGATCGCTTTTATCTTCGTGGCATTTATCCCGTTGGCCAGCCTTGGAACATACAATACGTACTTTGGACGGCTCGAGCTTGAACAACGGGGACAACAGAACCTTTCGGAACTTTCGCAAACTGCGGCTGCCCAGGTGGACACCTACATTAATAACCAGCTCAACGTGCTCCGTGTGGAGTCACAGCAGCCCAGCATTGCCGAGTTTATAAACCTGCCCGCTTCTCAACGTGCAGGAAGCCAGCAAGAGGCAAATGCCCTGCGCACACTTAATGCCTATGTCCACAAGGATCCGCTTTTCATCTACTCTTACGCTCTGTTAGATCTGAGTGGCCGTGACATCCTAGACACTGACCAGACGCAGATCAGTCGCAATGAAGGCAATCTTGATTACTTCACAACGCCCATCGCTACCGGCTTGCCCTACGTTTCGAACCTGACCTTCGAAGCAAATAATAAAGCCAATATCCATTTCAGTGCGCCTGTTCGAAGCATTGAAGGCAACATCATTGGCGTAATCCGCGCCGAATACAACCCAGCCATCTTCCAAACTCTCCTGCGTCCCCTGATTCAGGGTGGCGGACACGAGGGAGAATTACTGGCTTTGGTTGACGAAGAGACGTTTGTGCGCGTGGCCTATACAGGTGAACGCAACCATCTCTACAAGTCCTTTTTCAATTACGGGCCGATGGATATGGCCATCCTGCAATCCAAGGGACGCCTCTTGCCAGGTACAGCCGATGACGCCATCTTTTCCTCTGCTGCCGATGTGACCGGCATCCAAAACCTTGATGTGGTCCCGTTCTATACGGTAAACGCGCCCACCCTGGGAGGTAATGCAGTAACCACGGGCGCACCTCTCAGCTCACAAAAATGGGTTGCCATTGCACGGCAGTCGGAAGCCATTCTATATGAGCCCATCCGTCAGCAAAGTCGCAACATTGTATTGATCTCCGTGAGTTTGCTGCTGCTTGCAGCATTGGCAGCCCTGGTGGCATCCCAAATCATCTCGACGCCGCTGCTCGGGTTGACGGGTACCGCTGAAAAACTGGCCGCAGGCGACCTGAATGCCCAGGCTGTCATCAGCACGAACGATGAAATTGGCCAATTGGCAGCCACATTCAACCGCATGTCTGACCAGATCAAGCAGACTCTGCAAAACCTTGAATTACGCGTGGTTGAACGTACCAGCGAACTTGACGCCGCCCGCCGCCAAAGCGAGGCCCGCGCCCACGATCTCGAAGTCATCAGCGATGTGGCGCGCATCATCTCAAGCGAGCAAAAACTCGACTCCCTGTTGCCGCTCATTACCAACCTTGTCACAGAAAAGTTCGGCTATTATCACACGGGCATCTTCCTGCTCGACTCCAGCCGACAGTTTGCCATCCTGCAGGCCGCCAGTAGTGAAGGTGGCAAACAGATGTTGAAACGTGGTCACCGCCTGGAGGTGGGCCAGACCGGTATCGTGGGCTATGTGGCCCAGACAGGTCAACCCCGCATCGCTCTCGATGTGGGCGCGGATGCCGTTTTCTTCAATAATCCTGACCTGCCCAACACCCGCTCTGAGATCGCGCTGCCCCTCAATGCACGCGGACAAACCATCGGCGTGCTGGACATGCAAAGTATTGACGCGGGTGTGTTCACAGTCGAGAACCTGAGTACCCTCACCGTTCTGGCAGACCAAGTGGCCATTGCCATCGACAATGCCCGCCTGTTCGGCCAGACCGAGACAGCCCTGGCCGAGGTGCAGTCAGTGTACCGCCAATATATCATCCAGGAGTGGACGGGCTTTGCCCGCCGCAATCAGAACCTGGGATATCGACAGACTCTCCAAGGTGGAACTCGGCTGGAGGTCTGGGATTACCCCGACGAGGCGCGCGCCGCTCTGGAACGAGGCGAAGTGATTCTCAATCCCGCGCGCGATGGCAGCGAGAACACCGACCTGTCCATGCCGGTCAAACTCCGCAATCAAGTGATCGGCATCATCAATGTCCAATCAAGCCAGCAGGGCCATGAATGGAGCACTGATGAGATCGGTCTGGTACAGGCTGTCAGCGACCGCATGGCCCTCGCTTTGGAGAACGCCCGTCTGTTCGAGGAGTCGACCCGCCGTGCCGAACTGGAACGTCTCTCAGCCGATCTGGCAGGCAAAATCGGGTCCTCCATCCGCCTTGAGTCCATCCTGCAGATCACCGCGCAGGAATTGAGTCAGGCCCTGGGCGGCGGCACCGAGGTATTGGTCCAGGTTCAGCCCATTCCATCGACTGGTACCAATCTTGAGAATCCGCAACCCGCTCGCAAGTGATGCCTTTACCGTGAGAGAATCCTATGCAACCCTCTGAACCCACTCAAGAACCAAGACGGACCGACAAGCAAACCCTCCAATACCGCACCCTGTTGACCTTCGGTGTGGCAGGCATAATTGCCGTGATCCTGGTTGAGGTCTTCTACTTCAGCCTGATACGACAGAGCAATAATGCCTGGCAGTATTACGGATTGCTCATCAATAACGCCGTCCTGGGGCTGGCTATCCTGGTGGGCACCCTTCTGTTATGGCGGACTAAAAATATCTCACTGACAGCCTGGATATTCATCGGCATTGTCAACCTGACCTTTACGGTTGCCACGATCTTTGTTTCGGGTTTGGGCATCACTTTCGCTTTAGGGGCGGTAGCCTTTACAGCCCTTTTTGCCCTGCAAGCGTTGTCCAGGCGCAGTGTGCAAGTTGCCCTGGTACTCGGCGGAATGTTCAGCATTATCATGCTTGTCCTCGAATACGGCCTGCACTTCACCGAACGATTGCCGATCGAGTCGCAGATCCAGCAAGGCGTCATTATCGTGATAGGCGCAGTAGTGTTGTTCTTTGGTATTCATCTTGCCAGCAGCCAGATCGAGTTCAAGTCGCTGCGCACCCAACTCAATGCGACTTATCTCATCACTCTGATTGTACCGGTGTTGATGATCGGCGTCCCCGCTCTGTTGAGCACACAGGATATTCTCACTCAGAAATCCAGACAGGGTTTGCAGGACGCTGCACAACAGGCATCCCAGGAAGTGGAAAGCTTCCTCCAGAGCACACTGAACAATGTGCAGGCAGATGCCTCGCTGCCCAGTTTGATCGGCTTCCTCAAGGGTGAGGAGACTGCTGAAGAATTGCAGGGTACCCTGTTGGCGCTCGGTTCGGCACAAAGGGAGATCAAGACTTATCTAATCCTCGATGCCCATGGAAAAAGTCTATTTGATAGCAGCGAGGAACAGGGGCACGTCGCCACGGACGAGTCGAACACTCCATATTATCAGAATGTTATCCTGCACCAACAGGCCTATGTCTCAGATGTGCTGTTCGATCCACAGACAGGTGCAGCAGAACTATACTTCAGCGCCCCCATTTCAGATGAAGACGGCACCTTGTTGGGCGTGCTGGTAGTCGAGTTTGATGCGGTCGTTCTGCAAAACCTGATTGCCCAGAACAACGTAACAAACACAGCCTCTTATATCGTTCTGATGGACGAGAACCACACTATTCTAGCAGATGGAAGGAACGAGGGGTGGCTGTACAAGACCACCTCCCCGATCAGCACGGCACAGGTCACTGCTTTGCAGAATGCTCGAAGGCTCCCGCCTGGTCCACAGGAAAAATACCTGTTGAATCTCCCCAACCTGGAGGCTGGCCTGGCAAATTCCAATTCGAATTTCTTCTCTGTGGAGTTGGAAACGAGCGATGCATCCCCCAGTGATGACCAAGCCAGCCTGATGCGCATGCAGCTCAAACCATGGACGGTAATTGCTGTGGAGCCTGGTGAGGTCTTCTTGCAACCTTTGTACGCTCAGTTGGGTGCAGGTGCAGCGCTGTTAGTGTTCCTTTTTATCGGTGCTTTTCTGTTAGCCAATCTATCGTCAAGGATGCTGGTGGCCCCGGTTCAGTCGCTGACCAAGACTGCGGAACGTATCCAGGCGGGTGACCTCACGGCCCATACCGACATACAACGCTCGGATGAGCTCGGCACCCTGGCCAATGTGTTGAATCAGACCGCAAGTCAGCTTTCCAATACCCTGAAAAGCCTGGAACGCAGCGTGGCCGAACGCACATATGACCTGGAGATCTCGCGCCTGCAAAGCGAGGAACGCTCCAGAAATCTGGAAACCATCAGCGAAGTCTCAAAAGCCATTTCTGCCGAGCAGCGCATGGACTTGCTGCTTCCGCTCATCACGCGTACTGTGAGTGAGAAGTTCGGCTTCTATCACACGGGCATCTTCCTGCTTGACCCGACCCGCACCTATGCCGTTCTGCAAGCAGCCAACAGCGAAGGCGGACAGCGCATGCTGGCGCGCGGTCACCGGCTGCAAGTGGGTCAGACAGGTATCGTGGGCTATGTAGCCAACGCAGGGGAACCGCGCATCGCCCTCAACGTGGGTGCAGACTCGGCTTTCTTCAACAACCCTGACCTGCCCAATACCCACTCCGAAATGGCCCTGCCGCTGGTTGTGCGCGGCGAAGTGATCGGCGTGCTGGATGTGCAAAGCGAGAAGCATGGTGCATTCACCGACAACGATGCCAACGTGCTGAGCACCCTGGCCGACCAGGTGGCCATTGCCATCGAAAATGCCCGCCTGTTCGAACGCACCCAACAGGCTCTCGAAGAAGTACAGAGCATGTACAGCCAGTACCTGCGACAGGAGTGGAAGGGCTTCGCGCAGCAGAACGCCAACATCGGCTATTACCATTCGATCAACGGCGGCAGGTTGATCAACAAGCCCGTCCAGAATGAGACCATGCAACAGGCCCTGGAACGCGGCGAAGTAGTCGTAATCGATGGCGGAGCCACAAGCCAGCCGTCCATCGTCATGCCCGTCAAATTGCGCGGTGAATTGCTCGGCGTGCTGAACGTGATGTCACTGCAAAAGGATCGTCAGTGGGCTAAGGAGGAAGTAGCGCTGGTGCAGACCGCGTCCGACCGTCTGGCGCTGGCGCTCGAAAATGCCCGTCTGCTTCAGGACTCCCTGCGACGCGCCGAACGTGAACGCAAGGTATCTGAGATTACCTCGACCATCCGTTCGACCAACGACCCGAACGAGATGATCCGCCTGGCGGTGCAGGAGTTGAAGAACGCCCTGGGCGTCAACCGTATCGAAGTCCTGCCGCAATCCGTTTCGGAGCGGCCCGAATCCTAGTGAGAGATGACCATGACCAAAACAATCGCTATTTCAAATGAAAAGGGTGGGGTGGCCAAAACCACCACCACGCTCTCGCTTGGGGCCGCCCTGGCGGAATTGGGGCACAAGGTGCTGTTGATCGACCTCGACCCGCAAGCCAACCTGTCGCTGGCGCTGGGCATCGAGATCGGTGAGAGTGAATACACGTCGAGTAATGTGCTGATCGAGGCTACCCCACTGATGACAGCCGTGCGAACGACGGAGATCAACAACCTCGATTTGATACCCTGCAACTCGCGTATCGAGAGCGCCGAACATTTCCTGCCCGTGCGGACGGGGTATATTTCCACCCTGCGCCGTTCGATCCAAAGCGCTGGCAACATGAAATACGAGTACATCCTGATGGACTGTCCCCCCGCGTTGGGCGCCATCACCATGAATGCACTCAGCGCCGCCAACCTGCTGGTGATTCCCACCCAGGCGGAATACTTCTCGGCTTACGCCCTGCGCAACATGATGAACCTCATCCGCCGCATCCGCATGGAAAGCAACGCCGATCTGGCCTATCGCATCCTGGTGACGATGTTCGACCGCCGCAACCGCACGCATCGCAATATCAACGAGCAGTTGCGCAGCACCTTTGGCGAGGGCGTCTTCAAGACCGTCATCGAAGTGGATACCAAACTGCGCGAAAGCCCCATCGCAGGCCTTCCCATTACACAATACCGACCCAACACCCGCGGCTCTGTCCAATATCGTGACCTGGCCCAGGAACTGGTGGAATATGCCAAAGAAGAAACAGAAAATCGACAAGCGTATTGATACGCTCTTTGACGGGATCCAGCCTGAAGAGGCGCCGTCGAAGCCAAAACGAGGCCAGGCCAAGGGTTCGCGCGAAGCGGGTGGCAGGCAGGTCGCTGACTCGAAATCGATCGTGTCAGCCCGCCCTGCGTCGCGTCAGCCCCTGGCCTCCACGGGGATCCTCACCCAGCGGGTCGATTCCCTTGTCGTGGATAATGGCAACGACATGGGCGTACCGCCCAGCATCTCCATTGGCTTCCAGACGGACCAGACCAACTGGGCCACCCTGCATGTGGTGGACGAGGAACGCACCCGTACCTGGAGTTCCGACGACCAGATGCTCGTCAAGCAGGTGACGGACCAGCTCTCACTGGCCCTCGAGAATGCACGTCTGTTCCAGAAGGTGAGCGCCAGCGAAGCCCAGTTGAGTGAGGCATTGCGCATTGCACGCCTGGCCAACTGGGAATACGATTTCCTGGCCGACACCTTCACATTCAACGACCAGTTCTACAATGTGATGCGTACCAACGCCGAGCGTGAGGGCGGCTACACCATGAATGCCGCACGCTATGCGGAACGTTTCGTGCACCCTGACGATGCGCCGCTGGTGGGCATGGAGATCCAGAAGTCGGTCGAGACCACCGACCCGAACTTCAGCGCCAGCCTCGAACACCGCGTCACCTTTGGGGATGGAACGCTGGGCTATATAGCCGTGCGCTTCCGCATCCAGAAGGATGCGCAGGGACGCACAGTCCGTTCGTTCGGTGCGAACCAGGATGTCACCGAGAGCAAGATCGGTCAATTGGTGCAGAATGCCACGGCCCAAATCACGGAAGCCGCGCTGAATGCCGCCAGCCTGACGGACCTGTTGCGCGCCGTCCATGACGCGGCCCAACGGCTGGTTCCCGCCGACAATTTCTACATTGCCTTATACGATCCTTCCGAGGAAGTCATCAACTTCCCGTATTTCGTGGACGAAAAGGATCCACCCCCGCCGCCGATGAAGTATGGGCTGGGTCTGACCAGCTACGTCATCCGTACGGCGGCCCCCCTGCTGGTGACGCCCGAGATGTACGAGCAACTCCAACAGGAAGGTCAGGTCACCCCCGACGGCGCACCCGGCGTGGACTGGTTGGGCATCCCTCTGCGTTCGGCAAAGGGCGTGCGTGGTGTCATGACCATTCAGACCTATGACCCGAAAATCCGCCTGAACGAGGGTCACATCCAGGGGCTGGTACCGCTGGCCGCCCAGGTGACAGCCGCCATCGAGCGTTTCGAAGCCCGCGATGCGCTGGCCAGATCCGAAGCAGACCTGCGCACCCTGTTCTCCTCGATGGAAGACGTGGTGTTGGTGGTGGATGGCGAGGGACGTTACACGCGCATCGCACCGACCAGCCCAGACCTGCTCGTCCGCCCGCCCGGAGAATTGCTCGGCAAACTCATGCATGAAGTGTTGCCGCGCGAGACAGCAGACCGCTTCGTTTCCCTCATCCGCCAGACCCTGGAAACAGGCGACAGAATCCAGTTCGAATACGATCTGCCCATCGGAACCACGGTCTACTGGTTCCTGGCGACTCTCTCGAAATTGAACGAGAATGAAGTCTTCTGGGTGGCTCGTGACATCACCGAGCGAAAACTGGCAGAGGAAAGCCTGAAGCGCCGCAACACCTATCTGGCCGCTTCGTCCGACATCGCCCGCCTGGTGACCTCCACCCTCGACCTGAACACCCTGTTCAACCGTACGGTCAACCTGGTACGTGAGCGCTTCGGTTTCTACCACGCTTCGATCTTCATCATCGAAGAGACCGGTTTCACCGCACACTTGCAAGAAGCCACGGGCGAGGCGGGTGCGGCCATGAAGGCACAAAGGCACAGCCTGCAGGTGGGTTCGCAGTCCATCGTGGGCCAGGTGACCCAGTCGGGCGTGCCCATCATCGTCAATGACACCGGGGCCAGCACGATGCACAAGTTCAATCCGCTGCTGCCCGATACCCGCGCTGAGGCGGCCATCCCGCTGCGGGTGGGCAACCGCGTCATCGGCGCATTGGACATCCAGTCCACGCAAACGGAGGCCTTCAGCGAGGACGATGTGGCCGTGCTGCAGACCCTGGCCGATCAGGTGGCCATCGCCATCGACAACGCGCGCTCCTACGAGCTCTCGATCGAAGCCGTGAAGGAAATGCGCGAGATCGACCGCCTGAAGACCACCTTCCTGGCGAACATGAGTCACGAGCTGCGCACGCCGCTCAACTCGATCATCGGCTTCTCGCGCGTGATCCTCAAGGGCATCGACGGTCCGATCACTGACCTGCAACAAAGCGACCTGACTGCCATCTACAACTCGGGCCAGCACCTGCTCGGTCTGATCAACGACATCCTCGATTTGTCCAAGATCGAGGCAGGCAAGATGGAACTGGCCTTCGAGGAAGTCAACATGAACGATATCATTACCAGCGTCATGTCCACAGTGACAGGCCTGGTCAAGGATAAGCAGATCCGCCTGCTCAAGAACGTTCCCGCTGACCTGCCTCATGCACATGCTGATCCGATCCGCCTGCGTCAGGTGTTGATCAACCTATTCTCCAACGCGGCCAAGTTCACAGACGAGGGTTCCATCACAGTCGACGCCTACATCCAGAATAATTCCTCGGGCCAGCCCGAGATCTATGTGGGCGTGACCGATACAGGTCCTGGCATCGCTGAAAAGGATCAGGTCAAACTCTTCCAGCCCTTCTCTCAGGTAGACGATGCTCCCACCCGCAAGACAGGCGGCTCGGGCCTGGGCCTCTCGATCAGTCAGCGCCTGATTCACATGCATGGTGGCGAGATCGGCCTCAAGAGCGAAGTCGGCAAAGGCAGCACCTTCTTCTTCACGCTGCCCATCTACCGCGAACCCAAAGCTGCCGATGATGGTGGAAAGTTGGTCCTGGCCATCGACGACGACCCGCAGGTCATCAGCCTGTACGAGCGCTATCTACAATCCTCGGGATACCAGGTCATCCCGCTCAGCGATCCATCGCAGGCAGTCAAACGCGTGGCCGAACTCAAGCCCTTCGCCGTTACGCTCGACATCATGATGCCCGGAATCGACGGCTGGCAGGTCTTAACTGAGTTAAAATCGAACCCCGAGACCCGCGACATCCCCGTGATGATCTGCTCCATCATCGAGGAACAGGAGCGCGGATTCAGTCTGGGCGCATCCGACTACCTCGTCAAGCCCATCCTGGAAGAGGATTTGGTCCAGGCGCTCAACCGCATCAATCCTGACGGATCCATCCGTGAAGTGTTGGTCATTGACGACAATCCCAATGACTTGAGCCTGATGGGCAAAATGCTCACCGACAATGGCAACTACAAGCCGCTCCTGGCTCAGGGTGGAGCCAAGGGCTGGGAGATGATCCTCAACCAGGCACCCCAGGCCGTCATCCTCGACCTGTTCATGCCCGATATGGATGGCTTCAAAATCCTTGAGAAGATGCGCACCAGCAAGGGCCTGAGCGAGATCCCCATCATCGTCGTCAGCAGCGGCGACCTGACGCCCGAGCAACGCAAGCAGCTCGAAGACTACGGACAACAATTCGTCCACAAGAGCGGATTGAGCGAGAAGGAACTTATCACCAGCCTCGAACATGCCCTTCAGCGTGTCAAATCAGGCTCGGCTTAGGAGAAACACACTCTGTGACCTTTACCATCAAGTGCATGGACTGCGGCTATGTCGCAGAATACCATCCCAGTTCCATCCACTGTCCGCGTTGTAATAGCCAGTGGCGTGAAGCGGATTACGATTACAAGAACATCGCCGAAAATTTCACTCACCTGATCGCGAACCGCCCCTTCGACCTGTGGCGCTATCGCGAACTCCTCCCCATCCGCAACCCCATCCCAAGCCTGCGGTTGGGTGAAGGTGGCACGCCGCTCATCCAGGCCGTCAATCTGGGCATGATGTTGGGCTGCCCCAACCTGTACATCAAAGACGAGCGCCAGGGTCCGACGGGCTCCTTCAAGGACCGCCAGGCAGCGGTTACGATTGCAGCCCTCAAGGAGGCCGGCATCACCGAAATGGTGGCGGCGTCCACGGGCAATGTGGCCATTGCCTACTCGGCCTATGCATCACGCGCCAGTATCAAGCTATGGGCCTTCGTCACCAGCCTAGTGCCCGCCGTCAAGATGCGCGAGATCGCGCTGTATGGCAGCCAGGTCATCAAGGTGACAGGGTCCTACGACCAGGTCAAGCAGATGGCAGCCGAGTTCGCCCGTCAGCGCAACCTGTACCTCGACATGGGTGCGCGCACCATCACCTCCATCGAGGCGATGAAGACCATCGCTTTCGAGATCGCCGAACAGCTGACCGCCCTGCTGGGTCCGCCTGCGTCCGTCAATGGGAACCAGCCCCCCGTGTGGCGCACGCCCGATTGGTACATCCAGGCCATCAGCGGCGGGATGGGCCCCATCGGCGTCTACAAGGGTTTCCACGAGCTGAATGAGATGGGCCTGACCGACCGCATGCCTGCCATGGCCCCCATCCAGGCCGACGGCTGCGCGCCGATGGTCAGCAGTTGGAAACGTGGGCTGGAAAATGCCGAGCCTGTCACCTCGCCCCGCACGCGCATCGAAACCCTGGCTACGGGCGACCCAGGCCGTGCATATAACATCCTGAGCAAACACGTCAACTTAACCCAGGGCGCTTTCGAGAGCGTCACGGATGAGGAAGCCTACCGCGCCATGCATGTGCTGGCAAAAATGGAAGGCATCTCCGCCGAACCCGCTGCCGCCGTGGCATTCGCGGGTCTGTTCAAACTCATTCGCGCGGGCATCATCAAGCCGACCGATGTGGTGGTGGTCAATGCCACGGGACACACCATGCCCGCTGAGCAATTCGTGTTGGGCGAGAACTGGTCGCGTAACATCGTCCTACCGCCCAAGGAGGAGACTCCCGAGGACGGCCTATTGGCCGCGCTCAACAATGTGGCCCCCGACCGCTTCCCGCGCGTGGCCATTGTGGACGATACTGCCGAGGCCCGCCGCCTTATCCGTCGCATCCTGCAATCGCAGGGCAATTACACCATCAGCGAAGCCACCAACGGCAGAGAGGGCCTGGAACTGATCCAGCGCGAACTGCCCGACCTGGTCATTCTCGATCTGATGATGCCCGAAATGGACGGCTTCGCCGTGATGGACGCCCTGCGCGCCCGCCCCGAAACCGCCAACATTCCCGTGATCGTGTCCACCGCCAAGGAACTGACCCCGCAGGAGAAGAACCTGCTTAGCGGACAGATCCAGGCGTTGATGCAAAAGGGCGATTTCCTCAACGACGAGTTCCTCGAAGAGGTGCGTTCGCTGATCAAATAGTCTATCGCTTTGAGCGGCGCGAACGAGAAGAGCGGGATGACCTCTCGCTCTCTCGTTGCCTGTTGCCGAACAAGACACGAAGGCTTCAAACGAAAGTGGGGCGATTCTGGCGTCATGGCATTCCCTTCGTGAGCTATTGTTTTTTCTACCTGGGAGATTTGTTTGGTCAATAAAAAGACGGCAGGAATCATTGCTGCGCTGGGATCGGCCCTGTTCCTAGGGGTCTCGCCGGTCTTCGGTAAGCTGGCCATCACCCAAGGGTTGAGTCCCCTGGCCGTGGTAGCTTTGCGTACCAGCCTGGCCGCAGCCCTGCTCTTCCTGATCGTTGCCCTGTTCGGTCGTCAATATCTTTACATTTTCCCTGTTGGTTTGATTGGGTGTGTGTTGGCGGGCGTCATCAACGGCCTCGGCTCCCTGCTCTATTACATGGCGCTCGACCGCCTGCCCGCCAGCCTCGGTCAGATGCTCTACTCGCTCTACCCACTTTTCCTTGCCGTCTGGATGATTCTCGACCGACAGACCCTCAGCCGTTTGACGCTGATTCGCATTGGGCTGGCCTCCGTGGCGGTCATCCTGCTCACCGACCTTTCCACCAACTCCATCGACTTGACCGGCATGCTGATGATGATTGGCGCAGCCATGCTCTACGCCCTGCACCTGCCCATCAACCAGCGTGTGCTATATGAAGTACCCGCGCAAACCGTCACGCTATACACTTTGCTTTCGATGAGCGCAGTGGTTGTGCCTGCCTATTTCCTCTTCGACCGCTCCTGGCCTGCCCAAAATATCCCCTGGGAACCCGTGCTTGGGTTAACGCTGGCCACTTTCCTCTCACGCCTGGCGCTGTTCCTAGGCGTCAAGCGCATCGGCGGGATGCAAACCGCGCTGCTGGGGTTGGGAGAATTGTTGGTGACTCTGCTGTTTAGTTATTACTGGCTACACGAAAATCTATCTCCACTTCAATGGATGGGGGCAGCTGGACTTGGCCTCAGCCTGCTCCTGGTCCGATTCGAGAAGACCGCCCCCGAAAAACACGCCGAAGGCTGGCTCTCGTGGATCCGTCCACCCGACCCACCCAAGGAAATCTGGCCACCCTACCAATAACACACTGACAATAAAAAAACAGCCAACTTGGATAAGTTGGCTGTTTTGGTTTTATTCCTCGTTCTCGTACACGTACCCCGTTCCACGCACGCTGACCACACGGTTATTCAGCATGGGGAATATCTCCAGTTTATGACGCAGGCGGCTGACCAGCGGCCGCAGGATTTCGGGGGCCTCGCGCTGGGAGGCATCGTAGCCTTGCACCAACAGGACCAGCTCACGGTGTGAAAAGACCTTGCCCGGGTTCTCCATCAGGATGCGCAGCAGGCGTCCCTCGGCGGGCGTGAGGTGTTCGAGCTTGTCCTTCATGCGGATCTGGCGGCGGGAGAGGTCCACCACTGTGCCGTCCTTGAGGCTGAACTGCGCGGAGGGTTCCTCCACGTCCATTTCGCCTCCTGCCCCGCTGCGCACGCGCAACCGTGACGAGCGGCGAGCCAGTCCCTTCTTGACGCTGGCCATCACCTGTGAGGGCGAGGCAGGCTTGAGCAGGTAATCATGGATTCGCAATCGCAGGGCCTGGATAGCTGTTTCTGTGGAGCCGAACGCCGTAAGCAGGATGACCTCGGTCTCGGGGGAGATCTGATTGACCACCTGTACCACTTCCAACCCGTCCATACCTGGCATGCGCAGATCCACGATCATCAGGTCCACGGGGTGGGTGCGGACGTGTTCCACGGCCGCATGCCCGTTGGGAGCCGAGGCCACGCTGTACCCCTCAAGCTTGAGGATGTCGGTCAGGGATTGGCGGGCAACAGGTTCATCGTCCACGACCAGGATGTTTGACTTCATCGCTTACCTCCAGTGGGCAAAAAGACTCGGAAGCATGCACCTGGGCCGCGATCGGGGAGCAGTTCCAGGGTGCCTCCATGCGCTGTGATGATATTGTAACTTACGGTCAAACCCAGCCCCGTGCCGCCGTCCTTGGTGCTGAAGAACGGCTCAAAGATATTGGCCTGTTTTTCAGACGGGACACCCGGACCGCTATCTTGAAACAGGATCTCCACCCCTCCACGCACGGCCCGCGCAGAAATCCACAAGTGCCCACCCTCGGGCAGTACGTCAGCGGCATTGAGGATCAGGTTAATGAAGACCTGCTGGACCTGACTTCCAACCGCTTGAATGGGCGGAAGGGAATCAGGGATCTCAAAATCCACGACCACGCTGCGCTCAGACAACTGCTTGGCCATCAGGTGCAACACATGATCGAAGATCTCGGACAGATTAAGTTTTTCGCTCGAGGCAGGGCCCGGGCGGTAGAAGTCAAGCATGCGCCTGACCGTGACGGTGAGTCGGTCGAGTTCGGTACGGGCCAGGTCGAAATATTCCTGGCGTTTCTCGGGCGGCAGGTCCTCGCGAGCGGCAAGGTGCAGACAGTTCTGTACAGCCTGCAATGGATTGTTGACCTCATGCGCGATGGATGCGCTCAAGCGTCCCGCCGTAGCCATCTTCTCCACCTGAAGCAGGGCCTTCTGGGATTCCTCCACCTTGCGGACGTATTCCAACTGGGCAGCGTACAGGCGGGCATTTTCCAGCGCGGCGGCCGCCTGGCGCGCCAGGATCTGGAACATCTCGAAATCGGATTCCTGAAAAGGCGGCTCCTGCGGGTCGCGCGCGGCGTACAGTACGCTGCGGAAGCTGGGGCGCTGGACGGGAATCAACATGGCGGAGCCCAGCCCGAGGTCCAGTAATTGGCGCTTGAATTTGGCGGCGCGCGGCCCCTTGGACAAAATCAGGCTGGGGGCATTGGCTTCATCCACTTGAGTCACAACCGAGTCCAGCTTGCCTTCGAAGGCACGGCCACGTTCTTCCATCAACTGCAACGACTCGCTGCCTGTGGTCAGGAAATAGCCCGCATGCGGACAACGCAGGTAACCGCAGATGGCGCTGGAGATGAGGTCGAGCAGGCGGTCGGGCTGGGTTTCAGAAAGCAGGGACTCAGTGACCGAGAAGAGTGGACGCAAGGCACGGGTACGCGAAGCGTCGCGCTTCTGCTGGTTATCGGCCAGAGCCTGCTGCACAGCCTTGATGAGTTCGTCGCCATGATCGAAGGGTTTGAGCAGGAGGCCGTCCACCCCCTGGCGCAGGGCGCGGATGGCGGTCTCGACCGTACCGTAGCCCGTCATCACCAGGACGGCGATATCGGGCTGGATGCGCTGGGCGTGAGCGATGACCTCGAAGCCATCCACATCAGGCATGCGGATATCGACCAGCAGCAGGTCAACCGTGTTGTTGAGCATGAAGTCCACAGCCAGGCGCGAATCGGTCAGCGTGGAGACATGGAAACCCGCGCGCGTGAGCAGGCGCTTGCACAACATGGCAATGCCTGGTTCGTCATCGATGACAAGAACAGAGATCGCGTCCATTAGAGCGGCAACCAAACCGTGAAGATGGATCCGACATCGGGCGTGCTGGCCACATCGATCAGGCCACCGTGGTCGGTGATAATGCCGTACGTGACGGACAAGCCCAAGCCCGTCCCGCCGCGTTCCCCCTTGGTAGTGAAGAACGGCTCGAAGACGCGCTCGAGATCCTGGGGCGGGATGCCCACCCCCGTATCCTGCACCGAGAGAGTCACCCAGGAGCGCGTATCACGGTCAGACGCCGAGGTGGCGATTTGCAGGGTTCCACCGTTGGGCATGGCCTGCAAAGCATTGTGGATCAGGTTGAGCAGGACCTGCTTCATCTGATTACGATCCACCGAGACCCAGGGCAGGTCGCCTGCCAGGTCGAGGATCAACTGCACGCCGCTGGTGTGGATGAGATGATGCGTGAGGGCCACCACGTCCTCGACAACCTCGTTCAGGTCGGCACGGGTGCGGGTGCGCTCGCCCTGACGCGAGAAATCCAGCAGGCGGCGGACCACGTCGGTGGCGCGTTTGGCCTCGCGCTGGACCATCTCCAGTTCAGTGCGATACTGGGCCTCGAGCGGCAGGTCCTCGAGGATCAACTCGGTGAAACCTGTGACCGTGGTGAGCGGATTGTTCAACTCGTGTGCGATGCCCGCCGCCATCTCACCCACAGCGGCCAGCTTGGCGGCCTGGATGAGGCGGTTCTCGGCGGCGCGCTGGGCGTCCATGCGGGCCTTGAGTTCCACCTGCGTCTGCCGCAACTGGCGGACGGTGGATTGCAGACGGCGGTACTGATCCGAATTGGAGATGACCGCCGAGAGGATGCCCGCCAGCGATTCGATGGCCAGCAGGTCGTTGGTGGTAAAGGCATTGGGTTGGGAGCTTTCGATATCGATGATGCCGAAGACGCGCTCCAGATCACGCAGGGGCACACAGATCTCCGAGGCGGCACTCCAACCAGGCAGGGCCTGATAATTCGGGTCCTGACGGGTATCGTTGACCAACGTGCTTTCCCCCGTGGTGAAGACGTGTCCCGTAATGCCCGAGAAGATGGCCAAGTCGCGTTCCCCGACGATCTTGCGGATGGTATCGCCGTGCTTGCCGCCGAAACCGCGGATGAGTTCATTCTGCTCGCGATCCTCGAAGACCACGGCAGCCAGTTCATAGCCAAAGTATTGCGCCAACAGGTCGGCGGTAATCTGTGCCATCTCCTGCAGATCATGCAGGCCGATCACCTGTTGGACCATCTCATGGATCAATCCCAGGCTGCGGGCGCGACCCTCGGCTTCCTCGCGTAAACGTCCGTACTCAGCCAACCCCGCCAGGTGGCTGGCAACCACCACCATGAAATTCTCATCGTATTGGCTGAAGGCTTCGGGACGCGGACTCTCGATGTGGATCGAGCCGATCACCTGTCCGCGGTATCGGAGCGGCACGGCCATGACCGAGCGCGCGCTTTCGTGAAGGATGGGCAATCCGCTGGCGAAGGTATCCGCACGCACGAGGCGGGCCTTCTTCAGAAACGGCGCAATGGGATGATTCGCAAGCGGTTTCATGCGCGCCGCCAGTCTGCGTTCGCGGCTGCGGAACTCGCGCACCATACGCCCGTCGATGGAAAGCAGAAAGAGCGTGACCATCTCGGTGCCAAAGGTGCGCGCCAGCAGGTCGAACACACGGCGGGCGATCTGGTCCAGGTTCTGGGCTGAGGAGATGGTCAGTGCAAAATCGTTCAACATGCCGAGGCGGCGCAAGTGGGCGCTCATCTCGGAGAAGGTGGCCGCCACTTCCACTGAGGAGGCCAGGTAGGCCGCCAGTTCGCGCAGGGTCTGCCACTCAACGGGGGTCAGGGCAAGGGTCCGCCCCATCATCACCACCCCGATCAAACGCTGACCAATCACCAGCGGCAGGCAGACCCAGGCGCGCATGCCGCGCTTGCGAACTGCTGGGGGGATCAAATCCCATTCGGGTTGGCCCTGGATGGCCACCTGCTCCGAACGCGTGCGGACAAGTCGGCGCAGGAGTTCATTCGACTCGACCTGAAAGGACTCGCCGCTCAAATTGACGTCATTCCATGCAGCCAGAACCTCGAACGTTTCGCCGCGACGAATGGCCAGCGCTGCGTTCTGACAGGGCACGGCCTGTGTGAAAGCTTTGAGGATGCGCTCCAATGAACCAGACAGGTCATAAGGCAGGCTGGCCAACACCTCTTCATGCAGGGTCGGCTGGTCGAGGTAGGCAGGCGTGTGACCAGGCAACAGCGACGCCAGCAATCGCCATAGGCGGCCGTCGGCGGGATTCTGTCCGTCGGCGGCAACCAGCAGGATGCGCGTGGAATTGGGCACGGGGAAGGCGAACAACCGCGCCGCACCCAACCCCGAAGGTAAGGCCTGGGATGAACGCCCGCTCCCGCCGCTCAACATGCCATCCAGCCAGGCGGTCATGGCGGGATCTTCCAGCAGGTGCAACAACTGTCCCTGCATGGAGCGGGTCAGTCGCTGGAAGGCCAGCAGATTCCATTTGCCGCCCTCATAGTCAGCCAGGGCCACCCAGCGCGCGGAGGTCAGGCCGAGGGCTTCTTTGAGGTAATAGTTGAGGTCCGAGGAGGCGACCATACGGTATAAATTATACAGCAGACCCCGATGGTACAATACATTTTATGGTTGATCTCATCGTCATCGGCGGCGGATTGGCTGGCAGCGAGGCCGCCTATCAAGCCGCCCAACGTGGACTGAAAGTCCGACTCTACGAAATGCGTCCCGCTTCGCCCACAGGCGCACATCAAACAGGCGACCTGGCAGAATTGGTCTGCTCGAATTCGCTCGGCTCGAATCTGCCCGACCGCGCCTCAGGCGTTCTCAAAAACGAGTTGCGCCGTCTCGGCTCGCTGCTATTGGAGTGCGCGGAAGAGGCCGCCCTGCCCGCAGGCGGAGCCCTGGCCGTGGATCGTGAGGGTTTTGCGCGCCTGGTTACCGCGCGCATTGAAGCGAATCCCAACATCGAACTGGTGCGCGAGGAGGTGAAGGAGATTCCCTCCACGCCCGTCATCGTGGCCAGCGGACCGCTGACCTCGGACAGCCTGTCCAAGTCGATTGCAGCACTGAGCGGCGAGGAGCATTTGTTCTTCTTCGATGCCATCGCGCCCGTCATCGCCGCCGACTCGATCAACATGGATATCGCCTTCCGCGCCTCACGCTATGGCGCGGGTGAGCAGGACGAGGGCGATTACATCAACTGTCCGTTCAACAAGGAAGAATATCTGGCCTTCGTTGAGGCGCTGCAAACTGCCGAGCGCATCGAACTGCGCTCCTTCGAGGAAGCCATTCGCGAAGGCGTCAAAGCAGGTCATTTCTTCGAGGGCTGCCTGCCCGTTGAAATCATCGCCGCACGCGGACGCGACTCGCTGGCCTTTGGCCCGATGCGCCCCGTGGGTCTGACCGATCCACGCACGGGACACCGCCCGTGGGCCGTGGTCCAGTTGCGGCAGGACAACCTGGCGGGCAGCTTGTACAACATGGTTGGCTTTCAGACCAACCTGAAGTTCCCCGAACAGCGTCGCGTGCTGCGCATGATTCCAGGGTTGGAAAATGCGGAATTCGTCCGTTATGGGCAGATGCACCGCAATACCTTCATCGCTTCCCCGAAGCTGCTGCGTCCCACCCTGCAGCATATCCAGCGCGAGGATCTGTTCTTCGCGGGTCAGATCACGGGCGTGGAAGGTTACATGGGCAACATTGCCACAGGCGCGCTGGCGGGCGTCAATGCCGCGCGGTTGTTGAAGGGGCAGGTTCCGCTGACCTTGCCTGAGACCACCATGCTGGGCGCGCTGTGTCACTACGTCACCCACGCGGACCTGAAGGACTTCCAGCCAATGAAGGCTAACTTTGGAATCCTGCCGCCACTCGTCCTGACGGGCAAGCACGGCAAACGTGAACGAGGAGCGGCACATGCCGAGCGCGCCCTGCGTGACCTGGATACTTACCTTTCCCAACATGAATAAACGCAGCCAAATCTACATTCTCGTCATCGCTGCCCTGCTGGTCGTTGTCATCAGCTGGTATGGCTATTCCTTCTGGCTGGACTCCGTCACCCCTGACCCGTTCAGCGGGGAGCGCGCCCTGGCCGACGTGCAGACGCAGGTCGCTTTCGGGCCGCGCACGCCTGGGTCCGAGGGCCACGCCCAGGTCCAGACTTGGATCGTGTCCGAGTTGGAGGCGGCGGGCTGGATCGTCGAGATCCAATCCAGCGAGAGGATGGGGCATCCCATCGAGAACATCGTCGCCCGCCGCGATGACGAAGCACCACAAATCCTCCTTGGCGCACACTACGACACCCGCTTCTTCGCCGACAACGACCCCGCCCCGAAGAATCACGATCAGCCTGTACCAGGCGCGAACGACGGCGCCTCGGGTGTGGCCGTGCTGCTCGAGATGGCGCGCGCCCTGCCCAAGGAAAGCGTCCCCACCTGGCTGGTGTTCTTCGACGCCGAGGACAACGGCCGCATCGATGGCTGGGACTGGATTCTTGGATCGCGTGCCTTTGTTCAGCAGAACCCGAGCCTTGCTCCGCGCGCCGTGGTCATCGTGGACATGGTGGGCGATGCAGACTTGAACTTGTACAAGGAACGCAATTCCACGCCCGCCATCCGCGACGAGATCTGGGCCGTGGCTGCCGACCTCGGCTACGGAAATGTCTTCATCGACCAGGAAAAATACAGCATGGAGGACGACCATACGCCCTTCCTCGAAGCAGGCCTGCCTGCCGTGGACATCATCGACTTTGACTACCCCTACTGGCACACTCTCGAAGACACACCCGACAAGGTATCGGCGACCAGTCTGCAAGCGGTCGGCGCGACCCTGCTGGAGTGGATTGCCCAACAAAATCGTCAACGATAGTATCATGTTCAAACTGACAAAGTCGGCGTAAACTTGAGAGAAATGATCGTTCCCGAACTCCTTACCCAGGTCCGTGAGCCCTGGATTCAACGTGTCTCTCAAGCCCTGGCCCGCGGGACCGGGGTGCGCGAGAGCTTTGTCGCCGAACTCGGACGTTTCTATGATCTGATGGTTCAGGCGGTCATTACTGGCGACTCGGCCTGGCTGGAGCCGATCCTGTACGACTGGGCGCGCTCTCCCACCGAGACCGATCTCGACCAGGGCCAGTATCACGTGGCTTTCGTGATGAACCGCATTCTGAGTCTTACCATCGAAGTGGCTCGCGAGGCCTTGAGCGAACAGGATGCACTCGACTACATCGCCACGGTCATCCCCGTCTTTAGCTACGGTCTGGAAGTCGTCTCGCGCTACGAGATGGAGACCCGTCTGACACACATCTCCACCGAGATGTCGGATGTGCAGAAAAAGATGGAACAGCTTGACCGCAGCAAGTCGGGTTTCATCGCGGTGGCAGCCCACGAGTTGAAGACCCCGCTGACTTTGATCGAGGGCTACGCCTCGATGATCCGCGACCTGGCAGCCTCCCTCCAGCAAAAGACCATCGACAATCTGCTGGAAGGTATGAACGGCGGCATCAACCGCTTGCGCCAGATCGTGGACGATATGATCGACGTCTCGTTGATCGACAATCACCTGCTCTCGCTGAATTTGCAGCCCGTCCAGGTTGGCCAACTACTGGATCTGCTCCGCAACGAGTTGGTCCCCATCATCCTCGAACGCCAGCAAACCCTGGACCTGAGGAAGTTCAGCGGCAGCGACACCTGGATCTTCGCCGACCCTGAACGCCTGTACCAGGCTCTGCGCAACATCCTGAGCAATGCCATCAAATTCACGCCTGACAAAGGTTCCATCTTCATCAACGGCCGCACCCTGCCAGGTTTCATCGAGATCACCATCGAAGACACAGGCATCGGCATCTCACCCGAGAATCAGGCCTTGATCTTCGAAAAGTTCGGCCAGTTGGGTCGCGTGGATCTGCACTCCAGTGGCAAGACCAAGTTCAAGGGCGGCGGCCCAGGCCTGGGGCTGGCCATCGCGCGTGGTATCGTAGAGGCGCATGGTGGCACCATTTGGGTCGAATCGGAAGGTTACGATGAAAAGAAAATGCCCGGCTCCACATTCCATGTCCTGATCCCCGCGCGCACCGATGCCATCGATCCGCGCCTGACCAAACTCTTCGATAGTTTAGATTCAAACCGTACACAACCCGATGCCCAAGAAACAACCTGAACCCACGATCCCGCCGCGCGAACGTGCCTTCCTCGTCGGCGTGGATATTTTTCAACAGAAGCAACTTCTCCCCCTGGAAGATTCACTAACCGAACTCGCCCTGCTGGCTGATACAGCTGGCTTGGAAGTCGTCGGCGAACTGACCCAAAAGCTGGATCATCCTCACGTCGAGACCTATATCGGTCCAGGCAAGGTGGAAGAGTTAAAGGCCCTCGTCGAAGAGACTCTCTCACAAGTGGTTATCTTCGACGATGAGTTAAATCCGCGCCATCAGCGCGAATTGGAAAAGGCGCTCGGCGAGAAGGTCCGCATCCTCGACCGCACCGCCCTGATTCTCGACATCTTCGCCCAGCACGCTCATACCCGAGAGGGCATGTTACAGGTGGAACTCGCACAATACGAATACTTCCTGCCACGCCTCACTCGCCAGTGGACCCACCTCGCCCGCCAGGCAGGCGGCGGCGGTGGACGCACAGGCTCAGCAGGCGGAGTCGGCCTGCGCGGCCCGGGCGAAACCCAACTCGAAGTCGACCGCCGCGCCATCCGCACGCGCATCGCCCACCTCAAGCGCGAACTGGAAAAGGTCCGTGCGCATCGCATGCGGTACCGCGCCCAGCGTAAGCGCTCGCGCATCCCGACCGTGGCCCTGGTCGGCTACACCAACGCAGGCAAATCCACGCTGTTGAATCGTCTCGCCCGCGCGGACGTGTACGCCGCCGATCAACTCTTCGCCACGCTCGATCCCACCACCCGCCGCGTAGAACTGCCAGGCGGCTACCAGGCGCTGATGACCGATACGGTTGGCTTCATCCAGAAGCTGCCCACCACCCTGGTGGCGGCCTTCCAGGCTACGCTCGAAGAGATCGCTGAAGCGGACCTGTTGCTGCACGTGGTGGATATTTCGCACCCCAACGCGCTCAATCAATACCAGGCTGTGCAGGAAACGCTGGATGAGATCGAGGCGGCCCACATCCCCATGGTGACGGCGCTCAACAAGGTGGATAATCTCAAAGACCCTGAGGCGGCGCGAGAGATCGTCCGCCATTACCCGAAGGCCGTGGCAGTCTCGGGCCTGAAAGGCGTCGGTGTTTCTGACCTGCTGCGTTTGGTGCAGGAGGAACTGTATGAGGCATACTCACCCGTCCATGTGCGGCTGCCGTATCAGCAGGGTGCGCTTATTTCACTGTTCCACGAGGCAGGACAAGTCGAGCTCATCGAACACGAACGTGGTGGCGTCGTCATGCAGGGACGTGTACCCGGGCGACTCGTGGCCCAGTTCACGCCCTGGCTGATTGGCGCGGCCCAGCCTGCGGTGCTGGAAGATGAAGAAGATGAACTGATGGACGACGAGTTCGATGACGAACCCGAAGAAGAGGATGAAGTCTAATGTCGAAACTGCTTGATTTACTATCCGAGTTTCTGGCCCACCGCAAGGGACTCCTGCCGCTGATCGGTATCGGGCTCATCCTGTTGAATCTGTTGCTGCAATTCCTGCTGCCCGCAGGGAACATCCTGCTGACCACCAACCTATTCCTGCACATCGGACTGGTGGTTGCCCTCTTTGGTCTGATGCTGGCCTGGGCGCTCTGATATTTTTGCGTTGACAGCCCCGCCAAATTCTGATAATATCCGTCCACTTATCCCTGACCACCAGGAGAATTCAATGTTACAGGAAATCGAAACCCAAACCCTGACCATCACAACTTCAGCCGCCCAGGCTGTCCAAGACATCATGAACGAGCGCAAGCTCGAAGGCTATGCCCTGCGCGTGTATGTGGCGGGCGGCGGATGTTGCAGCGTGAACTTTGGCATGGCGCTCGACAATAACTTCCGCGATGTGGACACGACCTTTGACAGCAACGGCATCAAAGTGGTCGTGGACAACGTCTCCATCGACTATCTGCGCGGCGCCACCGTGGACTTTGTCAATGACCCGACCCACGGCGCGGGTTTCCTCGTGGACAGCCCGTCTGCCAAGAAGGGCCACGACCATGGCGAGGAAAGCTGCGGTTGCGGCGGTTCCTGCTCCTGCCAGAACTAACCGATTTTCGAAAACAAAAAAAAGACCGACATTCGTCGGTCTTTTTGATTCTGCGTGGTTAGCGTCCGCCGCGGACGAAGGAGATGACCAGCCCCAATGCGCCGATGAAACCGAGGCCAAAGATCAACAGACCCATCGGGATACCCCCTGGCGCAGAAGTGGTGTCCGTGAAGGTGGGGATGGCCAACGGCGCGGGCGGCGTATAGGTGGGCATGCGGGTGGCAGCTTCGGGGGTGATGAAGGCAGCCTGCAGCGTGGGATCGATGGTCGGGGTCGAGACCGGGGTGGGCGTGGGCGGCGGCTCGACGATGGGCAGGTTCGCACCGGGTGAGATCTTCACCAGCGGAGCATAGACCCATCCCACCGAGCCAGGCACGCCCGGGTAGACGATCTGAATCCAGTCGCCGCCGGGTGAGCGTCCCACCGCCGGGACCTGCTGCCCCGCGAGGAGCACGCCGATGGGCGGATACAGGTACGTGGACGGGCCGCCGCGCACGTTGATCTGCTCCTGGTCGGAGTTGACGATGATGTAGGCCGCCACCGGCGTGCCGGTCACCGTGGGGACCGAGCCGGTCGGCTGCTGGGCGCGGGCAATGATCTGACCGGGGGCGGTCAGCACCAGTCCGAAAACAGCAACAAAAATAAACAGCCCAAGGAGGGGTTGAAACCAGTTTCTCTTCATATTCGTAGGTATGGGTTAAGGAGAATCGCAAAGGCGATTATAATCGAAAACATGGACCGAAAAGTTTTTCACGGCGACATCACCCCGGCAGAAGTGGCGCAGGCTCTTCTGGCGGAGTTCAACCGCGGCAACCTGCGCGCCCAGACCCTTGGCAACGGCGATAAGATGATTGTACAGATCAGCACCCGCCCCGGGGCGGCCTCGGGCGGCGACACCGCCATGACAGTCTCGATCCAGAAGTTCGAAGATGGGGTCGTGACTGAGATCGGCCAGCAGGCCTGGTTCGGCGTGGCCGCCAGCCTGGGGACCACCGCCCTCTCCGCCCTGCGGAATCCCTTCGCCCTGCTGGGCCGCCTGGACGACCTGGCCCAGGACATCGAAAACCTGACCCTCAGCGACCGCGTCTGGCAGGTGATCGCCTCCAGCGCCCAGGCCCGTGGCGCCTCGAAGAAACTCTCCGAGCGCCTGCGCCGCATGGAATGTGAATACTGCGGCACGGCCAACCCGGTCGGAGAGCCGTCGTGCATTGCATGCGGTGCCCCGCTGGGCAAGGTCCAGCCAGGGACCTGCCCCAACTGCGGGTTCGTGGTCAAGACGGGCGAGAAAAAATGCCCAAACTGCGGAAACAGCCTGTAAATTCCACTCCCTCCGCGCGGGGGAGTTTTTCATCCCCGTCCCACTCGACTAGGAGTAGCGGGCTAAAGACAAGGCTTGCAGAATCCCCTTTGACCTTCTATAATGCTTCTACTTATGAATCTCAATGATTTGGAAGCCCGCCTGCAAAACCTTATTGAAGTCCGTTTAATGAGCGTCCTGCCGGGCCAGAGCGTGGAGTCCCGTGTGGCCCAAAAACTGGCGGCTGCGATGCAGGGTACCCTCGTACGGCAGGCGGAGGGCGTCGACCTGGCGCCGAATGTATATACCATTATCGTAAATCCCGAGGACGCAACCCGCTGGCAGGACCCACGCCTGCTGGAGGCTCTGATTGAGGCCCTCAAGTCGGCGGGACAGGAGGCTGGCCTTCAGTTTGCCTCCTCGCCCGAGATCACCATCTCGACCAATCCATCCCATCCCCAGAACGATGCCAGCGTGCTGGCCTCTCACCGTGTGGAATCTATGGCTGAAACAAAAGGCATGCCCAACGAAAATTCCCAGGCGCCGAAGGAAGCGGACCATATCCCCGAGAATGCCTTCCTGATCATCGAAGGCGTCAAGGTCTATCCGCTGACGGCCAGCGTCATCAACATCGGACGCCGCATGGACAACCAACTGGTCATTGACGATCCGCGCATCTCACGCAACCACGCCCAACTGCGCGCCATCAACGGTCGCTTCGTGTTGTTCGACCTGAACTCGACGGGTGGTACCTTCGTCAACGGACAACGCACCAGCCAGTCGGTGCTGTACCCGGGCGACGTCATCTCGCTGGCGGGGGTGGCGCTCATCTTCGGGCAGGATAATCCGCCCCAGCGCCCGGACCTGGTGGATACCGCCCCGCTCAACCCCGCCGCGTCGGATCGCCCGACGGCGATCCTCAAAGACCGTTCCACCGCTAAATTCACCAAACCGAAATGAGCGGCCCCATCGTCCTGGCCCTGCGCCTTCTGTTGGCCCTGGCCCTGTACGGTTTTCTGGCCTGGGCCTTGTTCGCCTTCTGGCGGGACGTTCGCCGCGAGGCTGTGGGGCTGGTCAACCGACGGGCGGCGGGCATCAGTCTAACGGTCCGCGCGGGGGGAGAGACCATTGCCGTGAAGCATTTCATCCAGCCTGAGATCACGCTCGGGCGCGATCCTGTCTGCGACATCCCCATCTTCGAAGAAACCGTCTCTGCGCGCCATGCGCGCTTTTCCTATCATCATGGACAGTGGTGGGTGGAAGACCTCGGCTCGACCAACGGAACCCGCCTTAACCAGGAGATGCTCACCCAGCCCACAGTGCTGACCTCGGGCGACGAGGTCAGCGTGGGAGGGGCCAGCCTGCTGGTCAATTTGGCGGCTGAGGCGTTGGTCTCACCCACCTTGCGACTTGGGAGCAAAGATGACTGAAACCGTTTCGTTCGCTGTGATTGGCGGCTCGGGCCTGTACGGCATGGGCGGCCTAAAAGACACAAAAGAGTACGACCTTGACACACCCTTTGGGAAACCGAGTGCGCCCATCGTGGTGGGGACGCTCGAGGGACAGCGCGTGGCCTTCCTGGCCCGTCACGGGCTGGGACACCACATCACACCCAGCGAGGTCAACTACCGCGCCAACATCCACGCCCTCAAGTCGCTCGGCACGAAACAGATTATCAGCGTGAGCGCCTGCGGTTCCCTGCGTGACGATTACGCGCCCGGACACATCGTCATCCCCGACCAGATTTTCGACAATACCAAGGGCCGCGAGCGGACCTTCTTCGGCGAAGGGTTGGTAGCACATGTCAGCATCGCCGATCCGTTCTGCAAGACCCTCTCCGACCAGCTTGAGTCGGTCACCCGCGAGGCGGGCGCGACTACCCATCGCGGGGGGACCTTCATCACCATCGAGGGACCGCGCTTCTCGACCAAGGCTGAGTCCACCACCTACCGCTCGTGGGGTATGTCACTGATCGGCATGACCACCTCGCCCGAGGCCTTCCTGGCTCGCGAGGCCGAGATGTGCTACGCCGTGATGGCCCACATCACCGACTACGACGTGTGGCACGTCAGTGCCGCGCCCGTCACGGTGGAAATGGTCATCCAGACCCTTAACAAGAACACCGAGATCGCGCAGGAGGCCATTCGCCTGCTGGCGCGTGACTTCACCCCCGAACGGGATTGCGCCTGTCAGCACGCCCTGGCCGACGCACTCATCACCCGCCCCGACCGCATCCCGCCTGCCACCCGACAAAAACTGGACCTGCTGGTTGGAAAATACCTCAAGTAACCTCCATGCCTGACGTCCTCCAAAACCGTCTGCTCCGTTGGGCGGCGGTTTTCCTTTTTTTGTACTCGGCCATCCTCACGCTCTCGCCCGCGGTGCGTGAGCATACTTTTGCCACGGACCTGCGCTGGTCGCATTGGCTGGGATTCGCGGTCTGGACGGCCCTGGCCTTCGCGGCAGATGCCGTCACCCGCCGCGCCCTGCCTGACCGTGATTCCTACCTGCTGCCTACCGCCCTGCTCCTGAGTGGCTGGGGCATGCTCACCATCTGGCGCCTGGATTCAGGTTTTGGCATGCGTCAGTTGATCTGGCTGGCACTCAGCGTGGTGGTGTTTCTGCTCGGCCTGCGTCTGCCTCACGACCTGCAATTTTTACGCCGTTACAAATATGTCCTCCTCAGCAGCGGATTGCTGCTGACCGCCCTGACCCTGATCTTCGGCACCAACCCGGGCGGCGCGGGGCCGCGCTTATGGTTGGGATGTTGCGGCATCTACCTGCAACCGTCTGAGCCGCTCAAACTGCTGCTAATCATCTACCTGGCAGCCTACCTCGCCGACCGCACGCCCGTCCGCCTGAGCACCTTCCCGCTGATCCTGCCCACCCTGTTCGTCACGGGCCTGTCGCTGCTCATCCTGCTCGTCCAGCGCGACCTGGGCACAGCCTCCATCTTCATCCTGCTTTACACCGTCATCCTCTTCCTCGCCACCGACCATCGCCGCGTACTGATTGCCACCACGCTTGGCCTGGCTCTGGCGGGGCTGGTCGGCTATTTCTTCATCCCCATCGTGCAGGTACGCGTGAACGCCTGGCTCGACCCGTGGGCTGACCCCAGTGGGCGCTCCTACCAGATCATCCAATCCCTGCTGGCGGTGGCCAATGGCGGGACTCTCGGCCGCGGACCGGGGCTGGGAAGCCCGGGCCTGGTCCCCGTGGCCATCTCGGACTTCATCTTTGCAGCCATCAGCGAGGAAACAGGCCTGGTCGGGACCTTAGGCCTGCTCGGCCTCCTCGGCTTGGTCCTGGCTCGCGGCATGACCGCCTCCCTGCGCGCCTCCGACCGCTTCCGCCGTTTCCTGGCAGCGGGCCTGACCGCCTACCTTGGAATCCAGAGCCTGCTCATCATCGGCGGTAATCTGCGGCTCCTGCCGCTGACGGGCGTGACCCTGCCCTTCGTCTCGTACGGCGGCTCGTCGCTGCTGACCTCCTTCCTCGCACTGCTGTTCCTCCTGCGCATCGGCGCACACCCCGAACGCGAACCCGCTCCCCTGCCCTCTGCGCGGCCCTACACGCTACTGGCAGGCCTGCTCAGCCTGGGACTGCTGGCCGCCGCGCTGGCGGCCTCCTGGTGGGCTGTGGTGCGCAGTCCAGACCTGCTGACCCGCACCGACAATCCGCGCCGCGCCATTGCCGACCGCTACGTGCCGCGCGGCGACCTGATCGACCGCCGCGATGAACCGCTCAACATCACCACCGGGGAAAGCGGCTCCTACGTCCGCCAATATTTGTATCCCGACCTCGGCCCTGTGATTGGATACACGCAACCTACCTTCGGTCAGGCAGGCCTTGAAGCCAGCCTCGACGATTATTTGCGCGGCCTGCAGGGCAACCCCGCCAGCCTGGTCTGGTGGGACCATCTGTTGTACGGCATGCCCCCGCCCGGGCTGGATGTACGCCTAAGCCTGGAGACACGTTTACAGCGCGCAGCGGATCAGTCGCTTGGAAAGCATCGCGGCGCGGCAGTGCTGATGAACGCACAGAGTGGCGAGATCCTGGTGATGGCCTCACATCCCACCTTCGACCCGAACCTGATCGAGGCCGAAGGCGGCGACCTGCTCAAGAATGAGAGTGCGCCGCTGGTCAATCGCGCGGTGCAGGGGACTTATCCGCTGGGGACGGCGGGGACGCCCTTTCTTTCCACGCTGAAGCAGCCCAGCGCGGAGCAATCGTCGGCGCTGTTCGAGGGGCTGGGATTCTTCTCCACGCCGCAGATCCGTCTGGCGGTGGCCGCCGCCTCATCCCAAAACGGGACCAACCCGCTGCGCGTCAGCCCGTTGCAGATGGCCATCGCAGCCTCGGCCCTGTCAAACCACGGTACGCGTCCCGCTCCACGCATCGCCCTGGCTGTGGACACGCCTCAGCAGGGCTGGGTGATCCTCCCGCCCATGAGCGAACCCGTTACCGCGATCCCTGCCTCAGCGGCGGACCAAGCGGCGGAAGCCTTTCTCGTACAAGGCAACGCCTTCTGGGAATTCGTCGGGCAGGCACGGCAGAACGATGTGACCATCACCTGGTATCTCGGCGGAACCCTGCCCAACTGGCAGGGCACGCCGCTGGCGGTGGTCATCGCGCTGGAGGAGGATGATCCCGCGCTGGCGCGTCAAGCGGGACGGGAATTGCTGAATGCGGCTATGACGCCATAAGCAAAACGGACGGCGAATGCCATCCGTTTTTTGTTGCCTGCTTGCAAGGTTATGGACACGAGTAGGTGTTGGGGATGCCGTCGGTGCGGATGTCGATGGTCTGGCCTTCGAACAGGGTGGCCTCCATGACGGTCGGCTCGCCCGCCACGTTGGTATCCTTGATCTCATAATCGCCCGGGTTGAACTGGACTTTGTTCTGCGGCGACTCGTTTACCGGCGGGACGGTGATCCCCACAGGCTTGACCAGCATGGGGTGGAAAGTGCAGTTGCGGAAGTAGGCAGGCTTGGGCGGGTCCACGCTCATCACGGGCAGAGACTGCACGTCACCGCTGACGGTGGAAAACTTGGTGAGGATCGAGACCCAACCCGGCTTCGACGAGGCCAGGCTGATATAGAGCCATTCGCCATTGGCATCGCGGGCGGTGGCGGTGGCCGTCTCACCTTTGAGCAGGCCGCCGATGGGGTTGTAGCCCACCCCGGGTCCGCGGCGGACGTTGAGGTTGCCCGTGGCGCTGACAGTGACGGGCGCGGCCGTAGGCGGCGTGGTGGTCGTCCATGACGGGGCCAGGCTGGGGGTTGGGGCAGGAGGCAGACTTTCAGTCGGCGGGAGCGGGGTTGGCAGGCCAGGGGAGGTTGGGCTGGCGGGCAGGGCCGTCGCCGCCTGAGTGGGAAGCAGGGTGGGCGTGGCAGCAGCTGGCAGGTTACAGGCGGTGATCAAAAGCAAAAAGGCCAGGGCAAATTGGATCAAGCGAGGGCGGGACATTGGTCAACTCCTTTGGCGTGGAATCTTATCCATCATTTTCGCACAGTCCAACAAAAAAAGGCCAGGCAATTGCCTGGCCTTTAAGTACTGAACCGATCAGGAACCCGTGTCCTGGTCCTTGGCGCCGTAGCCCGGGCCGCTCTTGAAGAACTCGTAGTTGGGCTTGATGTCGAGGGTCAGGTCCACAACCTCGCCAGCGGCGAGCTGCTTGGTGGTCTCGAGGACCACCTGCTTGCCGTGGTGGTTGGTGCCTTCGTAGTGGCCCGCGAGGCCGATCTTGCTGATAAATTCACCGCCCTTGGCGGTATAGGCCGAGGGGACTTCGTCCTCGGGGAAGATGGCGGCATACGGGCACTCGGGCACGCAGGCGCCGCAGTCGATGCAGGTGTCGGGATCGATGTACATCCACGGCCATTCGGCCACAGGCTGGCCAGGGACGATGCACTCCACCGGGCAAACTTCGATGCAGCCGCGATCACGAACGCACAAACTGGTAATGATGTGGGTCATGCAGAACCTCCTTGGGGATTGGAAAACGTGATAACGGCATTATATCGTGCTTCACGAGGCAAAGGCAAGAGAAATTCGGTTGACGATTTGCAAGGGACGATTTACGATTGGGCCCATGCGAACTTTTCTGCGTTGGATCATCCGCTCCGTCGTCCGTCTCGTCGCCCGCGTGGACATCTCGGGCTACGAGAATCTGCCCGCCACGGGCGCGTACGTCATCGCCACCAACCACCTTGGCATCCTCGACTCGGCCATGCTGTACCTGGCCATCGACCGCTGGGACGTGTTCATCCCCGTGGCCGAAAAGTGGGAGAAGATCTGGCTGTTCCGCTTCCTGGCGAAGTACTTCAACCTGATCTTCATCAACCGCTTCGAGCCCGACCTGAAAGCCATGCGCAAGATCATCAGCCTGATGGAAGCGGGTAACATCCTGGTCATCGCGCCCGAGGGAACGCGTTCGCGGGTCGGCTCGATGATCGAGGGCAGGCCCGGGGTCAGTTACCTGGCATCCAAGTTGAACCGTCCCATCGTGCCGGTCGGTCTGGCAGGCACCGAGGACAAGGTCATCCTGTCGAATCTCAAACGGCTGAAGCGCTCACACATCGTCGTCAAGGCGGGACCCGCCTTCACACTGCCCGAACTTCCGCGCAAGGACCGCGACACGGCGCTCAAGGGATACACCGACGAGATCATGTGCCGTATCGCGGCGCTCATCCCCGAGAAGTATCACGGCGTGTATGCGGGTCATCCGCGCTTGAAGGAGTTGCTGGCGCAGGCATCGGCGGATTAGGTTGAACCGTCGAGACACAGAGGATGCGGAGTTTTAGATTTTTTTGCTGATCATTAAATAAACTGGCCTGGATAATATCCAGACCAGTTTTACTTTCTTATCAACATAAGATTGCTTCGGGCTAACGCCCTCGCAATGACATGGCGAACTTATGTCAGCAACTCCACATCATGCGGACCCGACTCGCGCAGGCCTGCGCCCGTCATGCGCACGAAGATGGCCTTCCGCGTGAACTCCTCCAGTGTGGACGCGCCGCTATAGCTCATGCCCGATTGCAAGCCGCCGACCAACTGGGTCAACACCTCGCGCGCCTTGCCGCGATATGGCACGGCCGCTTCCACGCCCTCGGCCACGTACTCTTCGATCTCCTCCTGAGTCAGATCGTTGCCTTCGCGGCGATTGCGGTCGATGTTCGCGCTGCGCGAGGCCATGCCGCGTGAGGCTTTGTAGCGATGTCCGCGGCGGGTCATGATCAGGCCCGGGCTTTCGTCGGTGCCAGCCAGCAGGCTGCCGATCATGGCTGTAGACGCGCCCGCCGCCATGGCCTTGGCCAGATCGCCAGGCTGACGAATGCCGCCGTCCGCGATGATGGGAATCCCAGACGGGCGGGCCGCCTCGACGCATTCGATGACCGCCGTCAACTGTGGGACGCCCGACCCCGCCACGATGCGTGTGATGCAGATCGAGCCAGGTCCCACGCCTACTTTGACGGCATCCACCCCCGCGTCGATGAGACGCTTGGTCCCGTCCGCCGTGGCGACGTTCCCGCCGATGATCTGCGCCTCGGGGAAGGCGCGGCGGATGCGCTTAATCATCTCGATCTCCAAATGAGAATCGCCGTGGGCGATGTCGACCACGATGCAATCCGCGCCCGCTTCGAGCATGGCCTCCACGCGGCGCATTTCCTTTTCACGCACCCCCACCGCCGCGCCAACGGCCAGCCGTCCACGCGCGTCTTTGGTGGCTTTCGGGAACTGCGTGATCTTCATAATGTCCTTCAAGGTGACCAGCCCGGTTACATGACCGTCCCCATCCACCAGCGGCAACTTCTCGATGCGATGTTCATGCAACAGACCCTCAGCTTGTTTTACGGTCGTATCGTGCGGCGCGGTGATGACCCTACGCTGCATGATGGCGGTGATAGGCTTTTCGTCGTTGTCTTCGAACAACAGGTCGCGCGTAGTGACGATGCCGACCAATTGCCTTCGTGCGTTGAGGATCAGGATTCCGCCCGAGCCTGTTTCCTCCACCACACGCTGCACCTCGCCCACTGTGCTGGTCTCTGGCAGGGTGATCGGGTCGTCCACGATAAAGGACTCAGCCTTCTTCACTCGCTGGATCTGGCGCGTCTGTTCGTCGATGGATAGAAAGCGATGGATGATGCCGATGCCGCCTTCGCGGGCCATGGTGATGGCCATCTCGCTCTCGGTCACCACGTCCATGTTGGCAGAGACAATGGGAATTTGCAGAGCGATCTTTTTGGTCAACTGCGTGCGGATGGACAGGGTTCGCCGCGAATCGGCCTCCGAATATTGCGGCACGAGCAGAACGTCGTCGTACGTCAAGGCGGTATCAGGCAGGATTTTCATGGCTCTCTCTCCTCATGGAATCAAACGCCCGAATTATACCCATCGCGGTTGAAAATTGTGTTCTTTGAGAGGGGAAAACGCAATTTTCAACCGTGGGTATTATATAATGCGGGTTGACTAGACTTTTCATTATTCACCCGCCCTTCGACTCCGCGCAGGGCGAAATCAGGAGAAACAATGTCTGTTACCGCAGTGATCGGTTCGCAATGGGGAGACGAAGGCAAGGGGAAGGTCGTTGATTTTCTGGCCGAGAGCGCCGACTACGTGGCGCGCTTCAACGGCGGGAACAACGCAGGCCACACCGTCATCAACGAGTTCGGCACATTCAAGATCCACCTTGTGCCCTCGGGCATCTTCGCCCAGAAGGCAACAGGCCTGATCGGCGGCGGCGTGGTCATCGACCCCGCCGTGCTGCTCGACGAGATCGAGTCGCTCAACAAGGCAGGCGTCGGCCTGGATGGCCGCTTCTGGGTCTCGCCGCGTTCACACCTGATCATGCCCTATCACAAAATTCTGGATGGCCTATATGAGGAGGCCAAAGGCGCAGGCGCGACGGGCACCACGCGCCGTGGGATCGGTCCCGTTTTTGCGGACAAGGTCAGCTACAACGGCATCCGCTGGACGGATTTCGCCAGCGGCATGTTCGAGTCGCGCCTCAAGGTGCAGCTCGAACTAAAGAACAAGATCATCATTGCGTTGGGTGGTGACGCGCTCAGCTTTGACGAGGTCCGCGCCACGTATCGAGGTTACTACGAGCGGATGAAGCCCTACCTGCGTGAACTCTTCCCGCTGGTGCAAGAAGGCCTCAAAACGGACAAGCACTTTCTGCTCGAACAGGCGATGGGCACTTTCCTCGACACCGACTGGGGCACCTACCCCTTCGTCACCGCCTCGACCACCATCCCCTCCGCCGCCTCGGCTGGACTCGGCATCCCGCCGCGTTATCTCACCCGCGTCGTCGGCGTGACCAAGGCCTACACCACGCGCGTGGGCGGCGGCCCGCTCCCAACGGAGATCCACGACACGTCTTCGCAGGTTTATCAGAAATTCGGCGAGACCGCCGCCACGACGGGCCGCACCCGCCGCGTCGGCTGGTTGGACCTGGAGATCGTCAAGACGGCCGTGGCCCTGAGCGGCGTCACCGAGCTGTGCCTGACCAAACTCGACGTGCTAAGCGGGCTGGACGACATTCAGGTCTGCACGGGCTACAAGTCGAACGGTCAACCTGTCAGCTACGCAGAGTTGGATTCCTACGCTCTGGATAAGGTCGAGTTGCAATATCAAACCGTCAAAGGCTGGAGCGAAGACATCAGCGCGGCGCGCTCCTTCGAGGACCTTCCCCAGCGCGCGCGCGAGTACGTGCAGATGATCGAGTCTGCAACGGGCGTGCCCGTCAAATGGATCGGCGTCGGGCCTGAACGCGACGCAACCATCCGCAGGTGATGACCATGCTTAAACCTGCCCATGCCCTTTTCGAGGACCTCGTCCACTGGCGGCGTGACTTTCACATGCATCCTGAACTGGGCTTCCACGAAACGCGCACAGCGGAGATCGTCGCGCAGGAGTTGGAGAAGCTTGGCTACCAAGTCCGCCGCGGGGTGGGGCGCACGGGTGTAGTCGCTGACCTCGGTGATGGGAACGGACGCACCATCGCCATCCGCGCGGACATGGATGCCCTGCCCATTCTGGAATCCCAGGACCGTGAGTACGCCTCCCAAAACTCGGGTGTGATGCACGCCTGCGGCCACGACTCGCATACCAGCATGGCGTTGGGCGCGGCGGCATTGCTCGCAAAGGAAAAATTCCCTGGCCGCATGCGTTTCCTGTTCCAACCGTCTGAAGAGACCGAGGACGAGGAAGGCCTCAGCGGTGCGCCGCGCATGATCCAGGATGGCGCGCTCGAAGGCGTGGACATGATCATCGCGCAGCATGTGGACCCGCATGCGCCCGTCGGACAGATCGGCATCAACGCGGGTGTGGCGAGCGGAGGAGTCACCACCTGGCACGGCACCATCTTGGGGGTCGGCGGGCATGGCGCTTATCCCGATGAAACGGTCGACCCGTTCTTCCTGCTCAGCCAGGTCATTGTCGGGCTGAACGGCGTGGTCTCGCGCCGCATCGACCCGTTCGACCCAGCCGTGGTCAGCATCGGGCAGATCCACGGCGGCTTCACCGAAAACGTTATCCCTGAAAAAGTGGAGTTGAGCGGCACGATGCGCTTCACGAGCGAGGCCTCGCGCCTGAAGATCGAAGCGGAAATGCGCCGCGCCTTCGAGTTGACCCGCGCCCTGGGCGGCGACTACCAGTTGAAGTTCGTCTTCGGATGCCCGCCGCTGGTCAATCACGCCAGCGCCGCAGACCTGATCCACGCGACCGCCGTTGACCTGCTCGGCGCGGACAACGTCCACCCCATCCCGCCAACGCTGGGCGCCGAGGATTTTGGCGCGTTCATCGAGACCGTGCCTGGCGCGATGTTCACGCTTGGCACGTTGATCGAAGGCGGTGAGCGTACCCTGCACCATCCGCGCTTCGACATCGACGAGCGTGCCATGCCGATCGGCACGGCACTGCTGGCAGAAACGGCCTTACGGTTTTTGAGAGGAAACTAACTCACAATGAAACAGGCTCCCGCGCGGGAGCCTGTTTGCTTTTACAACTGGGTGATTTCCATGAACGTGAGTTCGGGATTCTTCTCGGAAAAGTATTTCAAATAGAATGGCGAACTGAATAGCACCGCCCAGCCATCGCGCGAGTCGCGCGCCACGATGACCTCGCTGCGGCCTGACAGGGCTTCGATCTTTTCCTCGGGCCCCGCCACCCAGCGGATCATGGCATGCGGCAGGCGCTCCAACTCGGTCGGGACGTTATACTCGGCCTTGAGTCTGGCCTGCACCACGTCGAACTGCAACTGTCCGACCACGGCCAGGATCGGCTCGCGCTTGAAGGCGTTGACGTTGTACAGCACTTGCACCGCACCTTCGCTTTCGAGTTGAGCCAGGCCTTTGGCAAATTGCTTCTGCTTGCCGAGGTCCGTGTTGCGCAACAGGGCGAAGTGCTCGGACTGGAAACGCGGGATTGAGGCAAAACGCACGATCGTACCACTGCACAGCGAGTCGCCGATGGCGAAGTCGCCGTTGTTGGGCAGGCCCAGCACATCGCCAGGAAAAGCCTCGTCGATGACTTCGCGTTCGTTGGCGAACAACTTGTACGGACGCAGCAGGCGCATGGTCTTGCCCGACTGCGCGTGGACCAGGTCCATGCCGCGCTCGAAGCGGCCCGAGCAGATGCGCATGAAGGCCACGCTGTCGCGGTGTTTGGGATTCATGTTGGCCTGGATCTTGAAGACGAATCCCGAAAATTCTTCCGTATGCGGCTCGACAGGTCCCAGGTCGCTTTGATAGGGCTGGGGTGGCGGCGCATACTGAACGAAGGCATCCAGGAACAGGCGCACGCCGAAGTTGGTCACCGCGCTGCCGAAGAAGACGGGAGTCTGCTCTTCGTTGAGGACCGCCTCATGGTCGAAGACCGCGCCGACCTCGTCCAGCAGGGTGACGTTCTCGGCCAGATGGTCTACACGTGAACGGGAGACATTGCCAACTTTTTCAAGCTGGTCCATCGGGACGAAGATCTCGGGCGCCATGCGCTCATTGCGCTCGGTGCGCTCGAAGAGATACACACCCTTCGAGGCGCGATCATACACGCCGCGGAAATCGGGGCCGTCGCCCAGCGGCCAGTTCATGGGGATCGGCTCCATGCCGAGCACCTTCTTGATCTCGTCCAGCAATTCGAACGGGTCACGGGCAGGGCGGTCCATCTTGTTGATAAAGGTGAAGACGGGAATGCCACGTTTGCGGCAGACAGCGAACAGCTTGAGCGTCTGCGGCTCGATGCCTTTGGCGCCGTCGATGACCATCACCGCACTGTCCACGGCGGACAGGGTGCGATAGGTATCCTCGGAGAAATCCTGGTGGCCAGGCGTATCGAGCAGGTTGATGACGTGGCCCTTGTAGGGAAATTGCAGGATGGTCGAGGTGATGGAAATGCCGCGCTCGCGCTCCATCTCCATCCAGTCTGAGGTGGTGGCGCGCTGATTGCGACGGGCGCGCACGTTGCCCGCCAGGTCGATGGCGTTCCCGTAGAGCAACAGTTTTTCCGTCAGCGTGGTCTTGCCTGCGTCGGGATGCGAAATAATGGCAAAGGTCCGACGCGCGGCGACGGCTTCTTCGAGTGGGATTCGTTTTGCAGAAACTTCAGGGGTGGTTTCGACTTGCATTTTTTCTCCATACCCGTAAAGGGCGCTCCATTTTAGCATAAATTCAAACCGCCCCACCTTGGTGATCCGCAAGGTTGGGACGGTTGAAATATTTTTGCATCAGGCCGTGCGCTTCGACTGCGCCGCTATCGCGGCTCCGCTCAGCGGGAATATATTTTATTCAAGGATTCGCACGTCTGGGAAGTAGACCGTCGGGAAGGAAAAGTTGAGCTGGGCGAACTTCCAGCCTGAGGCTTCACGCACGACCACCGCCGTGAGGCGCAGTGGCCAGACAAACTTGTCGCCGCGGCTGATTTCGAAGACCGTGTTGGTGCCGCCGCGCAGGATGTAATGCAGCTTCTGCTGGGCGGGCAGCGTGGACTCATCGAGGAACCTGCGCACGAAGTTGAGATACGACTCGTAGTTTTCGGTGCCAATGGTCTGGCTGACGGTGGCCGAGGCGGCGATCCAACCCACGCCGCCGCGGGTGCGGATCGAGGTCGAGGTAAGGTCAAGGCGCAGGTCGCCCCAGCCCTCCCAGTCGCCGTGGACCAACTCACGGGCGGAGGCGCGGTCGAGGTACCATTCATCCACCCCAGGCCTTTGTCCGTTGGTGCCGATGACTTCGACGTCCTCAGTGAACAGGTCGAGGAAGGCATCCACCTGAGACAGGTCCCGTTTGGTGTAGCCCTCCTGGAAGACATCCAGCAGGGCGCGGATTTCTTGTTCAGCGGTCATGTTTTATCCAATCGCAACCGAGATCATTTCACCGTTCACGTAGCTGAGGATGGAACCATCCACCCGCAGGCGTGGATCGTTTTCATACAGGGCGCGGACCCGCTCCCATTCGGGGACGTCGCCCGAGGTGAGGGCCGCCGCTTCGTCGAGCAGCGCCAGGTCTGACGGGTCGTCCAGCGCGTCGCTCAAGATGACGCCCCAGCAGTCCCAGGGCAGCAGCTCGACCTTGTTGAGCGAGGCCACGTCGCGCACCAGGTTGCCGCGGATGAATCCCAGCCCGTGCATGTCGAAGATGCCGAACTGTTCGGGGTCGGCCCCGCCCGAGCGGCACATGGCCCAGGCCGCCCCGCCGACGATGAACTGGTCGCGCGGTACATCCAGCGAGTTGAAGGGGATCTTCATCACGTCACATTGCAGCGCGTCGAGCTGCGCATCGACCAGGATCCAGCGCGACTGCTCCTGATTCCAGTATTCTGTCACCCAATGGTCTTCGTAATGGTTCGGCATGAAGTACGCACCGAAACCGCAGCGGGCACGGGCTGGCACGCCCTGATGACGCAGCATGGAAGCCAGCAGCAGTGAATGGTCGCGGCAGTTGCCGACCAGCTTCTGCTCCAGCGCGCGCGGCTCAGTCAACGGGCGGGGGTCCAGTTCGAGCGTGCGCTCCAGACGGCGCGGCATGGTGCGGAGTTGCACCTCGGCCTGACGTTCGGGCGTGTGCTTCACGCCGTAACGCTCAGCCCAGAACACGTGGATGGTGGTGCCTTGCACGATGCGCACCAGGTCATAAATGGATGTGGGGAGATTGTCGAAGAGGGAAGAATACGTCCCAGGGTCAGAGATCGGCCCTTGCTGGGAGAAGTAGGTTAAAGTGGCGTCCATTAGGTCTCCTGTTGTGTAAGTGGGAGGATTGGATTGTACCCTATTTACGCATAATTAGCACAGATGTTTCAAAAATAACGAGTCAAAAGGTGGTCTCGATACAACAGAAGAATACCGCTTACTCGGCCACCAAAGTTTCTTCAAACTACACAGGCATCTGCTCCCACAAACGCCGCATCTCGGGCGAGGACGCGAGCAGCTCATCCAGCGTGCCTGTGGCTTCGACGCGGCCATCTTTGAGCACGAGGATGCGATCCGCCTGGCGATAGGCGGCGCGGCGATGCGAGACGACCAGGCAGGTGCTGTCGCGCATCTCGGACAGGCGCTTCCACAACTGCTCCTCGGTCTCCACGTCCAGCGCGCTGGAGAGGTCGTCCATGACCAGCAGGTCGGGGCGGCGTACGAACATGCGCGCGGCGGCGGCGCGCTGCATCTGTCCGCCCGAGAGGCGCACGCCCTTCGGTCCGATGACCGTCGCCAGCCCGTCGGGCATCTGTGCCAGGTCCTGCTCGAAGACCGCCATGCGGACCGCTTCCAGCAGGGTCTCATCGTCGCCGTTCAGGCCGAGCAGGATGTTCTCACGCAGCGTGCCGCTGAACAGCCACGGGACCTGTGCAATGTAGGCGCTGCGCGGCGGGACAAAAAAGCCACCTGGATCCTCGACCTGGTCGCCGTTCCATTGAACTTGACCTGCGTCCCTGGGCAGCAGGCCGAGCAGCACGCGCAGGAGCGTCGTCTTGCCCGAGGCCACGCGGCCCGTGACCACGGTGAAGGAGCCGCGCTCCAGCGAGAGACTCACATCGTCCACGCCGCGGCCTGAGCCAGGGTGGCGGTAGGATAAACCTGTCGCGGAGAGTCGACTCAACGGCGCGGAGGCAGACTCAGGGTCCAGGATGGGCGGCGCAGATTTCAAATCCAGCGGCGCGTGATCCACAACCCGCTCGGGCGCCAGGCCCTCAATCAACTCGGTCATGCGCTCGAAGGAGACGCCCGTCTGGCGATACTGCGCGAGGAATCGTCCGAAGAACTGGGTGAAGTCGGTGACGAAGCCGAGGTAGTAGACGAACAGCGCGAAGTCACCCAGGTCGAGGCGCGGACCCTGCGGCGCAGCCGAGAGCAACAGGATGGCGCCCGTACCCAGGTTGACCGCGCTGGCGCTGACCGAGTCGAGCAGTTGGGTCATCAGGCGATCCTTGAGCATGGCCGAGCGGCGCAGGTCGCCGAGCGAACGATAATGCGCGATGACGTGACTCTCCGCGCCCGCCACCTTGATCGATTGCACCGCGTCGAACATTTCGCTGATGGCGCTGGTGACTTTGCCCGTGGCTTCACGGCTGGCCTTGCGCAGACGATAAATGCGCGTGGCCGCGAACTGTGACGCGGCGATCACGCCCACCAGCGGCAGGAACACGAACAACGTAATACGTGGACTGATGCCCATCAGGATGCCGATGGAAATGACGGCAAATGAACCCATGCCGATGACGTCCAGCGTCCAACTGATGGAGTCTTCGGCGTAATTGGCATCCTCGCGTAGACGGCTGAGCGCGTCGCCTGGGGTGTGTTTGAGCGCGGCCGCGCCTGGCTGTTCGAGCACTGCCGACAAAATGTTGCGACGCAGCATGGCGCTCATCGTGAAGCGGTGCAACTGGTCGACGGCAATGCCGACGATGAACAGCACACTGCGTCCGATGGCGACCGCCACCAGCAGCGTGATGAGCATCCAGACCGTGGAGGCAGGCTCGGTCTTCACGCCAAAGACGTTGAAGAAGCGCTGGATGATGAGCCCTGGCAGCAGTGGCGCGAGGTGAATGCCCGTCCACAGAATGGCATTGACCGTGTACAACCACGGTCGGTAACGGATCATCTCCCACAGGAAGCGATGGGTCTTCATGCCAGCACCTCCTCCAGACCCGTCTTGAGCAGCGCCGAAAAACGCGAAGCAGGGTCAGCCAGCAGCTCGTGGCGCAGGCCAAACTCCTGGATCGCACCATCGTCGAGGATCAGGATCTTGTCAGCTTTCTGCACCGTGTGCAGGCGGTGCGCGATAATGATGGCCGTGCGTCCCTGCAAAAGACGCAGCGTGGCGCGGTCGATCAGGGCCTCGGTAGCCAGGTCGAGGCGCGAGGTGGCTTCATCGAGGATGACCAGGCCAGGGTCACGCAGCGCGACGCGCGCGAAGTTGAGCAACTGCGCCTGCCCCGCCGAGAGTCCGCCGCCTGGACCAAGCTCCGTATCCAGGCCATGCGGCAGGGATCGGAACCAGCTCGAAAGCTCGAAGGCTTCGATGGCAGACAGGATGTCCGCATCGCGAATGGCGGGATCGAACAGCGTGAAGTTCTCGCGCACCGTCGCGCCAAACACCTGGACCTCCTGCGGGACCAGCCCCACACGGCGAGTCAAGTCTGACAGTTGTGTGCCGTCCGTCGGCACGCCGCCCAACAGGATCTGCCCCGAGGCGGGATCATACAACCTGAGCAGTAGCCGCGCGATGGTGCTCTTGCCGCTGCCCGTGCGCCCCAACAGGCCAAGGATCTGTCCCGCTTCCAGACAAAAGTTGATGTCCTGGAGCGCGGTCACATCGTCACCGTAGCTAAAAACCACATTGCGGAAATCCACCTCCAGCGCGCCCTGTACTGGAAGCGACTGGTCACCCTGCTGAATGCTCGACTTCAACGCGAACAACTCACGCACGCGTGTGATGCTGGCGCTGGCGCGCTGCAGGTCCTCGATCTGCGCGCGGATCTGCTCAATGGGCCTGCGCATCATCTCGGTGTAGTTGAAGATCAGGTAGACCGTCCCAGCCGTGATGGCGCCTGCCGACCAGAGCAGGTATCCGAGGCCAAAGGAAAATCCCGTGCCGAGGGTGAAGAGCAACAGCGTCGTGGTCCAGATCAGGCTGAAGGCCAGTGACGCCCCACGTCGGATGGGAAACCACTCGCGCAGGATCTTGTCAAAGCGACGCTTGATGTAATCCACTGCCCCGTTGGCGCGGATATCTTCCGTGCCGTGCAGCACTTCACCGAGGAAGCCAAAAGCCTCGGCTGTCTTTTGGCGCGAAGCGATCCAGCGCGGCACGCCGATGGTACGCACGCGCAGCATCACGTAAATGGCCAGCCCGGCAAAGACCGTCAGGCCGAGGCCCGCGCGCCAGTCCTCGCGATAGAGCATGACCAGCACGCCGATGATGAGTACAGCATTGGCCAGGATGCGCACGATGAACTGCGAGAAGAAATTCGAGAGCGCATCCACGTCACCATCCACGCGCTCGATCAATGCCCCAGGTGGATACTTCTGATGAAAGGACATATCCAGACGCAGGCAATGGTCGGCCAAGTCCACGCGCAGCAGGTTGGTCGCCGTCCACGCCACGCGCTCGCTGACGTAGGTGGCGGCCGTCGTGACCAGTTGGGTGGTCAGCACCAGCACGAAGAACAGGATCGCCTTCTGGATGAGCGCGTTGTAGCTGGCAGCGGCCAGAGCCAGGTCGATGAAGTCACGCAACACGCTTGGGGTATAGAGTTGCAGACCAATCCCCAGAACGAGAATCAGCGCCAGCCCCAGGACCTGTCCCATTTGGGGCTTCAAATACTCAGAAAGTAAATTCCAGTATTCACGGATGGATTTCAATGGGATTCCTCTGAAGTCTGGAATTACTCAATCATACGCGATTTTGAAAATTGGACAACATTTTTTCCGATAAAATAGAGACTAGCAAAATCGGACACTTTGTGGCAAAATAACATTGAAGATTCAAGTAAGAAAACCAAGTATAAGGTTATCTCTATCCACATGAAAATCCTTTTGAACTGCATCTGTACACGGCGGGGTCTCTAAACCACCGCCTCTTTTCCAAGAGATAAACGGCTGATTGCCGCAAACGGTGGGCTGGACCCCGCATTCTGAAAGTCGTCGTCACGGACGACTTTTTGGTTTCTGCTCATCGTTTGCCCTGCTGTGGAGTCATTCACGGCTGGCAATCGGCCGTTTTATTTATTCCAACTCAAAGCCACAAGGAGAACTTAACATGAAGGTCGCAAGCAATGTCACAGAACTGATCGGCAACACCCCGCTGGTGCGCCTCAACCGCGTTACCGAGGGCGCCAAGGCGGAAGTCCTCGCCAAGCTCGAGTTCTACAACCCCGCCCATTCGGTCAAGGACCGCATCGGCTTTGCC
>JACPVF010000005.1 GCA_016191845.1 Chloroflexota bacterium
GCTGGGCGTTCTTTTATTTGTCGGGGCTGTAGTCTGCCTGATCGCGTTTAACATGATTGGATCAGAGATTGACTCGCAAGGCGTATTACACGAGCCTTTCTTTTTAATCCCACTATTTTGGTTATTGATTATATCCAGCCTAATTGCAGGCGGCGTAAATGTCATCGCACGGTTTGTGCAAGCGAAAGGTAAGAAAGCAATAAGCCAATAGACAAAACGTAGTATCTCTATTTTAATTTCGACAGTTTCTCTACCGTACAAATGCAAGAGAAATTCCGACATACAGCGCGGGCTAAATGTACGGTAGAGTATCGACAATCCAAAATAATATTATCTTCGTCAGAGATTTTCCAACCTGTAAGAAAGTTCAGAATCCTCTACCGCAAGGTGGAGGATTCTGAACTAGAAAAACTCGTATACATATTGTTGACTTGGGCGTGCACATACTTCAAATAGTTTCCTACGCCTAGCCTTTTCTGGCTGGACGGCTTCACTGTCCCTGCCCCAGCGCAGGTATCCCACTCGCTCCGCTCGGGGACGATGCCGCAAGCCGTTGGGCGGCTACGCAGGTACACTACATCATTCACGGAGCACAAGTTATGCAACCCGTTAAGGTCCTTATGATGCCCGATCGAAAAAAGATGATCCTGTTTGTCATCTTTGTCCTGATCACAATAGCAGGATTGGTGCAGCGTGCTCCTCTCGTTGAATCGCCTCCCTCGCCAACACCTTCCCGCTTGGGTAGCTTCTCCTTCACCTTACTGGCAGTTTTGTTGGCGTTTCCTTATCAGATTCTTGTAACTGGACTGATCTTAGTTGGCACTGTACCTCTTCATCGCTTCCCTTGGCTTGTTATCGCGGGCAATGTCGTTTATCTGTATTTTCTTTCCTGCTTATCTATGGCTGGATTCAATCGCTACAGACATCGATTTTCAATATGGCATTGGACAGCACTGATTGGGCTTCCTTTTATTCTCATTGTAGGGTATCTCGTTTACTTGAACATACTCTCATTTTTTATTGATGATTTGTTGAACTATGTAGGTGTGTCCCTGATCATGTCGCTTTACTTACATCTCTTGTTCTGTTTGGGTTTCTTCGTGCACGACGCAATAACGAAACCCGGACTCTAGCCGCCTAACACAGCGTGCAGCCCGTTTCGCTTTGCTCACAGGGTGGGCGGCCTGACCCTTCTGCAGGCTCGGGGTAGGCAGTGTGGGACTGCTGTCCTTTGGGCAGCTGGTGTGTGCAGCTTGTGATGTATACTACACTTAATTTGGCGTTCGCACCGTCTAATCTATGGCCGCCTAAAACCCAAATTAATGGAGGCATTAGAATCTAAGCCGTATATAAGCAATTGGGACGCAAAACGGCGTCCTAAACACTAGTTAGGCGTTTCCTCGGAAACAATCCAAAAGAGAAGGTTATGAAAAAAAACATCAAAGTAATTCTCCTTACACTGGTATTTCTAACAATTACACCAAGCGCATGTGTTCCTGCTTCAACATCGGTATCGCCAACTCTTACACCTGTGCCACCTGTAAACTCCCCTGTATTAACGGCAACAGCAGTTACATCTACTGTTATAGATGGAGGTGATACTCCAGATGAAAGTGCAATCCCTGAAGACGTTAATGACGGAGTCGCGGAAAGACTCGATTTTCTGTATGCGCCACAAGGATTTACAACGGTTCTTGGCTGGTTGCAAGCCTCCACATTATCTAAAACACAGCAAGGCGAACCAGCACTTGTAATTATTGATTATATGCGTCTCATCGAAAAAAAGGATGATGGTAGTGAGCATATTGTTTACAGTGAAGACTACGATGTGGATCAACCGTATCTTCAAAACGGCGGATTATTTATCAGGTCTCCCAGATGGTTTGCTACCGATGACTCGACGCCGATCTACAATTCGGAAATCAAAGATGGATTTCTTATTTTAGATGTTTCTGCCACGCCAGATAACATTTTACATTGGTGGACAGATCGGGTATATTGCGATCCTCATGCCAGATATTTTTTAGAGGTATCCGTAAAAATCGAAGGGAAGGTCGGGTTTCAGTTGGGTTCGGATTATTGGGTTGATATGGAAAGTCAAAATAATGGATGGGATGAAAATTGTCAAGGTGTGAATAATTGTGAAGCATGGTTTTCCGATTGGTATGGGGATACCAATGGTCAATTTGTTTTAATAAGAGGACCACTTCACTAGCCAGAATAAAATAATCGGCAGCCAAATTTATTTTTAAACGGGAGACTATCTTGCACAACAAAAAAACGCCCAACACAGCGTGCACCCCGTTTCGCTCCACTCGGGGACGATGCCGCAAGCCGTTGGGCATTTCCTTGCAAAACGAGAAAATAATTCACGAGTAAAGAGTCGGCAATTTACGCATAAATGCGACTATGAATAGAAGCCGTTTGCAGAATCATTATTTTGAACTCTGCTCGAAGCATGTGCTGGATTCATGGAAGCCATTTATACAAAAGCATTAAGCGCGAATGTGAAGAAACAAAAGGATTATCAAAAGAAAGGAACTAAAGGTAAAACGCATGTCATTTCAAGCCTACCTGGATAAAGTTGAAGAAATTACAGGAAAAGCACCTAAGGAATTTGTTGTTGAGGCAAAAAAGAAGAACCTAACGAAACATAAAGAGATTATTGATTGGCTTAAGGCAGATTATGGCTTGGGCACTGGACATGCGCGAGCGATCGCACATGTAATTTTGCATGGCGCAGAATTTACTGTAAAACAAACCAACGGCACTCACCGTGATACGTCTGGCACACTTAACCTGGAAGGCAAGAAAGCAACAAAAAAGAAATCCTCTTCATAGGAGTGCTTTTAGACAGCAAACTTGGCGCAACACAAAAACGCTAACAAAGCGTGTGCCCCGTTTCGCTTTGCTCACGGGGCGGGCGGTCTGACCCTTTGGTAGGAAGTTTTCACGCCTTAGCCCTTTTCTGGTTGGAGCCCCCGCCCCAGCGCGGGTATCCCACTCGCTCCGCTCGGGGACGATGCCGCAAACCGTTGGGCGGCTACGCAGATTAGACGTGCTAAAAGTAAGAAAGAACACGCCTATACCGGATCTTGCTCCTCAAACGCGTGAAATTACGGGAATCGATCTGCAAGAGCAAATAGTTTGGTCGGGATACAATTGCTGGTGAGATTCGCATCACAATATGCTACACTAAAAACAGAATAGCCCACGCGGAAATGGAGTAGCCATGATTTTCATCATTGGCGGAACGCTTGTCGGCATTCTCCTCGGCATGCTGATTGTCCGATTTGTGCCGCAAAATGTGCTTGGCTGGGTTGTGATGGGTTTGGGCGCCGTGGCGCTGATCTTCATCCTCCCAGGGCTGGTCGCCATATTGATCCCAAGCGATGCCATGTTCTCTCCTGCAATTACAATCCCATTGGGTGTAGGTTGTGTGGTCGCTGGCATTGGCGCCGTGCGTAAGAACTACCGCACCTGGCAGGTCTGGTTTGGTCTCGCACTCGGCTCAATTCCACTTTTGTTTTGGATCGCGTTTTCCATAGGTGAGATACTCTACCCCCACTAAAACGGTATTACCGATTAGTCATCGCACCTTGCGTGCATAGAGCCGCCTACCAATGCGTGCAGTGGACGGCGGGTACGCGCCGCGTTTTTTGGCCTTTTTCCTGCTCCCAGGCATTGTCCACGCCCGCTCACACGCAGGGATCCCACTTGCTCCGCTCGGGGATGATGTCGCATACCGTTGGGCGCTTGTCCTAGATAGCAAATAGTAATGGAGTTGGGAGATTTATGGACGCAAATAATCCAGAACAGAAAACATTTCGATACCCACTAAGCATACGTCTGCTAAATACAGTTTTTAATGGATTAGCTTTCATAATGCCACTTTTCTTAGCAGGAAGTTTTTGGTTAAGCATTTCCAGCCGGAATATTCCTGTTTCGCCAACTTTGTTATCAACGATTTTATTTAATGCCGTATTTACTTTTGTAGTATTAATTTTTACAGCAAATTTCTTTTCCGAAATAACCGCTGACAAAAATGGTTTGCACATCCAGTTTTTATGGTTGCGATTACCTGTTCTTTGGCAAGATATTATAGAAATCAAGCCATCCTTTCTGAATTTTCCAGGACGTCCAACATTATGGGTCATTCAGACCAAAAAATTATCTCCATTTCATCGGTTATATGGTTTGGTATATGCTCTTTCATTTTCGCCTTGTTTTATGCTTTACTATGGAATTGAGAACCGCGAAATAATAATGGAAATGATAAAGAAACATCACTATAAATAATTATGAAAAGATAAATGTTAAACACTTTTTTCAATTATCGAGTCTTCAATTCAACCAGCACCCAACAAAGCGTGCACCCGACGCTGGGAAGTCTGGCAACCTCCCAAGCATTTTTCCACGCCTTAGCCCTTTTCTGGTTGGACGGCTTCGCCGTCCCCGCCCCAGCACAGGGATCCCACTCGCTCCGCTCGAGGACGATGCCTCAAGCTGTTAGACGCTTCGCAAAACAAGGTAATCATGGCACTAAGCATTGATGAAATCGAGTATCCTTTTTTTCGATTCTTGGCTAGCGAATCGCCACTGCGAGAACTTGAGTAATGGCTTTACTCGACTCCAGATGTTGAAAATTATTTGGGTAAATCTGCTTATCTTGAAATTATTTCATTCAACTTTCGGCAACCAGCCGCAAATTACGAACTTTCTAAACTAATTTACAAGTACATCGCCAAAACAAAATTTCATACTTGGCAAATAAAACGACTGCTTGAAAGTCTGCTGGATGGAACTCAAGACGCTGTTGATGTTTTTGAAAAGTTGTACGATATGTACTGCAAAGGCTATCGGTTTTTAGGCGACATTGGAATTCAATATGTTCTTGGTGTTGATGAAATACCAAGGCTTGCAGCACAGAATCTTTGGAATGAAAACGAATTTTTCCGCCGCAGAAAAATGTTGGAAGACTATTTAGAACCAATGAAAGATGAAGTTAAAATGTTGTTACTGGCGTTGGAAACAGGCGAAATAAAATTGGTTAACGACAATGAATATTCTATTACGCCTGAGTTATCAGAGAAATTAAAAGGTCTGCGTAAGGTTTCGCAACAAGAAATCCCTAAACAGCCAGTACGTCTCAAAAAGGCTTGGTGGAAATTTTGGTAAAAATAAAGCCGCGCCTAATACAGCATGTACCCGACAAGTGGGATTCTGCGCAACCTTCGGCAGACATTTCGCGAAGTGTTGCTTCGAGTTTTTTCTACTCCCAGGCAGAGTCCACGCACGTCCACATGCGGGTAACGCAAACCATTAGCCCGCCGAAGAAAATTGTTTTAAGTAAGGATCAAGGAATCTTTCATGGCAGAAAACCCAAAACCTAGAAAAGGAATTCCTTTTTGGCTTACTCTTCTTCTAGGAACTCTCATTGCTTGTGTTGTAATGAATGCAATCACAATATCTTTCCAACTCGGCGCAATGAATTCTTGGGAGTCTTTTAAGAGTCCGCCATCTGGAGCCAAAAGAATTATTGACGCTAATTGGCGTGAAATCTGGATAGAAACGAATGATGGCCAAATATTTACAGCTTGTCTTTATGGTCCTGACGATGAGTTGTGCCCGCAGTGGAAATTAGTTGAAAATGTCTCAGAAGTTCCTGAGCAATCGTTTCCAATAAGCAGAGGAAATGATTGCAAAGATTTACAAGAAGGAACATTCCCGCGCAATCCGAAAGGTCAAATGGTTGAATGCATTTACGCTTATTTCCCAGGTCCAGAGATGGGCGAAGAAGTTTACTTTGCTCTAATGGAAGATGGCTCAGTGAAGTATTGGAATAATGGCGGTAGCATTATTGCTACACAGATATTCTTTGTATTTTCCACAATTATTGTTCCGTTTTTTGTTGCGATATTGATCTCTGTTATTTACTTAGTTAGAAACGTGATAAGGCGTGTGAAGCAAAACAGGGAAAATGTCTCAGGGTAAGCAGCGGGCTACCAATTAACAGCAGTGTCAAGGGGTGAGCAGGAGAAAGGGATAAGGGACGAATAAGAATCAAAAGTGGTTCGGATGTAGACACATCTGAACCACTTTTTGTTTATTTCCTGCTATTTCCGCTCTTTCCAAATCTTGTAATTGTTCCTGATCTGCTCGATGTGCCCTGGAATGTGTCCCGAGTAGATGTTGATCCACTTCTCGAAGGTGTACGGGTCTTCGTATTCGGGATGCTTGAGCGAGTGCGCGAAGACCTCCTCGGGCTGCTGTTGGAGCAGGGCGTAGGTTGTCTTGCGGACCAGGCGCGTGGTCTCCAGCGCGTCCTCCCAGCTTTGGCTGTGATAGTCCAGCGCCACGGCCCAGGCGTCCTGGTCGTAGCCCATGACCGTGCCGCCCGGCTCGACGATCAGTTTGCGGGCGCGCAGGGCGGCGTTCGTCTCCGAGTCCGCCAGGTGGACGAGGATCTCGTGCACGCTCCACTCCGTCGGCGCGGGCTTGAACTGCCACATCTCGCGCGGGATCTCCTGAAGCGCCTGCTCCAGCAGGTCCACGCCGCGGCCGTATAACTCGATCTTTTCGTTGCGTTCCTGGATATTCATAAAGCCTCCAAAGCTTCTTGTTTAAAAAATGATACTCGATATTCACGAGAAGATCGAGTATCGAAAGAACCGTTGAACTTTGAGATTTGCCCTTCGACTTCGCTCAGGGCAGAATGGCTTACTCGATCTCGACCGCCATTGCCACGGCCTCGCCACCGCCCAGACACAGCGACGCGATGCCGCGCTTCAGGCCGCGGTCCTTGAGGGCGTAGACCAGCGTGGTCAGCACGCGCGCACCGCTGGCCCCGAGCGGATGTCCGAGCGAGATGCCGCCGCCGTTGACGTTGACCTTGTTCCAGTCCCAGCCCTGGTCGGCCAGGGCATAGCCGTTGGCCAGCACCTGCGCGGCGAAAGCCTCGTTCAACTCGACCAGGTCCACGTCGGCCAGGGTCCAGCCGATGCGCTGGAGCAGCTTGGGCATGGCCAGCGCGGGCGCGGAGAACAGGTACTTCGGCTCGACCGCCGCCTGGGCATAGCCGACAATGCGCGCGAGGGGAGCATGTCCGTGCGCCTCGGCATACGCGCGGCTGGAGATGACCGCCGCTGCCGCGCCGTCGTTCATCGACGAGGCATTCCCCGCCGTCACCCTGCCATCCGCCTTGAAGACGGGCTTGAGTTTGGCGAGCGACTCGACCGTCGTATCCTTGCGCGGACCCTCGTCCGTGTCGACCACCTGGACCTCGCCCTTGCGTCCCTTGATCTCGACGGGCGCGATCTCCGCTTTGAACTTGCCTGCCTCGATGGCGGCCACAGCCTTTTGGTGACTCTCGAAGGCGAGTCGGTCCATGGCCTCGCGCGTCACTTCGTATTCGTCCGCGATGAACTCGGCTGCCATGCCCATGCCCCAATTCTCGAACGGGTCCCACAGGCCGTCGTGGAGCAGGGCATCGGTCAGTGGCTGGTCGCCGTAGCGCAGTTCGCCCGAGCGGCCGTGGATCAGGTAGGGGACGCGGCTCATCGACTCGAAGCCGCCTGCCACGAACAGGTCCGCATCCCCCGCGCGGATGGCCTGGGCGGCCTGCATCACCGACTTCAACCCCGAGCCGCAAACCTTGTTGAGCGTGGTCGCGCTGACGGTGGCGGGCACCCCGCCGAAGATGGCCGCCTGGCGCGCGGGAGCCTGCCCCTCGCCCGCCTGGACCACGTTGCCCATCCACACTTCCTCGACCTGGGCTGGGTCGATGCCCGAGCGCTCGACGGCGGCCCGTACGGCAATCGCCCCCAGCTGGACGGCGGGGAGCACGCTCAGGGCGCCCTGGAATTTTCCGATCGGGGTGCGGACGGCGGATAGGATGACGGCTTCGTTCTCTTTGCTCATGAATCTCTCCTGTTGGCGAAAGGGTGAGAGGCGTTCCTGTGGACGATCGACGCAGATGCATCCGCTTACCTCGACGTGGGCGGACGCGCGATTCCTGAAATTATAAAGCCAATGGCAAGGACCATTGGCTTTACATGAAAATGAACTGGATTACATCGAAGGCTGGTCAGGGCTGGCGGGAGCGGCGGGCTGGTCGGGGGTTCCGAGATAGCCCGTCCCTGCACCTGCCATGGCCGCCAGGGCTGTGCCGACCAGGCCGAAGCAGATGCCCGTCCCGATACCGCTGACATAGAAGATGACCTGCTGCCCGGGGTCCGCCGAAGTGGAAGGCACGTTGCCGAACGGCACCTGCATCCCCGACATCTGGACGAAGGCCAGCGCCGCAATTCCGCCGATGATCTGGCCGATCAGAATCAGCGCCCCGGCGATGGCACCCGAGATGGCACCCACCTTGGCGCCTTCGCTCTTGGCGGGAGCCTTTTCCTGCCGGGCAGCGAAGTAGCCCGCCACCGCTCCGCCGATCAGGGAAACAAAGGGGCCGCAAAAGCCGACGGCCGCAGACACACAGGCGTTCAAGACCGCCCCGATGGCTCCAACGATCAAACCCATCCTTACTCTTGGTTGCATAATTCAACCTCCTCGTTGAAATGTGTTTCCATTATACAAGCTTGTGTGCGGAATGACGCAGGTTGTCACGAATTTATTGCGCGCCTGCGGGCGGATAGAAGCGCAGCTTCCATTCACCGCCGCCCAGGCTGGTGACGCTGGAATAGGGTGTGACCACCACCACCCAGGTGTGACCCGGCTTGAGCGGCACGGGATTGCCGTCGCGGTCCACCCATTGGATGGGGCGGCGCAGCCCCGTGCGTTTTTCGTACGCGCCCGAGCGGGTGCTCCAACGGATGTCGTACACGCGGCCATCGCGGAAGAGCATGGCGGGGCCTTCGTTGCCCTGGCTCAGGTCCATGTCGAGGATGGTCGGTGCGATGACCTGATGCTCGGCAAACAGCACGATGACGTTCTCGAAGTGCAGTTGACGTCCGTTCAAGCGGTCGGTGTCGGGGTGGAGCTGGCCTGCGGTGGCCTTGTCGACGTTGTCGGTGTAACGCAGGTAGGATTGCATCAACGGGTCGTAGGTCCAGCCCGATTGGTTGAGGTTGGCGATGAACACGTCGAGCTGGGTCGCGGCCGATCCGCCCTCGGGCGGCAGATCGGTGTATTGATTGCTGGCGTAGTCGAAGACCGTATCGGCCTTTTCGTTTTCCTCGGCGATGGCGCGCATGCGCGTGATGTCGAGCATCGCGCCGCCTTCCGTGACCTGGTGCGTGACCATCGCACATTGCGGGATCTTGTCGAGCACTTCCTCCGAGGCGAAGGCATAGATCAGGCACGAGTCCTGGAACATGGCGGCGAAGTCGGCATAGACCAACCGCCCCGAGCGCACGGGACCGATCTCAGGGTCGATGCCTTTAGCGGTGGGATTCGGGGTGGGGGTGACCCCCACAGGCGGGACCAGGCCAACGTCCACGGACAGGGTGGAGGCGGCGACTTCCACAGGAGTCCGCCCTGAGGCTGGGTCCACATCACTGTCGTGATCCTCGTCTCCAACATTCGCCTGCGTGAACTGCATCCCGTCGGGAAGGCTGACTTCGAGCGTGTACGTTCCAGGCTCGACGTTGAAGCCGTAATCGCCGTTGCTGTCGGTCGTGGTCGAGCCGACGGGCTGCCCGCTGGCGTCGTACAGGTCCACGCACACCCCGCCGACGCCAGGTTCGCCGTAATCCTGCACGCCGTTCCGGTTCGTGTCGAGCCAGACGCGATTGCCAAAGTAGGTCTCATCCGCACGGAAGGGTTCCATGCGCACGTCACACCCGCCTGTGAAGGGGACTTCGGGCTGCGGGAAGTCGCCGTAGAAGACGCTCAAGAAACGCGTGGCACCCTCGGTGATGTAGATCTCGAAGACGTAGTTCGCAAAAGATAATCCCGCTTGCGGCCGCGCCGTGACGGGGAAGTTCGAGACCGAGACCAGCAGGGCGGGCAGATCGAGCGCGGTTTTGTCGAGCACGGGCTGGCCCGTGAGTGGATTGTAGCCCGCGGGGAAGTCGTCAGGACCGAGATCGAGCGGGGTGGCGAACGGCTGCGGGGTAGGCGGGACAGATGCTGTAGCGGTGGGGAGATCGGTCGGGCTGGATGCGGGCGGTTGCGTCTCGCCTGCCGTTGGGGCGGGGGCGCTGGTGGATGGGACAGTGCAGGCAGTGGCGATAAAAGAGAGGATCAGCAGCGCAACCAGTGAATTTTTGTATCGGAACATGGAACCTCCAAAAGAATTTCAAGGAGACGCGTCTAGGTGGGGAATTGAACCGGGGATGAACGGCGATGAACAGTGGTTCAGATTCAAAAACGCGCTGGACCTCGAAAGCACAAAAAATCCTTGTTCATCCCTGTTTATCTCTGGTGAATTTTTTTGTTAACGCAAAGTCGCGAGGACGCCATGCTGTGTTCCTTGCGTCCCCGCGGCGTTGCTTTGGAAAATGGGTTTTATCTGAGGGTTTGAGAATTTGATTCAAGGTTGCTTCGGTGGTCGAGTAGCCCGACGCGTAGCGGAGGGCGTATCGAGACCACCCTTGAATAGTTTAATCGGCCGCAAATGCTTCGCGTACGCGGCGATAGGTGTCTTCGAGCGACTCGGGCAGCACGCGCGTCTCGCCCAGCGCCGACATGAAATTGGTGTCGCCCGTCCAACGCGGTACGATGTGGATGTGGACGTGCCCCAGCACGCCCGCGCCCGCCGCCTTGCCGATGTTGACGCCCACGTTGAATCCCTGCGGCTTGTACACGCCGCGCAGGACCGTGGTGCAGCGCGCGGTCAGTTCCATCATTTCGGCGCGGGTGACGGAGTCGAGTTCTTCGAGGTTGGGAGCATGCGTGAAGGGGATTACCATCAGATGTCCGCTCGTGTAGGGGAAGCGGTTGAGGATGACGTAGGCCCGTTCGCCGCGGAACGCGATCAGGTTCTCGGCGCTGTCGGCTTTGGCCTGCGCGTTGCAGAACACGCAGCCTTCTTCTTTATCGTGATTATCGATGTATTTCATTCGCCAGGGGGACCAGAGGTGATTCATAGGATGTCTGGAATTGTAGCACAGCGCAGCCGCTTCGCGGCCGCAACCAAAGGTTGCTCGTGATTTGTGCGAATAGCGCAAATCCTGCGCCGTAATACTATAAACCGCCCGCGCCCTGCTGAGCCGACGGGGGCATGGACGAGTCCCGAAAATCGATTCCTACTTGTAAACCTGCCCATCTTCGAGTATCCTCGCTTTGATGCAGCCCTCGCTCTTTTCCGCCCAGCAGTGGACCGTCTCGCGGTTGACGGCTTACATCCGCAACCTGATCGAGACCGACGCCGTGCTCCAGGATGTGACCGTCACGGGCGAGATCTCCAACCTGTCGCGACCCGCTTCGGGGCACGTGTATTTCACGCTCAAGGACGCCAACTCCTCGCTGAAATGTGTGATGTGGAAGACGGGCGCCGCGCGCCTGCGCATGGTCTTGCAGGATGGACTGGCCGTGGAAGTCCACGGCCGCCTGGGGATCTACGAGGTCAGCGGGCAGTATCAGCTCTACGTCGACCAGATCAAGCCCGTCGGTGAGGGTGCGCTCTACCAGGAATTCATGCGCCTGAAGGCCATGCTCGAAGCCGAGGGACTGTTCGACCCCGACCGCAAGCGTCCCATCCCGAGCCTGCCCAAGCATATCGGCATTGTCACTTCGGCCACGGGCGCCGCCCTGCGCGACATGCTCAACACCCTGCGCCGACGGCTGCCGCTGGCTGAGGTCATCCTCGCGCCCTCGCCCGTGCAGGGGACCGAGGCCCCGCCCGCGCTGGTGAATTCGCTTGAAGCGTTGAATCGCCTGCATCCCGATGTGATCCTGATCGCGCGCGGCGGCGGTTCCATCGAGGACCTGTGGGCCTTCAACGACGAGCGCGTGGTGCGCGCCGTGGCTGCCTCGCGGGCGCCCGTCATCAGCGGCGTGGGTCACGAGACCGATTTCACCCTGTGCGACTTCGCCGCCGACCTGCGCGCGCCGACCCCCACCGCCGCGGCGGAACTGGCCACGCAGACGACCCTCGACGACCTGCGCGACGACCTCTCCGCACAGGAGGCCCGCCTCGTGTCCCTGACCCTCGGCCTGCTCGACGATCAGCAGGTGTGGATCTCGTCCCTGGCGGCGCGTCTGCGCTACGTCTCGCCCGAGCGGCAGATCCAATCCGCCGCCCAGCGCGTGGACGATCTCTCGCGCCGCGCGCTTTCCGCGCTGACGCACCGTATCCAATTGCAGGCTTCGCGTGTTGAAGGGATGTCGAGCCGCTTGCAGGCCCTGAATCCTGCCAGCATCCTCTCACGTGGATATGCCATCGTCACCCGTCAGGCGGATGGCCGCGTCGTGGGCCGCGTGGCCGACGCGCAGGGAACGCTCAAGGTGCGCGTCAGCGACGGCGAGTTCGAAGCAAGTGTCCATCCGCAATCATAAATTTTTTGGAGCAACATGGCCAAGTCCAAACCCACCCCCAAGCCCGTGGAAGAACTGACCTATGAGGAAGCCCTCGCCGAATTGGAGTCCATCGTCACCGTGTTGGAAGGGGATGCTTCGCAGAATCCGCTCGAGGAGTCGATCAAGCTGTTCGAACGGGGCCAGGCCCTCATCCAGCGCTGCGGGGAGATGCTCGAAGCGGCCGAGCTCAAGGTGAAGCAGATGTCGGGCGGCGAGGCCATCCCCTTCGAGGACGAGTCCGCATGAATCTCCTGAACATTTTAAAGAACGAAGCCCTCATCAGCGGTCTGACGGCCTGGCTGCTGGCTCAGATACTCAAGGTGCCCTTCGAGTTTTTTCGTTCACGCAAATGGAATTGGGCCATGTTGCTGGCGGCGGGCGGCATGCCCAGCTCGCACTCGTCCCTGATGGTGGGCGCGACCATGGCCATCGGCCTGCACGAAGGTTTCGACAGTTCCATGTTCGCATTGGGCGTGGCCATCACCATGATTGTCATCTATGATGCAGCGGGTGTGCGCCGACAGGCTGGCATGCATGCGGAGCGTATCAATGTGTTGTTCGAGGAGCTGCTGCGAGGTCACATCTGGAGCGAGGAGGAATTGCGGGAGGTGCTCGGTCACACGCCGTTGGAAGTGACAGGCGGTGTGCTGCTGGGAATTCTGGTGGCCATCCTCTTGTGGATGTATGTTCTGTAGAAAAAATCCCCAACCTCAAGTTGGGGATTTTTATTCGAGGATCAGGCTTCATCTTTGGGCGCGAACCAGTATCCGCGTCCCCATTGCGTGTGGATATATTGATGCCCCCCCTGCTGAGCATCCTCCAGTTTCTTGCGCAGATAATGTACGTATAACGAAACGGTCGAGTTCGAGCAGCTATATGATTCTCCCCAGGCTTCACGCATCAGTTCACGGTGCGACACCACCTGTCCTTTGTGACGCACCAGACAGGAGAGCAGGGAAAACTCGATCGGGGATAAGGCGATATTTTTCCCGTTGACGACGACGGATTTATCCTCCAGCCCGATGTGCAGGATATCGTCTTCATACTGATTAACTGTCGCGGAGGACTCAGACGCGCGATTCTGATTGCGCCGCAGCAGGGCGCGGACCCGCGCCTCCAATTCGGGGCGGCTGAAGGGCTTCTTGACAAAATCGTCGGCGCCCACGTTGAATCCGCGCAGGATGTCCGAATCGTGGGTGCGCGCCGTCAGCATCAGGATGGGTACATTGCTTAACTCGCGCAGGCGGCTGCACACTTCGAAACCATCCATGATGGGCATCATTAAATCCAGGATGATCAAGTCGGGGTGGAGATCGTAGGCTTTCTTCAAACCCTCTGCACCAGTACAGGCCCCATGGGTGATCATACCCTGGGGTTTGAAGATCATTTCGACCAAGCTGCGAACGTCGGGGTCATCATCGATGACGAGAATCCGCTCGTTCATATTTCCTCCAGTCATGGCCAGCCGTGCTCCGTTGCGGCCTCGATGTATTACGCGGGAGCGCTCGTGCTTCCGCTTTTGACTGGCTGGGGCGTCTGTTGTTTGCGGGGTCCGCAATTGGGAATACTATAGCATAAATAATGAAGTCAATCAACGAATCCGAGATACTTTCGAGCTGATCCAGGTTCGCAGGGCGATCACTTCGGGGACGCGCAGGATCAACATCCCCAGGCCGTAGATCAGACCCCCAAGCGCCACGCCGCCCGCCGCGATGAGCCAGATGCTCCGACCCTCCGTCAACTTGAGCCAGCCCCACAGCCCAAGCGACATGGCCAGCGTGGACAGGGTTGCGGCCCCGAATCCGCGCAGCAGGTGCGGACCCTCCAGCCCGTCCAGCCGTTTGCGCATGAAGAGGAAGAGAACGATGCCTTCGAGGGCGGTGGCAAAGGAGTTGGCCAGGGCCAACCCGCCGTGAGGCATCCAGCCGACCTTCTCGAAGACCCACGCGAACAGAAAACTGAAGATCACGTTCAGGCCCATTGCCACGGCGCCAACCAGTACAGGCGTCTTCGTGTCGTGCAGGGCGTAGAAGGCGCGCGAGAGGATCTCGACGATGGAATGTCCGACGAGACCCGCCGTGTACCATAGCAACGCCCAGGCCACCATCTGTGTGGAGTTGACGTCGAACTCCCCACGCTGGAAGAGGGCCGCAATGACCGAGTCGCGCAGCAGGATCAATCCCAAGGTGGCGGGCAGCGAGAGCAGCACCACACCGCGCAACGTGGCGGCCAGCGAGGCGCGCATCTCGCCGTGTTCACCGCGCGCGGCCTGCGCCGAGAAGGTCGGCAGGGCGGCGATGGCAATCGCTTGTGCGATGGCCACCTGCGGCATGGTCATGATCTGGAAGGCATACTTGATGGCTGAGAGCGAGCCCTCGCTCAGTCCGCTGGCGATGATGGTGTTGACCACGAAGTTGAGCTGCACCACGGCAACGCCCAGCAGCCGCGGACCCATCAGCCGTCCCACCTCGCGCACGGCAGGGTTGTCGAGGCCGAAGGTGGGCAGGTAGATCCGCGCGGGGAGTTTGAACAGGTCGGGGAGTTGGACCAGCAGATGCAGGGCTGCGCCGAGGACGGCTCCCCAGGCCAGGCCGAAGATTCCCATCGAAGGTACGAGGAAGAGCAGCCCGAAGATCATACCGATCCAATACATGCTGGGTGCCAGCGCGGGCAGTAGGAATTTTTGGTGCGAGTTGAGGATGCCCATCAGCAGTCCGCTCACGCCGAAGATGGCAGGCGCGATCAACAGGATGCGTAGCAGGGAAGCCGCCAGCACCTGCTGTTCGGCGACGAGATCGGGTGCGAGGATATAGCGGATGATCTGCGGGGCGAGGATGGCTGAGAGAACGCTGAGCAGGCTCAGGGTTGCCAGCACGATGTTGACGATGGACGAAGCCAGCTTCCAGGCCGAGGCGCGGTCGTCCCTGGCGAGGAATCCCGTGAAGGTCGGGATGAAAGCCGACGAGAGCGCGCCGCCCGCCACCAGGCTGAAGATCAGGTCGGGATAGGTCGAGGCGGCATAGAAGGCATCGATGGCCTGGTCGGTGCCGAAGGCGTTGGAGATGAGGATCTGCCGCACCAGCCCGACCAGGTTGCTCAACACGAAAGCAAACATGATCGTGCCCGCGGCGCGTGCGATCTGACGGTTGGAAGAGTTCTCGGTCACGAGCGGGGATTATACAGCCAATCGTATCGAACAGTTGTGCTATAATTTCGCCACCCCCAACCTGGAGCCAACATGAAAAAAATTCTGGGATTCGTTGCCTGCCTGATTTTATTGACCGCCTGTGCCCCTTCTCCTGTGGTCGTGTACCCTGCCACCGAAACGGCGCTCCCGTCCGATGTCACGTCCACGCCCGACCAGTCCACCACCGATATTTCCCTGCCTGCTGCGTATGGTGTGCGCGGTCCATGGTATGAGTTGTATTTCACCAACCCATCCAGCCCGCTGGCCTCGCAGCACACGGGCGGCGCGGATGGTCCGTTGGTGGCGGCCATCGATGCGGCCCGCCTGAGCGTGGACGCCGCCATCTACAGCCTGAGCCTCGACAGCGTGACGAATGCCCTGATCCGTGCGCGGGATCGCGGCGTGCTGGTGCGTGTGGTCATGGAAAGCGACAATCGCGACCGCTCCGATCCGCAGAAACTGGTGGATGCAGGCATCCCCGTGTTGGGTGACCGCCGCGAAGGCCTGATGCATAACAAATTCGTCGTCATCGATAATTCCGAGGTCTGGACGGGCTCGATGAACTTCACCGACTCGGGCACCTATGAGGATGACAACAACCTGATCCGCATCCACTCGGTGAAGATGGCTGAGGATTACACCACCGAATTCAACGAAATGTTCGTGGACGACAAGTTTGGTACCGATACCGTGGCCGCCACCCCCAATCCGCGCGTGACCATCGACAGCACACCCATCGACGTGTATTTCTCGCCCGACGACAATATCGCCGCCAACCTGCTCGACCTGCTCAACAACGCCGAGGAAAGCATCTACTTCATGGCCTACTCGTTCACCTCCGACCCGCTGGCGGAAGCCATCCGTGCGCGAGCCGAGGAAGGCGTGACCGTGAAGGGTGTCATGGATGCGGAGCAGATCAAATCGAACATCGGCACCGAGTTCGACCCGTTTCGCCAGGCGGGCATTGACGTCCGCGCTGATGGCATCCCCGGGCTGTTGCATCACAAGGTCATCATCATCGACGAGCAGATCGTCATCACCGGTTCGTATAACTTTACCAACAGCGCCGAGACCCGCAATGACGAGAACCTGCTGGTCATTTACGACCCGTTCATCGCCTCCCAATACCTGGCCGAGTTCCAGCGGGTGTTCGCCCTGGCGACGAAGTAACCTTTCACGGCCTAATTTCACAGCGCGAGATTCATATCTCGCGCTGTTTATTTTGCCCGTAACTTTTCTCGAGGGCTGGCGACTAATTAGATATAACCACTCCAAAATATGTTTATGAGGTGAATGATGAAGAAATCCATGCGTTTTACCCTGTTGAGCATCACTGTCCTGGCGGCTTATGTGTTGAGCGCCTGCGGTGGGGCGGCGCCTGCCGTTTCGCAACCCTCCTCCAACCCGTCCGCCATGGATGCCCCCAAGGTGCTGGCCGTGGAGGTCGCCTTCAGCGGCACGGTCGAGTCGATGAACGGGGACCAATGGGTCGTCGACGGCAAGACCGTTACCGTGGATCCGCAGACCGTGGCCGACGCCGTCCAGGTGGGCGACCTGGTCAAGGTCCAGGGGAAGGTCAATCAGGATGGCACGGTGGCGTCCACCCGTGTCCAGAATGCTCTGGCTCCGAGCGCAGGTGCGCCTGCCGCAGCGGCGGCTGGTTCCAACCCTGGCAGCTATCCCGACCCGACCCAGACCCCGCCTCCGTCCACGAGCGGCGAGGGTGAGATCTTCGGTGTGATCGAAGCCATGACCGACACCACCGTCACCATTGGCGGCGTGGTCTACCAGTTGACCAACTTCAGCGAGGTCAAGGGACTGCTGGAGGTGGGTGTCGAGGTCAAGATCCACTTTGTCACCAATCCTGATGGCACGCTGACCATCCGCGAGATCGAGCTGCGTTCCTCGGGCGGCGGCGACGGCAACGCCAACGGCAATTCCAATACCAACGAGAACGGCAACGGCAATGACAATACCAACGTCAATGACAATGGAAACGGAAATGGCAACGACGATAATACCAATGTCAACGACAATGGGAACGGGAATGACGACCACGACGACGACGGCAATGCCAACTCCAACGATAATGGCAACGGCAACGAAGACCACGATGGTGGCAATGACAACGGCGGCGGGAACGGGAATGGCAACGGGAACGGAGACGATTAGTTGAGTTCGGGTCCCCGTCGGCCAGGCCACTGGCCGACGGGGGGATGATATACTTTGCATGAACGCACAAGGAACCATATCAATTACCCGCCGGGTGGCCCCTTTGTCCATGTCAAATTACGATGAAAGGCGCGCGCTCGAAGGCCTGCAGAAATTGGATTCGCAGGCCATCAGTGCCGTCTATGATCAATACTATCCAGAAGTTTTCCGCTACGTGTACTACCGTCTCAGCGACCAGGCTTTGGCGGAGGATATCGCCAGCGATGTTTTTGTCCGCCTGTTGGAGGCGGTCCAGAACCGCCGCGGACCGCAATCGAACATCAAAGGCTGGCTGATCTCCACGGCCTCGCATGCCGTGACGGATCATCTGCGTCAGCGTTACCGCCGCCCGGTGGAGGCGATCTCCGAGACGCACATGGACCATCAACCGGGTCCGCCCATTGAATTTGATCTGCGCGAACAGAATCGCTCCGTGCAACAGGCGTACGCGCAATTGACCTCCGAACAACAGCATGTGTTGGCCTTGCGGTTCGGTGAGGGATATTCCCTCGAAGAGACCGCCGCCCACATGAAGAAGAACGTGAATGCCGTCAAGGCCCTCCAGTTCCGCGCGCTGGCTGCGCTCCAGCGCCAGATCGGTGAAGTGCCCCATGAATAATAAACTGTACGATACCCTTGAAATCTGCCTCCAGGCCCTGGAAAACGGCGACAGTGTCGACACCATCCTGACCCGCTACCCCGACCTGGAGTCCGAACTTCGCCCCATCCTTGAGGCCGCCCAACAGGCGCACGCCATGCCCGCTCCGATGCCCTCCCCTGAGGCGATGCGGCGCGGAAAGGCCCGCCTGCTCCAGCAGGCCGCCGAGATGCGTGAGGCAAAGCGACCCACCCGCGGGCGTCAGCGCGTCATTCCGTTGTTCCAGCGGCTGGCCATTTCTCTCAGCCTGACTGTGGCCGCCTTGATGGGCGGGACGGGACTGGTCCAGGCCTCGTCCACGGCCCTGCCCGGCGAGAACCTGTACCCCGTCAAGCGCACCTGGGAGGATATGCGTCTGCTCTTCGTCTTTTCGCCCACGGTGCGTGAGGCCATGGAGGGTGAGTATGAACAGGAGCGTCTGGATGAGGTCTCCGAGCTCCTGCGCGAAGGGCGGGTGGTCTCCATCACCTTCAGCGGTGTAGTGACCGAGAGCACCGCCTCGAGCATCGTTGTCTCGACCGTGCCTGTGGCGCTCACGAACGCCACCACCTTTTCGGGTGACCCGCTGACCGTGGGCGCCGCCGTCATCGTCACCGGCCAGACCGACTCGGCGGGGCATGTCTCGGCCATGGCAGTGCAGGTGCTTCCGCCCGGCAGCGTTGTCCCGACGGGTGAAAACGATGAATCCGAGAAGCCTTCCACCGTCAACGACAACAGCGGCGGAAGCGTCCCCTCGACCAACGAGAACGAGTCCCAGGACGAGAACGAGTCCGATACCCCGAAGAAGGACACCTTCCACATCGAAGGCACGGTCCAATCCGTGGATGGCAATGTCTGGATCATCGACGGGCAGACCGTGTACGTGAATGATCCCGCGCTGTTGGCTTTGGTGAAGGCGGGGATGCAGGTGGAGGTCAGAGGTTACTTCACCGCGGACGGACGTTTCATCGTCACCCAGGTCGAGATCAAGAATTCCGGCTCCGACCGCACGGGAACGAATCCCTCCAATAATTCGGATTCCTCCGATGACGAGACGAACGCCAATCAAAATGACAATTCGAACGACGATAACAGCAGCAACGATAACTCGTCTGATGATGGCGAAAATAAGAACGAGAACAAGAATGAAAACGAAAACAAGAACGAAAATGATAACTCTAGCAATGGGAATGACAACGAGAATAGTAATGGAAACGAAAGTCACGACTGACTGATGAAGGAGCAGGCGCACAGCCTGCTCCTTTTTTTGCCGAGTGGGTTTACATTGCCAGAAGCAGTAAAATAGAGTAAATTAATCGTCTAGCACGCCCGTTCTATTTCCTTTTGCAGGAGTGATGACTCATGGCTGACAATGAATTTTATCTGGGCCGCGCCTTCGATCCCAAAATTGGGAAGGTCACCGCACAGGACATCCAGTACGATCCCGCCGACCTGACCACGCATGCCGTCGTTACGGGCATGACGGGCTCGGGCAAGACGGGCCTGTGCGTGTCGTTGCTCGAAGAAGCTGCCCTGCAGGGTATACCTGCCCTGATCATCGATCCCAAAGGTGACCTGACCAACCTGCTCCTGCACTTCCCCGACCTGGCCCCGCAGGACTTCCAGCCCTGGGTGGATCCCGACATCGCCCGCCGCGCGGGCAAGACCGTGGAGCAGGCCGCCGATGAAGCGGCGCTCTCCTGGCGTAGTGGACTGGCTGAGTGGGGCATCACGCCTGACCGCATCCGCTCGCTCTCGAACGCGGTGCAATATGCCATTTATACCCCAGGCTCGGACGCGGGCATTCCCATCAGTGTGCTGGCTTCGTTGGCCGCCCCCGAACTGGATTGGGCCACCAACCGCGAGGCCCTGCGTGAGCGCATCTCCAGCACGGTCACCGCGCTGCTCGGATTGGTCGGCATTGAAGACGTGGACCCGATCCGTTCGCGCGAACACATTCTGCTCTCCAACCTGTTCGAGACTGCCTGGAGTCAGGGCAGGGGCGTGGACCTGACCGAGCTGATCCTGCAAACCCAGACTCCTCCCTTTGAAAAACTGGGCGCCTTCCCCGTCGATACCTTCTATCCGCCCAAGGACCGCATGGAACTGGCGATGGCGCTCAACAACATCCTGGCCTCGCCCGCCTTCGAGGTCTGGCGCGAAGGCCAGCCGCTGGATGTCAAGACCCTGCTCTTCGGCGAGGATGGCAAGCCACGCCACAGCATCTTCTACCTGGCGCACCTCTCCGATACCGAGCGCATGTTCTTCGTCACGCTGCTCTTCACCGCGGTCGAGTCGTGGATGCGCACGCAGACGGGCACCAACGCCCTGCGCGCCCTGCTCTACATGGACGAGATCTTCGGCTACCTGCCGCCCACCGCCAACCCGCCCTCCAAGACGCCGCTGCTGCGCATGTTGAAGCAAGCGCGCGCCTTCGGTCTCGGCTTGCTGCTGGCCACGCAGAACCCTGTCGATGTGGACTACAAGGCCCTCTCCAATGCGGGCACCTGGTTCATCGGCAAGCTGCAAACCGAGCAGGATAAGAACCGTCTGCTCGATGGCCTCGAAAGCGCCACGGGCGGTTCCACGCGCGCGATCTTCGACAAATTGATTTCCTCGCTCGGCAAGCGCGTCTTCATCATGCAGAACGTGCACGAGAAAGCGCCGATCCTGTTCCAGACGCGTTGGGCAATGAACTTCCTGGCGGGTCCGATGACGCGTGCCCAGATTCCCGCGCTGAATCAACTGGTCGGCGCAAAAGCGGACACGGTTCAACCCTCGTCCCCGACTGCCCCTGCCGCGGCTTCCTTTTCCTCGCCTCAGGCCTTCGACACGGCTCAGGCCAGGCCGGCTCCCGTTTCGTATGCCGCGCCTGCCGCCACAGCCGTTCCCGTCAAACCCGCGACTCCCAGCCGCGTGGATTCTGCCAACGGTTCGACGACCAAGCCGCCCGTTCCTGCAGGTGTGGCGGAATATTTCCTCCCGCAGAATTACAGCCTGCCCGAGGCCTTCAAGTATGCCGCCAAGACCATGCCCGCCGAAGCCATGCTCGAGGGTGTCATTTATCGCCCCGCGCTGCTGGCTTCCGCCCAGGTGCGTTTCCTCGATCGCAAATATGGCGTGGACAGCGAGTTGGTCCGCGCGGCACTGGTGGCTGCGCCCGAGAAGCGCGGCGTTGTGCGCTGGGACGATTACATCTACAACGGCCCCTCGCTCGACCAGGTGGATACTTCCCCCGCCGCCTCGGCCCGCTTCGGCGTGATCGACTCGCCGCTCAATGATGCGAAACTCATGAAAGCCCTGCAAAAGGACTTCAGCGATTGGGTCTACCGTTCGTCCACGGTCAAGGCACGTGCCAACGACATGCTCAAGGTTTATGCGGGACCAGATGTCTCGCAGGCTGAGTTCATGAAGACCTGCGCCGAGACCGCCCGCGATGCCCGCGACGCCGAGATTGCCAAGAAGAGCGCGGTTATCGATCGCCAGATCAAGACCCTGCAGGACAAGATCGACCGTGAGGAACGCGAGCTGCGCCAGGATGAGGCCGAACTCAGTCAGCGCAAAATGGAAGAGATGGGCACGCACGCCGAGAATGTGCTGGGCCTGTTCACGGGCAGCCGTTCCACGCGCAAGCTGTCTTCCTCGCTGACCAAGCGTCGCATGACCGAACAGGCCAAGGCTGACGTGGACGAATCCATCGATGCCATTTCGCAATTCAAAAAGGAATTGGCTGACCTGCAACGCCGCCGCCAGGAGGTGGTGGACGAGGTCAATGCCAGTTGGGGCGACGTGGTCAACAAGATCACCGAGGTCGTCATCACCCCCAAGAAGACCGACGTCTTCCTCAACCTCTTCGGCGTGGCCTGGATGCCGTATTACCAGGTCAATGCCGGCGGGACGATCCTCGAATTATCCGCCTTTGGCGCGGAATAAAGTTCAAGGTAGGTCACGCTTCGAGCGTGACCTGCGCTTTATGTAAGGCAGGGACGGCTTCGGTCGTCCCTGTTTTATATAAGGAGATATCATGAGCGTTTTCAAAATCATTCTTGCTATTGCCGTGTGGGGACTCGTCCATTCGGTTCTTGCATCTCACATTGCCAAAGATACCTTCCGCGCCTGGCTGGGGAGCGGATTTATGCGCCTGTACCGCCTGGCCTACAACGTCTTCGCCGTGGTCAGTTTTGCCCCCGTCCTCTGGCTGGCGTGGACGTTGCCCAATCAACCGCTGTACGAGGTCCCCGCACCGTGGCGGTATCTCATGCTGGCGGGGCAGGGCGCGTCCGTGTTGATGCTGTTGGTCGGCGTGCTGCAAACCGATACGCTCAACTTCATCGGCCTGGGTCAACTCTTCGAGGAAAAGGAAAAGCCCTCGAAATTGGTTTTCAGTGGACTGTACCGCTACATGCGCCATCCGCTCTACACGGCGGGATTGCTTTTCTTGTGGTTGTCGCCCAGCGTCTCGGTCAACTCGTTCACGCTCTACGTGGCAGCGACGATCTACATCGTGATCGGCGCGTCCTTCGAGGAGCGCAAACTGCTGCGCGAATTCGGTCCCGCCTACGCGGAATACAAGAAGAAGACGCCCATGCTCATCCCCGGGTTGTTCTAAATAGGTGACAAAACAGGGGGAACTGATGCGTGCATTCATCCGTCTTTAAGGCATTCCAAAGCGGAGTGTGTATAATCAACCCATGGCTACCACAATGGTTCGCATCCCCCAAAAACCTTCCATCCTGCCGCAATTTATTGCTGCCCTCGCGGGCGGGATGGCTCTTTTCCTCGGTGTTGTCATCGTCTGGACCCTGGGATTCCAACTGTTGTACGCGGGACGCATCTTCCCGGGCGTCTCCGTCGCAGGTGTGGACCTCTCAGGCCTGTCGCCGTCCGACGCGGCGGTGAAACTCGGCCAGACCTTATCCTATCCTATTACGGGCAAGGTCGTCTTCCGCGATGGAGACAAGGTCTGGGTGGCTTCGCCCGTCCAACTGGGCATGGTCTTCGACCCCTCGGCCAGTGCCCAGGCCGCCTTCAAGGTGGGACGCAGCGGCGGACTGTTCGGCGCACTGGCGGGACAGATCCACTCGCTGGGCTCTGGCTCCGATGTGGCCCCCGTCATCATCTTCGACCAACGCCTGGCTTACACCTACCTGCAATCCTTGGCGGCCGAGATCGACCAGCCCGTGACCGAAGCGAGCCTGCACCTGGAAGGCACCAACGTGGTCGCCACGCCCGGTCAGGCGGGCCGCACCCTGCAACTGGACGCCACCCTGCTCCTCCTGAGCGGGCAGTTGCAATCCTTCCGCGATGGCGAGGTGAAGCTCGTCGTCCGCGAGGACCAGCCTTCGATCATGGACGTCACCGCCCAGGCGGATGCCGCCCGCCAGATCCTCAGCCAGCCGCTGACCCTGGTCATCCCCAACGCTCAATCGGGCGACGCCGGCCCGTGGACCTACGACGTGGCCGTGCTGGCCAACATGCTCTCGGTGCAGCGGGTCTCCGATAACGGCGGCACGCCCCAGGTCCAGGTGGGCTTGAACCCCAACGCCCTGCGCGATATGCTGGTCGCCATCCAACCCTCGGTCGATCAACAACCCCAGGATTCGCGCTTCTACTTTGACGATGCCAGTGGGCAATTGGTGTTGATCCAATCTTCGCGGGTGGGGCGCACCCTCGATATCGACCAGTCCATCCGTTTCATCAATAACGCCCTCGCGCGTGGGGAGCATACCGTCCCCTTGCAGGTGGTCGAAGCCCAGCCTGCTGTCAATGACAACGCCACGGCTGCGGCGCTCGGTATCACCCAGAACATTGCGGAGTACACCTCCTACTTTTATGGTTCGAGCGCCGAGCGCATCCAGAACATCCAGGCTGCCGCGGAACGCTTCCACGGGGTACTGGTCGCCCCGGGCGAGGAGTTTTCGATGGGCCAGGCTTTAGGCGACGTCAGCCTTGAGAACGGATTCGCCGAGGCGCTCATCATCTACGGCGGGCGGACTATCAAGGGCGTGGGCGGCGGCGTGTGCCAGGTCAGCACCACCCTGTTCCGCACGGTCTTTTTTGCGGGCTTCCCGGTCAACGAGCGCTACTCTCACGCCTACCGCGTCTCATACTACGAACAGACGGCCAGCGGCGCGGTCGACTCGAACCTCGCAGGCCTGGACGCCACCGTGTACTTCCCGCTGGTCGATTTCAAATTCACTAACGACTCACCCTATTGGCTCTTGATGGAGACGTACGTCAACGTCGAGGCGCGCACCCTCACCTGGAAGATCTATTCCACGCCCGACGGCCGCTCCGTGACCTGGGAGACCAGCGGTCCGCAGAACATGGTCTCGGCTCCGAAGCCGCTCTTCGAGGAGAACGCTGACCTCGACAAAAACCAGATGAAGCAGGTGGATTGGGCCGCCAATGGCGCGGATGTGAACGTGACCCGCACGGTCTGGAAGGACGGCGCGGTCTACTTCCAGGACAATTTCCAGACCCATTACCAGCCCTGGCAGGCGGTCTGTCAGTACGGCCCGGGCACCGAAGACCCTGAAAAGATGGCAAAACGCAAGGAAATCTGCCTTCCGCCATCCTTCTAACCTTGTCGATTGTGAAGGCGTCCCGCCTCCTCATGGTACAATTTTGCCTCGATTGGAGAAACCATGGTCAGTACCGAATTGCTTGAAATCCTGCGCTGCCCCAAATGCGTCCGCGAGACGGGCGGCATGCTCAAACTCTACAAAGACTCCTGGCTCATCTGCCAGGACTGCGGCCGCAAGTATCCCATCGTCGACGACATCCCCGTGATGCTGATCGACGAAGGCGACAAGTGGGTCAACACCGCCGAGGGCAGCCTGCCCGTCCCGCCGCCCGCCAAGTAATGAACGACCTCGAGGCTCTGCTCGGTGACCTGCTCAGCGGGGATGACATCCGCGCTGAGGGAGCCGTGGCGGGGTTGATTGCCTTGGACGAATCGGCTCGTCCCGCCTTGCTGGAGGCCTCCCGCTCAGCGACCGACGATGGACGCTGGTGGATCGTCCGTGCCCTGGTCGAACTGCCCAGCATCCGGACCGTGGACCTGGTCCCGTTTTTGGAGGATCCCGCTCCCGAAGTTCGACAAGCCGCCGCTCTGGGGCTGGGCGCCCACCCCGACGAAATGGCCATCCCGAGCCTGGTCCGCGCCCTGCGCGACCCCGACTCGATGACGGCGGCCCTGGCGGCCAACGCCCTTGGCAATGTGGGGACCACCTCCACGCCTGCCTTACTCGAGGTCCTGGCAGGGGACGCCCCGCAAACCGTCCGCGTGCTGGTGATGCGAACGCTGGCCGAACTGAAAGATCACCGTGCCATCCGTGTCATGCTGAAGGCTCTCGACGAAGATTCGGCCCTGGTCCAGCATTGGGCGCGCGAAGGGCTCGAACGCCTTGGCCTTGACATGGTCTTTATGAAACCAAACTAAGCTATGAATAAAATTTTCGACTTCTTCAAGAAAATCAAATTGCCGCAAGGCAAGCGACCCAAATTGGGTTCGATCATCTTCTGGGGAATCAGCCTGGTGCTGGTGGCGCTGGCCTTCTCGGCTTCGCGCAGCATCTTCCGTTGTTGGGAGATCACTAACCTGCCGGGTATTTCCCCGTCCACCTGCGCGAATGCCGGCACAAGTGTGTTGGGCACGCCTGTGGTCAACGATCAGGGCACGCCTGTGGCTGTACCGCCTACGCCGGTGCCCGCCGCTCCTGAAGTGCAATTACCGACCTGGGATGGCGCCAGCCGCATCAACATCCTGTTCATCGGCCTGGACTATCGCGATTACCTCTCCAACGACGGCCCGCCGCGCACCGACACGATGATCCTCTTCACCGTCGACCCGCAGAGCAAGACGGCGGGCATGCTGTCCATCCCGCGCGACCTGTGGGTGAACATCCCTGGTTTCGGGTATAGCCGCATTAACACGGCCTATCCCAGCGGCGAAGGCGCGCAATTGCCCGGCGGCGGTCCCGGCCTGGCGATGAGGACCGTGGAACAGGTCGTTGGGGTGCCGGTTCAGTATTACGGCTCGATCGATTTCCACGCCTTTGAGGAAGCCATCGATTCGATGGGCGGCCTGTATATCTGCATCCCTGAAAAGATCCGCATCGACCCCATCGGTGACAAACGTCCCGAGATCCTCAAGCCTGGCTGTCAGACGTTGTGGGGATATCAGGTGTTGGCCTACGCCCGTAATCGTTACACCGCCAATGGCGATGTGGACCGCGCTGGCCGTCAACAGCAGGTGATCTACGCCCTGTACACTCAGATCTTTAATCCAGCCAATTTCCCGACCATGCTGTCCAAGGCCCCCAAGATTTACGCCGAGGCCTCGGCCGGTCTGCGTACCAACCTGACCTTCGACGACCTGATGAAGCTCGGTGTTTTGATGAGCCAGATCCCCATTCAGAACATCAAGCATGGCATCATCGACACGACCATGACCACCATGCACAATGTCACTCTGGGTGGGCAGAATGCCAGCATCCTCAAACCGATGCCTGATAAGATCCGTGTGCTGCGCGACGAAATCTTCATCTCTGGCGGCCCAACCAGCCCTCGCGCGGCTGGCGATGCGACCGTGCTCATGCAGCAGGATGAGGCGCGGATTCGTGTCGTCAACAGTTCGCTGGATGCCACCCTCGGTCAGCGCACAGCGAATTATTTGATCACACAGGGTATGAATGTGACCGAAGTGACCGCAGGCCAGAATGTCCAGAACTCGGCCGTGGTGATCTACGGCCCGAAATTGTACGCGCTGCGTTACCTGCTGACCATGTTCGGAATCAGTTCGAACAGCCAGATCACTTTCGCGAAGGATCCGTCCACGGTGGACATTGAGATCATCCTTGGCAATGACTGGATGAACCGCCTTCCAGCGGGCCTCTAGCAAAAACGAAACCGCAGGCCACTGGCCTGCGGTTTTTGTTTTGTAAGGGATCATTGTTGTTGGAAACTCAGGCGGATGACGCCGATATAGGGGACCCCATCTGCGGAAGTACAGCCGGGCAGGGCTACGTTGGTGACCGTTGCACTGCCGGCTCCCACGCGGACGGTGTACACGATGCCCGCCTGCATGACGAAATCCGCATAACCGTTTCCCAACTCGGGCTTGAATCCGGTGAAGAAGTGTTCCTCTCCGCCATCCCAGGTGACGATGATCTCCACACCCGGCGCGGGGCGACGGCGCGAGTCAGTCACGAGGATTTGCAGCAGGCCTTCCTGCAAGCCTGCTTCGCACAAGGTATCCTGCGCAGTCAGTTCGTAGGCGCGGCCCGGCTCGGGGGTGGGAGTCCGCGTGGGGCGCGGGGTGGGGGTGCTGACCGTGGCGGGCGGTTCAATGACCTGCTCGGGGATGAAAGTCCCGGTTGACTCGGGAGTGATGTCTCCAGGCAGAGTGACCACCAGGATGGGCGTGGTGGTGAAGGATGGTCGGGTGGGTTCGGTCGCGGCGAGCGGGGGCTGCTGCAGGTCCGCGGCCAATTGGGCCACCTGCTGAACTTCCTCGAAAGAGTCCCCGTCGGCCAGCATCCGCTGGGCTTGTGCGTTGAGCACCGCCAACGGGTCGGAGTCACCCAGCAGGGCAAGACGGGCACGGGCCCGTTCCAGGTCGCCGTTGGAGGCATACGCGGCGGCAATCAGTGAACGCAAATCATCCTTGAAGTCGGCGCGCAGGGTATTGGGGGAAGTGTCTTTGAAAGGGGCGGGTGCGATGACCCATGCGTACAGGATACCCAGCCCTGCACCTGCAATCAAAAGGAACAATGCCAGCCAGGGAAATCGCTTCATGGCGCGGTCCCCTGCCAGGCTTGCATGGCCGTGGTCAGTTTTTGCATCAAGGCCAGATCTGCTTCGGAATAACCGATTTTACGGGCATCCGCCAGCGCCTGGGACGCAAGCTCCCCGGGGGGCTGGCTGCCCAATACGGCCAGTCGACGAACGGCCAGGTCTGGGTTCTGCTCTGCCTGGTAAGCTTCAGCCACCATCAACACATAATCGGCGCGATAGTCGGCGCGCAAAGTATCGGGCGTCGTGTCCACGTATTCGACCGGGGAGATGCCCCAGCCGTAGACGAGGCCCAGCGCGATGCCGATCAGGAGTGCTAAAAGGGGGAGAGTCCAGCGGGACATGGGAGGTGAAAAAATATCCGAGCAGGTGATCGGCGGCACCCAGAGACACTTCCTTACCGTTGCTGCCTCTCGGCCCTGGCGGGGTTCGCAAGGCTCTGCCGCGCCGGGCCTGCCCGGACGGTTGCAAGGATACTCGAATCGGGAGGGTGTGTCAACTACGCGGTGGGATGTGGTCACCCATCAGGAACTTAAAACCTGATGGCCATCCTCTGCGCAGGGCAGCGAAGATGCCAATGCTGAGCGCCAGGACCAGGAAAGGATACAGGATATCCCACATTGCGAGCGAATTCAACGCGGGGATCAGGGCCTGGATTCCCTTGCTGATGGCGAAGATGACCATCATGTGAGCCAGGTATACGCCGAGCGAGTAGTCACGGCCCCAGGCGCTCAGGGTGGGATTCTCCAGCCAGCGGATTCCGCTCACGCCCAGGCTGGCGATGCCTAACGCAAAGGGCAGGGTGCCAATCAGCACTTCATGCTCGGTCATAGGGGTGTCGAAGCGTGTGTACAGGAACCAGGTCTCGAAGACTTGCAGGGCGAGTCCGCCCGCAACCAGACCAAGGGCCAGCCAGCGGTTCAATGGTCCGCGGCGGAAAAGCCACACGCCCAGGGCTAACGCAGGCACCGACAACCACTGACGAGCGATTACGAAATCGAAGGGAAACTTGAGGTCAAAGACCTGGTTGTACGCACCCGCCAACCAAATGTGGACCAGGATGCCCAGGGAGAGCACGGGAATCCATTTCTCCAGTTTGTAATGGAACAGGAACAACAGTGTGATGAAGCCGAGCACCAGTGAACTGGGAAACCACAGGTGGAAGTATTCGCCGATGTAGATGAAACTGGGGAAGAGCAGCCTGCGGAAGACTTCCTTGACGTCGTGCTCGGCGATGACCAGCGGGATGTACAGGATGCTCCACAGTACGAAGAGCCAGATCAGGCGGTAAAGCGCAGGACGCACATCCGCGCGTTTGGGATCGGCCAGACGCTGGGCGAAGAAATATCCGCTGACGATGAAGAAGAATGGCACGGCCCAGCGCGCCTGCAGGCGGATCAGCACGTTGACGGCGTCGGGCAGGTTATTGAACGAGACGTGCAGGGCAATGACTTCCAGCGTGGCGAACAGGCGCAGGCTGTCGATGGTTAGGTTGCGGGTGCGGTCCATGTCCCGATTGTATTCCATTTCCTGCAGCCATTGATTTCGACTTCCCCTGTTTGGGTTCTGATTGTCTCGTGATATAATTTTTGCACTGGTTTATGCAACTGTCAATTTGAACACGGAGGATGCTTTTATGGAAATCAGCACCAAGGAATTCAAGCACTGCGACATGCTCATGCTGAAAGGCCGCATCGACAGCGCCACTGCGCCCCAGTTCAGCCAGGCCCTGGATGCCATCACCGAGTCGGGCCGTTTCAAGATTGTGGTCGACATGAGCCAGCTGGAATACATGTCCAGTGCCGGGTTCCGCGCCCTGCTTGCCACCCAGCGAGCCTGCAAACGCTACAACCGTGGCGAGGTCGTCCTAGCCTCCGTTCCAGCCCGCATCCAGGAAGCCCTCGAACTGGCGGGCTTCACCGAACTGTTCAAGACTTTTGATGAGCCCCTGGCCGCAGTCGGCAATTTCTAGCCCGGTTGCGCGGACGCGATTCAAACATTTGAGGAAGGATGCCGCCTCCGCCGCAGGTGTTGGAGGCGGTTTTTGATTACAACGATGCGCAAGGTCAAATATCCCGCCCAATTCCAATATCTGGACGAGATCCGTGAATTCGTAGCCGAGGTGGCCCGCAAGGGCGGCTTCGGTGAGAAAGAGATTTACTCGATCCAGTTGGCTGCGGACGAGGCCGCTTCGAATATCATCGAACATGCCTACGCGGGCGTGAAGAATGGATCCCTGGAGGTTTCCTGTGGTATGCAAGGTGACGTGATCACCATCATCCTGCGTGACCAGGGCAGGCCCTTCAATCCCAACTCGGTCCAGCCACCTAACTTAAAAGCGGATCTCTCCGACCGCCAGATCGGCGGCCTGGGCATTTACCTGATGCGTAAACTCATGGACGATGTCCGTTACGAAACATCCTCCAGGGGGAACAGCCTGACCTTGATCAAACGGAGAAACTAAAGCGCATGAGCGCCGCACCCCGCGCCGCCCATCCTGAAACCTGGGATTGGCGGACTCTTGCCAGCCTTGGCGAGCAACTGGTCAGCACCGGCTCGCTTTCCGCCCAGCGTGACCGCATCCTTTCGGTCATGCGGCAACTGGTTTCTGGCGAAGCGGATGTGTGGCTGCACGAGACTCTCTTCCGCCTGCCCGATTGGGACGAAGAGCGTCTCTTCCCGAACCAGCCTCCCCACGAGGGGATGCGCCGCGCCACCCAGCGCAAACGGTTGTACTCCCAGGGTGGGACGAAGAACAACCCGGTTGCCGCGGCCGCTGTCCCGCTGGAAGATCAGGGATTCATCCTTGGCGCGTTGCAGGTGACCCGCCCCGAGGGCCCGAAGTTCACTCGCGAGGAATTGGCACTGCTCGACGGCCTGGCCCGCATCGTGTCGGTGGGATTGTATGCCGCGCATCGCGTCGAGGTCGAGCGCTTCCGCCTGGGACAGTTAAGTCTTGTGCGCGAGGTCAGCGCCCAGATCGCCAACGTGCTCGACGTGGACGAACTCTCGCGCCGCGTGACCGAGCTCATCCAAAAGACCTTCCATTTTTATTCCGTCGCCATTTTCACCGTGGAGCAAGGGGAGCATATTCTGCGTTTCCGTTCGAGTGCCACGGCCCCGCGCAAGGGACGCAAGAAGGTCTCCTTCCCGCAGGAGGTTGAACTCGGCCTGGGCCTGATCGGCTCCGCCGCCCAAACGGGTGAGCAGATCTCCATCTCCGACGTGCGCTCGGACACGCGTTATCGTTTCATCGACAGCCTGCCCGAGACGCGCTCCGAGGTGGTCATCCCGCTCAAGATCGAGGACCGTGTGCTGGGTGTGCTCGACGTGCAAAGCGACCGTCTGAACGCCTTTCACCCCAACGATCTGCTCATCCTCAACGCCCTGGCCGACGCCATCGTCCGCGCCGTGGAGGGTGCCCGCCTGTACAGCGGCCTGCGCCGCCGCGCCGACCAGTTGACCCTGGTGGCCGAGGTCAGCAAAGGCTTGACCTCCACATTGGACCTGCGCGAATTGATGCACGATGCTGCCTCCCTCATCCATGACCGTTTTGGGTATCCGCACGTGCAGGTCTTCACCGTACACCCCAACCGCCGCCTGATCGAATATGTGGCGGGCAGCGGCAAACGTTCCAAGTCGTTGGAGGGATACACCATCGCCCTCGACGAATCCAGCGGCATCATCCCGTGGGTGGCGCGCAGTGGCGAGACCGCCCTGCTCAACGATGTGACTGCCGACCCGCGCTACACTCCATCCCCCCTGCCGCCCAAGAACACCCGCTCCGAGCTGACCGTTCCCCTGCGCTATGACAACCGCGTGGTCGGCATCCTCGATATTCAGTCCGACCAGGTGGATGCCTTCAACGAGGACGATCGCCTGATCTTCGAGACGGTGGGTGACTCCATCGCCTCGGCCATTCGCAATGTGGACTTGTACCGCTCCGAGCGCTGGCGCCGTCAGGTGGCTGACAGCCTGCGCGAAGTGGCAGGTCTCGTCTCGGCCAACGTGGGCGTGGACCAGGTCCTCGAGACCATCCTGGTGGAACTCGAGCGCAACCTGCCTGTGGATGTAGCCGCCATCTGGCTGGCGGGTGACAACGGCCTGTTCCTGGCGGCCGTCCACGGCGGTGATGCGGATGCCATCGAGAAGGCCCGTCTCGAGTCGGCGGATGCTTCCATCGGGTTGGTCAGTGCTCTCTTCGCCGATGAACCCGTCATCCGCAAGCCGGGCGAGCCCATGCTGCCCTCAGGCCTCGGAATGGGTTTCGACGACAGTTATTCCTCGCTCGTTGCGCCGTTGCGCGTGGGCGATCAGCCGCTGGGACTTCTCACCCTGGCACATCGCACCTCGGGACGCTATGGTCACGAGGCCCAGGCCATGACCACCACCTTTGCCAGTTACGCCGCAGTGGCCATCGAGAACGCACGCCTGTACGACTCCGCGCAGGAGCAGGCTTACGCCTCGGCGGCCCTGTTGCAGGTGGCGCAGGCTGTCGTCAGCTTGAGCGACCTGGACGAGATCCTCGGCACCATCATCCGCATCATGCCGATCCTGGTCGGCATCCAGCGCGTGGCCCTCTACCTGTGGGATCCCGAGGATGAGACCTTCCTGCCCGATCAGGAGTACGGCCTGAACGAGGATGACCGCGAGGCCCTGTGGGAACGTCCCTTTGCATTGGGCGATTTCCCGTTGCTGGATGCTGCCTGTGAGCAGAACCACCTGCTGACGCATGCGCTCAAGTCCAAGGCCAAGCCGCGCAGTTGGTTGAAGCTCAAGCCCAAGGCCGAAGAGGACGAAACCGAATTGCGCTCGGACGGCCGCCTGTTGATGGCTGTCCCGCTTTCGATCAAGAATGACCTGTTCGGCGTCATGCTGGTGGAGGAGGCTGAAGGCGGACGCCGCTTCCGCACCCGCCGCGTGGAGATCATCAACGGCATTGCCCAGCAGGCAGCACTGGCTATCCAGAACGATTTACTGCAAGCCGAGATGGTGGTGCGCGAACGCCTCGAGACCGAGGTGCAATTGGCCCGCCAGATCCAGCAGACTTTCCTGCCCACGACCCTGCCGTCCTTCCCGGGCTGGCAGATTTCCGCGCGTTGGCGCACGGCGCGACAGGTGGGCGGTGACTTCTACGACGTGATCGAATTGCCGAATGGACGCCTGGGCCTGTTCATCGCAGATGTGGCCGACAAGGGCGTGCCTGCTGCGCTCTTCATGGCCCTCACGCGGACCCTGGTGCGGGCCGCCGTCATCGAGACCGAATCCCCCGCCGAGGCATTGACCCGCGTCAACACCTTGCTGCTGCCCGACACCCAACAAGGCATGTTCGTCACCGCTGTCTACGCCGTGCTGGACGTGGCTTCGGGCGGCCTGACCTATGCCAACGCGGGGCACAATCCTCCGTTTTGGGTGAACGGCTCCGAGGTCCAGAAGCTCACCCGCACGGGCATTGCCCTCGGCGCGGCGGAAGGGATGACCATGTCCGAACGGGTCATCCAACTCCAGGCAGGCGACAGTTTCCTGCTTTACACCGACGGCCTGACCGAGGCCTTCTCACCCGATGGCGACCTCTTCGGCGAGGAGCGCCTGGCGGAAGCCGCCTTGCGTGGCAACCAGGCTGCCACCTGCGACGAATTGATCGCCGCCGTGGACAGGGCCCTGAACGACTTCATCCAGTCCACACCGCTGGGCGATGATTTGACCATGCTGGTGGTGAAGCGGGTAGGGTAAGTGGTAATGGGGGAATCCGTGCAACTCCGCGAACTCTGTGCAATCCGTGTACATTTTTTCGAATCTTCGTACTTGCGCTTCGGCTTCGCTGCACTCCGCTCAGCGCGAATCAGGTGTTGAATTTACAGATTTTTTACAAGCCCGCCATATTGATATAACGGGGCGAACCTACAATCACATCGTAACCTGAAAAGGAGGCTTACGATGAAAACAAATTGGTTCAAGAACATCCTGTTGGCTGCCATGGCCCTGGCCTTGGTAGCCGCCGCACTCCCGTGGACGAGCGTCTTTGCCGCCCCCGCCGCCGACCCATCCACCCCGCCCGCGGATGGTGAGAAGTCCAATACCCGCCTCGAGTCGCTGTGGACGCGGGAACAGAACGCTGTCGAGCGCATGGGCAAAGTCATCGATCGTTCGGACACGATGACGGAGAAGGTCCAGACCTGGATCGACAAGGCCAGGGAGAACGGCAAGGACGTCACCGCCCTGCAGGCCGCGCTGGACGCCTACAAGCAAGCCATCCAGGAGGCGGGCCCCACGTACGAGCAGGCCCAGTCCATTGTGAGCGAGCATGCGGGTTTCGATGCCGATGGCAAGGTCACCGACCGCGAACAGGCCATCCAGACCCTCAAGGAGTTGGGGACACAGCTCAAGGACCTGCGTGAACAGGTTGGGACGCCGGGCAAGGCCCTGCGCGAAGCCATCAAGGCCTTCCGCGAAGCCCACAAGCCCGCCGACAACTAACCTATCTCCTCCCCCAAAATTTCACACTCTTGGAATTTTGGGGGAGGGCTTCGGGTGTAGAATCGGCGCAAACATCCTGAAACTCCGCGAGGCGCCCCATGTACACCACCGAAGGCAAAAAGATCGTGTCCACCGAAAAAGCCCCCAAGGCCATTGGTCCGTATTCGCAGGCTGTGCGTATCGAAAATCTGGTCTACACTGCGGGCCAGATCGCGCTCGACCCCGTCCGCATGGAATTGGTCGAAGGCGATGTGTCCGCACAGACCCACCAGGTCTTTGCCAACCTCAAGGCCGTGCTCGAAGCGGCAGGCTCTGGCCTGAACTACGTCATCAAGACCACCGTCTTCCTCAAGGATATGGCCGATTTTGCGGCCATGAACGCCGTTTATGCAGACTACTTCCCCGAGAATCCGCCCGCCCGCAGCACTGTGGCCGTGGCGGGACTCCCCAAAGGCGGACTGGTCGAGATCGAAGTGGTGGCCCTGCTGGCCCCCGCCCGCGGCGACTAACTGAAGCCTGATCCATGCCCAACGAATTGATCCTGCTGGTCGACGACGAACCCTCCATCGTGCAACTCGCGCACATGTACCTCGAGCGCGAGGGTTTCCGCATTCAGGAAGCCGCGGATGGCGAAGCAGCCCTCGAAGCGGTGAAGAAGCATCGTCCCGCGTTGACCGTGCTGGACGTGATGCTGCCCAAACTGGACGGCTTCGAAGTCTGTCGACGCTTGCGGGCCGAGAACAACCCCGTGGCGATCATCATGCTGACCGCCCGCGACGACGACATCGACAAGATCATCGGCCTCGAACTCGGCGCGGACGATTACCTGACCAAGCCTTTCAATCCGCGCGAACTGGTGGCGCGTGTCAAGGCGATTTTGCGCCGCAGCGAAAGCAAACCTGCACCGACGGGCAAGGTCCTTCACCTTGGCGACCTGACGGTGGATCCCGCCAGCCGCGAGGTCCATGCGGGCGAGAAACTGCTCGACCTGCGCACCCAGGAATTCGACCTTCTGCTGGCTCTCGCCGAACATCGCGGACTGGTCCTCAGTCGCGAGCAGTTGCTGCAACAGGCCTGGGGCTTCGACTTCTACGGTCAGACCCGCACCGTGGATGTACACATTGCGCACCTGCGCAAAAAGCTGGAAGGCTCCACCGCCCGCATCGAGACCGTTACGGGCGTGGGATATAAGTTGGTTACAGGTGACAATCACCCTTAAGGTGACTGTCACCTTATTGAAAGGCTTCATGTTCTCCTCTCTTCGTTCCCGTCTCTGGCTGAGTTATGCCCTGATCATTGCCGCAGCGTTATCGGTTGTGGCGGTGGTCTTATTGCTGTACCTGATCCGCAACCCGGGCATCTACCGCCAGACTCTCGACCGTTTGAAGACGGCCGAGGGATTGGTTCTGTCGCGGCCTGCGGAGGTGCTCAACCTGAAGAACACGACCGCCCTCGAGCGGGCGGCTGAGAACTTCAACGTGCGTATCCTGGTCTTTGGCAAGGACGAGTCCGTGCGCTATGACTCGGCGCCTACCGAAGCGGCGCTGCCTTTTCCGCGCAAGACGCTCCTGCCACGCGACAGCGAAGCGGTGCGCGACGCGACGGGAAAATTCTGGTTGTATGCCATGAACCCATTGCCCAACGGCGACACGTTGGTGGTGGCCGCGCCGCGTCCGCGCGTGTCGATCCTGAACATCTTCACGGACGAGTTGTTGATGCCCATCCTGGGCGGCGGAGCGATCTCGCTGCTGCTATCGCTGGTGCTGGCATTTGTCATCGCGGGGGGAGTGGCCGACCCATTACAGGAGGTTATCGTGGCGGCGCGGGACTTCCCGTCGGACGGGGTGAAGCCTGTCGAACCGCGCGGCCCGCACGAGGTCCAGGAGTTGACGCGGGCCTTCAACGGGATGATGAAGCGCGTCCAGTCGAGTCAACGCTCCCAGCGGGATTTTGTCGCCAATGTCTCGCACGAGTTGAAGACGCCGCTCACCTCCATCCAGGGATTCGCGCAGGCCATCCTCGACGGGACGGCGGATACGCCCAAAGCGCGCCAGCAGGCGGCGGAGGTCATCTACACCGAGTCGGGCCGTATGCACCGCATGGTGCTCGACCTGCTCGACCTGGCGCGGCTGGAGGCGGGCACCGCCGTGATGCAGCGCGTCCCGCTGGACCTGCGCGCCCTGCTCAATGTCACCGTGGAGAAGTTCACGCCGCAGGCCAACCGGGCGTCCGTGACCCTGCGTGTCGATGCTCCGCCCGACCTGCCGACCCTGATCGGTGACGGCGACCGCCTGGCGCAAGTCCTCACCAACCTGGTGGACAACGCCCTCAAGTTCACGCCACCCGGTGGAGAGGTGACCCTGCGCGCGGGAGCGGCGCGGGGCGAGATGCGCATCGAGGTCGAGGATACGGGCAAGGGCATCCCGCCCGATGCGTTGGAGCGGGTCTTTGACCGTTTCTACCAGGCCGACCCGTCGCGCCCGGGGGGCGAGAAACATGGCGCGGGGCTGGGGTTGTCCATCGCGCACGAAATCGTGCAGACACATGGTGGTAGAATTGGCGTTCGCAGCGAGGTGGGGCGGGGTACGACTTTCACAGTGACCCTGCCGCTCTCATCCGAGGCGGCCACCACGCTGATCCGCCGCAAAAAATAGACCTTCGAGGCCATGTTCCGCCGCCGTCCCCGGCGGCGATTTTGTGAGAATGGCCTGTGACGGGAACTATTTGGCGGCTGTCGTTTTTTCTCCGCATATTGTAGAATCGCCTTGAGCGCCATGTCCCCGACCGTTACCGTCATTGTCCCATGTTACAATGAACAGGCCACCATCCGTGGCCTGTTGGATGCCGTCCTGACGCAGACCTATCCGCTCGAACAGATGGATGTGGTCATCTCCGACGGCCTGTCGACGGACGGCACGCGCGATGCGATCGCCGCCTTTCAGCGTGAACACCCTGAACTGCCCGTGCAGGTGGTGGATAACACCGCCCGCACCATCCCCTCGGGTGTGAATCGGGCCATCGAGGCGGCGCGCGGCGAGATTCTCCTCCGCCTGGACGCGCACTCGATGCCGTATCCCGACTATGTGGCGCGCTGCGTTCAGGCGCTGACAGAGGGACGCGGCGACAACGTCGGCGGTGTATGGGAGATCCGCCCCGGGGCCTCGACCTGGGTTGCGGAGTCCATTGCAGCGGCGGCGGCTCATCCCTTGGGCGTGGGCGACGCGATGTATCGGTTGGCTCCCTCGGCGGGACCTGTGGACACGGTCCCGTTCGGCGCCTTCCGCCGCGAGTTGGTCGAGCGGATCGGCAAGTACGATGAGACGCTGTTGAGCAATGAGGATTACGAGTTCAACACGCGTGTGCGGCAATCGGGCGGGACGGTCTGGCTGGATCCCGCCATTCGTTCGGTGTATTTTTCGCGTTCCACCTTTGGGTCGCTGGCGCGTCAATATTGGCGCTACGGTTACTGGAAACTGCGCATGCTGCGCCGTTACCCGTCCACGCTGCGCTGGCGTCAGGCCCTGCCTCCCGCCTTTGTGCTCAGTCTGGTGGGACTGCTTTTGTTGGGACTCTGGCTTTATCCGGTATGGTGGCTGCTGGGTGCTGAGATTTTGCTGTACCTTTCCGTCCTGTTCCTTGCGGGAGTCCGCGCGGCACAAAAACGAAAAAAACCACTGCTCGTGGTCGGCCTGCCGCTGGCAATCGCCACGATGCACCTCGCATGGGGCAGTGGATTTCTATGGAGTTTGCTGACAAGCCTCGTCAAGAAAAATGGCTGATACTGCCCGTCCTTCCATACGGTTGCGCCCGCAGGAGCAACGTACCATCCTGCTGTTTGGCGATGTTCTGGCATCCGTGGGGGCCACGTTCGGGGCCATCTATGTTTGGTACCTGTATTCGCTTAATCGTCTCATCGAAAGCGGAATTCCCGAAGCACGTGCCGAGAAGCTGATCCAGATCGACGTGCCATACTGGTTCTATCTGTTGCCCGTCGTCTGGCTGATCCTGATGGTGGAGTTATACGACCCGCATCGATCGGCCAACTGGCGCAAGACCTGGCGCGGCGTGTTACTGGCGGCCTTCATTGGTCTGCTGGGATATTCCCTGCTGTTCACCATCCGCCAGGACCCGAATTCACTGCCGCGTATCGGTGTAGGTGCCTTCCTATTGCTGGCCTCGCTGCTGACCCTGTTCTGGCGCGCGGTCTACATTCGACTCTACACCGCCTCGGGACTCCAACGACGCGTGTTGGTGGTCGGTGCAGGCAAGGCGGGACAAACGCTTGCCGAAGTCTATCGGACCCTCGTCCCGCCCCCGTTCCGACTGGTCGGCTTCATTGATGACGACCCGAAGAAGGTGGGCCGCTCGGTGATGGGTTTCCCCATCATCGCTTCCAGCGACCAGCTGCTCAAGGTCATCGAAGACTACAAGGTCTCGGACGTGGTGGTGGCCATCACCGGCGGAATGCGCGGCGCGACCTTCCAGGTGGTGCTGGACGCACAGGAGCGCGGCGCGGAGGTGATGCGCATGCCCACGCTCTACGAAGAGATCTCGGGCCGTGTGCCGATCCACCACCTCGAATCCGATTGGATGCTGCGTTCGTTCATCGATCAGGCGCGGGTCAGCGGAATTTATGAGCTGGCCAAACGCCTCCTGGATATCGTCGGCGGGCTGGCAGGGATGCTCATCCTGGCGGTGACCTTTCCGCTCACGGCCCTGGCCATCGTCCTCGATAGCGGATTCCCCATCTTCTATTCGCAGCCCCGCCTGGGCAAGGGCGGAATCCCGTACGTGATCTACAAGTATCGCTCGATGCGCACCGACGCCGAAGCGGACGGCAAAGCCAAGGTGGCGGCGGAGAATGATCCGCGTGTCACCCGTGTGGGCAATTTCCTGCGCCGCACGCGCATCGATGAACTGCCGCAATTCTGGAACGTGTTGCGTGGCGACATGAGCCTGGTCGGACCGCGCGCCGAACGGGCGGAACTGGTCAACTCGTACCAGAAGCAGATCCCGTTTTATCGGGCGCGGCTGCTGGTCAAGCCCGGGCTGACGGGTTGGGCGCAGATCAATTACGGTTACGCGGCCACCGTCTACGACACGGTGGTCAAGATCGAGTACGACCTGTATTACATCAAGCATCGTTCGTTGGGAATGGACGTCAACATCATTTTACGCACGATCGGTACCGTCATTCGGAGAACTGGGAGATAACATGAAATACTTGGTCACTGGCGGCGCGGGCTTTATCGGTTCGCACATCGTCCGCACCTTGCTCGAGCAGGGACAGGAAGTCAAAGTACTCGATAACTTTTCGACAGGCAAGCGCGAGAACATTGCCGACTTCGAAAAGAAGATCGAGCTGATCGAAGGCGACCTGCGCGACGCCTCGAAGGTTACCGAAGCCGTGCGCGGCGTGGACATCATCTTCCACGAGGCGGCTTTCGTGTCGGTGCCCCAGTCGATGGATGAGCCGCAGAACTGCTTCGACGTCAACGTGACGGGCACGTCCATGCTGTTCGACGCGGCCCGACGCGCAGGCGTGAAGCGCGCGGTCTTTGCCACCAGCGCCGCCGTCTACGGCGACTCGACCGAGATGCCGCTGACCGAGGAGACGCCGCTGCGTCCGCTCTCGCCCTACGCCGCCTCCAAGCGCGTGGACGAGATCTACGGCCAGCTTTACACTACATCCTTCGGCCTGGAAGTGGTGGCCCTGCGCTACTTCAACGTCTACGGTCCGCGCCAGCGCCCCGACTCGATGTACGCCGCCGCGGTGCCGATCTTCATCCGCCGCCTGCTGGACGGCAAGGGTGTGACCATCTACGGCGACGGCGGCCAGACCCGCGATCTGATCAACGTGCGCGACGTGGTGCGCGCCAACCTGGTCGCCTCCGAGCATCCCGCCGCGCCTGGACAGATCTTCAACATCTGCACGGGCATCGAAACCCGCATCATCGACCTGGTGGAAGTCCTTCAGGATTTGTTCCCCTCTGCGCCCGCGCCTGTCTTTGCGGAGCCGCGTGCTGGCGACATTTACCGCTCCATCGGCTCACCTCAAAAGGCTGCCGACCTGATTGGCTTCCGCGCCGAGGTCACGCTCGACCAGGGGCTCAAGGAAGCAGTCGAGTGGATGCGCGCAGAAAAGAATTAAATCCGCCACAGAGCCCACGGAGATCACTGAGACCTTTCATTCTTCTCTGTGTCCTCAGTGTTCTCCGTGGTGAACTGAATCATGCCTTCCGAAAAATCCCGACCTCACGTTCGTAATCGATTCGTCCTCGTGGGCGACGTGGCCCTCATCCTGATCGCGGTGCTGGGCAGTTTTGCCTTGCGCCTGGACGTGAGTCAACTGCCGTATTACTTCCCCGCCGCGCTGATGATGTGTGCGGTCGCGCTGGCGGTCAAACTCCCCACGTATTATTTCTTCGGGCTGTACCGCCGCCTGTGGATCTACGCCAGCACAGGCGAATTGCGCCTGATCACCTTCGCGGTCACGACCGCCTCGGTGCTGACCTCGGGCGTGATGCTGCTCCTCATTACGACGGGCCTGCTCTTCCCTGGCATGCCGCGCTCCGCGCTCGGCATCGACTGGCTGCTCTCGCTGGTACTGATCGGCGGCTCGCGCTTCGCCCTGCGTCTGCTCTCGGAGCAGGCCGGTGGCCCTGATAGCAAGGGAAAGCACGCGCTCATTATCGGTGCGGGCGACGCGGGTGCGTTGGTGGTGCGTGAGTTGCAGCGCTCCTCGCTGCTCAACCTGACCCCCATCGGCTTCCTCGACGACGCTCCCGCCAAACAGCACCATGAGATTTACGGCGTGCGCGTCATTGGCAAGATCTCCGACCTGCCCAGTATCCTCGACAACCGTCAGGTGGATGAGGTCATCATCGCCATTCCGTCCGCGCCTGGGCGGGTGGTGCGCCTGGTCACCGACGTGTGCCGCCTCAAAGGTGTGCCGTCGCGCACCATGCCTGGCATCTACGAACTGCTGGGCGGCAAGGTCAACGTCAGCCGCCTGCGCGAAGTGGACATTACCGACCTGCTGCGCCGTGACCCCGTGCGCGTCAACGACGAGCAGGTGGGCCAGGCTTTGGAAGGCAGGCGCGTGCTGGTCACGGGTGCGGGCGGATCGATTGGCCGCGAGTTGTGCCGTCAGATCGCGCGCCGCAACCCCAGCCAGTTGATGCTGCTCGGCCACGGTGAGAACAGCATCTTCGAGATCTTGCTCGAACTGCGCGAGGACTACCCCGACCTGAGCCTGATTCCGCTCATCGCTGACATCCGCGACCGCGAGCGCATCGCCTCGATCTTTGACGCGCACCAGCCGCAGGTCGTCTTCCACGCCGCGGCCCACAAACACGTCCCGCTGATGGAGGCGAATCCCACCGAGGCGGTGACCAACAACGTGATCGGGACCAGCCACCTGGTCCAGATCGCCGCCGAGCATCACATCCAGCGCTTCGTGCTGATCTCTACCGACAAGGCGGTCCAGCCATCCAGCGTCTACGGCGCGACCAAACGCATGGCTGAGATGCTCGTGCTTGACGCGGCGCGCGGGTCGGGCTTGCCGTTCACGGTGGTGCGCTTCGGCAACGTGCTCGGCAGCCGCGGTTCGATCATCCCGCTCTTCAAATCGCAGATCGCGCGCGGCGGTCCGCTGACAGTGACGCACCCCGACATGCGCCGCTTCTTCATGACCATCCCCGAGGCCGTTTATCTTGTGCTGCAAGCCGCGTCGATGGGGCAGGGCGGCGAGACCTTCGTGCTCAACATGGGCGAGCCGATCCGCATCGTGGACCTGGCCGAGGACCTCATCCGACTCTCGGGCCTCGAACCCAACCGCGACATCGAGATTGTCTTCACGGGCACACGCCCTGGCGAAAAGCTGACCGAGGAATTGTGGGATGTGGGGACGCCGCTACAGCGCACGCCTCACCCCGACATCTTCCGCCTCGCCTCCTCCGAACCTTTGGGTGGGTCCCGCCTCCGAACGGCCGTGGACACACTCCAGGCCGCCAGCCTCCACGCCGACATCGCTGCGCTGATCCGCATCCTGGGCGAGTCGGTGCCTGGTGCGTCCATTCACGAAATCCAATCCCAGCCTGTGCTGGATGATTCTTCCTTAACATGACCTTCGCGCTGAGCGCAGTCGAAGCGCAATTATTAAATCCTTTATGCCTGAAGTAACCTTCTCCCAATGGCGCGACTTCGTCGCCGCGCACCCCGACATTCACCTGCTGCAAACCGCCGAATGGGGTGAACTTAAATCCGCCTTCGGCTGGACTCCTGCGCGCATGATTCATGGTAATGATGGCGTGCAAATTCTATTCCGCAAGTTGCCGTTGGGATTCACGATCGGGTACATTCCGAAAGTGGATAGTGGAAAGTGGGGAGCGGACAGTGGCATCTGGCGCGAGATCGATGCTGCTTGTAAAAACCACCGCGCCATCTTCTGCAAGTTGGAGCTTGATGCGTGGCAAGATGAAGTCAGCCTTCAGCCTTCTGCCTTCCGTACCAGCCCACACAACATCCAACCTCCCCGTACCATCACCCTCGACATCTCGGGCAGCGAAGACGACATCCTGGCCCGCATGAAACAGAAGACACGTTACAACGTGCGCCTGGCCGAGAAGAAGGGCGTCACCGTCCGCGCCTGGGACGACCTCGATGGTTTCCATCAGATGATGCAGGTCACGGGCGGACGCGACGGCTTCGGCGTGCATTCGCTCGAATATTATCGCCGCGCCTACGAACTCTTCCACCCGACGGGCATGGCGGAGATGCTTGTGGCCGAATACGAAGGCAAACCCCTGGCCGCGCTGATGGTCTTTGCGCGTGGAGGACGTGCCTGGTACGTCTACGGCGCCTCCAACGATCAGGAACGCAACCGCATGCCGACCTACCTGCTGCAATGGGAAGCCATGCGCTGGGCCAGACTCCATGGCTGCACCGAGTATGACCTGTGGGGCGTCCCAGACGAGGACGAACCCAATCTCGAAGCCGAGTTCGAGTCCCGCCACGACGGCCTATGGGGCGTGTACCGCTTCAAGCGCGGCTTCGGCGGTACGTTGAAGCGCGCCATGCAGGCAGTGGACCGAGTCTATAATCCGTTGTTGTATTGGGCGTATTTGAAGTTTATTGGGAATCGGGAATCGTGAATCGTCAATCCTGGAACCAGATCATCTCTGCATTGCCCAACCCGCACTTCTTGCAAACCTACGAGTGGGGACAGGTCAAGGCGAAGTATGGCTGGACTCCGCTGTATGCTGTCTGGGGCGCGAACGGCGAATTTAAAGTCGAAGCCAATCCAGAGACTCTTTCCTCTTTCGTCTTTCCTGTAGTTGCCGCCGCCTTAATTCTCAAAAAGTCCGTGATACGCCGTGGCTTCGCCGCCCGCCTGTCGATCCTGTACGCGCCGAAAGGTCCACTGCTGGATTGGGAGAATGCGCCCCTACGCAAGCGTGTCCTGGATGACCTGCAATCCTTCGCGAAGAAGCAGGGCGCCATCTTTCTCAAACTGGACCCCGACGTGGTGCTGGGAACGGGCGTCCCCAACAGTGACAACGACTCTGTCCATAGCGACGGGCAGGCGGTGATGTCCGAGTTGAAAGGGCGTGGCTGGGTCTTCTCCGCGGACCAGATCCAGTTCCGCAACTCGGTGCTGATCGACCTGCATCCCGCCGAGGATGAGATTCTGGCGCGCATGAAACAGAAGACACGCTATAACGTGCGCCTGGCTGAGAAGAAGGGCGTCACCGTGCGCGTAGGCAACCTGGAGGATTTGGGCATGCTCTATCGCATGTACGCCGAAACTTCCGTGCGCGACGGTTTCGTCATCCGCGATGAAGGTTATTATCAAACGGTCTGGAAGTTGTTCCTGCAACCCATTGTTCACGGTCAACCGTCCACGATTCCGTTGATTGCCGAAGTCGACCACGAACCCGTCGCCGCCATTTTCCTGTTCACGTTCGCGGGCCGCGCGTATTACGTCTACGGCATGTCACGTGATGCGCACCGCGAGAAGATGCCGACCTACCTGCTGCAATGGGAAGCGATGAAACGAGCGAAGGCTGCGGGTTGTACCGTCTATGACCTGTGGGGTGCTCCCGAGGTCTTCGACGAAAGCGACTCGATGTGGGGCGTGTATCGCTTCAAGGAAGGCCTGGGCGGAGAGGTCGTGCGCACGTTGGGAGCGTGGGATTATGCGCCGAACGCGCTGTGGTACAAGTTATATGCCGAGGTCATGCCACGTTTATTGGATGTGATGCGTTCGCGTGGAAAAGAGAAGACAAAACAGGCTCTCGGAAATTAAGAGTGTAAGTCTCGTCGTTTTGTGGTTCAAAAAAGGATTTTCCATGAAACCCATTGCCCGTGCTCATTTTGCTCATCTGCCCACGCCCATCGAGGAATTGCCGCGTCTGTCGGACTTGCTCAACGGCCCGCGCATCCTCGTCAAACGCGACGACCAGACGGGGCTGGCCTTTGGCGGGAACAAGACCCGCAAGCTGGAATTCCTCGTAGCGGAGGCGCAGGAGCAGGGCGCGCGGACGCTGATCTCGGCGGGCGCCATCCAGTCGAATCACTGTCGTCAGACGGCAGCGGCGGCGGCGCGCTTCGGCCTGGATTGCATCCTCGTGCTGACGGGGGATGCGCCGTCCCAGCCCTCGGCCAACTTTTTGCTCGACCAACTTTTCGGCGCGCAGATCGTCACCGTCAGCGACCGCAAGGATCGTGACCGCATCTTGCAAGAAACGTTCGACAATGCTGTTACTGCGGGTGGGAAACCCTATCTCGTTCCCTACGGCGGCTCCAGCCCGACGGGCGCGCTCGGTTACGCCTTTGCCATGCAGGAATTGATGGAGCAGAAGGTTCATCCCGACTGGATCATCTTCGGTACGTCCTCAGGTGGAACGCACGCGGGATTGGTGTTGGGTCAGCGGATCTTTGGTTACAAGGGGAAAGTGCTGGGCATCAGCATCGATGAGAACGAAGATTGGCTCAAGTCGCATGTCTCAGCGTTGGCTTCGGATGCTTCGGAGAAATTCGGTGAACGTATTAATTTCACACCTGAAGACGTCCTCGCCACGGATGCCTATTGCAAGGCGGGTTACGGCGTGTTGACCGACGCCGAGCGCGAAGCCGTGAAGTTGTTTGCGAAATACGAAGGCCTGCTGGTGGACCCCGTCTATACGGGCCGCGCCGCGGCGGGCATGATCGACCTGATCCGCCAGGGGTTTTTCAAGAAGGACGAGGTCGTCCTGTTCTGGCACACGGGCGGCCAGCCTGCGTTGTTCGCGGAGAAATACGAGAAGGCGTTGGTATAAATTATAGGGGCGGACCCAACGGGTTGCCTCTATATTATTCGATACAGGTTCTCATCAACGACGGACCACTGTACACATCACACCCTGTTGATTCGTTCTGTTCCATCAAAAGGTCATCATACAGCCTGGAGAGCGTCACCGCGCCCCAGCCGTTGTCGCGCATCCAGGGGTAGGCGCCCACGCTGGTGTGATAATCATCCGTGCGGATGTGCAACAGGATGATGTCACCATTGCGGGCCTTGGGCACGGTGTACTTGACCACGTCTGTGGGATTCCCGCCCCAGCCTGTGGACCACATGGTGTTGACCAGGTTGTGTTTGCGGCAAACCGCATCGAAGGAAGGGGAGAGCGATCCGTAGGTCGGACGGCCGAAGCGCACAGTAGGCGCAAAGCCCAACACCTGGGTCAGCGCGTCATGCCATTTATCGTAATCTGCAAGCGCAGCTTCAGTGGACATCACCCCAAAGTTGGTGTGGTCCCACGAGTGATACCCGATCTCATGACCCTTATCGTAGAAGCGCTTCCAGATACCAGGGTCCTTGCTCTCATTGTTGAGCAGGGCCGTGCCCACAGCGAACAGGTTGATCTTGAACTCGGGGTAGTCATCCAGCAGTTTTTCCAAATCCTGCATGCGTTTGACGAGGTAGCAGTCGTCGTAGCTCAGGTTGACGTAGCGGTGGCGGCTCGAGCCGCGATAGATCAGGGGCGCCGACTTGGCCTCTTGCGCGGAGGCAGCCACCAGTCCAGAGGCGGAAGCCGCCAGCAGACCTGCGCCTGTCAGTTTCAGGAAATCTCGTCGCGTCAGATTCATTTCATCATCCGCTTGCGGCTCAGGGTGAACACGCCGATCAAGATCCAGGCGGCATTCAACCCAAGCGAGGGGTAGGCACGCCAATAAAAAGTGTTGATGACCAGCAGGATGCCTGCCACGATGTTCATGCTTTGATACGAGAGCGAATCGCCTTCGACCTTCTTGATCGAGACGAGGTAATAGGCGATGAGATACAGGATCGTGCCGACCCAGCCAAGGAGGTCCATGAACGCGGCTTGACTCACGACAGTACCTCCACGCGCATCCCGACCTCGAGCCTGCCCTCATTTAACGGGATGACGTTCTGGCCGAACATGGCTCCCTTGGGCTGCTTGCGGAAGGTATTCAGCGTCTTGAGCGGTTCCTTGCTCTGGACGAGAGTTTCCTTGTCGATGGTGGTGACCACGCAGCGTGCACACGGCTTGACAACCGCCAACTCCACCTCATCGATGCGGATGCGCTTCCACGTATCCTCGGCAAAGGGTTCACAGCCTTTGACCACCACATTCGGGCGGAAGCGGTTCATCGGCACGGGGATGTCGAGGCGGGCGTTGAGGTCGGCCAGGCCTTCTTCAGAGGCGATCAGGATCGGGTAGCCGTCGGCGAAGCCCGTATGGTCGTCGGGATTGACGGCATGGTCAGCGCTGACCTTGCGAATATAGCCATCCGCGATGTGGACAAGGCGTACGGGCGAACTGAGCCAGTCGGAGAACCACTGCGCGGCTTCCTCGCCCTGGTCCACAGCCTGCACGCCCTGGCTCTTCCAGATGTCCACGGGGACGGTGGCGCCCGAGCGTTGGACGTTCAGGCGCAGCGAGTCGAAGTTCGGTGCAGAGAGGGTCAGGGTGTTGCCATTAAGGGTGGGCGTGACCAGGGCCAGCTTGGGGAATTCGCGCTGGGTGAGGAATCCGCCCTCGGGCGTGACCAGCATCATGCGGCGGTCGTCGCGCAGGCCCATGCGTTCGACCTCCCAGGCGGGGACTTCGAATCCGCGGCAGGCCTTGATGGGGTAATAGATCAGGGATGAGAGTGTGATCATCGTTCAACTTTCTTCGTATCGATAAAATGAAACTTGGCTGAGTCGCATGTGGGGCAGGCTTCGTTTCTCATGGAATTCCTCGTTCAGTCTAAAGAAGGCCCATTCTATCAGAATCCCCTGTGACCATTGCATGGACCCGCCGAGTCACTTCTGCCACACAGGCATGGGCATCGGTCTCGTGGTCAAAGCCGTGGGTCATGACTGCCAACGCATAGGGACCGCGTCCCTCGGGGAAGACCAGGCCGAAGTCGTGGTAATACTGATCATTCCAGCCTGTCTTGTGGGCGGAGCGTGCATCCCTGGGCAGGCCCGTGGGGATGCCCTCGTTGAATTCCTGCTTGTGCAGGATGTCGATCATTTCATCGCAATATTGAGACGAGACCACGCGTCCTTCGCCCAGCGCGGCCATCAATTGCATCAGTCCGCGTGCGGTGGCGCGGTTGTTCATGCCCAGGGCAAAGGCCTTGTTATCTTCTGGGCCGCGCAGCACTTCCACGCCTTCGATGCCCAGGGTCGTGAGATACGCGTTGATGCGGGCCGCCGTCACCTTTTGGATCAGGATGTTCGTGTCCAGGTTGCTGCTATGCGCGATCATCAAGCGGACGATCTCGCGCAGGGTTTCCTCCCCGCCGATCTTCTTGTACAGAGACTTCTCGGCATCGTCCTGTGGATTCACTGAAAAGGACGCCCCATCCGCGATACTGGTGAAGGCGTTGACTACAGGGATCGGCTTGTCGAGCGACAGGATCCCATGTGCGGCCTGGTGAAAGACCTCCATCATTACGGCCACCTTGAAGGTGCTGGCGGGATGAAAGGGCTCGTCGGCACGCACCAGGAGTTCCTTGCCCGTAGCCAGGTCGCGAAAGGCGACTGCCACGGTTTCGTTTTTGAATTGTGAAAGATATTTTTTCAGCTCAGGCATGGATGCAAGTCCATCAAACCCCTTCGACGACCACGGCTTTCGAGTGGGCATACTTGTGACGCAAGGCGCGCGCCTGGCTGTATTCAGGCGAGTTGATCCAGGCTTTGGCGCGCTCGGCGCTTTCGAACTGGATCACCACCAGGCGGCTTGGTGACCAGTCGCCTTCGAGGGTCTCAGCTTGTCCACCGCGGACGATATACTTCCCGCCGTACTGGGCCACCGTCGGGGCGGCTAGGGCTTTATATCCCTCGTAGTTGACGGGGTCGGTCACTTCAATGTCAAGGATGATGTAGGCGGTCATGCGTCCTCCAGGGGCGGGATGTTTTGGAATTCCTTGTAAACGATCTCGATGTTTGCAGCCTTGAGGAAGCTCAAGGCATTTTCGTCGGCACGATAGGCATGGCTGTAGACGATGCGCGTGATGCCCGCGTTGATCAGCGCCTTGGTGCAGTTGATGCAGGGCAGGTGGGTGACGTAGCAGGCCGCGCCGCGAGTCGAGACACCATGCAGCGCTGCCTGGATAATGGCATTCGTCTCAGCGTGGATGGTGCGCACGCAGTGTCCGTCCACCATCAGATGGCCGACCTCGTCGCAGTGATCCTGCCCCGCAGGCGAGCCGTTGAAGCCTGTGGTCAGGATGCGCTTGTCGAGCACCAGCACGCAGCCCACGAAGGCACGGTCACAGGTGCTGCGCTCCGAGACGGCAAAAGCGATCTTCATGAAATACGAGTCCCAATCAGGACGCATGACTACCTCCAAATGAACCGAATTGTACCCGCACATCCACGGCCACCGCACCTCGATCCAACACGCGCAATGGATTGATCTCGATCTCCGCTATGTCATCGTTTTGCATGGACAGATGCGAAAGCCTGACCAGCACATCGACGACCGACTCTTCATCCGCAGGCGGGATGTTGCGGAAGCCCCGGAGTTTTCTCCCCGCCCAGGTCTTGCGGAGCATTTCCCGCGCCTCGGCCTGGTCCAACGGGGCCAGGCCAAAGGCCACATCCTTGAGCCCTTCCACTTCCACGCCGCCTGAGCCGATCATCATCAACGGGCCGAATTGCGGGTCCCGCACCATGCCGACGATGACTTCCTGTCCCTGAGGAATCTGCCGCTGCAAGTGGATGCCGTCGATCTGCGCTTCGGGTCTGGCCGCGCAGACGCGCTCCAGCATGCGAGCATATCCTTCGCGGACCTGGGCTTGGTTTTGCAAATTCAACATCACCCCGCCCACGTCGGATTTGTGCGAGATATCGGGCGAGGCGATCTTCATCACCACGGGAAAGCCCAGTTCCTCGGCCAGGGTGGCGGCTTCGTCAGCGTTGCGCGCCAGACGAATGGGCGCGGTGGGAATGCCGTATTCAAGCAGGAGATCATCGATTGAGCCGCGAAGTCGGAAGGATTGCGGAAGGATGCTTTGTGGTTCTTCGTGTCTTTTTCGTTCAATAAATTCCGCGCGGCGGGAAAGCGCGCCCAGTGCGGACGCGGCGCGCTCGGGGAAGGGGTAGATGGGGACCTGCGAATTTTCAAACCTGGAACGAGCCGTTTCAACCAGCGTGGAACCCATCAAGGCTATCACCACGGGTTTGTCCGAGGCACGGATGAGCGGAATCATGGCTTCGGCGATGTCCTCGGCCTTGAACATGGGCGGCGGTGGCAGAATGACCATCACGCCGTCCACGGTTTCATCAGCCAGCAGGAGGTTGAGGCAGGTCGCATACTGAGCGGGCGAGGCCGAAGCCAGCATGTCCACAGGGTTACGGACGGAGGCTGCGGGAGGCAATTCCGCAGATAGGGCCGCTCGCGTGGACTCACCCAACAGGGCCAGGGTCAGGCCGTGATGCTCGAGGGCGTCAGCGGCGATCACGCCCGGGCCGCCCGCGTTGGTCAAAATTGCAATTCCTCCCTGAACGGAGGGATGCGTAGCAGCTTGCAGTCGAATGGAGGTGCGCGGCAGCGGACAATTCTCCAAGGCCCGCGCCCAATCGAACATCTGCTCGGCGGTCTCAGCGCGCAACACACCCGCCTTGTAGAAAGCCGCATCGAAGGCGGTATCAGAGGCGGCCAGCGCGCCCGTATGCGAAGCGGCGGCCTTTTGTCCCGCTTCGAAACGGCCGACCTTGAGCGCAATGACAGGCTTACGTTGCGTCACCTCGCTGGCAATTTGCACGAAGCGCTGTCCGTCGGCAATGCCTTCCAGGTACATCACGATGACGCGGGTATGCTCGTCGGCGGCCAGCATGGGCAGCACGTCGGTCTCGTTGACGTCAGCCTGGTTGCCGAGGCTGACGATCTGCGAGAAGCCGAAGCCCTTTCCACGCGCCCAATCGATGATTGCGGCGCAGAACGCGCCCGAATGAGAGATGAAGCCGATATGACCTGCCGCGGGCATGGGCGGTTGAAGAAAGGTGGTGTCGAGCGGCAGGTGCGTGTCGAGCGTGCCGATGCAGTTCGGACCCAGCAGCCTGACTCCGTGCGCCCGGGCTGCTTCCACGCATTGACGTTCGAGCGCTGCACCCTCTTCGCCCACTTCGCGAAACCCCGAGGACATGATGATGGCGGCGTGGATGCCGCGCTGCCCGCAGACTGCAATGGTTTGCGGGGTGGCCTGCGGCGGGACGATCAGGATGGCGAGATCCACGGGGTCGGGAATCTGGCTGAGGTCCGTGTATAACGGATGCTCGAACAGTGTGCCTGTCCGCTGGCCGATGAAATGGATCGCGCCCGCATACCCGCCCTGGACGAGATTACGCGCCACACCATAACCAAGTTTTTCGGGCGCTGTCGATGCGCCGATCACGACCACACCGCGTGGACGAAAGAAGGGGAGCAGGGAATTGTCCATGCGGGGATTAAACCACAGATACGGACATGCAGATACAAAAAGCCCTGAAGGGTTTCGGCCTTCAGGGCTTTTTGTAGGTCAGAGCTTTTTTCTCAATGCGTTGATGCGCATGCTCAACCTGATAATAGTGTAGCCATACAGGATCAGCACGCAAAAGAAAAAGAAGGTCAAGATCTCGAGGAACGGGTCGGAGAGTCTATTCAGGTTATTTACATTCACGATCAGGATGGGCAGAATTGCCACCAAGATGAACAGGATGCGCTGATACTTCCGGGCCTTTGACTCGTTGTCACTGAAAATTTCCAATGATTCACCCTGGACTGTCTCCTTGCGGAAATATCGCCAGCTATTCATCTCACCCACGTATTCCCAACCCGCGTCCTGAAAGATCTGCAGGTAGTGGACAATGTCTTTCTGCTCGGTGAAGTAATCGAGTCGATAGACGAAATCTCTGGGTTCACCTTGCTCGAAGGTGTACCTGCCAGGCAGGGCAACCGACTGGAGATGCCAGCCCTGTCGTGCCATCTCGCGCAGCCAGCCTTCCTCCTTGTCATCATCCCAGGCCCAAAACCAGCGAAATAATTTGAGTGTTGTCATGGCTTTCTCCAAAAAGACTCACCAGTCTTTTGTCATTCTTCCGTTTTCCGCCATCAGTTCACAACGGCGGATGTGTTCCTTCAGGACGGTCTTGCCTTTCTCTGTCAAAGCGTAGGTCTTGCGGCGGTCGGCCTCTCCGACCTTGACGATCAGCCCTTCGCTTTCGAGGGTGGTAAACGCCCCGTAGAGCGTGCCAGGCCCCACCTTGACCGTGCCCTGGCTCATCTCTTCCACCTTTTGCATCACAGCATATCCGTGCAGCGGCTCGACCAGTGCCAGCAGGATGTAGGCTGTGGACTCTGTGAAAGGGAGGTATTTTGCAAGGTTTTGATCCATGAAGCTCTCTTATGTCGATCTATGATATATCGAATAACGATATATTACCACACGATATATCGGGTGTCAATATAGCTATAAGGGCTTTTTATTCAGGATGCATACCAAGCCCGCCTGCCAAGTTTCCATGATATTATCGGACATATTCCAGCGAGAGGCAGAACCCGAGCGTGAAAGAGAAACAGGCAAAAGTCATCCTGATTGCGGGGTATTACGGATTCGAGAACGTAGGCGACGAGGCCATCCTCAGCGCCATCCTGGCAGATTTCCGAAGGCAGCGCAAAAACCTGGATTTCATCGTAATCTCATCCAACCCCGAGCGCACTCAAACCGAACACGGTGTCCGCGCGGTGTACTGGCAGAATGTCAACGCCCTGCTGGATGCGGCGCGCGAATGTGACCTGGTGGTGCTGGGCGGCGGCGGTATCTTCCAGGATTATTGGGGTGTCCCCAAGAATGTCCACCTCACCAAATATCACTGGGGCATTTCCTATTACAGCAGCGTGGCGATGTTGGCCAACTTGTTCAAAAAGCCGCTCATGATCTACTCGGTGGGTGTTGGTCCGCTCCTGACCGAGGATGGAAAAGAATGGACACGCCTGACCTTCGAATTGGCGGATGCGGCTACCGTGCGCGATCCCGAGTCCCTGGCTTTGCTCAAATCACTGGGCGTCTCCGCCAAAACAGTCCAGGTCAGACCGGACCCTGGCCTGAGCCTGACTCCAAAGGCCAAAGACGCCCCTGATATCTTTGCCTCTGCAGGCGTGGATCTGCGCGTACTGCCCGTTCTCGGTGTGTGCCTGCGCAATTGGACTGAGGGTGAAAAATCCACTGCCTGGAAGCAGGAACTGGCGGCAGCTCTTGATCATTTCCTGGAAGAATACAACGCACAGGTAGTCTTCATCCCCTTCCAAATCGTGGAGCATGAACTGGAAAACGATCACGCTGTGGCGCTTGAGGTGATGGACCTGATGACGGTCAAGGAGCGGGCACATGCCATTCCCGCCACCCATTCCCCTGACGTGACGGCGGGCCTGATCTCGCGCTGCCGTGCCCTGGTGGGGATGCGCCTGCATTCGTTGGTCTTTGCCTCTGGTGCGGGAGTCCCCGCCGTGGCACTGGCCTATGATCCCAAAGTCCATAACTTCATGCGCTCGCTGGGACAGTCTGCGTATGTGCAGGACTTGCAAGCCATGAACTCTGACGGGTTGACATCCACCTTGAACAACATGTGGAAACAACGAACCCAAATTCGCGCGGCGCTCGTCGAACGCGCGGCGCAGATCAGACAGCAGGCGCATGAAAACACCCTGCTGGCGCTGGCCCTTCTCGACAAGTCGCCCGCCTTTGTCGAGAAGCCCGCCATGTATGACCCCTTGCGAGCGTGGGCGGCGCGGCAGGCTGGAGAACTGGCCATCCGTGAAGATCAATATCATGAACTGACTGCTTTGGCGGCCAAGAATGCGCACGAGATCGATTATCTGACCTGGCAAGTAGCTTACGAGCGTCAACTGAAGGATGAGATTACCAGTAGCCGTGTGTACAAGGTGGCGCTCCTATTGCGCAAATTGCGCATGTGGTTGTTCCCGCCTGGTGGATTCCGTGAGCGATTGTTCAAATGGCTGTATCGAACACCGAGCGAACTCCCGGGGCGTATCCGTGAGGCGATTCGAAGGCATGGATTGCTGAAAGCCACCCTGCGTGGATTCTCCATCATCGGTATTCGCCTGGCCTATCCAATCAGGAAAGTGATTTTCAAGCAAAGGTTCGAACGCGAGATGACCCAACTAGAACAGGCCATCGCCGCACATGAAGGCTTCTTCGATATTTTCCACGTGCCGATGGGCTGGAACACGCTGTTGTTCCAACGCTTCCAGCATGTTTCGTTGCAGGTAGCCAAGATGGGCGGATTCGCTCTGTATGGTGGACATCCCACCGTGGACAAGGATGTCTTTGTTTACAAGGAAGTGAAGAAAAACCTGTTCGTCTTCAAGGCCACCGACCTGACCGTGACGAATCGTGTGTTGGCCGCCCTCGAAAAACGCGCCGTCGACCAGACCGTTGTCTTGCGCATCCAATCCATCGACCTTGTCACTACTGCCGAGGATGTGCAAAGTTTCCTGCGGCGGGGCTTCCAGGTGGTGTATGAGTATATCGATGAGATCAGTCCCGAGATTACGGGCAACGTCCCAGACCTGGTCCACCGTCGACACGAGGGCATCCTCAAGGACGAGCGTGTGATCGTCGTCGCCACCTCCGATCAATTGTTCGAGGAAGTCCAGCGTCACCGCACTCGAAATTGCATCCTGAGCACCAATGGTGTGGATGTGGACCATTGGCGCATCTCCAGGGAAGATCCGCCCACCGACCTCAAACCCGCCCTGACGGGGCGCACAGTTGTAGGGTATCATGGCGCGTTGGCGAAATGGACCGACTACGATCTGTTACGCAGGATTGCTGACGACGGTAATTATGAATTGGTGTTGATCGGTCACGAACACGATGACGAGCTTCCAAAGAGCGGCCTGAAGGAACATCCGCGCGTTCATTTCCTTGGAAGCAAATCATATTTTGAATTGAATGCATACGCAGTCTGGTACGATATAGCCATCCTGCCCTTCCGCAAGACGGACCTCACCCAGGCCGTTTCGCCCGTCAAGATATTTGAGTACATGGCTGCCCGCAAACCAATCGTCAGTACCGACCTGCGCGAATGCAGGAAATATCAATCCTGCCTGATTGCAGAGACCCATGAGGAGTTTATGGCGCAATTGAGACATGCAGTGGACCTTGCAACCAACGAGACCTATCTTGGCATCTTGGACCGGGAGGCCGAAGAGAATTCCTGGTACGCAAAGACCCATGAGATTCTGCGCCTGGCAGGGGTGAAGGCATGAGGCGATTGTATGAACGACTGATCCAGCTGTTTTGGCGGTTGCCCATTCCTGAGGGTGTCAAACGACGCCTTGCCGCGATTCGCCACCGCCTCTTCCCGCCTGTTCCGCCTGTCTCGAAGCGACCAAGCCCTGTTGTGCTCGACAAGTATGTCAGACAGGTGTTGTCGACGCCAGAGCTTTCGCCCGAATTCGTAGACCTTGCGCCTGATACCTACGAGCGCCAACCTGGCGACCCGATGCTGCTAGCTTACTATTTGCCACAGTTTCACCCTACGCCCGAAAATGACGAATGGTGGGGAAAGGGTGTCACCGAATGGCATAACGTCTCGCGTGCGGTGCCTCAATACGTGGGACACTATCAGCCACGCCTGCCTGCTGAATTGGGCCAATACGATTTACGCATCGTGGAAAACATTGCCCGTCAGGCTGAGTTGGCGAAGATCCATGGCGTGTATGGGTTCGCCTATTATTTCTACTGGTTCGATGGGCGCCGCCTCCTCGACAAACCCCTCGACCTGTTCCTGAACAACCCGCAGATCGATTATCCTTTCTGCCTGTGTTGGGCCAACGAGTCGTGGACTCGCCGCTTTGATGGGACCAGCGGCGAGGTCATCATGTACCAGAACGAATCGGTGGAGAGTTACAAGGCCTTCATCGAGAGCGTTAAACCGTATATGCAGGACAGGCGTTACATTCGCGTGGATGGCCGACCGCTGCTGATCGTGTATCGGCCTTCCTTCGTCCCGAATCCGCCCGAGGTCCTGGCCCACTGGCGGGAGGTTTGTCAGCGCGATGGGCTCGGCAATCCTTACATTATCGCCGTGAAAGAGAACACCTTCGACGGGGATTTGCTGGCTCTCGGCTTCGATGCCCAAAGCGAGTTCCACCCGGGCACGGTCTTCCGTTATTGCAATAATATTACTGCGCAACTTCCATTTGTCCGCGAGGATTTCAGGGGCCTGGTTCTTGACTACGAGGATCTGGTGAAGAATAAGAAGTATTTCAAATTCCAAGCCAGGAAATTGCACCGTGCCGTCATGCCCATGTGGGACAATACGCCGCGCCGTAATAACACTGCCATGATTTATCATGGCGCCAGCCCTGCCTTGTACAAGGAATGGCTGGCCGACGTCTTGCGCGAGACCCGCTCCAACTCTGAGTTGGACAGCCCCTTTGTCTTCCTCAACGCCTGGAACGAGTGGGGCGAAAGCGCCTACCTCGAGCCTGACCGCCGTTATGGTTACGCTTTCCTGCGCGCCACTCGCGAGGCCATCGAAGAGACACGTACGCCCAATTCTGGGGAATGAACCTCGCATGGATCTTTCCTCGCTGACCTTTTTGTTTCTGTTCCTGCCTATCTTTCTGGGGATCTATCTGGTCGCCAGAAAGGAAATGCGCCTGTGGCTGATCGTACTGGCAGGATTGGTCTTCTTGGCGTGGGGAAAAAGCGCCGCGGCCCTCTGGCTGGGATTCGTCCTCTTGGCGAGTTATGGAATCGGACTGCTCCTGCCTGGGGCTAAGGAAGGGAAGCGGCCCTTCTGGCTTTGGTTGGGACTGGGCGCCAACCTGTTGCTTTTGGCTGTGTTCAAATTTTTGCTGGCATATGGGCCTCGTTTGCAGGCGGGATTACATTTCTCCGGCCTCTGGGCGGATCTGGTCAAAACCCCTGTCGTCCCGCTTGGCCTCTCGTACGTGACCTTCCAGGCGATCTCCTATCTCCTGGATGTGTGGCGTGGAAGCATTCCGCCAGAGCGGAATTTGCTGCGCTTTAGTGCCTACCTGCTCTTCTTCCCGAAACTGGTTTCGGGTCCGCTGATGCGTTACAAGCCGTTTGCCGACCAGACCCTCGACTTGAATCCCTCCTTTGATGCCATTGCGGATGGCATTCGTCGATTGTTTGTGGGGTTTGTCAAACGCGCTCTAATCGCCAATCAACTGGCCCTGGTCGCCAACTCGGTCTTCAATCTGCCTCAGCCACTGGTCGAGCCACGCTTTGCCTGGTTGGGCTTAATCACTTACACGTTACAGATCTACTTTGATTTTTCTGGATACACTGATATGGCAGTCGGGCTTGGCCGCATGATAGGTGTCCAGCTTCCTGAGAACTTCAATTTTCCCTACATTGCTCAAAGTGTCAGTGACTTTTGGCACCGCTGGCACATGACTCTTACAACCTGGTTCCGCGAATACGTCTTCTACCCGCTCGAACGTCGCCGTCTCCCGTGGATGGGGCAGCAAATCAATATCTTGATCGTGTTTCTGCTTACAGGTATGTGGCATGGCCTCAAACCGACCTTCATCCTGTGGGGTCTTTGGCATGGCCTGTTCCTTGCTTTGGAGAGCCTTGGATTTGGCCGCTGGCTAAGCCGCGTTTGGAGACCTTTGAGGCATGTCTATACTCTGGTTATAGTGATGGTTGGTTGGATTTTTTTTCGCTCCAGCAATCTGACCTTTGCCCTTGGATTTTTCCGCCGTCTGGCAGGAGATGCCAGTGGACTTTCTCCCCTGCCTTTCCTTGCGACTACCCCTTTACCTTTTATTGAGCCTTCAATGTTGGTCTATCTTCTGATAGGGATTCTGTTTTCCATGCCGCTTTCATCGTTCGTCGCCACACGCTGGAATAGGAATGTAAGCCCCAAGGCTTTCCTCGCTTATCGTATCCTCGCTGACCTCCTTTTGGCAAGTTTGTTTGTCTTAGGCCTATCGGCCACGCTCAGCCAGAGTTTTCTTCCCAATATCTATGCTTCGTTCTAGCGGAGTTCGTTCATGCAATTGACCGGTCGCCCTCAAATCCGTTATTCTGCTGCTTTCGTGGTGTTTGTATTGGGCGTTTTTCTATACGTCATGGCGCGTAGTCTCAGTGGCGGGTGGAGCGGATTCGAAGCCAACTTTTACGAGCGGAAAACTCTCGTTGCGGCATACAACAGAATCCGACTCCAAATGGGAGATCGAGTCTTCCCACAGGTGGTGGTTGGCAGGGATGGATGGCTGTTATTCAATTCCGACGGAAACTTGGATTCCTACCAGAATTCAAATCTGCTCACGAACAGGCTGGAGACCATTCATCGTCAGATCGTCCTGTTGGATCGCTACTTCAAGGCGCGTGGCATCACGTTGATCGTGGTGGTGGCCCCGAACAAGGAAACTATATACTCCAATAAGGTTCCTTCTGAGATCCAGAAGTTGGGCGATGAATCCCGCCTGGACTTGCTCCTGCAAATGTTTTCCGAGTCCGACCCCCCCATCGTGATTGACCTTCGCAAGCCCCTGCAGGAAGCTCGTGCCGATGCCCAGGTCTACTACAAGACAGACACGCATTGGAACGCGTACGGAGCTTATGTCGCCTATCGGGAGATTCTTATCCGTGCCTCCCAGGTATATCCTGACCTTCAGCTGCTTGGCCTTGATCAATTCGGCCTGAAAGAAACAACTCCCGTGACCCTGGACTTGGCCCGCCTCTTGGGTGGCGACTTTCCGCAGGAGTCTATGTTTTTGGTGCAGCCCAAGTTTGATTCAAACACATACTTTTATAGGATCCCCCCCTATAGCAATATCTCCATCTCCACTTCGGACCTGAGTCAGCGGAAACTGGTGATATACCATGACTCCTTTGGGGATGCCTCCCTGAATGCTTATTTGAAGTATTCTTTCAAAGAGGCAATCTATGTTCGCAACGCCGTCTCTGAGAAAGGTTTTGCCTCGACTGCCTGGGTGGATACGGTTGAACCAGATGTGGTGGTCATCGAGATCGCTGAGCGGAGCATGGTCTATCTTGATTATCTCCTGTCCAAACTTTTACGTGGCAAGGATACGTTACATCTTTTACCCTGATGTTTTTTCATGCCTTTGTAAACGGGAGAAATTTCGAAGGCAGGGCATGTGACGCAATTTTATGAGTTAGAATCGTCCAGGTGCCAAATTCTGTCACCCTCTCATCGAAAATGAAACCAAAAAATCACACCTTCCTTGCATTCCTAATCAGCCTAGCCTTGGGATGCATAAGTTTGTTTTTGATTGTGGGGCTCTGGCCTGGTCTATTCTATTATTCCCTTCGCGTTCAGGTCCTTTTATTCAGTTTGGTCTGGTTTTTGGGAACGGGGATTTGCTTTCTTGTACTTCTGTTTTGGGTGGATCGTTCAGAAAAAGTCAGATCCATTCTGTCTTTGGACCTGACTGCTGATTTGGCGATTCGGAGAGCTTTCCTGACTGTTTTTATCATTTTTCCAATTGGTTTGATCTTTTATCAAAATATTTTGGAATTTTTCCGTCTGTTCTTGGGCGGTTCTATATTAGATGTGTTGAGAGCATATGGCAGGGTGGGCGGTTTCAATGTCCTCTTGCTGATCATTCTCGCCCTGCCTGTAGCTTTGTTGGTGGCGATGATCAAAATGAAACCATTCCGCAAGATATGGTGGGAGAAATTGCCCGATGGATACTATGTTGTAGTGATCATGCTTCTTGGAACCATCATTCGCCTCTTCCTGATCCAATCCATTGACACCCAGCCATCCTCCGATTTTCTGCTCATCCATAAGGATGCAGTTGGAATTGTAAATGGGGTCTGGCCAGATAACGTCTATGCTGCTACACATGTCGTTGTTACGGTGTTGTTCAGCTTTTTGTACCGAGTCTTTGGGCCATCGGTCGTTGTTGTAAAGATTTTTAACCTTCTTTTGTATGCCTTGTCTGGCACATTAATCTATTACGCAAGTAGACAGATTTTCGCGAGTAAACTTTGGGCTGGAATGGCGGGACTCCTATTTGTGATTTGGCCCTCCTTAACGATCTATTCCAATGTGCTAACTCCTGAACATATCTTTATTTTTCTGGAATGTGTACTTCTGTTTTTTATCACCCTTTTCTTCAAACAAAATGAGCTGAAAGAGAGTACAGGAGTCCGTTCCGTTCAGTACCTATCCGGTTTCTTCTTGATTGGTGTTTTGCTTGGATTGTCTGGACTGTTCAGGCCGTTTAGTGAATTGTTTCTGGTGGCTTTTGCCATTACTTTGCTAGTTTATGGATATGGCACTAGGCAAGGTACCGTCATGCTCACATTAATAGGATTGGTAGCGCTTGTAATTCCGTTCTTCATGCTTGGCCGACTTCCACAGGTAATTGTGGACCATTATTATCATGCCGATATGCCCAATATCCGGCCATGTAATTTGCTTGTTGGCTTAAATCCACAATCTTCTGGGCAGTGGAATATGGATGATTATTACCTGTGTCGTAATTTCCGAATTCAATCAAAGAGCAGTTCCGAGTACATGTCCAAGGTTCTAAATGTGGTTATGGAGCGTTTGGAGACTGGAAAAAATCAACTATTTCCCTTTCTTGGTGCAAAGTTCTTGATCTTGTGGACGAATAATTACAGCATTGTCTCCTGGGGAACCCAAACTGTTTCGGGTGGGGACCCTGCGTTTATTTTGAACATGGCCCAAAGCTTAAGTCTGCTGGATTTTGCGCTGACTCTTCTTTTGCTTGCATTCGTACTGATGGGTGCAGCTCTGGCCCTGTTATGGGATGTGAAGCCCATCATCTTCTTCAGCATGCTGGTTTTCTTTGGATTCAACCTGATGGAGATTCTGTTCGAGGTGCAGGCACGTTATCGAACTGTCATCATTCCTCTTTTTATATTGCTGGCCTGCTGGTCCTTTTCCGCGTTGCAGGTCCGCTATGCTGAACGAATCGGTGAAACAAAATGAGATTGTTCTCCATTATCATTCCCGTGTATTACAACGAGGCGAACCTGCCAGAAACTGTCCCGCAGCTTCTGGGGCTGGCGAAAAAAGTCGAGGGCTATCGTCTGGAATTGGTTTTCGTGGATGATGGCTCTGGTGATCGTTCATTGGAAATTCTGCGCGATTTTCAGGGAAAATATCCTGAAACAGTCAAGATCGTAAAATTGACCCGTAATTTTGGTTCGATGGCAGCTATACAAGCAGGGTTTTCTGTCGCATCGGGCGATTGCGTGGGGATGATTTCTGCCGATCTGCAGGACCCGCCCGAGTTATTCCTAGAGATGCTGTCTCATTGGGAGAAAGGCACCAAGGCTGTCTTCGCTGTCCGCCAGGATCGTGAGGAGCCGTTCTCGCAAAAACTGTTCTCCAACGCCTATTATGCCCTGGTGCGGCGATATGCCATTGCAGATTACCCCGATGGCGGCTTTGATTTTTTCCTCGTGGATCGCCAGATCGTGAACGAGATCAATCGTATCCAGGAGAAGAACACCAATCTGATGAGCCTGATCTACTGGTTGGGATTCAAGCCCATTATGATACCCTATGTCCGCCGCGCACGTGTGCACGGCAAATCGCGCTGGACCTTGGCAAAGAAGCTCAAATTGTTTGTAGATACATTTGTGGCCTTTACCTTTTTTCCACTACGCGTGCTTTCGACCGTTGGTTTCCTGGCCGCCATGACCTCCTTTGGGTATGGAACTTTCATTCTTATTTACTGGTTACTCTTTGGTATTGATGTGAAGGGCTGGGTGCCGACCATGTTGATTATCACCTTCACGACGGGCCTGCAAATGACCATGTTAGGAGTATTAGGCGAGTATCTCTGGCGCACTTTGGATGAGGTTCGCGGACGGCCATCTTTTGTGATCGATGAAATATATGATGAGACAAAACAGGATAAATCATGAGTGACTTTTTTCAACACCCCAATGCCCTGGTCGAGACCCGGAACATTGGCAAGGGAACTCGCGTGTGGGCGTTCGCGCACGTGTTACCGGACGCCGTCATCGGCGCTGACTGCAACCTGTGCGACCATACCTTCATTGAGAGCGATGTGATCGTCGGCGACCGCGTGACCGTCAAGAGTGGAGTCCAGTTATGGGATGGGATCATATTGGAAGATGATGTCTTTGTGGGCCCCAATGCCACCTTTACCAACGATCTTTTCCCTCGCAGCAAGAAGTATCCTGAAAAATTTCCACGCACGGTAATCCGTAAGGGTGCATCTATCGGTGCGAATGCCACGATCCTGCCAGGCTTGACCGTCGGTCAGTATGCCATGGTCGGTGCGGGGACGGTTGTCACCAAGGATGTACCGCCCTATGCTATTGTGGTTGGTAACCCCGCCCGCATCATCGGATATGTGGACTCGAACCGGGAACGGACTGCCAGCAGTTCGTCGGTGGACCAGGCCGAGGTTCAGGAGCGGGCGGTGGGTGTACAAGGCGTATCGGTAGTGAAACTTCCGCTCGTGGTGGACCTGCGCGGGAGTCTGAGCTTTGCTGAGACCGGTCAGTTCCTGCCCTTCGTCCCCCAACGATATTTCCTCGTGTTTGATGTCCCCAGTCGTGAGGTGCGCGGCGAGCATGCCCACCGCACATGTCATCAATTTTTGGTGTGCATCAAGGGCAGTTGCTCGGTAGTGGTGGACGATGGCCAGCATCGCGCCGAAGTGCTGCTCGACCGTCCCAACCTGGGCATTCATGTCCCGCCGATGGTGTGGGCCACTGAGTACAAGTATTCTGTCGATGCTGTGTTATTGGTATTGGCCTCCGATGTGTACAAGGCCGAAGATTACATCCGTGATTACGATCTTTTCCTGAAGGAGCTGGGTCGATGAATCAGCGCAAAGTCCCTTTCCTCGATATGAAATCACCATACCAGGAACTCAAGGCCGAACTGGATGCCGCCTATCAACGCGTGATGGAATCAGGTTGGTACATTCTGGGTGAGGAGGTCAAGTCCTTCGAACGAGAGTTTGCAGCCTATTGTGGCGCGCGTCACTGCCTGGGTGTGGGAAACGGATTGGAGGCACTGCATCTGATCCTGCGCGGATATGGGATCGGCGAGGGCGACGAGGTCATCGTGCCTTCGAACACCTATATCGCCACCTGGTTGGCAGTCTCTTATTCTGGAGCCAGGCCTGTCCCCGTTGAACCAGATCCCCGCACCTACAACCTGGATCCGTTACGTGTCGAGGCGGCGATCACTTCTCGGACAAAGGCCATCCTGCCTGTGCATCTCTACGGTCAGCCCGCCGACATGGACCCGCTGCTGGAAATCGCTGGACGTCACAACCTCAAAGTGATTGAGGATGCGGCCCAGGCACAGGGTGCACGTTACAAAGGGCGTTTTGCAGGCGCTTTAGGGCATGCTTCGGGCTTCAGTTTCTACCCGGGCAAGAATCTGGGTGCGTTGGGAGATGCGGGCGCGGTGCTGACGGACGATGATGAATTGGCCGAGAAGATTCGCATGCTGCGCAACTACGGCTCGAAGGTCAAATACTACAATGAGTATAAAGGCTATAATTCGCGTCTGGATGAATTGCATGCAGCCTTCCTGCGCGCCAAACTTCCCACCCTCGAAGAATGGAATCAGCGCCGTGTAAAGATCGCTGAATATTATGTCGAGCGTCTTTCTGGCCTGCCCGGCCTGACCCTTCCGCACGTCCCCGAATGGGCTGAACCCATCTGGCATATCTTTACTGTTTTGCATCCGCGTCGTGACGAATTGCAAAAGTACCTGGCAAGTCAGGGCGTGGACACGTTGATCCACTATCCCATTCCGCCGCACCTCTCGGATGCCTATCGCGACATGGGCATTCCACAGGGTACTTTTCCCATTGCAGAGCGAATTGCCGCCAGTGAACTCAGCCTGCCCATGGGCCCACACATGAGCTTCGAAGATGCCGAATATGTGGCGAATGCCATTCGGCGGTTCGCCGAGGAAACAAAATAGCCCACCCAAATCAAAATCGCCCCTGAACTCAGGGGCGATTTTTTGTTAGTGAGTAGTCTGTTATGGCAGGTTGAATGCACGGACCAGGAAGACAGCCATCTGGTCGCGGGTGACGGTGGTTGTGGGACAGTAGGTAGTGGCAGTGCAACCGCCCGTGATCCCTTCGGCCGCCAGTTGCTTGATCCAGGCTGCGGCCCAGTGGGTGGTGGGCACGTCGGTAAAGCCTGTACTCGAGCCGACGTCGGGAGGTGCATAAGAAGAAGTGTACTTGGCTCGCAACAGGAATACGGCCATTTGGTCTCGAGTGACCGGAAGGCTTGGGCAGAAATTACCGTTACTACAGCCACCGGTGATGCCCTCGGCCGCCAGTTGTTTGATCCAGGCTGCGGCCCAGTGGGTGGTGGGCACATCGTTGAAGCCGGTACTGGCTCCCACTGCCGGCGGGTTATAGCTGGAGCCGTGGATACCGCGCAGCAGGAAAACGGCCATCTGGTCGCGGGTCACACCCGTGGCGGGGCAAAATAGCATCGGACTGGTTGAGCAGCCGCCGGTGATTCCAGCGTTGTATAAGCGCTCGATCCACGAACCGGCCCAATAGCCCAGCGGAACGTCCCCGAACATCAGTATCTGGGCGTTGCTGTCGATTTCGACGGTGGCGGTGGCGCTGTGGTTCGTCAACTTGACGCTAAAGCCGTTGGTAGTGGAGGACAACACTTGCACTGAGATGCCATTCGCGGCGTCAGTGAAGGTCTCGCCCACGGTCCACATAGCGCTGGCGTCGCCGTTGTCATTATTGCCATCATTGTTGGGATCCACCACGTGAGCAGGATTGCCGTCGTTGCGATTTGGTTCGATCTCGTGGATGATGATTGCCACGCCGGGCAATTTCACATCATATCCAACCTGCTGGCGTGCCTCGACGGTGTAGTAATATCCTGCGTTGCCGAAGGGCAGGGTGGCCATTAAGTAAGCGCCTGGTGCCATGCCACTTTCCACTGGGGCGGTGGACGAGTAGAGTGTATATTTCATGGACGCGGGCACCCAGCCCAGCATGTCCTTATGGTACATGATGGTGTGCTGACCCAGACAGCCATAGGTGGCGTCGCTCAAACGGCTGCAATCGCTCCATGTGTCGCTCATCACATCCCAGCGATTGTCGTAGGTTTCGCCAAAATTGCCGGAGGAATGGGGTAGGCCGAAGGCATGGCCCATCTCGTGCGACATGACGGTGATTGCGCTGTATCCCCACGGCGGTTCCCATGTCATCGGCCAGACCTTGCTGACCCCGTCCAGTGTCATGTACGAGCCGCCGCCCCAGGCGTAACCATCCAGATCGTAATTGAACATCAGGTTGATGCCGGTGAACCCAGCAAAATTGACATACGGGTTTGCCACGCCGGTGCAATCCGTGGCGGCACGATCAAAATCGAGTTGATTGTTATACACATAGTAGGAACGCGGCTGGGGCAGGGTATACCAGCCGACCGCGTTGCTGCCAGTGACGTTGATGTTGCCATACGAGATCTCGCGCCAGTAATGGTTCAGGCCGGGATAGGGGGAACCATACATGTTCTGAAAATAGGTCAGAGTCTTGGGTTCCTGGGCATAGTCGGAAAACTTGCACATGATGGAGATGAAAGGCTTGGAGCCGCTGACCGCCGATGGGGTTGTACTGCCGCGTTCGGGCGAATCCTTCGCCTCGACCGAAACCGCCGCGAAGACCGGTTCACTATCCGCCGCCGAGGGTTGGCTCGCCACCCCCGAAACGGTCACCAACTGACGGTTCAGGGCGAGGAGTCCGCCCTCAGGCAGGGATGTGTTTTCGTCCACGCTCAGACGGGTAGTGGTCCCCGCCTCGTCAGTGATGAAATACAACGGCCCTACCGAATCCGAGCCTTGCGGCCCGTCGCCCCAAATGATCGAAAGCCAGCCTGTGATGGACTGCGCTCCTGCCTCTTGCGCCCCCACCGGTTGCAGTCCGGAGAATGCCAGAACTGCGATGAAAACTGCTGCGAAAAAACTGCGTGTAAAGGTCCGTGCGCTCATGTCGCTCCTTCTGGATGGTGAAATGTGATTTCAGTGTAGCGATTGATAACACAGATGGCTAGTGATAAACATCATAGTTTCAGTTGCTTTCAGGACTGTAATGTGAATAAAAAAGCCGATGACATATTGTCATCGGCTTTTTTGAAATTGGTATGGTTATGGCAAGTTGAAGGTTCTCACCAGGAACACCGCCATTTGGGCGCGATTGACCACGGTGGCGGGGCAGTAAATGCCCGCACCGCAACCACCGGTGATGCCCTCAGACGCCAATTGTTCGATCCAGGATGCGGCCCAATGAGTGGTGGGGACATCGGTAAAGACACCCGTGGCCGCGGGTGGGGCATAAGCCGAGCCATACTTGGCACGCAGGAGGAAGACGGCCATCTGGTCACGGGTGACGGGTGTTTCGGGGCAGTAATTCCCGCTTCCGCATCCGCCGGTGATACCTTCAGCAGCCAATTGCTCGATCCATGCAGCCGCCCAATATGAAGATGAGACATCCGCGAAGATAGCACCTGTGGCGGCGGGTGGATTGTAAGCAGAGCCGTGTTCCCCACGCAGGAGGAAGACAGCCATCTGGGCGCGATTGACATTGACCTCGGGGCAGTAGTTCCCCAAGCCGCATCCGCCGGTGATGCCGGCGCTGGCCAGCCGTTCGATGAATTGCCACGACCAGTAGTCCATGGGAACATCGAGGAAGGTGGGAGCGTATTCGAATGCGCCAATGTCACAGGCCGATCCTTGCGGACGGATCGTGCCAACCTGATCTGTGCTTGGGCAGGCCCCTGCCGACTCGCCGGCATTGATGACCGGGGAACTGGCCAGCGGCTTGATGGTGTCTGTCAGGCCACCATTATTCTGCAAAATACCCAACTTGGGGTCGCCCTGACCAACGATGTTGTTGTTCACGGCGTGGGTCAGGCCGCAGCTGTAGAAGGGACCGGCATCCTCGATCAGGTTGTGGTGACTTTGGGTGGTGGTGTTAATTGCGCCGTAGCAGTCGCCGTTGGTGCTGTTGGCGATGACGGTGTTGCGCAGGATGGTGCCGTTGCTGCTGGTGTTGTAAATTCCGCCGCCAAAATTATTGGCCGTGTTCAAACTGAATGTAACGGCAGTCAGGCTGGGAGCGCTGCTGGAGTTGAACATCCCACCGCCGTTGACACTGGCGGTATTGCCGCTGAAGGTGACATTGACGAGGGTGGGGTTGCTGCTACTGGTGTTGGCCATCCCGCCACCGCTGCCGGTGGCTGCATTTTCGCGAAAGGTGACGTTGGTAAGGATGGGGCTGGCTTGTTCGTTGTACATGCCGCTGCCATTGGTGGCAAAATTCCATAGGAGGGTGGAGTCAGTCAGCGTGGGACTGCTCTGGTAGTTGTACATGCCGCCGCCGCTGGTAGCGGTATTGTTATCGAGAATCACTTGGGTGAGTGTAGCCGTGCCTGCGTTGAAAATGCCTCCGCCCGAAGCGGCAGAGTTGAGGAAGAAGTAACTGCTGTTGAGCGTGAGCGTGGCTCCGGAAACATTCATGATGCCGCCGCCCCAGGTCCCGGCTGAGTTGGAATTGAACGTGCTGTTGTTGACGATGGCGTTTCCACCGACCGCGTTAAATAATCCGCCACCCACGCTGAACGGAATGGCCCCGATCGTGTCGACCGAGGTATTGCTGTTGAAATCAGTAGTGAGCACGTTGAGCGTGCCGCTGTTTTGAATGCCTCCCGCGCCCCCACCAATGTTGGAGTTACCCTGGAAGAGGCTGTTGGTGATCGTGGCCGACGCCCCGGTTTGAACAGTCAGGCCTGCGCCGTATAAGTTACTGGAAGAATAACCCTTGATGATGGACACGTTATCCATCACGAGGATCGCTCCGGGTTCCACAACCAACACGTTCGTGTTGCCTGTCCCGCTGTTGTCTGTGTCGCCATTCAGGATGATCCCGCTGCCGCTGAGAGTCAGCGATCCCTGGCCTGAAACAATGTTCAATGTAGTGGTTAGGTAGATTGTTCCAATAAGATTGAAGTTAATGGTGTCATCGCTGTTGCTGCCCGTGCCGCAATTTGCGTTGACGGGGGAGTTGTTGGCCGCTGCCAGGGCTTCACGAAACGTGCAGAACACATCATCGGTAGTGTTGTCAGCCAGGGTGTTGACGGTATAGGTGCTGCCCAACGCGTACGCCGGGCGGACGTCAGCAAAGGACGCTGAAATCAATGCCAGGACGGCCAGTAGGTGGAACCAGATCGATCGTTTGTTTCGGTCGGGGCTCATTCGGATTCTCCTTTGGCGAAATCAAGATCCCACATGGGGAATGGCGAAGTTCAGATTTTACTGGAACGCCTTGCAGGGCGGTGTGGGCCAAAAGTAGGATATGTGAAAGACGCCACCCACCAGGATGGCGTCTTGAGTTTTGACAAGAAGGGTTAAGGGAGGTTGAAGATGCGGACGAGGAATACTGCCATCTGGGCCCGGTTGACCACGGTGGCCGGGCAATAGTTCCCGCTGCCGCATCCCCCCGTGATGCCTTCGGCTGCCAGTTGCTCGATCCATGCGGCGGCCCAATGCGTGGTGGGAACGTCTGTGAAGACACCGGTCGGTGTGGGCGGGGTATAGGCGGATCCGTGTTCGGCGCGTAGGAGGAAGACAGCCATCTGGTCGCGGGTGACGGGCAGTTCAGGACAGTAGTTTCCACTGCCGCAGCCGCCGGTGATCCCCTCGGCATAGAGTTGTTCGATCCACGCGGCGGCCCAGTAAGTGGATGGAACATCCGCAAAGACCGTGCCCGTGGCAGCCGGCGGCGTATAAGCGGAGCCATGCTCTCCACGCAGCAGGAAGACGGCCATCTGCGCCCGGTTGACGCTGGTCTCGGGGCAGTAGTTCAACGGTATGGTCGAGCATCCGCCTGTGATGCCGCTCTCGTATAGATCCTCGATGAAATTATTGGCCCAGTAGGTGTGAGGCACATCGGCAAAAAGAGGATCTTTGACATAAGACCATAGTTCGTCGCCCGCATTGTTGCCGGAATCTCCACTGAAGAACAGTTTGTCATTGAAGACGGCCATGTAGTTGGCGTATGAACCGATCTCGCCAGGCCACAGGTCCAGTTCGAGGCTGGGTGGATTGACGCCGTTGTACATCCACAGCTCATACCCTGTGGTCGGCTCAGAGGCACTGAAGTACAAGCGGTCATCGAAAACGGTTAACGAACCGGGATAGGAACTATTTACACCGGGGTTGATGTCGGCTACGAGACTGGCTGGGTGGATACCGTCATACTGCCACAATTCGAATCCCGTGGAAGCTTCATAGGCGCGGAAGTAGAGGGTGTTGTTCAACACCGCCAATTCACTGGGATAGGAGTTGGCGGATCCACTGACGACATCCGCAGCCAGGCTGGGCGGGTTGACGCCGTCATATTTCCACAATTCGTTGCCCACTCCATTATTTCCGTTTGCGCCAAAGTACAGCATGTTATTGAAGACGGTCAGGTCGGTTGGGGAGGAACTCATGGAGCCGGCATAGATATCGGCTGCGCGGCTGGGCGGGTTGACACCATCATATTTCCACAACTCGTAGCCGGCTCCGTCGTTTCCGTTGGCTGCAAAATACAGAAGGTTATTGAAGACAGCCAAATATCCCGGGGAAGAACTCCCCGACCCGCTGTAGATATCGGCGGCCATGCTGGGCGGATTGACTCCGTCATACTTCCATAATTCGTAACCGTGGCTGTCATCGCGGGCGCGGAAGTAGAGCACGTTGTTGAAGACGGTCAGGTAGGCGGCGTATGCATCCAATGGACCGCTGCGGATGTCGGAGAGGCGGGCAGGAGCGTTGATCCCGTCATAGACCCATAACTCGTTGCCTGCGCCGTCATTGCCGTCGGCACTGAAATATAGCTTCCCATTGAAGGTTGCCAACTCGTTTGGATAGGAGCTATTGCCTTCCGTGTTTATATCCATAAACATCGTGGGCGGGTTGACCCCGTCGTAAGACCAGAGTTCGTTGCCTGCCTCATTACAGCCGCTGGCCTGGAAATACAGACGGCCGTTGAAGGCGGTCATGGCTTCCGGGTAGGAATCGCCAGTTGGACAAATATCCGCAGCTTGGCTGGGTGGGTTGGTGCCGTCGTACATCCATAGCTCTACGCCGCTGTTCAAGTCGTCGGCGCTGAAATATAACTTGGTGCCAAGGACTTCCAAGCTGGTTGGATAGGAGGAACTGGAACCGCTGGCGATGTCTGCCACCATGTTGGCCGGATGGATGCCATCGTACTTCCACAATTCGGCACCATCGGTTCCATTGTCGGCGTTGAAATACAGCACGCCATTGAACAGGGCAAAATCGGATGGGGAGGAGGAAGCAGCCCCGGGATTGATATCGCCCACACGATTCGGTGAATTGACGCCGTTGTACACCCAGGGTTCTTCGCCCGCGCCGTCATTGCCGTCTGCACTGAAGACCAGGAAATTGCCCACTGTTTTCATGTAGGATGGGTTGGAACCGCCCGAACCCGGGTAGATATCGGCCACACGGCTGGGCGCATTGACTCCGTCATACTTCCACAGCTCGGTGCCCGCCCCGTCTCCGCCGTCGGCGTTGAAGTAGAGCACGTTGTTGTACACGGTCAGGTAATTGGGAGAGGAGGAATTCGAACCACTGTAGATATCGGCTACCAGGCTGGGGGTGTTGACCCCATCATATTTCCATAGCTCCTGCCCTGTTGCCTCGTTGTATGCGCCGAAATACAACACGTTGTTGAACACGGCTGGCGAAATCGGATAGGAGTCGAGTGGGCCAGGCTGGATGTCTGCAACCATGCTGGGCGGGTTGACACCGTCGTACACCCACAACTCATACCCATGGTCTGTATCTCCATAGGCGTTGAAATACAACTTGCCGTTGAATACCGCCATTTCCGACGGATTGGAAGAATCCCTGCCGTAGAGCGCGGTGTAGATATCGGCTTCTAATTGCGCCGTCCCTGAAGCTTGGACGCTGGCCGTAGTGGTCAGCAGCAAGGTCAGTGCTACCAGGGTCGAGACCCAACGTGTGAGTTTGTTATGAAACGATCTGAACATCTCTCATCTCCTTTTTGGTGGGTAGATAAATTCGATCACAGGCCTGTCATCTTCTGTATGGGATTTGCCCTTCCCAGCCTGCTGTCGCAGGAAGGCAAAAAGATTCTCCAGGTCGGTAAAGACGAGTGTCTCGTCCGTGTGTGGATCCTGGACCTGGATGCGCCAGGGCGTGGACTCGTCATCGCGCCACAGGCGCAGCAGGTAGACGTGGTACTCGGAACGGGGAATCATCATGGGAAATTCAGCCTATGGCGCGTTCGTGCAGGTGTGGTAAATTTGGGCATCCATTGTCTTTTATATCCAGATCGCCGCTTAGAAAGCGCTTAGGGATATGTCGCCAAGACTCCGTATTTCGCTCCTGGGTGAAGTGTCCATCCAAAAGGAGGGGCAGCCCGTCGACGGGTTGCCTTCCCGCGCGGCTGAGGCGCTGTTCATCTATTTGGCTTGTCATCCCCATCCTGTCTCTCGTGAAAAATTAGCTGAATTGCTCTGGGCTGAGCGTTCCCCCGCGCAGGCGCTCACCAACCTGCGCACCATCCTCACGCCTCTGCGGCGCGAGTTGGGTGAGTACCTGTCCGTGACGCGCGATACTCTGGCCTTCATGGGCGCAGACGAGGCCTGGTTGGACATTGTCGAGTTCGAGCACCAGCTCAAGGCGTTGAGCGTACCTGCGGATCCCAGACAATTACAGGCTGCGCTCGATCTGTATCGTGGGGATTTTCTGGAGGGTTTTCACCTGCGGGATGGATACGGATTCGAGGAGTGGGCCATCCTTCAGCGGGAGCGGCTTCGCCAACTGGCCCGCGATGGGTTCCGTATCCTGGCTCATTCCCACCTCGCCAGTGGACTCTACACTGAGGGCCTGGCCGCCGCCCTGCGCTGGCAGCGCCTCGATCCCTATGACGAAGACGCCTGCCGCACTCTGATGTGGTTCCTGTTGCGCACGGGACAACGCGCCGTCTCCCTGCAAACCTACCAGACCCTCAAGAAAAAATTGGAAGCCGACTTGGATGTAACGCCCGCCTCCGCCACCACAGACCTCTTTCGCCGCATCCAGCGCCTCGACTTTCCTCCCGCAGTTCAACTGCCTGCTTTTATCACACCGTTCGTGGGACGCAGCAGAGAGATTGACGAACTCAAAGGTCATCTCCTCTCCCGCGCCCGCCTGTTAACCCTGACAGGGCCAGGTGGAATCGGAAAGACCCGCCTGGCGGTTGAAGCGGCGCGCGCCCTCGCGGACCGGGCCCCGGGTCAATTCCTGCATGGGATGTACTTCGTCCCGTTGACCACCGTGGACACATCCGAATCCCTGTCCACGCAGCTGGCCGAAAGTATCGGTTTTCATTTCCATGGCACGGACTCGCCCCGACAGCAATTGCTCGAACACCTGCGCGAACGCGAGATGTTGTTGATCCTTGATAACTTCGAGCATCTCATGGACAATGCGGGGAGTGCCATTGCCTTCGTGGTCGAGTTGCTGCGTCAGGCACCCGAGGTCAGGCTGCTGGTTACTTCGCGGGAGCGGCTCAACTTGTATGAGGAGATCGTCTTCGACCTGCAAGGTCTGGACCTCCCCAGGGACGATGTGCCCCGTCCCGAATCCACGGGAGCGATGGTGCTCTTCGTGCAAAACGCCCGCCGTGTGCAGCGCGGATTTGCCCTCACACCGACTGAAGCCGAATCCGCTGCACGTATCTGCCGCCTGGTGGAGGGCGCGCCGTTGGCCCTCGAACTGGCCTCAGCCTGGGTGCGGTATCACACCTGCACCCAGATCGCCGCGCAGATCGAACTTGATTTGGATTTCCTCTCCGCGCCGTATCGCGATGCGCCCGAGGCGCATCGCAGCCTGCGGGCCGTCTTCGAGCATTCGTGGACCCTACTCTCGGCGCGTGAGCAAACAGCCTTTGCCCAACTCTCGGTCTTTCGCGGTGGATTCACTTCCGAGGCGGCCGAAGCCATCTTGGGTGAATCTGCTGACGGCTGGATGCCCTTGATCGATTTAGCTGACCAGTCCCTACTCCAGCGCGGCCTCGATGACCGTTATGGCATCCATCCCTTGTTGCAACAATACGCTGCCGAGAAATTGTCGGCTTTGCCAGAGGCGCGTGGGTCGGCTTCTGCGCGGCATACCTCCTACTATCTGGGTTTCCTCACGAGCCTGGGCGGCGGCGAATCCCCCGAGCAGCGCATGCGCATCCGCCCTGAGTTGGACAATTTACGTCTGGCTTGGAATCGAGCCGCGGAGGCGGGCGACCTACCTGCCCTGGAGCGTACGGCGGGTGTGCTGCATAGTTTCTTCAGTGTGCAGAGCTGGTTCTTGGAGGGAACTTCACTTTTTGCAGACGTTCTTGCTGTGGTGGAGACGCAGACTCGGGGCGAGGCCGATGGCTTGTTGTGCGAGCTGCTTGGACGCAAGGCACGCATGCACACCCAGATCGGTCAACTGGAGCAGGCACGCGCCGATCTACAGCGCGCCTTGAACTATCTCAAACATCTTGACGATCCTTTGCGTCGTTCACGTGTGCTTGATTCGCTGGCCATTACGAACTATTATGCGGGCGATTATCCGCAGGCGACGACGTTGGCTCGTGAGAGCCTGAGTCTCTCTGAAGCAACAGGCAACCAGGATGGGGAGGCTTTCGCGCTCAACTTCCTGGGCAGTTGCGCCAAGGCTCAGGGCGACTATGCCGAGGCCCGCGCCTGCTTCGAGAGGTCGGTCACGGTCTATCGAGCCATGCAAGATGAGATCGGTGCGGCCATGGTGTTGAACAACCTTGGCAACCTGTTGCAGAATCAGGGCGACTTCGCGGGCGCACAACGTTACTATCTCGAGAGTAGTGACATCTTCAAGGCGCATGAGCACATCCATGGTGCGGCCACTACCTTGTCCAATGCGGGCAAGCTAGCCTTCAAGCAGGGACAGAACGAGTCCGCTCGCAGCCTGTTGACCGAAGGACTGGAATTGAAGCGCAGGATCAACGACAGGCGTGGGGAAGCCGTGGCGCTGGCGGGCCTGGCCGACATTGATCTGGCCGAGGAGGCGCATGATCAGGCACAGGAGCATTTGAAATCGGCCCTCGACCTGGCGCGACAGGTTGGAGACATACAGTTAATGCTCGACATCCTTGCTGCCGTAGCGGACCTGGTCAACCGCCAGTTGCGGCAGGACTTGGCCTCGCGACTGCTCTCGTTCATTCTCCATCACCCGGGTGCGGCCGAAGAGGCACGTCAGCGGGCTGGGCGACTTTCGCGGGAACTCGGCGAAGGGTCTGAGGGAAAATGGGATCAGGAATTGGTCGAGGATGTGGTCTCGATGGTGATGTCTGAGATGTGAATGAACGGGAATCAAAAAACATCCCCAACTATTTTGTTGGAGATGTTTTTTTATCTGGACTTTACGGCAGGATCAGGTTGAAGGTACGTTGGAGGAAGACAGCCATCTGATCTCGTGAGACGGGCGTGGTAGGGCAATAGTTCCCGCCGCCGCATCCACCCGTGATTCCCTCGGCGGCTAGTTGCTCGACCCAGGCCGCCGCCCAAAAATTGGAGGGGATATCGCCGAATACGGCGCCCGCGGCAGTGGGTGGCGTGTAGGCGGAACCATGCTCCGCACGCAGGAGGAAGACAGCCATTTGGTCACGGGTGACGGGTGTGGAGGGACAGTAATTTCCATCACTGCAGCCCCCCGTGATTCCCTCGGCGGCAAGTTGTTCGATCCAGGCAGCGGCCCAGAAGTCGGCGGGGACATCTGCGAAGACGGCACCCGTGGCGGCGGGAGGTGTGTATGCCGAGCCATGGATTCCGCGCAGGAGGAAGACGGCCATCTGGTCACGCGTGACCGTGACAGTGGGACAATAATTCCCGTTGCCACAACCGCCGGTGATGCCTGCATTGTAAATGCTTTCGATGTACTTCCAAGCCCAGTGATTCAAGGGCACATCGGCAAAGGTGGTGGTTTTGTAGACGTTGTAGGTTTCGCCTGTGACGAAGTTGCCATTGCCCGTGCCTGCACCACCCAGTGGCATGGCAGTCAGGTCCAGAATTGAGTCGTTGTCGGTCAAGTCAAGGCGTAGAGTACCATTCGTCGTGCCGGTACTGACGGTCACCGTATAGATGGCACCAGAGCCATTCAGTGTGCTGATGCTTGCATCGCCGATCCCGCTGGCGGCCAGCGTAAAGTCATCCAATGTGACGCCGCTCACGTCTTCCGAGAAGGTGACGGTAAAAGTCACACTGGCGGCGTTGGTGGGGTTGGGGTCCGTGCGGACGATTGACTGCACCGATGGCGGGATGGAGGCCAGACCGTAGGCGGCCAGGAAATCAGCCTCCGGGATAATGCTTCCCTGATTATTGGCATCTGTGAAGTCACCTCCGACAAAGAGGTCTTGATCCACAACCGCCAGAACCGAGACAACTCGGTTGAGAGAGCCATTGCTCCCGCCATTGTGCCCTAATGCCGACCAATTTGTGCCATCGAATTTGGCTACATAATCGGCTTCGGGGATGCCGGCCGCGTTGCTGAATACTCCACCCGCATACAAGTTGCCCCCGTACCAGACCAGGCTGTTGACTGAACCATTGAACACATTTGTGCCACCCACCGCCGACCAGGTAGTGGACTGAGTGTCGAATTTGGCAATGCGGCTTGCGCCCGGAATTCCGTTTACACTGAATATGCCACCGGCGTAAAGGTCATTACCATTCTTGGTTAGAGCATAGACAGTGTTGCTGAGGGCAGCTGTGTTCCCGAGAGCCGACCAGTTGGCGCCGTCCCATTTGGCGATATAGTCAGCCTCGGCAATGGCAGCACCGGCATTGTTGACGTTGGTGAACGCACCGCCGACGTACAGATTGCTGCCGTCCAACAATAGGGTATTGACCTGCCCATTCAAGGAACCCACGCCTGCGCCACCGTTCCCCACACTGGCCCAATCCGTGCCGTTGAAGACTGCCAGGTAATCGGCTTCCGCGATGATTGTGCCGTTATTGTTAACGTTTGTGAAATTTCCACCCGCGTAGATATTCGACCCACTGACAGCCAGGGCATACACCGTTCCGTTGAGGGAACCCTGTCCAGCGCCGTTGGTCTGCATGGCGTACCAGGTGGTCCCATCCCAACGGGCCACATAATCGGCGGTGGGTAACCAGACGCCATTGTTGTAGGCACTGGTAAACGCGCCCCCGACGTACAAATTGGTACCGTCTGTTGCCAGGGCGTACACCGTGCTGCTCAATGCTCCGTAATTTTGATTCAGGTTCCCCACCGGATTCCACTGGCTGCCGTCCCAGCGTGCCAGATAGTCGATACGCGGATCGCCACCCAGGTCCCGGAAAGTCCCGCCGACGTACACATCGGTGCCGACCTTGGCAATCGCGTTTACGCTTGAATTGAAATCGCCGTTGGATGCCCCCAGTGTGGACCAATGTGTTCCATTCCAGACGGCGAAGTAGTCGGCGGCAGGTAGTACTGTCCCGTTGTCGTTGACATTTCCGAAATAGCCGCCAATGTACAGCTTGCCACCGGAATACGCCATTCCGGCAACACTATAATTCAGGGCCCCATTCCCGCTGCCGTTGCCGCCTAGGCCGCTCCAGGTACTGTTTGTAGTGTCGAACTTGGCAACGTAATCGGCAGTGAGGACGCTGGCCCCGATAAAGTAACCGCTTACGTAAATATCTGAACCTGTAAGAATGATCCTTTGGATGGCCGTCCCGCCGCCGGTTGATAGCAGGGCTCCTTCCCCAACGCCGTCATTGCCCAGGGCCGACCAGACGCTTCCATCCCATTTGGCGATGTAATCTGCGGCATTGACGCCAGCTGCGTTATAAAAGTTGCCGCCTACATACACGTTGTTTGAACCATCGATTTCGATGGCCCCCACAGCTAAATTCAAAGCGCCATTCCCGGAGCCATTATTGCCCAGCGCCGACCAGTTTACACCATCCCACTTGCCGATATAGTCGGCTTCCGGGATAACAGCCCCTCCGTTATTAACGTCTGTGAAGAATCCACCGACAAAGACCTGACCGCTTGTATTCAAGGCAATGGAGGTAACCATGCCGCCCAGGGAGCCACTACCTGCACCATTGCCGCCCAATGCCGACCATACACCAGTTCCCAGGGCGACCTTGGCAATCCTGTCTGCTTCCGGAATGCCGTTGACATCAGTATACCGCCCACCGATGTAGAGAGAATTGGATGCGGTGTCATACTCCAATGTATTTCCCCAATCGTTCAAGTTGGTAGATAGGCCCGGGACTGCAGACCAGACTGAGCCATTCCATTTGGCCAGGTAACTCGAATTCGGGATCACCGACCCATCGGGATTCAGCGCGTCGAAATTCCCGGTGACGTATAGGTCGCTGCCGACGAACAACATATCGCTGACCGACGCAGTCAATGCGGGCTGCCCTGCGCCGCCATTTCCGAGCGGGACCCAGGCAGACCCGTTCCATTTGGCAATGTAATCCGCCTCAGGATTGCCGCCTGCATCTTGGAAGCTACCGCCCACATAGATGTCGCTGCCGTTGACGGCAACAGTGCTGATGCTGGCTTTGAATGCGCCGCCGCCCGCGCTCAACGCGGCCCACTGGTCTAAATCTGCGATTGGGGCAAGGACCGGCCCACGTTGAATGTCCAATTGAATATCCCAGCCGGATAAGTCAATGGCGCCTGAGACACCCATATGGGTGTTCAGAGAACCGTCTGGGTTGAGCAGGATTTCGGGGGAAATCCCCTTAGTTGTCTTTGCTGCCCGCGCAGGCGTGGCAGGAGTTGCCGCGAGTAATCCAATCAGCAGGTTCAATAAAACGAATAGATGAAGGATTTTGGTTTTCATTTTTTCTCCTTGTAAAGTTGGCGGCCGAACTATATCCGCAAATTCATTGCCATTGTTGCCATTTTGTTGACTCTTTCCCTGCGGTAGAATCTTTGTATGGTCAAACGACGCACCCCCCTCGACCCCTCTTCTTTTCAGACCTTTGGGGAATTGTTGCGCTATCTGCGCGAACGCGCCAGCCTGTCGCAGCGCGCGCTGGCCCAGCAGGTGGGCTATCACTACAGCTACATGAGCCGTCTCGAAAAGAACGTGCGCACGCCTGACACGCTCATCCTGCGTACACGTTTCCTCCCCGCTCTGCGTATCGGGAATGACTCTGCATGGGCCACGCGCCTGCTCGAATTGGCCATTGAAGGCCCGCAGGAGGATCTGGCTCCGAAAACGGAGTCCGTTGCACGTCCGCGCCCAGGCGCGAATCTACCTGTCAGCCTGACCCCGCTTCTGGGGCGCGAATCCGAATCGGCGGCCTTGTTCCAAATCCTCACCAGCGCTGACGTGCGCTTGGTGACATTGATCGGTCCACCGGGCGTGGGAAAAACGCGCTTGTCGTTGCACTTGGCGGAGCAACTCGCTTTGCATTTTGCCGATGGCGTCGTCTTTGTGGACTTGATGCCGATCCTTGACCCCGCGCAGGTGATACCCGAGTTGGCCGCTGCCCTGGGTGCACAAGAGACTTATGAGACTTCTATGGCGGCCAGCGTGCAGTCGGCGTTGCACGGACGTGAGATGTTGATCGTGATGGATAATTTCGAACAGGTGTTGGAGGCGGCGCCGCAGTTGATTCCGCTGTTGGGTGCCGCGCCCGGGGTGAAGATCCTGGCCACCAGCCGCGAGGCGTTGCGCCTGCGAGGTGAACAGGAATTCCCACTGGCCCCGCTGCCTGTGCCTGATGACGCCGGCTCGGTACTGGATTTCCCTTCAGTGCAATTGTTCGTTCAGCGGGCGCGCGCCGCCAAGCCCGACTTTCAACTCAACGAGGCGGATGCAGCGCGCGTGACCGAGATCTGCCGCCGCCTGGATGGGCTGCCGTTGGCAATCGAACTGGCTGCGGCCCGTGTCCGCAGTTTTTCTCCCGCTGACATGCTCGAACAATTCGACCGCCGTTTCCAATGGCTGGCCAACACGGGCCGCGATATTCCCGAATGGCGACGCACGCTGTGGTCGGCCATCGCCTGGAGTTACAACCTGCTGACCGACAAGGAGCGCACACTGTTTGCACGGCTCTCTGTCTTCGCAGGCGGTTGGACGGTGGAGGCTGCTGAAGCAGTCTGTTGCGACGAGAGGGTCTGTCCGCGTAATGAGATGATGAGCATGCTCATGCAGTTGGTCGATCGTTCACTAGTGGTGGCCGAAGGTACGCGCTACCATTTCCTCGATACCATTGCCAGATTTGCGCACGAGAAGTTGATCGAGAGCGGCGATTTGGAAGAGCGGAGTGCCCGTCATCTACAGTACTTCGCCGAATGGGCCGAGTCACTCGAAACGCAGTTCAATGCAATTCCGCCCGCCGTCTTCCAGGAGCGCACAGGGGTGGAACTCAATAACATCCGCGCCGCGCTGGAGTGGGCGTTGCGCCATAAAGAGGCGTTCGAAGACGGTCTGCGGCTTTCGATTCCCGCCAATTTGATCTTCCTCGAGCATGGATTGATCCGCGATGAATACGATCGTGCCCATGTCTTCCTGCGAAGGGCTGCTGTTCCCTCACTCAAAGCGCGTCTGCTTTTGCGTACGGCTGCATTGGGGCTGCGGTTGGGCCAGGATAGTTTGGCCCATGAATACTGTCTTAAAACCGAGGGTATGGCCCGTGAATTAAACGATAAGCGCCTGCTTGCGGATTCTCTGCACATGTTTGGTGATATTGATCGGGATAGAAATCAGTTCGACGCGGCTGAGAAGGCGCTGACCGAATGCGTGTCAATCTACCGTGAACTTAACCTGCTGCCCGAGTTGAATCGCAGCCTGACCAGCCTGGGAAATAATTCCTACTATCAGGGTCGACGAGAGGAATCGTCCGCTCTGTTGGATGAGGCTCTTGAAATCGCAACCCGGATTGAAGATGGTACAGGGCTGGGCGCTGCCCTGCGCGCCCGGGCCGGTCACCTGCGATTCGAAGGCAGGCTGGAGGAGGCGTTTGAAGCTTTCAAGCGCGTCCTGGATGTGGCGCGTGCCAACAGTGACCGCCCTAATGCTGGCATCGCCCTCGTGAACCTGTCGATTATCACGAACCTGTTCGAGGATTATCCCGCCTCGGAAAAATATGCGTCCGAGGCGATTGCCATGTTTCAGTCGGTTGGCGACGAGAACCAACAGGCCTTCCCTAAACGGATGCAGGCCTATGCGCTTCTGCATCAGGGATTCCCGACACGGGCACATGCCCTTGCACTGGAAAGCCTGGCCTCCAACCTCAACGGTGGGACGGGGGTTCTCAACTGCCTGACGGCCCTGGCGGAGATTAAGCTGGCTGAGGGGGGCCTCGAATCTGTGGCGCGGCTGTATGGCTTCCTTGCACCCCGCGTTCGTGAGAGGTATGCCGAGGCCAGCCCAGATGCTCGCTCCTACGAGCGCCTTGGCCGTGCCCTGCAGGGACACGTTATCGAGGCTTGGCAGGCCGAGGGTGGCCGCATGACCTTGGAAGAGGCCGTGACCCTCGCCTCGCGCTGGAATCTGCCGCGCACGGGTGTCCCCAAGCCCCGTCCCACCCCGAAATCCAAGCGGAGCAGGCGGTAGTCTGCTCCGCTTTTTTAAATTGCCGATTGACTTTACTTCCCTTCGATATAAAATTAAAGAGACATTACAGCCGTGGGAGGTTCACATTATGTCCAAAATTGTTGAAAAAAAGGATAGGCGGAATCAACCTGTACATGCTTCAATACAGGAAGTGCAGAAGAGGGATACGAATGTCACAGCTACACTTATCACCCAGGTTGCTGTCGTGATCGTGGCAGCCATTGGTTGTATCTCTGCTGTGTCGGTTGCCTTCTTGAATTCCTCGCTGATCCCGCGATTATTTCCACCTACATCAACGGTAACACTTGTCGCCGAGACTCCTACGATGACGCCGATTTTACCAACTATTACCTTTACGCCATTTAACCTTCCCCCCACACCGACAGAGACCCAACTCATCCCTTTGATGGAGCCTTTACCAACCTCAACCGTTGAGCCTGCAATCTCTAAAATGACGGTGATATTGACTGCCTCGATGGAGGAAGGCAAATCTCCATTACCTGTCAACTTCAATGCTCGGGGCTCCTTCGTCCAATTTGTGGATGGGAGCGTGGCGGCCTGCGGTTCGACCAGTTTTTGCACCTTTACTTGGGCCATTTATCGTGACCAAAAACGAGTCGTTGCACCGTTTCAGGGACAAGGAACATTCAGCTATACCTTTTCCGGCAAGGGAGTTTATTCCGTCACTGTGTACGTCTGTCGCGTGGATTCCTGCGCTGATGATGGAATTGTGATCACGGTCAAATAGCGGAATTGGGCTTTTGTCACGGTAAAAAAACAGGCTACCATGCTGGTAGCCTGTTTCATACTCTGCTATCCCATCCTGCCCGTGATATAGGCCTCGGTCAGTTCCTGCTTCGGGCGGGTGAACATCTCAGTGGTGGGGGAGAACTCCACCAGTTCGCCCAGCCAGAACAGGCCCGTATAATCCGAGACGCGTGCAGCCTGTTGCATATTGTGGGTCACGATGACGATGGTGTATTTTTCCTTCAGCTCCGCGATCAACTCCTCCACGCGCAGGGTGGCGATTGGGTCCAACGCCGAAGTGGACTCGTCCATCAGGATCACCTCGGGTTGAATGGCCACCACGCGCGCGATGCACAATCTTTGCTGCTGGCCAAGTGAAAGGCCGAGAGCGTTCTCATGCAGAATGTCTTTTACATCGTCCCATAAAGCGGCCTGGACCAGACTGCGCTCGATGACCTCGTCCAGTTGCCGCTTGGTGAGGTCTGCTCCCATCACACGCGGACCGAAGGCCACGTTGTCATAAATGGACTGTGGGAACGGATTGGGCTTCTGGAAGACCATGCCCACGCGCTGACGCAGGGTCACTACGTCCAAGTCCGTGCCGTAGATGTCTGTGCCGTCGAGCAGAATCTTGCCTTCCACGCGTGTCCCCGCAATGGTGTCGTTCATGCGATTGAGGCAGCGTAGAAATGTGGACTTGCCGCAGCCCGAAGGTCCGATCAACGCGGTCACCTTGCGCGGCTCGATCTCCAGACTGATGTTAGTGAGCGCGCGCGAGGGACCGTAGTAGAAGTTCAGGGTTTGGACGGAGAATGCGGAGGCAGTCATGCAGTGGATTCTATCATCATTGCGATATAATCGGCCTGATGAAATCGCTGCCCCGCCTCATCGGACTTTCGATCGCCCTGGCCCTGTTTGGCGTTTCCTGTGCTTCGACCGGTTCCTCCCTTTCCTCCCCTCAAACTTCAACTGCATACATTGAGAACAAAGGCTCTGACACCATCGTCAACCTGGCGCTGGCCTGGGCCGAGCAGTATCAAGCCGACCACGCGGATGTGCGTATTTCGGTGACGGGTGGCGGTTCGGGCACCGGCATTGCGGCCCTTGTCAACGGCACCGTGGATATCGCCAACGCGTCCCGTCAGATCAAGCCTGAAGAGGTGACCGAGGCGGAGGCCAAGGGCATCCAGCCTGTTGAGTTCGTCATTGCACGCGACGCCATCGCGGTCATTGTCAACCCCGAGAATCCTGTCTCCGAATTGACCCTCCAACAGCTCTCCGACATCTACAGTGGCAAGATCAATAACTGGAAGGAGGTCGGAGGCGAAGACCGACCCATCGTGCGGCTGTCGCGTGAGACCAATTCCGGCACGCATGTCTACTTCCTCGAGACCGTCCTTCGCCTGGGCCAGAAGGAAAACAAGACCCTCTTCTCGATGGATACGTTGCTCCTGCCTTCTTCAGAGGGCATCATCTACGAAGTGCGTCAGAATCCAAATGCGATCGGCTACGATGGCCTGGGCTACGTGCCGCATGACCTGAAGATGATCGCCATTGCGAAGGAGCAAGGCGGTGCATACGTCCTGCCTTCGGCGGACACGGTCAATAATGGGACCTATCCTATTGCGCGTGACCTGTACATGTACACGGCAGGTCAGCCCACTGGCGCGGTCAAAGCCTATCTCGATTGGATCCTTTCGCCTGCCGCGCAGACCATCGTGACCAAACTCGGTTTCGTGCCGATTCAATAATTTCCACTTGCGCCGCCAGGAAAGGCGGCGCGATGTTGTTTTGATAAGAGGATTATGGAAAAGACCCTTAACTGGCGAGAATATGTCGTCACCCGCCTGGTGCGAGCTTCAGGCTATTCGGCCATTGTCTTCGTTGCCCTCATCTTCTTCTTCCTTCTACGCGAAGGCCTGCCCACTCTTGGCGAGGTCCCATTCTCCACGCTGTTCAGCCTGCGCTGGTACCCGATCGAGAATTACTTTGGCATCCTGCCGCTTATCACGGGTTCGATCATCGTCACGCTCGGCGCGACGTTGGTGGCTGTCCCATTCGGTATCGGCACGGCGGTCTACATCTCCGAGATCGCTCCGCGCTGGATGCGCGAGATTCTCAAGCCAATGGTGGAACTGCTTGGTGGACTGCCCTCCGTGGTGTTGGGATTTCTTGGCATTCTGATCGTTTCCCCCTTCTTGCGCACCTTCCTGGACCTGCCGACGGGTCTGACTGCCTTCACCGGTTCCCTGCTCCTGGGCGGGATCGCCGTCCCGACGGTGGTCTCCATTGCCGAAGATGCACTCGACTCGGTCCCGCGCTCGTATCGGGAGGGGGCCTGGGCGCTGGGCGCCACCCGCTGGCAGACCATCTGGCGCGTGACGCTGCCCGCCGCCAAATCGGGTGTGCTGACAGCGGTCATGCTGGGCGTCGGTCGCGCCATCGGTGAAACGATGACCGTCATGATGGTGACGGGTAACGCGCCCGTGCTGGCCATCACACCTGCCAGCATGTTCTCGCCTGTCCGCACAATGACCGCCACCATCGCTGCGGAAATGGGAGAGGTGGCGAACGGCAGTGTCCACTATCACACCTTGTTCTTCATCGGCATGGTATTGTTCATCATCTCGCTGGTCGTGAACGTGGCTGCCTCGTCGGTCGTGTTCCGTTCCAAGCAGCGTGCGGAGCGGGTGCTCTCATGATGCGACGTCTGCGCCTTAATCGTCACGTAACGGAACGGCTTGGTTTCAGCTTCCTGACCCTGATGGCCGTGGTTACCGTGGTGCCCATCGTAGCCGTGGTGATCTACATCCTCGTCCAGGGTATGCCCGCCATCTCATGGGAATTCCTCTCGGGCTTCCCACGCGACGGGATGCGTGCGGGTGGCATCCTGCCTGCCATCGTTGGTACATTCTATCTGACGATTGGCACGGCGGTCTTCTCGGTCCCGCTGGGCATTGCTGCCGCGATCTACCTTTCCGAGTATGCGGCGGACAACGCGCTCACGCGCCTGATCCGCATTGCCATCATCAACCTGGCGGGTATTCCTTCGGTGGTGTATGGACTGTTCGGCCTGGGTCTGTTTGTGCTGTTCCTAAAATTTGGTACCAGCATCCTGGCTGCTTCGTTGACGCTCTCGATCATGACCCTGCCCGTCATCATCAGCACTGCCGAAGAAGCATTGCGCGCCGTGCCACAGCCTTTCCGCACGGTCAGCGTCTCGCTGGGCGGGACACGCTGGCAGGGGATTCAGCGCATCGTCCTGCCGCAGGCTTTGCCTGGCATCTTGACGGGTGTCATCCTCGGTCTGGAGCGCGCCGCAGGCGAGACTGCACCGATCCTCTTCACAGGAGCGGCTTTCTTTCTGCCGCGCCTGCCCAACTCGCCTTTCGACGCGACCATGGCCCTGCCATATCACCTGTTCGTCATCTCAACACAGGTGCCTGAAATGCCGCCCCAGGTCCAATACGGGACGGCGCTGGTGCTGTTGGTCTTCGTGTTGGGCATGAACTTGATCGCTACCACCATCCGTTCACGCGCTCGTGCGCGCCGTCAGTGGTAAACCTTATGACCGATAAGATCGTTATTGAAAATCTTTCCTTGACTTACTCCGACGGCGTGGAGTCGCTGCGTAATATCAGCATGGGAGTTCGCGAGAATGCGGTGACCGTGTTGTTCGGCCCCGCGGGTGGAGGCAAGTCCACGTTGCTGCGCTGCCTCAATCGCCTCAACGACCTGACCGAGGTCCGTACCAGTGCGGGCCGCATCCTGATTGACGGCGAGAACATCCTCGACCCGAAGACGGACGTCATCGCCCTGCGCCGCAAGGTGGGCATGGTCTTTGCCCGCCCCGTGGTGCTTCCGATGAGCATTCGCCAGAACCTGACCTATGGACTGGAACTGGCAGGCGAGAAGCGCAAGTCCCGCCTTGACGAAGCCGTCGAGCGCAGCCTCAAGCTGGCTGCCATCTGGGATGAAATCAAGGACCGCCTCGACGATCCCGCCATCGCCCTCTCGGGCGGACAGCAGCAGCGCGTCTGTCTGGCGCGCGTGCTGGCGCTCCAGCCCGAGATTATCCTGCTCGACGAACCCACCAGCGGCCTGGATCCGATCTCGACGGGCAAGGTGGAGTCCGCGTTGCAGGAATTGAAGAAGGAATACACGGTCATCCTCGTACCACATTCGGTGCAACAGGCTGCTCGTACCGCTGATTACGCTGCCTTCTTCCTGCAAGGGGAGCTGGTCGAATACGACGAAGGCAAGTCCATTTTCACCACTCCGCGGGAAAAGCGCACAGAAGATTACGTGACGGGACGTTTTGGGTAAAGGACAGCCACCCAATGGTGGCTGTTTGTTTTAACTGACTCTTAACAGAGCCAAAAAATCCTTTATGGTATAGTGTTAACAAATGGCAGAAACTGTTCTTGTAGTCGAAGATGAAACCGCCCTGCGTGAAACGCTGGCCTATAACTTGAAAAAAGAGGGGTACGAGGTGGAGGCTGTCGGCGATGGACGCCTGGCCTTGGAGTCCGCCCGCCGCGTGAAGCCCGACCTGATCGTGCTCGACCTGATGCTGCCCGAGCTGGACGGATTCGAGGTCACGCGCATTCTGCGCAGGGAGATGAGCACACCCATCCTCATGCTCACCGCCCGCGACGACGAGATCGACCGCGTGGTCGGCCTGGAGGTTGGCGCGGACGATTATCTCACCAAGCCTTTCTCGATGCGTGAGTTGATGGCGCGTGTCAAGGCGCAGTTGCGCCGTGCCCGCCTGATCGAGGACGAGTTGCAAAAGCGTGCGCCTGAATCCTCCACGCAGGATGTGTTGACCTTCGGAAACCTGTCGGTTAACCGCACCCGCCGCGAGGTGACCCTCAACGGCACACCGTTGCAACTCAAACCGCAGGAGTACCAACTGTTACTGTTCTTCGCGGAACACCGCGGACAGATGCTTTCACGTGAGTTCATTCTCGAACGCGTCTGGGGTTGGGATTTCATCGGCGACAGCCGGACCGTGGATGTCCATGTACGCTGGCTGCGCCAGAAGATCGAAGCCGACTCGGCCAACCCCACGCGTATCGTCACCGTGCGCGGCGGCGGCTACCGCTTCGAGGGGTGATTCGATAGGAATCGCAAGCCCTTGAGAGTTCCATACGTGCAAAATAAATGTATGAAAACAAAACTGGAACGTTCCATCCTTGGCTTGATTCTAGCCCCGCTCATGCCACTGGCCTTCCTCCTGGGAGGTTGGTGGCTGGCCTACGTTTTCTTGCCCGAATCCTGGATTTTCCCGGGTGCGTTGTCCGGTCTGTTGCTCGGCTTGTTGTTGGACTTCCCACTCCTGAAAAAATGGCTGAATGATGCAGGTGCGCTCGCGATGCCATTTTGGGCAGTGGTGTTCGTTTTCTACTCGATCGGTCTTTTCGGATTTTTCATGGGGGTGCCTGTCTTTAACCTGGTATTAGCGTTGCCTGCGGGATTTATCTTGGGCAGCAGGCTGGCATCCCGACATGCAGATGAAATGAAATTGCGTGTAGTCTCCAGGCGCGCGTCAGGATTTACTACCTTTGTTCTTGCGCTGATCTGCATGGCTTCTGCCATGATCGCATTGGCTGACCCCTTTACCGAGGCCAACTTGCAAGGGATGTTGGCTCTGCCCTTTGACGTGACACGCGGCATGGTCATTGGCCTGATCGCAGTGGGAGGCGCGGTGCTTTTGCTGCTCAACTGGCTCCTGACTTTTGTTTCTGTCCGTTTCACTTACCAATTCTTGAAATTCCAAGCATGACCTGGTCATTATTTATCATCACGGCTCTGCTCATTGTGTGTGGCTTCCTGGCCTGGCGTTACCTTGCCCTGCGACGTGACATCCGTGCAATGGCCGAGCAGATCCGTCGTAAGGAAGACCCGACCGAGACTGCCAGCGAACTCGGTGACCTGGCCAGCGCCCTTAGTGCGCGTCTGTCCGCCGTCCAACTTCAACTTTACTCCCTCAATATCGAACATTCCAAACTGTCCGCCATCCTCGATCAGTTGACCGATGGCGTGCTCATCGTCGATGCCGATGGCCGCATCCAGTTTGCCAATCCTGCTGCCGAGCGGCTCTTCGGTGAGAACCTGTTGGGCCGTTCGGTGACCGAGACCCTGCGCCATCATCAGCTCATCCAGACCTGGCAGCGTAGCCAGCAAAATGGCGAGTTGCAAAGCGACTCAGTGGAACTCCCCGCCCGGAAACAATTCCTGCAACTCGTCGTCATCCCTGACCGCGATACTCACGGCGGCAGCCTGTTGCTTGTGCAGGACCTCACTCGTCTGCGCCGCCTCGAAACCGTGCGGCGCGATTTTATCAGCAACCTCTCGCATGAACTCCGTACACCGCTGGCTTCCCTGCGCGCGCTGACCGAGACCTTGCAGGATGGGGCGCTGGAAGACCCACCTGCCGCGCGCCGTTTCGTCGATCAGATCTCGGTGGAAACGGATGCGCTGACCCAGATGGTGGCCGAACTGCTCGAACTCTCGCGCATCGAGTCGGGGCAGGTGGCTCTGAACCTCAAGCCTGTTCCCGCCTACGACCTGCTGTCCTCCGCCGCCGAGCGGATGCGCCTGCAGGCCGAGCGTGCGAGCCTCTCCCTGCGCGTGGATGGTTCGCCCAACCTGCCGAAGGTCCGCGCGGACCAGGCGCGGCTGGAGCAGGTGCTGGTCAATCTGATCCACAATGCGGTCAAGTTCACGCGGCCTGGAGGAGAGGTGGCCCTTTTGGCGGAACCCGCCGAAGGGGCGGTCTGTTTCGTCGTGCGGGATACGGGCGTGGGCATCTCTGCCGATGACCTGTCGCGCATCTTCGAGCGCTTCTACAAATCCGACCGCTCGCGTTCGGGCGGCGGCACTGGTTTGGGATTGTCCATTGCGCGGCATATCGTCGAAGCGCACGGTGGAAAAATCTGGGTCGAAAGCCGCCAGGGCGAGGGTAGTTCGTTCTTTTTTACCATCCCGCTGGCCTGACAAAATTGTTTACTGTTTGATAACTGGTTCTTAAGTCCACTTTGGTCGTTGCGCGGTAAGATGGGGGCAAGGAGAGATGCCATGTTTCTAGCTGTTCTTTTTCTAGCCTGGGTGATCGTAGTTGGTGTGGACGTCCGGCAGAAGCGGCGTGATTATCTGCGCACCCAGAAATGATGCCTCATAGCAGTCCCGGTCTCCGGGGCTTTTTTTATTGTCACCCTTTACGAGTTGTTAACCCGTTCTTGCATTTCCATTAAACCTGCCCTGATATGATGAAACGGTATGGAAAAGAAAATGAAACACATTCTGGTAACAAATGACGATGGGGTATTGGCGCCCGGGCTGCTGGCTCTGGCGCAGGAAATGCGCAAGCTTGGTAAGGTAAGCATCCTGGCCCCTGACCGCAACTGGTCGGGCGGCGGACATGTCAAGACCCTGGATCGCGCGCTGCGCGTCCGTGAATTCCGTTTGGCTGACGGCACACAGGCCTTCGCCAGCGACGGTGCACCGTCTGATTGCGTGGCGCTGGCTACGCTGGGCTACTTCAAGGAACCGATCGACCTGGTGGTCTCAGGTATCAACGTGGGGGCGAACCTCGGCCACGATGTGACTTACTCAGGCACGGTGACAGCCGCCATGGAGGCGGTCATCATGGGCGTGCCCGGGGTGGCGGTTTCGCTCGAAGCCATCGAAGGCCACATCGGCGAAGTGGATTATTCTACGGCGGCGCAGGCTGCAGGTAAGGTGGTCCGCCAGGTGATCGAGAACGGCTTGCCGCAGGAGATCCTGCTAAACGTCAATGTGCCGTTCCTGCCCACCGAAAAGATCCGTGGCATCATGCTCACCCGTCAGGGACTGCGCGTATATCACAGCCGTCTCGATGAGCGCGTGGACCCACGCAACCGTCCGTATTATTGGATCGGCGGCGATGCGCCGACTGGCGTCCCCGAACGCGGCACCGACGTGGGCGCGCTGGCTGAAGGTTTTGTCTCGGTCACGCCCATGCAACTGGACCTGACCGCCTTCCGCGCCCTGACCGATCTGAACACCTGGACCTGGGACAATCCCTCCTCTTTGGAATCCACGCTGCTGGAAGCCGTACAAGCAGAAAAGTAGCGACAGGTTTCTCCTCCTCTTCTTCTCCTGAAAAGGGGACCTGCCCGCCACTGGGCCTGGCGGGCAGGTGCATTTAACGGGGAATCTCAAAAAACGTCCGACCGACTTTAACTGAACGTTAACCGCTCCTTCCCTTGCCCTTAAAAGCCGCTTGATAACATCAGCCACGTAGAAAAATCAAAGGAGAAAAAAGAAATGACCCGTGTTGTTCGTCCTGTATTCTTCGTCCTGGTCGCGTTGAGCTTCCTGCTTGCGGCCTGCGGTGGTACGCCTGCCACCCCCGTCACCGTCGTCGAGACCCAGGTGGTCGAAAAGGTCGTCACCGCCACCCCTGATGCTTCCATGCCCGAACTGCCCGCTGGCTCCGTTCAGATCAACGGCGCGGGCGCGACCTTCCCGCTTCCCGTCTATACCGAGTGGACCTATGCTTACTCGTATGTGGATCCCGCTGTGGTCATCAACTACCAGGGCATTGGCTCGGGTGGCGGCAAGAAGGCCATCGTCGATGGCACCGTCGACTTCGCTGGTTCCGACTCCCTGCTTAAGGATGAGGAATACACTTCTGGCAAGGACCTGCAGATGTATCCGATGCTGGCTGGCGCCGTGGTCGTGATCTACAACTTCACGCCTGCCAAGGAATATCCTGCTGACTTCAAGGCCCCCAAACTGATTCTGGACCGCCAGACCCTGGTCGACATCTACAACGCCAAGGTCACCAAGTGGAATGATCCCGCCATCGTGGCGCTCAACCCCGACCTGGCCGACTACCTGCCCGCCGAGACCATCACCGCTGTTCACCGCTCCGACGGCTCTGGCACGACCGAGATCTTCACCAAGGCCCTCACCGCCTTCAGCGCGGACTGGACCGCGGGTGGCGCCTCTTCCATCGAGTGGCCTGTCGATAAGGCTGGCAATGGCGTGGGCGGTAAGGGCAACGCGGGTGTGGCCGCCTCTGTCATCAACACCCCCAATTCCCTCGGCTACGTGGAACTCTCCTACGCTGTCTCCAATAACCTGGCCTTCGCCGACCTGATCAACAAGGCGGGCCAGAAGGTGACCGCCAACGCCGATAGTGTAGCCTCTGCCATGAATGACTTCTCGGGTGCCTTCAGCGACAAGCTCACCGCCACCATCGTGGACGGCGAAGGTGCTGGCTCCTACCCGATCGTGGGCTACACCTACATCATCCTGCACACCACCAGCATGACCGACTGTGTCAAGGCTGAGAAACTCCTGCAGTTCCTGCAGTGGGCCCTGACCGATCCCTCCGCCACCTCCCGTGCTGGCGCCCTGGGCTACTCGGTTCTGCCCGACGCCGTCCGCGAGCAGGTGTTCGCCAAGTTCGGCGAAGTAACCTGCAACGGCGCGCCCGTGCTCAAATAAATTAGCTATCTCCCCAAGTCCCAGGAGGGTCCTGCTTCGGTGGGACCCTCCACCCCCTGTTTTTTGCCACCAGCGCATATCCCTTTCCTCAGACTGTCGGGACTACATTCTGAGCAGAGGGATGTGGGTTGTGGAAAACGGAATTGAGATGACGAAACAAATTTCCATTCCCCCTGAACGACATTGGTTCAGTCGCCTCCAGCGGATCACCCGTCACGGCGATTCTCCCTGGCAGGCTATCATCATCGTTATGGCTGTGCTGGTCATGGTGTTGATGCTTGCCATCGGCTGGATGCTCTGGCGCGAATCCGCTGACGCCCGTGCCGCCTTCGGCTGGGGCTTTCTGACCCCCTCGCTCGATACCAGCTGGGACCCGGTCAACGACAAGTTCGAGGCCTGGCCTTTTATCTATGGCACGCTGCTCACCGCCCTGACGGCCATTGTGCTGGCCATCCCGATCAGCCTCGGCGTCGCCATCTTCATGTCCGAGTTGTGCCCCGACTGGCTCCGCATGCCCCTCAACTGGCTGGTGGAATTGTTAGCCGCCATCCCCAGCGTGGTCTACGGCCTGTGGGGCATCTTCGTCTTTTTGCCCCTGGTGGTGACACCTGTGGGCGGGGCCCTGTTCGAGACCTTGGGAAAGGTTCCCATGTTGAACGTCCTGTTCACGGGCCCCATCCCTCCGAGCGGTGCTTCGCGTCTGGGGGCAGCCTTCATCCTGACCATCATGATCATCCCCACCATTACGGCCGTCACTCGCGATGTGCTGCTTTCCATTCCGAGCAGTCAGCGGGAGGCGGCCCTGGCGCTGGGGGCCACGCAATGGGAGACCATCTGGCAGGTATTGCTGCCCTACGGCCTTTCGGGCATCCTGGGCGCGGTGATCCTGGGCCTGGGGCGCGCCCTGGGCGAGACGATGGCCGTCACCATGGTGATTGGCAATAGTATTGAGGGCTCGCCCTCGCTGCTACGGCCTGGCTATACCATGGCCAGTGTCATCGCCAATGAGTTTGCCGAAGCGGTGACCAAACTCCACACCCAGGCGTTGATCGAGATCGGTCTGGTGTTGTTCTTCATGACCCTGCTGCTGAACATGGTCGCCCGCCTGCTGGTCTGGCGAGTGGCGCGGCGGACTCCGCAGGAGGCGCGCGCATGACCGCCACCACCGCAACCAGCACGCGCTTTCAGCAATTGATCGCCGAACAGCAGGCATCCCTCACCCCGCGCCGGAAGATCGTCAACGCAGTGATGCTGTCGCTGACGGGTTTGATGACCCTGCTGGCGCTGATTCCCCTCTTCTGGATCGTCGGTTATGTGATCTACAAGGGCGGCCAGCAACTCAACCTCGATTTCTTCACCCAACTCCCGCGTCCGCTGGGCATGGATGGGGGAGGGGTGCTGCATGCCATTCAAGGGACGGTGGTCATCACGCTCCTGGCCGCCGTGTTTGCCACCCCGCCCGGAGTGTTGGCGGCCTTCTATGCGGCGCGTTTCCCGAATACGCCCTTGGGCGTTGCTCTGCGCTTCAGCACGGATGTGCTCTCAGGCGTGCCGTCCATCGTCATCGGCTTATTTGCCTACGCCCTGATCGTCAAGCCGATGGGGCATTACTCGGGCCTGGCAGGCGGAATCGCCATGGCGATTCTCATGCTGCCGACCATCATCCGCACCACCGAGGAAATGCTCAAGCTGGTGCCACATGCCCTGCGTGAAGGCTCGTTGGCTCTCGGCGCCCCCGAGTGGAAAACTTCAATCATTGTGCTGTTTCCTGCCGCCCTGAATGGGGTCATCACCGGCTTTTTGTTGGCGATTGCTCGCGCAGCAGGTGAGACAGCGCCGTTGCTCTTCACCGCTCTGGGAAACGAGCGTTACGACATCGGCACCATTGTTCGCAACGGGGTCGCACAAAACCAGTCCTTCCTCCAGATCCTTGAACGCATCGTTGACCAGCCCGTGGACTCACTTCCGCTCACGCTGTGGAAATATGCCCAGCAGCCCTATCCCGAGCGCGTCGAGCAATCCTGGGCGGTGGCGCTCGTGCTGATGATCTTCGTCCTCCTGATCAATGTTCTGGCCCGTCTGTGGGTGGAAGCCCGCAAACGCCGCCTGCAAGGTTAATCCCATGACCATTCAAACCCTCGAAATTGAATCTCAAACCCATTCCGCCGGCTCGGACGCCAAGCCGCTGGGAGCCAAGATGGAAGTACAAAATATGTCGGTCTTCTACGGGAAGTTCCGCGCCCTGACCGACATCAACATGAACATCTACGCCAACAAGATTACGGCCATCATCGGACCGTCGGGCTGCGGAAAATCCACCCTGCTGCGCTCCTTCAATCGCATGAACGACCTGACCCCCAGCGCTCGCGTGGAGGGGAGCATCCTCCTGGATGGGCGTGACATCACCGCCAATCGTGAAGACGTGGTCGATGTTCGCCGCCGAATCGGCATGGTCTTCCAGCGCCCGAATCCGTTTCCGAAGAACATCTATGAGAATGTAGCTTATGGTCCGCGCCTCTATGGGATCCGCCGTAAGAACGACCTCGATCTGATCGTGGAGAAATCCCTCAAGCAGGCCGCCCTGTGGGAGGAGGTCAAGGACAAACTCCACCAGAGCGGACTCTCACTCTCGGGCGGGCAGCAGCAGCGTCTATGTATCGCGCGCGCGTTGGCGGTCGAGCCTGAGGTGATTCTGATGGATGAACCCGCCTCGGCGCTGGACCCCATCTCCACCCTGCGCATCGAAGAGTTGATGCACGACATCGTCAAGGAATATACCATCCTCATCGTGACCCACAACATGCAGCAGGCGGCACGCGTTTCCGATTTTACTGCCATGATGATGATCGACGAGCATCGCTCAGGGCGCATGATCGAATTCGGGGAGACCAAGTCGATCTTTACCAATCCAAAGGACAAACGCACCGAAGATTACGTGACTGGAAGATTTGGATAGCGTTATAATACGACATCGAACCACAAAAAGAGGTATGTATGCTTCGGAAAACGTTTGAGACCGAGTTACAGCAATTGAAGGATGAGGTGCTTGTGTTAGGCAGCATGGCCGAGCAGGCCATCCTGAATTCTGTGGAAGCGCTCAAGAAGCGTGATCTCAAGGCTTCGGAAAAGATCCTCGAAGATGACCGTGCCATCAATAAGAAGCGCTTCGATATCGAGAACCAGTTGATGATCCTGATCGCCACCCAGCAGCCCATGGCCCACGACCTGCGCCTGCTGGCCTCCACCATGGAGATCATCTCTGAACTGGAGCGCATGGGCGATTACGCCAAGGGCATCGCCAACATCAATATCCGCATGGGCGACCAGCCCTTGCTCAAGCCGTTGATCGACATCCCCCGCATGGCTCAGAAGGACGTGGATATGCTCCACCGCGCTCTGACCGCCTTCGTCAACGAGGATGTGGAGGCCGCCCGCGTCATCCCCGCCGAGGACGATGAGGTGGACGCGCTCTACAATCAGGTCTATCGTGAGTTGATGATGTTCGTCATCCAGGATCCCAAGTCCATCGAGCGCGCCAACTGGCTCCTGTGGGTGGCGCACAATCTCGAGCGTGTGGCCGACCGCGTCACCAACATCTGTGAACGCACCATCTTCATCGCCACAGGCGAAATGGCGGAGATCAAGTCCACGGATGATGATTTTTGGAAGAACCAGTCATAACTTGCATTGTGCTCTACTCTCAAACCATAAAAAAGAGGCGGACCATACGGTCCGCCTCTTTTTTGTTTACCACACCCGTTCCAGGTTGGGATTTTCACGCGGTCTGCGGCCTACCTTGGCCATATCCACCCATTCACCGCGGAGCTTCACCCGCACCACGTCGGCGGTGAAGTCGGTGACCGTGGCGCCGTTATTGTTGAACAGGTACGAGCCCACCGCATAGATGTCGACGGGAACGCCCAGCTTCTCGAACTTGCGGATCTTCTCGGGCTGGAATCCGCCTGAGACGACGATCTTCACGTTGCGGCAATATTCCTTCGCCGCCTCCTGCCAGGACTTTGGCAGGCTCCAGCGCTCCCAGGCGGAATCCAACGCCTGACGGACGTTGAAGACCAGGCGCGGGGTCACGCCCAGGTCCAGGCTGGGCTCGCCCAGAGGCGGAACCGAAACGTCGCGCAGGCTTCCGCTCGTGTCGAGACGCACGCCGTACAGTTTGTACTTCTCAGCCTCTTCCTTTTGGCCTGCATCCATCAACTTGCGATATTCGGTGAACATGGCATCCAGCGTGCGCAGCGAATCGCGGACGCTGTCGTTGTTGAAATCCACCAGCGCAATGCGCGGCACGTTGACGGGCAGGACGCGCGCAAAGGCCATCATGGCCTCGGCAGTGTCACCCAGGAAGGAGGCGATGGCCGCATGGGCGATGGTCCCGCCGCCTGCGCCGCCCCACCAGTCGCCCTGGGCATCGGTCGAGATGAACGGGCCGATATCCTGGAAATGATCCTGATTAAAGCGCTGGACGGCAATGCTGTAGGCGTAGCCGTCGGCGGCCTGGGCCTCGTGCAGGTCGAAGCGGGCGGGGAAGAACAGCACGGGCTTGCCGCGCGCCGCCACCAGCGTCTCGTACACGTTGGTCGCCACGCGGCTGGAGCGGGTGAAGATGCCCAGGGTGGGCGTCTCCAACAGCGCAAAGTCGCGATAGCGTCCGCGCACCTTGAGCACGGGCTGGATGTAGAGCGGATTGCCATCCGACTCGACTACGCAGCCGTCATGCACCGCCCAAACTTCGAGCCTGTCAGAGGTGTCGACGAAGCGTTCGCCCTCGAAGTAGCCCGTGCAATGCTTGAGCATGGCTAGGGCCTTGTCCACGCCCACGATGACGGTCTGGCCGACGCGGCGGGTGAACCATTGCATCTCCACTTCGATGTCGCCCACTGCGATCTCTTCCGGGGAGATGCCTTCGGGCAGGTTGGGGTATCCACCGCGATAGATGTAACCCTCGGCGGCCAGCACGGTCAACATGCGGTTGATGTTTTCGAAATACTTGTCGGAATACCAGCCCTTGCGCATCCGTTCGATGTCGAGTTTGAAAGTTTCGTTGGTAAGACGTTTTCCGTCGAAGATGGACATGGGTTAAGCCTTTGGGAAATCCTTCCAGTTCTCAATGGGGTCCGTGGAGCGGACGATGTGCATGCCTGCCGCGGCGAAGTCGGCGTAGGCCTGATCGGCGGCGTGAGTGTAATCGGCACCCGGGACGACCACGGGTGAGGTGCAATCTTCGAGCAGATAGATCTTCTTCGCCAGTGCGGGGTCCACGCCGCGGATGTCTTCCAGCAGGTCGGCCAGGGTCCACGCCACGCAATGACTTTTGGCCTGTCCCGCCACGATGAGCGCGTCCACGTCCTGAAGCATGTCGATGTACTTCGGGTTGCGCTGTTCGAGCGTCTCGCCCATGGGACCCGTCTGCACCTCGGGGCCGATGGCGGAGTAGTTCTCGGTGAAGGGATGATCGCCCTTGACCTCGAACTGGGTTTGTGCCGTGCGGGCGATGGAATGGAAGAAGAGCGCCTCCTCCACCGACGAGACCAGCGCATGGCCCACACCGCCCAGCATGGCGTGGTATGGCCAGATTGTCAGCGCATATTTGCCGCTCATTTCCAGTTGCGTCACGTAATGCAACAACATTTCCTGTCCGTATTCGGGCGAGACACCCAACGGGCCCGCCAGCGCGGGGTTGAACTTCCACGTCCCCGAGCGCACATCTTCGACCTTGATCTGGGAGTAAGGGGAGGGGTGTTTTCCGTCGGCATCCACAAGGAAGATGGCATGGAAGATCTGGATCGACATGTGTGTGTCGAGCGTGGCCGTGACCTGTGAGATGACTCCCAGATTGCGATAGATGAACTCGCACAGACGCACGGTATCATCCACGGCGGCGCGTCCGCTGCGGCCCGCTACAAACAACTCGAAGTCGGGCAGGCAAAAGGTGTTCTGGGTATCCACCAGCAACAGCCAGATGCGGCGCTTGTCGGCGGCTACGGGTTGAAGTCCGTGCTGCCTGGCCCAGTCCATGGCCTGGGTAGCGCGCTGTTCATAGGGGACGCGCCAGACCTGGTCTGCGCGTTGGGGGGTGAAGAAATCAGGTAAGGGGAGTGGTGTCATTTTTATCCTTTAGTGTATTTTTTACACTAAATACGACCAGAAATGAAAGCGGATTGGTTCCGCTTGTGAACTGATTGTACCCGCCTCGGATGGATTGTCAAGGAAAAAATTCAGGGCAGACGGATGGTCTGCCCTGTCAGCGTACGCGTCGTTTCCATTCTTCCTTGAGTTGTAGCTCTTTGGGACTAGCCCCCGAGTCGAGCGCCATGAAGTCGGTCATCAGGCGGTTGAACTTGATCTGGTCCTCGATCATCGGGAAGTGGCCGATGTTCTCGAGCAGGATCTGGTGGGTGAGCGAGTAGGGGTTCTGACTCTCGTCCACGGGCGGGATGATCGCGGGGTCGTTCTGACCGTACACGAACAGGCTTGGGACCAGGGCCTCGTGCATGGGCAGGCTGTCGGCCTGGATGTTGCTGATCGAGGCGGTGATCGCCTGCGGGTCCGCTTTGGTGGCGTCGGCCAGGGCGGTGGCGGATTCGGGGGAGCGGGTCGAGAGCCATTCCACCATTTCGGTCAACGAGGCGGACTTCATACGGGCGTTCACGCCTTCGTTGCTTTGCGGGCAGGAAACCGCCATAATGCGGTCCACGCTCTTGGGGAATTGCTGGATGAACTGGAAGCCGACCAGCGCTCCCAATCCATGCCCGACGATGGCGATCTTGCCGATGCCCATCTCGTTCAGGAAACTGTCGAGCAGGCGGGCCTGCTGTTCGAGCGAATATTTCGATGGGTCGCGGGCGGTATCGCCGAAGCCGAACAGGTCGAGCGCATAGGCGCGGAAGGAGGTGGAGGCCACCTGCATGGCGGCGATCCAATAGCGCCAGGAGCCGACCCAGCCGTGCAGAAAGACGATGGGACGACCTCGTCCCAAGGCCTCGTAATGCACGATGGATCCTTCGATCATGATGGCGCTCATGGCCTGTCCTGCCGTCCTTTGCTATTTGCCAAACTTGGTGAGGATGGCGCGCACGCGCTCGGTGAGTTGATCGGGGGCGAAGGGCTTGAGCAGGTACTCCTCTGCGCCTGCTTCGAGGCCCGTGGCGATTTCGCCTTCCTGTCCCTTGGCGGAGAGGAAGACCACGGGGATGTCCTTCAGTTCGGGGTTGGCCTTCATGGCGCGGCAGGCGTCGTAGCCTGTCATGCGCGGCATGCGCACGTCCATCAGGGCCATGTCGGGCAGTTCCTTGACGGCCATTTGCACGGCTTCCTCGCCGTTGGAGGCGGTGACCACTTCATAGCCCGCGAAACGCAGGGTGAAGGCCACCAGTTCGCGGATATCGGGTTCGTCTTCAGCGATCAAGATTTTCGTCATTCATTCCTCAATTCTTTTGCGTCGGCAGAGTGAACGAGAAGACGCTGCCTTCGCCAGGGACGCCATTGCTGTGCATCCAGATGTGTCCGTTATGCATCTCCACCAGTTGGCGGACGATGGGCAGGCCGAGGCCTGTGCCCGGGGTGGCCAGCACGAGCGGATGCTCGCCGCGGTGGAAGCGCTCGAAGATGCGAGCCTGGTCCTGAGTGGGGATGCCCACGCCGTTATCTTCCACGTCCACCTGAATCTCCCGTCCTCCCGTAGACTTGATGCGGATCTTGATGGTGCCGTTTTCGGGTGTATAGTTGTAGGCGTTATCCACCAGGTTGGAAATGATCTGGCGTACACGCTCGGGGTCGCCCAGCACGCGCGGCAGGTCCTTGGGCGCGTCGAGCGAGATGGCCATGGGCTTCTTCTCGTCCTGGGTGCGGCGCAGCGTCTCACCCAGCACGTCCTCGGCCACATCGCGGATATCGATGGGCTGCGGGGTCAGGGTGACGCGTCCCGCCTCGATGCGCGAGATGTCGAGCAGGTCATTGACCAGCACGTTCAAGCGTTCGGCGTTGTTCTTGATGATCGTCAAAAAGTGCGCCTGGTTCTCGTTGAAAGCACCCGCCGCACCCATCAGCAGGATGTCGGTGTAACCCTTGATGGACGTCATGGGCGTGCGTAACTCATGACTGACGGTGGCTACGAACTCGGACTTCAGACGGTCCACTTCGACCTCGTGCGTGATGTCGCGGAAGATGGATACCGTGCCGAGGAAGTCGTTTTGGAAGATGACGGGCGCCAGGTGGATCAGGGCGATGCGCCCCGTCTCCAGTTCCAGTTGCTGGGCGTAGGTGTCGCCTGGTTCGAAGGAGGACGGCTCCTCGGACCAACGGCGGATGGTCTCGACCAATTCGGCGGTGTTACCGAACAGGCCGCCGAAGGACTCCAACGACTGGCCGATCATGTGATCAGCCTGCACCCCCAGAATGCGCTCGATGGACGAATTAACGAAGCTGATGGCGTTATCGTTGCCCGTGACGAGCACGCCGTCGGCCACAGCCTCGAGGATGGCCTGCGAACGGCTGGCCTCTTCCTGTTCCTTGCGCAACATGGAGCCGAGGCGCTCGGCCTGGTCGCGGATGAGTTCATACAGGTGGGCATTGTTGATGGCCACGGCCACCTGGCTGGCGATGGCCTTGACCAGGTTCAGGATGTCGGGGCTGAAGAACTTCAACTCGCGATGGAAGATCATCAGCACGCCGATCACATCCTCGCCGACCAGCAGCGGCGCGACGATGGAACTGCGATGGTCCTGGCCCGAGGTGGTCGAGCGGACCCAGCGCGAGTCCTTGTGCAGGTCGTTGATCAGCACCGCCTCACGGTTCTGTACCACCCAGCCCGCCAGGCCTTCACCGACCTTGAGCGTGAACCCGCGTGAGTTGGTGACGTCCGAGCGGTCACTCAGGTAACCGTAACCTGCGCGGTAGTGCAGCAGATAATCCTCGGGATGCAGCAGCATGATGGTGCCCTGTTCTGCGCCTGTAGCGTCGTTGAGCAAGGACAGCGTGCGGTTGAGCGCGCGGTCCAGGTCGAGGCTGGAAGACACCTCGGTCAGAATGCGCAACAGGGTGATGGTGTTCTGCTGTTCACGCGTCAATTGAGCGGTGCGCTCGATGACGCGTTGTTCGAGTTCCTGCGCCAGACGCTGGGTCTCAGCAAACAGGCGGCTGTTTTGGATGGCGACGATGGCCTGGTTGGCCAGCGTGCCGAGCAATTGCAGGTCTTCAGTGGTATAGGCGTTGGCGTGATAGCTCTGCGCCGAGAGCATACCGATGGCCTTGCCGCCCGGGCTGACCATGGGCACTGACAGGATCGAAAGCGGATCGGCGTCGCCGCCGTACACAATTCCGCCCGCCTTGTCTGTGTCTTCGAGCGTATTGGTGAGGATCGGCTTGCCCGTGCGGATGACCTTGCCCGTCAGGCTTTCTTCGTCCATGGGGTGTACGATGGACGGGATACGCGTGCCCTGCTCGATCAGGTACACGCCTTCGATCTCGTTATTGACTTCGTTGTACAGGCTGATGACGAAGGACTCGGCTGGCATCAGCTTCTTCGTGGAGCGTTCCACGGCAGCATAGATCTGTTCCAGGTCGAGCGTGGCGCCGATCTCGGAACTGCTCTCGTTGAGGATGGACAGGCGCTGGGCGGTCTGGAGGGTGGCCTCGTACAGGCGGGCATTTTCCAGTGCGATGGCCGTCTGGTTGGCGATGGTGCGCGCCAGTTCGATCTCGTTCACGCCGAAGTGGGTCTCGTTGACCGAGTGCGCAAAGAGCAGGGCACGCAGTTCCGAGCCGCTGATGAGAGGCAGGGCCAGCAGGGAGACGGTTTCCTGACCGACGAATTCGGTCAGCGGGGTCAGGTCCCGTTCGCGCCGGACGTTGCCTGTGTTGAAGACACCCAGTGACTCGCGCAGGCGGTCGAAGATGGGTGAGTAGGGCAGTACCTGTGGCAGGCTCTGTCCCGCAGCGGGCGTGGACGACTTCCACATTGCGCGGCTGTGTTCGAAGACCACTGCTGAAACGCGTTCTACGCTCACGGCCTGCAGCAGTTCCGCGCTGGCGGCCTGCAGGATCTGGTCCGCATCGAGCAGTCCGTTGAGGGATGAGGAGAAGCGGTTGAGCGCGGCCAGGCGTTGGGAGCGCTGGGTCAATTCGGAGGCGCGGTTGAGGCTGTCCTCGTACAAACGGGCATTATCCAGCGAGACGGCCGCCTGGCTGGCAAAGGTCATCGCCACCTGGACGTAGTCCTCGTGATAGAAGTGCGCCTGCCATTTTTCGAGCGCGATCATGCCGCTCAGCTCGCCCTTCGAGAAGAACGGAATGCCCAGCCAAGACAGGCGTGGTGCCTCGACGTGCGGGAAGCGCGGATCCTCACGCACATCACCGACGGCGATGGCGTGTCCCGTGCGCATCATCTCGTTGAACAGGGCGCTGTCGGAGATGGAGATGGTCAGGCCGAGGCGGCGTTCGTTATCGGGGAAGCCGTCAGCGGAGGAGACCATCAGACGGTCGCGTTCTCGCAACCACAGCGTAGCCGTGTCGTACGGCAGGATGGACTGGAGACGCTTGAGCAGGGAAGCCACCAATTGATCGCTGCGCAGGCTGGAGGTCAAGGAAGCGGCGGCGGCGTTGAGCGCCTCCAACTGTTGGGCGCGTTCCTGCGTGGTCTGTACCAGACGGACGTTTTCCAGCGAGATCGCCACCTGCTGGGCCAGGGAGAGCAGCAGGGCCTCGTCGTCGATCTTGAAGGCAGCCACGGTGTTGAAGTTGTCGAGCACCAACAGGCCGAGGTTCTTGTCGCCCGCCACGATGGGGATGAGCAGACTCGAGACGGGCAGACGTCCGCCCGTAGCCTGGCGGTAGAGCAACAGATTTTCGGCGTTGAGCGGATAATCGCGCAGGAAGTTGATCTCATCGGCGCGGCGCGGCTTGCGCGACTCGAACACGATGCCAGGCAGGGCCTCGCCGCTGCGATAGGTCACACGCAGCAGGCTGGTGTTGTCGGCATAGCCCGAGACGGCGCGCGGCAGCAACTGGTCGGCCTGCGGATTCCACAGCAGGGCCACGCCCGCGTGTGCGTTGGTGATCACGCGGCGCGCGCTTTCGAGCAGCGCCTTGAGCATCTCGTCCGGCGTCAGGCCTGCGATGCGGCGGCTGAAGTCGAGCAGCAGATCGACTTCCTGCAGGCGGCGGCTGGTCTCGTTGAGCAGGAAGATGTTTTGCAAAATGACCGAGGTCTGCCGCGAGATCTGGAAGTAGACCTGGCGGTCTTCGTCGGTGAAGGCGGGCAGGGGCTCGGGGGTGACGGCCAACATGGCGGCCACCACCTGGTTGCGGACCGTGACGGGCAGGCAGATCATGCCTTTGGCACGCAGCGCCGTCAGCAGGGGCGTGTCGCGCCACTCTTCGTCTTCGTCGAGGTTAGCGATCAGGATCGGGTTGCCCGTCTGCAGGACGACGCGTAACGGGTTACGCTGACCAAACAGGGCTTCCACGTTGGTGGCGCGCGGGATGCTCCCCAGCGGCGGCATCAGGCGCGGACCCTCGGCCGCGTTCTCGGCCACCAGGGCGGCCGACATGCCCAACTGGGTGAGTGTCTCGGTAGCAAGCGCCTTGAGCGCCGAGGCGGCGTCCAGCTGGCGGCTGACCGACTCGGTGATGGCCAGACCCGCGCGGATGCGTTGGGCGCGGCGTTCGAGGTTGTGCAGGGAGATGGTCTGCTCGAGATCCTTGCGCAGCAGCATGGGCAGGTCGTTCTGGCTGACGCTGAGCAGTTTCTGCTGACGCTGGATGCCGTCGGAGAGCGCCGCGATGCGAGTCTGGAAGGCATTCAGGCGGCCCGTGTTGCTGATCAGCAGGGAGGTTTGGGCGGCAAAGCCCTCGGCCAGTTCGATGGTGGCAAGGTCGGGTCGCAGACCGTTGGAGGGGTCGTCCAGGCTGATGAGGCCCAGGAGTTTGCCTTGCGCATCTTCGAGCGGGATGAGCAGGAAATCGTCCGCATTCCAGGCATTCTGTGCCGCGGCGGGCACGCCTTCATAACTCGAATACACATAGTGGATGTCGGCAGGCAGGATGGGCGTTTTGTCAGCAGGGATGAAATAGGAGCGGCTGATCTTGAACTCTGGCTTCATCAATTGCTGGATGCTGGCCAACGGTTGTTTGCGGGCCAGCAACTCGTTCAAGGTTTCCTGGGGAAGGCCCACGCCTGCCACGCGTCGCAGCATACCCGCCTCGGGCTCGAAGAGACTCATCAGCACCACGCGGAAGGGGGTGGCCACGCGTAAGCTTTGCGCCAGCATATACATGGCCTGCTCCATCGAGATGTCCTGGTGCAGGGCCTGGCTGACCTCGGTCAATTTGGCGAAGGCTTCGGCGCGACGGCGCAGCAATTCGGAGCGCTGGCGCTCCTGCTGGTACTGTTGAGCGTTGTAGATGGCGATGGCTGCCTGGGCCGCCATCACCTCCATGATCTCGACCGACTCCGCTCCGAAGAACGAAGGCTGGTTCGAGTGCAGATTCAGCAGGCCTACCACATTGCCCTGGTGCAGGATGGGCACCACCAGTGCCGAGCGGACATCGCCGTGCGGGGCGTGTCCACCGCCTGCGTCGAAATCGTTCACCACCAGCGATTGCCCCGACTGAATCACTTTGCGGTCGAGTGGGCTCAGGCTGTTATCGACGGGGCATCCCACCGCCATCTTTACCACGGGACCCTCAGACTGATTCCCAGCCTCGAGCAGCAGGATCGTTCCGCAGCCCGCCTCCAAAATGCGCAGGCTCTCCTCGTGGATGACTGTCAGCAGGTGCTTGAGGTCGAGCGAGGAGCCCAACTCGCGGCTGACGCGCGCGATGGCCGTCAGTTGCTGAACGCGCTGGCGCAGACCTGCATCGGTCTGACCGAGCAGACGGTCGCTTTCCACCGCCGCAGCCAGTTGTCCCGCCGCCGTGGTGATGACCTGCAGGTCGAAGGAACTGAAATGCTCCACCTGCTGGCTGCCCAACATCAGCTCGCCCAGACTATGCTCGCGCACCACCAGTGGAACCACCAACGCCGATTCCATTTGCATGGCGTCTTTCATCGGGCGATAGAAAGACAGGACACGACGATCCGTGCTGAGGCGGCCCGAGAGAAAAGCCTTGCGGCTGTACGAAACCGTCAGCAAGTATTCGGGATCATCCACGAACAGGGTCTTGAACGAGTCCAGGGTGGATTCGGGCACATTCCAGGTCGACTCGCGGTGCAAACGTAACTGCCCAAGCTCATCGTCCAACAGGAAGATCCCGCCAGCATCCGCCTGGAAGAGACGGATCAGTTCCTGCATCGAGAACTTGAGCACCTCGTTCAGCGTGGCCGAAGAGGCGGAGAGGCTGGCGATGCGCCGCAGGGCATCCGCACGCTGTGCTCGTGAACGGGATTGTTGCACCAGCATGGCGTTCTCGATGATGGTGGCCGCCTGATTGGCGACAATGCTCATCAGGCGCACTTCTTCATTGTTGAATGGGGCTGTCCCGCCGCGGTGATGCGAGACTTGCAGAAAGCCGACCATGCGCTTGTCCGAGACGAGCGGCACAAGCGCCGAGTCGCGCAGGGAGGCGGCCACAGCCACGTTGGTCAGGCCAAGGGTATGCCAGTTCTCATCCTGCGCGGCGTCGATGGTCAGGATCGGTTTTTGGTAAGAGAGGATACGCTCGGCGGGACTGTCGGCGGCGACGGAGGCGCGGTAGATTTCCACGATGGAGGTCGGCAACCCGCGGAAAGGAACCTGCCCTTCGAGCATGCGGCGGTTCTCGTCGTACAACAGGAAGCCGACGATCTCCGCATTGAAGAGGGGAGCCACGCTGTCCACCAGGCGGGCAAACAGGTCGCGCGGTTCCTGGATGGCGCTGATGGCCTGGGTCAGGTTGGCGAGGGCCGCCAGTTCAGAAGCGCGTCCTTGCTCTTCTTCATATAACACTGCATTGCGGATCGCCACCGCCGCCTGGCCCGAGACAAAGCGGACCAACTCCAGGTCGTGCTGGCCGAAGGTGGCCGAACCGAGCTGCCCCGCCTCGACGGTGCCCATCAATTCGTTGCCCGCCATGAGCGGCACGCCCAGATAGGATTGCACCCGCGAGGCTGAGTCGATCTGGGTGATCTGAGTCCGACCAAGCAGGAGCGGCTGGCGCTGGCTGACCAGTTGCGAGGTCAGCGCCCCGAACTGGGACTGGTTCATACGCGTCACGCTGCTCGACCCCTCGCCTGTGTCGTGAGTCCAGTAGGGGATCAGCGTCTGGTGCGCGGAATCCCAGACCTTGATCTCCGTGACCTCGGCGGGCACCAGGCGGTTGACATTTTCCAGCACGGAGGCGATGGTGCTCTCCATGTCAAGGCTGGCAGCAATGGCCTCGCTGAAGTCGGTCACCACCTTGAGGATCGAGCCGTTTGATTCGCCCGAGGACAGGGCGGGGGTGAGGTCCAGTTGACGCAGGGTGACCAGGTTCAACGGCAACACACCGGGCACCTCATAGGAGGTGGCTTCCAGTAATTTGCCATTGATGGTCAGGCGCTTCTGGCTGGGTTTCGCGCACACTTGCAGGAAGTCATCCAACGGGCGGACGCGGCGCGCCAGGCGTTCCAGGTCGGCCGCCTCATCTTCACCGAGATTGAACAGCTGACGGGCAAGCGCGTTCAAATAGCCGATGCGCCCACCGGGCTCGACGACCAAAACGGCATCTGTAGTTTGTTGTAGATCGGGGAGAACCAGGGCTGGCTGATTGGGTTCAGCCGTGTTTTGATTGCGCGGAATCAGGACCATGAAGGCCCAAACCACGAATACGGACACCAGTCCGATCGCGAGCCCCCAAATTCCGATACCCAGGCCGGCCAGCATCGATTAAATCACCACTATGCGGCGGAGGAGTTGGCGTCCTGTCGGCGCGCCTCGGCGGCCAGCTCAGTGATCTCGCGGATGTCGGCGAACGACTGCTGGCTCGGCGAAACGACGCCGATCGAGAAGGTCATGAACGGGACTTTTTCCATACCGCCGTCCGATTTGGGAGCCTGGATGAAGCCCTGCTGGCGGTCGATGAAGTTGTAGTGAGTTAGCACCTCTTCGGCGAAGCGGCCCTTGAGCCGCTGTTTGAGGGCCGCGGCGCGCTCGTCCCTGGTGATGACGATGAAATTGTCGCCACCCGCGTGACCGATAAAGTCACTGGACGAGCCCACCTCGTCCACCACTTCACCGATCATCATGGCCGTAAAGCGCAGCACATCGTCGCCTGCCACGAACCCGTACACATCGCGGAAGGACTCGAAATTGTTGACGCGGATGTCGAGCAGGGCCCAACTCTCCTCGCGGATGATGCGGCGTAATTGCTCTTCGATCAGGCGGCCGGCAGGCAGGCCCGAGCGTGGGTCGGTGAGGCTCTCGCGCTCCGAGCGGCGGATGGCGCCCATTACGCGCAGCTTGAGTTCTTCGATGTCGAACGGCTTGGTGATGTAGTCATCCGCGCCCAGTTCGAGCCCCTGCAGTTTATCGCTGCGTTCATCCTTCTGGGTCAGGAAAATGACCGGGATGTGGCTGGTGCGGGTGTTGGTGCGCAGATTGCGGCAGACTTCATACCCGTCGATGTCGGGCAGCATGATGTCCAGCACGATCAGGTGCGGCAGGACATGGCGGGTCTTCTCCAGGGCATCGGAGCCGCGATTGGCTACATCCACTTCATATTGAAGCCCTGTGAAATAGATCTTGAGCATGTTGGCGATGTCGACATCATCCTCTACGACCAGCAGGCGGGCATTTCCCATAAGGCCTCCAAAAATCCTAGTTGCGTCGCGCCCTTCGGGCGTTCGTACGCACGGTTTCGATCTGTTCTTCCGTTACTTCGCGTTCGAAAGAGCGGAATCCGCTCAAGCGAAAGCCATGCCGTTCGGCAATGGCGGTGATCTCCTGGACGCGTTCGACCGTGATATCCTTGCCCACGGTATAGTCCTCAAAACGGCCTTCCAGCGCCAGGGCCATGGTCTCGGCCATGCAGGCGTACGCCTTTCCGGGTGGAAAACCGAAGTTAAAATGGAAATTCACGGGGCCTGGCACATCTACCATTCCGCCGTCAATCACTAATATATCATTTCTTGCCGCGGCCACCATTGCAGAAACATCGCGGGGGCGGGCCACGTCGCATACCACGCTGCCGGGCAGCAGATGTTCCGGGCGGATGATGTCATGGATGGCGCTGGTCACGGTCAGGATCAACTGCGCCCGCGAGAGGACATCCATCTTCGTGCTGGTCACCAGCTTGCTTTTGGCGCGGACCTGGAGCCGTTCCCGCAATTCTGCGAGTTTTTTCTCGTCCCGGGCCACGAGCAGCAGTTCGGCGGCCTCATCGGCCAGCAGTTCGGCGCACACGCGGCCGATCGCGCCGGTCGCACCGACCACCGCCACAGTGGCGTCTTTCATGGAAATGTCCATGATGCGGGCAGCGTCGCGGATAGCTTGGACGGCCAGCGCCACCGTGTAAGAGTCGCCCGTCGTGACGGGAACCGCCAGACGGTCCGCGATGGTGATGCCGGCGTCGCCCACCACCGAGGTGAAGGCGCCGAGTCCCAGGATGTCCGCTCCCAGTTTCTCGGCCAGGCGGCCGGTCTGGATAATTTTACGATACACCGTGCGTACAGGCAATTCCATCATGCGGCGCGGCGTGAACGGGCAGGCGATGAACCAGCCCTTGATCTGCTTGCCGGTGGCCTGTGAGGTGATGCCCTCGATCTCCGAGATGTAAACGGGCGGGAAGTAGGTCGAGAAGAAATCGATCTGGCGCTCGTTCAGTACCTTTCCCAGAAAGGGAAATTTTCGGCTGACGTCGCGTTTGGGGTCGATGGGGTGGATGATGAACGCGAAAGAATCCATGCCTACCACGACTCCGTATCCGCCTTGGTTTGGGGATGATAGGGAGTCTGGTGCATGTGCGCGGCTTTCATGCGGTGATGGTCGCTGTCCTCGAAGCGGATGTCGCGGTCGATGATACGGCGCTCCTTCGAGGCGGCCAGCACCACGTCTGATTCGATGGTGCGGGCGGGGTAGACCAGCATGCCCGCACCGATGCGGCAGTTGTGACCTACGCAGCCGCCCATCACAGGGCGGTTGGAAATGCCCAGCTTGCCGTCGCCACTGATGGCGCGGATGGGGGCGGGGATCAGGTTGTAGTCGGTGAATGTGGAGCCCGCACCGATGAAGGTGTTGCGTCCCACCACGCACATTTGCAGGCAGGTATTCTGCGCAATCATGGAGTTCTCCATCACGGTGGTCATGAACAACGCGGCGCGGAAGGGCAGGAAGGTACCGTCGCCTACCACCGAGAGCATGATCTGACATCCCTGGCCGATGTTCACATTGTTGCCGATGATGCTGTTATCGATCACCGCACCTGCGTCAATATGGACATTATCGCCAATGAATGTAGGACCCTTAATGACAACGCTTGGGTCGATCACGCAGTTCTTGCCAATCTTCACTACTTGAGAACACTCCAGAACCTGGCGTCCTTCATAAATGGCTTTGCCAATAATCATGAGTTTGAAGGATAGCTCATCGTTGGCCTTCTTCTCGTAACGAGCTCCGCGCGCGAACAAGCCAAAGACCACATCTGCAATATAGATATGCACCCATGAGTCAATGGCCAACAGGGAGCGCAGAGGCACCTGAAAGACCAGGTCACCGCTCTTGTCAGCCATGTAGGTGGGGATGTGGTAATAGCCAATCTCGCGCGCCTGCATGTCGATGACCAACGGCTCCACGTCGGCCACGGGGCCGTTGGGGTAGTACCACAGGTCGGCCAGGTATACACTCCCAGCAGGGGTATAGGAACTCGAAAGCGGCAGGGCGTGTTCACGGAAGGCTGGATCGTTCACCGAGAAGGCCGCTCGGGAGGCATGTTTGCGTTTTTTGGCCTCGGCAATGAAGGCGCTAATGTAGCCTTCGTCGAAGAAGAGGTTGTCGCGATAGGCCAGAGTAGGCTGACGGGTGGGCTGCAGGCGCTCGCCCGGGCGCAGTTCCTGCTCACTGGTCACATACGGGGCCAGCAAGTTACGTTGGTGCAGCCAAAGCGGGGTGTTTTGCACGCGCATTTCGCGGGCAGGCTCGCAGAAGGGCGCGATGATCTTCGGGGCGTTCAGGATTACCTTATGCATGGGCTTATTATAAACAAGAGCGGGTTTCCCCGCCCTTGCAACCTCGTGAAATTTATGGAATGGGTGTTTTTTCGATCTGGATCGTGCAGGCGGAGTCTCCGCGCGCGATGCACTGGTTTTCTTCCACGTTGAAGATCTTGCCACCGCTCATCCAGTAAAGCGATTCCTGCAAAAGTCCCACCGCCATGTGGCAGACGGGTTCCTCAGTGTGACGTCCCCAGCACAGCGGACAACGCTCGATATGCCAGAGGAGATGGCGCTCTGTCTCCTCAAGGCGCACCACCTGGTCGGTGTGGTGGTTGAAGAGGTCCGCAAAGGCCTTGGCGCCTGTATGGAGTTTGGAGGAGAGCGGCAACAGTCGGAAAGCCATCTCGGTCAGCCCGATCATGGTCCCGTACTCGCGCAGGCCGTAGGTGAAAGTGGCCCGCCCGATGCGCAGGGCCAACCCTCGTCCACCCCGTGGACCGTAGGCCTGTTCCAATGCCACGTGCAAGTCACTGATGGTCTGGAAGGGGAAGGCGCGATCCGTGGAAGCAGGGGGATAATTTCCGATGTAGTCGCTGTGAGAGGAAAGGTTCAAAACGGCGTGCAAGCCCGTGCGCCCGATGATCTCTTCCATGCCCAGTAGGATGATCCGCCCCATCTTCTGTGGATAAAAGAAGTCTCCACTCATGGGGCTGGCTCATCCAGAAAAGCCTTTAATTTTTGGCTGAATTCAGTCGGCTCTTCGAGCATGGAGAAATGGCCTGCTTTGGGAAAACGAACGATCTGGGTTTGTGGGATCCCCGTCAACATGGGCTGCCACTGCATGGGGTGTACCACTTTGTCGCGATCCCCATACATGCCCATTGTGGGAATGTGGACCTGGTTGAGCGATGGCCGCAAATCGGTGCGGCGCAGCGAGGCGATGGAGCGCAGGAAGGATTCGAGCGTGGTCCTGGACAGGTCACGGTCCATCATGTCTGGGAAGCGCGGGTCGCTGCAAATCTGGCGGGAGTAATAGTACTTCATCCACGCGCGGAAGGGGCTCATCAGGTTGAAAAGGAAGAATGCTACCGGACGGTAACCAGCCAGTTTCAGCAGCGGAGCCAGCGACGAGCCAACGATGGGCGAGCCGACCACCACCACTTTGCTGACCCGCTCGGGGTAGCGGATGGCGACCGAGAGGCTGACCGTGCCGCCCATGCTGTGTCCCACCAGAGGCGCTCGCACGATGCCGAGTTGTTCCATGAACTGGTTGACCAGGTCGACGAAGTCGTCGACAGCATAGCTATCGCGCTTCTTGCCCGATTCGCCGAAGCCCCAAAAATCCAGTGCATAGGTGCGATAGAACGCACCAAGGAAGGCCATGGTTTCCTGCCATAACCCCCACGATCCCAGCCAGCCGTGCAATAGAATCACCGGTCGTCCGCGGCCATAGACCTCGTAATGAACAATTCCCTGGTTGGTGGTGATGGAAGACACGCTGCTACGAAACCTGAATCTTTATTTGCCGTTTTCCATTTCCTCGAGGATGCTGTAGAGCAATTCGAGAAGAGTGGCCTTGACCGTGTTGCGGTCGGTGGCAACGCAGGGAAGGAGCTTGGTCTTGGGGTCGAGGCGCAGGGCGTGACGCATGTCGTCGATGTCCCAGGCATCTTCACGGTCCTGCTTGTTGGCGGCAACCACGTAGGGGGTGGGGGCATAGGCGCGGAAGGTCTCCAGGATGGAGCGCGCTTCGCGGAAAGTCTCCGGGCGGGTGCTGTCGACCATGACGATGAAGCCGAGCATCCCCTCAGAGAGGATCTCCCACATGAAGTCGAAGCGCTTCTGACCGGGTGTGCCGAAGAGGTAGAGGACCAGGTCCTCGTCCACGGTGATGCGGCCGAAGTCCATGGCCACCGTCGTGTTGTCCTTGACCGTGCGCTCTTCCCTGGAAGAGATCTTCCGCTCGGTGGAGACGACGTCGATCTCGCTGACCGACTGGATGAACTCCGTCTTGCCAGCGCTGAAGGGACCTGTTACCACCATTTTGACCGTTTGCATAAATATGATTCCTTCTATCCGGGATTACATCGAGCGGATACGACCGATCAATTTGTTGATCAGCGATTTCTGTTCGTTCTTGTCTTGGGTTGGGTAGGTCTTGGGGCTGGGCGGGACGACCACGCCTTCGGGTCGCACGATCTCCACCAGCCCGGCCTGCAACAGGCCGTATACGATGCGGCGGATCTCCAGATCGTTCATCTTGCATGCTGCTGCGATCTGTTTCATCGTATTCTTCGGATTGATGTATTTGACGACGCGCCACTCTTCCACGTTCAGGTTGACGTTGGTCAGCGGGCGGTCGGTGAATTTGAGTGCCATCTCGAGGCTGGGGATCTCGTCCTGCAATTGCTCCCATTCGCGCAATTGGCGAGAGCCTTCGATGATGATGTTCTCCAGGTCGAGCCGCACGTTGATGCGGTCCTCAGGGGCCAGCATGTCGGCCTCGAAGCGGAAGATGCCCTCCACCCAGGTGAACAGGCGGCGGATGATCTCGGTGAAGTAGGCCTGCAGGTTGAGGAGGATGTCCTCCTGGGTGACGTACCCAGCATTGATCAGCAGCAGGCCAAGTTCCTTGTCGGTCATCGCGCCGGCGCGCTCGGTGATGGCACGATACTGGTTGGCGCTCAGTTTGTTGGCGCGGTGCAACACAGCCGCCAGGGTACTTTCCTCGCGGCCAATGCGTGCATACGCCAACTTCCCTTCGCGGAAGGAGACATAGGCCTGCTCATTGGGACCATCCACAATGAGAGTCCCCGTTTTACTTGCAAGGTTGATCAGATTGAGCAGTTGGGTGATCGTAAAATCGCGTAAATTTCCGCGCAACGCCATAGAAGGGCCTCAATAAACCCCTCGGTGAGGGGTGGATAGGAGGATTATACTTGCAAGGGGTATAAGCGTCAATTAAAGGGGCTTGTTTTTTGGTTTACAAGGATGCAAACGCGCAAATGGGCTTTTGGTACTCCCTGCCCGGGGCGCTCGGGGATTCATGATATAGTTGCCCGAACCCAAAAGGAGGTACCATGCGATTAAGGTCATTTTATCTGCTGCTGACCCTGTTCGCGCTGATGTTCCTGCCGCTCCAAACCGTGGCGGCTGCTCCCGCCGCGGACGTGGGGAACGACACCGCGACCCTCGATTTCCCCAACACCATCACTTTCTCGGCCAACCTGACGGTCAGTTCGACCATCACCTCGGTCATGCTCGAATACGGCACCGAACAGCAAACCTGTGGACAGGTGGTTGCCAAGTCCTATCCACAGTTCACTCCTGCTGCCAGCCTGCAGGTCGAGTGGACCTGGGACATGCGCCAGAGCGGATCCCTGCCGCCCGGGGCCACCATTTGGTGGCGCTGGCACGTCACCGACGAGTCGGGCAAGGAAACCGTTTCCGAGAAGAAGACCGTCACCTGGCTGGATAACGTCCACCCGTGGCAGACCATCACCTCAGGCGACCTGCGCCTGCACTGGTATGGCTTCGATAAATCCTTCGCGCAGGAGATGCTCAATTCGGGCGTGGGCGGACTTGAATTCAACGCCACGCAATCGGGCTTGAAGACCGATGCGCCCATCGACCTGTACGTGTATGCCGATTACAACGACATGCGTGATGCCATCCTCTACGAGCCTTCGTGGACGGGCGGCATGGCTTTCCCTGAACACAACATCGTCATCATGGGCACCTCCTCGGGTGCCGACACCAACTGGGACAAGAGCACCGTTGTCCATGAGTTGACGCACGTGCTGGTCGGTCATCTCACCTTCTCCTGTCTGGGCGATGTCCCCACCTGGCTCAACGAAGGCCTGGCCGTCTACTCCGAAGGTGATCTCGACCCGAACTCTGCTGCACAGTTGAATGACGCCATCCAAAACAACGACCTGCTCACAGTTCGTTCGCTCAGTGTGGGTTTCTCCGAGGTGGCAGACAAGGCCAGCCTGTCCTACAGCCAGTCGTACAGCATCGTCAAATTCCTGATCGAGACCTATGGTCAGAGCAAGATGACCAGCCTGCTCGAGGGGTTGCGCGATGGCTCCACTGTAGATGACGCCCTGCTCAAGGTTTACGGCTTCGACGTGGACGGCCTGGAAGATGCCTGGCGCGCCGCCATTGGCGCGGACCCCCGGCCTGTCTCCGTGCAACCAACCGCCCAGCCCACCCCGACAGTGGTCCCCACCTATGCGCCCGTCTCGGGCGCGCCGTTGGCCGTGACCCCCACGCCGTACGTCGTGCCCACTTCCTCGTCCAACGGGAATCCCACGACACCGACGTTCTCGCCCTCGGGCCCGCCGCCCATGCTGACGATTGCCCTGCTGTGTTTCTGCTGCGTCTTCGGCCTGTTGATCGGCGTGATCGTGCTGGGCGTTGTCTTGGCTCAGCGTCGTAAAGGAGGAAACAATGGCTAATCTGAAGAAAATCATAGCGGCCTTGTTCAGCCTGGCCTTGGTTGTGACCCTGGTCAGTTCTGGCACGGCGCGCGCCGCCGCCCGGGTCGATGTCCCGATGAACCAGGCGTTGGTGCTCGAAGGCGGCGAGTCGACCAACCCGCGTGAGTATGATCCTGCCACCACGCACGGTTCGGGCGACAAGCGCCTCTACAGCGGATTGGTCTCCTTCGATCCGCGCCTCAATCTGACGCCCGATTTGGCCGAGACCTGGGATGTGAACGCTGACGGCACGGTCTATACCTTCCATCTGCGCCCGAACGCCGTCTTCCACGATGGCCGCCCCGTGACTGCGGGTGACTTTGTCTACTCGTGGGAGCGCGCCCTCAGTCCAGCCTTGGCCTCAGATACCGCCCTGACCTATCTCGGTGACATCGTCGGTGCGAAGGAAATGGCTGCGGGCCAGGCCGACCACGTCAGCGGCTTGCGTGCCGTGGACGACCACACGCTCGAAGTCACCATCGATGCGCCCAAACCGTACTTCCTGCTCAAACTGACCTATCCCACCGCCTTCGTCGTGGACAAGAAAAATGTCGAATCGGGTTCGGAGTGGTATCGTCAGCCCAACGGCACGGGGCCGTACAAGCTGATCGAGTGGACCAGCTTCCAGCGTATGGTCTATCAGGCCAACGCCGACTTCTACCTTGGCACACCGTCCATCCCGTATGTGGTCGTCAACCTGTATTCGGGCGACAGCCAGCGCCTGTACGAATCGGGCGAGGTGGACATCACCAGTGTTTATTCCATCGAGCGCTTTACCGACCCGACCGAGCCGCTGCACAACGAGCTTCTCACGGGTGTGAACCTGTGTACCAGCTACGTGGTCTTCGACAACACCCGCCCACCCTTCGACGATGTCAACGTGCGCAAGGCTTTCAGCATGGCCTTCAACCGTCAGCAATACATCGACGTGGTCATGCGCGGACATGCGCTGCCTGCCATTGGCCTGTATCCGCCCGGGCTGCCTGGATTCAACATCGCGCTCCAGGGCCTGCCCTATGATCCCGCTGCGGCGCGCGACCTGCTCAAACAATCCAAGTATGGCACGAACCTTCCGCCTATCGTCTACACCAATAGCGGACTCGGCAGTTACGTCAGTGCGGACGTGGCCGCCCTGATCCAGATGTGGGAGCAGAACCTGGGCGTGACCATCACGGTCGAGAACATCGAGCCGAATTACTATCTGGAGTCGATCTATTCGGGTAACCACGGCCAGATCTTTGACGGCGGCTGGTGTGCCGACTACCCCGACCCTGAGAATTTTGCGGATGTGCTCTTCCACACGGGCTCGCAGCAGAATAATGGCGGCTACTCCAACCCTGCGTTGGATGCCATCCTCGAACAGGCCCGCACCGAACGCGACGTGACCCAGCGCATCGCGCTCTATCAGCAGGCCGAGCAGATGATCGTGGACGACGCGCCCGTTCTGTTCACCGTGCATTACCTGAGTTATCAACTGGTTAAACCCTATGTGAAGGGCTACGTCTTCACCCCCATCGATATTCCGATCGAACGATATATGTGGTTGGAAGGAAAATAACCCCCCACCCATCCTCCCCCATTTGCGCCGAACTTCAGGCATAAATGGGGGAGGTGCCCCGACAGGGGCGGAGGGGGTTACGGTCTTGCCTCCACCACCACCTCGACATGGTCGATCTCCCCGCCCAGGCTGGACACCGTCATCGTGAACGGCAGACTCGTCCCCGTCGGAATCGCGCCCCCCTCCCAACGGCGGACTCCTACCACTGCACCAAACTTATCATATGCCGTCGCGGCCACCCAAACGGTCGCGGCGGCTTTTGATTCGGCAGGCAGGAAGACCTGTCCGCTGACCTGGGCGCTGTGCCCGTTCCAATCCACTTGCACGAGGATGTTTTGCGCCGAGGCGGGCAGATAACGCGCATCGTTTGCCTGAAGTTGGATCGCGGTCAGGACCTGCACCTGCGGAGTTACGTCCACGGGGATGGGTGCGTCAAAGAAAACCGTCATCGGCAGGGAGGTGTTGGGCGGCAGGATGTTCAGGATCAGCAAAGCAGGCTGGCTGGCAAGTTGATTTCCGTTCGCGTCGAACAATGTCACCTGCGCGCTGACATTCTCCAGCGCGGTGGCCGAGTCGTTGCGGGCCAGCACGAAGCACCACATCCCGCCGTCCGCGCTGGGGTGACAGGCCGTCTGCTCCACGCGGAACGGGGCAGGCTGCGGCGTCGGCTCACCCGAGGGATTCTCGGGGTCGCTGGGAATTTGGAGTACCTGTCCCACCGACATGCTGTTTGGCGAAATTTCAGGGTTGGCGGCCTGCAGGTCGTTGATCGAAACGCCGAACTTCAGCGCAATGCTGCCCAACGTGTCGCCCTGCTGCACGGTGTAGACAAACGGCGTGGGCGACGGCAGCGGCGCGGAAGCGGTCACCAGTCCCGAGGTCCAGGGGACGGCTGGGGCGGGGGTGGTTGTGGAATAGGGGCTGAGAGGGGAGACGGGTGCGGGCGTGGGATCCGCCTGGGGGACGCAGGCGGTCAGGAACAATGCCAGCAGGAGCAGAATGCGTTTCATGCCGTGAAGTAATTTTCTTCCACATTCTGCCAGGTCTCTTCGGGCAGGCGCATGTACTTCGTCAACAGCGGGTGGACGCGTGTCAGTTCCTCGTGGATGCGTTCCGCGATCTTGCGGATCGAGAAGTGTGCGTTGGAGGCCGCGCGCAACTGGCAGAAGTGATAGGCCGAACGCAGGTTGAACTCGGCCAGCACGCGGCGGTTGAATCCGTTGGGGACGGCGTATTGCGCCACGTTCGGGTCGAAGGCGTGCAGCTTTTCGTAGGTCTGCCCAGCCTGGTCCATCGCGGCGCGATAGCGATCCTCGAAGCCCGCTTCCGTGATGAGACGCGGTGTAGCGTAGCCGAGACGCGCCGTCAGCAGTTGCGGCGTTTGCGTCATCATGCGGTGGCGTTTGAACTCGGCGTATGCGCCCTGATCCATGACGAGGTCGAAGGTGTAGGCGGCATATTCCAGTTCGCGCAGCGGCTCGTCGAACTTGCCCAGCTTCCCGAGCAGCGACTCGGCCAGATGGTTCAGTTCATCTTGGGTGAGCGATTGAATGGAAGCCAGCGCGTCCGCAAAAGACACCTCCCCGAAGCGATACAGTGCCGCGGCTAGAATCTTTTGTTCGGCGTCTTTGTCGTAGTCAACGAGTGTGCACCATTCCCCGGTGGGTAGGGGCGGAGTCGCCCTATCCCTGCGCTCAAATTCTTTTATCGTTTCCATCAAATACGGCACAACATCCGCATACTTGACCAATGTGGGCACCTCGGTCCTGGCCACCTCGCGCACGCTCTCGCCGATCTGACGCACCTCGGCCAGCGGATGCGACATCATTTTGCGGATGGCATTCTCCAGCACCCGCGCGTTGGCGGTCATGCCCAGGTTGGCCAGTGCGGCGGCGGGCAGCAGGAAGCGACACGAATCGACATACTGCGAGCGGATGCGGCGATCCCAGGCCTCGTCCTTTTCGTTCTCGCGGCGCGGAGAGCGCTTTTCCACCACGGCGCGGACGGGGGCCAGCGAGTCGGCGTAGGTCTGGAAGAGCATCCGCACGGTCCCGACGAATTCCTCTTTCAGCGGGTGACCTTCCAACTCGGGCGGGATGCTGAAGGCGTCGCCGTCCCATTTCTGGTAGCGGGTGGACTTCTCCGTGTAGGAGGCCAGCCGATTGCCTTCGATGGATTCGACCGCCACGCGTGAGACGTTCTCGAAGGCGATGTGCAGCACGGCGTGTTCCGCCACCGAGGCGTGCCCGTAGCCCACGACCCATTTCTCGTGGAATTGGGCCGACTTCTCGTCGCTCAACTCGGCGGCAATGTCGCGGAAGGATTCAGGCGAGCGCGAGGTCTTGGCGAAGGCCACGGCGATGGTCTCGGGCGAAAGCTGCCTAGGCGATAAAAGATAAATTTGTCTCTCGGGCATGGGAGGCTCCTCTGGTAAGTCGAAGGCATTATAACAACGAAAACGCCCGAGGCGATGACCTCGGGCGTGGAGTAAGTATTTGTTTCTACCAACCGTATGTTCGGATCAGACACTTCCCGTTTTCGGGAATCATCCACATTAGCTGAGAAATGGGATTGGGATCTGGAGCAGGGCCGCCTTCAGGCTTCATCGTAAGATAAATTTCCACATAGAAGACTCGTTCTTCAAGCAAGGTTGGTTTTGCAGACGGAGGAAGTTCCTTACCAGGGTTCCCCGAATTCCACCATTCTTCGACGGGTAGTATCTTTACCACCTCGGCGGACTCTATATTGTGGCAATAAGTTCCTCCGTCTGGCTCTGGAGTTGCATTAAAGTATGGCCCTTTTGCGGAGAATAGTTCGTGGTATGCGCTCCAATTTGTACAGCGATCCACGACTGCATACGCTTTGATAGTCTCGGTACAGGCGTCGAGGATTTGCTGCTCGGTCAGGGTCGCGGTGGGGGGGATGACAGTCTCATCTTGTGGGTAGGCGCTGGCAGGCAAAGTTGCGGTTGTGTCTTTCGGCGGGTTTTGTGTTGGCGTATTTCGGAGGGCGGAACACGCACTAATAACAATTAAACAGCCTAGTGCGAATACAGACATAAACCTTTTCATCGGTTTCTCCTTTATGAGAGTGTTTATCGGTGGAAAAATGATCATTCGAAGCCTCTACGGTAAATTAAAGGCATTTACCAGCAACCTTGCCATTTCGGCGCGTGTGATGGGTTGTTCAGGGCAGTAATTGCCGTTCCCGCAGCCATAGGAGATGCCTTCCACAGACATTTGCTTAATCCAAGCGGCAGCCCAATGGTCAATAGGTACATCATAGAAACCCGTTGCCGAACCAACAGAAGGTGGTTGGTAATCGCTGCCATGCCTCGCGCGCAATAGGAATACGGCCATTTGGGCATTGGTCGCCAGACCCTCAGGACAAAAATTCCCGTTACCACAACCACCTGTAATGCCTGCTTCGGCGAAAGCTTTAATCCAATAAGCCGCCCAATAGGAAGTGGGAACATCGTTAAATCCCGTACTTCCGCCCGTCGGTGGGGTATAGTTTGCACCGTACATGCCCCTGAGAATGAAAACGGACATTTGGGCGCGGGTTAGATTGGCATCTGGACAATACGCTTTCGGGGTAGTGCTGCACCCGGTAGTAATAGCGGAAGCGTATAAACTTTCTACGTCAGAGTGATATGGATGGCTTGGCGGAACATCCACGAAAGTGTTGTAAGGTGTTCCATCATAATACCCGGTTATTTTGATATATCTTTTTATATAGGCACTGAGATATGAAAGCGGATAATGCTTGCGATCATTTGTGTGAGCATTGTAATATATGGCGTTGTTTGGTCCTACGACATTACAATTCGGGGCGACTTCGACTACAACGATGGTGTGGAACCATCCTGAAGCGCCTTGTGCTTGAATGATATCGCCAGGACTTAATGTACAAGCACTTGATGCCGAAATTTCTGTACCAACTGGTCCTGTATAGTAATTGCTTGTTAAGTAAGTATATAAAGCACTAACATCTGTCCATGCTGGGGACCGATCTCCATATCCAAAATAGTACCATTGATAGCTGCCTGTATTATCCATTTGTGGGGCGCCATTCCAAATGACTTGTGATACGTAGTTTGTACAGTCACCTCCCAGTACTTGCCCGTCAAAATTACCCCATGTAGGATTGCGAAGTTGTGTATTTGGATCGTTAGAGGCCCATACGTTAGCGTAATTTACGGCCGCTGTTCTGTCGTAGGAATGGAAAGAAACGGATGGGGTGATTTCTGGGCTTTCGTCGTTTGTTGGAAAATCTGGAATGGCTGGTTTGGTGAGCCAATCTTTTTCATTGGGAGTGTTTTGGAATAAATTGGATGCGATCATCCTTTTTTCTTCTTCATAGTCACTCTGCAAACGGGACAGGATTTGTTCCTTGGTTTCGTTTTCCATCAGAGGGGTAAGGTCATCCTGATACTTGTCTTCAACGATTACCCACTTGTTTCCAATTTTTTCCAGGTTGAATACATGCTTCAGATTATATAGGTATGAGGGCTCAGGGGCATGTGCCTTGAAAATAACTTCATGGCCTTCCCTCAATTGAACCACTGCCTGAGTTTTGTTGATCTCTATTGAGTCATAATCCAGCGTAAAAGAATATTTCTCATAGCCTAAGCCATACATCGAGGCAATGGCGAGTTCAACTTCCCGCTTGTCTGTTTCTTTTATTACCCAGTCTGAGGTCTTGTCTTTTAGTAAAACAGAAAAATCCCTTAATTCGAGATTTTTCTGTCCTTCATATCGCAGAGTGAAATATGCGTTGATGGCGACCTTTATCTTTTCTTCATCTCCAAGGGATTTGTTATCTTGGGCCGCAAGATAACTGTCAATAACAGGGCTTTGTCCATGTTTTTTTTGGGGCATTGCGCCAATAGATAGCAATGCAAATATCAAAACGCCCAAAACGAGCCAACTTAAATTACGTCTTTGTCTGGTGTCTTTCATGTTGTATCTCCTTGTGAATCCAGTTTTTAGCAACTGTCATTTTTTGCAGAATGACAGGTTATACTCATTGGACAAACAATTCTTGATGTTGTCAATGAGAAACGGAAAGGTCCCGCCGAAAGAGAGATATTTTAAAATATTGTGGAAGTTTTTCTTTTTGTTACCACCACTATTGCTTCGAACTATACAACAAAAAGCCCCGTGCGTCAACGGGGCCTTTTGTCACTTCAATATCTGGCGGGTCCTTTGCACATCCCTGTGCATCTGCTCGATCAACGCATCCAGCGAAGGGAACTTCAACTCGTCACGCAGGCGGGCCACGAAATCGAGTCTCAGGTGCTGGCCGTAGATCTCGCGGTCGAAGTCCAACAGATAGGCCTCCACGTTGGGCACGGTCTGGTCGTCGTGCACGGTGGGGCGCAGTCCCACGTTGATGGCGGCGGCAAAGCGTTCGCTTCCCAGCCAGGCCCAACAGGCGTAGATGCCGTTCGATGGCAGGGCCTTTTGCGGCGGATAATCGAGGTTGGCGGTGGGGAAGCCGATGGTGCGTCCGCGATGGTCTCCGTGGATGACGGGTCCGCCAATCTGGTAGGGATGGCCGAGCAGCAGGGCGGCTTCGGCCACGTCGCCGCGCGAGACCAGTTTCCGGATCTCGGTCGAGGAGATCACGCCGCTTTCGTCGCCGACGGCTGGTACCACTTCGACGGTGTATCCCAGCTCGCGGCCGATCTCGGTCAGGCGGGCGGCGTTGCCCTCGCGTCCCTTGCCGAGCGCGAAGTCATAACCGATGAACAGATGCTCCAGCCCGAGGTGACGCTTGAGACGCGACATGAACTCGTAGGCGGAAACCGCAGCCAGGTCACGGGTGAATGGCTCGGTGATGACGACATCCACGCCCTGGGCGGCCAGCAGGTCCGCGCGCTCGTCAGGCGTGGTCAGACACTTGATCTCGTGTCCGCCCAGCACGCTGGCGGGGTGCGGGTGGAAGGTCAATACCACAGAGGGGGAGCCCGCTGTGACGCGGCGAATAATCTCCTGGTGTCCGCGATGGACGCCATCATACACGCCGACGGTCAAACGGGCGCCCCGGAGGGAGGCTTCGGTGAGAGAACGATAATGCTGCATATAAAACTCAGCCGCCGAGACCGGCGGCTGTGTTATTTTACTCGGAAGTGAAGAACACTTTCCTGGGTTGCCATTCGGAAGAGCCATCTTCCGCGGTGGCGATTTCCATCAGCGCCACCAGTTCGCCTTGCGTGCTGACGCCGCGGACCTTGGCCTCAGTGTTACCTTCTTTGACCTTGACGCGGTGGCCGTGGCGGACGGCTTCCACTTCGTCGGGGCTGAGCTCCACGGCGGGCCAGTCGCCCAGTGCCTCGGCCGCGGGGATCAGGAACTGATACCAGTTGCCCGCGGTGAAGGCTTCCTGAAGTTTGCGCAACGGGGTGGCGTCGCGCAGGCTGAAGCGTCCGCTCTTGGTGCGGCGCAGACCGACGAGGTATGCACCACAACCAAGCTTTTCGCCCAAGTCATTGGCCAGCGAGCGGACGTAGGTGCCCGAGGAACAATGCACGTCCACCACCACTTCGGGCGGAGCCCATTCGAGCACTTCGAGGTGATGCACCTGGATCTTGCGCGGGGTCAGATCCACTTCCTCACCTTGGCGGGCCATCTCATAGGCTTTGCGCCCCTGCACTTTGACGGCGGAATAGGGCGGGGGAGTCTGTTCGATCTCGCCGATGAAGGATTGGAGCACTTCTTCGAACTGCGCCTCCGTCACATTGACGGGCTGGTTGCTGCGCGTGAATTTTCCTTCGGCATCGAAAGTATCGGTGGTGGAACCAAGACGAATAATGGCTTGATAGCGCTTATCGGATGCGGAAACATATTCGCTCAAACGGACGGCGGGCCCGACCAGAATCACCAAAACGCCCGAAGCGCGCGGATCCAGCGTGCCTGTATGGCCCGCGCGCCTGAGACCCGTCCCGTTGCGGATAACCTGCACCACATCGTGCGAGGTCATGCCCACGGGCTTGTCCACTACCAGAACGCCTGATATGGCGTTCTTGACATCTTGACTGTTCATTTTTCAGTCCTCCATATATGTATCGTACAATTATGACATATCTGTCTAAATTTTGTATTAAAGCTGAAGCATTTCTCTGGTGGTCTTAAGAACGAGCGGCTGGATTTCGCTGAGGGCCCCTGGAATATCTGCTCCTGCGGCGGCGGCATGCCCCCCGCCTCCAAAGTGTTTTGCGATTGGCGAAACATCGATGCCTGGCTCGAGCGCACGCCAGGAGATTTTGACGTGATGATCGGTTTGTTCGACGAAGATCATCCCCACCTTGTTCCCGTCAATGGCGGAGATGATGTTGATCAGGTCGGCGTCGTCGTTGCCACCGTACCCTGCCTTCTTGCGGTCCGCCACGGTAAGCGTGCCCCACACGATGCCGTGCTTGCTCTCCAGGCTGGAGAGTCCCGCGCCCCAATAGCGGGCGGAGGGGAAGGAGCGGCGCACCAGCGCGCGCATGTAGATCTCGGGCATGTCCACCCCCGTTTCCATCAGCGTGGCGGCCTGACGCAGTGCCTCAGGGGTGGTGTTGGCGGTGCGGAAGCCGAGCGTGTCGGTGATGATGCCCGTCAGCAGGGCGGCGGCCACAGGTTGGGTGATCTGCAGTCCCCAGGTGGGCAGGTGGTTGGTGAGGATGGCCGACGTAGCCACCTCCTCCGCCTCGATCAGGTTCAGTTTTCCGAATTTTTCGTTGGTGACGTGGTGATCGATGTTGATGTCGGGCTGGCCGAAGTTCTCGAAGACCTTGCCTGTGCGCTTGAAGTCGGCGCAATCCACGGTGATGAAGGTGTCGTGTTCCCCTTGCGGCGCGGTCTGGATCAACTCGCTGCCCGCCAGGTGACGAAAGGAGGCAGGACAACCATCTGCCAGGACCATCTGTACGTCCTTACCCGCGTCTTTCAGGGCCAGCCCCAATCCCAGCAGGGCGCCGATGGCGTCTCCATCCGGGCGGACATGAGAGGCAATGACAATCCGCCTGGCCGAAGCCAGGCGATTTTTTATTTCAGTAATTACTTCATTTTGCATGGCTTGATTTTACACTAGCGCTTCTGCACAAGTTTTGAAGATACCCTTTCATAATTGTAAGGCCAGCGATTTGTGGGTATTCCATCAAAGACTAACCCACACCCGTGCAGATGATAACGCTAATTCTCCTTTTTCGTTTCGCTTTTCTTCCGTAATTCGGCCAGCACCTGTTCGATATGGTCGGCATGCTCGGGCGTGGGATCCCAGTGGAAGCGCAGGCGCGGAAAGACTCGCAATTCCACGCGACTGGCCAAAGCGCGGCGGATGAATCCGCTGGCGCTTTCCATACCGGCCAATACCTCTTTGCTGCGTCCCTGACCTTCGACCGCCGAGACGTAAATGTCAGCGTAGGCCAGTTCACGGTCCACACGCACGTCGGTGACGTAGATCATGTGCAGGCGCGGGTCGCTCAACTCGCGGATGAGCATTTCCGAGAGTTCCTGGCGGATGCGGTCCGCAATGCGTTGAAGTCGAATTCCTGATGGCATGAGATGTGATAGGGCGGGGTAATTCCCGCCCTGTTCCTTGATTTTATGACGATTTTTCCATGACGTAACATACCAGTTGGTCACCCACCTGGATGTTGCTGAAGTTCTTGAATCCGACGCCACACTCGAAGCCCGTGCGCATTTCCTTCACGTCTTCCTTTTCGTGGCGCAGGGAGGCGAGGTCGCCTTCATAGAGGATGTCTCCACCGCGAAGCAGGCGAATGCGGGCATTGCGGCGCAGTTCGCCGTCCGTGACCTTGCAGCCCGCTACCTTGCCGAGTTTGGAGGCCGAGAACACCGCCAACACCTGGGCATGCCCGAGCACTTTTTCCACGATGGCGGGTTCGAGCATACCCTTGAGGGCCTTCTCGATATCCTCGGTCATGCGGTAGATAATCTCGTACAGGCGCAGGGAAACCCCTTCCTTCTCGGCCAGGCGGCGGGCAGGCACATCGGCCTGGACGTTGAAGCCGATGATGATGGCGCTTGAGGCCGAAGCCAGCATGACGTCGTTCTCGCCGATGTTGCCCGTTTCGGCGTAGAGGATTTTGATGCCGATCTCGCCCTTGCCGAGTTTTTCCAACTCGGACATGATCGGTTCGAGCGAGCCTTGCACGTCGGCCTTGACGATCAGGTTCAACTCGCGCGCCTCGCCTGCCTGGAAGCTGGCGAACAGGTCTTCGAGTGAAACCTTCTTCTCATTGGCGCGGGCCTTGGCGGCTTCCAATCGTTCGTTGACGATCTCGCGCGCCTCGCGTTCCGATTCGACCACGCGGAAGACGTCACCTGCGGCGGGGACGCCATTCAGGCCGAGCACCGCTACCGGGGTGGAGGGTCCCGCCTTGCGGACGGGCTTGCCTTTGTGGTCGGTCATGGCGCGCAACTTGCCGTAGGCGGTTCCCGCCACGACGATTTCGCCCGCTTCGAGGGTCCCGTTTTGGACCAACAACGTGGCGACCGTGCCCCGGGACTTATCCACCTCGGCTTCGATGACCGTACCAATCACCGTGCCGTTGGGGTTGGCACGGATTTCGGTGTTGTCGGCCACCAACAGGGCGGCCTCGAGCAGGTCGTCGATGCCGATCTTCTGCTTGGCCGAGACGGGGATGATCATGGTGTTGCCGCCCCACTCGTCAGGGACAAGGCCGACCTCGGCCAGTTGTTGCTTGACGCGGTCGGGGTTGGCGTTGGGTTTGTCGATCTTGTTGAGCGCCACGATGATCGGGACGCGCGCCGCCTTGGCGTGCGCGATGGCCTCGCGGGTCTGCGGCATGACGCCATCGTCCGCAGCGACCACCAGGATCACGATGTCGGCGCCCTGGGCGCCGCGTGCGCGCATGGCCGTGAAGGCCGCGTGACCGGGCGTGTCGAGGAATGAGAGCAGGCGTCCCTTCAACTCGACCTGGTATGCGCCGATGTGCTGGGTGATGCCGCCCGCTTCGCCTTCGGCGACATGCGCCGAGCGGATCACGTCCAGCAGGCTGGTCTTGCCGTGGTCCACGTGACCGAGGATGGTCAGCACGGGTGGACGGCTCTTGAGCGTGGCGGCGTCCTCCTTGGCAATGACCTGGCGCCACATCGGCACCTCGCCCGTTTCCTCGGGCTTTTCCTCCTCCACCGTTTCAGCCACGGCCTCGAATCCATATTCGGCCACCACAATCGCGGCAGTGTCGAAATCGACAGCCTGATTGATGGTTGCCATGACGCCGTTCGTCATCAATTTTTTGATGATCTCAATGGGGCTTTTTTCGATCTTTACAGCAAGGTCACGGATGACAATGCTGGCCGGGAGTTCGATCTTGCGTCCGTTTTCGTTCATGGGCCACCTCCTTCAAAAATATCTGATACGAACGGAGGCTGGCGGCCTATCCGTTCGATGGCAGGGACCCGTGAGCGAGGGGCTAGTCGTTCACATGCGGAGTCCCGCCGCGCTCCTCATCTTGCGGGAGCGAATTGAGAAAACCTTCCAGTCGCTCACGGTCTGCCGCGGTGAGGTCCGCTTTCAGAGCATGGGCCAGTGCGCCTTTCAGGGCGCGCTCCCAGCATTCGCGGCGGTCGTGCAGGTATGCCCCGCGCCCGGCGAGCTTGCCGGTGGGGTCCACCATGATCCCCTCGGGAGTCCGCACCAGGCGGATCATTTGCCGCTTGGCCAGGACTGTGCGGCAACCCACACAGGTGCGCTGGGGGATATGCTTGACACGCTGGACAGGTTTCTTAGGCACCTTGTTCACAAAATCCCGATTCCCCACCTCCATGCGGAGGCAGGGAACCAGGGAAATTCACACTATTCTTCCGACCAACCGTCGTCGCCGCGTTTGTGGCGCTTGCGGCCTACGACTTCTCCAAGCTCCTCGTCGAACTGAAGTTCGACGTTCTTGGTCTTCTTGCCCTTCTTGCCGCCCTTCTTTGCCGCGCTGTTCTCATCCTCGGGTGCTTCCGTACCGGAGAAGATCTCGGGCTTCATGCTGAAGAGATCGTCGAGCGAGACGCCGTCCTTGGCGAACTCGTCCTCGGGCTCCTCGGCGGGTTTGGTCTTGGAGGGCTTGGTTTCCTTCTTGACCTCGGCCGGCTTCTCGGCAGTGGGAGTCTCCTCCGCAACGGGCGCAGGGGCTTCGGCCGGGGCCGCTTCCACAGCGGGAGCTTCGGCCACAGGGGCAGGCTCGGGCTCGGGGAACTTGAGCGTCGCCATGACCTCTTCGATGTTCTGCATGGCCTTGGGGCCCACGCCGGGCAGGCCCAGTACCTTATTCGAGTCGGTGTTGAAGGCCAGCAGCAGGTCGCCAACGGTCTCGAAACCCGCCTCGGTGAGGATGTTGAAGACGTGCTCCTTGAGGCCGGCCTGTTCGAGCGGCATCTGGAAGGCAGCGGTCGGGACGCTGGCGCGCGCGGCGGCGGTAGTCTCGTCCTCGACGCGGATGGCCTCTTCCTTCACCTGGCTGGTGCGACGTTCGATGCTGTCCACGAACTGACCCAGGGTGGTGTATTCCTCGGGAGTGACAGGACGATTCTCGGCCTTCTTGGCCAGGATCTCGCCCACCTGCGGGGCCACTTCAACCAGGGCCGGCAGCATGGCAGCCAGGGCGGGATCGCCGTTGAATTTGTTAAGGGCATCGCCCGCGGCCTCGGTCAGCGACTTGATGTCGATGCGCCAGCCGGTCAACTTGGCAGCCAGGCGGGCATTTTGCCCGTCGCGGCCAATGGCCAGACTGAGTTGGTCTTCCTGCACGACCACGGTGGCCGTGCGCGTGCCCTCGACTTCATTGAGGTACACGCCGGTTACGCGGGCCGGGCTGATGGCCTTGGAGATGTATACCACGGGATCCTGATCCCACTGGATAATGTCGATCTTCTCGTCGTGCAGTTCCTTGACGATGGCCTGGATGCGCACGCCCTTGATACCCACGCACGCGCCGACCGGGTCCACGCCCGCCTGGGTGGCCGAGACGGCCACTTTGGCGCGCGCACCGGGCTCGCGCGCGATGGCGCGGATTTCGACGATGCCGTGATAGATTTCAGGGACTTCGTTCTCGAGCAGGCGGCGCAGGAAATTGCGATGCGCGCGAGAGAGGATGATCTGCGGACCGCGCGAGCCGTCCTTGACCTCGAGCACCACCGCGCGGACGCGGTCGTGCAGCTTCAGGCGCTCGCCGGGGATCTTCTGGTTGTTGGGCATCACGCCTTCAGCCTTCATGTCAAGGCCCACGGTGATGCCCTGGTTGTTGACAGCCTGCACGACGCCCGAGACGATCTCGCCCATCTGGCGTTCGAAGTATTGCATCTGGTTGGAGCGTTCGGCTTCACGGATACGCTGCTGGATGACCTGGCGCGCCGTCTGGGCGGCCACGCGGCCGAAGTCATCGGGCGTGGTTTCCACGACGACCATGTCACCCAATTGGGCCTCGGGGTTCACGCGGCGGGCGTCCGCCAGGGTCACCTCGGTCTTGAACTCCTGAACGTCCTCGACCACTTCTTTTTCAGCGTAGATCAGGACTTTGCCTGTTTCGGGATCGACCTTGGCTTCCACATGTTGTGCCGTGGAGGCGTTAACTGCGCGGCGATAGGCCGAAATCATGGCGGATTCAATGGCCGCCAGGATCACGTCCTTGGAGAGTTGTTTTTCTTCCAGCACTTCGTTGAAGGCAAGGGAGAATTCGCTCTTGGTCATGCTTTTTCTTGCTCCATACTCCATTATACAAGCAGAAAAGTGGGGGTTGCCCACTTCTCGGTGCTTCCAGTATCGGTTCGTCGTACAAACGGCATTGTAGCACAGGTGAAAAAAACGTGCAAGAAAATTTAATCTGTCAAGGTGCTTTTGTCATTTTGTCAGGAACACGTGCACTTCGCCGGGGCCATGCACGCCGATGGTCAGGGTCATTTCGATGTCGCCGGTGCGCGAGGGGCCGGTGATGACGACCGCGGAGCGCGACTCCCTCAATAAATGAATAGCATCCTCCAACGAAGGCAGGATGTTGGACTCGCGCAGCACGACCAGGTGGACCTCGGGCAGCAGCGACGCTTCGAGCGGATGCCCGTCCCCGTCCGCCACCAGCACGGACCCCGTGTCTGCCAGCCCGCGAAGGGCCTTCGTCACCCCCACGCGGATCGACGGGTCGGGTTGGTGCGCGACCGTGATACCCGCCACCGACAGCGCGGACTCATCCAGCGTGTTCGGCTCCAGGTGGATACGGTCCACGCCGCGGGCGCGCAGGAAGTCAATAATGGAAGCGGTCGCATCCTGAGTGGGGACGACGTGTCCGCCGACGGCTTGCAATTCTTCGGTAAACTGCTGAACGCAATCCTTGTCAACTGTAGAGACACGGAGTTCGCTGAGCGTTTCTTGTGGGGCTGTTTTTATCTCTGCTTTCTCTGTCGCCTGTCGTTTGAATCTCTCTCGAAACGGTTTGATTGCAAATTTGGGGAAGTCCTTGCTGTAGCCCCAGCCTGTGGCGGCGGGAAGATGCATCCATAGCGAGGCAGGGGAAACGAGATTCGTTCCCAGCGCGGCCAACTTCTGCGAAGCGGTAAACAGGCGCGGGTCCTGTGCAGCGAGGCTGAAGGCATGCAATCCCGCCTTGAGCGGGGCTGTCAGCCCCTGGCCTTCTTTCTTCTCTTCTTCAGCCATCCCCGCTCGCACCCGTGTCAACAACTTTGGCAGGTCGATATCCACCGGACAGGCATCTTTGCACGCGCCGCATAAAGAGGAAGCCTGCGCCAGCGGGGCGTATTCGCTGCCAAACAATCCCGCCGAGATGACCGAGCCGATCGGCCCCGAGTAGACCGCGCCGTAGGCGTGCCCGCCCAACTCGCGGAAGACGGGACAGGCGTTGAGACACGAGCCGCAGCGGATGCAATACAGCGACTCACGCAGCGGCGAGGCGCGCAAACGCGAGCGGCCGTTGTCGAGGATGACGATGTGACGCTGCTGTCCGCTGAGCGGCTGGTGGATCAGTTGCGTATACACGCTGAGCTTTTGTCCCGTGGCAGAGCGCGGCAGGAGCGTGAGCATCAGCGCCAGGTCGTCGAGGGTGGGGACGAGGCGCTCCATGCCCATCAGCGCGATGTGCATGCGCGGGAGGGTGGTGACCATGCGCCCGTTGCCTTCGTTGGTGACCAGACAGATGCCGCCCGTCTCGGCCACGCCGAAATTGACGCCGCTCAAGCCTATGTCGGCGGTGAGGAAGACTTCGCGCAGGACCTTGCGCGCGGTGTTGGTCAGGGTGGGGACGTCTTCGGTGTAGGGGATGCCGAGTTGCTCGTGAAAGAGTTTTCCCACGTCGCTGCGGCGTAGGTGCACGGCGGGCGTGATGATGTGGCTGGGACGCTCTCCGCGTAATTGCACGATGTACTCGCCCAGGTCTGTCTCGACCACGCGGTGTCCCGCCGCTTCGAGGGCATGGTTGAGGTCGAGTTCCTCGGAGATCATCGATTTGGATTTTGCAATCAGATGGGACGCGGATGAACGCGGATGAACGCTGATTGTTTCTTGCTTTTCTTCGCCCCTTCGCGGTGAATCGTCGATGATCTTTAAAATGGTGGACACCGCTTCGGCTGCATCCTTTGCGCGGTGGACGGTGATGCCATTCCTTTGCGCATTTTGGATGAATTGATCCAGATAAGAATCCAGATTCTCGATCACATCCGCGCGGATGGCGTGGGCGCGCTGACGACGCTCGCGCCAGTCGGGCAGCGACTCGAAGGCAGTGACCCGCGCTCCTACGCGGCGGCGGGCATTACCATCCAGGGCTTCTTGAAGATGTTCATCCGAAATGGCGTGGCGGATTCTTTGACGGAATGGATCCATGACATGCCTGCTTGTATGGGTTGGGGGTGAAATTTACCGCGAAGATCGCCAAGGCCGCGAAGGTTTAAAAGCTTTTCTTCGCGTTCTTGGCGTGCTTTGCGGTTCAAATCGCTCAGATATTATTCAACAACTCTGCAATGTGCATCACACGCTGCGTCTTCTGCTGACGGTGCAGCCCGCCCGCGATGTGCATCAGACAGCCTGTGTCCGCGACGACCAGGGTGGGGGATTGGGTGCTTTCCAGGTTGCGGATCTTGCGTTTGAGGAATTCGGCCGAGAGTTCGGGATGCTCCACCGAGAAGATGCCGCCGAAGCCGCAGCAATCGTACTCCTCGGGCAGCGGGCGGACTTCCGCGCCGCGTACGTGGGCCAGCAGGGTTCGCGGCTGACGGTCCACGCCGACGCCGCGATGCAGGTGGCAGGTGGCATGGTATGTCAGCGGACCATCCCAGCGGGCGCCCACATCGGTCACGCCAAGTTTGTCCACCAGGTATTCGGTGAATTCATAGGTGCGAGCCGCCAGCGCCTGGGCGCGTTCCAGCCAGTGCGGATCGTCAGCAAACAGCTCAGCGTAGTTGTGGCGGAGCATGTGCGCGCACGAGCCTGAAGGGATGACCACGTCGCCGTCCACGGCCTCGAAGGTGCGGATGGTATGCTGGGCGATGGGTTTGGCCTCCTCGCGCAGGCCCGCGTTGAAGTTGGGCTGGCCGCAGCAGGTCTGGTCACGGGGAAAGTCCACATCCACACCGAGGCGGCGGAACACGTCCACGACGGCTTCGCCCACGTGCGGGTAGAAGGAGTCGATCAGACAGGTGACGAAGAGTTGAACGGTGGGCATGCCTCCATTGTACAGCGATTCTCGACGCCGAGAATCATCCCCCATCCGTTTCGGGCAGGTTAATGTCGCTTATAATTGCGCCCGAGAGAGAAATTCGCCGGTTTGCAAGACGAAGGATATTTTCCATGGCAGGACTTATCGGACATCAAGTTGGACGTTACCAAATCCTTGGACTGTTAGGCGAGGGTGGCATGGCCACCGTGTATAAGGCGCACGATCCGCGCCTCGAACGCGACGTGGCCATCAAAGTCATCCGTCGTGAGGCTTTTCCGCCGGAGGATCTGGACATGCTGCTCAAGCGTTTCGAGCGCGAGGCCAAGGCCCTGGGGAAACTATCGCACCCCAATATCGTGGGTGTGATCGACTATGGCGAGCATGACGGCTCTCCGTACCTGGTGATGGTGTATGTGCCAGGCGGCACGCTCAAGGACCGTCTCGGCCAGCCCATGCCCTGGCGCGAAGCCATCCGCACGGTGTTGCCGATCGCCCGTGCGCTGGAATATGTCCACGAGCGCGGCATCATCAACCGCGATGTCAAACCGTCCAACGTGCTGATGACCGAGGATGGTCAGCCCATGTTGAGCGACTTCGGCTTGGCGAAATTGTTCGAGAAGGACAAGGAGTCCACCAACATCACCAACTCGGGCACAGGCATCGGCACGCCCGACTACATGGCCCCCGAACAGTGGACGGGGGAGCCCACCGCCCAGAGCGATCTGTACTCGCTGGGTGTGGTCTTATATGAAATGATTACGGGCCACCGCCCGTATACTGCCGACACGCCTGCGGGCATCCTGCTCAAACAGGCCACCGAGGCCCTGCCCCTGCCCAAGACCTATATCCCCGACCTGCCGCAAAATGTGGAGTCGGTGCTGCTCAAGGCGCTGGCCAAAGACCCCGCCGACCGCTACCCCGATGTGCGCACCTTCACCCATGAGTTGGACAACTTGTCGGCGGGCCGCGCTGTGGACGCCACCAACACCCGTCCCGAGGTATTGCGCCAGCAGATGACAGGCAAGATCGCCAAAGGAGATCTGCCCACCGTCCTCAAGTCGGCTCCCGCCAAAAAGGGATTCCCCGTCCTGTGGGTGGGACTCGCCGCCCTCGTGCTGGTCGGCGTGGCGGGGGGAGCGGCATTTCTCTTCAGTGGCGGATTCGGCCTGTTGACGGCGCCCAGCCCCACGTCCACACCTACACTGGAGGCGTCGATCCCGCCGACGGCGACCCTGCTTCCCCTCACCGATACACCCGTCGCCACCCTCCCGCCGACGGAGACTCTCGTTCCCACCTTCACGCCGCTCCCTGAAGAGATCCGCGATGCGAAGAACGTGACCATGCGCTTCATCCCTGGCGGCACGTTCACCATGGGCAGTGACACAGGCGAGGCGGATTCGCGCCCTGCCAGTAAGGTTACCGTGGCGTCCTTCTACATCGATAAGTTCGAAGTCACGAACGAAATGTACGATGCCTGTGTGTTCGCGCGCGAATGCAGGCGCCCGCAGAACGCGGGTTCGGCCACGCGCACCTCCTATTATGGCAACCCCGTCTTTGCCAATTACCCGGTCATCTACGTGGACTGGAAGATGGCCAAGACTTATTGCGAGTGGCGCGGTGCGCGCCTGCCTACCGAGGCCGAATGGGAATACGCGGCGCGCGGTACCGATGGCCGCGCCTATCCGTGGGGCGACAAAGTGGATTGCAGTTTTGCCAACGCCTCTGGCTGTGTGGGCGACACGGCTCCCGTGGACCAGTACCCGACGGGCCAGAGTCCGTTCGGGGTGTACGGCATGGCGGGCAATGTCTGGGAGTGGACCAGCTCGCTGTTCAAGTTCTATCCCTACGATGCCACCGATGGCCGCGAGGATTTGACCAAGACCGGCCAGCGCATGGCGCGCGGCGGCTCGTGGCACGTCTTCGGCGGCAACGGGGAGAACGTCCGCACTGACATCCGCTTGAAGCTCGACCCCGCCTATTACGGTGCGTATGTCGGGTTCCGCTGTGCCCTGTCGCAGTAGGAGGTTGCCATGAGACCCACCATCTCCCGATCTGTGTTCGCGGCGCTTGCATTGCTGGTCGTTGCGGCATTGGCCTGCTCCCTGCCGGGCGTTGGGTCGCCTGCTGCGCCGACGGCGGCCCCATCTTTCACGGAAACGCCGACAGTCCTCGTCGCGCCGCCCACTCAGGCTGATACACCCACCGCTGCGGTCATCCCCACAGACACGCTGGTCCCGCCCACGCCGACCATCATGGTGGCTCACATGCTGACTCCCTCTGACATCGTCAAGGTGGGCAAGCTGATCTACGACGCAACCTCGGTGGATACCGCTGCCCAGAAACGCGCTCCGTATGGCGACAACTACAGGAACAACCTTTTCGAGCGTCCTTTCCTTTTGGACATGACTTATGTTCCCGACCTGGACATCGTTTCTTATAACTTGAGCCGCGACGAGAAATTCTATTATGTCTCGATCCAGTTGGTTGGTTCGAATCCCAACAACGAGATGGGCATCCAGTATGCCGTGGAACTGGACCTGGACGCCGATGGCTACGGTGACTATATCGTCATGGCGCACCCGCCCTATAATGTGGAATGGTCTTCCGATAACGTCGTCGTGGCGAAAGACACCGACCACGACACGGGCGGACTCTCCGCCGAGAATTCCGATGCACCCCTGCCCGGCAACGGCTACGACACGATCATCTTCGATGGCGGCCTGGGCGACGATCCTGACCTGGCCTTCGTCCGTATCAATGCGGGCAAGCTGGCCACCGTCCAATTCGCCTTCAAGATCTCGCTGGCCGAGAATCGCTTCATGTATGGCGTGCTGGCCGACGGCGGCCTCAAGGACATCACCAGTCTTGACTACGTCGACCGTTATACCGAATCAGAAGCAGGCTCACCGCAGACCGAAGAGAAGGATTTCTATCCGCTCAAGGCTCTCTTTGCCGTGGACAATGTCTGCCGCGATGCTTATGGCTTTACAGGAACCTATGAAGAGCCGCAGCGCTGTCCGAAGAAGTGATTAGGAAGCCTCGACGCAGACCATAAAAACTCTGCGACCTTTGAGTTCAAAAATCCTGTTAGAAACCGCCCTCATCCGAAAATGAGAGCGGTTTTTCGTTTTTGTTAGTTGCCCAGACAAATTAAGAAAAACGGAGACTCGCGTGGTATGATTGCCCGCCATGAACGCATTTCATACCAAACTCCCGAATCATTTTGATCTTCCCCGTCGCATTGTCCGCCTGCGCGAGCTAGCCTACAACCTTTGGTGGACCTGGCAGCCTGACGCTCAGCGCCTCTTCAACCGCCTCGACAATGACCTGTGGGAACGCCTCTCGCACAATCCCATCCGCTTGCTCCGCGAGTTGGAACGTTCCAAACTGAACGATGCCGCACAGGACAAAGTCTACGTGGATTTATATGATCGCGTCTTCAAGACCTTCGACGAGTATCTTGTCCAGCAGAAGACCTGGTCTGCGACGGCTCATCCCGACCTGAATTCCATCGCCTATTTCTCGATGGAATTCGGTTTACACGAGACCCTGCCCATCTACTCGGGCGGTCTGGGTGTGCTGGCGGGCGACCACCTGAAAGAAGCCTCCGACCTCGGCCTGCCGCTGGTTGGCGTGGGCTTCATGTACGCCCAGGGCTACTTCTCCCAGCGCATCACCGAAGACGGCTGGCAGGAAGCGGTCAACAACCCGATGGACTTCAACCACCTGCCCGTCCTGCCGATCCTCGACGCGGACGGCAAGCCCGTCATTGTCTCGGTGCAGATGCCCGACCGCCTGATCGCCCTGCGCCTGTGGGAAGTCCGCGTGGGACGCATCCCGCTCATCCTGCTCGACTCCAACGCCGATGGCAACAGCCAGGAAGACCGTCTGTTGACCGCCCGCCTGTACTGGTCGGACCTCGACAAGCGTGTGATGCAGGAAGTGCTGCTCGGCGTGGGTGGCGTCCGCGCGCTGCGCGCGCTGGGATACACCCCCTCGGTCTGGCACATGAACGAGGGGCACGCCGCCTTCCTGACCCTGGAGCGGGCGCGCGAACTCGTCGCGGCGGGATCCAGCTTCGAAGAGGCCATCGAACAGACCCGTGGTCAGAACGTCTTCACCACGCACACTCCCGTCCCTGCGGGCAACGACGAATTCCCGCTCTGGTTGATGGACAAGTACCTCGGTTCGCTCTGGCCCGAACTCGGCCTGAACCGCGAGCAATTCATCGACCTGGCGCGCCATCACATGCCGTGGGGCGAATCCTTCAGCATGGGCGTGCTGGCCCTGCGTTATTCCCAGGGACGCAACGCCGTTTCTGAGCTGCACGGACACGTCAGCCGCAAGATGTGGAACTTCCTGTGGCCCGAGGCCAAGGACGAGGATGACGTTCCGATCACCTACGTTACCAACGGCGTCCATACCGCCACCTGGATGTCCCGCCGCCTGCGTGTGTTGTTGAGCAAATATCTCGGCGAGGACTGGATGGAGCGCCTCGACGAGCCTGGCGTTTGGAGCAAGCTGAGCGACGTCCCCGCCGAGGAACTGTGGGCTGTGCGCATGCACCAGAAGCGCAAACTGGCCTTCTACCTGCGTGACCGTGTCCGCGACCGCTGGACGCATGGCGGATTCCACCCCGTGCAGGTGGTGGCCTCGGGTGTGCTGCTCAACCCCTACGCGCTGACCATCGGCTTTGCGCGTCGTTTTGCCACGTACAAGCGCGCCAGCCTGATCCTCTCGGATGTGGAGCGCCTGTTCAAGTTGATTAACCAGCCGAACATGCCCGTGCAGATCATCTTTGCGGGCAAGGCCCATCCCGCCGACGACCCGGGCAAGCGCTTGATCCAGGATATTTATCGCGCCGTCAAGAAGGCCGAGAATGGCGGGCGCCTGGTCTTCCTCGAAGACTACGACATGAACGTGGCCCGCTACCTTGTCCAGGGCGTGGACGTTTGGCTGAACACTCCGCGCCGCCCGCTGGAAGCCTCGGGCACCTCGGGCATGAAGGCAGGCCTGAATGGCGTCCTCAACTTCTCCATCCTCGACGGCTGGTGGCGCGAAGCCTACAATGGGCGCAACGGATGGGCCATCGGCGAGGACCGCGAAGTGGAATCCAGCGAGGCCCAGGATCAGGCCGACGCCGAAAGTCTGTACAGCCTCCTCGAGAATGAGATCATCCCGTTGTACTACGAGCGGGAGGTGGTCAACTGGCTGCCGCGCGAGTGGATCGAACGCGTCAAAGAGTCGCTGCGCACGGTCACGCCGCAGTTCAGCACCCGCCGCATGGTCAAGGAATACGTCGAGCGCCTGTACGTCCCTGCGCTGCCGAAGTCTATCGGAAAGAAGAAGTAAACCGTTTTGTTTTGACTTCATCCCGCGGGTCTTCCTGTCACAGGCCAGAACCGCGGGATGTTTGTTTAAACAAAGTATCCTCCTGGTATTTTACAAATTTCAAATTAGAATGAAACTGTTACGCCGTTGAAGTGTGGCGGCATGCAGCGACATTAGAAAAGAGAGTAACCATGTTCGAATTCCTTCTCACCCCCTCTGCCTGGATTGCCGCGGCCAGCATCTTTGGCCTGCGCGTGGTGGATATGTCTCTTGATACCCTGCGCCTGTTATTCGTGGTGCGTGGCCGCAAGGGAATCTCCTGGCTGTTGGGATTTTTCCAATCAGTGGTGTATATCATCGCCATCACCAACGTGCTCTCGCACCTCGACAATCCGCTGAACGTGCTCGGCTACGCGGCGGGCTTTGCCACAGGCAACGTGGTCGGCATGTGGATCGAGGAGCGTCTGGCCATCGGTCACATTCAATTGCAGATCGTCAGCCCGAGTCGTGGCGCGGCGCTGGCCCAGCATCTACGCGAGACGGGTTTCGCTGTGACCGAGATCCCCGCGCGCGGTAAGGATGGCATGGTCCACATCCTCAGTGTCAGTGTGCAGCGCAAGGATGTAGCCAAGGTGGAAGAGGTCATTCACGCCACCGATGGCGAAGCCTTCGTCACTTCGGCGGATGTCCGCCCGTTGCACCGTGGATTCTGGCGCGCATAGGAGTCTTATGATCCCTGAAATTACCGTGGAAGAGTTGTCTGAAAAAATGAAATCGCAGGAGAAGTTCGTCCTGCTGGATGTGCGCGAACCATTCGAGCTGGAGCAGGTCAGCCTCTCGGACCCGCGGCTGGAGGTCTTACCGATGAGCCGCCTGGCCCGCGAGGGAGTCAACGCCCTGTCGGATGCGGCGCTCAACCAGGAGGGTACGTTGTATGTGTTATGTCATCATGGCTCGCGCAGCGCCCAGGTCACGGGCTGGCTGGCCGCCCAGGGCTGGAAGAATGTTTTCAGCGTGCGCGGCGGCATCGACGCCTATGCTCATAAGATCGATCGTTCAGTGGGATTCTATTAATTCGCGTTGAGCGCAGCAAAAACACAATGATGACTGCATCTCATAATAAAAAGAAGGTTGAGGGTTTACTCCTCAACCTTCTGGCGTTTAAACCTGTAGTTTATTTATCGAACACGAACTGCCCGTTCTTGTAGAACAACTCGCCATCGACCAAAATTTCGGAGTCGGTGCGCATGTCGCAGATCATGTCCCAGTGGATCGAGGATTTGTTCTTCGAGCCCGTCTCGGGATAGCCCGCGCCGAACGCGATGTGGAACGAGCCGCCGATCTTCTCGTCGAACAGGATCTGACCCGTGAAGCGCTGGATGTCGAAGTTGGTGCCGATGGCGAACTCGCCCAGGTAACGGGACCCATCGTCGGCGTCGAGGGTCTTGAGCAGGTAATCCTGATTCTTGTCGGCCCGCGCCTTTTGCACGCGTCCCTTCGAGAAGGTGATTTCCGCGCCCTCCACGCTCACGCCGCCGTAGTTGGCGGGATATGTGAACTTGACCCAGCCGTCCACCGAATCCTCCACGGGACCGGTGTAGATCTCACCGTCGGGCATGTTGAAGGTGCCGTACGAGTTCATGAAGGTACGGCCCTTGACCGAGAGCGTCATGTCCACGTTGGGGCCGCGCAGGATGACCTGGCTCTTGCCCTTCATGTAATCGACAGCGGACTGCTGTTTTTCCTTCACACTCTGCCAGAAGGCAATGGGGTCATCTTCGTTGGTGTGCACCGCGCCGAAGATGAAATCCTCGTATTCCTGCAGGCTCATGTTGGCATCCTGGGCATAAGCCTCGGTGGGATACTGTGTGGTGACCCACTTGAAAACGCCCTCTGCGCCACGGCGGAACTGCGCCTCGGTGATGGCGCTCAGCGCCTTGCCGCGTTTGCCGCCCTTGACCGGGTCCAGGTTCGAGCTGCCGCGCGTGTTGGTGGCCGAGTGGATGCGGATGCGGCTCTCGAACTGGTCGTAGGCCAGCTTGTAGAAGGTCGGCACAAATTCCAGTTGCGCGTCACTCTTGGCGTAAGTGACGTACATGTCGTCCTGGCTGAACGGCATCATGCCGGGGAGGGCGATCATGGGGTGGGGGATGCCACCCTTTTCCAGGATTTGAATATACAACTCACGGATGAGCGGTTCGGCGGCGGTGGTCGCTTCGATCAACACGCGGTCGCCCGGGACGATGCGGGCGGAGTGTTCCACCAGCACCTTGGCAAACTTTTGAACACGGATGTCGGCCACTGAAATTCTCCTTGTTGGGTGTGACGGTAAAATTATATCATCTTGACCAAGCCAATGAGGAGCTTTGACCATGAACATTAATACTTTTTCCTTGGACCCCAACCTTGCCACCGCTTCGACGCCGCCCGCTGGCTGGTACACCGACCCCGCCATGCTGGAGCAGGAACGCCAGAAAGTGCTCCGCTCCACCTGGCAATATGCAGCCTCGCTCGACGTGCTACGCCTGCCTGGCAACTTTGCTGCCGTGGATGTGAACGGCATCCCCGTGGTGTTCGTGCGCGGATTGGATAACGAGGTGCGTGCCTTCTACAATGTCTGCCGTCACCGTGCGGGCGTGGTGGCACATGGCTGTGGTAACCGCAAGTCGCTGCAATGTCAGTATCATGGCTGGCTGTACGGCCTGGACGGGAAGTTGAAGAACGCGCCCGAATTCGACGGTGTGGAGAATTTCAACAAGGATGACTTCGGCCTGGTGCCGATCCGCGTGGAGACCTGGGGCATGTTTGCCTTCGTCAACATGGACAACTCCGCGCCGCCGTTGATGGAGGTGCTCGGCAGAATCCCCGAAGAGACCGCGGGCATGGACTTTGCCAGCCTGCGTAAGGTCGAGCGCCGCGACTATGTTGTCAACGCCAACTGGAAGGTCTACATCGATAACTACCTCGAAGGCTATCACATCCCCATTGCGCACCCCGGCCTGTTTAAGGAAGTGGACTACGAAAAATATCGCGTCGACACCTTCCGCTATTACTCTTCGCAGTACGCGCCCATCCGCCCTGTGCGCACAGAAGACGCGGCAGGCCGTCTCTTCACCGAGCTCAAAGGCGACGAGAAAGCCTTCTATTATTGGATCTTCCCCAACTTCATGGTTAACATCTATCCTGGCAACGTGCAGATCAACATCATCGTGCCGCTCAGCCACGACAAAACCCTGACGGTCTTCGAGTGGTACTTCGCCGACCCTGGCACGCCCGAAGCCTGGAATACTTTACAGGACGGGATCGCCTTCAGCGACAATGTCCAGAAGGAAGATATCCAGATCTGCGAAGACGTCTGGCGCAACTTGCAGACAGGTGTCTATCGTCAGGGCCGTTACTCGGTCAAGCGTGAGAATGGCGTGCACCACTTCCACAGCCTGCTGCAGGAATTTTTGAATCGCTAAACTTGCGCATAAACCAAGATCAAACCGCCCCACATTGGGGCGGTTTGTCATTTATTTTTTTGTAACTTATATCACGTGCTTTTTCATCAAAAATGGATATGATTAGTATGAATTGTTTTAGCTGTAAGGAGTACTATGACCGTTTCCACCAAACCCACCACAGCCTGGGCGGAAGTCGACGAGAGTGGACATCTGATCCTGCCGCCCGAGGTGGCACGCCAATTTGGCCTGCTGCCAGGCTCGAAGGTCCGCCTCGATGAGGGGCATAACTTTGTGCGCATGCACCGCCCCATCACGCATCTTACCAAGGTCTACATCGAGCCGACAGTGGCCTGCAATCTTGACTGTATTACCTGTTTCCGTAACGCCTGGGACCAACCCATCGGCCGCATGAGCGAAGAGACCTTTGAATATATTTTGGAAGGGCTGAAAAGTTTATCCCCGATTCCCGATGTTTACTTTGGCGGAATCGGTGAACCGCTTTTCCATCCCAAAACCGTGGAGTGGATTCGACGCGTCAAAGAACTGGGCGTCAAGGTGGAACTCATCACCAACGGCACCATCCTGACCGAAAAGATCGCCCGTCAATTGATCGATGCGGGTCTGGATATTTTGTGGATTTCCCTGGATGGAGCTACTCCCGAGCATTATGAGGATGTGCGTCTCGGGGCGGAACTGCCCACCGTGCTAGCGAACATCCGCCGCCTGGCCGGGCTCCGTAAAAAAGGCCATTTTCCCGTCCCTGAGATCGGCGTGGCTTTTGTGGCCATGAAGCGCAACATCGACGACCTGCCGAAGATCATCAAACTGGGACACACCTTCGGCGCGCGTTATTATTCGGTGAGCAATGTCCAGCCTGCCACAGAAGAGATGCAAGCCGAGCGGCTCTACACGCGCACCATGCGCAATATCGCCTACATGCCTTCGCCTGTCCTGCCGAAGCTCAGCCTGCCCAAAATAGACTTCAATGAGGAAACCCAGGCTGCCTTGACCGAAGCCTTCAACAGCGGATGCAACGTCAGCTACGCAGGCAACAACTGGGGTGGTGCCAATGATGTGTGTAACTTCGTCGAGAGTGGCACCATGTCCATCGCATGGACGGGCGATGTCAGTCCATGCTGGCCGCTGATGCACACCCACATGAACTACCTGCATGGCAAGCCACGCCTTTCCAAAAAACACGTCATTGGCAACGTGCGCGAAAGATCCTTGCAGGATATCTGGCTCGACCCCGAGTACCTGTCCTACCGCGAGCGCCTGCACAACTTCGTCTTTGCGCCTTGCACCTTCTGCGGTGGTTGTGACCTCTCTGAAGCCAACGAGGAAGATTGCCTGGGCAATGCCCTCCCCCCTGTCTGCGGTGGATGCCTGTGGGCGCAGGGCATCATCCAGTGTCCATAGCCGTCTCGCACTGACATCGCATTTTTGATATACTCTCTTTTGGAGAGAGTATGCAGATCCGTTTCTACGCCAACATGCGTGCGCTGGTGGGAAAGGAAGCAATCGATGTCGCTGACCTCGGTCGCGACATGACCTTGCGCGACCTCTTCACGGATTTGGTAATACGATTCCCTGAACTTCATCCCCAACTTTTCAACCTCGATAATAACCTGCGGCAGGATGTGCCGATTTTCGTGAACGGGCGCAATCCACGCCTTGATGGCGCGATGGAAGCTCCGCTTCAAGCAGGCGACGTGATTAGCCTATTCTCTCCGATCTCCAGCGGTAAAATGAACGTGGAAGTGATGCGTGATCAATAGACCCTTTTAGGCCTCTACTTTACAGGAGAAAATCTTATGAAGGTAAACTTCTTCGCGACGCTGCGCGACATTGCTGGTGGCAAGACGGTGGAAATCCCTGTCGATCACGGTATCACAGCCAAACAATTGCTGGATTCGATCATCGAGCGTTTCCCTCCGATGAAGAAGGAATTGTTGAACGCGGACGGTCGCATGTACGGTCACGTGCATTTCTTCATCAACGGACGGGATGTCCAGTTTATGGACGACGAATTCCAAACGGTCATCCAGGCTGATGACGTGATCAACGTCTTCCCTGCTGTGGGCGGCGGATAACCAGTCCTCGCGTCGAGTGGCGCTCAGCAAAAAAGACACGGACGGCCATTTGGCCGTCCGTGTTTGTCTTGATGGTGGGGAGCGGAAACTAGACGATCTCCAATTCCTTGAGCTTGGCCTCAGGCACCACGCCGTTGACCCAGCCGCGCTTCTCATAGTACTCGGCCAGCATATCGTCCAGTTCACAGACCTGACCCTTGCTGCCGCCATACGTGGAGGGTTCGGTGGTAAAGCGCTTGGGCAGGGTATCGCTGCCTTCGCGGAAACCGTTCAAGTTGTTGTAGTGGCGTTCCAGGTTATAGACGCGCTCGCCGACCTTGAGCAGGTGCCCAGGGTCAGACGGGATGCCCGTCATGGCTTCGTATTGGGCCGCGAACGAGTCCAGTGACTCGGCGAAGGTGGCGAACTTGCAGACGTCCAGACAGTCGGTCACAGCATGGACGTTCTGGAAGATCATGTTCATCTCGCCCTTGCCCTTCCAGGCCAACGGGTCGGCCACAGTGGACGGACCCAGCACGTTGCCGACCACTTCCGCCGCGGGGGTGTAGCCGCGCAGATGGCAGGCGCCGCGGTTGCTGGTGGCATAGCCGAGGCCCATGCCCTTGATCCCGCGCGGATCGTAGGCGGGCACGCCCTGGCCCTTGCAGGTCATTGCCAGTTCGGGATGACCAAAGTACGCAGCAGCGGCGTTGGCGCCGTCGGCGAGGACGTTCCCGATGCCCCTGCGGTGGGCAATCAGTTCAGTTGTCGCGACCATCTTGGCGCCGTCGCCCCAGTCCAGTTTTTCATCGGCTTTGGCGTAGCCCTTTTCGCTGGCTTCCATCCAGATGGAGAGCGGGTGACCGATCTCGATCGCGTCGAAGCCGAAATCGTTGGCGCAGTCGATCATCTTGGCCACCACGCGGATGTCGTCGTTGCCGCAGTTGGTGCCCACCGACCAGGCGGGTTCATACTCGACCGACTCCATGCGAAGACCGGCGTACGGGCCGTCCTTGATCTCGACTTCCTTCTTGCAGGCCACCGGGCAGGCATGACAGGTGGGATTGTCGACCAGGATGTTGTCGTTGACGTATTCGCCGCTGACCTTCTCGGCGTGTTCCCAACCGGTGAACTGGCTGTTCTTGGTGGGCAGGCCGCCGATGACGTTGGTCATGTTCATCAGCACATTCGTGCCGTAGACCGAAAGACCGCCCTTGCGCGGGGAGGTGACCACCCGCTCATCCATGATCTCGGCTAAAGCCTTGGTGTGTGCGGCTTTCCATTTTTCGCGATCCTGGGCCTTGACGATCTTCTTCTCGGCCTTGATGACCACGGCCTTGAGGTTCTTCGAGCCGCCCACACAGCCCGTACCACCGCGGCCCGAGGCGCGGTCATTCTCGTTGACCCAACATGCAAATTTGACCAGGTTCTCGCCGGCGGGGCCGATGGTGATGACTGTCAAATCCTTCTCACCGTATTTTTCCTTGAAATGCTTGACGGTGTCATGGACGCCCTTGCCCCAAACTTCGGCAGCGTCGAGGATCTCGATCTGACCATCATGAATGTAGACATAGGAAGGCTTGGCGGCCTTGCCCTTGAAGATCAGACCGTCGAAACCCGCCCAGCGCAGGCGCGCCGCCGACCATCCACCGTGATGGCTATCGGTCACCGTGCCTGTCAACGGAGACTTGGTGACAATGGCCATGCGGCCGCTCATGTTGGCTTCAGAACCCGTCAGCGGTCCGTTCATGAAGCATAGAATGTTGTCGGGGGAGAGCGGGTCCACCTGCGGGCCGTTATCGAACACGAACTTGACACCCAGACCGCGACCGCCGATATACTTGCGGGCGTCCTCCTCTGGGATGGGCTTGTACTCGACCTGGCCCGCCGTCAGGTCTACCCAGGCCAAATTGTTTGCATATCCACCGAGCGCCATAGTCATCTCCTTTGGGGAACTTAAAAAAATGCGCCGATATTCCGCGGCGTTAACTCTCTAATTCAGAATAGCATTTGCAAAAATGTGAGTCAATAATTAAGGAAAAACTTAACCGTGAAGAGGAGGATTGTCATGCTTGGGGTATTTTTCACAAGAGGAGTGACTCAAGACGATTTCGGGTATACTCTCTTCAACTCAATCCTAAAATAAAATTGTAGAGACGATGAAACAGTTATTACAAAACATGAAAACCGGCGCGACCACCATCGCGGAAGTTCCTGTGCCCACCCCCCGCGCGGGGATGGCTCTCGTCAAAACGGCGACCAGCCTCGTCTCCGCGGGGACCGAGCGCATGGTCGTCGAGTTCGCGGAAAAAAATTATCTGGGCAAGGCGCGCTCGCGCCCTGACCTGGTCAAGCAAACGCTGGATAAGGCCAAGCGCGAGGGCATCCTGCCCACCGTGCAGGCTGTCTTCAACCGCCTCGACCAGCCGATGGCGCTGGGCTATTCCTCGGCGGGCACCATCATCGGGCTGGGCGCGAACATGCAGGGCTTCCAGGTTGGGCAGCGGGTGGCCTGTGCGGGCGGTGGATTTGCCGTCCATGCGGAATACAACGTCGTGCCGCGCAACCTGCTTGTGCCGTTGCCTGACTCGGTCGATTTCGAGTCGGCGGCCTTTGCCACCTTGGGCGCGATTGCCATGCATGGGTTCCGTCTGGCGCAGCCGCAGGTGGGGGAGCGGGTGGCTGTCATCGGGATGGGCTTGCTGGGATTGCTGGGAGCGCAGATCGCGGCGGCGGCGGGATGCCGCGTGATGGGCATCGACATCGACCCGCAGCGCATCGACCTGGCTCATTCGCTCGGACTGGAAGCTGTCACCCGCGAAGGGGCCGTGGATTCCGCTGTAGCCTTCACTGCCAACCGCGGCTTCGATGTGGTACTGATCTGTGCGGATACTTCCTCGAACGACCCCGTCGAACTGGCGGGAGTCATCGCCCGTGACCGCGCGCGCGTGGTGGCCGTCGGCGCGGTGGGACTCAACATCCCGCGCAAGGTCTATTACGAGAAGGAACTTTCCTTTATCAACTCGCGTTCGTATGGCCCTGGCCGCTACGACGCCTCCTACGAAGAAGAAGGCCGCGACTATCCGATTGGCTTTGTGCGCTGGACCGAAGGCCGCAACATCGAGTCGGTCGTCGAGCTGATGGCGGGTGACAAACTCAAGATCGGGCCGTTGATCTCGCACCGCTTTCCCATCGAACAGGCAGCCGAGGCGTATGAGGTCATCACGGGCAAGAAGAAGGAACCGTTCCTCGGGGTGTTGCTGACGTATGCAAATACAGTTGGCAAGTTGGAAGGTTTGAAGGTTATCAGGTTCAACGTTTCAACTTCCAAACCTGCGACTTGCAAACTTGGTGTTCTGGGTGCTGGACTCTACGCCAATGCTACTCTCCTGCCCGCCATCAAGAATATCAAGGACATCGAACTGGTTGGTATCGCGTCCTCGGGCGGGCTACACGCGCAGCACTCGGGACAGAAGTTCGGCTTCAAATACGCCACCTCGTCGGACGAGGAAATTCTCAACGACCCGAACATCAACACCGTGACGATTCTCACACGCCATGACGCGCATGCTGATCTTGTGGTCAAGGCGTTGAACGCGGGCAAGCACGTCTTTGTCGAGAAGCCACTGGCAGTGAACAAAGATCAGTTATCGGCCATCGTTGATCGGTTGCTGAGCGCTGAGCATGGGATGCTGCTCACCGGTTTCAACCGCCGTTTTGCGCCGCTGGCCCAATCGCTGGCCGCTTTCCTCTCCAATCGCAAAGAGCCTCTGCACGCGCATTACCGTGTCAACGCGGGTTACATCCCGCTCAACCACTGGACTCACGATGAAGTCCTCGGCGGCGGACGCATCATCGGTGAGGGTTGTCACTTCGTGGACTTCCTGACCTTCCTGGTCGGGGCGGCACCTGTCCGCGTGAGCGCGGTTGCGTTGCCGAACGGCGGCAAATATCGCGAGGACAATGTCTCGATGACCTTCACCTTCCCCGACGGCTCCATCGGCGTGGTGGACTATCTCGCCAATGGCGACAAGTCCTTCCCCAAGGAGCGGGTCGAGGTCTTCTGCGGCGGGAGCATCGCCATTCTGGATGACTTCGTTTCGCTGGTTACGGTCAAAGACGGAAAGAAGAAAGAAGTAAGGCGGGCGCAGGATAAAGGCTGGAGGTCCGAGATGGAGGCCCTCGTGCAGGCTCTCCGTGTGGGCATCGTGCCGCCCATCCCGTATGACCAACAGGTCGGTGTGACGAAGGCTACCTTCGCGGCGGTCGAGTCGATCCGAAGCGGGGCGCCGGTCGAGGTTGGTTAATTCGCGGGGTCGGGTGAGGCTGCAAGGTCCGCCCGACCCCGTTATAATTTACAGGAGGAATTCTCATGTCCGCTCATCGTCCGCTTCGCGTTTTTCTTTCCTGTTCCGAACATGACTTGAGCGTTGCGCGCGCCTATTACGAGAAGTTTCGCGCTGCAGGCTGGATCCAACCCTGGCTGGAAGAGGAGGATCTGCTGCCAGGACAGGACTCGCGCCTGGAGATCGAAAGGGCCGTGCGCAACGCGGACGCGGTGTTGGTCTTCCTCTCCAGCCGCTCGGTCTCGCAGGAGGGACAGAGCCAACGTCAGCTCAAACTGGCCCTGGATGTGGCCGACGAGAAGCCCGAAGGCACCGTCTTCGTCATCCCCATCCGCCTCGACAATTGCTCTCTGCCCCACCGCCTAGGAAGCTGGAAGCCCGTGGACGCCTTCCCCGCCGACCGACAAGGGCGTGCCTACGAGCGCGTCCTCGCCAGCCTGCGTCTGCGCGCCGACTCCGTGACGGGCCAGCCTCCCAGCACGACGTCCTCCCCTGAACCCAAGTCCCAGCCCACGCCGCCTGCGGGGAACGTCAACATCACCATCCACGGCAATGTGACAGGCAACGTGGTGGTCGGGAACGAGAATCAGGTCAACGGGACGAGGGATGAAAATAAGCCAAAGGGAAGCAAGTGATGTAAATTTGCATTGGGAACTTAATCGCTTTTCTAAAGGTGAAACATGACAGATTTTGATTCAGGTATCACAACCGATCCCTCCGTTCATTTTGGAAAGCCCGTTATCAGGGGGACTCGCGTTCTCGTGGAAGTCCTTGTCAGCCACGTCGCTTCGGGGATAAGTGTCAAGGATGTGGCAAAGGAGTATGGCATCACGGAACAGGATGTTTATAATGCTCTCAATTACGCTGCCCAGTATCTGGCAAATGGCCCCACTTCCAATCCAGCGAAGATTTCTTCTCCAGTGCGTGTGCACAAGTATTATCCAAATAAATTTGGTTTGATCATGATTAGTTCGCTTGAAGAAATGGTAGATAGGCCTTCTTTCGAGCACATATTAAATTCGTCAGATTTAAGGGCTTATATAGATCCTCTGGCTCGCAATAAAATTGATAACCTAGAGAAAGGTTTTGATTTTGCCTACATTTCTGCGTTTTGTGCTGCCTTAGATGATGTCTATGGCACGCCTGGAAGCATTGACATGGCTCGTCAAATCGGTGCAGATAGCTTCCTGTATGGGCTGCAAAATTTCGGTCTTTTGAGGAGTGTTAGTCAGATATACTACTCGTTCCTGCCTTATCAGACAAAGTTAAGAAAGAGCCTGGGCGCGGTCGCTAAAGTCTTGACTCAGCTAAGCGACCAAAAATGTGTCGTCACTGAAAATGAACATGAATTTTTATTTACGATCCACGAATGCCCGTATTGTGTAGGAAGAACGTCAAGCAGCCCGATCTGCTATGTGTTTGGTGGCTTTTTAAGCGAATTTGTACTGTGGGTAACAGGTGAGAAAAATACTGCCATTGAAGAACGTAAATGCAAGGCGATGGGAGACCTAACGTGCGAGTTTTCAATTAAGAAGCATGCCTAATGTTCGATCTATAAAGCGTACCGACAATGAAGCATAACCTGTCTCGAAAACGAACAATCATAATTGCCACGGCTTTATTATTGTTGTGCCTGGTTTTTGGGGTGATAAACACTGTCTTTACTCCATTTTCAGATTTTGTGTATAGAAGTCCGCACTTTGCAGAAGGCAGCAGCACAGGTAGCTATCACATCGACCCTCAGACCTTATTGACTTCCCTGACCAATGGCGAAACAGATGCCTTCTTCCCTGCAACAACAACTTCCGATGCTCCAACGGAGCAGGATCCAATTTTATGGCAGCAATCTGACTATCTAATGATTGCGAATGCGGCGTTTGACGTTCAATGGACAGATCGACATGATGGGTGGTATTTGTCTTTCGTGGTTTTTGAAGCCAATTGCCAGAATTTTTCAAAAGGATTTTACGACGCTACTTTTACCTACTACAAAGAAGTTTGGCATGGTATGGAATTGAGATATCTTGGACGCCAGATCGATATTTTGCCTCAATATCATAAAACCAACTGGAGTGGAGACGCATACTATTATCCCCCGCTGTTTTATTTTGAGAAAAGCATTGATTTGAATAATCTGTCAATTGGGGCCAATCATGCCATCGATATGGCAGAGCAAAATGGCGGGAGTGCAGTCCGTTCGCAAGTGAAAAATCAGTGTTCGATTTGGGTTATTTTGAACGGTAGCGAAAAAAGAGGGTGGAATGTCATTTATGAAGGCGAGAAAGACATGCTGAGTGCTTTTGAAATATACATTGATCCATACACGGGCAAGATTTCTCAAAAATAAACCTCCCCAGATGCCTCTTGCCCGCTTTGGCTGGGGGAAGTAAACTCACATCACTTCCTACTTTCCACTTTTCAGGAGCCCTCATGCACCTCAAAGGAATCTACGCCCCCATCGTCACCCCCTTCAACGCAGACGAAAGCATCAACTACCCCGTCCTTGAAAAACTGATCGAATACCTGATTCAAAACAAGATCGCAGGGCTTGTCCCTGGCGGCACCACGGGCGAGGTCTACGCCTTCAGCGAACAGGAGCGGCTGGATATTTTCAAATTCGTCAAAGAAAAAGTCAACGGGCGGGTGACGCTCATTGCAGGCACCAACAGCGGAGCCACCCGCGACGTGATCCGCTACTCGCAGATCGCCGAGCAGATGGGCTACGACGCGCTCATGGTCGCCGTCCCGCCGTATTCGCGCCCCAACCAACGCGAACTGCTCGCGCATTACGAAGCCGTTGCCAAAGCCGTCAAAATTCCCATCGTGCTCTACAACTTCCCCTGGCGTGCAGGCACTGAAGTCAGCTACGAAGTGATGGATGGTCTGCTCCAATACGACCACGTCATCGGCATCAAAGAGGCCAGCGGCGACATGTCCCGCATCTACGAATTCCACCTCCGCTACGGCGACCGCTATCAAATGATCTGCGGCTCCGACGACCAGGCGCTCGACTACTTCCTGTGGGGCACCACCGCATGGATCGGCGGCGCCGCCTCCTGCGCTCCGCTCGAACATCACAACGTCCTCGAAGCCGCGCTCAACAACGACTTCGTGGCAGCCCGCAAACACATGGAGGTACTCCTCCCGCTCCTCCGCAACATGGAAAGCGGCGGCTACACCCAAAAGGTCAAACTCGGCTGCGAACTGCGCGGCATCAAAGTCGGCGCGCCTCGTCAACCGCTCCTGCCGTTAACTGAAGATGACCGCAAAGAATTCGAACGCATCTTTAAGACGTTAGAAAGTTAAAACGTTGGCAGGTTTGAACGTTCAAACTTTCCAACCTTCAAACGTTTCAACGATTAACCTATGAAAAAAATCCCCTATCTGGACTCCCACACCGGCGGCGAACCCACGCGATTAATCACCTCGCTTCCTTTCGACCTTGGAACTGGTTCCGTTGCTGACAAATTATCCACGCTGAAAGCGCATCACGACGACTTGCGCCGCACCGTCCTGCTCGAACCGCGCGGCTCGGATGTGCTCGTCGGCGCGTACCTCGTCCCGCCCGCCGACCCGACCTGTCAATTCGGAGTCATCTACTTCAACAACGTCGGCTACCTCGGCATGTGCGGACATGGCACCATCGGCCTGATCGCGTCACTGGCTTACATGGGCAAGGTCACGCCGGGCGTGATTCGGGTGGAGACCCCGGTTGGGGTGGTCGAAGCAACTCTGCACAAGAATGAAGCGGGTAAATATCCAAATAAGGTTTCGGTGCAAAATATCCCCGCCTACCGCCACCTGACGCACATTCCTGTCACCATCGATGGCAAAACCGTCCACGGCGACGTGGCATGGGGCGGCAACTGGTTCTTCCTCGTCCACGACCACGGCATGGACGTGAACATGGGCAACCTCGAAGCGCTGACCGATTTCTCGTGGCGTGTCCGCGAGCAACTGACCGCCAACGGCATCACCGGCGCGAACGGCGCGGAGATCGACCATGTGGAGTTGTTCGCCCCCGCTTCGACTGCGCTCAGCGCGGAGCCTGTCGCAGATAGCAAAAGTTTTGTCCTCTGCCCGGGCAAAGCCTACGACCGCTCTCCCTGCGGCACAGGCACAAGTGCAAAACTCGCTTGTCTCTATGGCGATGGCAAATTGCAAGTAGGACAAATCTGGAAACAACAAAGCGTCGTCGGCAGTATCTTCGAGGGCAGTATCCAGATTCAGGATAACCGAATCATCCCCACCATCACGGGGGAAGCGTGGGTCATGTCTGAAGGGACGATCCTGGTGGATGAACGCGATCCGTTTGGCAAAGGAATATAACAAAGAGACATTCACCTTAAAGTGACTGTCTCTTTGTTATAGGCTAAATCGCCCTGCTTGCGATCCATTCCATGCAGTAGTCTGCGACCTCTTCCCAATTCTTTTGTCCCAGTAAAAAGTGATTGCGTCCTTCAAATTCTTTGAAATCAGTCACAGAAGATCTGGATTTATATCTTTTGAGGTTGGTTTTATTTAATGCGGGAGGAATGACATTGTCATTTCCACCGGAGATGAACAATAGCGGTGCGTGTTCCTTGTTGAAATCCACTTTGCCAACAGAGGTTAGGGACTGGCGTGGAATGGCGCGCGATTCAGGTATAACATACTTTTCAAAAGCGGCACGCTGTTCATTTAACGGCATGCCATTGACAAAAACATATTGAAAGCGTTCAAACGTCATAATGACCGGCGAATTTGGATTCGCAAACGGAGTAACATGCCCCCAGTTGGCTTTAAGGAAGGAAAACTTTGTTGTGAAGACACCTGCCGGGGGAGCAGATTCAACTGCAATCGAAGCAGAAGCGAGACCGCGGTTTTGTAATATCTGAGCGATGAGCCCGCCCATTGAGTGACCGATCAGAATGGGCTTCTCGTCCAGGTTGCGGATAATATTAGTCATGTGGTCTAAGATGGCAGAAAGATTGAGCTTACTTAATTGGGGGTCAGGGGTTTGTAAGTCTTTTACAGTTTTATCCCTGCCCGGCCATGCGGGTGCCAACGTGCGGTACCCCTTTGCTTGAAATCGCTCTGTCCATTGTTCCCAGCAAAGCGGAGTCATATACATTCCATGAATAAAGACAACAGTTTTTGTGCTCATAAGTTTCTCCTTTTTTTGATTGCAAGTTTACGGTCTGTGGGGGAAATCTCATAGGACAAAATGTCCTGCGGCTACGGGAACGGTACACCAATCTTTTTGAATACCCCCTGGCTTTCGTAATCAGCGGGCAGGAAGGCGACGATCTGCGGGAATTGAAATTGGAAATATCCGACGGAGATCAACAACGGGCGGATCCACGCGCGCTGAGGACTGGTCTGCTGAAACGAGACAATAGTATCCACTCTGACAGCGGGTTGTTGGCCCTGTACGCTTGCATCGGTTTCAAAATCCAGGTTTGCGTTGACAGTCTTCCAATGTTTTTCAAACTCGGGCAATTGCATTAGTTGGGAGACGATGTCTTGATACCATGATTCAAATTGATACAAAGTGTTCGCAGATTTAAAACCATAAATGGTTTGGCGCGCCATACGAGTCCATGAACCGCGGTTTTGAATGAGACGCGGATACAGCGGCAATTGCGGGTCGAACAATAGATTCAAAATATTCATCTGCTCTGGTGCAATGGATGTCAGTTGCTCAGGCGTGACCCCGTACAGTCGAATCAAATGATCATTGAAGTAGTGGATGTGCCAGTCTCGGTTGATAATCATGGCGGGCATGGCAAGGTTTTGCGCCACTGAAATCGCGACCTGCAAAACAGCATCCAGCGAATCACCGCTCAAGTAGGATGTGATTGGAGCAAGTTCGGCGGCCACCAACAAGCGGTTACGCTCGTCCAAATTGCAATTCAAATAATCTGCGATCTCCATCACCGTCTCGCGGCGCGGCGGACGGGTGATGCGTCCATTGCGCATTTGTTTGTAACTGCTGTAAACGCGGTACTCCAACTCCGTGCGTGTCCACGAGCGAAGCCCCCAATCATCCTCGCGCCATGATACAGCAGAACGATTTGACCCAACGGCTTCACGTCGGCGCTGTGCCAATAACTCCTCGACAACTCCGACAAAATCACGACATGCAGGATGGACGACATCTGGAATAGTGGTCATGGTTGAAAAGTATACCCTTCACGGGCATTCTATGGCATATCCGTTTCCCCCGCTGAACCACTGTATAATTTCGGAAGCAGCTCATTTAGATGGCAAACCATACTGACTTTTGACTCTTCCTCATCAAAGGCTTTGCGGAGACTCCATGAATTCAAAACATGACGTGCTTATCATCGGCGGCGGTTCGATCGGGTTGAACTGTGCCTACTACCTTCTCAAAGCGGGGCGGAGAGTCACCATCGTGGACGCAAAAGAGATCGGCAAGGGCAGCTCCTCGGGCAACGCGGGGCACATCGTGCCGAGTCACATCATTCCGTTGGCTGCACCTGGGATCGTGCCCACCGCCCTCAAGTGGATGCTCGACCCGCAGAACACGCCCTTCGGTATGAAGATCAGCCTGGAGCCGAGTTACATTTCCTGGCTGCTGCAATTCGTCTTTGCGTGCACCGACGCCAACGTGCAGCGCGGCATCCCGCCGCTGAATAGTCTCGGCCAGTTGAGCGCGCGCAACTTCGCGCAGATGATCGCCGAGGAGCATTTCGATTGCCACTATCGCGAGAAGGGATTGCTCTTCCTCTACAAATCTGCCGAAGCCTTTGCGGGCGGACGTCACGAAGCCGAGGAGATGAGCAAGCACGGCATCCCCACCGATGTGCTGGACCAGGCTGCTGTCCATGTGCGCGAACCGATGGCGCGCGCCGACGTGGTGGGCGGGGTCCATTTCACAGGCGATTCCTTCCTGGACCCCGCGCGCTTTCTGCAACTGCTGAGGGAGCGCGTCCTCGCACTGGGCGCGGAGTTGCACGAGCATACGCCCGTCACAGGCTTCGATGTGGCCGATGGAAAAATCCGCGCGGTGAAGACCAGCGCGGGCGACTTTGAAGCAGACGAGGTCATCCTGGCGGCGGGTGCCTGGAGCGCAGGCGTGGCGCGCGACCTGCGTCTGAACATTCCCGTCCAGCCTGCGCGTGGATTCAGCCTGACCCTATCCGCAACGACGCAGATGCCTGCTCAGGCGCTGCTGTTGGGCGAGCGCCGCGTGGCCGTCACGCCGATGGGCGGCCTGCTGCGTTTCACGGGCCGACTCGAAGTCGGCCAGTTCGGCACTCAGCCCGAGCTACGCTGGATCCGTCAGATCGAGGCGGCGGTGCGTGAGTACATCCAGCTCGACGATAAACTTGATATCAAGGAGACCTGGGCGGGGTTACGCCCCACCACGCCTGACGGGATGCCGATCATCGGCCGCTCGTCGCGTTATCAGAACCTGCTCCTTGCCACGGGCCACGCCATGCTGGGACTGTCGCTCGGGCCGGGCACGGGCCAGGTCGTGGCGGATCTGCTCACAGGGCGGAAGCCCGCTTTTGACCTGAATCCGCTCAGGGTGGAGCGGTTTTAAATCCAAAACTGCACTGTAAAAAATGGGAAGCTGGGCTGTATAATCGCCTCCAGCACTGCTTCCCATTTTTGATTCAGTGGAGAATTATGACCATCATCCCGTGGAAGATCCTTGAATCGCAATATTTTCGCCCGCGCTTTCGCACCGACAAGGTCGAGTTGCCGAACGGAAAGGTCTTCGAGCCGACCATTTTTGAGTTCCGCTCGTGGGCCAATGTCATGGCGTTGACACATGATAACGAGGTGGTACTCGTGCGCCAGTATCGTCACGGCGTGCAAGAGGTGCTGTACGAATTCCCTGGTGGGGTGGTGGAAGATGGCGAGCAGCCCATGGATGGCGTGCGGCGCGAACTGCTCGAAGAGACGGGCTACACCGCCGCCAAATTCATTCAGGTCGGCAAGCTGTATCCCAATCCCGCCATTCAGACCAATAGTCTGCATTTCTTCCTCGCGCTGGATGCCGAGAAGACGGGCATTCAACATCTCGACGAGGCCGAGGACATCGAAGTCCATCTCGTGCCGCTGGAGGAACTCATTGCCATGTCGCGGCGCGGAGAGTTCCTGCACGCGCTGCAAGTGGCGGGGCTGTATCAGGCCTTGCTCCATCTAGACCGCATCCACTGATGGCTTCGCGAATCTCCGTTGCCCTGAAATACTTGCGTCAGTTCGGCCCGCGTCCGCTGGCCTTGCTGGCGTTGTATAAGTTTGGGCTATGGACGGGACATTATCGGCGCGTTACACCGATGCTGGATGCCCGGTCCCCGAATCTCCAATTATCCACTATCGATTTTCTCTTTCCTCTTCCAGCCCGCGATCAACTCGCCGCCACCCTCGGCTCTGACGGCCAGTCCGCGCTCCTCGCCGAAGCAGATGAGATCGTCGCGGGAAAATTCCGCAGGTTCGGCGACGAGCTGGCTGAGATCGATCTCACTCTCCCTCAGCCACTTCATCACTGGACAACCTACGAGTCCAACCACGAACTACTTTCTACTTTCCACTTTTTACACAACGACATCAAATTTCTCTGGGAACCCGCCCGCTTTGGCTGGGCGTTTGTCCTGGGGCGCGCGTATCATCTCACGCAAGATGCAAAATATGCCGAGGCCTTCTGGAAATATTTTGGGACCTTTACTACATCCAGCCCCGCCAACCTCGGCCCGCACTGGATGAACGGACAGGAGGTGGCCGTCCGCTTGATGGCGTTGATCTGGGCAGCGCAGGTCTTTGATACGCAGGATGAAAAACGCAAAGCGAGTCTTGCCACGTCGATTGTGCGGCACGCAGCGCGCATCCCGCCCACACTGGTCTACGCCCAGTCGCAGAATAACAATCACCTTGTCACCGAAGCGGCGGCGCTATACGTGGCAGGCCGAACATTAAAGAATCGCCAGTGGCGTGACCTCGGCTGGAAGTGGCTCAACTGGGCCTTTCAGAGTCAGATCAGCGGCTACGGCGAATACATCCAGCATTCCACCAATTATCAGCGCGTAATGCTGCAGGCTGCGCTGTTGGCCGAAGCGGTTCGGGATGAGGATTGGCCGAGTGCCACAAAGCAGGCGCTTGGTCGCACGACGCATTTCCTGTTCTCGATGCTGGATTCCGCTTCGGGGCGGGTACCGAATCTGGGGTCCAATGACGGGGCCTTGATCCTGCCCCTCAGCCTGGCTCCGTTTAACGATTTCCGCCCCACGGTGCAGGCCGCCGCGCGCGCCTTCCTCAAGACGCAGATGCCTCCAGGCGTGTGGGATGAGATGTCGCTCTGGCTGGGACTTGCGCCCGCGCAAAAGACCTACACCCCCGAGCATTACATGACCGACAACCTGCGTGGACCCAACTCGTGGGCTTATCTGCGCGCCTCTCGCTTTGCCTCGCGCCTCTCGCACATGGACCAGTTGCACCTCGACCTGTGGTGGCGCGGGCTGAACATCGCGCAGGATGCGGGCACGTACCTGTACAACGCGCCTGCTCCGTGGGACAACGCGCTGGTCACCACGCGGGTACACAACACCGTGACAGTCGATGGCCGTGACCAGATGACGCGCGCGGGCCGCTTCATGGTGCTCGATTGGGCTAATGCGTATTTAAAAAATGAGATCGCTTCAGACGAGAACGTGCTGGGGCGCGCGAAGGCCGCCTTCAAAGGGTATCGCGATGTGAAGCATGAACGCACCGTGAGCGTCTTCCGCGATGAGCGCTGGACCGTGTTCGACCAATTCAGTCCCATGCCTGGACGCTCAGCGTTGCACACCTATCGCATCCAGTGGCTGTTGCCCGATTGGAAATGGGAGGTCGCTGCGATCCCTGAGGGTGTGGAGGGTATTGGCTATGACCTGCGCCTTCTCTCCCCGCATGGCTGGCTGACCGTACGCCTGTGGGCGAATGATTTCTTCGCTGCCACACACGATGATAAATTCTCGGCGGGATTGGTGCGTACGGGCGAACGACTGTGGGGCAACGCGGACGTTTCCGTGGTGGACGGTTGGGTGTCCACGACCTACGGAAAAAAGGAACCCGCTTTGTCATTTTCCATGACGGGTGCTTCGCGGAACATTGCGGGCTTTTTGACCGAATTTATATTCCCACGGGAGGGAGAAACATGAGAATCCGTGCTGTAGCCATCTTGATCGAAGACGACAAGGTCGCCGTGATCGAACGTCATCGCCTGGGACGGCATTATTTCACCTTCCCAGGCGGCGGCGTGGATCAGGGTGAAACAGTCGAACAGGCCGTTATCCGCGAAGTGGAGGAAGAACTTGGTCTGCGCGTAGGCATTGACCGCAAGGTAGCTGAGATCTGGTTTCGCGGCAATCGCCAGGAATATTTTTTGGTTCACAAAATCGACGGCGAGTTTGGCACAGGTACAGGCGAAGAGTACACCCGCTCCGCCCTGGACGATCCGAACGTTGGCACGTATCTGCCAATGTGGATGCCGATCTCCGAAACGTTCAACCAGCCGCTGGTGCCCACTGAGATGGTGATACTGCTGGTCAAATCCCACCCCGATGCCTGGCCCGAGAAGCCAGTTATAATCTTCGAACAATAGAAATAAAATGATGTCATTGCAAGGGCGATGTCCTTTTGTCCGAAGCAATCTCCCAATTACGTGAGATTGCTCACCTGTATTGCACCGAACGCAGTGTAGTGCAGGTGTCATCGGCCCATGGCCTCCTCGCAATGACATGAGTTAATATGCATATCCTCATCGTTCATCAAGCTTTCGCTTCCATCAACGAACCAGGCGGTACGCGCCACCACGAGTTGGCGCAGGTTCTTACCGCGCGCGGTCACCGCGTGACGGTCATTGCGTCGCCTGTCAGTTATCTCACGGGGACCTCTCTCCATCTCCCTCCATTTTCGGAGAAAATTGAGGGAGAGAAAGAGGGGAGGGCTCTTACGATCTTGCGTGCCGCCGTGTACGACGCCCATCACAAATCCTTCCTCCACCGCGTGCTGGCGTTCCTCTCGTTCATGGTTTCCTCGTTCTGGATCGGGCTGGGTGTCAAGAACGTGGATGTGGTGTGGGGCACGTCGCCGCCGATCTTTCAGGGAGTCACGGCCTGGATTCTGGCGCGACTCAAAGGTGCGAAGTTCCTGTTCGAGGTCCGCGACCTGTGGCCGCGTTTTGCCATCGCCGTGGGCGTGCTGCGCAACTATTGGTTGATCCGTGCCTCAGAGTGGTTGGAACGTACGCTCTATCGCTCCGCCGATCGGGTGATGGTCAACAGCCCTGCATATGTGAGCTATGTGCAAGGTGTCGCCCTGAGTGGAGGCTGGAAGCCGAAGTCGAAGGGCTGGAACGTGGAGTTGATCCCCAACGGCGCGGACCCGTCGATGTTCGATCCCGCTGACGATGGCGCAGCCTTCCGCCAGGCACATCACCTCGCTGAGAAGTTTGTGGTCATGTATGCGGGCGCGCACGGCATGTCGAACGATCTGGAAGTCGTGCTGGAAGCTGCGCGCCAACTGGCGGAAGATACGTCCGAGGTCGAGATTGTGCTGGTGGGCGACGGCAAGGAGAAGTCCGTGCTGATGGCGCGCGCCGCGGCGATGAGCCTGCCCAACGTGACCTTCCTGCCGTCGGTGCCGAAGACGGGCATGGCTGAGGCGCTGGCGGCTGCCGACGCCTGCCTCGCCATCCTTAAACCGCTTGACGAATACAAGTGGACCTACCCGAACAAGGTCTTCGACTACATGGCGGCGGGACGCCCCGTGGCGCTCGCCATCGACGGCGTGATTCGCGAGGTGGTCGAAGCCGCGGACTGCGGCCTGTTTGCCACGCCCGGGAATCCGTCTGCGCTGGCGGAGGTTATCCGTCAACTTGCGCAGGACCGTGACCACAGCCGTGCCATGGGTCTGCGTGGACGCGCCTACCTCGAAGCGCATTTCAACCGCGAGACGATGGCCGAGAATCTGTTGAAGATGCTGGAAGCCATGACCGCTGAAAGGAAATCCTGATGGACAAGATCGTCATCGTTGGTGCCTCGGGCCACGGCAAGGTGGTGGCCGATGTGGTCGAGCGCGATGGAAAATTCGCCATCCTCGGTTGGATCGACTCGTATAAGCCTGCAGGCGGAGAGTTCTTCGGCTATCCCGTGTTGGGCGCCGAAGATGCCCTGTTCGACTTATGGCAGCGACGCGAGATCGTCGGTGGCCTGATCGCCATCGGCGACAATTGGTCACGGGGCCGCATGGTAGAAAAGATCCACTCTCTCGCGGCCGACTTCGTCTTCGTCACGGCGGTGCATCCCTCGGCGCAGATCGCGCGCGGGGTAAGCATCGGCGTGGGGACGGTCCTCATGGCGGGCGTGGTCGTCAACAGCGACAGCCGCATCGGGGCGCATTGCATCCTCAACACCCGCGCCTCGCTCGACCACGATTGTGTCATGGACGATTGCTCCAGCCTTGCGCCTGGGGTCACCACGGGCGGCACGGTGACCATCGGCGCGTACAGCGCGGTCTCGCTGGGTGTGAACATCCTGCACGGCAAGACTGTCGGTGCGCATACCGTGGTCGGTGCGGGGGCGTTGGTGCGCGAGGATCTTCCCGACCATTGTGTGGCCTACGGCGTCCCCGCCCGCGTCATTCGCCGACGGGCAGAAGGGGAGAAGTACTTGTAAGAATCGCGAATGGGGGAACCAAATCCTATCTGGCTTCGTCCTCGGGACAAACACAGCCCCACGCCGAAAATCCCTGGCTGTGAAGAGGAGAAGTCATGAAACGTTCCTTGCCCCTGTTTCTTTCCGTTGTGACCGTTGCCCTGCTCTTGCTCAGCGCCTGCGGGTCCCGTGACTCTTATGTCTCGCTGGCACCCGCAGCGACGGAGGCCCCCATGATGGAGGAGCCTATGATGGAGGCGGCCGCCGCCACCCTGGCCCCGGCCATGGAAAAAACCGACTACAGTATGGTAGCCATGCCGACTATTTCCATCTCCCCCGATGGCCAGGCGGATGTCAGCGCCGCCAATTCGGCCAATCCCAGTCTGGGCCGCATGATCATCAAGAACGCGGACATGCGCCTGCAGGTCGAAGACACCGATGTGGCTATCGACCGCACCACACAGATGGTCGGCGACCTGGGCGGGTACATCATCAGCTCGCGCTCGTGGTACCAGGCCTACGACAAGTACAACCTCAAGTACGCCACCCTGACCATCGGCCTGCCCGTGGACCAGTTCGAGCGTGCGCTCAACCGCCTGCGTGGACTCTCGGTCCAGGTGCTCGACGAGACCGCCTCGGGCGAGGATGTTACCGACCAGTACGTGGACCTGCAATCGCAGATCACCAACCTCGAGGCCACCCGCGACCGCATCAAGTCCTTCCTCGACGAAGCCAAGACCGTGGATGAGGCCCTGCGCGTCAACCAGCAGCTCTCCGAGATCGAGGGCCAGATCGAGCAGATCAAGGGGCAGATGAACTACCTGAAGGACCGCTCCGCCTACTCGACCATCACCGTCAACTTCGAGCCGGTCCTGCCCGAGATCGTCTCCACACCCACGCCGACCCCCACGCCACAAGTCTGGGATCCGGGCAAGACCTTCGGCAAGGCCTCCAAAAGCCTGACCACCGCCTATCAGGGCATCACCGACTTCCTGATCTGGGTCTTTGTGGTCGTCGTGCCCATCGTCCTCCCGCCCCTCCTGATCCTCTGGGGCCTGTTGAAATGGTTCACCCGCAAGCCCGCCCAGCCCAAATAGCCGAAATCAAAACCGCCCCTGTTGAGACAGGGGCGGTTTTATGTTGCTGGATTACGGCAGGTTGAAAGTTCTGACGAGGAAGACGGCCATCTGGGCACGGTTGACGACTGTGGTGGGACAATAGATCCCACTCCCGCATCCACCCGTGATACCCTCTGCCGCAAGCTGCTCGATCCAGGCGGCAGCCCAATAATCGGTCGGGACATCGGTGAACACACCTGTCGGGGCGGGTGGGGCGTAGGCGGAACCATGTTCCGCGCGGAGGAGGAAGACGGCCATCTGGTCGCGGGTGACGGGCAGGTCGGGGCAGTAATTCCCGTTTCCGCATCCGCCGGTAATGCCTTCGACGGCCAGTTGTTCGATCCAGGGGCCAGCCCAGTAATCTAGAGGAACGTCACCAAATACAGTTCCCGTGGCAGCAGGTGGGGTGTAGGTGGAGCCATGTTCCCCGCGCAGGAGGAAGACGGCCATCTGCGCGCGGGTAACGCTAGCCTCGGGACAATACATCATTGGGGAGGCAGAACATCCGCCGGTGATGCCTGCGTTGTAGAGACGCTCAATGAAATTCCAAGCCCAATAGGATATTGGCACATCAATAAAGGTAGCTGGCGAATATTCAAAGGCACCGATATCACAGTGCGCACCCTGCGGGCGAGTCACACCGCGCTGATCCGTGGATGGACAGTCAAGGTCATTGCCCGCGTCAATGGCTGAAGAGCCTGCCAGGAGTGGAATGGTGGGAGTAAATCCGCCATAATCACCCAAAACACCCAACTTGGGGTCTGTAGTAATAATGTTCGTGCAGGTAAGCTGCTCAGAACAACCGCCTTCCAGAACGGTATTGCTGATGGTCGACATATAACTCATGATCTGTGGCCCGCCATTGGGAGCAGTGTTACCCCAAAAGATGGTGTTATCAATACGAGTAGAAGTTACAAGTGTGTTGAATATTCCACCGCCTCGGTCCGTTGCCGAATTACCAGTGAATGTAGAATTGATAATGGTAGGACTGCTTGCTTCATCATATTCTCCACCCCCTGACAGTGCCGAATTTCCACTGAAGGTTACATTTTTTAGCACAGGGTTGCTGTCATCATTTCGCATTCCGCCGCCATAAAAGGCGCTATTTCTATCGAATGTTACATTGGTTAATATAGGTGCACTTTGTGCATTGTGCATTCCGCCACCGAGCCCAGCCCACTCAATTGAAGTATTCTCAATAAAAGTAACATCGGTCAAGATTGGATTACTGTTTTGATAATTTCCCATTCCTCCTCCAATACCTGCCGAATTTTGGCTAAAGACGACTTTGGTAAGACTTGGACTACTATCGTACATGTTGCGCATCCCGCCACCCATATAAGAAGAGTTTTTAACGAATTGGACATTCGTGAGAATCGGGCTACTGGTATGGTTGAACATTCCGCCTCCCACACCGCCCCAATTATTTATAAACGTAACATTCTTCAATTCTGGTTGACTCTCAAAGTCATAGACACCGCCCCCAGTAGATGTGGCGGTGTTGCTGCTGAATATTACATTTTGAATTACTGGATCGCTTTGGATGTTATAAAACCCGCCACCTTGACCATTGTCCGCAGTGGTTCCATTTGCATTTCCTGCTGTGACCGTGAATCCGTCCAGAAGCGCCCCGCTTGCACCTGTGACCACGTGATAGGAATTATCGGCGCGTGTGGGTTCGTCAGGTAGGATGATGTCATTGTCATTTCCAAGTAAATCCCCACTGAGAGTGGAGGCATTGAGCGTGAAGTTGCGCTCCTCACGGGTGGATTCTGTCCCCGCGAATCCCCCATAAACGGTCACTCCGCTCTTGAGTTGGAAGGTGGCGGCACGGTCAGTGCCCGAAGTCGGCTTATATGTTCCAGTCCGGACCCAGATCTCCTGCCCAGAAACGGCATTGGTCAACGCGTATTGGAGGTCGCAAGCCTCGGCCCAACTGGAACAGGCTCCGCTGTCCAGGCCGCCTGGTGCTGCATGCAGCACATTGGAGATTTGCAATTCGTATGCTCCAATGTCACAGGCTGGGTTAGAGCGCGATAATCCGCGTTGATCGGTTGCAGGACAATTATTGCTGGTGGCATCGATGGCCGAAGAACCGGCCTGAATGGGTATTGTTTGGGTATACCCGCCATGATCTCCGAGCGTGCCAAACAGAGGATCGTCAGTGATGATGTTCGAGCACATACTGTAGATCGAACATTCCCCCTGAATTACGCTATCGTTGATCGTGACAATGCCCGTGTCATAGACTTGCAATCCGCTTAGGTCTGTGTTTCCCCAAAGAATCGTATTGCGAATTGTTACATAGCCGACATTGTAAACGCTGCCACCGTTATTTTCGGCTATATTCCCGGTAAAGGTGATGTTTGTCAGGGTTGAGGCATCAGAAGATGCGTTTGCATACCCGCCGCCGTTTTGGGCTGAGTTACCTGTAAAGGTTGCATTGGTCAGAGATGCATATCCGAACATGGATTGCATCATGCCCCCTCCATTTCCATAATCGACCGTCGAGTTGTTGAAGAAGGTGATGTTGTTCATCATCAGCCCATCCGACTCGTTGTAAAGTCCTCCGCCCATATTTGCAACGTTGCCGATAAAAACAACATCTGTCAAGGTAGAATTTCCTTCACCGACGAACATGCCTCCGCCATTGGTTGCCGAATTGTTATCGAAGGTTACCTTGGTCAGCATTGGATTGCTGTAGATGCTATAAATTCCACCGCCGGCGGCGGCATTATTTTCACGAAAGGTGACATCTGTCAAAATTGAGTCGCTATTCAAATTGAACATTCCACCTCCGCCCCAAGGTGTGGTGTTTCGGAGAAATAGGATGTTTGCTAGTGTGGAATTGCTGTTATAGCCCAAGAAGCCGCCACCACTACCATTAGGAAATGTACTGTCGTTGGCATTCCCCGCTGTGACGGTGAATCCATCCAGGATTGCTCCACTCGCGCCGGTGACCACATGATAGGAATTATCAGCGCGGGTGGGTTCATCTGGCAGAATGGTGTCGTTATCGTTTCCAAGCAAATCGCCGCTCAGAGTAGTGACATTGAGCGTGAAGTCACGTTCCCCACGGGTGGATTCTGTCCCCGCAAATCCACCGTAGACAGCCACTCCGCTCTTGAGTTGGAAGGTGGCGGCCCGGTCGGTGTCCGTTGTGGGCTTGTAGACTCCAGCCTGGACCCAAATCTCATCCCCACCGACGGCGTTCGTCAACGCGGTTTGCAGGGAACAGGCGTTGGCCCAGTCAGAACAATCTCCGCTCCCATCGGGGGCGACGTGTAGAATCCCTGCCGCGTGCGCGGGGACAGTTCCCATCGGTCCAACGGATAGGACCATAATCAAGAACGCGCTTAAGATGCGCATTACAAAAGCAGTGTTTTTAGTCGACATGGATGACCTCCTGGTAAGAGCCGATTTTTGCAGTCTGTTGGGCAAGATATATCCTTATCAAGCCCGCCTGTCATAATTTTCATTATAACCCTGGTTGGGCGGTATCCCTTTTTCTCTCATTTTGATAAGTTTACGGTCTTGCAAGGCAAAAACTAACGGAATATACTGGATGGACGTCTCCATTTGGAAAAGAGTTCCAACGTATGAACAAAAAATGCCCTCATCCGAGGGCATTTTTTGATTGAAATTACAAGGATCTACGCCCTCTCCAACCCGTGCGCTTCCAATAACCTTTCATCTTCCAAAATTTCCATCGTCAGCCCGTCGGCCACGACCTGGCCCTCGTCCATGACCACGGTGCGTGGAAACAACTCGCGGACCAGGGCCATGTCGTGCGTGGAGACGAGCATGGTGATGGGCAGGTCGCGCAGCAGGTTGATGAGCGTGCGGCGGGCGCGGGGGTCGAGTCCCGCCGAGGGTTCGTCGAGGACCAGGATCTTCGGGTTCATCGAGAGCACGGTGGCAATGGCGATGCGTTTCTTTTCGCCCACGCTCAGATGATGCGAGAGCCGGTCACGATAAGCGGACATGCGCACGGCCTCCAGCGCCGAGTCCACCCGTGCGCGGACCTCGTCCTCGGGCAGGCCCATGTGCAGCGGACCGAAGGCCACATCCTCGAAGACGGTGGGGGAGAAGAGTTGGTCGTCGGGGTTCTGGAACACGAGCCCGACCATGGCGCGGATGACCGGCAGACGGTCCGGGCTGAGGCGCAGGCCGCCCACCTCGATCTCGCCACCTCCCCCCAAAATCCCATTCAGGTGCAGCATCAGCGTGCTCTTGCCCGCTCCGTTCGGCCCAACCAGTGCCACCTTGTCGCCCGCGCATAACTTCAGCGAGACGCCGCGCAGTGCGGTGTGGCCGTCGGGATAATTGAAATGCAGGTCTGTTACGCTCAGCACGTCGCCTTCGCATTCAGGAAATTCGTAGTGTTTGACAGGGTGAGTCACAGGCATTAGAACCGTCCGACTAGTTGGATAAGGAGGAGAAGAATGGCGGCGGCCGCACCGTAGGTCCAATCGCGTGGGCGCAGGATGTGCGGATTGAGCGTGCGCAGGTGGCCGTCGTAGCCGCGCGCCAGCATGGCGTTGTAGATGCGGTCGCTGCGTTCGTAACTGCGCAGGAAGAGCTGCCCTGCCATGTTGCCGGTCACGCGCGCCCGCCAAAAGATATTTCGCCCGGACCGTCGGCCTGGTTCCGCTGCCGAGCGCGAATCGCGCGCCCGCAGCAGGCGGAGGACCTCGTCGGTCAGCACGAACAGGTAGCGGTACAGAAACGAAACAATGGTGGTGAGGATGCCCGGCACGCGCAGATGCTCGAAGGCGTGGATCATGTCTGGGAAGCGCGTGGTGGCCACCAGCAGGATGGCCGCCTGCACCGAGATCCACGAGCGCAGCAGGATGCTGGCGAACTTGACCAGCCCGAAGTCGGTGGGGATCAATGTGAGCGGACCCAGCGTCCATGTGGCGAGCGGATGCCCGAGCGGAGAGAAGATGGCCGAGAGGGCCGCCAGCGCAAAGGGCAGGGCCACGAACGAGCGGCGGAAGGTGAAGTCCGCGCCCAGGCGCGAGAACGCGTTAAGCCCCAACAGGAGCAGCCAGGAGAGTCCGAACGCGGCCCAGGCGCCGTCGGGCAGCAGGGCGTTCGAGAGGATGAACAGTACCGTCACCACCACCTTGACGCGCGGGTCGAGGCGGTGCAGTGGACTCTCTGCTTCGTGAAATCGGTCAAAGACTTCAGCATGCATAATGATGAATTAATACCATGAAAACCATAGAATATCCCAATGGATAAGAAGGGTGCTCCTAAAAACAAGGGCAGGACATGTGTCCTGCCCGTTTATCAAGACGATATAAATCTAGCTGACCTTACGACGCAGTGCGCTGCCGAGCACGATCATCAGGCCGAGCAGCACCAGCGCGCCGACCGCTCCCGCCACGATGGTCGAGAGGGCCGTCTGCCCGAGGAAGGGGATGGTGTAATCAGGCAGGAGCTTGTACGGTGCAGCCTGTCCCAGATGCAGGAAGCCCATATCTTTAGCCACGCGCTCCAGGCCGTCTGGTGAGGCGGAAGCCAGCGGCGAGAGCAGAACGGCTGCCAGAGAGGCGATTACGCCGACCACCACCCAGCCGCGTCCACCCTTCTCGGCCACGGCTTTCGAGTCGAGCAGGTCGGGACGGGTTTGCAGGATGAAGGCCAGCGCCGCCACCGTGACGACCGCTTCACCCAGGCCGATCAGCACGTGCACGCCCAACATGGCGGGCACCACGATCTGCAATTGCGAGGTGCCGCTCAGCCATAACTGGAATGAGACCAGCAGCGCAGCCGTGACCGTGGACAGCCAGGCGGCGATTCCCGCCATAGCCAAACGGACGGTCTTGTTCTGGTTGAGGGCGCCGCGATACAAACCATATCCGATCACGGCCGTCAGGATGCCCATGTTGAAGATGTTGGCGCCCATCACCAGCAGGCCGCCGTCTTGGAAGAGCAATCCCTGCAGGGCGATGACCGCAGTCATCACGAGGATGCCCGCCCAGGGTCCCAGCACGATGGCGGCCAGCGCGCCGCCCAGGAAGTGACCAGAGGTGCCGCCCGCCACGGGGAAATTGAGCATCTGCGCCGCGAAGATGAAGGCCGCCATGATGCCCATCAGCGGGACCTGCTTCTCGCCCAGGGTCTTGTTGGTCTTTGTGATGGCAATGCCGACAGTGAGCGCGGTAATGCCCCAGAAGATAATGGACATGACCAGGCTGAGGAAGCCGTCGGGAATGTGCATGGGTGCGGGGGAATACAACATTTTCAATCTCCTTTTTCTATGATTGACATGCAGGACACAAGCCAAATAACGTGACGTGGCTGGAATCCAGCCTGTAGCCTGTGGTGACCTCGAGTTGGTGATACAGCGTTTCCAGCGGGGCGTGCTCAATCTCCGTGGATGCTCCACAGTGACGACAGATCAAATGGTGATGTTGGGCCTCAGCCAGTTCATAGACCATTTTCCCATTGCCCACGTGCGCAGCCAGGACGAATCCGCTGGTTGCCAGGAACTCCAGCGTACGGTAGATGGTGGGTTCCGTCAGCCCGGGCAGGTCAATACGGGCCTGCTCGAACACCTGAGAGGGGGTCAGATGCCCACCTGCGTGCCGCAAGACGTGCAAGATCACCATGCGTTGGGGGGTGGCGCGGAATCCTCTTGCGCGGAGTTGGGGAGCGAATTCATTCACACAGCTCATTGTGCAAAAAATCCTTATTGCAAGTTTTTGCAATTGTATCTTGTTTCCTGTTATGCACAAGGGCCGCATTTTTACCAATCTCCCCTGCCAAAACGTATCAAAAAGCCCCGCAGGGAAAATCCATGCGGGGTATAAGTGAAGTCAGAACGAAATTACGGTTCCCAGCGGAAGGGCATCAGCGCGAAGAGGTATGGCCTGCCGCTGACGTACTCGAAGCCGAGCACCCAGGTCAGCCAATCCAGGTTGCCGTTGGCCTGCGTCCCGCCGTAATAAACCGAGTAATAATTCCCCGTATACGGCCAGGCGGCCTGATAGGTGGTGCCGCCGACCTGGAGTTGGTCACAGGTCAACGTGTAGGGAGCGTTGAAGAGCTTTTGCAAATCAGGCGCGACCACTTCGTGGAATGCGCCCGTGGTAGGCAGGCCGCTGCCGGGCGCGTCACCCCAGTTCACCTGGAAGGTGGAGTCGAACAGGAATTGGGCATGGGTCTGGTCGTAGACCACCATCCGTCCATCGCGATAATAACGGACCTCCATGCCGCGCAGCGGGCTGACGAGCGCCGCCAGCAGTGGACCGTTCGAAGTCTGCAGGGCGGTCTTGAAACTGTCGATAGCGGCGGTCACCTGCGGGTCCGCGCAGAAAGTGGCCGGGGGGACGGGCGTCCCACCAACGGCGCCACCCGCGGTGGGGACGGTGGCGAGCACGAAGACGCCGGTCGGTGTGAATGTCCCGAACATGGCCGGGGTGACGGTTTGGATCGGAACCGCGGTCTGGGTGGGAAAGATAAGGGGGATGGAGGTGGGGGTGGGCTTGGCTCCGCCTGGGAGCGAACAGCCTGCCAGCAGGATCAGGGTCAGCAGGCCTATGGCGATCGATCTGGTTTTCATGGCAAAATCTCCTCGCGACTATTGACAATTCCTTTGGTTGGCATATAATCGGCCAAAATCAGAAAGCGAAGACGAGGACGAGTACGCGTCACACGACGGTTCTGGTAGAGAAAGCATCTACCACCTAGAGAGCAGGCGGAACGTGGTGAAAGACCTGCCCGAGACGATGAAGCCGAATGGACCTCCGAGCTGCAAGGCGAAAGCCCATGGCGAGTAACCGATGACGGATTGCCCCCGTTACAGGGCTAGAGTATAAGCCTTTTCGGCCGTACTCGAAAAGAGTGAAGCTGGTATCCCGTTGCATCATAACGGGATTTTTTTATAGCTTCATTTGGGTGGCACCACGGATGCAACAGCGTTCGTCCCATATTGGGATGAACGCTGTTTTTGTTTGGACCAAAAAGGAGAAGAGATGAACACGAACCTGATCCCCGAACCCGAGACCACGCCCTTGCAGGAACGTATAAGCGAGGTCGTCGAAGACAACTCCCGCCCTGCGGAACAGATCCTCAAAGAGCAGAGCGAGGGGGAAAACCGCCCTGCTGTCTTCGTGCCATAACTGCAACCATCCATCCTATCGAAGGAGTTCACCATGTCTGACCAAACCCGCTTCCTCTTGAACGAGACCGACCTGCCGAAGTTCTGGTACAACGTTCAGGCCGACAGCCCCGTGCCGCCGACCCCCGTCCTGCACCCGGGCACCCTGGAGCCCGTCACCCCCGACTTCCTCTCCGTGCTGTTCCCGATGGAACTGATCATGCAGGAAATCGCCACGGATCGCTACATCCCGATCCCCGAGGAGGTGCGCGAGATCTACAAGCTGTATCGTCCCACCCCGCTGATCCGTGCCCGCCGCCTGGAGCAGGCGCTCGGTACGCCCGCGCACATCTACTACAAGTACGAAGGTGCTTCGCCTTCGGGCAGTCACAAATCGAACACGGCCATTCCGCAGGCCTTCTTCAACAAGGCGGCCGGGACCAAGGCCCTGACCACGGAGACCGGAGCGGGGCAGTGGGGCTCGGCGCTCTCGATGGCCTGTCAGATGTTCGGCCTCGACCTGGAAGTGTACATGGTTAAGGTCTCATACAACCAGAAGCCATATCGCCGCATCCTGATGGAGACCTTCGGCGCGCAGGTCTTTGCCAGCCCCACCGACCGCACTAACTACGGCCGCTCGGTGCTGGCGTCCGATCCGCAAAGCCCGGGCTCGTTGGGCATCGCCATCTCGGAGGCGGTGGAAGTGGCGGCCGCTTCGGACGGCGCGAAGAAGTACAGCCTCGGCTCGGTGCTGAATCACGTCCTGATGCACCAGACCGTCATCGGCGAGGAAGCCCTCAAACAAATGGACCTGGCGGATGAGTATCCCGACGTGGTCTTCGGTTGCGTGGGCGGCGGCTCGAACTTTGCAGGCATCGCCTTCCCCTTCCTGCGCGAGAATCTGAAGAACGGAAAACGTACGCGCCTGGTGGCTGTCGAGCCGACCGCGACTCCTTCGCTCACCAAGGGTACCTACACCTTCGATTACGGTGACACGGCCAGGATGGCACCTGTGGTCAAGATGCATACCCTCGGCCATGACTTCGTGCCGCCATCTATCCACGCAGGCGGACTGCGCTATCACGGCATGGCGCCGATGGTCAGTGCCCTGGTGGACGCAAACCTGATCGATGCGGTGGCCGTCCCGCAGAATGCGACCTTCGAGGCAGCGATCCAATTCGCGCGCGCCGAGGGCATCGTGCCTGCGCCCGAATCCTCGCACGCCATCCGCGCCGCGATCGACGAGGCGCTGGACGCCAAAGCCAAAGGCGAGAAGCGCGTCATCCTGTTCAATCTATCGGGTCATGGCAATTTCGACATGACCGCCTATGAGACCTACCTGCATGGCAAATTGGAAGATTACGAGTATCCCGCCGAGGCTGTGGCCGAGGCGATGGCGAGACTGCCCAAAATATCAGTCCCTGCGTAATCGGAACTGATAAAAAAACGCCCGACTCATGCGAGTCGGGCGTTTGCTTTTGCTTGGATTACTCTTCACCGAAGAGGACCACCACAATATGCTGGTTGAGGAAATTGGGCGTCTCTTTGCCTTGGACGATTTGTCCGAGGGTGTATCCACCTGCCACCGGCACAGACGGGCCGAGCAGGTCCTGCACGGCGGCAACCTCCGCACCTGGGTTGGCCTTGAGCAGCATCTGCCAGGCAATATCCACCAGCACGAGGGCAAAGGCAGGTTTGGCGCTGCCCAGTCCGCTCAAGGCTTGCTGGGTGGCTTGCTGGGCAGCCTTCTCACAATCGGTGCGGGTGCCGACCAACACATAGGCGTCGATACCATCGCGGACGCTGCCGTTCATGCGGAAACTGCCGTCGGCCTCCACGCGGATGGGCGCGCGCAGCATCATCGTGTCGCCCTGTTCCACACCAAGCGGATACAGGCGAGCCAGGTGGCTGAGGGGTGGGAAGGCCCATTCGCGGGCGGGGAAGCCAAACAAGCTTGCGTAGGTCTCCGAGGCAGGACGTCCGTCCAGGGTGCGCAGCCAGAAACCGCGCGAACGCGTGACGCGGAACTGGCTGCCGACGGGATTCCAGCCGTGGGCGAAACCGACGCCCATGCGCAGGTTGCCGCGCAGCAGGGCGGCTGTCAGCGCGCCCGAGCCGGTCTGCACGCCCGACATTTGATAGGTGCTGCCTGTGTGCAGGTCTCCGCTGGAGAGGGCGCCCGCCAGCGTCAGGTTGTTGAGAAGTCCGCCGCACAATTGTTCCGCGTCACCGTTGAAGCCGTCCGCGAAGAAGAGCAGGGACTGGGGATCGCTGCGGGCGTTGACCAGATTCATTAAACGGGTGGCAGTTTCGCGTCCAGATTGGGCGTAACCGGGCAGCCAGTGAGCCTCGGCCTGGAAGTCGCCACTGAGCAGGGCCACCACCACCGAGTGCGGATGCAGCCCATCGGAGGTGAGTCCCGCCGGGGCGCTGAATCCGATCAGCGGTGCGTCGCCCAACAGGCTGGAGACTCCGCTGGCAACTTCGCGCGGCTGATATTGATGCGACGAGATGACCAGCGCGAGGCTGGGTGAAGCCGCACCCAATTTGTTGAGCGCGTGATGAGCGGCCTGCAATCCCGCTTCGCGGCCGTCGAGGGCCTGGGCATGTCCAACAGAGGCAAGCAGGGTCATGTCGGTTTATCCTTCGGCCACCGGGATGGTGAAGTGGAAGGTGGTGCCTTTGCGGTATTCGCTCTCGAACCAGATGCGGCCGCCTTGCATTTCCACCAGGCTCTTGGTGATGTTCAAGCCCAGGCCGGTGCCGGGCGCTTCGCGCGCCTTCGAGTCTTCGGAGCGGAAGAATTTCTGGAAGATCTTGACCTGGTCCTCGGCGCTGATGCCGATACCGTTGTCCTTGACCCACAGGTGCACCACGCGACCTGCGCCTTCGCGGTCCCACAGATTGACCGTGTCCTCGGCGCCGACCCGGATGGTGCCACCCTCGGGGGTGTACTTGTGTGCATTGCTGACCAGGTTGGTGAGCACCTGTCCCACACGGGTGCGGTCGGCCCACACCTGCGGAAGTTTGCCGGGCAGTTCCACGGCGACAGTCTGCTTCTTGTCTTCGAGCTGACGTTTGGTAGAACGCAATACCTCGTCCACCAGGTCGGATACTTCCATGGCTTTGAAGTCGAGGCGCAGGCGACCGGCTTCGATCTTGGAGTTGTCGTTCAGGTCCGAGACCAGGGTGGACATGCGCTCGACGTTCGAGCGGATGGTGTTGAGGAAGTTGCTCTGCATCTCATTGATGCCGCCTACTGCACCGCTGGCCAGCAGTTCGGTGTAGCCTTTGATGGAGGTCATTGGGTTCTTCAACTCGTGCGCCACGAACGAAACGAATTCGCTCTTGGCCAGGTTGGCGCGCTGCACCTCGCCGTACAGTTGTGCGTTCGAGATGGCAATGGCAGCATGGTCGCTCAAGCGGTTGAGGAAGGCCAGATCCACCTGCGAGTCGCTGGTGCTTTCGAGCAGGATCAGGCCGATGACCTGCGCTTCACGGCGGATGGGGATGACCATCTGGATGTGCGCCCCGGTCAAGAGTCCGCTGCCGGAGCCGCCGCCCGCCGCCAATGCCAAACGCTGCGGCTGACCCGACTCCAAAGCGTTGCGGAAGACAGGTAGTTGTAGATGTGTGACCTGTTCAGTGATGGTCGCGGAGCGTTCGTCATAGCCCTGCTCGGCCATGATGCTCAGGTTGTTATCTTCCAACATGCCGATCAAACCCGCTTCAGCATGGGACTGACGCAAGGCCCAATCGAGCGTGATGCGCATGGCGCGGTCGATTTCGAGGCTGGCGTTCAGTTCGCGGTCGATACGCTGCATGACCTGCAACTCTTCCACGCGGTTGGCCAGTTCCAGGTCGGTCAGGGTATAGAGGCGGGCGTTCTCGAGCGCCACCGCTGCCTGGCCTGCGAAGGCCGTCAGCAGGTCCTGGTCGCCTTCCGCGAAGGGCATGCCGTCGCGGCGGTTGACGACTTCCACCACGCCGATGACGCGTCCCTTGGCCTGCAAGGGCACGGCCAGGATCGAGCGGGTGACGAAGCCTGTCTGCTGGTCGGTGGCGCTGAAGCGCGTGGGTGAACTCTGGGCCTCATTCTCGATGACGGGCATGCGCGTCTGCACGGCGCGGCCGACGATGCCGCTGCCCGAGGGCAGGCGCTGCCCGACGAGGTTGGCTGCCACAGGTCCCACCGTGACCTTGAAGACTAGGTCGCCCGTCTGCTCGTCCACGAGGAAGAGGCTGCCTGCTTCACCGTTCAGAATGGTGACCGCGCTTTCGAGCATGCTCTGGAGCAGGGGCTCGAGGTCCAGCGTCCCGGATAACTGACGGGCAATATCGTTCAACGTGGAGAGTTGATGCGCGCGCTGTTGGGTCTCGGAAAGCAGGCGGGCCTTGACGATGGCGCCTGCGGTCTGGTCAGCAATGGCTTGTAGGAGTTGCGACTGGCTCTGGGTGTAGGTGACACCCGTATCGCGGTTACCGATGCTCAGCACGCCGATGGTCTCGGCGGCGGCGTTGAGCGGCACACCGATCCAGGCGTAGACGCCGTCGAAGGACGGGGTCACGTTACGGGTCTGGCATTCACGGATGTAATCCTGGGTGAGGATCGGGCGTCCCTTGCGGACGATCTCGGGGGCCAGACCATTGTTGGGGGGTAGGGGCAGGTTCTCACGTTCGGGCAAACGATCGCCATCCTCCACGCAGAAGCCGTAATAGTAGAAGTCGTTTTCTTTGTTATAGAGTGTGATGTGGAAGTGCGTCAGCGGGATGATCTGTGCAGTCTGCGCGTTGATGAGCTCCAGCACATCGTCGAAGGTAAGCGTGACGTTGACACCCTGTGAGACACGTACCAGCGCGTCGGTCTCGAGGATGCGCCGCTCGAGATCTGCCACTGTTTGGACGCGCTCGATTCCCACTGAGGCCTGGTCGCTGAGATTCTCCAGGAAGGTCAAGTCCTGCGGAGTGTATGGCTGGCCCGAACGGCGGGGTCCCAGCGCCAGCCAGCCTGCTGGAAGTTCACCTTTGCCGGGCAGAGCCAGGAACAGGCGTGCACCGAGCAGGTCCAGGCGCGGCTTCTCGGGCTCGAGCGTAGGCGGAAGGGTAACACCGTCCAGGTAGAGGGGCAGATGTTCCTGTGCAAAGTAACGCGCCAGCGGACTGGCCGACCCGAAGCGCACATCGCTGGTGGGGCGACCGTCCTCGCCCGGCAGGGCCGTAAACTGATCATTGACCTTGTCGTACACGTATAGGTGGATGCGGTCTGGGGCGAGGGAGGAGTTGACCTGTTCGCGCAGGATCTCTCCGATCTTGTTGAGGTCCAACGCGGTGGTCATCTCGTGGCTGAAGTTCGAGAGGCGCTCGGCATACACACGCTGGCCGCGGAAGAAGGTGGCATCCACCAGCGTTTGCAGGCGGTTGCGAACCGGCTCCAGCAGGATGACCACGGCAAAGACGAAGATGCCTACCCAGACATTATTGGCAGGGAGGGAGGTGAAGGTCAGGAAGATCAGACTCATCCCGCTGGCGATCAACCCGTAGCCGAGCAGGACGATCAGCGCCAGAGCGCCGTAAATCAATCCGCTGCGTACCCAGGCATCCGTTCGCAGGAAGCGGAAGCGCAGGATGGTGTAACCGATGGACGCAGGGAAGAGCACAATGGGTAGGAAAAGGAGGGGGGTGAATTCGAACAAATGGAACGGGGAGGTGGCCAGCCAGAACGTAAGCGGCCCCAGCCCAACCAGGGTCCCGAGCAGGATGGCCTGTGCTTGTGCCCGCACCACGGGGGAGGGGGCGGTAAGTCGTTGGAGCACATTCATGCTGAGGAAGAGCAACACTGCTGCGGCTACGAATAGATAAATGTAGCGCCAGGGCAGAATGTAGGCCATGGGATGTTCGAAATCGAAGAGGGTGATGTAGGCGTTGATCGTCAGCCCGATGGCGATGTAGAGGCCGACCCAACGCAGATAGGGACGCCCGACCACAATGCGCGTCTCCTGGGGGAAGGACAGGGCCAGGTCAACCAGCGCGCCACCCGCCATGGCCGCTGCCAGGGTCCACAGGTGGGAGAGGATATGTGTGGTGTACAGGTCAAAGAACGATACTGTGACCATCGCCAACGACGAGGCGAACAGGGCAAAGGAACGGCCCGCCTGTTCAGTGCGGCGCAGGCCGAAGATCCATAGACTGATGAGCAGGAAGATGAATCCGATCACCAGGGGGATGACGAAGAATCGGATCGTGTCTACAGTGGGGAAGTTGTGCAGGGTCGCGTCCAGCGTGACAACGCTTCCGTCCGCTTTGCGGATGGTGACGGGTACCGTCTCGCCTGCATAATTGGTGGACAGGAGCTGCATGATCTCCTGTGTCGAGTGCACGGGCGTGCCCTTGACCTCCAGGATCTGATCCCCAAACCTGATGCCCTGGTCGTACAAACTCCACTCCTCGGACGGGCCGCTCGGCGTAGTGTCGTTGACGATCAAAGTATGCTCGGTCAGCACGCCAAGGAAGGGGGTACTAATCCACGGGACGGCGAGAAAAATAGCGGCCAGAAATGCCGCCACAGCCAATGTTTGATAGGCAAACACGGCTACCTGAAGGGTGCGATTGAGGAGCGAATCTGTCCGCTGCATGTCGTTTTTTTGTGTTGGTAGGATGGACCTTTCAAGGAATTTTACACTACTCCCACCCCCCGGAACTATGCTACTTTCATAACAAAGAAGAAAGGCAAAAAAACAGGGCGGACTTGTGAGGTCCGCCCTGTGGCTTGAAGCTAGATGTCGAGGTTTCGCACCGTCTTGGCGTGGGTCTGGATGAAACGACGGCGTGGGTCGACAGCGTCACCCATCAGCATGTCGAAGGTGCGGTCGGCTTCAGCCGCATCGTCCACGGTGACCAGCAGCAGGGTGCGGTTCTCCGGGTTCATGGTGGTCTCCCAGAGCTGATCGGGGTTCATCTCACCGAGACCTTTGTAGCGCTGGAGAGAGGCCTTCTCGCCGACCTCCTTCACCATTTTATCTTTGTCGGCGTCGGTGTAGGCGTACTTGACCTGGTTCTTGTAGGCCACGCGATACAGCGGCGGCTGGGCGATGAACAGATGTCCCTGTTCGATCAGGTCGGGCATGTAGCGGAAGAAGAAGGTCAGCAGCAGGGTGCGGATGTGGCTGCCGTCCACGTCAGCATCGGTCATGATGATGACGCGTCCATAGCGCAGACCTTCCAGGTCGAAGTTGTCGCCGATGCCCGTCCCCAGTGCGGAGATGAGCGCCTTGACTTCGTTGTTGCCGAGGATCTTGTCGAGGCGGGCGCGTTCGGTGTTGAGGATCTTACCGCGCAACGGCAGGATGGCCTGGAAGTGGCGGTCACGGCCCTGTTTGGCCGAGCCGCCTGCCGAGTCACCTTCCACGATGTAGAGCTCGGTCTTGCTCGAGTCGCGCTCGGAGCAGTCAGCCAGCTTGCCGGGCAGAGTCAGCGATTCCAGCGCCGACTTGCGGATGACCAGGTCGCGGGCCTTGCGGGCCGCATCGCGTGCGCGGGCCGAGGTCAGACACTTGGCAATGATGGCCTTGGCCGCCTGGGGATTTTCCTCGAGGAAGGTGCCGAAGGCTTCGCCCGCCACCTGCGTGACGTAGGTCTGCACTTCGGGATTCATCAACTTGACCTTGGTCTGCGACTCGAACTGCGGGCCCGGGTGCTTGACCGAAACGATGGCCGTCAGGCCTTCGCGCGTGTCGTCGCCTGAGAAGTTCGGGTCCGAGTCCTTGAGCAGGCCGTTCTTGCGCGCATAATCGTTGATGACGCGCGTCAGCGAGGAGCGCAGACCCGTCAGGTGTGTGCCGCCGTCGATGGTGTTGATGGTGTTGGCGAAGGAGTAGACCGACTCGGTGTAGGCATCCGTGTATTGGATGGCAGCCTCGATGCCAATGTTCTCCACTTCTTTTTCGACATACACCACAGGATGAAGGTTCTCGCGGTTGCGGTTGAGGTAGCGCACGAAGGACGTGATGCCGCCTTCGAAGTAGAAGGTCATCTCGCGCTCGGCGCGTTCGTCCACAAAGCGGATGGTTACGCCGCGGGTCACGAAGGCCATTTCACGCAGACGCTGGACCAGCGTGTCGAAGCGATAGTCGATGTCTTCGGTGAAGATGACCTTGTCGAACTTGAAAGTCTGCCTGGTGCCGGTCTCGCTTTTGTCGGCCTTGCCGATGACCTGGATGCTGCCTTGCGGGACGCCGCGCTTATAGTTCTGCTGCCAGACCTTGCCGTCGCGCTTGACTTCGGTGGTCATCCACTCTGAGAGAGCGTTCACCGCGCTGACGCCCACACCGTGCAAACCGCCTGAGACCTTGTAACCGCCGCCGCCAAACTTGCCGCCCGCGCCGATGACCGTCATGACCACATCGAGGGTCTCCATTGGCTTGCCGTTGGCATCCTTCTTGGTGGGGTGGGGGCCGACAGGGATGCCGCGTCCATTATCCTGGATGGTAACGCTGCTATCGGGATGGATGGTGATGTCAATGCGGGTGCAGACGCCAGCCAGGGCTTCGTCGATGGCGTTGTCCACCACTTCGTAGACGAGGTGATGCAACGCCTTGATGTCCGTACCGCCCACGTACATGCCTGGGCGCTTGCGGACGTGCTCGATGCCCTCCAGCGCTTGAATGGAACTGACATCATAATTCGTCGGTTGATCGCTCACAAATACCTCCAGAATGGACGGGCTGTTGGTGGTTACACCCGCCGCGGTGCGGCGCCAGCCTTCAATTTATCGAAAACGATTTGCAGCCAGATGGTCGTGTCACGGTAGTAGATGAAACTGGCGGCCAGCAGGGCAGTGGTGATGAATGCATGGCCAAAAATACCCACGGCCAACATCCACGAATTGGATTTGGGGATGCTCCATAGATAGTTCAGCCCGGTGTTGATGACCAGCGCCAGCAACACGAACAAACTGCTGGTCGGCAGGGTGAAACGCGCCAGGCGGATGCCGCTGATGATGGATGAAAATAAGTTCTGTCCGCGCAGGAAGATGCCGTGCCCCGCGAAGTACAGGGGCACCACCACCCAAATCGAGATGAAGCCAAGGAAGAGGAACAGGCCCTGTCCCAGGATGGGGCTGATGGCGAACATCATGAACAGGAACAGCATCAGTGGCATGCCAATGACGAACAACAGCACCATGTACAGCGCCGACAGCGAAAGGGATTGGAACAGCGCCGAGAGGCTGACCTTCTGTCCTTGCGGAAGAGCCAGCGAAGCCACCCAACGGAAGTAGACTGCGCCCACCAGCCAGCCAGCCAGAATGAACAAGAACATCCAGCCAAGCATGCCGCCTGTCGAAGTGATCTTGAGCAGGTACGGCGCGCCCAATGGGTTATCCGCTGGTTGGAGACCGCGAAGCAGGCTGGAGATCCCGATTGGGAAGGTGCTGAGAGCCGAGAACAGGTTGAAGTCCTGCCAGAATGCAGTAGCCATTTTCAGGAACTGTTGTACGGGTTCGGAGGGCAGGTTTAAGTTCCCAGCCATTTCCCGATACATCTTCAGGTAGACCATCGTCACCTTTTCGACGTTCAGGCGAGGACCCAGCCACAGAAACAGGTCCAGGGCCAACGGCAACAAAATGGCCGTCAGGTGGACGGTCACCGTGTCAAAGCCTGCCCGGATGGCGTTGATTACGCTGGGGGGCGGGGGCAAAGTCTCAGATTTAGGTGCTTCCATAATAACCGTTTGATTCTACCATACCGCTGTGTTTGTCCGCAAATCTGTTCTAACCAGCGGCCCGTCCGAGGATTGCGGTAAAATGACTCCAGAATGCAAGAGTCTTCCCGTACCCTGCCAGAAGCCAGCCGCATCGGCGTGTTGACCGCGTCCGTTCTGCTGGCCTTTTCGCTCACACGTATCCTGCCTGCCCCCGAATTTACCATGAGCCTGCAATTGCCCGGTTTTTATTTCGGTATTCCGCTGACTTTTGGCCTGGGAATGACCGTCCTGGCGGCTGGGCTGACTGCCACGGGCATGGACTGGTTGCTGCGTTCGCATCCCGGCTTGCTGGGGACTTCCACGCTGGAACATTGGTTGCTGCCCACCCTGACCACGCTGGTGGTGGGTTCCACACTGAATCTGATACCCGCTTTGAGTGTCTGGTGGTTTGGGTTTGGCGTCAGTGCTCTGCTGTTGCTGTTGGTCTTTGTGGCTGAATACGTTGTGGTTGAGATATCTGCGTCGCAGTATCCAATCGCGCGCGCAGGGTTGACGGCCTTGGCTTATGCCCTGTTCTTCATATTGGCGATCTTTCTGCGCCTGGCAGGTGCACGCCTGATCGTGATGGCGCCTGTGCTCTTCCTCAGCGCAGGGTTGATCGCCCTGCGTATCCTGCATCTCGATGGCACCGACCGTTGGGATTTCCCCTGGGCGGCGGGCATTGGGCTGGTCTGTGCGCAGATTGGCGCAGGACTGCACTATTGGCCGATTCACCCCATTCAATTGGGGTTGATCCTGACCGGCGCACTGTATGCGCTTACCACCCTGTCTGTCAACGTGACGGATGGGATTCCCCTGCGGCGCGCTTCGCTCGGCCCGGGCATCATCCTGGCCGTGACGTGGACTGTCTCTGTCTTCTTGAGGTAATTCCTGCTGCGGATTGGTTCGAGAGGTCGCTTCAACGAGCAACCATCCCGCACAACGCGTGTTTCTTTTTATTGACCATTGGAGAGAACAAAAGGAGAGTTTAAGAAATGCAGATCCTGCTTGCAGTTGCAGTCACAGCCCTGGCGTACGTGATCGGTTCGATTCCCTTCGGGCTGTTGATCGTCAAGTTGAAGACAGGCAAGGATATCCGCAACGTGGAAAGCGGCCGCACCGGCGGGACGAACGCCATGCGCGCCGCTGGTTTTTGGGCGGGGCTGTTGACCGCGTTAATGGATATCCTCAAGGGCGCGGTGGGAGTGTGGATCGCACGTGCGGTCTTCCCTGAGAGCGACCTGTTGCACGTGATTGCCCCTGTCGCTGCCATTCTCGGACATAACTATTCGATCTTCCTGATCGAGCGCGATGCGAGTGGGCGCTTTGTGCGTCTACGCGGAGGGGCGGGCGGCGCACCCTCGGTGGGCGGCGCGATGGGCTTGTGGACGCCTGCCTTCCTGATTATTGTGCCATTGGGTGCGGTGGTGTTTTTCACGCTCGGCTATGCCTCGGTGACCACGATGAGCGTGGCCTTGTTCGCGATCATATTATTTGCCATCCGCGCCGCGCTGGGACTCAGCCCGTGGATTTATGTGCTGTACGGTGTCATCGCCGAGTTGCTGCTCATCTGGGCGTTGCGTCCGAACATCCAGAAACTTTTTGCGGGGAACGAGCGCGTGGTGGGCGTCAGTTTGCATGGACGCTTGAAGGCCAAAAAAGAAAAAGAGACCGCCGCCGAAGCGGTCAGCGAAATGGAATAACCCAAAAGCAAGTCCCCGCCATATGGCGGGGACTTGCTCTATTCTTCGTCCTCTTCATCCTGCATTTGAGAGACTAATACCTTCAGATTGCGCTCGTGCAGGGTTTGAGCCAGACCGCCGAGGTATACGCGACTCTTACCGCATTCCTCGATGCGGACCGTCTCAAGGAACTCCTCGGGCGCTCGCCGACGAGCGGCGGTCTTGGCGGCCTTGCGGATGGCGGCCAGGTAGTTCAGGTTCTCCTTTACGGCTGCATCGATCTCGCCGCGCAGGATAATGTCGCCGTGACCTTGGATGATATTCTCCAGGCCCATGCGGCCGATCTTCTTGATGGCGGCCACGTTCTCATCGAGGTTCCCATCCACCACGTAGGGCAGGGGCATGAAGGCGTCGCCCGCAAAGAGCACGCGATCCTCTTCCACCAGCACGCTGATGCCGTCCTCACTATGCCCCGTGGCAGGCGAAAGGATCAGGTTCTTCTTGCCCACGCGCAGGGTGAACTCACCCGAGGCAAAGGTGATGTGCGGCAGGACGATCTTCACCTGACGCAACAGGGGATTCTGGCGGCGGGCCGCCTCCAACGATGGCTTGCCGCGCGTTTCGAGCAGTTCGCGGCAGCGCGAATGCGCAATGACGGTCGCGCCGGGGAAGAAACAATTGCCCCAGGCGTGGTCCGCATGATGGTGGGTGTTGATCACATATCGGACGGGAACGCCCAATTCGTGCTCGATGAACTCCCGCATCCCCACCGTTTCTTCGGGCAGGGCCAGTGTGTCGATGACCACCGCCCACTGCGGCCCCGCCACCACTCCCGCCGTCACTTGCGCATAGACTTCACTCTGAAACCAAAACACATTTTCCGAAACTCGTTCTCGGTGCATACGATATCCCTGAAAGAAATTTTTCTATTGATAGCACAGGTGAAGGTTAAAAGTCAAGTTGTATGGACAAATTTGCTCTGGCGCCGACTTTCAGGCGGGATTTACCTCGATTTATTCTTATTCCCTTCCATATGTGTTTCCTTGCATTTCGGACCTCTGGCTTGCCTCTCCCCTTTGACCGTGATACACTTTGTAGGATGAATGGCGATTTGCTTGTCGTTACCCCTGTCCCCGCAATCGCGGACGCCATCCGCCAAAACCTGCAGGAGACGGGACCCTATCGGATTCACATCGTCAACAACAAGGCGGCGGCGGTTGTCAAAGCCGATGAATTTGCCATCGAGCTGGCCATCCTCGACCTCGACCTGGGGGAAACCTGGGTATTGGAAATTGGCCAATCGCTGCGGACCATCACCCCGCGCATCAAGATCATCGTCCTCTGTCAGGAGCAGATCCCGCCTTCCCTTGAAGCCATTCGCCCATGGACCTTGCTGCGTAAACCATTCTATGTCAAGGATTTACTCCATACTTTAAAGAATACCGCTGGAGAATCTGTGGACACGAACACCTCCACCATCCCGTGGCTGCAAGACGTTTCGGTTGCGGCCCAACACCTTACCCGCCTCACGCTCGAGAGTTCCGCGCAGGCCGCCCTCATTACCCGTAAGAATGACCTATGGGCCTATGCGGGCGGACTCTCGCAGAGTGCGGGCAAGGAAGTGGCCCAGACCGTCACCCGCAACTGGGATGGACAGAAGGGCAGCGACCTGCTGCGCTTCATCCGCCTGGAAAGCACGCGCGCCGAGCACATGCTCTACGCCACCCGCCTTGCCCCCGACGTGGTGCTGGCCCTGGTCTTTGACGCGGAGACTCCCTTCAGTACCATCCGCTCCCAGGCCAATCAGCTGATTAACACCATCGGTGTCGAAAAAGGCGACAGCCGCCCCGTCCCTTCGCATCCTGCGGCTAAGGCTGCCCTGGCTGCCGAAGCGACTCAGGAGGAGGCGGAAGAAGAAGACGGCCTGGCTGTCCCGCCAATCGCCGACATCCTCAAGAGCGTGCCGCTCCCCAACCCACCCAAGTCGCTCAAAGCGGATCCCAACCTGCCTCCCACACCCGTAGATTATCCCTACTCAACCACCGCCGAGACCCGCCAGTCGACATCGCTTTCCAATGTCGGCCTGTTCAGCCGCGAGTCCTCGCCGGCTGTCCCATTGGATGGCTTGGTGATGAACAACATGTCTCTCGATGAGACCATGCCCTCGCAGGCCACGCTCAGCGAACTGGATGTCACCGCGCCTTCCAAACCCAAGGCGCGGCCTGAGACGCCCATTGCGCGCCCAAGGCCTGGCGAGCTGGCTGAGACCCGTCCCAGCCCGACGACCGAGGCTGCTCGTCGCATCACGATGGAACCCATCACCGCGGGCCTGTATCACCTGACGTACGCCTGCCTGCTCGTGCCGCGCTTTTCATCCCATTACCTGACCGGTGATTTGGCTGACCGTCTCGCAGAGTGGCTCCCTGCCATTTGTGTGGCCTTTGGCTGGCGGCTGGAGTATCAGGCTGTGCGGCCCGAGTATCTGCAATGGGTGGTGAACGTCCAGCCCAACACCTCGCCTGGTTACCTGATGCGTGTCATGCGCCAGCAGACCTCCGAGAAGATCTTCGGTGATTTCCCGCGCCTTAAAAAGGAAAATCCCTCGGGTGATTTCTGGGCTCCGGGCTACCTTATTATGGGCGGCACCCAGCCGCACCCGCCGCAACTGGTGCGCGATTACATCAAACAGACGCGCGAACGCCAGGGCATTTCCACTCCGCGAAAATAGGCCGTCGGCCTCTCTGGAGCGCAGAGACCGCTAGAAGCGCTCTGCGCTTTTATTTTATTGGACCCACTCAAACCTATGCCTCCCACACTCTATCTGATCGACGGCCACGCGCTGGCCTACCGCATGTACTTTGCCCTGACCGCTGGCGGATCGAGCCAGCGCTGGCAGACCTCCAAAGGTGAACCGACCGCGGGTATCTACGGCTTTGCGCGCGAATTGCTGCGCATCCTCGAACAGGAAAAACCCGATTACCTGGCGGTGGCCTTCGACACTGGCAAAACCTTCCGCGACGAGATCTTCCCCGAGTACAAAGGCACGCGCGCCAAGATGCCCGATGACCTGCGTCCGCAGATCGAGCGCATCCGCGAGATGGTGGATGCCTTCAACATTCCGCGTCTCGAAATGGAAGGTTACGAAGCGGATGACGTGCTCGGCTCGGTGGCGAAGATCGCCGCCGAACAGGGATTGGGCATCAAGATCATCACGGGCGACCGCGACCTGTTGCAACTGGTCAACGAGCGTACCGTGGTCTACCTGGCGGGCGATGACAAGAATTACATCACAACCGAGGATGTGCTCAAGAGCAAGTTCGCGGTCCGCCCCGACCAGGTGGTGGACTACAAGGCGTTGGTTGGTGACACCTCCGACAATATCCCCGGCGTGCCGGGCATCGGCGAGAAGACCGCCAACAACCTGCTGGCAAAGTTCGACACGCTCGACAATATCTACGCCCACCTCGACGAAGTGGAAAACCGTTGGCGGACCAAGCTGGAAGCGGGCAAGGACTCAGCGTACATGAGCCGCGACCTGGCGACCATCCGCACCGACCTGCCGATTAAACTGGATTTGGAACAGGCCCATGCCGAACACTACGATCCAGCGGTGATCTCAGCCTTCTTTGAGCAGCTCGAATTCCGCACGTTGATCAAGACGCTCGACCGCCTTTCAGGGAAGGAAGCGCCCGCCCAAGGGACGTCCACGCCCGTGGCCTATAAAAAAGACCAGCAGATTTCGATGTTTGCGAATGAGCCGCAGGCGGTGTATGCCGCGCCGACGGCCAGCCGAATCGAGGTGCGGATCATCGACAACGCGGAAAGCCTGTCGGCGCTGGCGGCGGAATTGGCCAAGGCGGAAGTCATCGCCTTCGACACGGAGACCACTTCCACGTCTGAGATGGAGGCGGAGATCGTCGGCATTTCACTGGCGATCCACGCGGGGCAGGGCATCTACATCCCTGTTGGACATGTCGCCGGTCCGAACCTGCCGCTGGCGGATGTGATCGAGGCGCTGCGCGGCCCGATGACGAATCCGAAGATCGGCAAGGTGGCGCACAACGCCAAGTATGATTACATCGTGCTGGCGCGGCACGGCCTGGCTGTGACGCCCATCACCTTCGACACGATGATCGCGGAATTCGTCGTCGACCCGTCCTCGCGGCACCTGGGATTGAAGAATCTGTCCGAGGTGCGCCTGGGCGAGGAGATGACTCATATCGAGGCGCTGATCGGCACGGGCAAGAAGCAGATCAGCATGGCCGAGGTGCCCGTGGAGGCCGCCGCCGCATACGCCGCCGCTGACGCCGAAACGACCCTGCGCCTGATGCCAATCCTGCAAAAGGAACTGGCCCGCGTGGACGGCTTGAAAATCATGGACGAGATCGAGATGCCGCTGATCTCGGTGCTGGCCGAGATGGAGATGAGCGGCGTGCTGCTCGACCTGCCCTTCTTCGCCGGGATGGCGACCGAATTGCAGGGACGCATGGCTGGGATCGAGAAGCGCGTCTTCGAGCTGGTCGGCAAACCCTTCAATATCAATTCGACCCAGCAGCTCTCGGACGTGCTGTTCGTGCATCTGGGGTTGCTGCCGCCCGATCGTGGGCGGAAAACCGCCAGCGGAAAATACTCCACCTCGGCGGACGTGCTCGAGGCCCTGCGCGGAAAACATCCCGTGGTGGACCTGGTGCTGGAACATCGCGAGCTTTCGAAGTTGAAGTCCACCTACGTGGACGCGCTGCCCGCCGCCGTCGACTCGAAGACGGGCCGCGTACACACCTCCTACAGCCAGACGGGCGCGGTGACGGGGCGGCTTTCTTCGTCGAACCCAAACCTGCAGAACATCCCGATCCGCACCGAGGAAGGCCGTCGTGTGCGCAATGGTTTCATCGCAGCCAAGGGCAACGTGCTGCTCTCAGTGGATTACTCGCAGATCGAGTTGCGCATCGTGGCGCATATGGCGGGCGACGAAAGCATGCTGGCCGCCTTCCGCGCAGGACAGGACATTCACGCCACGACCGCCGCCGCCGTGCACGGCATCCCGCTCGAGCAGGTCACCAAGGACATGCGCCGCCACGCCAAGGCCATCAACTTCGGCCTGATCTATGGCATGTCGGCCTTCGGCCTGACCCGTTCCACCGACCTGACCCTGGCCGAGGCCGAGGACTTCGTCAAGGCGTACTTCCGCCAGTTCCCCGGTGTGAAGAAATATCTGGACGGAATCCGCGACCTGGCGGCAAAGCAGGGCTACGTCGAGACCCTGCTCGGGCGGCGGCGTTACTTCCCCGCCTTGCAGGGCAGCCTCAACGTCCAGTTAAAGAATCGCGAAGAGCGCGAGGCCATCAACGCCCCCATCCAGGGCACGGCGGCGGACATTATGAAGATCGCCATGCTGAAGATTCCCGACGCGCTGGCGAAGGCCAAACTCCGCGGACGGATGCTCCTGCAGGTGCACGATGAGCTCGTGCTGGAATGCCCCAAAGAGGAGATCGAGCAGACCGCCCGTGTGGTGCAGGAGACCATGTCTTCGGCGTACCCGCTCAGCATCCCGCTCTCGACCGAGGCGCGCTATGGCGCCCGCTGGGGTGAGATGACGGTACTGTAAGTCGAATTGGCAATTCGAGATACTAAAGATAAAATATCCCTGTCGTATTTGCACCCTTTGAAGAAACGGTAGACAAACGGTATGCCTGGACGAGAAGACGTTTTTCAGAAAGCCATGAATGAGGGCCACTCGGCCGCCTGGGACCAGGAGTGGGACAAGGCCATTAGCTCCTACCGCAAGGCGTTGGAGGAATTCCCCGACCAGCCCAAGGCGCTCAACAGCCTGGGGCTGGCACTCTATCAGGTGGGGCAGTTCGAAGAGGCGCTGCAGACATATCAATACGTTGCCAGGCTCTCGCCCAACGACCCCGTTCCGTTCGAGAAGGTGGCCCAACTCTCCGAGCGCCTCGGCGACCTGCGGATGGCCGTCGAGGCGGCCATGCGTGCCGCCGACCTGTTCCTCAGTCAGCGCGACGTGGACAAGGCCCTCGAAAACTGGGTGCGTGTCACCACGCTCAATCCTGAGCAGGCCGCCGCGCATTCGCGCCTGGCGCTCGTCCACGAAAAATTGGGTCATACCCAGCAGGCCGTCACTGAATACCTGGCCATTGCCAGCATCTTTCAACGCGCGGGCAATGCCGAGAAGACGCAGGAGATGGTGGATAAGGCCCTGCAACTAATGCCCGCCAACCCCGAGGCGCGCCAGGCGCAGACCCTGCTCAAGACGGGACAGTTGCTCCCCAAGCCGGTGCGGACCAAGGGCGGCACGGGACCCATCCGCATGGCACAGGTCAAGCAGTTGCAGAAACCCAAACAGGCGGAATCAGGCCTGGACCCGATCGCGGAGGCGCGCCAAAAGGCGTTGTCTCAGCTGGCAGAGATCCTCTTCGAATACTCGGACGAGAGTCCCGCCGCCTCGCAGGAGCGCCGCGGACTGGCTGCCATCATGCGCGGCACGGGGCAGCTTTCGATGCAGAGCGCCGAGCAGACCAAGGTGGTGTTGCATCTTGGCCAGGCCATCGACGCCCTTTCCCGCAACCAGGACGCGCAAGCCGCCGAAGAGTTGGACCGCGCCCTCGAAGCAGGATTCAGCCATCCGTCGTTGTACTTCGTGCTGGGCCTGTTACGCTCCAGGGGCGACCGTCTCGAAAGTGCCCAGCGCCATCTTCAGCACGCCGTCAAACATAATGATTACAACCTGGCGGCCCGCCTATTGCAGGGACAGATTTTCAGCCGCAAAGGTCAGACCAAGGAAGCTTCACTCGAATATCTGGAGGCGCTGCGCCTGGCCGATGCGATGGTGGTCCCTGCCGACCAGGCCGACGAGGTCCGCCAGTTATACGAGCCGCTGATCGAGACCCAGCAGAACCAGACCGACGAGGAAGCCTGCCGCCGTTTGTGTGATAACGTCAACGGGCTGTTGGCCCGCTCCGACTGGCGCGACCAGTTGCACAAGTCGCGCGAGCAGATGCCCAAGCAGGAGGGCGGTCTCATGCCCATCGCCGAGGTGTTGATGCAGGCCCAGTCGAGCCAGGTGCTTGAGTCGATCAACCGCGTGCATCAAATGGCCCGCATGGGATTCCTGCGGCCCGCCATGGCCGAGGCATTCGACGCCGTCCAGCACGCGCCGACCTATCTGCCGCTCCACACCCTGATCGGTGATTTGTTGATCCAGGAGGGACGTCCGCAGGATGCCATCGTCAAGTTCAGCGTGGTGGCACATGCCTACGGCGTGCGCGGCGAGGTGGCCCAGGCCACCAAACTGCTGCGACGCGTCATCCAGCTCGCGCCGATGGACCTCTCCGCCCGAACGCGTCTCATCGACCAACTCGTGGCGCGCGGCATGGTGGACGACGCCATCAACGAATATCTCGAACTGGCCGACATCCACTATCGTTTGGCCGAACTGGACCTGGCCCGCAAGACCTACACCACCGCCCTGCGCGTGGTCCAGCAGTCGAACGCCGACCGCGCCTGGAATGTTCACATCCTGCAGCGCATGGCCGACATCGACATGCAGCGCCTGAACTGGAAACAGGCCCTGCGCGTCTTCGAACAGATCCGCACTCTGCGCCCCGATGACGCCAACATCCGCAAGAACCTGGTGGATCTCAACCTGCGCATGGGCCAGGATCAGCAGGCCATGACCGAGTTGGAAGGCTACATCACCTACCTCGAAAGCAAACACCAGACCGAGCCCATGCTCAAATTCCTCGAGGAGTTGGTGGCGGAGCACGACGACCAGCCCTTGCTGCGACGCGCCTGGGCCGAGCAACTCCACCGCGCGGGCCGCACCGACGAGGCCGTCGCGCAACTGGACCTTCTCGGTGAGACCTTCCTCGGCGTGGGCAAGAAGCGCGAAGCCATGGAAGTCATCCAGAAGATCATTCTGATGAACCCCGCCAATGTGGAAGACTACCGCGCGCTGCTGGAACAGGTCAGACAGGGAAACGCATAAATTACAAAAAGTCCCCGTTCAACGGGGACTTTTTCATTATTGACCCTGTCGCATTATTTTTCTAAAGGAATATCTGCATAAACAATAATCTCATCTTCTTTTCCCTGTTTGACTACTGTTCCTCTAATGACCACTCTCAAAAGTACTTTGCTTCCTTCATTTTCTTTTAAGTCGGGGTTGAAAAAAATCATTTTGTCACTTGAGATGTCATTATTGGATGTAGGCTCAAGTATGATTTGATTTGTGTCAGAATAAATAGCAGTATTTTTTATGGGTATCCATGTTTCGTTCTGTTTAATAAACAACAATATTGAGTAGTCGGGCTCAAAAATAATGTTATCGCTAGACAAGTTGCGAATGTCTAAGATTACAGGATCTGTAACCTTAAAAGTGTTCCACCCTAAGGGCGCTATGATCCTTACTGCCTCACTATTTTTTTGATCAGGCATCGCTATTACAGTACCATTTGGGAGTTGTGCCACTGGGTTTGTGCTTGTTCTAGTTGTACAGGATGTTAGTCCAAAGACAAGAATAAAGAAGGCCATGCGCCAAAATTGTTGTAGATATTTTGTGTTAATCATAAACCCTCTTGGTTTTATGGAACTCCACGTTCGTGCTGGGTCTCTCGCCGATCTAGCCACCAGACATATACCTTTTCAATATTTGACTGTTTAATTTTGGAAAAGATGGATATTTTCTCTCCACAGGTTATTGTTACTTTAGCATTTGCTCTTTGGTACTGCCAGTGATGTATGTCACAATTTTGATGAGTTTCATTTTTCTCTTATCAAACTGCGTATAATCCGTTTGGTCCAACACGAATCAACGGAGAGACACATGCCCAAAACCCAGAACCGAGCCGTGATGACCTGGCTCTTTCTTTTTGCCTTTTCGGTGGCCTTCCTGGTGGTGTGGGGCGGCTACACCCGCCTGACGCGCTCAGGCCTTTCGATCACCGAGTGGAATCCGATCAGCGGGGCGCTGCCGCCGCTCAGCGAGCAGGCCTGGCAGGACGAGTTCCTCAAGTACCAGCAGACGCCCGAGTTCATTCAGGTCAACTCGAACATGACGCTCGACGAATACAAATTCATCTTCTTCATCGAGTGGTTCCATCGCCTGCTGGCGCGTCTCATCGGCCTGATCTACGCCATCCCTGTGTTCTTCTTCCTCTTCACCAAACGCATCCCGTGGAAAGAGTTCGGGATATATTTCTTCATGGGGATGCTGTTCATCACGCAGGCTTTTGCGGGCTGGTTCATGGTCGCTAGCGGATTGGAGAGCCGCCCCGCGGTGAGCCATTACCTGCTGACGGTTCACCTCTTCCTGGCCCTGACCCTGCTGGGCTCCAGCTTCTGGACAGCGATCGGCCACCTGCGCGGATTCCCGCAAGGCCGCGCCAAATTCTCCCTGCCGTGGAAATTGGCGGTTGCATCGCTCGTCCTTCTGCTGATTCAAATTGCTTGGGGCGGTTTCACGGCGGGACTGAAGGCGGGCCACGTCTCGAACACTTGGCCGCTGATGTTTGGTCAGCTGATCCCGAAGGGACTGCTCAGCGCGGTCCAGCCGTGGGCCTTGAACCTGGTCGAGACGCCGCAGACGGTGGCATTCGTCCATCGCTGGTTTGCCTTTGCGGTGCTGGTCATGGCATTATGGGCCTACTTCGCGGCGGGCAAGGCCCAGGCTGAAGTGCAGAAGTCCGCACTCGTGTTGGTGGGATTGATCGTCTTGCAGATTCTGTTCGGTATCAGCGTGGTGCTCTTCAACGTGCAGATCGGCATTGCCTTGTTCCATCAGGCCACGGCCATCCTGCTGTTCCTCTCCACCCTATACTTCATCCACGCCGCGCGGCGTGCGGAAGCGGCCTCTTGAGGTAAAGTTCAGCGGCGGATGAAAATCCGCCGCTGTTTTTTTAATTCCCTGATCTGCATCCACTGACCGGGTTACACACGATGGGCGCCACGGGACAAGTCAGCGGCGCGGACGGACTGCGCTGGTATACCTGTGTCTCTCCATTCTCATCCAACAGGAAGATGACCAACGCATCCATGTAGAAAGCCCTGGAGGTCGACTCTGCGCCCGCGCAGCCGATCACGATCGCATCCGCGCTGTTGGGGAAGGTCGGAATCTTTCGGCTGGGCAGGAGCACACCCAGGTTATCGGTCGGCGTGAGCAGACGGAAGGCTAGGCGCGGATAAGGCAGGGTGCGATACGGGTAGGCATTGTCAGGTTCGCCCTTATCCTTGTTGTAATAGCGCGGATAGAGGGCGCGCCCATACGACACCATCGCGCCCGGCTGTTTCATGAACTCATCCAGTTGAGCGGCAGTGAAGTCTGCTTTTTGGAACAGGCCTGATTCTTCCAGTGAGACCAGCGCAGCGGCTCGGTTTTCTTCCGTGTATCGAGGCGGATATAAAGCCTCGGTCCAGGTGGGGCTGAGGCCGATCACGGCGAACAGGCCGAGGATTCCCGCCACCTTCCAGGGTGTGGATGCGGGCCAGCGGAACTCGTCCACGGGCAGGGCGGGCAGGGATTCCTCGTCAGGAAGTTCACGGGTGAAGGCAGCATGGATCCAGATTGCGATCTCGACCAGACCAAGCAGGTAATACACCAGCACAACCCAGTCTACGGGAACGACATAGCGTCCGCCCGAAGTGCGCCCAAGCGTGTTGGCGAGGTGATAGGCCAGGAACATCAGCAGCGGGACCAGGCCCGCCAGCCGTGCCCGCTTCCAGGCCATGCCTACGCCGAAGGACAGGATTCCGAGTTGCATCAAGAGGAATGCCGCCTCGGGCGCGGGGAAGGTCCGATCCCAGGCACGGTCCCAATAAGGATAGGCATCCTTGAGCAAAGTCCGCAGGTCGTACCATTGAGGCGAGGCAGGCAGGCATAGGAAGGAGGTCAGCAGGTTGTTGGTCATGCCCTGCACGAGGAAACCTGGCCCAAGCGGCGCGGTCTCGGCACGGAAGGGGACAGGCGACATCAGCGCCGAAGCCACAGGCTTGGACGACTCGGGTTCACTGAATTGGATCTGGTACCGCACCCGCAGCACGTCGCGGAACTTGAGGTAGTACATCTCCAGGATGGAGGTCTCGTTCGAGACGCCCCACGGATACAGGCTGGCGACGAGCATTGCGCCCAGGACGACCGTCAACCCAAAGGCGGTGCGGAGTCTGCGCCGATACAGGATCCACATAAACAGGACGATCGGCCCGAGGGCGAACAGGGCGTTGGTGCGGGTGAGGGAGAGCAGCGCCACGAGTCCGCCTGCCCAGAAGACGTAGAGGCGGTTCTCGGCTGGGCGTTTGAGCCATTTGATCGTCAGCCAGGTAAGCAGGGCCATACCCAACGCGGTAGGGAAGTCGGTGAGCAGTTGCTTGGGGCTGGCCAGGTCGGTGAAGGCGGCGCTGTAAATGCCATTGACCCCACGCAGTGCGACCAGGGCCGCCAGCCCGAGTCCCAGCGGACGGCCTGAGAGTTCCTTGCCGATCAGGTACACGAACATGACGAAGGCAGCCAGCAAGGCGGCTTGAAGGTTTGCCACGTTCACATAATTTTGGCCTGTCAGCATGTGCAGGAAGACCAAAGCCTGCATGTACAGCGGACGTTCGTATGGAATATGTGAAAGCAGGCCCTGACCAATCAGTAAATACTGGCTGCCCACGTCGAAGAAGGCCGCATCTGAAAACGGATAGTATTCACGGTTGGGCGCGTAGGGACCCGGGTTGAAATAGCTGGGCGGGGTCGGTTCGAGGACCCACAACAGGGCAGCCAGAATCCAGATGACGGCAGGCAGCCACAAGTCCAGGCGTTTGAAGCGGGAGAGTTTCGGCTCAGCCCAGGCGAAGGTCAGCGCCGCTAGCAGCGCCAGCAGGATCTGCCATCCCAACACGGGTGCGCCTGCTGCGTAGCGATACTCAGGGTAGCGGGCAGGTAATCCTTTGTAGACGGCCCATAGCGCCAACGCTGCGGCGATCAAAGCTGCCATGATGAACAGTGCCGTCTTGCGCGATTGGAACGCCTGCCTTGCACTCTCGGGCTGGAACTCGAAGCGGGCCAGCAGGATCAGCAGCAGGAGGAATCCGCTGAAGAAGACCAGCCAGACGGTGAGCGGGCTGAGCCGCTCGATATAGGCTTGCGCGCTTTGAAAGCGATACGCGGGGATACAAGCAAACACCGCACTGAGTGCGAAAAATCCGAGGCTGACCCCGCGCATCCCTCGGGTGGAGAGCAGCGCCCAACACGCCTCGGCCCACGCGGGACTCCGCCAGGCCTGAAGTGCGAAAAGCAGCAGCCCGAGTCCCGTCAGCGCTGAGGCGGAACATACGATCCACGCCTCGGTTGAGAGGCCTCGCAAGAATCCACGTGCAGGGTCAGAGGCGGCGGATGCCATCGCGTACGCGGCCAGCAGCAGCCAGACTCCCGCAACCAGCCCCGAAAGGGACAGGACGGTGCGGGGTCGTTTCCAGGGGGGATTTGCAGCAGGGGAGAAGGTCATGGGTTAGGGCTTTTTCGTCCCGACCACTTTTTCGGGACTGAGCAAAGCGCCGAGCAGGCTGACCCCAAGTTTAACCAGCATGACGAAATAATAAAAGGGATGGAACCAGAACGGGTAGTCACGCATCAGGTTCTTGCGATAGTACAAAAAATAGGAGCGATGCCATTGATAGATGGCAAAGTAGGGGCGCTTGCGCGAGCCGCCGCGTCCGCCGAGATGGATGATACGCGGCTCGGGCACATAATAGATCTTCCAGCCCGCCTTGCGGGCAGTGAAGCAATAATCGGCGTCCTCTTGATAGGCAAAATAGCGCTCGTCGAGCACCCCAATCTGCTCGATGACCTCGCGCCGAATCATCATGCACGAGCCTGAAACGGCTTTAACCTCATTGACTACTTCATTGTCGAGATAGGTCATCAGGTACCCCGAGAAGCGCGGGTCCTTGGGGAACATCCGTGACAGACCGAGGAAATAGGAGAAAACTTCACCAGGCCGCGCCTCACCACGTCGGCACTGATATTGGAGCGAGCCGTCGCTGTTGAGCACGCGCGGCGAGGCAATGCCCGCTTGTGAGTTGGCTTCCATGAAATCGCGCAGCAATTCCAGCGCGTTGTTCTCCAGCGTGGCGTCGGGGTTGAGCAGCACATGATAACGGGCCTTCTCCGCCTTCAGGCCTTGATTGACCGCCTTCCCGTAACCGACGTTCTCGCTATTGCGGATCAACTGCACCTGCGGGAAATGCTCCGCGATGGCTTCGGGCGTGCCATCCTCCGAAGCGTTGTCCACCACCACCACGTGCATGTCGAGATGCGTCTTCGCGAACAGCGACTCAAGACAAGCCAGGACCTTGTCCCGTCCCTCCAACGTGACGATGCAAACGCTGAGTTCCTTCACGAGACACCTTTGGCTTTGAGGTATTTTTTGCGCTCGCGGGATGTGAGCAATGGGGCCAGCCAGTTTCTCTCCATTGCTGCATGGATGCTGCCCACTTTCCCTGGACCCTGAGCCTGCTTCCGTTTTCGGAGCATGGATGGCAGTCCGCGCAGCGCGTGCCACTTGGCACGCAGGATCACGCGTCCGCGGCCCTGGGCCGTGAAGTACAGGATGAAGACCAGGTTCATGGCGAGATGCAAAGGCAGGTACAGCCAGAAGAGCAGGGCGGGCATGTCCTTGAAGAAGGTCCACACCAGATTGCGATGTCCGTGATAAACGGCGAAGTCGCTGGCCTTGCCCGAGCTGGCCGAGCCGATGTGATGCACGACCGCCTGCGGAATCAACATGCAGTCCAGTCCGCGCAGACGAAGACGGAAGCCCAGATCCACGTCTTCGTGGTAGGCGAAGTAATCTTCGTCGAAGCCACCCACCGCGAGGAAGTCCGCACGCGGGAAGAGCGCTGTTGCGCCACAAGCGCTGAACACGCGGAAGGGTTCACTGGCTTCGTAAACGGGATAGTTGTAATGTCCGCGCCAGCCAAGGCCGCTGACGTGATACACGTCGCCTTCGCCGTCGAGCAGGTTTGGTAAGTCTGCCTGGACCTGGCGCGAGGCGTACGCACATTGATTCCCAAAACGAGTAATCGCCTGGGTGAGCACTTCCAACCAGTCAGGCGCGGGAAAGGCGTCGGTGTTCAGCAATGCAGCCCAGGGTCCACGGGCGATCTGCACGCCCATATTGTTTGCGGTGGAAAAACCATAGTTACTCCCCAATTCTCTGATCCGAAATTTCAAACGCGGATATTTCTCGATGATGCCATCCAACGAACCATCAGTCGAGCCATTGTCGACGATGACCACCTCAAAGTCGCGAAAGGTTTGCTTTTCCAGACTGTCGAGACAACGTGGTAAATATTTTCCACTGTTCCACGAAACCAGGATGACCGAGAAAAAAGGTTCGGACATCCGCTAAGTGACCTTCCGATCGAGCCAGATCAGGGCGATAAGCCCAATCAACAGAGCCAGCCCAAAGAGCGCGTTTGCAAATAGCGGCGGCTGCGATAAAGCGAGAAAAGCCAGACAACCCAGGATGATGGCAGCCAGGTGCAGGGTGAAGACCGCGCGCGAGGGTGGAATTCCCAGCTTGACCAGACGGTGATAGCTGTGATCCAACCCTGCCTCATGGACGGCTTTGCCACGTCTCAGGCGTGAGAAGAAGACCAGCGTCGTATCGAAGATGGGAACACCCAGCAGCAGGATCGGCACGAACCAGGAAGATGGCTGTGGCAGCCCGGGCGGTGTATAGGCAATGGCCAGTGCAGCCAATACAAAGCCAAGGAATTGTGCCCCGAGGTCGCCGAGGAAGATCTTTGCAGGGTTCAGGTTGTAATAAATGATGGCAATCGAGCTTCCCAACAGCACCGCGCTCAGGTAAGCCAGCGCGTCCTGCTTCGCGTCGAGTGTGACCAGCATAAAGAAGGCCGAGGCGATGCCTGCCAGCCCGGGAGCCAGCCCGTCCATGCTGTCCACCAGGTTGAAGGCATTGGTGATGCCGATCATCCAGAATGCGGTCAACAACATGTTGGGGATGGGCAAACCCGTGAAGCGGATGTACACACCCTGCCAGATCAACACGCCCGTGGCCAGTACCTGCCCGAGCAGCTTCCAGCGCGCGGAGAGATGTTTGGCATCATCCCATAGGCCAAAGAGGATGATGATCAACGAAGATAACAGGATGCCGCGAATCTCCGCGTTGACGGTGTTGCCGCTCACGAGAATCAAAACGAATAGCACCACGCTGATTGCGATCCCCCCCGACTTGGGGATGGGAAACTGGTGTACTTTGTGCGGCGCACTGTTAGGACGGTCAATCAACTGAAAACGAACAGCGAGTTTGGTGGCCACAGGGACCACCACCAAAGTGAGCAGGATGGACCAGAGGAGAGGTGGGAAGAGGTTGATGAACATGGCGTTACGGGATTTTCATTTTACCACTAGGAGGATGGCCGATATCTTTTGTGGCAAAGTGTTTTTTGTTTAGCAATGAAGAGATGATTTTTGTCACTTGCCGCTCAATTCTTGCGGCCTATAATCCTTACTGATACTAGGATGGGAATCTCACTTGATATTCCTGCCATTTGCCTAATTGATATATTTGCGGAGGATACGATGTTTTTCTTGAAGCATTTGACAAAACAATTGTCGACCCTGATGGCCTTGATGCTGCTCTTGATAGCCTTTCAGCCGGTTCAGGCGCTCTCTACGCACCCTCAAGAGGCAGTGACTTGGCCTATTTACCATGAGATTGTCCTAGATGAGGCTCGTGGCTGGATCTATGGGTCGGATAATGCAGGGAATAAGATCGATGTGATCTCGATGACGACCTTGCAATTGGTCAAGAGTTACACTTTGACCAATGGTGCCTCCCCACGTGGGATCGCGCTGAGCCCGGATGGCGAGGAACTGGCTGTGGCACAGAATGGTTTGGGCACGCTCCTGTTCATTGACCCTGATAAGAACTCGGGTCAGGGAGAGGTGGTCGCAACTTTGGAACCAACAGCCACTTACCAGCAGCCATGGAAGGTGATTTATGGACGGATGGGACGATTGTATACAAGTGATAACGTGATGAATTCTACTATCCGTGTCGTGGACACAACGACGCACACGGTGATTACATCATCTGTTGCCAGCTTCTATGGTTGCCTGGATTTGGTGCTTTCGACTGATAAAAATACTTTGTATGCAAATCAAGCACTTATTTCCACGCCTACTCTGTATAAATTGGATGTCAGTACAGATGATCCTACAGTATTGACATACACGAGACATACATCTGGTTATGATGGCGGTAAGTTTATTTTGAATAGTACCGAAGAGTACCTTTTTACAAGTTATGGTCAGGTGTGGCCATTAGATTTGACGCGGCAAGTTGGGGCAATTGGTTTGGCGGGATCGATGGCTTCCATTCCCAATCATGATAATACCATTGCCATGACCGCTCCTAGTGGTTTTGTTTCATTCGTCGATACTACCAATTTTTATACCGTTTCAACTTATGCACTTGCAGGTTCCATTTATGGACCACTGGTGTCCAATTCTAGCGGGACCAAACTCTTTGTCAGCACCACTAATGGCATCCAGGTGATTGATCTGGCTAATTTTCCTCCAGGCGCTCCTACTCCTTTGCCCACAGGTGCTCTACCTTATGATGATCTCGTCTTGGACGAGGCGCGTGGGGTGATGTACGGTTCAAATACTACAGGTCATAAGGTTGATGTCATCTCAACATCTACGCTCCAGGTAGTGGATGAGATTCGCTTCAAGAATGGCGCTACCCCCAGACAATTGGATCTCCGCTCAGATGGTGGCGAACTTGCTATTGCCCTATGGGGAAGTTCTCAGGTTGCCCTGATTGACCCGGATACCTTGCAGGTCAATGAGTACATTGTTCCCACTGAACTTTTTGGAGTTCCTGCTGCCCTGGAGCCGAGGAAACCATTTGACGTCAAATATGGCCGTCCGGGCCGGTTATATGTAAACACAGGTAATCCCTCGATTACAAATTACATACACATCATTGATATCGATAATCATATGGACATTGGCATGCTCAAGATAGCAGCCGACACAAAGTATTTGACTATATCGGCAGATGGAAACCAACTTTTTGCCAACAGCTCATACCACCTGTATAAATACGGCATTCAAACTGACACCCCGCCAGCACCGACCCAAACGCCTTTTAATAACGGTTTTGCTGCAAACACCTATATTCTTATGCACGACGAAAACCGTATTATGACGGATTATGGCCAGGTCTGGTCAAACCCTACCGATTTGAATGAGATTCAAAAACTCGGGCAGTTCAATCTCTACAACGCTAAACTCGTAGAACTTTCTTCCCTAAATCTGGTCGCGGCTATGGGGACGCCGGGCGCGGTCAGTTTTGTCGATACCGATACCTCGACCTATAGCATTGTATCTACAGTGCCCATTTCGGATGTCTCCCAGATGGGTCCTGGGGTTGCAGATTCGACTGATGGCAATCTGTACCTCAATACTGAAGATGGAATCATGTTGATGAAATTGGATTCCGCTCTGCCAGCCATGGTGGAACTTCAAGGTGCTGCCCATCAAAACGCCTTTGTAAATGCCCTGTTTCACCAGCCTGTTACAGTTCGCGTCTTAAATTACCTGGGTCAACCGCTCCAGGGAATCACGGTTAAATTCAAGGTGTTGACGACTAGTGGGGCTGGCGCGACCTTTGTTACAACCTCTACAAAAGATGCCTCGGCACTGACTGACATGACTGGTGTGGCAGTTAGTCCGCGGTTGGTGGCAAACGGTATAGAGGGGGCATATGACCTAAAGATTTCTGTGGATGGTGTGTTAAATTACACCAGCTACAGGTTGGGAAACTTAGCGAATATCCCATTGAATCCTGGTTTTGAGGCGTCTGAAGGCTTATTCTATTGGAGTACAAATTCTACTAACTTCTCTACGCCGCTTTGTACGATTGCAGGGTGCGGAAATGGAGGAGGAACAGTCGGCCCGCATAGTGGCGCTTATTGGATGTGGTTTGGCGGCACGACTGCGCCAGAAATTGGTACTGCTTCACAATATGTAGGCCTCCCGCTCGATCAGCCTCACTTAAAACTCCGCTTCTATTTATGGATTGGAAAGGCGGAAAAGTGGAGCGGCCATGATGACGTTTTTAATGTGAAGATTGGAGATACGACCATTTTCACTGCTGACGCCACCCAGATAGATTCATACTCAACTTACACTCCGGTAGTGGTCGATATTAGCGGATTCTCTGGTTATCAACAACTTAAGTTCACTTCTACGACCAGGGACCAGGTTGTCAACTTTAATTTGGACGATATATTAATCTCGAATGCTACCTTCAATGATGTGATGTCAGATAATTGGGCCCAGAACTACATCGAGCGGTTGTTTGACTCGGGTATCACTGGTGGATGTTCGACCAATCCCATGTTGTATTGTCCGGACACATATGTCAGCCGCTCACAAATGGCAGTCTTCCTGCTGCGTGGAGAACATGGCTCTACCTATAATCCGCCTGAGGCAACCGGAACAACCTTTGGAGATGTGCCCCTGGGATATTGGGCGGGCGCCTGGATCGAGCAATTGGCTGCCGAGGGGATTACGGGTGGCTGTGGGAATGGCAACTATTGTCCTGAACTCACGGTAACGCGTGACCAGATGGCGGTCTTCCTGTTGCGGGCGGAACATGGATTAGGATACACTCCGCCAGCAGCAACGGGTGTATTTGCCGATGTGCCCACCACCCATTGGGCGGCCCCGTGGATTGAACAACTAGCAGCCGAGGGAATCACGGGCGGTTGTGGCGGTGGCAATTACTGTCCGAGCGCTCCCGTCACCCGTGCTCAGATGGCGGTCTTCTTAGTGAGAACCTTCAACCTGCCGTAAAGAATTGGGCCGACCTTTTCAGGTCGGCCCAATTTCACTTTACTTCAATTTTAGTTCCCAATAGTCACTGCTGGCCAGGGAGGTGATTTCGGCGTTGAGATAGTAAATGCCCATCATGCTGCCATCCTCGCGGATGTGGCCGTAATACCAGCCGCCCAAGGTATATCCGCCTCCCTGTACGAAGCCTGTCTCGGTCCACTTGAGCCAGGTCCCATCCAGGCTGCCGGTGTAGTCGGGGTGCTTTCCCCACATGGCCTGTTCGGCTGCATCCCCAAAGTCTGTGGCGAACTCCCCGCTGATGACCGTGGTAGCGCCTCGATATTTGTTCGTCCCCACCCAGACCATCTTTCCTGTGAATTGATCCCCATTCACCTTTTCGATGATGACGATGATCGGGATGGTCCCTACACCGGTCTGGTGATACGCACCGTTCCATTGTTGGGGAAGAACCACCATGGTTGGTGTGATTGTGGGTGGTGCAAGGGTTGGGAGTGGGGTTTCTGTGGGAAAAGGTGTTTCACTGGGAAATGGAGTGTCCGGCACCACTTCCTTGGCGGGTGGTTGTGGTGTGTCAGTGGATGGCAAGAGGGCGGTGGGCGCGCTCATCGACGATACTGTCATGCAGGCGCTCAAAAAGACAAAAGCAGCAATAGAGAACAAGACAGGCTTTTTCATTTTTCTCTTCCTCTGTATGGGGTAATGCCAATCTGCAGATGTTTGCCTCCGCAAAATGCACTCCGTTGATATGTGAATAATATCATGTTTCGATGGATGGGAATCAAAAATGCCCCTGGAATTTCCAGGGGCATTCGTGGACCTTTGGTCTGTTACAGGCCAGCGGCTTTCTTCAACGCTTCAGCCTTGTCGGTGCGTTCCCAGGGGAACTCGATGTCGTCGCGGCCAAAGTGACCGTAGGCGGCCGTCTTGCGATAGATCGGCTTGCGCAGACCCAGGTCGCGGATGATGGCGCCGGGGCGCAGGTCGAAGTGCTCATTGATCAGCGCGGCGATCTTCTCGTCGGCAATCTTGGCGGTGCCGAAGGTCTCCACGTTGACCGAGAGCGGGTGCGCCACGCCGATGGCGTAGGCCACCTGGACCTCGACGCGGTCGGCCAGACCGGCGGCTACCACGTTCTTGGCCACGTAGCGCGCGGCGTACGCAGCCGAGCGGTCGACCTTCGTCGGATCCTTGCCCGAGAAGGCGCCGCCGCCGTGACGGCCCATGCCGCCGTAGGTGTCGACGATGATCTTGCGGCCGGTCACACCCGCATCACCCATCGGGCCGCCCACCACGAAGCGTCCGGTCGGGTTGACGAAGACCTTGAGGTTCTTATCCACGAGGTTCTCGGGCAGGGTCTTCATGATGAGTTCCTCGGTGATGATCTCGGTGATCTCGTTCTGCGAGACCTCGGGCGCGTGCTGGGTGGAGATGAGCACGGTGTCGATGCGCTTGGGCTGGCCCTTGGAATATTCGATGGTGACCTGACTCTTGGCATCCGGGCGCAGCCATTTGATCGCACCACTCTTGCGCAGTTCACTCTGCTTGCGGGTGAGCTTGTGCGCCAGGTAGATGGGCATCGGCATCAGGGTGGGGGTCTCGTTGCAGGCGTAACCGAACATCATGCCCTGGTCGCCCGCGCCAATGGACTCGACCTCGGCGTCGGTCATGTGATGACCGTCGCGGGTCTCGAGCGCCTGGTTGACGCCCATGGCAATGTCGCCCGACTGCTTGGCAATGGCGACCAGCACGCCGCAGGTATTGCCGTCGAAGCCCTTCTCGCTTGAGTCGTAGCCGATCTCGTTGACGACTTTGCGGACCAGTTCATCGTAGTTGAAGACGGCGTTGGTCGTGATCTCGCCCAGCAGCATGACGTAACCGGTCTTGGTGGCGGTTTCGCAGGCCACGCGTGAGCGGGGATCCTGCTCGAGGCAGGCGTCCAGCACAGCGTCCGAGATTTGGTCGCAGATCTTGTCGGGGTGGCCCTCCGTCACAGACTCTGACGTGAACATCAGGCTGGGCGAAGTCATGAAGGTATTGCTCATTGTTCTTGTGTCTCCTTTGAAAAGAAATTGCCCTTTCACGTGCTGAAAGGGCAATCAGGCATAACGCGTCGCTACCCTCTCATCTCCCAGAACATCCATCTGTCGGAATTGGCACCGTGTTCGACTTTCGCCGACCGGTTGTCGAGGCATCGCAGGGCCGGTCCCTCCGCCTCTCTGGATAAGAGCGCCGTATCAGGGCTATTGATTTGACTCGTGCGTTATACCACAGCAACGGGTGAAGGTCAAATAAAAAGAAGCCGCCAGAATCCTCTGGCGGCTGAAAGGTGATTTCTTTAAGACTTAGTCCGAAGCGCAGCGGAAGCCGATCTTGGGGGAGAACTCGCCCAGGTAGTCTTCCGAATACTTGTCGCTGGCGTTGACGTTCGAGCCGCGGACCGACGCACGGTTGGACAGGCGGATGTCCACAAAGGCATCCTGGAAGGTACCGCCGCGCACCACGCGCTGGAAGTAGGCGCTGCGCGCACCGGGGCCGGGCGGATTCATGGTCACGTTTTGGGCATAGTAATTGCCATCGTAGAAGTCGTGCACCCATTCTGCCACATTACCAGCCAGGTCCAATACGCCAAAGGGGCTGGCGCCGGCCGGGAAGCTGCCCACACGGGCGGTGTCGTTGCCTGCATAGTAGTTGAAGTTACCGCGCGAGGAGTCAGGCGCATCGTCGCCCCACGGGTAGGTGCGGAAGTCGTTGCCGCGGGCGGCGCGTTCCCACTCAGCCTCAGTCGGCAGGCGGCGTCCCGCCCAAGTGCAGTAGGCGTCGGCCTGCTGCCAGGTGACGTATACCACAGGATAATCGTTGAATTCAGGGTTGTTGAAGTAGGAGTCGCGGGTCTCGGACTTGAAGGACTGGGGCGGGTCACAGACGCCGGCTTGAACGCACAGCATGAACATGGCGTTGGTCACTTCCAGCTTATCGATCCAGAAGGCCTTCATGGTCACACTGTGGGTGGGCTGCTCGTCGCTGGAAGCCGCGGGGTCGAGACCACCCATGCGGAAGGTTCCTTCGGGGACGTATGCCTGTTGCATGCCGTCGGCTTGTGAAACGCGTGTCTGACCGGCGTCACCGCCATTCACCACCTCGGCGGTCGCGTTGACCGGGGCGGGGGTATTGGTCGGGAACGCAGTGGGCAGGGCCATGGCCGTCGGTTGGGCCTGTCCGCCCATTTGGCAGGCCGAGAGCACCAGAGCCAGGGCCGCCAGAATCGGGAATACTTTTTTCATCGTGCCTCCTTTTGAAATCTATTGCCAGTATACAAACATGGGACTTTTTTCCTAATCCCCCAAAAGTAATAGACAAGTGAAAAAATGTTACTTTTTGAGACCAAGTGCCTTATAATCAGTTTGCAAGTTTGAAAAGCCTGCCTAAAATTTGCCTTCAGGAACAAAAATGCAACCTTTTTCCCCTGCCGACGCCCCCAATGCCATGCGAGTCTTTGTGGTCTGTGACCAGGATGCCACCGCACCCATCTGGGGCTACATCATCCGTCAGAAGGGGTTGGTCGCGATCCTCGAGACCTCCGTCCAGCGCGCAATGGAGCGCTCGGTGGAGGAGATTCCCGACCTGATCGTGATCGACGTCAATGCCTCGCACGCCCAGCGCATGGAACTGTGCCGTCAGTTCCGCTCGCTGAGCAACAGCCCCATTCTGCTCTTCCTGCCCTCGAATAACGAACTCGAAATTCTGGAAGCCTATCAGAACGGCGTGGATGAGTGCGTGGTCAAGCCCATCAGCCCGGCCATCTTCCTGGCCAAGATCATGGCCTGGTCGAAACGTAGTTGGACGGAGCCAATGACGCCACGCAATGCGGGTCGCCTGCGCCTCGACCCGTCGCACCGCTCCGCGATGGGCGCAGATGGCCCGGAGGTCAAGCTGACCAACCTCGAGTTCCGTCTGCTGCACCTGCTGATGAGTCGCCCGGGCTACGTCTTCCCCGCCGAGGAGATCATCCAGACCGTATGGGGCGCAGAGGGTGATGTGGTGCTGCTCAAGAACGTGGTCTATCGCCTGCGCAAGAAACTGGAGGAGGAGGCGGGCGAGAAACGCGTCATCCAGACCTGGCCCGGTGGATATAGTTTTGTGGAGGAATGAACGAACCGCCCGCAGTTCAAACTGCGGGCGGTTTTTTCTGGACCGTGAATCTGATTCCGTTTACTGGCTGGATGCGCAGCGAAACCCGATCTTGGATGAACTGCGCCCGAACAGGTCGGGGCTGTCGTAGGCGGCATCGGGGTTGGGGCCCAATTCACTGCCGCGATTGGCAATGCGGATGTTGACCCAGGCATCCTGATATGTGCCACCGCGGATGACGCGCAGGATCAAGCGCTTGGCCTGCTCGGGTCCCGTTGGGTTGGCGCTGGGGGAGTTCTGATAATAATCTGCGCGGTAGAAATCCTGAACCCACTCGGCCACATTGCCCGCCATGTCCATCGCGCCGAAGGGACTGGCTCCCAGCGGATACGATCCTACGCGGCTGGTATCGCGGATGAAGTTATTGTAGTTGGCATACAAGGCAGTGGGCGGTTCCTCGCCCCACGGATAGGTGCGCATATCATCACCACGTGCAGCGCGTTCCCATTCAGCCTCGGTCGGCAGGCGGCGGCCCGCCCAGGTGCAATAGGTTTGGGCGTCGGTCCACGTGACGGTGATGACGGGGTAGTCCTGGAATTCAGGATTACCGAAGTATGGATCGCGCGTGTTGGAATAGGGCTTCTGCGGCGGGTTGCAAATCCCTGCCTGTACGCACAGGCCGTACATGCCGTTGGTCACTTCGAACTGGTCGATCCAAAACTCATTCAGTGTGACGTCATGCGCGGGCAGTTCATCGTCCTCGGCGTGGATATCGTATCCGCCCATGTGCAGGGTCCCTGCGGGGACAAAGACCTGTGGCATGTTGTCCGCGGGGGAGATGCGGGGGGCGTAGCCAGCAGGGGTGGGGGAGACGGGCGGCGCGGGGAAGGTGGCCGTCGGAATCCCCTTGGATGCGGAGGTGACTTCGATGACAGGAACAGACGTGACGGTTGGCAAGTCAGCGGGGACCGAAGTGGATGGGGCAACGGTAGCAGGAGTCGTGCAGGCGGTCAGTATAAGCAGGGATAGGATCAGAATCTTCTTGGACATTTAGGGGCCTGTGAGGAAGTTGAGGGCGTATTGAGCGTCGACGTATCCAGGGCGGATCTCGAGAGCTTTGTTCCAGGCGTCTTTGGCGCCTTTGAAATCGTCTTTGCGGTAGAGCGCCCAGCCATACCACAGCCAGGTCTCTTCGGACATGTCGGTGATGCCGCGCGCATAGTCAGTGAGAGCCAGCAAGTCGTCGTTGCGGTTGGATTGGAAGTAGGCGATGAACGGGCCAAACTGGTAGCGGAACATGCGTAGCGGCAGGCCGATCTTGCGCGACTTGTCGTAGGCATTGGCGGCTTCATCATATTTTTCGAAGTACACCAGGTTGCTGCCGAGGTTGAACCAGGCATAGGAGTCCTGCGGGTTCGTTTCAGTTTCGGCCTGAGCCAATTCGAGCGCGTGCTGACGGTTGGTGTCGGCATCCCAATCCGCGCCGAGGATGGAGCTAAGTTCGGATTCCTCCTGCGCGACGTAAAAGACCATATAGAGGTTATTGAAGGCTTTCCAATCACTTTCGAGCTGTGAATAGGCAACGGTCAGATTCGCGCCGTGATAGGAGTCTTGCACGGTGAAGGTTTGTGTCGCGTCGTCGTAGCCGGTGAGCAACAGATAATGCGCCGCCCATAAATCGTCGTTGGGGCCGAGCGCGTCGTTCGGGTCGAGTTTGGTGACGCTTTCCACGATAACGGGATAGTTGGCGGCCAGCAGCCGTTTGAGCAGCAGCAGGTCGCCTGCCACGCGATATTCCACGTTGAGCCAGCCCGCATTGTTGCGAACATACCAGGCCAGTTCCTCCGGGTTGACGTTGCGATCCTGCAGCACGGGTTTGATTTGCGCTGCAATGTCGGCCTGGGTACCTGTCCAGCCGTACATGTGCAGAGTCATCGAGAGTGTGGCGGGGCCGCAGTTATTGGGAGTCTGCTGTTCCCAGGCGGGCGGCGTAAGTTGAACCTGTGCGGGCAGCGGTGCAAACGTGGCGGTGGGGGAGGCGAGACTTGTCGGCGTGAGAACAGGCTCAGGCGTGGAGGTGGGGGTCCCAGTTGGCAGGGTGGCTGGCGCTGTAGAGGTCGGCAACGCCGTTGGCACGGGACCGGGCGGGTTGAGTACGTTCTTCACGTATAACCCGAACTTTTCCGTCCGCCAATCGACTGCGCTTTTTACTTTGGGGATTTGGTAGACCAGCACTGACAATAGAAGAAATCCCGCCAGTGCCAGGGCGATTGTCCGTACTTTTTTCGACATGCGGGCGAGTCTACCATGCCTTGCTGAGAAGGGACTAAGGAATGGGAGTAGTCCATGGATTGCATGGATTTCACAAAAAAACACGAAGACACGGGTATAAAACGATCAGTGTCTTCGCGCCTCTGTAGTTGAAAAAATCACCAGCGATGAACGGTGATAAACAGGGATGAATGCGTCGTTAAAACGCCTGGCGAATTACGATCTGGAAGACGACAGCCAGACAACTGAACGCGCAGCAGCACAAAAGGATGGCTGCGATGACGACGGTCCAGACGGCATTCTCGATCTTGTCGCCGATGTTCCAGCCGATGCGGTGGGCGAATTGACGGACATATGGTTCGAGGAAATTCATGGGACAACTCCGTGTTTGAGATGCGCCATCTTACCGCCGCATTGCTCGCCCCCGAATCCCATCTTGGTCCTAGGACTGGGCCTTCTCCGCCTCCCAGGCGCGTACCTGCGTCAGCAACTCGCTCAGCGGGTTCAGGTCCGCTATGGGCATGGCGAGGTGCTTTTCGGGCGTCTGTCGGTACTGAAAGACACGTGCGCCCGCCTGCACCGGGTTGGCGCGGCGTCGGAAGTCACTGCGCGCCACATAGCCCGCCAGCACGATCTCCATGCCGTACACCCACAAATTCCCCCACTCATGCCAATGGATGATGTGCGTCTCCTTGCGGCGCGGGCTATGGATTCCCAGCCGCCCTTCGAACATTCTTTGGATGTGGACCGAGGTCAACGTGAAGAACGACTCCCGCACGAGGATGCGTGTGCGGGGCGGCAATTCCAGCGTGCAAGACAAGAACTCCCGACCCTCGGCCTGCCCCGTCAGCTCGACAGTCATGGCCTCATCTGCTTCGGACTTCAATGTCAGCGGCCCCAGCGGAGTCCACGCCTGCGGTCTGGCCCATGTCTCAGGCAGGGCATGTAGAAAGTAGGTGGGCTGACCGGCTTCCTGTACCTTCTTCAATTCTTCGAGCGAGGATGCAGTCAATCCAGCCAGGAAGGCAAAGAGATACAGGTCGTGGTCGCTGAAGCCTTCCGCCGCATGATAGTCAGATGGGATCAGCGCGGGCGCGCGCAACAATACCCCGGGTGACTTGCGCATGTCCACGATCTGGGCCCGGTCCTTGATGAGAAAAGAATGCAGGTCGCAGCGGCGGCCGCCAAGGACCACGTCATAACGGTCGGGCGCGGTGAACGGAAGCGCGCCGCGCACATCGTACGGGATTCCCTGTTCGCTGAGGTAGCGTCGGAAAGCCAGTTCCACCGCCGCGCCTGCCACCCGTCGGCGCAGGAGGTCGAAGAGCGATCCCTCCATCTGCGGGAGATGCGGCAGCGAGCGGATGGTGTGGGCGATGCCGCCTTCCGTCAGGTCGGGGGTGAAGGGCAGACGCAATAGGTCGGAAGGAGTCAACATGAGGGAAAAGAATCAAGGTTGGGGAGCGGGCAGGCGTTTCCTGAGGATCCATCCGAACAAGACAAAGACCAGCATCTCCAGGATGCGCCAGAAGGTGACGATGGTGACTTGCCCATTATATCCCCCGTAAAAATCGCGGTAAGCTTCCATGCTATCCATCGGGATGGGTAGCCATACCAGATTGAAGAATGCTGTAGCAGCCAGCATGAAGGCCAGCACCAGACCATGAGTCTTTTCAGCCAGACCTCCAAGCAGGATGATTTGCGGGATGAAAAGGAAAGTGGTGAAGCGCGGGAAGTCGGTGCCGCCGAAGAAACTCAGCAATAGCACCAGTCCCGTGTAGACCGTCAGGAAGTGCCTCCATTCCAAGGACAGCGCACGATACGCGGACTGGATCTGGGGAATCGAAGCGGCGATCCACAAGGGCATGAGGTAGGACAACAGCGTGTACACGAAGTTGATGTCGCGTGTAATGATGAAGGGGGCCAGCACCCCGCGCAGGATGCCATCGGGGGTGAGGCTGATGAACTGGAAGTCGGCTTCGATGGGCAGGATCAAGCGCGGCAGGCCGAGGGCCAGGACCAGACCAAGGATGGAGAGTCCCACCTGAGCGTAGAGTTTATGACGGGCGGACTCGGTCCGCGCGAATGAGAAGAGATAGGCGATCAACGGGACGATCGTGAACTCGCGGAACTGTGAGGCGATCAGCGTGACGATCAACAGTGGTGTGAACCTGCGTTGGGCTGCCAGCCAGGTCGCCAACAGGATGAAGGCGTAGGCCAGATGATCGGGGCGAAAGACGTCGAACAGCAGGAATTTGACGTGGAAGAGAGAAAACCCCGTTACCAGCATCGCGATCCAGGCGGCTTTGCGTGACCCCGTCATCCAGCCTGTGAAGGCAAAGATCCCTGTCAACTGGAGGAAGGCCCCAAGGTAGGCGATGACGGTGAATCCGCCCTCGATGGACAAGCCCAATCCCGTCAGCATGCGCACCAGCAGGGGTGTGGCATAACGGTATACGAAGGGACTGGCCAGCAGCGGTGTGTTGAGACCGTCCTGCGCCATGGCGATGTAGTAGCGGAAGTCCCACTGGAAGCGGGTGACATCGACGTGATTGGTCAGCAGGTCAAGCAGACTGATCAAAATAATGGACAGAATCCCCGCCAGGAGATGATCGTTTCTTCGAGGAAAGTTTTTCTCAGTCTTCGCGGTCATGGGATGATTCTTTTTGGGTGTCCTTGCCTGACTTCGTCTCGCTCTTTTTCAAGTCGTGCACTGCAAAATACAAAATGACAAGGGCCAGTCCAATCACCAGACTGATGTATATTTCCAGCCCGGAGCGCATCACAATTGCTTGATACAAAATGTAAGCGAACGCAACCAAAAGTATCCCAATGAAAATCCAGCCTAAGACGGGGGATTCTTTCCCCCAGCGTGTATAGACTCTTTTGTATTTCCACTTCGGCTCGTATCGAACCGAGTGGCCGTGTCCGTCGCGGCTGTGCCATTGGAGGTGAGCCAGATAATCTTCCGCGTCAGATGGATCGTTGCCTCTAGACATGGCCATGATTATAAATCCCGAATGTAAAGCAAAAGCGCCCCCCTTACTTATTTACCATCCCTTGTCACGGCAGCGGCGTGCGCGTGGGCAGACTGTAATTCACGTCCTGGATGATCAGGTCGGTGAAGTTGACGGTGACGGGCGTGTCGCCCGACGAACTGGCGAACAGGCCGATGGTGCCGTTGCCAAAGCTGGCGTCGTTGACCGCGAACTGGAAGCGGCCATTCAGGAACAGGCGCAGTTCCGTGCCGACGGCCCACACGCCGATGCGCACCTCGCCCGGCACGCCGATGGGCGCGTCGCCGCTGGGGGTGGGCTCCTGCAACACCTGACGGTTGTTGAAGCGGACCCGTTCCGCACCGACCATGCCATTGCAGGTCAACGAGAAGCGATAATACGCCACTGCATTGGCACGGACCAGCACCCCGTACGAGTCATCCCCACGGCACAGGCTGGGTCGGGCGGTGACTTCAGCATAGAAACTGCCCACGTCGAAGTAGCGGCGCAGGCTGAAGATGTAATTCTTCGAGGCGGCGGCCAGCGACAGGCGGTTGTTTTCCACGCTGGCTGAGCCCTGGTCGGACGAGGCCGTGTCCCACAGCGTAGCGTCGGTGAATGAGTCGCGTACGGTGGTGTCACCCAGACCGGGCCGCATCTCGGGGGTGGGTGTGAAAGTGGAAAAGGTCTGGGGCGGGGAAGTGGGCGAAGGGGGGAACCAGACACGGGTCGGGGTTTGGAAGGGGGTGCCGGTGACCGTCGGCGCCGGGACCTCCACGGTGGGAGCATCCAGCACCGAGCAGGCGGAGAGTAGTCCGCCAAGAATCGAGAGAATGAGAAAATGCCGTTTGAAAATCATATTGGTTTGGTGACAATTTACGCGGGGATGCGATGGCAAGGTATTGTACAATAAAGTCGCTCGTCATTCCAGCAGACTGAAGGAGGCACAATGAGTGAAAAACTCGTGCTGATTACCGGAGCTTGTGGTGAGATCGGGCAAGCGCTGGTGCAAAACCTGGCGGAGCGAGGCGGCTTCCGCATCGTGACCTCAGACCTGGCGCCCCTGCCTGACTCGATTCGCAAGATGGCCTCTGAGCATGTGCAGGGGGATTTGGTTTATAAGGTAAAAACCTTTTATGACTATGATTTCGACGTGATCTTCCACCTGGCGGCTTCACTCTCGTCGAAGGCCGAGGTGGCCACCGAGGAGGCGCACCGCATCAACGTGGAAGGCACGATGCAGTTGTTGATGCTGGCGGCCTACCGCTCGGAGAAGTACAAGAAGGAAGTCAAGTTCCTGTTCCCGAGCTCGATTGCCGCCTATGGCATGGACGACCTGGCCGTCAAGATCGCGGCGGGTTGCGTGAAGGAGGATGAGCATAACACGCCGCACACCATGTATGGATGTAACAAGCTCTATTGCGAAAAGTTGGGGATGTATTACAGCCGCTACTTTGGACAAAAACACCTCGACGACAACCCGCCCCACATGCTGGACTTTCGCGCCATCCGTTTCCCGGGCCTGATCTCCGCTTTTACCCTGCCCAGCGGCGGGACCAGCGACTACGGCCCCGAGATGCTGCACGCTGCCGCCCAGGGCAAGCCATACGCCTGCTTCGTGCGCGAGGATACCAAGATCTCGTTCATGGCCATGCCTGATGCCATCAAATCACTGATGGTATTGACCGAGACCCCGCGCGAGAAACTCTCGCACACGGTCTACAACATCGCCGCCTTTGCGCTGACCGCGGGTGAGTTCCGCGACCGCGCCGTGAAGGCCTTCCCCGGTGCGGACATCACCTTCGCGCCCAATCCGCGTCGACAGGGCATCGTCGACTCGTGGCCCGAGGACGTGGATGACTCCCTGGCCCGCGCCGAATGGGGCTGGAAGCCCGATTACGACGTCGACGCTTTCTTCGATGAGTATTTCCTGCCTGAGATCCGCAAGAGGTACGGGAAGTAGGAAAAGCAAAAGAGGTCGCCTGATGGCGACCTCTTTTGCGAGTAGTTTGTATTAGGCATCTCTTGCTCGTATGGGCCCCAATTTAATTTGCGTCAATTTATTGTCTGATCAGGTATTGCTTCTTCGTACCGTGATGGACATTTCAGCAGGATTTCGTCGGCATAGAATATGCCATCAGAATGCAACTTGCCGCTCATAATGGCTTGTGCCATATTGTGTAGAAGCTCAGGCTTTTCACCCACATAGAGGACTTGAATTCTTTGCCGATCTGGGTCATTCACTGCAATTTCCAAAACAACGGCCAAGCCGCCTTGTTGCTCAATAGTTCTGTAATCTGCGGGGACATCAGCGATTTGAAAAGTTAACTCTCCACTTGCCTCGTCAAACGCTATGCTGTCGCCAACGACTGCGCCTGAGACCCTGATCGGTTTGTCGACAATATTGTTTTTGTTCAATACTTCGCTGACAGTCATGAAATACGGGGCCGATGATTGTGATGCTGAACTGGCTAAATACAGGCCGCTCATCCCGAGGATTACAAAACCAGCGGCAATCCCACAAACAAAAAGAATAATAGAAATTCCAATGATTATTTTTGCGTTTTTACCCATGCCTCACCCCCACGCTTTGCTGACAAAACACACCAGTTGATTCATCCCCTGCTCGATCGGCTCGGTCTGGATGTACTCGTGTTTGGTGTGTGCGCCGCCGCCCGTGGTCACGCCCAGCACCACGGCAGGGATGCCCTGACTGAGCGGGATGTTCGCGTCGGTGGAGCCCGAGGTCAGGTTGCCGCCGAGGCCCTGCTGTTCGAGGCAACGCAGCCCGAGCTGGATGAACGGGTGCTGGATGGCGATCTCCCCCGCGGGCCGCTGCCCGATCAGGGTGGCTTCCACGCTCACGCCCGGGCGGTTGGCCGCCGCGATCAACTTCTCGGCCTGCTCGGTCAGCACGGCCAGCGTGTCCGCGTTCTCTGAGCGCAAGTCCAGCTCGAACCAGGCCTCCGCTGCCAGCGTGTTGACCGTCGTCCCGCCCGCAATCACGCCCACGTTCAGGGTGGTGCGGGGTGTGACGGGCACGCGCAGCGCAGCGATCTGTGTCACCAATCGCGCCAATTCATGGATGGCCGAGGGCTGTCCGAAATCGGACCACGAGTGCCCGCCCGCCGTCCGCGCGGTGACACGATAGCGCCGTACACCGATGGCACGGTGATAGACGTGCCCCAGTGCGAGTCCCTCCACGATGAGGTAACCCTGCACCTTTGCGCCAAACCGTTTCACCACCTTGCGCATCCCACGCAGGTCGCCAAGCCCTTCCTCGCCCACGTCCGCCACCAGCCACAGGTCGCCACCCAGCTCGATGTTCCGTTGGCGGACCAGGCGGACGAGTTCGATCAGCGCCGCCACGCCGATGGAGTTATCTCCCAGGCCCGGGCCGTAGATTCGATCCCCTTCTTCGCGGACCTCGAGGCTGGTCCCGTTTGGAAAGACCGTATCCAGGTGAGCGACCGCTACCAGCGGCGCGCCCGAGCCGTTCCCCGCCAATCGGCCGTAGACGTTGCCCAGTTCATCTTTCGAGATATCGAGCAGTCCCTCCTCGACGAACTTGGACTGCACAAAGTCCGCGCGGACGCCCTCCTCGAAGGTTGGCGCGGGGACCTGTTGAATGGCAATGGCGAGATCGAGCAGACGTGCGCGCATTTACACCTCCCTGACCATTTCGCGCAAGGCCTGCAGGCGCGCCTCGGTCAGACCGGGCAGCACGTCCATCGGGTAGAACGGACCGCTGCCCTCCAGTTTGAGCGAAGCGGAGATGCTCCCATGCAGAACCGCTTCGAGTGGATGGAACGTTTTTTGATAGCCCGCCAGGCATCCGCCGCAGAAGGCACTGCCCACGCCGGTCGGGTCGGCCAGGCGGGCGGGGTAGGCGGGCACCTCCCAGCGATGATGACCGGCCACGTCGTACACCAGTTGACCATACGTGCCGCGCTTGACCACGATCACCTCGCAGCCATACGGGCTGACGGCTTCGATCATCTCCCACAGGTCATGTGTCTCGCCCCAGAACAACGCGCGCAATTCCTCCTCCGAAGGCAGGAAGAGCGTCACGCCTTGCAGCAGGATGCGCAGGTCCTTGAAGCGGGTAGGGGACATGGCCTCGGGCGCAGGGTCCAGGCTCAGGGTGGTGGCTGATCCACCCTTGAAGGCAGCCACCAACTGGCTCTGGGTGGTGAAGTCCATCGGGCAGATGTGGATGGCGCGCGCGTCCATGAACTCGCGCGGGATGTCGCTCACCGAAGGGGAGAGGCCCTCCACAGCCTGGTCGGGCTGGTAGCCCAGCAGCGATTTGGGGAAGGTCATCTCGCGACGGGCGAAATGGGAGACGGGGCTGTTGCGGCTGCGGTGCTCGAAGTCGGTGTAGGCGATGAAGTTCCGCAGGTCCAGGTTCTGCTGCAATACCTTGATCCCGCGTGTGTCGAAGCCGCGCCTTTGCAGCCTGGCCAGCCATTGATGGGGCAGATCCTCGCCCACGCGCGAGAGCAGACCCACGCTCGAGTCCCACACGGCCAGCCCGCCGGCCGCATAAAGTAAATCCCCGCCCGGGGAGTCCAACAGGGGGTGTCCAACGGGGGGGATCAGGTATTCGCGCGCGAAGCGCCCGGCAACAATGAAGGAAGGGTCCATGGCTTTGTGAGGCGGGGGTGTGGATTGGGGTTTGGTCATCCTAATAAGGCGGGGGTGACGGGCCGCGTCTGTTGTGGATTGATGGGGAGGAGGAAGGTGAAGTTGCTGCCGCGCCCGGCTACGCTTTCGGCCCAGATGCGCCCGCCATGCATTTCGATCATGGCCTTGGCCACCGAAAGGCCGAGTCCCATGCCGCCGTGGCGGCGGGTGAGGTGTGACTCAACCTGGAAGAAACGCTCGAAGATGCGCGGCAGGTCGGAGGGCGGGATGCCGATGCCGTCGTCGATGACCGAGACCTTGATGTAGCCGGGCACGGTCTCAGCGGAGATCAGGATATGCCCACCCTGGTCGGTGAAAGTGATGGCGTTCTTGACCAGGTTACTGATGGCGATGGCGATCTTGTTTGCGTCAGCCTCCACCAGCAGTTCTCCACCGCTGACGTTGGTGCGCAGGGAAACACCCTTCAGCCGCGCCGCCTCGCGAAAGGAGACCGCCACTTCCTCGACCACGCGCGCAATGGAGACCTGACGCTGACGAATACGCGCCAGCCCAGATTGGTAGTTGTCCACACTGGACAGGTCTTCGATGATTTCTTTGAGTTTGGTGGCGTTGCGAATGATCGCGTCGAGTTGCTCGCTGTATTGGCTGCCGACCAGTTCACGCAGGAAGGTGGCATGCCCGAGAATCAACCCGAGCGGAGTGCGGAGTTCGTGCGAGGTGATGGCAATGAAGTCACTCTTCAGGCGGTCGAGTTCGGCCACCTCATTGTAAGAGGCCTTGATGCGCCGTTCGAGCGTGTCGGTCTGCAGAGCGGCGGATGCCAGCGCGGCCAGCGTCTCTAGGATTGCAACATCATCCTCGGTATAATGGGCGTCATCCGATTTGTTGAGCGCCTCGAAGACTCCCAGCACCTTGTCGCGCTGGCGCAACGGGACGGCCAGCAGGGAACGGGTTTGAAAGCGGCTGGCCTCGTCCACTTTGCGGAAGTGACGCTCGTCCTTGCGGACATCTGAGATGACCAGCGGTGCAGCCTTCTGCGCCACCCATCCCGCCGCGCTGGCGTGAACGGGAACGCTGATGGCCAGCAGGATGTCGCGGTGATACCAGGGAACGGCGCGGAAGCGCAATTCATTGGCTTCGCGGTCCAGTTCCAGGATCGAAGCGGTTTCGCTGTGAGTGAGTTCCACGGCGGCCGAGACCAAAGCCTGAAGGTAGGCCTCCACATCTTGCGCGGCGACCAGGCTGCGGGTCAGTTCGGCGAGACGCTCGGCGCGTGGATTCGATTCGTCAGGCATATCTGCTTTGACATCCATCACGGTAAGATTATACATCACGGGCCTATCGGTACTTTGGTTTTGTGATGAAAATCGAATACAATTTCGAAAATCCAATTCAAGGAGAAGGTATTCATGGCAAGCAAAAAGGTACGCGTAGCCATCATCGGGGTCGGGAACTGCGCCTCGTCGCTCGTGCAGGGTGTGCAATTCTACAAAGACGCCAAGGACGACGCCATCATCCCGGGCATCATGCACCCGCGTGTGGGCGGCTATCACATCAGCGACATCGAGTTCACGCTCGGCATCGACATCAACGCTACCAAGGTGGGCAAGGATCTCTCGGAAGCCATCTTTGCTGAACCGAATAACACCTATAAGTTCTCGGATGTGCCGCACCTGAACGTGCCTGTGGTGCGCGGCATGACCCACGACGGTTTGGGCAAGTACCTCTCGCAGGTCATTACCAAGGCGCCCGGCCCCACGGCCGACATTGTCCGCCTTCTGAAGGAGACCAAGACCGACGTGGTGGTCAACTTCCTGCCTGTCGGTTCCGAGATGGCCACCAAGTGGTATGTGGAACAGGCCATCGAGGCGGGCTGCGCCTTTGTCAATGGCATCCCTGTGTTCATCGCCTCGTCCGAATATTGGGCCAAGCGCTTCCGCGACGCGGGCCTGCCCATCCTCGGTGACGACATCAAGTCGCAGGTGGGCGCCACCATCGTGCACCGCGTGTTGACCTCGCTCTTCGTCGATCGCGGTGTGCATGTGGACCGTACCTACCAGCTCAACTTCGGCGGCAACACCGACTTCCTCAACATGCTCGAGCGCGAACGCCTGGAGAGCAAGAAGATCTCGAAGACCAACGCCGTCACTTCGATGCTGCCCTACAAACTCGACGCTGGCGATGTCCATGTGGGCCCGTCGGACCATGTGCCGTGGTTGACCGACCGCAAGTGGTGCTATATCCGCATGGAAGGCACCACCTTCGGCAACGTGCCGCTCAACGTGGAGGTCAAACTCGAGGTGTGGGACAGTCCCAACTCGGCGGGCGTGATGATCGACGCCATCCGCTGTGCAAAGATCGCCCTCGACCGCAAACTGAGCGGACCGATCGTCGGTCCCTCATCCTATTTCTTCAAGACCCCGCCCAAGCAGTTCCGCGACGACGTGTGCCGCGCGAAGGTGGAAGCCTATATCGCCGGTGAGAGCAACGAGTAAGTTAGAACCTGTTTAGAAAGTGAGAAGGCGCGTCCGGTGGATGCGCCTTCTCTGTTATGATTGCGTCCATGAAAGAGCCAACCATGAGGAAGCACCTTTATTTTTTCATCCTGTTGACCGTTCTCCTGTCCGCCTGCCAGCCGACGGCGGCGACTCCCACCGTGGATCAGGGCGCCATCATGACCCAGGCTGTGGCCACCGCGATGGCGCAGTACGCCACCCCGACGCCCACCCTGACGCCTGTGCCGACGGCCACCGTTGTCCGTACGCCGCCTGCCCTGCCTGGCGTGTTCACGACAGCCTCGTTGGAGACCAGCGATGCGCCGCATACCTACGTTGCCGACTCGTGTCAGTACCTCAAGGATAAATGGACCTCGACCAACGCGGCCCCAGGCACGGTGGTCATGACTGTCATGTTCCACTCCATCACCAAGGGCCAGGCCGAAGACGCCAATCAGATCAGCGCCGCTGACCAAAAGCGCCTGATGAACGATCTGCACGATGCGGGTTTCCAGGCCATCACCATGCAACAGATGGCCGACTTCATGGAGCATAACGCCGCCATCCCGCCACGCTCGGTATTGTTGATCGTGGACGACCGCCATTTTGCGGAATACTTCAATGATCACTTCCGTCCGTACGCGGAACAATGGCAATGGCCCGTAGTCAATGCCTACATCGCCAAGGATGAGCGCCCCGACCTGTGGGCCGAGAACTTGGCCCTTAGCAAGGAAGGCTGGGTGGATTATCAAGCGCATGGTGTGATCCACAACATCAACATCACTAACGATTCCACTGACGAATTCATGCTCGGCGAATTGCAGGGTGCGGTTACCAATTTCCAAAAATATCTGGAGAAGATTCCCATCGCCTACATCTGGCCGGGTGGAAGTTTCACCCCGCGTGCTGCGCAGCTTGCCCGTCAGGTGGGATATCACCTTGGCTTCACCGTCAACCCGCGTGGACCGGTGATGTTCAACTGGGTGCCGTTGGCCGACCAGCCCGATCCGCGTCGACCGTCCTATCTGCCCGAGGGCCCCGTCAACGACCCGCTGATGGTCCTGCCACGTTACTGGGACGTGGATGCCCGCGCCCACATCGACACGGTCATGCAGGTTGGTGAGCAGGCCGCGGCCTACGCCCAGCAGAACAAGGCCACTGAGTTGGAGTACTACGACATCGTCTGCGCGCCGACCTATGGGCCGATCCCATAGCCTGGAAGTGACCATGTCGAATTGCATCTTCTGTAAGATCGTTCGAGAGGAAGCACCTGCCGCCATTGTTTATCGCGATGAGCAGGTGACGGCCTTCCGCGATATCCACCCTGCGGCGCCCACACATATTCTGATCGTGCCCAACCGCCACATCGACTCTGTTAATGCGCTGACAGCCGAGGACGAGTCGCTGGCGGGACATCTGCTTACGGTGGCAGGGCAACTTGCTGCGCGTGAGGGCATCGCCGAGACGGGATATCGTGTCATCACCAACACGGGTCCGCACGGCGGGCAGACGGTCTCCCACCTGCACGTCCATTTGATTGGCGGTCAGCCCATGCGTCACCCGATGGGATGATGCATAGGTTCAAAGAGTTTGCACAAAAAAACTGGCGACCATGTGGCCGCCAGTTTTTCATTTCTTATTGTACAAATTACTTCCGCCGCTGAGCTTGCTTTCGGGGCGTCCCATGCGGGAGGCATACCAGCCCAGGCCTACACCCGCTACCAGCAGGATGACACCGATCACGCCCATGATGGTCAGCGTGGAATTGCCGCCCGTGTCTTCGGGTGTGTCCTGCGTAATAGTAGTTTCCGTGGACTGCGCGCCAAAGTCAATGAAGGCGCGGTCACCCGCCTTGACGTCCAGGCGGTAAGTCAAGTCCATGGTGGCGTTGTAGTTCGGCGGGATAGCCACACTGATGTTGTAATTTCCCTCAGGGACATCCTTGAAGCATACACCCTGATAGGCGGCCGGATCGGGATTAATGGCCGTGTTCTGCGTGGCGGAATATTTCCCGTTGGTCTCGGTCACACTGACGGCGCCGCCTGCCAGCGTGGGCTCGGTCTCCTGACGCAATGCATCGCCGTTCTGATCGTCGAAGAGCAGGACGCATACTTCGGTGGTGCCGTTGAAGGGCGTGGGGGTGACGGTGGGCGGCAGAGGGGTCGGGGAAGGCCCGGGGGTGAAAGTCGCAAGCGCGGGTCCCACGATGCCGATCAGCAGTTGCTGACCTTCGATCAAGGTGCAGTCTGCGTCCAGGTTCTTGTTGAGGGCGCGCAATTGGTCGATGGGAATGTTATTGATCAGGCTGACTTTGAGGCAGGTATCCCCTGGCTGGACAATGTAGATGATGCGGCCGTCCGCACCCGCCGTGGGGGTGGCATATTGCTGAATTTGAGAAGAGGGGGCAGCGTTTGCGGGTAGCCAAAAACTAAACAGGACCAGACAGGTGAGTGCAAGCAGGGTGAGGAAGCGCTTGGGGTTCATCGCCGCGATTATATCATTTCAACCCGAGCACTTCATACACCTCGATGGGCTGGGCCTTGCCCTTGACCGTGAGCGGGGCGAAGGGTTTTGCATCCACCTCGGCGGCGATGCGCTCGTAGGCGTCGCGTGTGATGAGGATCTGGTTCCTGGCGGCGTTTTCCTGGATGCGTTTGGCGGTGTTGACGCTGTCGCTAATGGCGGTGTACTCCAGCCGCTTCTCGGTGCCGATCCAGCCGAGGATGGCGTCACCGTAGTGGATGCCCACTCCGAAGGACAGGTGGGCCGCCTCGGGCAGTTCCTTGTGCAGGGCAAAGACCGCGTCGCGGATGGCGAGCGCAGCGCGTACCGCTCGCAGGGTGTGGTCGGGTTGGGGCAGGGGGGCGTTGAACCAGGCCATGACGGCGTCACCGAGGAACTTGTCCACGGTGCCCTCTTCGTGCAGGATGGCTTCGGCAGCGGCGGCCAGGTAACGGTTGAGCACGGCCACCAGATCTTCTGGCGTTTGTTTTTCGGAATAGGTGGTAAACCCGCGGATGTCTGCGAAGACGATGGTGATATCCACCTTCTTGCCGCCAATCTTGAAACTGTCCAGGTCCACCTGATCGATCACGGCGGGGGAGACCATGCGCTCGAGCAGGCGGCGTTGGGCCTCGAGTTTCTTGCGCTCGGTCATATCGTCGAGCACGATGGCAATGCCCTGGGTCTTCTGGCCCGCATCCTTTAACGGAGACAGGTTGAGGCGCCAGTCCACACCACCGCGCTGGGGCAGGTCATGATGTACCTCGTAGCCGACCACGGGCTTGTCGGTTTGGTGGACTTCGTCCAGCCGCGATTTCAGTTCGGGCGCGAAGGTCGGCATGATGTCTTCCAGCCGCAGGCCGACCAATTCCCCCGAGGTATGCCCGAGGATCGACTCGGCGGCACGGTTGCACATCGTGATCTGATTCTGGATGTCGGCGGTGATGACGCCGCTGACGATGGACGCGAAGACATTGTCCATTAAACTCTTGAGCTCGATCACTTCGGCCAGGGTCTTGCGCAGCGACGAGAACAGCCGCGCGTTGTCGAGCGCCACGGCGGCCTGGTTGGCGAAGGCAGTCAGCAGGTCCAATTCGGTCTCGGAGAAGATGCCCGAGCGGATGCGGTTATCGGCGTAGATTACACCGATCAGGTCGTTCTTCACTTTGAGCGGCACGCACAGGATCGAGCGCAGGTTGAAGGCAATGATGCTTTCCTGACCTGCCAGGCGTTGATCGTCCTGGGCATTGGTGGTGAGCATCGGCTCGCCCGATTCGATCACGCGTTGGATGACGGTGCGGCTGACGGTCAACTCGGAGGGGTTGATGGTTTCCTTGTCCCAGTCACGCGCGACGTAAGTGACCATCTCGCCGTTGTCTTCGCGCAGCATGAGGAAACCACGCTCGGCGTGCGTCAGGCGCACGATGTTATCCATCACGATGCGCAACACCTCTTCCAACTCCAGCGAGGAGTTGACCACCTGGCCGATGTCGGCCAGGGCCGAGAGGTTGCGGTGTTCCTTCTCGAAGACCTTGACCTGGTTGCCGATATGAGTCAGCGTGGCCTCGAGCGTGGCCAGCCCTTCGAGGGCGCTTCTCTCCACCCGTCCCTTCTCCACCAACTTGCGGATGTGGGCGGTCTGCTGGCCGAGGGCCAGGATTTGTTCGTGGACGGGGGTCGGGCGGGTCATCGGATTCATAGTGGTTATCCAAGTCGTTCGATTCGGCCGCGGATGCCGTCCCAGAAATCGGCCACGCGGGCCCGCAGGGCGATCCCCAGCAGAGACAGGGCTGCGCGGCGCGCATGGGCCATGTTTCCTGGGCGGCGGCTGAACAATGCAGCCTGATGTTCTTCCAGCAACGTATCTATCGAGAGATGCGCCGAGGGCAGGATTTCTTTCAGCAGATTGGCACGCTCACTGGGTGTGACATATATCGGCTGGGGTTTACCCATCCAGCGCAGGCTGACGTTCACGGCATGGAAGGAACGCTCGATGGAAGTCAGGGCGTTCCAGCGCACCCAGCGGTCCACCCAATCGGGCGGGGTCGCGCCGTTGCGGGCATAGGCCTTCGAGATGTAGACAGGCACGCGGTCCGCCAGGCGGAAGCGTCGCTCCACGAACAGGAGCGCCCCGATGGTCAGCACCCACAAGGCAGTGAATGTGGCGCGGCCGAGGGCGGTCTCGGCAAAGGGCGGAGCCTCGGTCACGCCGCTCTCATCGATGCGCGGATCGCGCTCGATATCGCGGTTGGGGGTCGGTCTGGGAAGGATGCCCAGATTGATGGAGGGCGTGGGGGTGGGACGCGGCGCGGCGGGACGTTCGAGCGGGTCCTGGTTGGCGGTCGGCTCGAACTCGACCCAGCCGACGTTCGGGAAGTAGACCTCGGGCCAGGCGTGTGAGTCGGCGCGGCGCACAGTATAGGTTGTGCCATGCTCGTCCAGTTCGCCCTGGGCGAATCCCACCACCATGCGGGCGGGGATGCCCAACGAGCGCAGCATCAGCACATCTGCGCTGGCATAGTACATGCAGAAGCCCTTCTTATAATCGAACAACACCCACAGCAGCGGATCGGTCCCTTTGGGAGCGGGAGCCAGGGTGGTGGTGTACTTGATTTCTTTGCGCAGGTAAGCCGTGATGGCCTGTGCCTGGTCGTAGGGAGTCTGCGCGCCTGCCGTGATCTCCTGTGCGAGCGGCAGGAGTTTTTCCTTTACATCGTCAGGGATTTCAAGATAGCGGCGGGTTACCCAATCGGGATAGGCCGTGCCTGCAGTGCGCAATTCTTGGATGTTGGGATTCCTCACCAAGGCGCGGACCTGGTAGCGGTCCCCGGCTGCGAGGGGCGGATCAGCGATCCAGGCGGAGATATCCTGCGTGCCGTCGGAGTTCCGCGAGGCGAACAGGTTGCCCGGGCGGTTGACCCAGACCGTATCTGACGGCGTGTACATCAGACCCTGCTTCGACATCATCATGACGAAGGCAAAGCGCGTGTCGGCTTTTTGTACCACGCTGGCAGAGATCGAGAGGTTCTCTTCGCCAGGTTCGTAACTCTCTGGGAAGACGGTGCTGTTCCGCCATTGACCGTCTTTGTAGGTGTCGTATATCCGTCCGCGCCAGTAATAACGCGGCGGTTTGTCATCCACCTCGTCCATCGGGCGTGCAGTGAAGACGGGCGTGTCGCCCTGGGCGGCGTTGCGTCCCAGTGCCAGGCTGGAGCCGTAGAAGTCGCTGCTGCCGCTTTGGACACTGTAGGGGGACTCGAGCGCGTCCACTGCGTTTTCCAATCGTTCGCGGATGGGACGCGTGATATCAGTCCAGGCCTTGCCCACAGACTTGAGGCTGGATAGCGAAGCGGGCACCGACCAGGCCACGAAGACCAACACCGCCGCCATCACCAGCAGACTGTTCGACAGATCCTGTGTGGCTTCCGTCGTGACGAAGACCCGTCTCTGCGCCCAGGACAATTTGCTGCGGTTGAGGTACAGGCGTCCCAGCAGGAGCAGGGACAGGAAGACGTACAGGCCAAATCCCCAAATGCGCACGGGAATGTAGAAGTCGTAGATTTGGATGAGCAGGGCAATCAATCCGCCCGGCAGAATGGCCGCCAGATAATTCTCATGGCGGGCCAGCGCATAAGCCGAGGTGATGCTGACGATCCAGAACGCCAGCGAGACGAAGGCCACGAAGAAGATGCCATCCTCCACGGGTTGGCGGGTCACGAACTGGACTGTCGAGAAACCCAGCCGTCCGCCAATGCTGGCCAGCCGTTCGAGGAAGGGTGCTTCGGCGTCCACGGCCAGGGTCATCTGCCAGGGCAGGATCATCACGGAGTACAGAACCGCCAGCCAGGTCACGGTGCGCCTGCTGAAGGCGCTGTAGCCGAGGGCCAGCCCCAACATCACGCCGAAGGCGCTCAGGGTTTGCGTGAAAAAGAGGAAGGGCGTCCAGTCAGTGATGACCAGCCGTGCCGCCGCGGTCTGCAACAGAAAAAAGAGGAGGATGGCGGAAGGCCAATCCCATGCGCGGCGTAGGGGAGCGGATGACGTCTGCATGCTTTGAGTGTACAATGAACAGGAAAGACCGTCAATTGCAAGGACCCATCACGGCATCATCAGGAGAGACGAATGGACTTCTTCATCCAGAACGGCATCGAGTGGATCGTGTGGATTCAAAATCTGGGCGCCTGGCTCGAAATGCCGATGAAGTTTTTCAGTTTCCTCGGTTCCGAGGAATTTTTTCTGCTTGCCATGCCAATCTTCTACTGGAGCATCAATACCGACCTTGGGATTCGCATGGGTCTGGCTCTGCTTGTCAATACCAGCGTCAATCACGTTTTCAAAGTCGCCATGGGCGGGCCCCGCCCATATTGGGTCAGCGAGCATGTGACGCCAATGGCTGCAGAGACCAGCTTTGGCATCCCGTCGGCGCATGCGCAAACAGCGGCAGGCGTATGGGGCATCTGCGCGGCCTGGCTGCGCAAGTCTTGGGCATGGATCGTGGCGGTGATGATCGTCCTGCTGATCGGTTTCTCGCGCATGTATCTGGGCATGCACTTTTTCCACGATGTGTTGTTGGGCTGGCTGCTTGGTGGACTGTTGGTCTGGGCTTTTACCGTTTACTGGGACCGCGTCGCGGGCTGGCTCAAAACCCAAAGTTTTGTCCGCCAGGTTGGTCTGGCCTTTATCGTATCCATGGTCATGATTGGCATCAGTGCCCTCACCGTGGCTGCCCAATCTGGATTCATCATCCCCGAAGAGTGGCTGGTCAATTCCGCCAGGGCAGGGGGTGAGAAGATCGATCCTGTTTCCCTGAGCGGAGCCATCACCCCGGCTGCTACGCTCTTTGGGCTGGCGGTCGGCCTCGCGTGGATGACGCTTCAGGGCGGGTTTCAAGCTACGGGGTCCGTGACCCAGCGCTCCCTGCGATACATCCTCGGCGTGATTGGCATCCTCATCCTCTGGTTTGGCCTGGGACAGGTCTTCCCGCGCGGTGAATTCCTGCTTTCGTACGTTTTGCGCTACGTCCGCTATGTACTGGTCGGTTTTTGGGTTTCAGGCGGCGCACCCTGGCTTTTCAAAAAGGTTAAACTAATTGCAGACCCCAAGCGCTAGGGGGGCATCTGTTATAATGCGCCATACCTAGGGCACTTTCACTGTTTTTGGAACACGGATGACTCTCGAACGCGGAACACTCCTGCACAAACGCTATCGTATTGTTGAGATCCTTGGCCAGGGCGGCATGGGGTCGGTTTATCGTGCCGTGGATGAAAACCTTGGCGTGGAAGTAGCCGTCAAGGAAAATCTGTTCACCACCGATGAATATTCACGCCAGTTCCGTCTTGAGGCGGTCATTCTGGCGAATCTGCGTCATCCCAACCTGCCGCGTGTCTCCGACCATTTCGTGGTCGGAGAGCAGGGACAGTACCTCGTCATGGACTTCATCGAGGGCGAGGACTTGCGTCAGCGCATGGAACGCGATGGCACCATCTCCGAAGATGATGCCGTTCAAATCGGCGCGGCCATCTGTGATGCGCTGGCTTATCTGCACAGCCGCAAGCCCCCAATCCTGCATCGCGACATCAAGCCGGGCAACGTCAAGATCACGCCCGACGGCCACATCTTCCTGGTGGATTTTGGCCTGGCCAAGGTGGTGCAGGGCGCGCAGGTGACCACCACCGGCGCTCGCGCCATGACACCTGGTTATTCCCCGCCGGAACAATATGGCACCGCCCGCACCGATCCGCGCACCGACATCTACTCGCTCGGCGCGACGTTGTACGCCGCCTTGTGTGGGGTCATCCCCGAGGACGGTCTGGCCCGTGCCATGGACAACGCCCAACTCACTCCGTTGCGCAAACGCAACGCGAAGATCTCCCGCCGTCTGGCCGCAGCCATCGAAAAGGCCATGTCGGTGGATCCCGCCGATCGCTTTCAGACCGCGGATGAACTCAAGAAGGCCCTGCTGGGGTCCAAGTCCAAGACCCAGCAGTTGACCGGAAATTACACCGTCTCGCCGCCTCCACCTGAGGTGGCCGAGCCCCAGAAGGAAAAGGAATATCCCGACCCCGGCAAACCCACGCCAGAAGAGTCGAGCAAACCGCCCAAACCCGTCAGCCCGCCCGGACAACTCCTGGCGCCTGAGGACGATAAGCCTTTCATCCCGCCGGGCAAGAAAAAGAAGGAACAGAAACAACGCCGCCAACGCGGGCTGATCTGGTTCCTGTTGCTTGTGATTGCAGTTGGTGCAGGCTGGCTGTACTTCAACCCGTCCCTGCTGCCAGACTCCGTGCGTGGACAGTTGTCCTTCCTGCCGGCCACGGCCACCTTTACCTTCACGCCGACGCTTGAACCGACATCGACGCCAACCCTCGAACCGACGTTGACGCCCACCAACACAGAGATCCCGCCGACGGCCACCTTCACCCCGTCTGTCACGCCGCGTCCGCTCTACACCGAGACGCCCGCGCCGGTCCTGCCTGCCGAGCCAACGCAGACCTTCACTCCGTCTGTCACCCCGCAAGGCGGCGGATATGGCCAGGTGGCCTTCGTCTCTGACCGCACCGGCAAACCGCAGATCTACCTGTTCGACGTACAAAGCAAATCCACTACGCCAATCACCAATATCCCAGGCGGCGCATGTCAGCCCTCCTGGTCGCCGGACGGTGCCAGCTTGGTCTTCGTCTCTCCTTGCAAGGGGCCCGACCTGATCGACCAGAATCCTCCGGCCGATGCCGGCTTGTACACCATCAACGCTGACGGGACCAATCTCCAGCCGTTGACCTCCGTCCCGACCGGTAACTTCGAGCCTGCTTGGTCCCCAGACGGTACGCGCATCGCCTTCACTTCCGTCCGTGATGGGTCGATGCAGATCTATGTGATGAACCTGGCGGACCAGAGCGTCACCCGCCTGACGGACCTTGGCCCGGGCGTGGAAGCCCGCCAGCCCAGTTGGTCCTCCATCGGCAATCAGATCGCCTTTGCAGTCAAACGCTTCAACGTGTATCAGGTCTGGGCCATGCTTGACAACGGCGAGAACCCGCAGCAAATGATCCGCAGCGGCTCCTCCTTCCTGGATTACTTCCCCGTCTGGTCGAAGGATGACACGGTCATCGTTTACTCACAGCGGAAAGCGGATACCTTCTCTCTGCCCTGGCAGATGAGCGTGCTCTACGAAAAACGTGGCGGCACCTCTGCCACTCGCCTGGAACTTGGGCCTGCTCCCGTGGAACGATTGACCTTCTCCGCTGACGGCTTTTGGATGGTCTACCAGGGCCGCGAAGTGGATGGCACCACCCTGGACCTGTACCTGATTGCTGTTGGCAGCACGGAACGCATCCACCTGACCACCGATCCGGGTAACGATTTCGAACCTGCCTGGCGGCCATCCGCTCCGTAATTCTCCATATTGCAATGTGTGAAAACTGGCGGGCACTCCCTCCCGCCAGTTTTTCTGTCATGGATTTCAAAACCGGTTGCGAATTGAAAGCATTTCCTCATCCAACTATGGTCTGCATGAAGTAAAATTGACGTTGTTCTTATTCTGTTCTTTTTCATAGATCGGACCAATGACCCTCGAAAACGGCTCTTTGCTGCACAAGCGCTATCGAATTGTGGAATGTCTCGCTCAAGGCGGGATGGGTTCCGTGTACACCGCCATGGACGAAAACCTCGGCATGGTGGTGGCCGTTAAAGAGAACCTGTTCACCACCGACGAGTATTCCCGCCAGTTCCGCTTGGAAGCGGTCATTTTGGCCAATCTGCGTCATCCCAACCTGCCGCGCGTCTCCGACCATTTCTCGGTGGACGGGCAGGGGCAATACCTGGTCATGGACTTTATCGAGGGCGAGGACCTGCGCGAGCGTATGGAGCGCGTGGGGACCCTTTCCGAAGACGACGTCATCACCATCGGCGCCGCCATCTGTGACGCCCTCACCTACCTGCATACCCGCAAGCCCCCCATCCTTCATCGCGACATCAAACCTGGTAATGTCAAGATCGCCCCGGACGGTCACATCGTGCTGGTGGACTTTGGCTTGGCCAAAGTGTTGCAAGGCAACGAAGTCACCACGGTTGGTGCACGTGCCATGACGCCCGGTTATTCTCCACCTGAACAATACGGCACGGGTCGCACTGATCCGCGCACCGACATCTATTCGTTGGGCGCGACGCTTTATGCCGCCATCACCGGTGTCATCCCTGAGGATGGTTTGGCCCGTGCGATGGACAACATCCGCCTGGCGCCAATCCGCAAGCGCAGCCCCAACACCTCCCGCAAACTGGCCCTGACCATCGAAAAGGCCATGGCTGTGGATCCCGAGGATCGTTACCAGACCGCCGAGGATTTCAAACGCGCCCTGCTCGAATCCAAATCCAAGACACTGCAGCCGGTCGGCGCATATCACGTCTCACCGCCTCCGCCCAGCGCCTCGTCTGACGCGCTCACAGAAGGGGAGGTCCGCCCGAAGAAGGTGGTTCTCCCGAATCAGCCGCAGGAAGATACGCCCTTCGTCTCGCCGATGCGGCGCCAGAAGCAGCGGGAGAGTCGCAACCGCAGAATCATCATTGGGACGTTGATCGGGCTGGTGGTCGTTGGGTTTATGGCGTCTAACTTCCTTGCGCCCGGGCTGATTCCCTTCGGGGCAAAGGCATCGCAGACTGTCACACAGAATCCTTCCACGAACAGCACTCCCACACGGGTTGCCGGTGCGGGTTTTATCTTCACGCCTACGGTAACCGAGCTGGTCCCCACTGAGACACCTTCTGTTCCACCTACGCCGCTGGGTTTCGAATCCTTCCAGATCGCGTACGCATCTACAAAAACGGGGTTGCCTCAGATTTATCTGACTGACCTGCAGGGCAACGAGACTCAACTGACCGACATGCCCAACGGAGCATGCCAGCCTGCCTGGTCGCCGGACGGAGGGCGGCTGGTCTTTGTCGCGCCGTGCAAGTTGAAGCAGGATATCTATCGCCGCTCCAGCCTGTACATCATCAATGCCGATGGAACGAGCATGCAGGCACTCTCCACCGTACCCGGTGGCGACTTCGAGCCAGATTGGTCGCCCGACGGTACGCACATCGCCTTTACGTCCCTGCGCACCGGGCACATGCAGATCTACTCTTACGACCTGTCCACCGGTCTGACAACTCGTTTGATTCGCACCCCGCAAGGACAGGACGCCCGACAACCGGTCTGGTCGCCGGACGGAAAGCAGATCGCCTACGCCCTGCGTCGTAATGGAAATGCCTATCAAATCTGGGTCATGTCGAACGTGGGCGAAGACCAGCAACAGTTGATTCGCAGCGGCGACCAGTTGTCGGATACGCGCCCGGAATGGTCTCCCGATGGGACGCTGATCCTGTTCCATCAAACGCCGGTGGGTAAGAACATCTTTCCCAATATGGTGATGTATATTCTGGATGCCAGCACCAACTCGGTGACCTTGAACCAGGGCAACAATGTGGATTATTCACCCGACGGCCTGTGGCTGGCTTTCGAAGTCTCTGGGAATCATGGCCTGGATGTGGTCTACATGACTGCCAGCGGTTCAGATATGACCGTCCTGAACGATGATAGTTACGATGAGTTCGATCCAGCCTGGCGACCCCTTTTGAAGAAATAAAAACGCGGGACTCAATCCCGCGTTTTTATTTTGTGAAATGACAGCTGCTTCCGAGGAAGCAGCTGTTTGATTCTAGGATTTGTAGCGTAGCAGTCGCAGGCCGTTCAAGACCACCAGCACCGTGCTGCCTTCGTGGCCCACCACGCCCAGGGGCAGGGGGAGCTGCGCACCGAAGGCACTGGCGATCAGCACCACGATGACAGCCAGGGCGAAGGTCAGGTTTTGCCAGACGACGCGACGAGCCTGTCGTGCCAACCCGATGGCAAAGGGAATCTTGTGCAGGTCATCGGACATGAGCACCACGTCGGCGGTTTCGATGGCCACGTCAGTGCCCGCGCCGCCCATGGCAATACCGATGTCGGCGGTGGCAAGCGAGGGCGCATCATTGACGCCGTCGCCGACCATTGCCACGGGACCATACTTGCGTTGCAGCGATTGCAGTACGGTGACTTTATCCTGCGGCAGCAGCCCTGCATGGAATTCGTCCACACCGGCGCGTGCAGCGATCTTGGCGGCCACTTGCGGGTTGTCGCCCGTCAGCATGACCACGCGTTCGATGCCCGCGGCCTTAAGGGCCTTGATCATGTCGATGGCATCTTCACGCAATGTGTCGGATACAGCCAGCAGACCGAGGAACTGCTGCGTTGACGCAGAGTACACATACATGGCGGTCTGACCTTCGCTGTGAAGCGTTTCGGCCATGGCGGCGATCTTGGTGGGGATTTTTACGCTGCGCTCTTCGAACATGCGCTCGTTGCCGATCCACAAGGTATGGGATTCGACCACACCCTCCACGCCCTGGCCGGGGATGGCACGGAAGCCCGTAGACGGGTACAGGCTGAGGGTCCGCGCATGGGCAGCCTGGACGATGGCTCTGGCCAGCGGATGCTCGGAGCGGGCTTCCAGCGAGGCGACCAGCCGCAGGACTTCATCCTCGCTCAGGTCGCTGTAGGTGTAGAGCGCGTTCAGAGCGGGCGCGCCCGTGGTGAGTGTTCCAGTTTTGTCAAAGGCCAGCACTTTGAGCGTGGCGGTCTTTTCGAGATGCACGCCACCTTTGAATAGCACGCCATGACGCGCGCCATTGGCGATGGCCGAGAGGATGCTGGCAGGCGTGGAGATGACCAGCGCACAGGGCGAAGCCACCACCAGCCAGGTCATGGCACGGTAGAAAGTAGACTGGAAATCGTGACCGAGGATCAGCCACGGGACGAAGATCAACAGCACGGCGGCGGCCAGCACGAAGATGGCATAACGCTCCTCGAACGAGTCGAGCATGCGCTGTGTGTTGGCCTTGGTGGACTGCGCTTCCTCGACCATCTTGACAATGCGCGCCAAGGTGGTGTCCTTGGCCAGACGGCTCACGCGGATCTCGAGCGAGCCGTTACCGTTGACAGTGCCCGCGAAGACAGCGTCACTGACCTGCTTGTGCACGGGCATTGACTCACCCGTGATGGTGGCCTGGTTCACGTCAGAGGAACCCGCGATGACCTCGCCGTCGATGGGGAAGCGCTCGCCGGGGCGGACCAGCACCACGTCGCCGAGAGTCAATTGCTCGATGGGTAGCGTGACCAGCCGCGAGCCGCGCCGCACGGTGGCCTGAGCGGGACGCAGGTCAAGTAGTTTTTCGATGGCCTTGCGGCTGCGGTCCATGGCATAGGTCTGGAGCGTGTTCGAGAGTGAGAACAGGAACAGCAGCATCGCGCCTTCCGCAGGCTGACCGATGACGGCTGCGCCCAGCGCCGCCAGGATCATCAACAGGTCCACGTTGAGGGTCTTTTCTTTGAGTGCCTCGACGCTGGCGACCAGCCCAAACCATCCGCCTGCTGCGTAGGAGACCACATATAGCGCCAGGACCAGCGTCGGGTCCCAACCGAGGCTCGTGCCAATGAAGGCGGTCAGCCCCGCGATGGCGTTGATGATCGTAAATGCGACTTCAAGTTGTTCGGTGGGAATACCGCGTTTCTTTTCCTCAACGGCGGGCGTGAGGAAATTGGATTCAACCTCCAGATTTTCGGCGGTAGCCAGGCGCGGTTGATTGAGGCGGATCTCGAGTGCGTTATTTATGAATTTTGCAGTTGGGAGCGAGGCGGCGGCTTCGTATTGGCTGACCAATTGCTTCGCCAGATATCCTGCACAGTTGGCGCAGGCCTCTTCGCCGTGTTCGCGTTTGGCAGCGCACTGGGCCACACGCATCGAGGCTTCGCGTCCCGCCTGATTGACAACCTGTAGCGCACGCTCGTTGCTCAGCAGGCGCGGATCGTAGACTGCCTTGAGACTGCCGGTCTTATAGTCATAGTCCACTTCTTCGATGCCCGCAAAACCACGCAGGGTATCAGAGAGGATCTCGGTGCAGCGGACATCCGCCGCGGGGATGGGGGAGTTGTCGGTTTTGGTTTGCATGGTGTCCCTATTGTGGTTAGTTTCGTTTCATGGTGGCTTGTCTGGCTTGCTTCTTCTGGCAGGCGGGACAGAGTCCGTAATACAGTACGCGCGCGCCGAGCAGCTTGTAGCCCGAGGCAGCGGTGATCTCCGCGTCCAGGTGGGTGACGTGCTCGCTGGGAATGTCCACGATCTTGGAACATGAGAGGCAGGCCAGGTTGACGTGCGGCTCCGTGTCCGCGTCGTAGTGGACCTTGTCGTCGCCTGCGTGGCCGAGCACGTTGACCACACCCAGGCTGACCAGGGTGTCGAGGGTGTTATACACCGTAGCCAGACTGAGCGAGGCAAAGCGCGGCTTGAGCGTTTCGTAGATCATGGCCGCGGTGGGGTGCTCGTCACTATCCACCAGCAATTCGCAGATCGAGGTCCGCTGGGGGGTGAGACGCATCCCCGCCTGCTGCAGGGCGGAGGTAAGGGTGGTTATGGTGGACATAAAACCTTCTTTGTAATTATTCCAAATTTAGAATGATTATAAAATAAGATAGTAAAATGTCAAGATGTAATACCCAGCCTTGCAGGGTTGTTCGTTGCGAAATGGAAAATTCTGTTGTATAGTTGGGACATGTCCAACAATGAACACGAACTGGCTGTGATGAAGTGGCGCGAAGAGCGTGCGGAACGTCTGCGCACCAACGAGCGCAGTTGGCTTGTCCTGGCAGGATTGTTCTGGCTGAAGGAAGGGGATAATTCATTCGGCAGCGATCCCGCCTATGATTTTGTCCTGCCTGAGGCTGCACCTGCAAAGGCAGGTGTGTTCCGCTTCAAGGGCGGGCAGGTCACTGTGACGGTTGCGCCCGGGATCGAGATGACCTGCAACGGCGGTGAAGTCCCGACCCGTGCCTTGTTGGACGACCAGCAGGAGAATCCAGATTTTCTGCGCATGGGACGCTTCATCCTCGTGGTGATTCGTCGCGGGACCAGCACCCTGATCCGTGTGTGGGATGTGGATCACCCCGCCCGTGCCGAGTTCGGCGGCTTGAATTTCTATCCGTACAAGCCCGAGTACCGCATAGTTGCGAAGTACGAGGGTTATGCCCCCTTCAAGATGGTGCGTCAAAAGGATATCATCGGCGAGACCTACGACAACAAGATGCTTGGCCAGGTTGTCTTTACCTGGGATGGCAAGGAATATCGCCTCGACGCCGAAGATGCGGGCGATGGTCTCTTCATTGCCTTCCGCGATGTCACGAACGCCAAGACCACCTACGCGGGTGGGCGCTACCTGTTGACCGATAAGCCCGAGAATGGTCAGGTGGTGGTGGATTTCAACCGCGCCTACAACATGCCTTGTGCTTACACCATGTTTGCCACCTGTGGCTTGCCTCCCGCCGAGAATCGCCTCCCAATCTCCATTGAAGCAGGCGAACAGAAATACAAGGACGACCATTAGTCTGCGATGCGAAAAAAGACTTCCGACTGTAATGTCGGAAGTCTTTTTATTATCCACCCCCGTTTTCTTACACTCCTCTTATTGACGCTCATTTTTTGGCATGTTATCATTCCTAATACTAAAATTGGCACTCAAAATGTCTGAGTGCTAAAAAGTAAACCCTATGCGCGCCTTAACTGACCGTCAGAAGTCCCTGCTCTTGTTGGTGATCCGTGACTATATCGAAACGGCCCAGCCCGTAGGCTCGAAGCACCTCGTCGAGCGCTACCGCCTGGACTTGTCTTCGGCCACGGTGCGCAACGAGATGTCCGCGTTGACGGATATGGGCTACCTGCGCCAACCGCATACTTCGGCGGGACGTGTCCCCACGGAAGAGGGCTATCATTTTTTCGTCGGGCAGATGGTCAACCAAGCCGAGTTGCCCGAGTCGGTGCAACGTACCATCTCGCATCAGTTCTATCAGTCCCGCCCCGACGTCGAGCAGTGGATGACGCTGGCTGCATCGGTGTTGGCGCATCAGTCGCAGGCCGTCTCGGTCGTGACCGCTCCGCTCCCTGAGCAGGCGCGCTTCAAGCACGTGGAATTGATTTCCACCCAGGGCCGTCAGGTGTTGATGGTGCTGGTCATGACGGGTGGGGAGGTCAGCCAGCAGATTCTGACCCTGGCCGAACCAGTTGCCCAGGAGCGACTCAGCCAGACCGCCACCCGTCTCAACACCGCCTTGAGCGGGCGCACCCTCGACGAGTTGACCGCCCTTCCGACCCGCTCCGATGCACTCGAGCAGGACATCCTGACTCTGATCGTGGCGGACATGCGTCGCGCTACCGAGCGCGTCTCGGGGCAGATATACACCGATGGACAGACCAATCTTCTGGCCGAACCCGAGTTCGCCGAGTCGGACGAGGCTCGTCGCGCACTGCGTCTCTTCGAGGAACGTTCGACCCTGCAGGACTTGTTGGCGCGTGTCTCCACGAATAGCACGGTCGGTGGCTTGCAGGTCTTGATCGGTGGTGAGGGCGGTTGGGAGGAACTGCGTCAGTGCTCGATGGTGCTTTCGCGGTACGGTGTCCCAGGCATGGTGACGGGCACGTTGGGTGTGTTGGGGCCGATGCGTATGTCCTATGCGCGAACCATTCCCACTGTGCGCTTTGTCGCCGCGTTGCTCAGTGACCTGGTGACCGACTCGATCGCAGGCGAATAAAAATTATCAAATCACATTCCGAGAGTGAAGGCATGACCGAAAAAAAGAAACACAAGCACGAAGAGGAAGTCAAGGAAACTTCAGAAGTCCGGGCGGAGTCCGCACCCAAGGGTGAGGATCAGGCTCGTGCAGCGGAGATTGAGGCGCTGACCAAACGTCTCGCCGAAGCGGAAGCCAAGGCCGCCGAGTACAAGGACGGCTGGCAGAGATCCCAGGCGGAGTTCGTCAACTACAAGAATCGCGTGTCGCGCGATAATGAACTGACCTTCTTCACGATGAAAGGCGACCTCCTCAAGAAGGTGTTGCCTATTCTCGATGATCTCGAGCGCGCGTTGACCAACCGCGTCCCGGGTGATGCCTGGGCGGATGGAATCGAGCTGGTCGTGCGTAAATTCCAAAGCGCGTTGGAGAGAGATGGTGTGACCCGAATCGAGGCTGAGGGTAGACCCTTCGACCCGAACTTCCACGAGGCGATCTCGCACGAGCCGAATCTCGATGTGGAAAGTGGTCACGTCATCGCGGTCGTGCAAAACGGTTACATGCTTGGCGAGCGTGTCATTCGACCTGCCTTGGTGCGGGTGGCGCAATAATTCGGTGGGGGCACAGAAAACCCCTGATGGGCTTTGTGGGCTTAACCCGCTGTGCCCCTACACAAAAAAGGATTTCTCATGGCAAAAATTATCGGCATCGATCTGGGCACGACCAACTCCGTGGCGGCCGTTATGCAGGGCGGCGAACCCATCGTCATCCCCTCGGCGGAAGGCGAACGCCTGGTTCCCTCGGTGGTGGCAGTCAACAAGAATCACGAGCGTCTGGTCGGGCGCATCGCGCGCAACCAGGCCATCACCAACTCGCAGAACACCATCTTCTCGGTGAAGCGTTTCATGGGCCGCAAAGCGGACGATCCCGAAGTGGAGCGCACCCGCAAGCGTGTTCCGTATATCGTGGATGGGGCCGCCAATGGTGATGTGCGCGTGAAACTGGACGAAAAGGATTATTCCCCGCCCGAGGTTTCGGCCATGATCCTGGCCAAGATCAAGGCGGATGCTGAGGCCTATCTCGGCGAGCCCGTCACGCAGGCGGTCATCACCGTGCCTGCCTATTTCAACGATGCCCAGCGCAACGCCACCAAGGATGCGGGCAAGATCGCGGGCCTCGAAGTGCTGCGCATCATCAACGAGCCGACAGCCTCTTCGCTGGCCTACGGCCTCGATAAGAAAAAGAACGAGATCATCGCCGTGTATGACCTGGGCGGCGGCACCTTCGATATCTCGATCCTCGAAGTGGGCGATGGCGTCTTCCAGGTACGGGCCACCAGCGGCGACACCTTCCTCGGCGGCGATGACTTCGACCTGCGCATCATGGACTATCTCATCGAGCAGTTCAAGAAGGACAACGGTATCGACCTGCACAGCGACCGCGCCGCGCTCCAGCGCTTGAAGGAAGCCTCCGAGAAGGCCAAGATCGAACTCTCGACCATGATGCAGACCGAGATCAACCTGCCGTACCTGACGGCGGATGCCAGCGGACCGAAGCACCTGGTCATGACCATGACGCGCGCCAAGCTGGAGCAACTCACCGCCGACCTCGTCGACCGAACGATTGCTCCCGTTAAACAGGCCCTGTCTGACGCTGGCCTGACTGCGGGCGAGATCAACGAGATCGTGATGGTCGGCGGCATGACGCGCATGCCTGCCGTGCAGGATCGTGTGCGTGCCTTCTTCGGCAAGGAACCGCACAAAGGCGTCAATCCTGACGAAGTGGTCGCCATCGGCGCGGCGATTCAGGGTGGCGTGCTGGGCGGCGAAGTGAAAGACATCCTGCTGCTGGACGTTACCCCGCTGACGCTCTCCATCGAGACCCTGGGCGGGGTGGCCACGCCGCAGATCGAGCGCAATACCACCATCCCGACCCGCCGCAGCCAGGTCTTTTCCACGGCCAGCGACAACCAAACACAGGTCGAGATCCACGTGCTGCAAGGCGAGCGCCCCATGGCGCAGGATAACAAATCGCTGGGCAAGTTCATCCTGGATGGCATCCCGCCTGCTCCGCGCGGTATTCCGCAAGTCGAAGTGACCTTTGATATCGACGCCAACGGCATCCTCAAGGTCACCGCCAAGGACAAAGCCACGGGCCGCAGTCAGCACATCACCATCACAGCGTCTTCGGGTCTGAGCGATAACGAAGTCGAGAAGATGCGTCAGGATGCCGAGGCGCATGCCGAAGAAGATCGCAAGCGTAAGGAAACCATCGAAGTCCGCAATACCGCGGACAATAGCGCATACGCCGCTGAGAAGGCCATCAAGGACTATGGCGACAAGATTCCGACTGAACTACGCGGCGAGATCGAATCGCGCGTTGCAGAGGTCCGTACGGCCTTGCAGGGCGACGATGTGGACGCGATCAAATCCGCCACCGAGACGCTCAACCTCGTCATCCAAAAGATTGGCGGGGCGATGTATCAGGGCCAGGACCAGGGTCCAGAAATGGGAACAGGCGGCAGCGCAGGCCCTGATGTGGTCGATGGTGAAGTGAAAGAATAGATTATGTCATTGCGAGGAGGGTGCTTTTCCCGACGAAGCAATCTCCTGTTTTGAGAAGATTGCTTCGGGCTAACGCCCTCGCAATGACATTGGAAAATTATGAGCAACCGCGATTATTACGAAATTCTGGGTGTGGGCAAGGGCGCATCGGACGACGAGATCAAGTCGGCGTTCCGTAAATTGGCACGCCAGTATCATCCCGATGTGAACAAAGAGCCTGACGCCGAAGAGAAGTTCAAGGAGATCAACGAGGCCTACGGCGTGCTGTCCGATAAGGACAAGCGTGCGCGCTACGACCGCTTCGGCAAGGAAGGTCTCGGCAACATGGGTGGCGGTGGCTTCCATGATTACACCGCCGACTTTGGTGACATCTTCGAGGAACTTTTTGGGCAGTTCGGCTTTGCCACGGGCGGCGGACGGCGCTCGCGCCACAGTCCACGGCGCGGACGCGACTTGCAGATGCAGGTCACGTTGACGTTCGAGGAGGCCGTCTTCGGCGTCGAGAAGGAGATCCAGTTCGAGCGCGAGGAAACCTGCTCGACCTGTAACGGCTCGGGCGCGGAACCAGGCACCAGTCCCGTTAAATGCGCGACCTGTAACGGACAGGGTGAGGTGCGCCAGATTCGTCAGACTTTCCTTGGTCAGATGGTGCAGACGGCCACCTGTCCCGCTTGTAACGGGCGTGGCGAGACCATCACGACGCCGTGTCACACCTGCCGCGGCGCGGGGTTGGAGCGCAAGGCCGTCAAGAAGAAGGTACAGGTTCCCGCGGGCGTGGACATGGGTACGCAGATCCGCCTGGCGGGGGAGGGCGGACCCGGCGTCAATGGCGGTCCGAACGGAAGTTTGTTCCTCGTGCTGGACGTCCAGCCGCACAAGTTTTTCAAGCGCCGCGAGAACGACATCCTGCTCAACCTCGACATCAACGTGGCTCAGGCTACCCTTGGCGCGGATGTGGATGTTCCCACCCTCGACGGCGATGAGAAGTTGAAGATTCCCGCGGGCACGCAGCCTGGCAAGATCTTCCACCTGCGCGGAAAGGGTGTGCCGCATCTGCGCCGCAGCGGACGCGGCGACCAATTGGTGATCGTCAACGTGGCGGTGCCCACCAAGCTGACCAAGGAGCAGCGCGAGTTGTTCGAGAAGCTGGCTGAGTCGCTGGGTACCACGGTCAAGCCGCAGGAAAAAGGTTTCATCGACTGGCTGAATGATGCTTTTGGCGGATGATGTGCAAACTGTGATCAGTTTTCAGCGGGCGGACGGAGGGTCCGCCTGCTTTGTTATATAATGCGGGCACTCTAATGGTACGCTTCCTGTTACGCGTCTGGCAAAAATTCCCGATCTGGATGCATCTGCTCGTCTCCCGCATCGTACGTCCGCGCTTTCGCGTGGCGGTGGCGGCCATGATCTTCGATGAGCAGGGCAGGGTGCTGTTGTTCAAGCACACCTATCGAAAATTCGAATGGGGCATCCCGGCAGGCAGCCTTGAGCATCGCGAGCAGCCCGAACGCGCAGTGGTGCGTGAGTTCCGAGAAGAAACGGACATGCAGATCGAGGTGCAGAAATTGCTGCTGGCCGAAAGCTCCAGGGACGACCATCACGTCAGCTTGATCTATCTGTGCCGAATCTCGAGCGGCGAGTTCCGCGAGAGTAACGAGATTTGTGAGATGCGTTATTTCGGGCTGGACGAACTGCCCGCCATGATGCTCTCTGCTGAGAAAGACCTGATCCGCCGCGTGGCGGATATGTTAAATTCATCGAAAGGAAAGTGACGCTCCTGGTCACTAAATAAACTCATGAACTGGCTTGAAGTATCTCTCACCGTGGACGGTGAACTGGCCGAATCCGTGGCCGACGTGTTGGCGCGTTATGCGCCCAACGGCGTGATGACCGAACAGGGGGTGCGCTTCGTCAACGACGAGGACGAAGGCACCGCCACCGGGCCGATCACGGTCCGCGCCTATCTCGAGGTCAATGACCAGCTCGAAGAGACGCGCCAAAAGCTGGAGGAATCGCTCTACTTTCTCGGGATGATCCAGCCCGTGCCGGCTCCCAGCTACAAGCAGATCGCCGACCAGAACTGGATGGAGGCCTGGAAGCAGCACTACAAGCCGATCCTGATCGCCCGCCGACTGGTGATTGTTCCCGCCTGGTTGGATTCTCCCCAGCCCGAGCGGATCCCGATCAAGATCAACCCGGGCATGGCCTTCGGCACAGGGACTCATCCCACCACCCAGCTTTGCCTGGAGTTGGCCGAAGTCTTTGCGGATAGCCACGAACTGTCCACCGCCATCGATGTGGGCTGCGGATCAGGCATCCTCTCGATTGCCGCGCTCAAACTGGGTGCAGAAAAAGTCCTCGGCGTGGACATCGACGTCGAGTCGGTGCGCAACTCGCGTGAAAACGCCGAGATGAACGGTATCGGCGACGAGTTGATTCTCGGTCAGGGTTCGGTAACGGAAGTGCTGGCGGGACAGTTCGCCTTCCAGTCGGCGCCGCTGGTGCTGGCCAATATCCTCGCGCCGATCATCATCCGCCTGTTTGGCATGGGCCTGGCGGACCTGGTCGAGCCGGGTGGCACGATCATCCTGAGCGGGATCCTGGCCGAGCAGGAGCAAAACGTCATCGAGGCGGGGCAGGCTCACGGCCTGACCTTCGTGGAGCGCCGTCAGATGGGTGACTGGGTGGCGTTTTCCATGCAGCGCGGAGAACTGTCAAAATAAGTCAACTTTGTCAACAGTAGACCTGATATAAACACGTCATCATCAAAAAAGGAGAATGACATGAAATCAGGTTTGTTGAAAAGCATTGGTGCCATCGCCGTTTTGGCGCTCGTTTCCATGGCTTGTGGGGCGGCTGTACCGACCATCGCGGTTCCCACTGTGGATATCCAATCCATCGCCACCCAGATCGTCCCCGTGGATAACGGTGGTGATTCCCAGCCGCCTGCCGACAACGGCGGAGGTCAGCTTTTGTCGGATAATTTCGAGAGCCGCAGCAGCAACTGGGGCGTGGGCACGGACACCGACTACGAGGTCCAGTATGTGGATGGTGCGCTTCAGATCAAGGTGGTACCCGCCAACATGAAGGTGTACAGCGGCCCGAACGGCACCTCGTACAAGAACATCCACATCGAAGCGGATGCCATCAATCAGGGCAGCGACCCGAAGGCTGCGTTCGGCGTGCTTTGTAATCAGCAAGTGATCAGCGATGAGTTCTATTTCGGATACGTCACGCCCAGCGGAGAATACGGCATCGTCAAGTCCGTCTTCATCAACGATGACGTGGAACTGACCTCGGGCACGACCGACCTGATCTCGAAGGATGCGTCCACCTACCGCGTCGGCATGGATTGCGCGGCCAATGGCACGATGACCCTCTACGTCAACGGCCAACAGGTGGCGACCGCCTCCGATACCGAATATGCGGGCGGCACGGTCGGCGTGATCGCCTGGAGCGGTGACGTGGAATCGGGCACGACCGTCTCCTTCGACAATTACGTCATCACCCAGCTGCCATAAGATTTTCCCAATCCTGACAGCCGCCCACGGGCGGCTGTCACTTTTTAACGGACTAATTTTTGTTTCTGTGCTATGATTCAAGCACCATGGACCGCCGCAAACTGTTCCTGTATCTGGCCCTGAACGCGCTGGTTTCGGCCTGCGTGACGGGCGCGATCCTGTTCTGGTACGACCGCAACTACCGCGCCACCCTGTCGCCTGTGGTGGTCCCCGTGGCTGCCGTGGACGGAGGCGGGACCGCCGCTCCCGCCCTGACGACCACCCCGCAAGGTGACATCCCTGTGGAGATCGTCAGCGTGGTGGGGGCGGGGACCCTGGATGCCGAGACGGTGTTCATCCGTTACAACGGCGATGGACAGTTGAATCTGGCGGGCTGGCAGCTCAAGGACGAAGACGGCAACACCTTTACCTTCCCGCAATTGACGCTATATCCAAAAGGCGCAGTACGCGTCCACACCGTTGCGGGCACCGACACGGTCATCGACCTGTATTGGGGCATCCCCGATGTGGTCTGGAGTTCGGGCGAGAATGCCCGTCTGTACGATTCGCAGGGCAACCTGCAGGCCGTGTATCGGATTCCGTAATCCCCAAAAGCCAAAATGACTCAAGCCCTCTACCGCAAGTACCGCCCCAAAGGATGGGACACCGTGATCGGACAGGATCACGTGGTCCAGACCATCACGAACGCCATCAAGGCGGACCGTGTCGGTCACGCCTATCTGTTCGCGGGTCCGCGCGGTACGGGCAAGACCACGGTCGCGCGTCTGCTGGCCAAGGCGGTCAATTGTCAGAACCCCGATCCTGCGAGGCGTCCCTGCAACGAGTGCGACTTCTGCAAGGCCGTCAACGAGAACCGCTTCCTCGACCTGATCGAGATCGACGCCGCCTCCAATACCTCCGTGGACGATGTCCGCGACCTGCGCGACAAGATCAACTTTGCGCCTTCGCAGGGCAAGTACAAGATCTATATCATCGACGAAGTCCACATGCTTTCGACAGCCGCCTTCAACGCGCTGCTCAAGACGCTGGAGGAGCCGCCGCCGCATGCCATCTTCGTGCTGGCCACCACCGAGATCCACAAGATTCCCGCCACGGTGCTCTCGCGCTGTCAGCGCCATGAGTTCCGCCGCGTGCCCGTGGATGAGATCGTGTCGAATCTCAAAGGCATCGTGGTTGCCGAAAACCTCAAGGCCGATGACGAAGCCCTGATCCTGATCGCCCGTCAATCGGCAGGCGGCATGCGCGATGCGCAATCGCTGCTCGACCAGCTCGCCTCGACGGGTGACACCATCACCCTGGCGCTGGCTCAGACCGTGCTCGGTACCGCCACCAGTCAGACTGTGCTGGATGTGGTCAATGCAGCCCTTGAAGCTGATCCCGCTCGCGGCCTGGAGGCGATTCACAAAGCCCTTGATTCAGGCGCCGATCCGCGCTCGCTGGCGCGTCAGCTCGTGGAATATCTGCGCGGGTTGATGCTGATCCAGATGGGCAATGGCGACCAGGTCGAGGCGACCGCCGAAGTCAAGAAACAGATGGATGCGCATGCTCAGGCCTTCACCCCCGCCGAAGTATTGCGCATGATGAAAGTCTTCAACACCGCTGCGGCGGATCTGCGCGGCGGCTGGCAGCCGTCCCTGAGTTTGGAGTTGGCCCTGGCGGAATTGATGGAGCCTGCGCCTGTCCCTGTTTCAACGGCGCAGCCTGCATCCGCAGCCCGAACGCCCAGGCCTCAGCCTGTTTCCGCTCCACAAGCGGCGACCCAGCCCAAGGCCGAGTCCGCGGAAGTGCCCAAGGGCGAGAAGCCGGTCATCGGGGCGGGGGAGGTCATCAAGGCCTGGAAGCAAATCATCGCGTCCCTGCCCAGGACACAGGTCAATGTGGGGGCGCTGCTCAACTCGGTCAAGTTGATCGATGTGCAGGGCAGCACCTTGATCCTTGGCTTTGCCAGTGATGTGCTGGTTGAGAAGATGAACAAGCCCGATCAGATCGAGGCCGCACAAAAAGCCGTGTCAGAAGTGCTGGGTGTCAATTTGACCATCCAATGTATGGTTTCCACGGCCAAGGGCAAAATCCCGCCGCACGTCCCACAGGATGGCATGGTGGCGACCGCCATTCAGCATGGTGGCGAAATTGTGGATATGGATGAGTGATGTGATTGTACGCCTAGGCCTGCAATCACATAGCGTGAACAAAATAATTCATTGAGCGAATCATCAAGGAGTGAGCATGGCTAAAGGATTTAACCGAGGACCCGCGATGGGTGGGCAGGGCGGCATGATGCAGCAGATTCAGCGCCTGCAAAAGCAGATGGAGGAGGCCCAGGCCAAACTGGCCGAAGAGACCGTCACTGCCACGGCGGGCGGCGGCGCAATCAAGGTCACCATGACAGGTGACCAGAAGTGCCGCGAAGTAATCATCGACCCTGAGCTGCTCAAGGACGCCGATGCAGAGATGCTGCAAGACCTGGTGCTCTCGGCCGTCAACATGGCGCTTGATCAGTCACGTGAACTTGCGGCCCAGCGCATGGGGCCGCTGGCTGGCGGGTTGCCATTCTAAATTTCCTGTAGGGGCACAGCGAAACTGCAAGGGACTTTGTCCTTAACTGTCTTGCTGTGCCCCCACGAATTAATCTATGATCCTTCCCGAATCGATCCAGTCCCTGATCAATTCCCTGGAACGTCTGCCTGGCATCGGACCCAAGTCCGCGTCACGGCTGGCCTTCTTCCTGTTGCGCGCGCCCGATGAGGTCGCCCAGGACTTATCCATGGCACTGGCGAATCTCAAAGCCAATACGGCCCTATGTCAGGAATGTTTCAACATCATGGAGGCAGGCCGTGAACGCTGCGAGATCTGTGAGTCGCAATCTCGCGATAGCAGTCTAATCTGCGTGGTGGAAGAAGCACTGGATGTGCTAGCCTTGGAACGCACGGGCGGCTATCAAGGGAAATATCATGTCTTGCAAGGCGTCCTCTCGCCCATCGAAGGCATTGGTCCTGACGATCTCAAGATCAAGCCGCTGTTCGAGCGAGTGGGGCGGGGTGGCGTGAGTGAAATCATCCTAGCCACCAACCCCAGCATGGAGGGCGACGCTACGGCGCTGTATCTTCGTCAGCATCTGGAGCCGCTGGGCGTTCGAGTCACGCGTTTGGCACGCGGATTGCCCGTGGGCGGTGATTTGGAATACGCCGACCAGAACACGCTCCTGCGGGCGCTGTCAGGCCGACAAGAGATGGGTTAGCCAAAATTTTGCGCAAAATAAAACAGGAACCGCTGTTTGGGCAGTTCCTGTTTTTCTTTGGGAAAGTCGGGCAGGTCACACGCTCATGCTGAGGACGGCGATAAAGTGGAACAGGGCCGCCAGCAGCACGAAGATGTGCCACACTTCGTGAAAGCCGAACACGCCGGGCTTGAAGTTGAACATTTTGGTCATGTACACCACCGCGCCGAGCGTGTAGGTCACGCCGCCGACGATAAGCCAGGTCAGCACCCAGGGCGATAGGTTGGCCACGATCTGGCCGATCACGGCCAGAACCAGCCAGCCCATCACGATGTAGATGCCCGCATTCAGCCAGCGCGGCGCGCGGATGTAGAAGATCTTCACCACGATCCCGATCACTGCCAGCGACCAGATGACTGTCAGCATGCCCCACTTCCAGAAGCCTGTCAGCGCGTTGACGCAGAATGGGGTATAGGTCCCGGCAATGAGTACGTAGATGGCGGAATGGTCGATCTTGCGGAAGATCTCCAGCGCCTTGTCCTTGACCTGCACCATGTGATACGTGGCGCTGGCCGAGAACAGGAAGATTAGACTGACACCGTAGACAATCAGCGAGATGAGCTTGGCGGGCGTGCTCCACCCGACGATCAGCAGGGCGATCAAGCCGATCACGGCCAGGATCGCGCCGCCCCAATGGGTCAGGCTGTTGACGGGTTCGCGCAGTTTCTTGAACATGGATACTCCTAACGGATAAGATGGACCGGTAATTTTTCGAAGCGGGACGGTTACGATTCCTGGGCGGGCTGTTCGCTGGGTGCCTGGCTTTTTGTTGGCTTGCCGAAGAGGACGGTCCCTGCCAACAGGGCGCCTGTCACCAGCAGCATGACGGGCACGGCAAACTTCATCAACAGGTTATTGTTGAAGACGCTGATGAAAGCCATGATGAAGAACCCTCCGCCCGCGACCGCGAACAGGATATTCGCCGCGAGCTTCACCCCGGAAGAGCCTATGACGATTCCCAGGATCAGCAAGCCCACGCCCACCGACAAGAACTCCAGCGGCCAGAGAAGCGCCCAGGCTTGCCACAACCCGGTCACGGCGCAGAACAGGAACAGCAGGCCGTTGAATCCCAGGATCGAGGCGGGGATTGCCAGGGCAGGCACGCGCATGAAGAAGGCTGCCAGGGTAAAGCCCAGGGCGAGCGCCAGCACTTCCACGGGCCAGGCCACCGCCCAGACGCCCCAACGATTCGTCAGGCTGGCGAACAACAGGATGCCGCCCGTCGCCAGAACGGGAATGCCGGGGATGAAGAACGCACCAAACCCGCGGCGGGAAATGCCCAGCAGACCGGCAGCGGTCAATCCCAGCCCAGCCAGCAGGACGATGACAGGCCACAGCCTCCAGGCTTTGGTGGCGAGAAAGAGATTGCCCGCCAGCAGGGTGGCTCCCGTTACAAGCAGGACTGCACCCGCGATCAGGCTGAAAACACGTTCAGGTTTCATAGTGAACCTCCAGGTCAAATAGGGAATCAGGCCAGCAAAAGGGCCAAAAGGATGACGACCATTGAAAGCGCGGCGCAGACCGGGGTCAGGATCAACCCAAAGGCTTTTGACCAAGCCAGCGGCGCTCCTTCGATCTGATTGATTCGGATCGGGACGAAGATCGATACCAACAGTACCAACAACTCGAACATCCACAGGAAATTCCAATCCTGCCAACGCCCCGTCACCGCGCTGTACGCCAGAAGCAGTCCGCTCCCGAACACGATCCCGCTGGGGATCATCAGCCAGTGTCGCTCGATACTCCAGCCGATCAGGGCGAGCAGGCTCGCCGTCAGGAATATCTCGATGGACCAGGCTCGGGTCAGTAAAGGTTTTCCGCTGAAATTGGAGAGCGCGACGGCGAACATATTGGCGATGAGGAACAAGGCCAACCCGCCGAAGATGGCTGAAGAGACGCTCAGACGTGGGATTCGCCACGAGCGGATTCTTCCGGTCAAGTCTCCGAACAACCCGCTCGACGGGAGGCCTGCTTCTGTATCCCCAGCTGCTGCCCAGCGGACAGGCTGGATATTTGCATCCGTGTCAGCCTCTGCAAAACGATGGTCCGTGATGTGGCTGCGAGCCGCTCCCGAAAAGACAGCTTGTTGCGGGAACCTGGACGGCGGCAGGGTGGCGGGCTGCTCATCTCCGTTCAGGTGGGCGGCCGCCTGTTGAAGCACCTCCGCCATCTCGTCCGCGCTTTGGAAGCGGTCATCTGGATCTTTTGCCAGCGCCTTGAGCACAACCCGTTCCAACTCCACAGGCAGGCTTGGATCGATCTCCGTTGGGAGGGGCAGGGGATCGTTAAGATGTTTCATCAGAATCGCCAGCGGCGTGTCTGCATCGAAGGGCGTGTATCCGGTCAGCATCTCGAACAGGACAATGCCCAGAGAGTAAATATCGCTGCGTCGATCGTATTGGTTTTTGAGTCCCTGCTCAGGGGCCATGTAATTGAGCGTGCCCATCAGCGCACCCGAGGCCGTGTGCTGTGTGCTGCCCACGATCTGGGCGATGCCGAAATCCGTCAACACCGCTTCTCCCTTTTTGTTGAGCATGATGTTGGCAGGTTTGATGTCGCGATGGATGACGCCTTCATTGTGCGCATATGCCAAGCCACGCAGCACGTCGCCCAGGATGCGCACGGTCTCGGCCAAGGGCATGCGTTGGTTGCGGATTCGATACTCGTTCAGGCGCGCGCGCAGTGTGTCCCCTTCAAGCAGTTCCATGACCATGTAATACAGGTCATCCTGCACGTCGAAATCGAAGACCTGCACGATGTTGGCGTGACGCAGGCCCGAGACCGAATGCGCCTCGCGGCGGAACCGTTCCAGGAATTCGGCATCTTCAGCCAGGTCGGCGCGCAAGACCTTGACCGCCATATAACGGTCCAGTTGCGGATGGTAGGCTTTGTAGACCTGTGCCATGCCGCCGCGCCCGAGCGCCTTGACGATGCGATATTTTCCCAGGGTTGTCCCTTCGAGGGATGAGGATGAGGACATCTTTGTGCTCCGCTTTCTTTCAGTATGGATATTACCCCCGCTGGTGAAAAACAACCTATCCATTGGCTAACAACGAGCTAATGGTTTACCCGTCATTCCATATCAGATTTTCCAAGCAACTTATAACCCAGGCCTCGCACGGTCACCAACAGGATGGGAGTATTGGCATCTTCCTCGATCTTGGTCCGCAGCCGCCGAATCAGATTTTCGATCTGATAGTCGTAGATCCCCGCCTGATATTCAGGCCACACAGTCCTGCCGATCTCATCCTTGGAACAGACCTTCCCGCGATTCTTCTGAAGATGAGCCAGGAGAAGAAATTCCTTGGGCGATAACTGAATGACTCGTCGATTCAGTCGTACGATGCCAGCTTCGAGGTTGATCTCCAGTTCTGGAAAAGGCGTCTCACGTGTGGTCGTATCCGGATCATGGAAGGTGAATGAAACATCGCCTATGGAGATCTGGTCCCCGTCTCTCAGTTGGATGCTTTCCAACACGCGTTCCCCATTCAGAAAGGTTCCATTGGTGCTGCCCATGTCATCCAGAAACACCCTTCGTCCCTCGCGTCGGATATGAGCGTGCTCTCGGGAGGCGCGTTGGCTGACGATGACGATCTCGTTTTCCACTGCGCGCCCAAGGCGGGTGATCGTTTGTTCGAGCGGATGTTCCTGCTTGTACGAGTCCCGGAGGTAGGGCATGTTTGGATTCATCTGAACTCCTGACGCATGTCCCATAGTATAGCATGGGGAGGGAAGCCGCATAACAAGGAATGACAAGCTTGGTTTGATGTGTCGCTTTTTGAAATTCTTTAAGGTTCATACCCTTGCGCGAAAACATGCCTGTGATAAAATGTTGCTCCGCGTGTGGGAAATCACACGCCGCTCTTTGAAAATGTATAGCGAATGAAGTGATAGCGGATTTTTTAAGGTCGAGTTTCGAAGCAAGTACGAATTATCCCTTGACAAAATCAGCGAAAAACATATAATCAACCTTCGCCAGTACATTCACGAAAGATCTCGTCCCCACGACAGATCGATTACAACTAAACAAACCGTCTCACGTCAGAGACACAAGCCAAAAGGTTTTGCAGTCTGACGAGCCGATGTGAAAGAAGCATCGGTGTTTTTGTCTGTGTGACAGGAGTGAGCGGTGGTGACGGGTAGAAAGTGACCCGATCAAATGGCGAGCACCTTAACAACTGAAGAGTGATAGGAAGCAACAATCTGTTAATTCCAGTGAAAACTCCGTAACACTTACACTCGAAAGAGTGAAAAAATTTTTGCGGAGAGTTTGATCCTGGCTCAGGATGAACGCTGGCGGCGTGCCTAATACATGCAAGTCGAACGAGGTGCTTGAGTAGCAATACGAAAGTATCCTAGTGGCGAACGGGTGAGTAACGCGTTGGTGACCTACCCCAAAGTGTGGGATAACAGTCCGAAAGGATTGCTAATACCGCATGTGGTCTTCGGATTTAGAAACTGATGACTAAAGGAGCAATCCGCTTTGGGAGGGACCTGCGTCCCATCAGCTAGTTGGTGAGGTAACGGCCCACCAAGGCGACGACGGGTAGGGGACCTGAGAGGGTGGCCCCCCACAATGGAACTGAAACACGGTCCATACACCTACGGGTGGCAGCAGTAGGGAATATTGCACAATGGGCGAAAGCCTGATGCAGCAACGCCGCGTGTGCGATGAAGGCCTTCGGGTCGTAAAGCACTTTTCTGGGAGATGAGAAAGGACAGTATCTCAGGAATAAGTCTCGGCTAACTACGTGCCAGCAGCCGCGGTAAAACGTAGGAGGCAAGCGTTATCCGGATTCACTGGGTGTAAAGCGCGTGCAGGCGGTTCGGTAAGTTGGGCGTGAAATCTCCTGGCTCAACTAGGAGAGGTCGTTCAATACTACCGGACTTGAGAGTGGTAGAGGAAGATGGAATTCCCGGTGTAGTGGTGAAATGCGTAGATATCGGGAGGAACACCAGTGGCGAAGGCGATCTTCTGGACCATTTCTGACGCTCAGACGCGACAGCTAGGGTAGCAAACGGGATTAGAGACCCCGGTAGTCCTAGCCGTAAACGATGTGAACTTGGCGTCGGTGGCTTAAACACCATCGGTGCCGCAGCAAACGCGATAAGTTCACCACCTGGGGACTACGGCCGCAAGGTTAAAACTCAAAGGAATTGACGGGGGCCCGCACAAGCAGCGGAGCGTGTGGTTTAATTCGATGCTACACGAAGAAC
>JACPVF010000003.1 GCA_016191845.1 Chloroflexota bacterium
ATACGCCTTGAAATCCGCCATCCCCGCGAACCCAGCCACCTTCGTGATCGCCGCGGTCAACGTGGTCTTGCCGTGGTCGATGTGTCCCATCGTCCCCACGTTCAGATGCGGCTTGCTGCGATCAAATTTTGCCTTCGCCATGTTTCGTTCTCCTTTTTCTGACAAATACTTGAGTCAGCATCTGAGCCCACGATGGGATTTGAACCCATGACCCCGTTCTTACCAAGAACGTGCTCTGCCGACTGAGCTACGTGGGCTTGACGTGCTGTGTGACCGGCTTTCCAGTCACAAGTGGGCGGTGGAGGATTCGAACCTTCGAAGTCTTCTGACAACTGATTTACAGTCAGTCCCCTTTGGCCACTTGGGTAACCGCCCGGGGTAAATTGTATTTTCTAGTAGTTAGTCTACTAGTCGCTTCGCCGCTCAAATGGGAGAGGCGAACCGACCAACAACCTAACTGGAGCCGACGACGAGAATCGAACTCGTAACCACCCGCTTACAAGGCGGGTGCTCTGCCGATTGAGCTACGTCGGCGATTAAGCGTGCGGATTATACCAAACCACACAATCGGCCGCAAGGTTTTGACAATTAAATTGCTCCCAGCACGCAGGAGCACGGGTCGAAAGTTTATCAGGGAATAGGGTCCTAGTCAACCCTTGAGGATGATTCTTCAAATAGAAAGATGCTTTCCGCTTTGAAGAGAGGGAGCAAAAAAGAGACCGCCAGGTATTGACGAAAGCAAGAATCTGGTTAAAATAGAACATGTGTTCTAAAACATATAGCCGTATCCAACCTTAACATTGGATACGCCGATCGGTGGTGACCATGGATGAAATGACTCGCAAGGAATTGATGCTGGAGGTCATGGCCGAACTCCAGCCAGAGATCGAAGCGGCGCGGTCCGCCTCATTACCGATAAAACCGTCCCGACCGCCGCTGAGCCGCACATTGGAAGATTACCTGCCCCTTCCCCCTGAAGCGCTCTTCCTCGGTGTGGCCATGGACCGGCTGCCGGTCCTGCTCAATTTGCAGGACCCGGTCCCGGGTCCGTTGCTGATTGCGGGAGATCAGGAAAGCGGCAAGACGGCCTTTCTTCAAATCATCGCCCGCGGCGTGGATCAGGTCCACCAGGCCAACGCAGTGCAATACGGCGTAATCACAGCATATCCTGAAGAGTGGAATCGGGTGAGCAGCGCGCCCAATTGCGTGGACATCTTCCCCTCCTACAAAAACGAGTCTCAGGATTTTCTGAACTCGCTTTCCAGTTGGACACACGTCAATCGCGGCGAGAGACAGTTCATGCTGTTGCTGATCGATGACTTGTCCGTCATTACCAGCATGGACTTTGAGGCGCGGCAAAGTCTACGCTGGCTACTCTTGCGCGGACCTACACGACGGGTCTGGCCCATTGTGACGCTCAACCCGAACAAATTGACCGAGGCGCGCCCGTGGATGGATTTCTTCCATACGCGCCTATTCGGCAGGATGCAAAACATGGGAGACGTTGTAAAACTGGCCAACGCCAATGTCGTGCTGAGCGACCTGACACCCGGCTCCGAGTTCTTAATGCGCGAAGGCGAGGACTGGCTCAAGTTCTGGATTCCCGCCTTCGACTAGGAGACGACATGCATACTGGTTTGATGTGGTTCGACAATGACCCCCGCACGACGCTAGCCGCAAAGATCCAAAAGGCCAGCCGATATTACCAACAAAAGTTTGGGCGCCTCCCGGACCTCTGCCTGGTCCCGCCTGAAGCGCTCGATGCCGCTCAAGCGGACCCGACCCAAGAACAGCCCATCACCGTCCGCGCGTACCGCCCCGTTTTACCTGGGCACTTGTGGATCGGCACGGAAGAACAGAATTCGTAGGGGCGACCCGGCACCCGTCCCCTACTTAATTCGAATCGCCTCCCGCAGAACTGGCCCGCGGGAGGCGATTGTATTTTCGTCGGCCTATCCCATCGCTACAACAAAAGCTATTGCATACTGTCGCTCATGGCTGAGGCTGACCGACCAGGTCATCAATCCTTTTTCCTGGGCAATCCGCAGTGCTTCGCCATGCAGCACAAGGAACGGAGCCTTGCGATCATCATTGAGGATCTCGATATCCTGCCAGCCGATCTCGCCAAACCCATGCCCCAGGGCTTTGGCGGCTGCTTCCTTGGCGGCGAAGCGCACTGCCAGGGATTCGGGCCGACCCTGACAGGCTTCCAACTCAGCCGGAGTGAAGACACGCTTCAAGAGACGTTCGCCATGACGCTCTGCAGCCGCCGTCATGCGGCTAACCTCAAGGATATCGACACCAGTGGACAGCTTCACATCACGGTCCCGCAATGGAAATTCCAAGCCGCTCAGGGTCGATGTACTTTTGCGCCGCAGCTAAAACGTCGCGCGGTGTGACGGCACGGATACGCTCGACATAGCCGCGATAATAATCCAGCCCGAGGTCGTAGCGTTCGATGTTGAGCAGGGCGTTGGCCACACCACCGTTCGACTCGAGTGAGAGCGGCAGGCGGCCGATGAAGTTCGCCTGGCTGTCGGTCAGCTCAGATTTGGTCACGCCCTTGTTCACAAAACGTTCGAGTTCCCGCTTGACCAGGTCAACGGTCTTCTTGACGTTTGAAGGATTGACGCCTGCGCTAACGGTCCATGCGCCGGGGCCGACGCCCGCGCTTAGATTCGAGTAAGCATAATAAGCCAGGCCCGATTTCTCACGGACCACATCCCCGATGCGGCCCATCATCCCGAACTGACCGAGAACCGAATTACCCAACGAGGCGGCCACGTACTCGGAATCCTTACGGCGCGGCCCCACCGTGCCGATGACCAGATCCGATTGGGACTTGCCAGAAATCCTGTATTTCTTTTGAATCGTTTTTTTGATGGGCTTCAGCGCCGGCAGGGACGGTATGTCCTTTTGCTCGTCGGACCGCCAACCGCCCAGGGCACGCTCGACGATATCAGCAGCCTGCTTCGGGTCGATGCCACCCACGATGGACAGAACCAGCCCACGGGGTCCGAAAAAGGAACGGTGGAAATCGAACAGGTCCTCGCGGGTGATGGCGCGGATCGTCTCGGGCCAACCGTCGCCGGGCCGACTGTAGGGGTGCCCCGCATACATGATCTGGTCGAAGGTCAGGTCGGCCATATCGGACGTATCCTGCGCACGCAAGGCCAGCCCCGTAAGCAGTTGGGCGCGCAGGCGCTCCACCTCGTCGGCGGGGAAGGTGGGAGTGCGCAGGGTCTCGGAGAACAGGTCGATCAAAAGAGGCAGGTCTTCAGCCAGGGAACGCCCGCCGAAACTGGTGGTGTGGACACCCGAGTCGTACCCAAGCGACGCGCCGACCGACTCGAGCCGATTGTAGATCTCGTCGAAGGAGTGCTTCTGTGTGCCGCGCATCAACGCCGACGCGACAAAGTCGGCCAGGCCGAGTTTTTCCTGCGGCTCGGCCAATGCACCCGCCGCGAAGTACCCACTGAGCGTAACGGCAGCCGAGTTGAAGTTGGGCCGCGCCAGGATGGTGATGCCGTTGGGCAGGACGCAGCGATAGATATCGTCCGCGCCGGGCAGGGGGTGGATGGATTTCATCTTCATGCCCCCTCCCCCGACGGAAGGTATGCACCGATGATGCGACTCTGCGGACGCAGGTACTCGCGCGCCACGCGCCGCACATCGCGCGGGGTGACGGCCGCCAGACGGTCGAGGTAGGTCAGGAACCAGTCGAGGTCGGCGAACATTTCGGCAAAGCCCAGCCAGAAGGCCTGGTTGGTGATGTTCTCGCTTCCATACGCGAAGATGGCCCGCGCCTGTTTGATGGCGCGCGCAATCTCCTGACGCGATACGAGCTCAGTCTGGACGCGCTCGATCTCGGCATCCAACGCAGCGAGGACCTGCTCGGGGCTGCGTTCGGGATGCACGGTGAAGGTGAAGAAATACAGGAAGGGGTCGATCGTCAGGCTGGACCCGCCTGAAACGCTGACCGCCAATTCCTTGTCGACGAGGGCGCGGTACAGGCGTGAGGTCTTGTTCGAGACGCCGCCGCCGAACAGATTGGGATTCGACGGCCCCGCCAGGAGACTGTCCAACACGGAAAGTGGGAAGAAATCAGGATGGGAGGCGGACGGGAAGCGGTAGCCGACCTGGAGGTAGGCCGTCTCGCCCGGGCCCTCGACCGTCAGCCTGATCTCACCACGTTGGGCCGGCTCAGGGCGAGCCAGCCGCGGCGGGATGGGTCCCGCGGGGATCGGCTCGAACAACTCGCGGATGCGCGCCAGCATGGACCTGGTCTCGAAGTCCCCCGCCACAGCCAGGACCGCGTTGTTCGGGACGTAGTACTTGCGATAATGCGCATACAACATATCGCGGGTGATGGTCTGCAGGTCGACCATATCGCCGATGACTTCATGATGATACGGGTGCACGCGGAAGGCCGTCTGCTGGATGGTCTCGCCCAGCTGGAAGAGCGGCTCGTTCTCACTGCCTTCGCGCTCCGAGATGATGACCATGCGTTCGGAAGCCACATCTTTTTCATCGAAGAGACTGTTGACCATGCGGTCGGCTTCGAGGCTGAGGGCCAGGTCGAAACGGTCGGACGGCATGGTCTCGTAATAGGTAGTCCAGTCGAGGAAGGTCATCGCGTTCCAGACGCCGCCCTCGCGCGAGATGGCGCGGTCGAGCACGGTGGACGGGTAGCGTGGCGTGCCTTTGAACTGCATGTGCTCGGTCCAGTGCGAGAGACCCGTCGCGCCCGTGACCTCGTCCCGCGAGCCGACGCGATACCACATCCACGACGAAACCAGCGGCGCGGTGTGGATCTCCTTGAGCAGGACCTTCAATCCGTTCGACAGGATCACTTGCTTGATCTTTTCAGGCATGGGCCTCCAGGCGGACGATGGGGATGTCACTGGCAGATGGATTGGTTATCCAGGTCAACGGACAACGGCTCGATGATGCAAAGGAAGGGTTTGACTACTTTTTGGAGGTTCGAGAACGGCGTCTGCAATTCGGTCTGCGCCAATGGGATGTTGACCGGCACAGTCAGATTGATCGGGACCGATCCCTGCACGGGGACGTTGAAGTCGAGCGCCACCTCCAGCACCGTGCCTGAAGGAAGAATCACCTGGGCAGGCGCGTCGATGTTCAGGGTGGCCGTGTTGATTCGCACCCGCGCATTGGGGATGGTCGTGTCGGAGGCCAGCCTGATCTGGGTAGTCTTCTGGATCGGCACGGTCAGGTCGATCGGGATCGAGTCCTGCACGGCGATCGAGGTCACAATGCTGGCCCGTTCCATGCGCTGGAAGTTGGTGTACAGGCCTGAGAGAATCATCAGATCCTTGTTATCGCTGAGCGTCTTCAAGCTGTTGAGCGACAAAAGCAAGTACACGACAACCCCCAGCAGGATGCCGTTCACCACCAATGACATGAGGCCAGTGACGGTCCAGAAGGCGCGATAGGTTCGTTCGGCGCGCGAATGGGTCTGACGTGGTGCGGACTCGGGAGGCGAGGATGGCTGGGGTGCGGAAACAGGCTCAGGCGTCGACGGGGCGGGGCCGCCCACCTGAGGCCGTCTGGGCAGGCGCGCAATCGGCGATGCTTCCTCTTTGGGGGCAGGCTCTTCCCCGCTGGAGAGAATGTTTCGTAAACGGGAACCTGGATTATTCTTCGGATCGATGGTCATCTTGCCTCCTTGAAATGTGCGTGCTTAATCTTAGCATAGATATGAAAAAAGACGCGATTTCAGGTTCTCATCAAATTCTCAACCAAGGGCAGTACCCTTTTGGGCCGAACTACGACTTGTGTAATCATAAGAGAAGAGCGGCCGCTTGTCTGCTTGCTGCTTTTTGACTATAATCGCACCGCTTTGGTCTTATTTATATGAAGGAGGAAGAGTGAGTTCTCAGTATCTGGTAGCCGTGGTGGGCGCTGGCCCAGCCGGTCTTTTTGGTGCGCGTGAGTTAGCCAACATGGGCGCACGCGTGGTCCTGTTCAATCGCGACCTGAAGCCGGGCGGTCTGGCTGAATACGGCATCTATCCGAACAAGCACACCATGAAGGAGGGACTGCGTCGGCAGTTTCGCGGTGTGCTCGATAATCCGAACATCGATTACTACGGCAATGTGACCGTCGGCGCCCAGGGCGACTTGAGCCTCGACGAACTGCGCGCGTTGGGCTTCGACGCCGTTCTCGTGACGGCGGGCGCGCAGGGCACCAAGTGGCTGGGCCTGCCGGGCGAAGACCTGGAAGGCGTGTACCACGCCAAGGATGTGGTCTATTCCTACAACAAACTGCCGCCCTTCTCACAGAAGCAGTTCCGCTTTGGAAGGCGCTGCGCCATCGTCGGCGCGGGCAACGTGATGGTGGATATCGCGCATTTCCTGATCCACGAACAGAAAGTGGATGAGGTCATCGCCGTCGTGCGCCGCGGCCCCGCCGAGGTCAAGTTCGATAAGAAGGAGATGGAACACGTCATCGCCAACCTGGACCTCTCCGCGTTGGATGAGGAACTGGTCCGCTCGACGCCGGTCATGCAGGCGGTCGGCCAGGACCCTGCGGCGGCTCGCGTCTCGATCCTGGAGGCCCTGCCAAAAGCGGACCCAAAGACCTCCGAAACGAAGTTCCGCTTCGAGTTCCTGGCTTCACCCGTACAGATGCTCGGACGAGACGGGGTGTTGACCCAGCTCGAAGTCGAGGATAATACCCTCGTGCTCAAGGATGGCGAGACCAAGGCGCGCGGCACGGGCGTCAAACGCCGCATCGACGTGGAGACGGTCATCTTCGCCATCGGCGACAAGGTAGACGACTCCTTCGGGCTGCCTGTGGAGTGGAACGAGTTCATCAAGAGCAAGGAACCCCGATTCCCCGTGGACGGCATCTCGTATGAGTCGACCATCGAAGGCATCTTCGTCGGCGGCTGGTCGCGTCAGGCCAGCACGGGACTGGTCGGCTATGCCCGCAAGGACGGCACCAACGCCGCCAGGGCGGTCTGGCAATACCTGCAAGCCAAGTCCCCATCTGCCGCAAGCGCCGAGGCGGTCTCCGCCAGGCTGCTGGCCCTCAGCAAGCCCGTCATCACCAAGGATGACATCAAGCGGCTGGAGGCGGCCGAAGCGGCCGAAGCTCAAAAGCGCGGGCTGGAAGAGTTCAAGTTTGCCAGCAACGAGGAAATGCTGGCGGCCATCGGAATGATCGAAACAGCGTAAGGTTCATCCCCTCTCCCCCATCAGGAGAGGGGATTTCTTATGCGACTCTCGAACCCCGAATTCCGTGCCATGCAATCGCTGCCCCGCAGGCTGGGACAGCGTTACTTCGAACTGCCTCTCTTCCGCCGCATGGGACTCGACCTGCACGGCAAGGATGTGCTGGAGATCGGCTGCGGCTCGGGCTACGGTGCATCCCTGCTGAATGCGCTGGGGCCGAAGAGTTACGTCGGCCTGGACGTGATGGAGGAACAGATCGCGCTGGCGCGCAAGGCTTATCCGCAATTCGACTTCCGCGTGCAAGACGCCACCGACCTGCGCTCCTTTGCAGGCACCAACCTGGACGTGGTCATCATCTTTGGTGTGCTGCATCACATCCCCGACTGGCGCAAGACCATCGACGAGATTGCGCGTGTCCTCAAACCAGGCGGGAGTCTCTTCCTCGAAGAACCGCGCGGCGTGGATCTCAAACTGTTCGATTTCTTCTTCCGGTGGGGGCATCCCGACTCGGACTTTGGCTTGCGCGCGCTGGAAGAGTACCTGCCCACGCGCGGCCTGACCGTCCGCCGCCGACAGTGGACCCCGTTGCTGACGATGTACCACACCCAGAAAACGTAGGTCAGGCGCGGGCCTGACCTTTTTGTTCGCGAGGGAACGCAAACCCCTTCGTCGGCGTCAGAAACCCACAGGGCGGCGGACCCGCCCGTGGGTCCAAAACCAGCGTACAATTGGGGCCAGCCGACATAGAATCTTCCATCGCGGCCCGCTCATTCGGAGAATCCATGAAACTATCCCAAACCATCACCATCGAAGTCAAACCCGACTACTTCGTGTTTATCAACGACGACGTCAAGTACGTCTTCGAGACCTGTATCAATTACAAACTGCAAGACGGCGAGCCCGTGCCCATGGCCATCGGCGAAAGCCAGGAAATCCCCGACACCACCCTGCTGCGCTTATTCGACCCCGCATCAGGCACGGATATCGACAAGTTCGGCTTCCTGCGCCTCTTCCTCGAATACGGCATCGACAAGACCTACGAGAAGGGCCGCTTTCCCACTCTCAAACCCCTGGTCATCTTCAAGGGCGTGGAAACGCTGCAAAAGGAGTTGCTCGGTTACCACTACGGCATCCTTCAATACGCGGGGCTGCTGGCTGGCGCGCGGGAGGTTGTGTTCGAATAAATGTCCAAGCGCGACCTGTACTTCCGCAAGCCGCTCATGAACGCGGCGGGGACCCTGGGGTTTTCGCCCGACCCGCGCACGCCCGTGGCTTGGGAGGACTTGGGCGCGTTCGTGACCCATCCGATCTCCCTGCGCCCGCGCCTGCCTGCCGCCCGACCAGCCGTGGTCGAATACCCGGGCGGATTCCTGCTCCACACAGGATTGCCGAACCCCGGGCTGCCCGCCGTGATAAAAAAAGAATCGGCCCGTTGGGCGCGCGCCAATCTGCCGGTGATCGTCCACTTGATGGCTGACCGCCCCGAAGAGACAGCCAAAATGGTGCAAATGCTGGAACGCCAGGAAAATGTGATGGGTGTGGAACTTGGCTTTGCACCATTGCTCTCGAGAGACACCCTCTACGTGGCGCTGGAAATGTGCCGGGGCGAGTTGCCACTAATCGTTTCTCTGACGGCGGACCAGGTAACACGTATCGGCGCACGGGTGATGCAGGCGGGCGCGGCGGCTATCAGCTTGTCAGCGCCGAGGGGAGCCCTGGATGCTGGTGATGGCTCGTTGACGATGGGCAGGCTCTATGGCCCATCGCTGTTCCCCCAGACACTGGAACTCGTCCACACCGCGGCGCGGATGGGGCTGCCCATTATCGGCGCGGGGGGCATCTGGAAACGGGACCAAGCCGAGGCGATGATCCAGGCGGGCGCCCTCGCTGTCCAGGTCGATGCCAGTTTGTGGCTTCCACAAACATAAAGACCCCGTCGGTACCGACGGGGTCTTTATACGAGTCGAGTGGATTAGTCCACGAGGCGGACGGCGGCGGCCTGCGGGCCCTTGGGACCCTGCTCGATGGTGAACTCCACCTTCTGGCCTTCGTTCAGGTTGCGGAAACCATTGCCTTCGATCGCGGAGTAGTGGACGAAGACGTCCGGGCCGCCCTCGCGTTCGATGAAACCATAGCCCTTGGTTCCGTTGAACCACTTCACGGTGCCGATGATACGCTCAGACATTTTGCCTCCTTAAGACAAAAAGAAAAAATGGGTGACGCAAAGCCTTTCATCGGCGGTAAAAAACACGGCCCATGCAGTGCATGAGCCGTCGTTCTTCCTTCCAACGAAACCACTTGCATCTTGCAAGCGGGATTCTACCGCTAACCAATTGGAAGTCAAGGTTAAAATTCCGTGAGTGAGCAGGCACGAAATTTGCAACTTTTCTGCGCCTGGCTCATCCAAAGAGGGAAATCAATTCAAGAACAGCAGGAGCACAAACATGGAAAAACTTCTCAACGAACAGATCGTTGGTCAGGTGAAGGAAGTCTTCAACGGGATGAAGGAACCTGTTCAGATTCTCTTCTTCGGCAGTGAACAATGTGATTATTGCACCGAGACGCGCCAACTCGTCGAAGAGGTGACCGATACCCATGCCAGCATCAGTGCGGCGTATTACGATCTCGATAAGGACGCCACGATGGCAGCCGAGTTCAACGTGGACAAGGCGCCTGCCATCGTCATCGCTGCGAAGAACGGCGACGAAGTGGTGAATTACGGCATCCAATATTCGGGCATCCCTTCGGGCCACGAGTTCAGCACGTTGATCAATGACATCCTGCTGGTTTCGGGCCGCGACTCGGGCCTGGATGAGGCCACCCGCGCCTACCTCAAGGGCTTGGAAACGCCCCTACATATGCAGGTCTTCGTGACACCCACCTGCCCGTACTGCCCGCGCGCCGTACTGCTGGCCCATCAGATGGCGATGGAGAATCCCGCCATGATCCGCGCGGAAGGCGTGGAAGCCACCGAGTTCCCCGATCTGGCGAACCGCTTCAACGTCAGCGGCGTGCCGCAGACCACCATCAACGCAGGCCGCGGAACCGTGGTCGGTGCAGTGCCCGAAGGTCACTTGCTGGATGAGATCAAGCGCGCGTTGTTGAACTAGTGAAGCCATGTCCAACCGAAGCGAACGACGCAGGCAGATCGAAAAGCGAAAGCAGCAACAGATCCTCATATCGGTGCTGATTGGCCTGGGCGTGGTCGTTGTATTGGTGGGCGTCTTCGCCTCGCTGGCAAAGACCACATCGAACGTCCCGCAAGGCGGCTACTCGACCGTACCCGCGGAAGTCAACTACCCTGCCCCCGAACTCGTGCTGGAAAGCGTAGCGGGCGGAACCGAGGCATTGACGGATTACCGCGACAAGGTAGTACTGGTCAATAACTGGGCCACCTGGTGCCCGCCTTGCAAAGCCGAGATGCCGACCCTGGCCGCCTACTACAGGGATCACACCGACGAAGGGTTCATGATCGTGGCCGTGGAAGCAGGCGAACCTCTCGACCAGGTCAAGGCGTTCGTGGACCAATATCAGCTCCCGTTTTCGGTGTGGCTCGACCCCGATGGGAAGGCCCTGCAAGCCTTCAAAAACGGCAGCTTGCCCAACTCGTACGTGATCGACCGCGCAGGTACTGTCCGCTTGATGTGGACGGGCGAGATCACGAGAGATATGCTGGAAAAATACGTCACGCCGTTGCTAGGCGAAGGATAGAAAAAAGGCCGCTCGATGAGCGGCCTTTTTTGTAGAAATCAACTTGCCAGGATTGCCCAAGTCGCAATGACGCCGAATAACAACATTGCATACCCCATTCGTTTGATCAGAGCGGGATCTTCGCGGATCTTTTGAACATGCTGTTTATCCACCAAACCCATAATGAAAAGAATGAAAGCATCCAAGCCGATCCTGGAAATTTTCTTTTGAGACAGGTTTATCCAGGCCGCAAAGAATGCCGTCGCAGCGATAATCAAATTGAAGATGATTTTTGCATTCACAGCAGGGTCCAGGGTCAGCATGTTTTCACCTCATTATCGAGATTTCAATGCTTTATCATTTTCTACACGCAGGGCAACTTGATCTACTAAAAGTAACGCAAACCACCAGGCGCTGAGATAGAGTTCGAGACCGACAGACAGGGCATGGCGGGCGGGAGCCATGGCATCTCCATGCCAAGTGATGAAGAGATGCGGAAAAATCGGAAGGACGAGCAGGATGAAGGCTGCCCAAAGCGGATTATCTCGCCAGGCGCGAGTAAAAATCGCGATCAATGCAGCGAGTGTTACCAAGACCCAAATCCATAGGATGAAGCGGTCAGGATACAGAATATGCTCGATGAAAGCGGGCAAGGCGGGTTTATAAAACCGTGTAAAGTAAGTATTTACATCGGGGAAGGCCACCAGCGGGCCAAACTGCTCGAAGGCCTCTGTCCCACTGTGTATCGGGTTGGAAACCAGCCAGCGCATGTAACAGGATTTTCCATGCGAATAGGTCCAGGAGCGGAAGTCGGCCAAGTTGGGGTCGTTATAAAAGGCGCGTGACTGGCCGTTGGCAAACTCGCCCTCAAGTGCCAATAGTTCCGACGTGACGGGCATATCGCAATGAGATGCAAAATAATCTACCGCCTGCGGGTTGGGCAGGACGCGGCGTCCCATCACGTTGAGGAAGGGGAAGACCCAGCGCCCACCCAGGTCGGCGTTGACATTGTTGAGCAGGAAGATACTGACGAAGGCTACGCTGAGAGTCAGCGCACGCAGACCCGTCCAACGGAAGATGACCGCCAGAAAAACAAGTCCCGCCAGCATGAGCAGCAGATAGGCGTTCGTGTCGCGCGTGAAGGCCAGGAACAGGCCGACGCCGATCAGCGCAATGACGCGCTCGACACGCCAGCCGCGCAGCAGCCAGAGTCCCGCCGCGAGGAAGAGCACGAACCATGAGACTGAAAGCGACTCGGTCAGCATGGTGAAGTCCCAGCCAGCCAGGGGACGAACCAGACTCAAGGCGAGGATCAGGCCAAAGGCGAACGGAGCCAGCCAACGGGTCCGCAGGGAAGCAGCTACCGACAGCCCGAGCAGGGTCCAGGCCAGGATGGAGAATCCAAGCTGGAGGGCGGCGGCGGTCGAGAAATCCTGCTGAGCAATTTTGAGTAATAGTGGAAAAACCAGTGGACGCGAGTCCCCCCAAAATTTCACGTCGAGCGGAGGCTCCTGCGAGATACGCAGATAGGCCTGGGTGTCGTCCATCACGCGCGGCTTGGCCAGGGCGGGCTGCGCGTACAGGAGACGCGCGGTCACGTAGAGCACAAAGAGCGCGATGGTGAAGATGCGGCGGATCATCGTTCGAGCCAGATGGTGACGGGGCCGTTGTTGTGGATCTCGACCCGCATATGCGCGCCGAACTGTCCCGTTTGGGTGGGAACGCCCTGGGCGCGCAGCAATTCGACGAAGCGTTCAACCAGCGGAGCGGCCACATCGGGCAGGGCCGCATCGGTGAAAGAGGGACGGCGGCCTTTGCGCGTATCGGCGTAGAGCGTGAATTGCGAGACAACAATGGCCGCACCTTTCACATCCAACACGGAGAGGTTGGTCTTGCCCGCTTCGTCTTCGAAGATGCGCAGGTTGGCGATCTTGTCGGCCAGGAAAGCTGCCTGCTCTTCGCCATCGCCGTGACCGATGCCAAGCAAAATCAACAGGCCAGGTCCAATGCTGGAAATGACCTGGCCTTCGACGGTGACGCTGGCTTTGGAAACTCGTTGGAGGATGGCGCGCATAGGAAACACAGGGCGGACAGCTGTCCGCCCTTACACAAAATTACGGCAGTTGAATGGCCTCGCGGACCTCTTCCATCGTCTTTTCGGCGATGGCACGGGCACGCTTGGCGCCGTCATCGAGCACGTCCTTGACGTACTGCGGCTTCGCGTCCAGCTCGGCGCGTTTGGCGCGGAAAGGTTCGAGGCTTTTGTTCATGTTGGCGGCCAGGCGCTTCTTGCAGTCCACACAGCCGAGGGCAGCGGTGCGGCAGTCGGCGTTGATCTGGGCTACTTCCTCTTCGGCGGAGAAGATCTTGTGCATCGAGAAGACGTTGCACACGTCGGGGTTACCCGGGTCGTTGCGGCGCAGGCGCTGGGGGTCAGTCACCATCTGCATGACGCGCTTCTGGGTCTCTTCGGGCGTGGAAGCGATCTCGATATGGTTGTTGAGGCTCTTGCCCATCTTCTCTTTGCCGTCGAGGCCGAGCACCTTGAGAACTTTGGTGTTCTTCATCTGCGGCTCGACCAGCACCTGTTTACCGTAGCGATAATTGAACGAGCGCACGATCTCGCGTGCGAACTCGATGTGCGGCGCCTGGTCGATGCCCACGGGCACCAGGTCCGTTTTGTAGAGCACGATGTCGGCGGTCATCAGCACGGGATAACCGACCAGCCCGTAGTTGACATTATCGGGCTGCTGGCGCACCTTCTCTTTGAAGGTCGGCAGGTCGGTCAGCTTGCCAAGCGGCGTGACCATCGAAAGCAGGGTATGAAGCTCCATCACCTGCGGCACGTGCGACTGAATGAACACGATCGACTCCTCGGGGCGGATGCCCGCCGCAAGCCAGTCGAGCGCCATTTCGTAGGCGTTCTGCCTGAGGTTGATCGTATCCTCCACTGTGGTCAGCGCGTGGATGTCCACGATGCAGTACACGCACTCGTACTCATCCTGCAGGGCGACATAGTTCTGGATGGCGCCCAGATAATTACCGAGATGCTGGCGACCCGTAGGGCGGGCCCCCGAAAAAACACGTCCTTTTTTTGACATTGGTCCTGTCTCCGTTATGTTTGCTTCGATCTACCCTTCGACCATTTTCCGCACCAGACCGAGCACCTCTCCGGGCTCGGCGTGACGTTTCGTCTGCAACTTCGAGTACAACAATTGCCCATTGACGGTCACCTCGAAACGGCCCCCTTCCGAAGGCACCAGCACGATCTTCTCGATGCTGTGTTCGTATTCTTTGAGCAACTGATCGGCCAGGCTCACGGCCCGGCTGGTATAGTGTCAGACCGCGCAGTAAACGATCTCGATGGTCAGCATGGGTGAATTTTCCTTTTTCATGTCATGGCGAGGAGGAGCACAGCGACGACAAAGCAATCTCCCCTGAATTGGAGATTGCTTCGGGCAAAAAACATCGCCCTCGCAATGACATCATAAAATTGTTAGAAAATTATAACATGCCGCTCCGCAGACTTGCCTTCACCCCGTATGCGGGCTATAATGCGCAACGTTGTATTCGTACAGAAGGAGAAAGTCAGTATGCCAGTTTATACCTACCGCTGTGAGAATTGTGGCGTCCAGTTCGAGCGCCAGCAGTCCTTTCAGGATGCCCCGCTCAAGACCTGCCCTGAATGCCGCAAGAAGGCGCTCAAGAAGGTGATCACCCCCACTAAGATCATCTTCAAGGGTTCGGGCTTCTATGCCAACGACCACAAATCACCCTCGGGAAGTGTTTCGCGCAGCAGCAAGAGCGAGAGCAAGAAGGAAACTCCTTCCACAAGCGACTCGGCGGAATAGTCACAACCGTCAAAAGGACACCGCAGGTTTTCAGCCTGCGGTGTTTTTTATTGCGGATCGGGGAAGTCCTCATAACCGCGAATCAGGTCATTGTAATAGCCCAGGTTGAAGCGGATGATCTCCGCCAGGCGCCCGGGCGCCAGCAAATCTCCGTGGATGAGGAGGGTCAGTTTCTCATAATACAGATTCAAATAGGGGTTGGCGATAAAGTTATTCTTGAATCCGCCGGCAATGGTCTCACGGTAGCCGATGGGCATGGGACGCTCGTAATGCCCTACGCGGGAAGGACCAAGGACAGGCAGGTGCGCGCGCAACGGGTCAGATAGGGCATAGTCGTCGATAATGTAGATCTTCGGGCCCACATAATAGCCGAAAAAACCGATCTGGTTGTACTCGATAGGAGAGAGGCCCGCGACCCGTGCCTGTTTTCCATCTCCCACGGTGCCGTAGTAGGATTTGTACTTGAAGTAATTGGTCCAGCCTGTGGCGCCAAAGTAGTAGTATTTTTCGTTGGCGATGCCGTATTGATCGTTGGGCGGGCCCGGCTGACCTTCACTCATCAACACAGGCGGACGCTCTGCTGTCAGCCCAAGAAGGAGGAGCAAAATCAGGCTGAGATAATACACCCTGGGCGGGACCTGGCTGAAGGTCCGCTCGATGTCAAAGGTCAGCAGGAGGGTGAGACCCATCAGGAAGATAGCCGAGAAGAAACGGCCCGACATGAAGTCCCCACCGATCCATAAGATGTAAAGCGCATATAGGGCAATGCCTATTGCAACGGACAGCCGCTTCGCGTTTCCCTGAAAACCAACCGTGATCAGGCCCAGCAGGACAGCCCCAAGCGTAAACGGGTCCCAGCGAATGGAATTTGCGAAGTAGGCCACACCTTGTTTGAGCAGGTAATAAGTGTCGAGGCCCGTACGCGCTTTGGCATAGTAGGTATTAGGGAAAGGAAATCCATAATAAAAGAGGGCAAAGAGTTCCCACAGAATCAAAGGCAGCAGGCCGGCCAGTGTCACGCCCAGAGCCCTGCGCCATTCATCACGACAAAGCCAGAATTGCCAGACCAGCCCGGGCAGGAGGAGCAGCATAACGTCGAAACGAGTCAGCGCGCCCAAAGCCGTCAGCAAAGAAAGATGCAGAAGTTTTCGGAAAGGACGCTCGTCTTCACGGAACAGGACGATGAGGTACAGAACCAACAACAGGTGCGTAAGCGGATTCTCCAACCCTGAGGACGAATAATCGATGAAGGCCATCGAACCGCCCAGCGCAATGGCAGTCAATACAATGGCACGCGGACGGACGGCAAACCGTTGGAGGAAGAGAGATATCGCGCCCAGTGAAATCAAGAAAGACGGGATGTAGAGCACATAATACGGGTCATGAATAAAGCGTGCAAACGGAACCAACAAAAACAGCCACAACGGATGGGTGAAGACCTGCACACGCTCCCCCACATTCCACACCAGGCCATAGCCGTGCAGGAAGTTATCCACCACGCGCATGGTGATGAACGAGTCGTCCGAGATCCACAGGTTGCGGACCAGGATGGAACCCAACGCGAGCATCGCCATGATGAGAAAAAAACGCGGCGGATTCTCGATACGCATGTTCAATTGGATCGGCTGGCGAACAGTCTCTCGCGACATGGAATTCCTCCGAGACAGATGAAATGATTATACAACCACGCACACGGTCATCCAATTGCAGTTTTCTTCAACATGGAAGATGGGGTTTATAATGCCTCCATCGTATTTTAGTTTTATAAGGAGCATTTCATGTCATTGGAAGATATTTTCAAAGTATTAGCGGACTCCCGCCAACAGGGCGGTGCCAGTCCCTCGACCGGACAAGACCCGATGACTCAGTTGATCGGCGGCCTGTTGGGCGGTCAAGGCGGATCCAGCCAGGCAGGGCAAATGGCCGACCTGGTGGGTGGCTTGCTCGGTGGACAGGGCGGTTCCTCGGGTCAGGCAAATCAAATGGCGGACCTCGTAGGTGGTTTGCTCGGCGGACAGTCCTCCACCCCTGCATCCACTCCCGCAGGCGGACAGGGCGGTCTGGGCGATATGCTCGGTCTGTTGGAAACGGTGATTGGCTCAGGTCAGACGGGAGCCGCCAGCCAGGGCACGAGCAATGACCCGATCATGGCCATGCTGCAGCCTTTCATCAACCAACTGGCTGAGAAAGTCAACATCTCGCCCGCGCTGGCAACCATCGTGATTTCGTTCGTGGTGCACAAGATACTCTCGCATCATCCCACTTCAGGCCGCGACTCGACCCAGTTCAACCTGGATGATCTGCTGAGCACGGGCTCGCTTAACACCCAAACGCTTCAGTCAAGCGGCATGGTCAAGGAATTGGCCAAGGCCACAGGCATGAATGAACAGACCGCCACCCGCAGCCTGGATGCCGCCTTCAGCCTGCTCGGCGGGACGGCCCAACAGGTCACATCTGCGCCGAAGGCGAGCAGCAAGGTCGGCTCAGCGGCGGGACGCAAGATCGGCCGTAGCGGCACGGATCAGTAGGCTTCAAAGGCAATAAAAAAGGCCCTCCGAATGGAGGGCTTTTCTCTTTGGCTCCCGACGGGGATTTGAATATCATCTCCTCAATGGGGATCTCGAACCGAACAAAAAGAGTCCTCTTTGCGGAGGACTCTTTTCTTTGGCTCCTGGCCGAGGACTTGAACCTCGAACCTAGCGGTTAACAGCCGCGCGCTCTGCCGATTGAGCTAGCCAGGAAAGCGAAGGGCATTATACGAGCAAGGCAGAGAGGTGTCAAGCCTAATGAGCGCTTTTCAGACTCAGGTACACGGTCCCGCTACGTGGACTGTAGCTAGCCCAGATTACTTTATCATCCAGATGATATTCGTCCAGCAGGATAGTACGACCATAATCCCCCGCCTGCTCCACAAAACTAGTCTTGTTATCCGGCAGGCAGGTTACTTTGACATGCTCGTCCACAAGGCTGCCCGTATGGATGAACCGTTCCACTACCCGCAGGATAATCTGTTTTTCTTCTGAGATCATATTATTCCTCGGTTTCTGCCGGGCCAATCAGCAAATGATACATCTCGCGTTCAGCCTGCATTGGGGTCAGGGACAGGACAAAGCTCCACTCCCCTAGTAAAATGGCGTGCGCCTGTTTCAGGAGCATCTGGTCATTGTCGTTCAATGATTTTTTGTTCTGGTATGCAGACAGGTCACGAATGATATGGAAAAGCGATTCTGCACGCCCGTCCTTCAACAATCTCTGCAGGTGAAGCCTGCGCTCGTTCCGATCCTCGGGAAGAGGATCACAAGGGCTCGATAAGATAGGTAACAATCGCTTGAACTCATCTGAACTCATGGGAGGCCGCAGGCGACTCTCCAGTTTTGCATCTGCAGGCACCCAGACGGTCAACTCCCCCACCTGGACGGCATAATACAGGTTCTTGGAGCCAAACAGAGCCCGTTCCTCCAAATTAACGATCCGCCCCAATCCATAGGTCCAATGCATGACCGTGTCACCTTCATGAAAAATCATCATGCTTCTCCGTTGGTCTTACCCATGGAATTCGCTTCAGCGACAAACTGTACCCGTTTTACCTCCAGCAGATTCTTGAGCATGGTCAGGTTTTCTTTGAACTGTAGCCTCATCCATTTTTCCAGAACACCTTCGGCAATCTGAATAGAATTAACCCCATTGGCCTGCATGCAGACGCCGACCTTTGTGCTTCCCCTGTCTATACTGAAGGAATAAGATATCTGCGAGAGGAGTGGCCCTGAAAGGGACTTAAATCCATACTTCGCATTCGGCTCGTATTCATTTACTTCGAAGACACTCTGCACACGATTCCCCATCAAATGACCAACGCTTCGAAAATGCATCCCGAGACCGATCTCACCTTCCAAGAGTCGCGCCGAAGCCAACGTTCCATACTGCCATTGAAAATCGTTTTCTGGCGTGCTGACATAATCAAAGACCTGTTTGATAGGTCGGTAGATCGCAGTGCTGATATTGAAATTGATCATAAACTCTTTCATAACAAACAACAGGCTTGACTGTAAATGGCTGTCCATCTCCATTATGGACAGCCCGTCATTCCCCCGAGGATAAACGCCATATTTTAACTTTAAATTCAGTGTAACACACTATCAGGTCAAATAACGAACGGGTTCCCCTATACTGCTTGTTCCAGCACCCCCATCGCAAAACGTTGGGCCTCGTCTCTGCTTCAAAAGTGACCCATTTCTTACGGGCCATCCCAGTTCGAGCGGGGATGGTCTTTTGATCAACCATTCTGTCAAGACCTGTAGGGTAAAATCGGCCCTACGCGTTTCAACAAGCAAGTCGTTTCAGGAGACCATGAAAACCAACCCTTCTTCTTATTCGCGCGGATACCTCATCGCATTGACCGCCACTGTGCTTTGGTCGAGTACGGGCATTTTGATCAGCTACATTAATCGCACGTATTCGCTGCCGTCGCTGGTGCTGGCTTTCTGGCGGGACCTGTTCGTAGCATTCGGCATGATCCTGGGACTGGCTATCTTCAGCCGCACGCGTTTTCATTTACCCCGAACCCATTGGAAATTCATAGCACTCTACGGCCTGACGCTGGCCATCTTCAACACCGCCTGGACCTTCTCCGTGCAGTACAACGGCGCGGCGGTGGCCACGGTGCTGGCTTTCAGTTCGCCTGCCATCACGGCCATCCTGAGCCGCATCGTGTTCAAGGAAGAGTTCAGCCATGTCAAGATCCTGTCCATCGTACTGACCTCACTGGGCGTGATCCTCGTCTCGGGCGCGATCAATCCCGAGGTGTGGAAGCTCAATCCGCTGGGGATCATCTTCGGGCTGCTGACGGGTCTGTTCTTCGCCATCTACAACCTCGAAGGCACGCACGCCTCCGACCTTCAGATCGACTCATGGACGGCGTTGCTTTACAGCTTCGGCGCGGCAGCGGTCTTTTTATTCTTCTTCAACCTGGGTACGGATCTGTGGATGGCCCGCCCGCCGCTGGGAGATCTGATGTGGCTCGGTCATTCCTTCGACGGCTGGGCCTGGCTCGCCTTCCTGGGTGTGGCCCCCACCCTGGGCGGATTCGGACTCTACACGCTCAGCCTGCGCTACCTGCCCCCCACCGTCTCCAGCCTGATCGCCACCTCCGAGCCAGGGCTGACGGTCATCTGGGCTTATTTCATCTTCGGCGAAGTGCTGACCCCCATGCAATTTTTCGGAAGTCTGGTTTTGTTTGCAGGTGTCATCCTGCTGCGCGTAAGAGAACGGCCCGCGGCGAACGAGATTACGGAGATGCCGTAAAAAATGGGTGGACCTGAGAGGTCCACCCATTTTCGTTACTTATAAACGGGGTCTTTCAACTGCGTGATCAACGCCACACTGACCACCAATAACCCGATTGCCAGCAACAGCGCAGGGGTGAATGAACCATCCGCAGTTTTCAATGCTTCCATGATGTAGACGAACACCACCGAGGCCTGACCGAATAACTGGATCAACCCATTCGACGTGCCTTCGGGCGTGGGCTGGGTCACCTCGGCGGCATATTGCATCCCCACAGGCATGGCGCTGACGAGGAAGAATCCCATCAGGAAAGCGGAAGCAAACAACAGGGCGGAAGATTTAGCAAAGGTCAGGCCGATCAGGAACGGGATCGCACCGATGAACGCAACCAGCAGATACATCTGACGTTTGCGCTGCTTGTCCGACAGCGCAGGGATGACCACTGCTCCGATCACCCCGCCGACGATCATCAGCGCGCCGAGCGTGCCCGCATCGTTGGGCGTGAACCCACGCGGGCGGATGATGTTCTCGACCCAGGTGGTGATGCCGTTGAAGATGCCCAGCCCGATGAACGAGACAAACAGATACAGCCAGAATGGCTTGACCATCAGCGCGTGTTTGAGGCCATCCAGCATCAGCGCACGGACCTCCTGTCCAGGCGGGCACGGTGGCGTAGGCGGTGTCTCGCGCGCCAGCAGGATGAACAGCACCGATGACAACGCGGCCACGCCACCGTAGATCAACTGCACGGTCGGGATGGACATGGTCGCGGTCAGGGAAGGAGTCAGCACCATGCCGAGGGCGGTGCCGACCAGGTTCGCCAGCGTGACCAGTCCCACCGCAGTGGCGCGCTCTTCGAGAGCGAACCAGTTGGCAGGGACTTTCGTCCACGCGTTGAGCAGGAAGGGCTGCGCAGCTGCGAGACCGAAGGTGCTCCACAAGACGAGTGTATAGTTCGCGCCCGCCAGTCCGCGCAGGATGCCGAAGATCCCCATCAGCACACAACCGATGCTGACCGCCAGGCGGAAGCCGTAGGTGTCGATCACCCACGAGACGGGAATCGACAGCGGGATGAAGGCGACCATGAACGACATCGCCAGCAGGCCGATCTGCAAGTCGGTCACGCCATAGAATTGCGCGGCAGGACCCGTGATCGGCGCGTACCCGATCCACAGGGTCTGGATGGTGAGGTTGATGAACATGAAGACCGCCAGCACCACCCAGCGGTAGGGATACAGTTTGTATTGTTCGGTCATGAAGACTCCTGAGTTCCTTCGCGCTGAGCGGAGCGACCCACTGGGGAAGCGCAGTCGAAGCGCGGGGTTTCTATAAACAAATATAAGATAGTCATTGCCCTTCGACTTCACCGCTTCGCGGCTCCGCTCACGCGTGCTGCGGCACGGTGCAGGCAGGGCGGATTTACTGGTTCAGTCTTTTGTACACGCTCTTCATATGCTGATACACATCTTTAAACACCGCAAAGCGCTCATCGTATACACCGCGATTCATAGACTGCGGCACATAACTGCGCTTGAACTCGACCAGTTTCGGCACATCGTTGAAGGAAATCTCGCCCAGGCCTACTGCCCCGATCCAGGCGGCGCCGCGCGCGTTGGCATAGATGGGATCAGAAACCTGCTTGATCTCCACGTTCATCACGTCCGCGAAGATCTGGCACCACACGTCCGACTGCGCCCCGCCGCCGACGATGTTGATGCTGGGCACTTTGCGCCCGAGGAATTTTTCCACGGGCTGCAACAGCCAGCGCGTGTTGAAGGCGATGCCTTCGAGGAAGGCGCGGATGATGTCCTCGCGATTGTTGTGCAGGGAAATGTTATACAGCCCCGCGCGCAGGTGACGGTCATCGACGGGCGCGCGCTCACCCCAGATCCACGGCGTATAGAGCACGCCGTTCGAGCCCGCAGGCACGCGCATCGCGATCTGGTCGAGCACTTTGAAGATGTCGGGGACGTCGGCTTCCTGCAATAACTCATCCTTGTGATAGATGACGTTATCGCGCAGGAAGGTCAGGTTGCCGCCCGCGGTGGCTTGCAACGCGGTCAGCAGGTAACGCCCAGGCACGGCGCAGGGCACCGACGCCAGCGACGAAGCAATGTCCGTTTTCTTGTACGGGACGTGCGCCGTCATCCACGAGGAGGTACCGATGTACAGGTGCATGGCATAATCTTCCACCGCGCCCGCGCCGATGGCGGCTGCCGTGTTGTCGATGGCGCCCGCCACGACCTGCACATCCGCAGGCAACCCGAGCACTTCGGCCACGTCCACTTTGAGCGGACCGAGCACGGCGGTGCAGGGCACGATCTCGGGCAGTTTGGCGGAATCCACCCCACAGTCGCGTACCAGGCCTGGGTCGTAGTGAACAGCTTGAGGGTCGCGTTGATCGGTCACCCAACTGGTGAGGATCGAGTCGTATGTGGCGGCAAAACGTCCCGTGAGGCGCAGATTCAGAAAATCCAGCACGTTCAGGAACTTATAGGTACGCGCATACACTTCGGGGAAGCAGTCGCGGATAAGCAACATGTGCGCGGCGGGGTCCTTGCCCGTAGGCGACGGCATGCCGCCCGTCAGCCGCACCCAGCGCAGGATGCGGAACAGGTCGATGCCATCCAGGTTGAGCAGGCCGCCGAATTGTTTGCGCAGATAGGGTGCGCCGCGCATGTCCATCCACAGGATGCAGTTCATCAGCGCGTTGCCATCCTTGTCGACGGGGACGGTGCCTTCGCCCTGTGTGGAGCAGCACACCGCCCGAATCGCGCGGACCTCGACCAGGTCCCGCGCAAGCAGCCGCTTCGCCGCCGACAGGAACGCGTCCCACCATTCGTCGGGCGATTGCTCGGCGCCGCCATCGGGCGTGACATAGAGTTGGACAGGCTCGGCTTCCCATCCCAGCACTTTTCCGCTCACCGTGATGAGCGCTACTTTCATGCCAGACGTGCCGAGGTCAACAGAGAGAATGGTGGGTTCGGTCATGATGCTCCTACAAGGGATGGTTTGCGTCTTTGATTATCGCACGGTTTCATTGAGTTGCTTCATCCCGTTTGCCCACAGATCATCTCTTTCACCCACAGCCCGCTATCTTTGACATATCGGCGCTGGGTGACGTAATCAACGTAGACAATGCCGAAGCGCGTGCCGTAGCCGAGACTCCACTCGAAGTTGTCGGTCAGTGACCAGATGAAGTAGCCGTGCAAATTCGCTCCGTCGCGGACGGCGTGGGCGGCGGCGTCCATGTAGCCTTGCAGATAGGCCACACGCTTCTCGTCGTGGACCCGCTCACCGTCGAGGTGGTCGGTGAAAGCGGCGCCGTTCTCGGTCAGGTACAGGAACGGGTTGTTGTATTCACGTTTCAGGTACATCAGCAGGTCATAGAGTCCCTGTGGGTAGACTTCGCGACCCGAGGCCGTGAAGGGCATGCCATTCACGACCTTCTCGCCGCTGGCCGAAAGGTCGCCATCGACCCAGAAGCGCAGGAAGGGCATCCACCAGACGGCGCGGGCATACTCGCGGCTGTAGAAGTTGACTCCCAGAAAATCCAGCGGACGCGAGATGACCTGCATGTCATCGGCGCCGATGTGCGGATGCAGCCAGCGCACCTGCGACCAGAACGGGTCGGGATATTGGCCTTTATAGATGCCGTCCAGGTAGAAGGTGTTGAAGAACTGATCAGCCACTTTGGCGGCGGCCACATCCTGGGGACTGTCGGTCTTCGGCAAAATGGGCGTGAGACTGAGCGTGATACCCACACGCGCATCGGGGCAGGCGGCGCGGATCCGCTCGACGGCCAGGCCGTGTCCGAGCAGTTGATGATGCGCCACCTTGAGATAGGTCCACGGGTTGTGATGCGCGGGCGCATGTTCGCCGAGCAAATGTCCAAGCGCAGCGTGCTCCCAGGGTTCGTTGAGCGTGATCCAATCTTTGACGCGGTCGCCGAGTCGACGCACGACCACTTCGGCGTAATCCGCAAAATAGGAAGCCGTCTCACGGCCTGCGAATCCGCCGAAGGCGTCCTGCAAAGCCTGTGGCATGTCCCAGTGGAAAAGAGTCACGAACGGGCGGATGTTCTTCACCAGCAACGCGTCGACCAGACGGTCGTAATAATCCAGCCCTTTGGCGTTGACCTGTCCCCTGCCCTCGGGCAGGACGCGCGGCCAGGCCACCGAGAAGCGATAGGAATTTAAGCCAAGGACGGACATCAAGTTGATGTCCGTCTGAAAGTCATGATAGGTGTTGCAGGCCATGTCGCCCGTGTCGCGGCGCGGCGAGGCGTGGGTGTAGGTATCCCAGATCGAAGGCCTGCGCCCATCGACGTTCCAGCCGCCTTCGATCTGATAGGCGGATGTGGCCGTGCCGAACAGAAAGTCACGTGGAAATTGCGGAACGGTCACGCCACGCCCTCGATGTTCTGGAAGACGGCCTCGAAGCGACCCAGCGCGTCGTCGATGACCTCGTCCGTGTCGGCCAGTGAGGTGTACATGCGCGAGCCCGCCAACGTGACCAGTCCATTGGCCATGTAGGCCGCGCCCATCTCTTCGATCATGTGCTTGCGCGGCTTGAGCTCCTTCAACAAGCGGATGGGATTCTTCAGGTCGAGCAGCATCACACCCGAGGTTTCGAGGTGGACGATGGAACCCTGGTTGTAGACCACGAACGGCAGGCCATACTTCTCGACGATCTTTTGCAGTCCCACGGTCAGACGGTCGCCCGCCTTGCCCGCGATGACGGGCGCATTCGTGCGTTCCATTTCGAGCAGGGCATGATAGCCCGCCACACACGAAAGCGGATTGGCCGAAAGCGTCCCGCCGACGTAGGCACGTTCGCCCACGCCACCGATGCCCGCCGCAAACGACATGATCACATCGCGCCGGCCGCCGACTCCGCCTGCCATGGGATATCCACCCGTGACGCATTTTCCGAAGACCGTCAGGTCGGGTTTGACGCCGAAGTAGCCCTGCGCCCCACCCATGCCCACGCGGAAGCCCGTCACGACCTCGTCGAAGATCAGCAATGCACCGAACTCGTCGCACAGCTCACGGACCTTCTGGTTGAAGTCGAAGGGCACGGGGCGAGTCCCACTCTCGGGGCCGACAGGCTCGACAATGACCGCCGCTGTCCCGCCGCGCACACGGTTGAAGATCAGGTGTCGGCGCAGGGCAGATAGGCTGTTCGGGTAGAACTCCTCCGTGGCGCGGCTGGCACCCGTCGGGATGCCCTTGGCTTCCAGCCGTCCCGTGCCAGGGACGTGCAGGCCGTAGACCATCTGGTCGCTCCAGCCGTGATATGCGCCACCGACCTTGATGACATATTTCTTCTTTGTGAAAGTGCGCGCCGCGCGGATGGCGGCCATCACGCCCTCGGTGCCCGAGCCCAACATGCGGAACATCTCGATGGACGGCATAAAGCGCTGGATGAGCTGTGCCAGCTTCAACTCGTACTCGTGGAAGAGGCCTGTCACGGGGCCGCAGGTTTGCAGCATCTCGAAGACCTTCTCGCGCACGGGTGCGTAATTGCTGCCCAGCACGGTGGGTCCGCCCGCCTGCAGGAAGTCGATGTAGCGGTTGCCGTCGGCGTCCCACAGGTAGGCGCCTTCGGCCTTTTCCATCGCAATCGGGAAGGGATAGTTGAAGGCCAGGTTGTGCTGCACCCCGCCAGGGATGATCTTCTTGGCCTCGTCGTTCAACTGCTTCGAGCGCGCGCACCGGATCTCGAAGTAGTTGAGATACTCGGTCATCTTGTCACGCTTGACAGGTCGCAGCGGCTGACTGACCAATGTGTTCAGTTTGGCGTAGACTTCGTCCACGTTGGGATATTGGGAAATGGCGTATTGTTGTGTCATGGTTTCCTCGAACGGTAGAGGCACGGCGGGTTGTGCAAAATATGTCGACTTTCTTTATCCGCCGTGCCCCTACAGTAAAATTTATTCTCCGCCTGTCTCCATGATGCCCTGCTCCACTTTCTTCTGATCCTTACGCAATTTGGAGAAGGCGATCTCGCGGATGGCAAAGGGAATCTTGCTGACGGGTTTATCGGCGCACAGGGCCAACAGATAGGCCAGTGAACACTTTTCCAGGATCTCCACATTGTGCGCGGCGCGTTCCACGTCGTGACCCAGGCACAGCGCCCCGTGGTTCTGCATCAGGAAGGCGTTGTTGTGTGACTTGACATGTTTGGCGACCACATCCCGCAGGAAGCCCGTGCCCGAGGGCGCATACGGGATGATTTCCACCGTCCGCCCAAGGAAGCGGGCCTGCTCATCGAACAGCGTGGGGATCGGCGATTTGATCAGCGACAGCGCGCTGGCATAGACCTGATGCGTGTGCGCCACCGCGTTGACGTCGGGCCGCGCCTGATAGATGGCCCCGTGCATGGCACTCTCCACCGACGGCTTGAGCGTCCCTTCGAGCTGGTTCAGCTCAAAATCGAGGATGCACACATCCTCGGGGGTCATCTTCATGTAATCGTAATTGGACGGGGTGATGGCGAACAGTTTCTGCCCTAGGATGCGCACAGACAAATTTCCTCCCGTCGCCATCAAGAATCCTTTGCGGGTCAGGCTCTGGGCGGTATCCACCACTTGCTGCTTGTACGAGTCGTAGGCTCCCATGTGACACCTCTTTTCATCAGGGCTTTCTCTTGAATCTCGCACTTTGACTGGGCACAGCGCGAGGCGATTTCCTATCTAGACAGTGTAAAGATTATAGGACAACATCTTGACGGCGTCAAGATTTCCGTCTAAGATTTCGGCATGCCACGCAAATCGTATCACCACGGTGACCTCAAGAATGCCCTGATTCAGGCGGGTATCCAGATCCTCGCAAAGGAAGGCGTCGCGGGGTTGAGCCTGCGCAAGGTGGCGGGCAAGGCAGGCGTCAGCCATGCCGCGCCGTACGCACACTTCACCGACAAGCAGGCGCTGATCGCAGCCATCTCCACCGAGGGTTATCGCCAACTGTACGAGCGCATCGAGGACATCATCCGCCAGTATGCGGATGATCCGTCGAAGCAATTGATCGAAACCGCGTGGACCTACGTCGACTTCGCGCTGACCGACCCCGCCCATTTCAAGATCACCTTCTCGGGCGTGATCGAACAGGAGAAGGAACATCCCGCCTTTGTGGAAATGTCGCAGAAGAGCTTCGAGGCGGTGGTGCGGATCGTCGAAGCGTGCCAGGCTCGGGGCGTGCTCGAGGCGGGACCGTCGGACCTGGTCGCCGTCAGCGTGTGGAGTTTGGTCCACGGATTCGCTTCGCTGGTCCTCGAAGGGCAAGTGTCCCACAACCTTCTGGAACGCATGAGCATGCGTGAAATGCTGGTCTTTTCTTTAAACAAAATTACGAAAGTGCCCCTCGAATGAAATCTTATCGGTATCTGACCTCGGTGACCGCCGTCTTTGTGACCGTGCTGATCGTCAGCAACATCGCGTCTTCGGCCAAGATCGTGGACCTCGGCTTTGCCATCCTCGGCGTGCCGATGGCCTTCGACGCAGGCACCATCCTCTTCCCCATCAGTTACATCTTCGGCGATATTCTCACTGAAGTCTACGGCTATAAAAACTCCCGCCGCGTGATCTGGACGGGATTCTTCTGTCTGGCGCTGGCCTCGGCCACGTTCTGGACGGTCAGCCATTTACCTGGCGAAAGCACCTGGCAGGGCTACGCGGGCGACACCGCATACAACGCCATCCTTGGCGGGATGAGCAGCGGCGGGATCGTGCTGGCCAGCCTGGCAGCCTACGCGATGGGCGAGTTCAGCAACTCGTTCATCCTGGCGAAGATGAAGGTGCTCACGCAGGGACGCTGGCTGTGGATGCGCACCATCGGCAGCACCATCGTCGGCGAGTTGATCGACTCGGCCACTTTCATCGCCATTGCTTCGCTATTTGGTGTCTTCCCGTGGAGTCTGTTCAGCACGCTGGTCTTCACGAATTACCTGTTCAAGGTAGCCATCGAAACCCTCATGACGCCCGTCACCTATCTGGCAGTGGACCGTCTCAAGCGCGCCGAGGACGAAGATTATTACGACCGCGATACGAATTTCAATCCGTTCGTGGCGTGAGCGTGTACAATATAGATATGTCTGACATTCTGGTCGTTGGTTCGCTCAATGCCGATCTCGTCGTACGCGCACCGCGTTTTCCTGCGCCAGGCGAAACCATCAGCGGCGGGGACCTGGCCACCATCCCAGGCGGAAAGGGCGCCAATCAGGCCGTGGCCGCCGCCCGTCAGGGCGTCCGCGTGTCGATGCTGGGGCGGGTGGGCAAGGACAATTTCGGGGACTTTCTGCTCGACAATCTCAAAGCCAACCAAGTCGATACAACGCTCGTCCAGCGCGACGATGCGGCCACGGGCACGGCCATCATCGTGGTGGATGCGAACGGACAGAACAGCATCGTGCTCTCGCCTGGCGCCAATGGACAGGTGAGGCCTGCGGATGTGGACCCCGTTTCCCTTCCGCGCCCGAAGCTGGTCCTGCTTCAGTTGGAGATCCCACTCGAGAGCGTGATCCACACCGCAGCCGTCGCCCGAGGACTCGGCGCCCGTGTGCTGCTCAACCCCGCCCCCGCCCGTCCCCTGCCCGATGAACTCATCGCCCAGACCGATTTCCTGATCCCCAACGAGACCGAGCTCAGCTTGCTGACAGGCCAGCCCGTGACCGACGTTGCCTCCGCCGAATCCGCCGCGCGGACTCTGCTCTCGAAAGGCACGCGGACCGTCATCGTCACGCTCGGCGCGAACGGCGCGCTGGTCGTCACACCGGAGCAGGCAACGCACATCCCGCCCTTCCGTGTGGACGTGGTCGACACCACCGCGGCGGGCGACGCCTTCATCGGCGGGTTTGCCGCCGCCCTGCTGCGCGGACTTTCGTTGGAAGAGGCCGTCCGCTACGGGAATGCCTGCGGCGCACTGGCCGCCACCAAATTCGGCGCACAGCCGTCCCTGCCGACGGCGAAAGAAGTCAAGCAGTTCATGAATGCCTAGGGGCGGGACCACCCGCCCTTTACTTTTCACGGGCGGCAGCCCGCCGCCCCGACAAGGAAACCATGCCCCACCGAATCATTATCGACACCGACCCTGGCATCGACGACGCGCTGGCTTTTTTGCTGGCACTGGCCTCCCCAGAAGTTCAACTCGAAGCGCTGACCACCACACAGGGTAACGTCGTGGTGGAGACCGCCACGCGTAACGCGCTCTCCGTGCTGGAACTGGCGCATGCCAGTCAAATTCCCGTGGCACAGGGCAGCATGTTCCCGCTGGTGCAGCCGCTGTACGCATCCGCCGCCGTCCACGGTGAAAGCGGCCTTGGCAATGCGGTCCTGCCTGAGCCGAAAGCTCAGGCGATCTCTCAGCACGCCGTGGATTTTCTGATCGAAAAAGTGCTGGCTGAACCAGGCGAGATCAGTGTTTTCCCGATTGGTCCGCTGTCGAATATCGCATTGGCGATCCGCAAGGAGCCGCGCTTTGCCAAAGCCGTGAAGCAGTTGGTCATCATGGGTGGCGCGGTCCGTGAGGGTGGGAACATGAGTCCGCTGGCTGAGTTCAACATCTATGTGGATCCGCATGCGGCGCACATCGTCTTCCACTCGGGCATCCCGATCACGCTCATCCCCCTGGACGCGACCCACAAGTGCCTCGTCACCCGCGCGGACGTGGAACACATCAACGAGGTCAAGTCACCCATCGCGCGCTTCGTCAAGGATGTGCTCACGCCCTACCTGGATTTCTACGAAGCCAACACCGATTTCGGCGGCTCGGCCTTACACGATCCGCTCACGCTGGCGACGCTCATCGCGCCCGAACTGCTCACGCTTCAGGAGCTGTATGTGGATGTCGACATCCACGGCGGCGTTTCGATGGGCAACACCTTCGCCGACTTTTACCAGATCGCCAGGAAGCCCGCGAACATGAAAGTGGCGCTGGATGTGCAAGGACGCAAGTTCATCGAGCTGTTCGTGGAGAGAATGATTCAGCTGAGCAGGAAGATACAAGATTGATGTCATTGCGAGGAGGAGCGAAGCGACAACGAAGCAATCTCCTGTAATCATGAGATTGCTTCGGGCGAAAGAACATCACCCTCGCAACGACATAGGAAAACTATGACAAAACGGATCCTTATCGACACCGACCCTGGTATTGACGACTCGCTCGCCATTCTGCTGGCGCTGGCTTCGCCCGAGGTCAAGCTCGAAGGCTTGACCGTGGTCCACGGGAATTGTTCGGCGGAGCAAGGCACGGTCAACGCCTTGAGCATCCTTGAATTGGCAAAGGCGGAGCACATCCCTGTCCTGACAGGCTGTGACCTGCCACTGGTCCAGCCGTCGCTGCTGGCACCCGAGACGCACGGCGGACAGGGCCTGGGCTACGCCAGCCTCCCCTCGCCGCGGAATCAGGCTCGGGCAGGGCACGCGGTTGATTTCCTGATCGAGCAGATCATGTCCAACCCGGGCGAGATCACACTGGTGGCGATCGGCCCGTTGACGAACGTCGCAATGGCGCTTCGGTTGGAGCCGCGCATCGTGCAGAACGTCAAGGAAGTGGTCATCATGGGCGGAGCCATCCGCCACGAGGGCAATACCACGCCGATGGCTGAGTTCAATACCTTCGTGGACCCGCACGCCGCGCACATGGTCTACCACAGCGGGATGCCGATCACGCTGGTGCCGCTGGACGTGACCTATCAGGTCGTGCTGAACCACGCCGACGTGGATCGTTTGAAGGGGCTGCCTTCAGGTATTCCGCAATTCATCGAGGATGCGACGCGCTTCTACATGGAATTCCATGACGAGTATCAGCAAATCGACGGCTGTGTCATCAACGACCCGCTGGCGCTGGCCTTGACTTTTGCCCCCGAATTGTGCAATTATGAAGAACAGTATGTCGATGTCGACATCAACGGCGGCGTGTCGATGGGCAATACCTTCGCGGACTTCTACAAGGCCCTGAACCAGCCCGCGAACATGAAGGTGGCCCTGGGCATTCGTCCGCGCCAGTTTTTGGATCTATTTCTCGAGCGAATGGAGCAGTTAAGCAAGCGGGTTGGGTCGTGACCACCGCGCCGAGGCGGTGTTAAACAGGGTGTAAGGTTTCTTCACCCATCATTTTTCTGGAGGATGCCATGCTCGACAAGATCAAGAAAGACTTCAATACCATGACGTGGGTGCTCATCCCCGTCGCCATCGCCATCAACGTGGTGATGGGAGAGATCGTGGTGCAGTTGAAACTGCCCGTCTATCTGGATTCGATCGGCACGGTGCTGGTCGGTGCGCTCTGCGGCCCCTGGGCAGGTGCGTTGACGGGTACGCTCTCGAACATCATCTGGGGTCTGGCAATCGATCCGAATGCCTTCCCGTGGTGGCCCGTGGCCTTCTTCATCGGTTATATGTCTGGCCGCATGGCAAATTGGGGCTTCTTCAAGTCCTGGTGGAAGGTGGTTGTGACGGGCTTCGTCGTGGCCCTGACGGCCGCCATCGTCTCGACCCCGATCTCGGTCTACCTCTACGGCGGAATCACCGCCAGCGGCTCCTCGTTCATCACGGCCTACCTGCTCCAGACGGGACAGGGAATACTCAGCGCCGTGTTGAGCACGGGCTTCCTGGTCGAGCCCGTCGACAAGATCACGACCTCCATGCTGGCCTTCGCCATCGTTCAGGGACTCTCGACCCGCTTCCTGGCCCGCTTCCCGCGCCCCGAGAACGTCTCCACCGAAAAGGGTGGCAAGACCGAACTGTTCATTGCCGTGGCTGTGGTGGTGGTCCTCGTACTGTTCGCGGCCTTCATGCTGCGCAATATTCTGGGCGGCTAAGCCCTGTCTGAACCAAAGGCCAGACTTCTGAGGAGGTCTGGCCTTTTTTTGTCTCGAACCCCGTTTATAATCGGCCTCATCCCACCCCTCGACTTCGAGGACAAAGGAATCGCATGCACGAACGCTTATCCTTCTACGTCCATCGCGACAGTCCGCTCCACCGCCTGAACCCGCTGACCAAGCTGACGATGGTCTTCGCGTTCATCCTGCTCTCGTTCGGCAGCCCGTGGTACTGGACCCCGCACATCCTGATCGTGCTGGTCATCCTCCCGTTGAGTTTCATTGGGCGGGTCCAGCGCGAGTACCTGCTGACCGCCGCCCGACTGATCTTCCCCGCAGCAGGTTTCCTGTTCCTCATGCAATCCTTGTTCCAGCCCATCGGTCAGACGGTCTGGTTCCGCTGGTGGGTGTTGGAGGTGACACATGAAGCGGTGGCCTTCGCCTTCGTCAACGCCGCGCGCATCATCGTGATGGTCTCGTCGTTCACCCTGCTGCTGCTCACCACCCATCCCAGCGAGTTGATGAGCGACTTAACCCGCCGCGGCCTGCCCAGTCAGTTCGCCTATGTGATCATCTCCACGCTGCAGATCATTCCGCAGATGCAGGCCAAGGCCCAGACCATTATCGCCGCCCAGCGCTCGCGCGGACTTGACACTCAGAGCAGTTTCGTCAAGCGCGTCGGCGCGCTGGTCCCGCTGGTGGGTCCACTGGTGTTCGGTTCGCTGGTCGAGGTCGAGGAACGCGCCATTGCCATCGAGGCGCGCGGATTCACGTCCTCTCACGCCAAGACCTCCCTGCGCGAAATCCCCGACTCCCGCTTCGACCAGATCCTGCGCGGGGCTCTCATCGTATCCGTCCTCCTTGCTTTTGTGTCCCGACTATGGCTATCGTAACCCTGCAAAACGTCACCTACAAATATCCGCTCACCGAAGCGCCCGTCCTGCAAAACGTGAATCTGCAGGTCAACGAAGGCGAGTTCGTGGCTGTCATCGGGCCGAACGGCGCAGGCAAATCCACGTTGTGTTATACGCTGGCGGGATTCGTCCCACACTTCTTCAAGGGCGAGTTGACGGGCATCGTCGAAGTGGCGGGCGTCGAGACGCATCAGTCCTCGCTCAATGAGTGGGTGCTAAACGTCGGCCTGGCCTTCCAAAATCCGTTCAACCAGATCAGCGGCGCGAAGTACACCGTCTTCGAAGAAATTGCCTTCGGCCTGGAAAACATCGGCGTGCCGCGCGGGGAAATGAAGCCCCGCGTGGAAAAGGCCCTGGCCCTGACGGGCATCTCCGACCTGGCCGACCGCTCCCCCTACTCCCTTTCGGGCGGACAGCAACAGCGCGTGGCCCTGACCTCGATCCTGGTCATGGAGCCCAAGGTACTCGTCCTCGACGAGCCGACCTCGCAGATGGACCCGATCGGCACTCGCGAAGTCTTCGGCGTGATCCGCACGATGGCCGAGCGCGGCATGACCGTGGTGCTGGCCGAGCACAAGGTGGAATGGATTGCCGCCTTCGCCGACCGCGTGGTGGCGCTCAAGGACGGTCAGGTTCTGCTGGATGGCAAGCCGGGCGAGGTGCTGACCTCTCCCCTGCTGGAGGAGGCGGGCTTCGGCATTTCGCGCTACACGTCCACGGCGCGCAAGGCAAAGGAAATGGGCCTGTGGAAGAAGGACCAACTGCCCGTCACGTTGGAAGAGGCGGTGGAAGGATTCCGCTCATGAACATCATCATCAGGGACCTTCGTTTCACCTATCCCACGGGCTTGGAAGCCCTGCGCGGCATCTCACTGACCATCGCCCCGGGCGAGCAAGTCGCCATCGTCGGGCAGAACGGCGCAGGCAAGACCACCCTCGTCAAGCACTTGAACGGACTGTTGCAACCCACCCAGGGTTCAGTCCATATTGGCGATTGGGACACGCGTCAGCATCCCGTCTCGAAACTGGCGGTGCGCGTCGGCTACGTTTTCCAGAATCCTGACGAGCAATTGTTCTCGCAGAACGTCGGCATGGAAGTGGCTTTCGGACCGAAGAATCTCGGCTACCCTGCCGAGAAAGTGGATGCACTGGTTAAGGACGCGCTGGCGCTGACCGAACTAAGCGAAAAGACCGAGACCAATCCCTACGACCTCTCGTCCACCTGGCGCAAGATGGTGGCGCTGGCCTCGATCATTTCGATGGACACGGATATCGTCATCCTTGACGAACCGACCACGGGCCAGGATGCCGTCAACGTGCGGCGCATCGCCCACGTGATCGCGGCCCTGCGCGAACGCGGCAAGACCGTCATCACCATCACGCACGATATCGATTTCTGCGCCGAGAACTTCGAGCGCGTCATCGCCATGTCACAGGGGCAGATCCTGCTGGATGGCCCTGCCAACGAGGTGCTGGGACAAGAGGAAATCCTCGCTACGACTTACGTCGACCCGCCGCAATTGACCCGTCTTGGCCTGCGGCTTGGATTAAAAGAAACCGTCAGAAACCAGGAAGAATTTCTGACGGCCATCCGAAAATGACTTTGTAGGGGCGAGCGGCTCGCTCGCCCTTTTTGTTCATCAGGGCGACCCGACGGGTCGCCCCTATTTTTTATATACGACCAATTCCTCGTAACCCGAATCGACGGCGAATTGCCGTTTATAGACCACATCTTCGAAAGCAGCCAACACCATCTCGGCAGTGGTGTAGATTTTACAGCCTGAGACGAGGTGCCCGCCCGTCGTCACACCATCGCCATCGGAGATGGCAATATGCAGGTGCGAGCCGTGGACCGAGACCGTACCCGTCATCGAGACGATCTCGAAATGACCATCATATTCGTTGTAATGGTCGCGGTTCGCCAGGCGTAGCGTGGCATGCGTCAGGCTGCCCACGGCGGACAGGATGCAGCCCGCTTCGATATGTTTCTCGTGGACGAAGGTCTCGATCTCATCGAACAGGTCCTGGCCCAGGCTGAGGCGGAAGGTGTGGATTTGCATGAAGGCTCCGGTAGGGGCGACCCGTCAGGTCGCCCCTACAATGTTAATCGTAATAATACGAGCAGGAGAAATCTGCGCCCGACGGGGTGGTGACCGTGACGGGATAATCGGTTTTGTTCAATTTGAACTTGTCGAGCGAGGATTTGACGGAGCCGAGCGCCTGGTCCGCGTAGAAGCGTGAGAGGTGGAATCCCTGCCAGGGGATGTCGCGGCTGTCCTGGGTGCGCTCATAACGGATACAGGCTAGGGCGGCGCCCAGCTTCTCTTTGACGGGGGCAGGCGTGGACGAGGCTCGGTAGGCATCCACCAAGGCGGGCACGGCGTCGTCGGAAAGATCCAGGAAGTAGGACGAGTCCAATTCGACGCGGCTAAAATCGTCCTGGGCCTTCGTCTGTCCGCGCAACTCACGCTGGACGTTTTGTTTCACGATGAAGGCGTCCACATTGAGCAGACTGAGCGAGACGGCAAATCCCAGCGCGGCGATGACAGCAGCCAGCGCGAAGGCGCGCTCGCGGCGCAGGATCTCGAGCACGAGGGTGACCACCAGCAGCAGGCCGATCCAGATCAGGAAGACATGGGTGTAGGTGCGCAGACGGGAGAAACCGTAGGCCGATTCATATAGGACCAGGCGCTGGTACGCCGACACCAACATGACCAGTACGAGGATCACCAGCCCCACCCCCAGCCCCGAGAAGGTGCGACGCTGTCCCTCGCTCTCGCGGCGCGTGACCCCGCTCAGGCTGAGCAGCATCAACAGGGTGAAGAAGGCCACGGTGCATAACTCACCGAACCCGCGCACGGCATATTCCGAGTAGGTGTACCCGTCGATGTGGATGTTGGCGTTCCCGCCGAAGAAATATTGGAACTGGACGATCACGAAGGAGAGGAACAGAGCAAAGACGCTGCCCAGCACAATGGCCGCTTCGGTGAAACCGAGGAAGGGCGCAAAAAGGGGCTTGTCCTCGCCGAGCAGCTTCTCGTCGGTGGAGCGGGTCGCGGCATGCAGGAAGGTCCCTGCCAGCAGGTAGCCTCCGATCAGGATATAGATGGCGCGGAAGATGTACTCAGGCAGTTTCTCGAGCCTGAACAACTCGATGAACTTTTGAAGCTGGTTCCCGAAGACCACGTCCGCCGAAGAGAGCAGGGAGGCGAAGATCGCCACAATCGGCAGGGCGATCAGCAGTCCGCGCAGGATGGGCCAGATGGGCGTGGACTTCTTCGCCACGCCGCTCTCCGCCTGGGCCTTGCGGACCTCCGCCATGAAGGCGATCGGCTTCGACAGTTGGCTGGCGATCAGCGAGAAGGCGTTCTTGAAGTAGTCGCTCAGGCTGTACTGCATCCAGCGCCCGCCCAGGTAGGTCACCGCAAAGACACTCATCGCGGTCAGGGTCAGGGTGTAGGCGAGGAAGGCGGTCAGCGGTTCCTGCCGCACGAAGGAAATGACGGCAAAAAAGGCCAGTGGCACCAGCAGCCACAGACTGCGCGGTGCAGGGCGAAGTCCATTCGAAAGCAGCAGGTACAGTCCGCCGACCATACACAGGGTCACAAAAATGGCGAAATTGATTCCCGCAGGCTTCATCCAAAACAGGAAGTCAAAGGCCCAGCCGAGCGCCAGGGCCACGATCCACAAACGGTTGGGATGTTGATTCATGATGCATCTCCTCGAAGGATTTCGAACAGGATAGGCCCGCAGGACTTGCGGAGACTCTCAAAAGGTATCAAAAATTGGATTTTAATCTCCAGACAGGTCCTCACAGAAATAGACCCGATTTCCCGGAGTACGCACCCGTCCAGCTCCACCGAAAAATTTGTAGTGGTAATCAGCTAATTGGGCCTGTACCTTCTGAAGAGCCCGTCCAGCCATCCAATCAGAACCGTGAAAAGCCCGCCAATCCTCATTGACATAGGCATCCAGTGCCGTCTGCTGACAAACTAAGGCGGCCCCCACCCCCTCTTTAATTTCGGAAGGAAGAGTCGGGGAAAGGAACTCGTCCACCAAAGCAGGGGCGGCGTCTGATGAGAGCGAAGCCAGGTGTGACACATTGAAATGCTTCCCCTGCAATGCACGCCAGACATTATGGTGGACGATAGTCCCATCCACGTTCATCAGGCTGATGGTCAGCGCAAAGCCAAGGGAGGCCAGCACCGCTGCAAAGGCAAAATGGCGCTGACGGTCCAGGGCTTCCAGGACGACAACTATGATGAGAAGAATCCCCAGCCAGATCATGAACACAAGCGGATACAGGCGCAGGCGCGAATATCCGTGCCAGTCGATCGCCAACATCAGGCGCTGATAGGCCGAGATTAGAATTACAATCACCAAACCGACAACGCCGATGTTAAGCCCGGAATAAATACGTTTTTGCATCCTCCCTTCAAAACGGGTAAGAGAACTCAGTCCAAGAATCAGGACCAAGCTGGAAAATGCCACTGTAACCAATTCGTTGAATCCGCTGCGGGCATAAGAGGAATAAGTGACCTGCGACATGTTGATATTCGCATTGCCACCGAAGAAATAACGAAACTGGATGACAACAAAGAACCCAAAAAGCAGGATGATACTGCCCAATACGATGGAGGACTCTGTAAAACTCAGGCGTTGAATCACTATTTTTTGTTCCGTATTGGTCTCTTGATTATTGGAACCGATGGAAGTCTGGTACAAGACGCCAGAAATGCTATACGCATAAACAAGGATCAAGATAAAACGGACTGCGCGTTCGGCAACGATGGAAAAATCAAATAAGCCAAAAAACTCTTTTATTTTTTGAGCAAAGATCAAATCGGCCGAAGAAAGGAGTGAGCCAAATAAAAACAGGATGGGGGTAGCGATCAGAATACCGCGTAGGACAGGTTTAATTGCCTCGAAGGAACTCGCATTGCCTGTCTCCTTTTGTATGTCGTGAACCCGCACAATATATTCCAAAGGCGTCGTGAGCAATGCGGATATGACCTTTGCCGCCCCCTTCAAATAATCCCACAAGCGGTATTGGAGCCAATTTCCTTCCAGATAGGTGTTGATTAGAATGCCAAGCGGGAACAAGGTAAACGTATAAGCTAGAAATGCGGAAAGCGGCTCGCGCCGCAAAACGGTCATTAGCAGGAAAAAAGCCAGGGGAAGAAGCAGCCACAGGCTGGCTCGGGCAGGGCGAAACCCAGCGGAGAGGAGCAACAGGGTCCCAGCAACCAGACACAAGGTCAGGAAGATGACGTAGTTGATTCCCATTGCACTGGACCAGAATAGGAGGTCGGCAGCCCATCCAAGCAGGAGGGCAGTCAGCCAGAGACGAGTCGAGTATTTTTCCATGAAGCGTCCTTTTTGTTTCCCAAACTGACGAACGCACGAATAAAACGGGGATTTGCAAGGATTATATTCAGATTAAATTACAGAAAGATTAGAGTTTAATCTACCTATTGACATCCAATTTGAAATATGACATACTACCTTCACTGCTCACGGGGGACCCACAATTCAATTGCCATCCTATGAAAGGAGGAGGTGATGTCTAACATGGATAGTAGTATGCAACCCAGCGCTGTGGCATCCCTCCTCAAGTAAGAAGGAAGCCACAGCGCCCACGAATGCCATCCGCAAGGATGGCATTCTGGCTTAAACCTCATCCCCAAAGAAAATCCCCATCCCGCGCGCGGTGACCACCGCGTCGCCATGCACATCCACCCGCTTGGGAACCGCCAACGCCTCAGCCAGGGAAATATCCGTAATCTGCGAGCGGACCAGCGCCACCATGCGGTCGAAACCGCCCGCAGCCGCCAGCCGCACCGCCGCCGCTCCATAACGGGTGGCCAGCCAACGGTCGAAGGCGGTGGGCGTTCCGCCGCGCTGGACATGCCCCAGCACGGTCACGCGCGTTTCGACGCCCTGTTTTTCGAGATACTCCCCCACCGTTTGCCCGATTCCACCCAGGCGTGGGACGTAGATCTCATCCCCGCCCCGCGAAAAGACCTGACTCCCACCCCAAGGCTTGGCTCCCTCGGACACGGCCAGGATGCTGAAGTAGCTGCCGCGCTCCACGCGCTGGCGGACCTTGGCCAGGATGGTCTCGTACTTGAAGGGGATTTCAGGGATCAGGATCACGTCCGCGCCGCCCGAGACACCCGCCTGCAAGGCGATGAACCCCGCGTCGCGGCCCATCAACTCGACCACCATCACGCGGTGATGGGATTCAGCCGTGGTGTGCAGGCGGTCGATGGCCTCGGTGGCTATGTTCAGGGCGGTGTCGAAACCGAAAGTGACCTCCGTACCGCCGATGTCGTTGTCGATGGTCTTGGGCACGCCGATGACGGGCACACCGCGTTCGTACAATTCGTGCGCGATGTGCAGGGTGCCGTCGCCGCCCAGGACGATCAATGCATCAAGTCCCAGGCGCTGGATGCCCTTGACGATCTCCTCGGACACATCGATGGTGACCTCTTTGCCGTCGCGGATGACCTTGCGCGCATAGGGATTCCCGCGATTGGCCGCGCCGAGGATGGTCCCGCCGCGCGGAAGGATTCCACGCACATCGTTCAAGCCCAGGGGAAGGATGCCGTTATCCCCCAGGAAGCCGTCATATCCATCGCGGATGCCGAACACTTCACAGCCATATTGCAGGATGGCCGTTTTCGTTACCGCGCGGATGACCGCATTCAACCCTGGAGCGTCCCCGCCACCCGTCAAAACACCGATTCTTTTCATGGTTCGACCTCCACAGGTAAGTTAGTCCTATCATACTCCAATCGCGTCATGCTTTCTTGCGTTCCCACTTCAATACTCATATAATGTGACCAATGCAGTCTCAATCCAATCCTCCCCGTTTCAATGCCGTACTGCGCTGGATCATTCCGCTGGCGGCGACCCTGGCGCTGGCGGCCTGGTTCTACATCGCCCCACCAGGCCTCCTCGGCAAAGCGGACGCCGTCGGATACGCCGTCTGTCACCGCATCGACGAACGCTCCTTCCACGTCTTCGGGCGGCAGCTTCCGCTGTGCGCGCGCTGCACGGGCGAGTTCAACGCCGCAGCCATCGCGCTGATCTTCCAGGGCTTCGTCAGCTGCAGGCGGAATAAACTCCCCTCGCGCGGGATCCTGGCTGTGATGGTGGTCTTCTTCCTGGCCTTCGCCGTGGATGGCTCCAACTCGTATCTGTACCTGCTCAAGCAGAGTTCCCCGGGCATTCTGGATGCCATCCCCAACTTGTACGTCCCCAACAACACGCTGCGCCTGTTCACGGGTAGCGGCATGGGCATCGCGCTGGCGGCCGTGCTCTACCCCATCGTCCAGCAGACGATCTGGCGCGAAAGCGATGAGCGTCCCGCCCTGGGATGGAAATCCTTCGGCATTCTGACCGCCATCGTCCTCATCGTGGACCTGTTGGTGTTGACCGACAGCCCGATCGTGCTCTACCCCGTAGCCATCCTGAGCACGCTCGGCGTCCTGGGTCTGCTGACGATGGTCTTCAGCATCCTGTGGATGATCATCATGCGGACCGAAAACTCCTTCGATACCCTCGGCCAACTCTGGCTGTCTGGTGCGGCGGGCCTGACCCTGGCATTGCTGCTCATCGTGGGCATCGACCTTTTCCGTTACACGATCACGGGTACGTGGAGCGGATTCCCTGGACTCGGATAGGAGATTTCCATGGAATTGCTACTCAACATCTTCTCGGCTTTTGGGTTGTCGGCCAGCGCGGGATTGAATGCCTATATTCCGCTCTTCATCGTCGGCCTGCTGGCCCATTACACTGACCTGATCCACCTGCAAAAACCCTGGGACACGCTCGCCAACCCGTGGATCCTGATCCTGCTGGGCATTCTGCTCATCATCGAGATGCTGGCCGACAAAGTCCCCGCCGTCAACCACATCAACGACTTGATCCAGACCATCGTCCGCCCCGCGGCAGGAGCCATCGCCTTCGCCGCCTCGGCCAACGTCATCACCGACGTGCACCCCGTGCTGGCGCTGGCCTGCGGACTGTTGGTGGCAGGCAGCGTCCATGCCGCCAAGGCGCTGGCCGTACGTCCTGCTGTGACGGCCACCACGGGCGGGGCGGGCAATGTGCCCGTCAGTATTCTGGAAGACATTGTCTCCATGGTGGTGTCCTTCCTGTCGATCCTGCTGCCCATCATCGTCGGTACCCTGTTGATCGTCGTACTGGCTCTGGTCATCTGGTGGCTGTGGCGGCGGATGAACAGGGAAACCGCCTGACCCCCCATTGTTCCTTGTCTGCATAACTTGACGTATAATTGCGCCAGTTAGCCAATGCCATTTTCAGTTCAAAAGGAGATGAGAAATGAACGACCCCATGGGAACCCCAATGCCTGATGCTCCGAAGAAGAACAACACGCCCCTGATTATCGGGGTTGTCGTTGTGGTCCTGCTATGCTGCTGCTGTGTTGCTGGAATCGGCGGCTGGTGGCTGTGGAACAACGGCGACTCGCTGGTCTCTGGCTCGATGGGCGCGATCTCCCTCCTGGCCTAATCGAAACAAGAAACGACCTCCGTTATCGCGGAGGTCGTTTTGATTTAAACCAAGTCTGCAAATCCGCCAATCCCTGCCGCGCGGACTGGCGCAAGTCCTCGGACAAGTCGGCAGCGGAAAACTCGTCCTCATCTAACACGGTCTGGATCCCGTCCGCGCTGACCCACAGGTCGAGGAACAGGTCCACGTACTCAACACGGCCGTCGCTCCACGCGGCAGGCTGGGTGATGTTGCAATACCAGCCTTTCAGCGCGCCATCGTCGCGATCATAGATCTCAAAGATGTTGTACCATCGGGCCGAATAATACGTCTCCACAAAACGGTCGCCGCGCTTGAGGGTGATGTCCATAAAGGGGCGGTCGTCGCGGTCGAACAGCGCTTCGAGCGTCAACGAGTCGGGCGTGCGTTCAAGCACATCGCCTTCGTAGCGCCACATTTCCCTGCCCTGCGGATTCAGCTTCAAGACCAGCACACGCTCAGACATTTGATAAACACTCCACATCAAAATGGATTTGGATGGGTTCGCCGACCTTCGGCGCCTCTTTCAAATGGATGAACAAACCGCCCGCCAACTCAACCTTGAACTGGTCCCGTTGAAAGAGGACATCCTCCACTCTGGCATTGACCTTTAACGGCCCCGTGCTCGACGGTTTGAGCAACAACCCCACCTGCTCCCCCACCGCATGGATGTGCTCGCATCGCAAGTCAACGACGCCAAACGACGTCTCCACTTTTCTCTTCTCACTGATTACTCCTTCAACTACGTTCCCCACATTCAAAAACTTCGCCGCCCACGCCGAACCTGGATGGGACCAGACCTCCGCAGGCGTACCCTCGCGGATAATGCGCCCATTATGCAGCAGCAGGATGCGGTCTGCAATGGTGAAGGCCTCCTCCTGGTCGTGCGTGACATAGACAGCAGGGATGTGCGTCTCGTGCAGGATATGACGCAGTTCGTCGAGGACCTGGTCCTTGAGCGTGCGGTCCAGTGCACCGAGCGGCTCATCGAACATTAACAGGCGCGGACGAATCGCCAGCGCGCGCGCCAACGCCACACGTTGCTGCTCGCCGCCCGAAAGCTCGGTCACCTTGCGAGATTCGAATCCCGTCAGATTGACCAGCTTCAAAACTTCGGCGGCGCGTTCTTGAATTTGACTCTTCGACTGGTCGCGCATCTTCAAGCCGAAGGCGGCGTTGTCGAACACTGTCAGATGCGGAAAAAGCGCGTAGTCCTGAAAGACCAGCCCAAAGTCGCGGAGGTGCGGCGGAGTCTGGGCCAGGTCAACGCCGTCGAAGCAGATGGCGCCCGATTCGGGCGATTCGAGTCCTGCGATCATCCGCAGCAGCGTAGACTTTCCGCTGCCCGAGGCGCCCAGCAGGCAGACCGTCTCGCCATCGGCGACGGTGAAGGAAACATTGCTGAGCAGGGGTTTGCCTTCGTAGGTTTTGGAGAGGTGGCGAAGTTCGAGCATCAAAATTCTCCCGCGCCAGGCAGGCGCAGCTTTTCAATGGATAGAATGCCGAGCAGGGTGATGCCCATCAAAATGGTGGACATGGCCATGGCCTGCCCATAGTTCAACCCGCCAGGCTGGGCAAGGAAGCGCGCGATGGCCACGGGCAGGGTTGGGAAGTCGGGGCGGGCCAACAGGGTGGCCGCGCCGAACTCGCCCAGTGAGACGGTGAACGCGAAGGTGGCCGCGGAAAGGATCGCGCGCGACAGGATCGGCCAATCGACCGTTTGCCAGACGCGCCAGGGAGAAGCTCCCAGCGTGGCGGCGGCGTGACGTAAGCGTTCGGGGATGGAGGTAATGGCAGGTTGAAGCGCGCGAACGACAAACGGCAAGGCGATGATGGTGTGGGCGAGAGGGATGATGAGGGGAGAAGATAAAAGTGAGAAGTGAGAAGTGAGAAGCAGACGGTTGAAGGTGACGATGAAGCCGAGGCCGAGGGTGACGGCGGATGCACCGAGTGGCAACATCAGCAGTGGGTCGAGGATGCGCTCGAAATGACCAGGGCGGGCCAGAGCGGAGGCCAACGGCAGACCCAGCAACAGCGACAGGGCCACCGTCGCGGCAGCGTAGGTCAGCGAGTTGCGAGCCGCTTCGGCGGGCGGAACGTAGAAGATCGAGCCGCGGCGGTTGACGAAGAGTTCACTGTAATAAGACATCGTCAGGCCGTATTGGACGTCGCCGCGTTGGCCGCGGTCGGCTTCGAGGCGGGTGATGGAACGGATGGGGAGAGCGATCAGTGGGAGGACGAAGAAAGAGGAAAGAAGAAAGATGATAGAAGCGGTGTAGAGTTTCTCGGTGAGGGTGCGCGGACGACGCGCGGTGGACGGGCGTGGAGCGGTTGGGACGAGCATCTGTGCGGAGAGGCGGCTGTACAGAATGGAGAAGGTCAACGTGCAAAGCAGTTGAATGACGGAAAGCAGCGCGGCCATTGGCAGGTCCAGCAGTTGCAAAGCCTGAATGTAAATTTCCACTTCGAGCGTGGCGAATTTCGCTCCACCCAGCAGCAGGATGACGCCGAAGCTGGTGAAGTCGAATAGGAAAACCAGCAATCCCGCCGCCAGCAACGGGACGCGCAACAACGGCAGGATGACGTGGGTCCACACCTTGAGCGGATTCGCGCCGAGCGTGCGCGCGGCGGCTTCGAGGCGCGGGTCAAGCTGGGTCAGCGCGTTGCCCACGATGCGGATGATGATGGTGGTATTGTAGAAGACGTGGGCGAGGAGGATGAGAGCAAAGGGTGAAAAGTTGAAAGTTGAAGAAGGGGCAAGGAAAGACAGCCAGCCGCGCGGACCGAATAAAGCATTGAAACTCGAAGCCACAACCACGGTCGGCAGCATGAAGGGGATGGCGGTCATGGCACGCAGCAGGGATTTGCCGCGAAAGTCGAAACGAGCGAAGAGATAGGCGGCGGGCAATCCGAGCAGGAAGGTCAGGAAAGTGGAGAGGAAGGCTTGATAAAAGGTGAATGATAGGGCGCGCCAAGCAAGAAGGAAATTGTCCAAGGTGAAGACGGATGTGTCGAGCGTCAGGCCGAGGATGCGCGCGAGAGGATAGAAGAAGAACAGCGCGAGGAAGAGGATGGCGGGCAGGGAGCGAAGTTTCATAGTAGGAAACGTCATTGCGAGGAGCGTTCTTTGCGACGAAGCAATCTCCAAATTACATGAGATTGCTTCGTCGGGCTTCGCCCTCCTCGCAATGACATTATGTTATCGAACCACTGTCTCCGTCCACGCATTGATCCACGATTCGCGGTTGGCGGCGATGGAGGCGGGATCGAGCGAGGTGGAGGCGGACGCCGTGTCGGCATACTGGGTGAAGGCATCGGGCACGGTGGCCTTCGTGCTGACGGGCAGGACGAACATCTGCATCGGCATGTCGTTCTGGAAGTCGGCGCTCAACATGAAGTCCACGAATTTCTGCGCAAGGTCGGGGTGGGCAGTCCCTTTGAGGATGCCAACAAACTCGATTTGACGGAAGCAGGTGTCGGGTCCGAGGATGGAGGCGGTGGGCGCTTCGTCCACGGGAGGGTCGGCGAAGAGGAATTCCGCGGCAGGGCTGGTGGCGTACGAGACCACCATCGGCTGCGGCCCCTTGCCCGACGATCCGCTGAAGTTGGTGTAGTAGGCCGTCTCCCAGCCGTCGGTCACGACCAGGCCGTTGTCGCGCAGTTGCGTCCAGTAATCGAGATAGCCCGTCTCACCGAAGTGCTTGATGGTGGCCAGCAGGAACGCCAGCCCAGGCGACGAGGTGGCGGGATTCTCAACCGCCAGCAGACCCTTATACTCGGGCTGGGTCAGGTCTTCGAGGCTTTGCGGCACGGACAGGTTCTTCTCGGCAAAGTAAGCCTTATCGTAGTTGATGCAGACATCACCGTAGTCGACGGGCAGGGCGCGCTTCTGCGCGTCAAGCTGAAACTCGGCGGGGATGTCGGCCAGGGCGGGCGAAGCGTAAGCCTCGAAGATGTCGGCCTCCAACGCGCGCGAGAGGAAGGTGTTGTCCACGCCGTAGAACACGTCAGCCAGCGGCGCGTCCTTCGAGAGGATGGCCTTGTTCAACGCAGAGCCCGCGTCGCCACTCGGCATGAAGACCAGTTTGGCGTTGTTGGCCTGCTCAAACTCGGCGACCACTTCCTTGCTGACAGCAAAGGAGTCGTGGGTCATGACAGTGAGGGTGACAGGGCCGCTGGGGGTAGGCGTTTCCGTAGAGGCAGGCGTGCAGGCGGCCAGCAGAAGGCAGAAGGCGGAAAGTAGAAGAGTGAGTTTTTTCATGGATTACCTTTCTTGAGATGTGCGGCGATGGACGACGAGCAGCAGGCCCGAGCGGATGCGGACCGTGGCCCGTTCGCCCAGCAGTTCGTTGCTGATGCCGCGCGTTTTATCTGGATACAACGTTTCATCGGACAGGGGCCAGCGCAGCCCATCGGTGCGGACGCCTTCGACGGGCACGCCCCACGGGATCAGCGAGACCAGCTCCCCGCTCCGCCCGTGGACCTCGGCCTGACTCCGACAAAAATAGAGTTCCTCCACCCCATCGTCGAGGCGGAGGTCGAGATTCAGGAGTCGGGCATCGGAAAGAAGGGCGATGTTGCCGAGGGTCTGGTCGAGGCGGCCGCCCAGGGCGCCGACGATGATGACCTGTTCGGGCTGCATCTCAGCGGCGTGTTGCAGGGCCAGTTCGAGGTCGGTCTCGTTCTTGTCGCGCGGGAATTGGATGACTTTCGTACCCTGGTCGGTCAAAGGTCGCAGGTCCAAGGTCAAAGAGTCGAGGTCGCCGACGATCAGGTTCGGAGTCAGGCCCAGGGTCAGGGCGTTGTGCGTTCCCCCGTCGGCGGCGATGATGAAATCATCCGCGTGGAGGAGCGCGCGGGCAGCGTCGAGGTCGGGCAGTTGGCCGTTGGCGAAGATCAGAATTCTGTGCATAGTTGAAACCTGCCCCCTCCGCCCTTCCCTGCGGTCAGGGCACCTCCCCCATTTTCGCTTCGCGAAAATGGGGGAGGATGGGTGGGGGTAAAAAAACCATCCTCCAGGCGGAGGATGGTTGACGAGTCAAGAGAGTCCCTCCGCTGGTATGATCCAGATCAGGTGATGCGGGTCGAGCGTGGTACGCTCCTCTCAGCCTGTAACACAGGCTCCCCGTTCGATTGTGGCGTGAGTATAGGACCGGGCCGTGGGAATGTCAAGTCAAATATTGTTCCTGTATAATATCCGCATGACTGATCGCAACTTCGAAAAAGCCGCCTTGCGCGGAGAACCGTCCTATGTATGGAGAGCGGGGCAGCAGCGCCGCCTGGAGATGATCAAACAAGCCGCGGGCGAGCGCATCCGCGGACAGGTGCTGGAGAACGGCTGCGGCGTGGGTATGTACGTCGAAAAGCTGACCGAGCTGGGGGCGCAGGTGGTCGGGTTGGAATTCGACTTCGAGCGGGCCGTGGAAGCGCACCAGCGTTCGGCGCACATCTTCAACGCGGCGGGAGAATTCGTCCCGCTGCCCGCCTCGACCTTTGACCTGATCCTCAGCCACGAGGTGATCGAACACGTCCAGGATGACCGCGCCGCCGTGCGCGAGATGGTGCGCCTGTTGAAACCAGGCGGACGCGCCGTGATCTTCTGTCCGAACCGTGGATATCCGTATGAGACACACGGCATCTACTGGAAGGGACAGTATCACTTCGGCAACAAGTTGTTCGTGAACTATCTGCCGCGCGTCTGGCGCGACAAGTTGGCCCCGCACGTGCGCATCTACTCCCGCGGCGATATGCAGAAGCTGTTCGACGGCCTGCCCGTCAAATTCATCGAGCGAACCGTCATCTTCGGCGCGTACGACAACATCATCGCCCGCTTTGGTCCGCTGGGCAAGGTATTGCGCGGCGTGCTGCAATTTCTGGAGAGGACTCCGTTGCGCGAGTTGGGGCTGTCCCATTTTTGGGTGGTGGAGAAGGTGTGATCCTCGAGCCCGCCTCCCTCACCGCCCCGCGCGGACTAGCCGAACTGCTCGCCGATCTGGGCGATGGTGAGAATGGTTTCAACGGCACGGCGGTCGGCCGTGGCGAAATGACCATCCCTGAATACCTGCAATCCTGCGTGGACATGACCGACGCGTCCAGGCTCAAGCCAGGCTATGTGCCGCAGACCGTCTTCTGGGTCATCGACGAGGCGGGCGAAGCGGTGGGACTGGTACGGGTGCGGCATTACCTCAACGAAAAACTGCGCGAGCACGGTGGGCACATCGGCTATTACATCCGCCCGAGTCAGCGCGGAAAGGGGTACGCTACGCAAGCCCTGCGGCTGGCGCTCGGGGAACTCAAGCAACTCGGCCAGGACCGCGCCATGCTCAGCACCGACAAGACCAACCTATCGTCCAGGCACGTGATCGAGGTCAACGGCGGGGTGCTTGAACGCACAGGTCTCAACGAGGACGGCACGGAATTTTGTATCTACTGGATTGAGATCGCATAAGGCACATGCTCACTCCCACCGAATTCTCCCGCATTCAACTTTCCCTGCCCATCCTGCAAGGCGCGGATTCGCAACTGGCGCGCGAGTTCCAGCAGGCGGCCTTTCTGGCACGCGTGCCTGTGGGGCACGACGTCTTCGTCGAAGGCGACCGCGTGGATGCCATCGCGCTGCTGATCTCGGGCGTGGTGCGCGTCTACAAGATCGGCGAGACGGGACGCGAGATCACGCTCTACCGCTTCGGGCTGGGCGAGAGTTGCATCCTGACCGCCAACGCCATCCTCAGCCGCCAGTCCTTCCCCGCGGTCGCCACCGTCGAGCAGGAAGCCGAGGCGGTGATGATCCCCTCGGACATCTTCCGCGACTGGGTCAAGCGCTACGACCCGTGGCGTGAGTTCGTCTTCGACCTGCTCTCACAGCGGCTGGCCAGCGTCATGGAGGTTGTGGACGAAGTGGCCTTCCACCGCATGGACTCGCGCGTGGCGTCCCTGCTGCTGGAGCGTTGTCGGCGCGGGAACCCGATCAAGGTCACGCATCAGGAGATCGCCGCTGAGTTGGGCAGCTCACGCGAGGTCATCAGCCGCCTGCTGGAGGATTTCAGCGGGCGTGGCTGGATCCAGGTGCGGCGCGGCGAGGTCGAGGTGTTAGATGTCGACGGGTTGGAGGAACGGATCAAGGTCTAATGTGACAATGTCACAGACAACTGTCCTGGCTTGTCCTATACTGGGGGCATCCATTCAAACCATGACTCAAGGAGATTTGACATGACCCCCAATGTTGGAAATACCGACCGCATCATCCGTCTCGTCGTCGCCGTGCTGTTCGCTGCCTTGTACTTCGGCGGTGTCGTGACGGGCACTTTTGGCATCGTTCTGCTGGTGCTCGGCGTGGTCTTCGCGCTGACCGCCGCCGTGTCCTTCTGCCCGCTGTATCTGCTCTTCAAGCTCAACACCCGCGCGAAATAAGAACCCGCACCGCCCATTGGCGGTATGAGAAAAAACGGGATGAACCTATCATCCCGTTTTTGATTCCGCGCATGGAGTTAATGCCGCCGCTTCAATTCTGCCAGCACCAACTCGGGAGACAGTCCGCGCGCAGACAGCAGCACCAGCGTGTGATAGGTCAGGTCGGCCACTTCCTCGATCAGGCGCTGATCCTCCTGCGCGAGCGCGGCCACCACCACCTCGGTGCCTTCCTCGCCGACCTTCTGTGCGATACGCGGCAGTCCTTCGGCGAATAGACTGGAAGTGTACGACCCCTCGCTGGGATTTTTCTTGCGGTCTTCGATCACGTCGAACAGCCATTGAATGCTCATGATTTCTCCTATGAGACCCTAAGGGTTTTGGAAACCCTTAGGGTCTGACTATCTCTCGATAAAAACACGTCCGCTCGCCCGTGTGGCAGGCGGGACCTGCGGGCTGGACGAGAATCAACAGCGTGTCGGCGTCGCAATCCACGCGGACCCCGACCACGCGTTGCACATTTCCCGACGTGGCGCCCTTGTGCCACAACTCCCGACGGCTGCGCGACCAGAAGACGGTCTCGCCCGTCTCCATCGTCAGCCGCAGGGATTCGGCGTTCATGTAGGCCAGCATCAATACTTCCTGCGTGTCTGCATCCTGCACGATGGCAGGGACCAGGCCGCTGGCATCATATTTTATTTCGCTCAACAACTCTTCTTTCATCTTTCCTCTTTCATCAAAACCTGACGGGCACGCCCCAACCCTGCAACTCTCTCTTCAACTCAGGGATGCGCAGCTTCCCATCATGGAACAGCGACGCGGCCAGCGCTGCATCTGCCTGACCCTTCGTGAGCACTTCCGCGAAGTGCGTCGGCATCCCTGCCCCACCCGAGGCGATGACAGGCACGGGCACCAGGTTCGAGATGATGCTGGTCAGCTCCAGGTCGTAGCCTGCCAGCGTGCCGTCGGCGTCCATGCTGGTGAGCAGGATCTCGCCCGCGCCCAGTTCCACGCCGCGCACGGCCCATTCGAGCGCATCGAGCCCCGTGGGCACACGCCCGCCGTTGACGTAGACTTCCCAGCCCGAGCCATTGCGTCGCGCGTCGATGGCCAGCACGATGCACTGCGCACCGAAACGCAAGGCGCCCTCCGAAAGCAGTTCGGGCGTCTTCACCGCCGCCGAGTTGACGCTGACCTTATCCGCGCCCGCCAGCAGCAGGTTGCGCATGTCGTCCACTACGCGGATGCCGCCGCCGACGGTCAACGGCATGAATACGCTCTCAGCCACGCGGCTGACCAGCTCGAGCGTGGTCTGCCGTCCCTCGTGCGTGGCGGAGATGTCGAGGAAGACCAGTTCGTCCGCGCCCTGTTCGTCGTACAGGCGCGCCTGCTCGACGGGGTCACCCGCATCGCGCAGGTTGACGAAGTTGACGCCTTTCACCACGCGTCCATCTTTGATGTCGAGGCAGGGGATGATTCGTTTTGCCAGCATAAGTTCTCCTTACGGTTGAAAGTTGCAGGTTGGACAGTTTACAAGTTCAAGGCACAACCTTCCAACTTTCCAACCTTCAAACCTGTAACGCTTTTCTGAGATCAACCGTTCCGTCATACAACGCGCGGCCGATGATGCAACCTGCCAGGCCCGCTTCCCTGGCAGCGATGACATCGTCGATGGTGTGTACGCCGCCCGAGGCGATCACGTCCAGGCCGCTGTGGACGGAGAGTTCGCGGGTCGCGGGGATGTTCAGCCCGCTGCCCAACCCGTCGCGGCTGACGTCGGTGAAGATAACGGTACCCAGCCCGAGGGTCCGCATGTGAAGGGCCAGGCCGAGGGCGGGCACGCCGCTGTCATCCTTCCAGCCGCGCGTGCGGACCCATCCGTCGCGCGCGTCGATGCCCACGGCGATGTGCTGCGCTCCGAAACGGGTCAACGATTCGGCCACAATATCGGGCTGCTCGATGGCAACCGTGCCTAGGATCACGCGGCTGACGCCCAATCCCAACGCAGCTCCAATTGAATCCAGCGAACGCATCCCGCCGCCGAATTGCACACGCGTGCCCAACTTCAGGATCGACTCGAGCGCGGCACGATTGGCCTGATCGCTTTCGCCAAAGGCACCATCTAAATTCACAACGTGCAACCAGGCCGCACCCGTATCGAGCCAACGTCGCGCCGTCTCGGCGGGATCATCGCTGTAGGCGGTCAGGCGCGCGGGGTCGCCTTCCTTGAGGCGCACCACCTTTCCGCCGCGCAGATCAATGGCAGGATAGATCGTAAAGCTCATGCCGCCTCCACAAAATTCTTTAAGATTTGCAGCCCCACCGCCTGACTCTTCTCGGGGTGGAATTGCACGCCGAAGATGTTCTCTTGCCGCACCGCACAGGCGTAGCGCAGGCCATAGTCGGTGAAGGCGATCACGTCGGAGGATTGTTTGGGGAGACAGTAATACGAGTGATTGAAGTAGACGTACGAACCCGAGGGGACGCCCTCGAACAAGCTGGCGTTCTGGACCTCAAGCTGGTTCCAGCCCGTATGCGGAATCTTCACCGAGAGCGACTCCTCGAAGCGCACGACCCTGCCTTGCAGCAATCCCAGCCCCGCGTGTTGACCCATCTCCTCGCCCACGTCGAACAGCGCCTGCATGCCGACGCAGATGCCCAACAGTGGAACGCCGCCCAACGCCACCTCGAGGACGGCGTCTTCCAGCCCGAGCGTGCGCAAGCCAGACATGAAATCGCCGAAGGCCCCCACCCCAGGCAGGACCACACGTTTGCCCGATAAAACCTTTTTCGGGTCGCTGGTGCGATCCACGTTCGCACCGACGCTTTCCAGCGCCTTCTGTACCGAGCGCAAATTGCCCGTGCCCGCATCGATCAAGATGATGTCTTTCATAAGCTTCCCTTCGTAGATGGGATCATGCCGCCGCGGCGTGGATCAAATTGCGTGGCCGCGTCCAAGGCACGTGCCCAGGCCTTGAACAACGCCTCGGCCTGATGATGGTCATCGCGGCCGTACAGGACACGCGCGTGCAAGTTGCAGCGCGCCGTCACCGCAAAGGACTCGAAGAAATGCGGAAACAAGGTGGTCGGGATGTTGCCCACGTAGGGCGTGTGCCATTCGGCCTGCACCACCGTGTAGGGCCGCCCCGAAAGGTCCACGGCGACGTGCGCCAGAGTCTCATCCATCGGCGCGAAACAATCGCCCATGCGGAGGATGCCCTTGCGGTCGCCGAGTGCCTGGTCGAAGGCCTGACCCAACGTCAGCGCCACATCCTCGACCGTGTGATGCACGTCGATGTGCAAATCGCCCTGAGCTTTGACCGTCAGGTCGAAGAGTCCGTGTACGGCGAGATGCGTCAGCATGTGATCGAGAAAGCCGACGCCCGTGGAGATGTTGTGCTGGCCTGTTCCGTCGAGGTTGAGGCTGATCTCGATCTGGGTTTCGTTGGTTTGGCGGGAAATTTGTGCGGTACGCATGGTTGCTCCTTGAGTTCGCAAGTTGACAGGTCTGAAGGTCCGAACTTTCAACCTGCAACCTTCCAACTTTATAATTTTCTCAACGCATCGATCAACGCATCCGTATCCTGTGGCCTGCCCACGCTGATGCGGATATGGTCACGCAGGCCAGGCTTGTTGAAGTAGCGGATGAAGACGCCGTACTCCTGCACCAGCCGCGATTTGAGCTCGGCGGCATCGCATCCACTCACCTGACAGAGGATGAAGTTCGACTGGGTGGGATAAGGTTTCAGGTAAGCGATTTCCTGCAACACAGACATCATCCGCGCGCGCTCCTGCTTGAGCTTCTCCACAGACTTCTTCAACTCATCCACATGTGCCAGCGAGACCTGCGCCGCGACACTGGCCGCCACGTTGACGTTGTAGGGCTGTTTGGATTTCCACAACGTGGGCATCAGCCATTTGGGAAACGCGCCATAGCCGATGCGCAGACCCGCCAGCCCCGCCCATTTGCTGAAGGTGCGCAGCACGACCAGGTTCTCACGCTGTGGCACTTCACGGATGCGGCTGAGGCTTGCGCCTAAGTTATCACCTGCAAACTCAATGTACGCTTCATCGAGGACGACCAGCGTCGGCAGGGCGAGGAGTTCGTCCAACACGGCGGGCTCGATCATCGAGCCATCGGGGTTGTTGGGCGAGGTTACGAACAGGATCTTCGGCTGGTACGTTTCGACCGCCGCACGGATACCTTCCACGTTCAACGAGAAATCAGCGCGGCGCGGGATCTCGATGCAGCGCGCGGCGTTCAGTTCCGCGTCGAAGGGATACATGCCAAAGGTCGGCGGGCAGGACAGGATGCCTTCCCCGGGGTCGAGCAGGACTCGCATCAGCAGGTCGATCAACTCGTCCGCGCCCGCACCTGCCAGCAGATACTCAGCGGGCACACCTGTGAAGCCTTCCAGCGCTTGACGCAAGGCGCGGCTCTCGGGGTCGGGGTAGATGTGTGGAAATTCCATGTTGCCCAGCGCTTCGCGCACGGCAGGCAAGGGTCCATACGGATTCTCGTTGGCATCCAGTTTGACGATCTGTGCAGGCTCACGCCCGATGCGCGCCGAGAGGACTTCGAACGGCTCGATGGGCGTGTAGGGCGGAAGAGATTCAAGGTGGGTGCGAATTTTCATCTCTTCAACTCCGCCAGCATGGCCGTGTAGCGCGGCGGCTCTTCTTCAAAGATATAGGTCACAGGCGAGACGATGATGCCGCTGCCACCCACCTGTCGCAGTTCGCCGACGGCCTGCGCCAGCTTGTCGCGCCGCACCACCACCGTGACCGAATACCAGGGCTGGCCCTCGCGCACGATGATCGGGCTGATGGTCGGTCCCTGCAAACCGCCAACGCTGGTCTCGTTGAACATCTTGTGCGCGATGGCCTCAGGGCTTTCGCCGCGCATGTTGGCGATGACCAGCAGATTCTCCTTGGCGCGCAGGTGCGCCTCGATATATTCGAGCAGACGGCGCGCCATCTCCAACGTCTCGGGCCGTTCCTGCAAAGCCTTGCGATTGGCGATCAACGCCGCCTGCGAAGGCTGGATCACGCCGTCGGGCAGCGCGCGCAGGCGATTATCCTTGAGAGTCTGCCCCGAGGAAACCAGGTCCGAGATGATGTCGGCATAGCCGATGGTGGGTGCCGTTTCGAGAGTCCCTTCGGCGGCGATCAGGCTGTGTGGAATCCCTTGCTGGCTGAGGAAGCGCTCGGTCAGGACGGGGAACTTGGTGGCCACTCGCAGCGGTCGGCCCAGGGTGGCAGACCAGGCCTTGAGCGTCGGCAGGTCGTTGACCTGGTCCCAGGCTTCAGGCACGGCCAGGGTCAGGGCGCAATGTCCAAACCCGAGCGCGTCGTGCAGGATCAGGATGTCGCCATTGTCGCCGCGCTTCTCTTCGAGCACGTCGATGCCCGTGATGCCAAAGTCCACGCTGCCCTGACGCACGCTGGCCACGATATCGCCCGGGCGCTGAAAGAGGACTCCCAGTTCGGGCAGCGCGGGAATCTCCGCCTGATATTGGCGCGGATTGGGCTTGAACACCGAGAGACCCGCCTGCGTCAGGAAACTCAGGGCCATGTCCTGCAAGCGGCCTTTAGAGGGGAGGGAAAGTCGAACAGTTGATGTTTGCATAAAGAATCCTTTAGGTGGAATTAAACAAAAAGTCCCGACCATGGTCGGGACTTGATGAGGGTTGTGCTGGTTCCTATTATCGAACAGGTACGCGCACAAACACCTCCCGACCATGCGGGAAGAGAGTATGATGATGGTGCTTAAGCGCGCAAATGATGTTCATGTTGGGCGGCAGTATACCAACGGGGCACGGAATTGACAAGCGTTGTTTTTGAAAGGTTGGACGGCTGGCGTATAATCTACGCATGCGATTGTCCTATGTCACATCCCACGCGCTGCGATACTTCCTGGCAGTCCTGTTGGTAGCCGTGGTGACGGCGGCTTTCTTTACCATGCGTGAGGCGTTGGAGACTTCCATCATCGCCCTGCTCTACCTGCTGCCTGTGGTATTGATCACCGTCCTGTGGGGGTTGCGACCTGGCATCACCACCGCCGCGCTGGCCTTCTTTGCTTTCAATTATTTCTTCATCAAACCGTATTACACACTGGCCATCCACCAACCAGGTGACCTGGTGGTGCTGATGGTCTTCCTGATCGTGGCCGTGGTCATCAGCCAGTTGGTGGGGCGCGCCCAAGCCAGCACCATTGCCGCCACCGCCCGCGAACGGGAGGCGACCCAACTCTACGAACTGAGCACCGCACTAACGGGTTTACACGATGACCGCATCGTCGCGGAGATTCTCGCCAGGCAGGTGCAGGCCACCGCGGACGGCGAGCATGTCGAGATCCACATCCAGGGCGCGGACGATTCTTACCGTCTACCCGAGACGCAGGCCCCCGCCCGCGCCGCCGAGTTGGCCGTCCCCATCCAGGCGGCGCGCGGCGTGCTTGGCGAGATCCGCTTGTGGCGCATGGCCCCCGCCATCTCATCCAGTGAAAAGCGATTATTGCAGACCTTCGCCAGTCAGGGCGCGCTGGCCCTCGAACGGGCACGCCTGGCCCAGGCGGAATCGCGCGCGCGCGTCCTCGAAGAAAGCGACCGGTTGAAATCGGTGCTGCTCTCTTCGGTCTCGCACGAGCTTCGCACGCCGCTCTCGACCATCAAGGCGGCGGCATCCAGCCTGCGGCGGGACGAGGTCGGCTGGGATTCGCTGGCGCGCGTCGAGTTGATCGCCGCCATCGACGACGAAGCGGACCACCTGAATATGCTGGTCGGCAACCTGCTGGACATGTCACGCATCGAGTCGGGGGCGCTCAAACCCAAGCGTGAATGGAACATCCTGCCCGAGATCCTCGGCAGTGTGCTGGCGCGCATGCGTCATGCCATCGAAGATCACAGGCTCAACGTTGATGTGCCCGAGAGCCTGCCGATGGTCCCCGTCGATTATGTGCAAATGGAGCAGGTCTTCACCAACCTGATCAGCAACAGCCTGAAGTATGCGCCCGCCGCCTCGGTCATTCACATTTGCGCCAAGGTCGAGGGCGAAACCATTCATGTGCAGGTCAGCAACCAGGGGCCGCAGATTCCGCCCGAGCATCTCGAACGCATCTTCGACAAGTTCTACCGCATCACCGCTGCCGACCGCGTGACGGGCACTGGGTTGGGCCTCTCGATCTGCAAAGGCATCATCGAGGCGCATGGCGGACGCATCTGGGCCGAGAACGTCAGCGACGGGCTGGCCTTCAACTTCACCCTGCCCCTCACCTGGGAAGGCTCCCCGCCCCCGCAACTCCCGCCCGACACGGAGATCGAATGAGCAACGCGCCGCACATCCTCGTCATCGACGATGAACCACAGATCCAACGCGCCATCCGCACCATTCTGACCGAGAAGGGATTCCAGGTCAGCACCGCCAGCCGCGGCGAGGAAGGCCTGACCCTGGCCGCGGCCCACGAGCCCGATATCGTCATCCTCGATCTGGGTCTGCCCGACATCGACGGCATCGAGGTCACGCGCCGCCTGCGCGAGTGGACGCAATGCCCGATCCTGATCCTCTCGGTGCGCGACAGCGAACGCGACAAGGTGGCCGCCCTCGATCAGGGCGCCGACGATTACCTGACCAAGCCCTTCGGCATCGAGGAATTGCTGGCGCGCGTGCGCGTGGCGCTTCGTCATTCCAGCAGCCGGCAGGGCACGCAGAGCAAGCTGGTCAGGGCAGGCGACCTGTCGATCGACCTGGCCTGGCATCTGGTCAAGCGCGGCGAAGAGGAGATCAAGCTGACGGGCACCGAGTACAAGCTGCTGGCCTACCTGGCCGCCAACCACGGACGCGTGCTCACGCATCAAAGCATCCTCATCCACGTTTGGGGTCCCGCCGACGCCGATCACACCGAATATCTGCGCGTCTACATGCGCCAACTGCGCAAGAAGCTTGAAGTCGATCCCGAACAGCCGCAATACATCCTCACCGAGCCTGGGATCGGGTATCGGTTCATTGCGGATGAATGACTCCGCCCTGAGCGGAGCGAGGCGATAGCCAAGCGCAGTCGAAGGGCAAGAGAAAAAGTTCGATATTTAATTTTCGTCCTTCGACTACGCCGCAAAGAACACGCGGCTCCGCTCGAGACGATATACCTTGCAGCGCCCTTACAAAAGGGCGTTTTTATTTGTTCTTTATGCGATTGCCCTGATTTTTTGTCACCATTTTATGCCGGGGGAATAGGATTATCTCATTCGTGAGGTACCCATGAACAGACTCGACTCCCACTCAACCGCCCCAGCCTTCGAAGTCCTGCCCGATTCCGTGGACCCCGGGCCTGCCCGCCGTTTACTCGTCCTGATGCCCGACCCCGAAGTGGATTCCGTCAACGCCGCCCGCAGGGTTTGGGAGTTGGCCAGTTCCCTGCAGGGCAGGGTCCAGCTCCTCGGCCTGTGCCATGACGAGGTCCAGGAGGCCAGCCTGCGCAGGCGCATGGTCACGCTCGGAGCGATGGTCTCGTCTGAGAACCTGCCGGCCGAATCCAGGGTCGAGTTCAGCCGCGATTGGCTGGACGCCGTCCGCAAGAACTGGCAGGAAGGGGATGTCGTCGTCTGCTTTGCAGGACAGCCCGCAGGCTTGGGGCACCGGTCACTGGGCGATCTGCTTGAGTCGAACTTGAATGTCACCGTGCACGTGCTGGATGGGGTGTACCCCATCGAGACGCCGCGCCCGCAATGGGTCGCCAGTCTGATGGCCTGGGGCGGCTCCCTCGGCTTGATCGCGGGGTTCCTGTGGCTGCAAGTAAGGCTGACCAACCTGTCGAATGATTGGGCTCACACCGCCCTGATGTACTTGTCCATCCTGCTCGAGATCGGTGCGGTCTGGGGCTGGAATTCGCTATTTTCATAATTTTTTCAAAGGTTCAACATGTTAGAGACAAATCCGAAAGTGTTATCCGATCGCCTGGCCGAAGATTACGAACGCCAGCAAGCCTTGTTCGTAGCACAGCCTGCCATCGTGCAACGTTTCTTCGAGACGCAGGGCAAGCAGATCGCGCAGGCCGTGGTGGACGGCGACTCGCAAGTCAGCTTCTCTCTGCCCGACCGCGTGGTCTGCACGCTGGAGAATGTAGCCCAGCCCGCGCTGGTGACCATCCCGCAGGGTCAGCGTACCCGCTCGGCTGGCAGTTTCCTCAATCGCTTCCGCAAGGTGGAACTGTACAAGGAATTACGCCACACCTTCATCGAACTGGAGCAGTCGCCCGACCGCGCGGTCTCCGTGGCGGCGGGATTGTTGCGCCACGCCACCGTGCTGCACATGGTGCATCAGATGCTGCCCGCGGGACGCTCGGTCACCTACCAACCCGCCGACGAAGACGAGACCATCCCGTCCATCCCCGCGATCGACGGCCTGGAGCCCGAGTCTGCCATCACGGCATCCACCGACGCCATTGCCGAGGAAGGTCAGACTGACGAAGGCCGCGGCGACCTGCTCGTGCCGTTCGTGCCGTATGCGCGCAAGTTCTTCCTGCCACAATGGGTGGCTTTCGATGAAGACAGCAGCCTGTTGGCCAAGTCTGTGGATGAGGCCGAGGCGCACGTCAAGTCGATGCAGCGCTTCCTGGAAGTGTTGTTCCTGGCGGTGGCGCTGGCCCCTTATATCTCCACAGACGAGGAGTACGCCAAGAAGCGCTACGGCATGTTGGGACAACTCGTCAACCAGGGGCGCGCACTGGCCATCTATCAGGTGAGGGACATCATCGCCCGCATCAAGGAACGTGCCGCGGCTGGCAGCCTGAACCGCGGCCTGCGTTTGAGCCTGCCCTACTTCGACGACCAGGATCTGAAATTGGAGATCTCCAACTTCGAAGTGATCCCGTCGGGACGAATCATGTTCGTGCCCGCCTTTGTCGTCCGCGCGGTCCAGCAAGAGGAAGTCAAGGTCAGTCAGGACACGCGCTACAACCCATCCACCCGCAAGCATTTACTCGGTCTGCTCGACCTGCTCGAACAGGCTTTTGAAACTGAAAACCAATAGGCCCAGAATGTTCTTCTCCATTGCTCTCTTAATCGGTATCGTGGTCGTCGTAATGCGCGTTGCTCCCCGCGAAAGTCAGGAGGATGCCCACATTCATGGCGCTGGTCAGGTCGGCGTACTGGCGGCCCTTGCCCTCTTCGGTGTGGACTATTTCACCTCGTATTACTACGCCACAGGTGAAATGATGCACGCTCTGCATCCTTACGGGCTGGAACATCTTGGATATTATGCGGTACTGGTCATTGGCCTGGCAAACCTGGTCTTTGGCGCGCTGTATATGTATTCGCTGGGTGTGTTCAATGAAGGCGGCGGTTCGTTCACGGCGGCCATGCGCTATCTGGGACCGTCGCTCAGTTTGATTGTGGCTGTCATCCTGTTGCAGGATTACATCTTCACCATTGTCGTCTCCACCCTGTCTGGCGTAGACCAACTGCTCTCGCTCCGTCAGGCGGGCGGCATCGCCTGGTACTGGCACTTCCTGATCGGCGCAGCCATGGTCATGACCACCTGGTACATCACCATCCGCGGACGCGGTGAATCGGCCAAGGTGGTGTTCACCGGTCTGGGCATTTTCGTCCTCTTGACCATTACCATGGCGGTCGGGTTGTTCATCGCCAAGGCCAGCCATGTCCCTGCCCTGCCTGCTGAATCCACAACGCAGGTTACTTCCATTTGGAGCGCCCTGTTCCACCTATTAGCCGCGTCGATGAAGGGCCTGGTTGCGCTCACGGGCCTGGAAGCCATGTCCAACGGCATCCAGTTCGTCATCGATGGCGACGCCCCCCTTGTCAAATGGGGACGCGCTCGCCTACCCAAGCTTGAGAAAATCTGGCATTTCTATGGCGGCAAATCAGGGATTGGCCGCATGGTGCAAACCTCCTTCCTGTTTTACGGTGCGCTGACCACGCTTTTCCTGACGTACTTCGCCATCCACTTTCAAGCTTTTGATGGCGTGGAAGGGCGCAGCCTGGTAGCCAACCTGGCGTTCATCGGATTTTCCATCATCCCTGGTGGAACGATCCTATACTGGGCTTACCAGATCCTGGCTGTGGGCCTGTTGACCGCCGCCTCGATGACCGCCTTCCAGGATCTGCAAGCCATCACCTGGCGCAATGTAGCCATCGGCGAACTGCCTGAGGTAATCGTTTACCGCAACCCCAAGGGGACGTTCACTCGCCCTGTCACCGTAGCCGCCATCCTGACCATTGTCATTCAACTGCTGGTACGCGGCAATACCAGCGCAGCGATGCCTTATTACGGCGTGGGCGTATTCATGCCCATTGCAGTAATGGGACTTGCCATCCGCCAACACGCAAAACACAACCTGGCAGGGCGCGCGCGCACGCTGGGTATGTTTGGCTCCACGTTTGCGACTGCCCTGGCCACCTCGATTTTCGTCGGCCAGATCGTCACCAAGTGGAACGAGGGCGGCTGGGTGGTGCTGATCGTGTTCTCCATCCTGATCCTGATGGCGCATGCCATCCTGATCTCTCCTGCCGGCTACCGCGACCCTGAGGATATCCATCGCGTCATTCGCGAGAAGTCACGCATTCAGGGAACGATGGGCAATATCGTCGAATGGCAGTCCTTGCGCATTCAAGAGTATCGCTATTTCCTGATGATGAAGATCACCGACCTCTTCGGACTGTTTGGAATCTTCAAGCCCATGCGCTTCGATGAACAGCCCGTGCCAGTAGCCGCCGGGGCATTCGAAGACGCCATGAACCACAGCGAGCACAAAACCTTCCTGGATGACTATCTGAAGAAGCCCGAACCTCGTGTTGGCGGTGCTCCGAAGGAAACCACCCCCTCTGGGAAAGAGTCCTGATACCTCCCGCGTCATTGCGAGGGCTGGCTCCAACGCCGTCCTCGCAATGACATTGGTTTTCCATGTCCACTCCCATTTTCAGCCTGCGTGTTTCTGAGGCGCTCGAAGCGCTCGAGACATCCGCTGCTGGGCTATCCAGCGCGGAGGCTGAATCGCGCCTGCAACTTTACGGGCCCAACATCCTGACGCAACAAAAGAAGGCGCCCGTCTGGGAGCGCTGGCTGCGAGAGCTTGCGCATCCGCCCACGCTGGTGTTGATCATTGTCGGGCTGGTGGCGCTGACCCAGCTCGACGGGCTGCTGGCGCTCATCATCTGGAGCATCATCCTGGTCAACACAGGCTTTTCGTTCTGGCGCGAATACCGCGCAGAGCAAGCCATCGAGAAGCTGCGCGCGATCCTGCCCTCCTTTGCACACGTCATCCGCGAGGGTGTGGAAAGTTACATCCCATCCAGCGAAGTCGTGCCAGGTGACATCCTCGTGCTGGCCGAAGGCGACAACATCGCCGCCGACGCGCGTGTGCTCGAAGAGTACGGTCTGCGCACCAACAACGCCACGCTGACAGGTGAAGCCATCCCCGCGCGCAAGATGGCAGATGCCTCGCTGCAAAGCGGCATCAGCGAACTGGACCGTCCCAACCTGATCTTTGCGGGCACTTCCATCGCTTCGGGCACGGGAAGAGCAGTGGTCACTGCCACGGGCATGTCCACGCAGTTCGGGCGTATCGCACGTCTGACGCAGTCCATCGCCGAAGAGCCAACCCCTTTCCAAAAGGAACTCAACCGTCTGAGTAAGTCCACGGCGTGGATCGCGCTGGGCATTGGTGCCATCGTCATCGTGGTGGGATATTTCTCGCTCAACTTCCCCGTGCATGAGGTCATCTTGCTGGCGCTGGGCATCGTGGTGGCCGTCATCCCCGAAGGGTTGATCGCCACGTTGACGCTTTCACTGGCGGCGGCCGTCCAACGTCTGGCGCAGCGCGGGGTGCTGGCCAAGAAACTGTCCACGGTGGAGAAGCTCGGGCAGGTGTCGGTCATCTGCACCGACAAGAGTGGCACATTGACCCAGAACCAAATGACGGTACGCGACTTGTGGGTGGCGGGCAAACGTGTCAAAGTCTCAGGCGTGGGCTATGAACCCGAGGGACGATTCTCTCCTGACCCAAGCGGACAATCCTGGGAAAAGGACTTGCTCTGCCTGCTGGAGGTGGCTTCGTGCTGCAACAATGCACGCGTCAACGCGCCCACGCTCGAGCATCCAGGCTGGAGCAGCCTCGGCGATCAGACCGAAGCCGCACTGAAGGTGGCCGCCATGAAGGATGGCATCACTGAGGAGGCGGTCAATCGTATTTTGCCGCGCATCCACGAGATCCCCTTCGATGCGCGCCGCAAACGCATGACCACCATCCATCGCGAGATGAATCGCGAGATCGCCTTTGTCAAAGGCTCGCCGCGCGAAGTGCTGCAACTATGCACGAAGATCCTGATCAACAAGGAAGTTGTGCCGCTGACCAATCCACTGCGGGCCGAGATCATGGCAGTCAACGACGATTATGCGCGCAATGCGCTGCGCGTGCTGGCGCTGGCCCGCCGTGAGCTGCCTCCGCGTGAAGGCGCGTACACCGCCGAGAACGTCGAGCGTGACCTGACCTTTCTCGGGCTGATGGCCATGATGGACCCGCCCAGGCCGCAGGTCGAACAGGCCGTGCAGACCTGTCGCGAGGCGAACATTCGCATCGTGATGATCACGGGCGATTATGGCCTGACGGCCGAGTCGGTGGCGCGGCGCGTGGGCATGCTTACCACGCCCAATCCGCTGATCCTCACGGGTGCGGAACTGGACGAACTTTCGGACGTGGCCTTGCAGGAACTGCTCGACCAGGAAGTGCTCTTCGCGCGCATGGCCCCCGAGCACAAGATGCGACTCGTCTCCGCCTTTCAGGTGCGCGGTGAGGTGGTGGCCGTCACAGGCGACGGGGTCAACGATGCCCCCGCCCTGCGCAAAGCGGATGTGGGCATCGCGATGGGCCTGGTCGGCACCGACGTGGCCAAGGAAGCCGCCGACATCATCCTGACCCAGGACGACTTCGGCGCGATCACCGCCGCCATAGAGGAAGGCCGCGGCGTATTCGACAACATCCGCAAATTCATCACTTACATCTTCTCAAGCAACATCCCCGAGTTGATGCCCTTCATCATCAAGGCCAACTTCCCGCTCGTGCCGCTGGCCCTGAGCGTGCGCCAGGTCCTGGCTATCGATCTCGGCACCGACCTGTTCCCCGCGCTGGCCCTCGGCATGGAAAAACCCGAACCCGACGTGATGAAACGTCCGCCGCGCCCGCGCAATCAGCCCCTGCTGGACCGTGGCCTGCTATGGCGCGCGTTCTGGCTCGGGTCGCTCGAGGCGGCTCTGTGCTTTGGGGGATTCCTGGCTGTATTCATCCTGTCGGGCCACATCCACAGGCTAGGGCTGGGGTTCCTGGCTCCGTTGGCGGGCCTGGTGAACATCCGCCTGAACATCCCCTTCGAGCACGCCATGCTGCTGGCCGCCACGGTCTATCACGCGGGCGTGGTCACAGCCCAGGTGGGCAATGCCCTGGCCTGCCGCTCGGACCGTTCGCGCAGTTCCAACCTTGGCTGGCTGAGCAACCAGGCCTTGTGGGTCGGCATCCTGATCGAGCTCCTGGGAATCATCAGCATCATTTATATCCCCGCCCTGGCCAGGCTGTTCCTGCATGTCCCGCTGCCAGGCTGGATGTGGATCGTGCTGGGCTCCTACGCTTTGGTGTTATATTCGGTGGAGTGGATCCGCAAGGCCATCGTGCGCGGCTGGAAAGACAGGCGCGATCGCAAGATGTCCGCTCTCACGCTTCAAGAGGTTAGACAATGAAAATCATCATCATGGGTTGTGGACGGGTCGGTTCGCACGTCAGCCAGTTGCTGGTGCAACAGGGACATGAGGTCACTGTGATCGACCATGACGCCACCGCACTGGCGCGTCTGGGCGCAGACTTCAAAGGCAGGGTCGTGCGCGGACTGGGCTTCGACCGCAACGTGCTGATCGAAGCCGGCGTGGAATCCGCCGAGGGCTTCGTCTCGGCCAGTTCGTCGGACAATGCCAACATCGTGGCGGCCCGCATTGCGCGCAACATCTTCCGCGTGCCGCGCGTGGTGGCGCGGCTGTATGATCCCGTGCGCGCGGAGGTCTATCAGCGGCTGGGGCTGACCACCATCTCCAGTACCGCCTGGGGCGCGGAACGCATCGTCGAAGTCATCACCCATACCGACCTCGACACGCTGACCGTCTTCCCCGACGGAGGCGCGACCCTGGTACGGGTCGAAGCGCCCGTGCGGCTGAACGGTCACCGCGTGGCGCAATTGAATGTCCCCGGCGAGGTGCTGGTCACAGCCATCACCCGCAACGACCATACCTTCATCCCTGTCTCGGGCACCGAGTTCCAGGATGGCGACATGATCTACCTGGCGGTCCTGCCTTCGGCCATGCAACGGCTGGAGGAACTGCTCGGGATGGAAAGGAGCTAGCCATGTTTGTCATTGTTGTCGGCGGTGGGAACACAGGTTCGCAACTGGCCAAATTTCTGCTGGATGCAGGCCACAGCGTACGCGTGATCGACGAGCGGCCAGGCATCCTGGAAAAATTGGTCAAGGAATTGCCCGAAGACATCATCCTCAACGGCGACGGCTCCTCCCCTACCGTGCTAGAACGGGCCGAGATCCACAAAGCACAGGTTCTCGCTGCCGTGACAGGCTCGGACGAGACCAACCTGGTCATCACCTCGCTGGGTAAGTTCGAGTTCAACGTGCCGCGTGTCATCGCCCGCATCAACAATTCCAAGAATGCCTGGCTCTTCACCCCAGAGATGGGCGTGGACGTCTCGCTCAACCAGGCCGAGATCCTGGCGCGCTTGAGCGCCGAGGAAATGTCGCTGGGCGACATGATGACCATGCTCAAGATCCGCCGCGGCCAATACTCCATTGTCGAGGAAAAGATCTTCCCTGGCGCCAAGGCCGTGGGCACGACCATCAAAGACCTGGGCCTGCCCGATAACTGTACCATCTCGGGCATCCTGCGCGACGGTAAGATGATTCTGCCGCGCGGCACGACCATGCTCGAAGCCGGTGACGAAGTCCTTGCCATGGTGGACGACAACGCCCGTCAGGTGCTGGCCCGCCTGCTCGGCCGCCCCGACGGAAGTTGACTCTCCCCAAACTAAAACGGGATGGCCAGTTGGCACATCCCGTTTTTTGATTCATTTCATCGGCTCGCGGAAATCGTAAATCCCATCGCGGACCTCCCAGCGGCTCCCGCACCCGGGGCAGGTCAGGCTGCCCGAGCCTTCTTCCAACGCCGAACTGCCGCATTGCGGACACTTGAAGAATCCGCCCGCCGAGGCCGTCCCGCCCTGCCTGACGGCCCGCACGAACACCGACGGCGTCCACTGCCACCAGGCCCCCGTCCACTGGAAGAGCGAATCGAAGAAGACCAAAATCCCCGTTGGGATGAAGCGCTTCAGCAATCCCATGCGGAAGTGCGAAAGCGTCAGCGTACGCTCGATGCGGAAGCCCAATTCTGTCAGCCACTGGCGGACTGCCTTCGGGTGGAAGTCGAAATTCAACTCCACGAACTCGACAGGCTCCAGCGTGAACGGACTCCACTTCTGCCGCCCCAGCCAGTAGCGCAGAATCGCCTTCAGGTTCAGCTTGTTGGCAAATTCAAGGATGAACACGCCGTTCGGCCCCATTACGTTCCGCACCTGGGTCAGCGCCTTGGGCGCATCCGCCATGTGATGCAACACGCGGATCATCGTCGCGCCGTCGAACAGACTGTCCACAAAGGGCAGGCGGTACACGTCCGCCGCCACATAGATGTATTTGTCAGAAAGGCCGAGGCGCTGCTGGGCCTGCTCCAATTGCGTGCGTGAATAATCCAGTACCACGATGCGCTCGTAGCCCGCATAGCGCGGCGTGTTGCGTCCCGCGCCCGCACCAAGTTCGAGCATCAACTTTCCGCCCGCAGGGAGCAGGCGCTTCAATGCAATGGCCTCGGTGCGGTCTTCGTACTGGCGTCCGCCCTGATCCCAGAAGGAGGTCTGGTAATCGGAGCCTTCGTAACTACAAACAGGAGGATGGGTCATGAGTTGGGAATTAAGAAGTGGGGAAATAAATCCAAGTGGCCCGAGGGATGCTCAGACCACTTGGATCGATTGTGCGAAGGAATTACTTTCCGTTGAACCCGCGTCCGATGGCGCGATAGGTAAAGCCCATCGCCTTCATGTGGTTCGGGTCGTAGATGTTGCGGCCGTCGAAGATGACAGGCGACTTGAGCAGGCCCTTGACCTTCTCCAGGTCGAGCTGCTTGAACTCGTTCCATTCGGTGACCACGATCAGCGCGTCACAGCCCTTGGCCAATTCGTAGGGATCATTGAAGAACTCCACGGCGGGCAGGATCGGGCGGGCCACATCCATCGCCACGGGATCATATCCGCGCACCTTGGCGCCCGACTCGATCAACTCGTTGGCAATGTCAATGGACGGCGCATCGCGCATGTCGTCGGTATTAGGCTTGAAGGCCAGCCCGAGCAGGCCCACGGTCTTGCCCTTGAGCGAGCCGCCGACCATCTCCTCGGTGCGGCGGACGACCGCCGTGCGGCGGTCATAGTTCACATCCATGACCGCATTGAGGATCTTCGGCTCGAGGCCGCGCTCATTGGCCATGAAGGCCAACGCTTCCACGTCCTTGGGGAAGCAGGAACCGCCCCAGCCCAGTCCCGCATCCAGGAAGTGACGGCCGATGCGTGCGTCATAGCCCATGCCCGCAGCCACTTCCTTCACATCCGCGCCGACCTTTTCGCACAGGTCGGCCAGTTCGTTGATGAAGGAGATCTTGGTGGCCAGGAAGGCATTGCTGGCATACTTGATCATTTCCGCGGTGCGCAGGTCGGTGATGACGATGGGCGCGCGCAGGGGCAGGTGCAGCTGGGCCACCTTGTTGGCGGCATCGCGGTCGAGCGAGCCGATCACGGTGCGGTGCGGATTCATGAAGTCGCCAATAGCTGAGCCTTCGCGCAGAAATTCAGGGCAGGACACGACCGAGAAGTCGACCGGCTTGGGCTGGGCGCCCTTCACGATATCGGCCACCCAGTCGCCCGTCCCGATCGGCACGGTGGATTTATTGATGATGATCAACGGCGCGGTCATGCTCTTGGCAATGGAGGTCGCCGCTGCGGCCACGTATTGCAGGTCCGCTTCACCGTTGGCAGCGGAGGGAGTCCCCACCGCGATGAACGCATACTCAGAGCCTTTGACCGCTTCCTCGTACGAAGTGGTGAACGAAAGCCGCCCCGCCTTCACGTTGCGCTTGACCAGTTCATCCAGGCCAGGCTCGTAGATGGGCATGATGCCTTTCTTCAAATTCTCGATGCGCTGTTCGTTGACATCCAGGGCTACCACGCGGTTGCCCAGGTCGGCAAAACACGCGCCCGTCACGATGCCAACGTATCCAACGCCGATCACGCAAATCTGTTTCATCTTGTGAAATTCCTTTTCGTTAGTGATTTTTTACACAATTGGGTTTAATATACCACATCACTTGTCCGCCCGATTTACCCGCTCCATCAGGCGGTTGACCACCCGCAGCAGCGCCCCAAAATCGATCGGTTTGGCGATGTACTCGTCGCAACCCGCCATCAGGGCACGGGAGCGGTCGATCGGCATGGTACGGGCAGTGACCGCCACAATCGGGATGTGGGCCGTCTTCGGGTCGGCCTTGATGGCGCGGGTCGCATCCCAGCCGTCCATGATGGGCAACGCCAGGTCCACAAGGATCAAATCGGGCAGTTGCTTGATGGCAGCCTGCACCCCTTCAGGTCCCGTCATCGCCAGGAACGTATCGTACCCATCGCGCTCCAGGAAGAAACGGATCAACTCGTGGTTGTCCATGTTGTCTTCGATGATGAGGATTCGACCTTTGCTCATAGGCTTTCGCCAAATATACTACGGCTCATGGCATCGGGCAATGACGTATAATCCCTCTATGCGCCTATTTTTCGTGGCCGATGGCCGCTCTCCCATTACCCAAAACTGGATCCGCTATTTCGTCGAACGCGGCGACGAGGTCCACCTTGCCTCCACCTTCGCCTGCACGCTGGATTTTCCCGTCAGCGGACTGTACACCGTGCCCGTGGCCTTCAGCGGGATGAAGAAACCGAGCGCCACCCCCACCCCTTCCTCTGCGCGGACCCTCGGCCTGCGCACCGCCATGAGACAATGGCTCGGCCCCCTGACCATTCCCAGCGCCGCCCGTTCGTTGCGCGCCCTGCTCGAGCGCGTCCAACCCGACCTCATCCACGCCCTGCGGATTCCGTACGAGGGCATGTTGGCCGCCGATGCCTACATGGGCGTGCCGCTGGTCGTCTCGGTCTGGGGCAACGACTTCACCCTGCACGCTCCGTCCACACCGCTCATGCGCCATTACACGCAATGGACGTTGAAGGCCGCCGATGCCTTGCACGCCGATTGCTGGCGCGACATCCGCCTCGGCAAACAGATGGGGTTCGCCACCGACCGCCCAACCCTGGTTACGCCGGGCAACGGCGGTATCCACGCCGATATTTTCCATCCGCCACAGGAACCTGCCTCACAGCCCATCATTGTCAACCCACGCGGATTCCGCGCCTACGTGCACAATGAAGCTTTTTTTCGCGCGATTCCGCTGGTGCTCGAGCATCGACCCGATGCGCGCTTCGTGTGCTCGTCCATGGCGGGCGAGGCCCAGGCCCTGCAATGGATACAAGAACTCGGCATCGGGCATGCAGTGACGCTCAACCCGCCCATGCCACACGCCCAAATGGCGGAGGTCTTCCGCGCGGCACAGGTGGTGGTCTCACCCAGCTTCCACGACGGCACGCCCAACTCGCTGCTCGAAGGGATGGCCTGTGGCTGCTTCCCTGTTGCAGGAGATCTTGAGTCGATCCGCGAGTGGATCACGCACGGCAAGAACGGTCTGTTGGTGGATTCATCCAGCCCGCGCGCCATCGCGGAAGGAATCCTCTCGGCGCTGGAAAACAAAGACCTGCGGGAACAGGCCGCAGGTCTGAACGCGAAGATCATCGCCACTCGCGCAGAATATTCGACCTGCATGGCGCAGGTCGAAGGGTTTTACAGCAAACTGGCACGGTGAGACGGGGTTAAATCTCCATGTCGCGCGGGGCACGCAACGCTTCGAGGCGGTTACGCAATTCGATGCGGCGCTCATCCGCCGCGGAACGGATCTGCCCGACGAAGCCTTCGCCGCGCTGGCGCAGTTCCGCGCGCAACTCGTTGCCCGATTCAGGCGTGAGCAGCAGGGTCACCGTCGAACCGACCAACGCCCCCACGAAGACACCAATCAAAAAGCCAAATATCCTACGCATGGTTCCTCCTTGAAATTATCAGAGACTCTTCGTCAAGTTATTTTTTTCTTATAATTTTATTATAGGCGAAAACGGACTTTTGTGGAATAATCCTGCATGCCACGTGTATCCGAAAGAACGCGATGGCATGTCGTATCCAACGCACAGACGCATACCGGGGGGCGGCGTCACAGCGGACTCTACCTTTATCGGAGGGTACCCCTTATGTCCACCCCTGCTCCTGTCCTTACTGCTGCGCCCACACGCAAAAAAGTGACCACGCTCACGTTCCGTCAGAAGAAGGAACGCGGCGAGCCGATCAGCATGCTGACGGCTTATGATTATCCCACCGCCCTGGCCATGGACCAGGCGGGCGTCGACTCGATCCTGGTCGGCGACTCGCTGGCGATGGTCGTGCTCGGTTACGAAAACACCCTGCCCGTCACCATGGATGAGATGCTGCACCATGCCCGCGCCGTGGCGCGCGGAGCCAAATCCGCGCTGCTGGTCGGTGACATGCCGTTCATGTCGTACCAGGTCTCGGTGGAGGATGCCGTGCGCAATGCGGGGCGCTTCCTCAAAGAGGCGGGCATGGATGCGGTCAAGCTGGAAGGCGGCCACGAACGCGCCGACGCGGTCCGCGCCATCACCAGCGCGGGCATCCCCGTGATGGGACACATTGGCCTGACCCCACAGTCCATCCATCAACTGGGCGGATTCCGCGCCCAAGGCAAGACCGCCCGCGCCGCCAAACGTCTGCTCGAAGATGCGCTGATCCTCGAAGAGGCGGGCTGCTTCAGCCTGGTGCTCGAGTCGGTGCCTGCACGGCTGGCCAGGCTCATCTCCGAGCGGCTGTCCATCCCCACCATCGGCATCGGCGCGGGTGCGGGCTGCGACGGTCAGGTGCTGGTGGCGCATGACCTGCTCGGCCTGTTCGACCGCTTTACGCCCAAGTTCGTCAAGCAATATGCAAACCTCAACGGCGAGATGACCCGCGCCTTCAACGAATACATCGCGGACGTGCAGTCCCGCGCCTTCCCTGCCGCCGAGCACACCGTCGAGATGGTGGACGAGGAATGGGACTCGCTGCTGAAGGAACTGTAGTCACACGCAATGGATCTCCTCATCGTCGGAACGGGTGCGCTGGCCACACTGTTTGCCGCACGCCTGGGCACGACGGGAACCCACGTCTCGATGTTGGGCACATGGCAGGAAGGCATCGAGGCGCTTAATACACATGGCGCTCGTTGGGTGGACGGGGACGGCCTGGTACGTAGCACCCCCGTCCATGCAACCAAACATCCACAGGAGGTGCGTGGCGCGCGCTTCACAATGGTACTGGTCAAGACCTGGCAAACGGAGCGCGCCGCACATCAACTGGCGGAATGCCTCGCAGCGGACGGGATAGCTGTCACGCTGCAAAACGGAATCGGCAACCGCGAAATTCTCGCACGGAACCTCGGGCCTGATCGTGCCGCCCTGGGTGTGACCACCACCGGAGCGACCCTGCTGGGTCCTGGGCTTGTCCGCCCGGGTGGAGAGGGAATCCTCTCGCTGGAACAGAATCCAGCCCTGGGTCCAGTGGAAGCGGCGCTGCGCTCGGCGGGCTTTCAGGTGGAATCCGTTCCAGATGCCGAGTCGCTCGCCTGGGGCAAACTGGTCATCAACGCCGCCATCAACCCGCTGACCGCCCTGCTGCGCGTCCCCAACGGCGAATTGCTCGAACGTCCCGAGGCGCGTCACCTGATGGCCGATTTGGCGCAGGAAGTTGCGTCCGTGGCCCGCGCGGAAGGTATCCGCCTGCCGTTCGAGGATCCCGTTGAGATGGTGGAGAAGGTAGCGCACACGACTGCCGCCAATCATTCGTCGATGTTACAGGATGTGCTGCGCGGTGCGCCGACCGAGATCGACGCCATCTGCGGTGCGGTAACTCAACGCGGAAAAGTTGTGGGGGTGCCCACGCCTGTCAACGCCATGTGCTGGCAGCTGGTGAAAGCGATGGTCGGGCGCGCCACATGGTAAGATTGGGGAAATTCCATTTGGAGGCATTGATGCGTACAAAGATATCCCTGCTGATTGTGATCCTCATGCTGGCGCTGCCCTCCCTGGCCGCCGCACAGGGAGAGGTGCATCTCGCCACGCTCGAGGTCAAGTTGTGGCCCGAGTTCGACACGCCCGACATGCTGGTCATCTACGACTTCACCCTGACCGACTCCACGCCCCTGCCCGCGCGTGTGACCTTCAAAATTCCCATCGGCGTCCAGGTGCTGGCCGTGGCATCGATGGAAAATGGCAGCCTGCTGAACACTGCCTATGACGGACCCGTCTCGATGGAGAAATGGCAGGAGTTGACCATCCTGGTGGACAAGGCCACCACGTATCACTTTGAATATTATGCACCCATCCAAAAAACGGGCAGTGACCGTCAATTCATGTTCGACTGGGCGGGCGAATACGCCGTGGACAGTCTGACCGTCACCGTACAGCAGCCGCCGACCGCCACCTCGATGACGGGTACGCCCGTGCTTGAGTCCTTCCAGGATACCGATGGGTTGACTTATCATCGTTTGAAACTGCAAAACCTTAAAGCAAGTGAGCCGTTGGCCCTGCAGGTGAAATACCAAAAGAACGACGATGTCCTGACGGCGTCCAACTCCGCCATCCAGCCATCAGCTCCGCTGGACCAAAACACCACAGGGCGTATCAGCCTGGCGAATTACACACCTTATCTGCTGGTCTTTGCAGGCTTCCTGCTCATTGCAGGCGGTGCGGGATACTACTTCCTCTTCTCGCGGCGCGAATCCACCGGGGACAATCCTCGCCGACGTAAACGCCGCGCCGCCCCCACAGAAAACGAGACTCCCGCCAGCGCGGTGTATTGCTCGCAATGCGGTGAGCGTGCTCGTCCGGGTGACCGCTTCTGCCGCGTGTGCGGAACACGCATTCGCCAGGGCAATTGACCTCAATCCGAATCAAAACGTCCGCCATTTTTGGCGGACGTTTTGATTCGGGCCGATGCGTTGCAAACTTACTTCTTTGATTCCAGGGCCGCCTTGGCAGGCTTCCGTATGAACAGATAGATGGTCAACATGATGACCATACCGATCAGCATCCCTTCCAATTCGGGCGCACGAGAGGAGAGTTCCGCAAGCCAACCACGTCCGCTGGCGGAGGTAGTCGCTTCAAAGTTGGCGATGGCCTGGGCAATTTCGCTAAAGTGCAAGTCTACATAGGCGACCCCGGCCAGGGCGATGATGGTGAGGGGGATGGCTAGCGCAAAGGTCCAGAATACTGCAACGAACGGTGCTTTCAGCATGACAGCCTCCTTTCATGGCGTCGAGGGATTATTTCCGTTTAAAGGATACGTCATGACCGTCCGCGCCGCAATAGGATGCATCAGTTATTCTTATACTGGGGCATTAACCCCACTTATGGTTTGATCAGACCCCTTCGGATTGCGTATTTCACCAGCTCGATGCGGTTGTGCAGTCCGAGTTTCCCCATCAGGTTTTCGCGGTGACGGGCTACCGTGTGTGGACTGATGACCAGTTCGGCAGCGATCTCGTCGTTGGTCTTCCCCTCCGCCAACAGCGCCAGGACCTCCCGTTCCCGCGGGGTCAGGTCACCCAGGCTGGCGGTCTGCACCTCGTCATCCTCCCGCACCAGGAAATCCTTGACCAGCAGTTTTGCCAGCGATGGATAGATGTAAACGTCGCCACGGTGCGCCGCGCGAATGGCAGCAATCAGGTCATCGGGGGCGGCCCGCTTGGGCACGTACGCAGAGGCCCCCACCCGCAGCATCTCGAAGAAATATTGCTGATCCTCATGAATGGTTAGTGCCACCACCGCCATCTGGGGGTGGACCTGTTTGAGGCGGCGGGTCACCTCGATGCCCGAAAGGTCGGGCAGGGTGATGTCCATGATGACCACATCCGGCTGGAGTTCATCGGCCAGTGCAAGCGCCTGCGTCCCATTCCCTGCCTCACCGACCAACAGCAGATCAGACTCATTCTCCAGCAACATACGCAAACCGCTGCGTACCACGGCATGATCGTCCACCAGCAAGAGTCGAATTTCAGCCATGCGTTTCCCTTTCGAGCGGCACCATCACCTCCACCAGCGTGCCCATCCCAGGTTCGGATCGGATTACGCACGCACCGCCCACCAATGCAGCGCGTTCCTGGATCCCGAGCAATCCCCAACACGGATATTCACGCCGCGTGAGGGCCATGTCCACGTCGAAGCCGCAGCCCTTGTCCTCGACGTGAATGCTGACCTCCGCCCCACGGAAGAGAATCTGCACCTCGGCCCGGTCTGTTTTGGCGTGGCGGACGACATTGGTCACGCACTCCTGCACGATGCGATAGAGGACGGTGCGCACCTCGAGAGGAAGTTCCACCTCCTCTCCCTGACTGGAAACCCCCACCGCGACCCCGGTCCGCTCCCCCATCTGGGCGGCATACCAACGCACGGCGGCCACCAGCCCAAAATCGTCCAATTGGGGCGGATGTAAACCGGTGATCAGATTCTGCAAACCGAACAAACCGGTCGCCACCACACCCTGCAATTCGCGCGCCTGCTTCGGAATCCGCTCGGAATGTAGAACGACATTGTCACTGATGGCGCGCAATCCCATACCAAGCGCGGTCAGGGTCTGGCCCACTTCATCGTGCAGCTCACGGGCGATGCGCTGGCGTTCCAACTCCTGCGCGCGGACCGTCTGCCGCAGCAACTCCTCGCGCAGTTCCTCCAGCCGACGACGTTCAGCCAGCTGAGCCTGGCTCAGTGTCTCGATCTGACGACGCGTCTCTTCCTCAAAGGCGCGCAGCGAACGGATGATCGCAACAGCGGCGATACAGGCCATCACCGAACGGAAGAGTTGAATGCGAAAGCCGAACCATGCAAGGAAGGTGTCTGCATTGAGGAAGCCTGACGGGAAGACCACGCTCCTGGCGGCAAAGAGTTGCCCCACCCCTCCATACAGACCGAAAGCAACCGCCGCGATGATCACATCCCGCCCAAAATCGCTCATCCCCGCCTGCAGGAATTTCTGCCGCTGCAAGAACAATCCCCAGGCGGCCAGAGCTGCGCCGGGGATGGCCAACGAATAGCGGGTATACACATCCGCCGCGACAAGACGCTGGAGCGGAGACTCGGTCAAGAACAGCCAGATCAGTCCCACGGTCCAGACGAGGGCAATGACACCGAGCAATTGCCAGGCCAGGCGGGCACGGGTTGACCCCACTACCAGGCGTGCGCCGAATTGGATCAGAAATAGGAAAGAGACCGCCAGCAAGATCACCCGTCCCGGCCCGATCCACGCAGACAACGCAGACGCATCCATCGGCGGGTGGATGAGCAGGAACATTTCCAGCCACTCGTGCGTGCCGTGCACCAGCCCAAAACCCGCCAGGGAGCGCAGGGCGCGCGCAAAATCCTGCTCGGAGGAACGCCCTACCTCCAGCAGGATGGCCAGCCCCATGCTGAAAAAAGACAACCCATACAGGAAGTACACGGTGATGATGTCCATGTGGTTTCACTTTTATCTTATCCCCCGTCCTCGACTGAGTCAATGAACAACCATGATTCAAAAAACTCACCCGCGAGATTCGCGGGTGAGTTTCAGGTTTTCACTTTTTGCGTTTACTTTTCAGGCGCGCCCGCGTCGAGCCAGGCCTTGATCTTGGCGATCTCGTCAGCCAGCAATGCAGCATAGGGGTGTTTGCCGCTCTCGAACTTGACGATCATCGGGCTGTTGGCCGAGTCGCTGGGGATGAAGACCGGGCCGGTGGCGCCGCCCTTCATTGCGTCAGCATAAGAGGAGAGCATCAATCCGCCCGAAGCCGATGGGCCGTGACACATCAGACATTTCTGCGCCAGCATGGGACCGATAATGGCGTCCCAGGTGGGTGCGGAGGACGATGCCTCTGGGGTGCCGGTCGGAGCTGCAGGCGAGGACTCCGACGAGGGCTGGGTGGCAGGCACGGGTGTTGCGGTCGGGACCGGGGTATTCGTCGGCGTGAGTGTAGGTGACGGGGTGGGCGTCTGCGGCACGTAGACGGGGATGGTCGGTTCGAAGTTTGGGACAGACACGGCTGTCGTCTCGTGCCCCACGAAGAAGTAGAACCCATAACTGAATAACGCCAGGATGACGATGGCAATAGGCGCGTAGAGATACTGTCGCTTGCGCAACACCGCCGGCGGGATGGGCTCTGGCTGCTTGCCCGAATTGATCTGTGCCAGTTCGGCGGGATGCTCGTGCTCCATCTCCTCCTGGCTCATCTTGCCGGTGAACATGCTCAAGTTAAGATGCTTGATGTGCACATGGTAGAAGTGCCAGATGATGATGGCCAGCACGGCCAGCACAGCCTCGGCTCCGTGCGCAGCCTTGGCAGCAGGGATGGCTTCGCCCGGCAGGATGCGCAGGGTGGTGAGCGGGTTCCACATCATGAAGCCGGTCAAGCCCATCACGACCGTGCCCCAGATCAATGCCAGGTACTCGGCCTTTTCGGCGTACGAGTAGCGGCCGTAATACGCCTTATGCTTGCGCAGACCAAGGTAATACAGCACGTCTTCGTATACGTGGAGGATGTCGTTGATCCACGGGATCATGGTGATGGGCGTGCGCAGCACCATCACGCGGTAGAGCACTTCCAACACGTGGAAGACGCTCACGATCATCATCACGATGGCCGAGGTGTGATGGATGAGCCGTGCCGTTTCGATGCCGCCCAACAACCTGAAGAAGCCCAGGCTGATGGGAGAATCAGGAAACTTCTGCGGCAGGCCCGTGAAACCCAGCACCGTGAACGAGATCAGAAACACGATATGCTGGAGCCGCTGGATGAGATCAAAACGGACGTAGGCCTTTGTGGCGGAGGCCTGGGATTTCTCAGTCATTGTGGGCCTCCTTGTCCTCGTCATTGGATCCCTCGGGAGCGGGCGATTCGCCTTCGGCGGATTCCACTTCGACTTGCTCGGGCTCCTCTAGACCCACAGTTGGTTCCGCTTCGACGGCTTCTGCCTCGGCTGGCGGCGGGACTTCCTCGACCGGCGGAGTCTCCTCCTCCGCCTTCGGCGTCTCGGCCGGGGCGGCTTCCTCCACCGGGGCGGGCGGCACCGGTGCGGACGGCTCTTCATGCTTTACGACAGGCTTCGGCTTGCGGAAGCGGTTGATCATCATGCGCGTGAAGTCCATCACCACCAGGAGGCCCATCGAACCCAGCACGCCGGGGATCATGAACTTATAGAACAGGTTGATGTAATACACAACCGGGTACTTCTCCGGTGAGGGGATGTAATGCGACATCCACGCGTCGGGGAAGTTGGCCGTCGCATCCGGATGACAGGCCTGACACTTCTTCAGTAGATTCTCGCGCACAGCCAAGCCCTTGGCGGGATCATCAATCCGCATAATGTCGTGCGTGCCGTGGCAGTCCGTGCAGACCGGCTTGTTGGTGGGCTGGTCGGGAAATTCCTTGCTGAAGATCTCCACCGTGGTACCGTGGAAGTCGGACACGTAGGTGCTCAACACCTGCGTAGACAGGCCGTACTTCCTCATCAAAGTCTCGTCGGTGTGACACTTGGCGCACAGGGAGGGCACGCTGTTGCGGAAACTGGCCGTTGTGGGGCTTTGGATATTGTGCACCCCATGGCAATCCACGCAGGTCGGCACATCCAGGTTGCCTTCCTGGGTCAGCGCCGCGCCGTGGACGCTTTGTGCATACACGCCATAGATGGCGTTATGACACTTGGCGCAGGTGTTGGGAATTTCCAAGCGCGCTTCGGGCAACAGCTTGCCGGTTGCAGGATCGGTCATCGGTTTCTGCGTGTGCGGGTTATGACAATCCGCGCAGACGGCCGCATTCTGGTTGCCAGCCGCCAGGGCCTTCTGATGGACACTGTCCATCGCCAGGGCGGATTGGTCTGAATGGCACTGGGTACAGGAGGCGGAGAAAGTCAACGTCACTTCGCGCAGCGATTGAACTTTGCGATCCGGGTGCGGGAAGCCGGTGATATCAGTATGGCAGGACGTGCAGGCCACCTCGTTGGTGCCATGCACACTGGCTCCAAAGGCCTCAGAGTCGATGGTCAATTGCAGGGTCTCGCCGCTGTCCAACCCGACCTTCATGCCCGCCTGCGAGTGGCAGGATAGACACAGGCTATTATCCGCCGCCTGGGGATGAGGGGCAGGCTGGTTAACGGAAACAGCCGCACGGTCCATGAAGCTGGGACCGGCGGAGGCCGACGACAGGGCGAATCCAAAACTGACGAGGCAGGCCACTAGGCCCGCCACGAAGAGCAGGTTGCGGAGTCGCATCACTTCCTCTCTCCTGACTGGCCGGCGAGACGCTCGTATTCTTTCTCGTGATAGGTTCGCATCTCCTCTTCGCTTAGTCGGCCCGTGAACATGCTCAGGTTCAGGCGTTCGATGTGAACGTGATAGATGTGCCAGATGAGGATGAAGATCGCCAGGACAACCGACTCGGTGCTATGAGCCAGTTTCGCGGCGGGCACCACCCCACCCGGCAGGAAGCTGGTGGCCTGGATGGGGAACCAGATGATCAATCCACTGATGCCCATGATGGCCACACTGAAGAAGACCACCCAGTAGGTGACCTTCTGCTCGAAGTTATAACGGCCGAACCTCGGTTTATCCTTGCGCAGGAAGAGCAGATACTGGATCATGTGCCAGGCGTCGCGCAGGTCCTGCATGGTGGGCAGCAGATCGCCCGGCAGGCTGCGGCGGCTCATCAACACCAGGATGCGTCCCAAATGGTAGATCACCACCAGGCTGAGGAGGATGGCCGCGGCGTGATGAATGTTTTGGATCAGGAAGACCTGGTCTGGCGTGGCGAGCAGATCCTGGCTGATGGAGAACTCGCGGTATTTTTGGGGCAGGCCAGTCAGCAACAAGACCAGGATGCTCAGGAACAGGAGGGCATGTTCCCAACGCTGACCGAGCGTAAAGCGCAGGAAGGTTCGTTCCTGCCGGGCAAGCGGGGTGGATTTGGCTTGTGTTCCGCTCATGGCCGGTTACTCCTCACGCGATCAACAGTGTTTCGAATAATTTGCAAGATGACGTAGATGACGCACACCCATAAAACGAACGGGGTAAAGGAACCATAAAACTTGTCCACGTAGAAGAGGAAGGGCGTGCGCTCCAGGCTGATTGGGTTGTGGCCGGTCCAGGCGTCGGTCCAGTTGGGACCCGCGTTTGGGTGGCACTGACGGCACGTATTCAGCAGGTTCTTCGGATTCACCTTCGAAGACGGGTCGCCCGTCGAACGGATGTCGTGGATGCCGTGGCAGTCGGAGCAGACCGCGCTGTCGTGCCAAATGGTGGGCCAGCGCGCCTTGTACACGGAAACGTCCACACCATGCCAGGAGCGCTTATAGATATCATACACATCTGAGGACAGGCCGTACTTGTCCATCAATTCCTTGTTCGCATGGCAGCCCGCACACAGTTCCGGCTCGGCCACGCGGAACTGGCTCGTACGCGGGTCCTGGATATTATGCACACCGTGACAAGTGGTGCAAACCGGCACATCGGGATTTTCATCCTTCATCAAGGCTGCGCCATGCACACTCTGTTTATAGGTCTCCACGATCTGGCTGTGGCACTGCCCGCAAGTCTCCGAGATCAGCGAACGCGGCTCGTCGGGCGGGCGGATGTCGTGCGCGCCGTGGCAGTCCGTGCAGACGGGGGCGTTCTGGTTCCCTGCTGCCGCAGCCTGGGCGTGCATGCTATCCTGGGTCTTCTGATAATTCGAAGAGTGACACTTCTCACAGGTCTGATAATAAGAAAGCGAAAGTTCCCGCTTTGTCTGGAACTTGATTGCGGGGTGCGGGTACTCGGAAATATCGTTATGGCAGGCCTCGCACTCGATGCCGACGGCGCTGTGGACAGAATGCCGCAGGTCATCCTCAGCAATGTAGAGTGAAAGTTTCTCGCCGCTGGGAAGCGTGGTGCTCAATGTGGGATCGCCGTGGCAGGTCAGACAATACTTCACCGTCTCCTGCCCGGTCGGCTTTGCGCTGGCAGGCGACACCACAAATAAAAGACTGATCACCACAGCGGTCACGCCAGCAGCGATCAACCAAAAGACCTGCCGATGAAAGGTACGCGGTGTCATGGGCTACGACTCCTTGTTTTTTTCGACAGTGGACTTCCCACCCTGGACCTCAGAGCGGGTCGCTGCTATTTCATTCTGGGCCGCGCCCCCATTCTCCTCACGGTCATCGGGCGGCTCGGGCGCTTCGGGCGCCACCAGCCCTATTTTACGGAGCAGGTAGGAAACCCCGAACAGAACCGCAAGCGGGATAACGCAGCGCAGGATGAACAGCAAGGCCACAAAAATTGGGCTGGCAGTTGTGTCATTCATGGCGTTTCCCTCCACGGCAAGGCTTTCCAAAAGCTTGCAGCGAATTTGGCAGGCATTGCGTCTCCAGAATATGAGTGTGGGATTAAGTAATGGATAGTATAACCCAAACCTGTCACATGAGAATATTGACAGATGTCACTTATTACGTAGAAAAAAGAAAGGGCGGGTCTGAATGACCCGCCCTTTCCATGGAAGCATTTGAAAGGCTAATGTTCCTGGTGATTGAACAACGGCAGGAACCGCACACCCAACGTCAGCACGGTCAGGGCGTAACCGATCACGAGGATGCCCACTCCCCATTCCACCGGCGCAGGGAAATAGGTTCCAATTGGCAGTTGGAAGGAAGTGCCCGGTGTATAAGACAGGGGTACGAACAAGCCGCCAACGGTCACGTTCCAGCGGTGGATGATGATACCCGCCATTGCCGAGAGTCCGCCTAACACGGCGGCCGCCGGGTTACGGTTGAAACGAGGCACAAGGAACAGGACGGCGGGAACAAGGATTCCCAACAGCACCTCCCCCACCCAGAAACTGAAGCTGTATGGGGTCTGCTGTTGCAGGAGCGCAAATGCGGAGCTGACACCGGGTGTGCGGCCGTAATAGGTCACAGCAGCCATATCCCAGAATTTGATGTAGCCGTAGGCCAGCAGTCCCACGCCGCTGAAGCGGGCAATCAACTGCAACACATCATGCGGCACCGTGCGTTTGCGCATGATCCATTCCATTACGTAGGCCACCGAGACAGTGACAGCGGGTCCGGCGGCGATGGCGGAGAGCACGAACATGATTGGCATGCTCGGCTTGAACCAGATCGGACGGGACTTGACGATGCCGTACGTGGCACCCAGCGAGGACTGGTGCAACAGGGAGATTACGAGGCCCAGCACGGCCAGGAAGGGAGTCAATTTGTGTAGGAAATGCCCAAACTTGCGCAGGGCAGGCCAACGGTCGAAGAGTTTGGTCTCCACGATCACCGGCGCAAACTCGGTCACCAGGATCATCAGGTAGACCGTGATGCACATGGTCACTTCCCAAAGCACCGAGTGCACATTCCAAAACACCCAGGGATGCCAGAAGCGGTCCGGGCGGCCGATGTCCACCAACAGCATCAGCATCGCGGAAGTGTATCCCGCAAAACCGACCAGCACCGCCAGTCGGATGATCGGCTGGAGGCGTTTGATGCCGAAGATGTACACGATGGCCGAGAGCGTGAACGCGCCTGCACCCAGGGCGATGGACGAGAGGTCCACCGTGATCCACAGACCCCACGGCACAGAGTCGGTCAGGTTCGTAATGACCAAGCCATGAATAAACACCTGAATGGCGGAATATACTCCGATCAGGAGCAACACAGCCAGGAAACCCAGCCAAACCAGAAAGACCGGGCTGAATGGCAATTGAAAAGACTTGCGAGGCAGCGTGGTGGTGGTCATTTTACAAACCCTCCTTGGGCGGGATGTAGTACACGCTGGCTTCCGTCCCCAGGTCTTCGCGCAGGCGGAAGGTGGGATTGGAAGCGATCACCTGGGCAACCTTGCTATTCGGGTCCTTGAGATTACCGAAGGTGCGTGCGCCGACCGGGCAGATTTCGACACAAGCCGGGGTAGCTTCACGATCTTCGCCGGGCACCAGGCCCTTGGCCAGACCCGCGTCAATGCGCTGCTTGCAGAAGGTGCATTTTTCGATCACACCACGCGGACGGCGTTCGATCTCGGGTTCGCCCCAGGCCGGGACGTAGGGATTCTCATCGGTGCGATCTTCCCAGTTGAACTGGCGCGCATCGTACGGGCACGCCACCTGGCAGTACCGGCAACCGATACAGCGATCATAGTCCATGACCACCAGGCCGTCTTCGCGATGATAGGTCGCCTTGACGGGGCAAACCTCCACACAGGGAGCATTCTGGCAATGCAGGCACGGACGGGAGAGGAAGAAGGTGTGACCTGCCGAATTCTTTTCCTGGATCACCACGTTCCACGGATCGCTGGCAAGCACGTCATTGGTGGCAGTGCAAGCACGCATGCAGTATTCGCATCCGATGCACAGGTCCAGGTTGATGGCCATGCCCCAGTGATACTGACCCGTCTCCGCACCGTGACCGCCCGTGGTCTCGCCTTCCAATTGTTGTTGCTTCAATTGGCCGAAGGGCGAGAGCGGACCCGTGGTGAGCAGTGGCGCCGCTACGATCGAACCGACCGTCGCAACCGCCAGCTTGACCACGTCACCGCGCGTCAGCTTGACGACGATCTTTTTCTTAACTGTCTTTTTCGCCATCTTCCTCAACCTCCACGAACTGGATGCGGCGGCTGACGACCCAGGCGGCAACCCCGCCCACGATCAGCCCGACGATGGCGCCCTGCATCAGGCCCGTGTACAAACGTACGGTACTCTGGGCCTCAAGGCTTTGGATCTTCTGCTCCTGGTCTTGAACCTGCTTTTCCAGGTCACTGGTGCTGGGAGCGGTGCCGGCTGTCTGTCCGCTCAACTGCAGGATGGTGTCACGAGTGTGGACCGTGTCCTTGTGGCAGTTGATACAGGCATCCGAGCCAACCGAAAAGGTGTGGCCGGTGGCAAACAGGCCGCCCGTCGAGGTGGTATGCGAGGCGGTTGCCATGTGACAATCGCTGCACTGAAGGCCGGAATTGGCATGCGTCCCGTGGGTGAAGGACGTTCCCGTATCCTTATGGCAGTTGGTGCACAGGTCGTTTACGGTATCCGCACGAGGAGCCTGGGAGTGCGGGTTGTGGCAGGATTCGCAATTGATACCCGCCTGACCGTGGCGGCTGGCTTGCCATTCGTCCGTGGTGGTCTTGTGGCAGCGGGCGCACAGAGTGTAATCCGGTGTAACCGGCATGGGATTCTTCGGATGATCTACCTGCATCGGGCCATGGCAGGATTCGCAGGTCACACCTTCTTCAGAATACTTGCCGGTGGCGGGATCAAAGCCGGTGGTATGGCATTCCAGGCAGGCATCAGCCGAACCTTGCTTGGTCCAATCCTCCTGAAAGACCGGGGACGAGAACGCCTGCGAATGGCGGGTCCCCATCCACGTATCATGAATGTCCTTGTGGCAGCCGGCGCAAGTGGAGGAACCAACATAGCTGGGAACTGCCGTGGGGGCGGCGGTTGGGGTGGCCGTGGCCTCCTGCGCAGAAGGAGCGGCTGCGGCGGGTTGGGCCAGGCTAATTGCTACGCCCAGCGCCAGGCAGAACGCAAAAACTGCGGCAAAGGTCATCCAGGCCGTTTTTCCGAGGTTGAGCTTTGTTTTCATTGTGGTTGCAATCTCCCGTTGGGTAAGATCTTACACTGTGTGTACATAAGGTTGGGGCGAACAGCACAATGTGTCTTTTATCACAATTGGTCGTTAATCCTATTCTAATTTATTGCCGCCGTTTGGACAGTGTTGAATATCACAAAATCAATATGATTTACATTAAAGTCATCACCCCCACTTATGAATAAAAATTAGCGGACGCCTTTTGGCGTCCGCTAATTTTTCGATCCGTTCGACCGGGTTTACGGGCGAGAGAACTTGCTGATATCGCCGCCCAGATCTTCGATCGAGTCGATGATGATCTGGATCACGTACTTGCCGTTATGGACGGCAGCGCCCGGGTTCTTGCGCAGGAAGTTGAAGTTGTAGGCAGCCTTGAGCAGGCGGGGCGTCCAAGTGGTGAAGGCACCTTCGTCCGCATCGTGCTCGCCGTTTCCATTGGCATCCACGAACCAGTACGGGTAAGCGTTCGTATCGTACACGATCGCGTTGCCGGTCTTGGCCTTGGCATACTTCTGGATTTCGGAATACAGAACGTCGCGCAGGGAGCGATATTCGTCGCGGATGCCCTGGGTCACGTTGCCATCGCCGTTGTAATCAGCGGTGGAGCTCATGCCGCGGATATCGTCAACCGCAGTCTCGCCATGGCACTGCTTGCACAGTTCTTCCTTGGGAGTACCGTTATGGACATCGTGGCAGCCGACACAGCCAGGCTTGCCATCCACCGCCGGGTGCGGGTTGGCGCCGACGTAGGTCTTGCCATCGTATTCATAGAAGCCCGAAGCATCGCCGCCGAACCAAACATTGGCAATGCCAAGGTAGTGGGCATTGATGAAGCCGAACTTCACATCGTTGCCATTGGCATCCTTGATAGGCTCAACAACCGTGTCGGGGTTTTCAGCAGCGCCGGAGAACTGGGCAATGCGATCATCCACAGACTTCTTGGAAGCGCGGCCCTGATGGCACATGATGCACAGGTTCGAATCGGCATTTTCGCCGTAGCTCACAACCTTGCCGGAGGGCAGGGTCACATCCTTGACCGCATAGCGGGCAGGGAAGTTCGCGCCGTCGTGGCAGGTCACGCACATGAGGCCGTTGCCAGCGGGGACGCCTTCTTCAGGAACATCCTTGCCAGCCAGGATCATGGGCAGGGCGGAACCGCTGTGGCACTTGGCGCAGGCAGCTTCGACCATGTAGGAGGGCTTGCCCTCGGAGTCCAAGTCCCAGTGGCGGAAGGCCGCAGCCGCGCCATCAAAGTGACCGGGATCTTCGCGGTTCAGGGTGGTGACATCGAACTTGGTGGTCAGCTTCTCGCTGGAATTGACATCCTCGATCGAGTCGTAGAGCAGTTCGATGATGTACTTGCCGCCGTGGGCAAACGCACCGGGATCCTTGACGGAGACCTGGTAGTTGTAGGCAGCCTTCAACAGGCGGGGAGTCCAGTTCGGATAAGCCTTGCCATCCGCGCCCATGAAGTAAGGATAGGTGGCGCCGTCGTACTTGATCTCAGCGCCGGCAACTTCCTTTCCGTAAGCCTGGATGGAGGAATACAGGATCTCCTGCAGACCGGCGATCTCGGAGGCCACGCCTTCGGTCACATCGCCATCGCCATCGTAGTCGCTGGCGGAAGAGGGTTCGCGGACGTTCTTCAGGTCATCAACGGTCTTGACATCCTGATGGCACTCACCACAGGCTTCGACCTTGACCTCGAGGCTGTGCTGGTCATGGCAGCCGATGCAGGTGTTGTAACCATCGACGTGAGCATGCTTCATGTCGTACAGCTTGCCATCGTACTCGTAGCCCATGTGGACCTGCGAGCCGTACAGCGTGCCGCCGGCAGCGAAGTAGTGCACGTTGCTGAAGGACAGTTGGACATCGTTGCCCTTGTCATCCTTGTAGGAAGCGGGGATGGCATCGGGGTTGAGGTTTTCGCCAAACTTGGCGAGTTTCTCATCCAGGCTCACCTTGGACTCGCGTCCCTGGTGACAGGTCATACAACGAGCCTCTGGGCCGAGGTTCTCGATGACCGCGCCGGAGGGGAAGGTGACCGAGGTCAACTTGTCGGCGGCTTCATTATGGCACATGGTGCAGCTGAACGGCTTGCCAGGGGCAGGCACAGCAGCATCCACCTTGCCATCCTGAATGAAGTCGACAAAGCCGGCTTCGCTGTGGCACTTCGCGCAGGTGGTGGGAATTTCGGCCGGGGTGGCAGCATCCCAGTGCTTGAAGGCTTCGGCGGTGGCGTCGGCATGACCGGAAGCCTCAAAGATCGGCTTGATCGCTTCAGCAGGATCAGGCGTCGCTGTGGGCGGGACAGCAGTCGCTGTGGGCGGCACTTCAGTGGGGGCTTCAGTCGGTGCCGGGGTCGGGGTGGAGCAGGCAGCCAACACTGCGCCCACTACGAGGACCACGCCAAGAACGAGCAGTAACTTTTTCATTGGCATATTAAAGCATTCTCCTTTGCTTGGGTTTACGGGGCGTTCCTCGCGGATTCGCCGCTCGTTTGATCACTGGGGACAAATATCCCAATGATTGGGTTGTACATATTATATGATAATGTAGGGAAAAATGAGAGACAAGTTAATTTGCAATATAAGTCATGTGACATCCATCACATTATGGCATTTCACCGGAAGAAAATGTAGAAAATAAGCAAAAAACATAGTTTTTTGTGCTTTTTATCACCAAGGAGTTGTGATGCCCGCTATGGTGGGTTAATGCCCCAATACTGTACAATTTAAGAAGGTTTTAAGCATGCCCACTAAAGAACTGGTCCAATGGCTCTATCTGGTCTTCTTCATCTACGGGTTGGCCTTTTTTGCGATGGGCGTGGCTATGGCCCTGGAGTCGGGACGGCGGCTGGCTCTGGCCGATGCACGTGTACTGCGTCCGCTGGCAGCTTTTGGTCTCCTGCATGGAACCCACGAGTGGATGGAGTCCTATCTGCTCCAGGCACAAGCGGTGGGCACCCCGCTGGGAGTGCTTGTCACTCCATTTAAATTGATACTTCTGAGCTCTTCCTTTATCTGTTTGTTCCTGTTTGCTGTCAACCTGCTGCGCCTGACCTCCTCGAGGTCCGGACTGCCCCAATGGCACATTGTTATCTTTGGATCGTATGCAGTGTTGGTGTTAACCAGCGCCTCCCTCACCTACTCGATCATCCCAATCCCGTGGGCTAATTTGTTGGACGGACTGGCACGCTACCTGCTCGCTGTCCCCGCCTCGATGCTGGCCGCCCTGGCCCTGCGCGCACGCGGACTTCAGGCCCGCGCAGAGGACCGCCCTGCCCTGGAAAAATCTTTTTACCTGGCAGCCTTGGGCTTTGGGATCTATTCCGTCACCCAGGCCTTTGTTCATCCGCTGGAAATGTTTCCCGCCAACCTACTCAACGAGGAAAATTTCCTCGCCGCTAGCGGGTTCCCAATCCAAGTGATTCGCGCATCGACAGCACTCCTCATCACCTATGGATTACTGCGTGCTACACAGGCTGTAGAGGAAGAACGGAATCTGCAATTGTTTGCAGTTCAGCAGGCCCGCCTGCAAGCCCTGCAGCAACGCGATGAACTGCGGCGCGATCTGCTAAGACACACGGTTCAAGTTCAGGAAGAGGAACGTGCCCGCGTCGCGCGTGAACTCCACGATGAGACCGCCCAGATCCTTTCGGCCGCATCGTTGCACCTGGCAGCTCTTCGTGCCAGCCTCAAGCGCAAACCAGATGCCATTGCCATTGTGGAGCAGTTACAGGACCTCACCCGTCAGATTTCACACAGCCTGTATCGTCTGGTGCGGGACTTGCGGCCTGCCCATCTCGATGACCTGGGCCTGGTTCCGGCCCTGGACTTTTTGGTCGAAGACGCACGCGTTACCAAGGGCATGGATGTGAGTTTGACCGTGGAGGGCATGCCGCGCCGCATCGACGTATCCATCGAGACCATCCTGTTCCGAGTGACACAGGAGGCGCTCACTAACATTTTCCGCCATGCACAGACCCAACAGGGTCAAGTTCACCTGTGCTTCAGCGGAGACCAGGTCCGTTTGACGGTAACAGACCTGGGGCAAGGTTTTGATATCGAAGGTCCCTTCCACGCGCCGCGCGGCTGGGGTCTGGAGGGCATGCGGGAACGGATCGAGTCCGCAGGCGGCATCTTCCTCCTGACCTCGGCGGTCGGAAAAGGCACAACAGTGGAGGCGCTCATCCCGCTGCAAGGAGTCAACAATGACAATTAATCTCATGCTTGTGGACGATCACGATGTGGTTCGCACCGGGCTTCGTTCGTTTCTGGATACCCAGCCCGGAATGCGCGTGGTGGCCGAAGCACGCGACGGGCAGGAAGCCCTGAAACTGGCAGCCCAGACGAAACCGCAAATCGTGTTGATGGACATCACCATGCCCAGCATGGACGGTCTGGAGGCAACTCGTCGATTGAAGGCGGAGCTACCCGAGTGTCTGGTACTGGCCCTGACCGTACACGAGGACAAGCAATATTTTATGGAAATGCTGGCGGCGGGCGCTTCGGGATATCTGACCAAGCAGGCCGCAGCCGACGAACTGGTATCGGCCATCCATGCCGTGGCGGCAGGCAACGTGTACCTTCAGCCCGCGCTGGCCCGCTGGTTGCTGGAAGATTATCAGCGCCTGGCCCGGCAGGTGGGAATCCAACCACGTGTGCAAACCGAGGAACAGGAAGAAGGCATGATCGGCCTGGATGCACTCAGCGCGCGCGAGCGCCAGGTGCTCGAGTTGGTGGGCCAGGGCTTGAACAACCACCAGATCGGGGAAAGGCTCAACCTGAGTCACAAGACCGTAGCCCGTCACCGTGAGCGTATCATGGCCAAGCTCAAGATGCACTCGCGCACCGAGTTGGTCAAGTTTGCCATCCGCACCGGGTTGATCACGTTGGAGTAGTTCACCCAAAATGGGACAAATTCGGGGGTTTTACATGACATCCATCTGAACCCTTCTCAGGGTGAATTAATCTCGCCATGTAAAATGAAGCCAGTTACAAGAATAAGCTTGCGTACTGGGAAACCAAACGACACGAATATGTTTCTGTCAGGTTTTCCATTGCGCAAGCCGTTTGGTCTAAATACTCAATCACCAAGTTCTATCACCTGGAGGCAATCAGATGAAAGTGAACAAATTTATGATCGGAGGCCTGTTCATTCTGGCGGCAGTGGTCTTCCTTGTCGTCTCTTCTTCGCAGGCCAACTCGGAATATTTCATGACCGTGGATGAATTGAGCACCAAGGGTGCATCTGTGATGGGCAAGAGCCTGCGCGTCTCGGGTGCCATCATCGGCGATACGATCCAGTATGATGCGGCCACGTTGACCCTGACCTTCGAAGTGGCGAACGTCCCCGGCGACAATGCTGAGATCGAGGCGCAGGGCGGTCTGGCGGAAGTGCTCCACCAGGCAGTGATCGACCCGACCCGCAGCCGCATCAAGGTCATCTATCAGGGCCCCAAGCCCGACCTGCTCCGCAACGAGGCGCAGGCCATCATGACCGGCCACATCGATGAAAATGGGGTCTTCCACGCGGATGAGTTGCTGCTCAAGTGTCCCACCCGCTATGAAGAGGCGGTGCCTGAACAGGCCGCCAGCAAGTAGGCGAAACAACCTGGCAGGGCAAGCCCTGTCAGGTTTTCATTTGTAACGAGGAGAAATCATGGTTGCAGATTTTGGATACGGAATCTTAGTGGTTGCGCTTTTGGTGTCGTTGTACAGCGTGGTCGCGGCGCTGGTGGGCGTGCGGACGAAATCCGCCGCCCTGGTCGAATCAGCCCGCCGCGCCATGTTGTTGACCTGGCCGCTGATCACGCTTTCAGCGCTGGCTCTGATCTACCTGTTGGTCAACAATCATTTCGAGGTCAGTTTCGTCTATGAAGTGACCAGCCGCAGCATGCCCACCTACTTGAAAATCACCGCCTGGTGGGGTGGACAGGCTGGTTCGCTGGTCTTCTGGTCGTGGTTGATGTCGGCTTTTGCTTCGCTGGTCACTTTGCGCAAGTGGGATCGTGACCGCGAGTTCCTGCCGTGGGTGATCGTGGTTTCCTCGGTCACGGTGGCCTTCTTCCTGATGATGTCGGTCGTCTTCGAGAATCCGTTCGCGCGCATGTGGTTTGCTCCTTCAGGCGAGGTGATCAAGGCCATGCTTCAGCCTGCAGGATCGACCGCGGTTCCGCTGCAACCCGATGGCCGCGGCCTGAATCCGTTGTTGCGCCACCCGGGCATGATCATCCACCCGCCCATGCTCTATCTGGGATTCGTCTCCTTCGTGATCCCCTACGCCTTCGCCATTGCAGCGCTTGTCACCGGCCGCACCGATGACCGATGGATCCGCATCACCCGACGCTGGACCCTGTGGGCCTGGCTGTTCCTGTCCTTCGGCCTGGTTCTCGGCGGACGCTGGGCCTATGACGTGCTCGGCTGGGGCGGCTACTGGGGCTGGGACCCGGTCGAGATCGCGGCCTTCATGCCGTGGCTGACTGGTACCGCCTTCCTGCACTCGGTCATGATCCAGGAGAAGCGCGGACAACTCAAGCAGTGGAACATGATCCTGATCATGTTGACCTACGCGCTGGTCATCTTCGGCACCTTCCTCACCCGCTCGGGCGTACTCTCCTCGGTGCATGCCTTTGCAAGCAGCCCGATCGGCCCGTTCTTCATGGGCTTTGTGGCGCTGACCTTCGTCATTTCCATTGCATTGTTGATCTGGCGCTGGCCCGACCTGCGCTCCGAGACCGAGATGAAGTCCATGCTCTCGCGCGAGGCGTTGTTCCTGCTCAACAACCTGCTCTTCATGAGCGTGCTGGTCATCTGCTTCGTGGGCGTCATCTACCCGCTGGTCTCCGAACTGGTGACCGGCTCGAAGGTGACGGTCGGCCCGCCGTGGTATGAGTTCAGCACCTCGCCGCTGTTCGCGATGTTGATGTTCCTGATGGCGATTGCCCCGCTCTCCTCGTGGGGCCTCTCCTCTCAGGAGAAACTCGCCAACATCAACAAGCCCGTGCTCGGTGGATTGCTGGCCGCGCCGGTCGTCGCCTATGCCATCTGGTGGAAACCCATCTCGGAGATAATGGGCAGCCTGCCCGGCGTGGTCATCTCGCTGGCCATTATCCTGATCGTGGTGGTCCTGATGTACCTGTTCCGCAAACTGCTCTGGCAGTCGGTGCTGGTAGCCTCCGTCATTACGGCTTACCTGGCTTTCACTTATACCCAAAACCTGATCGCCCTGATCGGCTTCTTCCTCGTGGCGCTCACGCTGATGGTCACCCTGCGTGAGTTCTGGCGGGCCACCCGCGCACGCCAGAATGCCCAGCAGGAGAATTTCTTCACGGCCTTCTCGCGCCTGATCGGCCGCAACCGACGCCGCTATGGCGGATACGTCATCCACGTCAGCATGATGTTGATGGCCATCGGCATCCTCGGCATCGAACTGTTCCAGAAGGAAACCCAGGGCATGATCCCTGTGGGCCAGTCCCTGAAGATCGCCGGGTACACGGTGGAATACAAGGACCTGGCTTCCTGGGACGAGGCTGACAAGGGCGTGAACTACACCCGCGCCGTGGTCAGCGTTTACAAGGACGGCACCTACCTGGGCGACCTGCATCCGCGCAAGGACTTCTACTTCGACTCACAGCAATCCATGACCATCCCCGGTCAGCGCCCGACTCTCAAAGACGACCTGTACGTGCTGTTGATCGACTGGCAGCCCGCCACGACCACCGGCGCGACCTTCAAGATCTACGTCAACCCGCTGGTCAACTGGTTGTGGATCGGCAGTCTGCTGTTCTTCATCGGCGTCATCATTGCGGCCTGGCCCGACCGGGATCCCGAGTACGTCCCGGCCCGCGCGCGCAATAAGGCGTACCAGCCCAGTTCAGCGGACTAGGTCCACGCAGGAGAATGTGATATGAAACGCACCCATCGTTTTGCGGCCTTGGCCCTGCTCCTCCTGCTTCTGGCAGGACTTTGGGCTGGCTCCGTCGCCGCACAGGGTTCCACCCCCACGGATGACGAAGTCAACGCCATTGCCAAGCAGTTGTATTGCCCAGTGTGCGAGAACACACCGCTCGACGTGTGTCCCACCGAGGCTTGCCGCCAGTGGCGCGAGTTGATCCGCCAGCAGTTGTCCGAAGGCTGGACGGAAGACCAGATTAAACAATATTTCGTGGATAATTACGGCGCGCGCGTGCTTGGCGAACCGCCACGCACCGGCCTGAATTGGTTAGTATACCTGCTGCCACCCGTACTGATCCTAGCGGGCGCCTTCGTGCTCTTCCGAGCCATGCGGGCGTGGATGAAGCCGTCCACAACGGAAGCAGCTGCGGGTCCAGTGGAAACACCTCAGCCCGCCACACAGGATGACGAGTACGTATCCAAATTCGAAGAAGAACTCCGCAAGCGGAAATAAAATCCCTCGCCTCCCGATTCACAATCGGGAGTGGGGCAGGAGAATGCAATGACTGAAATCAATGAAACAGCCCCCCGGCGCGGCGTGCCCGTCTGGGTCCAGGTCATCATCTGGTCTCTCTTGGTGGCCTTGATGGTGCTGGTGGGAATCACCCTCAACAAGCGACAGCAGGGGTCCGTACAGCCTGGGGTGGAGATTCCCGACTTCACGTTGAAATTTTTCGACGGGTATCAGTATGAGGGCAAGAGCGAGATCAAACTCTCGGACCTGCGCGGCAAGGTGGTGGTGATCAACTTCTGGGCCTCGTGGTGCAAACCCTGCGAGCAGGAAGCCGCCGAACTTCAGCAGGCCTGGAGCGAGTATGCCGACAGCGGCGACGTGGTCTTCCTTGGCGTGGACTATGTGGATACCGAGCCTGAGGCGCGCGTGTACCTCAAAAAATTCGGCATCAGCTTTGCCAATGGCCCCGACATGGCTACGAAGATCTCACAGATGTTCCGCATCACCGGCGTGCCCGAGACCTACTTCATCGACCAGAACGGCGTGCTGCAATACGTGAAGGTCGGCCCATTCACCTCGGTGGACGAGATCCGTGCCGAGATCGAGAAACTCCTACCCTAAAGGGGCAAGCATGGACCTGAGCGCAATCTTCTTTCTCCTGGCCGTCCTCATCCTGGTCGGCATGTACCTGTATGCGCCCTTCACCGGGCGCTCCAACCGCACCTCGACCACGCAAGAGGAACATGAGGTCTCGGGCCTGATGGCCGAGCGTGACCGCATGATCAACGCCCTGCAGGAACTCGACTTCGACTTCAAACTGGGCAAGATCCCCGAAGAGGACTATCCCACCCAGCGCGCGGAACTGCTCAAGAAAGGCGCGGATATCCTGCGTAAGCTGGATGAGTTGCGCCCCGCCGCCGTCTCTGCCGCCAACGCCGAAGACCGCCTCGAAAAGGCCGTGGCCGCGCGCCGCGCCGACGCCGCCGTAGCCACTCGCGCCGCCGTCACCGATGATGACATAGAATCGCAGCTGTCCGCGCGCCGTAAGCAACGCAAAGAGAAGTCGGCGGGATTCTGCCCGCGCTGCGGCCAGCCCGTGCTGGTCAGCGACCGCTTCTGCCCCTCCTGCGGAAAATCCCTCGCCTGATAAGAGACCTTATGAAACGACTTACCTTATTTATCCTGCTCGGCCTGTCCCTGATTCTGACCGCCTGCAACCTCAGCCTCGCGGAGGATGTCACCCCGCCGCCCGGTTATATCTCCCCCACCCCGGCCCCCACGCTGGGTCCGCTCTTCCCGGCCGCCGCACCCGATGTCAAAAACGGCGCCGCCATCTACGTCGAGAAATGTGCCGCCTGTCACGGCGATACCGGCCTCGGCGACGGTGCGCAGGGCAAGCAACTGCCCGTCACTGTAGCCGCCATCGGCCTGCCGCAGACCGCTCAAAAGGCCTCTCCCGCCGAGTGGTACATGGTCGTCTCGCAGGGTCGCATGGACCGCTTCATGCCGCCCTTCACCAGCCTTTCCGAACAGGAACGCTGGGACGTGGTGGCCTACGCCCTCAGCCTGCACGCCACCCCCGCGATGATCGAACAGGGCCAGGCGCTCTTCGAAAAGAACTGCGCCGACTGCTCGCTCGATTTCTTCACCAGCCAGGAAAAAATGTCGTCCCTCTCGGATGACGACCTGATCAGCCTGATGTTACAAGGCTCCGACGCTTTCCCCGCCTTTGGCGCGAACCTCAACCAGGATGAACTCTACAGCGTGGCGGCCTACCTGCGCTCCCTGACCTTTGCCGCCGCTCCCGCTGCCGCCCCGACGGCTGTTCCCGCCACCGCGACTCCCGTCGCCGCTGCAAGCGAGACAAGCACCACCCCCGCCGCCGAAGGGACTCCCTCCGCTGAAGCCTATCCCAACGCCACCGAGACAATCGCCACCCCCGTAGCGGGCATCGGCACCGTGAACGGCAAGGTGGCCTTCCCCGATGGAACCGTCCCCGCGGACTTCACCGTCACCCTGCGCGGATATGACCACGCCCAGGACTCCAGCGGCCCGCAAGAGACCCTTACCCTCGAAGGCCCCGTCAACTCCGACGGCAGTTTCACCTTCGAAAATGTCGAGCTGCCGGATGGCCGCATCCTCATGGCCGAGGCCAGCTATAAGGGTATCCTCTACCAATCGGAACTGTCGATGACCCAGGCAGGGGAGAGCGTGGTGGAACTCGCCCCGCTTACCCTGTACGACACCTCCACTGATCTCGCCGCCCTCACCGTGGACCAGGGTCACGTCTTCCTCGACGTGAGCACGGGCCAGGTGCAGATCATCGAGTTCATCAGCATCCTCAACTCCACCGGCAAGACCGTCCTCGTGCCGGTCACCAGTGACACGATGGCTCTCGCCAAGGCTCCCGCTGGCACCACCAGCCTGGGATATGACGCCCAACAGGGACAGGCCATGCCCGTGCAGGCCCAGGACGGCAGCTTTGCCATGCCCCCGTCCGACAAATCCTATGGCCTGGTGGCGGGCTTCCAGATGCCCTACGACAACAAATCCGCCGAGGTGGAGATTCCCTTCGTGCTCGGCATGCCCGCTGATTCCTCCATCTTCGTGCCCGTCGGTGTGAAGCTGGAAGGCAACGGTCTGATCGACCAGGGTCAGCAGGATATCGGAAACGGGACCGTCTATCAGGTCTACGGCTTCGGGCCGTTATCCGCCAACAGTTCCCTGACCGTCAAGATGAGCGGCCAACCCCAGACCGGTGAAACCGCTGGCGGAACATCCATCAACTCGAACCAAACGCTCATCATCGGCGTGGGTCTGCTGGGCATCCTGCTCATCGGGGCGGGCGGCTGGCTCTACTTCCGCGACCGCAAACGCAGCGAAGAGACCGATGAAGAGCATGGTGACGAGGATGAATTCGATGACGCCGACAGCGTGCTGGACGCCATCATCGCCCTCGACGATTTGCACCGCGCCGGCAAACTCCCTGACGAGGCATATCAAAATCGCCGCGCCGAGTTGAAGGAACAGCTCAAAAAACTGGAGAGCAGGGACTAGTCCCGTGATCGAAGTCCGCAAACTCGTCAAACGCTTTGGCCTGAAGGCCGTCCTGCGCGGGCTGGACTTCACCGTCCAGCCTGGGGAGTTCGTGGCCCTGCTCGGCCCGAACGGCGCCGGCAAGACCACTTTCCTGCGCATCCTGGCCTCGCTCTCGCGCCCTTCGCTGGGCGAGGTGCGCGTGGCGGGCTACTCCCTGCCGAACGAGGCCGCCCAGGTCCGTGCGCGACTGGGTGTGGTCTCGCACATGCCCCTGCTCTACCCCGACCTGACCGCCGAGGAAAACCTGCGCTTTTATGCGCGCATGTACGGCCTCGAGAACCAGTCGGCGCGCATCACGGAAGTGCTGGAAATGGTCGGCCTCGAAAAGCGCCGCGGCGATCTGGTCCGCACTTTTTCGCGCGGCATGCAGCAACGCCTGGCCATTGGCCGCGCCGTGATCCACGACCCGGAGGTGATGCTCTTCGACGAGCCGTATACCGGCCTCGACCAGGATGCCTCTGAAATGCTGGATGAGGTCTTGAAGTCTGTGGCGGCCCGCGGCCGTACCGTGGTGATGACCTCGCACGACCTGGCCCGCGCCGAAGACCTGGCCACCCGCTTCGACATCCTCTCGCGCGGCGTGATCGCCGCCTCGACCACCCAGGCCGAGCTCAAGAACACCAACCTGTTGGCCTACTATAAACAGGCCCTGGCAGACTGACATGACCGACAAGAAATCCCATCCCTCCCTGCTCGGCGCGACCCTGGCCATCGTCCAAAAGGACCTGGCCGCCGAGTTTCGCTCGCGTGAGTTATTTTCGGCCATGCTGGTCTTCTCGTTGCTGGTCATTATCATCTTCAACTTCGCCCTCGAACTGGACATCGAAGTGCGTCGTACCGTGGCGGCAGGCGTATTGTGGACCACCTTCGCCTTTGCCGGGACGCTCGGCCTGAACCGTTCGATGGCCGTCGAAAAGGACCGCGGCTGCATGGATGGTCTATTGCTTGCGCCTGTGGACCGCTCGGCCATCTTCTTCGGCAAGGCCATCAGCAACCTGGTCTTCATGTTGGTCGTGGAGGCCATTGTCCTCCCGGTCTATGCTCTGCTCTACGACGAGATGCGCATCTTCCAGCCGGGCTTTCTCGGCGTGATCCTGCTTGGATCCATCGGCTACATCGGGGTCGGCACACTGCTCTCCACCATGTCGGTGCAGACTCGTATGCGCGAGGTTTTGCTGCCCATCCTGCTCTTCCCCATCGCCATCCCCGTGCTGCTGGCAGCCGTCAAGGCCAGCAGCGGGATCCTGTCTGGGGCGGAGTGGGCCGAAATCGTCACCCCGATCAACATCCTGATCCTGTACGACGTGGTCTTCATCGCCGTCCCCTACATGTTCTTTGACGCCGTGGTGGAAGAGTAACTCTTCCCCGGGCTGCGACCTTCACTTATTCAAGGAGTTTCCATGCAATCCAAACCCATCGCCCTTACCATTCTCGATGTTGTCTCCATCATCGTCCTGGGCATCTCCACCTACCTGGCGCTTGTCTTCGCCCCCACCGAGGCCGTGATGGGCGAGGTCCAGCGCGTATTCTATTTCCATATCGGCACCGCGTGGATCGGTCTGCTCGGCTTCATCATCGCCGCCATCGCAGGCATCACCTACCTCGTCACCAAGGACCTGAAATGGGATCGTTTCGAGGTGGCCGCCGTGGAAGTCAGCACCGTGTTCTTCTTCCTGACCATCGTGCTCGGTTCCATCTGGGCCCGCCCCGCCTGGAACACCTGGTGGACCTGGGATCCGCGCCTGACCACCGCCGCCGTGACCGAACTTATCTACATCGCCTACTTCATGTTGCGCCAGGGCATCGACGACCCCGATAAACGCGCCCGCTTCGGAGCACTCTACACTCTGCTGGGCGGCATCAGTGCGCCCATCACCTTCATGGTCATCCGCCTGTTCCGCACCATCCACCCGGTGGTCATCGGCAATCAGAGCGCCGCAGCCCAGGGCGGATTCAGCATGAGCAGCGATATGAAGGTGGCCTTCTTCTTCGCCCTCTTCGCTTTTACCGTCATCTTCGTAGACCTAATCTGGCACCGCGTCCGCCTGGGCGCACTGCAGGAAAAGGTCGAACAACTCAAATTGAAACTGAGCGACTAGGAGTTCCAATGTTCCTCGAAACCATCCCCGACACCTCGAACTACATGATCGCCGGCTACGTGATCAGCTTCCTTACCATGGGCATCTACGTTGCCAGCCTGTACATCCGTAACCGCAATCTGCGCCAGGATCAGCAGACACTCGAAGACCTGGACAGAACTGAAAGCAAAAAATAATCCAATTCTTATCAGAGTCCGCTATAATGATGGCGGACTCTGTTTCATAAGATGCGCCTGCGCTGGACCGCCTTCCTGCTTGTGATCCTGGCCCTGTTGGGAACTGCCTTCGCGCCGCCGCCCCAGTCGCAGGCCGCCCCTCCCCCTCCTGGACCCGATCGTTATACTGTCATCACTGTGGATTACACTGCTTATACCTGGTGGATGGCCAATTGGAGCCACAACGAGGTGGTGTGTGCGGTGGTCGCCGACCATGAGGGTCCACCTACACCCAAAGAGGTCTACCGCGATTGCGGGAAGACCATTTACGACAAGTGGGTCTCTCAACCACCCTGCATCAAACCCGGGAAATCACAAGCCTGCATCGGTTATTACACTTTCCTCGTCTTCGAACAGGCGGCCGTAAAAGAAATTCCCACCAAGTTGCCTGAGGCTGCTGCCTGGTTGACGCTCGAAAATTGTTCCTCGGTTTCAAGTACCTCAACCAGCATGTGCGAGACCCTGCCCAACCTGGTCATCACGGGACAGGAGCCCCTGCCCAACGAAAGCATCACGCGCATTGAGGGCACGCTGGATGGTGTGGATTTTGCCTGCGACGCTGCCACCTGTTCGGTCCCGCTCACGGTCACCAACGAAAAAGGCGTACAGATCAAGTTCTGGGCCTACTCCAGCTACGGCGACAGCAGCCCCACCTTCACAGGGCAGATACGCGTGATCCAATCGGACGCGGGTAACCCCGATCAGTTGTACTGGTACGTGGACGTGCTCTCCTCACAATGGCAGGGACAGCCCGTAGCCACCTGCTCCGACTCGTGGGAGGTCTTTCCGCCCGTGGGCGGCGCCCCCGATTGGTTGAGCACCCCCACCGAGAGCGAAGATCTCTCCAGCGACATCCCCTACACCTACCTGGCCGCCAACCTGATCCTGCAGGGCGCAGTGGACGCCAGTACCTGCCCCGATGGCGGACTTATCCCCGGCGGTGGGGCCAACACCTGCGGCGTCGAGACCGCCCGCCCCGCTGTGACCGAGTGGCAGAATCAGTTCGACTCGCTCATCATCAACACGGCGCAAACCACGGGCGTCCCCGCCCGCCTGCTCAAGAACCTGTTCGCGCGAGAGAGCCAGTTCTGGCCGGGCGTCTTCCGCGCAAATGGCGATACAGGCCTGGGTCAGCTGACCGAGAACGGCGCCGATACCACCCTGTTCTGGAACCCATCCTTCTTCACGCAATTCTGTCCGCTGGTACTCTCAAGCGATGCTTGCAGCGTGGGATACGCGCATCTCGCTCCCGACCAGCAGGCCATGCTGCGCGGTGCGCTGGTCGGGTCGGTCAACGCCACCTGCGAGGACTGCCCGCTCGGGCTGGACCTGAGTCAAGCCGATTTTTCGGTGACGGTCTTTGCCCATACCCTGCTGGCCAATTGTGAACAGACCGGGCGCATCGTCCGCAACTTTACAGGCAAGGCCCCGGGCACCAGCGTCTCTTACGAAGACATGTGGAAGTTCACCCTGGTCAACTACAACGCGGGGCCAGGCTGCCTGGGCGATGCGATCGAGGGCGCGCGCGGACAAGGGTTGGAGCTGACTTGGGCAAATATCTCGTCCTATCTGCCGGGTACATGCACGGGGGCCATTGACTACGTGAACGACATCAGCCAGTAAGCTTCTGTTCGACCTCAACTGTCCGCGATTCTCGCGGGCAGTTTTCGTTTGGGACTTTTACCCAATCCCATTACACAAAATTCAGATGATTCTCACTGGTAAAAACCATGATTACAACTTATTCTGATATTGTCACCTTATCATTTGGACTTATCAACCAGGAGAAAATCATGGTCGAGTTATCCACTTTGCGTGTATTTTTGGCGGCGGCCGAAGAGAGAAACTTCAGCCAGGCCGCACGGCGACTGAACATGTCCCAGTCGGCGGTCAGTCAGAATATCCAGGCCATGGAACAGGCCTACAACGTCGAGCTCTTCCTGCGGCGCGGACGGTCGGTTGCATTGAGCGAAGCGGGTGAAACCATCCTGCCGCTGGCGCGCGAGGTACTGCGTTCCGCCCGCCTGTTGGAAGACAGCCTGCAGAATATCCACGCGCACGAGGTGGGCGGCGACCTGCTGATCGGCTGCTCGACTTCGGCGGGGAAGTATCTCATGCCTGCCCTGCTTTCCATGTTCCAGCAGGAGCATCCCGCCGTGCACCCGCGTGTCAAGATCATGTCGCGGGACGGCATCTTCGAACGTCTGGTCAACCAGACCATCCCGATGGGTGCCTCCAGCAAGTTGTTCGAGCACCGCGACATCGACTGCCAGCCGCTGTTCGACGACCGCATCATCCTGATCGTGCCCACCGACCATCCCTGGGCCCGCCATGGTCATGCCATCCCCGACGATCTGCTCGACCAGAAGATCATCATGCGCGAGGAGATCTCGGGCACCTGCGAGACCGTCATGCAGGGGTTGCGCGCCTACGGCATCACGCCCGACATGCTCAACGTGGCCATGGAACTCGGCAATCCCGAGGCCATTGAGATGGCCGTGGAACGCGGAGTGGGCATCGCCTTCGTTTCGGAGATGGTCGCTGCACGCGGACTGGCCTTCGGGCGCGTAAAGAAGGTGGAGCTTCAAGGGCTCGACCTGCACCGTACCGTCTACATCTCGCGCAATGTGCATTACCCTTTCACACGAGCTCAATCCCTGTTCTGGGACTTTGCCCAGACCCAGCGCGAAAAATTGAACTCCGAGATCTGGGACAGCCTGGTGAATTTCGCCACCAACCCCTAAAGGTGTGCTAAACTAAATCACATTCCGAAACCCATCCTCTCCCCTACGGGAGAGGACTGCTATGGAGGCTCCATGCTCACCCTCGTTGAAAAGATCCTCTTTGCGCTGGCGGTGGCTGCATCCCTGTATTACACCTGGCGCGGCGTGGAACACATCATCAGGAACATCGGCAGCGGCCAGGGGAAGATGAACTGGTCCCTCGTCCCCAAACGGATTGGAGAACTGACCGTCAAGGTCGGGCTCTTCCAACCCGTTTTTCGTTTCCGCCTGGGACCCAGCATTTTGCACGCACTGATCGGTTGGGGCTTTCTGTCCTTTTTGCTGATCAACCTCGCGGACCTGATCTACGCCTACTCAGGTTTCAAGCTGCTTGAACACCTCGGCTGGTTCGGGAATGCCTATCGTCTGCTGGCGGATATTGCCAACGTGGCGATCATCGTTGGCATCCTGGCGATGGTGATACGACGCTTCGTCCTGCGACCCGCAACCCTGTCCACGCGGGAGACGACCCTGCTGCACCCCAAGGCGCGATTCGGCATCCTGCGTGACTCGGCCATCGTGGCGGGTTTCATCTTCATCCACAACTCGATGCGCTTCCTGGGCGAATCCTTCGGGGTGGCATTGGCGGGTCACGCCGACCCGTGGCAGCCGACCATTTCAACGGTGGCAGGCTGGTGGTCGGGGATGAATCCGAACGCACTCGTCGCGGGAGAACATCTCGCGTTCTGGTTATCCATTGGCGCGGTGGTGGCCTTCCTCCCATATTTCCCATACAGCAAACACATCCATCTGTTCTTCGCCCCCATCAACTTTGCGCTCAAGCCCGAGCGGAAATCCATCGGGCAGTTGAGCTACGTCAACCTCGACGACCAGAGCATCGAGCAGTTTGGCGCGGCCAGGATGAAGGACCTCGGCTGGGAGCAGATCATGGACAGCTACGCCTGCATCATGTGCTTCCGCTGTCAGGAGGTCTGCCCTGCGTACAACACAGGCAAGCTGCTCTCGCCCGCCGCATTGGAGATCAACAAACGCTACCACCTGAATGGCGGCGGCGGGACGGATGTGGAACTCAAGACGCTCATATCGGACGAGGCGGTCTGGGCCTGCACCTCGTGCGGCGCTTGCGTGGACATCTGCCCGGTGGGCAACGAGCCCATGCGCGACATCCTCGACATCCGCCGCAACCTGTCGATGATGGAGAGCGCCTTCCCCAAGCAGTTGGAGACGGCCTTCAAGGGCATGGAACGCAACATGAACCCATGGAATGTGAGCCAGGCCGACCGCATGAAGTGGGCACAGGGACTCACGGTCCCGACCATCGAGCAGAATCCTGAACCCGAGATCCTGTGGTGGGTGGGCTGCGCTCCCGCCACGGATGCGCGCGCACAGAAGACCGCGCAGGCCTTCGCAAAAATTTTGAATGCAGCAGGCGTGAACTACGCCGTGCTGGGCAAGAACGAAGCCTGCACAGGTGACTCGGCGCGCCGCGCGGGCCGCGAGGACATTTTCTTTGGGCTGGCCACGCAAAACGTGGAAATCCTGAACGAGGTCGCGCCTAAACGGATTGTCACGACTTGTCCGCACTGCCTGCACACCCTCAAGAATGAATATCCCGCCTTCGGCGGAAACTATGAAGTCATCCATCACACGCAGTTCATCAACGAACTGGTTGGCGCGGGCAAGATCCAGTTGGAAGTGACCCAGGACGACATGAAGGTCACCTTCCACGACCCGTGCTACCTGGGACGCCACAATAAGGTCGTGGACGCGCCGCGCGAGGCGTTGAAATCGGCGGGCGCGCTGACCATCGAGATGCCGCGCCATGCGGAAAAGTCCTTCTGCTGCGGCGCGGGCGGCGCACAGATGTGGAAGGAAGAAGAGCCAGGCGCGGCGCGCGTCAACGTGACTCGCTTCACCGAGGCGAAACTGACTGGGGCCGAAACGGTCGCCGTCGGCTGCCCGTTCTGTCTGACGATGATGACCGACGCCTCCAAAGCGGACGGCGGCACGATCCAGGTCAAGGATGTGGCCGAGATCGTGGCGGAGCGGATGAAGTAAATCTTGTTGCAGGGGCAGGGTTTTCCTGCCCCTGCAAATTTGGGGTGATATGAAATCCAAATTCAATCCACGACAGCATCGCAGAAAATCCATTCGTCTGAGTGGATATGATTATTCGCAGGCGGATGCCTATTTCGTCACCATCGTGGCATGGCAGCGAGTATGTCTGTTAGGGGAAATTGTGGACGGCGAAATGAAGTTAAGCTCGTATGGAGAAATCGTCCAAAAATGGTGGAATGAGATTCCCAAGCATTTCCCGAATGTGGAAATAAGCGCATTTATCATCATGCCCAATCATATCCACGGCATCATCATTCTTGCGGACAGTAGGGGCGCGGTCCCCGCGCCCAGTAATGAACCAGATTTTAATTCCATGGCGCCCACGCAAACACAGGGAATTGGCATTTCTGAAAATCAGGCCCGAAAACAAGACACGACTCTGAAACAGGGCGGGGAGACTCCGCCCCTACGACGGCCTACATTGGGACAGGTCGTGGCATACTTCAAATATCAATCCACAAAGGAAATGAATCTACTGGATGGGTCGGGCGTGGTCACAAAATTCTGGCAGCGCAATTATTATGAACACATCATCCGCAACGAACGCGAAATGGATAGGGTATGGCGTTACATCGAAGGGAATCCGTCCGCGTGGGAAGAGGATGAGGAAAATCCAAAGCATCGATAAAATAGCTCAATAACTGGTCATGTCCTAGGAGTTTATTATGGATGACACTGCCGCTCTGAAATATACAACACTAAAGCTCTTCTACTACTCGATCATGGTTTTCCTTATTGCGTTCATATTCTGGCAGATTCTTACTCCTGCTCAAGATCTTTATGGTAATTTCAGCCTTGGCCTCATTCTCTTTTTCTTGTTCTCCCTCTTTACATTTCTTGCGTGGAAGACACAATCTCATTCCATTCTTGGGTCTATTTTTTTCTGGCCTGCCAGCCTGTTTTGGTTGCTTCTTTTCATGTTCATGCTTAATGCGTACCCATCAGTTGAAGATATTACCTATCAGAACAGAACCATTTACATTCTGACTTTCAACAAAGATATGTTGCAACCGCAGTATTATGGTTTTCAGGTAACGAAATGGCCATGGGGTGCTCTTCCCGAAACTGGTTGGCTTTCTGAAAGGAACGGAGACATGCAATTTGTTTATGATGAAGAGAAAAAGTCAATGATGGTTATTTCAACATTTCGACAAAGGGGAGAGTTACTGTATATAGATAACGGGACTTCTCATCAAGACTTTCAGGGATACACAGGAACAAAATATGAAAATCACATTTATTTTGTATCCATGAATTGTAATTGAGATAAGACATCCAGTTCCTGCGACCCATACACTTATTCAATCGCCAAATGCAACCTGGATCTGACTACCTGCGAAAATCTCCCATTTCAATACCAAGATCGTTATGCATACCCATACCTGGAAGTGGACAAGGAAAATAACGAACTTAATTTCATCCTAGAATTTACTGATTGGCCATCTGGTCAGGCAGAACCAATATCCAAGCAAGTAAAAATTTATAGTTATGGCGCCCATCCCCGCTGTTACGTGGAAGGCTGCAAAATTCTCAACACTCCATAAGCAAAACTTCTGTTTCTCTCCCTGCTTTCATCTTTCCTCTTTCATCTTTTGTTATAATCCCCCTAAACCACTCTAATTCAGGAGAGAGACATGCCCAAAAAGAAGGGTAATGTTCGTATTGAGCTTCCCCTTTCGAAAGAAGAGATCCTCCGCGATTACCGCCTGGCCTATCAAAGCAGGCAGGCGTCCCTGATCGGTAGACGTGAAGTCCTGAGTGGCAAGGCAAAATTCGGCATTTTCGGCGACGGCAAGGAACTGGCCAACCTGGCCATTGCCCGCGCCTTCCGCAAGGGCGACTGGCGCTCGGGCTATTATCGTGACCAGACCTGGATGTTCACTTTAGGCGTGATGAGCATCCAGGAATTTTTTGCCCAGCTCTACTCCCACGCGGACCTGGCCCACGATCCCGCCACGGGCGGCCGCTCGATGAACGCCCACTTCGCTTCGCGCAACCTCAACCCCGACGGCTCCTGGCGCGACCAGACCCAGATGTACAACGTCGCCGCCGACGTCTCCCCCACCGCCGCGCAGATGCCGCATGCCGTCGGCCTGGCCTACGCCTCCGTCCTCTACCGCAACCTCCCCGAACTGCTCAACTTCAAGAATTTCTCGAACAACGGCGACGAAGTCACCTTCGCTACCATCGGCAATGCCTCCACCGCCGAAGGCCTGTTCTGGGAATCGGTCAACGCCATCGGCGTGCTCAAGGCCCCCGCTGTGCTCACCATCTACGACGACGGCTACGGCATCTCGGTCCCCAATCAGTTTCAGATGGTCAAGGAAAATATCGGGGCGCTGCTCAAAGGCTTTGAACGCGATCCTGAGGCCTCACCCGAAAAAGCCGAGCGCGGCTACGACCTGTACACCGTCCATGCCTGGGATTATCCTGCCTTGCTCGAAACCTACCGCTCTGCGGCCGAGATCGCGCGCGAATATCACATCCCCGCCCTGGTGCACGTCATCGACGTGACCCAGCCGCAGGGCCATTCCACCTCGGGCAGCCACGAACGCTACAAATCGCCCGAGCGCCTCAAATGGGAGCAGGAATTCGACTGCGTGACGCGCATGCGCCGCTGGATTTTGGATAACGGCATCGCCACGGACCCCGAACTGGTCGCCGTCGAAAAAGAGGACCTCGCCATTGTGGAGAGATTCCGCAAAGCCGCCTGGGACGCCTACCTGGCTCCGATGGAGGAAGAGCGCGCCCAGGTCGCGGATATGTTCGAGGAGATCGCCACCAGCCTGCCCCAGCCGTTGACACAGACCCTGCGCCAACTCCGCGACCGATTGGTCAGCCTGCCGTCGTTCACGCGGCGCGACATCCACGCGGCGGCGCACGAGGCATTGAGATCCCTGCGGGCGGAAGGACATCCGTCCAAGCAGGTGCTGGTCGAGTGGATGAATCGGTATCACGAGAGCGGGCTCGAACGGTATGACGAACACTTGTATAGCGGGACCGCGCTCAAGGTCAAGGAAGTGCCGCCCGTCTACTCGGAGAACTCGCCCACCGTGATGGGCTTCGAGGTGGTCAACGCCGCCTTCGACTCCATCCTCGGGAGCGACCCGCGCGTGGTCGGCTTCGGCGAGGACGTGGGCTTCCTCGGCGACGTCAACCAGGGCTTCAAGGGTATGCAGGAAAAATACGGCGCGTTGCGCGTGACCGACACGGGCATCCGCGAAGCCACCATCCTCGGGCAGGCCATCGGCATGGCCATGCGCGGACTGCGCCCGATCGCGGAAATTCAATATCTCGATTATGTACTGTACGCGCTGCAGATCATGAGCGACGACCTGGCCACGCTGCGCTGGCGCACCGCGGGTGGACAGAAGGCGCCCGTCATCGTGCGCACGCGCGGACATCGGCTGGAGGGCATCTGGCACTCAGGCTCGCCGATGGCAAGCATCATCCATCTGGTACGCGGCATGTATGTGCTCGTCCCACGTGACATGACCCGCGCTGCAGGCTTCTATAACACCCTGCTCAAATCTGACGAACCCGCCATCATGGTCGAGGTGCTCAACGGCTATCGTGTCAAGGAACGTCTGCCCGATAACATCGGCGAGATGTGCCTGCCGCTGGGCGTGCCCGAAGTATTGTGTGAAGGCCGCGATGTGACCGTGGTCACGTACGGCGCGTGCTGCCGCATTGTCTTGGATGCCGCCGAGAAGTTGAGCAAGGTCGGCATCGAGATCGAGGTCATCGACGTGCAGACGCTGCTGCCTTTCGACATCCATGGCAGGATCGTCGAGTCGCTCAAAAAGACCAATCGCGTGCTGTTCGTGGATGAGGACGTGCCAGGTGGCACATCGGCGTACATGCTGCAAGAGGTTATTGAAAAACAAGGTGGGTACTTCCATCTCGACTCCCCCGCGCGGACCCTCTCGGGCACGGCCCATCGTCCCGCCTATGGCAGCGATGGTGATTACTGGTCCAAGCCCAATGCCGAGTCGATCTTCGATGCGGTGTATGAAATGATGCGCGAAGTGGACCCTGGTTTGTATCCTGAGATTCATTAACCGCAGAGGAAAAGAGGAGCATTTATGGCAACCAATGTATTTGTCCCGCGCCTCGGTGAGGGCGTTGACGAGGTCACCATCACCAAGTGGCTCAAGCAGGTCGGCGAATCGGTCAACGAACTGGAGCCGCTGCTGGAAGTCAATACCGACAAGGTCGATACCGAAATCCCCGCGCCCACCTCGGGCGTGATCCTGCGCATCGAGATGAAGGAAGGCCAACCTGCCAAGGTTGGGGAGTTGCTGGCGGTCATCGGCGCGGCAGGAGAAGTGGCAGGAGACGTCTCAGCATCGAAGCCCCAAGAAGAAACGTCAAAAGAAACCAAGCAACCAATCGAAACGCCGACCACCGTTCAAAGCATCCCATTGGGGGACCGTCCGCCGTCCGACCTCGGTTTCATCTCCCCTGTCGTGGCCAAGATCGTCGCCGAGCATGGCGTGGATCTCAGCCAGGTGCGCGGCACAGGCATGAATGGACGCATCACCAAGAACGATGTGCTGGCGTTCGTGGAAAATGGAAAGAAGAAAGAATCCGCCCCTCCCGCAGATCGCAGGGGAGCATCTTCGAACCTGCAACCTGCCAACCTGCCAACCCCTGATGACCAACTCATCAAACATACCGTCATCCGCAAGTCGATCGCCGAGCACATGGTGATGAGCAAGCGCACCTCACCGCACGTGCTGACCGTCATGGAAGCGGACATGAGCCGCGTGGTCAAACATCGCGCCGCGAACAAGGCCGCCTTCGAGCGTGACGGCGTCAACCTGACCTTCACAGCTTACTTCCTATCGGCCATCGTGGCGGGACTGAAAGCCTATCCCACTGTCAACTCCTCGTGGACCGAGGAAGGGCTGCTGGTCCACAAGGCCGTCAACCTGGGCATGGCCACCTCGCTCGGCGAGGACGGCTTGATCGTACCCGTCATCAAGGGCGCGGACAACCTGTCGCTGCTGGCGATGGCTCGCGCGGTTAACGACCTGGCAACTCGCGCCCGCAGCAAAAAGCTGCAACCCGACGAGGTCAAGGGCGGCACGTTCACGCTGACCAACCACGGCGTGAGCGGATCGCTGCTGGCCTTCCCCGTCATCAACCAGCCGCAATGCGGCATCCTCGGAATCGGCGCGATGCAGAAACGCGTGGTGGTCATCGACGACGCCATCGCCATCCGTCCGATGGTGTATCTATCCTTTGTTTTCGATCACCGCATTCTGGATGGCGCTTCTGCCGACTGGTTCCTGAACAGGGTCAAGGAGACGCTGGAGAATTGGGTGTAAGAAAAGACAGTCGGGGAAATACCCCGACTGTCTTCTGGTATCACGATAGATATGTCCAGAATAGGCTATGGGTTAGTAAAAGCTCTCAGCAAGAAAATTGCCATTTCTGCCCGCGTGATACTCCTATCCGGACAATATTCTGTTGCGCTACACCCACTTGTTATACCTTCATTGCTCAATTGTTGAATCCATGGTGCCGCCCAATAATTCCCGGGTACATCAGAAAAAATCGTACTTGATACGGATGGAGGCTGATAATTGCTCCCATGTTCTGCCCGTAGAAGGAAAACTGCCATTTGCGCCCGTGTAACATTACCTTCAGGACAGTACCTCAATGGATTCGTCGCACAACCACCTGTAATACCATCCGAATATAGTTTTTCGATAACCGCGCCCACAATATTACTTGAAGGCCATTGATAGCTAAGAGGAACATCATCAAAAATGTATCCATTTGCATTCGGAAATGCATAATTTGATCCGCGTATTCCACGTTCCAGAAAAAATGCCATCTCAGCGCGAGTCACATTGCTAGTAGGGCAAAAGAAACCGTCGGTGGGGCACTCCGGACTTCTGATGGCAGATGGATCCATAATGCCCATTTGAATCATTGGCTCAATATAGGAATAGGCCCAATGATTTGTTGGTACATCATAAAAAGTCGGCCATTGCAGAGTCGATATCTGCCATTTCTCAGCATTACGATAAGTGCCCCCATAAGATTGCCAATAGTGATTTACATAGTTATACCGAGTTAGAGGCTTGCCAGGCGGGCATGTTACATCATATTTGAGAAGCCAATCGCCATTATAAGATTTTACGCCGCTCTGTATCATCCCAGGATTGTTATAACTTTCATATTGATCATAACTATACAAAGTTGGATTTGTACCAAACTTAACATAAGTGGTCCAAACAGTTGCACCAACTTGGGACATGGCTTGGCTCGGAAATGATGAATACTCATAACGTGCGGCCCTCCAAGAATGCTGGCCATTTACCGTCCCTTGTTCCACAATAACATTTCCATAACCTATATTGGTATTATAGTAAGAAGTGCCGTCTGCATATGCCAACACAGTACTTGAAAAGAATAACGCGACACATAAAAGAATGGAATAGATTAGTTTCTTTTTCATAGAATCCTCCTTGATTATTTCAAATGCTTTAAAACTTCGGCGGGTGGCGCGTCTACCTTCTCCACAAGAGACGTAGTAATCTGCTGGACCAACTGGGCTTGACTATCCTGCAAAAAATCGTAGCGATTCATCTGCAAAAGCAATCCTGTTTCTTTTGAAAAATAGTATTCAGTATAGCCGCCAACCACTAATCGATTACCCATTTCTACGGCTTTTGTGCCCTTTGTTATAATAGTACAAATTACCACTGGATCATCGCCCAAAAAGCCGTCCCTCATTTCAAACACCGCAAAATTCTTTTCCCATTCTGCGTCATGGAGAAATGTGCCAGCCGTAGAAAGCTTCTCCGGGGGGCCTTGCATTACATTATCTTCTGCTCCAGCAGTGAATACTCCCACTTGAACAGGAACCATTGGGCCAAAATCCTGAAGAGATATCTCTTGAAGAATATTGCCTTTCTCATCTAAAAGAGACCAGGTTTCATCTATCCATTCATTGGAAGGGGCGGGGGTGCCGTCTGCCAAGACGATAGACCCCATTCCCAAGTCAGAGCGCGTATATTCATGATAAATGGAATGTTGCCAACCAGCAGTGACATATTTGCTATCAGCTTCCTCGATTAATGCTTTTATATCCTCAATTATCATTTCGTTCTGTTTTACTTGCTCCGCGCGGAGGGGAATCAGATCAGGATTATTACCCTGGGTAGATGAATTAGATAACCCTTCTGAAAAAACCGCTTCGGTTGGAGCAAAGATATCGTTATCCATTTGGGCAGTCGCACTCTGTTCCATTTGTGGAGAATTTAGTATTTCCTCAAATGTCATATTCTGTGCAAATGCACCTTTGGCCTGCCACCCCAGAAAAAGTGCAGCTAATCCTGTTAACAGAATTCCGAATAGAACCCATTTTTTTCGTTTCATTTTTTCTCCTTATAGAGACTTGTATATAACCTTCCCTCAGTCTATTGCATTATTCATATACCGCCTACTGTGGACTTCCACAGGTCGCATAGCAGATAAAATCTAATTTTCAAGCAATCCAATTTGCTTTGCAAGCAATATCATAGTAATGCGTGAAGAAACATTCAGTTTCGAAAAAATATTTTTGAGGTGAAATTCCACTGTCCTTGGTGATATATTCAAAGACTGCGCAATTCCTTTATTGGTCAGACCCTGGCTTGCCAGCGCCAAAATTTGTTTCTCACGTTCAGTTAAATTGGGAGTATGGATTTGGCTCATTGACCCTCCTCTGAATGATTTTTTGTATTCTACCCCCCCAAAAAAAAAGGGGGACGCTTGCATATAGTACAATCGTACCATGCAAAAGGTATCAGTATGACCAACTTCGACGAACGTGCCAAAGATTGGGACTCGGATCCCATGAAAGTGGAACGCGCCCGCGTGGTGGCGGACGCCATCCGCAAGAGCGTGCCGCTCACGGCAGACATGTCCGCGCTGGAGGTGGGCTGTGGGACGGGGCTGCTCAGTTTCGCCCTGCAAGCGGACCTCGGCCCGATCACGCTGGCCGACACCTCGCAAGGCATGCTGGATGTGCTGGCCGGGAAGATCGCCGCCGCGGGCGTGACCAACATGCACCCCGTCAAACTGGACCTGACGACTGATCCCTTGCCTGCCGAGCGCTATGCCATCACCTACTCACTGCTGACCTTTCATCATGTCCATGATACACAAATCCTGCTCGAAAAATTCCATGCGGTGCTCGAGCCAGACGGCATCCTGCTGGTCTGCGACCTCGACAAGGAAGACGGCACCTTCCACACTGACGGCACCACCGACATCCACCTGGGCTTCGAGCAAACGGAATTGCAAAAGCAAGTGGAAGCGGCTGGATTTTGTGACGTGTCATTTTCGACGCCGTACGTGATCAGGAAAGAGATTCAGGATGGAACCGAGAAGGAGTTTCCCCTCTTCCTGATGTCGGCCCGTAAGAGATGACCGCAAAAGGCGACTTGCGTCGCCTTTTTATTTTCCCCATTGAAATAGAACTTATGTTCTGATACAATTTCCACAAGGAGATGACCATGCGATCTGATGTCCAACTCAAGGTAAATGATCAAACCGCCGCTGCTTATTTATCCGCACCCGATGGCGGCGGACCCGGTGTACTTGTGCTGCATGCCTGGTGGGGACTCAAACCCTTCTTCAAGCAGGTCTGCGACCGGCTGGCCGGGCAGGGCTTTACTGCGTTTGCGCCTGATTTGTATCAGGGTCGCGTCGCGAAGACCATCGACGAGGCCAAAGCGTTCATGGAACAGAACGATTTCGAGTTGATGGGTGCAACCGTCGAAGCAGCCGTGAAGCATCTCAAGGCCCAAACAGGCGTACCCCTGGGTGTGGTCGGCTTTTCGATGGGCTCGGGCTGGGCACTGGCTGTCGCCGCCAACGAGCCAGACGTCAAGGCCCTGATCCAGTTCTACGGCGCGGGTGAAGCGGATTACAGCCAGATCCAGGCGAAGATCCTCGGTCATTTCGCCGAGGTGGATGAATGGGAACCGCTCGAATATGTTCGCCAGATGGAAGAAGGCATGAAGGCAGCCAATCTGGATGTGAACCTGGTCACCTACCCCAATGTCGCCCACTGGTTCGTGGAGGAGGATCGGCCCGAATTCGACGCCTCCGCCTCCGCCCTGGCCTGGGAAAGAACCTACAAGTTCCTGAAACAGAATTTGAAATAAAAAGTAAACCTCCTTCTTTTACGGAAGGAGGTTTTTTTTCACCAAATAAAGATTCGCAACCAGATCACGCCCAACACCAGCGAGATGATCGTGATAAGAAACCCGGCCTTGGTGTATTCCCAAAACTCCAGCCTCACCCCTCGACGGGCAGCGGATTCTGCCACGATCAGGTTGGCCACCGATCCAAGTAAGGTCAGGTTACCCGCCAGCGTGGACGCAGCCGCCAGCGTCAGCCAGCCAGCCTGCGGGTTGGGCAGCGACTGGACCAATGGCTTGAGGAGCAGCACGGCAGGCACGTTCGAGACCAGGTTGCTCAACACCACCGTCACGGCAGACAGGGCGAAGACATTGTTCATGGATTCCTTCACGCCCGCCACCAGTTGCAGAGTGATGCCGCTCGCTTCCAGGGCGCCCGTAACGATGAACAAGCCGCCAAAAAAGAACAGCAGGTCGGTGTCCACAGCGTTCATGATCTTCTCGGGCTTGATGCGGCGCGTCAGCAACAATATCGTCCCTGCCACGAAGGCCGCCTCGGCAATGGGCACACCGACCACAAAGGCGATCAATAGCCCCGCCGTGACGAACAGGCTCTTATATAACAGCGGATGATAGACACGCGTCTCGGGGATCTCCACGTGCGTGAACTTCGCATCGCGAAACTCGGCGGGATAGAACCAAACCAGCACCAGCCAGATCCCGCCCAGGCCGAGGAGAGCGATAGGGGTCAGGGCCAGCATAAAGTCCAGATAGGAGATACCCGACGCAATGCCAATGATCATGTTCTGCGGGTTGCCTGTCAGCGTGGCGACCGAACCGATATTGGCGGCTGTCGCCAGGCCGATCAAATAAGGGACGGGATTCCGCCTGGCAGCCAGGGTGATGTCAAGGATGAGCGGGGTCAGCATCAGGCAGATGGTGTCGTTCAGAAAGAGTGCACTCAATACGCCCACGACCAGGATCTCCAGGGCTAACAGGGCGCGCGGAGAATCTGTCCACTTGAGAATGAAGCCGCCCGCCAGACGAAAGAATCCCGCCAGTTGCAGGTTGGCATTGATGATCATCATGCCGAAGAGCAGGACGAGCGTGTTCATGTCGATGAATCCGCCCATCTGCCGAAATTCGATCTGACCTGCGGCCAGCAGCAACCCAACGCCAATCAGGGTGATGGTGGTGCGGTTGACACGCAGACGCGGAAATTCGCCCAGCGCAATCCCGATATAGGTAAGAATAATGATGGGTAAAGCGATCCAAAGGTTCATAGGCTGGCTATTATGCCACAGCCTGTCGGGTTCGATTTCTATGCAACTAATTGGCCGCTTCTTCATCTACACAGAATGCCGAGGCAAAAGTAGTAAAATTGCGGCACTTACTCAAAACCAACTCTGGAGAGTCAAATGTCTGAAAATTTCGATGTGGTTGTTATCGGTGCCGGGCCTGCGGGATACGTGGCTGCCATCCGTGCCGCACAACTCAAACAGAAGGTCGCCATCGTGGACAAGCAATGGCTGGGCGGCGTGTGCCTCAACGTGGGCTGCATCCCGTCCAAGTCGTTGCTGCGCAACGCTGAACTGGCGCACATCCTGCGCGAACGCGGCAAGGATTTCGGCTTCTCGATGGAAAACCTCAAGCTGGATTACAGTGTGGCTGTCAAGCGCTCGCGCCAGAATTCTGACCGCCTGACCAAGGGCGTGGGCTTCCTGATGAAGAAGAACGGGATTGCCGTCTTCATGGGATCTGCCAAACTGACGAAGCCGAATCTGGTCACCGTGACCGACAAGGACGGCAAGGCGACAGAGCTTTCCGCGAAAAACATCATCGTGGCCACGGGCGCTTCCGCCGCTGCCCCCGCCGCGTGGAAGATCGACGGCGAGAAGGTCGTCACCTACTGGGAAGCCATTCTGCAGGAGAAACTGCCCAGGTCGGTGGTGGTGATCGGCTCGGGCGCCATCGGCGTGGAGTTCTCCACCGTGTGGAACTCCTACGGTGTGGACGTGACCATCGTCGAGATGTTGCCGCGCCTGGTTCCGCTCGAAGACGAAGAGGTCTCGAAGGAACTCGAAAAGGAATTCAAGAAGCGCGGCATCAAGGCGCTGACGGGGCACAAGGTCGAATCAGTGGAAGCGACGGCTACAGGCGTGAAGGTCGTGGTCAGCGCTGACGGCAAGACGACCGCCCTCGAAGCGGACCAGGCTCTCGTCGCGATCGGCTTCCGTCCCAACTCAAAGGGGCTGGGCCTCGAAGAGGTCGGGGTCAAGATCAGTGAGCGCGGCTTCGTCGAGATCAACGAAAAGATGCAGACCAGCATCCCGAACATCTACGCCATCGGCGACGTGACGGGCAAGCTGATGCTGGCACACGTCGGCTCGGCGATGGGCATCGTGGCGGCTGAGACCATCGCGGGCGCGGAGACGGTTACACTCGATTACGAGATGATGCCGCGTGCCACCTACTGCCAGCCGCAGATCGCATCGTTTGGCCTGACCGAGGCGCAGGCCAAGGAACGCGGGTACACCGTCAAGATCGGGCGCTTCCCCTTCCAACCGAACGGCAAGGCGCTCGGCATCGGCGATTACGCGGGCTTCGTCAAGCTGGTCATCGACGAGAAGTACGGCGAGATCCTCGGCGCACACATGATCGGCCCCGAAGTGACCGAGCTGCTGCCTGAGTTGACCCTGGCGCACATGATGGAATTGACCCCGCACGAGATCGCCCGCAACGTCCACGCTCACCCGACGCTCTCCGAAGCCATCATGGAAGCGGCGCACGGCGCGGAAGGCAGCGCCATTCATATCTAAATCGAATGACTGTCACCAAATGGTGGCAGTCATTTTTTTATTCCTTCATCGAGGATACACATGAAACACGTTCTCCCGCTGCTCCTGTTCGTCGTTGTTCTGCTCTCGGCCTGTGCACCCGCGGCCACCTCCCAGCCCACCCTCCCCCCACCCGTTGAGACGGCCACAGCAACCGCCGTCCCGTCCACAGTGACGCCCACCCACACACCACGCCCGACGGCCACGCCCAACTATCCCCTGCCCATTCAGACACCCATCTCTGTCCTGCAGCCGATCACAAAAGATAATGTGGTGAACCTGCGTCCCATCTCCAGGTTGACGGCTAACGGGCTGTCACAACAAGCCACCTTTCGGATTTCTTCCTCGGGTCCGCGCCACCCGCTGTGGATCTTTTCGAGCGACCTGAGCCGCGCAGCCTACATCCAGCCCAATTCCGTTGCCATCCTCGATGTAGCGGGGACGGGAAAATCCACACAGACCCTGAATCTGACGGCGAACCGTCCGTGGAGTGACGGCGCCTTCCTGAAGGACAACAAATTTCTGGTCATCGGCCAGGGCAACCTCTCGCTCTTCGACCTTTCCAGCGGACGCGAAATCAAACAAGTGGACCTGTACTGCTGCCTCGACAAACGGGTATATTTGCTGCCCGACGGCGGGCGTGCCCTGGTCCCCTCGCGCACCGGCATGGACTTGTACGACGTCGGAACATTGGAGCGCATCCAGGGCTATGATGCGCCAGGCAACAGCAGCATGGTAGCCGACGTCAGTCCCGATGGCAAATGGCTCGCGCTGGCGGGCGAACGCAACAAAAGCGTGTTCGTCTTCGACGTGGAGCGGGCCGTGGTCCAGCAGACGCTCAAGGTGGAGCGTTTCGTGGCCGTCAACGTGAAATTCCTCGGCAACGGCCAAGTGATCCTGACCGACGAACTGGGTGACTTCAACTTGCTGCAATTCTGGGACATGACCACAGGCAAGAAAACACGCGAGATCCAATTGACCGATGAGATGATGGGCCTGCCTGCCAAAGAACGGTTCCGCGTGGCGTCCATCGCGGTCCACCCCTCGGGCGGATTCTTCGTGATGGCGATCTCCTCGTCCAGGCCGTTGCTCGTCTTCTGGGCAGCGGACGCTGACCAGCCCTTTGCCGTGATCGACACCAGCAAGCAAGGCATCCAATCGTTCAACTATGCCACCAAGACCGACGTGCTGGAATTCATGGACGAGTCCAGGCTGTTTGTGGTGGATTCACTGTGGGGTGTGGTCCCGTAGCTTCGTTCCATCAGGAAAGACTGAACACCCTGCAATGTGCAGGGTGTTTTTTGATTTTGAACCTTTTTGCTTCCCAGTGGTACATACCATCGAGAAGCAGATACAATGCAAATAGCCGACCTTGCCTTTTTCTGGAAATCGCAAGAGACGCAATCAGCCATGACGCAACCCGTTGACGATTTCGATCTCATCCGTCGCATGCAAGCGGGCGACGACGATGCCGTGCGCGATCTGTACGCGCAGTACGGTCAGCGGCTCCATGCGTATGCCTTGCGCCTCACCAATGATCCCGCCACCGCCGAGGATGTGGTCCAGGTCACGCTTGTTACGGCCTGGCAAACCGCCCGCGCATTTCGCGGTGAGGGACGCCTCATCGCATGGTTATTGGGCATCGTCCACCACACGGCAATGAAGAGCCTGAGACACATGCATCAGCCGCTCGACGCGATGGAAGATGCCGTCAGCGAGAACCAGCTCACGCCCGAGGATCAGGCCGAGGCTGGTGAAACGAAGCGTTGGGTCCGCCAGGGTTTGAAAAGTCTATCGGTCGAGCATCGCGCCGTGCTGGAGCTCGTCTTCTATCAGGGGCTTTCGCTGGACGAAGTGGCGAAGGTCTGCAACTGTCCGCTGGGCACGGTCAAGAGTCGTTTGAGCTATGCGCGTCAGCATCTGCGCGGCGTCCTCAGCCGCACTGAGGAGGATTGGCGATGAACCACGAAGAAGAAGTCATCTTGTATGCGGCAAATCAAATGGATGCCAATGAGCGCGCCCGCTTCGAAAAGCATCTTGCAGACTGCGCCGACTGTCAGGCGGATCTGAGGATGTGGCAATCGCTTGCGGATGAAATGCAGGCCGCCGCCGTGCCTGCTCCCGCCCATCTGGCCGACTCTGCCCTGGAAACGATCCACGCGCCGTCACAATTGGCGCGCGCCTTCAGAGGCATGATCCAGTTGCTGCGCATGCAGTTGATGCTGATGCACAACGAGTTATGGGTCGGCTCGGCCGCATTGATGGTCATCTTTTTGGCCATGGCGCTGCTGGCGGCGCGCGTGGAAGTGCTGTACTTCTTCGCCCCGATCCTCGCTGCCGGCACGGTGACCCTGATCTACGGCTCGGAGCACGACCCCGCCACTGAGTTGACCTTTTCTACACCCGTCTCCCCCTGGAAGATCCTGCTGGCACGCTTGACGCTGGTTTCTGCATACAACGTGTTTCTCGCCCTGTGCGCCACGGTGGGACTGCTTCTCATCCTGCCGCCGCAAGCCCTGGGCGAGCTCATCCTCGGTTGGCTCGCACCGATGACCTTCCTTTCCGCACTGGCGCTGTTGCTCTCCATGTGGATCGGCACAGGCAACGCCCTGTTCATTTCGTACGCGCTCTGGTCGATGCAATTTCTCGCAATGACCTCCGTCGGCGAATGGTTTGTATTTCTCGCCCCGTGGCTTGAGTCGTACCGCCAGTTCTGGCATGACCCTGCCTTGCTCTTCTCCATCGGCCTCGTATTGATCTTGTTTGCGCTCTGGTCGTCTGGGCGTGAGCAGGTACAGTGGCACAGAACGATCGCAATGTAAAAAATATTCTGTCATTGCGAGGGTGCCCTTGCACTTTGCCCGAAGCAATCTCCCACTTAGCCATGAGATTGCTTCGTCGGGAAGAACGCCCTCCTCGCAATGACATAAGAATCACTGGAGTTCCCATGTCTCGATTTTTTGGCGTCTTGCGCCATGAGTTCAACATGTCCCTGCGCCGTCCTGGCTTGTGGATCGCGTATGGGCTGGTCCTGATCTTCTATTCCGTCACGGTCATGTACCCTGTGCCGGAAGAAAAAGTCACCATCCTCACCGACAAACAGAGCTGGCAATATGCAGGGCAGATGGCTTTCACTTTCAACCTCTTCCTGCCCGTCGTCGTGGGCATCCTCTCCGCCGACCGCATGCAGCGCGATTTCCGCCAGGGCATCCGCGAATTGCAGGAGAGCACTCCGCTCAGCATTTTGGAGTACACGCTTGGCAAATATTTCGGCGTGCTGACGGCATCGCTTGCACCCGTGCTGGCCTGGCTTTGGCTGATCACGGGGCTGTTCATCGGGTTTGGCAATGCGCCCATCGGCTTCTTCTACACGATGACGCTGGCATTCTTGACCATCATGGTGCCCGCTTTTGCATTTGTGACCGCCTTTTCACTGGCCTGTCCGCTCATCATGCCGCTGCGTGTCTATCAAATTCTGTTCACAGGGTATTGGTTCTGGGGAAACTACATCAGCCCGGAATTCTTCCCCACCCTCAACGGGACCCTGCTCACCGTCAGCGGGATGTATGCCTATCAGGGATTTTTCGGCGGCTTCATCAACGCCGCTGACCCGCTCCAATACTCCGCTTCAGACGCCACCCTGAACCTGATCGTGCTCGGGCTGTGCATCGCCGCCGCGATGATCGTCCTCAACGTGTACCTGCAATGGCAGTCCCGCCGCGCATAGGATTCAGCATGAAACGTTTTTCCCTGAAATACACCTTCCTGACCTATCGCCTCGACCAGCTTTGGTTCCCGCTGGCATTCTGGGCCTTCTTCGTCATCCTGACCTTGATCCTGCACAAAGAGGACCAGAACTTCAACATTACCCGCGCCTATATCGGGGTCGCCGTTCCGCTCATTGGTGGGATCATGGCCGCCTATGCCATCCTCGACGACCCCGCATTGGAACTGCGTTTTGCGACGCCCATCCGCGCTGCGCAAATCCTCTTCGAGCGTACAGCCCTGATCTTCCTGATCCAGGCGCTGAGCGCACTCGCCTTCATCATCTTCGCCCGCCTTATCGGCGTGGACCTTTCGCCCCTTGGGGATGGGCTCCACCTGCACCTCGCGTGGATCATTCCAACCCTCACCATGATCGCCCTTGGCACCTTCGGTGCCATCCTCGGCGCGCAGACCATGATCGGCGCCTTCCTGGTCGGCCTGGTCTGGATCATCGAGATCATCATCCGCGATGGTATGGCGGTCAACAACTGGAAGTATGCCTACCTCTTCATGGGCATCCTTGCCCCGGAACATCCCGACCTTATTGGAAATCAACTGGCTCTCTTCGCCCTGTCAGCCGCATTTCTCTTCTTCACCTGGCTGTTGCTGCATCGACAGGAACGTTATATCTAAAAGGACATCCCCATGATTCAAATCGCTGGACTCACCAAAACCTACGGCACTGGCAACAAGACCGTCAACGCGCTCAACGGCGTAGACCTGCAGATCAACTCTGGCATGTTCGGCTTGCTCGGACCCAACGGCGCGGGCAAGACCACCTTCATGCGCATCCTGGCGGGCATTATCAACCCCAGCAGCGGCTCCGTCCGTGTGGACGGCCATGACCTCACCACCGAAGCAGGCAAGCACGCGGTCAAATCCATGCTCGGGTATCTGCCTCAGGAACTCGGCATGTACACCGAACTCAGCGCCGAGCAATTCGTCGATTACATGGCCATCCTCAAAGGGCTGGATGATACATCCAGACGTAACAAACGTGTGGCCGAAGTGCTCGAGATGGTTGGCTTGCACGATGTGGCAAAACGCAAGATCAAAGGCTTCTCGGGCGGGATGAAGCGCCGCGTCGGCATCGCCCAGGCCCTGGTCAACGACCCAAAGATCCTCATCGTGGATGAACCCACCGCGGGCCTCGACCCCGAGGAGCGCATCCGTTTCCGCAACCTGCTCGTCAACCTGGCAGCAGACCGCGTCGTGCTGCTGTCGACTCACATCGTGGAAGACATCGGGCAGACCTGTCGCGACCTGGCTGTGCTGGCCAAGGGACGCATTCTCTTTCGCGGCAGCCCTGCTGAAATATTGAAGGCCGCTGAAGGGCATGTATGGACTCTGACCATGTCGGGGCTGGAGAAGCCCAACCACGATCTGACCGTCGTCTCCATGCTGCATCTGGCCGAAGGGACGCAGTACCGCCTCGTTGGTCCCGGCATCAACGGATACACAGGTGCCCAGCCAGTACAGCCTGGACTGGAAGATGGTTACGTCTGGCTGATGAAGAGCGCTGGTCAAAGCCTTGAAACCATCTGACGAAAAACATCCGAAGTCGCACGACTTCGGATGTTTTCTTTACAACTCCAGTTTCATCTGAAACTGTCCCAGGTCTTCTTTTACAAATCCCACCTTTTCGAAGAAGCCGCCCATCTCTTCGGGGAAGAGTGCGGAGGCGTGCCAGGTCTTGTTGGGATAGGCTGCGAACAGGGCGCGCAACAGGCGCCGCGCCTGTCCCTGCCCACGCGCGGACGGTTCCGTCAGCACCGACCAAAGGGAGGCGTGTCCGCCGCTCAGGGCCGAGGTGACGGCGTAGGCCGAGCCAAGGCGGAAGGCGCGCGAGGGCGTGGCAAACAGGGACAGGGTCTCGCCTGCCAACTGCCAGGGCAGTTCGGCATATCCATGATGGGTGACGAGATCGGCCGCCTCGGGAATCTCCACCTCGGTCAACGCAGCGGACTGGCCCGCAGGCGCGGAAGTCGCAAACCCAAACAGTCTGCGCATTTTGTGGAAACCATATTTCTCGTACAGGCGGATGGCGGCCTCATTCCTGTCGATGACCTCCAGATACATGGCCCGTTCCCCGCGCTGACGGGCCTCTTCGAGCAATCGCTCCACCGCATGGGACCCAGCACTCCTGCCGCGCCAAACGGGGACCACACCCATCGCCGCCAATCGGCTGGCCGACCCGCGGCGGGCAATCAACGCCAGGGCGGCGGGTTCACCGTTCGCCAGCAGGACGCGGCTGCAGGTCAGGTCGACCGAGTCGCGGCGGATCATCCCCAACAGGGCGCTGACGTCCATGCGGATCGGGACGAAATAACCTTTGAAACTACGCGTCAACAGATCGGCCAGGTCGGCCAGGGAAAAGTCGGAGGCAGGCTGCAGGAAAAAGGAAGAGGTATCCATGCCGAAATTATACTTTGGCTGTTTCGTTAGTGTTGCAGTGCTGCAATCAACGCCTGTGGATCAAGGATCTTTCCAAAAGAATATATCCTTCCATCATGCTCGATCTGGATCGTGCGGCCTGTTTCGAGAGCCGTGGCCCAGAATTTCTCGGGGGTAACTTCAGGGTCGATCTGGACAGCCAGCGCATACATTCCAGCCAGGTAGGGAACGGTCCAGCTTGCGCCGCCCTGGCGATAAAAGGCATAATCCCCAAATCCAGTCGGGCTGGCCGTGGTACGAGAGTCCATGGGGACGAGCAGCATCGAGTCGGGGACCGCATGGCTGAAGAATTGATCGGCCCACCAATCGGCGGGTGCGTAGGATTTGGGATCATCTGGGTCAGCCAGCGGCTCACGGCCCAACCCGAAAAGCTCAAACCCATATGTGTCATCCAGCACGGTATTGACCACGAATATGCCATCGGCTTTGGCGTCTTCGACTGCCGATTTGATCTCGTCATAACCCTGATCGCCAGGCATCCAGCCAATGGACATGGAAATCACCTTGATCCGATGTTCCTGCGGCAAGGCTTGATTCACTTCCATGATCCGCCGCACGATCCTCGCCAGACAGGCAAAATCCGTTTGCCTACCGTAACAACTTTCATTGGCGAAATAATATAAGTCCGCGCCTGGTGCAACGCCAACCGTCTTACCGACAGCGATCGAAGCAACCGCCGCACCGTGAATGGACATGGCATCAAACCATGGGACCTCCCAGGTTTCCTCGTACAGCTTGAGTTGGCTCACATACTCTTGATGATCGACCAATAATGTCTGGTCGATGATGGCCAACCCAACACCTCTGCCGGTGACGCCTTGTTCATGCAATGCGCGGAGTCCCAATCCTGGATTTTTCCCCACATCCAAAATTCGCTGCCAGTCGAAGTCAAGCGGCATCTTTTCAGGCCATTTTGTCTGATCATCGAAGGAGGCATGCGACAGGACTTCTCCCGAATTCGACAAATCCAACTGGGTCAGATCCGTCGAGCGCAGATCCGCTTGCCAAAGGTCGCTGGAATGTGGGTCATAGGTCGGGATGGCAGTCAACGTCGCATCGAAATTCGCGGGGTTGGGATGGCGGGCTATGGGTCCTTTTGGGGAAAACATGCGGAGAACAAAAAATCCCGCCAACAACAGCACGATCAACCCAAGGGAATAAATGCGCACCTTGCCAGACATGCCACCTCCTTGCCCACAAAATGAATTTAACAGTGGATCATCTTACTCCCGACACATTCATTCGTACAAGATCGCTTACTGACATTTCCCCTATGATTCACAGCCGATTGTCCTCATCCGCCCATTGCTTCATTCCCTAAAATCCCCTACAATGTGGACAGACTCTCTCATTCAAAGGAGACGACCCAGCCTGCCTGGGGCGCCAGATATCCGCATGGAAGAAAAAACCTACACCGTTTCACAAGCACACCATTATTTTGCCGTCGATTATCATTCCCAGACCTGGGAATTGCTCGAAAAGCCCAAGCGTACCCTGGACGAAGAGGAACGCCTGCTGGATTATGCACACGCCTCCCTGGCCCACTGGCGTTCCACGGGGACGGCGCTGCGCCATCAGCGCGGCGAGTGGCTGCTGGCCCGTGTCTACGCCGTGCTGGGAGAGGGCAGGCAGGCCCTCAAGCACGCCTACCGCTGCGCCGAGATCCTGCACGCCAACCAGGCCGAGATGCAGGACTTCGATTTCGCCTTCGCCTACGAAGCCGTCGCCCGCGCTCACGCGGTGGCAGGCGAACGTGCCGACGCGGAACGTTTCCTGCAAAAAGCGAAGGAAGCGGGCGAAAAGATCCAGGAAACCGACGACCGCGAGACGTTCTTCGCCGAATTGAAGAGCGGCGACTGGAACGGAATCCGCGTAGTGTAAGTCTATATCAGGAGAGTCGATCACATCCCGAATGGCAGGACACGATGAGCAACAAAAAGAACAAACTCCCCAAGGTCTATCCCTTTGTCCAGCCGACGCCCATGGAAAAACCCCTGCCGCCGACTCCCACCACGCCGCGTCCAACCACGAAAGGCAGGGTCTCACAACGCGGATTGTTGAGCGTGTTGACCTTGATCCTCAGCATCGGCGCGCTGACGGCCGCCCTGGGCGGCGGCGCAAAATTGATCCTGGATATTTTTGGGGAGGGGTTGTTCAACAACATGGAAACCTTGTGGGCGAAGGCCACGGTGTTGGGACTGGCCTACGTCTTCGGCTGGCTCTCGGCTGTGATCTCGATCCGCGTCTACGGAAACCTGATCCTTCCGACCATCATCAAGATCTATACCTGGGCCTCCCTGCTGGGAACCAGCGGCTTGTACATCGCCATTTTGCAGCGCCTCTTTAAACAAGGTTATGACCTCCCGCACTATGCAGCCTACTTGCTGATCACCGCGGCGGGACTGGCGGTAGTGGTGGGCCTGCACCTGGTGTTGGAGGAACACGACCTGCGGCCGTTCGCCGTCCCGCTGCTGGTCATCAACCTCGGCCAATTGGGGCTGATCGTGGTTCGCTATGTATTCACCAGCACTGCCAAAGGCGGCTGGTTCCTGGTGGGCGACCTGGTCTTCTTCTTTTCCATGCTGACCTTTTCCGTGCTGATGGTGACCCACCTGGGACTCCTGAACCCCTACCGCAACCGCATCACGAAATTCTTCGACCAGAACAGCGTCGTCATCCGCCCCGACTCTTGAGTCTCGTTTTACTAAAAAGAATCGACAGCGCCCGAGCGGAGGTCCACTCGGGCGCTGTTTTTTCTACGCGCGGATCATCGTCAGCAACATCTTGAAGCGCGCCGTGGCTTTGAGCGCATGCGGCTCGTTGGCGGGCAGGATGATGGCCTGTCCCGCATGGACCTGGAACGGCTGGCCCGAAATGCGGACCTCCGCCTCACCGTCCAGGATGTGGACTAGGGCATCGAACGGGGCGGTGTGCTCGGAGAGTTCCTGTCCCACATCGAAGGCGAACAGCGTGACGTTGCCAGCCTCCGCCTTGGTGATCTGGCGGCTGACAACCGAACCTTCCTGGTATTGTGCCAGGTCGGCTAATTCGAGGATTTGGGCTTTGGGGGCAGTGGACATATTTTTCCTTTCTAAGGCTGTAAACATGCAGGGATGGAATCGCTCAAGCCGTCGGGGTCCTGGGTGACATTGTTCTCATAGATCTTCACATACTGGACCGTACTAAATTGCTTGAGGCTGGCGCGCAGCAGGTCTGCAATGGTGTAGGCTGCGCCGCTGGGGTCGCAGGTACCTTTCAAGAAGACGCGCGCGATGCCATTGGAGACTTCGACCTTGGAGTAGCCTGTGTACCCATTATACAGGGCAATCCAGCCGTAGTCGTTCTTCTCGGTCAGGCCTGGACCCTTGAAGTACTCGGTCAGCACGGTGGCATACAATGCGTTGGACGGCGCCCAGCGTTTGCCGAAGACTTCATACGGTGGATTGTTCGCGTTGTAACGCGCCGCGTCTACAAAGTAAACCTTGACCTCGGTGTACAACGGCGTAACCGTGGGACGCGGGGTACGCGTGGCCGTCGGGGTCCGGGTGGCGGTTGGAGTACGAGAGGCGGTCGGCGTCTTGCTCGGCGTGGGCGTAAACGTGGCCGTCGGCGTGAAGGTACGTGTGTTCGTGGGAGTTCGCGAAGCGGTCGGTGTCTTGCTGGCCGTCGGCGTGAAAGTATTCGTCGGGGTGAAGGTTGGTGTACGAGTAGGCGTGAAGGTACGCGTGTTGGTTGGCGTGTATGTGTTTGTCGGGGTGCGCGTGGACGTGGCCGTGCGGGACGCGGTGGGCGTCTTGCTCGGCGTGGAGGTGAACGTATTGGTCGGAGTCTTCGTCGGGGTACGCGTGAAGGTCGGCGTGCGTGTGACCGTCGCAGTAAAGGTGTTGGTAGGGGTCCGCGTGGGGGTGGAGGTGAGGATCGGCGGCGGGGTGGGCGTCGAGTCGCCGAGCAGCACGAACCGCACGGCATCCGCGCCCAATTCCAGGCTGCCCACCGTGTCGGACTGGTCCTGCGTGCGGTTGGTCAACTGCACATATTCCGCGCCGTTGCCATTGAAGGTGTACTTGCCCACGTAGACCCAGCCGTCGGTCACGTAGAAATTATTGGGGAAGACGTCCTGGTTGATGACCACCTGATCGTCCTCGCCTGCGTGATGCAGCGTGTACACCGCGCCTTGTGAGGTGGCCTTGATGGCAGGGATGCGGATGTAAACCGCATACACGCCCATGGCTGCATTGGATGGGAAGCCCCAGATGCCCGTGCAGGTCGGCGAACTTAACCGTGGCTTGACATAACGCATCATCCCGTTGGTGGCGCTGACCGTGTTGGCAAGCGTCCAGCAATTGGGCGGATTCTCGGTGAAACCCGCACTGCCATCGTCGATGACGAAGCCGCCCGTGGGCGCGGCGGGCATGGCCAACGGGTCGCCTGAAGGCAGGATCTCCGCGCCGTAGTAGATCATCGAGGGATAGGAGAGCCATAGCGACTGCGGCTGGTTGTAGGTCCACGGGTCTGCGCCCGAGCCTGACCAGCCGTAGGGATCCACGACCTTGAGCGCGGGGTTGCGAACCTGCAAGTGCAGGTGCGGCCCCGACGAGTTGCCCGTCGTGCCGCTGATGCCGATCATCTCACCGTGTGAGAGGTAGACACAGCCAGGCGTGGAGCAGGTCTGTACGGCCACCGAACTCATGTGACCGTAGAGCGTGGTGTAGCCGTTCGAGTGATGCAGGCGTACGTAAATGCCCACGTTGGAACTATGATTCTGCGGGTCCCACCAGCCCGCATAAACCACCTGGTCTGCATCGGCGGCAGCATAGACAGGGCGGTACGAGATGCCATAGTCGATGCCGTCGTGGCCGTTATAGGCCACCCAATCCCCCAGACTATACGACCAGTAGATGTTGTAGCCTGCGTCGCAGATCCCGCCCGGCGGACGTGCGCCCGCAGGCTGCGGCGAGGGACAATTCTTATACGCCGTGTTCCCGTTGAAGGTCACGATGCGGTTGTCATCGAAGCTGTAGTTCGGGGAAGTATGATCGAAGATCGAGGATTGCGAAGCGCTGCCGGGAAACGGTGGATACAGGAACGGCTCGACGGCCGCGGAGGCGGGCTGGGCCAGGGCTGCGCGCACACCGAGCAGCGCACCACCGATGATCAATATGGCAACGATGAAACGAGTGAGCCGAGTCAAGAGTCCTCCCTGCGGCATTAGGGCTGGGGCGTGGCCTGTGAAATGGGAACGGCTTGCAGCGTGGAGAGCACCGTCAGCGCATCGGTGCGGCACTCGTCGCTCAGGCCCTGGAAGTCGAGTTGGAAACCCGTGTAGATGGTGCCGTTGCTGCCCTGATAGTTGATGAAGGCCAGCGCCTCGTTGACGTAAGCCATCGCCACGTCGTAGGTCAGACCGTCGATGTAGATCACGTCGTGTTCGACGCGCACGTTGGGCGGAAGTCCGCGCCCCGCCGTGGGCGTGAGCATGCAATATTCGATCTTGCGGTGCGCCAGCGCAGGCATGCCGAACTGGTCGGTGGTCAGCGCCCATAGCTCAGGGTTGTATTTCACGCGGAAATAATAACCGGGCTGCGAGTCGCCCAGGTAAGTCGGCAGGCCGTCCCACACTTCCAGCGGCGGCGGGCTGGGCACCAGCGTGGGCAGTTCGAGCGGCGGCAGCGGTGTCGCGGTCAGGGTCGGTTCGGGGGTCGGGGAAGAGGTGGAGGTCGGCGATGGAATTGGGGTCGAGGTCTCGGTGGGCGGCGCGGGCGTGGGCGTCTCCTGCGGCAGGAGCGGCAGTTCAGTGGCGGGTTCCGTCGCAGCAGGGGCCTCCGTGGCGGCAGGCGCGGGCACAGAGCCGCAGGCGGAAACCAGCAGGGCAAGCAGGATCAGGAAGGGAATCGCACGTCGCATTCGGCCTCAACGATGGAGCCAGATCGGACAGCAGGCGGGTCCCGTCAAAAGCGGCGACCCCTCACCCGAAGCCAGGTCTACGATCTGCACATCCATTCTACCATTCAGGACGAAATCGAATGCCAAAGTGTTTCCATCGGGCGACCAGACCGGTGTTTCGGCGCGGCCTTGTGTGAAATGTGTGACCTGCGTCACGGTGCGATGCTCCAGGTCGACAATGGCAATGTTGCTGAGGAGTGCGCCTTCCGAGGTGTCGGCAGCGGGGTCGTCGGGATTCGAGCGGATGACGAAGGCCAGCCGCATCCCGTCGGGTGACCAGCTTGCCGCATACCCGTGACCTGCGTCCGCATCCGCTACCTTGACCGGCAGCGACCCGTCGGCGTTCGCCACCCATAACTCCCCCACCGTGAAGGGAATCTGCGTATCGGGAATCTTGATGAAGGCCAGGCGTCGACCATCCGGCGACCAGCGCACAAAGGAGAGATAATTCTTCGAATCCGTGAACAGTTGCTCGACCGTATGCCCGCCATCCCGCGTGGACCAGATCTCGCTGCCGAAACCAAAGCCGCGCGAGAAGGTGAAGGTGGTGAGCCCGCTGGGAGCCACGGACAGGTCGTAGGTGTAGTTGGTGATGGGAAAGCTGGCAACCTGTAACGAGTTCACGTCGACGCGGACGATGCGCGGGTTGCCGAGCGAGTCGATGCGCAGATAGGCGGATTGGTCATCTGCATCCCAGGAGAGAAAATGGCTGTCCACGTCGCCCTCGCGAATCAGCGGGGTGAACGTCCCCGTCACGGGATCCAGCAGCAGGGCGGCAGGTCCGTTGGCGCATTGAAGTTCGGCGATCAGGCGGTCACGCTGCGGCGAGGGAAAGAGTCCGCTCAGGGAGCAATTCTGCGGCAGGGACAGGGGCGTCTCGTGTTCGACGGATTTCAAATCCGCAGAGAGTTGCAAAAGTGCGGGCGGAGTGGAACGAAAGACATACAGGGCAAGAGCAGCGGGAGAGGGCGTAGGTTGCAGAACCAGGTCTGGGGTTGGGGAGATGCAGGAGGAAAGAAGAAAGAGGGAAAGGAAGAGGACGAGTGAAAAGCGATGCATGGAGGCATTATATCGGGAGGGCGTTATAATCATAGAGGCAGACAAAAAATTGGAAAATGGAAATCGCTCATGGAAATTCTTGTTACCAACGATGACGGCGTGCAAGCGCCTGGACTGCTGGCTCTGGCGCGCGAGATGCGCAAACTGGGCAGCGTGACCGTCTTTGCGCCCGACCGCAACTGGTCGGCTTCGGGGCACGTCAAGACCATGGATCGTCCGCTGCGCGTGCGTGAGACGACCCTGGCCGACGGCTCCACGGCCTACGCCTCGGATGGCGCTCCCTCAGACTGCGTGGCCCTGCCCCTGCTGGGCCTGCTGCAAAAGAAGTTCGACCTGGTGGTCTCGGGCATTAACCCCAACGCCAACATCGGCCACGACGTGACCTACTCGGGCACTGTCACCGCCGCGATGGAGGCCGTCATCGACGGCATCCGCGGAATTGCGGTCTCGCTCGATTCGCCCGAGCGGCACAAGGGTCCGCTGGATTATTCCACGGCGGCCATCGTCGCCCGCCGCGTGGCGAAGATGGTCCTCAAGGACGGCCTGCTCGACGGCGTGGTGTTGAACGTCAATGTGCCCTACCTCAAAAAGGATGAACTCAAAGGCTACATGGTCACCCGTCAGGGACTGCGCGTCTATCGCGATGCGCTGGATGCCCGCCTCGACCCGCGCGGCAAACCGTATTACTGGATCGGCGGCGAGTCGCCTACCGGTGTGGCCGAGGAAGGCACCGACTTCGGCGCATTGAAGGCGGGCTACGTCTCCATCACCCCGCTGCAATTGGACCTGACCCACTACAAGGCGATGGACGTGTTGAAACAGTGGAAGTTCTAGGGAACTTTCGAAATGAACTCTGCCGCCGTCGATGCCTATTGGGATCAATTCCTCGCCAGCCTGCCTGCGGATTCGCCCTATCGTGGCAGGGGCTTCATCGCCGAGGGCTGGGGCGACGGTCCCGAGATGGCGGATGAGCTCGGCGCGCTGATCGCCCAGGGCACCAAGACCGCCACCTGCAGCTCCGTCTGGGAGTGGGAAGCCGAAGGGCAGACTCCGCCCGGGCTCGGCACGCTGACGATCGTCCTGGATGGAAAGGGCGCCCCGCTGTGCATCGTCGAAACAGTGGAGGTTGCCGTCCGTAGATACAATGAGGTCGATGCCGATTTCGCCCGTGCAGAAGGGGAAGGCGATCTGTCCCTGGCGTACTGGCGCGACGCCCACAAGCGCTTCTTCACGCGCACAATGGCCAGGATCGGCCGCGAATTTTCAGAAGAGATGCCGCTGGTTTGTGAGCGGTTTCGAATTATTTACCCTTAGGAAGAGGTACCATGCCCTATCTCGCATCAGACACTCGTTACGATAGCATGCTTTACAACCGTGTTGGCTACAGCGGACTGAAGTTGCCCGCCATCTCGCTGGGCTGGTGGTACAACTTCGGCGGGCGCGACAACCTGGAGAACGGCCGCGCCATCGCCCGCCGCGCCTTCGACCGAGGCGTCACACACTTCGACCTGGCCAATAACTACGGTCCGCCGCCTGGCAGCGCTGAGGAAACCTTCGGCGTGCTCTACAAGCAGGATTTCCGTCCGTATCGCGACGAGCTGATCATCTCCACCAAGGCAGGCTACGACATGTGGCCTGGCCCGTACGGCGAATGGGGTTCGCGCAAATACCTGCTGGCCAGCCTCGACCAGTCTCTCAAGCGCATGGGCCTCGACTACGTGGACATCTTCTACAGCCACCGCTTCGACCCCGAGACCCCGCTCGAAGAGACCATGGGCGCGCTCGACAGCGCCGTCCGCCAGGGCAAGGCCCTGTACGTGGGCATCTCCAGCTACAGCCCCGAAAAGACCGAGGAGGCCGCCCGCATCCTCGAGAAACTGGGCACCCCCTGCCTGATCCACCAGCCCTCGTACAACATGTTCGACCGCTGGATCGAGAACGGCCTGCTGGATGTGCTGACCGAGGAAGGCATCGGCTGCATCGTCTTCTCGCCGCTCGCCCAGGGCCAGTTGACCGACCGTTACCTGAACGGCATCCCCGCTGGAGCGCGCGCCACCAAGACCGAGCGCGTCTGGCTGACGCCCGACCAGGTCAACTCGAACCTGCCCAAGGCGCTGAAACTGAACGAGATCGCCAGGGTGCGTGGACAATCGCTGGCGCAGATGGCCATCGCCTGGGTGCTGCGCAAACCCGCCGTCACCTCCGCGCTGATTGGCGCCAGCAGCGTCCAGCAACTGGATGACAACCTGGCCGCGCTGGACAATCTCCAGTTCAGCGACGAGGAATTGAACCAGATCGAAGAGATCCTAAAAAGTTGATGTTATTGCGAGGAGGCATTCGGCCTCCTCGCAATAACATGGAGGCACCATGGACTTCCTCAAAAAGCTCTTCCCCGCAAGCAAACCCGCCGCTTCGCAAGGCTATTTCTACGCCTTCACGGTCCGCTGCCCGCGCTGTGGCGAGAGCATCGAAGGCCGTGTCAACCTGGCCAATGACCTCAGCCTCAGCGAGGATGGCAGCGGATTTTACGTCCGCAAGGTGGTCATGGGCAGCGGACGCTGCTTCCAGCAGATCGAGGTCGAGCTGACCTTCGACGCCAATCGCAGGTTACAGGACAAGCAGGTCCACGGCGGAACGTTTATCGAATAATTAATTGTACGGGCACAGCGAAACCTGAAAGGATGATCGCCCTGGATCATCCCGCTGTGCCCCAACTCAAACGGAGGATGTCATGCCCTTCACCTCTCCCCCCAACCCGCAAGCCTTCAACCAACAGGTCTGGGCGCTCGCGCGCCAGATCCCCGCTGGACGGGTGGCCACCTATGGCCAGATCGCGCTGATGCTCCCGCCGCCGATGGGCATCGAGTTCGAGGCCTATCGGGTTCAGGGTCCGCGCTGGGTGGGGGCGGCCATGGCGGCCTGTCCCGATGATGTGCCCTGGCAGCGGGTCATCAACTCGCAGGGCAAGATCAGCCTGCGACCCGGGGCCGAACGTCAGCGCGCGCTGCTCGAAGAAGAGGGCATCGAGTTCGTCAAGGACAAGATCGACCTGAAGAAGTATGGCTGGAATCCGAACGAGGCCGACCAGCCCAAACAGGGGCAGTTGTTTTGACTTTCCTAAAACGTTCAAACTGGCCTGTGTGGGGTGCGGCGCTCGTCTATCTGATGGCCACGGGACTTCTGGTGATTGGAACCCTTCCGCAGACGGGTGGTCAGTTGGTGTATCCCCTGGACGACACCTATATCCATATGGCAATGGCGAAGAACCTCGTTCAACACGGGGTATGGGGCGTCACGGAATATGGCTTCACCTCCAGCACCTCGTCCCCGCTGTGGACGGGGCTGTTGGCGTTGGCCTATCTGCTCACGGGCGTCCATGCGGCCACACCGCTGATCCTGAACCTGTTCCTCGGCCTGGCCCTGGTCTTCAGCCTGGATGTCCAGTTACGCCAATCCTTTCCGTCGGGGGGGATGCGCCTGGGCTTGTTGCTCTTTTTGATCTTCGCCATTCCGCTCCCCACCCTGACCTTCCTGGGCATGGAGCATGTTCTGCATGTCCTGCTGGCGGTCTGGTTCCTGGCCCTGGCTGCTGAAAGTCTTGTCTCACAAACCAGCCCCCGCGCGCTGCTGCTGGGGCTGGCCTTCCTCCTCCCCGTCGCCCGCTACGAAAGCCTGTTCCTGATCGGCCTCACGGCGGCGCTGTTCGCCCTGCGCAGACGCTGGGGCATGGCAATTTCCCTCCTCGCGGCGGCGGGACTCTCCGTGACGGGATACGGCCTGTGGTCCGTGGCGAACGGCTGGTACTTCCTGCCCAATTCGGTGCTGGTCAAGGCTAATACCTCTGCCCTGCACCCCGAGACCCTGGGGTTGGCGCTTGGCTTTATCCTGTTGAACCTGGTCCAGGCCCCGACGATCCTGGCCCTGATCCTGCTCGCGGCACTGATGGTCCGCCCCGCCTGGGAGGAAAAACCGCTGCGGGCGCTGATCTTCGGGCTGGTCGCCATTTGTCAGCTGCTGCTGGCGCGCACGGGCTGGCTCTATCGTTACGAGGCGTATCTGGTCGCGTTGGGTATCCTGGCCCTCGCTCCCACCTGGGCGGACCTTCCGCCTATATCCCGCCCCAAACGGATCGCGCTCCTGTCGATGGCGGCATTGGGGGTGCTTGCCTTTGCCTATCGTATGGTCGATGCGCAGGTCAAGACGGTTCAGGCCTCGCGGGATACGTTCAGGCAGCAGATTCAGATGGCGGCCTTTGTGGAACGTTACTCCCCAAACGGCCCCGTGGTCATCAACGACATCGGCGCGATCTGCTACTACACCAACGCCCCCATCGTGGACCTGGTGGGACTGGCCAACATGGACGCCGCCCGCGCCCGCCTGGAGGGGAGCCTGTCCACGCAGACCATCCGTACCTTGAGTCAGGGGGCGGACATTGCCATCGTATATGAGAACTGGTACACGCCCTTCGGCGGCCTGCCCGCGGAATGGGTCAAGGCGGGCGAGTGGACGCTGCCCGATACAGCCATGATCGGCCACACGGTGTCATTCTTCGCCGTGGACCCCGCTGAGGCGGAAAGACTGCGCACCGCCCTGGCAGAGTATCCGCAGCCCTGACCCTTCCGCGTTGACCTGGGTCGATCGCAATCCATTCTGGCCTGTGGGGTGGCGGCGTTTGGAAGCACGTTCAATCTGGATCAAGCGACGGATTTATAATTCACGTAGTCAATCAAATAGGAGGACTATATATGTTTGAATGCCTTGTTATTCCTCTAGTACTTCTTTTCAGTGTCATAGTAATCTACTCCCAAAGAGAACGGGTTGTAGGCAAGAGAATAGCTAATCGAGAATTCAACTTATCCCTTTTTATTATCCTGGCGGTTTTTCTTTTATTCTCTATCCTGTCCTCGTTAAGATCAGATAGCTGGTGGTCAGATTCACTCACTCTGTTATTTGTTTTTCTTACGATCAGTTCTTGGATTAGCCTGTTTGCTCTCACAATTAAAAAACAGAGAGCGGGTGAAATTCTGCTGGATATGGGCCGCTCACCAGACAGCCTATTCACTGTATCGTTAGGCGTACTTAATTTGATCCTTTTTCTATTTATCGTATTTTTGGAAAAGGAAACCATTCTAAATTCAATCAAAGAACAAATTCGATGGTTTTTTATGTTATCGTCGATCCTTGTTACTATCATCAGCAGGCTGAGGAGAATGCTTTTTACTGAGACAGGCTTTTTCTGGTGGAACCTGATCCGATATGAAAACATCGCATCCTATTCCTGGGAATACGACAAACCGAACGTGCTGTCACTGGTATTGAAAAAACGGATTTGGTTTCAGGGAGTCATCAACATCCCCGTTCCTATGGAATTAAAGAACACAGTCAAAATGATCCTGATGGGAAAAGTCGACTCTCAAAAGGCCAGTCTATGAGAGTATACTTTTGGAAAATAGAAAACATGGGTCGAAGGGGACTGGCGTTTTATTAACAGTACAATCTGCGGAGGTTTCCATGATCCAGATGCTGATTCAGGTGGCGGCAGGCGCATGTGACAGGCGGATCTACAATGAAAGGACTTTGGAATATCTGGGGACGCGGGCTGGCTCCCAACCGTATCCGTATCCCTATGGGTTTGTCGTCGGCACGAACGCGGAGGACGGCGCCTGTGTGGACTGTTACCTGATCACGAACGACAAGGTCGACGCTGGCAGCATCGTGGAGTGTGAGCCTGTCGGGCTGCTGCTGCAAGACGAGGGCGGAGAGATGGACCATAAGGTGCTGGCCGTGCTTTCAGGACAGAACGTTACGATAGGACCAGCACTACTCCAGGAGTTACAGGAATTTATATACGGCATCTTCGCGGGCACGGATGTGCAGATCCGCGTGGGGCCGATCCTGCCGCGAGAGGCAGCGTTGGATCTTCTTCAGAACTCCAAAACTTTATGAGAGTGGAAACGATACCTGCTGTCCCATCAGCAGTAATTCCAACATCCTAGTTTGTCTACACGCAAAAATCTCTTGTTTTGCCCAAAAATCCGCCCATCTGGCCTGGGATCATCCTCTATCGAACCTCTATCGATCCTCCGTCGAACCTCTATCCATCCTCTATCGAGCCTATTTCCCCGCTTTATCCCTGTTTGCCCAACTCCCCCACGAACATATCCAGCGCCAGGTCCAGTGAGACCTGGCTTGTTTTTGCAGCCTCGTCCATTGCCAGCAGGCGGTGGTAGATGGCCTCCAGCGTGGGCATCGGGAAGCGCTTGGCCTGACCATAGACCTTCTCGGCCACGAACGGATGCACGCCCAGCGCCTCCTGCACGTCAGGGACCATGCCGCGCGCGTCAATCACTTCGCGGGCCTGGATCAGCAGGCGGAACTGGCGGATGACCATGCCCCACAGCGCGAAGGCGTCCTCGTTTTCGAGCAGGCGGTGCAACAGTTTCTGCGCCGCGCCCACCTTGCCCTCGGCCAGCGCGTCCACCATCGAGAAGATGTCGGGCTCGGCAGTGACGATGCTGACCATCTCCACGTCGGCCAGTTTGACGGGCCGCTCCCAGTTGACGTAGGCCAGCAGCTTGGCGATCTCCATGCCCGCCTGGCGCGTGTCCGTGCCGACCATCTCCGCCAGTTTGGCCGCCGCCGACGGTTCGAGCGCCCCGCCCTGATTCCTGGCCTCGTTGACGATCCAGCCTGGCATGTCCTTCTGGCGTGGCAGCATGAAGCCTTGCACTCTGGCCCCGCCCTTGGCAGCCCACTTGACCAGCCAGTGCCGCTCGGCCTCCTTCGGCTCGACCGACTCGTACAGTACCAGGTCCACCGTCTCGGGCGCGGCCGAGAGGAACTCTTCGAATTTTTTGCGTTCGTTGGGTTTGGAGTATTTCGCCGAAGGATTCGCCAGGATCACCAGGCGCTTCGGCGCAAGGAACGGCATGGCGTTGACCGCGTTGTTCAGGTCGTTCTCGCTCGCGCTGCGCGCTTCGAGGCGCGCCGTGTTCATATCCGCGGTGGTTGGGTCGGGGAATTCAGCTTCGAACTCCCGCACCCGCCGCGCGATGGCGAATTCGTCGTTGCCGTAGAGGAAGAAGATGTTGGGCATGTGATTCTGTAGGAGCGAGGCGGCGCCGCGCCCCTGCACGTTATTTCGTGATGACCCGATGCATCCCCTTGCGGATGAAGACGATGTCCACCACCTGCAGGTCGCCCATCTCCGCCTCGGTCGTGACGTTGGCCTGCAGCCACGGCCCGAGCGGTTGACTCAGCGAATAGCCGAGCACGGCGAAGGCCAGGGCCAGCGGCAGCAGCGCCAGCCGTCCCAGCGTGGACTTGCGCCCGTTTAACGGGATCCAGGCCAGGGTCCCAGCCAGCAGAACGGTCGTCGCCAGGTTGGTGCCGCAGCCCGCATGGATGGCCAGGTTGCGCTCCCCCGCCCGCAGACGGGTCAGCGCCTGGGTCACCGCCGCCGCCACATCCTCGGTCGGGACGTTCCCCAACAGGAAGAAGCCCGTCGGGTTGGAATGTCCCGCCAGGTGGCGGCTGGGATATTTGCCCGCCAGCACATGCAGGGAAGCATGTTCGAGGGCGTGATTACGTCTGGTTTCGAGGATGAGGGGCAGGTCAAGGATCATGCCGCGATTATACCCCGCACCCTCCCCCAAATTTTCAGAATTTGGGAGAGGGTTGGGGAAGTGACTATGCCGCTTGCTGCGCCGTGTGGATGGAACTTGTCTGGGTTTGCGTCATGACACGGTAGCCTGCCCAGATCAGGCAGATGCCGATGAACTCGGTCACGAAGAGCACCTCCACGTAGCCGAAGCGGGTGAACGAACCGCCAATGCCAGGCAACAGTGCGCCAATGGCGATCAGCCAATTGCCGAGTACCCGTCCGCCCGAGCCGACCTTGCGCGCGTATTGAATGGCCGACCAGGCCGCACCGCCTACCAGGAAGATCAACGAGTAGGTATTCGGTAGGATGGAGAACAAACGCGCCCAGGTCCAGGTCATGACCTTACCCGTCAGACGGGTCGGGTCCACCAGCGCCATGTCGACGGGTGAGAGCGAGATCGCCACGGCGGCGATGAGGATGTAAGCGATGAAGAACCACGAGAGCGCGTCGGCGGCCTTCTTCTTGAGCAGAAGATAGACCGTCCCCTGCGCCAGCGGGAAGGCGCCCAGCAGCGCGCCTGCGATATACCAGGCCTTCATGTTGAACTCGCTCCAGCCGAAGAGCGTGTTGATGGCCTCTGTCAGCGTGCCGATGCCGAAGAAGAAGGCACCCAGGGTCCACCACATGAGGTAGGCTGTGCCAGGCTTGCGTTGCCAATGGCGATACAAGGCCACGGTGAAGGCAAACGAAACGAGGGTGGTGAGGATCGGGATGTAGTGCGTAAGGTTTTGCATGAGACTGCTCCTGTGTGTGATGTGCGGCGCGGACGGAGAACACAACCGTCCAGGCCGCGAATGAACGCGTCTGGTGCTCTCCTCTCATGCAGTTGGCATCCCCCTATAAAGTCCGTTCGCCTGGGGGCCGTCGAACGGACTCAACGATCAGCTGTGATTGCCTTCCATCGTTTGATACGTTTCCAGCAGGCTGATCAGGATCTGGTCGGTGAAGCTGTGCATGCGATGCAACATGTCCTCCCAGGCGCGGGCCGAGGGGACGTTGGCTTCGCGGTACACCTTCACCACCGATTCGATCAGCACGTTGCGGAAGAACAGGAAAGCCCGCGCCGCATCCACGTAACTCAACTCATAGCGGCGGGCGCGGGCGGCATAGGAATATCCGATGGCGTGCGCCTGCGAGGCGGCGTTCTCGCCACCCGAACCGAGGTAGGCCATCAACCCCTGGAAGAGCATCTGCGCACTCTGGCGATACTGGACGCGCGCCTCCTCGTCCAGTTTTTGGTACCAGGCCTCGGCCTCGAGCGTACCGTCAGCGATGCGCATGCGCACGTTGCGGACCACCGACTGCACCATCGTCTCGGGGCCCACATCGGGCTGACGGCGTGCGTGCTCGGCCCACAGCTCCACTTCGGAGCGCTTGTAACGGCGGTGTCCGCCCTGGGTGCGATGCACGGGCAAAATGCCCTTGTCGGACCAGAGCCGCACCGTGCTGGGATGCACACCCAGGATATCCGCCGCGCCCTGCAGGGAAAGCCATTCGTTCGTCATATCATTCGGCGGCCAGCGCCACCTTCTCCACGAAGGCGGGTTCCTCCGCCTGCTTGCGGAAGGCGGAGACGTCGATGCGCGAGAGCATCAACACGGCAGCGAACAACATCAACGCCTCGATGCCGAACACGACCAGGTACCCGCTCAAGGCCTGACCTGTGATCTGGGTCACCGCATCGCGCAGCACTCCGCCGAGGATGGATCCCGCCAGGCGGGAGAGCGCGTTCGAGACGCCCCACGCGCCGATGTACAAACCGACCTCGCCAGGGACGGTCAGGTCGAACATGAGCGAGAGATTCGAGACCGTGGCGATGCCCGTGCCCAGGCCGAGCAGGGTCACACCCGTGTAGAAGACCGAGGTGCTGTGCACAAATCCGCTGGCGACGATGACCAGGAATCCCGCCAGTGCGCCGAGGTTGCCTGCCTGCGCCACGGTCCGCTTGGGGACACGACCTTCGAGCGCGCCCGCGATCAAGATGGCGACCAGCACGAACGTGCCCCAGATGGACGTGATACGCGTGGTCTGCGTGACCGTCAGGCCGAAGGCCTCCGCGCCGAAGGGCTCAAGCAACACGTCCTGGCCGAGGATGGCGGCCAGCAACAGGAAGAGGTAAACGAAGAAGGTCTTGCCGACAGGATTGCGTGTGACCGCCTCGGTCATTTGCTTGAAGGTATAGGCTTCTGCGGTGGCTTGCGCCGAATCCGCCTGAGAGCGAGGTTCCAGCCAAAGCAGGCCGAGCAGGCCCAGGATCAGGGCGGCGATGCCGATCATGCTGAAGGCGCGCATCAACGCTTCGGGGGTGTAGGGATCCACCATGCGGCTGAGTCCGATGGCCGTTGCAATGATGCTGACGATCATCATGAACCACATCACGGCAATGGTCCTGCCGCGTCCGTTCTCGCCCGAGAGTTCGGATGCCAGCGAGAGGTACGACACGCTGGACAGGTTATAGCCCATGCCCCAGGCGCCGAAGGCGAAGACTCCCGCCAGGATGCCGAGCCAGAAATTCTGCGAGAGCAGAAAGGCCACCTGCGGGGAGACCACAACCCCGATCACACATAGGATCAACCCCGCGAGGATGTAGGGCGTGCGGCGCAGCCCGAAGATGGGATGACGGTCGGAGTAGGAGCCGATGGCCACCTGGATGGGCGAGAACAGATAAGGCAGTGATGCCAGGATGGCTACCAGTGTGGCAGAGAGCGCGAGCTCCTTGATCATCACGCGGTTGAGCGTGCTGTTGATCGGAACCAGGGTCATGGCGACCGCAACGTGGACGAGACCGAGCTGCAAACGTTTGAGGAACATGGAAATCCTTTGGCAATGACGGAAAAGAACGGGGCGAATGTACCAAAAGGAAGGGGCCAAGTCAATGTAGATTTGCATAGATTTCAAAGACTGCCTCTTCTGTTTTTGGGCCGAAACTGAGAAAAAAGCCGCCAATTTCGGCGGCCTCTGGGTCACTTCGCAAACTGGCGAATCAATTGCTCGTAGCGTTCCAGCACCTCGGGGGCAGGGTCATGCCCGCCAAAGGTCAGGAAGACCTTGAAGGCGCAATCGCCCCGCTGGTCGAAGAACTGGAAGCTGAGCGCTTCGCGCCCGTCGGTGTGACTCGGCTTACGGAAGGCAAAGACCGAGGCCAGCTCCCAGCTGCGGATGTGCATATCCAAAGATTTGGTCTGGACGTTGAAAAAACCATCGGTCTTGGAGAATTTGCCGAACTGCCCGAAGGCCTCCAGCGTGGTGGCTCCATTGGAGACGATGACGTGCACGTTGCCCAAAGCCTCAAAGGCGCGGATGATCCGTTCCCAGCGCGAGGAATCCAATTCGTAGGCCAGCTCCCCTTGCAAGGCGCGGATCACCTCCACTTCGGGCAATTGCATCTGACGGGCCAGCATCAGCGTCATCTGGGAACGATCGGCATGGAAGGCTTCACGGACAGCCGCATAACGGTCTTCGGTAATGGCAAGGGTGGATGCGGGTTGGGGCATGGTTCATTCTCCTGTGTTTTTATAATTTTTATATAAAATTTAATAAATATTATCATGCGCCCCAGACAAGCGTCAAGATTTCGGAGTAACTTGTCCGAATTTAGCGTTGAAACAATGAATTTTGGTAGCGTGAGGAGTTAGTCTGTGCGCGGCTCGAATCGGTACCCACGTCCCCGCTGGGTGTGGATGTACTGGTGGCCGTGCCGTCCATCTTCCAGTTTGTTGCGCAGGTAGAACACGTACAGTGATACCATGGAGATATCGTCGATGTACGAATCTCCCCACACCTCGCGCAACAGTTCGCGGTGAGACACGACATTGCCCTGCTGGCGCAACAGGCAGGCCAGCAATTCATACTCGCGCGGCGAAAGATCAAGTGACTTACCAAGCAGGCTGACAGACCGGGAAGCCAAATCGATGTTCAGGATCGGGTCCGAATAGATCTGGGCGGGTGCCGATGGGGCCCTGGAATTTTCTTCGGCCCGCCGCAACAAGGCACGGACACGGGCCCCCAATTCCCCGCCTTTGAACGGCTTCTTGACGAAATCATCCACACCTGCGTTGAAGCCGCGCACGATATCCACATCCGAGTTTCTGGCGGTCAGCATGAGGATGGGGGCGGAGGTCATCTCACGCAGGCGCGAACATACGTCGAATCCATCCATGCCTGGCATCATCACATCCAGGACGATCAAGTCGGGATGAAGGTCGTAGGAGCGCTGCAGGCCTTCGGTCCCAGAATAGGCTTGAAGGACCGTCAGGTCCATCGGCCGCAGGATGGCTTCCACCAATTTTCCCACTTCGGGATCATCGTCAATGACCAGAATCTTTTTGGACATCCTTCAACCCTCTCATGCAATGATAAAGAAGATGCCGTCAAAACATATCTGCCATAATAGCACACGAAATACGTATGGACAATAAGAGATTCTTCCCAAACAAAAACTTCCCCGTGCGGAGAAGTTTTCCATTCTATTTCTCAGCCTTGGACATCTGTCGCGCCAGTTGTAATAACTCGTGCGCGGACCGCAACGTGCCCTCCCCCACCTCGCCGAGCATCTGTGAGAGTTCCAACATGCGCGCGTCGCCATCCAGTTTTTCGACGCGGGTCAGAGTGCGACCCTTGTCCACCACCTTCTGGACTTGATAATGTTGCTCGCCAAAGGCAGCCAACTGCGGCAGGTGTGTCACACAGAAGACCTGGTGATTGCGAGCCAGCTTCCACAACTTCTGGCCGACGATGGTGCCCACACGTCCGCCAATGCCCTGGTCGATCTCATCGAAGATCAAGCTGGGGACCTGGTCGGCGCGGGCCAGGACGTTCTTGAGCGCCAACATCAGGCGCGAGGTCTCGCCGCCCGAGGCAATCTTGACCAACGGCTTGAGGCCTTCGCCCGGGTTGGGCGCGATCAGGAACTCCACGCGGTCGAGGCCGTTCTGGTCGAAGGCGATGCGCGAGCCGTCGGGCAGTGGAACCCCATTCGGGTCGGGTCGGGTCTGGAAGTCCACACCGAACTGGGCCGAGGCCATCTTTAGTTCGTCGAGTTCCACTTCGATGCCCTTGCCGAGCAGTTCCGCCGCGGACTTGCGCCTGGTCGTCAGCACCGCACCTTGCCTGGCTAATTGCGCCAGAAGCTTGGACTCTTCCGCCGACAGGCTGGCGATGCGGTCGGCTGCGCCCGTCAGGGTTTCGAGCTGCTTGCGGGCATCCGCGCCGTAAGCGACCACGGCAGGGATGCTGCCGCCATATTTGCGCGTCAGTCGATGAATCAGGTCGAGTCGTTCTTCGACCTCGTCCAGCCGCTTGGGGTTGAACTCGATGGCTTCGAGATAATCGCGCAAACTGCGGACCAGGTCCGCGAGGGCGTCTTCCAGCAGGTTGGCCTGGTTCGAGAGCTCGGCCTGAGCCGAGTCGATGCGGGCCAGGCCTGCCAGCGCCTGTGCAGCCTGCCCCACCAGGTCCCCGGCGGAGGGCGCATCGGGCGATCCGTCTTCGAGCACAGCCAGCGCCTGCTGGGCATACTCGGCCAAAGACTCGGCATTGGCAAGGCGGTCGCGCTCCTTGCGCAATTCCTCGTCCTCGCCGACTTTCAGACGCGCGGCCTCGATCTCCTCGGCGGCGTAGGTTAACATCTCCATGCGGCGGTCGGAGTCGGCCTGGGCCTGACGCAGGTCATTCAACTCGCGCCGCAGGTTGAGCAACGCGTGATAGGTCTGGCGGTATTCACTCAGGGGTTTGGACACCTCGGCGTAACGGTCGAGCAGGCCGAGATGGGCGCGCGGATCAAGCAGCGAGAGATGCTCCGATTGGCCGTGGATGTCCACCAGTGCGGCACCCAGCTCCCTGAGCAGGGCCACGCCCACGGTCCGCCCGTTGACGCGGGCCACGCTGCGGCCTTCGCGCCGTACCTCGCGGGTGAGCGTCACATAATCGGGATCGTCGAGCAGTTCCTCGCGGTTGAGGATGTCGTGCACCGTTTCGCGCTCTGGACCCTTGAGCTGGAACACGCCTTCGACGAAGGCTGTCTCCGCCTCGGCGCGGACCACGCTCGCGTCGGCGCGGCCGCCCAACAACATCACGACCGCATCCAAAATGATGGATTTACCCGCGCCCGTCTCACCCGTGAGGATGATCAGGCCGGGCCCAAAGCGCAGGTCGAGGCTGTCGATGATGGCGAAATTATGGATGCGGAGTTCGGTCAACATGGGTTACGATTTAAAGAGTTGCAATCCAGACAGGCGGTAGTACATCACGGGAACGGCAATGACCAGATAGATGCCCAGCGAGATCAGGCTGTAAATATCGAACATGATCAGGCTGATGATGATCATCGGCGCGGCCCCCAACACCATACCCGCCACCACGGTCAGGTAGAGTCTGCGCGAGCGGTGTCGGCGCGTGACGAAACGGGCCGCTTCGGCGATGACCACCCCCACTGTGGAGGAGGCGGCGGCAATGAGGAAAAAGAGAAAGAACCCAAATCCGCTGACCAGCATGGCCAACAGGCTGGTGATCAGCGAGAGGATGCCCGCCACCGAAAAGCCGAAGAGGTAATCGAACCATTCGGCCGTGTCGAACTTCTTCTGCTGGCCCTTGACACATTCCTTGCAGCGATAGCCCGTGGGCGTGCGGATGGCACACGAGGTGCAAATGGGACGGTCGCACTGATTGCAGCGCAGGGTCGTCTCACGGCTGGGATGAACGTAGCAAACGGTGGCGGAGGTCTCGGTCATCGTGATAATCCAAAGGAACGATTTTGATTCATATGCGCAGTCAGATTGCGGTAGAAATATCCCGCATCACCAAAGCGGACGAACTTGGCCGTGTACTCGGCAGCGCGGACGTCCACGCGGTCGTCTTCGATCAGGCCGATCGGCACCTGACCATCCACGCTCAAGACAGCGTTGTCGCCGTGAACACCGATACTAACGGAAGAACCCTCCGCCACCACCACAGCGCGGTCCACCGAGAGGTGCGGGGCGATGGGCACGATCAGGATGTTGCGAAGTTCGGGCGGCAGGATGGGTCCGCCCGCGGCCAGGGCATAGGCGGTGGACCCCGTGGGCGTGGAGGCGATTAGGCCATCGGCCACGTAGGTGGTCAGCAGGTGACCATCCGCCGAGGCCGAGAGACGGATCGGGCGGAGATATTGTCCACGGCTGACGACCACTTCGTTGAGCGCATGCCAGTTGCCCGCAGGTTCATCCGCGCGGACCAACTCGGTGCGCAACATCATGCGATTTTCGATCCAGGCCTCGCCCGCCAACAGGCGATCAAACATCGCGCGCCAATCGCTGCGCTCGACCTGAATGAGGAATCCCAACCGACCCAAATTTACGCCCAAGATGGGCACACCGCAGGGGGCGCACAGATGCCCCGCCCTGAGCATGGTCCCGTCGCCGCCGACGGCCACCAGCATATCGAACTCGCCGCGCTTGACGCGCTTGCGCAGAGATTCGTCGTAAAGCGATCCCGCAGGCGCTTCGATGCCCTTTTCCTTGAAATACTCGGCGATCAGTTCCGCTTCACGGACGGCCTCGGGCATTTTCGGGTAGGAGGTGACCACAGGGCGCTGCGGGATGAAGAGTGCGGACATATTGGGCAATTATACTCTCCAACCCCCGCATATCACACCAGGGACTGGTCACAGGCCTTCTTGAATCCACAGCGGGCACAGCGGGCAGCCTGTTCGTGCGAACGCTCGACTTCGCGCTTCAACTCGTCACGGCGCATCTCGGCCAGCAGGTCGAGCAATGAGGACTCCAACTCAGGGGTGTAATCCACGGCGAAATCGCGGTTTTCGTAATGGATGATTCCATACGGGGGGCGCTTGCCATAACTCTTTTCCACCAACAGACAATAGGCCGCCAACTGGTAAATGTGCGAGTCATACGGTGACTCGGGCGCGCGTCCGCTTTTGACCTCGACGGGGATGATCTGTCCCTTCTCCTGAACAAGGTAATCGGGCTTGCCCGTCAACCCGAGCAGGTCGTTATACAGCGGGCGCTCCAACTTGCCCCATCCGCGCGTATCAGTGTAGATGACCCGTCCGCCCGGCAGGCCCGCCTCTTTCCGCTGGCGTCCGCTTTGCCAGAAGAAGATGAGGGCGAGGAAGAATAAAAGAAGAATGGCGTAGATCATAGGGGCGGAGTTGGGCTTCGGAATTAGGACATGAACTGCAAAGCGAGATAAACGGTCAGCAAAACAAACGCGATCAACAGCAGAAACATGGCTGCGCCACGTAACAGGCCCGCCGCCAGCACCTTGCGTCCGTGGCGGCGGTGCAGGTCTGTCCCTGCCGCCAGTTCGGCCTTGTTCTCAGACGGCACGCCTTGTTTGCGATACCACCAGGCACGGCGGCAATACAGATAGTTTCCGATGTCGGAGGCGCGGATCACAGGCATGGGCAAAGTATAGCACAAATTTTCTATCTCATTATTCGCCGTCGCTGCACTCCTCCTCGCAATGGCGTCAGGCTGTGACAAATTTCCCAGGCGGACTGCGCCATGTTTCCTTTCGGGAATCCCACGGGGCCGAGATAATGAAGGCGTACCAGGAAATGGAGGCAGACATGGCCGATGAACTGATTGTCAAATTTTGGGGCGTACGTGGAAGTTACCCGACCCCTGGGGAGGCTACCGTCAAATTCGGCGGGAACACCGCCTGCGTGGAGGTCCGCGCGGGAGAACACGTGCTGATCTTCGATGCAGGCACAGGCATCATCCCGCTCGGGCGGGACCTGGCACGACGGGCCCGCTCCACCGATCAGCCGCTGGAGGTTGCGCTGTTCTTCAGTCATCTGCACCATGACCACACACAGGGATTTCCGTTCTTTCTGCCCGCCTTCCTGCCGAACGCGCGACTGCACATCTTCGGCCCGGGCGCCACGCCCGAAACGCTGGAACGCGTGCTGGAGTCGAACCAGTCGCCCACCACGTTCCCCGTCAGCCTGAGGGACATGGCCGCCTGGAAAGACATCCGCTCGGTACGGGAAACGGAGGTCATCGTTTGGGATGCGGATGGAGTCCGTTTGGCGGAGTCAGGCCGCGGTCTCAGCGATGAGGCGGTCGTGATCTGCATCCACCGCTCGTATGCGCATCCTGGCGGCGTGTACGTTTATCGCATCCAGTGGCGCGGAAAGTCGGTGGTGTACGCCACGGACACGGAAGGCTATGTGGGCGTGGACCGTCGGCTGGCGCAGTTCGCACGGGATGCGGACGTGCTGATCCACGACGCGCAATACAGCGAGGAACATTATCGCGGTGTGCTGGCGGGCTTCCCGTCCACGCAGGGCTACGGCCATTCGACCGTCAATATGGCCTGCGAACTGGCCGCTGCGGCAGAGGCCGATCGGCTGGTACTGTTCCACCATGAGCCTGCCTACGATGATGAGCAGATATCTGAGATGGAGTTCATCGCGCGGATGCTTTTCCCCGAGTCAATTGCAGCGCGCGAGAGCATGGAGATCAAGGTCAAGACGGTGCCATCGCTGCAAACCACGCTCGGGGTAGGCAAGCCAGTCAAAACAACTAACGCAAAAGTTTAGCAGTAGACCTCGGAAGTCTACAGAAGTCTTCCTGACAGAGAGCCATCATGGCAGACTTCCGAGGTTTTTTCAAAGGGAAGTACAATATGTTGAGAATGACCAACCTCCAGAACGACAACACCCGCAACATCCTCTCGGACATTCGCCTGTTCGAAGGCCTCAGCTCGGCACAACTGGACTGGGTCTCGCGGCGCGCACATCGACGCATATTTCCCGCAGGTGCGAACGTGATGACCGCCGAGCAACCGGGCGAAGCAGTGTACATCGTGCTGCATGGGACGGTCAAGATCCATGTGGAGCAGGCCGACGGGCGGGACGTAATCCTGGCCCTGCTGGGCAGCGGCGACCTGCTGGGCGAGATGAGCCTGATCGACAGCGTCGGCCGTTCAGCCAGCGTGACCACACTCGAAAATTCGCTGATGCTGTGGATGGGCAAGGAAACCTTCCAGGAAATGCTGGACACCTTCCCGCCCGTGGCGCGCAACCTGGTGAAGATCCTCTCGTCGCGGGTACGCCTCTCGGACCAGTTGATCCAGGCGCTGGCCTCGCTCGATGTGTACGGACGGGTGGCCCGTCAACTGCTGGCCTTCGCTGAGAAATATGGCCATCCGCGCGAGAACGGCATCCAGATCCGCATCCTCTTCACTCAGGGCGACATGGCCGATCTGGTCGGGGCCTCGCGCAAACGAGTCAATCAGGTAATGGTCTCGTTCAAGGAACAGGGGCTGATCTGTAATGATGCGGAGGGCCGCGTCATTATTTCAGATCGTGAGGGGTTGGCGAAGTTTTGTCGGTGACATGTCATTGCGAGCCGCACTTTTGCGGCGAAGCAATCTCCCGTTGAATATCGGGATTGTTTCGCGCTGACGCGCTTGCAATGACAGCTGACGGTATAATCGCCGCATGAACAACGACTTCCGCTTCTATCATCCCACCGAGGTCCGCTATGGCGACCTGGACCCGCAGGGCCATCTCAACAACGCCAAGCATCTGACCTACTTCGAGCAGGCCCGCGTTCAATACGTGGTGAACCTGGGCATGTTCGGCAAGGATCAGTCCTTCATGGAGATCGGCTTCATCGTGGCCGACATCCATATCACCTATCATGCGCCCGTCCATTGGGGCGACCCGATCAAGGTCGGCGTGCGCACCTCGAAGATCGGCAACAAGTCGATGGTGATGGAACAGGCCATCGTCAACAGCGAAACGGGCGAAGTCTATTCGAGCGGGACGGTCATCGCGGTCACGTATGATTACGCTGCCAAACAGACCATGTCCGTGCCGCAGGAATGGCGGGAAAAGATCACCAATTTTGAAGGTCGGAAGGTTGAAGGATAATATGTCCCTGCCCCAGATCGATACACAATATCTCACTGAGTTCCTCGTCCGCCTGTTGAACACGCTCTCGCCCACAGGCATGGCCGAGCCTGCCATCGAGTTGATCGAAGAAGAGCTCGCTCAATTCCCACAGTTGACTCTGACCCGCACGCGCAAGGGCGCGCTGGTGGCACACTGGGATGCAGGCAACGACCTGCCGCCCGTGGCACTCACCGCCCACGCCGACACGCTCGGCGCGATGGTCAAGGCCATTAAACCCAACGGCCGTTTGCAGATCACGCGCATCGGCGGGCTGCTGCTCAACGCCGTCGAGACCGAAGGCTGTTGGGTGTTCGCCTCCAACGGCGAGAAAATCCGCGGCTCGCTGCTGACCAACGCCGCCTCGGCACATGTCTTCGGTGCGCAATCAGTCGAGATGAAGCGCGACGAAGAACACATGGAAGTGCGCCTGGATGCGGTCACCACATCGGCCAAGCAGACCGAGGATCTGGGGATCCGCGTCGGCGACTTCGTGGCCTTCGACCCGCGCGTGGAACTGACCAACGGCTTCATCCGCTCCCGCCACCTGGACGATAAGGCCTGTGTCGCCGCTATCCTGGCCGCCATCCGCGCCTTGAGCGAATCCCGTCAAACGCCCGCCCGTAGTGTGTACTTCCACTTCAGCAACTACGAGGAAGTCGGCCACGGCGCGGCGGCGGGGATTCCGCCCGAGGTGAGCGAGCTCGTCGCCGTGGACATGGCCGCCGTCGGCCCAGGCCAGGAGTCGGACGAGTTCTCGGTCACCATCTGCCTCAAGGATTCGGGCGGCCCATATCATCACGGTCTCTCGAACAAACTGCGCACCATCGCCGATATGAACAACATCCCGTACAAGACCGACATCTATCCGTTCTACGGCTCGGACGGCGAAGCCTTTTGGCGCGCGGGCGGCGACGTGGCTGTGGCGCTGATCGGCCCAGGCATCGACGCCTCGCACAACTACGAACGCACCCACACCGATTCGCTGGTCGCCACCACGAATTGGATTCTGGCGTATTTGTTAAGCGATTAAACACAAAGGGCACAAAGTACACGAAGGAAGACTCCTTTCCACTTTGTGCCCTTTGTGTCCTTTGTGGTGAAAAGGATTTGAAATGAAATTCGATGCCGCCCTGCCCCCCACCCATCTGAAAGATGTCCCTGCCATTGCAAAATGCGCCGAGGACCTTGGCTTCGACGCACTGTGGACTCAGGAGACGCAGCATGACCCGTTCCTGCCGTTCCCGTTGATCGCGGAGCATACCTCGCGGCTCAAGATGGGCACGGCGATTGCGGTCTCGTTCGCGCGGTCCCCTGCCAACCTGGCCTACACCGCCTGGGACCTGGCCGCGCAATCAGACGGGCGCTTCATGCTCGGGCTGGGCACGCAGGTCAAGGCACACATCGAGCGCAGGTTCGGGCAGGTGTGGCCCGAGTCGGTCACGGGCAAGCTGCGGGAGCAGATCCAGGTCATTCGCGGGTTGTGGGATTGCTGGCAAAACGGGACCAAGCTCAACGTCCGCGGGGAGTATTACAAGATCACGCTCATGTCGCCGTTCTTCAATCCAGGGCCCATCGAACATCCCAATATCCCCATCTACATCGCAGGCGTCAACACGGGGCTGGCCAGGCTGGCGGGCGAGATGTGCGACGGCTTCCACGTGCATCCGTTTCACACGCCGCGATATTTGAATGAGGTTCTTCTGCCTGCCATCGACGAGGGCGCGCAAAAAGAAAGCAGAAAGAGGAAAGATGTGGCCGTGTCGGTGACTGCTTTTGTGGCGACCACGCCCGAGGACGCCAACTTCGCCCGCGCGCAGATCGCTTTCTACGCCTCGACCCCGTCCTACCGCGTCGTGATGGACCTGCACGGCTGGGGCGCGACCGCCGAGCAACTGTCGGCGCACGCCGCCAAAGGCGAGTGGGCTGAGATGCCGATGCTCATCAACGACGAGATGCTGAACGAATTCTGTCTCGTGACCGATGAGGCGCACCTGGCCGCCGCGCTGAAGTCGCGCTACGCAGGCATCGCCGACCGACTGGCACTGTATACGCCCTTCGTCCCTGGTGAAAAGGACAACTTCTGGAAAAACTGCGCACAATCCTTTGCTTGATGGAGCAACCCCATGACACCCAGATATGATTTCACCCGTCTGCTCGTGACCCATTTCAAGGAATGTTTCCACTTCTATCGTGATGTGATGGGCTTCAAACCTGGCTTCGGCACAGAGAATGATACCTATGCCGATTTCGAGGTTGGCGCGGTGAACATCTCGATCTTCGACAAAAATGAGATGAGCGCCGTGCTCGGGACGACCACACTGCCAGTGCGTGCTCCATCCCAGGATTCGGCCTGCTTCACATTTGCCGTCGAAAACGTGGATGCCTTCTGCGAGTACGTGCGCGAGATGGGCGTCAACCTGCTGACCGAACCCACTGACCACCCAGACTGGGGCATCCGCACCGCTCATTTCCGCGACCCTGATGGAAACCTGATCGAAATCAACCAACAATTGAAAAGAGAATAAATTATGGACTTTAACGAATATCAAAAGAAATCACGCGTCACTGCCAAATATCCTGCCATCGGGCATCCCATCATCTATCCCATGCTGGGACTGGTCAACGAGGCAGGCGAGGTGGCAGGCAAGGTCAAGAAGGTCTTCCGCGATAAAGGCGGCGAGATCAGCCCCGAGACACGCGAAGCCCTTAAAGCCGAACTGGGCGACGTGTTGTGGTACCTGGCCCAGGTCAGCACGGAACTAGGACTTCCGCTCGACGAAGTGGCTGAATCCAATATTGCCAAACTGTACGATCGCCTGGAACGCGGGGTCATTCAGGGGGACGGGGATGACCGCTAAAGGCGTCAAACACATGGCAGAGGATGGCATTTTTCACAGAATGCCATCCTCTTTTTTATCCTTACAAGAACTTATCAGTCCATTCTCTTGTCAGATAATCGTGTATAATTTCACTATTCAGACGGGAAGTTTTTTTTGAAGGTGGAGAGAGTCTAATTTCTGCAAGACAAGGGAGCTCAAAATGGAAGAACAGTCAAAAGGTATGGAGGCCACTCCATCCCCCCAAATGCCCATTCCTGTACCCACCAAACGGACAGGAGTGCTTGGCAAGGTCCTCGTTGGTCTGTTCATTTTCGTCCTTCTAGCCATTGCAACGGGCCTGGGGTATTGGGATTACACATTGAATCAATCCCTGACCTTAACCAACAGCCAAATTGCCGACTGGCAAAGCAAGTACGAAACCCTGCAGAACGAGAATAAGCAGCTTAATCTTGACTTCACTGCGGCAAAGGATGAACTCAAAAAAGCCACAGCCGACCTTAACAAAACCCAAGGGGAAACCAAGGAAACACAAAAGAACGCGGACGTGGTCGATACCCGCATGAAGTTCACGCTCCAACTATTCGATGTTGCAAACGCGCTGATCATTGAGCAGGCGGATTTTGACGTCGTGGAACAAAAGATCGTGGCGACAAAGGATGCAAAGCTACTCGAACTGTGGGAGAAGGTAAAGAGCGGGCAAAGGCAGGAAGATCTGGACAGCTTCCTTTTCTATCTTTTCAGAATCATCTCTGAAAATGTGGACAAAGAAGTTTCATACTAGGAGCGAACATGGAAACCGAATCTGCAAATACCCAAGAAGCCCTTCAGCCTGATTCCTTGAATGCCAACGAGATACCTGGTCCTGAAGTTCAGCCTGCTCCAAGTACAGAATCACCGGTGACACCGCCATCCGCAAAGAAAAAGGGAGCGGCAGGCAAAATCCTCCTTATCCTCTTCATTGTCCTCTTATTGGGAGGGATCGGCTACCTTGGATACAGAGGTTACACCCATTACAACGAACTGAAGGCGGCCCAAGCCCAATTGGCCGACATCCAGGAGAAGCACAACAAACTAAAGGCCGAAAACGAAGATCTCAGTCAACAACTTTCTCAAACCAAGGATAAGACAGCCACCACAATCAAGGACACTGAGACTGCACAAAAGGATCTAACAGATTTAAAGGATAAGGCCAAGAAGATTGAAGCCAATCTAAAAGAAGCCAGGCCCTACTCCGAAATCCTTTACTCGATATTTGTGCAGCGAGAAAATGTACTCGTGATCGGTCTTCGGGTTATTATAAATACTGACGACGAGAAACTTGCTGATCTGTACAGTGCATATCTGAAAAGTCATTCAGACAAAGAACTGGTAGCCTTCCTGGATTACCTCTTCCAACAGGTCAGCACCAAGTTAGAATAACGTTTCCAGCCCTTAAAAACGCCGCACATTGAACTAATGTGCGGCGTTTTTGCACTTTTTCGTGAAACCTCGTACATAATTTTCCCGCTTCAGAAAACTCTAACCTTTTTCCTACGCGGACTCATCCCCCTTTTTGGTAAAATCCACCCAGACCCGTCCTATTCGAATGGGTCGAGGAGAAACTGATTATGGCAAGCATGGAAAGATTTACCCAGCGGGCAAGGCGAGTCCTGAGCCTGGCGCACCAGGAGGCTGAGCGCGCCCGCCAGAGCAATATTGGAACCGAACATCTTCTGCTTGGTTTAATGGATGAAGAAGGCGGAGTGGCGGGGCGCGTCCTGCGCGAACTGGGTATGACGTCCAGCCGCGTGCGCGAAATTATCGAGCGCGTCACCAGTGCGGATCCCACCTTCGACCCGTCGAAGATCGAATTGGCGGTCGACACCCAACAGGTGCTCGAATTCGCCGTGGACGAGGCGCGTCGCCTCGGGCATCATTACATCGGCACTGAGCACATCCTGCTGGGCCTCGTCCGCGTGGACGGCACCGCCATGGAAGTGTTGCGCCGCCTGGGCGTGACGCCCGATCAGATCCGCCGCCAGACCCGCCGCGTGCTGAACGAGTCGACCTCCTCCCCATCTGCCGCCGCCCCGGCTGGCCCTCAACAGCAGAACCGCGGTGGCCCCCAGGCCAATAACCCCAAGACCCCGCTCGTCGATCAACTCGCCAGCGACCTGACCTCCAAGGCCGAGGAGAAAAAGCTCGACCCGGTCATTGGCCGCCAGATGGAAATCGAACGCGTCATCCAAATTCTGGCGCGCCGCACCAAGAACAATCCCGCCCTGATCGGTGAACCGGGCGTGGGCAAGACCGCCATTGTGGAAGGCCTGGCCCAACGCATCACCGAAGGCGATGTTCCCGCACCGCTGATGAACAAGCGCGTCCTGCAACTGGACGTCGGCTCGCTGGTGGCGGGGACGATGTACCGTGGCCAGTTCGAGGAGCGCCTCAAGCGCGTCATCGACGAGTTGAAGCAGTCGGGCGCGATCCTCTTCATCGACGAGGTGCACATGCTGGTGGGCGCGGGCGCGGCGGGATCCTCCGTCGACGCGGCCAACATCCTCAAGCCCGCCCTGTCGCGCGGCGAGTTGCAGGTCATCGGCGCGACTACGCTGGACGAATATCGCAAACACATCGAATCCGATGCAGCCCTCGAGCGCCGTTTTCAACCCGTCATTGTAGATGAGCCCTCCGAGGAGGAGACCATCGAGATCCTCAAGGGTGTGCGTGGCGCCTACGAGGAGCACCATCACCTCGTGATCTCAGACGAGGCCCTCGAAGCGGCTGCCCACCTCTCGTCGAGGTATGTCACCGAACGCTTCCTGCCCGACAAGGCCATTGATCTGATCGATGAGTCCTCGTCGCGCGTGCGCATGTACAAATCCCCTGCCGCCAAACAGGCCAAGGACCTCTTCAGTCAACTGCGCCAGGCGCGCCAGAACCGCTCGCTTGCGCAAGAAGAAGGCAATACCGAGGATGTGAAAGAGTGGGAAGAGCGCGAACTGGAACTGAGCGAGCAGATCGAACGCCTGCGCTCGGGCTGGGATCGCGCCAGCAGCCCCGTCGTTTCGGCCGAGGACATTGCCGAAGTCGTCTCGATGTGGACAGGCGTCCCGCTGATGCAGCTTGCGGAGGAAGAGTCCCAGCGCCTGCTCAAGATGGAAGATGAGTTGCACAAGGCCATCATCGGCCAGGAAGATGCCATCGTCGCCATCTCGCGCGCGGTACGCCGTGCCCGTGCGGGCCTCAAGGACCCGAAGCGCCCGATCGGTTCGTTTATGTTCCTCGGGCCGACCGGCGTGGGCAAGACTGAGTTGACCAAGGCCCTGGCCAAATTCATGTTTGGCAGCGAAGAAGCCGCCATCCAGTTGGACATGTCCGAGTTCATGGAGCGTCACACCGCCAGCCGTCTGGTCGGCGCCCCTCCAGGATACGTCGGCTATGAGGATGCAGGCCAGCTCACCGAGGCCCTGCGCCGCCGTCCCTACTCCATCGTGGTGTTCGACGAGGTCGAGAAGGCGCATCCCGAAGTCCACAACATGCTGTTGCAGATCATGGAAGAAGGTCACCTCTCGGATGCGAAGGGCCGCAAGGTGGACTTCCGCAACGCCATCATTGTGATGACCTCCAACATCGGCGCGGACATGATCAAGAAGCAGACCTCGCTCGGCTTCCAACTCAAGCGCGACGAAGCCACCGAGGAGAAGGTCTCGTATGACGAGATGCGCAAGCGTCTGAACGACTCGCTCAAGCGTGCCTTCCGCCCCGAGTTCCTCAACCGTCTGGATGCCACGGTCATCTTCCGCTCGCTGAACAAGGAAGATATCCAGCAGATCGTCTCGCTGGAACTGCACAAGGTGGCCGAGCGTCTGGTGGAACATAACCTCAAGTTGACCGCCACACCCGAGGCCTTGTCCCTGCTGGCGGAGTTGGGCTTTGACGCTGAGTTCGGCGCGCGTCCGCTGCGCCGCGTGATCCAGCAGAAGGTCGAGGATCCGCTATCGGACAAGCTGTTGGCTGGCGAGTTCAATGACGGGGCGGCCATCCTGGTCAACGTCAGCGAGGACGGCGAGATCGCCCTCGAACACGAAACCGAAACGGCCGAAGCGCCCGCTGTGTAATTTACAATCAACCAAAACGTCCAACGGAGATCCCGTTGGACGTTTTTGATTCCGCAGCGGAGTCCCACCATTGGGTGACATCCGCACTTACCGATTCTTGGATTGTGTTTTACAATTTTCGCCTGCCTATGGACGAAACACCCATCTACCGAAAATCGTGGTTCTTCCTGTCAATCTGGGGAGTATTCTGGCTGTTGATTTACGGATTCCTGTCCGTCCCACATTACTGGGCGGAGACCGCCGCATCAGGGAATCTCTTCGTTCTGGTCAAGGCTCTTGCCCTGGACGGCTGTCTGTTCGGTGCGTCCCTGCTGGTGTGGGTGGCCTTCTTTGCCCAGTTCGTCCTGCCCGTGCGGACGTTCAAGGAGCGCCAGAAAATCTTCGACCGTTTGATGGCATACGTCTTCGGGTTCCGTGGACCCGCCATCTCCATCAAGAATGGGCGCATCGTCGAGCATTCTGGCGAAGCCCAACGCGACGGCGCAGGCGTGGTCTGGCTGGACTCTGCCAGCGCAGCGGTCACCCACGAGGATATTGCCTTCAAACAGGTCATCGGACCCGGGGTCCACTTTACGGAGAAGGGCGAGAAGATCTCCCAACGAAACGTGGTGGACCTGCACATCCAGTCGCAGGGGATCGGTCCGCGCGAAAAGGAAGATCCCTTTGCTCCCCCGGACAAAGCCCCCAGCGAAGAAGAATACAGGGAGATCCAGAAGCGCCGCGTCATGACCAGCGCCTGGACCCGCGACGGCATCGAGGTAGTGCCGAACATCTCGGTCACCTTCAAGATCGATGCGGACCCGGTCAAGGGCAACCAGCCCGGGTCGCATTTTGGGTTCAGCGAAGAAGCGGTCCGCAAGGCTGTCATCGGGCAGGCTGTCAACTATAGCATGTACGAATCCCGCATGGCCTGGAATGAACTGCCTGCCTACGTCGCCGCCGACCTGTGGCGCGAGTACATGGGGAAATTCAGGCTCAAGCAATTGTTCGAAAATGACCCTGACCAGTATTCAGCACTTGTGATCGAATTTGAAACCTCTGTAAGAGAAGCTCCGAAGACAGAGGGGATTCCACCTGTCCGCAGAGATACAGGCAAGTCGGATCTTGTCAGCGGTCTGGCCGATATGCTGCACGTAATCAATAATTGGCTGTTGCGCTTCGCCGAGCGGTGCGAAAAAGAGGAAGAAGAAAAGAGAAAGAAGGAAAACAAACTCGACGGAAGCGAAGACGAGGGCAAGCCGCCTGCCGGGCCAAGAACACCCAGCGAAAATGCGAAAACAGCCCTGACCCTGATCAATGACATGATCAAACAGCGTATGACTCGCGAACTCGTGTACGTGTTCGACCGCAATGGACAGGTACAAGCAGAAAGCGAAAAAAGCCGCGAATACAAATTACTCAAAGACTGTGGGATTCGCATCCTTTCGGTGAGTGTCAATAACTTGCGTTTCTCTCCCGAGGTGGAAAAACAAATCCTCACCCAGTGGAGCGCCAACTGGCTGGACAATGCCCAAAAGGAACGCGAGCGCATTGAAACCGCCCGCAGCTATGCCGCCCTTGATGGACAGGAACGAGCTGTGAAGGAATATGCGGATGACATGGCCGAGCACACCCTGAAAGCCAGGGATGAGCAAAAGGCCTTGAAGCAGACCGTCCAGGCGTTGCTCCTCCGCTCGCGCACGATGCTCATCCGCAGTGACCGCATGCATCGCCGCGCCAGCAACGAACTCCACGAACTCGAAGACGCCCTGCAATGGCTGGAGAGCGACCAGACATGAACTCGCGCAATCCCAACCTGGCCGTCCTCGCCTACGAGTTCAAGGCCTTCGCAGACAATTTCCGCCGCGCTCGCAATTGCGTGCTCAACCGCACCTTCGACCTGTCAATCGGGGGAGCCAAAGGCCGCAGGTATTTGCTGATCGGGTTGGTATTCCTGATCCTGCTGATCCTGGTCCTTTCCACGCAGCCAGCGAGCCTCTGGGTGCGGATGCTGGTGGACGTTCTCGGCATCCTGTTCATCCCCGGTTCAGCTTTGGACTCCGATATCAACTATAAGGCGATCGGGCTTGGGGTCGTGTGGCAATTCATCCGCTTTCTGCCGCTTCTCCTCTTCCCTTATCAGATCGCGTTCCGCCGAGCCTCGCTCTATCTGGCAGACATCTTCGAAAAGCCCGAGCAGACCGCCCGCGCCTTCATGCGCGACGTGGCCCTGGGCGGTGCCAGTGAAACCCTGCGCATTCGGGATGGCAAAGTGCTGGAGGCGGATGACGGCGGCGAGTCACCCATCCTGGCCTTTGGCGGACCCGGCTACGTGGAACTGGATCACAACTCGGTGGCCCTGTTCGAAAAAGCCGACGGCCGCCCGCGTGTGATCGGCCCTACGTTATTCGACCCCATCCCCCTGGATGGGTTCGAACGCTTCCGCACGGCCCTCGACCTGCGCGAACAGCACATCGACCTGCGCGAACAAAGCAACAACGAGATTCCCGGCCGCAGCCTGGACGGCATCAAGGTCAGTGCGCTGGACGTTTCGGCACGCTTCAGCCTCTGGCGCGGAGAGAAGGAGCGCACGCTCGGCGCGCCCAACCCCTATCGAAACGGGAAAATGATCGAGGGCATGGTGTACAGCCAGTCGCGCCCCATCAACACCATCCCGGAATCCGCGCGGCGTGATTTGGCCTACCCGGTCGACAAGGCCATGGAGGGCTTCATCCGCGGCGCCTTGCGTCAGTTCATGAGCGAGAACAAGTTGACCGAGTTCCTGGCCAGCCCGGGCTCCCCCGAGATCAATGCGGCCCAGAGGCAGGTAGCCAGGATCATTGCCGAAAGCAGGAGGGTGATCCCCCGCGGCGAAGAGGGACCCAACCCGAACGTCCCCAACGAACCACCCTTCACGCCGCGCTCCGATATTACGACACGGTTCTACAAAGAGATCGCCGACAAGGCCAATGATCGTGGTCTGGAACTTGATTGGATCGATATCGGCACCTGGAAGACGCCCGACGTCGTCATCAACGAAAAGCATCTCGAAGCCTGGAAGTTGAGCGCCGAGAATGCCACCCGCGACGACGAACGGGCCATCGAAGGTGCAAGAAACGATGCACGCCAGCAAAGGACGGTCCAGATCATCCAGGAAGTGCCGCTCCAGCGCTATTATGAAAATCTGAAGGCGAACCGTCCCCATCCCGAGGCGGTCAAGCGCCTGCTTGCCAGTTACCTTGAACAGATGACCGAAACATACGAATTGCTTGTCAAAAAAGATCATCTTGAAGATCGAGACCTGATCCAAAAACTGTACAAGGCCATCCAGCATCTCAGAAAGTTGCTTGGCTGGGATGCGCATTTTGTCGGAAACAATGACAATAACCCCACTTCATTTACTTCATAGAAAGGCAAGATGACAACCTTCACCCCATCTTCTGAAATCGCGCGGGCACTGAAGCTTGCGCTCCCTATTGTCGCCCTCGAATCGACCGTCGTCACACACGGGCTGCCGCATCCAGAAAACCTTCACCTGGCGCGGGACATGGAGTCCGCCGTCCAGGAGGAGGGCGCCATTCCCGCCACCATCGCCATCCTCAACGGGCAGGTCCGTGTGGGGTTGACCCAGGCCGAGGTCGAGGAACTGTCGAAAGCCAAGGCCATCAAGGTCAGCCGCCGCGACTTCGCCACCGCCATCGTCAAGAAGACGCACGGCGGCACGACTGTGGCAGGTACCATGCTCGTGGCGCAGCAGGCGGGCATCCAGGTCTTTGCCACGGGCGGGATCGGCGGAGTCCATCGCGAAGCCCCGTTCGACATCTCCACCGACCTGCAGTCCCTGGCCGACACGCCCATGATCGTGGTTTGTGCGGGCGCAAAGGCCATCCTCGACCTGCCCGCCACGTTGGAATACCTCGAAACGATGGGCGTGCCCGTGGTCGGCTACCAGACCGAGGAGTTCCCCGCCTTCTACTCGCGCGAGAGCGGACTCAAGGTCAGCGTGAAATTGGATTCCCCCGAGGAGATCGCCGCTTTCGCCAAAGCGCACTGGAGCATGGGATTGAAAAGCGCCGTGCTTGTCACCAACCCCATCCCCAAGTTGACGGCCATCCCCAAAAAAGAGATGGACCCGGTCATCGAAAAAGCTTCAGAGGAGGCCAAGCAAAAGGGCGTCCACGGTCAGGCCCTGACCCCCTTCCTGCTCCAGCGCATCAACGAGTTGACCGACGGGAGATCCTTGCAGGCGAATCTGTCGCTGCTGTTGAACAATGCGCGGCTGGCGGCACAGATCGCCCGCGTGTTGGCCTTACAGGCACGGACGCGCACCGTATAACGGTACACAAAAAGCAACGGGCGGGACCTTGGGTCCCGCCCGTTTTTTATCCCTGATCCTTTATCAAGTCTTCGACCAGCTGATCTGGCACCTGCACAGCGATGACCTCTCCGCGCACGGTGACAATGTCGCCTGCCATCAGCCGCTCCTCGACCACCACCTTGCGGCCCTTGATCTCCTTGGCCGTGGCGCGGATCACCAGTTCGATGCCCAGCGGAGTGGGCTTGAGGAAATCCACCTTCAGCGAGGCGGTCAGGTAACGCAGGGCGGGCAGGCTGTCCATGGGGCGATTCTCGGCGCGATAGGCCACCGCCGAAGCCGTGCCCGTGCCGTGGCAGTCGATCAGCGAGGCCAGCAGCCCGCCGTAGACGTAGCCAGGGATGGCGATGTGATATGGCTTGGGCGTGAAGCGTGCCACCACCTCGTCGCCTTCCCAGTAACTTTCGATGTGAAGGCCAAATTCGTTCATACGGCCGCAGCCGTAGCAGTGTGCAAGCGCATCGGGATAGTAATACTGGGAGGGGAACTGGTCAGTCATGGAGAATCACCTATGGGGTCGAAGTAGGATTGGGCGTACGAGAAGAGGTTGCAGTGGAGACAGGGATCTCCGTCAAGGTCGGGACCTTGGTGGGGGTCGGAGAAAGAGTCGGCGAAGGCGTTGGCAGGTCACCCTGGACCAGGAACTGGTCCACCACCTTCCACTCCAGGCCGACGAAAATCTGCACCACGTAGGTGCCAGGCTGCCAGCCGCCGATGGGATCGGTGCATTCGGAGAAGCCGTAGCCGCCCGTGGTGCCATCCCACGGAAGGGTCTCATAGCAGACCAGATCGCCGTCGCGCATCCACAGCGCCGTCCACTGCGCGCCTGGGACCATCTGGTCGTAGGAATACACCGCGCAAATCGTCTTGAGCGGATTCTCGAAGACCGTGGCGGCCTCATAATTTCCCAGGTCGGCGCAGTTCTCGGTGAACTGGAGCGGGCTGAAGATGGCCGCGGGATTGGGCGTCACCTCGCTGGAGAAGAGCGCTTCGATGGCGGGCGGCAGGAAGGGCGTGGTAGTGGGCGTAAGTGTATCCGTCACCGACGGGGTGTTGGTGATGGTCGGCGAAGGCGTGATGGAAGGTGTGAGGGTGATGGTGGGCGTGAGGGTGATGGTGGGCGTCAACGTGATGGTCGGCGAGGGCGGGAAGAAGGTATAGGCCACAGGCTCGCCATAGCGGGTGAGGATGACCCCTAAAATGAACAACAGCACCCCGATGCCAATGGAACGCCAGGCCGAACCAATGCGTTGGGAGCGCAGCCGATAAAAGGTCAATTTGCGGGAGGCCATGTACGTGCGAATACCCAACTGCACGAAGAAAAAGGCGCCCGCGGCAATGATCAGGATCGTGGCGATGATGCCAGCGCGGATGTCCATGAGGCAAATTATAGCATGGGCAGGCGGACGCCCTGCCTCACGGGAGGTTGCGGCCTGCGCGGGGAAGTGGTAAAACCAACTCATGAATGAACTCGTCCTGCTCAAACTCGGCGGCTCGCTGATCACCGACAAGACCCGCCCATATACCCCGCGCCGCAACAAACTGGCCGACCTGGCCGCGCAGATCGCTTCGGTGCGTGCGGGCGGCAGCGGGATGCGGCTGGTGCTGGGGCATGGCTCGGGTTCCTTCGGCCACACCGCAGCGAAAGAGTACGGCACGCGCGACGGCGTGCGCAAGGCAGAAGACTGGAAGGGCTTTGCCGAGGTTCACTTTCAGGCCGCACAGTTGAACCAGTTCGTGATGGAGGCGTTGCACCACGCGGGCATTTCCGCACTGGCCTTTCCGCCCTCGGGCACGGTCATTGCCAGCGATGGGAAGGTTTCGATCTGGGACACGACGCCGATCCGCATGGCGCTCGCCAACGGGATCCTGCCCGTGGTGTACGGCGACGTGGTCTTCGACGAAGTGCGCGGCGGCACCATCCTCTCGACCGAGGACCTGTTCCAGCACCTCGCGCGTCAACTCACCCCCGAGCGGATTCTGCTGGCGGGCCTGGAGGCGGGGGTGTGGGCCGACTTCCCAGCCAGGAAACACCTGTTAAGCGGAATCAACCCGCAATCCTACGAAGATTTGAAGGCAAGCGTGGGTGCGTCGCACGGGGCCGACGTCACCGGCGGGATGGAGTCCAAGGTCGGGCAGATGCTTGCGCTCGTCCAGGCCATCCCCGGGCTGGAGGCGGTCATCTTCTCGGCAGAGGAGCCGGGCAACCTGGCGCGCGCGCTGACGGGCGAGGCACTGGGGACCAGGATCTCGGCATGACAAACAACCCAGTCACGGGGGATGGAAGGCTATTGCCTTAAGGGTAAAAATCGTCCAAAATAAATCTGAATTTCCATTTCAGCGAGGAGCAAAAATGGCAACAAAAGCGAAGAAGACCAAACCTGATGCTAAAAAGGTCGTGGCAAAAAAGAAGGCTGTCGTGAAACAGGCTGCGCCCAAGAAGGGCTTCCAGCCGACGAAGTTGAAGCTGCTGCGTCCTGTCCCCTCGGACATCGAGATCGCGCAGGCGGGCAAACTCAAGCCCATCACCCAGGTGGCGGAGGAACTTGGGTTGAAGCCGAACGAATTGGAATTATTCGGCCCCTACAAGGCCAAGATCAAACTGGAGGCCTACGAGCGCCTCAAGAACCGTCCCGACGGAAAGTACATCGATGTGACGGCCATCACCCCCACCCCGCTGGGCGAGGGCAAGACCACCACCACGGTGGGACTCTCGCAGGCGCTGGGCGCGCACCTGGGGAAGAAGGTCATCACGGCCATCCGCCAGCCCTCGCAGGGGCCGACCTTCGGTATCAAGGGCGGTGCGGCAGGCGGCGGCTACTCACAGGTCATCCCGATGGAGGATTTCAACCTGCATCTGACGGGCGACATCCACGCCATCACAGCGGCGCACAACCTGGTGGCTGCTGCGCTGGACGCGCGCGTGCTGCATGAGAAACAGCAGGATGACGAGAAATTGTTCAACGCGCTGTGTCCCGCCGACAAGAAGGGCAACCGCCGCTTCTCGCCCAGCATGCTGCGCCGTCTGAAGAAACTCGGCATCGATAAGACCGATCCCAACGCCCTGACGCCCGAAGAGCGCGTCCGCTTTGCGCGCCTCGACATCGACGAGAGCACCATCACCTGGCGGCGCGTGATCGACGTCAACGACCGCTTCTTGCGCGAGGTCGAGGTTGGTCTGGGCAAGGACGAAGCGGGCTTCGAGCATCGCTCGGGCTACGACATCACCGTCGCCTCGGAGATCATGGCCGTGCTGGCGTTGACCACCTCGCTGGAGGACATGCGCGAGCGCTTCGGCCGCATGGTGGTGGCGACGAATAAACGCGGCGAGGCTGTCACCGTGGAAGACCTGGGTGCGGCAGGCGCGGTGACCGTGCTGATGAAGGACGCCATCAAGCCCAACCTGATGCAGACCCTGGAGGGTACGCCCGCCCTGGTCCATGCGGGACCGTTCGCCAACATCGCGCACGGACAGTCCTCGATCATTGCAGACAAGATCGCGCTCAAGCTGGTCGGCAAGAACGGCTACGTCGTGACGGAGTCAGGCTTCGGCGCGGACATCGGCATGGAGAAGTTCTTCGGCATCAAGTGCCGCTACAGCGGGCTGATCCCGCAGGTGGTGGTCCTGGTGGCCACCGTCCGTGCGTTGAAGATGCACGGCGGCGGGCCGAAGGTGGTGGCGGGCAAACCGCTGGCCGCCGAGTACACCGAGGAAAATCTCGACCTGCTGCGCAAGGGCCTGCCCAACATGGAGCAACACATCCAGAACGCGCTCAAGTATGGCGTGAACGTGGTGGTGGCGGTCAACTCGTTCGCCGCGGACACCCCCGCCGAGGTGGAGATCGTGCGCCAGGCGGCGCTGGCGGCAGGCGCGATGGACGCAGTCGTTTCGACACACTGGGCCGACGGCGGCAAGGGCGCGATCCAACTGGCCGAGGCGGTCATCCGCGCGGCGGAGAAGCCCAGCAGTTTCAAGCAACTATACCCGGTGGAGATGTCCATCAAGGAGAAGATCGAGACCATCGCCCGCGAGATCTACCGCGCCGATGGCGTGGACTACAGCCCCGAGGCCGAGGCGCAGATCCAGCGCTATAACCGTCTGGGCTTCGACAACCTGCCGATCTGCATGGCCAAGACGCACCTGTCCTTCTCGACGGATGCCGCGCTCAAGGGTGCGCCAACGGGATTCCGCGTGAGTGTGCGCGAGATTCGCGCCAGTGTGGGAGCGGGCTTCCTGTACCCGATCCTGGGCGACATGCGCACCATGCCTGGCCTGCCGACGCGGCCCGTGTTCTATGATGTGGACCTGGATCTGAAGACGGGGAAGGTAGTGGGATTGTTCTAGCAGAAAGAGGATAGAAGCGGCCCGCGCGATGCGCGGGCCGCTTCTATGTTGTACCGCCTGTCCCATCCATGTACCGCACACGGTCACAATCGGGATGCCGCGCAATAAAATATTAACCCAAATCCGTGGCTTCGTCGCTAACATAGGAATACTGTCCCGTAAAGGTGTTGCGCGTGGGCAGGGGTTGGTGGTCAATCTCATCACCTGGCGCGCGTGAAGGTACCTGGCAACAAAGTGGATTACAACGAACATGTACTGCCCTTCATCTTTCCAGAGTTGATGTTAGTTTGTGAAGTTGTTATTAGATTAAGCAGTCTCGGATAAATCCGAGGCTTTATTACCTGGGTACCCCCCAAAAATGAACATTGCCTTCTGAGTCACCCCAGACTAACAAGCGGTTATCTGGGGCGAAATATAAAAATACCACATTGCCAACGTCTAACGTTGAAACCAGTTCACCCCTTTTCATACTAAAAATGCTAATACCATCTTGGGTAGCAAGGGCAAGAATATTTCCAGTTCTGTCAAAAGAAATCATATTTCCATTCTTTATAGGTCTAACAATATAACGAGAAAATATGAGTTTCTGTAAACTCCATGTTACTAATTCCTTATCTGTTAAAGCGGCTAACCAAATATTACTTGGATCAAAAGCCAGATCACGTAAAGAGTCGAATTTACTGGGTATCGCTAGACGTGTTTCAATAATGTTTTTGTCTCCTGGAGATTGCGTTGAAATTTCACTCCCTGTATTTATATCAATATTTGCGAACATGCTGAAATCTTGGATGCTTATGCTGCCGTCGGATCGAGCGATGGCAATGTATTTTTTAGAGGGAGCAATTGCTATGCGGCTAATCGATTCAAGGTCAGGGGCGCTGTATCCACTAGGAAATCCATATTCTTTTACAACGGGTACTATTCTAATACTCTGATTATGATAAGAAATCAATAACTTTCCATTTTGTAACAGAAAGAGACCATCGATTGGGAAATCATTTACAGACTCTTCTTCAATGTTGTCGTTGCATTTAGGTGAAGCATAGCATGAGACTAAATTTCCGTATTTCGTGCCGAAAAGCTGGTACCCTCCTTTGTCCCCAGCATCATCACCACTCTTTATAAGGCCTCCATAAGTGAAAACAAGTGAACCATCTTCATTAAACCCTGAATATTTACGATCGGCTGCTGATAGATTAAATTCGGCTACTATTTTATTTAGTACATTGTCCCACTTAATGAGCTTGCCGTCTGAAAATAAGATTAATAATGTTTTGTCATCAGAACTCTCTGATAACCCAACTATAACCCCATAATCTTCCTTTATGGCAATTTGGGAAATTTCTTGCAGATCTCCAATGTTATCAGTGCGCAACATCATCAAATCAGATGTAAATTCGTTTGGGTTATCTATTTGAACTTCGCTGTTGGAAATCATGAGATGGCCATGCATTAAAGTCAGTAAGAATATACCCAAGGTGGTGATACATAACGCGGCTAATATTATTAGCGTTGTTTTCGGTCGTAAGAATATTTTGTTTCTCATATTAGTGTCTCCTGATAGTTGTCAGAATACTGTCCCATAAAGGTTTTGTGCATGGGCAGGGTCGGGTTGGTGATCTTCATCGTCTACCGCGTGTGAAAATCTTCTGGCAACATGGTGGCCTGGACGATATACCGCTGATCCAATCATCTTTACGGGAGAATGGTAAAGGTTTCCTCATTCGAACGAATCGACCCGATCCAGGAAGGACTTTCCATGCCACCAATGGTTTGGGGCGCCTCAATGTCATTTTGATAAACAGCCATGATAGTGTAAGTCTCTCCCTTTTTAAACATGTCCGCATAAAACTCATGGTAAAGCTAAATCTTCTTCCTAATTTGTTCTTCGGGCTTTATCACACTCAATGTATCCCCCAAAGGCAAATCATAGCGAGATGTATAATATTCATTATATATGAGGTTCCCGAAAGAATCGGAGATCATCAGATATACTTCGCTCATAGCTGGGGGAGCGGAAAAGGGTAGGCTAAGCAAGCAACGATGCACAAGCAAGTCTGCATCGCCCTGATTTGACAGGATAATCTGACCTTGAATATCATCAATAGAATAAACCGCTCGTGGTGTAATTTCCAAAGTTAGGGTAAGAGGATTTGTATTGCCTGGCTGCGAAGATTCCATGTTACAGGCAGTCAACAGCACCGCCCATAGAACAAACCCGATGAACAACTTGCGCATGAAATACTTCTCCCTTCTTACTTCTCACTTTTTTCTGTTTACTTCCCACTCACCCTATAGATCTGCCCATCGTCATCCTCATAGATTAACTCCAGATGAGCCAGTTCCTTTAAGTCCTCGATGGGAGCCAGGTACTTGTATTCGTTGGGTGTATACCAGATGATGTAACCCGTCTCCGCGCCAGGCCAGCCTGGGTAGGTCTCGCGCAGGATGGCGAGACGCTGGTCCTGGGGCAGATCATTGTTCACGGCGGGCAGCGGATGGATGGGTCGCTTATACTGGAACCACAGCAGGTTGACGTAGTTGGTGTAGAACGTGGCGCTCGGGTCGGCGGCGGCGAGCTGACGTCCCTTGCGCGTGACGGCCATGTCCATGAAGTGGGTGGAGTTGTAGATGTTGTAATTGCTCGGCTCGCCATTGACCAGCGCCAGGCGCAGATATTCCTGCATGGAATAGGCAGGATAGACGAACCAAACCAGCGCCACGAGCAGGATGCCTACGTGCAAGGCTTTTGGAGTTAGCAAAGGCGCGACCAGATGCTCGTAGCTTAAGAACAGGAAGATCAGAATCAGCGGGAAGATGATGATGTAATAACGGTCCGAGGTCAGATCGCGGTGGTCGATGGTGTTGACGGTATAGGCCAGCAGGAAGTAGTACACCACGGCGAAGACCAGCGCGGGCCAGACGAAACGTCCCGTCAGCGCCCTGCCCCACGCGGACCAATTCTCCCGCCGCCTGAAGTTGATCAGCGCCACGACGGCGGCCAGCGGCAGGAGCAGGGTCCACGGCTGGAGCATCAGCGGCTTGAGGCCCGGCAGATAGGGCAGGAACCAGTGCAGAACCTTGGTCAACGAGAGGCTGATGTTTTCGAGCGGCCACATCTCGTTGTATTCGCGCGGACCAAAGACCGTCTGATAGCGCAGATAGTTGTGCAGGAACAACCAGGCCACCGTCGGCAGGAAGCTCAGGATGGCGGGAGCGATCAGCTTCGGGAGTCCGCGCCAGCCGTGACGGACCAGCACCACCAGTCCGCCCACGCCGAATAGCACCACGCCCAGATAGCGCTGCAAAATGGACAGCCCCGCGATGACGAACATCCACCACAGGCTGCGGGTCGACGGCGCTTCAAGATAATCAGCGGCGACCAGGAAGAACAGGATCATGGTCGTCACGAACAGCGGGTCGGAGGCGATGTTGGCGTAGATGCGCAACATCGAGGTCGAGATGACCGTGGCGGCGTTGATCCACAAGGCGTAGTGCAGCTTCTCGGGGAAGATACGCTCGAGCAGAAATCCCCATAACACCACATTTAACGGGAACAGGATCAGGTTCAGGGTCCAGCCCACGTGGAAGACGTCCAGCCGCGTGAGGAAACTGAGTCCCGCAAGGATCATCGGATAAAGCGGCGGCCAGTGGACGTAGGGCGCGCCGATATTGTCCACGAAACCTTTGCCTGCCAGCAGACTTTCCGCGGTGCCCAGCGCACGGACGGCATCTGAGGAGACGCCCGCGCCGAACTTCCAGGTGGTGATGAGGGTGAAGAGGAATCCAAGCAAGGCCAGTACTGCCAGCCCAATGCGGTGGGTGCGAAGGGTGATTTTCATACGGTGCAAATTATAGTTGGGTTTGCCCGCAACGCAAACGCATATCATCCTCTTACACTCTCCGTTCGCGCCCGATGATAAAATAATCGCATGCTGCCCGATTTCCGCATCCGTCAACGCGATTACATGCTCGAACTGGCCCGCGCCCTGACCCAGGAACTCGACCTGGAGAAATTATTGGCGCGCGTGCTGCGCATCTCCATCGAAATGCTGGCAGGCCAGGCGGGCCTGATCGCGCTCAAGGAGTCCGACGGATGGCGCGTGGCGGCGGCTTTCGGCATTCCACCCGCCTTCCTCAGTTATCTCACGCCATTGCTGGCCGAGGAAAAGGTCCGTGAGCTGGACATCCTCGAGCTCAACCGTATGTTGAAGGACCTCACCTACACCGCCAGCATGGGCCTGCTCAACGGCACGGGCCTGCCCCTGGCCGCCCACGGACAGGTCATCGGCGTGATCTTTATCTTCCGCAGTTATCCCGACCTCTTCTCCCACAACGACCGCACCCTGCTGCAAGCCTTTGCCGACCAGGCTGCCATTGCCGTGTATAACGCGCGGCTGTACGGACAGGTTACCTATGAAAAGCAGCGGCTGGATGCCCTGTTGGATTCCGCTGCGGATGGGATCATCATCCTCAACACCGACCTGACGGTCGAGCGTGCCAACGACGCATTCGAGCATCTCTACGGCCAGACACTCGACCAGTTGGTGGGCCGCCCGCACGATGAGATCATCCGCTGGGATGGGGAACCGCAGGGCGCCACCTTGAACGAATCCATCGCAAGCGGCTGGCCGCTGACCCCCAACGCCACACTCTACGTGGAAGGCGACCTCAAACGCGAATTTCCCTCGCCCCTGCCCGTGGGCGTGACCTACGCCCCGCTGCTCTCCGCCGAAGGCAAGCTGCGCAACGTTATCGTCAGCGTGCGCGACATCACACACTTCCGCACCGCCGAGCAGATCAAGTCCACCTTCATTTCGGTGGTCAGCCACGAGCTGCGCACGCCCGTGGCGTTGATCAAAGGTTATGCATCCACGCTGCGGCGTGACGACGCCAAATGGGACAAGCACACCATCAGCGACTCACTGGCCGTCATCGAAGAAGAAGCTGACCGCCTCTCGAAGATGATCGACGACCTGCTGGATGCCTCGCGGCTGCAGGCGGGCGGCCTGAGCATCAACCGCGCCGACGTGTCGCTGTCCGCCGTGGCAGCGCGCGTGGCCGAGCGCTTTGCCTCGCAGACGAAGAAACACACCATCGTCACCGATTTCCCCGAGAAATTCCCGATCCTCCTGGCCGACGAGACCCGCCTCGAACAGGTCCTCTCGAACCTGGTCTCGAACGCCATCAAGTACGCGCCCAAAGGTGAGATCAAGATCAGCGGCAGCCTGCGACCTGAGCAGATCATCGTGTGCGTCAGCGACGAAGGTCCAGGCATTGACGCCCGCGACCTGCCGCACATCTTCGACCGCTTCTACCGCTCCACGACCGCCGTCAAGCACACCAAAGGCGCAGGTCTCGGCCTCTACCTGGCGCGCGCCATCGTCGAAGCCCACGGCGGACGCATCTGGGCCGACGCCTCCAACGGCACCAAGTCCGAGACGGGGGCGAGGATCTGTTTCTCCCTGCCGCGTTAATCGTAGGGGCGATCCGACAGGTCGCCCCTGCATATTTTTGAAAGGAATCTCCCCATGCCCACCACCCTCCCCGCTCGCAGTGAGATCAGCAAGGACTTTACCTGGAACGCCGAATCCGTCTTCGCCAACCCGCAGGCTTTCGAGGCCGAAGTGGATTCCATCCTGGCAGCCCTGCCACAGGTCAAGGCCTATCAAGGCAGGCTGGCCGAGTCACCGTCCACGCTGGTGGATGCCTTCATCCTGATCGAAAGCCTGATGGCGCGCGCCTCGCAAGCCTACGTCTATGCGGGCTTCGCCTACAGCGTGGACACGGGCGACCAGTCCGCGGCGGCCATGAGCAGCAAGGCCCAGGGCATGTACGGACAGTTACTGGCAGCCAGTTCCTTCCTCAATCCCGAACTGATCGCCATCGGGCAGGAGACCCTGGTTGAGTGGGCGCTGTCCGAGCCGCGCCTGGCCAGGTACGGACAGTACTTCGCCAACCTGTTCCGCAAGCAGGCGCATGTCCGCTCGGCCGAGGTGGAGGAAGTGCTGGGGATGTTGAGCGATCCCTTCGGCGGAGCGGGGTCCGCTGCCAGCCTGCTGACCAACGCTGACATGCGCATCCCACCCGTGGCCGACAGCCAGGGTCAGCCCATCGAGTTGAATGAAGCCATCATCTGGCGCTTGATGTCGGAGGAAGATCGTGGCCTGCGCCAGCGTTCGTGGGATAACTATCACAACACCCTGCTTGGTTTCAAGAACACGCTGGCCGAGCACTTATCCACCTCCATCAAACAGAGCGTCTTTCAGAGCCGTGTACGTAAGCACGAGAACGTGCTGGAAATGAAGTTGCACGAACATAATATCCCCGTCTCGGTCTTCCATAACCTGCTCGACACCTTCAAGAAGAACCTGCCCATCTGGCATCGCTACTTCGAGATCCGCCGCAAGGCCCTGGGCGTGGACACGCTCGAACCGTACGACCTGTGGGCGCCGCTGGTCAAGGACCGCGTCAAGATCCCTTATCACCAGGCCGTGGAATGGATCTCCGAGGGTCTGCTGCCGATGGGCAAGGACTATGTCGCCATTCTGCGCAACGGCTGCCTCGAAGACCGCTGGGTGGACGTGTATCCCAACAAGGGCAAGCGCAGCGGCGCCTTCTCGTGGGGCTCGCAGGGGACGCATCCCTTCATCATGATCTCCTACACCGACGAGATCTTCAGCCTGTCCACGCTGGCGCATGAACTGGGTCACTCGATGCACTCCTATCTGACGTGGCAGAACCAGCCTTTCGTCTATGCGGATTATTCGCTGTTCGCCGCCGAGGTGGCCTCCAACTTCCACCAGGCGATGGTGCGCGCACACCTGCTCAAGGCTCATCCCGAGCGCGACTTCCAGATCTCGGTCATCGAAGAGGCCATGGCGAATTTCTACCGTTACTTTTTCATCATGCCGACTTTGGCTCGCTTCGAACTGGAGACGCATACCCGCGTCGAGCAGGGCCAGCCGCTGACGGCGGATTCGCTCATCACGCTGATGGCCGACCTGTTCAGCGAAGGCTACGGTGACAAGGTCCACGTGGACCGCGAGCAGGTGGGCATCACCTGGGCGCGCTTCGGCCACCTGTACAGCGACTATTACGTCTATGCCTATGCCACGGGCATTGCGGGCGCCAACGCCCTGGCGGGACGCATCCAGCGCGGCGAGCCCAACGCCGTGGAAGATTACCTCGGCTTCCTCAAAGCGGGCTGCTCCGACTATCCGCTGGACGTGCTCAAACGCGCGGGCGTGGACTTGACCACCCCGCAGCCTGTCGAAGCGGCCTTCGCCGTCATGGCCGATTACGTGGATCGGCTGGAAAAATTGCTCGGCTAGAAACCCCGAATGGTACAATAAGGCCCTGTTTTTTCACTCGCAAATCCAGATCGAAAATCGGAATTCCTCATGCCCAAGACTCAAATTTCCTGTCCGCGCTGCCGCCAGCCCATCACTGCCGACGTCGAACAACTCTTCGATGTGACCCAGGATCCGCAGGCCAAACAGCGTCTGCTCAATGGCGGTTCGAACATGGCACGCTGTCCGCACTGCGGATACGAAGGCCGCCTAGCCACGCCCATCGTCTATCACGACAACGACAAAGAACTGCTGTTGACCTTCTTCCCGCCTGAGATGGGCGTGCCCGTCAACGAGCAGGAGAAACTCTTCGGTCCGCTCATCAAGAAGGTGATGGACAGCCTGCCTGCCGAAAAGCGCAAAGGCTACCTGCTGCGTCCGCAGGCCAACCTGACCTTCGAGTCGATGATCGAGACCATCCTCGGCAAGGACGGCATCACGCCTGAGATGATCAAGGCCCAGCAGGACCGCGTCATGCTGATGGAACGTCTGTTGCAGGCAAGTGCGCCCGATGTGCGCAGCGAGATCATCAAGCAGAACCTGTCCATGTTCGATGAGCAGTTCTTCGCGCTCTTCAGCCGCCTGGCCCAGAGCGCCATGGCGGGCGGACAGCAAGCCATCGCCCAGCAGATGATGGAGTTGCAGAAACAACTCCTTGCCGAGACCGAGTTTGGGCGCGGCTTGCAGGCCTCCGTCGTGGAACTGGAAACCGCCACCAAGACCCTGCAGGAAGCGGGTCAGTCCCTCACCCGCGAGAAGCTGCTCGACTTCGTCATCGAAGCGCCCAACGAAGCGCGCATCCGCGCCTATGTGTCACTGGCGCGCGGCGGCATGGACTACAACTTCTTCCAGCTGCTCTCCGACAAGATCGAAAAGGCCTCGGGCGACGAGAAGACCAAACTGGAAGCCGTCCGCGAAAAATTGCTGGAATTCACCAACGAGATCGACCGTCAGCTCGAGGCGCGCTACAAACAGGCACAAAGTTTCGTCGAGCAGATCCTCGCACAGGACGATATTGAAAACGCCACGCGCGCCAACCTGGAAGGTTTCTCGCAGGAGGTCATCGAGATCGTCGAGACCATGCTGCGTCAGGCCTCCGAGAAGAACGATTATGCGCGCATGGGCAAACTGCAAAAGATGGTCCAGGTGTTGCAGGAAGCCAGCGCCCCGCCCGCCGAGGTGGCCTTCATCGAACAACTGCTCGACACACCCGATGACGCTGCCATCGAAAAGATGCTCAACGACAATGCCGCCGTGGTCAACGACGGCTTCATGGAAGCGCTCAACAACCTGGTGGCCCAGGTCGAGTCCGCTGCGGCGCAGGGCAATCCCGAGGCCAAGGCACTTGGCGATAAGTTGAGCCAGGTCTACAAGGTGGCGCTGAAGTTCTCGATGAAAAAGAACATGATGGGCTAGAAACACAAAACTCCTCGGCAACGGGGAGTTTTTTCTTGCAGGGAAGCAGATATAATCGCCGCATGGAATTCTTCGCCAACGAGTCATTCCGTCTGCTGCATGACGACATCCTCACCACACGGGACATTCCAGCCGCCAGTGTGGACCTGGTCGTCACCTCGCCGCCCTACAACGTGGACATCCAGTACAACTCTCACAAGGACGACTCCGACTACAACTCCTACCTGGACTTCAGCCTGGCCTGGTTGACGAAGGTCTTTTCCCTGGCCCACAGCGGGGGACGCCTATGCCTCAATGTCCCGCTCGACAAGAACAAGGGTGGACAGCAGTCCGTGGCCGCAGACCTGACGACGCTGGCTAAGCGAGTCGGCTGGAAGTATCACTCCACGATCATCTGGAACGAACAGAATATTTCCCGCCGTACGGCCTGGGGCTCGTGGATGAAGGCCTCCGCGCCCTACGTCATTGCGCCTGTAGAGGTCATCCTCGTGCTGTACAAGGACGAGTGGAAGCGCGATGCTACGGGCCGCACCTCCGACATCACCCGCGACGAATTCATCGCCTGGACCAACGGCATGTGGAATTTCAACGGCGAGTCGAAGAAACGTGTCGGGCATCCTGCGCCCTTCCCTATCGAACTACCGCGCCGCTGCATCAAGTTGTTTTCCTTCGTCGGCGACACCGTCCTCGATCCCTTCCTCGGTTCTGGCACCACGGCCATCGCCGCCCTGCAGAATCAGCGCAACATGATCGGTGTGGAAGTGGACAAGAAATACTGTCAACTGGCGATCAAGCGCCTCGAAGAAAATGTCGAGACCGTAAAACCCGCAAAGAAAAGGATGTCGCGCAAGGCGTCATGACCCACAACCACGACTCCTTCGAACTTGGCCGTCGCGCCGAAGAACTCTTCGTTGCCCTTGCTCAACGTGAAGGCTGGAGCGTCACGCCCGCATCGAAAGATGCCAACATCCACGAGCACTGGGATTTCGAGATCGTCAAGGACGGTTACCGCCGCAAGGTCGAGGTTAAGGCGCTCAAACGGCAGAGTCGGGGCGACGATGTGCTGAATCAAGACTGGGTGTGGATCGAGTTCCGCAACGTGCGCGGTGAGGTGGGCTGGTTATTCGGCAAATCCAACTGGATCGCCTTCGAGACCGAGACTACCTTCCTCATCGTGGACCGTCACGACCTGTACCAGCTCGTCCGCCGCGTGGTGGACCGCACCGCCAGCGTCGGCTCGGCCAAGGATGCCAAATACAAAACCTACACCCGCGCAGGCCGTCCCGACCAGATCGCGCAGGTGCAGTTGAGCGATATTCAGAAGATCAAGAAACTAGAGTGGGAAAAAGAAACGTTGTAAAAAAGAGGCGGTCACATTCACAGTGACCGCCTCTTATGCTCTTAAGTCCTGGCTGCTTCCAACAACGAATCCGCCGTCAGGTTGAATGCCTTGGCAAAGCCTGCCACGTAGCGCCCGCCTTTGGGGGTGATGCGCCACAGGCCAAAATCCCCGAACTCGAACATTGGCTCCGAACGCGGAAAACGTGCCAGGTACAACTCACGGGCGGGCATGTAGCCAGGCACACCCATCGGCAGGACTTCCGCGTTTCCGCGAACAGTCACGCGGGCCAGGGTCTGCGGGTCATCCCGTCCATCGTCCGTTTCGTAGACCATCAGGCTGACGTGTTTATCCTTCTCCATGTCCTGCGTATGTTGGGCCAGGTGACTGACATGCAGGTAGATGGCGGAAAAGTCGTCAGCGATGGCGTAGGTCACCATCGAAACGGACGGCGCCCCGTTGCGGAGGGTGCCAAGCGCGGCAATACGGTTCCCGCGCAGGGTCTGTGCGAGCTTTTGCTGAAGTTCGAGTTCCAATGCTAATCACCTGGGGGTGGATTGTCGAAGCGGACGCCGTGTCCGCGTACGGTGTCGATATATTGATGCGTGGGGTCGAGCGCCGACAGGCGATCGCGCAGGCGGCGAATAAGCGCGTCTAACGCCTGATCCGAGACGCCCGCCGACTGGTCCTCGCCCCACACGGCAGAGACCAGGTCCACGCGGCTGACGACCTGTCCCTGATTCGAGTACAGCATCCACAGCAGTTTGAATTGCTGGGCCGAAAGCGGCGGGACGAGTTGTTGCTGGTTGACCCATACACGGCGCGACTTCTGGTCCATCATCAGGCGACCGGGGCGTTCGGTCCCCTCGGTCAACGGCACGGTGGCATCCGAGGTCAGGAAGATGAACTGCTGTGCAAGGGCAACGCCGATCAGGTCGCCATCCTGCAACATGACGGGAGTCGAGAGTTCCACACCGTTATGGTTGGTGCCGTTCTTGCTGCCCAGGTCCTCGAGCATCACCCCCTCGGAGGTGGGCGTGATGCGGGCATGGAAGCGCGAGACCTGACGGTCCAACACCACCACATCGCAGGTGGCTTCGCGCCCCATCACGACGGTATGATTCAACACCCAGCGCTGACCCTTGAGCGGGCCCTCCTGGGCGACCAACAGCGGGAACTCTCCGAGATTCAAGTCCATCAAAACTCCCTTGGCTCTCCTGACTAAAATCAACCATAATGCGAACAAAGACGTTTATAATATAGCAGAAAATTGCGTTTCTGTGCAGAATTCAACGCCGAGATGATTGCACCGATTCGCGTAAAGGAGAAGAGTGCCCCTGTCTTTGAAGAACGGGGAGGTCCTGCGCAGCCGATACAAGGTCCGTGAACGGATCGGCCAGGGCGGGATGGGCAGCATCTACCTGGCGGATGACCTCCGCCTGGAAGGCCGTCTGTGCGCGTTGAAGGAAGTCGAATACGACCGCGCCCTCCCACAAAAGGTTGTCGATGAAGGCCGCGAGCAATTTTTGCGCGAGGCGACTGTTCTTGCGCGCCTCGACCACCCCAACCTCCCCAAAGTCTCGGACTTCTTCTCGCTCGGTGCACGCGATTATCTCGTCATGGATTATGTGCCTGGCAAGGATCTACGCGAGCTGATGCTGGAGGCGCGCCGTACCAAGATCTTCCTCGATGAGGATCAGGTGCTCGGCTGGGCCAAACAACTGGCCGATGCGCTTGCCTACTTGCATAATCAAAACCCGCCCATCATCCACCGCGATATCAAACCCAGCAACCTCAAGGTCATGCCGAACGGCCTGCTCAAACTGGTGGACTTCGGCCTGGTCAAGATTCTTGCGCCCGACGAGGTGACCATCACCATCATCCAGGGGCAAGGCACCGCGCTGTATACGCCGCTTGAGCAATACGGCGGCGACGACTCGCATACCGACATCCGAGCCGACATCTACTCCTTCGGCTCGACGCTCTATCACCTGCTGACGAACGAACCTCCCACCGAGGCGCGCAAGCGCTTCCTGGACCCCATCAGCCTGGTCCCGCCTCGACAGATCAACTCCACCCTCTCGCCGCGCACCGAACGCGCCATCCTATGGGCCATGGCCCTCCACCCCGATGACCGCCCCAAGTCGATGGAAGATCTGGGCACCGTGTTGTTCGGCACGCGCGACTTCCCCACAGGCCCGCTTCCGCGCCGCGCCATGCAGCGCTCGGCCTGGGAGTATCTCACCACCCCGCCCGAGAGTAATCTCGCGCTCGCGGCAGGCGGTTTGCTTCTGCTCAGCTTGTTGGTGACTTTGCTGCGGTAGCGCGGCGCATCCACAACCAGGCGCATACCGCTCCCGTCAATTCCCCCAAGAACGTAAAAAAGAGAATACCCGACATGCCTTGTGCAGAGGCAAAGGTCTGGCTGCCTGGCAGTCCCAGCGTCAGATAAGTGTAGGCAGCCGCACCGCCCAACAACACGCACGCCGCCCAACGGACACCCTCACGCGTCCCCTTGAAACGGCTGAGCGCCCAGTAGGCCAGCCAGGAACCGCCCAGCAAAAACAGGAAAACCACAAACCACGCGTTGAAGCGCGGATAACCATCCACTGTCACGAACTCGTTCTCTTCCACGGGAGGAGTCGCAGTGGGCGTGGGGATGGGAGTCTCGGTGATGATCACAGGGGTTACCACGATCACGGCCGCCGCGCCCGCTGAGGAGACATCCAATTGCAGCACTTCGGACAGGGTGGCAGGGTCGCTCGCCGCGCGGATCTGCAGCAGCCCGGGCTTGTCGAGGCCGAAGGAGGCACGCGCCACGCCTTGTGCCGTGGCCGACTCGACCTGCTGCAAGATGCCGCCGCCCTCACCCGTCAACACCATCGAGAAGCGTACCACCGTCCCATCGGGCACGGGATGTCCATTATGGTCGCGGATGACGCCCGTGCGCAGGGCAATGGTATCGCCGATGCGGAAGAGCGGATTGGGAGTAGGGCCCGGGGTGGGCGTTTCGCCCGTCGTATCGGTGACAGGCTGAAGGTCCAGGGCCAGCGGGATGATTTGACTCGGGTCGGGGGTCATAGCCGTGATAAGGTCATATCCGATCCCGGGGATGGAGACGGGTGAAGCACCTGAGGGAGTCAGTTCCTGAAAGAGCAGACGCGCAGCCACATCCACCACCGGGGCTTCCTTGCTGTAGAGAGTGTAATAGGCCGTGAGTTTGGAAATATCGGTGGCATCGAGATAGTAAGGTGCGCCGAAGGAGAATAGAATCACGCGGCGGTCGCGCAGGGTGTTCTGAAGTTCGGTGAGAAAACGGCTGACGAGTTGAGGCTGACCACGGCTGGCATCGGACATGGACAGCACGATCCAGTTGGCGCGACTGAGGTCCTCTTCGATGTAGGGCGGACTGGAACCATCCAGCATTTGCTGGAGGTGATCGAAGGTATAGGAAGAGGCGCGGAAAGTGGAGGTCTGGTTATCGCCCTCGGGACCGTACAGGCGCAGCACGGCATTCTCGAATGCGTTCATCTCGAACGTGGCCTGTTCGGGGCAGGTACTGCACTGCTTGACCATCAGCGTATCGGTAATGAAGACCAGGCGTTCGCGCACCTGCGGCGGATTGGGCAGCACGGTGGCCAGGTCCGACACCGACGGGCTGACCAGGGTGGCGCCACGGCGGGCGATGTCGAAGGTCAGGTCTTTCGATTGGCCGATGCCCTCGATCGCAGTTTGCGAGGTGAGGACGTTGGCCAGAACAAAATCAGGATACAGGCGGTACTTGGCAGCCAAAATGCGCAGCACGGCGGCATCCACCTGCTGGGCAAAGGCGGGGTCATCCCGATATTTGCCCGTGAAATAATCCAACACTTGCAAGACGGTGGAGTAATTGTCGGAGGTGTCGCTGGAAACGATCTGACCGAGATCGAGCAGGTCGTTGCCCGCCAGAAAGGCATCACGCGCCACGGTGCGGGCTGTCAGCGGCTGGCCGCCCAGGGTGTAGAAATCGCGCACAGCACGCGTGCCCAGGTCATCGCTGACGATCAGCCCGCCCGCGGTGCGCCAGTTCGTGAACTGTGGCAGGCCGAGGATCTGGGCGAGTGCCTGCCCGTCAAAACTGACGGGACGGGTGGTCACGCGGATGTTGCCCTGAAATCCCTGATAACGGATGTGCGAAACGAGCAGGCCGTCGGCTGTCGCCTCGACGCTGGGCGCATTGCCTGTCACCGCAAAAAACGGATACAACTCGATCTGCTTCAACTGCTCCAACGACTTACGTACGGTGGAGACTTCATCTTCAGGCGGGCGGTCAGAATCGCCCCGCCCGGGGAAATGCTTGGCAACCACGGCCATCTGATTTTGGCTGCCCGTGTGCAAGCCCGCGATGTAAGCGCGCCCCATCTCGCCGACCCAATAGGGGTCGCCGCCGAAGACCCGCGTGCCCATGTCACTGCTGGCGGTGGAGCTGGGTGCATCGAGCACGTCGAGCGAAGGACCCAGATACAGGTTCACGCCCAGGGCCGAGAGTTCACGTCCCTGCACCTCGCCCACCTGGCGGGCAATATCAGGATTCCATGTGGCGCCGATCGCCATCGGCGAGGGCAACGGAGACAGTCCGCTCAGGATCTGGTCACTGGGATAGCCGTTGCCCTCCTGCGAGAGGCCGATCCACAACGGTATGTAATTCTGGCTGGATTCCTGTCCCAGGGTTGGGTCCGACGCGGATGAAGCGGAGCTCTCCCATTCCACCCGTTGCAGATTCTCAATCAGCGTGTGGGCATCGGCCACGGTGTTGGGCGCGGCGGTGAAATTGTCATTGGCGCTTTGCAGCACCACGCCGCCCACGTGACGCTTGGCGATCAGGTTGTAGATTTGGGCATCGGGCCCCACGTCAGTACCCTGGAAGGTAACCAGGAACAACTGTCCCACCCGCTCTTCGGGTGTCATCCTGGCGAACAGGGACTGGACTTCGGGTTGGGGCGTGGGAGTCTGGGCCTGCACTCCGAAACTGGGTGCAAACGAGACGGACAGCAACGCCGCCAGGAGCAGGCAGGAAAACACCCGCCGCGCGTTCACAGAGAACGTGCGGCGGCTGGTCTTGCCTGGACCTTGCGCCTGCTTCCGCCAAACGGACATTATCCCCGCCCTCTCAATGCACGGACAGCCGTCTGCGGGTCGTCGGTAAAGATGCCGTCCACGCCCCAGTTCTTAAGGCGTGTGACTTCTTCGACAGAATTCGCCGTCCACACATGGATGCGGCGCTTGAGTTGGTGCACACGCGAAACCTGCGGCGCATTGACGTCCGTGATGTACGGATGCATGGCCTGATAGTCGCCGAACATGAAGCCGAACGAACGCGCCCAGACACCCTTCCAGCCATCGAGGGCTAGAAGTCCGCGCGGGACGGAAGGCAGGAGCGCGGCGGCCTTCTTCAGGTTGCCCGCAAAGAACGACGAAAACAGGATGCGATCCTGCAACGCATGCCGCTCGACCAATGCACAGACCTTCTCCACCAACGCGTCGCGCGGGGTGGCATAGTTGGTCAGTTCCACGTTGATGACACAACGTTTGCCGATGGCCTCGAAGACCTCGTCCAGCGTGGGCGCTTTCGTACCGCGATAGGATTCGGAATACCAGCTGCCCGCGTCGAGCTTGCGGAAGTCGGCCAGGCTCAGGTCACGGACACGGCCGTGACCGTCGGTGGTGCGGTCTACGGTGGGGTCGTGCATGACGATGACGTGGCCGTCGGTGGTCAATTTGACGTCGAGTTCCACGCCGTCCGCGCCCTGCTGGAGGGCCAATTCAAAGGCAGGCAGCGTGTTCTCAGGAGCGTGCGCCGAAGCGCCGCGGTGGGCAAAGAGGACAGGGTTGGGAAAATTCTCAAACATCGGAATCAGGGGAAGGGTCAGAGTTCGACGAAGTAGGCCTGGGCGGCGCGATCGAGCATCTCACGCGTCATCTGCGGCTTGATCGCTAGATAGGAACCAATATCGATGATCTGGTCGCACAGGTCGCGCGGATGCGAGGCGCGCAGCTTGCGGTTGCGCTTGATGTACCATTCCTGCAGGAGATAGGCCAGACCCTGATCGCTGTATTCCACTTTCTTGTCGGCGGCCACGCGGCGGAAGATCTCGCGATATTCTTCGTAGGTGGGGTCACCGATCTCGATCTTGTGGCGCAGGCGGCGCAGAAAGGCCTCGTCGACCAGGTCCTTCGGGGGCAGGTTGGTGGAAAAGACGATCAACACGTCGAAGGGAACTTCCACCTTGCGGCCGTTGGCCAGCTTGAGGAAGTCCACGCGGTTTTCGAGCGGGACGATCCAGCGGTTGAGCAGGTCGCGCGGGCGGACCTGCTGGCGGCCGAAGTCGTCGATCAGCAGGATGCCGCCATTGGCCTTGACCTGGAACGGGGCTTCGTAATATTTATGTGTCTCGTCGTAGACCAGGTCCAGGCCTTCGAGGGTCAGTTCGCCGCCGACCACGATGAACGGACGACGGATCTTCACCCAACGCGGGTCGCGGCGGATGCTGGTACGCAGCGTGCCCGTGGTCTGTCCGTTGGAGGCGTCGCCGCCCTCGGGTGCCAATTTGTGGCTGACCGCATCATAGACCTTGATCACCTGTCCATCGAGATACAGGGCATAGGGAATGTACATGGTCTGGCTGAGCACCAGGTTGCCGAAGGAGCGCGCGATACTGGTCTTGCCGTTACCGGGAGGGCCGTACATGAAGATGGACGTGCCCGAGTTCAGGGCGGGGCCAAGCCGCTGAAAGGTCGACTCAGAGATGACCAGCTGAGAGAGGATCTGGCGCATGGTCCGCGTGGTGACGGTCATGCGTCCGCTCTTCTGGCGGCGGATGGCGTCGTTATACACGTCGAACGGAACCGGCGCGGGACCCGCATACTGACTGCGTTCCAGCGCCTCTCGCGCGCGCGTAATGCCCGCGCCCGTGATGCCGTATGTATACGCACCCTCGCCCAAACCGCCCGCCGAGGATTTGATCTCGATCAGTTTCTCCTGCTTGAGCGGCGTAAGAATCTGGTCCACGATGCCTGCAAAGGGCAGGCACAGTTCCTCGGCAATGCGGAAACCCGTCAGGTAGCCGCGGAAGTAGAGCAGTTTCAGGCTCAGGTCTTGCAGCCAGAGCGGCGAAAGCCCCGTGTCTTCCAGGCTGTTGATTTGGGGGGGGACAAAGCCCGAAGAATTGCTCGAGGTTGCGCCCAATGGATTGGTCATGGAACCTCCAATAATGGAAGGGGGAATGAAAATAAAGCTGAAAAGCAGGTCTGATTATACTTCCCATTGGCGCGGGCCACATCGATTCCGCCGTGCTGTTTCATATCAAGAGACCCGTCCTGTCCACCTGACCAGTGCCAAACTCCCCCCGTGGCGGGGGAGGTTTCACCGTAAGGGCGCTATCATGCGGTCATTATCAAATTCAGGAGCGACCATGAAATACCAATCCGCTTTGAAATGGATGATCCCGCTCATCGGCGCGCTGGCGCTGATCGCCACCGGACTGGGCCTGTTCGACCCGCACCCGGGCCAGCCCATCCCCTATACCAACCACCGCGGTGAGACCGTGTCCCTCAACGGACAGGGTTTGTACTACTATGATACGGTCAGTTCGGCCGCGCAAATGCAGGCGAACGATCTGATCACGCTGATTGTTGGTCTGCCCCTGCTGGCAATCTCGACCTGGCTGGCCTTCCGCGGCTCCCTGCGCGGACGGCTGCTGCTGACAGGCACGCTCGGCTTCTTCCTTTATACCTACCTGTCGATGGCCACGCTGACAGCCTACAACGCCCTGTTCCTTGTGTACGTCGCCTTGTTCACGCTCAGCCTGTACGCCTTCATCCTCAGTATGATGTCCATCGACCTGGTCAGCCTGCCCACACACTTCTCCGAACGCCTGCCACGCGGATGGATCGCCGCGTTGATGTTCGTCGTCGGTGGCTTTCTTACGCTGGCCTGGATGGGGCGCATCCTCACCCCGTTGATGCAGGGCGTGGACCCCGCGCTCGAGAATACCACCACGCTGGTCATCCAATTCATGGACTTGAGTCTGATCGCCCCCGCCGCCATTCTGGGCGGAATCCTGCTCCTGCGGCGGAATGCCTGGGGCTACCTGCTCGCCTCGGTCATGCTGACCAAGGGAGTCACGCTCGGGCTGGGCGTCAGTACGATGGCCGTCAACATGTCATTGCGCGGCGTTCCAGACAGCCTCGGCATCATGATCCCCTTCCTCATCATCACGCTCGCCAATCTCCTCCTGACCGTGGTGATGCTCAGAAACATTCGCGAATAACCATGACCACTTCCACTTTTTCCGATACTGAATCCAAGAACCTTTCGTCCACTGCGGGCCGCCTCTGCCTGTGCCTGTTCCTGCTCCCGCTGACCCTGCTCCTGGCTCTGCTCACCCTCGCGCTGATTTTCATCCCGCTGGGCGTAATCGTCGACTGGTACAGCATCACCTTCTTCGGCTGGGAGATCGACACGCTGGCTCAAACCCTGCCACTGATGGCCTTTGGCCTCCTGCTCGGAATTTGTGCCTGGTCCACGGCCAAAAGCATGGCCCACCTGTTGAAGTCACTCCAGTGATAGCCTGTCCAACTGACCAGTTCCGAACTCCCCCCACGACGGGGGGGTTCGTTTTGCGGCCCATACAATCGAAGTATCAACTTTGAAGGATGATCTCCCATGAAAAATTTTCTAAAAGCTCTCGGCGTTCTGGCTGCCATCATCGTATTGACCATCATCGCCGTAAAACTGTCCACCCCGTGGATGGATCGCTGGGGCGCGACCGATGCAGAAATCAACGCAGTCTACCCGGGCGATGAACTCGTCCCTGCACCCGCCAGCTTCGTCAACCGCGCTGTGCCCATCCAGGCCAGCCCTGAGCAGATCTATCCGTGGCTGGTACAACTGGGCGCAGGAAAGGGCGGATTGTATAGCTACACCGTCTTCGAGTCGCTGATCGGCTGCCCGCTGGTCAACGCAGACCGCATCCACGAGGAATGGCAAAACCTGAAGGTCGGTGACAAGGTCGAGATGTGCCCCAACGGCACACCACCTGCCTACGTTGTCGCGCAGATCGTTCCCAACCAAGCCATCGTGATGGGACATCAGGAGAACGGTCAATGGGTGGACCTGTGGCAGTTCATCCTCGTGCCGCAGACAGACGGGTCCACGCGCCTGATCCTGCGCACGCGCACCATGATGGTCGGCGGCTTCTGGGACGTCATCCACCCGGGCGTGTTCATCATGGAGCGTGGCCTGCTGTTGGGAATCAAGGAACGCGCCGAAGCCATCCCATAAAACACCTATCCACTTGACCAGTGCCAAACTCCCCCCGTGGCGGGGGAGTTTTCTTTGGGGCGGATTTATCCTTAAGACAGGAGCCAACCATGAAATTGACCATGCGCAAATACCAACACGATGATGATCACTGGAAGATCCGTCAGTTTCTGCGCGAAGTATTCCTGCTCAACAACCGCCACGAATTCTCCTGGCCGCTTTATCGGTGGGATTATTGGCGCTGGCACGTCAACGAGAATATCTTCCAGTTCAACCTGGAGGCCGCCATCTTCCTGTGGGAAACGGCAGACGGCAGACTTGTGGCGGCGCTGCATCCCGATGGCCCGGGCGAGTCTTTCTTACAGGTACATCCCGCCTTCCGCTCGCCTGAACTCGAGGTGGAAATGATGTCGGTGGCGGAAACGCAATTCGCCACCACCCAGGCCGAAGGTCGGCAAAGGTTGGTCTTGTGGGCGCACGCCACCGATCCACTGCGGCAGGATTTGCTTACCCGTCGCGGCTACACCAAAGGCAAACATCCCGAGTACCAGCGCCGCCGCGATATGGGTGCCCCCATCCCCCAGGTAGACACCCCCGCTGGATATTCCATCCGTGCGATGGGCGACGAGAGCGAACATCCCGCCCGCAGTTGGGTCTCGTGGAAGGCGTTCCATCCCGACGAGCCCGACGGCAAATACCAGGGCTGGACCTGGTACCGCAACGTGCAACGTGCGCCGCTCTACCGCCGCGACCTCGACCTGGTGGCCGTGGCCCCAAACGGAGAGTTCGCCGCCTTCTGCACACTCTGGTTCGACGATGTAACCCGCACCGCCGCTTTCGAGCCCGTGGGGACGCATCCTGACCATCAGCGCAAAGGACTGGGCAAAACCCTCATGGCCGAGGGACTGCGTCGCGTGCGCGACCTGGGTGCCACCTTGTGTACCGTGGGATCCTACTCTGAAGGCGCAGGCGCGCTGTACGCTTCGTTGGGATTCACGGAATATGACCTGAGCGAACCGTGGGTCAAAGAATGGTAGCTCGAAATGTGACGAACATCTGTCGAGGTGGTGACGACGTTGCCCGCCTGCGTTTGCTACAATCAAAAAGAATTCCCCTGCTCCGCCCATGCGCCGACTTCTCCTAACCCTGCTCCTGGTTCCCTTCCTGCTCGTCCAGCCCGCCTCCGCAAAAGAAGCGGGCGCGACTCTTTATCCAGGGGTGAGCCTGCGCTTCGAGCACCTCACCATCGATGACGGGCTTTCACAAAGCGCAGGTTTGGCCTTGTTACAGGACAGTCAGGGTTATCTGTGGATCGGTTCCCAGGATGGTTTGAATCGCTACGACGGGTACCACATCACCCAGTTCAAGCATGACCCCGAAAACCCCGACACGCTCGGATTCAACAGCATCATCGAATTGTACGAAAGCTCCGATGGCTTCCTATGGATCGGCACCTGGGGCGGCGGCCTGGATCGATATGACCCGCACACAGGCAAGTTCAGTCATTATCGGCCCGGTGACGATCCCTCCTCTGCAGTGGTGACCGCCATCGTCGAGGTGGATGGCGCTTTATGGGTCGGCTCCCTCGGCGGCCTGTCCCGCTTCGACCTCAAGAGCGGATCCTTCACCCCCTACCCCAGCGACCCCGCCGATCCTTCCACCCTGAGCAGCAACGCCATCTCGGCCATCGTCCCCGCTGAGGATGGTCAGCTATGGGTCGGCACGGGCGCGTACGGCACCGAAGGTGCGGGCCTCAATCTCTTCGACCCGCGCACAGGAAAAGCCAAACGCATTCCCGCTACAGGCCAATGCCTGCGTTCGCCCAATATCTCCAAGATCCTGACCACCCCACAAGGTCCACTGTGGATCGCTCTGGGTGGATATGCCGTCTCCGGGGGCGGCATCGACCGCTTCGACCCTACGAGCGGGTCCTGTACTCATTACGAGAACGTTTCGGCCTTCGGCAATCAGATTACTGATAACAACTTTACTGACCTGCTGCTCGACAGCGACGGCGCCCTGTGGGCCTCTTCCTGGTCGAGCGGGGTCTGGCGCATGGACCTCAGCCGCCCCGGCCGCTTCGACGGCATCCGCCACAACCCGGCCGACCCCGACAGCCTTTCGAACGACAACACTTTCAGCCTGCTGCAAGACCATTCCGGTGTGGTGTGGATCGGCACGCTCAGCGCGGGCATCAACAAGTTCAACCCCGCCAGCCTGCAATTCCGCACCTATCGGAACGATGCCTCCAACCCCAACAGCCTTCCCAGCAATCATGTCGGCTCCTTCGCCGAAACCAGCGATGGCAGCCTGTGGGTCGGCACCTGGGAGAACGGGTTGGCGCACTTCAATCCGTTTAGCGGCTCCTTTCAGCGCTATCAAAGCCACCCCGAAGATCCCGAGAGCCTGTCCAGCGACCTGGTCATGTCATTATATGCCGACGCCGACGGCACATTATGGATCGGCACCCTCGGCGGTGGCCTGAATCATTTCGACCCGCGCACAGAGAAATTCATCCGTTATCAGAAAGACCCCGCCCATCCCAACAGCCTGCTCGACGACCAGGTGACCAACATCACACGCGATGTCCAGGGGCGCCTGTGGGTGGCCACCATGTCCGGGTTGTCACGACTCGACCCAGGTCGAAGCGACTTCGTCAACTATCCGATGTCCGCTCCCGCGGTACAGGTCAGGATCATCGACAACCTTCTGTGGATTGGCACCTGGGGAGGCGGAGTCTCCCGCCTGGATCTGTCCGACACGGCCAGCCTGGATCCTGCCAAAGCAACCTTCACCACACTGACGAATGATCCCGCCAATCCGAACTCGTTGAGCGAGAACAGTGTGTGGGCCATCCATCGTACCGCCGACAGCTTGATGTGGTTCGGCACTCAGGGCGGACTCAGCCGCTACGATCCGCAGACCGGGGATTTCAAGACCTATACCGAAAAGGATGGCCTGCGCAACGCCACCATCCTCGGCATCATGGAAGACGCCAAAGGTAATCTGTGGTTGACCACCAACAACGGATTGGCGCGGTTCGATCCACGCACCGAAACCTTCCGCATCTACGATAAAAGCGACGGCCTGCAAGGCAACGAGTTCAACTCGAATGGCTGGTACCTCAGTCCCAGCACAGGCGACATATACGTGGGCGGCGTGAGCGGATTCAGCGTCTTCGACCCGCAGACCCTGCGCGGTGATTCCGTTGCTCCCAACATCGTCATCACCGATTTCTCGGTGTTCAACACGCCGCACGAATTTGACTCCACGGGACAGAGTCCCATTCGACTCAATTACGACCAGAACTTCATCTCATTCGAATTTGCCGCGCTGGACTTCCAATCTCCGCGTAAAAACCAATATGCCTACAAGCTTGAAGGCTTCGACAAGGATTGGGTGCAGACAGGGACGCGCAACTATGCCAGCTACACCAACCTGCCCGGCGGTGAATACACCTTCCGTGTGAAGGCTGCCAACAGCGACGGCATCTGGAATGAGGAAGGCACTTCCCTCAAGCTGACGGTCATCCCACCCTTCTGGCAGACTCGGCCCTTCCAGGTTGGAGCCATCCTTGGGTTGATCCTGCTCGTTGTGGCAGGCTTCCAATGGCGCATCCGCGCAGTGCGTGAACAGAACGCCCGTCTGCAGCAAATGGTGGACGACCAGAAACGCGTCGAGGCCGAACTGCGTGAATCCGAGGCGCGCTTCAAGGCCATGTTCGAGCATGCCGCCATGGGCATCGCCTTGATCGGACTGGACCGTCGTCCCATTGCCATCAACGATGCCTTCATCAAAATGACCGGCTACAGCCGCGAAGAATCCGCTCATCTCAGCGGCGCGGACCTGACTTATCCGCCCGATGCACATATCGGCGAAGTGGAACGACAGGCTGTGCTCGAAAACAAACTGGATGTGTACCAGATCGAGAAGCGCTACATTCACAAAGATGGACATATCTTCTGGGTCCGCATCACCACTTCGGTTGTACGTGAAGCCGATGGCACCGCCAAATATGTATTGACTATGACCGAGGATATCGACGAGCGTAAACGCAAGAATGAAGAACTGCGCGAGTCGGAAGCGCGCTTCCGCTCGATGTTCGATAACGCCGCCGTAGGTGTGGCCGTCATGTCGCTTGACCGTCACATTACACAGGTCAATCAGACCGCTACACGGATCACGGGCTACTCCGCTGCGGAGCTTATGTCGGGTGATCCCACCTGGATGGCCGTGGATGAGGATAAAGCCATCGACCGCGACCTGTTCGCCGAGTTGGTGGCCGGGAAGCGGGACCAGTACACGGTCGAGAAGCGGTACACCCGCAAGGACGGCAACATCTTCTGGGGTCGCGTCAATTTCTCGGCCGTGCGCGGCATGGACGGGCATCCGCTTTACATCATCGGCATCATCGAAGACATCAGCGAGGAAAAGCGCGCCGCCGAACGACTGGCCGCCCAGGAAGCCGAGCATCGCCGCCTACTTGAGCAGCGTATCACCGAACGCACCCAGGAATTGAACCTGGCTAACGAGCGCCTGCGCGAGAAGGCCGCCCAGGATGCCGTGACCGCCGAGCGCACCCGCCTGGCACGCGACCTGCACGATGCCGTTACGCAAACGCTCTTCTCCACCACTCTGATCGCAGACGTGCTGCCCGACTTGTGGGAGATGAATCCCGCCGAAGGTCATCGCCGCCTCGAAGAAGTTCGTCAGCTCACGCGCGGTGCCCTGGCCGAGATGCGCACCCTGCTGGTGGAGTTGCGCCCCAATGCGCTGGTCGAGGTGCCGCTGCCCACGCTGTTGCGTCAGTTGACCGAGGCCCTGGCGGGGCGGGCGCGCATCCACATTCAGCTTAGCGCGGAAGGGGAACGCAAACTGCCCGCCGACGTGCAGGTCGGGTTGTACCGCATCGCGCAGGAGGCCTTGAACAATGTCTTCAAACATGCCAAGGCCAGCCAGGCCGTGGTGACTCTGCGTCTGGGCGAGAGTGTGCGCCTGACCATCGCCGATGACGGCGCGGGCTTCGATCCGTCCACCGTCACCGCCGACCATCTGGGCGTCAAGATCATGCGCGAACGCGCCGAAGCCATCGGCGCAAAATTCAGCATCTACAGCGAACCTGGGGAAGGGACGCAGATTTCAGTCGTTTGGTCGTAAGGCGGGAGGATATCCCGTCCTACAGGAGATATTTCATGGACAACAAAATCCGCATCATGCTCGTGGACGATCACGCCGTGGTCCGCTCGGGGTTGAGCGCCTTCCTGAGCGTCAACCCCGACCTGGAACTGGTCGGTGAGGCCGAAAACGGTGAGCAGGCCGTGGTGCGCGCCAACGCCCTCAAGCCAGACGTCATCCTCATGGATTTGATGATGCCCGTCATGGACGGCGTGGCCGCCACGATGGCGATCAAGAAGCAGAACCCAGCCATCCAGATCATCGCGCTGACCAGCTTTCAGGAAGACGAATTGGTGCAGAGTGCGCTCAGGGCAGGCGCGGTCGGCTACCTGATGAAGAACGTCACCGCCCGCGAGCTGGCGACTGCCATCAAGTCGGCGCGGGATGGCAGAATGACGCTCTCCCCCGAGGCGGCTCAGGCGCTGGTCCGCGCCAGCCAACAGGCGGAAGAGACCGAGGTCCTGACCGACCGCGAGCGCGAGGTCCTCAGGCTGATGGTGGACGGCCTGAACAACGCCGAGATCGCCGAACGGTTGGTGGTCAGCCTTTCGACCGTCAAATATCACATCAGCAATATCCTGATGAAGCTGGGTGTGGATAACCGCGTAGCGGCAGTGACAATGGCCTTGCAGAAGAAACTGGTCTGACCAGCGACCCCAAGAAAAAAGAGCGCAGAGAAAATCTCTGCGCTCTTTTCGTTAGAACGAACTTACTTCACCAACTCATCGTACTTGCGCCGCACCTCACGGATATCGTCCCACATCTGCGCCTTGGGCGAACCAGGCTCCTTCGACGGATTGCGCAGCAAATACGAGGGATGATAGATCGGCATGATCCAGCGGCCGCCGCTCTCGGTCCACTTGCCGCGCAGGCTGGTGATGCCCGTCTTGCGCAGGATCGAGTAACAGGCCACGTTGCCCGTCAGCAGCATGATCTTCGGGTCGATCAGGCGGATGATCTCCAGCACGAACGGACGATAAAAATCCGTCTCGGCATCGGTCGGCTTGCGGAAGGCCTTGCCGTCCTCACCGGGCGGCAGGCGGAAGACCGAGTTGGTAATGTACACATCCTGCTGGGGGTCGAAATCCACCGACTGCAAGACCTTGTCGAGCATCTGGCCCGCCCGCCCTACGAACGGCTTGCCCTGGATGTTTTCCTCGGGCCCGGGCGCCTCGCCGATGATCAGTAATTTCGCGTTCGGGTTTCCGCGACTGATGACGATGTTCGTGCCCGCGTTCGCCAGCGGATCATCGGTCATGCGCCTCATCACGCCAAAGAGTTCATCGAGCGAAGCATATTGTTTCGGCCCCGGGTTGTTGAAATCAAGTTGGGACATGCGCGCCTTCCTCACATAAAATGGATGCCGCGATTCTACTCCATTCCTTTGCGCCGCAAACAACTCAGCCTATACTTGAAGCATGAACTTCCTCTCCTCGTCGTTACAAGACCCGCGCGTTGTGCGCATCCTGCAAGCCGCCTTCGATGCCGCCGACCCGTCCCGTGCGGTGCGTGAATATCTGCGCGCACATCCATTGACCGAGACCCAACGCATCTTCGTCTTCGGATTGGGAAAAGCGGCTTGTGCGATGGTGGACGGCCTGACCGACCTGCCGAACATCGCCGACACGCTGATCGTCACCAAGCACGCGGCGCGCGTGGATCGTCAGCCTGTTACCGTTATGGAAGGGAATCATCCCGTCCCCGGCGAGGCCAGCCTCGCGGCGGGCCGCGCCGCGCTGGAGTTTGTCTCGCGCCTCACGCCCGACGACCTGCTGCTGTGCCTGATCTCGGGCGGCGGCTCCGCGCTGATGACCGCGCCCATCCTCCCGCTGACCGAGTTGCAGGCGCTGACGTCCACGCTGCTGGCGAAGGGCGCGCGCATCGACGAGATCAACACCCTGCGCCGTCACCTCGACCTGCTCAAAGGCGGAGGCCTGGCTCAGGCGGCGCAGGGCGCGCGCGTCGTCAGCCTGATCCTCTCGGACGTGGTCGGTGACCCATTGGAGGCCATCGCCTCGGGGCCGACTGCGCCCGACCCGTCCACGCGCGCGCAGGCCGAGGCGCTAGCCGCCCGCTTTAGCAGAGTCCGCTTCCCGTTCCGCGAAACGCTCAAAACCGACGATCCGCTCTTCACGCGGGTCCAGAACCGCGTCATCGCCAGCAACGACATCGCTTTGCGCGCTGCGCAATATCAGGCCGAGATCGAAGGCTTCGACGCGCAGGTCATCGCCTCAGGCCTGCAGGGCGAAGCCCGCGAAGTGGGGCGTCATCTGGCTGAAGCGCTGCGCGAGGCGGCTGTGTCGCGCGCGCGGCCATTCTGCCTGCTGGCGGGCGGAGAGACCACCGTCACCCTGCATGGCAGCGGACGCGGCGGCCGCAATCAGGAACTGGTCCTTGGCGCAGTCGAGTCCCTGCGCGGGCTAAAAGATGTATTGTTCATCTCTATTGCCACGGACGGCGAGGATGGTCCCACCGACGCGGCGGGCGCTGTCGCCACGGGCGAGACCGCCTCACGTGCCGGGACGCTCGGGGTGAGCGCTGAAGCTTATCTGGCCAAGAGCAATTCCTACGCTTACTTCGCCGCGCTCGACGATCTGCTGAGACCAGGCCCCAGCGGCACCAACGTCAACGACCTGATGCTGTTGTTCGGCCTGTGAGCGCGGATGAATAGGGCGCATAGTGCCAGCCATTATTGACCCCGAAAGTGGGAGGGAGCAAGGGTTCCATGTGACGGCAAAACATCCATCCTCCAGCAGGGTGTAATCCCCTCGCGACCTCTGTAAAATGATAGAAAATCCCTTCCCGAGGAGCCTGTCATGACGGTCGTATCGGTTGAAACCCTGGTCAACGCACCCATTTCCCTGGTCTATCGCGCCTTCACCAACTCCACCTCCCTGCGCGAATGGCTGTGCGACGTGGCTACCGTCGAGCCGCACCCCGCTGGACGCATGTACCTGTGGTGGCGTGGGGATTTCTATTCCAGCGGGCATTACCTCGAACTGGAGCAGGATCGACGCATCCAGTTTCGCTGGTTCTCGAACCTGGATCCCAGCCCCACCGAGGTCACCGTCACGGTCCGCGCACAGGATGGCGGCGCCCTGGTGCGCCTGGAGCATTCCATCCCCGACGGCGAGGTCTGGCAGGGCAAGGCAGAGGGTTTCCAACAGGAATGGAGCGAGAGTCTCGATAACTTGAAATCCGTACTGGAAACGGGCATCGACCTGCGCATCGCCAACCGTCCCATGCTGGGGATTGTCCCTGGCGACTTCACCGAGGAACAGGCCCAGGCGTTGGGCGTCCCCGTGCGCGAGGGAATGCGCCTGGACGGCGTGGTGGATGGGATGGGCGCACAAGCCTGCGGCCTGCAAAAGGACGACGTGCTGGTCGAGTTTGCGGGCCATTCCTTGCGGAACGACGCCAGCAGCTTTGCGAACGCCATCGCGGGGAAAAAGGGCGGCGACCAGGTCGAGGTCAGTTTCTATCGCGGCCCTGAGAAGAAGACCGTTCGCATGGAGTTGAGCCGCCGCCCCATGCCCGAGGTGCCCTTCGACCCTGCTGAGTTCGAAAGGCGCGCACGGGCATTGTACGCCCCCGCTCTGGCCGAACTGGAAAAGTGCTTCGAGGGCGTCAGCGATGAACAAGCCATGCGGCGTCCCGAACCCGGCGAGTGGAGTGCGCTGGAGGTCCTCGCGCATCTGATCGCAGGTGAGCGCTTCAACCTGATTTTTCTGACAGGCCTGATCGACGGCTACGAACCGGTCACCGACGGATTTGGGACCAACGTCCACGCGCAGGTACAGGCGACGGTCCAGGCCAACCCCTCCGTGGATTTGATGTTGAGGGCGCTGCGGCAAGCCGTGGATGAAACCCTGGCATACGTCTCCCTGTTACCTGCGGAGTTCGTTGCGAACAAGGGTAGCTACTACCGCTTCGCCTCGGGCTTGTTGCAGCCCAATTTCCACATGACGGCTCATCTCCAACAGATCAAGGCAGCCCTGGCCGCATAACAACAAACTATCCTCAAAACGAGACCTGCCTTGGGGGCAGGTCTTTCTTATTTGTCGCTTCGTTGTTCGGGCAGTGGGGACACAAAAGAGTTTACAAATTGGTAAAAACAGCCAAAGTTCAAAATTTCCCACGATGGAAAATATGAGAATTATTGTATAATTTCTTTACCCCTACCTGTGCTGTTCGGGGCCAAATTCATATCCATATCTTGGAGGCAAGATGGCCGCGCTCAAGCAATTCTCGCAACAAGACCCCAAGTGGAAGTCTCAGCTGCTTGGTACCGACAAACAAAGCACCATCGGCAGTTACGGTTGTCTGCTCACCAGTCTGAGCATGGTATGCAGCACTTATGGGATCGAGCTCACGCCCGAGCAGTTGAACGAAAAGATGCGCGCCGCGGGGGCCTTTCAGGGGGCATTCCTCATGCCCGTCTATATCAGCAATGCCGTGCCCGGCATGCGTCAGACCAACTATATCGAATGTCAGAACCAGCCCGCCCCGTTGGCTGAGATCGACTCCTACCTCGCGACGGGCAAGCCCGTTATCGTCGAGGTGGATTACTCCCCCAACACAGGGCTGCAAAACCACTGGATCGTGCTGACCGCCAAGAAGGGCGATGATTACGTCCTCCAGGACCCGTGGACCTATCCGCCCGACCCGAAAGAGGTCACGCTGATGGGCTCACGCTATGCCTTCAACGGCAAGCCCGCCCAGATCATCCAGGCCGCCCTGTGGCTGGACGGCCCTGCAGGCCATGTGACCCCTCCCCCGCCGCCCAATCTCGACAAGGGCGTGGCTGCCAGTTTCCCCGTCTATGCCAACGCCGACGACCTGGCCATCCGCTCGCAGCCGCTGGCCAACGACACCACCCTCATCAAGCGCGTACCGATGAACACCGAGTTCAAGCCGCTCACCACCGACGCCGACGCCAAGGCCAAGATCGGGCAGATGAATCAGTGGCTGCCGGTCAAGGCCGCCGACGGGACTCAGGGCTATGTAGCCGCCTGGTACGTCTCGCTGCAGAAACAGACTCCCCCTGCCGCGCCCGCCAAGGCACCCGTTCCGACCGATGCCGTGGTCATCAAGACCACCACCGACGCAGTGGCCTTGCGCTCCAAGCCCGACACCACCGACGCCAGCCTGCTCAAGCGCCTGCCCATCGGCGCGGAGTTGAAGGTGCTCGACACGCAGGATGACGTGCGTCGCAAGGTCGGCGTGATGTACGAGTGGTTGCGCGCCCAGGACGTGACAGGCACGCAGGGCATGATCGCCGCCTGGTACGTGACGGTTGTCTCGGGGCTGACCGCCCTCGGCGCGAAGGATCAGCGCCAGACCCAGCCGCCCTCCTTCGCCGTCGGTGATGAGCCGCTGCCCGTCCTACTCCGCACCGAGGAAGAGGATCTGGCTCTGCGCGCCGAACCGTACGTGGCCGAGTCCACGCTCATCAAACGTCTGCCGCTTGGTGCAGAGTTGATCGCCATCGAACCGCCCGACATGGCCGCGCCCAAGATCGGCCGCGTGGGTGACTGGATCCACGTCCGCGACGTGGCAGGCGATGAAGGTTATGTGGCTGCCTGGGCTGTGGTCGAACGCCCTGAAGATCCCGCTCCCAGTTCCGCGCCTGCGGATGCATAAAGACCACGTCTGATTCTCTTCAGGAGATTGCTTTGACAGATTTCGCTGACCTCGAACTTGGCCTGCACCAACGCGAGGCGGGCGCATACACGATCGAGATGCGTTTCAGCCAGCCCGGCAGCGATGCGGACATCCGCATTGGGCAGGGACGGCCCGTGATGGTGCAATTCGATTTTCAAGACCTGCTCAAGAAATCTGGGAACCCGGCCGCCTATGGCGCCGCCCTCACCCAGAGTCTGTTCGCCGACAAGGACATCTTGTCGGCGTTTTCGCAGGCGCGCACCAGTGCCCAGACGACCAAATCTCCCCTGCGTGTGCGGCTGACCATCGGCCCGAGCGCACTCGAGTTGAACAGCCTGTTTTGGGAGACCCTGCGCGATCCCGCCGACGACAAGGCGACGCTCTTCACCGGCGAACAGGTCTTCTTCTCGCGCTACCTCAGCAGCCTGGACTGGCGCCCTGTCAAGCTGCGCTCGAAGGGCAGCCTTAAGGCCGTCATCGCCCTGGCGAATCCCAGCGGCCTGGATCAGTACTCGCTGGCCGCCGTGGATGTGCCCGGGGAATTGGCTCGCGCCCAGGCCGCGTTGAAGAACATCCCCTCCACGGCATTGCCTTCCCAGCCCGGAGAACGCTGCACGCTGGAGAGCATCATCGCACGCCTGCGCGAAGGTGTGGACATCCTCTATCTCGTGGCGCACGGCTCCTTCGTTAAAGAGGAACCCTGGCTATGGCTGGAGGACGAGTCAGGTGCAGTGGCGCGTGTCTCGGGTTATGACCTGGCCACCCGCATCCGCGAATTGGACAACCAGCCCCGCCTGGTGGTGCTGGCCTCCTGCCAGAGCGCGGGACAAGGCGCAGGGGCGGCGTTGCAGGCCCTCGGTCCGAAACTGGCCGAAGGCGGCGTGCCCGCCGTGGTCGCCATGCAGGGCAGCGTCAGCATGGACACGATCGCCAAGTTCATGCCCGTCTTCTTCGAAGAACTGGAGAAGGACGGACAGGTGGATCGCGCCATGTCGGTGGCGCGCGGCACGGTACGCGACACGTCCGATTTCTGGATGCCGGTGCTGTTCATGCGCCTGCGCAGCGGACGCATCTGGTACACGCCTGGCTTCGGCGAGGAAGGCAGCGACTTCAAGAAGTGGCCATCGCTCTTGACCAGTTTGCAGGCAGGAAAGTGCACACCCATCATCGGCGCAGGGTTGTACGAGCCGCTGCTTGGCTCGTGGCGGGACCTGGCGTTGGGCCTGGCCGAAAAATATCGCTATCCCCTGGCACATTTCTATCGTGACGCCCTTCCCCAGGTGACGCAATACCTATCCATCGACCAGTCGGTCAGCACATTGCTGCTCGAGCTGGAAAACGTCATCCGCGAGCATGTCCAGGCCCGCTTCAGTGCTGACCTGTCCGATGCGCTCAAGGGCGATAAGGCCCCCATCCTCGACCTGCTCTCGCTGGGCGGCAAGACCCTGCGCGCCAAGGATCCGACCGAGCATCACAAGGTGCTGGCAGGCTTGAAGCTTCCCATCTACATCACCACCAATTACGACAACATGATGTCCGATGCGCTCAAAGAGGCGGGCGCCGACCCGCAGATGGTCATCTGCCCGTGGAGCGACCGTTTCGATGCAACATCCATCTACGACAAGGAACCCGAATATCGTCCCACCCCTGAACGTCCGCTGGTCTATCATCTCTTCGGCCATTTCAGCATTCCTGAATCGCTGGTGATGACCGAGGACGATTACTTCGAGTTTCTGATCGGCGTGACCAGCAACAAGGATCTGATTCCGCCCGTGGTGCGCCGCGCCCTGACGGACGCCGCCTTGATGTTCCTCGGCTTCCAACTGGACGACTGGGCCTTCCGCATCTTCTTCCGCTCGATCATGAACCTGCAGGGTGGCGGACGTCGCAGCCGCTACGCCCACATCGCCGTGCAGGTGGACCCCGACGAGATCCACAACCTGGATCCGCGCCGCGCACGAGAGTATCTGGAGGATTACTTTGAGGATGACTCGATCAGCATTTTCTGGGGCCAGTCGGGGGACTTCATTCGTGAGCTTGTTTCGCAAATGAACGTGACTGGATAAGGAGAGACCATGTCATCCACTGCCACCAATCTTCGATCCAGTTCCAACCCCTATGTGGGTCCGCGTTCCTTCCAGACCGGCGAAAGTCTGTACGGCCGCTCACGCGAAAGCGCCGAATTGCTCGACCTGGTCATCGCGGAACGCATCGTGTTGCTGCACTCGCCCTCGGGTGCAGGCAAGAGCTCACTGATCAATGCCAGCCTCGTCCCGCAGATGCGTGAACAGGGCTTCTGGGCGCTGCCTCCCGTGCGCGTCAACATGGAGCCGCCCGAAGGATTCGCGGGTCAGCCCGGCTTCAACCGCTACGTCTTCAGTGTGATGCGTTCGCTCGAAAGCGAACTGCCTGCCAAGTCGCAATATGCACCCAGCGACCTGCTCGGCAAGACGCTCGCCCAGTACATGAAGGAATATCCCGAGCGGGCCATGCCGCACGTACAGGATTACGATCCTGCCAACTCGCTCTTCATCGTGTTCGACCAGTTCGAGGAGTTGGTGCGTGTCAGCGCCGTGGACCGCGATGCCAAGCTCGAATTCGCCAATCAACTCGGCGAGATGCTGCGCGACCGCAACCTGTGGGTGCTGTTCGCCATCCGCGAAGATTATCTGGCCGCCATCGAGCCGTACAATCGCCCGATCCCCAACCGCTTCAACGTCACTTACCGACTCGACTTCCTCGACGCCCGCTCCGCCATCGAGGCCATCCAGAATCCCGCCAAAGATAAGGGCGTGGATTTCGAAAACGAGGCCGCCTCGAAACTGGTGGACGACCTGCGCCGTATCCGCGTTCAGCAGGCGGACGGATCAGCCCTCGAGCAACTCGGCCTGTACGTCGAGCCGGTCCAGTTGCAGGTGGTCTGTCGCCGCCTGTGGGGCACGCTGGGTGGACGCAAAACCGTCACCGTGGAGGATGTGGCCAAGGCGGGTAACATCGACGACGCGCTGGGCGACTACTACGCCTTCCACGCCAGCAGCGTGGCTGCCGATGCAGGCGTGAGCGAACGCCAGGTCCGCGAGTGGTTCGACCGCAAGCTCATCACCGTCAACGGCATCCGCGGCCAGGTGCTGATGGAACCCGAGGCCAGCGGCGGCTTGTCGAACAAAGCCATCAAGATGCTGCAAGAGGCCTACCTCGTCCGCGCGGACAAACGCGGCAACGCCGTCTGGTTCGAGCTGGCGCACGACCGCCTCACGCGTCCCATCCGCCGCAACAATGCCGACTGGTTCATCGAAAATCTCAACGTCTTCCAACGCCAGGCCGACCTGTGGAACAACCAGGGGCGGCCTGAGTCGCTGCTTCTGCGCGGACATGCCTACCTCGAAGCTGAGGAGTGGGCCAAGGGCCATCCCGACGAGGTCCTGCCCGCCGAGCAGGAATTCCTGACCGCATGCAAGCAGGAATACCAGAATCAATTGCGCGAACACCGCACCAACCTGCTCATCCGCTGGGCGGCTGTGCTGATGACCGTGCTGGCCCTGGCCGCGCTGTATTTCTTCTTCCAGGCCCAGGCAGAGACCGCCCGCGCCACGGCACAGGAAGCCATCGCCAAGAAAGAGGCGCAGCGCGCCAACGACCAGGAAAAGATCGCCAAGGAAAAGGAAGCGCTGGCCTATCAAAAGGAACAGATCGCCAACATCAACTTGCAGATCGCCCATCTGCGCGAGTTGGCTGCCCAATCGGTCAGCAATCTGGCAGTGGACCCGGAGTTGAGCATCCGCCTGGCCTTGCAGGCTACTCAGGGCGTGGACCTGACCCAGCCTGAAATGCAAAGTGCCATCGGCCAGGTGGAGGACGCCCTGCGTCAGGCCCTGCCCTCGATGCGCGTGGAACATGTTTTGCACGACCCCGCCATCTCCGCCACTGACTCGATCACCCACCTGGGCACGGTCTGGAGTCCGGCCTTCAGCCCGAACGGACAGCGCCTTGCCACGGCAGGCAACGATGGTACGCTCAAACTATGGGACACGGTCACAGGCAAACTGGTCAAATCTCTGCAAGTGCTGACCCCCGCCGAGGATGGTTACGGCGTGACCTATGTGGCCTACAGTCCCGACGGCAAATTGCTGGCTGTCACCACCGGCGATGGACAGGTCATTTTGTATGATGCCAATAACCTGAGCAAGGTCAACTCTCTACAGGTTGGAAATGATGTATTGTGGGGGCTGGCCTTCAGCCCCGATGGAACCCGTCTGGTCACTGGCGGGACAGGCGGCGTGGCTGTCATCTGGAACATCGCGGATAACACCTCCCAACCTCTGACGGGCGGCCACACCGACGACATCCAGGCGGTGGCCTTCAACCGCGACGGAACCCGCATCGCCACGGCGGGTGCCGACTCGCTGGCCATCGTCTGGGACGCGAACTCGCGCCGCGCGATCTTCCGTCTGGCAGGGCACACCGGCTATGTCAACAGCGTGGCATTCAGTCCCGATGGCAAACGCCTGGCCGCGTCCGGTGGCGAAGACCGCTCCATCATCCTCTGGGACATCAGCGTGCCCGCCACGCCCCAGGTGCTGACCATCACCGGTCACCGCGACTGGATCTACGCCATCGCCTTCACCAAGGACGGATCGAACATCGTCTCCGTCAGCGCCGACCGCACCGTCCGCTTCTGGGATACCACCTACGGACGTCCCAGCCTGATGCTGGTGGGTCACAAAGACCAGGTCTACGGTCTGGCCCTCAGCCCGGACGGCAAACGCGTCGCCACCTCCAGCAAGGACAAGACCGTCCGCATTTGGAACATCTCGCCCGAAGGCAGCCGCGAACTGCTCACCTTCGACAACCGCGACAGCGTCCATAGCATTGCCCTCAGCCCGGACGGGAAACAATTGGCCACGGCCGGCAAGGATGACCTGGCCCACCTGTGGAGCACCGTCTCCGGGCGGCTGACCGTCACCCTGAACGGTCACACCGACGATATCGAAGATGTGATCTTCAGCCCGGATGGCAGCAAGGTGGCCACCGCCAGCCGCGACAAGACCGTCCGCATTTGGGATGCGGCCAGCGGGAATCAACTGCTGACCTTCGCCGAGCACACAGCCTCCGTGGAAACCCTGGCCTACAGCCCGGACGGCAGCCGCATCGCCAGCGGCGACGGAAACGGGACGGTCAAGATCTGGGATGCCACGACCGGCAGCCCGATCTTCGACCTGCCCTCCACCTGGGGACCGGCCTACAGTCTGGCTTACAGCCCAGACGGCTCAGTCCTGGCGGTCGGCTATTACGAACAAGTTATCGTCCTATGGGACACAAAGACCGGCAATTCCCTCACCACGTTGAGCGGCCACACCGACATCGTGGAAACCGTGGCTTTCGGTCCCGACGGGAAGTGGCTGGCTTCGGGCGGCGACGATGGCAGCATCATCCTCTGGGATATGAACCCGACCCGTTGGGGTCAATTCCAGGCTCCCATCCGCGGGCGGGGCGACACCATCTTCGACCTGGCCTTCAGCGCAGATGGAAAATTCCTTTATACCGGCGGCGCGGATGGCATCGGCACCTTGTGGGACCTGGAAGACCGCACGATCAAACTCCAGACCTACGGTCACACCGACCGTATTTACAGCGTGAAGATGAGTCCCGATGGGAAATACCTCTACAGCGGCGGGCGCGACGGCACGGTGCGCTCCTACGTCCTCGCGCTGGATGAGCTGATCAAACTCGCAGGGCAACGCACCACACGTGAGTTCTCCGAAGACGAATGTCGCCAGTACCTGAACGCAGCCTGCCCATCCGATTCGGGCCTGCCTGTCGAGGCCCCGCCCGGCCCGGCGGCCGTACAACTCAAGCAGCCCAACGAAGTCCCCGCCTCGCCCGAGAGTTTCCTGCTGGACAATAACTCCTCGGTCTTTGCAAGCGAGTTGCGCGCCAACGGCGGCGATGAATACGACCTCAACATCTTCGAGCGCCCGTTCAACGGCGGCGAGATGAACATCTACTACCCGGATATCGATATTATCAACGCCGGCCTCTCGCAAGACAAGGAGTGGGTCTACGTCACCATCACGATGGCGGGACCGCGTGGCGATGGGCTGACCGGCAACTACGGCATTGAACTCGACCTGGATGTGGACGGCCGCGGCGACTATTTCATCACCACTCTGGCGCCCGGCAAGGAATGGTCCACCAACGGCGTGCGCATCTGGAACGACAAGAACGGCGATGTGGGCAACGGCATCCCGTACGTATCCGACCCGCCGCAGCTCGGCGACGGCTACGAGGTACTGGTCTTCGACCAGGGCAACGGTGACGCACCCGACCTGGCCTGGTCGCGCATCTCGCCCAACGACCCGAACAGCATCCAGATCGCCTTCCAGCGCAGCGTCATCACCAGCGACCCGGTCTTCTCATGGACGGCCTGGGCCAGTCGCGATGCCTTCAAGCCGGCCTGGTTCGATTACAACGACCACTTCACATTCCTGGAAGCTGGCTCACCCCTGCGCGAACTACTCAAGTACTATCCGCTCAAGGCATTGGCGGGTGTGGACAATACCTGCCATGCGCCTTTCGGCTTTAACGTTTTCGGACAGGCAGGCTTCTGCCAACCTGACGAGACCCTCCCATAATCGAAGAAAGGTGACTCCATGACCGACCAACTGGTATTCAACGGCATCGACGCGACTACAGGCAATTACCTCATCCCGCCGGTGGAACCTGATACGATGGCGGCCGCCATCACGGGCGAACCGCGTAATGCGGAAGAAGCCGAGGCACTCAAACGCTGGTGGGCGCAATATGCCGACACGAACCAGAACAAGAAGGCCGATTACGCCGCCAAGGAAGGTACTGATTACAAAGATCTGGCCTCCGCAGGCTGGGGCGTCATCTTCCCCTATAACGTGGACCCCACCATCGTCAAAGCGCTCAAACCCCTGCTCGACTGGCGCAAGGCACTGGCGGGCAAACTCTACAAGGAATATAGCGGCCCCGAAGGTTATCGCTTCAAACCGGGCGAGATGTACGAGAGCAAGGATGAATGGCTCACCCGCCACGGTGCGGGGCCTGGTCCCGTGGACCCCGAGATTGTGCCTTACTATCTGCTGATTGTCGGCGATCCCGAACAGGTCCCCTACCGCTTCCAGACCCAGTTGGACGTGCAGCATGCCGTCGGCCGCATCTATTTCGACAAGGCTGAGGAATACTGGAACTACGCCAACAGCGTGGTCAACGCCGAGAAGAAGAAACTCTCCCTCGGCAAATCCGCCGCCTTCTTCGGCGTCTCCAACAAGGATGACGTGGCCACCAACATGAGCGCCGAGCAGCTGGTCAAGCCGCTGGCTGATACCTTTGCCAAGGGGCAAAAGGGCTGGAAGTTCTCCACCTTCCTCGGCGACAAGGCCAAAAAGGCCGGCCTCGCCAACGTGTTGGGCGGAAACGATACCCCCGCCCTGCTCTTCACCGCCAGCCATGGCATGGGCTTCCCCAACGGTGACCCGCTTCAACTCACGAATCAAGGCGCATTGCTCTGTCAGGATTGGCCCGGGCCGAAGGAATGGCGCAAGGCCATCGGCAAGGACTTCTACTTTGCCGCCGACGATTTGGCCGACAACGCCACCCTCTTCGGGCTGGTGGCCTTTTTCTTTGCCTGCTACGGTGCGGGCACACCCAAAATGGACGACTTCTCCAAGCAGGCCTTCAAGCAGCGCGGCGAGATCGCTCCGAAGAATTTCCTCGCCAAGCTGCCGCAGCGCATGCTCTCACATCCCAAGGGCGGCGCGCTGGCTGTCATCGGCCACGTGGAACGCGCCTGGGGCTACTCATTCTCGTGGGGCAAGGCAGGCGCGCAGCGCGCCGTCTTCGAGAGCGCCCTCAAGCGTCTGTTCGACGGCTACCCCATCGGTTACGCCTTCGAATACTTCAACGGCCGCTACGCCGAACTCTCCTCGGACCTGACCTCCACCCTCGAAGAGATGGAGTTCGGCAAGAAGGTCGCGCCCGCCGACCTGGCGGGCCTGTGGACCGCCAACAACGACGCCCGCAACTACGTGGTTCTGGGCGATCCCTTCGTCAAATTGATGGCCTGAGAAAGGACATACCATGACCCGTCCCACTGCAGACATCCCCGAAATGCCCGACTTTTCGAAAGAGGAAGCGCCCGTCGCCTCTGGACTCGAGCCTGTCTCCGCCCCCCAGGCGGAATCGGCGCCCATGGCGAATTACGGCCTCTTCAACGCGGAGAGTCAGGGCAAACTGGCCGACGCAACGCAGAAATTCGTGCAGCGTCTCGGCGACTACCTCAGCCAGGCCCTCGATGACGCCACCAGCCTGGAAGTCCGCACCTACGTCAGCGGGAACATCGGCGCCGTAACCTATGACAAGGGTCAATTCGGCGGCGACGCCCGCCTGCGCGCCATGACGCGCGTCAACATCGACGGCGACACACTGGTGTGCGTGCCTGAGACCGACGGCGAAGTGGACACCGCCGTGTGGTCCATCCACATGGACATGGTCAAGCAGGCGCAGGAGAGTCGCGCCGAGTTGATGAAGACCATCGTCTCGGCGGCAGGCAGCCTGGCCAGCATCTTCACGCCCAAGGGATAAATGCCCGCAACCTTCGAACTCACTCTCCCCGATGACGAACCTGTCGGCCTGATCGGGCCGTGGCAGGCGGGCGCGCCCGCGTCCGTCTCGTTCGCGGCGGGAGAGTCGTCTGCGCCGCCCGACGCGCCCGTGTGGAAGGTCAGCCTGCCTGCCGATCCGCTCGAAGCGGACCAGGCCCTGGCCGAGGCCGAGGCGCAGATCGCGGCGGCCGAGTCGGCGCTGGATGAAGTCCCTGCCCGCCTGGATGCGATTGCCACATCCCAGCCGCGCGGCGTCTCGTTCGATGCGGCCTCTTTCGGCGTCGAAGCGGAATCGCCCGAGGCCGACTTGCTCTCGTTGCTCGATCACGCCCGCTCCATCGAGCAGGGGCGGCCGGTATCCTACGGGGCGTTCGACTTTGCCTCCGAGGCGTGGGAGCAGGCCAGGGTCCAGTTCGAGGCTTTCCTCGGCCAGCTTCAACGCGAGGTGCTGCACTTTGCCTGGGTCGAGACCAACGTCGAGGGTCAACTCCTGGCGCGGACGACCGTCGGCTGGGGCGGCGACAGCGACACCCTCTGGCTGGAAGGCGCGGACGCGGCTCAACTGGCCATCCATCGCCGCGCGTTGCAGGTGGCGGTCAAGTCGCGCGCGCTGCGCCTGCGCATGTTCTCCACCGTGACGAGCGGCGCGGCCAAACTCTCCCTGTTGTTGACGACGCCCGCGGGCGCAGTGCTGGCCCTGCCTGCGGCGTGGAAATATGTGACCGATATTCTTGCACAGATCAAATCCTATCAAACCCTGATCCAAGGAGGAACGAATGGCTAGTGAAATGCGTGAGGCGCTCAAGAGCGCCGCGGAAAAGATCGCCAAGTATGTGGAAGATGCAGCCGAGATGGCCGTCGAGACCCAGTATGTGGAGCTTGGTGCGCCCTCGTTCGACCAGGCCAAACTGGCCGCCCGCACCATCATCAAACTGGACGGCGACAGCCAGACCGTCGTTCCGATGCAGAAGGGCGAGTCCAAACTGGAAGTGGACATGGCCGTCTTCGAGGTGCACCAGCAGAACGTAGCCGCCGCCACCGAGTACCGCACCAAGATGATGAATTCGCTGTTGAGCGTGCTGCGCGGGGGCGGCCTGCCTGGTTAATCCGCGCGTCAGCCGATGAGCCGCGAAGCCCAGCAGACGAGATGGTCCGCTGTGGCTTCGCGGTTTTTTTAGTGATACACTTCTCTTAAATTCCATGTCCTCTTCCCGCTCTCAACCGCTCGACAGAATCGTGCAAGCCATCCAGGCCGTCAAGGATGGAGAGTACACCCCCGCCCTGCTGGAGACTCTGTTTACGGCGGATGATCTCGGCGAACTGGCCCGCGCCGTGGACATGATGGCGCGCGGCGTATCCTCACGTGACCGCCAACTGAAACTGCTTCAGCGCGTCATCCCTGTGGGCGTGGCGCTCTCCGCCGAAAAGGACTTCGACCGCCTGCTCGAAACGCTGGTGGTCGAGGCGCAATCCGTCACGGGCGCGGACGCGGGGACCCTGTATCTGTTGGAAGAAGACCTGCTGCGCTTCGTCATCCTGCGCAACACCTCGCTGGGCTTGCAAATGGGCGGCACCAGCGGCAGGCCAATCTCATTCGAGCCCGTCCGTTTGTACAAAGCCGACGGTTCCGAGAACCGCGCCAACGTGGCTTCCTATGCCGCCCTCACCCGTCAGCGCGTGAACTTGGAGGACGCCTACCAGGCAGAGGGTTTCGACTTCTCGGGCACGCGGGACTTCGACGCCCACACAGGCTACCGCTCCCGCTCCTTTCTGACCCTGCCGCTGGAGGGCGCTTCGGGCAAGGTTATCGGCGTGCTGCAGCTCATCAACGCCAGGGATGACGAGATGGACGGCATCTCCCCCTTCCGCGACGACAGCGTCCTCGACGCGCTGGTGCTGCTGGCCTCTGCCGCGCTGGACGGTTACATCCGCGAAGAGAAACTGCGCCAGGAGATCGCCAAACTGCGCATCGAGATCGACCAATCCCGCCGCGACGCCGCCGTGGCCGACATCACCGACACTCCCTACTTCAAACAATTGCAGGACAGGGCCCGCGAACTGCGCGCCAAGCGCTCCGAATAAACCTTGCTGAATCGTTGACGTGGGTTGCCTTTCCCCTCGTCTACACTATAATTATTTTGTAACGAGAGAATTTCCACGGGAGCAGGTTGATGTCGAAAATCATTTCCGTCCATTCGTTCCGCGGGGGAACGGGCAAATCCAATACGACCGCGGGGCTGGCCGCCCTGCTGGCTGCGGAAGGCGCCCGCGTCGGCGTGGTGGATACCGACATCCAGTCCCCGGGCATCCATGTGCTGTTCAACTTTGTCGAGACGGGATCCGTCCATTCGCTCAATGATTATTTGTGGGGGAAGTGCTCCATCAAGGAAGCCGCCCACGATGTGACCTCTCACCTGCAAGGCGTCAAGGGACGCGTCTTCCTCATCCCCTCCAGCATCAAGGCGGGAGAGATCGCCCGCATCCTGCGCGAGGGCTACGATGTGAACCTGCTCAACGAAGGCTTCCGCAACGTCATCCGCGAACTGGCGCTGGACTACCTGCTGATCGATACTCACCCTGGCCTCGGCGAGGAGACTTTGCTCTCGCTGGCCATCTCGGACGTGTTGGTCATCCTCCTGCGCCCCGACCAGCAGGATTATCAGGGGACGGCCGTCACCGTGGACGTGGCCCGCAAGCTTGAGGTCCCGCGCATGATTCTGCTGGTGAACAAGGTGCCGCAGGCCTTCGATCTCGACGAGGTCCGCTCGCGCGTGGAACAGACCTACGGCGCGGAAGTAGGCGCCGTCCTGCCGCACGCCGACGAGATGATGACCCTCGCCAGTGCGGACATCTTCTCCCTGCGTTATCCCGACCACCCCGTGACCCTCGGCCTGCGCCGCGTCGTCGAGATGGTCAAAGCCTGATATCTTTTTTACGAGAGTCTTCCATGGACAAGAAAAAATTCGACGAATTCTGCAAGCATCTGCGCGATCAAAAGGGCGACCTGCGTCCCACCGACGTGAACAGCTTCCCCGAGCCGATCCTGTCCACGTTGAACATGGCCCTGCGCGTGGGACGTGTCTCTCTGACCCAGTTGAGCAAATATTTGGAGATCACCCCCGAGCAGGCGCGTCAATTGGCCGACCTGCTGGTCAAGCGCAATCTGTTTCAGTTGTCCCCCTACTCCAGCTCAGATGAGGTCTTCTACGAGACACGCATGAGCGCTTCCACCCGCCCGTTGATACGTCCTGGCATGGGAGTGTGGAAAAAGACGGACGACAATCAATAATTGAAAAAGAGCCAGGCGATCGCCTGGCTCTTTTTCAAAAATCCAACTTCTTCAACACATCCGACGTGCGCTGACGGCGGGTGAGCCGCCACGAGAGAAGACTCTCCTCGTAGGTCGCGCGCGCTTGCAACGCAGCAGTGACCGATCCCAGCGCGGCTATCAGCGCCAGCATCAACGTCAGCAGGCGGAAGATCTCCAACGGGAGCATCCGTTCGAACAGCAGCAGGATTCCCAACAGCGTGCTGCCAAAGATGATTCCCAGCGCGTACGAATAATTGCTGAGCAGGGCACGCACCCGTCCGCGGCGTTCTTCAGGGACCAGGTTTTGCAGAGCCTGCAGGGCAGGGACATCCCAGGCATTGTAGACCATCATCGGCAGGAAGATGGCCGCCACCATGCCCGCGTCGCTGCGAAAGAGCAATCCCACCAACACCCCCAACAGGATACCCAGGGGCAGGCCGAGCGGAACGTCACTGGGCGCGACGATCTTCAGCAGGTGACCCGTCAGCCGCCACTGCATCAGCAACGGCAGGATCAGCGACGCGATATTGAACAGGCTGTAGCCCAACGCAAAACTATCCATGGCGGCACTCTGATGATCGAGCGCCTGATAGAAGAGATACCACAACAGGATCAAGGCCGTCCATGCCAGCGTGGACGTGACCGCCAGATGACGGAACAACGGCACCTGGCGTACGGTCTCGAGCGCCTCGGTGAAACTCTCGCGCAGTGACTTTCCGACTGTGTCCGCCCGGTCGTTGCCAGGGGTGGATGTCCGCAGGGATTGGAGCAGGCTGAGCAGGAAGAGTCCCGCGCTGACGAGCAGGAGCAGGCCCGGGTTCCCGGCCAGAAAGGATTCCAGGCGGGTAAGTCTCACCAGCCCGGGCAGGCTGAAGAGGGCGTATCCGATCAGGCGTCCGATCATCTCGCCCGAGGCCAGCCACGGAAAGACCCGCCGCGATTCCACCAGCGAATAGGCATCGTTGGCCAGATTCCAGAACGCCATGGGAAAGAGGATAGCCTGCTGGGTATAGATGAGGTATAGCAGGGGGAAGGTGATGCGCGTGGATACACCCAGCACGAACAACCCTGCAAAGACCAGGTATAGCGCCGCCAGCCCGCCCAACAACCAGTGGACCAATTTCATGCGCGGGATGCGGTCGATGGATTGCAGATAGAAGCCCGAAAAGCCCAGGCCGATCAACATCTCCACCGTCCACAGCCAGGGCAGGTTGCGGGTATTGAGGGTCTCCACGAAACCCGAGACCGCCACCACGTCCAGCACGCCCAGCACCAGCGAGTTGACGATGGCCAGGCTCAGCAGGAAGGTCAAGGTCTGGCGCTTGCGCACGGCGGCAGGCTGGGTGGGCGGCTCGATCGGCTCGGGCAGGTCGCGGCTGGCGGACAGGGAGCGCAACAAGGCCTGATGACGCAGGTCCGCCTTGCCCAGATCATGGGTGGAGCGCCGTCCCCAGCGCACGCGATAGACAGTCTCGCCGGCCTCCTCCGCCTGCGACAACCACCCGCGTGCGATCAGCCGCTCCAGCGTTGACTCATTCTCCCGCCCCGAGCGGACCCACCGTCCGCGGCGGATGCAAGCCAACAGGATGGAGCGCTCGTCGGCATCCAGGTCGAGCAGGTCGGCGGGGCGAAGGGCGGGGTCGGGTCGCGACATGTGAACAGTGTACAACGGGAACGAGTCGAGGTCAATCGGCTATAATTCGTCTTATGAACACAAAATCCCGCTACGAAGAGTTGAAACAGCAGGTGCATGAGCACAATTATCGGTATCACGTGCTGGATGCGCCCATCATCAGCGACCTGGAGTACGACCGCCTGACGAATGAGCTCAAGGCTATCGAGGCGGAACATCCCGACTGGGTCACGCCCGATTCGCCCACCCAGCGTGCGGGCGCCCGTCCGGCCGACCGCTTCGAGAAGGTACGCCACCCCGCGCCGATCCTCTCGCTGGCCAATGCCTTCGGTGCGGAGGATGCGCGCGCCTGGTTCGAGCGTGTGCGCAAACTGGATGACCGTGTCGAGCGGGCGAAGTTCGTGGTCGAGCCGAAGATCGACGGCCTGAGCGTGGTCCTGCACTATCGGAACGGAGTCTTCGTCCAGGGCGCGACGCGCGGCGACGGCGAGGTGGGCGAAGACATCACCCAAAACCTGCGGACCGTGCGGGCGATCCCGTTAAAGATTCCCGTTTCTCAAACTTCGAAAGTATCCGTTCCCAATTCCATCGTCGTGCGCGGCGAGGCCTTCATCCCCAATCAGGAATTCGAGGAGTTGAATCAAAAGCTGGCCGAGGCAGGCGAGAAGACTTATCTCAATCCGCGTAACACAGCAGCAGGCTCGCTGCGTCAGCTCGACCCCGCGCTGACGGCCTCCCGCCCGATCACGCTGCTGGTCTACCAGATCGTGTACGCCGACGGTCCCGTCCCCACCTCGCAATGGGAGATCCTGGATTATCTCAAATCGCTTGGCTTCCCCGTCACGGACGTAGCACGCCGCTTCGATGAAATCGACTCGGCCATCGCCTACACCGAGACCTGGAACGAGGGCCGCGACAACCTGCCCTACGAGGCCGACGGCATGGTCATCAAGATCGACGACCTGCGTCTGGCTGCGGACCTGGGCTTCGTGGGCAAGGATCCGCGCGGCGCCATCGCCTTCAAGTTCCCCGCCCGCGAGGTGACCACCTCCCTGCTGGGCATCGACGTGGAGGTAGGCCGCACGGGCGTGCTGACTCCCAAGGCCGTGCTCGAAGCCGTGGAGATCGGCGGCGTGATCGTCCGCAACGCCACCCTGCACAACTTCGACTTCATCGCCGAAAAGGAAATCCGCATCGGCGACCGTGTGCTGGTCAAACGCGCGGGCGAAGTCATCCCCTACATCATCGGCCCCGTCACCGACGCACGCACAGGCAGGGAAAAAGTTTACACGCCGCCGACGCATTGTCCCGCCTGCGGCCAGCCCGTGGAGCACTTCGAAGGTGAGGTGGCCTGGTACTGCGTCAATGCAGCCTGCCCCGCGCAGCTCGTCCGCAACGTGGAGCATTTCGTCTCGCGTGGCGCGATGGACATCGAAGGCCTGGGCACTGAGATCGTCGGCATCCTGGTCGAGACGGGCCTGGTCAAGGATGTGGCCGATCTGTTCACCCTGTCAGTGGATGATTTGCTGACGATCAACGAGGAGCTCAACAAGCGCCGCCCGCAAAAAGAAGGCGTGGAGACGAAGAAAAAGTCCGCGCCCAAGGCGCCGCCCAAACGTCCCGAGAAGTTGTTCGCCGCCATCCAGGCTTCCAAATCCCAGCCTTTGCCGCGCCTGCTGACGGCACTGGGCATCCACGGTGTAGGCGAGGTCATGTCGCGCGATCTGTCGCGGACCTTCGCTGACCTGGACGCGCTCTCGAAGGCCGGCGCCGAAGACCTTCAGCAGATCGAAGGTGTGGGCCCCAATATTGCCGAGTCCATCGTGGATTGGTTTGCCCAGCCCGTCAACCAAAAGGTCTTGAAAAAACTCAAGGCGGCGGGCGTGTGGCCGAAGGGCGAGGAAATAACAGAGAAGAAAGAAGGTGCCTTCACCGGCCTGACCTTCGTCGTGACGGGCACCCTACCGACCTTATCGCGCGAGGATGCCAAGGCCTTCATCGAAGCCAACGGCGGCAAGGTCACCGACTCGGTCAGCAAGAAGACCAGCTACCTCGTGCTGGGCGAGAACCCGGGCTCGAAATTGGACAAGGCTCAATCGCTGGGCGTAAAGGTCATTGGCGAGGACGAGTTGAAAAAACTGGCTGGAGTATAATCAGCCCACCCTGTTGGGAAGCACGAATCACAAGGAGCAACCCCATGGATCTACATCACACCGATGATGCGGTCACCCGCCGCATTCAAGCCTTCACCGACCGCGTCTCGATGCTCAAGGCCAATGACCTTTATTTTTACAACCAACCCGTGCAGGAGATCCTGCCTGGCATGAAAGTGCTCGTCAACGGGCGTGTGATGGGCATGTATGCCTCGTACAGCTATTTGGGCCTGGTGGGCCATCCGCGCATCAACGAGGCCGCCCAGAAGGCCGTCGCCAAATACGGGACGGGAACGCACGGCGTCCGCACACTGGCAGGGACCCTGTCCATCCACAGCGAGTTGGAAGAGACCATCTCCCACTTCAAGCACGCCGAAGCCGCCATCACCTACACCTCGGGCTACGCCACCAACCTGACCGTGGTCTCGACCCTGATGGGTCGCGGCGACTTCGTCCTCTCGGACAAGCTCAATCACGCCTCCATCGTTGACGGCTGTCTGATGTCGGGCTCGGAATTCCGCCGCTTCAAGCACAATGACATGGCTCACCTGGAGACCATGCTCAAGAACATTCCAGACGGCGCCGCCAAACTGGTCATCGCTGACTCGGTCTTCTCGATGGACGGCGACATCATCGACCTGCCCAAGATGGTCGAGTTGTGCAAGAAGTACAACGCCTGGCTGATGATCGACGAGGCCCACTCGGTGGGCGTACTCGGCAAGACGGGCACGGGCATCGAAGAGCACTTCGGCCTGGGCGACGTGATCGACATCAAGATGGGCACGCTCAGCAAGACCATCCCCTCGGTGGGTGGATACGTGGCCGCCAAAAGGGAAATCATCAACTACCTGCGCCACGCCAGCCGCGCCTACATCTTCTCGGCCGCCCTGCCACCCGCGCAGGCCGCCGCCGCCAATGAGGCCTTCAAGGTCATCCTCGATGAACCCTGGCGCATCGAGCAACTCAACGCCAACACGAAGCAGTTCATCGGCGGACTCAAATCCGCAGGCTTCGACACGCTGTTGACCGAGACGGCCATCGTGCCCGTCATCTGCGGCTCGGACGAGGTGGCCTTCGCCATGACCCGCGAGGGACAGCACCACGACGTCTTCATCCTGCCCGTGGTCTCGCCCGCCGTCCCCGAGGGACTCGCCCGCCTGCGCGCCACCGTCACCGCCGCGCACGAGCACGATGAGATCGACCGCGCGATGAATGTGATTATCGAAGCGGGGAAGAAGCTGGGTGTGATCTCGTAGCTGACCTCACTGCTCAGTCTACATAGGAATCAAAGCCGCCACTTTGCAGTGGCGGCTTTTTATTACTCCTTGCGATTGAATCTACGGCCGCAAACCGATCTTTACCGTGAACGTTTGCCCCGTGGAGGGAATGGTCACGGTGATGAGATAGGTCGCAGATGGATCAGGCAGCGACTTGGTCGCCAGGTTATACATGTACTGACCATCGCTGAAGCGCATCACACCCGTGGTGTCCGCGGCGCTGGTGGAGACAGGTTCGTTGATATCGTACACTGGCGTCGAACCAGACATCAGGGTCAACTTGATGGTCGGCGCGAGGTTGGAGGGCGTCGTGCCGTCACAGTTCGTGAAGCGGATCTTGATGGGGATGGTGCTCTTGAATTTGAACACACTGGACCCGTCAGGGTTGATGGGCGGCAGGAAGCTGCTGGTGTTGTACTTGACCACTTCGCTGGTAGTCACTGTGCCCACGCCACCGTCGTCATCGGTCACCGTAATCGTGGCGGTGTAAGTCCCAGCCAGGGCGTAGGTGTGCTGGAACGAGAACGGGCTGGTCACAGCGCCGACATTCTGCGTGTTGCCGTCTCCCCAGTCAATAACCGCCGTGTGTGTGTCCGCTGCGGCAGGATCGCTGAAGTTGACGGTCAGGGAGCCGTTGTTCGGTCCGCAACTGACACTGTTCGCGCCAAAGGCCGCCGTTACCGAAGGAGCCACGTTGGTGACATCCACGCTGACAGAAGCTTCAGCCGAGAGTCCGCCCGTGTCGGTGGCTTTCACCTTGACCGTCTGACTGGTCGGCCCATCCAAAGCGGCGGCCGAGAAACTGACGCTCTGCCCGACCGTCTCGAACGAACCGTTGTTGTCGAGGTCCCAGGCATAGGTCAATGGATCACCGTCAGGGTCGGAACCCGTAGCCGAAAGCGTAACCGCACCGCCCTCGTTGACGGAGTACGGTCCACCTGCATCCACCGTCGGCGGGGCATTCAGCTTGAGGCCGACCACCACAGGGTCATGGTCCGAGATGCGGAACTGGTCGGGCGCATACAGGCTGGCGATCTGGCCTGCACTCTTGAAGTCGTCGTTGTAATCGAGCACGCTGGGTTCGTCGGAGTTGATGTGGTAATCGCCCACGCCCGTCACCTGGCTGACGATGGACGCCGAGCCAAGCGCATGGTCGAGGTACCCCCACTGCCCGTCGAAGACATAGGAATAGGCATCGGGACCGACAAAGGTATCGATCAGATTGGTGAAACCCGCATTCTTGATGACCGTGATCGGGTCTTCCATGGCGTAGGAGTTGTAGTCGCCGAGCATCAGGATATCGGGATCGCCCGTGCCTGTCGGGTCGGTGGCGAACCAGTTCATCAACTCAGTGACGGCATTGACGCGCACCTGGTTGCAGTTGCCCTGGCCGTCCCCCGCGTCAGGCGCATCACAGGCCGAGCCTTTGCTCTTGAGGTGGTTGACATCCACGATGAAGACCGCGCCATTGGAATTCTGCTGGAAGGCCTGCATCAGGGACGGGCGGCTGCGCGGCGAACTGTCACCACCGTTGACAAAGGCCGCTGTGTTCAGGGCCGCCGTCTGCCCGATGGGCGTGACGCTGGCGGGCTTGTAGATGAGCGCCACGCGGATGGCGTCCGTGCCCATCGCGTTGAGCTGACCTGTGTTGGCATCCACGTTGATGAAGGCGTAGGTGCCAGGCGCGGTGGCCGCGTTGAGCTGGTCCACCAGGAATTGCAGCGAACTATCGGGACCGTAGCCGTCGTTCTCCAACTCGTTGACGCCAACGACATCGGGATTCATCGCCACGATGGCCGCCACCGTCTTGGGCCACTGACGGGCGAACTCGCCCGCATCGTCCGCGCCACGACAGTCGGTGAGGGATCCGCCAACGCCCAGGTTGCAGGCATAGGGTGGATTGCTGCTGGCGCCGTCGAAGGTGTTGAAGAAGTTGAGCAGGTTCATGCCCACCACCTTGAGCGTGCCGCCCACTGCGGGCGCAGAGGTGGGACGCGCGTTGGCGGGCTCGAAGTAGGCATAGCCGCCCAGAGCGTTGATCGGGCGTACGCGATAAGCGTTTCCGCTGGCCGCATTGCCTGCCCAGGTGTAGGTCATCACACCCACGATGCCCGTGGCCGTGTCACCGCCGCGCAGGGTGTTGCTGGCCGAAAGCGGCAGTCCGCCACGTCCGAACACGATCGGATCGGGATTCTGATTCTGCAGGTCGTCATCGAGGATGATGCGATTGAGGTTGTTCTGAGCCTGCAAGGCCAGGGCAGGTGCTCCGGGGGCCACCACATTGGTCGGCTGCGACAGACGCGCCCCCGAAGAAAGCACCACCTGACCGAAGCGCCCGAGCTGGAAGTGTTCGGTCACGTACAGGGTCTGGGGCAGGCGCACCAGCATGCCCTCATATTGCTCGGCAAAGGCGGTGGACGCAAACGGCAGGTTCACATCGGTGGGGGCCACCGAACCCGTACCGCAGTTGGTGATATTGGTCACGCTGCTGATCTGGGTCTGGTCCTGGAAGTCACCCGCTGTGCCCGTGACGTAGACCACGTCCCCGAGGTTGACCGAGTTGTTGCTCCCGTTGAAGACGAAGATACCGTCCGAGGTGGCGGGATTTCCATCCCCGTCCAAGTCCTGGATGAAGAATCCGCGCTGAGCCGGGGAAGCGCCTTCATAATCCCCGATTACCACACCCTTGGTGGTGACCACGCCCGTAATGGCGGGAGTCGGTCCGCTGCCCTGGATGTTGTAGATGGGTGTAAATGACTGGGCACAGGCGTTGATGTCATCGTTGAGGATCGTGCCCTGACCCTGACCATCTGTGACATCCGCGCCCGTCACGTTGGTCACGTTGACAAAGAAGGTCTCGTCGGGCTCGGCAGCGGTGTCGCCGTTGGCCAACACGTCGAAGGTATAGGTTGAACCGCCTGCAGGGATGCTCTGCCCTGTCAACGATTTCGCGGTGAAGTCGCTGGGGGAGGTCGCCGTGTCATCGGCGGTGGCGATGTCAAAGGTCACACCCCCCGCTCCCGCTGGCGAAGACAGGCTGACCGTAAAGCTGAAAGTGGTCGTGCCGCTGTTACCTTCGTTCAGGCTGACATCATTGATCGACAGCGCAGGGGTCGGCGGGACCGCGCCATTGGGAGTTATAGAGAAATCGTCCACCGAAAGGCCATCGTCAGCGCCGGGGATCAGGTCCGAATCCGCCCAACGCAGCCAGAAGGTGGAACCGTTGAGGATGTTCAGGCCTGTGATCGAGAAGCTCAAGGCCGTGCGGTTCGGAGAGACGTTGCCGTTTAATGCGCCCACTGTCCCCGCCACAACAGGGCTCGAGAAATCGAGGCTGTCGTAATCGGTCCAGGTGCCCGTGGTGATGCTGGTGGCGTTGGTGCTAAGTTGGAAATCGAGACGGTCGGCGGAGCGACCCGTGGTGTTCTGTCCCAGGCGCCACTGCTCGCCTATATAGGCAATATCGAGCGAGGTGATCGTCCCGCCCGTGTTGTTCGTAAATTGTGCTCCGATCAAAGGAACCAGGCTGCCGCTGCGTAATCCCCCAAAAGCACGTTCAGAATTTGATGCTGCTCCAAAACTATAGGTATCGCCGGTGTTGTCCGAGCCTGTTCCCGCTCGATACGTGGTATTGGCGTTCGTGCCGCTTTCGGAGAACTCCCAGCCCGTGGGCACCACGGTGTTGGCTGTGCCAGAACTGGCCAGGGTATTGAAATCTTGAGTGTATGCGCTTCCAAAGCTGGTGAGGCTGACCGTTCCAGATGCCACGCCAGGCTGGACTGGCCATGCGGCGAATAGAATTGCCAATGCTGCGATGAACGATAAGATTCTTGGCAAGTTTCGTTTCATGCTTTTCTCCTTGTTATTCATTGGGCAGGTAAAGGGGAATGATTAACAACGGGCCAGGGATTTTCTCTCTTTTCTACGCCTCCTCAGGCTTTATTCAGTTTTGACGATGTGTGGATCCACCCTGTGAATTGATTGTATGTTAGCCCTAACAAAAATGCAAGCATGGGATTGAAAGCTGGACCTTCGCGCTTATTCTGATAGTTCTTGATAGAATTTTTATAACATTTTTCTAATAAATTGGTTTTAGAATCTCTTCTCATAACAAGGAGTTGAAACCATGAAATGGCAATGGAAACTTGGCCGCTTTGCTGGCATCGACGTGTATGTCCACGCCACCTTTCTCTTGCTGATCAGCTGGGTGGGAGTCAGCCACTGGCTCGAACATCAGAGTTGGGGTGAGGTCCTTAACGGCATCCTCTTCATCCTCGCGCTGTTCGCCTGTGTGGTGTTGCACGAATACGGCCACGCCCTCACCGCCCGCAAGTACGGCATCAAGACCCGCGACATCACCCTCTACCCCATCGGCGGGGTGGCCCGTCTGGAGCGCATGCCCGAGAAGCCGATCGAGGAATTGTGGGTGGCGCTGATGGGACCCGCCGTCAACGTGGTCATCGCCGCGGGATTGTTCGCCTACCTCTTCCTGACCAATAGCCTGGTCCCGCTTAACCAGTTGACCGTCGCCTCGGGCAGCTTCCTTGAGCGCCTGATGACTGTCAACATTTCGCTGGTGCTGTTCAACCTGATCCCCGCTTTCCCCATGGACGGCGGACGGGTGTTGCGCGCCATCCTCGCCATGCGCATGGACTACGTCCGCGCCACGCAAATTGCTGCCAGCATCGGTCAGGGCATGGCCTTCCTGCTGGGCTTCTGGGGTTTGTTCAACAATCCCTTCCTGCTCTTCATCGCCTTCTTCGTGTGGATCGGCGCATCGCAGGAAGCCAGCATGGTGCAGATGAAGAACTCCATCAGCGGCATCCCCGTCACCCGCGCCATGATGACCGACTTCCAGACCCTCAGCCCGCGTGACACATTGGCCCGCGTGGTGGGGTTGGTCCTGGCGGGCTCACAGCACGACTTCCCCGTGGTGGACGGCGAGGGCCGTGTGATCGGCATCCTCGAACGGGACGCCTTCATCGCCGCCCTCTCGCATCAGGGTCAGTCCGCACCCGTGGTCGGCGTGATGCGCGGCAACCTTCCCGAGGTCGACTCATACGAGATGGTGGAGAGCGCGCTATTGCGCCTGCAAGAGTCGGGTGCCAAGGCCCTGCCCGTCACCCACCTGGGACGGCTGGTGGGCCTGATCACCGCCGAGAACATCACCGAGTTCCTGATGATCCGTTCGGCGCTGCGCACGGCGGGCGGCGTATACGGAATATGACCAAAAGGGTCCGCAGAACTTGCGGACCCTTTTCATTACTTCGCCGCCATCCCCGGCAGCATTTTTCTACTCGAAGCGGATCACCAGGATCGGGCTCTCCGCCTGAAGCATGAAGTAGGAGCGCGACACATCCTTGTTCCCCGTACCCACCAGCCGCAGGCGGAACTGGGCCAGCCCGCCTGACTGGATGACACGCAAGGCGTCCGCGTTTACGTCGAGCACGTACCAGCCGTCACCGAGGAAGCGGCCCAGGGTTCCCGAGTTCGACTCACAGGTCAGGCTGGGAATCCGCGCGGGCTTCGTCCTGCACACATCCACCAACAGACGCTGACCGTTCTTCAACGGGTCGTAGCCCACCGTCCGCTCCACCTGAATCTTCAACTTGATCGAAGTGATCCGAGCATCCTCGGGCAAAGTCGACAGGTCGAACGAAAGCAAGGGTTGGTAGATCCGCCCATCGCGATCCCGCCCAAGCAGCGGATCGGCGGATTGGGCTGTAAATTGTCGCACGCCCATCAAGCTCCAGGCGGCCAGTTTGGGCGAGAGGTCCGCGCGGAAGAGACCCCAGTGCGGCTCGACCGAGGTGTAATCCTTCGAGGGTTGGTCGAACCCCTCGAAGTACGCAAAACGCACATCGGTTTTGGCCAGTTCGCGGTAATAGAAATCCTGATTGACCTCGGACAGACCCTTCGCGCCGTCGCTCGGCAGGCCGACCTCCTTGAAGAAAATGAATCGGTCGGTGCGCTGACCCAGGGCGGCGTATTGGTTCATCTCCCATTGCACCGCCGCCAGCGGATTCTTCGTCCAGTGCCAGTATGGATGTGCGATGGCAAAGACCCAGTCCCCCACCTTCAACAACTCGGAGCGACGATAGTAGGTATCGACATCCTCGGAAGTGGCCACAGGCTTGCCCGTCGCAGTACGCAAGGACGTGATGGCCGCGCACAGCTCGGTTAGCGTATAGCGGTCCCGTCGACCCGACAGGCCTTCGTTGCCGATGTTGTACCCCAGCACGATGGGCAGGTCAGCAGCGTCGAGCGCAGTGCGAAACTCCGCCTTGTTGGTGGGGCTCCACAAGCCGAGGATGATGCCCTTGTAACCGAGTTCCTGCGCGATGGTCAGGAACGGCTTGCCCATGACGCCCAGCGCGCCGTAGGTGATCAGCCCGTCGAAGCCGGCCCGTTTGAGCGCGGACAGATCGGCGTAGATGGCCTCCTCGCTGGGCTGGGACCCGTCGGCGCGGCTGGGCGAAGAATACGCCACCCAACGGATGCGGCTCACCTTCTGGACCCAGGCCTGGTCCACGGGCTGGCCACACTCGGCAGGGACCTCGTCCACGGGCAGCGGCCAGATGGCGGAAAGGGGTCCGCGCGAGGCGGCAGGCAGCAGGGTCAACCCCAGCAGGGCCAGGGTCAGCCCGAGTGATGAAATCATTTTGTGAAATCGATGCTTCAACCTGACCACCTTTCGATTGCTTGAGGGACGTATCCCCAGAATATATCAAGCCGATGGACTTTGCAAGCCGAAATGAGAAATTTCTTATCCAATAGCGATTGACACGGCCCGACGCATTCTGTATACTGCGGCCACTCCGATGGGGAGTAGCCGCCCGCTTGCGGGATGTGCAGTCGTCAATACGGAATTCGTTCCCGGCTGTTCAGCAAAAGGCAAGACCATCGCCAATTTTGGCGGTGGTCTTTTTTATTTCCGCCCACCACGTTAGAGGAGCAATCATGTTCGACCAAATCGAAACCTTTGTGCTTTCCACCCTGCAAACCATCTTCGACCAATTTGGCTGGGCGGGCGTATTCGGCTTGATGGCCTTCGAGAACGCCACAGGCATCACCCCCAGCGAGATCATCCTGGCCTTTGCAGGCTGGATGCTGATCGAGCGGCACGGCATCCACCCGGGCTACATCCTGCTTGGCGGCCTGTACGCGGGACTGGGCAGCGCGTTGGGCGCTTCCATCACCTACTGGGTGGCGCGGATGGGCGGCCGCCCCGTGATCGATAAGTTCGCAGGCTGGTTCCGCCTCGACGCGAGTCACATCGCCCACGCCGAAGAACAGGTCCACAAATTCGGACTGGGAACCATCTTGATCGGCAGGCTCATCCCGGGCGTCCGTACCCTGATCAGCATCCCCGCGGGACTGGCGCGCATCCCTTTCCCCAAATTTCTCGCGGCCACCTTTGTCGGGACCTACGTCTGGTGTACACTATTGATTGGGGTCGGCTATCTGCTTGGGCGTGAGTGGATGCTGATCAGCCATTATCTCAAGCAATTCCTGCCCTTCATTTTGGCAGGCGGTGCGCTGGTCATGCTGGCATACGCATTGTTTATCTATCGCGCACAGGTCGCGGCCTTCTTGAGTGGTCCGCGCAAGGAAATGGATGTGGAGTAACATGAACTGGCATTTGATACGTGTCGATGAAAGCCTGAAAGAGCTGGCCTCGGATCAGGCGGTGGGATTGACCCAGGCTGAGGCCGCTGCGCGGCTGGAAAAATATGGCCGCAATGAGCTTGTTGAAAAAGGCAGCCGCACCCCGCTGAAAATTTTCTGGGAGCAGATCACCGCCACGATGGTGCTGATCCTGATCGCCGCTGCTGTGGTGGCGGGCCTGCTGGGTGACACAAAGAACACCATCGCAATTGCGGCCATCGTGCTGTTATATGCAATCCTGGGATTCATTCAGGAATACCGCGCGGAGCAGGCCATCGCCGCGCTGAAGAAGTTATCGGTGCCCGAGGTGCGCGTCATCCGCGACGGGAAGCTGACTCCGCTATCGGCGCGGGACCTCGTCCCAGGTGACATCCTGCAACTGGAAGCGGGCAACGTCCTGCCCGCGGACCTACGCCTGCTCGAAGCGGTCAACTTGCGTATTCAGGAAGCCGCGCTGACAGGCGAATCCGAACCCGTCGAAAAGCAGAGCGCCACCCTCTCTGGCGACCCTTCGCCAAGCTCAGGGCAGGTGCTCCCCCTCGGCGACCGCCGCAACATGGGCTACATGGGCACGATCGTCACCCAGGGGCGCGGACTGGCACTGGTCGTCGCCACCGGTATGCAGACCGAGCTGGGCAAGATCGCGGACCTGATCCAGCAGAGCGATGCGGGTCAGACTCCGCTGCAAAAACGGCTCGACACGCTCGGCAAGAATCTGGCTGTTGCGGGCGTGGTCATCGCGATCTTCATCGCGGTGTTGGGATTGCTGCGCGGCGACGAACTGCGTCACATGCTGCTGACGGCCGTCAGCGTGGCAGTGGCTATCGTGCCCGAGGGTCTGCCCGCCGTGGTGACCATCACCCTGGCGCTGGGCGCACAGCGCATGCTCAAACAGAACTCACTCATCCGCAAGCTGCCCGCCGTGGAGACGCTCGGCTCGGTGACGGTCATCTGCTCGGACAAGACGGGCACCCTCACCGAGAACCGCATGACCGTGGTGGTGCTGGATGTGGCTGACCACGCCCTCGACCTGACCGAGGAGATGGACCGCAGCGGTTCCTTCGTGGCGACCAAAGGACTGGGCGTGCCCGCCCAGTCGGCGCTCTCGCTGACCGCCATCGGCGGCGCGCTGTGCAACGACGCCCGCCTGGTGGACGAAGGCGATGACCGCTTCCACACCCTGGGTGACCCGACCGAAGGCGCGCTGGTGGCGGCTGCCGCCCGCATGGGCTACTGGAAGTCCGCATTGGACACGTCCTTCCCACGCGCGGCGGAACTCCCCTTCGACTCGGACCGCAAACGCATGACCACCGTCCACCACCTCGGGCAGTACGACCCGACGGTGCTGGCGGGGCTGGAGATCGGCTCCCATCGTTACATCGCCTTCACCAAGGGCAGCGTAGATGGCCTGCTCGGCCTGTCGAGCCAGGTCTGGGCGGAGGGAAAAGCTGTTCCCATGGATGCAGGCTGGAGGTCCAGGATCGAGACCGCCAACGAACGACTGGCCAAGAAAGGGATGCGCGTCCTGGGGGTAGCCTTCCGCCTGCTGGATGAAGTCCCCGAAATCCTCCAGACCGATCTCGAACAGAACCTGACCTTCGTGGGCCTGTTCGGCATGATCGACCCGCCGCGCGAGGAGGTGCGCGACGCGGTGGCCGTGACCAAAGCGGCGGGCATCCGCACGGTGATGATCACGGGCGACCATCCGCTGACGGCGGCAGAGATCGCGCGTCAGCTGGGCATCGCCGAGATGGGCCGCGTGCTGACAGGCGCCGAACTCGAGGCGCTGTCCTTCGAGGAGTTGAAGGCCGTGGTCGAGGACGTGCAGGTGTTTGCACGCGTCTCGCCCGAGCACAAATTGAAGATCGTGCAGGCTTTGCAGGAACGCGGGCACATCGTCTCGATGACAGGCGACGGCGTGAACGATGCCCCTGCCCTCAAGCGCGCCGACATCGGCGTGGCGATGGGCATCACAGGCACCGACGTCTCGAAGGAGGCCGCCGACATGGTGCTGCTGGACGACAACTTTGCGACCATCGTCAGCGCGGTCAAAGAGGGGCGCGTCATCTACGACAACATCCGCAAGTTCGTGCGCTTCAGCGTGGCGGGCAATATCGGCAAGGTGCTGGTCATGCTGCTGGCGCCGTTTCTCGGCAAGCCGATCCCGCTGCTGCCTCTGCAACTGCTATGGCTCAACCTGCTGACCGACGGCTTGCTCGGCTTGGGCATGGGCGTGGAGAACGCCGAAAGCGACACGATGAAACGTCCGCCCTATTCGCCGAAGGAAGGTGTGTTCTCGCGCGGCGCGGGCGTGCAGGTGCTCTGGGTGGGGGTGCTGATCGGCGGACTGGCGCTGGCGCTCGGCTCCTGGTATTACTTCCGCGGCCTCGAGCAGTGGCAGACGATGGTCTTCACCTTCCTGGCCTTCGCGCAGGTCTTCCAGGCGCTGGCCTCGCGCTCCTCGAAGGACTCCTTCCTCAAGTTGCGGCTGATGAGCAATCCGCTGCTGGCGGGCATGTCCGCGCTGGTGGTGATCCTGCAATTGAATGTGCTGTATGTCCCCTTCCTGGCCGAGTTCTTCGGCGTGGTTCCGCTCAGCCTGTGTGACCTGTCGATTGCGATCACGGCCGGGATGGTGGTGCTGGTGGCGATGGAGTTGGAGAAGAAATTGAAGAAGTAAGAACAAAGAGGCCCGCCTGTACAGGCGGGCCTCTTTGTTACATTGCCTTTTCCAGAATCTCCAACAACTCCCCCCTCCGTCAACTGAATCGGATTGCCTTTGGTGCTGCTGGCCTGCATGGATTTTTCCACGGCTTCGGGGAAGTGCTTGCGCCTCAGCGGTTTAAGTTCGCTTATCCCACAGCCCCCAGCCATAACTGATATACGCCAAAACAAAACAACGCCACTGTCGAAACACCCAACAACATGCGGTTGACCCTGGGCCCAAAGCGTTGCGCCGTGCCAAAGGCAAGGATGATCGCCATGAAGCTGAGCACAAGCACAATGTAAAATCCAGCCAGAAAGCCGATCCCGTTGAACGGAGTCTCGCGCCAGCCGCGCAACAGGATCGGCCCCGTCACTAGGGTCCAGTAAATGTACGGGTTGGGATTGAGCACGTTCATCAGCGCAGACTTGAGCACACTCTGCGGAGTTCCAGAATCAGGCTCGGGCACGGACGGGCTGAAGTCTCGCCAGGCTTTGTAGGCGCCAAAGGCCAGGTACAGGATGAAGAGTCCGCCTGCGAGATAGAGGAAGCGCTGCATCCAGACAGGGACCTGACTCAGCACGAACAGGCACAGCAGGATGATCGGCCCGTCGCTGATCAACGGCCCGAAGGCGGCGGGCAGGGTCCGCTGCCAGCCTTTGAGCAAGGTCTGGGATACGAGATAGGTCTGGAATGGCCCAGGCTGGGCGGCAGCCGCCAGGCCGAATCCGATTCCTTGGATCAAATAACTGAACAACATGAGGCTATTGTATCCAATTTTTATTTCCCCCTTGACTCTCACGCAACGTGATACTTTAGACTATGTCCGAAAGGACTCAGAAATGAACATTGAATGGATCCCCACCAACCAGTATTATCGTCGCATCCTGGCCGCCCCCGCCGAGGAGCGCCAACAGCTTTATGTCGAGTTATTCATCCAGCCCTGGAAGGCGATGATGGACATGACGTCAGGCTTCATGAATCCGCAAGCCAGGGATGATCCGCTGGCGGGTGCCCGCGCCTGGTCCTGGTTACTCCCCGACCAGGCCGAGCAGATCGAATCTCTGCTACAAAAAATGGAAAAGGCCAACGCGTGGACCCGCGCCGAAGATGCGCTGCACAAAGCCGCCGCTCAGTTCGAGCCGTTCGCACAGCGCATCCCGTTCGACGCGCTGACAGGCTGGCTGGTGCTGGGTGACGCGGCACACTCCAACCCGTTCGAGCGCGGATACACGGGCGCCACCGATTGGATGCAGCCGCGCCTCATCGGTCAATTCTGGGAGCCGAACGCCGACAATCTATCGCGATTAGGCGGGCTGTTTGCGCACGAGATGCATCACCTGATCCGCAACCGCATCTTTCCCTGGGACATGAGAAAGATCACCGTGGCCGATTACATCGTGGTGGAAGGCACCGCCGAGTCGTTCGCGACCTCGCTGTTTGGCGCCGATACCGTGGGCTTCTTCGTCTCGGATGTTGGCCCCGCCGACCTCGAAACCGCGCGGACTTTGATCGCGCAAGGGTTGGATAAAACGGGTTTCGACGTCATCCGCGGCTATCTCTTTGGCGATGCGCTGGCCGAACGGGCAAGGTTCACACCTGTGGGCGGCATGCCCACCTACGGCGGCTATGCGGTCGGTTACCATGTGGTGCAGACCTTCATGGAACGGACAGGCCTCTCCATCGAAGAGACCACCTTCCTGCCTGCCAGCGAGATCGTGGAAAGATCTGGGTATTTTGCATAAAAGAAACCGCCACCTCAGGGTGGCGGTTTCTTTCTAAACCTTGGGCTGGTCCGCGTTACGGTGGACATGCAACGAACATGCTATTCCATGCTCAACACGAACTTGGTCGGGTTCTCGAAGAACTTGGTCCAAGCCAGGCAGTGACGCGGGGTAAAGACATACAACCCGCCCTCATCCCATTGCGTAGGTTCGGGGCTGTACCCTTCACTCGCATACTTGGCGCGATATGCTTCCGCCAAACGGAGGGCGAACTCGGGAGCAGGTTTGCCTGCAGGCCGTGAAGTGCCGTCCATGATGACCACATCATTGCCGCTCTCGAGGTGCAGGCTGACGTTCGGATTCGCCTCCAGATTGCGGGCATGACGGGTCTCAGGGCTGCCATCGTAATAGAACTTTCCGTCCAGATACACACCCCAACGCGGGATGACATGCGGGCGTCCATCGGGGCGCACCGAGCACAACCAGTAATTGATCGACTCGCGCAAGCGCTGCTCAATGTATTCCCATGAGACTTCCGAAATAGGGTTATCTACATAGCCCCTGGGGAGGGTCGGACGAGTGGCTTTAGGGTTGCTCATGTTGTCTCCTTTACTAAAACTGCCTGCCAGATTCCGCGCACGGAATTCATCAGCAGGATTCTATCAGCACGCTGTAGATCGTCCACGGTCAGAACCGCCTCTTGCAATCTTCCTTCGGCCAGCAGTCGAGCGCGCTCGATCCCAGGCAGCAGACCGCAGGCGACAGGCGGGGTCAGCCATATGCCGCCCTGCTCGAGCACGAGATTGGCAATGGTGCTCTCGGTCAATTCGCCGCGTTCATTGAATAAGAGGACGTCTTCGCAGTCGGGAAGTTCCCGCCGCGCCTCGTCGTGGACTTTTCGCCAGGTGGTCTTGTGATACAGGAAGACGTTCCGCGAGTCGACGGGATGGCGGGCCAGGCGGACGCGATACGGACTCGGCAACGCCGCAAGCGGACTCGCTTCGAGGCGCGTTTCCCCGTCGAGGACAACCAGCACGCGGACCCGCTGCGGGCGCGGCACGAGAGTCGCCGTCAACGCTGAGAGGCTTCTTCGTAACGCGTCCGCATCTACGGGCGCGGAAAAATAATCAGCGGAGTCGGCCAGTCGCGCGAGGTGCTCATCCAGGTGGCGGAATCCGCTCTCGGGGTCCCACAGCATCGTCTCCAACAAATCGAATTGTGGCACGGGCTGGGTCAACACGCGCGCCTTGGTGTAGGCTTCCTGCAATTCGTCGCGGCCTTCCGAATCCCACACGATGCCGCCGCCCAGGCCATACTCCACCTGACCTGTACGGCGGTCGATCAGCACCGTGCGGATGGCCACGTTGAACTGCACGCGACGACCCGGTGCGAGGTAACCGAGTGAACCCGTGTAGATGCGGCGTGGATGCTTCTCCAGCGCGGTGATAAGCTGCATGGTGCGGGCCTTGGGTGCGCCCGTGATGGATGAGGCGGGGAAGAGCGCACGGAAGACCTCGACCAGGTTCGCATCCGTCTCGCATTGCACCGTGCTGGTCATCTGCCAGACCGTGCGATATTTTTCCACCTCGAACAGGTGCGGCACACGCACACTGCCGAGGCGCGCGATGCGCCCCATGTCGTTGCGGACCATGTCCACGATCATGACATTCTCAGCGCGATTCTTCTCGGAGTTGTGCAGCCAGTCGGCCTGGGCGCGGTCTTCGGCAGGAGTCAGCTTGCGTGCAGCGGTGCCTTTCATCGGTTTGGAGGTCAGCGTGGACTCTTGCAGGGTGAAGAAAAGTTCGGGCGAAGCGGAGCAGATCGACCAATCCGCTGTCTGGACGTAGACGGGGTATCCGCTGCCCTGCGCGCGCGCCATGCGTCGGAACAGGTCCCACGTGTCGCCGTGGAAGGAGGACGCGCGCAATCGAAAGGTGTAGTTGACCTGGTAGGTCTCGCCGCGCGCAATGGCCTCCTTGATGTGGGCAAAGCCGCGCGCGTACTCGTCTTCGGCAATGTCGGCCTGCCAGGGAATGGACGGTGCGTCGCCATCGGGCGGGGTCGGCGCGGAGATGATCTCGGGCGTGGCGTACAGGCCGAACCACAAGAGCGGGAAATCCCCATCATCCGCCTGGACGGTCAGCGCAGAATCGAAAGCGGGACTCGCCTCATACGAAACAAACCCCGCCGCCCACGCCCCATCGTTGACACTGGATTCGACCTCCCGCAATGCGCTTAGCACCTCGTCCACAGCGCGCGCCATTACAACGCGGGCTGGATGGGCGAACTTCAACCACTCCCCCGTCAACGCATCGTACAGAATGACCGTATCGTTCTCGAAACCCATAAAGTTGTTTTCCGTCATTTGCCGATGTCCAAACTCGATCCTACTCCGCTCCCCCTTCGATCTCTGCCTGCACTTCGACCTCCAACGGTTTATGCGGTTGGACATTGAAGATCTTGAAACCCAACTGTACAGACGGTCCCACCAGCAAGGCATAGACCAGGGTCCCGATCCCCACAGGCCCGCCCAACAGCCAGCCAATGGTGACCACCGTCACCTCGATGATGCCGCGCGCCACGCGGATGCTGACGCCAGTGGTGCGCTTGATCGCCAGCATCATGCTGTCACGCGGACCCGCACCCGCATCCACACCGATGTAGATGGCGCTGGCCAGTCCCATCAAAAAGATGGCGGCCAGCAGCATGCCGATCTGCAAGGGCAGGTTGTCGCTCACCGAAGGAATTCTGGCCAGCCAGAAATCCTCCCACGGCCCGATGGACAGAATATTGGCCAGCGTACCCCAGCCCAGCCTCTCGCGCATGATCAACGCGCCTGACAGCACGATGAACCCCATCAACACGGTCATCGTCCCGACCGTGATGTGCAGGATCTTGGATAAAGCCACTTCCAGGACCGCCCAGGCGCTCGTCCCCAGATTGGCGCGGATCATCAGCGTGATCGCCAGCCCAAACAGCAAAAAACCAACCTGGATGACCAGGAAATCTCTTGGGAATTGTTTCCAGCGAATGGGTTTAAACATGTGTCTCCTTTGGCAGGCCGCCATGATACCACTTGTGATACACTCCCGCCATGAATAAATTTTATGAAGTCCGCCGCGGCGGCTTCCTCATCTCCACCGATCCCGCCCGCCTGGACGTGGACGCCATCACCGACATGCTGACGCGCGCCTACTGGGCCCAGGGCCGTCCGCGCGAACGCACCGAACGCGCGCTGCAAAATTCGCTGGTATTCGGCGTCTACGACGGGCAACAACAGATCGGTCTGGCGCGTGTCGTCACCGATTACGCCATCTTCGCCTATCTGTGCGACGTCTTCATCCATGAGGATTATCGCGCGCGCGGCCTCGGCCAATGGTTGATGCAGACCATTATGGATCATCCCGACCTGCAAGGTCTGCGCCGCTGGACGCTGGCCACCGCTGACGCTCACGGCTTGTATCGCCAATATGGATTCGAGGATCTGCCCGAACCCCACAAATGGATGGAACGCTTTCGCCCGTTCACCGAGGAAGGAAAAAGCTGATGCCGATCCTCCTCAAAGCTGGACGTGAGAAATCGCTGCTGCGCCGTCACCCATGGGTCTTCTCGGGCGCGATCCAGCAGGTGGAAGGCGAGCCCGCCCCGGGCGGGACCGTGGACGTGCTCTCGTCTAATCGAGAGTTTCTGGCCCGAGCCGCCTACTCGCCCACCTCGCAGATCCGCGCCCGTGTCTGGACCTTCGATCCCGCTGAAGAGGTCAACGCCGACTTCTTCCGAAAGCGCATCCGCGCCGCGCTTTTCGCACGCGACACCTTTCACCTGACCCGCGACACAGATTCTGTCCGCCTCATCCATGCCGAATCGGACGGCATCCCAGGCCTGGTGGTGGACCGCTACGGTGACATGCTGGTCATGCAATCGCTCACCGCGGGCACAGAATTCTGGAAGGATACCCTGGCTGACCTTCTGCTCGAAGAGACTGGCTTGAAGGTCATCTACGAACGCTCGGATGCCGATGTGCGTGAACTCGAAGGGCTGCCACAAATCGTTGGTGTGCTGCGCGGTGAGATATCCTCGCCTGTTTTTCCAATCAACGAACACGGATTGCAGTTCAACATTAACTTAGAAAGCGGCCACAAGACAGGCTTCTACCTCGATCAGCGCAGGAATCGTCAGCGGGTGCGCGAGTTGGCGCAGGGACGCGACGTGCTGGATTGCTTCTGCTATACGGGCGGATTCACAGTCAATGCCTGGGCGGGTGGCGCGAAATCCGTCACCTCAGTGGATGCCTCAGGCGAGGCGCTGGCGCTGGCACGTGAGAATCTCTCCTTAAACGGAATCCAGCCCGAGGGTCAGGAGTGGGTGGAGGGCGATGTCTTCCAGGTGCTGAGGAAATTCCGCGACTCACGCCACTCCTTCGACCTGATCATCCTTGACCCGCCCAAGTTCGCGCCGACGGCAGCCCAGGCCGAGAAGGCCTCCCGCGGCTACAAGGACATCAACCGCCTGGCCTTCAAACTGCTGCGCCCCGGTGGAGTCCTGGTCACATTCTCGTGTTCGGGTGGGATCGATGCGGCGCTGTTCCAAAAGATTGTCGCCTCCGCCGCACTGGACGCGGATGTGGACGCCAGCATCGTAGAGTATCTGGCCCAGGGCGCGGACCACCCCGTGGCGCTCGAATTCCCCGAAGGCGCCTACCTGAAAGGGTTGGTCTGTTTGAAACGGGCATAGTCTCCAGGAAAAGGAAGGCAACCTGAACGGGTTGCCTTTTTTATTTGGCAGCTTCCCTACCTGTCAGTAGATACGCGATCACAAAGAGGATACCCAACATGAGGTCGATCAGACCAAAGGTCAGTGTGGAGGTGGTCACCCGCACCTGAAGGAATAGCACGAGGACAGCAATTCCATAGGAGGCCTTTTCCAGGATGGCGGCCACCATCAGCGAACGGTGTTGAAGCGGGTTGCGCGCGATAAGCAGGAAGGCCACCTGCCAGGCCAGCACTACGCCCGCAAAACCATAATAATATTCGGGGTGATTGACCGCAGGCGGGAACATCTGCGCGGTTTGTGCCTCGTTATAAAGCGGCAAAGTAACCAGAATACCGTACACGCCTGCCAACAGAAAGACCCATTTTGCAAATTTCATTTTTCTCCTTTACACCTATCATTTATGGCGATCATGAATCACCGTGCAATTGTTTCCTTTCGCCTTGGCCGCATACAAAGCCTGGTCGGCGCGACGGATGGCATCTTCCACTGAGGCATCCTGTGGAGAGAGATTCACCTCCGCCACCCCAAGGCTCAGCGTCACCGAAAAGGGACTATTTTTTATACCTGCACCGGTGGAAGCTACACATTCGCGCGTACGCTCTGCGATCTGGAAAGCCTGCTGGGCATTGGTCTCAGGCAGAAGGATGACGAACTCATCACCGCCATAACGCGCCAATATGTCCACATTGCGGATCTGCTGTAAGGCAACCGCCGCGATCTGGACAAGGATGGCGTCACCCATGGAATGCCCGAAAGTGTCGTTGACCTGCTTGAAGCCATCCACGTCGAACAGGATGATGGTCAACGGGCGCTGATAGCGCAGGCTGGCATTGAATTCACGCGTGGCCAGTTCAAAGAAGTGACGGCGGTTGATCAACCCTGTCATGCCGTCGGTGCGAGCCAATATCTGCTCGTGCGCAAACATCTCCTGGAGTTCGGCGTGAGCCGTTTCGAGAGCGGCATTGGCACGGCGCAACTTGTCTTCAGCTTGTTTACGCTCGGTGACATCGACCAGGCTGCCTTCGTAATACAAGGGATTTCCCGCCTCATCGTAAACCAGCCGCACATAGTCCTCGGCCCAAAATGAAGATCGCCCATAGCGGCGGAACTCGGCCTCGAACCCTGAGAGGACTCCCTGTTTCTGGATCTCGCGCTGGAAACGCTCCTCGTAGGTAGGATCCATATACAGGTCCACGGCCCTGATGGCCAGGAGCGAATCGCGGTCTGGATAGCCGAACATGCGCACCAGGGCAGGGTTGGCATCCAAAATACGGCCGTCCAATGAAGTGCGATACAAGCCGATGGGCATATTCTCGAACAGCGACCGATAAGCCTGCTCCGACCTGGTCAGCGCCGCCTGGGCCTGTTTGCGGTCAGTGATGTCGCGCGCCACCCACAACGTGCAATCGGTACCCATAGGAGAAACGGACGCCTCGAACCAGGGATATTGGTTGTTTCCAACCTCGATCTCATATTCGATCTGCCGGGTCTGGCCCGTCTCCATGACTTGTTGAATAAGCGCCATGAATCTCTCCACCTGGTCTGCGGGAAAAAGGTCTCGCAGGTGTTTGCCGATCACATTCCCGGGCGAAATGTAGAATTGGCCCGGATGTGTGGGAGCGATCCTGCGATAATATCCATCCTGGTCGATAACCAAAACTGTGTCGCGCATGGATGCGAACAAGGCATACAGTTCCGATTCAGAATCAGCCAGGGCCTGCTCGGCATGCTTGCGCTTGGTGATGTCGATGCAATTGATCAAAACCACCATCTGACCATGGCCGTCCTGTACGGCGGAAGCCGACTCTCGCACCCACAACACGTCCCCATTCTTGCGAACCTTGCGGGCCTCAATCTGAACCGTCTGGCGCGGGCTCTGCAGGCAAGTCAAGAACTGTTGATGCGCCATAGCCTGGTCCTCAGGTAGAAAAATATCGAATACCGAGCGCCCTACCAATTCCGTTTCGCCATAACCTAATTGCTCCACGCAGAAGCGGTTGACTGAAAGGATCATGCCTTGCGAGTCAGCGATAAAGTACATGGACGGGTTGTCTTCATACAACACACGGTAGCGATCCTTGCTTTCACGCAGGGCGTCTTCAGCCTGTTTACGTTCAGTAATGTCGGTATGTGTTCCGATCATCCGCCGCGGCAGCCCGTCCTCCGTCCGCGCAATGATCCTGCCTCGGTCGAGGATCCATTTATACGTTCCATCTTTGCAAAGTAAACGGTGTTCGGCCTGATAGAAAGGCGTCTCGCCTGCAAAATGGTCCTGCAATTTCTTATAGGTGGATTCCTTATCCTGCGGGTGAATACGCTTATCCCATTCGTCCAGAGTGTTGCTAATCTCGTCTTCTGTATAGCCAAGCATGGCCTTCCATTGATGTGAATAGTAGACGCTATTAGATGAAACATCCCAGTCCCAAACGCCATCTCCAGGACCTTCCAATGCAAACTGCCAACGCATCTCACTCTCGCGCAGAGCATCTTCGGTCTGTTTGCGTTCGGTGATGTCACGCGAGATCCCACCCAACCTCCAGCCCTTGTCGGTGGCCATGGAAAAAAGACGATGCTGAACATGGCGGATCGAGCCATCAGCGCGTTCGATCACATCTTCCATGATCTGGTGCAGAAAAGGTGCATCCCCCGTCTGTAAAGCCAGTTGAATCCCATCCCTCACCCGCGCACGGCTTTCGACCAACTGAGAAGACCGCGGAGCCATCTCCACGAGCAGGTCCCAGAGGTAACATTGTAGGACATCTTTCCTTTGCAGGCCGGTAATCTCCTCCAGCGCACGGTTGAATTCAATGACCCGCCCGCTTTCATCCAGAAGAATGATCCCATCTGTAGATTCCGAAATGACACTGTGGAATTTCTGCTCGCTTTCGCGCAAAGCCTCTTCAGCCTGCCTGCGTGCAGTAATGTCGCGTCCATTGACGATGATTCCTGCAATGGCAGGGTCGTCCATGCGGTAATGACTGACGATCTCGAAGTAACACCATTCGCCGTTGGCATGCCGCAGTCGGTACTCGCCACGATGCACATAACCGGGTGTTTCCAGTCCCTGCATGAAGGCCGCCACTATGTCAGCCAGGTCATCGGGGTGGATCAGGTCAAAAGCGCTCGCCCCGATCAACGAAGCGGGGCCATACCCAAGCAGATGCACCACCGATGGGCTTTGATAGCGGACCCTGCCTTCGTTGTTCACGATCAAGATGCCGTCCGTGGAATTTTCGATCAACGCACGGTGCTGCTGCTCACTTTCATTGAGAAGTTTCTCCATGTTCCTATGAGCAGTGATGTCACGAAAGTTGATCACCACCGCCTCCACGCTGGGCTCCGTCAGCAGGTTGCTGAAGGTACCCTCCAGCCAGCGCCAGGAACCATCCTTGTGCCTGTAACGATAGCGAAGCACAGGAACAATCCCAGGGTCCTGGATCAGACTATTCATCGCCGCAAGCACGGAGGGTGTATCCTCCGGGTGGATGTATTCGAGCGGATTCTCCTGAAGATTATCCTCGGGATCGAAACCCAGAATAGCACGCGCCGCGGGACTGGCGTATTTATTTTTTCCATCTGGGCCCACCAGCACGATCCCATCCGGGGCTTTTTCGATCAGCAGCCTGGAATGAGTCTCCGCACGGCGGACCGCCTCCTCAGCCTGTTTCCGTTCCGTCAGTTCGATCGCCACTTTTTGAGACAGGCGCAGGTTCCGCAGGCTGATGGCCACCTGCCCCGCAAAGGAGTCCATGGCAGGCAGATCCTCTTCACTGAGGGGTTGGCTGCCAAAAACGATCAATAACCCGAACGTCCCCTCGTCCACATGCAGGGGTGCGATGATCCCCTGTTCGGCTCCAAGCATCCGCATCAGATGTCTGGCCATGGGGCGCGTCTGAACAGGCAATGCCTCTGTAAACAGGGAACTGGCCTCAGGGATGTATTCTGCCTTTCCTGAATCGATGATACGACGATAGGCATTATTGTGCGCAATCGACCATCGATATCCTTGAGCCGTCAAGTCCGTGATTTTTTCCGCCGCTTGAATGATCCTTCCGTCGAGCGTTGTGTATTCCAGATAAAGGTGATTTTTCTCCTCGTCCAGTATGAGAATCGTGGTCTCGAACCCCAAAGCCTTGATCTGTTCTCCCACCACACGATAGATTTCCTGTTGACCAGTCATCTTCTGGACGGCTTGCGCAGCCTGACTCAACGCCAGCAACAGATCACGGTTGTGCTGAAGGGCCCCCTCCGCACGACGACGTGCAGCCAGTTCTTCCATCAGCTTCTGCATCAGGCGCACATTGAATAGCCCAACTGCAATTTGCCCGGCAAAGGACTCCATGACAGGCAGGTGTTCGGCTGTCAACGCCGGTCCGCTCACCGTCATCAATCCCAAAACCTCGTCCTCCAACCGTAATGGCACCAGGATACCCTGTCGAAGTTTCAACAAGCGCACCAAGGGTCCCGCCAGGGTCCGGGCCATTCGCGGCAGAGACTCAGCTACCACTCCCTCAGTCGAATCAAGGAACACAGCCTGCCGCTTGTTCAAGGCCCACCCATAATGGCTGTCCTTTCGCAGCGGAATCGAATATTCCCGTGCAGAGAGTCCCGCCAACTTCTCCGCCCGTCGAATCAAGGTCGTCGTATAAGATGTATAGGCAATTGAAAGAGAGCGATGATCTTCACTGATGGTAAGCAGGGCGACATTTCCACCAAGCGACCTGATTTCCCTACCCACGGCATGATAGAAATCCTCTGCCGTGCGTGCCCTCTGGATGGCTTGGGTGGCGCGGCTAAGCGCCAACAAAAGGTCACGGTCACGAACCAGCACATCCTGTGCCGTGCCCGCCGCCCTTTTCAGGGGATCTTTTTCCATGAAAATCATCCTTTCGGGTTCGATCTGCCTGCAATTTCCCCTAAGAATCACAGATGGGCCAGATAACCTGACCCCAACGAACCGAAATTGATTTTTAATATCCCCGTCACGCCAAAAAAGCAATGATTGCCGCTGGAAAAATGAAAGAAGGATGGGCAGGCCGCGCGACGGGAATTATTTGTAATATATATGGACTTTTAATCCGAGTCAAGGATGGGTTTCCAGATTCGACGTGCTTGTATTGCCAAACGCCTTGGCTGGATTCCATCTGCCTGAATCTTTTTTGCCCCAATCAGCTTTGCAAATCGTGCTATTCCGCGCCCCAGTGCATTCGCAAAAGCCTCATCTGTGGGTGCATCTTCCTCCAACCAAAACCCCAGGATGTGTAGGGTCATCGTTTGGCGGTCCAGTTTTGGGTCCAGGCGCGCCACCAGATCATCACCATACAGGATCGGCAGGGTGTAATATCCCCAACGTCGCTGATGGACAGGCTTATACACTTCCCAGATGTACTCGAAGTCAAAGACGAATTTGGCCCGACCCCGCGCGCTGACCATTTCAAGCGGCGCAAGGAAGGTAACCTCCTCCTCTGTGCTGGGACCCAGCGGCTTCCAGGACTTCGGGATGCGTCCGCTTTCGAGCGTTTCCAACACGGGCAGGTCTTCCGTCAAAACGATCCACTCCTCGGCGCTGCCCTCCACTCGCAGCGGACTCACGATCCCCTGCTCCATCATGGCCGCCAGTTTGGCCTGCACCTCCTCTGGTGTGACCTCGCGCTCGATGGCATCCTTCCAACCGATGCGGAAACGTTTCGCGCGCATGATGTTGAGCATGGCAATGGTTTTCCGAGCAAAGAAATCCTCGGCTTCAGCGACGGGAGCAATGCGATCGAATTCAGGCGGCACAACCCGTTCGCGCAGATCGTAGATGCGGTCGAAGCCCTTACGGTTGGTAATCATCACCTCGCCCAGCAACCACAGATAAAAGAGAGCCACAGCCGAGTCCTTGCGCCCGCGATAACTCCACTGCGAAAGGCCATTGCCCTCGAAGTCACGGTTGGACATCGGCCCGTTGGCGTGCAGGGCGGCCAGCACCTCATCCATGGCGTTGGGGTGATTCTTACGGAACTGGTTCATGCGCGGATAACGTTCGGTGCGCGGCATGATCGCCCGCCAGTATGGCAACTCCTCCATCGGATAAAGGAACAACGTCCCGCCGTAATCGAAGAAATTTCGTTGCCCGTATGCAGATTGATACAGGTGATCCAGTTTGAAATCCAACACGCGGCCATACAATGCAATCTCCTGGCTACGCGCCGCAATGTTCAATGGGTCGAGCTGCAAGGCCTGCATCTGACGGATGGCAGCCGTGGTTCCCTTCAATCCTTTAAAACGTCGGCCAGGCCACAGTCCCTGCTGGCCCATCAAAAAGCGGCGGTAGGTAAGTCTGGAGATGGATTCCATGGTGATTACTCCCGATAAGAGGATGGCTTATTTTAGCACGAATGTTCTTATTTACCCATAATAAAAAAGGACCGAGGTTCTCTCGGTCCTTCATCAACTTTGTATCGTCTAATCGTCGCCCAGGGAGGCGATAGCGCGCAACAGGCCAAAGATCAACGCACCCAACTTGATGCCCTCCCCCGTCGTGAGGGCGGCTTCCTTTTCTTCCTTCTCCGCGCGGCGGGTAAGCAACACGGCGGCGACCAATCCTGTTGCGGCACCGATCAGGGCGCCCATCAAAATTACTTTGTTTTTGTTCTGCATGTCTATTGTCTCCCAAAGATCGCTTTGAAGTACGCAACCAAACCATCCACGGCAAAGATGGGCTTGACGGCCGCCTCTGTAAAGCGCTGCACATAGAGCGCCCCGAGTTGGACATAATCCTGCGCAAGGCCTGTATAGGTGGGCAGGATTCCCAATAGGCGCATCATCAGGTAGATCAAACCGCCCAGGATGATCAGCGTTACCAGCCCCGCAAACAAGATGGGGATGACAATCCAGATCGTCGAGATGGCTGCCCAGCGACCTACATCCCCACCATCGCGGAAGGTGGCAATGCAAATCAGAACGATCAGCGCAAGCATCAAGACCGTCGCCAGCGCCACGGGCAGGATGATCTGCTGCCACATCTGTCTGCGATGCTTGATATAGGACTCGTGCTCGATGCGGGGTAAGGCGGCTTTCATTATATTAATTGTAGCATGAAAAACGCACGGTCAACGGCTGCGCGGACGGGTGAGACGGGTCCACTTGTTGGTGAAGGCCGTAATCTCCGCTTCGGAGTAAAAATGACGCGCAAAACGAGACTGGTAGATCCCTTGCACATAATCGAGTGGCAGGGGCGTGGCCTTGAAGGCACGGTACACATCGGCGTAGTCCTTTTCATCGCCAATGTTGGACGGATACAACTTGAAGTCATGGATGCCCAGGAACTTATCCACCACGGGAACGGCTACGCGGTTCAGATCCTCAAGGCGGATGATGACCAGGTCTACCTTGGGTGGGTTGGCATAGAACTGATACCCTTCAACCATATTAAAGGGAACCTCGTACACGTCGATGCCCAATACAGACTTGAATTCCACGTCGAACCATACGTTGGCGGTGTGATGTACCTGCTCATCACGCAAAAAGACCTGCATGATCTCGGCTGTGGTCAACGAGCCTTCTTTCCAAAAGATCTTCCAATTTGGGATGTAGTGATCCAGATTATGGAAGAAGGCGCCGACGTTGCGAGCTACGGGGTCACGCACCAGGCTGATGACATTCCAATGCTGGTTGGGCAGTTCGTCGAAGTCCCTGCGGATCTGTCGGTAATGTTGCACCACCTCCAGTTCCTCGTGGTCACCTACCCGACGAGCACGCTCTTCGTGCACATCCAGGTCCACGAGATTGTGGATATGGTAGACGGGCACGCCCGGCAGGACATGTCGCGCATAGGAATATTCTAATGAGAAAAGAACCGAGCGTGAACCGACCTTGGCCATCTGGTAGATCATGATCGGATCACGGGCGATGTCTGTTGCATTACGAGGTTTTGGGTCACGACCGAAGATTCGCCGATGGACTGCGTAATACCATGGCATAAATTGATGCAATAAGGTTACATGGAATCGTTCGAATTCCCCGTGAAGGAGCAGGCTGAAGACCTGGGCGATGGAGCCGATACGTTTCGACATGAAGTGGGACAGGCAGCTTTCGAAAGGATGCAACGTTCCATGCAAAGACATGAAACGAATGAAATCAAAGGGCGGATCAGATTATATCTGACCCGCCCCGGAAGGACTAGGCGTTTATGAAGATTAGCGGCGATTGCGCAGGAAGGTCGGGATGTCGAGATCGTCGCTGCTGTAGGTGGAGGGGACCGACGGCGCAGGCTTGGACTCGCCGCCGTGCCTGACCTCGGCGTCCACGCTGACGGATTCGGTCGGGCGGACGTAGCCCAGCGGCGAGGAAACAGGCCGCTCGGTCCGCGTGGTCATACGCTCGAGAGCGCGTCGCGGAACGCCGGAGCGCTCGAAGCCGGTCGCGATGACGGTCACGCGGATCTCGTCGCCCATGTTCGGGTCGATCACGGCACCGAAGATCATGTTGACATCGGGATGAGCGGTCTCGCGGATGATGGCCGCGGCCTGGTTGACCTCGAAGAGGGTCAGGTTGGGGCCACCGGTCACATTGAACAGCACGCCGCGCGCGCCGTCGATGGTGATGTCAAGCAGTTGGCTGGAGATGGCCTGTTCGGCGGCCAGTTTGGCGCGGTCATCGCCCTTGCCGCGGCCGACAGCCATGAGGGCCGCGCCGCCCTCGGACATGATCGCCTTGACATCGGCGAAGTCGAGGTTGATCAAGCCAGGGATGGTGATCAGCTCGGAGATGCCTTGAATGCCCTGATGCAAAACTTCATCGGCCATGCGGAAAGCATCCTGCAGGCTGGACTTCTTATCGGCCAGTTGCAGCAGGCGGTCGTTGGGGATCGAGATGAGGGTGTGGGCGTGCTCCTTCATCTTGCCGATGCCATTCTCGGCGGAGGTCATGCGGCGTCCACCTTCAAAGGTGAAGGGACGGGTGACCACACCGATGGTGAGCGCGCCCGATTCCTTGGCAACCTGTGCAACGACGGGGGCTGCGCCTGTGCCTGTGCCGCCGCCCATGCCCGCAGTGACGAAGACCATGTCTGCGCCCTTGAGCACGCTGTACAGTTCGTCGGCCGATTCTTCGGCAGCCTTGCGACCGACCTCAGGATCGCCGCCCGCGCCGAGACCACGCGTGAGTTTATCGCCGAGGCGCACGCGGATGGGCGCCTTGGAAAGGTTGAGGGCCTGCGCGTCGGTGTTGGCAGAAATGAACTCGACGCCCTCGATGCCTTCTTCGATCATGCGGTTGACGGCGTTCTGTCCGCCGCCGCCCACGCCAATGACCTTGATGCGCGCGAAGGTCTCGACTTGCGGATTGGGTTTTCGAATCTGATCCATGTGTTCCTCCTGGCCAAGGATGAGCCAATCTTAAACGAGAATGCGAAAATTTAAAAGGGTTTTAAGGTTTCTTGTGAGAATTCATACGACTCATGGAGCCTCGAATTCTCCTGTTGCTATGGGAGCAGACGTTTGAGCCAGTTCTTGATGCCATCAAAATTCATAGTGCTTTCTCCTTTCGGGTGGCGGCGATTGCGGTCGCTTCCCATGGCAAGGTCATGATCGTGCATGGTCAAGGCCCAGCGCAACAATCCCACGCTGGTCGAGAACGAGGGTGAGTTCAACTTTTCCACCAGGCCGATCAGGTTCTCGGGCTGGGCCGTGCGGACGGGCATGTGCAGCACTTCGCTGGCGACGCGTTTGATGCCAGGCAGCGCCGAGGTCCCGCCTGTGAGGACGATGCCCGCGGGCAGCAGGCCATCGTATCCCGAGCGTTTGATCTCCTGCATGATCAGGTTGAAGATCTCTTCGGTGCGCGCTTCGATGATATGCGCCAGGTCCTGACGGTTGATCTGCACGGGATGGTCCTCGCCAAACGGACGGATGCTGAAGTACTCTTCAGGCCCCACCTCGGCGCGGACGGCGTGTCCCTGTTGCTTCTTCACTTCTTCGGCCTGCATGACGGGCAGGCGCAGGCCGTGGGCAATATCCTGTGTGACATGGTTTCCACCGACCGCCAGCACCATTGTGTGCCACACCTGTCCATCCACATAGATGGCCAGGTCGGTGGTGCCGCCGCCGATATCGCAGACAGCCACACCCATCTGACGTTCGTTCTCGGTCAATACCACTTCGGCGGAAGCCAGCGGATTCAACACGAACTGGTCCACCTGCACACCCGCCGCGCCCACACACTGACGCAGGTTGTCCACGGTGGCGGCAGCGGCGGTGATGATGTGCGTCTCGACTTCCAGCTTGTAACCGTGCATCCCCACGGGCATGTGGATGCCCTCCTGCCCGTCCACGGTGAAGCCGCGCTGGACGACGTGCACGATCTCGCGGTCATGCGGAATTGCCACCGTGCGTGCCTGTTCGATGACGCGCGCCACGTCCACCGCATCGATCATCCCATGCGGGACGGCGATGGCCCCGCGACTGTTGATCGAGGAGACGTGCGCCCCTGCCAGGCTGACCAGCGCGGACGTGATCTCCAGACCCGAGGTCTGCTCGGCTTTCTCGACCGAGCGGGCAATTGCCTTGGAGGCCGCACCCAGGTCCACGATCACGCCCTTGCGGATCCCCTCCGAAGGCTCCAGCCCCATCCCCAAAATGCGGATCTGGTTCTCGGTCTCCACGCGCCCCACCAGCGTACAGACCTTGGTCGTGCCGACGTCAATGCCAACAAAGATCTCTTCCATTACTTTGCCATCCGATAGTACGGCGCGTCCACATGGACCACGCTGATGAAAGCGGGGATGACGCCCCGCGCTGAGAGGGAAGCTACCAGGGATTGATACACATGCACCTTGAGCGTCATGTCCTTCGAAGCCGAACCGAAGTACACCTGCCAGCCCTGCGGGTCATTCCAGCCGAAGCCGTTCTTCGGGTCGTAGATCATCGTCACGCCGGCGGGCAGGCTGGTCGACAGGGTCTGGGCGGCCTTGACCATATCGGGCGACAGGTACGGGGTCGGGCTGAACGGGTCGGTCAACGAGGGGGCGCCCGGGGGAGGAGTCACGCTCGACATGACGGGAACGAGTCCGCTCACGTCACCGCGCGGGCGGAAAGCCACGCCACTGGCGTCGATCCAGGTGTAACCGTTGTCCTGCTGCCAGAGCAGGACGGGCTGACGCTCCACCACCTGGACCTGAACCTGGTTCGGCCACCCAACCGTCACCACCGCCGATGAAAGCTCGGGGTAGGCAAGGCGCAAGCGGGTGACAATCTCCTCGGGACGTACGCCGAAAATGGGCTGTCCACTGACGCCCATGGCCGCGTTAATCTCCTGCGGGCTGAGACGGGCCGCGCCCGTCACCTGGGCCTCGGTCACGCTGAAATACGGCAGATTCCACAGCAGATACAAAGCCACGCCCAGCAAAACGATCAGGCCAAGCGAAGCCATGCGCCAGCCGGGCTTGACGCGCGGCATGGTCGGGAAGTGCAGGCTGGTTTGTGGCAGTCCCAGTGCGATGTTGTAACGGCGATCGGTGCGCGGACGGGCCGATACGAGTCGCAGGGTGCGGCTCGGCTGCTTGACATGCGACTGCGGACGGTAAGCGCGTTCGCTGGCCTGCCGCTGGCGCTTGGCCTGTTCACGGGTGCGGCGCTGGCGCACTTCGTCAGAGCGGGAGACTGGGCGTTTTTCGCTCATCCTGCGCTCCTGAAACTGTGAGAGGTGCGGTCGCGGTCAGCTTTTCGATTCATGGCCAGCTCGATCAGGCGGTCCACCAGTTGCGGATAGGGCAATCCGCTGGCTTCCCAAAGTTTTGGGTACATGCTGATCTGGGTAAAACCAGGGATGGTATTCAACTCGTTCAAATAAACGCGGTTCGTGTCCATCTCGACGAAGAAGTCTACGCGGGCCATGCCCGAGCAGTCAATCGCCCGATAGGCCTGGATGGCAATTGTGCGGATCTGTTCGCTGGTCTCGGCAGGCAACTGTGCAGGGATGACCAGGCCCGAGGTCCCATCGACGTATTTGGACTCGTACGAATAAAACTCGCGGCTTGGCAGAATCTCACCCGGGACCGAGGCACGCGGATCATCGTTGCCCAACACGCTCACTTCGATCTCACGCACATCCTTCACACCATGTTGGACCAGCACGCGGCGGTCGAACATGGCCGCTTCGTGCAGTCCCTCCTGCAGATCAGAGCGGTTGTTGCACTTGGTCACACCCACCGAGGAGCCGAGGTTGGCGGGTTTGGTGAAGAGCGGATATCCGCTGACGGCCTCGGCGCGGCGGATGACCTCTTCCATGTTGCGCTCGATCTCAGCGCGGGTGACGACCAGCGTATCCACTACAGGGATACCGTTAGCGATCATCACATCCTTGAAGATGCCCTTGTCCATGCCCACCGCAGACCCGGCCACCCCTGCCCCCACGTAGGCAGCGTCGGCCATCTCAAACAGGCCTTGCAATGTGCCATCCTCGCCGAAGGTGCCATGCAGGACGGGGAAGTAGACGTCGACATCGGTCAGCTTTTCGATCTTCTCACCGCGCAAGACGAACAGCCCCGCCTCGGATGGGTCGGGCGACACGATGGCGGGTTCCAGGCCCGCATATTTCTCATCGACGAATTTCTCGTGCACATTCTCACCCGTCAGCCACTTACCTTCGCGCGTGATGCCAACCTGGGTGACTTCATACTTCTGCGGGTCGAGCACAGACAGCACCGAGCGCGCAGACATGAGCGAGACGTCATGTTCGCCGGAGCGTCCCCCGAAGAGGACGGCCACTTTCAGTTTGCGTTCGGTGTTCTTTACCATTCGCCGATCAACTCAACTTCCAATTCCAATTTCACGCCAGACTTCTCGAGCACGGTCTTCTGTGCGAGTTCGATCAACGCGCGGATGTCGCTGGCGCGCGTCTCGCCGTGATTGATGAAAAAATTTCCATGAACCGTGCTAATCTCAGCGTTGCCGATGCGCGTGCCCTTCAAGCCCGCGGCTTCGATCAAACGGCCCGCAAAATCGCCCTCAGGGTTTTTGAACATCGAACCCATGCTGGCACCAGGCGGCTGCGTGGCCTTGCGGCGTGCGCTGAATTGTTCGATTGTAGCAGACACACCCCCCCTGTCTGCGTTTTTTAAAGCAAACTGCGCTGAAATTACAATGCCGCGCAACTCGCCGCGCTTCAGAACGCTGGTGCGATAGCCATACCCAAACCTGTCCACGGGCCAGGATTCGAGTCCGCTGTCGGTCAGCACTTCGGCGTGGAGGAGGTCGTGAGCCACATCGCCGCCGAAAGCGCCCGCGTTGCCGTACACCGCCCCACCCACCGTGCCCGGGACCGTGGCGGCCCATTCAAGTCCGCTCAGACCTTTGGATGCGGCGCGATGCGCCAACTGGCTGAAGGTGGCTCCCGATTCGGCCCACACTGACGGCTGGTCGCCGCTTTCGAAGCGGATGGCCTTGGCCTTGTTCAGCAGCGCCACCTCGCGCACACCTTTGTCGCTGACCAACACGTTCGAACCGCCGCCCAGCATGAGGAATGGAATCTCGTTTCCGCGCAGGAAGGTGACGGCACGGACCAACTCTTCCGCCGAGCGGGCCGTGACCATCACATCCGCTGGACCGCCGATGCGCGAAGAGGTGTACGGTGCAAGCAGGACATTCTCTTGCACCGCATCGCCAAATTCGGCGCGCAAAGCGGGGAGGAAGGAGACGGCGGTCACGGTCATCATGTCGAAGGTTATTCGCTTTCCAGACTTTCGATCAGGCGGATGATGGCTTCCATCCGCTCTTTGTATTCCTTGCTGCGAGGCTGCTGTTTGGGCAGGGGCCTGCGGGTGCGGTTGGCGCGGTCGTTCTCCGCGTTGACCAACACCATACGAAGCGGGGGCAGGCCGAGGGTCTCGGATTGGTAGATGCGTTTCTTTTTCTTCTTTACGTCCGACATGGCAACCTCCAGTTAAAGTCCAGCCAGCACGCCAGCGCTGACCTGGTCGGCATCGCCAGCGGAGAGCACGAGCAGCACGTCGCCGCTGCGAATAACCTTGAGTACGGCCTCGGTCGTCTCGGCCAGCGAGTTGGTAAAACGCGCAGCAGGGTGCGGCATGGCACTGACGACCTCGGCCGAGGAAAATTCCTGTCTGGGCTCGCGCGCCGCGTACACTTCGGTAACAAAGACCAGGTCGGTGTCGGTGAAGGCACGCGTAAACTCAAGAAAGAGAGTTTGTGTGCGCGAGTAGGTGTGCGGCTGCCAGACAGTCAGGATGCGGCGGCCCGGGAAGCGGGCGCGCGCCGCAGCCAGCGTGGCGCGAATCTCGGTGGGATGATGGGCGTAGTCGTCGATGACGGTCACGCCGTTCTTCTCGCCCACGACCTGGAAGCGCCGCCCCGTCCCCTTGAAGTCGCCCAACGCGACAGCTGCGTTCTTGAGCGAGAGTCCCTGTACGGCAGCGACCGAAAGAGCCGCCAGCGCGTTGCGGACATTGTGCTCGCCAGGCACCTGCAGCGATACATTCACTGACTGCACGCCCACTTCGGCGATGTTGGTACTGGCGGTGAAGTTGAAGCCGCCGCGATCGTTCGGTTTCACGGCGCGGGCCTGCATCCACTGCGGGCTGTTGATGGTCATCTCGCCCTGCACACTGTAGGCCACCACGTGACGTCCGCTCTTGCGGGCGCGAGGCAGCAGGGACGCGGAACCTTCATCCTCCGAGGAGGCGATCAGCACACCGTCAGGCGGCAATAGATTGACGAACTGCTCGAAGGCGGTAAACATATCCTCGAAGGTCGGATAACAGTCGGGGTGGTCATGTTCGAGGTTGGTCACCACTGCGATGCGCGGAGCCAGGCCCAGGAACATGCGGTCATACTCGTCGGCTTCGATCACGAAAGCGGTGCCCTTGCCCATGCGGGCATTGACGCCGTAATTGTTCATCACGCCGCCGACGATGAAGGACGGGTCGCGTCCGAGCGCGGAGAGCATCCACGCGATCATGGCGGTGGTGGTGGTCTTGCCGTGCGTGCCCGCCACGGCAATACCCGTCTTGTTGGCCATCAACTTGCCAAGGAAGTCCGAACGCTTGTAGATGGGGATGCCCGCCTGGAGCGCCGCCTTGACCTCAGGGTTGTCGTCGGCAATGGCGGAAGACTTCACGACCCAATCAGCTCCGTTCACATTGCGCGGATGGTGGCCAATGTACACGGTCACGCCCGCAGCCTGCAGGTCGGCGGCAAAGGAACTCAGGGCCTTGTCCGAACCTGAGACTTCATATCCGCTTTCCTTGAGCAGGCGCGCAATGGCCGAGAGTCCGCTGCCGCCGATGCCGATGAAGTGAACGCGAGTCATGTCTGAGCCTGCCTTAGATGTAGACCACGATGATGAAAATGAGGATGATGATGACCGCAAAGTAGATGGTGGGTTCACCCAGCCAACGCGGCGGCATGTAGCTCACCATCGTAGCGATTGCTTCCGCAACCTTTGGGTCCGTGGGTGGAGTGACGATGTTGGGCAGAGCTGTATAGTTGGTCGCGATCAGGTAGAACAACAACGTACCCGCGATCAGGTAGCCGTTGAAGCCGCCCATCACCGCGCCGAACAGACTGTCAGCCAGGCGTTCGCGGCCTGCCTTGGCAGCCAGACGCTGCACCGAGACCACGGTCTGATATCCAAAATACACCAGGCCGATCAGAATCAGCGAGCGGACCCAAAACAGGGAGGTGCTATCCTGCGGGATGTTCTTGACCAGCGGGATGTAGCGTTCGAGCAGGTAATTGACAGCCAGGGCTGTGACGACGCTGAACGAGACCATCAATTCCTTGGCCCAACCGCGCATCCAGCCGATGACGGCGAACAGGATGACGTACATCCACAAGACGTACACAATACTCATCATAATGGCGTCTCTCCTGCCAGTTCAAGCAACTGGCTGGCAATAGCGCCAGCGGCATCCGGCTGGGCCAGAGTCCGCATGGAGGCGCACATGGCCTCGCGTTTGGCGGGGTCGTTCAACAGGTCCCTGACCAGCGGGAAGAGGCATTCCTGCATGAGATGATCCTCGAGCAGGATGGCCGCTCCGTGCTGGGACAGGGCCTCAGCGTTGACTTTCTGGTAGCGCCATGCGTACGGATACGGGACGAGGATGGCGGGCAGTCCGAAGAAGGGATACTCGCCCAGCGACGATGCGCCCGCACGCGAAACCACCAGGTCGGCGGCGGCCAGGGCGGCGCCCATTTCGTGCAGGTAAGGCATGGCGTGGTAACGATCTGAAAGATTCTGAGGCAGGTCCTTCGCGGCCGCTTCGACCGTGGGCCAGTCGAGCGAGCCTGTGATGTGGACGACCTGCGCCATTTCGAGCAGGGCGGGCAGGTGGGCCAAAACAGCATTGTTGATGGTGCGCGCGCCTTTGCTGCCGCCCGTGACCAGCAGGACGGGCAGGTCGCCCGAGAGGCCAAGGCGCTGAATCCCGCTTTGACGGGACCAGCCCTTGAGGTCCGCGCGCAGGGGGTAGCCCGTAACCACGATGCGCTGTTTCGCGGGGAAATATTCCTTCGAGGCGTCAGCGGTCACGGTCAGGCGGTCGGCGAAACGGGCCACGGCTTTGAGCGCCAGCCCGGGTTCGATGTCGGGCACGTACAACAGGGTCGGCACCTTGCGGCCTGCAAAGGCCATCGGGAAGGCTACGTAGCCGCCCGTGAAAAACAAAACGTCAGGACGGAAGTCCTGGAGGATGCGGCGAGACGCGACGACACCCCGCGAAAGTTTCGCGAGGTTCCCGGGCAGGGCGCGCAGCCCCACACCGTGGACGCCCGCGGCGGGAATGGACTGGAAGGGGATGCCCGCGCGTTTCACGAGATCCTCCTCCATGCCGCCTTCCCCGCCGACCCAGAGCGTCTCAACGCCCGGTCGTCGTGTCGTGAGCGCGTTGTGCACGGCGAGCGCGGGATAAACCCCGCCGCCCGTTCCGCCCGCGCAGATCAACAACCGCACCGTAAGACCTCCATTCATCGTCCGTCATGGTTCCCTCACCGCGTTGGCGGGAGATGTTGAGCAGAATGCCGATGGCCGCCAGAGAAGCGACCAGGTTCGAACCGCCCGCACTGATGAAGGGCAGGGCGTTTCCAGCGAAGGGTAACAGACCGACCATCACAGCCATGTTGATGAGGGCTTCCATGCCGATCCAAATGACCAGACCAGAAGCCAGCAACGTGCCGAGCATATCGGGCGCGCGGCGGGCAATGACCAACCCGCGCCAGAAGAGCATCACATACAAACCGACCAGCGCTATCGAGCCGAACAGGCCCAGTTCCTCGGCGATGACGGCAAAGATGCTGTCGGTGGGCGGGACAGGCAGACCCGTCAGCTTGGATTGCGACTGGCCAATACCCACGCCGAAGAATCCGCCGTTGACGATGGCCTCGAAAGAGCGCCGCACATGATACGAAGCCTGGGTCGGGTCCTTGATGCCCGCCAGGAAGGTATCCACGCGCTCACGGCCCGTCGCGCTGACCTGCACCACGATGGCCGCGGCCACGATGGCCACCAACAACAGTACACCGATCTGCTTCAAGTCACCGCCCGACAGGAAGAAGAGCAGGCCGCCCAGGATGAGCACCGTCCCCGCGGCGCTCAGGTCGGGCTGCTGATAGATCAAGCCGCCCACCACCCCGAGGATCACGCCCAGAGGGATGAGGCCCAACTGGATGTCGTGCAGCATATTCCGCTTGGCGTACAGCCAGACCGACAAATAAATGATCGAGACCAGCTTGGCCAATTCCGAGGGTTGAACCGAACCTTCGAAGAAGGCTCGCTTTGCACCCAGGCGGATCTCGTTCATCAACAACACGCCGATCAGCAACACGATGGTGAAGATCATGGCAGGCACGATCATCTGTCGCCAGTGGTGATAATCGAAGAAGGCCAGCCCCAGGGCCACCACCGCGCCGACGCCCAGCCAGGTCAACTGGCGGTTGAACATGTACATCGGCGAGTCGAAGATCTGGAGCGAGAAATCCCAAGAGGCCGAGAACAGCATGACCAACCCGAAGATGACCAGCGCAACGACGGTCACCAGCAGGGGCAGGTCAAAACTGCGGCGCGGTGCAACCTGGGAACGGGGTTGAGCCGCATACGGCTGTTTTACGAAAGTTTCAGCACCCATTCTCTAAACCTCTCTCCTCGTTCGGCAAAATCCTTGAAGGCGTCGTAGCTCGTGCCGCCCGGCGAAAGCAGGACGACGTCGCCCGCTTCGGCCACTTCCGCGGCCTGGAGAACCGCCTGCTCGAGCGTCTCGCAACGCGTCAACGTCTGCGGCCTGGACCCCGAGCCTGCCACCGCTTTCTCGATCTTTTCCGCCGCCTCACCGAATAGCACCACGTGATCCACGCGCTGATGGATGAGGGCGGCCAGATCGTCCCAGGGCAGATCCTTGTCACGGCCGCCGAGCAGCAGCACGATTGGCTCCTCGAAAGCACGGACGGCGGCCATGGTCCGCTCAGGAGCGGTGGCGATCGAGTCGTTGTACCAGCGCACGCCGCGCAGTTCGCGGACCAACTCCAGTCGATGCGGCACCCCGTGGAAATCTTCCACAGCAGCCAGCATGGCATCCAGCGGGAAGCCCGCCGCATGCGCAACGGTGAAGGCGGCCAGGACGTTGCTCACGTTGTGATCGCCGCGCAACAGGACCTTCTCGCGCAGCATCAAAGGCACATAGGCATTCCCGTCGCGCAGGGCCAACAACCCATCATGGAAGTATGCGCCGTTCAGGCTTTCGTCCAACTCATGCAGGCTGAACGTAAACAGTTTGCCTTTGACATGGTCGCGCAGGTTCCATGCACCAAGGTCATCGTAACCCAGAACCGCCACATCCTTTGCAGATTGGAAATCCAGCAGGCGGGCCTTGGCAGCCGTGTACGCTTCCATCGTGCCGTGGCGGTCAAGGTGATTGGGGGTGATGTTGAGGATCGCGCCCACGTTCGGAGAAACGGTCATCTGCTCCAGTTGGAACGAGGATAATTCCAGGATGGCCAGGTCGGTCGGCTTCATCTCATCCACGTAGTTGATGAGCGGGTCACCGATGTTACCGCCGATGTAGGCCGCGCCGCCGTAGGCTTCCTTCGCCATGCGTCCCACCAACGTGGTGGTGGTCGTCTTGCCCGCCGAACCCGTGATACCAATGGTGCGGCACGGGACGATCTCCATGAAGACCTGTGTGTCGTTCGAGAGCGGGATGCCACGCTTGAGCGCTTCCGCCACGATGGGCAGAGTCAACGGGACGCCGCCCGAGAGGCACAACAGATCGCAATCGTTCAGCAGTTCAAGCGGATGTCCGCCCAACGCCCAGGTGATCGACAGGTCGGCCAGGGACTCACGGGCGGAGGCCATCTGCGCCTCGGTCCGCGCATCGGACAGGGTCACATGCGCGCCGTGCCGTGTCAGCCAGCGTGCCAGGGCCAGCCCCTGTCGGGCCGCACCGAGGATGAGCACGCGTTTACCGGTCCAAGCATGCATCTTATACCGAGGCCAATCCCACGCCGATCAAGCCTGCCAGCAGGCCGATCAGCCAGAAGCGTTGCACGATCTGAGTCTCACTCCAGCCGAGCAGTTCGAAGTGCAAGTGCAAGGGCGCCATCTTGAAGAGGCGTTTACCCTTGGTCAGTTTGAAATAGCCGATCTGCAGCGTAACGCTGACTGCTTCGCTGAGCGGGATGATGCCAATCAGGAGCAACATGGGCCATTGACCCGTCATCAACGCGACCACGCCCAGGGTCCCGCCCAAAGCCAGGGAACCGGCATCACCCATGAACAGTTCCGCAGGATGGACGTTGAACCACAGGAAGCCAAAGAGCGCGCCTACCAATGTAAAACAGAAACGCGCCACATAGAACTGTCCCTGAATGAGGGCGATGCCGCCATAGGCGGCAAAAGCGGTGGCGGCGATCAACCCGGCCAGGCCATCCAGCCCATCCGTGAAGTTGACTGCGTTGGACTCGGCCACGATGATGAAGGCCGCGATCGGGATGTACCATAGGCCCAGTTCCAGGTCGAAGTTCAAGCCAGGAACATAAATAGAGGGTGCACGCAAAACATATTTCAACACGGCAGCAATGAAGAGTGCCAGAGCCACCTGGGCAATGAACTTGGTACGGGCACTCATGCCCACACCGCGCCGCTTGCCACGGATGCCCTGCCAGTCGTCGATGGCGCCGATAAGGCCAAAACCGATCATGGAAATCAGCGGCACTGCAATGGAGCGGCCGATGGCGCTTTGCTGAAGGCCGATCAACGAGACCGCATTCAGCAAGCCGGTCAATAACAGGACGGGCAGGATGAAGAGCAGGCCGCCCATGGTAGGTGTGCCCATCTTGACGGCATGCTGGCCCGGTTCCTCCACGCGGATCAACTTGCCGATCTTGAAGTGGCGCAGCACACGCAGGAATGGTCCACCCCAGATGATCGACATCAGGAAGGAGAGACCTGCCAGGCTGAGGGCCAGGGTGGCTTGGTTGACGTGGTTCATGAGCGGATCTCCAGGTCGGCGGTGATGCGGTCCATACGCAGGCCGTGTGAGCCCTTGATCAACACGGCATCATTGCTGGCCAGGTTACGTTTCAACCAGTCCACGATGGGTTCGTGAGCCTGGAATTCGATCACGCGGTTGTTCCGCATTCCGGCGCGGCGGGCGGCTTCCGCGATCATGCGCGCGCGTGGGCCAAGCGTCAGCAGGGTGTGTGCCACCTGGGCGGCGCGCATCCCCACCATCTCGTGTCCCTGGCGTTCGTAGGGACCCAGTTCAAGCATGTCGCCCAATACGGCGATCTTGCGTCCGTCCAATTCACTGAGCAGGTTGAGGGCAGCCAGCATCGACTCGGGTGAGGCGTTGTAGGTGTCGTCGAGGATCAGCGCACCCGCTTCGGTGCGGACAGCCACCAGACGCAGTTGGGAATGTCCCTGACGCAGGCCGTCGAAAATCTCCTGCCAGGTCAGTCCCTCCACCAATCCGACGGCCGTGGCGCGCAGAGCGGTATGCACGGAATGACGTCCGATCATCGGGATGCGGACGTGCAGGGTCTCACGATGGTAGTGCAGGCGGAAGCGGATGCCGTCCAGCCCAAGGCCTTCCACGTTGTCGGCCCACAGTTCGGATTCGGGCGAGAGGCCATAGAAGAATACGCGCGCGCGGGTCTTCTCTTCCATCTTGCGAACCCATGGGTCATCGAAGTTCAGGACCGCCACCCCATCCTCAGGCAGGGACTGGACCAATTCGGACTTACCGAGGAAGATGTTTTCCTGGGAACCCGCCCGCTCCGCGTGGACGGTGCCCACGTTGCTGACCACGCCGACCTGCGGCTGGGCGATATCGCACAGGAAGGCGATCTCCCCCGGCACGTAGAATCCCATTTCGAGCACGGCATGTTCATAGCCCGAGCCCAGGCGCAACACGGTCAACGGCAGGCCGATCTCGTTATTGAGATTGCCCGGGCTTTTGAGCGTGCGATAACGCTGGCTGAGCACCTGCGCCACCACTTCCTTGGTGGTCGACTTGCCGACACTGCCGGTGATGCCCACCACGCGCAGGTTCAGTTTGCGCCGCCAGAAGCGGGCAATGCGCTGCAGGGCCGAGACCGTATTGTCCACGCGCAGGCACAAGGGTGAGGCCAGGTCGAAGGCGGGGTCCACCGTCAGACCGCCGCGCAGATCGAGGGTCCGCAGCGAGGAGTCTACATCCCGCTGGATTAAAGCAAAAGAGGCGCCGCGTCGAAACGCTTCGCCGATGAAGTCGTGTCCGTCCGCCCGCTCGCCCGGGATGGCCACGAACAGCGAACCAGGGATCACCTGCCGCGAGTCGATGGCCGCCTCGGTGATGACCGTGGCGGCGTTCTCCGGGCGGAGACCTGTGAGGGCTTCGAGCGCATCTGCGAGCGTGAGCATGTTATTTGGCGGCGATCTGTTGTCGGATATAGTCGGGTGGAATATCCAATAAGATGACGGTTTTCTGGGCCATCTCCGAAAAAACCGGGGCGGCCGTCTCGGAGCCCCAGATGGAGGCCGAGGGTTGTTCGAGCCAGACGTAGATCATGAATTGTGGATCATCCACCGGACCCCAACCGATGAAGGAAGCGTTGGTGTGGGTCGAGTCGTAATAGCCTTCCGGGGTGGGGATCTGGGCAGTACCGGTCTTGCCAGCCACGCGGTAGCCGGGTACCAACGCCAGCGAGGATTCCTGTTCGAGCGAGATCGCCAGCATTTCACTCAAGGTGCGGGCGGTGGTCTGCTGGATGGGTGAACCTGCGTATTGAGCGGGCACGTTGTACTGATGGCCTTCGCGCATCATGGCATACAGCACGTGCGGTGTGACCATGCGCCCGTCGTTGGCGATGGATGAAGCAGCCATCATCATCTGGATGGGTGTGACCGCCACACCCTGACCGAAGGAGTTGGTCCCCAAATCGACGGGATACCAATCCTCGTCACCCGGGATCTTGAGTCTGCCCGCCGCTTCCCCGGCCAGATCCACGCCGGTCAGGCGGCCCAGGCCGAAGCGATTCATGTAGCCGTAGAAGGTTTCCGCGCCCATGCTGGTGGACAACCAGGCCATGCACACGTTGAGCGAGTGCTGGAGGCATCCCACCATATCCTGCGGACCCCAGGCCTGACGGTCCCAGTTCTGGATGGTTGCGCCGCCGACCATGATCGCGCCGGTGTCGAGGAAAGGTGTGTTGGCGTTGACCGTACCGCTGTCGAGCGCGGCGGCCATGGTGAGAACCTTCATGACCGAGCCCGGCTCGTAGGGCACGCTGACAGCCTGGTCGAATTCGCTGGCGTTATCGTAGACCACGCCATAATTCCAGAACTCGTTCAAGTTCATGCGCGGCGTGACCGCCATGGCCAGCAACTCACCCGTCTTCGGGTCCATGACGATGATGGTGCCGCCCTTGGCGCCGTAGGTGGTGAGGGCCTTATCGAGGATCTGTTCCGCCGCGGCCTGCAAGTCGCGGTGGATGGTCAGTACCAGGGTGGTGCCATTGGGCACATGCGGAATCTCGACGGCTTTGTTCGGGTCGGTGGGGACCATCACCTGGATGGGGTTACCTGCCAGCAGGTCGTTGTATTTTTCTTCGATGCCGAAGTAACCCCGTCCCTCGCGGTTGACGAATCCCAAAATGTTGGAAGCCAGTGAATTCTCAGGGTAACTACGCTGGGGATGCGAACTGAATTCCAAACCGGTCAACGCACCCAGCGTGCCAGAAGCAGCCTGATTCTGGGTTTCCTGCTGCAGGGTCTGCAAGGCCAGGGCTTTGTCACTTTCCACGTAATTGGCCAATACCAGGTAACTCAACCCTTGAGGTGGGTTGGTCATCTGATTGAGCAGTTCGTTGTAGTCCAGTCCCAATTGCGAACTGACCGCCAGCGCAATCGCGCCGGGGTCGCGCATGGACTTCAGGTTCACACCGATCTCATAAACCGTGCGGTTACCCGCCAGCAGGTGCCCATCGCGGTCGTAAATCTCACCGCGGTCGGGATAGAAGGTCCGCAGTTCGGTGGCGTATTCCATACCCTGCTCACGGAACGCAGCCGCCTCCGGGCTGGTCTGGATGCGGACGATCTGCGCCAGGATTGCAAATGCAAAAAAGGCCAGCAGGCCCGCCAGTGCATTCGAACGCCAGGCGTATTGTTTTCTCATTGCGTCTCTCCCAGAGATTGGAAGGCCAGGTCGAACCACTCCAGCAGCGACTGGGTGTATTCGGGTGGGATGGTGGGAGCGCTCAACCCGGGCTGGGGCGTAGCCGCCAGGATATCGGGCTGGGAACGCACATAGCCGGGCACCGCCAGGTATTCGATCTCGTCAGTGGTGAGCGGACGATACCCCAACGACTGTGCACGCTGTTCCATCACACTGGCCGAGGTCAGCGAGGCTAGGCGGGTTTCCAGGTCGGCGTTGGTCTGGTTGACGACTGCCATCTGGTAGGTCAGGTTCTGGATCTCACGCCCGGCAATGGCGGCGCGGGCGGTCACGTCCAGGTACAGGGCGGCCACCATCGCCAGCGAAACGACCGCCAACAGGAAATTCACGATCCACTGACGTTGAATGCGCCAGGGGGCCATGCGGTAGGTGTCAAATAGGTTGGTGACGGTGTCCAGGTTCATAACTTCTCTACTATTCTGAGTTTTGCACTGCGTGCCCGCGGGTTTTCCCGCGTCTCTTCTTCAGAAGCCGTGATCGGCTTGCGCGTGATGAGTTTGACAACAGCCTTGCGCTCGACCTCATACAGACGTTCATACGGCGGATTGACGTGGTCCTGGCTCTGCTCGCGGAGGAAATCCTTGACGATGCGATCCTCCAGCGAGTGGAAGGAGATCACCGCCAGCCTCCCACCGGACCTGAGGGCGGCCACCGCTTGTGGGAGCGTGTTCTCCACCGCAGCCAGTTCCTCGTTGACGGCGATGCGCAGGGCCTGGAAGGTGCGCGTGGCGGGGTGGATGCGGTCGCCGCGGCGGGGAGATGCGGTCTGGATGACGGCGGCCAGCTCGCGGGTCGAGTGGAGCGGTCTGGCTCGGACAATGGCCCGGGCGATCTTGCGCGAGTCGCGCTCCTCGCCGTAGCGGAAGATCAGGTCCGCCAGTTCGGACTCATCCAGCCCATTGACCAGGTCCGCCGCGCTGGTCGGGGCCGAGGGGCCGAAGCGCATGTCCAGCGGCCCATCCTGCAAAAAGGAGAAACCGCGCTCGGGCCGATCAAACTGCATGGACGATGCGCCTAGGTCGAGTACCACGCCGTCGACCGCATCCCAGCCCAGGGCTGAGAGTTGGGCGGCGAGAGTTTCATAGGAGGCCTGGACCAGCGTCGCGCGCTCCCCGTAAGGAGCCAAGGTCTCACGGGCAAGCGCCAGCGCCTGTGGGTCCACGTCCAGCCCCAACAGACGCCCGCCCGGTGCGCAGGCCTCCAGAATGCCGCGAGCGTGACCGCCCGCGCCCAGTGTTCCATCCACGTAGCGCCCCAAATCGCGGGGCTGCAATGCGTGTATAATCTCTTGATAAAGTACAGGTGTATGCGGCTGCATGGCAGATGCACAAAAGGATTTGCGCTATGGCTTCGATGAAAGATCGAGGGTCGCAAAACGCTGGTTGTTGGTTTCCACATCCAGCAATTGCGCCTGCTGCTCCTGCCAGGCGGCGGGAGTCCAGACCTCGAAGTAATCGCCCTGCCCTGCCACGATGGCCTCACCCTCCAGGCTGATAACCTGGCGCAGATTGCCGGGCACAAGGATGCGCCCCACCTTGTCCACTTCCACCGGATAGGCATTTGCCAGGATCAGGCGTCGCAGCAGGCGTGCGGTGGGGTCGGCCAGGTTCATGGAATTGATGCGGCGATAGACTTCTTCAAAGTATCCCGTAGTCATCACCATGAGACAGCGGTCGAAGCCTTGCGTGATGAAGGCGCCGCCGACCAGCAACTCACGAAAGCGCACCGGGATCATTAGGCGGCCCTTGTCATCGAGAGTGTGCTGGTACTGACCTAAGAACATTTGTGCTAAACTTCCTTTTAATACGTGAACGCCGGGATGACCGGCGTCCTACCACTTTCTACCACTTTTTCCCACATTATACGGTTTTCGTGGGCAAAAAGCAAGTAGTACTTTCGGTTTCTTCATTACCATGCCATTGCGACTTCAAGGTGCCATGACTGACTTTCCCTTCACCCTGCTCGACTCCCCGCGTTGGACCGATTACGCCCTGCTCGATTCAGGCGATGGTCTGAAGCTCGAACGCTTCGGAAAATACACTTTTGTCCGCCCTGAGGCACAGGCCATGTGGACCCGCACCCTGTCCCCCGCCGAGTGGAGCAACGTCCACGCCGTCTTCCAGCCCACTGCCGAAGAAAGCGGCGGGCATTGGATCCCCAAGAAAAAAATGGAAGAAAAATGGGAGTTGAGCTATCCGTTATCGAGCGGAACAGACCTGCGCTTTTGGACCATGACCACCCCGGGCCGTCATCTGGGAGTCTTCCCCGAAGTTGCTGCTCATTGGGATTTCATGGCTGATTCCATTAAGCGGGCGGGACTGCAACCCGAACGCAGTCGAAGGGGGCCTGTCAAGGTGCTCAATCTGTTTGGATACACCGGCCTGGCCTCACTGGCGGCTGCCGCGGCGGGCGCCCACGTCACCCACGTGGACGCGTCGAAGAAGTCTGTAGCCTGGGCACGCGAGAACCAGTCCCTCTCGAGGCTGGACGACAAACCCATCCGCTGGATCGTGGACGACGCGGTCAAGTACGTGGAGCGCGAGGCGAGGCGCGGCTCGAAGTACGACGGCATCATCCTCGATCCGCCCAAGTTTGGGCGCGGACCCAAAGGCGAGGTCTGGGAAGTGTACAAGTCGCTGCCGAGCCTGCTTTCGGCCTGCCGCGCCATCCTGAGCGACGACCCGCTCTTCCTGGCGGTGACGGTTTACGCCGTGCGCGCATCCGCCATCCATGTAGCACAGGTCGTGGACGAGATGATGTCCGATTTCAAGGGCAATCTGGACGCGGGCGAATTGGTCACGCGCGAGCAAAGCGCGAACCGCCTGCTCTCGCAAGCCGTGTACGCGCGTTGGAGCGCTAAATAGGCAAAAACAAAACGGCCGACTCGAATGAGTCGGCCGTTCGATTTCAGTCCATGTTACCCGCTGGCATCGCCGCTGCTAACGTCTTTGCTGCCGCCGTTCCCAGTCAACCGTTTTAACAAGTCATACCAGAAAGACGACCCCTGCGAGACAGCCAACGCCGTCAGGCTGAGACCCGCCACCTTGAGCAGGATGAAGCCGATCCATGTGCCGACGTTCCCGTTCTGCGGGACGCTCTGCGTCTGCCACCAACCGATTTGGATTGAATAGGCCTTCAGGTCATCCACCAACTGTTGAAGGTCCGCCTCCGTGCCCTGCTGCTGCACCACGGCATTGGCTTGTGCGGCAGCGACCGCACGCAATTCGGCGTTGCCCCACAGATCACGAGTCAACTGGATGCTGTCTGTACCGAACAGGAGCGTGATCAAAATGGACAGGATGATCACAAAACTGCGGGCGTTGGCTTTGAAGGTGGCCGATGCCTGGTCGAGGATGCCCGAGAGGTAAGCCGTAGTTCGGCTGCGCAGATCATTGACATCCGTCACGCCCTGTTTGATCCACTTCAACACCGCCTGCTTGCCTTCTGAGTCTGGCAGTTGACTGATGGCCGCGGTCAACTCGTCGGCACTGAGTCCCTCCTTGCCGCTCAGCCCGGTCAGATCGAAGAAGGCATCCACCAGCACGGGCGCGGGGATCTTCTCCAACATCTTCGGCTCCGTCACCGAACCAAACATGCTCAGGAAATTCTTATAGCGGATGGGACGCAACGCTTTGACCTGTGGGAGATCCTTCAGCTCCAGATACTTGTCACCGAGCGCCTGCTTGAGATAACGTTCCAGCGCCTTGCCGCGCGTCTCTGCGGCCTCATTGATCAATTGGGTGACAAACGAAACGATGGCACCGAGGATGTAATACACCACGACCAGGCCAATGGCCACTTCCAACAGTTGCGGAAAAGACATGCTGCCTCCTTGGCAATTCTAAAGATGGTTCGAATGATTCTTACCCGATTCAAGCAGGGCCAACCATTCCAGCGGACGGCCCCAACGCATACGCACTTGTGGAGCCGATTGCCCGATGGGACGGTCCCATTTGGGGCCGGGCGGTCCCGATTCGTTCCTCAACAGACTCTTGACGCCCCATAGACCCTTATATTGTAGCCAATCCGGTTCGGGATTCAAGGGCTCACATTTCCACGCAAAAACCATCGGGCGCGTAACAGGACGATCAGACATGGCGCGCTTGAGATAACTGCTCGACTTCACCACGCCCTCACGCAGATGATCCCCTTCAGAGCCAATGCGGATGCCGTCACCCGAGGCGATCTCGAGGGGCAGGCTGATGATGTAATGGTCGGTTTCATCACGTAGAGAGACCAGTTTATCCTCGGAGAGGAAACTGGTCGGGTATGTCTGAAATTCCTTGAGCGCAATCTGACGGGCCTTTTCGTTCGGGTTGAAGAGCAGGAACGTATAATGGATGAGACCATCCAGCCAGAACAATATTCTCTGGGCAAACCCCGTTCGATACAGGCTTGGCGAGCGGATCACCTCCGGACGACTGTAATTGGCATGCGACCCCAACGCCACGTATACGACCGGGTGGGTCGTCGGGTTACCCTGCTTGTCCACGACCTTTCGCACGTTCTCCCAGTATTCCATCGCGCCTGCACCATGCTGCGAGAATAGTACAGCATATGGCTGACCCTCTTTGAGGTAGACGGCCACCAGTTCCCAATCGCCCTCGTGATGATTCATCCCATTGGCGGCCAGCCGCCAGTCATTGAAGGCATAGAAGAAATGATATTGAATGATCGTCCACGCCGCCCCATCCGAGTCAGTTTCGCGCACCACCCGCGCGTAATATACAGGCTGGGCCTCACGCTCGACGATGCGCGCATAATGCTCGTAAGCTTCATGAGCGATCTTCTCCGTGGCCTGCGAGAGCATGTCCATTACCAAGCCTGGGCCCTCGGGGATGATGCGGTCGAGGATGAATTTCATGGTCCGCACGGAGAGATAGAACAACACCCATAGATACAATGGAAGCAGAACCAGGTATTCAACGGCGATATTGATGCGGGGCCGCAGAAAGAATTGGATCGGCCACATCTCGAGTGAGATGAAGAACACTGCGGCAAAAATCGCGGGAATGATTCGCAGACGGATCGGCGAGACCAACATGAACAGCACCAATGCCGCCAATGCGGAGGCCGTCACAGCGATGCCCAACCCCGTAAAGCCCGCGATGAACCAGGAAACCAGCAATCCCAGGAAGGATCCCCCGCCCCACCAAAGCCATGCGTCCGAGTCACCCAATGGGTCGTTGATGAAGCGCAAGTAATATTGTGCGCTCTTCAGCCTGCCAATGCGCTTGTGCAACGTCTCGCCGATGTGCGTGACGATCTCCACCACGGCCTCGGGGCCGCTCGGGAATAACTGGCAAGACTCAAGGTATGGCTCCACCGCCATCGGAAAGAAACGCTCGCTTTTTGCAAAGCGCAGCGCAGGTTCGTAGGTTCGAATCAATTCCTGGTCGTCCACTCGGCCTCAAATGGAATAAAATCGGGTCATGCTGAATTCACATACGCTCCAACGCTCTTTTGAGTCTCATTTTAATGCCAAACCCCAATGGGTCGTTCGCGCGCCGGGGCGGGTGAACTTAATCGGCGAGCACACCGACTATAACGACGGCTACGTCCTGCCGATGGCCATCGACCACGCCATCTGGATCGCGCTGCGCCCACGAGAGGATGACCAGGTCCACATCCATTCCCTGGACCTTGGGCAGGATTCCGTTTTCATACTGAACCGCATTGAAAAGAGCGAAGGGTGGGCGGAGTATCTCAAAGGCGTAGCTTGGGCCTTGCAAGGAGCGGGCTACTCCCTGCGCGGCTGGAACGGCATTATCACGGGTGATGTCCCGCGCGGGGCAGGTCTGTCCTCATCTGCTGCCGTGGAATTGGCCACCGCCCGAGCCTTTGCCTGCACCTCAGGCTTCGATTGGGATGCGAAGCTCATGGCACGCCTCTCGCAAAAAGCCGAGAATCAATGGGTGGGCGTCAACTGTGGCATCATGGATCAGATGGCCAGCGCCGCTTCACAGGCGGGTCATGCCCTCTTCATGGACTGCCGCACACTCGACATCCAACATGCCCCCCTACCCCAGGGTGTTGCCGTAGCCGTGCTGGATACGTCCACGCGGCGTGGGCTGGTCGGTTCGGCCTACAATGAGCGCCGTGAACAATGCGAGGCGGGCGCACGTTTCTTCGGCGTAAAGGCCCTGCGCGATGTCAGCGTGGCGGAGTTCAAAGCACGCCAGCATGAAATCCAGGATGAAGCTGTCTGTAAGCGTGCCCGGCACATCATCACCGAGAATCAGCGCGTGTTGGATGCGATGGATGCCATGCACGCGGGCGACATTGCCACACTCGGACAATTGTTCAACGCCAGCCACGTCAGCTTGCGTGATGACTTGGAGGTGTCGAGCACGGCCCTCGACCAGATCGTGGAATCCGCCCAGGCTCAGTCCGCGTGTTATGGCGCGCGCATGACGGGCGCGGGCTTCGGCGGATGCGCCGTCGCGCTGGTGCGGGCGGATGCAGTCGAGGCGTTCACCCAGGCTGTGAGCGCGGAATACAGGCAAAGGTCCGGGCTGGAGGCGACAATCTACGTCTGTCAGCCGAGCGCAGGGGCGAGCGTCGAGTAAACAAAAATGCGGCGGATGAAAATCCGCCGCATTTCATTTCCATATACAACTTACGCGTACACCATTTCCTTCTCGTCGACCTTCTGGCGCATCTTGCGCAAGCTTTGCTGCTGGCGCTTCTTGGCCGCGCGGATGATCAACTTGAGGAATTTCGGGTGATTGAAAACCGGGTCATTGAGCAGTGAGAAGTCAGCAGACCCAGGCTCGGAGGGCGAATAGAAGATTCCACAGTTCGGGTTGATCTCGAGCATGTAGATCGCGCCGTCAGGGCCCATGCGATAATCACAGCGGGCATAGCCGTTGCCTTCGAGGGTCTTGAATACGCGTGTGGTCTGGTCACGTAGCACCTGCTCGATGTGTGGATCACTGACAGCCGCCACCGACATCTTCTCGTAATCGACCCATTTCATGTCGTAGTGTTTGAACGACTCGCCTTCAGGGAAGATGAACTCCACCGGCTTGAAGGTGATGGGGTTTTGCGGATCGTCGGGATTCTCCGCGATCAGGCAGGTGAACTCGCGACCTTCGATGAATTCCTCGACCAGCACGCGGCCGAATTCTTTGAGTGAGATCTCGACCTGCGCGCGGAGTTCTTCCGCATTCGTCACACGTGAAGCGCGGGTGATGCCAATGCTGGCATATCCATGCGGCGGCTTGGTGAGCATGGGGAATTTCAAACGGCGCACAGCCTTGTCCACATCTTCGATGCTATCGATGAAGACCGCGCTGGGGGCGGGAACGCCCGCCTTGCGCGCCGCAGACTTCATCTGCTGGCGGGTCGGGTCAAAGAAAGCCGAGTCTGCACCGGTGAAGGCCGCGCCCAACTTCTCCATGGTTTTGACAAGGCCGATGCCAGACAAGGCATCATCGGGCGTGCCATCGCACAGGTTGATGAACACCTCGACACCTTCGTCCATCAAAGCACGGATCTGACGATCCACATTCTTGGGATGAACGAGATAATGTTTCCACTTATAGCCGTTCATGTGGGGAGAAGGATCGTAGGGAGGATCATTCTCGTCGGGGATGCTGGTCAACACACAGATGTACATATTGTTTCTCTTTTGCATGGGATCCGATCAGGTATGCAATTCTTTAACATTCCCGCATCGGTTGCATATTGCGACTCGTGCTGATGCAATGATGATGAATTCATGATGAGTTATTGTTGCAAATGAGTGAATCATGATATGCAATTACTCGCATTATATAACGCTTGTTATTTATGTAAAGGTTTACAGGCATATATTTTTGCAAGAAATAAAAATTTTAAGGTTATTCATGCAATGATATTGAATGATGAACTTTATATTTTCTTTAAGGTTTGACTTGCATGGCGGTGTATCTATCTTGATAAATTTGTGTAAATAACACATTAGCGCAACATTTCGTTGCGCTAATATAAGCATATTCAAGAACGATGTGTCACTTCCAGAACTGGGGTAGATGCTCTCGATATGTTGAGAGGTAATCATCGAGGATCAATTTGGCTTTATCCATATCGTGCACAACGGGATCGAGCAACAGGCATTGAAGCGCCTTTTGATAATCGCCCTCGGCCGCCGAGTCGACGCATAACTGCGCCACTTGCAATTCGCGGCGGCACAATTCGGCCACACCTTCAGGCAACGCGCCGACATGTACCGGGTGGATCCCTGCCCCATCCACGTGGACGGGAGTCTCGACAGTGGCGCCCAGCGGCAGGTTGGCGATCTGACCAATGTTGGGCAGGTTTGCAGCCAGGTGATAATGGTCGCCCGCACCTGCAATGTTCTCGATCATTTCAAGCGCACCCTCCGAGTCCGCTTCGAGCAAACCGTCAACAGTCATGTTTCCATTAGCCATATCATTCAGGCGGTCGAGGCTGAAGTCGCGCAGGCTGGCCATTAAGTCCCAATCGTAGAGCTTGATGTTGAACTTCTCCCACGGCTGGGTGACGGGGTCGGACAGCCACGGCAGATATTCGCACAGGTGGCTGTCACCGGGCACAGGAAAGGCGCCAAAAGCCTCGTACACGCGTCGGGTCAGCGGTTCAAAGTTCGGGTCGAAGGAAGCGTAACGCTCTTTGAAGAGCGGAGTCAGGTCCTCGCCGGTCTGTCGATCGTGGATGGACAGGATCCACGAGAAGTGATTTGTGCCCGCAGCGCGAATGTCAAGGCGCGGAACGGCCTGCTTGACCACCTGTTCCCGCAGCGGATGCTGCATCACTTCGGCGTTCATGTTCTGAATGCCTTCTGGAATTTCAAAGCCCAGATCCCTGGCCAATACCAACCCCGCAAAACAGTAGCCAATGTAGATTTGATGACACAATCCAACTGCCTTGATCTTGCTGTGGCGATTGACTGCGTCGCAGATACGGACCATCGGGTTGGTGAAGTTGATAAACCACGCATCGGGACAGACCTGTTCCATATCATGCGCGATCTGCAGGACAGGACCGATGTTACGGGCCGCATGGGCAAACCCGCCTGGGCCGCCGTTCTCGGCATAGGGCTGATGCACGCCATATTTGAGCGGGATCTCGTAGTCGCTGCGCCACAACTCTTCCCGTGGACCGACCTCGATGGCACTGACGACGAACTGCGCACCGTCGAGCGCATCCTGATGATGGTCATGCGCGCTGATGGTCATACCTGCGCCCCATTCATTGTTGAGACGATTCGCCAGGCGCTGGACGATATCCAGGCTTTGAGCGTTGCGATCCACAAGGCGCAGGGTCGAGCCGCGCAATCGCTTGGAGCGCATGAGGGCGGCGAGCGTGTTCTCGCCGAACGAGGCGCTGCCTGCGCCGATGACGGTGATGGTGGTGGGAAGGGTCATGGGATTTTTCCAAAATAGAGGTTGGATGCGATGTTTGACTATACCACTATGTGAACAGGAATCAAAAGACCCCGCTTGCAGCGGGGTCTTCATGATTATTCGGTCGCGATGTTGACTTCAGCGCTCATGCCCCAGCGCAGACCTTCGGGCTGGTCGTCCAATTCGATGGTGATCTTGTAGACCACATCCCCGCCGACGGTATCGGCACGCGGCGCAATGGCGATGACCTTGCCCGTCAGTTCCTGATTTAAGGCCTCGACGAAGATCTTGGCGGTCTGGCCGATTTGAACCTCGGGCAGATCACGTTCACTCAAGTCAGTGGTCTCAACGCGCAGGTTGTTCAAGGAAGCCAGCTTGATGACCACTTGCCCAGGCTGGGCATACTCACCGACCTGGATGTCCACGGACACCACGGTGCCATCGAACGGCGCAGCCAGCGTTGCCTGGGCCAGTTGAGCCTGGGCCACAGTCAGCGCAGCCTTGGCGGCATCGACCTTGGCTGCTTCCAACCAGCGTCGCTCGGGATTCTCACCCTTACGTGAAGGGATCCAATAATCGTATTCGCGCTGTTGACCGCGCAAGGCATCTTCGGCCTGGGTCACAGCGGATTGAAGTGCGGTCGCGTCGAGCGAGGCCAGGGTCTGTCCAGCGCTGACCGTGTCGCCTTCTTTGACTGCGACCTCGGTGACGGTGCCCGGAATGGCAAAGGCGATCTCGGTCACCTGCACAGGCGAAACGACACCCGAAGCCACGATGGTTCCAGGCGGGGGCGCGGAAGTGGCCGTGACGGCGGGAGCGCTCGTTGCAACGGGAGCAGCCGTCGGGGCGGATGTTCCGCACGCGCTGAGCAGCACGGACAACACCAACAGGCTTGTCCACAAAAGGCGTTTCATGTCCGCCTCCGTTACTGCCCGCTCTGGACGCGGACTTCGGTGCTCATGCCCCAGCGCAGACCGGCGGGTTGCTCATCCAACTCGACCGTGACCTTGAAGACCACGTCGCCGCCCACAGTTTCGGAAATGCGTGCGATATCCACGACCTTGCCATTGAAGGTCTGCCCAAGGGCCTCGATGTAGACACTGGCAGCATCGCCGATCTGCACGCGGGCGATGTCGCGCTCGCTCATGTCGGTGGTCTCGACCTGGAATTTGCTCAGGTCGCCCAGGGTGATGACGACCTGCCCGGGCGTGGCGGTCTCGGCGGGGGAAATATCCACGGAAACGACCGTGGCGTCGAAGGGGGCTGTCAGCGTGGCCTGGGCCAGTTGGGCCTCGGCAGCCTGCTGCGCGGCGGTCAGGCGATCCACATCGGCAGCGGCGGAGTCCAGGTTTTCCTGGTTGGCACCGATGCGCTTGAGATACTTGACCTGCGTCTCGGCCGTGGCGACGTTGGCCCTGGCCTGCGCCACCTGTGCTTCGAGGATGGTGGTATCGAGCTGGACCAGGACGTCGCCCGCCTTGACGGCGTCTCCCTCGGTCACGTTGACGGATTTGACGATGCCCGTCAGCGGGAAACTGAGTTTGACAACCTGCACTGGGACGATCTCACCCGAGGCCACCGCTTCCGTGGACGTGGAGCTGGTCCCGTTTGCGGAGTTATCCACCGTGATGGTGGGCAGGGGCGTGGGGGTGGCGGCCTGGCCGCAGGCGCTGAGCGCCAGGGCGACGATCAAAAATAACCAAATTTGTTTTTTCATTTTCTCTCCTAACGGGCCGCTATTTTGCTTCAGAGGCGCTATCTTTTTCTATCACACCGTCTTTCAGAGTCACAACTCGGGCGGCGTAGCTGATCACGCGCGGATCATGGGTTGCAAATACGAAGGTGACGCCCGTTTCCTGGTTGAGTTTCTTCATGATCTCCATCACCTGCTGGCCGTTGGCCGTGTCGAGATTGGCGGTCGGCTCATCGGCGAGGATCAGGGCGGGCTTGGGGGCCAGGGCACGGGCGATGGCCACGCGTTGCTGCTGTCCGCCCGAGAGTTGGTCGGGGCGGTTGTTGGCGCGGTCGGCCAAATCCACAGCTTTGAGCAGTTCCATGACACGCTCACGGCGCTCCTTCGGGGTGTGACCGTTGAGCAGCAGCGGCATCTCCACGTTCTCGTAAGCGGTAAGTGTGGGGATCAGGGCAAAGAATTGAAAGATGAACCCGATGTGACCGCGGCGCATGTCGGCGCGCTGGTTACGGTTGAGGCGGGTGACATCCTGTCCGCTGATGACGACCCGGCCCGTGGAGGGCTGATCGAGACAGCCGATCATTTGCAGGAGGGTGGTCTTGCCCGAACCCGAGGGACCGACCAGAGCGGTGAATTCCCCGTTTTCGATGGTCAGGCTGACGCCCTGCAAAGCACGGGTTTCCACTTTACCGATCTGGTAAACGCGGGTGATGTTTTCGACTTTTACGACTTCCATTTTGTTCTCCTTATTTTTCCGCGCGCAAGGCGGCGACCGGCTCCAAACGGGAGGCGGTTACAGCGGGGTACAGTCCAGCCAACAGCGTGACGATGAAGGTCATGACGGACAGGTTGACAATGTCATCCAGCATCAACTGGGCACGGATCGTGTCACCGACCAGGAACCCTGAGAGTCCCATATTGCCGATGTAGAAGCCGTTGATGTTGAAGAGTTGAACGCCTCCCCATCCCAGGATCACACCCAGGATCACGCCGCCGACGGCCAGGAACGCGGACTCGGCCAGGAACAGCCCCAGGATGCGGCTGCCCCGCATGCCCACTGCCGAGAGGATGCCGATTTCGCGCGTCCGCTCGTAAACGGACATGATCAGCGTGTTGACAATGACCGAAGCCGTGATCGCCAGGATGATCAGGTAGAAGAAGGCAATGTAGCTATTGGCCATCGTCTCGAACTCGACGATCAACTGGTTCATATCCCGCCAGGTCAGGATATCGAGGTTGAGTCCCTGCAGGGCAGCAACCACACTGTCGGTGTCGGTTTCATTCTTGAGCAGGATGAAGATCGTGCTGGCGTGATTCTCAGTCTGGGTGATGGCCTGTGCCTTGGCAAGCGGCATGAGGATGGTGGAAACGTCAAAGGCATAGGTATTCGTCGAATAAATGCCGCGCACGGTAAAGACCTGTTCCTGCACGTCGCCGTTGGAGGTATTGACCGAGAGGCCAACCGTGTCGCCGACTTGCAGGTGCAGCTTGTCAGCGGCAGGCTTGCCAATCAGCAAACCTTCGCGATCGTCGGCAGTCAGGAAATTGCCGCTGAGCAGGCCCATGCGATAGGGATCATTGGCCACCGAATTCGGGTCGATACCATAGATCTTGACGCCCGTCGACTCGTCGCCGGTGGAAAGGAATCCGCTTGCGAACAGGCGCGGCGTGGCCGCCTTTACCTGGGGGAACGCAGCCACCTTCGCCGCGATCTCGTCGGGGTTGGCCACCAGGTCCTCCCACTTGAGGCTGGACTTGTTCTCGTCGAAGCTGAAGGATCGGACCTGGATGTGCCCGCTCTGAAGCAGGATGGACGATTGGATGGCATTGCCCATCTCGCCGTTGATGACGGAAGCCATCAACATCAGCAGGGCAAGCCCGATGGCAACCGCCAACGCCGAGAAGAAGGTACGGCGGCGGTTGCGACCCAGGTCACGAAAAGCCATTTTGAAAATTTGTAACACGGCTCACCTCATACAAAGTGCAGGGCTTCGGCAGGTTCGCGCCGCCCTGCTTCGGTGGCAGGGATGACCGCCGCCAGCGCCGAAATGATTGCCACAGTGGAGGCGCGCAACAACAACTTTTCCACGCCCCAGGTGGGGTAGACCCTGTCCTTGACCAACGCCATGTAACTGGCCGCCTGGGTCAAGGAACCAAAGTCCAGGCCGACGCGCATCAACAATCCGTTGAGCGCAAGGCCCAGCACAACGCCCGCCGCCACGCCGACCAGGCCGATCATCGTGCCTTCGAGTATGAAGAGCAACGAGATCTGGCGCGGCTTGAGTCCCATCGCGCCGAGGACCCCGATCTCACGCGTCCGCTCGTAGACGGCCATCAGCAACAGGTTGAGGATCCCCACGCCCGCGATGCCGATGACGATAATGCTGAAGATATTCATCACACCACCCTTGGAGTCGATCGCATTGGCCAGGTCTGGATAATTCGCCTGGAAGGATTCGATCTCGTAGCCCGCCAGACTGGGTTTCATACTTTGAATGACCGCATCCTCCTGCCCCAGATGTTGGAGGAAGATCGCCACCTCGGTGGCCTGACCGGGCAGGTCATAAAGTGCCTGCGCCTCGCCCAACGAGATGTAAACGGTCTGCTTCTCGATATCAGCCATGCCCAGGTCGTAGATGCCGACGATGGTCATCGTGCGCTGACGCATCTGCTTGTGCTGGGAGCGTCCCACCAACGTGACGCGGTCCCCGATGGTCACGCCCATCGCGTCGGCCAGGCCTTTGCCGATCAGGATATTATCCAGATCATCGCTGGCGAGATTGCGTCCTTCGGTCACGTTCTGGCCGATGATGTTGACCGTCATCTCCTTTTCTGGATCGACGCCCGTGATCCCCACGGCGAAGGCGCCTTCGCGGCTGGTGACGAGGCCGCCCGTGTTGATTCGTTCGGTGGCCGCCAGCGTCAGCGGATTCGCCTCTGCCGCCTTGACCACAGCCGAAGCATCCGCCAGCGGCAGGAGCGGGGTCGAGTTCACCTGGGCGCGATAGCCCTCGGCGTGGACCTGAATGTTCCCGCCCAGTACCTTGACCGCGTTCCCATAGATCGCATCAGTAAAGCCATTCATCAGCCCATCGTAGAACATCATCAGGGCCAGGGTCAGCGACATGGCCAACACGATGATGACCGTGCGGCGTTTGTGTCGCCAAATGTTGCGCCATGCAAGGCGCAGATAAAGTTGCATGTCGATTCTCCTTCTCTCGAAAATACGAGAGATATTTCAAAAGATCAGGGGTTCCCTTCGCCGACCGGTTCCTCGAGCCATTCCTTGATCAATTCCATATTTCCCAAAGGCAGTGAACCCGTTGGGGCGCCAAGCACCCGTTCCAGCGAATCAGAATAAGCATTCAGAGCGCCCTCAAGGCGCCCGAGAGAGTCAGGCGGGGGAATCTCAGACAACAGCACCTCGGCGATCGTCTCTTCGAAGCCTCTTGAGAGTCCCAGTAACATGGCCGAAAACTGATCAGGATACCTGGTCGTGAATACACCTTCAGCCACTCCCTGATGCACGATCTTCGCCAGCATGGGTGCGATATGCTTGATCGCGGCATTCTCCTGCTTCTGACGCATGAGGGCGTTCGAGTCCATTCGCCAGACGCGCATCAGGTTGAGCATAAAATTCTTTTGCGACACCTTCCAGCGCGCGGTTGTATCCAGGTAACGTTGCATTTTCTCGAGCGCTGAAAGTTCCGTGGATTCCACGATCGGGCGCAGAATCTCGTCCGACTCCTCCAAAATTTGTTCGACCAGACCATCCAACAAGGCCTGCTTCGAATCGAAATAATGGTAGAAGGCGCCCTTGGAAATTTTCAATACATCCAGAATATCCTGGATGGACATCTGATCGTAGCCCTTGGTATAGACCAACTGACGGGCCACTGCCAGGATTTCCTTTTGCCTTGCGGCATAGTCTTCTTCTTTAACTATTCTTGGCATATCGCCTCTTTTATAAACCGACCGTCGGTTTATTATTCCCCATCATAAATCCACCCGTATTTCCCGTCAATGACAAAAATCATCAAGAAAAGGTCAAGAATCTCCCCCGAGGGTGGATAGCGGCTAGGTTTCTTCCTCGGCTTGAACCTGCTCCTCCACACCCAGGCGGACTCTCCCCCACAGCGTTTTCAACACCAGCCCCGCCCGCCAAAACGCGACGGCCGCCATGCCATGTGCCAGCACCGCGAACAGCGGCGGAGTCTGAAGTGTGTAATATGTCCAGCACTCGCGCGTGGTCCCCCACAACTCGAGGAAATATCCCAACCCTGCGCCCGCGGCGAAGGTCAACAACGCGTAGCGATAATCCGTCGGCGTGAGAACCAGCAGCACGCACAGGGTCAATGCAAGCCAGGTATAGGACTTGTCAAACGTTGGGGAAACAAAGACCAGCATCAAGGTCAGGAAGGAAGCAAAGGTAAGCCAATAGAAAAATTTCAAAAGGAAAGAATCCCCTTGATGCTTCTTTATAGCCTTTGCGCTTAGAAAAGAAAGCAACCGCGTAATTCGATCGATCGACAGGCTGGCAATCGGCCAGGCAGGGATGATCCACAGCGGCGGGCGTTCAGCAGTGTAATAGTGCCACAGATTCGTTTGGGTGCCCCAACTTTCGATGGCCAGCCCACCACAGATTCCCACAAAGACGATCAGCGTATCCACCTTCAGGTCTGCACGAGTCATGATGGTCATGGACATGAACAGGAAGATGCCGATCAGCAGCCAGTCGATGTACAACCACCAGGGACCGCTCCAATCCACGTAGGCCATGTAGTCCACAGCCAGGGGCCACCAGATGTACACGATCAGAAAGATGGTCAACAGAAACCCGCCCAGCAGGATACTGCTGTGACGGGTCCAAAGTGCGGGTTGGCGGGAGGGCTCCATGCGCGGATTATATCCAACAAATCCTCCTCGTTTGGTACCGGTACGAATCAAAAATCTGCTTCGAGGTATCGCCCTATTGACAGTGCGCCTCAAAAGGCTATAATATGATTAGTTTGTTGTCACAACATACTAATTCCCCATGGAATTCAAGTCGACTGCTGATCAAGCCTTTGTACGGGAGCTCAACCTCTCGCTGGTGCTTCGGAGAATTCATAACGAGGCCCCAGTATCCCGCGCACAACTTGCCGCCGATACTGGTCTAAACAAATCCACAGTTTCGAGTCTGGTCGAGAAACTACTGGAATTGGGTCTGATCCATGAAACGGGCCAGAACTCAGCCGGGGCGGGACGCCCCGCCACCCTGCTGGAGGTCAATCCACAGGCGGGTGGAATCGTGGCCGTCGAACTGGGCGTGGACTTTGTGGCAGTCGCCCTCACTGATTTCCTGGGCAAGATCCTGTGGCGCGCAAATGCCGGCGCCGATCCCGACTACGAAAAAACCATTAACCAGACCTTCTCGATGACCGACGAAGCCATCGCCGCCAGCCGGAAACTGTCGTTGCCCCTGCTGGGACTGGGTATTGCCATCCCAGGCACAGTGGACCTCAACGAAGGTGTGCTGGTCTTTGCCCCCAACCTGCACTGGCACGATGTGCCCCTGCGGAAATTGTACGAGGAAAAGACTCATCTGCGGGTCTTCGTAGAGAACGATGCCAATGCAGCTGCCATCGCAGAGCACCTCTTCGGGGTGGCCCGTCAAACCAGCGATTTCGTGTTTGTGTTTGCGGGCGTGGGCATTGGCGGAGGGTTCTTCCTGAACGGATCCCTCTACCGTGGAAAGAGTGGTTATGCGGGCGAGATCGGTCACTCCCCCATCATGGCCGAGCCTATCCAGGCCCCCTGTCATTGCGGCAATCGCGGCTGTTGGGAAACTTATTCCAACCAGCATTCGATCTTGCAGCGAATCGAGAATCGTTTGGAAAACAAGCGGAGCAGCATCATTCCTGACCTTATGGCGGAACAGAACGCTCCGCTTTCGATTCCTCTGATCAAACAAGCTGCTGACGCGGGTGACGTGGAGGCGATCCAGTCCTTCCAGGAAGCCGGGGCTGCCATGGGACAGGGTCTGGCTACCATCATCAATTTCCTGAACCCCGAAAAGATCATCCTCGGCGGGCCGTTGAGCGTGGCCGCTCCATATCTCCTTCCCTCCGTGAAGGAGTCGGTGTCACGCCATTGCCTGCCTGAGATTAGCCCCAAGGTGAGCGTGGATTTATCGCAGTTTGGCCCCGATGCCAGTCTGATTGGTGCGGCGGCCATCGTTGTAGACGATGTCATGTCTCATCCCACTCAAATCGAAAGGAGGTGAGGAACAGGGGACACTGCTTGTGTTCGTGTACGTCACTGTTGTACGTAAAAACATAAGGAGAAGAAAACCATGTCCAAGAAAGTTTTGTACACCGTTCTGTCGCTCGTGGTGATCCTGGCCACCGTTTTGGCGGCCTGCACCCCGAAGACGACGGACACCGGCGGAAGCAAGATCGCTGTCGGTATCGTGCTCCCCACCAAGGATGAGCCGCGCTGGGTCCAGGACGAAACCCGCTTCAATGACGCCCTCAAGGCCGCAGGCTACGAGGTCCAGATCCTCTTCAGCCAGGGCGATTCCGCCAAGGAAAAGGCCAACGTTGAAGCGCTGATCAGCCAGGGCATCAAGGTCCTGATCATCTGCCCGCAGGACGGCACCGCTGCCGGCGCCGCCGCTGAAGCAGCCAAGGCTGCCGGCGTGAAGGTCATCTCCTATGACCGCCTGATCCGCGACACCGATGCTGTCGACTTCTATGTGACCTTCGACAGTGTCTCCGTCGGCAAGGCCCAGGCCCAGTACCTGGTCGACCATGCCACCGGCACCGGCAACCCGCTCTACCTGTATGCGGGCGCCTCTTCCGACAACAACGCCTTCCTGTTCTTCCAGGGCGCCTGGGAAGTTCTCCAGCCCAAGATCGCCGATGGCACTTTCGTCATCAAGAACTCTGCGGAAGCCGTGAAACTCCAGGACAAGGCCACCCTGACCCGCGACGAAGAAGCCGCGATCATCGGCCAGGTGACCACCAACTGGGACTTCAACACCGCCAAGAACCTGGCTGAGGCCAACCTCACCGCTGCCGCTGCCGCGGACAAGGGCAATGTCTTCATCCTCGCCCCGAACGACGGCACCGCCCGCGCCATTGCCGATGCCTTCGCTGCTGACAAGGATGTCACCAGCTACTTCGTCACCGGCCAGGATGCTGAGAAGGCCTCCGTCCAGTACATTATCGACGGCAAGCAGTCCATGACCGTCTTCAAGGACGTCCGCACGCTGGTCAAGGATGCCATCACCGCGGCCGTCTCCTTCCTCGAAGGCAAGACCCCCACTGCCACCACCAGCTACAACAACGGCAAGGTTGACGTCCCCGCCAATCCTTCCGTCGTCATCACCGTGGACAAGGCCAACGTTCAGTCGGCCCTGATCGACTCGGGCTACTACAACGCCAGCGACTTCACCGGCCTCGGTGAAGGTGCTGCCCCGACCGAAGCCCCTGCTGCGGGCAAGGTGGAAGTCTTCTCGTGGTGGACGGGCGGCGGCGAAGCGGCCGGCCTCGAAGCCATGATCAAGGTCTTCAATGCCAAGTATCCCGGCGTTGAATTCGTCAACGCGGCTGTGGCTGGCGGCGCCGGCACCAACGCGCGCGCCGTGCTCGCCACCCGCCTGCAGGCCGGCGACCCGCCTGATAGCTGGCAGGGTCACGCTGGTCAGGAACTGATCGGCACCTACGTGGCTGGCAAGCAGATCGAATCCCTGAATGACCTGTACGATGCAGAGGGCTGGCTCGACGTCATGCCCAAGACCCTCATCCCGCTGATCTCGCAGGATGGAAACATCTATTCGGTCCCGGTCAACATCCACCGCGCCAACGTGCTGTGGTACAACCCCAAGATCCTGGCCGACAACAACATCACCGTCCCGACCACCATCGATGAGTGGATCGCCGCCATGGACACCCTCAAGGCCGCCGGCGTCCAGCCGCTCGCCCTGGGCGAACAGTGGACCAAGATGCACCTGATGGAAACCGTCCTGCTCGGCACCCTCGGCGCCGACAAGTACAACGGCCTGTGGGATGGCACGACCGACTGGGCTTCCCCTGAGGTCACCACCGCTCTGGAGAACTACTCCAAGATCCTGAGCTACGCCAACACCGACTCCGCCTCCCTGACCTGGCAGGATGCCTCTCAGCTCGTCGTCAACGGCGATGCGGCGTTCAACGTCATGGGCGACTGGGCGGAAGGTTACTTCCGCGAACTCGGCAAGACTCCCAAGACCGATTACGGCTGGGCTCCTGTGCCTGGCACCTCGGGCGTCTTCCAGTTCCTGTCCGACTCCTTCGTGCTGGCCGTGGGCGCTCCTGACAAGGAAGGCGCCATGGACTGGCTGAAGGTCGCCGGCTCCAAGGAAGGCCAGGAAGCCTTCAACCCGGTCAAGGGCTCCATCTGCGCCCGCACCGACTGCGACAAGTCGCTGTTCGGTGAATACCTCCAGTCCGCCATGGATGATTGGTCCACCAACGTGGTCGTCGGCTCGCTGACCCACGGCGTGGTTGCCAATGACTCCTGGAAGTCTGAGATCGACACCGCCCTCGGCCTCTTCATCGCCGATGGCAACGTGGCGAACTTCCAGGCTGCGCTGGTCGCGGCCTGCAAGAGCTCGGGCCCCTGCAAGTAAATTTAGTGTAGAATCGTTGAGGCTCCGCCGTTTGGCGGAGCCTCAACCCTTTTTTGTTCTTCAAAAGAGGTCCCCATGCTCAGAGACAAAGATAAATATTTATCCATCTTGTTGATATCGCCCTCCATCCTGGCGGTGTTGATCTTCATTTACGGCTTCATCGCCTGGTCGGTACGCGTGTCTCTCAGCAAATGGAAGGGCCTGAATGCTGATTACACCTGGAACGGGTTGAAGAACTACCTCAATCTGTTCTCCGATCCGCGCTTTGCCGTGGATGTCCGCAACACGCTGATCTTCACGGGGGTATTCGTCATTGGAAGCATTCTGCTGGGCTTCCTACTGGCCGTTATGCTCGACCAGGGTTTGAAGGGCGAGGGCTTCTTCCGCAGCCTGTTTCTCTTCCCGATGGCGATCTCCTACATCGTCACAGGCGTGGTCTGGCGTTGGTTGATGAACCCAGCCACCGGGTCGCGCACCAGCGGTTTGAATCTGTTATTTTCCTACCTTCATCTTGATTTCCTCCAAAACGCCTGGCATACCACACCCTATTGGGGCATCGCCGCGATCGCCCTGGCGGCCATCTGGCAGATGTCGGGTTACACCATGGCGTTGTACCTGGCGGGACTGCGCTCCATCCCGACCGAACTGCGCGAAGCGGCCCAGATCGACGGTGCGACCGAGTTCCAGATCTACCGCTACATCATGCTGCCCCTGCTCTCACCCGTGACCCTGAGCGCGCTTATCATCCTCGGCCACATGTCGCTGAAGGTCTTCGACCTGATCGTGGCCATCGCGGGCAAGCAGCTCCCATTGGACGTACCTGCCATCTACATGTGGCAGACCACCTTCGACGGTCTGTTCTACGGACGCGGTGCAGCCATCGGCATCCTGTTGCTGTTGAGCGTGGCCGTGCTCATCATCCCCTACATCCGCTACACCCTGAAGACGGAGACCGAACAATGAACAAACTCCGCCTGAACAAGACCTGGCTGTATATTCCGCTCATCTTCATGGCGATCTTTTACCTCCTGCCGATGTACGTCATGCTGGCAACCAGTTTCAAGAGCTTCGCCGAAGTGGACCTGAAGACGATGTGGAACCTGCCCATGGGCATCCACTTCGACAACTTCGTCGAGGCTTTCTCCAAGTTATCGCCCTCGCTGTGGAACAGCTTTGCGATGGTAATCCCCGCCACCTTGCTCTCCTCGGCGCTGGGTTCACTAAACGGCTTCATCCTCGCCAAGTGGAAATTCCGCGGCGCAGACATAATCTTCCCGTTCATCCTGTTCGGCATGTTCATCCCGTATCAAAGCATCCTGATCCCGCTGGTGCAGTTCATGAACGCCATCGGGGTCACGGGCCTGCCTGGGTTGGCGTTGGCGCACATCATCTACGGCATCCCCATCACCACGCTGACCTTCCGCAACTACTATGCCAGCCTGCCACAGGAATTGCTCGAAGCCGCCAAGATCGACGGTGCGGATATGTTGGGAATCTATCGCTACATCCTCCTGCCCATCTCCATCCCCAGCTTTGTGGTGGTGTTGATCTGGCAGTTCACCTCTGCGTGGAACGACTTCCTCTTTGCGGTAGTGCTGACAGGCAACGAGCAATGGCCTATCACGGTGGCGCTCAACAACATGGCAGGCAGCCAGATCGTGGCCTGGAATGTACAGATGGCAGGATCGCTGCTAGCCGCCCTACCGACCCTGTTGGTGTACATCTTCCTCGGCCGTTACTTCCTGCGCGGCTTGTTGGCAGGTTCTCTCAAAGGTTAGGCATATCCCTTCAATTTTGGAGTTTTTATGAACACTCCCTTGCTGGAAATGCGGAATATCACCAAGGAATTCCCGGGCGTAAAGGCTCTGGATAATGTCAGCTTCCAGGTAGCTCAGGGTGAGATCCACTGTCTCGTCGGCGAGAACGGCGCAGGCAAGTCCACGCTGATGAAAGTGTTGAGCGGAGTCTATCCGCACGGCACATATTCGGGCGACATTCTCTTCGGCGGCGAGGTCCAGACTTTCAACAACATCAGTGACAGCGAGAAGGCGGGTATCGCCATCATCTATCAGGAGCTGGCCCTTGTCCCTGAGTTGACCGTGTACGAGAATATCTTCATCGGGCACGAGATCCGCAATGGTTTCATGGTGGACTGGAACGAGACCATCAAGCGCGCCACCGAGGTTCTCAAGAAAGTCAAATTGGACGTCAACCCCGCAGCCAAGATCAAGGACCTGGGCGTGGGCAAGCAGCAATTGGTCGAGATCGCCAAGGCGCTTAGCAAGGACGTCAAGCTGCTGATCCTCGACGAGCCTACCGCCGCCCTGAACGAGGTGGATAGCGAGAACCTGCTCGACCTGTTGCGCGACCTGAAGAATCACGGTGTAACCTGCATCCTGATCTCGCACAAGCTAAAGGAAGTCATTGAGATCGCAGACACGATCACCGTGCTGCGCGATGGCAAAACCATCTGCACGCTGGATGCCAGGAATGGTCAGGTCACGGAACAGATCCTGGTCAAGAACATGGTCGGCCGTGAGATCGACAACATCTACCCCAAACGCGAGCGCCAGCAGGCGGGCGAGGTGGTACTCGAGGTCCGCGACTGGAATGCCTACGACCCCAAAGCGGGACGGGCCATCCTCAAGGACGTCAACTTCAACCTGCGCAAGGGCGAGATCGTCGGCTTTTCGGGGCTGATCGGCTCAGGCCGCACGGAACTGGCCCTCAGCATCTTTGGAAACCCTGATAGTTATCACCTGAGCGGCGACCTGTTCGTCAAGGGCCAGCCGCGCAAGTTCAGCCATCCGCGCGATGCCATCGACGCGGGCGTGGCCTATTCCACCGAGGACCGCAAGGGCGATGGCTTGATCTTGATCCAGGACGTCAAGCAGAACATCACCCTGGCGAACCTGGTCGAGATTGCCACCCGCGGCGTGGTGGACAACAACGCCGAGGTCAGGGTGGCCAATGAGTATAAGGGCAGCCTGAACATCAAAACGCCCAGCGTCGAGCAGAAGGTATCCAACCTGAGCGGTGGCAACCAGCAAAAGGTTTGTCTGGGAAAGTGGCTGTTCGTCAAACCCGACATCCTGATCCTGGACGAGCCAACGCGCGGCATCGATGTGGGCGCGAAGTACGAGATCTATACCATCATGACCCGCCTTGTGGAACAGGGGATGAGTATCATCATGATCTCCTCTGAACTGCCCGAGATTTTGGGCATGAGCGACCGTGTCTATGTGGTGGCCTCGGGCAAGATTGCGGGCGAACTGCCCGTTGAAGAGGCAACTCAGGAAAAAATCATGCACCTTGCAACGAACTAGGAGGCGGAACCCATGTCATTTTTCAATAACGCCAAGAACGTCCTGCAACAAAACATCCGCGAATACGGCATGTACATCGCCCTGTTTGTGATCATGATCATCTTTACGATCACGACCAGCGGCACCTTTCTCTCCTCTCGCAACATCGTCAACCTGGTGAACCAGACGGGATACATCGCCGTCCTGGCCGTCGGCATGACGCTGGTCATCATCATCCGCCACATAGACCTGTCGGTGGGTTTTCTGGCGGGCTTCATGGGTGCGATTGCTGCCATCGCCCTGGTCTATTGGGGACTGCCCGTGTATGCGGTCATCCCGATGGTGCTGGCGTTGGGCGCCTTTGCGGGCCTGATCACCGCCTTCCTCGTAGCGCAGATGAAGATCCCCTCTTTCGTGGCATCGTTGGCGGGCTGGCTGATCTACCGCGGCGCGATCCTGGTCGTGACCGAGGGCACGGGCACCATCATCATCCCCGACGAGGCATTCAACGCCATCGGCAACGGCTTCATCCCCGATATCCCCGGGCTGGATGCCTTCCTGCCTGGCGTACACAAACTGACCCTCGTCCTGGGCGTGCTGGCCATCGCAGCACTGGTGTGGGGCGAATTGAGCAACCGTCAGAAGAAACAATCCTACGGCTTCGAAGTCCTGCCGATCGACATGTTCATCGTAAAACTGGTCTTCATGTCCGTGCTGATTGGCGCCATCACCTGGGTGCTGGCGGGATATCAGGGTCTGTCGTGGACGGCGGTGGTCGTGCTGATCGTGACGCTCATCTACAACTTCGTCATGTCGCAGACCGTGCTCGGGCGTCACATCTACGCCATCGGCGGCAACCCTGACGCGGCCGAGTTGAGCGGCATCAACGTGAACCGACTCATCTACGTGGTCTTTGGCTCGATGGGTATGCTCTCGGCGCTCTCGGGTATTTTGTTCGCTTCGCGTCTGCAGTCTGCGACGACAACCGCGGGCAACCTGTTCGAACTGGACGCCATCGCGGCCACCTACGTGGGCGGCGTCTCGGCGGCAGGCGGCGTGGGCAAAGTGGTCGGCTCGATCATCGGCGCACTGGTGATGACCTCCCTGACGAGCGGCATGAACCTGATGGGCATCGGCATTTCGTACCAATACATGGTGCGCGGCACTGTGCTGGCCGCCGCCGTGATCTTCGATGTGACCACCCGCAACCGCGGTAAATAATCCCAATCGTTTCCGTTTTCACAGGCCTGGTTCCTCTCGAACCAGGCCTGTGCCTTATAATGGATTTTATGCAACGACCCTCTAAAACCACCATCCTGCTTCTGACGGCGGGTTGCTTCCTGGCCTTCTTCGTCTTCGGCTTTACCGACAACCTCAAAGGTGCCACCCTGCCCTCCATGCTGACCGAGATGAACATCAACCCAGGCATGGGCGGGAATGTCTTCTTCGGAGAGTATCTCGGCTTCCTGGTTGCCACTCTCATCACGGGTATCCTGGCGGACAAGTTCGGCCTCAAGCTGGTCGTAGTCCTGGCGGGCATCTGCATGTTCCTTGGCGTGGGTGGATACAGCACCTTTGCCTCAGTCTGGCTGCTCTCCGCCTCGTTGTTCGTGCTTGGCCTGGGACTCGGCGCGCTCGAACTCGGCCCCAACGCCATCATCGTCAGTTTGCATCATGAGCGCAAAGGACTCTTCCTCAACCTGATGGCCGTCCTGCATGGGTTGGGATCGATGATCGCGCCGCTCGTGGCGGGCTGGCTGCTCAGCCTGGCCGTCTCCTGGCGGACGATCTACCGCTGGGATTTGCTCCTGATCGCAGCCTTCATCCTGGTCTTCATCTTCCTGCGTTTCCCTCGCAACGAGGAAAAGACCTCGCTCGATTTCCGCGAGGTCTCGCACGTAGCATTCAAGGGAAGTTTACCCTGGTTCTACGCTGCCATCGGTTTCTACGTGGCCGCCGAGATCGGCACCTCTTCCTGGCTGGTGACCTTCCTGCAACGGGATCGCGGCCTGGACGTGACCGCCAGCAGCCAGGCGCTCTCCCTCTTCTTCGCCATGCTCATGCTCGGACGATTGCTGGGTGGTTTCGTGGTACAGCGCGTGGGCTACCTGCGCTCGCTGTTGATCGCTTCGATTGGAGCAGTCATCAGCCTCTCGCTGGGACTCTTCGGCCCGCCCAGCCTGTCATTGCTGCTGCCGCTGACGGGTTTCTTCTTCTCGATCACCTTTCCCACCATCACTGCCGCCGTGGCCGACACGCACACCGAGAACGTCAACACTGTGCTGGGTGTGCTTTACACCTTCGCGGGCGTGGGCGCGCTGATCGGTCCCTGGCTGGTGGGTTGGGGCATCGATCTGCTGGACCAGCGTTTGGGCTTCGGCATCAACCTGTTCCTCTCGCTGCTGACACTGGGTTCGATCTATATTTTATGGAAAGGAAAATCACATGTCCAAACCGCTTAACTGGGGATTGCTTTCGACCGCGCGCATCAACCGCGCCCTCATCCCGCCGCTCAACGCCTCCAAGCGGACCCGATTGCTGGCTGTCGCTTCGAGGAGCCAATCCTCCGCTGAGGCCTATGCCCGCGAATGGAAGATCCCGCGCGCGCTCGGCAGCTACGAGGCCCTGCTGGCCGACCCCGAGATCGACGTTGTCTACAATCCGCTGCCCAACAACCTGCACGCCGAGTGGACGGTCAAGGCCTTGCGGGCAGGCAAGCACGTGCTGTGCGAAAAGCCGATGACGCTCACCCTGACCGAGATGGACGAGATCATCGCCACCTCGCGTGAGACGGGCAAGATCGTGACCGAAGCCTTCATGTATCGGCATCATCCGCAGACCTTGAAAGTAAAGGAGATCGTCGAGAGCGGGACTCTGGGCCAGCTGCAACTCATCCGTGGTGCGTTCACATTCACGTTGACCCGCGAAGGCAACTACCGTTCCGACCCCGCGATGGGCGGTGGCAGCATCTGGGACGTGGGCTGCTACCCCATCAGCTACGTGCGGACCCTCGTCGGGGCGGAACCGCTCGAAGTGTTCGGCTGGCAGGTCGAAGGTCCAAGCGGCATAGATGAATCCTTCGTCGGGCAGATGCGCTTCGGGAACGGAGTCCTGGCCCAGTTCGACTGCGGATTCGCATCCCCCCTCCGCTCGTGGATGGAGATCGTCGGCTCGGAAGGGACCTTGTACATCCCCGACCCGTTCAAGCCCAACCACAAAGCCACCGTCACGCTGACGCGCGGCGATCAGGCCGAGACGCTCCACATGCCAGGCGCGGACCTGTACATGGGCGAAGTGGACGATCTATGCGACGCCATCGAACACGGCCGAACCCCGCGCATCACGCCGGCTGACAGTCGTGCGAACCTGGCGACCATCCTGGCGCTGCTCGAATCGGCCAGGACAGGAAAAGCCATCACACTATAAATCAAAAGGCGTCGAGGTTTTCTCGACGCCTTTTTTCTTTCTTCTCTTTACTTATACACCTGCGGGTTGACGCAATTCGGCAGGTGCTCGCCCTTCAGGCCTGCGATCAAATTCTGTGCAGCCATCCAGGACATCTTGTCGCGCGTGGTCTTGCTGGCGCTGGCAATGTGCGGGACGATCAGCGCGTTCTCGAGTGTAAGCAATGGATGGTCCATGGGCAACGGTTCGGGCTCGGTCACGTCGAGGGCGGCGGCAAAGATGCGCTTCACCTTCAAGGCTTCGTACAGGGCATCGAGGTCCACCACGGGACCGCGCGAGGTATTGACCAGCACCGCGGTGGGCTTCATCTTCGCCAGGGCGGCGGCATCGATCAGGCGGCGGGTGTCCGCCGTCAGCGGGGTATGCAATGAGATGAAGTCCGAATCTTCGAGCAGGGTCTCCATATCCACATGCGTGGCCTTGACGTCGGCAGGCGGTTTGGTCTCCAGCGGATCATAATAGATGACACGCATGTCGAAGCCTGCTGCGCGACGGGCCATGGCCTTGCCGATGCGCCCGAAGCCCACCAGCCCGAGCGTGGCGCCCTTGAAGTCCACACCCAACAGCAGTGACGGGCTCCAGGTCTTCCACTTGCCCGCACGCACATAGCGCTCCCCTTCCACGATACGGCGGCCCGCCGCCATCATCAACGCGAAGGCGAAATCGGCAGTGGCATCAGTGAGCACGTCGGGCGTGTTACCCACCGGGATTCCACGCTGGGTGGCGGCGGCCACGTCGATGTTGTCGAAACCCACCGCCTGGTTGCTGACCACCTTGAGCTGCGGCCCCGCGGCATCCATCACCTCGCCGTCGATCCTGTCGGTCAGCAGCGAGAGGATTCCCTCCACGCCGCGCACGCGCTCGAGCAACGCCTCACGGCTGGGTGGCAATTCATCGGTCCACACATCGGCATCGCAAAAATTCTTGATCACGTCCAACCCACGATCGGGGACGGGGCGAGTGACGAATACTTTTGGTTTGTTCATGGCATGCTCCGTTGATGATTCTGTAATCATAACAGATACGCGGGCGAATCGTTCCGCACTTATGAGAGACAAGTGACAGTCACTTGCTTTTGAGTCTTCAGTTTCGCAAGGCCGCGCAAAAATCCACCGACTTCATGTACAATTGGTTCATGCTCGCTCGAACATACTCTTGCGCTGTAGTGGGTTTGGATGGCGTAATCGTCGAAGTCGAAGTAGATTACACCAACGGACTGCCCGGCATGACCATCGTGGGTCTGCCGGATGCCGCTGTGCAGGAAAGCCGCGAACGCGTGCAGACCGCCGTCAAGAACGCGGGGCTGCATTTCCCGCGTCACCGCGTGGTGGTCAACCTGGCCCCCGCCGTGGTCCGCAAGGAAGGTCCCGCCTACGACCTGCCCATCGCGCTGGGCGTTGTCATCCTGGCAGGTTACCTGCCGCAGGATGCCATCGAAGGCGCACTGGTCATTGGGGAACTTTCGCTGGATGGTGTGGCCCGCCACACACGTGGGATCCTGCCGATGGCCGCTGCCGCGCGTGCCAATGGATTCAAGCGGATGTTCGTCCCTGAAGTGGATGCCGCCGAAGCAGCCTTGATCCCTGACCTGGAAGTCTATCCCGTCAAATCGCTGGCCGACCTCTACGACCACTTGATGGGCCGCCGTTTGATCGAGCCATTCCAACCCTCCGATGCCCTCGCGCTCGACCCGCTCTTCGTCCCGACCGACTTCGCCGAGGTGAAGGGACAGGAACACGTCAAGCGTGCGCTGGAGGTAGCGGCCGCGGGTGGGCATAATGTATTGATGGTCGGCAGCCCGGGCGCGGGCAAGACCCTGCTGGCGCGCGCCCTGCCTGGCATCCTGCCGGAGATGAGCCTCGAAGAGTCGCTGGACGTGACACGCATCTACTCGGTGGCGGACCAACTCCCGGCAGGGACTCCGCTCATCCGTCAGCGGCCGTTCCGCGCGCCGCATCATACCATCAGCCATGCAGGGCTGGTCGGCGGCGGGAACATCCCCAAGCCAGGCGAGATCTCGCTCGCGCATCGCGGCGTGCTCTTCCTCGACGAGTTCCCCGAGTTTGGCACGCGCGTCCTCGAAGTGATGCGCCAGCCGATGGAAGACAAGGTCGTCACCATCAGCCGCGCCAAAGGCTCGCTGACCTTCTCCGCCAACTTCCAATTGATCGCGGCCATGAATCCCTGCCCGTGCGGCTATTATGGCGACAGCCAGAAGCCCTGCACCTGCGCGCCTGCCATGGTCACGAAATATCAGAAGCGCATCTCAGGTCCATTGCTCGACCGCATCGACATCCACATCGAAGTTCCGCGCGTGGACTACGACAAACTGAGCAGCGATCGTCTCGGCGAAACCAGCGAGTCGATTCGCAAGCGCGTCCAGGCGGCGAGGGAGGTACAGAATCGACGATTTAGCGGGTCAGCGAATCAGCGAGCCAACGGGGGAACGGACATCGTCTGCAATGCCGACATGCGCGTGGCCGAGGTACGGCAATTCTGTCAGGTGGACGACCAAAGCCAGGCCCTGATGCGCTCGGCCATGACGCAGTTGAACCTGTCGGCGCGCGCCTATCACCGCATCCTCAAGCTGGCGCGCACCATCGCGGATTTGGCCGGGAGTGAGCAAATCCAATCCGTGCACCTGGCCGAGGCGCTGCAATACCGTCCAAAGTTAATGATGTAAACAGAATTGCAAACACTTCTGAACAACTTCTGAACATGTCTTTGCTACAGTATGGGGGAAAGGAAACAAGACATGAAAAGAACCCTGCTCACCTGGCTGCTCCTGCTCGTCCTCCTCACGGGATGTATTCCCGCCTCCTCTTCCCCGATTCAATCTGATCCCGCCTCTCCCGCCGACGTGTACCCCGTTTCGGTCTCGGCCTCCAGCGGATTCACCCTCACCAGTCCCGCCGTGGCCGAAGGCGGGCGCCTGCCTATCGAGTACACCTGCGACGGCAGCGGCTCCACCCTGGCCCTCGACTGGAGCGGCGCGCCCGCCGAAACCCAATCCTTTGCCGTCGTCATGCACCACGAAGCGCAGGACGGCATCCACTGGTATTGGGTACTGTACGATATCCCTGCAAATGTGACCAGCCTGCCGACCGACGTCAGCGGCGTGGGTGTGCTCGGCAATAACATCAATAACGGCCTGGCGGAATACTCTCCGCCCTGCTCGCAAGGCCCTGGCGATAAGACCTACACCTACACCGTGTACGCCCTGTCCGCCGAACCGCAGCTCGACCTCTCTGCCGAGCAGGTCACGCGCGACGTCCTGCTGGCCGCCATCCAAGATATCACCCTGGCCAGCGCGGACCTGAACGTGGTCTACGCACGAGAGGGCATGACCGACCCTGCAGGCAACCCACAAGCCGGGCCGCAGGGAGGCAAGAACCAGCCCACGGACGGTGCTCCCGCTTATAACATTGAGCAGGCCATTTCCGACAAGGCACAGGGCATGACCATCTCGTACGATGCGCTGGCCTTCATGACGGGCGACCTCGGCGCGGACTCTTTCTTCCCTCCGGGCAAAGTGGCTGATTTCTGGGGCTTCCAGTACCTGCGCGACAACGACCCCAGTCAGATGGGTCATGCGGGCGACTTCCTGACCAGCGCCGCGATGAATACACTCAGCAATCTCACCGCCGAACAGCGCACAGAATTGGTAACACTAGCCCAAAGTCAGGTGGACGATATCAATGCATACGGCTACAAGCGCTTCGTGCTGATGCAGGCCTTCCGCCGCCTCGCGGAGGGCGACCTCCCCGCTGGCACCACGGGCCTGGACGAAGATGCCGTCAAAGCCTACTCGGCAGAGTTGTATCAACTCGATGGGCAGATCAGCTTCGAGCGCGCGCAGATGATGGGAAAAATCATTACCAGCCTGAGCGCGGATCAGAAGGCTTACTTCGACGCCATGATTGGCAAGGGCATGCAGGAATGGAACAGCGTCGAGGAACCCGAGGACATCCGTGGACTCGACCGCGATGTCAAGGTGGCAGTAATGACCTACGCCGCCGATCTGTACTCCTGGTATGCGGGCTCTGTCGAAGCGGATGTGTACTTCTGTCCCGAACGACACGGCACCTACTTCGGCTCCTTCTACCTAAAGGACATCAAGGCCATGAGCGACCCAACCTATGCCATCCCCACCAACCTGACAGGCGACCTAGGCGAAAAGATGCTGACCCTGCTCACCCCTGAACAGGCAGGTCTGATCACCAGCCTGGTAGACATCCAGAAGCCGTCCCTGCAGGGCATCGTCTCGACCCGCGGACAGATCTCGACCGAACTGCGCAAGTTCAAGGACGGCGTCATTGCCGACCAGGCCACCGTGATGTCTCTGATGGCGCAATATGGCACCTACGATGGCGAGATCATCTACAACATGGCAATCCATTTTTCGCAGGTGTACCAGTCCCTGACCGATGCGCAGAAAGCTGAGTTGACCGCCCTACGCACCGAACTGCTCGGTGAGCAGTCCCACCCCACGGGCGCCTACCTGTACTCGCAAGCCGTCCCCATGCCCGAGATTCCTAACACGGACTTTCTGTTCAAGTAACAGACCCACCCCACTCTTCGGTTCCCCCTTCCCTTTGGGGAAGGGGGCCAAGGGATAGGTCGAATATGAAAAAACCACTCTTCACCCTCATCTTCATCTTCCTCCTTACTGCTTGTGCTCCTTTTGCAACCGCCGCGCCAACGGCCATGCCCGAGCCGAGTCAAACACCGATGGTCAGCGAACAGGCTACAGCGGCTGAACTGTCGCCCACAAAGCAGGGTCAGGCTGAGCCGGCGAAAAAGCCCAAAGGGCGGAATCAGCCCGCCGCACCGACTTCCACGAATGCGGACTTTGTCGCGGCTGAGATCTTGGGCCGCCCGACCGATACATCCGTCACGGTCAATGTGGTGCCTGCAACTCCCATGACCATCTATTATGAGTACGGCACGGAGTCGGGCGCATACACGTTGCAGACCGCGCCGCAATCTGCCGCCGCGAACATGCCGTTGGAAACGCTGATCGAAGGTCTGCGACCCAACACGCGCTACTACTATCGCATCAACCACAACGGTGTGGCAGGCGCGGAGCATTCCTTTGTGACCCAGCGCGCACCAGGTAGCACCTTCACCTTCGATATCCAAGGTGACTCGCACCCCGAGCGTGTGAAGAATCAGTTCGATGCCAGCCTGTACGTCAAAACACTTTCGAGCGCCGCGGCAGATCGCCCCGACTTCTATATCGCTATCGGTGACGACTTCAGCGTGGACACGCTCAAGGATGTGAACCCCGAGACCGTGCGGGCTTTGTACGTCAACCAACGCCAATGGCTGGGAACGGTCGGCGCGCCCATATTCCTCGTCAACGGCAACCATGAGCAGGCCTCGCTCGCCAACCTGGACGGCACGCCCGACAACGTGGCGGTCTGGGCGCAGACTTCGCGCAACACCTACTTTCCGCAGCCCGCGCCTGATTCCTTCTACACAGGCGACGCCGAGCCCGTGGAACACATCGGCTTGCTGCGCGATTACTACGCATGGACATGGGGTGATGCGCTCTTCATGGTCATCGACCCATACTGGCACTCGCCTCAAACCGTGGACAACCAGTTCGGCGTGGACCGCGACCAGAAGAAAAACCGCGACCTGTGGAATGTCACTCTCGGCGATGCGCAATATCAATGGTTCAAGCACACGCTCGAAACCAGCACAGCCAGATACAAATTCGTATTCACCCATCATGTGCTTGGCACAGGGCGCGGCGGGGTCGAACTGGCGGGCGGCTATGAATGGGGCGACGCACCCCATTTCGCCGCTCACCGCCCGGGCTGGAACCAGACCATCCAGCAGGTCATGGCCGCCAACCACGTCACGATCTTTTTCCAGGGCCACGACCACATCTTCGTCAAACAGGAACTCGACGGCGTCATCTACCAGACCCTGCCTGAGCCCGCCAACCCCAACTACAGTTGGGAGAATGAAACCGCTTATCAAAGTGGAGAGAAATTCCCCAACAGCGGACATTTGCGTGTCACCGTCTCGCCTGCGGGCATAACCGTGGAATACGTCCGCTCGTATCTCGGCCAGCCCGACGAAGTGACTTTTTCGTACACGGTCGAATAAAGAAAGGATGAACCATGAACCTGCAAAGGACAATCACGATCCTGGTTTTGTTCGCATTGTTGACGGGCTGCGTCTTCAACTCGACCGCCCAGGCCGCGGCAGCCTCCCAGCCTGAAGCGCAAACTGCCTCCCTGCCTTATGCGGTGGTGGATACAGGCCAGAATAAATGCTATGACAGCAACGGCGCACCGATCACCTGCCCCGCCGCGGATGGAACGGTCTACGGTCAGGACGCCCAGCACAACGGCAATCTGCCGAGTTATACCGATAATGGAGACGGCACCGTCACCGACCACGTCACAGGCCTGACCTGGCAGCAGAGTCCTGACACGGACGGGAACGCCACGATCAACGCCAGCGACAAACTGACCTACTCCGCGGCGGTCTCATACTGCAACAACTTGAGTCTGGCGGGCCAGACCGACTGGCGCCTGCCCGACATCAAGACACTCTACTCGCTGATCGATTTCCGCGGCACCGACCCGAGCGGATTCAACGGCACCGATACCTCAAGCCTGAGCCCATTCATCGACACGGCCTACTTCGACTTCGCCTATGGCGACACGGCGGCGGGCGAACGCATCATCGACTCGCAGTATGCGTCCAGCACCCTGTACGTGTCCAACACGGCCAACGATGGCGGCACGACAGTCTTCGGCGTTAACTTTGCTGATGGACGCATCAAGGGCTACGGCTCGCTCATGCCCGGTGGCGGGACAAAGACCTTCTTCGTCCAATGTGTGCGCGGCAATACCAGCTATGGAGTCAACGCGCTGACCGAAAACGGCGACGGTACCGTCACCGATTCCGCTACAGGCCTGATGTGGTCCCAGGCCGATAGCGGCGCGGCCCTCAATTGGGTGGACGCATTGGCCTGGGTCCAGACGAAGAATGCCGAGAACTACCTCGGTCACAACGACTGGCGCCTGCCGAACGCCAAGGAATTACAAAGCATCCTCGACTACACCCGCTCGCCCGCCACCACCAACTCGGCGGCCATCAACGCCGCCTTCAATGCGACCTCCTTCACCAACGAAGGCGGCCAGACCGATTGGCCCTGGTACTGGTCCTCTACCACGCATGGCACATACAACGGCATGGGTGCATCCGCCGCTTACCTGGCTTTTGGGCGCGCAGGCGGATGGCAGAAGGCCACGCCCTCGGCCACCTGCTTCACCCTATACGACGTTCATGGCGCGGGCGCCCAACGCAGCGATCCCAAGACCACGGCGGGCCTGGTGACGATGGGAACCGCCTGCAGCGGCGGCACCGCCTACGGCCTCGGTCCCCAGGGCGATATCCAGCGCGCGCTCAACTACGTCCGCCTGGTGCGGGATAACGTCTCGGCTACTACCTTTCAGGACGTGCCCACCACCTATTGGGCCTACTCGTGGATCGAGGCGCTGGCCGCCAACGGTGTGACGACAGGGTGCAGCACGGTCCCCAGTCTGTTCTGTCCTGCCATCCCCGTCTCCCGTGCGCAGATGGCGGTCTTCCTGCTTAGGTCCAAACATGGCTCCAGTTACATCCCACCCACAGCGACGGGAAGCGTCTTCCAGGATGTGCCCGCTAACTATTGGTCCGCTTCCTGGATCGAACAGCTTGCCGCCGAGGGCATCACGGGGGGGTGCGGCGTCGGCTTGTACTGCCCCGAGATCACCGTCACCCGTGACCAGATGGCCGTCTTCCTGCTGCGCTCCGAACATGGCAGCGCATATGCTCCGCCCACAGCCACGGGAACCGCCTTTGGGGATATTCCCGCCGATCACTGGGCCGCAGATTGGATCGAACAGCTCGTCTCGGAAGGCATCACCTCAGGCTGCAGCGGCGGGAATTATTGCCCATCCGCCTCGGTGACACACGACCAAATGGCGGTCTTCCTGGTACGGACCTTCAACCTGCCTTCCACGCCCGCGCTGTTCAACATGGAACAGACCCTTTCAGAGGGCGCCCAACGCAACACCATCGCCTTCGATGCACTGGCCTTTCTCACGGGCAACCTCGGGGCGGATTCCTTCTTTCCGCCCGGCAAAGTGGCCGACTTCTGGGGCTTCCAATACCTGCGCGATAATGACCCCAGCGAGATGGGTCACAACACCGACTTCCTGACACGCGCCTCGCTCAACATGCTCCACGTCCTCACCAGCAGCCAGAAGGCCGACCTGATCGCACTGGCCAAGGCACAGGTTAACTCGATCAACGAGTACGGTTACAAGCGCTTCGTACTAATGCAGGCCTTCCGCCGCCAGTTGACGGGTGACCTGCCCGCGGGTACCACAGGCCTGGATCCCAACGCCGTGGCCGCCTATTCGGCCGAGCTCTATCGCCTCGATGGGCAGATCAGTTACGCGCGGGCGCAGATGATGGGCAGCATCCTCTCCGCATTGGACGCCGACCAGCGCGCCTACCTCGACGCCATGGTCGGGCAGGGCATGACCTCCTGGCCCGTGGTGCCCGAACCGCCCGAACTCCAGGGGCTCAGCCACGATGAGAAAGTGGCCACCATGACCTACGCAGGCGACATGTTCAGTTGGTATGCGGGCTCGATGCAGGCCGATGTCTACTTCTGCCCCGAACGCCAGGGCACCTATTTCGGTTCGTTCTACATGAAGGACGCGCCCGCCGTCGGCAACCCCGATTACACCATCCCTTCCAACCTCACGGCGGAGATGGGCGAAGCCCTCCTGCAAACGCTGACGCCCGATCAGGCGCTCCTTATTACGAACCTCGTCACCGACCAAAAGTCCTCCCTGACTGAGATCGTCCGCAGCCGCGAGGAGGTCTCCATGCTGCTGCGCCAATTCCTGGTGGGCGGTGCACCCAGCCAGGAGACCGTGCTGGCCCAAATGGAATACTACGGCCAATTGGATGGTGACATCATCTACCGCTATGCCGTTGCCTTCTCACAAGTCTCGCAGTCTCTCACCGACGCCCAGCGCGCGCAGCTGACAACCCTGCGCACGGACCTGCTGGGCGACCTGTCTTATCCCAGCGGCGCGTACCTGTATTCGGACGCCATCCCCATGCCGACCATTCCCAACACCGATTTCCTGTTCAAATAGGATGACCCCATGCCTGTCCACCTTCGCTGGATTCTGATCCCGTTGCTGTTGCTCGCCCTGCTGGCCGCCTGCGTCCCTCAACCGGCCCCGAGCTTGACACCGTTAAACAAGCAGACTCCCACCGTCCAGCCGCCTGCTCCCACGCAGAAGCCCGCACGCGGCGCCAAGATCCCTGATGGTGGACAGGGCGGTGTCTCGCAGAACCTGTCCTTCGAAATCCCCGCCCATCCCCTCGACGTGATCCTTGGCCGCCCAACGGACACGAGCATCACCTTTTCCCTGCTTGCCTGCAACGACCAGACCGTTTCCATTGCTTATGGAACCGAGTCGGGCAACCCCACATCGAAAACCGAAGCGATCCCCCTGAAAGCCAATGCGCCACAAACTTTCCTGCTTTCCAGCCTTCAGCCCGATACCCAATATTATTACTCCATCAATGGCGGGAGCGAAAATACCTTCCACACCGCCCGTGCTGCAGGCTCGACCTTTACCTTTACTCTCCAGGCAGACTCGCACCTGGATTCGAACACCGATCCGCAGGTATACCTGCAAACCCTCGCCAATCAGCGCGCTGACCATCCAGACTTCATCATCGACCTGGGCGACACCTTTATGACCGAAAAGTACAAACCCTATACCGGGGCCGCGCCACAATATCTGGCCCAGCGCTACTTCTTCGGTCAACTGGCAGATACGGCCCCACTCTTTCTCGTGCTGGGCAATCACGACGGCGAAGGCGCGCCACGCGGTAAAGATGGTGAAGAAATATCGATTTGGGCAGCGCAAATGCGCACGAAATATTTTCCTAACCCGGCGCCCGATGGTTTCTACACAGGCAACACGCTCCCCCAACCCGCCGTCGGCGACCTGCAAGATTACTACGCCTTCACATGGGGCGACGCGCTTTTCATCGTCCTTGACCCATACTGGTTCACCCCATCCCAGCGCGGCAACACCACCGACTTATGGAATCCCACCCTCGGCAATGCGCAATATCAATGGCTCAAGTCTACACTTGAAAGTAGTAACGCCAAATGGAAATTCATATTCATCCACCAACTCATCGGTGGCTTGGACAAGGACGGGCGCGGCGGTGTGGAAATCGCCCCTTACCACGAATGGGGTGGACTCAATCCCGATGGCTCCTGGGGCTTTGATGAAAATCGCCCGGGCTGGGGCATGTCCATCCACCAATTGCTGGTTGCCAATCATGTCAACGCTGTATTTCACGGTCACGACCATCTCTTCGTCCGTCAGGAACTGGATGGCATCACCTATCAGGAGGTCCCCCAGCCTGGCTCCGCCCGCGCGGATAACACCAGCAGTGCCGCCGACTACGGTTACCTCAGCGGCGACATCTTCGGCGGAACCGGTCACCTGCGCGTGACGGTCTCGCCGGAGCAGGTCACGGTGGAATATATCTGCACGAGTCTGTCGAGCAGTCAGAACGGGCAGGTGGTTTTCAGGTACTCCATCCTGCCATGACCTGAACAATTTCTGAACATCTTTCTGCTATCATAGAGGCATGAAAACCATCCTCGTCGCCGACGACAAGGCCAACATCCGCAACCTGGTGCGCGACTATCTCGAAGCCGAAGGCTTTCGCGTGGTCATCGCTGCGAACGGACGTGAGGCATTGTATGCCGCCCGCGCCGAGAAGCCCGATTTGATTTTGCTCGACATCATGATGCCCGAGATGAGCGGATACGACTTCATCAAGGCCTATCGCAGGGAGCGCGAGACACCTATCATCCTGCTGACCGCCAAACTGGACGAGACTGACAAGGTGCTCGGACTTGAACTCGGCGCTGATGATTATGTCACCAAGCCCTTTGGCATGAAGGAACTGACTGCCCGCATCCACGCCGTGTTGCGCCGCGTTACTCGCCCTGCCGCCGAGTCAGAAATCCTCGCTGCGGGTCCCATCCGTCTGGACCGCGCCGCCCGCTCCGTCCAGGTGGGCGGGCAGACCGTCAGTCTGACGCCGTCCGAGTTCGAGTTGTTGTTCGCGCTGATGTCCACGCCCGGGCGGGTCTTCTCTCGCTCCGACCTGCTGCTCAAATTACAAGGCACCGCCTTCGAAGGCGTGGAGCGCACCATTGATGTCCACGTCCGCAACCTGCGCACCAAGATCGAACCCGACCCGTCCAACCCGCAGTACATTGTTACTGTCTTTGGGGTTGGGTACAAATTTACAGCAGGGTAATTCTTTTGCCACCCCAACCCAGAGTGACATAAAACCTGACGTCTGGAACCTGACACTTGAAACTGACTTCGAAACTCACCCTCGCTTTTCTGCTCGTCAGCCTGATCGCCGTCGGGCTGGCGGCCTTGTTTGTGTGGACCACCACCTACGTCCAGTTCGACCAATATCTGGTGGACCAGCGCCAGGGTCAGTTCGTGGCCATTGCAGCCGAATACTATCAATCCCAGGGAAGTTGGTCAGGCGTCGATGCTGTTCTGCGCGAGCAGGGGTTGCTGCCGCCCTTCGCCCAGCCAGGCACCCAACAGCCCGACCCGCAGCCCTTCGCGCTGGTGGACCAGAACCGCGTGGTCATCGTCCCCGGCGGGCAGTATCGGCCCGGACAAAAGGTGCAAAAAGGGACGCTGGAAAAGGGGATCGGGATCGAGGTCGGCGGAGTGGTGGTCGGCACGGTGCTGACCACCGGTCAGGCACCTACGCGCAGTCCCATCGAGGACAAGTATCTGACCCATGTGAACCAATCGCTGCTGGTGGCGGCGTTGGGCGGTGCGCTGATTGCCCTGCTGCTGGGGCTGTTCCTGGCCCGCTCGTTGACCCATCCTGTTCGCGACCTGACAGCGGCCACCGTTTCGATGGCGCAGGGCCGCTTCAGCCAGCCTGTTCCCATCCGCTCGCAGGATGAGTTGGGCAAACTGGCGGCGTCCTTCAACCAGATGAGTGCCGACCTGGAACGCGCCAACCGCGCCCGCCGTCAGATGACCGCCGACATCGCCCACGACCTGCGCAATCCGCTGACGGTGCTCAGCGGTTATCTCGAGTCGCTTCAGGACGGCAAACTCCAACCCACACCCGAACGATTCGAGGTGATGCAATCAGAGGTCCAGCACTTGCAGCGGCTGGTGGAAGATTTGCGAACGTTGTCGCTGGCCGACGTGGGGGAGTTGAAATTGCATCGGCAGCTCATCGCACCTGCCGACCTGCTGGAGCGGGTTGTGGCGGCTTATCGCCACCAAGCAGAAAGTCAGCAGATTGAATTAAGCGTCGATACCCAGGGAGCCCTGGCCGAGATCGAATTGGATCCCGAACGCATGGAGCAGGTTCTGGGCAACCTGGTCAGCAACGCATTGAGGTACACACCCGAGGGCGGAACCATCCGCCTGTCGGCGGATCAGGCTGAGGATCGGCTGGTGTTGGGCGTGGAAGATAGCGGAAGCGGAATCCTGCCCGAGGTCCTGCCACACATCTTTGAGCGGTCTTATCGCGGCGACCCATCCCGCTCGGGAAATGAGTCAGGACTGGGGCTGGCAATCGCCAAATCCATCGTGGAACTGCACGGGGGAAGCATCTACGCCGAAAGTGCTTCGGCGGGGACTCGTTTTACCATCATACTGTAAGCCTCAGCGAGATTTCAAAATTCCCCATCAAAAGCCTTGACTTGGAGTTAACTCCAGGTGTTACACTGTTTGTCGAGGTGCCCCATGAAAATACAGGAAGTCAGCGAAAAATTCGAGATTTCGACCGATACCCTGCGCTATTACGAGCGCATCGGGCTGATCCCCACGGTCAATCGCACCGAGAGCGGCATCCGTGACTACACCGAGGAGGATATGCGCCGCGTGGACTTTGTCAAATGTATGCGCAGCGCGGGACTGCCCATCGAGGTGTTGATCGATTACATGGCGCTGGTACAAAAAGGCGATTCGACCATCGCAACACGCAAAGAGATTTTGCTGGAACAGCGCGAGCAATTGACTGCACGGATAGAAGAAATGCAGAAGACGCTCGAAATTTTGAATTACAAAATCCAGGTGTACGAGAGCAAGATGGTGGAAACAGAAAAGAAAATCAAAGGAACGGAGTAGAGAATGCAAACACGAAAATTAGGTAATCGCGGCCCTTCGGCTTCGCTCAGGACAGGCCTGGAAGTCTCGGCCATGGGGCTGGGCTGCATGCGCATGAGCTTTGGCGACAAGCCGACCGATAAGCAGGAGATGATCGATTTTCTGCATCAAGCCGTCGAGCGCGGTGTCACGTTCTTCGACACGGCCGAAGTATATGGCCCATTCACGAACGAAGAGTTGGTCGGCGAGGCGCTGGAGCCGTTCAAGGGGCAGGTGATCATCGCCACCAAGTTTGGGTGGAAGCATGGGGAAAAAGGACCTCATCCCAGCGTGGGCGTGGACAGCCGCCCCGAGCAGATCAAACGCGTGGCGGAGGCTTCGCTCAAGCGTCTGCGCGTCGACGTGATCGACCTGTTCTATCAGCATCGTCCCGACCCGAACGTGCCCATGGAAGACGTGGCAGGTGCGGTGAGGGATTTGATCCAGGCGGGCAAGGTCAGGCACTTCGGCCTGTCTGAGGCCAACGCGGAGCAGATCCGCCGTGCCCACGCCGTTCAGCCTGTCACCGCGCTGCAGAGCGAATACTCGATCTGGTGGCGTGCCATCGAAAAAAATGGGGTCCTCGCCGCCTGTGAAGAACTGGGCATCGGCCTGGTCCCGTACAGCCCGCTGGGACGCGGCTATCTGACGGGCAAGATCGACGAGTCCACCACCTTCGACAGCACCGACATCCGCAGCCGCAATCCGCGCTTCACGCAGGAGGCCATCAAGGCCAACCGCGGCGTGATCGAATTGCTGGAAAAGATCGGCGCGCAGAAAAATGCCACGCCCGCGCAGATCGCTTTGGCGTGGCTGCTGGCCCAGAAGCCGTGGATCGTGCCCATCCCTGGCTCGCGCAAACTGGAACGCCTCGACGAGAATAATGGCGCGGTGAACATCGAATTGACAGCAGATGACCTTGCTCAAATTGAGGACACAATGGCGCAGATCAAAGTGATTGGCGACCGATATTAATTAACGAGAAAATTAAAAGAAGGATCATATGCACATCGGATTACAAATTCCCTCGTTCAAAGTCCCTGGCGGCGCGGCACAGATTCGCCCCGCGTTGAAAGAGATCGTCACCACCGCAGAAGCTGCAGGCTTTTACAGCTTGTGGGTCATGGATCACTACTACCAGATCAAGGGCCTGTTCGGCGAGGCCTACACCGACCCGATGCTCGAAGCCTACACCACGCTCGGCTATTTTGCCGGGCTAACCGAAAAAGCCTACCTAGGCGTGCTGGTGACCGGCGTGATCTATCGTCACCCTGCTGTATTGATGAAGATGGTCAATACGCTCGACATTCTCTCTGGAGGACGCGCCTACTTCGGGATCGGCGCGGCATGGTATGAGGAGGAAGCGCGGGGCAATGGCATCCCCTACCCCTCCACTTCAGAACGCTTCGAGCAGCTGGAAGACAGTCTGAAACTGGCGCACGTGCTTTGGAACAGCGATGAGATCTCCTTCGCTGGCAGGCATTTTTCCGCCCCTGCGCTGACCAATAATCCGCGCCCGCTTTCGAGCCCGCATCCGCGCATCATGGTGGGCGGGACGGGGCCGAACAAGACCCTGCGCATGGTTGCCCAATATGCAGATGCCTGCAACATCGGCGATTGGGTCGGGATGGCGAACATGCAAAAAGCGCTCAATGACATCAAACGGCATTGCGATGCATTGGGACGCAATTACGACACCGTCGAGAAAACTTGTCTTGGCACGATACATCTTTCGGGGAAGGATACAGTAGGCGGCGTTATCGATCGCATCCGAGAGCTTTCCGCAATGGGTTTCACGCATGCGATCTTCAACATGCCCGATGTTTACACAATTACGCCGCTCGAAATCTTTGCAAAAGAAATCATCCCGTCTGTGGCGGGACTGTAAAACAGGAGACTGATACTTTCCGATCTAAAAAATGACCCGCTCGAAATCAAATTTCGAGCGGGTTGCTTTTATGAATTAAAGCGCGATGCTTGCTTCTTCGATGAACTCGAAATAGGTCTGTCCTGAGAATCCACGCGGGATGGGTGGCGTCTGTTCGAACACGGATTGGATGGACTGGTTCGCTCTCGTCTCACTGCTCTTGACGATGCCGTGCAGGACCTCCAACGCATGGTAGGCCATTTCCTTGTTGGCGCGGTTTCTGCGCCCCATGCGCATCGACCAGGCCATTTCGGCCACGCCCAGTCCGCGATATTCCTGGCTGAAAGCATGACTTTGCTGCATCACGACGGGCTCGCTGTTGCCTTTCAGGATGACCTTGACCTCGCCACCGAACTGATTGGGGTCGGCCATGTACAAGGCACCCATCGTTCCAAATAACACGACATTGGGACGTTCGGGCGCGGTGAAAATAGAGTTGGCATCGAACAGCAGATTTCCAACCGTGCCGCGCTCGAATTGCAGGATGCCCGCCATCAGGTTTTCGCACTCGATCTGGAAAGGTTCACCGAAGCGCTCCAATGAATAATCCATGCGTTGCGGGGAGTTGGTCCGCGTGACGCCTGAGACTTCCTTCACAGGGCCGAGAATACTCAACAGGGCGGTGATGTAGTAGATGCCCACGTCGAAGCCGATGCCTCCGCCCGGTTTAGCGGTAAAGGGGAAGGCGCGGCTGAAGATCTCGCTGTCGCGGCTGAGGGCGCAATAACAGGAGGTGACGTCGCCGATCAGGCCGCTGTCCACCACAAAGCGGGCGGTCTGGATGGCCGACCCGAGAAAGGTATCGGGAGCAGCCCCAAGGTACAGGTGCTTTTCGTCCGCGAGCCTCAGCAACTCGGCGGCGTGCTCCAATTCCACCGACAGGACCTTCTCGGTGTAGACATGTTTGCCCGCTTCGAGCAGTTGCTTGATGACGGGGTAATGTCCCATCGGCGCGGTCAGGTTGACCACGATCTCGATCGAGTCATCGGCCAGGATCTCATCGAAGGTCATCTCTTTGATGTTGTATTTCTGCGCCTTGGCGTGCGCCTTCTCGGGAGTTCGGTCACAGCAGCCGACCACATCCAGGATCTTGAACTTGTTGATCATCGTGCCGAGGTAGGCGTCACTGATGGCGCCGCTGCCGACGATGGCAGTTTTGACGGGTTGGATTTTCATTTTCACTCCTTGAGGCGGTACGAGACAAAGGCGATGGTGCGGTTATCGGGCGACCATGAGTTAACGTTGATGGTGCCCTGGCCACCGAATAACTTTGTGACGAGTTTGGATTCTCCGCCCTGCGCGGGGATCAGGCGCAGTTCCACGTTCTTGTTGGCGGGGTGGTCGCCAGGCTCCACGTCGCCTTTGGCGTAGGCGATGTAGACCACCCACTGGCCGTCGGGTGAGACGTGCGGGAACCAGCAATTGGCCTCTTCCTTGACCATGTGGGTCGGGTTCGAGCCGTCGACTTCCATGCGCCAGACCTGCATCAGTCCCGTGCGCACGGAGTTGAACCAAATGTGCCTGCCATCGGGCGAATATTCGGGACCATCGTCCAGACCAGGTAGATTCGTGAGCTGAGTCTCGGCACCGCCATCCACGGAGATAGTGTAGATGTCGTACTGGCCGCTGCGCTCGGCGCAATAAGCCAGGCGTGCGCCATCGGGCGACCAGCCATGCAGATAGCTGGGGCCTGATTCCGTTACCAGGCGGGGAGCGCCACCCGTCAGCGGTAGGATGTAAACGCGCGATTGAGCATCCGCATGCGTGTGATGACTGACCGCCAGTTGACGGTTGTCGGGCGAGAGCACATGGTCGTTGTTGCAGTCGATGGCGAAGCCTGTGTCGACCTCTTTGATCTCGCCGCTGGCCAGTTCGTAGGTGAAGATGCGCCCACGGCTGTTGTAGACCAGACGGCCGTCGCGCGTCCAGTTGGGCGCTTCGATGACGTAGTCGAACTCCTTGAGGATCTTCCGTTCGCCAGTGAATACATCCACCGTTTCGAGGACGCTGAACGAGTCGCGCTGGGCAACCCATTGCCGCAATGTTTCGATATCCATGCTGGGCCTCCAAATCTTTGTAGTCTGCAGGGCAGTTTTACCATACTCAACGAGGTTTAGCTGAACCCTTGACCTGGAGTCGACTCCAAGTGATAGACTTTCCTTACAAGAAGAATAGGAGATAACCAATGAGCGCATGGACAAGCGCAGAGCTCGACAAAATTGACAAAACGGAAGAATTGACCCTGTCCTCTTTGCGACAAGATGGCACATTGCGCAACCCTGTCATCATATGGGTGGTACGCGTGGACGAACATGTCTACGTCCGCGCCTACAAGGGGCGCACCTCGCCCTGGTTCCGCGGCGCTCAAACGAAGCACCAAGGCCATATCCGCGCAGGCGGCGTGGAAAGGGATGTTGCCTTCGTGGAAGAGTCTGACCCTGAGGTCAATCAACGGGTAGACGCGGCATATCTTGCGAAATACGCCCGCTACCCCCAGTACGTCGCCCCGATGGTGGAGCCCATGGCAAAATCTGCGACTCTCAAGCTGGTTCCGACGGGCGGCTAAAAGATGACGTCCACCACTTCAAACCTCAAAGGTATCGGCTTTCTTTTACTGGCAATGCTGATCGGTTCGCTGCAGGCTGTCGCAGTTAAATGGATCGGCGGCAGTTATTCTGTGCTGGAGATCGTCACCTTTCGCAGCCTGGTCGCCCTGCCCGTCACGCTCCTCTTTTTCTGGCTTGAAGGCAAAAAGGGACTGCCAACCACAAGCCAGCCCAAACTCCAGGTTGTGCGCGGGATTTTTCTGTTTCTCTCCTACACCACCTACATGATGGGCTTGGCCGCCCTGCCACTTGCCGACGTCGAATCGATCCGTTTTTCGGGGCCGTTGATGATCACCATCCTGTCGGTCTTTCTGTTGGGCGAAAAGGTGGAGTTGCAGCGCTGGCTTGCATTGATCGTAGGATTTGCAGGAATCCTGTTGATCATTCGGCCCGGTTCGGCGAATTTCAACGAGGGCACCCTTTTCATTTTGATCTCGGTCCTCTTTTACGCGTTCACCGTAATCCTCACCCGAAAATTGAGAGACACCGACAGCAGCGCCACGATGGCATATTTCAGTTCGTGGGTCTACTTGATCGCTGCTTTCATCTTTTCGCCGCTAGCCGCCGCCGTCGGAGAAATTCCCCACGCGCATCCGAGCATCGCGTTCCTGTTCCACGCCTGGACCATGCCAACCTTGCTGGACCTGTCCATCATGGCCGGACTGGGACTCGTCTGGGCTGGCTGGATGTTCTTCGTCACCCGTGCCTATAGCACGGCACAGGCATCCGTGATTGCCCCCTTTGAATACGCGTCCCTGCCCATCAACGTGATATGGGGCTTCCTCATCTGGCACGAGATTCCCACCGCCATGACCCTGGCAGGCGCCTTCTTGACTTTACTGAGCGGTTTGTATATCCTATCTCAGGAACAAAAGTCGAAGACAAGTCCACCTGCAACAGAAATTATCAGCTTCGAAAACAAAGCATAAAGGAAAAAATCATGGAATACACCCGCCTGGGCTCGACCGGCATGAAGGTCTCGCGCATCTGTCTGGGCTGCATGGGCTTCGGAGATTCAACGCGCTGGATCCATAAATGGGTACTGAACGAGGAAGACAGCCGCCCGGTCATCAAGAAAGCACTGGAACTGGGTATCAACTTCTTTGACACGGCCAACGTTTATTCGATCGGCGCAAGCGAGGAAATCCTTGGGCGAGCCCTGAAAGATTTTGCCAAACGCGACGAGGTCATCATTGCGACCAAGGTGCACGGCAAAATGCGCGAGGGGCCGAACGGCGGCGGGTTATCGCGCAAAGCCATCCTGAGCGAGATCGACCACAGCCTGAAGCGGTTGGGAACCGATTACGTGGACCTCTATCAGATCCACCGCTGGGACTATGAGACCCCCATCGAAGAAACGATGGAAGCGCTCAACGATATTGTCCGCGCGGGCAAGGCACGCTACATTGGCGCCTCCGCCATGTGGGCCTGGCAATTCCAAAAGGCACTGCATGTCGCAGAGATGCACGGCTGGACGCGTTTCGTTTCGATGCAGAATCACCTGAACCTGATCTACCGCGAAGAAGAGCGCGAGATGCTGCCCCTCTGCCGCGCCGAAGGGATCGGGGTGATTCCGTACAGCCCACTCGCGGCGGGACGTCTGACCCGCGACGTGTCCGCCGAAAGCACACTGCGTTCCGAGACCGATGAGATTGCGAAGAAAAAATATGATGCCACCGCCGAGACCGATCAGCAGGTCGTGAAACGCATGGCAGAGATCGCGGAGAGGCATGGCGCGCCGCGCGTGCACATTGCGTTGGCGTGGCTGTTGCAAAAGAGCCCCGTCACCGCACCCATCATCGGTGCGACAAAGATCTCACACTTGGAAGATGCTGTCAGTGTGCTATCGATTCAATTGAGCTTGGAAGAGGTCGCTTATCTCGAAGAGCCGTATGTTCCGCATTCCATTGTCGGACACCAATAAACGTCCGCCGCATTTATCCCCTCCGATTCGAATACTCCGCAGGCGCGAAGAATACCAACACCTTCAGTTCCTCGGTGATCGAGTGGAAGCGATGCTCGACGTGCTTCGGCACATACACGATCGACCCCATCTGCACAAGGCGGTCTTCGTCCGCCACCTGGATCCTGCCCCGCCCGCTGACCACATAGTACACCTCGTCCTCACTGTGCGGAGACTGCGGGTCCATGCCGCCCGCAGAGAGTACGTACAATCCCATGCTCAAGTCGGGGACCTTGAGAAATTCGAGATACAGGCGGTCACTGTCGGCCTGACGGGTGATCAGTTGGGATAGCTCAAAGGCACGCATGAAAGACTCCTGGGCGAAGATACAAGTTGCCCCATATTACCCCACCCTGGGATCGTTTTTCAACCTACCCTAGTGTCGTTCCTAAAAACTCGGCCACCTGCACGTCAGCGGGGTGGGCGAAGACCTCACGCGGCTCCCCCGTCTGATGGATACGTCCCTTGAGCATGACAGCCATGCGCGTCCCCAACCTCTCGGCTTCGCGCAGGTCGTGCGTGATGAAGATGGTCGTGGTGGATGTTTCCGCCAGCACGGACTTGAGATCTTCGAGCAGACGGGCGCGAGTGGGGGCGTCGAGGGCGGTGAATGGCTCATCGAGCAGGAGCAGCTCGGGTTCCAGGACGAAGGCGCGGGCCAGGCTCACGCGTTGGGATTCTCCGCCCGAGAGTCTTCGCGCGGAACGGTCCGCCAGATGCGCAACCCCCATCCGCTCCAACCAGTGACCGGCACGGCGGTCGGATTCCGCCTTGGGGATTCCCCGAAACCCCAACCCAACGGCAGCGTTCTCGCGGACGCTGGCATCCAGCAGCAACGGCTCCTGCAGCACCAGCGCGATGCGGCGGCGATACTCCAGCGTGGACATGGACTCGGTCCCGTTAAAGTGAATGGTCCCGCGCTCGTGCTTGAGCAGGCGCGCCAGCGTAAGGAAGAGCGTGCTCTTGCCCGCGCCGTTCGGGCCGACCACAGCCAGCACCTCGCCTTTTTGCACAGCCAGATGCTCGATCTCCAACACCGTTTGCTTCTCGCGGCGGACGAGCAGGTCGCGGACTTCGATCAGCGCGGTCATGAGCGGCCTCGCTGCTGGATGATGGTCAGCGCCCAGTTGACCAGGAAGGTGATGGTCAGCAGGAAGACGCTCAGGGCGATGGCACGCTCGAATTCGCCCTTGCTGGTCTCCAGCACAATGGCAGTGGTCAACACGCGTGTCTGACCGCGAATGTTGCCGCCCACCATCATCGAAGCGCCAACCTCTGAGATGACCGAACCAAAGCCCGCCATCAAAGCGGCCAGCAGGGGCAGGCGCGCCTCGCGCCACAAGGCCAGGACCATTTGCGTGCGCGACGCACCCAGCCCATAGAGTTGCAGCCGCAAGCGCGGATTCAGTTGCTGCAGTGCAGCGGCAGTCAGGCCCGTCACCACAGGCGCGGCGATGATGGTCTGCGCAATGATGATGGCGACAGGCGTATAGATCAACCTAAAATCCCCCAGCGGACCCGAACGCCAGAGCATCATGGCCACGAACAATCCCACCACCACGGGCGGCAGAGCCATGCCCGTGTTGATGATACTGAGCAGGAAGGAGCGCACGGGGAACTTACCGAGGGCAAGCACCGTCCCCAGCGGCAGGCCGATCAGCAGGCTGATCAACGTGGCCAGCATGGAAACTTGCAGGGAAAGCAGGGTGATGGGAAAGAGGTCGGCCATAAAAGCACGTGGCACGCATCACTTTCGTAATGCGTGCCACAATTTTATCGACGATTATAGCCCGAGGTCGGCATCGGTCTTGTCGGCATCAGGGACGAAGAGCTGCTGCCCGTACTTGTCCACGCCAAATGTACCGATCACCTTCTGGGTCGCGGGATCGGTCATGAATTTGGCGAAGGCCAGCGCACCTTCGTAGTTGATCTTGGGCCACTTGTCCGGGTTGACCGTGATGACATGATACACGTTCAGCAGGGCGTTATTGCCTTCCAATAAGATTTCGAGCTGGAGTTTATCCTTGTTAGCCAGATAGGTGGCGCGGTCAGTCAGGATGTACGCACCCTTCTCGGAGGCCACTGTCAGCGAGGCGCCCATGCCCTGGCCCGTCTCGATGTACCAGGCCTGGCCTTTCGGTTCCAGTTGGGCCTTGGTCCAGAAGGAGACTTCCTTCTTATAGGTACCCGAGTCATCGGCGCGGGTCACGAAGGGAGCGCCCGCATTGTAGATGGCCACGAAGGCGTCCTTGGGCCCCAGGCCCTTGATGCCCGCCGGGTCGGAGGCGGGACCGACCAGGATGAAGTCATTGTGCATGACCAGGAAGCGTTCCTTGCCGTTGCCGCCATCCATGAAAGTGACCTCGGAGGACGGGGCATGTACCAGCAGGACATCGGCGTTGCCTTCTTCGCCCATCTTGAGCGCTTCGCCGGTGCCCACCGCCACGGTCTGGACCTTGTAGCCGGTCTGCTCTTCGAACATGGGGACCAACACATCGAGCAAGCCAGAATCCTGTGTACTAGTCGTTGTGGCCAGAATCAGGTTCGGGTTGGACGGCTTGGCCGTCCCACACGCAGACAATGCCAGCGACAGGAGCACGATCAGAGTGGTGATCAGGTATAGCGATTTCTGTTTCATGAGTCTCATCCTTTACGATTTATTTTTGTCCGACAGCTTGTTCAGGCCCAAAATGATCAGAGCACCGAGCAAACCGCCAATGGCACCGTAGAAAAAGTGACCAAGCACGGGGTAGGCGATCCCAAAGCGGAAGGAACCAAACGGCCAGCCCGTGAAGAAATTGATGAGGAGACGCGTCACAGGCTTGGTCATGTGCGCCAGGCCCGCCACAAGCATCAGGAACCAGACCTTTCCCACGTAAGCGGGCAGGTAGCGGAAGGCCGCATCCATCAACGGACCGGGCAGCATGTAGAGCAACGGCGTGAACGGGTCGCCGCCGCGCCACATCGGTACCATCGAAGCCAGCGATGCGCCGATGCTGGTGAGCGTGCCTGCGCCCCGATAGCGCGAGGACAACCGCCCGATCACCATCAACGCCATCCACTCGATACCGTGATGGCCCGGTAAACTAAGCGAGGCATCGAAACTGCGGTGCAGAACCACCGCCAACACGCCGGCGCCCATCAACAACAGGGCTTCCCACCAGGGAAGCGTCCATTCAGTTGGAAAGGCTTTTGATGTGTTCTTTAGGAAGGACGTACCATTCATGATTTTTCTCCTCGACATACAGGGTGGCTAGCCCGTCGCGCAAAATGGGGCGAATCCATTCGCCGACGTCAACGACCGTTTTGGGATGCAACCTGGTGTGGTTCAACATGCACACACGATCCACGTGGCCCAACGCACAGATCTCGGAGACAGGCAGCTTGCCGCGCAACTCGCGCAGGCCAGGCAGCCACAGGAAACGGCCATCGCTGCCCTGTCGATGCAGGCCGACTGCTGCCAGCGCGCCGATGATCCCGCCGTGTGTGCCCGTCAGACCTTCGAGCTGGATGCCATGATCGAGGGCGGTCTGCTCGGCTTCGAGCATGGTCAGCACCGTGATCTTGGCCCGCTGGGCGAACGAGATGACACACTCGTTGACCTTTTCCCACGCAGCCAGGCACAGACCCGCGTCCGAACCGGGCGCGCTCTCACGCAGCAGGAACTCGCGGCAGGCCTCCCACAAGTCGGCTGGCGCCTCAGACTCCACGGCCATGCATGCCGAACTGTTATGAGAGGTGTAGGGAATCTGCGAGTCCACCAGCAACTGATGGCGTGTGATGCCCAACGGCACGGCCAGGTGATTCTCAGTCAGCCAGTCAGCCAGTTGACGCACGCGGTGGCCCGTTCCGCGACTTTCGAGGTTATCTGTGTCGTCGATACCAATCAGGTATTTCATAAATGTCCTTCATGTCATTGCGAGCGGCGTTCTTTGCCGCGAATCAATCTCAGGTGATTGGAGGATTGATTCGGGCTTCGCCCTCGCAACGACATTACTTGACTGTGATCTTGCTGATATCCTTCGTCCAGTTCGCCTTGGGGATGTAGGTGGTGGCGAGCTTCAACGTGCCGTGATTGTTGAAATCGAGAATGGTGTTATCATCCACCTGCTCGCGCGTCAATGTCGCGGGGCTGCTCGATCCCTCCAACGAGACTTCGCTGAAGTCGGTCACGCCCGCCAAGGTGAGGACATCCATCAGCTTGGGACCTTCCTCGGTCTTGCCATCCACGGTCAATTGCGCCAACGGCAGCGACTTGAGCTGGTCGAGCGTGATATCCACGCTGGAGCCGTCGGGCAGGACCACCACGAAGAGCATGCCCGAGACGGCCGTCGGTTGGAGAGCCTGGGGCGTCTTGGGCTCTTCGGCGGCGGGCGGCTGGGTGACGGGAGCAGGCTGAGGTTCCGCGGCAGTGGGGGTGGGGGAAGAAGAACAGGCGGACAAAAGCAGAACCAAAGACAGCCAGGCGAGTATGGAGCGTTTCATGGATAATCCTGTTTTCAGAGAATTTGTTCTCCGCTGTGTGCGGAGTTGTACCCCGGGAGCGTACCAAGCGACTTGCGAAAATCGAGCGTTTGCAGGTAGTCGAGCAGGGGATGCAGCATTTTTTCCCGCGCGCGCGGCAGGACCAGGTCGTAGCGCTCCTCGAAGAGCGGGATGAAGTCGAGCCCGTGTTGATGGGCGGCAGCCTGCAAACCGAGGGATATATCCGCCTGGCCCAATGCGATCAACGCGGCGGCTTCGCTGTGGGTCTTGACCACCGTTCCATACCCGTGGATGGTCTCAGCGGGAATGCCTTGCTTGCGCAATTCCGCATCCAGCCACAGGCGGGTGCCCGAGCCCTCATTGCGGTTGACAAAACGCACTTTGGGACGAGACAAATCGGCCAGGCCCCGAATCCCCTTGGGGTTGCCCGCCGTCAACATCCAGCCCTGGGTGCGATAGGCCAGGGTGACCACGTCCATCGCGCGGTCGGGGAACAGGTGACGGATGGTGGGCGTGTTGTACTCGCCGCTTTCGTCCAGAATGTGTGACCCCGAAAGGTGACACAATCCCTGACGCAGGTTGACCAACCCGTCCAGCGAGCCGACGGGCAGGCTGAGCAGGGTCACGTACCGGGAAAGGTGCTCGGCGATGCCTTCCAGTGCCAGGTCGTGACTGCCCGAAAAAACCAGGGCAGGCTTTTTGCTTTTGGGGAGGATCATCTCCTGCAAGAGGAGAGCGCTGGCCTTTGCGCGATAGAACTTTTCGGTCACCTTGCCCGTGGTGCGAGTCTCGGACATCTCGATCAGGTCCGCGGATTCAAGCGCGAGGATGTGATGCCGCACCCAGGCGGGCGACTGGCCGAGGGTCCGCGCCAGTTGGGTGAGGGTGGCGGGAGCGGCCATGAGCAGACGCAGAATCTCCAGGCGGCGCGAATCCGCCAGGAGTTTGATCTGGTCGAATGCATGGAGAGATTCCACTTTCTGCATGGCTGGGCTCATAACGATTAAAGAAATCCTTAATCAAAGTATACAACAAAATGAATATCGACGAAATGCTCGTCTCAGTTTGACATTCCTCCCTGCCCATGTTATAAAGCGCTGACAAGTTACGGAAGACTCATCCAGAGAGGCTGAGGGACCGACCCTGTGAAGCCTCGGCAACCATTCAATGAACAGTCATCAGTGTTCAGTGAAGATGGTGCCAACTTCGGCGGACGATTGTCCGAGAGATGAGAGATGATATGCACTGCGCGTGTCGCCTCTCTCTCGAGAGGCGTTTTTTATTGGAAGGAAGCGCAATGAGCATCAACGATAAAGTGCTGATACAGGAATTAGTGGCCCGTTTCGCCAATCGCTTCGACATGAAAGATTGGAATGGCTTGCAGGATTGCTTCACCACTTCCTTGTATACCGATTATTCCGACCTGCGCGGCACGCCCCCGCAGACACTGCCTGCCAGCGAATACGTTCGTCTACGCCGCGAGGCGCTCGACTATTTGAAGCTGCATCACCTGATCAGCAACTATGAGGTCGACTTCACTGACTTGAACACCGCCACCTGCCGCGCGTCGATGGTGGTGTGGAGAATGTCTGAAGAAGAGATGTTCAGCACGCATTGCCAGTATCTGTTCAACCTGACAAAGACCGAAGCAGGCTGGAAGATCAGCGGCATCACCCAGAAAGTCCTGTGGAACGAGGGCGCGGCGTCCATCCATCAAGGTGCAAAATGATCTGCCCCGAATGCGGCGGACCCGACTGCCGCTCCCGTTTCGACGAGTTTCTGGCCCTGGAGTTCACGGACGCAGGCTATGGCGCTGTCCATCACCTGACCGTGACCGCGTACATGCTGCAACATTCCAGCCAGTTGACCCGCGAAGGTTGGCTGCACGAGCGCGAGCTGTTGCGCGAGTTTCTCGTAGAGAACAAACCACCTTCATTCATCCGCAAGCAAAACAGGGACCTGGTCGACAGCGGCAAACGCAGCTTCAAGATCAAATCCCGCGACGGTCAGCGCATCCTCCAGAAGTCCACGTGGACGAAGACCATTCTCAACGTGCGCACGGAGGACGCCGAAACCTATTGCGCGGATATCACCGCTTGGGCCAGGTCCGTGCTGGAAGAAGTGCAAAACCTGAAAGTTTGATTGGAACTCTTTTGCAGAATTATCTGTCTCCATTCTGGAGGCAAACCATGAACCAACAAACTGTACAAACCGCTTTGAAACTCTTTTTACTGACTATTTTCGCGCTCACTTCAAGTTGCGCGCCGTTGACGGCTGTCCCGTCCCCGACTGCCACGCCCGCGCCATCCCAAACGCCAACTGCGACGGTGACGCCAAGTCCAACCAATACGCCAGAGCCGGTCTATCCCAAGGGAACGTTGGTTTATTTAACGTCAGGGAAGATAACTACGCTCAATCTTCAAAGTCAAGAAGCAAAAACCATTTTCACGACTCATGCATTAAATAGTACTTTTGTAGTTGGCAATAGTATTTATATTGCTAGCTTTACAAATTATCCTACACATCATTCTGAAATGATAAAGACAAATTTAGATGGTACTAATATTGAACAACTTCTGCCTTCAAATAATAAATACTGGTCGCTTGATTGTGGTGGAATGTTACGGCCCAACAGTGGAATGTTATCGCCCAACAAAAAGTTTCTGCTCTGCTATTATGGAGATAATAATGCTGGATCAATACTTGTGATTGATACAGAAACTAAGTCGATTCGACCAATACAAGCGCAAGACAATCACTCATTTCAAACTATTTCCTGGTCGTCCAATAGTCAAAAAGTATATTTATTAGACACTGTGAAGGTATTGGAAGTAATGGGGGTTCCTGTAGTTGGGATACACGATAAAGGCCGTTTACTAGAATTTTCTCTGGAAACAAATAAATTATCGGAACTTTTACCTGAGATTTCCAATCCTGACGTTCGCTGGAGTGACCAGGACCAAATTGCTGGATGGTCCCCTAATGGAATTAACCTACTGATCAATTTAGCTTGTGATTCAAAATCAGTAGACATTATTGATCACCCATATATTTTTAATACTGATGATAAAACCACTACGCCTATTAAAGTTGATGGCTGTATTTCTAGATTTGAATGGTCTCCAGACAGCACGAAAATAGCTCTTACAATATTCGACAAGAATGCACATAGCGATTTGTTTATTTATGACATCGCTAGCCAAAATCTGCTGAAAATCCCCGTGAATGGTCAACAAGTATTCTCTTTTGCTTGGTCACCAAATCAGAAATATATTTTGTTTTCTATATGGACTTTTCAAGATAATCGAAATGGGGTCTACTTGTTGAATGTATCTGACGGCAGTGCTGTTCAAGTAATGCCTAATGCAAAATATTCTTACTCTTATCAAGCTAACGACTTTATTTGGTCCCCAACTGGGGATATGGTGCTTTTTATGCAGGGAAAACAAGAACTAGATGGGCAAGAATTATATCTATTAAATGCAGACACAAAATCAATTACTCTTGTTGAAAGGCAATTTATGGGTGCCTGGTATTTTCATCAAATGTGGTCGCCCGATGGAAATTATTTTATCTTCGTAGGTGGCGGCCCAACCAGAATTTTCAAAATTCAGAATGCGTACAGTGGTGAGCAAATAGAAGTTAAAGTTCCAGATGAAATTGACGCTTTTGCACCTGACATTTACTGGATCATCAACAATTCCGTTTATAGCTCTGGAGGACCTAATTAAAATGACCCAACGTATATACACCAACCGCCGCTACCTCGACGCCCTCGAAACAAAAGTGCTCGTCTTCGACGGCGCGATGGGCACCAGCCTGCAAAACCAACATCTCACTGCCGAGCATTTCGGCGGCGAACAGTATAACGGATGCAATGACTTCCTCGTCATTTCGCATCCCGAAGCCGTGGAGAAGGTCCACCGCTCCTTCCTCGAAGTCGGCGTGGACGTGCTCGAAACCGACACCTTCCGCTCCAACCGCATCACGATGGCGGAATACAAATTACAGGACCGCGTGCTGGAGATCAACGAGACCGCCGCGCGTCTGGCCCGCAAAGTCGCCGATGAATTCGCCCAAAAAACGGGCCAACCCCGTTTCGTGGCTGGTTCCATCGGCCCCTCGGGCAAGCTGCCCTCCGCCAACGACCCGCAACTGTCGGACGTCACCTTCGACGATCTCATGGACGTCTTCCGCGAGCAGGCCGTCGGCCTGATCCACGGCGGCGTGGATTTGCTGCTGATCGAGACCTCGCAGGATATCCTCGAGGTCAAGGCTGCCATCACGGGCATCCACCAGGCTTTCGCAGAGACGGGCCAGTCGCTGCCGATCCAGGCCCAGGTCACGCTCGATACCACGGGCCGCATGCTGCTCGGCACCGACATCAACGCCTCGCTGGCCATCCTCGAAGGGCTGGGCATCGACGTCATCGGCCTGAACTGCTCCACGGGTCCCGAACACATGCGCGAGCCCATCCGCATCCTCGGCGAGAATTCCACGCTGCCCGTTTCGTGCATCCCCAACGCGGGGCTGCCGCTCAACGTCGACGGGCAGGCGGTTTATCCGCTCGAGCCTGAGCCGTTCGCCAACGACCTGTTCGAGTTCGTGACCAAGCACAATATCTCGGTCGTGGGCGGATGTTGCGGGACGACTCCCGAGCACCTGCGACGTCTGGTCGAGAAGCTGGATTCCCACCCCCACCCCGCCCGCCCAACCCAATCGGAGCCGAAGCTGGCTTCCGCCATGTCGGCCATCGCCATGCGACAGGATCCGCCGCCCACCCTGCTCGGCGAGCGTTGCAACGCGCAGGGCTCGCGCAAGTTCAAGCGCCTGCTGCTGTCCGAAGACTATGACGGCATCCTCGAAGTGGCCCGCGAACAGGTCGAGTTCGGCGCACACGCGCTCGACATCTCCTGCGCCGTCACCGAACGTCCCGATGAGGTCGAGCTGATGCGCAAGGTCGTCAAGAAGCTCGAAATGGGCGTGGACGTCCCGCTGGTAATCGACACCACCGAGTTGGACGTGCTCGAAGTCGCGCTCAAGACCGCCCCTGGGCGCTGTCTCATCAACTCCACGCACCTCGAAGCAGGCCGCACCAAAGCGGACAAGGTCTTCAAGCTGGCCAAGGAACACAACGCCGCCGTCATCGTGCTGACCATCGACGAGCAGGGCATGGCCAAGACCCGCGAACGCAAACTCGAGGTCGCCAAACGCATTTACGACATCGCCGTCAACGAGCATGGACTCAAGCCCGAAGATTTGGTCTACGATACGCTGACCTTCACACTCGCCACGGGCGATGCGGAGTTCGTCAACTCGGCCATCGAGACCATCGAAGGCATCCGCCTCATCAAGCAGAACCTGCCCGGTGTGATGGCCTCGTTGGGCGTCAGCAACCTGTCCTTCGGTCTGGCCCAGCATGCCCGTCCCGTGCTGAACTCGATCATGCTTCATCATTGTGTGCAGGCCGGCCTCGACATGGCCATCATCAACCCTGCCCACGTCACCGCCTACGCCGACATCCCCGCCAACGAAAAAGAACTAGCCGAAGACCTGATCTTCAACCGCCGCCCCGACGCTCTGCAGCGTTACATCGAATTCTACGAAAAGGTCACGCCCACCGAACAGGCCGCAGCCGCCGATCCGACCGCCGACATGACCCCGGAGCAGCGCCTGCACTGGAGCATCGTCCACCGCCACAAGGAAGGCGTGGAAGCGGATATTGATGAGATCATCAATCGCGGCGGCTTCCCAACAAAACATGAAACAGCCGTCCATACCCTGAACAATGTTCTGCTGCCTGCCATGAAGGAAGTCGGCGACAAGTTCGGCGCGGGCGAGTTGATCCTGCCCTTCGTGCTGCAATCGGCCGAAGTGATGAAGAAGACCGTCGCGCATCTCGAGAACTATCTCGAAAAGATGGAAGGCGTCACCAAGGGCACGGTCGTGATCGCCACCGTCTACGGCGATGTGCACGACATCGGCAAGAATTTGGTCAAGACCATCCTGGCCAACAACGGCTACACGGTCATCGACCTCGGCAAGCAGGTGCCTGCCGAGACCATCATCAGCAAGGCTGTGGAAGTCAACGCCACCGCCATCGGCCTGTCGGCGCTGCTGGTCAGCACCTCGAAGCAGATGCCGTTCATCGTCAATGAATTGCAACGCCGCAACCTGAAGTTCCCCGTGTTGGTCGGCGGCGCTGCCATCAACCGCCGCTTCGGACGCCGCATCCTGCAAACCGAGGATGGCAACTTCTACGAGTCAGGTGTCTTCTATTGTAAGGATGCCTTCGAAGGCCTCGAAACGATGGACGCCATTATCAACCCCGAGAAGCGCCCCGAATTTCTGGCGAAGACCCGCCGTGAATCCGAGATGGAATTGGGCCGCGCCTCGCAGACACCCGAGCATCGCAAGACGGCGGGCACGCGTTCGAACATCGTGCCCGACCCGATCACGCGGCCCGTCAAGTGGGGTCCACGCGTGGTCAAGGATATGCCGCTCGAACTGGTGCTCAAGCATCTCAACATCAACGAGCTATATCGTCTCTCGTGGGGCGCCAAGAATGCGCACGGCCCCGAATGGGAAAAACTCCGGAAGGAGTTCGCCGCCCGCCTCGACCAGATGACCCGTGCAGCCCTGCGCGATGGTTGGCTCAAGCCACAGGCTGTGTACGGATTCTTCCCCTGCCAGTCCGAAGGCGACGACCTGATCATTTACAATCCCGCCACGCTCGACAACTCGCCCGAGGCCCTGACCCGCTTCGCCTTCCCGCGCCAGCCCTATGACGATCACCTGGCCCTGTCCGATTACTTCGCCTCGGTCGAATCGGGCAAGATGGATGTGGTCGCCTTCCAGGTCGTGACCGTGGGCCAGGAAGCCACCGAACGCTTTGACCGTCTACAAGCGGCAGGCGATTACTCCGAGGGCTACTTCACCCACGGGCTGGCCGTCCAAACCGCGGAAGCCACCGCCGACTACCTGCACGAACACATCCGCCGCGAGTTGGGACTCGCCGCCGAGCAGGGCAAACGCTACTCGTGGGGCTACCCCGCCATCCCCGAACTGGAAGACCATCAGAAGGTATTCGAGTTGCTGCCCGCGCGCCAGGAACTTGGCATGGATCTGACCTCCGCCTATCAATTGATGCCCGAGCAGTCCACCGCCGCGATCATCGTCCCGCACAAGGATGCAAAGTACTACAGCGTGGGCGAGAGCCGTGTCGAGCAACTGATGCGCTAACCGCCAACAACAACAAAAACGCTGGCCGCGCGGTCAGCGTTTTTGTTTTGCACACAGTCCGCATTCCCTTGTATACTTGCGCACAGCATGACGAAATATGCCAAACCCGCCGTTTTTGTTCTCATCGCCCTGCTGGGCCTGCTGGTCACACGCCAGTTCGGCGAGTCATGGGATGAACTCAAGTTCTACAAGTACGCCGACAGCGCGCTCGAAGCCTATCAGACCTGGCCGACCACGGGCGCGATTCCGCTAACGGGCAACACCTACGACAACTATGGTCCCGCCTACGTGATGGCGGTAGCATTGGGCGCGCGCGCGTTACAACCCCTCCTCGGCTGGAGCATCTCCGACCTGCGGCATCTGTTGTACTTCTTCACCTATCTGGCGGGCATCTGGGCCTTTCACGAGTTGGGCAAACGCTGGCTGAGTCCCATGGCGGCGCTCGGCGCGACTCTGCTGTTCGCCACGCAACCGCTTTTCGTCGGTCACGCCTTCATCAGCCCGAAGGATATTCCCTTTCTTGCGTTCTTTCTTCTCTCTTTAAACTTTGGATTGAGACTCTTCGACACGCTCGAACCGATTCCGCTAAGCGGACTCTCCCCCCGCTCCAGGCGGATTCTGCTGACTCTCACCGCCCTGTGGCTTGTCTCCGTCATCGGGCTGATCGCCGCCACCGACGCCATCCACGCGTTGCTGACGAATATGGTACAGGCCGCTGCAGCAGGCGAAACCAACCTCATCGCACGTATCGCCTCGGATATTCATACCGCCGACCCGCAAATCTACATTCAGAAATTTTTCGGTCTATTCGTTCAACTCCGCGCTGCTTACGTTATTCTTTCCACTATTCTCATCGCGTTCCTTTATCGCAGACTCCTCCCCGCCGCTTTCCACTTTCTGCTCACCATCGCTCCCGCAGCCATTCTCCTCGGCCTCACCATCTGCATCCGCATCCTCGGTCCGCTGGCGGGACTGCTCGTGGCGTTATACGCGTTCCATAAAAAAGGCAAACAAGCCATCACGCCGCTGATCGTCTATGCACTCATCGCGCTGGCCGCCATGTACGCGACCTGGCCGTACCTGTGGCCGAATCCGCTGGGACATTTGGTCGAGAGCGTGGTGGTGATGGCGAAATATCCCTGGCAGGGACAGGTGCTCTTCAACGGCGCGCTCTACGCCTCGACCGAGCTTCCACGTTCGTATCTGCCCGTGCTGCTGGGCATTCAATTGACAGAACCTGTCTGGGCCCTGTTCTTCGTCGGGCTGGCGGTGGCAATCGTCGGCCTCCGAGAGAAACGGGACCTGCTCATCCTGACGTTGATCTGGTTCATCCTGCCCACGCTGGGATTCATCGTCGCACGTTCGCCGCTGTATGATAACTTCCGTCAGGTGTTCTTCATCCTGCCGCCTGTCTTCTGGATGGCGGGCGTCGCGTTCGAGAGGATCAAGAAGCCTGCGCTGCAGATCACGTTGATCGTGTTGTGCGTGCTGCCTGGCGTGGTCGATGGACTACGTCTGCACCCGTACGAATATATTTATTACAACCGCTTCATCGGCGGCGTGGACGGCGCCTTCCGCAAGTTTGAGTTGGATTACTGGGGCACGTCGTATCGCGAGGCGTCGGAGTGGTTGAACGAGAACGCGCCCGCTGGCTCGGTCCTCTGGGTCGACGGCCCTGCGCATCTGATGTTCTACCTGCGGCCCGATTTCAAAATGTATTCGGCCTACGAAGCCGAGCGCGCGGACCATTACGATTACGTGGTCTCGACCAGCCGCTACAATCTGGACCAGACCTCCTTCCCTGAGGCGAAGGTCGTCCACGAGATCACGCGCGATGGCGCCGTGTTGACCGTGATCAAACAGCCATAACACGCGACTTTCAAGTCGCATTTATCGAGGAAGAAATGAACCCAAATTTTTTAGAGTTGCTTGAGACCTGCACCGTTCTGGCCGATGGGGCAATGGGCACCATGCTGCATGGACGGGGCGTGGGCTTTGACAAATGCTTCGACGAACTCAACCTGACCAACCCCGCCGCCGTGGCAGACATCCATCGCGAATACATCGAGGCGGGCGCGCAACTGGTCATCACCAACACCTTTGGCAGCAATCGCTTCAAGCTGGAAAAGCACGGCCTGGCCTCAAAGGTGGCCGAGATCAACCACGCTGGCGTGGAACTGGCACGCCGCGCCGTGAGCGCCACGTTCAAGGATGTGCTGGTGGCGGGCGACGTGGGCCCGCTCGGAGTGCGCATCGCGCCGTTCGGACGGGTCCAACCCGAGGTGGCGCGGGCTGCGTTCGCGGAGCAGATCAGCGCGTTGTGCGAAGCGGGCGCGGACCTGATCGTCATCGAGACCATAAGCGACCTGTACGAGATCAAGGAAGCCATCCACGCCGCCAAAGCGGTAGGGGCGACTCAAGAGTCGCCCCTACCCGTCGTGGCCTCGGTCACCTTCACGCGCGATGACCGCACCCTGCTGGGCGATGATCCCGCCAAGGTGGCGCGCACCCTGGCCGAGGCCAATGCCGACGTGATCGGCGTCAACTGCTCGGGCGGACCCGCCCAACTGCTGCGCATCCTCAAGCAGATGCGCACCGCCGCGCCCGACCGTCGGCTGTGGGTCAAGCCCAACGCGGGTTGGCCCGAGCAGGTCGGAGGGCGCATCATGTATCCCGCCGACCCTGAGTACTTCGGCGAGTACGCGTTATCCTTCCGCGAGGCAGGCGCGAACGTGGTGGGCGGATGCTGCGGCACGACGCCCCAGCATATCGCCGCCATGCGCCGCGCATTGGACTCTGTCTCCGCTTCCGCCAGCCCAACCGTCAGCCTGCTCCCGCTCGAAGAGGAGACTCTCGAACCCGCGCAGCAATCCACCCAACTGGCGCAAAAGCTCGCGGACGGGAAGTTCGCCATCTGCGTCGAAATGGACCCACCGCGCGGACTCTCGACTCACAAGCTGCTGGCGGGAGCCTCGCTGCTGCACGACGCGGGCGCAGACGTGATCAACGTGGCCGACAGCCCGATGGCACGTATGCGCATGTCGGCCTGGGCCGTTTGTGACCTGGTCCAGCGCAAGGTCGGCGTGGAGACCACGCTGCACTTCCCCACACGTGGACGCAATCTGCTGCGCGTGCAGGGCGACCTGCTGGCCGCGCACGCGCTCGGCATCCGCAACGTGTTCGTGGTGATGGGCGACCCCACCGCCATCGGCGATTACCCCGAAGCGATGGACAACTACGACCTGGTGCCCTCGGGCCTGATCAAGCTCATCAAACAGGGCTTCAACGAAGGCGTGGACCACTCGGGCACAAGCATCGGCCAGCCGACCAATTTCTTCGTCGGCGCGGCGCTCAACCTGTGCCCGCCCAACCTCGAAACCGAGATCAAGAACCTGCGACGCAAGGTCAACGCTGGCGTGGACTTCTTCCTGACCCAGCCCACCTATCATCCCGAGGACGGACCGAAATTCCTCGCAGCCTACGAGGCTCAACACGGCAAACTGACCCAGCCGATCCTGGCGGGCATCCTGCCGCTGGTCAGCGTGCGGCACGCTAACTTCCTCAACCACGAAGTACCTGGCATCGCCATCCCTGCCCAGTCGATCCAGCGCATGGAAGCGGCAGGCGAGAACGCATCCAGCGCAGGCGTGGACCTATCCGTGGAGTTGATCAACAGTCTGAAGAGTTGGGCGAACGGTATTTACATCATGCCGCAGTTCAATCGATTTGATCTGGTAGCGGAGATCATCGAAGCCGTAAAATAAAACCGCAGAGCCGCTGAGAACGCAGAGAAATTCTAAAAAACTCTGTAACCTTTGCGCCTCTGCGGTGAACATTGCCATCATTAGATAAGAAACCCTTAAGCCGCAAGTCCACTTACAGGCGGGGCGTTATAATACGCGCATGTTACTCACCATCGACGTTGGCAACACCAACCTGACCCTCGGCCTCTACGAAGGCGAGCAGCTCGTCCGTCACTGGCGGCTGGCCACCGACCACTCGCGCATGCCCGATGAGTACGGCCTGCAACTGCTCGGTCTGTTCGAGAACGCGGGCCGCTCGCCCAAAGACCTGACGGGCATCTCGCTGGCCTCGGTCGTGCCGCCGCTGACCATGCGCGTGGTACAGGCCTGCCGCGAATACCTCGGGCAGGAACCGCTGGTCGTGGACGCGGGCATCAAGACAGGCGTCAAGATCCGCTACGAAGACCCGCGCGCCGTCGGGGCAGACCGCGTCTGCGACGCCGTGGCCGTCATGAAGCTCTACGGCGGCCCCGCCTGCGTGGTCGACTTCGGCACCGCCACCACCTTCAACGCCATCACGCGCGAGGGTGAGTACCTGGGCGGCGCCATCACCGCAGGCGTCAATTTGGCCGCCGAGGCGCTTTATACGCATGCCGCCAAACTGCCGCGCATCGACCTGCAGCGCCCGCCCTCGGTCATCGGCCGCAACACCGTCCATGCCATGCAGTCGGGGTTGCTGTTTGGCTACGTCAGCATGGTCGAGGGCATGGTGGCCCGCTTCCGCGCCGAGCTCGGGGACGACATGAAAGTCGTCGCCACGGGCGGGCTGGCCGAAGTCGTCGCCAAAGAGACGCCCGTCATCCAACACATCGCGCCCTGGCTCACCCTCGACGGCCTGCGCATCCTCTGGGAACTCAATCGATAGATGAAAAAAGTAATCCTGTTTGCCTTAGGGGTATCTGTTCTGTTGTCTGGCTGCGGCGGATTCCTCGCCGCGCCCACCGCCACGTCCACGCCACAGCCGCCCACGGAGACGCCCACTCCCCTGCCTCCGACCGCGACGGCCACCATCACTTTGACGCCCACCGTCACCCCCACCCTGACCCCGCAGCCGACGCCCACCTCCACCCGCGTCGCCCAGGGCCCAGGCTGGATCACGCTGCCCGTCCTGCTGTATCATCACATTCAATCCACGCCCTACTTTAGCCGTTACCGCGTCCCGCCCGAGCGATTCGAGCAGCAGATGAAACTCCTGCACGACTGGGGCTACGAGACCATCACCACCGACCAGTTGGTCCAGGCCATCACCGTCGGCGCCGACCTGCCCCCGCGGCCGATCCTGATCACCTTCGACGACGGCGACGTGGACGTGTACGAAAATGCCTTTCCCATCATGCAGAAATACGGCCTCAAGGGCGTGTTCTACCTGGTGGCCGATTACATCGACCAGCCCAACTACATCAGCGCGGATCAGGTCAAGGAAATGGCCGCCGCAGGCTGGGAGATCGGCAGTCACAGCCTCACGCACATCGACCTGGTGCAGTATCCCGAGCGGGCGCGCGCCGAGGTGGTCGAATCCAAGCAGAAGCTGGAAGCCATGATCGGTGTCCCCGTCAAGACCTTCGCCTATCCCTTCGGCAGGGCCGACAGCGGCACCATCGACTATGTCCAATTTGCAGAATACACCGCGGGCATGGGCCTGGGCTACACCCCCGACCAGGGTCCAACCAACCTGTTCTTCCTGCAACGCTGGGAAGTGCAGAGCAGCTTCGAGCTGAAATCCTTCATGGCCTACCTGCCCTGGAAGGGCGACATGTCCGTCGTCCCCACCGACATCCCGTTGGCCACGCTCTCACCCAACGCCACGCCCGAGACAGAGACTGCACCGTAGGAACTTTTCCAACTCGACCGAAGTCCACGCATGGAAAGGAGATTGACATGCGAAAAGCTCTTCCCTTGACCCTTTGCCTGCTCCTGCTGGCAGGCTGCGCCTCCACCCCCTCGACGGCTTACCCCAACGGGGGTCCAGCCTACGCCAACCCGCCCGCCGCCTCGGGTGAAAGCGGCGTCGAAGGACAGGTATTCATCGGCCCGGGCTGCCCCGTCACCCAGGCCGACACCCCCTGCGCCGACAAGCCGTATCAGGCCACGCTCGTCGTCCGCAACCCGCAGGGCGAGGAAATTCTCAAGGTCCAGACCGACGCCGAAGGCAAGTTCCGCATCCCGCTCCCGTCGGGCAAGTACGTCCTGCACCCTGAGACGCAGGGCCGCTATCCCACCGCCTCCGACCAGGAGTTCACGGTGACGGCGGGCCAGTTCACCCAGGTCATCGTCACCTACGACAGCGGCATCCGCTAAAATGAAGACGGCCCTTGCGGGCCGTCTTTTTATTTTGCAAGCGCCTCGTACACGCTCTCTGGAATGTCCGCCGTGCGATAGATGCGCGCCACCTCCACGCCATACAACGTGACCACATGCTCAGGCTTCACCGCCCTCATCGCATCCAGAAAAGTCTTGCACTCGGGCAGGGTCTCCTGCACCACCGAGTACACCACCACATACTCCGACCGGCGCATGCCGCTCACCACCGAAGGGATGCCAGGCTCCCAGAAATATGCCTTCTTCATCACCTCGGTCCGCCCGGGGAAGAAATACGAGAACGGCCCCATTCCGCTATAGGCAAAGACGCGCAGCCCGTTCGAATCCTGTTTCTGCGCGAGATAGGCCGCCGCCTGATCCAACCCCTCGCCATAGCCTGTGAGATATTGCTCGGACGACTTTACCACCAGCGGATTGCCATAGGTGTAGTAATACGGATAGAACGACAGACCGCTCGCAATCTGCCCAAGGACGATTAGTACCAGCACCCCCACCTGGACCCAGGTCTGATCCAGCTTCGACCAGCGTTCCCCTGCCCACGACAGCCCAAAGCTCCAACCGATGATCGCGATCAAGTCCAACAGAAAATAGCTGGACAGGATGTAGTGCGCCGAGTCACGCCCCTTGGCAATGCCGAACATGAGGATGAACAACACTGCCGTCAGGAAGAAATACCCGACCAGTTTCTTGACCACAGGCTTGACCCTGGCTGCAAACATGGCAGGGATGGACATCAACAGTCCCAACCAGGTGAGCGTCGTGGTACGCAGCACGAGGCGTTGCAGATATAACGTCACGCCGCTCAGGCCGTTATTGAGATCGAAGCTGCGCGGCTCGACCTCCTGCGTTATATCCAGACGCGCACCTTGGAAGGCGTAACTGAACGCGTTGCCGTACACTTCATACAGCATCTTGTTCGCGGCCACCCACATGCCAGGCCACAAGGCGACGTACACCAGCGCCGCCACACCCAGCCAAATGGACATCATCTTGACCGCGTCCCAGAACTTCGCGCCGAAGGACTTTCCACGCTCAAACAGGCCAACGAACAACATCAGGCCAACAATGCCCAGCACAATGATCGACGGCGACTTGGTCAACTGCGCCAGGCCGAAGGTCGCGCCCGAGAGCAGCAGGTAGATCAACTTGCGGTCCACGTGAATATAGACGAAAGCCGCCAGGATCGAGACTGCCACGAACATGGTCAGCATGCCCTCGTGGTTGATCAAGCGCGAATGCCCCAGGAAGAACGGCGCATCGAAAGCGAAAGCCACCGCCACCAGCGCCAGCGGACGGTTGATCAGCAGTTGCAGCAGATAAAAGGCCAGCACCGCCAGCACGATCAGCAGCAGCGACTGGATGATGCGACTGTTACGCAAAATATCCAGCGTGCGGACGTCATGCTCCTGCAAGAACTCATCATAGTTGGGCTTGCGCACATCGAAGTAGCCCTGGCCGAATCCGCGATACTCGGGGAAGACGGTCAGCATCCCAGTAGTCACCACCCAGGTGGTAGTCACAGCGGGGTGATAATCGTAGATGGTGTTCGCAAAGTCGCCGTGTGTGAGCGCGTAATAATAATTCGAACCTGAGATGACCCACCACGGCTCGTCGATGGTGGCGAACTTATCCAGGCTCACCAGATGGGAAGGGGTGATGAGTGCAAGCAGAAGTAGGATGGAAAGCCAGAGCGGGAGTTTTATCTTTTGCATGGATGCTTATTTCAATTTATAGATGACCGCATACTTATAGCCATCCAGCCAGATCTCCTTCACGGGCTGCTGATCTGCCAGCGAAGTTAGCAATGGCTGGTACTTATCGAGGTGACCCTGAATGGCGTAGTAGACGACCAGATAGTCCGCGCCGTCGAGGGCGTTTTGCAGGTCGGCCTCATGGCCCGCGTCCACAAAATACGGCTTGAAGCGTTCAACGGGGCCAGGATAGAAATACGAGAAACATCCACGGCTGTAATAGACCAGAGCCGTGGCATCCTTTGCATCGGGCTGAGAAGCAAGGTAACGCGCAGCCAGTTCCAGGCCTTCTCCGTAAGGGAAGGCAGGCTTGTCACCGCGCGGCACGAGTGGATTCTGATAGGTGAAGTAATACGGATACTTCATCAGCCCGCTGCCCGCCTGCAACATAAGCACCAATGTCAAAGCGGTGACTGGAACCCAGGCAAGACTCGTTCGCGTGGAAAGCCAGCGTAAAGCAACATACCAGCCGAGCCCTGCCAGCAGGTTAAGCATCACATAACTGGTCAGCATGTAGTGGGGGGAATTGCGTCCCTTGGCCAGGGCAAACATCACGACGAAGACCAGCGCCGTGAATCCGCTCAGGGCGGCGAGTGGACCTGCCCATGGCGGGACCAATTCACGGGTCCGCTGAAATAGGAGCGGAAGCGCCAACAGCAGGCCGAGCCAGGTCAGGGGTGTGAGTCGCGCAAACAGGTCACCTGTCAGATCGAGGAAGCTGCCAAGGTCCGTGTCCAGCCCAGCAGCGGCGGGTTCGGTATCCTCGACTGCGATGACGCGCGCACCCTGAAAAGCGTAGCTAAAAGCGTTGCCGTAGACATTGCCGAGCATCTTGGCGGGCGCCACCCACATCCCAGGCCAGAAGAGGAAATAGGTTAGTGCCAGCGCGAGGAACCACAAGGTAAAGGTCTTGAAGGCATCGAGCAAGGCCTGTTTCCAAGCGGCGCGACGGTGGTAGAGGTCAGCCAGCAGCAACAAACCGATAGGCGCCAGCACCGCGGCCGCCGAGGACTTGGTCAACTGCGCCAGCCCTGCAGCGACGGCGGAGACGAGCAGGTAAAGGAACCTGCGGCCCTGAAAGAGATAGACCGCCAGCGCGAGGACCGAGACCAGCACGAAGCAGGCCAGCAAGGCCTCATGGTCGAGCAGACACGACTGACCGAGGAAGAATGGGTCAAAGCCCGCCAGCAGAATGGCGAAGGCTGCCAGTCGACGGTCAAGCAGTTTTTGCAACAGATAGAATGCGGCCAGCAGCAGCGCGGTGACGATCACCACCTGAATGAAGCGCGCGTCGCGCAGCAAGATCAGCGGATCCTTGCCATGCTCAAGCATGAACGGGTCGAGCACGCCCTTTTCGAATTCGAGGTAGCCCTGCCCCAAGCCGCGATATTCGGGGAAGTAGGCCACCATCGCGGCCGTCACTTCCCACATGGTGGTCACGGCGGGTTGATATTCGTAGATGGTGTTCTGGAATTCACGCTGGCCGAGCGCATAATAGAAGTTCGCGCCCATGCTCAGCCAGTAAGGTTCGTCACCCGTGGCAAAGGAATCCAGCCCGGGCAGGCGCGGAATCAACAGGGCCAGCGCCAGGCCCACGTACAGGAGAATTTCTTTCCATCTCGAGGTCATCGAGCGGATTATACAATAGACATCCATTTCGAGGCGGCGGGGTTATAGCTGGCGAAAGCCATCCCCTTCGTCAGAGGTTTTGACATGAAGAAGATTCTCTCCATCAGCGTCGGCTCGTCGTCACGGGACCATACCACGCGGCATACTTTTCTAGGTCAGGAGTGCGAGCTCTCGCGCCAGGGCACGGATGGGGATTTCGACAAGGCGGTCCAGCGGTACCGTGACCTGGACGGCCAGGTGGATGCCTTCGGTGTGGGCGGGGTGGAATTCTTCCTGCGGGTGGGACAGCGCCGATATTATTTCCGCGACGTGAGCCGCATCCGCCGCGCGGTGAAAATCAGCAAGATCGGGGATGGGAACGGGGTCAAGGGTCTGCTGGAACGGCGTGCCTTTGCCGCCCTGGAAAAGCATCTCAATGAAAAAGAGGATCGGACCCTGAAGGGTCTGCCCGCCCTGCTGACCACCGCCGTGGACCGTTATGGCATGGGCGAAGCCATGGTCGACGCAGGCCTGGACCTGACCATCGGCGACTTCATGTTCACCCTGGGATTGCCCCTGCCGATCAAGAAACTATCCACAGTGCGCGTGGTGGCGGCGACGCTGCTGCCTGTCATCACGCGGATGCCGTTCTCGTGGTTCTACGCCCTCGGCTCCGAGCAGGACAAACCTCCGCAGCCGAAATGGGACAAATACTATCAGCGGGCCCAGGTGCTGGGCGGTGACTTCATCCAGATTCGCCAGTTCATGCCCGACGACCTGACAGGCAAGATCATCGTCACCAACACCACCACCGCCAGGAACGTGGAGGAATTGCGAAAGCGCAACCTGCACATCCTGGTCACGGTCACGCCGCGGCTGGAGGGACGCAGCTTCGGCACCAACGTCATGGAAGCCACCCTGCTGGCCCTGATGGACAAGCCGCAGTCCCAGGTCACCGAGGCCGATTTCCTCGACCTGATCGAGCGCATTCCGCTGGAGCCGAATATCGAAGTGTTGAATTAGACAGGCTGTATCTGGGCGACACATAAAATAACTGAAAAAGCGGTTCGGATGTGTTTCATCCGAACCGCTTTTTGTTTCTGCTTGTCTTTTCCCGTTTTCCTGATCATCCCTTAATACTGCCATAATCAGTGGGCAGTTCTTTGTATAAGCATTATGAAATGATCTCATGGTGTATTTGTATAAAACTGTTCTTTCGAAATTTCGCTTAGAGAATGATAACCATATAAATCAGATTCGGGAACATCTTCTACTGCTAAGAAATACCTATCTTCCTTTTCAGGCAAAAAACCACTGAAATCTTCTGGAGTAGAAAACGAGAACGAAAAGAGGCAGCTTTCTGTAATGTAATTGGTGTCCTGTGTAAGTATTTTGCAGCCAGCGATGTTCATATTTTCCCTAAATGACAAACTGTACGTTTCTTCCTTAGAAATACAGTTATCACATTCAACTCGAACTCTAAAATCGGCCACGCTCCAGCGTTTTTGAATTAAATAAATTGCGGAATCAGCAAATCTGCCAAAAACTGCACTTTCAATTGTAATCCCACCTGGCCCACCTATCAATTTAGTCGGAGTTTTTATATACATCTTTCCTTCATAGGTTCTTGCTATCAGCTTGACGCTTGGGTCAATCTTGATAACAATGGCAGCATATTCTTTTCCAGGAAGTATCTCATCAGTTGTAAAGGTAACTTCCTTGCTGGCCGTCGTTAGTCCGCACGTTGTCTTCAAAGTGTTTTCCTTCGAAAAATCAAACAAAGAAGTTTTTGCTTCGATTGAAAATGAATCGATGCCGAGAGCAACATTTCGCCAAGTATTTCCGATTTGCACCAGGCAAATACTTATTCTTAGATTTCTCATGGAAACATCGTCACTGCTTGTGATTGATATATTCGCTCCACTCTCAATAGGCCCGTTATTTTGAAAACCCATCAATAAACTGGTATGTTCCTCAGGAGTATTTATTGGAGTGCTTGTCATAGGCAAAATCGTTGATATGGTAAAAGGAGTTTTAGCCTGAGTGCTTTCTGACGACGAACATCCAGTCACAGCGAACATAACAAGGAGAATGATTGGAAGTCTAATCTGATTCATTGTGATGTATCCTCCAAGAACTGATCAACAAATTAAAGATTAATGCGGCGGACAAGGAAGTACAAAGGGGATTGGAGAAAGAGTCGTCGCATCAGTCCAGATAGAACAAAAACATGTATCAGGACAGGCTTGAGATTCGAATGAGACGCATTTTACATTCCCATCCTCATCAAAGTTATTATACGTTCGCGGCGTATGTATGACAAGAAAACAGATTGCCAATTGCATGGCTACACCGCATCTTGACATTCCGCCGTTTTTGCAGATAATTCAAGTCAACAGGCGAGCCTATAAAGGCAGTGACAGAGGAAAGTACGTCGGCAGATGCCGCCAGAGAGGCGCAGGAAACGCTGAAACCCGCGCTCGACCGAAACCGACCGAAGTTCCCTCCCGAGCCGTTCAGGTGAAATTGCAGTAGTCTGAACCGCAGTCCCAGCGTTACAGGGGAGGCCGATGATGGTCGGCACAAAGTGAATCAGCCCTTCGACTTCGCTCAGGGCGATTAATTTGGGTGGTACCGCGGGAACTCCCTCCCGTCCCAATGTGGACGGGAGGTTTTTATTTTCAGGAGGCAGACATGGATCAGGTGCTTTCATGGGTGACCGCCCTCTTGTGTGTGGTCTACGGCGCGTTGACCGCCTTTGCGGGCTTCGGCCAGGTGCAGGCCAAGAAGATCCAGCCTTGGGCCGCCTGGGGCATGCTCTTCTGCGGAGCCCTGGTCGTCGCCGCAGGCATGATGACCCTGCTTGGATTGCCCAGTGCGCTGTGGCTGCTGCTGCTCGGACTGATCGGCATCCATGCCCTGGCGATCAACAACGGGTTTCAATTGTATGGAAAGATCAACCCGTCGCATCACCTCGGCCGTTTGTTTATCTCGATCCTCTTGTTTGGATTGACCTATCTGGTTTTGAAATAATTTTTTGGAGGAAGAATGCAGGACAAGTTGAATGCCATTGAAAAGGCTGCGCTCGAGTCGCTCGAGTCCGTCAAGGACCAGGCTGCACTCGACGCGTGGCGTGTGGCCCACGTGGGCCGCAGTTCCCCGCTGATGCAGGTCTTCTCCGAACTGGGTAAACTCTCGAAGGAAGAGAGACCCGTCGTGGGGCAGGCCGCCAACAAGGTCAAGGTGGCGCTCGAAGCCGCGCTTGCCGAACGGACGGAAGCGGTCAAGGCTGCAGCGTTGGCCAAATCCCTCGAGGAGGAGCAGCTCGACGTCACGCTACCCGGGCGGACGGTCAATGTCGGCCGCCTGCATCCATCCACGCAGCAACTGCGCCGCGTGCTGGACATTCTGGCAGATATGGGATTCCAGGTCTACACCTCGCCCGAGGTCGAAAGCGACGAGATCAACTTCCAGATGCTGAACTTCCCGCCGCACCACCCCGCGCGCGAGATGCAGGATTCGTTCTACGTCGAGGCTGGAGATCGGGGCGACAACCCGATCCTAATGCGGACTCACACATCCCCGGGCCAGATCCGCGCGATGCGCGAGTTCGTGGCGATGAACCCCTCGGACCCGCCCGCCATTCGCATCGCCCTGCCTGGCATGTGCTTCCGTTATGAGCAGGTGACCACCCGCTCGGAGATGCAGTTCAATCAGGTGGAGGGTCTGGTCGTGGGCAAAGGCATCACCTTCGCCGACCTGAAGGGCACCATCGCTGATTTCGCCCGCCGCATGTTCGGACAGGATGTGCGTACGCGCTTCCGCGCCTCATACTTCCCATTCACGGAACCCTCCGCCGAAGTGGACGTGGAATGTTTCGTGTGCGGCGGCAAGGGCTGCCAGGTCTGCAAGAACTCGGGCTGGCTGGAGATCATGGGCTGTGGCATGGTCCATCCTGTCGTCCTGCAAAACGGCGGCTACGACCCGAAGGTCTACTCAGGCTTCGCCTGGGGCATGGGCCCCGAGCGCCAGTTGCTGCTGCGCTACAAGATCAATGACATCCGCTATTTCTGGGGAAACGATATGCGTTTCCTCTCTCAATTCTAGGAGGCCAGCATGAAACTACCAATTTCCTGGCTAAAAGACTTCATCGATCTCGACGGCCTGTCTGTCGAAGACGTGGCCCGCAAGTTGACCCTGGCGGGCATGGAAGTGGACGAGATCCACTACGTGGGTCTTGCCATGCCCGATTACAGCAAGGGCGAGAAACACGAGTTCAAGACCACGGGTATTTCGTGGCAGCCCGACAAGCTGGTCGTGGCGGAGATCCGCGAGGTGATGCCGCATCCCAACGCGGACCGTCTCACGCTGTGCGACCTGTATGACGGCACCGAGCAGCACACCGTGCTGACGGGTGCGCCCAACATCTTTCACCTCAAGGGTATCGGCAAACTGGAGAAGCCGCTCAAGGTGGCCTGGGCCAGGGAAGGCACAACGCTGTACGACGGTCACGCCGAAGGCCTGGTGCTGACCACGCTCAAACGCACCAAGATCCGCGGTGTGGAGTCCTACTCGATGGTCTGCTCGGAGAAGGAACTGGGCATCTCCGAGGAGCACGATGGCATCATCCTGCTGGCCGACGATGCCCCCACGGGCATGTCGCTGGTCGATTACATGGGCGATGCCGTGCTCGACATCAGCATCCTGCCGAACATGGCGCGCAACGCCAACGTGATCGGCCTCGCGCGCGAACTCTCAGCCATGACGGGCCGTCCGCTCAAGAAGCCGACCATCCAGTACGCGACCTCGGGCGAGTCCATCGAGGGTAAGATCTCGATCGAGATCACCAACCCCGAGATGAATCCACGCTTCGTGCTGGGACTCATCCGCAACGTGGAGATCAAGCCCAGCCCGTACCAGATCCAGCGCCGTTTGCGCTTGGCGGGCGTGCGTCCCATCAACAACATCGTCGACGCCACCAACTACGCCATGATCGAACTGGGCGAACCGCTGCACGCCTTCGACTACGATGTGCTGACCCAGCGCGCGGGCGGCAAGAACGTCAAGATCATCACCCGTACCGCGGCGGACGGCGAAAAGCTCACCACCCTCGACGGCAACACCCGCACGCTGACCGCCTCGAACGTGCTGGTCTGCGACGAGAAGGGTTCGCTTTCTCTTGCAGGCGTGATGGGCGGCGCTGAATCTGAGGTGGCGCCCACCAGTGTCAATATCCTGCTCGAAGGCGCGGCCTGGAACTTCATCAACATCCGTCGCACGGCCAAACAGCACAACCTGCCGTCCGAAGCTTCATTCCGCTTCTCGCGCGGCGTGCATCCCGCCCTGGCGGAGATGGGCGTGCGTCGCGGCCTGCAACTGATGGCCGAATGGTCGGGCGGCGCCGTCGCCCCTGGGCTGGTCGACAACTATCCGCTGCCTCCAAAAGACGTAGTGGTCGACATCACGCCGAAGGAAGTCAAGCGCCTGCTCGGCATTGACCTGTCCGCAAAAGAGATCGCCGAACTGCTCGGTCATCTCGAATTCGAATGCAGCATCCACGGCGAGACCGTCACGGTCAAGACCCCGCCCCATCGCCTCGACATCGGCGAAGGCGTGGTCGGCGTGGCAGATGTGCTCGAAGAGGTGGCCCGCAGCTACGGCTACGACCGCATTCCCGAGACGCGCATCTCCGACCCGCTCCCGCCGCAGATCGGCAACCCCGTCCACGAATGGGAAGAGCATCTGCGCGACCTGCTCGTCAGCCTCGGCATTCAGGAGGTCGTCACCTATCGCATGACCTCGCCCGAGCGTGAAGGCCGCCTGGTCCGCTTCGACGAGTACACGCGCATCGCCAATCCGATCACGCCCGAGCGCACCATCCTGCGCCGCAGCCTGGTCGCGTCGGTGCTGGAGATCGCTGAGAAGAATGCACGCGCCGAGTCGCTCTCGCTGTTCGAGATCGGACCCGTCTTCGAGCCGCGCAAGGGTGAATTACCCAACGAGCCGCGCAAGCTGGCCATCGTGATGACGGGCCGCCGTCTGGCCTCCGCCTGGGACGTGAAGGACTCCCCCGCGATGGACTTCTTCGACCTCAAGGGCCGCATCGAACTGATGTTGGCTGGGCTCCGTTTCACGGACGTTTCCTACGCCCCGACCGCCCTGAGCGCGGTCGAAGGGCCATCCTATCTGCACCCAGGCAAGGCTGCCGAGGTCAAGGTCAATGGACAGGTCGTCGGCGTGTTCGGCGAACTGCATCCACTGGTCAAGGAAAAATATGAGGTCGGGGACAAGCCCGTCCTCGTGGCTGACTTCGATCTCGACGCGTTGCGAACCGCCGGCCCCGCCTACGGTATCGTGCCCGTGCCCGAGTTCCCGCCCGTCTTCGAAGACATCGCCGTCATCGTGGACGAGTCGGTGCCTGCTGCGCGCGTCGAAGCGCTGATCAAGCAGACGGGCGGCAGGAGCGTCAGCGCCGTCAGCCTGTTCGATGTCTACCGCGACGAAAAGATCGGCGCGGGCAAGAAGTCGCTGGCTTACAACCTGACCTACCAATCCGACAAGACCATGACCGATGCCGAAGCTGCCGCGATCCGCAACAAGATCGTCAAGCGGCTAGCGCAGGAAGTGGACGCCAAGTTACGCAGCTAACTTCCTAGGACAAATGGGGCGCAGGATTTTCTTGCGCCTCATTTTTATTTTCTGTATACTCACGCCAACCAAACTTAATGAGGAGATAGAATTTATGAACAACAAGAACACTGGCATCATTGCCACCGTCGCGGCCGCGTTATTGTGCGGATGCCCCGGCCTGGCTTCGCTGTGCTGGGGCATCACGTCTGCTGCGGCGAGCTTCATGCCCGGCGCCGATATCAACATCAACGGCAGCAGCAGCCCGCAGTCCGCGCTGTTTGCGGGGCTGGGCGGCTTGTGCGTGGGCATCATCTTCATCGCCATCCCCGTCGTAGTCGGTTTCCTGACCTTGCGCAAGAAGCCCGAAGCGGCCGCCGTGCCCGTCAGCGACGAACCGCTACCGCCTGCTTCGTAATTTTGTAAGATACAAAAAAATCCCGCAACTCTCGTTGCGGGATTTTTTGATTTACGGGGGAGGTGAAACGATAACGGTTGGAATTTTTGTAGGAGTTGGCGCGCCAACAATGATGGTCGCGTACAAATCACAAACCACTCTGGCACCGCGGCTCAATTGCCAGTGGGTGGAATAGCGTCCAGCCTTGGATGGGGCCGTCAGGTCGACGCCCGGCAGGGTCACCACAAAACCAGTGTAGACAGAGAACGGCAGATCGTATCCAAAACTACGGACCGGGATGTCACCACCTTTGTAGACCAGATCCACACTGTTGATATCCCAGGGCGAGGCCGTGTTCTTCACAGTCCAAAATACGCGGAAATTCGTTCCCGCCTGAACCACCGTATTATTCGGGGGATTCATCCCCACTACACTACAGCTATATGCCTTGGGAGTCGGCCCTCCGCCATCATCTCCACCCCCATCCCCTCCTCCTCCCCCGCCACCACCACCGCCACCTTTATGACCCTTCTTCGTGGCAGTCGGCTTCGGAAGTTTGAAGGGCGTGGAAGTATGGATGGTCAACAGGAAAGTCGCAGTGGGGGACGGGGTATCAATCGCCGTTTGGGTCGGCAGGAGGGTCGGCGTGGGGGTTAGGGTGTTGGGGACCAGCGCCGCCGTCTGGGTGCCCGCTGCTTCAAAGGTCTGCGCAATGGATGTATTAAAAGCATCCTGGTCCAGAAGAGGGCCACCCGGGACAGGAGACGCCTGCACCCCGGGCTGGACTGCAGCGGCTGTCTGCATCGAAGCGGCATCCGCTGTCTGCGCAATGGCAGTGCTCATCGAGAAGGGATCGAGCGTCGGGGCAGATGCAAGCGAGAAGGTCGGCGCGCAGGAAAATCCCAGCACCGCAATCAGCAATATCATCCCAATCCGTTTTTTATTACTCATGGCTCGACTCTTTTCAAAGGCGCTCATCAGGGTTATTGCACAATAACCATCAACTGCAAAAAGCAGGCCGGGAGATACTCCACCGACACGAGCCAAGTCGTGACATAGTAGCCAGATTTGGCAGGGGTCTTCAGGGAAATGATTGGCAGCGTCACCACGTCACCGCCACTGATGATGTACGGTGAAAGTACGGGGAGGTTATTCGGATTCGTGATGGGGATCAGGGTTCCCTCCACATACTCGATCCTCGCGCTTCCACCGGGCCAGTTCTGGCCAATGTTCTTGATAATCCAAATCACATCGAATTGGGTGTTCTTCGGAAGAATGGTCTCATTTCGCGGGGTGACTCGCGTCTGCTTGCACTCATACGGCAGGACAATGTCGCCGCCGTTATCGCCGGGGGCCTTGGGCTTCTTGGTGGCTGGCGAAAGCGGCGTGGTGAAAGTCGGCGGCAGGGTGATGACGAAGGTGCGTGTGGGGCTGGGCGTGATGGACGGAGTCCAGGTGGGGAACGGAGTCACGCTGGGCGTGAGAGTGTTGGGGACAAGGGCCTGGGTCTGCGCAGCGGCAGCATCCGAAGTCAATGCGATGGCCGTACCAAGGGACTGGGAGTCGAGGGTCGGACCCTGGGCAACCACCTGCTCCGCAGGTGCGGGCGGAAGGCCTAGCCCGGCGGCAGCCGTCTGCACAGATGCGGCATCCGCCGTCTGCACAATGGCCGTTCCCATGGAGGACGGATCGAGCGTGGGGACGGGCGCCAACGACAGGGTTGGCGCGCAGGCGAAGCCCAGCAACGCAACGATCACCAGAGACCAAATCCTCTTTTTGGCGTTCACGGCAGGACCCTTTCAATCATTTCGAATCGAGCTACTCCACGAAGATGGCCACGTAGGGATAGCAGAAACCGCCTTGCAGTTTCCAGGTCATCACATGGAAACCCTTGCCCGACGGAGCCACGGCATCCATAACCACGGAATACTTGTCACCCGGCTTCATACGCGGCAGTTCGAAATAAGTGGCGCCCGTCATCAGGTCGCCGCTGTAATAGACGAGGTCGTAGCCCGCCTCCCAAGTGGCGGTGCCAGTGTTGACGATGGTCCACTTGACGTCAAAGCTGTCGCCCGGCTTGAAGGCGGCATTGTCACGAGGACGCTTGCCAATGTCGGGATCGCAAGAGTAGGAGTAGGTGGTGGTCCCGCCTCCACCGCCACCGCCGCTGGAGGAACGCGTTGCAGTGGGGATCACAAAGGGTGTGGTGGTCGGCAGGAGGGGCGTCTCGGTGGGAGGCGCGGGCGTGAACGTGAAAGTGGCGGTCGGCTGGGCTTCCGCGGTCTGGGTCTGCCCAACCGAGACTGTGGCCGCCACGGCGGTCATCACCTGATCGGCGATCTCGTTCGCGTCGATGGTGGGCGCCATCGCCTGCTGCGGAATGCAGGCCGACAACACGAAGACAACGGCCATCAGCAGGGAAATCAATTTGGTGTTTTTGAAGGTCATAGGTTCTCCTTGGAGTCCGCCCCGCCCTGCCGGGATGGTCATCCCTGCAGGGCTGAACGGGCGGACAGTTTCAACGGTCTATTGGTCGGTCTGGCCCGACCCGATCCCCAGCGGCTTCCACTTGCTCTCGTCCTTGAGGCGGTGCTGGATGCCCTGACGATCGTGGACCTGATCGAAGCCCTCGGGCTTGATGAACAGATCTTCGCCATCGAGCAGGGCATGGACTCCGCCTTGTCCAGGTTCGAGGCGTTTGAGGCCCTTGAACTTGGCGGCGTCAGCGGGCGTGTAATCGGTCGGCTCCTCGTAGGTGGTGACGTAACCTTCGTAGTTGCGCAGCACCACCTTGTGGTCGGACATGCTCAACAGGTAGTTCGGCATGACCGGGATTTTGCCGCCGCCTCCGGGCGCGTCCACGATGTATTGCGGCACGGCGTAGCCCGAGGTGTGACCGCGTAGGCCTTCCATGATCTCGATGCCCTTGGCCACCGGGGTGCGGAAGTGCCCCGCGCCTTCGACCAGATCGCACTGATACAGGTAGTACGGCCGCACACGGATACGCACCAGGTCCTGCACCAACTTGCGCTGGATATGGACATTGTCGTTCACACCGGCCAGCAACACGGACTGGTTGCCCAGCGGAATGCCCGCACGAGTCAGACGGTCACAGGCCTGTTCCAGTTCCAAACTGATCTCGTTCGAGTGATTGACATGGATGTTCATCCACAGCGGATGATACTTGGCGAGCATGTCCACCAGCTCCTGGGTGACGCGCATCGGCATGAAGACCGGCACGCGCGACCCGATGCGGATGATCTCGATGTGCGGGATCTCGCGCAGGCGGCTGAGGATCTGCTCGAGAATCTTGGGCGCCAGCACGAGCGGGTCGCCGCCCGAGAGCAGCACGTCGCGAACCTGCGGGGTGCGCTTGAGGTACTCGATCTGCATGTCGAACTCGGCCTGCGAGAAGGTCTGGCCGGGGTCGCCCACGATACGCGAGCGGGTGCAGTAACGGCAGTAGGAGGCGCATTGGGTGGTGACCAGCATCAGCACGCGGTCCGGGTAGCGGTGGACCAGGCCGGGGACCGGCGAATGACGGTCCTCGGCCAGCGAATCTTCCATCATCGCGGTGAAGGACTTCATCTCCTCCGAGCGCGGGATGATCTGCTTGCGGGTGGGGTCATCCGGGTCGTCCGGGTCGATCAACGAGATGAAGTAGGGCGTCACGTCCACGCGGAACAGGCCCTGGGTCTGGAGCGCCTTGCGCTCCGACTCGGTCAGCGGGATGACCTTCTCGATCTCTTCGACGGTATTCAGGCGGTGGCTCAGCTGCCAGCGCCAATCGTTCCACTTTTCATCGGGAACGTCGGCGTAGATCGGAGCGCGCTTGGAAACAAAGGGAGCGGGCATGGGTAAATCCTCCGTTATTCAAATGTGGGTTTGGAAACGACTAAAGCGAAAACAGGCGTAACAATAAATCCCACACGGAGGGTCATGGTCGGGGCGGAAAAATCCCGCAAAAAAGCGACAAACCGACATGAAAGTCATCTTTGGTATTGTAAGAGCAAACAAATGACGGGTCAATGATAATTTGTGGGGATGGTCGGGCCCTAAAAAGCGGCATTTTCGGGCATTCCACTGCATCCGGCGGGTCGATTTTGTGTACAATAGAATCGAACAAGGAGCAACCATGAATCCCGTCGCCGTGTTGACCGATTCCTGCGCCAGCATCCCCGAGGAGATGCTGAAGAGTTTGCGGATCCAGACCGTGGCCTACTACATCCACCGCGGAGGAGAAGTTCTGCGGGACCTGGTGACGATCCAGCGCGAGGAGTTCCTGCGCTGGCTGATAACCGCCCGCTTCCTGCCGACCACCGCCAGCCCCGGGCCCGGAGACTATTTTGAGGCGTATCAAAACCTGGCCGACCAGGGCACGAAGGAGATCGTCAGCATCCACATGACCTCGCTGGGCAGCGGCGCGTACCAGGCCGCTACCGTGGCGAAGACCATGATGGCAGAAAAAATCCCCGATGTGCGCATCGAGGTGGTGGACACGCGCAATGTGTCGCTGTGCCAGGGCTGGATGGTGATCGAGGCGGCCCGTTCCGCGCTGGCGGGCGCCCGCCTGGACGAAATCGTGACCCGCGTGAGGAGCATGATCCCCCTCACGCGCATGATCCAGACCGCCGACACGCTGCGCTACCTGTATCTCGGCGGCCGCATCGGCCGGGCCCAGCAAATGATCGGCAGCCTGCTCAACATCAAGCCGCTGATTGGCATGGCCGACGGGGTGATCGTCCCGCTGGGACGCGCCCACAGCCGCGGCCAGGCTTATCAGATGATGGCCGACATGGTGAGCGAGGCAGTCGGCAAGGGCAAGACACGCATCGCCTATGTCCATGCCGGGGCCAGGCACGAAGTCGAGAAAATTCGTGGCCTGGTGGAGGGGCAGGTCGAGGTGGTCGAATCCTTCTTCGCCGAGTTGTCGCCCGCGCTGGCCGTCCACACCGGGCCCGGCACAGCAGGCTTGTGTTTTTATCCCGTCGAGTAAAACCAGACAGGCCTGCGGGCCTGTCTTTTGATTCGGGTAAAATTTAACAAACACGGGAAGTCCAAGTATTCCAACCCACCCAACCAGAGAGGACAACCATGCAAACCCAGGATCCGCAGATCATTCACGACACGGAAGCCCGCCGCTTCAAGATCGTGGTGGATTCTCACACCGCCGTGCTCGATTACCGCAAAGATGGAAGCACCATCCTCTTCCTACACACGGGCGTGCCGCCTGCGTTGGAGGGCCAGGGCATCGGATCGAAACTGGTGAAGGCAGGATTGGAATATGCCCGCACCAATGGCCTTAAGGTGCAGACCCTGTGCTGGTTCGTGGACGGTTACCTCAAACGTCATCCAGAATATCAGGACCTGTTGGGCTGATTCCGTTTCATGGACCTCGCCACCCGCCTCGAAGAACTCGCCGCGTTCCAGCCTGAGAAATCCGCCTACATTTACTCGTCCCGACCCGGGCGCTGGGAGGCAGTCTCTTTTAGTAGGTTACACGAAGTTAGTCAGCGGCTCGCCAACGCCCTACTCTCACACGGATTGCGCCCCGGCATGCGCGCCGCTTTGCTGACTCCGCCAAGCGTGGAATTCTTTGCGCTGGCCTTCGCCCTATTGCGCACGGGCATCGTGCCCGTCATCGTGGACCCCGCCATCGGCCTGAAACAGGTGGGCGTGTGCATCGACGAGACCAGGCCAGAGATCTTCCTCGGCAATTCCCTCACCCATACCCTGCGCCGCCTGTTCGGCTGGGGCAAGGACACGATCCGCCACAACCTGTCTATCTCTCAACTTCTCCACACCTCTCAATCATCCACTTTCCACTTTCCACTTCTCACAGACTCTTCTCCCGCCGCAATCATCTACACCAGCGGAAGCACAGGCCTGCCCAAGGGCGCGCTATACACTCATGCCAACTTCCGTGCCCAACTGGAGATGCTGGTCTGCACCTTCGGCCTGACCCAGGACGAGATCGACCTGCCCGCCTTCCCGCTCTACGCACTGATCGATTCCCTGCTCGGCGTGACCTCGGTCATCCCCGACATCCGCTTCCCCGTCCCGGGCCGCATCGACCCTGCGCGGACCCTGGCGGCGATCCAGCGTTTCAGCGTGACCAACACCTTTGCCTCCCCCGTCGTGCTCGACCGTCTGGCCCGTTACGGCATCCCGCGCGGAATCAAACTCCCCAGCCTGAAACGCGTCATCACGGCGGGCGCGCCCGCCCCGCTCCCGTTGCAGGAGCGCTTCCGTCAATTGCTGACCGACGAGACCGACCTGTTCGGCGTATACGGCGCGACAGAAGTACTGCCCATCGCCGTGGTGGAAAGCCGTGACCTATTCAACGGAACCAGGTCCAAGTCCGCGCAGGGGGCGGGCATTTGCCTGGGTCATCCCGTGGAGGGGGCCGAGGTGCGGGTGATCGGAATTAGCGAGTCACCGATTCAGCGATGGAATGATGACTTGGCGCTGCCCGCCAATCAGGTCGGCGAGATCACGGTCAAGGGCGCGTCGGTGACGAGGGAATACGTGGCCCGTAATGAAGCCAACCGCCTGTCGAAGATTTCGGACGGCGGCGAGATCGTCCACCGCATGGGCGATGTGGGGTACTTCGACGAAGGTGGCAGACTATGGTATTGCGGACGCAAGTCGCATCGCGTGGAGACACCGCACGGCACCTTCTTCACCGAGCAGATCGAAGGCATCTTCAACCTGCACCCGTCCGTCTATCGCACCGCGCTGGTCGGCGTGGATGGCGAGCCCGTGTTGTGGGTGGAACTCGAGCCGCGTGCCCGTCAGACGGACCGCAAAAGGATCGTCCGCGAGTTGACGGCCCTCGGGCAGGACCATCCACAGGCGGCGCACATCCACACCTTCCTGTTCCTGCGCCGCTTCCCCACCGATGTGCGCCACAACTCCAAGATCCTGCGCGAACGGCTGGCCCGCATGGCCGAAGACAGGCTCAGCCGTCCCTCCCTGGCGTGATATACTCACGCTGACCGACACCAGTAACAGGGATCGACACATGCGCATTCAGAAAAACCTCCGCACCGACCAGGAAACCATCCTGCGTTTTCTCAATGTGTTGGGAACCGCGTCCACCATCCTGACCAATAACAAATATGCCCGCCCGAGTTTTTTCCTATTGGCGGATGAGTTCAACCAGGGGTATGTCGAGAGCTACTTCTACAAAAAAGAGGAAGTGCTGATCCAGACCCTGACCGACGGCGGCTTCCCGCCCGACGAGGGCCCCATCCATGCCATCCGCTCCGACCAGCAGAAGAGCCGCGAGGCCGCCGCAACGATGGTCCAGGCCGCCAAACATTGGGAGTCGGGTGACGAGGATGCCCGCGCCGAGGTCGGCTGGGCCACCAGCACCTACACGGGCACCGTCCGTCAGCATCTGGAACGGCTCAAAGGTCTGATCTTCCCCCTGCTCGAACAAACCATCTCCATCGACGAGGAACACAAGGTCTCGGACGTGATCAACGCCCTGCCGTTCGGCGCCGAATTCCAAAACGGCGCGGAGAAGTACGTCCGCATCATCGAGAACCTCGAAGACACGCTGGGCGACTGGCGATAGGAATTTTCCCGACAGATAAAGGCCGCCAAGTAAAATCTCGGCGGCCTTCGTATTTAACGGCATACCCCGCGTGTTTCCACGCGGGGCAGCCTTTGACCAACTCAGAGGGAGGAGAGAGAGTTTTTAAGCGGTAACTCGGAGGAGAATTAACGCGCTTTTACACAGGGTTTTGATTTGGATTGGTGCCGCAATAAGCGCAGGCGGGCTTGTCCAACATATTGCATTCCAAGGCATTCGAACAGCGATGGGCAACCACACGCGGAGCCTGCTCGGGGAGATGTTCGGCGGGATAAACCACTTCGGCTTCCAGCGCGATCTCATGACCAACGTGCTCACAATACTGGATCTTTTCAACCTGCCAAGTTTTGAGCGTCATCTGGCACCTCCAAAGTACGCCCTTAGTTTACGATAGGTCAGACAACCTCACCAGTGACAGGCGTCACAAATTGGCGTGACAAAGGGCCCATTTAGGACGGATTGAACCCAATTTATCCTGATAATTTTGTAAGGACTCTCCCAATAAAAAAAAGCGGAGGCTTTCGCCTCCGCTCACGGTCATTTTCGCATCAAACGCAGGATGGTTCCCTGCAAATCGGCGACGTACAACTCCCCGGCCTCATCCACACCAAAGGAACTGATTCTCAACCCCGTCTGGAACAGGACCTGGGTCTGCCAGCCGCTCCCAGAGCGGATCACCCCCCAGACCGTTCCCGTACAATAATCGCCGAAGAAGTAGATTCCGCGCCATTCGGGCAGGTCCGCCCCGCGATAGACGGTTCCGCCCGTCACAGAGCAGCGGCCTTCGGTGTGGTCGTATTCGGCCACAGGCGAGACCACCCCCATGGGAGCCATACCCTGGAAGGGATGGTTGCCTTCCATATAATTCCAGCCGAAGTTCGCGCCGCTGGGAAAACCGGCCGGCAGGAAGTCGATCTCTTCCCAATCGCCCTGGCCCACGTCACCGATCCACAAATCGCCGGTGGAGCGGTCGAAGGAAAAGCGCCAGGGATTGCGCAAACCGTAGGCCCAAACCTCGCTGCCGAAGGGATTATCGGCGGGGATGGTGTAGGGGTCGCCGGAGTTCACGTCGATGCGCAGGATTTTTCCCAGCAGGACGCTCGTGTTCTGGCCGTTGCCGAGCGGGTCACCGCCTGAACCGCCATCCCCAAGGCCTGCATAAAGATAGCCGTCGGGGCCAAAGGCCAACCCGCCGCCATTGTGATTCTCGAAGGGTTGCTGCACATACAGCAGGCGCGTCTCGCTGGCGGGGTCAGCCACGTCAGGGTCAGCCGAAACCTTGAAGCGCGCAACGACCGTGTTCCCACTACGGTCGGTGTAGTTGATAAAGAACAGGCCGTTCTCCGCGTAGCGCGGATGAAAAGCCAGGCCGAGGAGTCCCTGCTCGTTGCCCGAACTACCAACCTCGTCGATGATGTTCAGGAAGGGTGTCGGCGAGACGCGTCCATCCTTGACGATGAGGATGCGGCCCGCCTGCTCCACCACGAACAGTCGACCTGAACCGTCGCCCGCATTCTGGATGTCCACGGGGCGTAAAAAGCCCGATGCAGCGGGCACCCACTGGAAACCATCCACGGCAGGGAAGGCCGTTGCGTCGGCGGGGATGGGGGTGGCGGTGGCCGTCTCAACGGGCGGGATCGCGGTATCCGTCGGGAGCGGGGTGAAGGTCAGGGTGGCGGGAACAGGCGAAGGCGTCGATGTGGGGGGCGGGGTAGCGGCAGGAGCGCAGGCAGAAAGGAATAGCGCAGCAGCCGCCAGGATCCAGAAAAGCCGCCGCATATTATTGGGGCTTGTCATCTTTGATTTCGGTCACGTCGGCATCCACAATATCGGTGGAGGCGGCGGGGTTTGCCTCAGTCAACAATCGCTTCATGTGCTCCTGCACCACCGCGGGCGGACAGAGTTCCACGAACAGGTAGGCACCCAGCGACACGATGGCCACATCGTCCAGCGCGCTCAGGCCCGGGATGACGGAGATCAAATCCACGGGCCAGAAGAGGTAGGCCAGCGAGGCCACGGGCAGCGCCTTGAGTAAGAAGTTGACACGGTTGTCACCCATCAGCCCCAGGATCAATTTAAGACGCACCACCAGGTCGTGGATCACGCCGCTCTTGGGGGCCAGCATCAGGTCATTTTTTTTGTCAGCCATATCCTTCTCCTTTGGATTCGGAATGAACAAATTGTAACTGATAACCTTGAGACCTCGCTTAGAAATCGGAACGGGTGCCGCCCTGGGGAATCTCGCGCGGGTCATACGGTGTCACCTGATATACGCAATAGTTGAGCCAGTTGGTGTATAACAAGTTGGCATGTCCGCGCCAGCGCACGTTAGGCGTTTGGGTCGGGTCGTCGTTGGGGTAGTAGTTTTTCGGGATGTGAATGGGCAGACCCTTGTTCACGTCGCGGTCGTATTCGGCTTTGAGCGTGAGCGGATCATACTCGGAGTGGCCGGTGACGAAGATGTGACGTCCATCACGCGAGCCAACGATGTACACACCTGCCTCATCCGACTCGGCCAGGATATTGATTTCGGGAATCTGCTCGATATCGGCGCGGCGGACCTCGGTGTGGCGCGAGTGCGGAGCGAGGAACACATCGTCGAATCCGCGTAGCAGGCGCTCGGTCGGTGCGAGGACGCGGTGTTCGAAGACGCCGAACATCTTGCGCGGCAATCCGTATTTTGGGATGCCGTAGCGATGATGGAGCGCGGCCTGTGCTCCCCAGCAGATGTAGAAATTGGACAGGACGTTGGTCTCGGCCCAGTCGAGGATTTGGGTCAACTCGGGCCAGTAATCGACTTCCTCGAATTCCATCTGCTCGACGGGCGCCCCGGTGATGATCAGGCCATCGAACTTTTCATTCTTCACATCTTCAAAGGTGGAATAATGATTGAGCAGGTGTTCGGCATCCACATTTTGCGATTCATGGGTGGCGGTGTGGAGCAGGGTCACATCCACCTGCAATGAGGAATTCCCAAGCAGGCGCAGGAGCTGTGTTTCGGTGGCGACCTTGGTCGGCATCAGGTTGAGGATGGCCACGCGCAGGGCGCGGATATCCTGATGGTCGGCGCGTTCCTCGCCCATGACGAAGACATTCTCGCTTTCGAGGGTGGTGCGTGCGGGCAGAGTGGCAGGGATTTTTACGGGCATGGTTTCTCCGGTAGGGGCGACCCGACGGGTCGCCCCTACAAATTCATTACGCGTTCAGGGCCTGATCGAGGTCCCACAGGATGTCATCGATATCCTCAAGGCCGATGCTCAAGCGGATGAAGTCTGGGCTGACGCCGGCCGAGACTTGTTGTTCCTCGTTGAGCTGGCTGTGCGTGGTGGTGGCGGGATGGATGGCCAGCGACTTTGCGTCACCGACGTTGGCCAGGTGACTGAAGAGTTGCAGGCTTTCGATGAACTTCTTCCCCGCCTCGACCCCACCCTGGATCCCGAACCCGAGGATGGCGCCTGCGCCCTTGGGCAGATATTTCCTGGCGCGCGCATGATCAGGATGACTCTTCAAACCGGGATACTTGACCCACTTGACCTTGGGATGCTTCTCCAAGAATTCGGCCACCGCCTGCGCGTTCTGCACGTGACGTTCCATGCGGATGGAGAGCGTTTCCACACCCTGGAGAGTCTGCCAGCTGTTGAACGGTGACTGGCAGGCGCCGATGTCGCGCAGCACGTGGACGCGCGCCTTGATGGCGAAGGGCGGCAGTCCTGCCCCGAGCAGGTCCGCGTAGACCAGGCCGTGGTACGAAGGGTCGGGCGTGGTGAAGTTCGGGAACTTGCCGCTGGTCCAGTCGAAGTTGCCGCCGTCGACAATGATGCCGCCGATGCTGGTGCCATGTCCGCCGATGAACTTGGTGGTGCTGTGCGTGACCACGTTCGCGCCCCACTCGAACGGGCGGAAGAGATAGGGCGTGGCAAAAGTGTTGTCGATGAAAAGCACGATGTTGTGCTTCTTCGCGATCTCAGCCACTTCCTCGATGGGGAAAACTGTGATGTCGGGGTTGCCGAGCGTCTCGCCGTAGAGGATCTTGGTGTTCGGGCGAATGGCAGCCTCGAAATTCTTTGGATCGCTCGGGTCCACGAAGGTTACTTCGATGCCGAGTTTGGGCAGGGTATAAGCGAACTGGTTGTAGGTCCCGCCGTAGAGGCGGCTGCTGGAAACGATGTGATCGCCCGCTTCGCACAGGGTGAAGATGGCCTGCGCCTGCGCGGCGTGTCCCGAGCTGGACGCCACGGCGCCCACGCCGCCTTCCAACGCGGCAATGCGCTGCTCGAGTACATCGGTGGTGGGATTCATCAAGCGGGTATAGATATTGCCCAACTCCTTCAGCGCGAACAGGTTGGCGGCGTGCTCTGTATTCTTGAACTGGTAACTGGTGGTCTGATACAGCGGAACGGCGCGGCTGCCCGTGGTGGGGTCGGGCGAGTAACCGGCATGCAGTTGCTGGGTGGCGAAACCGAACTTGCGTGTGGACATGATAGGCTCCTCTTAAGGTTGGATTCCACCCTTATCCAGAAGAGGAAAAATAAAAACCTCTTCTGGTAAGCTAAGAAGAGGCTACGCGCGTGAACCATCCTCTCATCTTCCAGATAACGAACAGCACATGGCTGTCCTTATTTGCCGGATTTGGCACCTTGACTTTTGGTCTGGTTGCCGAGGCTTCGCAGGGCCGGTCCCTCCGCCTCTCTGGATAAGAGCGTCTATTAGGTTGTTAGCGGCGGTTTATATCACAGTGAATTCGGAGCGTCAAGGGGGAATTCGAAATCGCTGGTAATCTCAGCACAAGAGTTGCAACTTTTTCGTTCACTTTGCATCCAACAATTCGTAACCAATAAAACAATCACCCTGTTCAAGGAGAAATTCTTATGGAAATGTTGATCGACTTCCCCGGCGGCTCGCGCGTGGACGCCCACTTTGGCCCCTTTACCGTTGCGACGGATCAGCCGCCCGCCGCTTCTGCCCCAACGCCTTTTGCCGTGTTCCTGTCCTCGATCGGCACCTGCGCGGGCATTTATGTACTCGGCTTCTGCCGCCAGCGCGGACTTCCCACCGAGGGCATCCGCATCGTGCAGCGCATCCACAGCAATCCCTTCAGCGGCATGGTGGACAAGATCGATCTCGAGATCCAGGTCCCGCCCGATTTCCCCGCCAAGTATTACGATGCGCTGATCAAGTCGGCGCAGTTGTGCGCGGTCAAGAAGCACCTCGAGAACCCGCCCCAATTCGACATCACCACCAAGGCTGTCGCCGCGGCGTAGTCCTGAACATCTCCTCCCCCGAAGTCCATCCTTCGGGGGATTTTTGTTTTTTCGCGCTTGCCAAGCGGGAGTCGGACGCGTACAATGCCTGTCATCGTTTCAACCCACAGGAGAGAGTATGTTTTACAAAAAGATCCTGCCCGCTCTGGTCAGCCTCAGCCTGGCCATGATGGCCTGTTCCTTTGCGGACCGACTGGTCACGCCGGTCACCGATGCCCCCCAGGAACCTTCCACGAGCGAGGCGCCCGCCAATGCTCCCGCCCGCACCTTGCCCGTCCTGCGCGACATCCGCCCCGTGCTGGAAAAGTTGGGCGGACAGCCCTGCGAGGAAAGCCCTGACTTTACCTGCGTCACCGTCCAGGTCCCGTTGAATCATTTCGACGCGGCCAACACCGAGACCCTCGATGTGGTGTTCGCGGTGTTGCCCGCCAGCGGGGAACGCTACGGGATGTACGTCCAGGCCTTCCCGGGTGGACCCGGCGGCGAAGGCGTCAGCACGGCCACCGTCAGTTGGTTCGACGATTCGATCACCGAGCATTACGATGTGGTCTACTTCGACCAGCGCGGACTCGGCCTCTCGGGCGAGCTGGCCTGTCCCAACGCGTACGCCAAGAATTTCCTCGGCTATCTCAACTATGATGACACGGCTGGTCTCGAAGGCTACGACACGCCTGCGGAACAGCAGGCCTTGATCGCCGACACCCGCACCTTCGTCAATGACTGCGTGACCGAGATCGGCATCGACCCCGCCAAGCTGGCCTTCTATGGCACGAATCAGGTCGCCGAAGACCTCGAAACCTTCCGCCAGGTCATTGGCGATGACAAGTTCATGCTGTACGGCGTCAGCTACGGGACGGCCGTGGCCCAGACCTACGCCGCCACCCACCCCGATCACCTGATGGGCCTGATCCTCGACGGCACCATCGACCTGACCCTCCCGGGGGAGGCCAGCGCCCACTCGCAGGAAAAAGGCTTCGACACGGTGCTGGTCGCCGCGCTCCAGGCTTGTAACGATGATCCCGCCTGCGCCGCCGACCTGGGCGGGGACGCCGTCGCCGCGTACGACAAACTCGCCAAGACCGTTTCGGATACTTCGGTGCGCTATAGTTTCCCGTTGCCCTCGGGACAGTCGATCAACCGCACCTTCACCTTCAATCAGTTGGAATACGCCGCCTCGTATCAACTCTATTCCCGCAGTGACCGTATGATGCTGCTGCGCGCGCTGGCTTATGCCAACCGCGGTGACATCGTCCCGATGGCGCGCCTGCTGAACTCGGCCGCCAGCCTCGACCCCGCCACGGGCAAATACCTCGGCGACCCAACCTTCTCAGACACCATGTTCGACAGTATCCACTGCACCGACAACACCTACTTCAGCGGCACACCCGACGAGCGCATCCAGAAGACCATTCAGGATGGGCAGTCCTCCAACGGAACCGTTCCGCGAATGGATGGCTCCGTCTACACGGGTGTGATGTGCGCTTTGTGGCCGAGCAACCCCGCCACACCCGTGACGGCCGCTCCGCTGCGCGCCGAAGGCGTGACCACGCTGGTGCTGAACGCCACGCTTGACCCTGCCACCCCCTTCGACGAGGGCAAGACCGTTTACCAGAATCTGGCCGACGGTTATCACATCTACGTCGAAGGCGGCGTGCACTCGATCTACGGTTGGGGCGAATCCTGCCCTGACGACCTGGTGACCGACTTCCTGGTCAACGGGAATCCGCCCGCCCAGCGCGAGACCGTCTGCCAGTGGGAGGATCCTGTCATCATGCCGTATGTCCCGATCCTCGCCCAAAATACCAGCGAGTACGAAGATCCGCTCAGTCTGCTGATCGCCATCGATGACGAGATCACCTATACGCCTGAGTATCGCGACAGTTCCTTCACCGAGGAAGAATCCTTCGGCTGCCGCTATGGCGGCACCTTCACCTTTGGCCCCAGCGATGCGGGCGAAGATCTGAAATTCGACAATTGCTCCCTGTTGCAAGGCTTCACCATGACAGGCACAGGCAGCTACGATTACGATGCAGGCCTGTTCACGCTGGAGATGCAGGTCACGGGGACCCAATCGGGAACCCTGACCTACGTCCGCGACGACAATGCAGGCACCTACAGCCTGAAGGGCACCTACGGCAGTCAGGATATCGACCTGAATCAGTAAACCATAATGAGAGGGACGAGGCTTCTCGTCCCTCTCATCGGGAATTTCCGATGCCCTATCTGATCGACGGTCACAACCTCATCCCCAAGCTGGGTCTGCGCCTGACAGACTTCGACGACGAGCTGACCCTGCTCGAACAGCTCAACGAATTCTGCCGCATCTCCCGCCGCGGACAGGTCGAAGTCTACTTCGACAACGCGCCACAGGGTTACCCCGAGACCCGTCGCAGCGGCCTGGTCACAGCGCACTTTGTCCGCAAGCCGCTCATCGCCGACGAGGCCATCCGCCTACGGCTGAAGAAGCTTGGGCGCAGTGCCAGGAACTGGACCGTCGTCTCGTCGGACCATCGCGTGCAGAACGAAGCGCGCACAGCGGGCGCCAAGAGCATCTCGTCAGATGAGTTCGCACGCACCGTCGTCGAAACTCTTCGTGAAGGCCCTCCACCTTCGGGCAAAGACAAGTCCATGAGCGAGCGCGAACTGGAGGAATGGCTGCGGCTGTTCGATAAAAAAGATCGCTGAAAGCCTGACAAAAGTACGGGGGATAAAATTCGGACAATTCTAATCTGAATTTAATCAATTCAACTAGACATGGGTGTATAACAAGGATAGACACCTGCCCTCCCCTTTACTGGTATTGGGTGTCAGCCCGCCGCTCTGTCAGCATGCCCCCCCCATGCTGAAGGGCGGCGGTGTCCTTTATAATGCAAGCATGACCACGGTCTACTCCCTTGTTCCCTCGACCGAACACATCTATCCAGACCATCCCGAGCGGCCTGCACGGCTGGATATCCTGATCCCGCGGCTGGATTCCATCCATGCCGAGCGGATTTCCACGATAGCCGCCACACCCGAACAGGTCGCCCTGGTCCATGACCCGAGGCTGGTCGCCGCCATCGATGACGTCTGCCGCGCCCAGGCACCTGCCGTCATCGACCACGCCCCGACCTTCGTCACCCCGACCTCCTACCAAGATGCGCTGTTGGCCGTCGGCGGGACGCTGGCTTGCACGCGCGCCGTGCAGACGGGCGAAGCGCAGAACGCCTTCGCCATCGTTCGTCCGCCCGGGCATCACGCCGAACCAGACCGCGCGATGGGCTTCTGCCTCTTCAACAATATTGCCATTGCCGCGCGTCAGGCTCTCTCCGATGGACTCGAGCGCGTGCTGATCGTGGACTACGACGCGCATCACGGCAACGGCACGCAGGCAGCCTTCCTCCACGACGAGCGTGTGGGATTTGTCTCCACGCATCAATGGGGAATCTATCCAGGCACGGGTACGGCACTCGATGCACCACATGCAAAGAAGCGCATCGTCAACGTGCCGCTGCCTGCCTATGCGGGCGATGCCTGTTTCGCACAGATCGCCGAAGAGATCATCCGCCCAACCTTTGAGGCCGTGCGCCCGCAGATGCTGTTCGTCTCGGCGGGCTTCGACGCGCACTGGAACGATCCGCTCACCTCGCTGGGACTCTCCGCGGCGGGCTTCTTCCACCTCTCGAAGCGGCTGGTCGAATTGGCGGGGGAGTTCTGCGGCGGCAAGGTCGTCTTCGTGCTCGAAGGCGGCTATGACCCGCACAACGTGGCCAACGGCGTCGAAGCGGTCTTTCGCGCGTTGACCAACCCCGGGTCCGCGTTGGACGTGGGGGATGCGTCCCCGCACAAGGAACCCGAGATCACGTCCAGGCTGGCGGAGATCCGCCGATGGCATGGATTTTAGAGTCGCGAGGTATTGCCAACGAAAGCACTATTGATTTTTTGACGTGCTGATTTATCATTGAAGCGGAGATTTTTATGGCCCGAAAACAAACCCTTGGATACGTCGAACTGGAATGGACCTGCCCGAACTGCAACTCGCGCAACCGCGGCAGGGACAAGACCTGCGCGAACTGTGGCGCGCCGCAGCCTGAGAATGTCAAATTCGAGCGTGCCGCTGACGAGAAGCTGATCGCCACGGCGGACGCCAAAGGCGCGGCCCTCGGCCCCGACATCCACTGCGGGTTCTGCGGTACGCGCAACCCCGCGGATGCCATCACCTGTTCACAATGTGGCGCGAACCTGAAGGAAGGCAAGGCACGCGCGGCAGGTCAGGAAATGGCCGCGGCGGCCAAAGTCACGGCTGTGACCTGCACCAACTGCGGCGCAGAGAATCCGTCCACGCGCACCATGTGCGAGAAATGCGGATCGCCCCTGCCAACGGCCGCGGCACCTGTCAGCTTTGCCGCGCCGATGGGTGGAAGCGCTGCTCCCGCTGCGCCCGCGAGCTCCGCCAAACCCGCAAAGAAACCCAACTGGCTGCTGATCGGCGGCATTACCTTTTTGTTGATGATCTGCTGCGTGGCGGGGCTATGGGCATTCCTCGCGCCGTCCTCCTCGGTGCAGGCCACCGTCACCGACGTGTACTGGCAGACCTCCGTCCCCGTGCTGGCTCAGCAGGAGGTCCGTTACAACGATAAGGCGGGCAATCCACCCGGTGACGCGTACGACGTGTCCTGTCACACCGAGACGAAGTCGGTCTGCGAGCAGAAGACCATCGACCAGGGCAACGGCTACGCCAAGGTGGAGGAAGTCTGCCACGACGAGAGCACCGACTATTGCTCCTACACAATGCTGGAGTGGAAGACGATCCAGACCTACCCACTGGAGGGCTACGACCTGTTCCCGCAATATGCCTCCCCCACCATAAGCAATGGACAACGGCTGGGCTCGCCTTCTGAATCCTTCACGGTCACCTTTGACAGCAGCAAAGGCACGCTGACCTATAACCCAGGCAGCGCGGACGAGTTCAGCCAGTTCGCGCCTGGCAGCGAGTGGACGCTCAAGCTGAATGCGTTCGGGGGAATTGTGAGCGTGAGCCAGTAACAACCAGTTAAGATAAAAAGAGGAGTCGGGTGCTCGGCTCCTCTTTTTTTATTTTCCTACTCTGTCTTCCTGCGCACGATGCCTTCCTGCCAGGCGTAGACAGCAGCCTGGGTACGGTCTTCGAGATGCAGTTTCTTGAGGATGTTGCCAATGTGGGTCTTGACCGTGCTTTCGCCGATGACCAGCGTCTCGGCGATCTCGGCGTTGGACTTGCCCGCCGCGATCAGGCGCAGCACGTCAAATTCGCGCTCGGAGAGTTCGGTGAACGGATTGACGTCGTCCTTGCGCAGACCCTGGAGTTCCTGCACGATACGCGAGGCCACGCGCGAGTCGAGCACGGCCTCGCCGTGGGCAGCCTTGCGGATGGCGGCGGCCAGCTCGTCGGGTTCGACATCCTTGAGCAGATACGAGATGGCGCCCGCGCGCACGGCAGGGAAGATGTACTCGTCCTGGTGGTGCGACGTCACCACGATGACCTGCGTCTCAGGCCGCAGCTTGCGGATCTGACGCGTGGCGGCGATGCCGTCCAACTCGCCTGGCATTTCGAGGTCCATCAACACCACGTCAGGCTGGTGCTGCTCAACGGCGCTGACCGCCGCCGCGCCTGATTCCGCTTCGGCGATGACTTGAATGTCTGCGAGCGTGTGCAGATAGGCGCGCACACCCTGACGGACAATTTTGTGGTCGTCCACGAGAAGGACTTTGATTGGCATTTTTAAACCTTTTAACACAAAGGACACGAAGGGCACAAAGGGGAATTCTTTCCTTTGTGTTACTTTGTGCCCTTTGTGGTTAATTGTACTTCGGCTGTGATCGTCGTGCCGACCGCCAGGGTGGACTCGACCTTGAGCGTCCCACCGACTTCGGTCAGGCGCTGCTTCATGCCTGCCAATCCCAGCGAGTGAGACGAGACCGAGTTCGGGTCGAAGCCGCGGCCGTTGTCAGCGATGACCAGAGTCACTCGTTCGGGAGCCATGCTGAGGCTGAGTCCGACCGAGTCCGCTTCGGCGTGGCGGGCGATGTTCGCGAGCGATTCCTGCAAGACGCGGTAGAGTGCCTGTTCCACTTCCAGCGGCAGGGAACGCTCGCCGCTGACAGTGGTCGTGACCTGAATACCCGTGTGCTCCTGCCAGCGCGCGGCATATTCGCGCAGTGCCTGGGCCAGTCCCTTGCCTTCCAGCGCGGCGGGACGCAGCTCGTCAATGATGAGCTTGAGTTCCTGCTGGGTTTCGCGGTTGAGCTGCAACGCGGCTTCAAGGTGCTCGGCCGACATCTTCGGGTCAGACTCGAGCAGGTTCTTCGCAGCAGAAAGCTGCATGCGTGCGGCATAGGTCTGCTGCTTGACCGTGTCGTGCAGGTCGCGCGCCAGACGGTTGCGTTCCTCGACGCGGGCCAGTTCATCGCGGGCGTGCAACAGGGTTTGAAGCTGCTCGGCCATGTTGTTCAGGTTGCGGGTCAACTCGCCGATCTCGTCGGCGGAGGCGTCGCGCGGCGCGGCGGTGAAGTCGCCTTTGCTCCAGGCGCTGGCCGCCATGGACAGGTTGCCAAGGCGCTTGCGCAGTCCGCGTGAGGCGATCCAGCCGAAGATCGAACCGACGGGCAGAGTCACCAGCAGCATGATGAAGGTGATGATGATAAAGAACGTGGTGTAGGTCGAGAGGTTGATGGGAGGACTGAAGCGCATCGGCTTGAGCGTGTACACCACGATGGCCACCACGGGTGCATCTTCCGTTTTGCGCAGGGGAAAGGCGACGACGTACGTGCCATCGGGCATGGTGTAGCTTTGCGCTGTGTAGTTCTTGTCGCCGATCTGGGCCGCTTCGAGGATCGACTCGAGGCCAAGGCCGGTCGGGCGGCGCGCGTTGAACGGTTTGCCGACCGCGTCGGAGTCGTCCAGCGGGACGGCGGCGATCAGGTTCAGGTCGGGGTCGAGCACATAAATGGGCGAACCCTTCACCATCGTGTTGGCATAATCCAGCGATTCCCGCACAACATAAGATTGGAAGTCGGTCCACGCGAAACCGTCCTTCTGGATACGCGCAAGCCACTTTTGCAATTCGGCAGGTCTCTCGATCAGGTACGGGACGTTATCCTGGAAGGCGGTCTTCGACCAGTAGAAGCTGCTGAAGACCAACGTGTTGGCCTGGCTTTCAGAATAGATGGCCAGCCCCACAAGTAAAGCGGCCAGCACGATGACGGTCCCGACCGTGACCACGGCGTAGGACAGGGTTAATTTCCATTGAAGGCGTTGGAAGAATTTGAACATGATGTTTCCCTATTATCCACCCACGTCCTGGCGGCGATACAGCCAGACGGCGAGGGTAAGCAGAATCAGCGTGTAAGAGGCAGCAGCCACGAGGGCAGGCATGGGGGCGAGGATATTTGATGGCAACTCAGGAACCCGATCCCCGATGCCGTTCAACAGGAAGCTGGTGCTGAAGTGCAGATTGGTGAACAGCCACTTCGTCCAGGGCGCGCCGTGGAAGAGTCCCGCGAAGATGAATTCGAGGAATTGAGTATACCCCAGCCCCACGATGATGCTGACGAAGGTCGAGCGCAGGCCAACCGTCAGCGCAAGGGTGAGGGCGATGTAGGGCAGGTTGACGAGGGTCATGTAGAAGGGTGCGACCAGCGCGGCGGTCCAGTTGACGTTGAGCACATCGGGAACGTGATAGACAAAGGACTTGTAATAGAAGCCGACGGCCCAGCCGATCCCCAACGTAAGAAATTGGATGGTCAGCGTTAGCAGGGTCAGCAAAGTGAATTTGGCCAGCAGGCTCGAAGGTCGCGGGGCGCGCATCAGCCAGTGCTGGTTGGTGCGCTGGGTGTAGTCGTTGCCCATCATGTTGCCTGCGATGATGACCAGGAACGGGATGGCGATCAGCAACTGGTCGAGCGAGTTGGCCAGGTCGAAGGAGACGCCTGGCATCTTGAGCGAGCCGTTCAGCAGTTCGGGTTGGTTGGTCGTGTAAAAGTTGGACAGGCTCAAGCCGATGTACAACGCGACGATGACCAGCGTGACCCATGGCAACGCGCGCCGCCACAAGCGGGTCCATTCGATGGAGAGAAGTTTCAGGAACATAAAATCCTTTCGCGGAAAGTAGAGAGTGGAAAGTGGATGGTCCACGGTCATCGTCCATCGTCTGAAGTCACATCCATGAACAGCGACTCGAGGTCATTCTTCTGGGCGCTGATCTCAGTGGGGATGATGTGATTCTGGAGCAGATGATTCATCAGTACCTGACTGGTGACGCCCATGACGAACAACGTGTCACCACTGGCCTGGACGTTTTCCACACCTGAGAGCAACTCCAATGCGCGGACGGCTGCACTGACATCCCCGACCGTCAGCCGCACGGACGGCTTCTGCGCGTTGAGCAGATCTTCCACGCGGCCCTGCGCCACCACGCGTCCACGGTTCAGCACGGCAATACGGTCGCAGACCTGCTGCACTTCGTTGAGCAGATGGCTGGAGAGCAGCACGCTCGTGCCGTTCTTCGCCAATGTGCGCAACAGTTGACGGATCTCGCGCATGCCCGCAGGGTCGAGGCCGTTGGTCGGCTCGTCGAGGATCACGAAGCGTGGACGATGAAGAAGCGCCATCGCAATGCCAATGCGCTGCTTCATGCCCGTCGAGAACTTGCCAACCTTGCGGCGGGCCGCGTCGCTCATGCCGACCAGTTCGAGCACTTCGCCAATGCGCTTTTTGTCCACGTTGGGAGAGAGGCGCGCCAGCAAGTCAAGGTTGTCCCAGGCGGAGAGGTAGGGTACGAAGGCAGGCGCTCCCAGCAAGGCGCCGACCTGGCGCAACGCATGGACGCGGTTGGGCGTGACGCGCTCGCCCATCACGCAGACTTCGCCGCTGGTTGCGTGGACGAGCCCGAGCGTCATGCCGAGCGTGGTGGTCTTGCCTGCGCCGTTCGGGCCGAGGAAGCCGAACACTTCGCCTTCGTAGGCCGTGATGTTGACCTCGTCCACGGCTTTGTGCGCGCCGAAGGTTTTGGTCAGGTCTTTGGTTTCGAGGATGATGTTGGTCATTGGATTTCCTTTATCCGCCCAGATCCTGGCGGGAGAAGATGAGGAAGGTAACTCCACATGTGACGAGGAAAATAACACCGATGGACAGGATGGCCTGCGGCTCACTCATCCAATGCGGATCGAGGGTGGGTTGCGTGGCAGCGCGGTCGAGCGTGAAGTTTTGGGCTTGCAAGATCAGAGCCAGTTGCCCAGGCAGGAAACGGATCAAAGCGGGATAGCGGTCACTGAGCAGCAGGGCCAGCCGCTCGAGAATGTCCGCGTAGAAGATTATGGCGCCCGCGGCGAAGAGTGGTGAGCGGCTGAGCACGGCCAGCAACACGGTCAACGCGAGGTAGGGCAGTGCGCTCCACCAAGTGCGCAGGAAGGCTGGCAGCAAGGCAGCCACTTTGAGGTGCGCCACGTCCACGCCGCCGAAGAACAGCGTCCGTGAGAGGGCGGCCAGCCCCAGCGTAGTCAGCAGGGTGAATGCGATCATCAATGCGCCGAAGAGCAGGATAACCGTCAGCCGCGCGAGGAACAGGATGGGGCGAGGCAGGCCGCGGGTCAGCCAGAGTTGCAGAGTCCGCTCGGGGTAGTCGTAGGCCGCGATGACGGAGGCTGTCACGGCGTAGATGAGTCCGCTGATCCAGTTGTAAAGGGCCAGCCCATTGAGCAGGTCGCTTTCGAGGCCGCCTTCGATTGGAATGAATCCGTACTTGATCTGCGAGTGATGGACGAAGACGAACAGAGCCAGCAGCAGCGTGAGCGCGGCCAGCCCTGCCCACAGCGCGGGGTGTTTGACCGTCTTGCGGAGTTCGATGTTGACCTGGCGCAGGAACATGGATTAATGCCCCACAACCAGTTCGTCCCGCAAGTTGTCAGTCACCAGCAGCGGACCGATACCGCCGAGGATGAAAAAGAGGGTGAGCAGGATGATGAAAAGGGTCATGGCAAGTCTCCTTGAACGCCCCGAAGTATAGGAGGCTTGCCTGTTTTGCGGCTCAGCCGCAGGGAGGATTAATGGTCAGACCTTGGGTGGAAAAACGACCTGCCCATCTGGCCAGGTCATGCAATGGAAAAGACCATCAACTCCAACGGCGCGAGGATCAGGTCCTGCTGCAGAATGGGCTGGCTGATGCCATAGGCCACCTGCGCAGCCTGGCAATGGTATTGTTGCAGGATGCGGGCAGGGATAACCTGTTCATGCTCGGAAAAGTTGGCGAAGACCACGGCGCGGTCGCCATCATGCACACGCTCGAACCCAAGCACGTGCTGATTCTCGGTCTCGATAATTTCCAACCTGCCGCCCGAGAAAGCATCGTGACCCTTGCGCAAGCGGATCAACGCCTGTAGATTGCGGTACACGCGGCCCTCCACGGTTTGCGGGTCGTTGCGTTTTTCATAGCGCCCCCAGTCTGCCTGCGGACGATGGACCCAACGGCTGTCGCGCGCGTGGGAGGGATTGTCACGGAAGCCGTAATCGTTCAGTGTGGCGATCTCGTCGCCGAGATACAACAGAGGGATTCCTCCCACCAGCAGGATCACACCGTGGATGAGCAGGATGCGGCGAATAGCCAGTTCCACTTCGGCGGGACCTTCCTCGTAGAGCGCCTTCTCCAGCCCGGCCAATGAGGCGCACGACCCGCTGATGCGGCAATCGCCCGTCTTGGGATTCTCCTGAAAGGGCAGGCCACGCGCAAAGCTGCCGGGGAAACGCCCGCGATAGAACTCGTTGAGAAAACGACGATGGTCACCGCCGTTGACGCCCAGATGCGCGGCATCTTCATCCGAGAAGGTCCAACCGATATCGTCGTGACAGCGCACATAGTTGACCCAAGCCGTCTCCGGGTGGATCTTGAAGCGGGTCGCCAGAGCCTGCGAGAGCAGCCGCACCTTGCGGGTGGCCAGCGAATTCCACAACAACGCCATGAGCAATGGATTGTACGAAAGCTGGCACTCGGCCGGGTCGATGTAGCGGGCCACCTCGTCGGGATGGACGATGGCCTCGGACTTGAACAACAGTGCGGGAGCCGAAATGCGCGCCACCGCATTGAAAGCCTGAATCAACTTGTGCGCCTCAGGCAGGTTTTCGCAATTCGTCCCCAATTGTTTCCAGATGAAAGCCACCGCGTCCAGGCGGATGACTTCCACGCCTTGATTGGCCAGGAACAACATCTCGTCGGCCATGCGGTTGAAGACCGACGGGTTGGCGTAATTCAAGTCCCACTGGTAGCTGTGGAAGGTGGTCCACACCCAGCTGCCATCGGGCAGCCGCGAGAAGGATCCTGGGTGCTCGTCGGGGAAGATCTCGCGCAAGGTACGTTCGTATGCATCGGGCATGTCACGGTCGGGATAGATGCGATACATCTCGCGGAAGTCATCCTCGCCTGTGCGGGCCTTCTGCGCCCAGATATGCTCGTCGGAGGTGTGATTGAAGACCAGGTCCACCACCAAGCTGATGCCCACCGAGCGCAGATCACGCGCCAGTGAGGACAGTTGCTCCATCGTGCCGAGGCGTTCATCCACGACGCGGTAACTGCTCACCGCATAACCGCCGTCATTCTCGCCCTCGGGGGCCTTGAAGAGCGGCATCAGGTGCAGATAGGTCAGGCCCAATTCCTTGAAGTAAGGGATTTTGGAGCGCACCCCTTCCAGGTCGCCTGCAAACAGGTCCACGTAGATCACACCGCCCAACATCTGATTCGACTGGAACCAGAGCGGGATCCGTTCCCGGGCCGAGTCCAATTCCCGCAGGTCGGCGGGGCGACTCAACCAGGTCCGCGCCAACCGCAGAAACAAATCCTCGAGGTGATAAAAGAAATCGTAGCGACCGCCATACAACTCCAGGTATAGGCGGAATAACGCCGGGAAATGTGCCTGCAACCGCTGCTGGAATTGTTCCCAGCCGGGCGGATCGGCGGCGATCTCAGCCGACAGTGCAGCTTCGACGCGCGGCAGCAGGCGCGACAACGTTCGTGATAACTCGCGAGGTTGGAGTGGGGTAGGTTCCATAAAATACCAGGAAAGAAGAAACTCAGCTGAGGGAGTACAACTCAAGCTGGCGAATGTGCAACGAACCGCCTTCGACAAACAGGTCCAGGCTCTGACTTTCGGGAGCGGGGAAGATGCCCTCGGTCAACGTCACGCGGCCGTGACCCGCAAACACCTCCACAGATGAACTATCGAGGAGGATGCGCAGGTTCGCCTCCGCCTCATCCATTGGCAATGGCGCAGAATGGACCGCGGCAAACTCATCGGCAAAACTCACCTGTCCCGAATGAGTACGGTCCACGCTGAGAGTGCACGCCGCCATGTCACACACGATGACGGTGGCTTCATCCGCGCCGACCCGCACGCGGAAACCGAAGCGCGTGACCGACGAATCAGGCGACAGGTCGGCGAGGATTTCCAGACAATCGCCGTGCATCCCCGTCAATAGATTTTCGCCGGGACCGATTGCCTGGTCCCGCCAGTGGAGATGTTCGCCACGACGGGCCTCGATCTCACGAACTGGCTGCTGGGCCAGGTGGATGCCCTGCTCTGTTACGACAAGGGTCAATTCGCGCGGCAGGCTGAACATGCCGCGCCAGGCTTCGGCAGGGATCATGTTCGCGTAACGCCAGTTGTTCATCCAGCCCAGCATCACGCGGCGGTCATACGGCTCCTCATTCCAAGATTGCGGCGCATAGAAGTCTGAACCATAATCCATCCATAAAATGGTCTCGGGCGGATTCTCGGAAGTGAAAGTAGAACCGTCAAACTGCCCGATGAAATATTGGGTGCCTGAACCGCCCGCAGGTCCGCCGCTGCCAACCCCCACGGTCAACACCCAGCGGGTCTCGGGACCGCCGTCCACGGGGAGCGGGAACAGATCAGGCGTCTCCCAGACCCCTTCCAGAGAACCGCATCGGCCGAATTCACCAGAGGGAGACCACGCTTTGAGGTCGGGTGAAACAAAGAAGCGGATCACATCTCCCGCTGCCAGGCACATCACCTAATGATCCACATGCCAGAAGACCCTGGGGTCGCGGAAGTCCTTCACGGCGGGCGGAGGTGTGAGAACCGGGTTCCCCTCGTATTTCCTCCACGTGCGGCCATGGTCAAGGCTGAAGGCCAGGTGTTGAGCCTCCCTGCCCGGCTGGTGATGGGTGAAGATCGCGACCAGGGTCTGCGCGCCGAACCCAGCCGTATCATGCCAGTCCACCACAGCGCTGCCAGAGTAGATCATGCCGATCTCGTCGGGATACAGTGCGATGGGCAGATGTTGCCAACGGAGCAGGTCGCGGCTGACGGCGTGTCCCCAATGCATGGGGCCCCAGATAATGTCGTTAGGATTGTGCTGATAGAACAGGTGATATTCGCCGTCGAAATAGACCAGACCGTTGGGGTCGTTCAACCAACCGTCTGATGGCGTGAAGTGGAAGCGGGGTCTCATATAAAACCGTGTCTTCTATCAAAGATGTATGAGTATATAGAAAGTGGACTGGTTGCCCAGTCCACTTCTCCCGTTGCAAGGTTAACCTTTGACTGAGCCTGCCAACAACCCGCGCACAAAATAGCGCTGCAAGCCAAAGAACACGAGCAGTGGAATAATCAGAGAGATGAATGAACCTGCCGCCACATCCCGCCAGCCCTGGCCGTATTGGCCAAGCAATCGCAACAGGCGATAGGTCATCACCGCCTTCTGTTCGCCAACAAAGACAAAGGCGATCAGATAATCGTTCCAGACCCACAGGAACTGGAAGATCGCAAAGGAAGCGAGAGCCGGAACGGACATCGGCAGGATCAGTTGCCAGAAGATCTGGTAATTACTGGCGCCGTCCACTCTGGCCGCCTCGATCAATTCCTTGGGCAGGGTCATCATGTAATTTCGGAAAATATAGATTGCCAGCGGCATCGCAAAAGCACTGTGAACAACCCAGGCGCTGGCATACGTACCGGTCAGAGGAATGTGGAATGCCTTTTGAAACGCGACCATGCCTCTGAGCACCGGGATCAACGAAGACTGCAGAGGTATCACCATCAGGGCGACCAGCATGGCAAAAAAGAATTCTTTGCCTTTGAAGTTCAGGAATGTGAATGCGTAGGCGGCATTGGCCGCGATCATGAGAGGGAGGATGGTCGCCGGTACGGTCACCGCAATGGTGTTGATCAGGGATGCCAACATGCCGCTGTCGAGCGAATTTTGATAGGCATCGAGAGTCCAAACCGTGCTGAGCGGATTGAACAACGCCTCCCACCATGGAGAAATTTCGGCGACCGAACTCGGTCTGAGCGATGTGATGAGCAGGCCAAGCGTGGGCATGGACCACAATACAACCAGGACCAGCATCCCAAGAGCGCTGCCCAACTTTTGATCTCTAAGAATATGCGTTATTCTATTCATCGCAGAGCCTCCTGATGTCGCGCAGTTTGAATTTGCAGCCACATGAGCGGCATGATCAATATCACCAATATTGTCACAACAGCGGAAGCGGGTCCGATGTTGGAGTTTTCGAAGAATTGCTTGTACCATTCAAAGGCCAGCACGCTGGTATTGAAATTGCCGCGGGTCATGGCCAGCACAATGTCGAAGATCTTCATCACCAAGATCAAGACCGTGACAAAGACCGACATCACCGTCCCCCAAACCTGTGGCAGAATGATGTTGAAGAAGACTTGCCACGGGCTTGCGCCGTCCAACTGGGCGGCCTCGATGGTCTCTTCCGGCACAGCTTTGATCGCGGAAGAAATGACGACCATGGAGTAACCCACCTGTAGCCATACGATCACAGCCATGAGCAAAAATGAATTCAGGCGTCCCTGGTCCATCATGAGCCAGGGCTGTGTCTGCAATCCAAGCGTCTTGACTACTGCGTTCAATAGACCGACTTCCGGCCGTCCCGGCGCCACATAGGCATAGAAATAAGACCAGATCGTCGAGGCCGCGACAAAACTGATCGCCATCGGCATGAAAATCAGGGATTTGAATATGCTCTCGAGTCTTGGCCCCACCTGATTGGAAAGGGCCGCAGAGGCGGTGCCAAACGCGACCGTCACAGCCGGCACCACCAGCACCCACAAGAAGTTATTCAGTAGAATTTGCAGGAAACGGATGTCGGTAAACAGATCGACATAATTTTTGAGGCCGACCCATTCCTTGGCTCCATCATCCATAAAAGACCAGACCACAGTCTGAAATAACGGTGCAACCAGCACCATGATTACCAGCACTGCGGCAGGCGTCAAAAAGGATAGCCAATCGCTTTTCAGACGAACACGTTCCGGGAGCAGGGAGATGATGAAGTTAAGCAGCCAATACAATCCGTAACTGGCCGCTACTCCAATCACAATGGCAACCAGACCGAATAAGATGTCGCTCATATCTCAACCTCCGTGTGCTTGGTCTTTGTTGGGTCTGCTAAAGAAGGTGGCACCGGCTTTGGCCGGTGCCACCTTTTCCTGTTTATGAATTATGGATACTTGCTGTCGATGCGCGCGGCAGCGTCGGCCCAAGTGACACGGCCTGCGACGAAGTCAGTGCCGGCCGCCCAGAACTCAGCGTTGACTTCAGCCGGCATCTGGTCAGAGCCATCGAAACCGAACACGGCGGCGTTGGCCATGGCAGCACCGATCTTCCGCTGCATCTCATTCGGATAGAGCGAGAGGTCGAAGGTCTTGTGCGGGGAAATGTCACCGGTAGCGACCTGATACTTCAGAACATCCGGGCTGAAGATATAGGCGGCAACCTTGGCAACATCCTGGTCGACATGGCCCTTAAAGACGGCTGCGATATCGCCACCGCCGATGACGCCAGCCTGACCGCCGTCAGGAGCGGGCAGCGGGAACACATCCAGGTGGGTGTAGTCTCCGGCAGCGATCTCAGCCTGGATATCCTCGGGCATGAAGGCGGTGATGAACGAGCCCTGGCGCAGCAGGAAGCACTGGCCGTTATCCTTGCCGTCCGCAAACAAAGGAGCGGTGTCCTGGAAGGAGTCGGTCGCCATCGCAATGCCGCCGCCATTGACCTGGCCGTCGGCCAGCAGATGCTTGGATACTTCGTCCACAGCCTTGGTCACTTCGGGGGAGGCAAAATCGACCTCACCGGCAATCCACTTGGCGTACGCATCGGGACCGTTGTAATCGAGCACATACTGTTCGACCCAGTCAGTGAAGGGCCAGCCGGTCGCGCTACCAGACTCGATGCCTGCGCACCACGGGTAGCCAGCGCCGTCAGCCTTGATCTTCTCTTCGAGGGCAGCCAGTTCCGCAGCATTGGTCGGCACGGTATAGCCGTGAGCCTTGAAAGCGGACGGGTTGTAGAAGACCAGGGATTTCATGTTGGCGGAAACAGGCAGGCCATAGATCTTGCCATCGACCACCGCCAGTTTATCCCAACCAGGCACCAGAGTGGACTGCGGGACGCTGACGTCAATGACCTGATCGAGCGGGACGAGACGATCGGCCAGGGCCTTCAAACCACCCGGCTGGGGCCACATGGCGATGTCAGGCTCCTGCCCGGCTTCGATCTTCACCTTGATGTCGGTGTCGAAGCTGGCGAGGGAAGTGAACGTGATCTCGATGCCGTTGGCTTTGCCGAACTCGGTCAGCGCCTTCTGGAAGGCAGCGCCTTGCGCTTCGCCATAGCCGCCATAGATTATGACTTTGCCGTCACCGGCAGGGATTTCGTTGGAAGAGGCGGCCGGGGTGGCGGCTGTACCACCACAAGCCGAGAGCAGCATGGCTGCCATGAGCACAAGCGAGACCAATTGCCAGAAACTTCGTTTCATTTCTATTCTCCTTCTTGAGTTTGGGTGAAAGTAGAACAAACGCGGCAAGGATCTATTTTTTTGTGGCGGCACCTCCAATTATAGAATAATCTCGGTGATAATAGCTATCTAAAAAGCGCTTTTGTGAAAGCACTTTCATAAATCAGTATAGCACTTTCGAAAACGAGAGTCAAGAGGCAGTTCCCGAAATGCTGGAAACTGCCTCTTTTGGTTCAAATACGCGTGATCTTCAGAATCTTGCTTTGCAGGTTTTTCAATTCCACCTTCAGCCCGGCCTCCATCCATGCGAGGCCCGAACGTGGCTCATCGAATCCCTCGACGCTGTATAAAGCCTCGGGATCGAGTCCGCGCAGGTACAAGTGCGGGATGTTGTACTTTTCAGGCACGTGCACGCGGAATACGAATAGCACGCCCTCGGCCTTATCCTGGCTGACATATTGCACCGCCGAAAACGGTCCCATCTGCGGGGAGAGCAGGCGATATTGTTCACCTAACTGCACAATGGGACGGATTTCCTTATATTGACGGATGCACTCCGTGGCCAGGGCGCGGTCGGCATCATTCCAATTGAGCAGGTTGCCCCCCACCCCCAAGGATCCACACATGCTGACGTGAAAACGAAACTCCAAAGGTACGAATCCCTCATTCCAATCAGTCACCCAGGCTTCCATGGTGATAGCGGGCAGGAAGTGGGAATAGCCTTCCTGGATGCGGAGCCGCGAGGTGGCTTCAGTGTTATCGCTGACCCAGACCTGGTCGGCCAGACGCAGGATACCCAAATCGGCGCGGCCGCCACCGCTGGCGCAACTCTGCCAGATGACGTTCGGGTGCCGCTGCCGCAGCTCGCCCCATACACGATAGATACCCCACACGTAGCGCATCCATAACTCGCGCGGATCTCCGGGCGCATCAGGCCAGCCCGGCTCACTGGCCGCGCGATTCATGTCCCATTTGATGAAGGCAATATTATTCTCGGTCAGCAACTTATCCAACACGCCCAGCACGTACTCCTGCACGTCCTCCCGCGCCATGTTGAGGATGAGCTGATTGCGGCTCTCGGTGCGGGCACGGGTCGGGAAGTGGATGACCCAATCGGGATGAGCGCGATACAAATCGCTGTCGGGGTTGACCATCTCGGGCTCGACCCACAGGCCGAAGTCCATGCCCAGGTCGTTGACTTTCTGGATCAGCCCGCCCAGCCCGTGTGGGAACTTGCCCTCGTCGGGCCACCAATCGCCCAGGCCCGCGTTATCCCACTTGCGGCCGTGGAACCAGCCATCATCCATGACGAACAATTCCACGCCCATCTGCGCAGCAATTTCCGCCAATGCAGATTGGGACGCCTCGTCCACGTCGAAGAGGGTCGCCTCCCACGAGTTATACAGGACCTTATGCGGCGTCCCCCCATGCGGCAGCACCCGCTCCCGCACATACGCATGGACCTGTCGGCTGGCTCCGCCAAACCCACCCTTGGTATAGCCCGCCAGCGCCGGCGGCGTATCCAATGGCCGACCAGGCTGCAGCGTCCAGCCGAAGTCCCAATCGTTCCAGCCAAGGCTGACGCGCGTGGAGGCAAACTCGGTCACCTCGGCGTTGATGCGGAAGTTTCCACTCCAGGCCAGCGTGCCAAACCAGACCTCGCCGCTGTCTTCGTTCGCCGAGCGGTCGATGGCAAACCACGGCACGGCGCAATGGCTGGGAATAATGCGGCGACTCTCGATGGTCTTCAGGCCGGGCGTGAGCGGCTCGCGTTGCAGGTTGAACTCATCGAGGTGACGGCCATACATGTGCGTGAGAAAATAATCGTCGCCGGGCGGAAGAGTCCACTTGGCAGAGAAGGCCCGCTCCACGTGGATCGGTTCCGTGCCCAGGTTCTCGAGTGTGACCCAGCGTTCGATCAGGTCGTAGTCCGCGTGGACGCGATAGTGCAGGGTAACCTGCAAAGGATAATAGACATCCTTTAAACGGATGGACAGCTCGGGCGTGGACGAGTCCGTCACGGACGAATCCACAAAGGTCAGCACTGCGTCCCGCACCCCATCTGCGAAGCGCACCTTGAGACACGGGTCGATGTACTTGGTGCCCGCTTCGGCGGGATATTCCTCGGGCACGAAGTGGTGGAAGCCGTCGGTCGAGGCGAACCCGCTTGGGTCGGGCGGGATGGGGTAATCGTCGAGGCGCGGCAGGCGCGCGCGCCAGTAATGATGCGTGACCAGCCCCACAGAGTTGAGGCCGAAGGCGTAAGCGGTTTGGCGGGTTTCAAGGACCCAGCGTTGGCTGGAAATGTGGATGGGCATCGTGTCCTTCAAAAAGGAGTGGGACTGGTTGGTCCGCCCCAAAAGTTCAGGCTGTTTCGCGCTCCACGAGGGTGAGCGGCAGGTGGATCTGCTGGGCCGGGCGCGACGGGTCGGCGATGCGCGAGAGCAGGATCTCCACCGCCAGGCGGCCCGACTCGTCGAGGTGCTGGCGGATGGTGGTCAGGTCGGCATACTCGGCCATGTCAAGGTCATCGAAGCCGACCACAGCCAATTGCTCGGGGACGCGGATGTTGAGTTGGCGCGCCGCCTTGAGCACGCCCAGCGCCTGGAAGTCCGTGGCAGCGAAGATGGCCGTCGGCGGCTGAGGCAGGTTGAGCAGCTCGGCCGCCACCTGGCGTGTCTGCTCCTGGGTATAAGGCGCCAGGCGGACGAAGTTCTCGGGCAATTCGATCTTCGCCTCCGCCAGCACTTGACGGAACCCAACCAAACGCTGGCTGACGGGATGGATGGCGTATTCGGGCAGGTCCGTGTCGCCGAGGAAGGCAATTCGGCGATGCCCTTTGTGGATGAGATACTCCGCCGCCAGCCGCCCGCCCGCCACATCGTCGATCTCGACACAACTCAAAGCCGAGTGCGGATACTCGATCAGCACAGTGGGGATGTTGTGCGATTCGAGACGGCGCACGTTGGCATCACTGATCGGCAAAGACATGATGACCAACCCGTCCAGGTTGCCGGTCAACGGGATGGAGGCGAAGTAGTTCTCGAGGTGCGAGGCCGATTCGACGGTGTAGATCACCAATTCATAATTTTCCTTGGTGAGGGCAGCGGCAATTCCACGCAGCCGCTGGACGAAGGAGGGTGCGGTGAAGAAGGGCGTGATGACGCCGATCCGCCCGGTCTGGCGCAAGGCCCGCGCGCGGGCCTCCGCTTTGGGCACAAACCCAAGCTCGTCGATGGCCGCCAGGATGCGGTCCCGCGTCTCTGCGCCGACCTTGTCTGGGGCGTTGAGCATTCGTGAAACGGTGGTAATGCTCACCCCGGCCCGCTGGGCAACATCGTAAATGGTGGGAGTTTTATTCGTAGCCATGAGCACCAGAGATGAAAGGATTTTGAAAGCACTTTCATTTTATCCAGAGAAAGGAGCAATGTCAAATTCAAGGGCTACAAATGCGGCGTGGTAAACTGTCGTGCAAGGAGAATCAGATACGACCACAGCCACCGCCCTCGCCCGTCCGAATATCGCCTTGGCGATGTAATCCCAAGGGAACACAATATATGATGACTACGGGGCTGGTTTTGCCTGGCGTGAAGATATGCTTCAGAAACAACCATAGTGAACCCCAAACGTACATAAAGGCAGCCTTTCAAAACAGTTTTGGATTCCCCTTCTATGCCCAGCCTTCTTATCAAAACAAAGACCAACATCCCCGTACTCAAACGTGATCTGGTTCCTCGCAAACGGATCAACGAAGCGCTCTCTAAAGGGCTTCACGCTGGACGCAAACTGACCTTGATCTCTGCTCCGGCTGGGTTTGGTAAGACTACGCTGGTTTGCGAATGGTTGGAGATATGCAAGATCCCTGCCGCGTGGATTTCGCTGGATGAAAATGACGGCGATGCCGCCCGCTTCCTGACTTACCTTGTCACTGCTCTGCAAACCCTGATCTCTGGCGTCGGTGACAGTGTTTTGGCGGCGCTTCAATCGTCACAACCTGTTGCTGCCAAAGACCTGCTGATCACTCTGCTCAATGAACTATCTTCAATAGAAGATGGTTTCATCCTCGTCCTCGATGATTTTCACGCAATAGATTCCAAGGCTGTGGATGATCTGCTGGCGTTTCTGGTGGACCACATACCGCCGCAGATGCACCTCGTTATTACCACCCGCGAAGACCCAGCCCTACCCCTCGCCCGCCTGCGTGCCCGCAACCAGCTGACCGAAGTCCGCGCCGCCGAGTTGCGTTTTACCGAAGACGAAGCCGCCGCTTTCCTCAATCAGGTCATGGGATTACAACTTTCGACTGAAGACATCGCCGCATTGGAAGCCCGCACCGAAGGCTGGGTGGCAGGGCTGCAATTGGCGGCACTCTCCATGCAAGGCAAAACGGATGCGACCGACTTCATCCGCTCGTTCAGCGGCGCGAATCAATTTGTGCTCGATTATCTGCTGGAAGAAGCACTGCAAAAACAGTCTGAATCTCTGCAAAGGTTTTTATTACGAACATCCATCCTGGACCGTTTGAATGGTTCATTGTGTGATGCCTTGTGGCTGGGCGAAAAAAACTCAGCACAGGAGATATTGGAGCAGTTAGAACGTGCCAACCTCTTTGTCATTTCATTGGATGATGAACGGCGCTGGTATCGCTATCATCATCTTTTCCGCGACCTGCTTCGTCAACGATTGAATCAGAAGCTTGACAAGGAAGAGGTTGCGGGAATACACATCCGTGCGAGTGAGTGGTTTGAGCAGAATGGCGACATTGGAGAAGCCTTCCGTCATGCCATGGCCGCCGAAGATTTTGAACGAGCTGCCCGACTGACAGAGAGCGCCTGGTTGGGCATGGACGAAACCTTCCAGACTGGCACCTGGCTCGGGTGGGTGAACCAGCTCCCGTTAAGTGTGAGGCGGGTTCGTCCTGTGCTGTTAACACAAATGGGGTGGTCCTATATGGATGCGGGCAATGCGGAGGCGAGCGAGTCAAGTTTGAAGGATGCCGAAACCTGCTTGAAAAATCCGCTTGAAGATCTGGTAATTGTCGAAGCAGAACAATTCCGTGCGCTGCCCACGCGGATCGCGATGGCGCGCGCCTACAACGCGCAAGTGCAGAATCGGTTTGCCGACACGGTCAAATTCGCTGAAATGGCGCAAGACATGGCGCCACCTGACGATGTATTTTTGCAGGCACAGGCGTCGGCGATTCTGAGCGGCATATATTGGGCAAGCGGCGAACTGGACAAGGCGTATACGTTCATGAGCGGTTGGGTGAACGTGGCGCAACAGGCGGGCAATGTTATTTTTGCGGTTGCGGCTTCGTTTAGTAAGGCGGATAATCTAATTGCACAAGGCAGGCTGCACGCCGCAATACAGGTGTATCAGATCGCTTTGGATTTGGCAGCGGCGCATGGCATAGAAAACATTACCGCACATCATCATTTGGGTCTGGGTCTGCTGTATCACGAAATGGGTGAGGATGAACGCGCTGCAAGTCATTTACAAAAGTCTTTTGAACTCGGCAGGCAAACCCCCATTGTGGATTGGACCTATCGCAAGAATTTGGCACAGGCCTATTTGAAAGAATCTGAAGGCGATCACGACGCCGCATTGGAAGCCTTGAATGAAGCCCAGCGTTTTTACGTGCGTACACCCATTCCCAACCTACGTCCCGTGGATGCGATGATGGCGCGCATTTATCTCCAACAAGATCGTCTGGATAAAGCTCAAGCATGGGCCGCCAAAAGCGGGATGTCTTTGCTTGAAACGCCCGATTATTTGCATGAATTCGAGCGGCTCACACTGGCTAAAATTGCGCTGGCGGAATATCAGCACGACCAGAACGAACAGCATATTCTTGATGTGTTGAAGTTGTTGGAAGGTCAATTAAAGTTGGCGCAGGAACAAAATCGTCTGCGCAGCCAAATTGAGATTCTTGTTTTACAAGCCTTTGCCTTGCAAGCAAAGGGAGAGGCTGCTCAAGCGATTTCTTCATTGGAGAAAGCCCTGTCTCTTGCAGAACCAGAAGGCTACCTGCGCATTTTTGTGAATGAAGGCGAATTCTTGCGATTGTTGATTTTGGATGTACGATCTGCGGTTGAAAAATCGCCATACTTTTTGTTTGGCTATCTGGAAAAACTTCTAGCTGAATTCCCTCAACCTACAGAGTTCCAACTCCAAAAATCCAAATTCGAAAATCCAAAACCTGAACTGATCGATCCCTTGAGCGATCGCGAACTTGAAGTGCTGCGCCTCATTGCGCAGGGACTTTCCAACCAGGAAATTACCCAAAAACTTTTCGTGGCATTGAGCACAATCAAGGGACATAACCTGCGCATTTTTGCCAAACTGCAAGCCAAAAGCCGCACCGAAGCAGTTGCGCGCGCCCGCGAACTGGGCCTGCTCTAACCCCAACAATACTCAAAACAATACTTTTGGTTCTAAACGACAGTACCACCCTGCCGTTATATTCGCGCACGTTAATGATGACCCAACTCTACGAAATGATGTTAGGTTGGGAAACTTTCAGGGTGCATTTTCGCAAACCGCAAAACTCATCCATATCATTCAAAAAAGGAATATGAATATGAACTCACAAAAAGTACCACAAAAGGCGTTGGAAGACATCAAGATTAATATAAAAATAAAGATCGCGGCCATTTGGGCAAGTTTTATGTTTTTCTACATCTATGTAGATTATTTTCACTTGTACATGCCGGGCTCCATAGAAGATATTCTGGCAGGAAAAGTATTTACATTTGACATTTCGTATGTCTTTCTACTGATAGCAATGATTGGTGTAGCAATTCCAGCTCTCATGATTTTCCTTTCTGTCGCTCTGCCGGCTAAAGTAAATCGTTGGACAAACATAATCGTGGCTACGGTATATATTCCTTATATGTTGTTCAATTTAGCAGGAGTGGCTTGGGCACACATGTATTTTGCTGCAGCTGTAGAAGTCGTTCTTCTTTTACTAATCATTGGCTATGCATGGAAGTGGCCTAAGCAGGAAAGTTAGCCTTAACAACAAAATCTAATAAATCAATAGAAACTGGAATGATATCAAGTTCCAACAGCAAACAAGAATTTTGGAGAGATCGACTCTCGATCTCTCCAAAATTGAAAAGTAAAAAAAACAATGCTAGAGAAAGGAATAAAAAATGAAAAGAGTAAAACAATTTGGGGAAACCGTGGAAGGGTACAACATCCCTGTTTTAAACGAGCGCGAGATAAGGGCATCGGCAGGAATATTGTTTTTATTAATGTTCATCTCAATCATGTTCGTGGCTTTTGAGAATTATTATGGGGTGCTCAAGTCCGCCATTGTCATATTTCTTACTGATTTCATCATTCGTGTCTTCGTAAACCCCAAGTATTCCCCCACTTTAATTATTGGGAAGATGATCGTTCGTAACCAGATTCCAGAATATGTTGGCGCTCCACAAAAAAGGTTCGCCTGGATGATCGGCGTCATAATGTCTGCCACCATGTTCGTTGCGATTGGGCTATTAAATTGGGATAATCTGATCACATCCTTATTTTGTCATACCTGTCTATGGTTCCTATTCTTTGAGTCCGCTTTTGGCATTTGCGTCGGATGCAAGATCTATGCAAAGGTTTATCAAGAAAAAGCTCAATATTGCCCTGGCGAAGTTTGTGAGATACATGAAAGGCACGAAATTCAAAAAACTTCCAGAGTTCAGGAATTTATCATCTTTAGCTTTGTCGCATACATCTTTCTGATTGTTTTTTTGTTCAACGGCTACTTAGCCTCTTGAGATATTACGTTAAAGGATAAATAAGCATGAAGAAAAAGCCACTAACATTGCCAAATGTTTTTTAAATTTCGCTTTAGCCTTATCTACTCAATAGAACAATTACGTCCGCTTGTTGACAAAGTATGTTGCAGGTAATTCACTCACCTTAAGAAGGGTGAAATTAATATTAACTAAAACAGGAGAATTTATGAAAAATAATATTGAACAAGAGCAATACAGTTTAAAGAAAATAATGGGACTATGGTTATTAATTACCATCCCGATGGGTGTCGCACGATTCGTCATCATGCCCATTTTTTATGACAGAGTACCATTTCACCCCGGGTTGCTATTTTGGGGATTAATGATCTTGGGAATGATGTGGCAATTCGTGGTTTCCGTAATCGTACTCAAACACGAATTGGGCAGCCTAACCTGGGAGAAACTCAAAAAACGATTGTGGATTAACCATCCCATTGACCCTAAAACAGGTCAAACCAATCTAAAAAAGTATTGGTTTGTAATCCCTATAATTCTATATGCATTCTTGATGGAACAAACAGGTTTGTTATCTTTTCTATCAACAGGTTTGGTAAAACTCTTTCCAGCCTTGGAGCCGCCAACCTATATTTTAATCCAATCACTCGCTGCGCCAGAGTTTGTCGGAGCATGGTATTTGCTGGGATTTGTTTTTATCTCTTCACTGTTCAATTATTTATTGGGAGAGGAACTATTTTTTAGAGGAATCCTCCTGCCTAAAATGAATGGCGTATTCGGAGAATTTGACTGGGCTGTAAATGGCATTTTATTCGCGGCGTACCATGTACATAAAGCTGAAGAAATCCCCGTATTCATTATTGGTTCGCTATTCTTTTCTTATTTGAACAAGAAATATAAATCGTTTTACCCTTGTCTACTTGTACATGGGGTCGAGTTTTTACCGTTACTAATCATGTCTCTACTTGTCATAGCAGGCAAGGTGTAGACGGGACAAAGTCCAACGACTTGCAGGGCCTTCTGCCACGCCATTCCAACATGGTACACTTAACTTGTTCACCCAAAACTTCAAGCCTGCAATGTTAGCGCAAGCAAACCTTGTAGTTTTGCAATAAATCTCCCAAAAAACCGCTTAATTTCAACGAGAATTTCCCATGAACACCTTTTCCGCCCTCGCCCATCCAAATATCGCCTTCATCAAGTACTGGGGCAATCGCGACAACACCCTGCGCCTGCCCTCGAACGGTTCCATCTCGATGAACCTGGACGGATTGTTCACCCGCACCACGGTGACCTTCTCCCCCTCCGCACAGACCGACAGCCTGCTCCTGAACAACAGGCCGGTGACCGGCCCTGGGCTGGACCGCGTTTCCTACATCCTCGACATCGTGCGCGGCATGGCGGACCTGCCCGATCGAGCGGAGGTGGTCAGCGAGAACAACTTCCCTGCGGGTGCGGGGATCGCCTCGTCGGCGGCGGCCTTTGCGGCGCTGGCACTCTCGGCCTCCAAGGCGGCGGGACTCAACTTGAGCGAGGCGCAACTTTCCATCCTGGCGCGGCGCGGATCAGGCTCGGCCTCGCGCTCGATTCCCGCGGGCTTCGTCGAATGGAAGGCAGGCACGAACGACGAGGACTCGTATGCCATCTCCATCGCGCCGCCCGAGCATTGGGCACTGACCGATTGCGTGGCGGTGGTCAACGCAGGCCACAAGAAGACAGGCTCCACCGAAGGGCACGCTCTGGCAGGCACCAGCCCTCTGCAGGCGGCGCGCGTGGACGATGCGCCCCGTCGGCTGGAGATCTGCCGCCAGGCCATCCTCCGGCGGGATTTCGCAGCCTTCGCTGAGATCATCGAACTCGACTCAGACATGATGCACGCCGTGATGATGACCTCCCATCCGCCGCTGATGTACTGGCAGGCGGCCACGCTGGAAATCTTCCACGCGGTACGCGAGTGGCGCGCCGCGGGATTGCCCTGCGCCTACACGGTGGACGCCGGGGCGAACGTCCATGTCCTTTGTCCACGGGAGCAGGCCGGGGCGGTGGAAAAAAGGCTGCGGGACCTGCCCGGGGTGCGGGACGTGTTGGTCGCTCAGGCCGGGGGGGCGGCCCGCATCGTGTAAACTTTTCGCGTCAGGTCTCATCCAATCCTAAGTTCCCCAATTTGAATCGGGATATAATTCATCCACTGCGCACGTCGCGCAGGAAAGGATTATTGTTTGATGGACCTGGCAACAAAACTGTTGGTGTTCTTCCTGGCATTGGGTGGGATGATCTTCCTGCACGAGCTCGGACATTACCTCGCCTCGCGTTGGGCAAAAATCGATGTGGAAGAGTTTGGCTTCGGCCTGCCGCCGCGCGCACTTGCGTTGTGGCGCGCCAAAGGCTACCTGCTCTTCAACCGCCAGCGAGTGGAAATTCCCAAGAACTTCGAGCGCAACTTCGACTGGTTCGGCGTGGAGCGGCGTCCCGCCGTCGCCACCGTGGATCAGGACGGAGACAAGTACATCCTGCGCACGATGAGCATCACCTTCGAAGAGAAAGTCGTGCCGCCGCAGCCAAAGGCAAATCAAGCCGAACTGACGGTGGGTGCCAATGGGCAGGTGGTTTCTGACGCGCCCGAACCGGTCGTGAAGACCCAGACCCTTTCCCTCGGCACGGAGCGCGGCTCCATCGAGTGGACGGGCCAGATCGACGAAGTGCATCCTGGCACTCTGCTCAGCTTGAACTGGCTGCCCCTGGGCGGATTCGTACGCCCCAAGGGCGAGACCGACCCGTCCGTCCCCGGTGGATTGGGCGCCGCCAGCCCGTGGAAGCGCATCATGGTCTACGTGGCGGGCCCGGTCATGAACCTGCTGACGGCCATCATCGTCTACAGCCTCATCACGGGGCTGCAAGGGGTGCCGGTCAAAGGCCCTGTGCGTCTCGAGGAAATCTCGCCCGCCTCTCCCGCCCTCGAAGCGGGACTCCAACCGAACGACGTCATCCTCTCGATCAACGGGCAGACCGTCAGTCAGAGCAGCGACGTCTCGAACATCATCTACAACAACCTCGATAAGCCGCTCACCCTGGTGGTGGACCGTGGCGGCCAGCAGGTGACCATCACCGCCACGCCGCTCTCCAGCCGTGTGGAAGGGGGGCAGGGTCCGCTGGGTATTTTGATGGCGGCCCCCGCCACTCGCTCCGCCACTCTGGGAGAGATCGTCTCCAACGGGGTGGTCATCACCGGCATCCAGGCGGCTTCAATCGTCTACCTGCCCATCGCGTTGATTCAAGGCGCGATCAGCCCCGACCAGGCGCAGCTCGTCGGCCTGGTGGGCATCTTCGACATCGTCAGCAGCGCCGTGGATAACGACGTGGCCTCGCGCCAGGAACCCGTGCAAACAAGCGCTCCCGCGCCGCGTCCCAGCTACGAAACCCTGCTGATCATCGCCTCGCTGAGCGTCTCGCTGGGCATCATCAACCTGTTCCCCATCCCCGCCCTCGACGGCGGGCGCATCCTCTTCACCCTGCCCGAACTGATCTTCCGCCGCCGCATCCCCGCCGACAAGGAAAACATCGTCAACGGCGTGGCCATGCTTCTGCTGATCGCCCTGATGCTCTTCATCAACGGCAGGGAACTCCTCGCCAAACTCATTCCCTAACATGACCGACTCCCGCGTCCCTTTCCAAACCGTGGTCGAAGCCCTGCTGGATGGCAAGGACTTTCCGCGCCGCTACGTTCAGTACTTCTCGGATATCGACCCCGCCTCGTTGTCGCTGTTGATGCAGGCCTGGCCGCAGGTCAAGCCGAGCCGCAAGCGCTCCCTGCTCAAGCAGATGGAAGCCAACCTCGAAGAGGACACCCTGGTGTCCTACGACGACCTGGCCCGCGCCCTGCTGACCGACCCCGATTCCTCCATCCGTTCGGCGGCCATCCGCCTGCTGGCCGAAAGCGAGGACCCGAAGCTGGTCCCGTCTCTCGTGAAGATCCTCGAAGCTGACGAGGACTCCGCCACCCGCGCCGAGGCCGCCACGGCCCTGGGTCAGTTCGTCATGCTCGGCGAGCTGGAAGAGATTCCCGAGAAGGTGCACCGCCAGGTCGAAGACGCCTTGCTCCACGCCGCCAGCGCGGAAGATCGCGAGATCGCCCGCCGCGCCATTGAAGGGCTGGGATTCTCGTCGCGGCCCGAAGTGCCGCCGTTGATCGAGTCCGCCTTCCGCCGCGCCGACCATGGCTGGCGCGCCAGCGCTCTGTTCGCGATGGGGCGCTCCAACGATGACCGCTGGCAGGAGCATGTCCTCAGCATGCTCGTCAGCGAGGATTCACACGAGCGGCTGGCAGCCGTCCAGGCCGCAGGTGAGTTGGGGCTGGCTGCGGCCCGCTCGATGCTCATCCGCCTGCTGGAGGATGAAGAGGACGACACGATCACGAGCGCGGCCATCTGGTCGCTTTCGGAGATCGGCGGCGAGGATGCCCGTACTTATCTCGAAAGCCTGCTCGACATGACCGATGACGAAGAACAGGTCGAGTTCCTCGAAGAGGCGCTCGAAAACCTGGAGTTCACCGAGGATCTCGAGCGCTTCGATTTGATGGCGTTCGACCCGGAAGACGAAGAATAGTGAAAACCGACAGTCACTGTAAAGTGACTGTTTTGTTAAGGATGCTTCGATGCGCGCCATGAAACCCCTTTTCCATGCAGGCTGGATCGTCGTTGTGATGGCCGCTCTTCTCCTGGGTCTGCCGAGTCAGGCCGAGGCGCAGGGTGGATTTGACGTCAGCGGTGTGCAGGTATCGTATCGCTTCGGGGAGCAGATCACCTTCCAGGCACGCATCCAATCTCCCATCGCCATCTCACAGGCCTCGATCCTCTTCCGCGAGACGAATGAGTCGGTCACGCGCGTCGAGCCGTTAACCCTGGCACTCGATGGCAGCATTAACTTCCAATACAATGCCTCGCAAAACCTGTTGCCGCCCTTCTCCACCGTGGTGTTCTGGTTCCAGGTCACCTTTGCAGACGGGACCACGGCCACCAGCCCTGTGTACGATTTCCGCTATGACGACAACCGCTTCCCCTGGCGGCAGACCTCTCAGGGGCCGATCACCGTCCACTGGTATCAGGGCGACGACGCTTTTGGCCAGGCCGCACTTGATTCGGCCAACGCCAGCCTCGGGACCTTGAGCCAACTCTTCCCCGTGGACATGTCGTCTCCGCTGAATGTGTACATCTACGCCAATACAGATGACTTGCAAGGCACACTCTACCTCGGCGGCAAGGAATGGGTCGGCGGACACGCTGATCCCAAATTGGGCGTGGCAATGGTGGCAATCGCGCCAGGCTCCTCGCAAGGCATCGAAATGGATACCAAGGTCCCTCACGAGTTGACACACGTGATGCTCTATCGTTCCCTGGGTGAAGGCTACAACCGTCTTCCCACCTGGTTGAACGAAGGCCTGGCATCGGTCGCAGAGCGCTATCCCGATCCCGATTACAAGACCGCCTTGCAAACAGCCAGCACGAACAACTCGCTGCTGCCCATGAGCGATCTGTGCGCCCCCTTCCCGCCCGATGCGGGCCGCGCCTACCTGGCCTACGCCGAGGCCGATTCGTTTGTGCGCTACCTGCGCGAGACCTACAGCACCACGGGGCTCTCCGCTCTGGTCAAGGCCTACGCCGACGGCCTGGACTGCGAGTTGGGTGCAACGCGTGCCCTGGGCATGCCGCTCACCCAGCTCGATACGCGTTGGCGCGAGTCGAAGCTTGGGCAGAACGTGTTCATGGTAGCGTTTCGTAACATGGCGCCTTACCTGCTGATGCTGGGCATGGCATTGGCCATCCCGCTGTGGGGCCTGGTCAACATGTTCCGTGAAAGGAAACAGGATGAGCAACTCCAGGCCGAGTGACATTGTCCGTGCGCACGTGTGGGTGCAGGGACGTGTGCAGGGCGTGGGTTTCCGCGCGCACGTGGAATATTTCGCTCGTCAGATCGGCGGGCTGACGGGTTGGGTGCGCAACGTAGGTTATGACACGGTCGAGGCGGTGATCGAAGGAGAGCGTGAAAAGGTCGAGCGGCTGATCGAGGGGATTCAGATCGGTCCGAGCGCTTCGCGGGTGGATTCATCCCGCGTGGAGTGGGAGACCGTCACGGGAGAGTTCAAGACCTTCGGCGTGAACCGCAGTATGTGACAATCCCTTTCAAGGTTTGGGCGGCAGTTGAACTGCCGCCCAATTGGTTTAATCACAAAAAGTTCCGAGTAATCGGAGCAGTCAAAGTATTAGGATAAGACCAAATTACTTTTATTCAGCGAGGTTGATTACATTTATGACCAAACAGGAAGAAACATCCCAAACAGAAATCTCTCTAGGTGATTTGTAGTTATAGGTTATAAAGACTTCGTTATTTGCGCTGAACTGTCCATCAAAAGATAGGGACAACAAATCAGAAAAATAGCATTTAACAGCCCCATCCTCCCAAAGTCCCCATTCAACTGGAGAATATGAATTTCCACGAACCAAAAATCGTTTTTCGTCGTTGAGCAGCTTAACCTTGTAAGGAATGGTCATGATGAGGGTACCTGATTCCGCGTCAATCAATGTAGTGGATAATGCATCACCCTGAGAGTCCCGTATTGCATGAACCTTCCCGTTCGACGAGATATCATAAAGAACACCATTTTGATATTCCTGGACATCAGATGGATCATCCAAGTTGACCAGGGTGCTCAACTCAGGTCCCATATCCACCTGGGTAGAGAGAAAAAAATTGTTATTGTCTGTAAAGCGAAAACTCTCTCGCGGGGAAGTGGTCACGCAATCGTTTTTCTCATAAATCTTTGTAGCATGCAGATATGTCCTATCTTGCTCTATCGTGTGCAATGCAAAGTTGACATCAACTCCATTGTGGCTACAGTGCAATGAAAACGACTGTCGCAGGTATACACTACGAATATAGATGAATTTACCATCTGGGCTAAATTGCAGTTGATCTACGTTATAGGCATTCGGAATGTCCCAAATGCTGCCAACCGTTTCACCTGTCTTTAGATTTAATATATTTACAGACGTATCAGGCAATAACCCGGATACTGCTATCATTTCCTTGTTCGGGCTGATTGCAATCGCTCCCGGCTTCCCAAACATGGACTCGGTATAGTCAACATGCTCAAATTGTTGTACAACGGTTTTTTCAAGCGTGGTTGTGTCATAAAGATAAACACCCGCACTTGCATATACAGCCAGCAAGCCACCATCACTCGATAACGCAATATCAAAGACAACATTCTCTGCTGTTTTTTCGGTCGTTAAAGTAGGCAATATAGGGGCAATTGTTGACGTAGGAACATGTGTCCTCAAAGGCGAACAGGAGGCAAGGACGATTGAAACCAACAAAACCTGAATAAGCGATTTTGTTTTCACGGATTCACTGTTTAGAAACAATTCCAATTTATTCTATGCAAAACCCAGTCCCCGTTCTTTCAACGAGACATAACGCCCCTGGCCGATGACCAGGTGGTCGAGTACATCTACATCCAGCAATTTGCCCGCCTGGACGAAGGCGCGCGTCACGGCCACATCGTCGGGACTGGGAGTCGGGTCGCCGCTCGGGTGGTTGTGGATCACGATCAGGGCGGGTGCGCCGCGGCGGATGGCGGCCTTGAACACCTCCCCCACCCGCACCTGCGACGAGTTGACCGACCCGCGATAGATCTCGACGATGTCGAGCACGTGGTTGCGCGTGTCCAACAGAATCACGCGCAAGTGCTCCTGCTCCAACGCGGACATCTCATACTGTACCAGCGCAGCCGCGTCCGCAGGACTGTTGATGGTGGCGCGCTCCTCGGGTGCTTCGAGAGTCAGGCGGCGGCCCAGTTCGATGGCAGCCTTGATCTGCGCCGCCTTGGCCTCGCCGATGCCGTGCTGATTCTTCATCTCTTCGATGGGCGTGCGGTGAAGTCCCGCCAGCCCGCCAAACTTTTGCAGCAGTCGCTGTCCCACCTGAACGGCGTTCTCGCCCGGTACGCCCACGCGCAGCAGGATGGCGATCAGCTCAGCATTGCTCAAGGCCTGCGGCCCCAGCGCTGACAACCGTTCGCGCGGACGTTCGGTCTCATGCAGGTCGGTGATGCGGTAGATGGGCTTATCAGTCATGAGGTTTCCCTCCTTATGGGTATGGCGCGATTGTATCGCAGTTTAACGCATGAGACGCCTGTACAGGCGTCTCAGCGGTTGGATGGAAGGAGAGTTCAGGCGTGGCGTGCGCCTAACTTCTAAGGGAATTTTTCTCGCCGCCGCCCTGGGCGTTCATACCGATGGGATGATAGGTCGGCTCGGGGCGAATGGCGGGACGCGGCAGGTTGCTGCCATAAGCGGGAGTCGGTGCGGGGGCCGGCTTGGGCGCGGGCCGCAGGTAGGACGAGACGGGCACACTGTCGTTCGCGCGGGATGGGACGCGCTGCTGCTGGTACGCGGTCCGCTGGACGGGACGGGCATTGTCGCTGGTGAAGAGGCGTTCACCCGCCACCGAGAAGGTCCCGATGATCAGCAGGCGCACCATCCACACCATCACCGCCACCATGACGGGCACAACCTTGGTCATGGTAACCTGTCCAAGCAGGGCGCCGCCCGCCGCGTTGTGGTTCAGGATGGCGACCGAGACACCCCACCAGGTCAGCGTGGCGTTGAAGCCTGCCGCCAGGATCCACGCGCCGAAGAGATACCAGACCTCGGCGGGCTCGTCACGGCCCTGTTCGGGGGTGAAGATGCGCGCGATACCTGCAAAGTCGATGCCGCAGAAGGCGATGGCCAGCACGGTGGCCCAACGGATGCCCGCGAATTTCAGGTCACCGAGGATGTCGAGCAGGGCAAACTGGGTGGTGCTGAAGTTGAAGATCTCGAAGGACAGCAGGGCCGCAAACAGGATGGAGCCAAAAATCGCTCCGCGCTTGATGGCGGTACCACGCAGGAACGGGATCAGGTTAATTTTTAGAGAACGGTTCATGGGAAATCTCCTTTTTGGAACCTAAAGGACTGGATTGCATTTATTTTAGAACACTTGTTCTAAAAAGTCAAGCGGGAATTTCCTTTACAATGTTTTTACAATTACCACAAACTCTTCTAACCCCCGCATGGTTTCATTAGGATGAAATCTTTTGCAGGAGCACCCATGAAACCCACCAAGACAGGCATTCTCCATTCCCTCGCCCTGGCCGCCGTGCTGGCCGTGGCATTCTTCTTCCGCATCTACAATATCGGCGCGGAAGGCTATGGCAACGCGTACTACGCCTCCACAGTCTTCTCGATGATGACAAGCTGGAAGAATTTCTTCTTCGCCTCCTTCGACCCCGCCAGCTTCGTCAGCGTGGATAAGCCGCCTTTTGGCTTCTGGGTACAGGCCGCCAGCGCGGCCCTCTTTGGCTTTCAGGGCTGGGCGCTGATGCTGCCGCAGATCGTCTCGGGGGTGCTGGCCTGTCTGGTGTTGTACTGGCTGGTGCGGCGATTCTTCGGTCCCAACGCGGGCCTGCTCGCGGCCTTGATCCTGGCAGTTACCCCCATCGCCGTGGCTGCCGACCGCAACAACACCATCGACGGTCAGTTGCTGCTGGTCTTATTACTCTCCGCCGCCGCCCTGACCCTGGCCGTGGAAAAGGGCTCGCTCAAGTGGCTGGCGCTCGGTGCAGTACTGATCGGCATCGGCTTCAACATCAAGATGCTGCAAGCCTACATGATCCTGCCCGCCTTTTACGGGCTGTACCTGTTAGCGGCACGTACCACCCTGCTCAAGCGTGTCATTCACCTGGCAGTCGCCAGCATCATCCTGCTGGTCGTCTCGTTTGCGTGGGTCGTGGCGGTGGACTCCACACCCGCAGACCAGCGCCCGTACGTTGGGTCGAGCGAGAACAACACGGTGACGGAATTGATCGAGGGCCACAACGGCCTGCGCCGCATGGGGCAGATCGCCAGTTGGCTGGGTCTCGCCTCGGCGGATTCGGGACCCCAGGCCTCCGCCCCACAAGGGGATGATGGACAGAATCGACCCGTTGGGCAGGTTCCGCCAAATCAGGGAATCCGGCCCCAAGGCGGACTCCCGCCGCGTTTTGCAAACGGGAACAACCCCAATGGGCAGGTCGGCCCACAAAATGGACAACTCCCCCCGCGTCCGAACGACGATGACAACTTCCCCAACCAGGGATTCGCTCCGCAAGATGGCGGCCCCAACAACCAGGCTGGGCAGGGCTCGTTCCAAAACGAGACGGGACAGGCGGGGGCTCTGCGTCTGTTCAGCCAGCAACTCGCGGGCCAGGTGACGTGGCTGATTCCGCTGGCGCTGGGCCTGATGCTGGTGCTGTTCCTGCGCAACAAACTGACCTGGCTGCTGCATCCCGAAGCGCAGTTTGCGCTGTTCTGGGGTCTGTGGCTGATCCCGATGATCGTGTTCTTCAGTTACGCGGGCCTGTTCCACCGCTATTACCTTGAAATGCTCGCCCCTGCCGTGGCCGCGTTGACGGCGGGCGGGCTGACGGCGCTGGCACGCGACTTCGCCGCCAAGCGCTGGCTCGGCTGGCTGTTGCCGCTGGGCATCGTGGCAAGCGCCATCTTCGAGGCGGTTGTCATGGCGAAGTACTGGCCTGAGTTCACGGGCTGGGCCGTGGCGCTGACCCTGTCCCTCGGCGGACTGGCAGGTGTGGGCCTGTTGATCGTCCGCGCGGCGCCTGTCCTGCCGCACCAAGCCGCGCGCGTCCTGGTGTTGGTCGGGCTGACCGCCCTGCTGATTGCGCCCGTACTGTGGTCCACCACCCCGCTGACGGGCGGGGACGCGGCCCTACCGTACGCGGGCCCCGAATTGCTCCAGCGCAATAACGCGCAGCGCCCCGATGACGGCGCCGTCCGCGCACGCTCCAACACGGGCAATCCCGCGTTGATCGAATTTCTGGAAGCCAATTACGACGGCGAGACCTTCCTCGTGGCGGGCATGAACGCCAACGCGGTCGCGCCCATCATCCTCAGCACGGGCAAGGCGGCCATGGCCATCGGCGGATTTTCTGGCTCCGATCCCATCCTCAGCGCAGACGAGTTCGCGCAGTACGTGATCGAAGGCAAAGTCCGCTTCGTGCTGAGCGGTGGCCAGGGCGGCCGTCCTAATGGCGGCGGAAATGACGTGATGACCTGGGTGCAGAATTCCTGTTCCCCCGTGACGGAATTGAATCTCAATAATGGCAATCCGCAGATACAGCAAGGTCCAGACAATAACGGCGGGACCGTGCTGTACGATTGCAAGAAATAGCCCAAGTGGCGGATGGCCGAACTGTCTGGATGGTTGTCGTGTCCTGTATAATCAGGGCATGACGACCATTCAGGCCTTAAAGTACAAAAACAATCCCTGGAAAAACTGAGGCAACCATGCTCATCCATTCCGCCTCCCAACTCCTCACCCTCGCAGGCGGCCCGCAGCGCGGACACGCCCTGGGCACCCTCGGCATCATCGAGAACGGCGCAGTTGTCGTGCGCGAAGAGAAGATCGTCGCGGTCGGCACCACCGAAGAGATGCGCGCCGCCTATCCGCATGAGCCGACCCTGGACGCGTCGGGCTGTGTGCTGATGCCCGGCTTCGTGGACCCGCACACGCACCTCATCTGGGCGGGTGACCGCGCCAACGAGTTCGAGATGAAGATGGCGGGCATGCATTACCTCGACATCCTCGCGGCGGGCGGCGGAATCATCTCCACCGTCCGCGCCACGCGCACGGCCAGCATCGAGACGCTGGTCGCGCAGACCCGTCCACGCCTGCTGCGCATGTTCGCGCACGGCACCACCACCGCCGAAGCCAAGACGGGCTACGGCCTGCAAACCGCCACCGAGCTGCGCCTGCTCAAGGCCCTGCTCGCGCTGGACGACGAGAGTCCGCTCGACCTGGCGATCACCTTCCTCGGCGCACACGCCATCGCGCCCGAGTTCAAGGGCAACCCGCAGGGCTATGCCGACCTGGTCAGCGAGACCATGCTGCCCATCGTCAAGGAATGGTGGGAGACGCACGCTCCGCGCCTGCCGCTGCCCTTCGTGGACGTCTTCTGTGAGAACAAGGCCTTCGACCTGGCCCAAACCCGTCAGGTGTTGACCAAGGCCCGGGACCTGGGATTCCCGCTCAAGGTCCACGCAGATGAGTTCGACAACCTGGGCGGCGCGTCGCTGGCCGTGGAGTTGGGAGCCGCCTCCGCCGATCATCTGGTCAAAACCTCCGAAGCGGATATCGCCGCCCTGGGCAAATCCGATACGGTGGCTGTCTCGCTGCCGTGCACCCCCTTCGGCCTGGCTGAGTGCCACTACACCCCCGCACGCGACATCATCGCCGCCGATGGCATCCTGGCGCTGGCCACTGACTGCAACCCTGGCACCACCTGGAACGAGTCGATGCAGTTCGTCATCGCGCTGGCCTGCCGCTCGATGAAGCTGACCCCCGCCGAAGCCATCGCCGCTTCGACCATCAACTCGGCCCATGCCATCCGCCGCGCCGACACGATCGGTTCGGTCGAGGTCGGCAAGCAGGCGGATTTGCTGATCCTCTCGGTGCCCGATTATCGTCAGTTGGGGTATCGCTACGGCACCAACCTCGTCAAACAGGTCATCAAGCGCGGACGCGTCTACTCGGTGGACGTGGGCTATTACCGCACCGCATAACGCATGGGCAAATTCGACCTGATCCCCGTGGCACGAGACATCGTGCTCGAATCGATTCCCGCCATGATCTTCGTGGTGGATTCGTCCGACCGCCTGGTGGACGCCAACCGCATGGCGCAGGAAACCCTCGGCAAGCCGCTCCAGGAGATCCTCGGACACGATCCGCTGGACGTCTTCCGCGAGTGGCCTGCCTTGATCCAGCCCTTCTTCATGACCGAGAATACGCGCGTCGAGATCCAGATTCCCACTGACCCGCCGCGCATCCTCGAACTGATCATCACCCCGCTGAACAACGAACAGGGCCAACTTGAAGGCCGTGCCATCGTGGCGTATGACATCACCGAGCGCAAGAATCTGGAAGTGGCCCTACAGCAGCGGCTGGACGAGATTCAGGCCCTGCATCAGGCGCTGCGCGAACAGGCCATCCGTGATCCGCTGACGGGCTCCTTCAACCGGCGTTACTTCTCCGAAGCCCTCGACCAGGAGGTGGCCCGCGCCGAACGGGACGGGGCCCGCTTCAGCCTGATCATCCTCGACGTGGATCACTTCAAGAAGTTCAACGACACCTACGGTCACAAGTGCGGCGACCTCGTGCTGCAATCGTTGGCACGCTTTTTACAGGAGAACACCCGCCGCGGCGACATCGTCTGCCGTTATGGCGGAGAAGAGTTCGTCATCCTCCTGCCCGACACCGACCTCGATACCGCCCATCAGCGCGCCGAGGAATTACGCGCCCAGTTCGACGCCATGTCCGTGGCCTACGAAAGCCTGTACCTGCGCGCCACCTTCTCGGCCGGGGTGGCCTGCTACCCCGTCAGCGCAAAGACCGGCGAAGGCGCGCTGACCGCCGCCGACCAGGCCTTGTACCGGTCCAAGGAAACGGGAAGGAACCGCGTCACCGTCCACGCTGGGTAGCCCGTGTTCCGCGCTCCATGATTGGGTTTGATTCCGCTACAATTTATTATTAATCGCCAAAGGAGATTCTCATGCAAATTGACGTGATCGGCGTCCCGATCGATCTCGGCGCAGACCGCCGCGGCGTGGACATGGGTCCCAGCGCCATCCGCTACGCCCACCTGCAAAACAACCTGGCCGACCTCGGCTATGAGGTCCGCGACGAGGGTAATATCGACGTGCCCATCGCCGAGATGTGTTCCATCACCGATCCCAAACTCAAATATATCGACTGCATCATCCCGATGGGACGCCGCGTCTCGGGCGCCGTCTCCACGGCCATACAGGGCGGGCACTTCCCACTCGTGCTGGGCGGCGATCACAGCCTGTCGGTCGGCTCGGTGCGCGGCGCGGCGCGTCAGCAAAAGATCGGCGTGTTGTGGGTGGATGCCCACGCCGACTTCAACACCCAATCGACCACCCCCTCGGGAAACATCCACGGCATGCCGCTGGCCGCCCTGTGCGGGATGGGCGATCCGCGTCTGGTTCAACTTTGGGATGAACCCACCCCGGTCGTGGACCCGCGGCGGGTGGCCGTTATCGGGGCGCGCGACCTCGACCCAGGCGAAAAGGCCAACCTGCAGGAGGCGGGCGTCATGGTCCAGAGCATGGAGCAACTGGACCGCCACGGCCTGGTCCCGATTATGGAAAAGGCCATCGAACGCATCACCCGCGATGTGGACGGCATCTACCTTTCCTTCGACATGGACTCGCTCGACCCACGCCACGCCCCGGGCGTGGGAACCCCCGTCCCCGCCGGGCTGACCCAGCGCGAGGCGCATCTCATCTGCGAGATGGTCGCCGAAACGGGCAAGCTGGTCGGCATGGACATGGTCGAGGTCAACCCCATCCTCGACATCCAGAACCAGACCGCCCACCTCGCCATGGACTTGATCTTGACCGCCCTCGGCAAACGCATCTGGAACGGCTTCTAGTCGTTCGCCTAACCTTACGATTTCCTATCTCTTGCCGCCGAAAAGGGCGGCAAGTTGTTTATACGCCTGCCTTTGGGGTACAATCCAATTATGAACGATTCCTACGGACCCATCCTTGTAGTCGAGGATGTTCCCAATATTCTCGACCTGCTTGATATCACTCTGCGCTTCAAGGGCTACACCGTCGTCAAGGCTCGCAACGGACAGGAAGCCCTCGATCGCATCGCGGAACAATTGCCCGCCCTGGTCATCACCGACATCCTCATGCCCACGATGGATGGTTACGCTTTCGTACAAAAATTGCGCACCGACTCGAAGACCATGCAGATCCCCGTGATCTTCCTCTCGGCCACCTACGTCACGCCCGAGGATAAGGCCTTCGCCATGAGCCTGGGAGCGTCGCGCTTCATCGAAAAGCCCATCGACACCGAGGAATTTCTGCTGACCATTGCTGAACTATTGGTGGAAGGTCACAGCACCACGCCGCGTCCGCTGGCCGACCATGATTTCTATCTCGGCTATCGCGCCCGCCTTGAGAACAAGCTTCGCCACAAGCGCTCGCAGATTTCCCGCGCCCAACGCCTCATCCCTACCCTGCCGCCCGAACAGCGCGAGTCTTATCAGACCCTGCTCGACCAGTCCCTCCGCGACCGCGACGAGATCGATGCCGAGTTGCAGGAACTTCACCGTCTGCTCGAAAAACTCCAATAAGCCATGCAACCCACCCTCTCCGACCTTGAGACCCTGGCCCGCGCCGCGGGCGGAATCCTGCGCGCAGGCTATCAGCGCGAACACGAGATCAACTACAAAGGTGTCATCGACCTGGTCACCGAGATCGACCACCAGTCCGAGGCCTACCTGCTGGGCGAGATCAACGCCCGCTTTCCCGAGAGTCACATCGTGGCCGAGGAAAGCGGCGTGATCGAAGGGAACCGCAATTCCATCTGGTACATCGACCCGTTGGATGGCACCGTCAACTACGCCCACAATATCCCCTTCTTCTGCGTCTCCATCGCCTTTGCCTCGGCTGGAGCCACCCGCCTGGCCGCTGTTTACGAACCCATGCGCGACGAGATGTTCACCGCCGAGCGCGGAAAGGGCGCCTTCCTTAACGGGCATCCGCTTCATCCGTCCGCCGCCACCGAGTTGCAGCGCAGCCTGCTCGTCACGGGCTTCCCGTACGATGCCTGGAACACCCCGCAGGACAACTTCGCCAACTTTGCACGTTTGGGGAAACGCAGCCAGGGCGTGCGCCGACTCGGCTCCGCCGCGCTGGATACCTGCTATGTGGCCGCGGGCCGCTTCGACGGCTATTGGGAACTTTCGCTCAAGCCCTGGGACGTCGCCGCCGCAGGCCTGATTGCCGAAGAGGCGGGTGCCCGTGTTACCAACATCGACGGTCTGCCCGATTACATCTCCACGCCACAGTCCATCATCGCTGCTGCGCCCGGCATCCACGCCGAGTTGATGGCAGCCCTGCATCAACCCTGATCTCCTGAAAGGGGGATTTTCTGGCAAAACTGTCATACAATAAGAATCGCAGTATGCCATCCGCGCCTATTCCGATCAGCAAGACCAAGATCATCGTTCCGCACCGTCGGCCCGAGTTGCTCTCCCGCCGCCGCCTGCTGGAAAGTATCAGCGCGTTCCTTGACCGCAAACTGATCCTGCTCTCGGCTCCTGCAGGCTACGGCAAGACCTCCCTGCTGGTGGACCTGGCTTACCAGACCAGCCTGCCCGTCTGCTGGCTCTCGCTCGATCCGCTCGACCGCGATCCGCAGCGTTTCATGGCTTACCTGATTGCGGCCCTGGCCGAACGCTTCAAGGGGCTCAATGCCCCGCTCCTGCCCCTGCTCAAAAACTTAAAATCCATCGAAAGCGATGCCGAGCCGCTGCTCGTCACGCTCACCAACGAACTCTACGAACAGGTCGAGGAAGACTTTCTGCTCGTCATCGATGACTACCACCTGCTCGATGACCTGCCCATCATCCAATCCCTGCTCAACCGTTTCCTGCAACTGGCGGACGATAACTGCCACATCGTCCTGTCCTCGCGCACCCTGCCTAATCTGCCCGATATCACCCTTATGGTGGCGCGCGAACAGATCAACGGCCTTGGTCAGACCGACCTGGCCTTCCAGCCTGTTGAAATCCAGGCACTCTTCAATCAGAACCATCAGCGCAACTTGAGCGAACAGGCCGCCTACCAGCTTGCCGAGCAGACGGGCGGATGGGTGACAGGCATCCTGCTTTCCGACCTTTCGGGTGCGCCGCGCGTCTCCCAAGTCAACGCCTTCTCTTTCCTCGGCAGCCAGGTATTGGATCAGCAATCCTCCGAAGTGCGCGACTTCCTGCTGTTGACCTCCCTGCCTGAAGAGTTCAACGCTGAGTTGTGCGAGGCTGTCCTCGCCCCCATGCGCCCTGGATCTCATAACTGGACGGCGCTGATGGGCAAGGTCCTGGAGAGGCATCTGTTCGTCCTCCCGGTCGGGCAGGATGGACGCTGGTTACGCTACCACCCACTCTTCCGCGAATTTCTGCTTACCCGTCTGCATGAGGAGCGCGCTGTCGATATCCCCATTCTGCTCGAAGGGTTGACTCGTTTCTATTCCCAAAGCGGCGAGTGGGAAAAGGCCTACTATACCTGCCAGCAACTCAACGACTCCGAACGTCTGGCCGACGTGGTGGAAGCTGCCGGTACGCCCATGTTACAACATGCCCTCACCACCCTGGAGAACTGGGTGAACAGTCTGCCGCCCAGTCTTGTCAGAGCGCGCACCCGCCTTGTCTCCCTGCGCGGGGCCATCACGATCAGTAAAGGCGACACACGTGAAGCACTGTCCCTGCTAAATGAGGCCATTGCCGCCTCGCGTCAAGGCACAGACCTCAACGGCCTGACCCTGGCTTTGGTGCGGCGTGCGGTTGCGCACCGTGCGACTGGCAATTATGAAGCCTCGCTGAAGGATGCCGAAGAAGCCTTGCACCTCACAGAGGCGCATCCCGAATTGCAACCCACATTTGCCGAAGCGTTGCGTCTCAAGGGAGGCAACCTATATCGTCTCGGGCACGCCATGGAAGCCATTAAATATATCGAGCATTCGCTGGCGCTCTTTACAGCCCTGAACGAGATGGGCAGCATCCCCTGGCTGCAATTGGAAGCAGGTATGGTCTATGGTTCCCTGGGGGATGTCGAAGCAGCTAAGAATGCCTTTCAGAAGGCGTTGGCAATCTGGCAGACCGAAAAGAATCTGATTCCTCAAGCGAACGTGATCAACAATCTGGCTGTGTTGCAACATCAAAACGGCGAATATGAACAGGCTGCCGACACTTACGAAACAGGGCTGTCATTAGCGCGCAAGAGTCACAATCTGCGTACTGAGGCCAGCATTCTGGTTGGGCTGGGTGACCTATACGCCGAGGTGGGTGAATTCGAGTCTGCTGGGCAGGCGTATGAAAAAGCCCAACCGCTCGCGAAACAGTGGGAAGGCTCCTTCATTGATGTCTACCTGGCTCTGGCCCGTGCCAGCCTGGCCATTTTGCAAGAAGATTCGACGTATGCACGGACAGCACTCCAAATCGTACACAGAAAAATGAAGGCCATCTCTTCCCTATATCACCAGGGATTGTATTCACAGGTTGAAGGTCGCCTGCACCTGCTGAACGGGCAGAATACACGGGCAATCACGGCTTTTCGTGCCAGCAAAGACATGTTTGTCCGTAATGGACGTGTCGTCGAAAGCGCCCTGAGCAGCCTGTGGCTGGCAGCTGCGTTGGGCCAGGCCGGTGAAATTGAGGCAGCCCGCAGCGAGATTCGTGACCTGCTCCACTTGAATATTCGGCCCGAACATGCTTTGTTGGTCGGCGTTCAGCAGGCATCGCCCTGGTTAAAGTCCATGCTCAAGGACCCGCAGGTAGGCCGCAGCCTGAATACCCTGCTCGACAAGGCAGCCCGCATCAAAGCGCGTTGGCCGGGCGTACGGCGTTCCCTGCGTCGGCTGGCCCAATCCATCCAAATGCCTGCACCCAACCTCGTCATCCATGCCTTCGGGCGGGCCGAGGTGCAGGTGGATGGTCACGTGGTGACCATGTCCGAGTGGAGTACACAGTCGGTTCGCGACTTATTCTTCTATCTGGTTTTCAAAAATGGCCTAGTTACCAAGGAACAGATTGCTGCCGCCCTATGGCCCGAAGTGGATGATCCACAGACCCTGAAACAGCGATTTAAGACCTACATCTTCCGTCTGAGGCGTGCGACTCGCCGCGATGCGATTCTCTTCGACGAGGAATACTATCGCTTCAATTTCTCGCTCGATTATGAATACGATGTGGAAGCTTTTGAGACCTACCTGGCACGCTCCCGTATGGCGCGCACCACAGTCGAACGCATCGAGCAGTTCCAGAAAGCCGTCGACCTGGTACGCGGCCCCTATCTGGCCGAAACAGACCTGCCCTGGGCTATCGGTGAACGGGACCGTTTGGAACAGGCCTATCTGGCAGCACTCGAAAGTCTGGCAGGACTGTACCTGGAGAACGGCCAGTTCCAACAAGCCATTGATACAGGACAACGGGCTCTCAAGAGCGACCCATACATTGAGGCTATCCACCAACTCTTGATGAAAGCCTACGCCGCCCAAGGGGACCGGGCTGCCATCCAACGCCAATATCAAGTCTGTAAAACAGCTTTGGGCGAATTGGGTTTTTCGCCCTCACAAGAGACCCAGGATTTGTATCGTCGCCTTCTGGGGTGACCAAATAATAATTTTGAAATACCCGTCAAAAAAGGCCCTTGCGAGGGCCTTTTTTGTACCCTGTTTTGTACCCTAGCGATTTGTAAGATGCAGCCATCGTAACCAAGAAAGCAAAAGAGGTGCTGCATGAAAACCACATCCGCCAAAATGGCCCTGCAAGTTAGCAAAAGTGAGTCCCGCCATATCCAGTTGGCTTTGGTGGCCTTTGCTTTGGAAACTTTCATCGCCACCAAATCGCCCATGGATGATCCCACCGGTCCTCGGTAAGATAGGTTTGAGATCATGATTACCCTTGATGTATTTTTACCAGTCCAGATCAGCACCCACACCAACATGAACGGATTGAATCGTGTGTTCAGCGCAGCAGTGGTCAGCCGCACATTTTGCGAGACCCTCTTAAACGCGCCCGAGCAGGCCTTGACCGAAGGCTATCTGGGCCAGCCTTTTCTGCTCACCGAGCAGGAAAAGGCGCTCATTATATCCATCCGTGCCGAATCGCTCCCCGACCTGGCACGACAGGTACGACGCGCCCTTAGCGGTGAACTATGAATTGCAAGACCGCATCAGTGAACAAAACAACTTTATCACGCTGATACTACCGGATGACGCGGCGGCATAGGGGACGCGGCAATCAGGGGATTGCCGCGCCCCGCGTCCCTGCGTCCTTTCACCAGGAGGCTTTGTGCAACAACCGTTACCCGATTCTGACGAATTATTACAAGCAGTATTTCAGGCTCAACCAGGCCTGTTGCTTGTGCTATCAGAAGACGGAACCGTGCTCGATTACCGCGCAGGGCAGATCCTGTTTTCACCGTCTCCCGCAGAATTATTGCGGAACCGGATTCAAGACTCCCTGCCCGTGGAAGCCCACATAAAATTTGATGATGCTTTTTCACGCGTCCAGCACACGGGAAAGGATAGCGTTTTTGATTTTTCGCTTTTCATCAAACAACAAACGCACTGGTATGAGGCCCAGTTGACCCCTCTCGGCCAGGGGCTGATTGCCGCATTTCTACGCGACATCACCCTCCGAAAGGAAAACGAATTAGCCATGCGCCGTCAGATGGACCGTCTGGCTGCGCTCCGTACGATCGACATGGCCATTACCTCCAGCCTGGACCTGAACCTGACCCTGACCATGTTGATCAACCAGGTCAAGACTCAACTCAATGTGGACGCGGCCTCCATCTTATTGGTGGAACCACAGACCCAACTCCTCAAGTACGCCGCAGGCAGCGGATTCCATACCGATGTTTTCATGCATACATCCCTCAGGATGGGCGAAGGGTATGCCGGGCGGGCTGCGCTTACGCGGCAGACTGTCCGCATCGCCAACCTGTCGAACCACCAAACCGATTTCCTGCGCTCCCCACACTTCGCACAGGAAGGTTTCACTGATTACTTTGCCGTGCCGCTGGCGGTCAAAGGACGAATCCTTGGCGTATTGGAGATCTTCCATCGCGCGCCGCTCTCTCCCAACGCCGACTGGTTGGACTTCATGAATATGCTCTCGGGACAGGCCGCCATTGCCATCGAGAGTGCCATTATCTTCAACAATTACGAGCGCGCCAACTCCGCCTTGATTCTGGCATACGATGCCACCATCGAGGGTTGGTCTCGGGCGCTCGAATTACGTGACCGTGAGACCCAGGGGCACACTCAACGCGTGACCGAGATGACTGTCCACCTGGCCTCGGCCTTTGGGCTGACCGAGCAGCAGATCATCCACATCCGTCGCGGCGCAATCCTACACGATATCGGCAAAATGGCCATCCCCGATTCCATCCTGCTCAAAGCGGGCCCGCTGGATGCGGCGGAATGGGAAATCATGCGCCAGCACACGTCCATCGCCGTCAAACTGCTCCGCCCGATCCAATATCTTGCGCCTGCATTGGAAATTCCCCAATACCATCATGAAAAATGGGATGGGACCGGTTATCCATTCAGATTGAAAGGAGAGCATATTCCACTGGCCGCCCGCCTGTTCGCTGTGGTGGATGTGTATGATGCCCTGACCTCCGACCGCACCTACCGAAAAGCCTGGCCTCGTGCACAAGCACTGGAATACATCCGCACCGAAGCAGGCAGGCACTTTGACCCCAAGGTGGTGGAAATCTTCCTGAAGATGCTGGAAGGACGCTAGCTCCTGAAAAACAAGCCAAAAAATGTAAAGTAAATCCCTATACCAATAAAAAAATCCTCCATTTGGAGGATTTTTGTTGTGAGCGCGGAGAGATTCGAACTCTCAACCAATGGCTTAAAAGGCCACTGCTCTGCCATTGAGCTACGCGCCCGTAGCCAAAGCGGATTGCATTCTATCATGCCCGCAAATGAACGTCAACGTAATATTTCCGCAGATGGGAGCATCCATGCAATTGACGTAAAATTACTTGAAACATATATTAGGTTAATTCGCAACCCAAAAACGGAGACTGATCATGAGTGAAATGCAATATGTAACCGAGGCCGACTTCCAAAGCGAGGTCTTGAATTCCAGTGAGCCGGTGCTGGTGGATTTTACCGCCACCTGGTGCCAGCCTTGCAAGATGCTCGACCCCGTTGTCAAGCAGCTGGCACAGGACTGGCAGGGCAAGGTCAAAGTGGTAAAACTGGATGCCGACCAAAACCCGAACATCATGGTCCAATACGGCGTGATGGGCATCCCCACTCTGATGCTCTTCAAGAGCGGCGAGATCAAGGATCGCATCACAGGCTATCAGACCAAAGACAAACTGGTCGGGCGGCTCAGTCCGCAGCTTTAAATTCAAAACGGGCCATTTCGGCCCGTTTTTATTTTCGCAATTTTCTCTCAAATTCACCCAAGTCCACACGTGCGGTCAGGTCCAGGCTGAGCGGGGTGACGGCCACCCGCCGTCTACGGCGCAGCACATACACGTCGGTATCGTGAGGCTCGTCATCCAGGCGGCCCGCTTCACGGTATCCCACCTTGGCAGGTTGGTCCCACGAGGCGCGTTCGGGTTTGACAGGTTGGTAGTACCGTTGACGCGAAAGGCGCGTCATCTCCCAGGGTGTGTCAGGGGTTGCATCTGAAGGGACCTCCACTTTCAACACATCCACCTCAGCGAGTCCCCCTCCCAGCAAGAGGTGGGCAAAACGTTCTGCAAAATGTGCAGCAGGAACGAAATCCATTTCTTCAGAGTAGGAAAGATGATACTGCGGATGAGTCTCCAGCGAAATGGCCATCGAGGGGATCCCCAACGAGGCTCCCTCGAGCGCCGCCCCCACCGTCCCTGAAACAGTTACACCCAAGCCGACATTCTCCCCATAATTGATTCCCGAAACGACCAGATCGGGCTTTTCGGGCATGATCTCCAAGACAGCGTGCAACACCGCCTGTGCGGGACTCCCGCCGACAGCGTACGCCGTCCATATCTGACCATTGACCTGAACCTGCTCCTCGCGGATGATCCCATCGGACGTATTGGGCAGGCTGCGCCCCATGCCGGAGGATTGGTCACGCGGCGCGGCCACAGTGACAAATCCCAGGCGGGAGAGAGTCGAAGCGGCAGCCCACAGGCCTGGGGAACGGATACCGTCGTCATTGGTCAGCAGAATGTTGGGACGTCGATTCATGGCCTCATCCAAAAGAAAAAGAGCGGATGTCTCCGCTCTTCCCTGGCGCCCTCGGCGCGACTCGAACACGCGACCTATTGCTCCGCAAGCAAGCGCTCTAATCCACTGAGCTACGAGGGCATTGATAGCGGCTGGTATTCTACACGAGAATCGAATCAGGGTCAAGGTGCTTGACTGACTTCGCGCCTGCATGTAAAATCAGGGAACTTGCGGGAGTCGCCAAGTGGTAAGGCATCAGCCTTCCAAGCTGATATTCGCGGGTTCGAATCCCGTCTCCCGCTCTCTCTTTCCCGGTGTTCCAGTGTCAGGTGATTAGTGTCAGGCAGCCTGGCACATGATGCTGGAACACTTGGCACTTAATGGGCCCATGGCGCAGCGGTTAGCGCAGGCGACTCATAATCGCTTGGTCGCAGGTTCGAATCCTGCTGGGCCCACTGATCGGTCTTGGCCCCCATTGAGGGGATGGTATCCGAATCCTGCTGGGCCCACTTCCGTCTGTACAGTTCGTGACCACCCCCTATCAAACTCTATCCAGACACCCATGTATGGGTGTCTTTTCGTTTATGATGGGGTTTCATCCGATAAACCATCCTGGAGCAACCATGAACACCTTTCTCGCCGCCTTCCTGACCCTCGCCATCGCCGTTGGTTTCCTGCGTCTGATGGATTTCTTTGCTCATCGCGGTTGGATCGAATCCCGCCTGAGCCGCAAGTTGATCCACATCGGCACCGGACCGATCTTCGTGTTGTGCTGGCTGATGTTCGCAGATCGGCCCGAGGCGCGCTGGTTGGCAGCGCTGGTACCACTGATGATCGTGGTCCAGTTTGCGCTGGTGGGTTTGGGCATCTTGAAAGATGAAGCTGCCGTACAGGCCATGTCACGCACGGGGAATCCGCGCGAGATCCTGCGCGGACCGTTATATTACGGCATTGCCTTCGTAGTGTTGACCCTCGTTTTCTGGAAGGCCTCGCCCATCGGCATTGCTGCGTTGATGATGATGTGTGGCGGCGATGGTCTGGCCGACGTGGTGGGGCGGCGCGTGGCTTCGCCCAAATTGCCGTGGAGCAGTGAGAAATCGGTGGCCGGATCGCTGAGCGTGTTCTTTGGCGGCTGGATCATGACCGCTGTCATTCTGTTCATTTACGTCGCGGTGGGGGTATTCAGCGGACCTTTCAGCGGGTACCTGTTCCCGATCACGTTGGTGGCGCTGGCGGGAACTGCGGTTGAGTCCCTGCCGCACAAAGACATCGACAACATCACGCTGGTGCTGGCCTCCGTCCTCGTAGGTTGGTTCGTGTTCTAGCTATTTGAGGATCGGCCTCAAGGCCTCGGCCAAAGCTTCCGTAAAGGCAAACCTGCCTTGCTCATTCATGTGGACGGCATCCAGGTACATGTCGCTGGTGATGCGTGGATCATGATAAAAGTCGAGGTAGGTCACGTCGCGGGCCTCGAGCCAGGTTTGTAGGTCTGTGAGATAACGGCGGATGAACTCGGGCTCCGAATCACGGGTCGGGTAGACACGGGTCGGGGTGTGGACCAGGATCAGGCGGATACCGTTCTTCTGGCACAAACGGACAATCTCGGGCAGGTAGGAATGCTCCACCTGATGGGCAAAGTCCTCGGCTCCCGAGCCATACAATCCGATCTCGGCATTGATGAGTGATTGACGGGCTGCCTCAGGTTGCAGGTTGGCAGTTTCAAAGAGGGAGTTCACCGAAGCATCAGCGCAATCCTTGTCACAACCCAGGAAACGGACAGGCGGCCCATAACGCAGGCCGTACTCGACCTTATCCTTGAGCATGGATTTATTTCCATACAAGGGAAAGTATTGATCCATCATCTTTTCAACGGGAGACATCTGCTGGACATACGACAATTGCGTGACCAACGGTTCGTGGCGGCCCGCCAATTCGTCCACAAGGGCAAAATAGCGACCCGTCACACGGTCATCGGGGCGCGTGAGCAGGGTACCGCGGAAGAAAAGTACCAAAGTCGTGGGCTTGTACGAAGATTCAAGAATGGTATTCTTGAGCGCCAGATACCAAATTGCTGAGGCCGATCCTGGGATGGCCACCTTGTAGGTCCCCTGCCCCAGCGCCGACGACAATTGTCCCGCGTCCACACCAAGTTGCAGGGTGGAATCTCCCAGTAGAACCACCTCGGGTTGGGCGTTCTCGATGCCGTGCAAGTGGACCTGTTTGACCTTTGCATCGAAGATTGGTCCAAGCGGCTTGGGATACGGCAGGTCATAATGTTGAGTAACCCACACAGAGGAGAACAGCGCCAGGACAAGCAGTGAAAACAGGTATTTTCTAAACATACAAGGTCAGAACTGGAAGTAGATAAAGTCGGACGCAGCCGAATTGAGGAAAACGATCACGATCAGGGTGGCGATGGCGTAATACAGCGCATGGAAATAGGAGTCGGCGGGCAGGTAGCGGTCCATGAGCAATTTGATGACCAGCGGCGCGGAGTAGAACAGGGTCAGCGAGAGGGTGATCAGACCGACCACCCGTTCCTCCAGCGTGGAGGCCAAGGGATTGGAGAATAGGGATTGCAGCGCCCAGGTCAGCGAATAAGAGCGGAATAACAACCAGCCAAAGACGATAAACGCGAACATCACCAGCCAGGCAAAGAAGACCTTCACCCGCCCCTGCGGCTTCCACTCGCCGCGCAGGCCGAGGGTCTGGTACGCCACGATCAGCACACCATACATCCCACCCCAGGCCAGATACGTCCAGCCTGCGCCATGCCAGATGCCGCTCACCAGCATCGTCACCAGCGGCGGCGTGGACTG
>JACPVF010000006.1 GCA_016191845.1 Chloroflexota bacterium
CCCGCCGGCGGTGGGTGCCAGCACGGGCTTCGCCGATGTGCCCACCACCTACTGGGCGGCGGCCTGGATCAAGCAGCTGGCGGCCGAGGGTGTGACCGGTGGTTGTGGCGGCGGCAACTTCTGCCCTGCCACCTCCGTCACCCGCGACCAGATGGCTGTCTTCCTCGTCCGTACCTTCCAACTCCCGCTCCCGTAAGCGTGTGAACAGATAGCAAGTAAAAAAGAGACAGTCGCCATATGGCGGCTGTCTCTTTAATTCAGGGATCTATCGAAACGGGATCAGGCTTCAGGTCCGACCAGGATGATGCGGGGCAGGTCGCGGGGTGGACGTTCGGGCTGGTCGAGGAGAGCCTGTGCGACCAACTCGAGTTGCTTCAATCCCTTTTCCTGTGCAGACTTGACCACAGCTTGCGCAATCTGTCGCGAGGTTTCCACGTCGCCGCAGGCCAGGGCGGCAGCGCTTTGTACCTGCCGCCAGCGGATGGTCAACTCGAAACCCAGGTCGGCGGGAGGTTCGCCCGCCATCGTCTCACGGGCTTCGTTAAACTGACCAGCGCCAATCTGCACGAGGGCCAGGTCGCTTTGAGCCCAGGCGTGGATGCGGGCATTGCTCTCCATGCCTGGCATGGACAAGGTCCGCTGGATGGTGGCCTGTGCGGCTTTGATTTCACTTTGCATCAGTTGGACCTCGGTCAGTAAGCACAGGGCCGTGCCAAGTGCCCAGGTGTCGTTGGAGTTTCCCCCCACGGTCAGGGCCATGTCGAGGATGGAGCGAGCTTCGGCCAGTCGGTTCAGGCTGATCAGCGTGGATGCACGCGCGCCTTCCGAGCTAAGCAAGCCTTCGTGGTCGCCAACCAGACGCTCGATCTCGCTGGCTTGCTCAAAGCGTTGCAGGGCCTCATCGTATTCTTCGCGGACCCCGTGCAACACGCCCAGGTTATGCAGCACACCTGCGACACCGTACATGTCGCCCAGGGATTCGTATCCATGCAGGGCATCCTCGTAGGTTTTCAAGGCGGCTTGCGTATCGCCCCGTTCCATCAGCGCAGTGGCAGTATTCGAGAGGATGGCGCATTCGATCACCCGCAGGCCTGCAGTGCGGGCGCAATCGAGAGCGCGGCGGTAATGTGCGAGGGACTCGGTCCCTTCGGGGTGACGGGTGTAATTGATCCAGCCGAGGGTGCGTTCGGCACGCGCCCAGACGTCGTTGGCGGCTTGCGGCAGGGCTTCGGCAAATTGATTCGCCAGCTTGATAGCCAGGTTGGCGATGCGTTCGGCCTCATCGAATTGCGAGAGCACCAGGTGGGCGCGGCACTGGATGGATGCCAGACGCGCGCGGAGAAGCACGTCAGCTTCGCCCAGGCCCGCCATGGCCGATTGACAGAGGGGCAGCGCCTCAGCGGACCGTCCACGCTGGAGCAGGATTTGTGCCAGGTTGCGGACGATCTGCGCGCGCACAGCAGGCAGGTTTTGCGCCAGCGAGAGCGCCTCGCGATAACTGGCCTCGGCGTCGGCGGCGCGGAAGGTGCCGCGCAGCAGGTCGCCACGCGCGGTGAGCAGGCGGCGGCGCAGGGTGGAAGTGTCGCCGCGTTTGCGGGCGGCGCGTTCGAGAGCCTCATCCACAACCTGGACGGCGGCACTGGCTTGTCCACGGTTGAACAGTTCCTCGCTGCGGTCACCCAACACTTCGGCGGCCTGCTCCAGGTCGCCTGCGCGCGTCCAGTGATGGGCCGCTTCGACCAGATTGCCCGCCGCCTCGGACCATTCCGCAGCCAGGCGATGCACGCGCTTCCTGCGGGAGGCATCGGTACCGAGCGTGGCATAAAGATGATCGCGTACCAGCGGGTGCAATGACGCATGGCGCGGATTGTCCACCAGGTGACGCGGGCGAATCTCAGACAGGGCTATCTCGAAGTGCACGGTCGGTTCGTACTTCTGCGCTAGCTCGATCAACATCTCATCGTACAGGTCGAGCGGATGGCGGAAAGCCGAGAGAAGTGCGGCCAGCCATTCAGCGGCGGGGGAGAGGTCGCGCAGTAAGGTGTCGAGCAGGTAGGCCGTCACCTGCGGATAGGTCTCCAGGTGTTCGATGAAGGCGTCTGGGTCCAGTTGTGATTCGATCAATTGTCCTGCCGCCAACCGCAGCAGCATGGGGTTGCGGTCAGTGCGGATCAACAGCCGTTCCAGTTGCCCCTTGTCTAGGTCCAGGCCCAGGCGGCGGACCAGGTCACGTGCCTCGGCGGGCTCCAGCCCGCTGACGTTGATCTCAGCGATGGGCAGGAGTCCGCCCTGACGGCTGGTCAGCAGCAGGCTGACGGTGGGCAGCCCGCTCAGTTGTTTCAGCAACGACAGGCTGGTTTCGTCATCCGCCAGCAGGTGGGCATCTTCGATGCACAACAAGGCGGGGTGTTCCCCCAAAGCGGCGCGGATTTGCGCCAGTTGCTGGTCAAGCGCGATGGGCGCCGCCTCGCTGCGTCGTTCGACCAGCGGCTTGAGCTGCGACTGTCCATTCGAAAAGAGGAAGAGCGCTAACTGACGCAGGATGGCTTCAGCACTGGTGTTGACCTCGGCGGTCAGCGTGTGCCAGAAGACGGGGCCCTGATATTCGCGGGCGAGGGCGGCAGCCAGCGAAGTCTTGCCTGCGCCTGCCATGCCGCACAAGGCCAGGGCGCGTTCCCTGGCCAGAGTCGCGCGGATGCGTGCCAGCAATGTGACGCGATCCACCCGTTGGGCAGGCGGTGCAGGGATTTCCTCTAACGCGCCCAGGTCCTGCTCATCGAGGTGTTCGATGGTGATCTGGGTCAATTTGACCTTGGTTAATTTGCGTCCGCCGTGCGCTTCGGCCGCCAGTTGCAACAGGCGTTCCATGGCGGCGGGGTCGTTTTTGATGTCAAGGGCGGGGATGAAGAGCGCCGCGACCGTGGTCAGGTCGGGCAGGCGTTCGTTCTTTTCGAGGCGGCAGATGTGTGCTTCGGTATACCCGACGGCCTGCGCCAGGTCGCGCTGGGTGAGGTGGGCACGCTTACGCAGGTATTTGAGTTGGCTGCCGAAATCTTCGATGGCGAGGCTGGCGGGCATGATCTATCCTTTGGCGAAAGACGGGGTTCCCGTTGTCAACCTTTGTCAAGAAATGTCAACTTTTTCAGAGAGCTTTTTGATACATTAGGCATCAGAGGTAACCGATGCCGCGACTTGTTCACCGTCAGGTCACTACCATTCAAATCGTCTCCGTTGAAGTCACCTGGACGGAGGAGCAGGAGGATGCTCCATCCTCGGGGAAGAAGTCTGCGAGAGCCCAGCGGCGGCGCAAGTCGATGCGCGAAATCAAGAACGTGCAGGATGAAGGCCCGCCCACTGTGGAGACCCCCCAGGCCGAGGACGAGTCGCAACCCCTGCGACAAATTTCCGCTGACGATACTACAAGTTCTGATTTCTGAAAAGACAAATCATACAAAAATAGTCTATAAAGCTATAAGGAGATTTCGCCATGGGATTCCCTGAACGTGACCGCAAACGCATGTTGAATCTGGTGGGGGTGGGACCGATGATGGTGACCCGCCTCGAGGAACTGGGATTCACATCCCTCAACCAACTGGCCAAACAAGACCCCAACTCCATCGGACACATCTTCACCCAAAAGATGGGACTGGCAGGCTGGCATCGTACTCCGCGTGCGCGTCGAACGGTACAGACCCTGATCGAGTTTGCGCGCGCCGAGGTGTCACAGCGTAAAGCCGGGCAGGGGTAATGGCGGTGTCATGAGCACACCCGACCTGATGCCAATCCTCGGTTTCACGGAAGCCGATCTCTATGCCAATCGCAGCGGACGCTTCTCGGAGGAGCAAAGGAAACGCTTGGTCAAAGAGGAGGGTGGAACCAGGAGAAGTGCCCTCGGCATGGGCATCTTCATGACCATCATCGCGCTGTTGGGACCTGCCATTGCCGTGTGGGTGGGAGTGGCCAATGGCCGCGAAAACTTGGCCATGACGATCGGATTTGCCTTGGGCTTTGGCTGTCTCTGGCCGTTGATGTATGGATTCGTGGCCTATATCTTTCTAAGCCGCCTCTCCGTCAAGATGGAGCCACGCGTTGGGAAGGTGGAAGGCCCTGTCAATATTGTCAAAGTGATTCGCAAGAACTACAACTCGGCCTCGAATTCATACACGGAATTTAGCGTATATGAATTGCGTGTGGGCGGACGCATTTTCGAAGTGCAGGCTGGGCTTCCCAACTTGATGATGCAGGGCGATGTGTATGTCGTGTACTTTGCTGACTTTGGTTCCGCTCACAAACCGCAGGTGCTTTCGGCCGAGTGGCTGACGAAGGCAGGTTCCATGCATCAGGTCCAGACTGAGCCGCTGATGGCCGACGCGAAGGTGCTCGAATACCTCAAGCAGGGGGAGACTCTCAAGGCTATCCGCGCATATCGTGCTTTGCATAAAAGCAGTTACGAAGAGGCACGCTCCATCGTCGAAGAGATTCGATTGCAAATGGCGCGTTGAAAATTGTTCAGATGAGTGCAGCAGGAGACAATAGGTCTCCTGTTTTTATCCCGTACCAATGTCCTACCTTCGGCGGGTCAGCGCTGACAAGAAATGTCAACTTTTAAAACCACGCTCCTGATACAGTGAGACCATCAGTAAAGGAGAACAAATGAAAACCAGACTCTTTTCGCTCGTGTTATTACTCGCACTGACCTTCAGCGCCCTTTCCCCGGTGGGGACGGCCCAGGCCAAAACTGCGGCCTCCACCCCTGCGGTGCAGGGTACGTCGCCTGCAGGGATGTTGAATCCTGACGGTACGCTCAACTTGAAAGCGGGTGTCAGCGGCGCGCTTGACCTTCAGGGGTATGGCGTCCAACTTGACCCGCTCAAAGGTCCGGTATTTACACCTGCTGCCTCGGTCCCCGCGGGGACGTGGGCGGCGGTCGGCAATGGTGGCGGTGCCATTGATGGGGGAGTGCGCGCCATCCTCGTGGACGGCACGGATGTGTATGTGGGCGGTAGTTTCTCTGATGCGGCCAACCTCCCTGAGGCTGATTATGTCGCCAAATGGGATGGAGTAAACTGGTCTGGGCTGGGTAGTAATGGGTACGGCGGTGGCGCGTTAACCAACGATGTCACCTCTCTGGCCATGGTTGGCACGGACTTGTACGTGGGCGGCTGGTTTAGTACGTTCAACTCGAACGGCCTTTACCTTGAAGGCGGGGCTTATATTGCCAAATGGAACGGTTCGACCTGGTCGGCGTTGGGCAATGACGGCGCAGGTGGAAGCTCTCTGAACAATGGCGTGACCGCTCTGGCCGTCAACGGCACGGACCTGTATGTGGGTGGGAGTTTCACCGATGTCAAGAACGGCAGCACCACCTTGACCGCAGCCGATTATGTCGCCAAATGGGATACCCAGGCAGGGAGTTGGTCTGCCTTGGGCGACAACGGCTCGAACAATGGCTCATTTGCCAGCGGAACCTACATCAGTTCACTGGTGTACAACAGTGGCGTTTTGTATGTAGGCGGCCAGTTCTTGAACGTCAATGACGGCGGCGCTCCGCAGACTGCCGCTGATAACATCGCTCAATGGGATGGTGTGCATTGGTCTTCGCTCGGCAGCAATGGATCAGGGGAGGGACCCATAGGTGGCGCAGTCTTCACCCTGGCCGCCAGCGGCACGGATCTTTACGTGGGCGGTCAGTTCAATGACGTGAGCAATAACGGTACGACTCTTACTGCGGGTGACTGGATTGTACGTTGGGATGGCTCCAACTGGCATGCATTGGGCAGCAATGGTTTTAACAACGGCTCTTTGAATAATTACGTCACCTCCATCTTGATAGACGGTTTGGATGTGTATGTGGGTGGCAGCTTTTACGATGTAAATAATAATGGCACCGTTCTGCCTGCCGCAGATGCCATCGCCAAATGGGATGGGAGCAGTTGGTCTGCCATAGGCGATAATGGAGCGGGAAATGGTGCCTTCTCGCGAAGTGGCTCGGACGTCATGGCGTTGGCCTTGCAAGGCGGCATCCTGCTGGCAGGCGGGTATTTCTATGACCCGGTCGACAATAATACACCGCTGCTTCAGGCTGATTTCCTGGTTCAGTGGAATGGCGGATATTGGTCTGGCGTCGGATCAACTTCCAACGGCGCGCTGGTTAACGGCTACGGCGGTAGCCAGGTTAGCGTGGTATTGGTAGATGGGACTGATATCTATGTGGGCGGACGATTCGTCGATATCTCCAATCATGGCCTGAACATTCCAGAGGCCGATTACCTTGTCAAATGGGATGGCGTGGATTGGTCTGCCGTGGGAGATGGTGGGTCGGGCTACGGCTCATTGAACGGACCTGTCTATGCACTGGCAATGGTCGGCACTGACCTGTACGTAGGCGGACAATTTACCAATGTCAAGGACAAAGATGCTACCCTGACTGCCGCCGATTATGTGGCCAAATTCGACACGCTGACCGGAAATTGGTCCGCATTGGGTGATAATGGGTCGAGCAATGGGGCCATGTCGAGTGGCTCCTATATCGCGGCATTGATCGCTGACGGCACAGACTTGTATGTGGGCGGCGGGTTCTCCAATGTTAGCAATCACGGCACTCCTGTTTCCGAGGCCGACAACCTTGCGAAGTGGGATACCCTGACGGGGACCTGGTCCGCGTTGGGAAATAATGGTGCAGGCACCGGTGCATTGAACGGATTTGTAGCTGCATTGGCTGTGGATGACTCTCACAATCTCTATGCAGGTGGATACTTCACCGATGCGGCAGGCATCGCCACCGCCGACTATATTGCCAAATGGAACAACGCCAACTGGTCTGCCTTGGGCGATAACAACGCGGGGAATGGTTCACTCAATCAAGGCGTGGAGGCCATCGCTGTCAGTGGAACCGACGTGTATGCAGGCGGCACCTTCGCCAACGTCAACAACCACGGCACCATTCTCAATGCCGCCGACCTGGTAGCCAAATGGGACGGCACGAACTGGTCAGCGTTGGGCAGTAATGGTATGAATGATGGCATATTCTGTGTCGGTTGTGGCAATCGAGTGGACGCCATCCTGGTTCATGGCAGTGACGTGTATATTGGCGGCACGTTCACTGATCTGCGTAGCAACAACGTCGTTGACCCCGCTGCTGATTACATCGCCAAATGGGACGGATCCCAATGGACCTCCCTCGGTGATGATGGTGCGGGCAACGGGTCGCTCGATTCCAACGTGTACGCGTTAACCATGCAAGGAACCGACCTGTTGGTGGGCGGTGCCTTCACGAACGTCAACGACAACGGAACCGTGATCGGGGAGGCTGACTATCTGGCCGCCTACGGCATGACCACCTCCACCACCGACACGACCCCGCCGACAGTGGTTTCCGTCAAACGGGCCAGCCCCAACCCCACCAGCGCCGACAGTGTGGACTTTACCGTTACCTTCTCGGAGAACATCTATTTCCCCTGGCCATCCGTCTTTACGGTAACGCAGAGCGGTGTCAGCGGCGCGGAGGTCACGGGCTGGACGGGTTCAGGCAGCGTATACACCTTCCACGTCAGCACAGGCAGCGGCACGGGGACCATCCGCCTGGATGTAACCGATGACGATACCATCGTCGATGCGGCGGGCAATCCTCTAGGTGGCGTGGGGGCGGGGAATGGTGCCTACACCAGCGGGGAGGTTTACAACGTGACCGACACCTCCTTCCCCACGGTGCAGTCCATCGATCGTGCCAATCCCAATCCCACGTTGGGCCCCACGGTAACCTTCGCCGTCACCTTCTCTGAACCTGTCACAGGCGTGGACAAGACTGATTTCGTTCCGACCGTCAGCGGATTGACCGGCCCTGTCGTCAATAGCGTCACAGGCTCGGGCGCGGACTATCTCGTCATCGTGGATGCCGGCACGGGCAGCGGTACCATCCGCCTCGACCTGGTGGACGACAACACCATCTTCGACCTGCTCTCGCATTCGCTGGGTGGGTCAGGCGCAGGCAACGGGAACTTCAACACGGGCCAGAGCTACAACATCCGCACGACCACCTTTACCGATGTGCCTGCTGATTATTGGTCGTGGCAGTTCATCGAGCGTCTGTTCGGTGCGGGCATCACAGGCGGATGTTCCAACAGTCCGATGATGTATTGTCCTGAGGTCTACGTCACGCGTGCACAGATGGCGGTCTTCCTCCTGCGCGGGGAGCATGGTTCGGCCTACACGCCGCCCGCCGCGACGGGCGCCATGTTTGGCGATGTCCCCGCGGGATATTGGGCGGGTGCGTGGATCGAGGAACTCGCGGTTGAGGGCATCACAGGCGGATGTGGCAACGGCAACTATTGCCCTGAGACCGTGGTGACGCGCGATCAGATGGCGGTCTTCCTCCTGCGCGCCAAACACGGTGGGACGTATACTCCGCCGAATGCAACAGGCGCCATGTTCGCTGATGTGCCGCTGGGGTATTGGGCCGACAAGTGGATCGAGCAACTGGCTACGGAAGGCATTACGGGGGGCTGCGGCGGTGGAAATTACTGTCCATCCACCCCTGTCAACCGTGCGCAGATGGCGGTCTTCCTGGTACGGACGTTCTATCTGCCATAAAAGCCAATTCAAGCCGACAGCGCTCCTGAGAACAGGGGCGCTGTCCTTTTTTAGTACCTATGTCCCACCTTTTTCGAGGCAGTTAAGAATTCTGTAATGGCTCGCAGGGAGATGAATCCTGTATAGTGGGGATGTCGATTGTGAAGTATTTCTCATTTTGGGAGGGACCCATGTCTGCAGGAAAGTTCGTCTTTCGTGTTCTCTCGCTTTTGCTGATCGCTGCTCTCGCGCTGACTTGGAGTCAGCCTGTGAGGGCGGGGACGCCATTGGCCCCGTCGGCAGCGGCTCTTGACCCGACCCCGCCATCGCATACGGTCAAACTCATCTTCATCCATCATTCCACCGGCCAGAACTGGCTGGCGGACGATTATGGCGGCCTGGGCCAGGCGCTCTCGGATAACAATTATTTTGTCAGCGATACGAACTATGGCTGGGGGCCGAACACCATCGGTGACCGCACCGACATCCCCAACTGGACCGAATGGTTTGCATCGGCCGACACGTCCACCTACATGGATGCCCTGTTCAACGAGAGTGGGCAGCACTCGTCCTATACCCGCACCCTGGCCGACCCGGGCGGCGAGAACCAGATCATCATGTTCAAGTCCTGCTTCCCGAACTCGGCGCTGGAGGGCAGTCCCACCGATCCGCCTTCCGCCGACGGCTGGTTGACGGTCGGCCATGCCAAGTACGTCTATAACCAGATTCTGACCTACTTCGGCGCGCATCCCGAGAAACTGTTCATCGTCATCACCGCGCCGCCCTTGCAGGATGGAACTTATGCCGCCAACGCGCGCGCCTTCAATCAGTGGTTGATGAACGATTGGTTGGCCGAGAACAACTATACCAAGACCAACGTGGCAGTCTTCGATTTCTACAATGTGCTGACGGGACCGAACAACCATCACCGTTATTCCAGTGGTGCCATCGAACACGTCTTTACCGCTGGGATGAACACGTTGTATTACCCCTCTGGTGATGATCACCCCAGTGTGGCGGGCAGCCAGAAAGCCACGGACGAATTCGTGGAATTACTCAATATCTTCTACCATCGTTGGAGCACCATTTTCTCGGATGTGTCGGTGGATTACTGGGCCTCCTCATATGTTCTGCGTCTATACAGTGCAGGCATCACGGGTGGATGCTCGACCAGCCCGCTCATGTATTGTCCTGAGGTGAACGTCACTCGCGCGCAGATGGCGGTCTTCCTGCTGCGCGGGATCCATGGATCGTCCTACACGCCGCCTACAGCAACGGGGGCCATGTTCGGGGATGTGCCCTCCGATTACTGGGCTGCAGATTGGATCGAGCAACTGGCGACGGAAGGCATCACCAGCGGTTGCGGCGATGGGAACTTCTGCCCCGACCTGGTTGTGACTCGCGACCAGATGGCGGTCTTCCTATTGCGTGCGGAGCACGGCAGCACGTACGCGCCGCCCGATGCCTCGGGGGCCATGTTCGGGGATGTGCCGTTGGGATATTGGGCCGACAAGTGGATCGAACAACTGGCGGCGGAAGCCATCACAGGTGGCTGCGGTGGCGGGGACTATTGCCCTGCTGTGCCTGTCACTCGTGCACAGATGGCGGTCTTCCTGGTGCGGACTTTCAGCTTGCCCTGATAAATTTCAAAACGAACAGGCTCACCTATGCTGGTGAGCCTGTTTTTGTTTACGGATAAGCAATAGTTGTGGGAGTTGGTGCAACCACCATGATTCGGACGGCGACCTTGTCGCCGAAGTTGATGCCGTAGTCGTCCTGCAATTGCCAGTAGCCGACGTAGGTGCCAGGTTCCTCGGGGGCGGTCAGGGTGACTGCCACATACACATTACGTTTGATGCGTACGAGCTGGTCGATGTTGACTTCCTCTCCGCCCATGTCTTCGCCCTTGATGGCGACCAGCGAGAAATCCGTGGTCCAGATGCAGCTGCCGGTGTTCCTGAATTCCCAAACCTTGACGAAGGTCTGGCCCGGTGCAAGGACGGTTCCATCGGGGATGGTCACGTCTTGCAGGAAGGCTGAGTCAGCACAGGGGATGTAGGGTGAGTATTCCTTGAGCCAGATCGAGGTGGGAGTAGCAAGGTCGGGCGCGGACGTGACGGATACGGTCGAGGTGGCGGTGGGAGGCGGGGCGCTGGTCGGTGTGGGGGATGCCGTTGAAACGGTATCCAATCCAAGGTCCAGGGGCGCGGAGGGGAGTTCGGGTTGGGCTGTGGGGGTGGTATTTCCACAGGCCGTCAGGAGCAGGAGGAGCAATAGCCCGATCCCCGCCCGTTGTATTCCGATGAAGAGTCGATGCCTGTCCATTGCGCCTCCAGTGTGCGCAAACAGGATACCAGGCGATTGTTTCAAACCTGTCCAGAAGTTGTGGGATTCTTGTGAAGATTTGTGTAAATCCAGTGGAGGAAGGCCGCAAGGGTGAGGATGACGCACCAGTAAAGCAGGTACTCGAAGAAGGCGAGGATCAATGCGCCCAGCGGAGAGGCCCCTTGCAGCATGGGCGGTCTGGTCATCAGGCCGCGCGTGAGGGCCCAGGCATGCGACAGGCTCCCGAGTGCCGCACCGCACAGGAAATAGATGAGCACGGGCTGTCCACGGAAACGCATGGCCGCCGCCCACAAGCCGAGCGCGACCAGACCTGCGATGCCGAAGGCCAGCGGCGGGACCCCGATCCGTGCCCAGGCGGGGAAGACGTACACGTACACAGTATCCCAGAAGTTGCCGATGGCCCAGCTCCAGATCCCGAACCAGACCAGGGCAGCAGACAGGACCAGTTCCCATTTCAGGCGGGCGAAGGCCTCGCGCCGTATGCGCCAGAGCAGCAACGGCACGCAGACGGCGTCCAGCAGGGCGAACAGGAGCGCGCCCTGATATAACATGGCGGTGGTAATTTTGAGGTCGGTGGGCATGGCTCCCTCCGACCTCATCGTACTGCGTTCCCGCGGGAAATTCAATGTGACTAGTGCATTGCCGTGGGCTTGCCCGCCAGCAATTCTTCGGTTATGCGCTTCAAGCGCCTTTCGAAAGTCTCGGGTTTCTTCGCGTCTGCCAGCCACAGGATGTAATTGCGCTGGTGCGAGGGCGGGAGTTTCTGGAAGGCGGTCCACACCTGCGGATTTGCTCGGAGCGCCTGCGCGACGTGCGCGGGCATCTCTACGGGCGGACGCTGGACCTTGGGCTGGTCCAGGTCCAGGGCGTTCACGTCGAAGGGGATCTTGGCCAGCCCCGCCTCGGTCATGCGGCCCTCGCGGACGAGTTTGGCCACGCGGCGCTTATTCGACTCGGACCACTGGCTGTCGGCGCGGCGCGGGTTGAACTTGCGGGCGTACTTCTCGTCGTCGATCTTCTGGATGATGCTGTCGATCCAGCCGAAGCACAGCGCCTCCTCGACCGAGGTTTCATAGTCGATGCCGGTCCGCCCGCTGGCAGGCTTGAAGTACACCAGCCAGACCTCCTGCTCGCGGTCGTGGTTCCGCTCCAGCCATGTGCGCCAGTCGGCTGAATTCCTGGGGGTGAAGGATTTAGTGATCTGCATGCCTCGATTGTATTATGCCCGGCTTCGCCTGCGCGGAACAAAAGAAAGGACCGCCAGCGCCAGCGCGAACAGCGCCGCTGTCCACGCGGAATTGGCCACCAGCGGCGCAGAGGCCTGTTTGGCGGCGATCCCCACGAAGGACCAGACGAAGACCAGCAGGTAACCGCTGTCTCGACGAGTGAGCGCCATCCCCAATCCCACGGCGGATGCCACGACCAGCAGGATCACCGCCCAGACCTGCGGCGCAATTCCCAGCCCGCCCCAGCCGACGAAGTACAGCCAGTCGGTGATGTTGGCGATGGTCGCCACGCTGATCCAGCCGAGGTACACGCTGAAGGGTACGTCCACGCACCATTTTTCGACATTGCCCACAGGCACGAGCCCCACGTGAAGTTTGAGGTAACTGGCGATCAGCAGGCCCAGCAGGGTCAGCATGACCAGCACGCTCAGGCCGAAGGCGTTGTAGTGCCAGCAGAACAGCCAGGCGGCGTTGAAGACCCCGCTCAACGCGAAGAGGTATCCCAGCCTGCGCAGGCGCGGACTTTCCTTCTGGGCGGGCAGGGCCTGATACACGGCAAAGGCGATCCAGCCGAGGTAAATGACGCCCCAAATGGCAAAGACGTAACCCGCAGGCACGAAATAAACCTGGAAGCGATCCGAGATCTCGCCCGTGTTCTGACCGTTGAGCGGCAGGGCGCTGGCCAGCACGTTGACCGTCAGCGCGAGCACGACCGAGAGGAGATTGGCAATTTGACGAAGCGTATCTTTCGACATGGTTCCTCCAGAAAAGATTTACGGCAGGGATAGTTCTATCGTACAACTTCTTACTGTCAATTGCTATCACGAGAGCGGGGCAACTGCAAATGAGTCAGTACTTGTTTGTAAACGAGTCAGTACATCTTTCCCAACGAGTCAGTACTTGTTTGCAAACGAGTCAGTACATCTTTCTCAACGAGTCAGTACTTGTTTTAAAACCAGACAGGACAGGATGGCGCTCCTGCCCTGTCTGGTTGGGAATCCTGGCCTGAGAGGCCTACAGCCTCTTCAGAATCTCGTCTTTTTTCTTCTGGTAGTCCTCGGCGCTGATCAGGTCCCCGTCGCGCAGGCGTTTGAGCTTTTCCAGCTTTTCCTCCATCGAGTCGGAGGCAGGTCCGGGCTGGGAGACATCCCAGGCAGACGGGGAGGGAGAGGCAGGGACCTTCAACAGGCTGGGGTACTCCTGTTCCTGCTTTTTTCGAGAGAGCATGATACGCAAGGCCAGTGCAGCCAGGATGAGGAACGGCACGATGCTGTAGATCAGCCCCGCCACAAGCTGGACCATGCCTGTGCGCTCCACCCTTGCGCCCGATTCGGTGATGCAATAGGCCTGGATCGACCAACTGGTCTCGCCTGGACGGTAGTTGTTGACGTATTGCTCCACTTCCAGCGGCTGACTGCCGCACACGAAGGGACGTGCCACCTGGTTCAGCTCGGTGAACAGGCTGCCCATGCCGATGGCGAAGAAGATGTAGCCGCAGAAGAAACTGATGCCGAAGATGCCGAGAAGGGAGAAAAGAATGTTTTTCATGGATTTACCTCTAAAGGATGAGATGCAGGCTAGTGTACCTTAATCATAAAGTTCGCGGATGGGTGGATGGTCCTAAAACCATTCCTTAAAGCAGAAATCCGAAGTCTCTCGACCTCGGATTTTTTGTTTTAGGCGGAGGCGCTCTTCAATTCTTCCCGCACTACCCGTCGTAGCAACTCTTCCAGTGGTTGTTGCTGCTGGTTCAAATATTCGCGCAAGGCGTTGTTGATCAATGTCTGGTAGTTTCCACCACCTGCTGCTTCGACCTCGCCGCGGAACCATTCCAGAATGTCGTCATCGATGCGGATGGTGATGCGGGTCTTGCCCTTCGGCGCGTGGACGATGGCTCCGCGCTTGCCTTTGCTGAAATCATATTCCTTCTTCATTTTGTTCCTCATAAATCTTCTTTTCACGCACGGTCGCTTTCCGCGCGGAAATAATTCGGATGATAACGCCTCGAAACGTGTAAACAACAACCAGAATACGGCGCAGGAAATCCCTGCCAATGGTGATGAAACGACTCTCGCTGGGGTGATCATCTTCGATGGTGATGGCGTTCTCATCTTCAAAAACGCCGACAGCATCTGCAAAACTCACGCCATGCTTTTTTAGATTCGATTTGGCTTTGTTGGGATCCCATTGATAAGTCATTATAATTTATTATATGCACAAATGTACACAGGCGCAAGCTTCCATGAAAATTGGTCTTTCCAGCCCAAGCATGGCGGTTTCTATTTTATAGATTGTTTAAAATAAAGGGACGGCCTGCCCCCCTCAGGCCGTTCTTCTTTCTCTTTTGTCTTTCTTTTACAGCTTCGGGAACCTGCTCACCACCTTGGCAGGCGTGGCGGGGCGGTCGGTGACCCCGCCCTGGAAGATGCCCAGCACGGTGCCTTCGGCGGCAGAGGCCAGGTCGAGGTAGGCCTGTCCCGTCAGGAAGCGCTCGCTGTCGATGGCGCAGGAGGTCACCCAGCCGATGCGCTCGCCGCTGGCATTCACCACGGGGTCGCCGTTGTGGGCCATGCGCACGCGCTGGTCATCGAAGCGGAAGCGCACGGTCACACCTTTGCGCTGTTTCTCGCGCGCCACGTAGGCCTCGCGCCCGATGAACCACGGCTTGTAGGTCTTGACGTAGGAGCCGAAGCCGCCTTCCGCCACGCCCAGGTCGCGGCTGCCGAACTTGCCCGACCCGAGTCCCATCTCGTGACCGTAGAGCGGCAGTCCCGCCTCGGTGCGCAGCGAGTCGCGCGCGCCCAGGCCAATGGGCTTGACGCCGAACTTCTCACCCGCCTGCAGGATCGCGTTCCAGAACTCGGGCGCGCGGTCGGGATGCACGAACAACTCGAAGGCCATCTTCTCGCCCGTGTAGCCCGTGCGCGAGACGATCAGGTCGAATCCGCCCACGGTGGCATCGCACAACTCGGTGCGTTTGAGCTTCATAATGCGCGCCTTGGTCTCGCTGTCCACGCCCATCGCGAACAGCGTGTCGCGGCTCTTGGGGCCCTGAAGGGCGATGTCGACCCGCATGGCGGAACCAGCCTTCGGGTCCCGCAGGTTGCGGATCTCGGCGTTGTAGCCATAGGTCCGCGCCCAGGGGCGGGCGGCGTCGATGCAGACCTTGCCATCGCGCACGCTTTCCAGCCAGGTGCGGTCCTTGTCGTCGTTCGAAGCGTTGACCACCACCAGGTAGTTATCCCAGCCGCGGCGATAGACCAGCGTATCGTCGATCACGTCCGCCTCGGGGGTCAGGAAGTGCGTGTACAGGCTTTCGCCAGGCTGCAGTCCGCCGCAGTCGTTGCCGCAGACCGTGTCGAGGAACGAAGCCGCGTCCTCGCCGCGCACATCGTAGACGCCCATGTGGCTGACGTCGAACAGGCCCGCGGCCTGACGCGTGGCGAGATGTTCCTCCACCACCGACGTGTACCAGACGGGCATTTCCCAACCCGCGAACGGGATGATCTTGGCGCCGCTGTTCTTGTGGACCTCATACAGCGACGTGCGACGCAGCACCTCGGCGGGTTCCTGCCACTCGAAGGACGGCAGAGCCTCCTTCCTGGACGTGGGCAGGGTCCCGATAAAGAAGGGTTTCTCTTCGCTGACGGATTTGCCCGGTAGTAGGGGCGAAGCATGCTTCGCCCCTACCTTAATCTCGCTGACGTAGAACGGCCCAGGGATGCGTTTGGTGCTGAAATCCTTGCTGCCGTCGAGATTGAACGACATGTATCCATCCGAGAGGTCGCGCAGCCAGGTGGCCACGACGTTGGCCTTGGCAGCGGGCACCGCCAGTTGATAGAAGGTGCCGTCCACATTGGTGAGCGTACCCTTGACCTTACCCTTGGGCGTCGAGATCTCGGTCGGCTGGCTCATGCCGGCCTTGAGCGCCGAAAGGTCTGAGGAGACGACGTAATCGAGCATCTGGCGCACGCGGTCGCCGCTCAGCTCATACACGGCGGTATCTTTGGCCTTGGGGCCTTCATCGATGTAATAGAAATGAGGATAGCCGCTCGGCTTGAACTTGTAATCGATGCCTGCCTTCTCGGTCAGCTTGCGGACGCGCAGCTTGGCATTGTTCAACACGTTGAAATCGACCTTGGCGCGGCGCTGTTTCCCCTTGCGCACGGTATCCACCGAGTGCGGGGCGCAGGCCAGCAGCACGTCGGCCATGATGTCGGCCAGCTCGCGGGTCATCTTCTCGTTGAAGCCGCGCTGGGTGATCCACGGCGTGCCCAGGCGGATGCCGCTGGGGTCCATCGAGTTCTTGTCGCCGGGGATGGTGTTGCGGTTGACCACGATGCCGACGATGTCGAGGATGCGCGCGGCCTGATCGCCGCTCAGCTTGGTGCCATCCTCGCCCTTGATCGAGGTCGTGTCCAGGTTGACCAGGTGCGTGTCGGTGCCGCCGAAGGGCACGCGCAGTCCGCGCTGGGTGAACTGGTCCGCCATGGCAGCCGCGTTCTTGATCGTCTGCTCTTGCAGCTTCTTGAACTGCTTGGTCTGCGCCAGCTTGAAGGTCAGCGCCAGGGCGGCAAATACGTTGACGTGCGGTCCGCCCTGCTCACCGGGGAAGACAGCCTTGTCGATCTTCTTCGCGATGGCCGCGTCGGTGGTCATCAGCACCGCACCGCGCGGACCGTCGAGGCTCTTGTGGGTGGTAGACATCACCACGTGGGCGTAGCCGATGGGCGAGGGGACGACTCCCGCCGCCACCAGACCGCCGATGTGGGAAATGTCGGCCAGCAGGTACGCACCGACCTCATCTGCGATCTCGCGGAACTTCTTCCAATCGGGGACCCACGAGTAAGAGGAGTACCCGGCGATGAGCAATTTGGGCCTGGCTTCCAGCGCCAACTCGCGGATCTTGTCATAGTCGAGGCGTTCGTTCTGGTCGATGGTGTAATGCACGGCCTTGAACCACTTGCCTGAGCGGTTGACTGACGACCCGTGCGAGAGGTGTCCGCCATGCAACAGGTTGAGTCCCATGATGGTCTCGCCCAGCGGGATCAGTGCCTGGTACACCGCGTTGTTGGCGGGTGCGCCCGAAAGCGCCTGCACGTTGACGTAGATCTGGTCCGCGCTATAGCCGTTGGCGGCGAAGGTCTTGGCCGCGCGGCGGCGGGCCAGCGCCTCGACCACGTCCGCATATTCCACGCCCTTGTAGTAGCGCGGGTCGCCGTTGCGGCGATATTGTCCCAGACGGGCGGGGTAGTCGAGGATCTCATCCTCGCTCATCCAGCGCGTGTCCTCGTCGGGATAGCCTTCCGCGTAGATATTCTGGAAGGCTGAGCCGAGCGCCTCACGCACGGCCAGCGGCGCGGTCGACTCGGACGCGATCAGAATCAATTTGCGCGCCTGACGTTCGGCCTCCAACTGGGTCAGTTCGTACACGTCGGGGTCGAGTTCCTTCAGCGCGCCTCTAAACAAATAATCGGGCATTTCGGTCTCCTTGTGAGAGTTTTTTGCGGTTCGGACAATTGAATTGTAGAACGGGAAGGGGGGAGGGTCAAGTGAAAAATGGCATATTCCTCTTGACTCTCCTCCAACGGGAGGGTGTATAACCTCCATCGGAGGCTTCCGCATGATACGTATCGGTGACTTTTCCAAACTCAGTCGTGTCTCGGTCAAAACATTGCGTTATTACGACGAAATGGGCCTGCTCAAACCCGTCGAGGTGGATCCCTTCACGGGGTATCGTTTCTACCTGTTCAGCCAGTTGACGGTGCTTCACCGCATCCTGGCGCTCAAGGAACTGGGCTTCTCGCTCGAGGAGATCGGCCGTCTCCTCGACGACGGGCTGTCCGTGGAGCAGATGCGGGGGATGTTGAAACTGCGGGAAACGGAGGCCCGCCAGAGGGTCCAGGAAGAGGCGGAGCGGTTGCGACGCATCGAGGCGTGGCTGGGTCAAATCGAATTGGAGGATGAAATGTCGAAGTATGATGTCGTCATCAAAAGCATGGAGGCGCTCAAGATCGCGTCCGTGCGGGATGTGGTCCCGACACCGCCCGAACAGGGTGGGTTGTGGGATGAACTGGAAGGTTACCTGACGGCGCAGCACGTCCGCCCGAGCGGCGCCTGCTTTACGCTGTATCATGATGAGGACTTCAAGGAACGGGATTGGGACCTTGAGGTGTGCGAACCGATCACGGATGCATTGGCTGAGTCCCGCCGCGTGAAGGTGCGCGCCCTGCCCGCTGCCACACTGGCCTGCACGATCCATCATGGGCCCTTTGTCACCATTGGCGAAGCCTATAACGCTCTCGGGAAATGGATCGAGGCGAATGGCTACCGCATTATCGGCCCGTGTCGGGAGGTCTATCTCGAGATCGCAAAGAACGGGAGTCAGACCGACCCTGACACGGTGACAGAGATCCAGTTCCCCGTGGAGAAAGCATAAAAGCATCCTTCAGCGCCCCGCAGAAATGCGGGGCGCTTGATTCCCCTACACAATTTCCCTACAAGTCGGTCACAAGGCGCTAACACGGGGGGAATATCATGGCGTCAAGGTTGAAGGCGCTTCAACCAATTCAGAGAAAGAGGTAAAAGGATGAAAAATAAGATAATGCTCCTGATCGGCGGCCTGCTGGCTGTGATGATGGTCTTCGGAGCCGTGACCGTCACCAACGCGTACGCGCAGACGAGCACGCCCAACGCTCCCACGGGCCAGCAGGGCAATCCGCCCCCGGACGGCGGGCGCGGCTTCCTCGGTCAGACCGAACTGGAAGCCGCCGCCAAGGTGCTCGGCATGACGGCCGATGAACTCTCGTCCGCGTTGCAGAGCGGCAAGACCCTCGAAGACCTGGCCACCGCCGCAGGCGTGGACATCCAGGATGTGCGGGATGCGATCAGCGCGGCCCGCGTCACCGACATGCGCACCCAAATCGCGCAGGCCGTCACCGACGGCACCATGACCCAGGACAAAGCAGACTGGCTGCTGGAAGGCCTTGACAAGGGGTATATCGACGGCCCGAATCTGGGATTTGGCTTCGGCGGGCGTGACGGCAGGCACGGCGACATGCCCCTCACCGATGACGCCATCGCGGCTGCGGCCAAAGTCCTTGGCATGACCTCCGACGAAGTCTCCTCCGCCCTCAGCTCGGGCAAGACCCTGCAAGACCTGGCGACCTCTGCGGGCGTGGACTTCAAGGACGTGATGGATGCCATCCACAGCGTGATGCCTGCTCCGCAAGGTGGACCTCAGGGCCAGCCGCCCCAGTCCACGAACCAGTAGATATTCCCCGAAGTAGAAAGGAAACATAAAACCCGCCGAGACGACTCCTCCGTCTCGGCGGGTTGATGTATCGGCGTTGTTTATGGTTTGGCCGCCAGTGCCGCGCCGACGATGCCCGCATCGTTGAGCAGCTCGGCGGGAATGATGGGCGTTTCGATGGCCAGCAGCGGCAGGAATTTCTCAGACTGTTTGCTGATGCCGCCGCCGACGATGAACAGATCGGGCCAGAAGAGTTTTTCCATCTCCAGCAGGTATCTGTTCAGGCGCCTAGCGTACTTCTTCCACGAAAGGTCCTCGCGCTGACGGGCGGCATCCGAGGCGCGATGCTCGGCGTCGCGGCCTTTCATGTCGAGATGACCGAACTCGGTGTTGGGCAATAGGTGACCGCTGTGGAAGATGGCCGAGCCGATCCCCGTTCCGAGCGTGAGCAGAATGACGGTCCCGGCCTGGCCGCGTCCCGCGCCGAAAGACATCTCAGCCAACCCAGCCGCGTCCGCGTCGTTGACCAGAGTGCAGTCGCAGCCTGTGACCTTGGTGAACAGTTCGTCCGCGTTGACGCCAACCCATTCGGGCGAGATGTTGGCGGCCATCATGGCCACCCCGCTCTTGATTGGTGCGGGGAAGCCGATGCCGATCGGCCCCTTCCAGTTGAAGGACCTGGCGATCTTATCCACCACTTCGGCCACGGGCCGCGGCTCCGCGCTCTTGGGCGTTTTGATACGGTACCGCTCTGCCAGCAGCCTGCCTGTCTTGATGTCGACAGGCGCGCCCTTGATGCCCGATCCTCCGACGTCGATGCCGAGAACTTCCATATGTGCCTCCTGTGTGCTCTTCCTTTGGTGAAATTTTGTCGGCTATTTCAGCCATTCCTGCAAGATCAATTTGACCGAACGGGTCATTTCCTTTGTAAAGTCTGCGTTGAACTTGCGCAGGTAGGTGGCCTGTCCGACGTTTTGTGCGCCATCGGCGGTGTGACCCTTTACACGTGCCGCCTCACGCTCCGCGAACATCTCCTCGAACTCGGGTTTGTCGAGCCTGTGATAACGATTCTCGAACACAATGAACTTTGAGTCGAAGCGGGTGGTCATCTCCCGGTCCTTTTGCTGCTGGGTGGGATGACCAAAGACCAGCATGCAGATCGGGAAGACGTATTGCGGCAACCCGAGCAATTCCTTGTGGACTTCGTACTGCTCCATGATATCGCCGATATAGCAGGACCCGATCCCGAATGACTCGGCTGCGACAACCGCGTTCTGTGCAGCGATGAGTGCGTCGCTGCAGGCCAGGAACAGGTCACCCTCCGCTGGTCTGCGCATGGGTTCGCCTCTCTGTGCACATACTTCCTCCACACCGCTGGCGAGAAAATAATCGTACCAGCGTTGATAGTCCGCCAGGAACAGCCAGACCATCGGCGCACGGGCGATGAAGGGCTGATGGTCGCAGCTGACGGCCAGCCTGTCCTTGATCGCTTGATCGGTTATATCCAGGATGGAGTACAACATCAAATTCCCCGCCGTAGGCGCGCGCAGCGTGGCCTGCAGGATCGCCTCCCGTACCTCAGCACTGATCGGCTCGTCAGTATACGCCCGCACCGATTTGCGTTGCATCAACACCTGCATGACTTCGTTCATCTGGCCTCTTTTGCTGGAGATTCCAAGGTATTTTACATCTTTTGGTCCTCCTCAACGCGCCAAATGCTATAATTCGCATCTAGTGCCTCGCTTTCTCCGTCAAGCCAACGAATGATTTACACGCCCTTCATCTGGCCCCTGTTGATTTCTGCCCTGATCACAGGGGGGGTGGTGTTCTATTCGCGGAGATATCAGGATACACCCCTGGTCCGTTCTTTTCGCCTGTTGATGGGGCTGGTCACAAGCTGGTCGTTGTTGTATGCGCTGGGCATCTCAGTGTCAGACCTGTCGATTCGTATCCTGCTCCTCAACTTCATTTATATCCCCTCCGTCTTTACCACCCTGGCCTCGCTCACCATGGCTCTCGAATACACCGGCAACGGGCAATGGCTCACCCGCGGTCGCCTGAACCTGTTTGTGATTTTGTCCATCTTCTTTTTAGTCTTTGCCTTCACTAGCCCATGGCATAGACTCTGGCGCTACGATTATCAGCTGGCCTGGTCTGGCTCGATCTTCCTGGTCGTCTCGGCCATGGGTCCGGTCTATTGGATGTACATCGGCTACATGATGCTGGTCTCGGTCGCCACCATCGCCATCCTCATCACCGCCTTCCGCTATCGCACCCTTTATTTTCGCAACACCCTCATCCTGACCCTCGGCTTGATCCTGCCCATCGTGGTGGGGTTTCTCTACGTGATGAGGCTTCTGCCCATCCGTGGCTTCGATTGGACGCCGGTCTCCTTCATTTGGCTGGGTGTCTTCTTCGGTTGGGCCCTCCTTCGCGGGCGTCTATTCGATGTCATCCCCGTGGCGCGTAATACCGTGGTCGAGAATCTTCAGGACCTGATGATCGTGCTCAACCCTGCGGGCCTGATCCTTGACTTCAACCGCTCCGCCCAGACCATGCTCGGATTGTCCCCATCCGTGCTTGGCACCACGCCGACGGACCTGTCGCCGCCCTGGGGCGGGATCTTCCAACGTTACGCCAAGACCTCCACCTGTAAGGAGGAAGTGCTCTTCGGCGTCGATGGGCAGGAAGCCGCCTACGAGTTGACCATCTCTCCCATCCAGGATGAGCAGGGACGGACCCTGGGCAGGTTCTTCCTCTTTCATGATATTTCCAAACGTAAACGCTTTGAGGCTGCCGAGCGCGAACAACGCATCCTGGCCGAGGCCCTGCGTGACACTGCCGAGGCCCTCACCAGCACCCTCGATTTCGACGGTGTCCTCGAAAAGATTCTCGAGAACGTGGGACGGGTGGTGCCCATCGACGCCGCCAATATCGCCTTGCTGGATGAGACCGGTGGACTGCAATATGTCCGTTTTCATGGGTACCCGCTTGAAATGATCGCCCAGATCAAGACCGATACTTCCAGATTCTTTCTGCAAACAGCCCCGATCTATAGGCAGGCCTATGAAACGGGCGATCCCATCATCATCCCTGACACACATAAACATCCCGATTGGATTTATACCGAGAGCGGAGCCTGGATCCGTTCCTACGCCAATATGCCCATTCGCATCAAGGACAGGGTGGTCGGCTTCCTCAATCTCGACAGCCGCTCGATCGGATTTTACACACCCAGGCACATCGACAGCCTGCGCGCCTTCGCAGACCAGGTGGCCGTGGCCGTGGAGAACTCCCGTCTGTATGCCGCCGCTGAACGCGAGATCGAGGAACGCCGCCACGTGGACAGGCGTCTGCGCCAACTGTCCCGCGCGGTTGAGCAAAGTCCATCCTCCATTGTCATCACCGATACGCAAGGGAATATCGAATACGTCAACCCGCGCTTTTCACAGATCACAGGCTACAGCCTGGAAGAGGCCCTGGGACAGAATCCGCGCATCCTGAAATCGGGCAAGACCCCGCCCGAAACATACCGCCAGTTATGGGAGACGATCATGGCGGGCGGGGAGTGGCGCGGTGAGTTGGTCAACCGTAAAAAGGATGGCGAGGAGTACTTCGAGGCGGTCAGTATTTCCCCCATCACCGATTCGCGCGGAGTGGTAACGCACTTCGTGGCCGTCAAAGAGGATATCACCGAACGTAAACAAGTCGAGGAGGAGATCCGTCAGGTCAATCGTCGGTTGCAGCTCCAACTGGATGAGATCCGCTTGTTGCAGGATGAACTGCGCGAGCAGGCCATCCGCGACCCGCTGACGGGACTGTACAATCGCCGTTATCTCGACGAGATGCTCGAGCATGAATTTGCCCGCGCGCGGCGGGATGGCACGCCGATCAGCTTTGTCATGATCGACATCGATCATTTCAAGAACCTGAATGACAGGTTCGGGCACGGCGCGGGCGATGCGATCCTGAAGAAACTGGCCGCTCAATTGCTCAGCCAATCCCGTGTGGCAGACATCATCTGCCGCTACGGCGGCGAGGAATTTCTGGCGGTCCTGCCCAACATCAAGGCAGAGACTGCCCAGCAGGTGGCCGAACGCTGGCGCAAACTGTTCCTTGGCTCAACATTGCCTTTGCAATACGGCGAAGCAATGTCGACCATCTCCTGTGGCATCGCTGAGTTTCCGCAACACGGCGAGACGGGTGACGAACTGATCACCATGGCCGACCGCGCCATGTATCAGGCCAAGGCCCTCGGGCGGAATCGGGTGGTGGTCTGGCAGGGTGACCCGATGGAGGGCGAACTCCAGATCTGACAGCTTCTCTGAAATGGGATAAAAGTGGGACTTGAAATTACAGAACACTTGTTCTATAATTTGACAGTCCATCCCCATACACAAAAGGAGCCTTATCTCATGAACAGTCTGGACGCCACCCTGCAAACTCAAATCGAGACCATCCAGGACAAACTCGGCATGCCTCTGGCCGAACTGGCCGACATCATCAAGCGCACCAAACTGACCCGACACGACGCCATCCGCGCCATGCTGATCCGCGAGTATGGACTGGGCTATTACGACGCCAAGGCCGTTGTCTCGGCCATCTTTGACCCCACACCCGAAAAGACCAACTGACCATGACTGACCTGATCCAACCTGAAGCCTTTCGCAACACCCTGTTCGCCCTGCTGGATGAGACCTTTGAGAACCATCATGGGATTTACCTTGATCGCGATACGAGCCTGTTTCGTACCCTCGAATCGGTCTCCGCGCAGGAGGCCTCCATCCCTGTGGGTGGAAAGTGCGCCACCCTGGCCGCCCAGGTGGCCCACGTCATCTTCTACCTGGAAGTGCTCGAACGCTACGTCGTCCAACACGACACCTCGCGCGTGGATTGGGGCGAGGTCTGGCGCACGGTGAGCGCAGTCACACCCGAAGAGTGGAGCGTACTCAAGGACAGGCTCGAGACCACTTATCGTCGCATCTTCAAGATCTTCCAGGATAACCCAACCTGGGATGAAGACTCGATGGGCGGTTCACTGGCCTGTGTCGTCCACACTGCCTATCATCTGGGTGAGATCCGCCAGGCGTTGTGCACGCTCAAGGCATAGGTCAAGGAGAAACATATGCCCACCCGACCCCGATACCCGATGCCTGATTTCTTCCGCGAAGCATTGCTCGAGCGCGGGTTGATGGACGATTATCTGGCTCGTCCGCCCTACCAGCAGAACGATTACATCGGTTGGATCAACCGCGCCCAACAGGAAGCCACGAAGCAGAAGCGCCTCAATCAAATGCTGGATGAGCTCGAACGCGGCGGCGTATACATGAACATGAAGTGGAACGGTTGACGCATGGATTGGAAAGCCTGGCTCATTGTACTCCTCGTCACCCTCAACGCAGGCTGGATGATCTTTGATGGCACACGTGCCTTGACTGCGGGTGATTACGTCACCGCTGCATCGGGAGACTATGCGGGTCAGTTGGGTCCGTGGGCGACTCTTGTGAAGGCAATTGGCATCGAGCCGCGTTCCACGCTGATGAAGGTGACCTTTGTCAGTTATGGCCTGGTCACCCTGGGAATCACAGGCTGCTTTGTGCTGGGCCTGCCTTGGGCGCGCAATGCCCTGATCGTGGTCAGCGTGCTGGGACTTTGGTATCTGCCGATTGGAACAGCCGCCAACATCTTTGTGCTGATCCTGTTCTCCCTTGCCCGTAAATAACTGTATGTGACTTCATTCCGTCGGCAATTCAACTGCCGGCGGAATATTTTTATGGCAAAATAGTCCCCATGAATCGACAAGACATCCTCCAACGAACCGCCGATCACGTCAAACAGGAATTCAGCGATGATTCCTCGGGCCACGACTGGTGGCATATCTACCGTGTGTGTAAGAACGCCATTGCCATCTGCCAGCATGAACCCGCCGATGCTTACGTCGTCCAACTGGCCGCCCTTTTACATGACCTAGACGATTGGAAGTTCAACCCGGGCGACGACGACACCCCCGTCCGTGCCAAGGCGTGGATGGAGTCGTTGGCTGTCGAGTCCGCTGTGATCGAGCAGGTTTGCGAGATCATCCGCCATGTCTCGTATAAAGGCGCGGGTGTAGAGAACAAGATGGAGTCGATCGAAGGTTTCATCGTGCAGGACGCCGACCGCCTGGACGCCATTGGTGCGATCGGCATCGGTCGTGCCTTCGCCTATGGCGGCTACAAGGGACGCGCGCTCTACGACCCCGATTCCCCGCCGCAGATGCACGCCACCTTCGAGGAATACAAGAACAGCAAAAGCGCCACCATCAACCATTTCCACGAGAAGTTGTTCCTGCTCAAAGACATGATGAACACGCCCACCGCCAAACGTATCGCCGAAGGACGTCATCGGGTGATGCTCGATTTCGTCGAGCGCTTCATGCAAGAGTGGGAAGGACAGGATTTCCACGAATAGATAGGGTCCACCCTGAGCGGAGCCGCAAGAGCGGCGAAGTCGAAGGACAATCAAAGAGGCGGTCACCTTGTGAGTGACCGCCTCTTTTTACCAATCTGCGAGAGTAATCTCCGCTTCTGAACCCTCAACTGATTCAGCTTGGCTGACGCGGTTGGCCCGTCCGACGAGGAACAGCGCGGGGGTCAGGAGCAGGCCCGAGGTCGAGAGGGCGGCGATGACCGAAGCAAAACGGGCGATGACGGCCACGACGGGTCCGCCTGCCATCTGGCCGAAGGCGTCCACCTGGCTGAACATCGAGTGGATGGTGGCGCGCACGTTCGACGGCAACTTCTGGTTGACCCAGGCCGATTGCAGCGGTCCCGCCACACTGCGCAGCACATAGATGGCCAGGTACAGGCCGAGGGTCAGGACCAGCCATGGGGAGAGGGCGAAGCCGATCAGCGCGGCAGAGATCAGGCCCGTCACGGCCAGCATGGAGCGGCCGATGGCCAGCGGGCTGCCCGTGTCCACGCGTTTTTCCACGAAGCGCATTGCCAGGATGGTGAGCAGCGAGCCTGTCACGCGCAGGGCGGAGAAGAAGGCCACGTTATTGTTGCCGAAAATCGCGGGTAACTCGAAGGTGTCGAGAATGTGCTTGACCCACAGACGGTCAAAGCCCTCACTGTACAGGCCGTAGAACAATCCTACGCCGACGATGTTCATCAGGCGCGGCTGCGAGCGTATGACCTTCATGCCTTCCTTGAAGGTGTAGCCCATGTGCTGCCAGTTGTTGCGATCTTCTTTGGGCGTGGGGTGAAATCCCGTCTCGGGCATGATGAAGGTCAACGTCACGCCGATCAGGATCACGCCGATTGCACCGACGATGATGGGCAGGGCCACGTTCGAGGCGCCGATCAGCGCCGCCGCACCCATGCCGAACAGGGAAGCGGTCAGGCCGACCTGGGTGGCGCGCAGGAAGAGTTTATTGGCAGGTTCCTCGCCGATCTCGTCGGTGATCCAGGCTTGAGTGGCGCCGCTGGTGAAGGTGTAGCCCAGCCCCCAGATGACCTGTGCCAGCAGGATGGGCAGAAAAGCGGGGAACAGCCCTTCGACCAGGAAGCCTGCGCCCATCAGCAGATAGCCGATGATGATCGAGAGTCGACGCGAGTAGGCGTCGGCCACCACACCGGTGGGGATTTCGAACACGAAGGCCGAGACCTCCAACGCCGTGCCAACCAGCACAAGCTGCATCGGGCTGAGTCCCGCCGCGGTGGCTTCGTACAGCGACATCGAAACGAACATCATGCTGAAGAAGGCCGAGGCGGTGAATTCGATGAACAGATAGACTTTGCTTGCGTCCAACTTTAAATTTCGAAACATGATTTACCTTTGTAAAGTTTCTTGCAGAGACCGTTGCTGCACGGACAACGGTCACGATCGGGCAGGGATCGACTCTCCCTTCTGCCAGATGAAGCCGAAGAAGATGATGGTTTGCATGGGTCTCTCCTTGTGAAATAAAGACGATGTTTCTTTTAAATCTGCGACTACATAATTCCCAGCACGCTGGAATTTTTCTTCGGGAAGAGGATCTCCAACAACGCGCGGACGGCCTCAGTCTGCCACCAGCAGTCGGCGAAGGACAGGCGCAATTCCTGAAGAGAGCGATAGCCGAAGAGCAGTTGCAGGAAGGTCAGGTCGGGGAAAGCGGCGTGACCGTCGTCCTCGGGGCTGGGACGCCAACTTTCGGTGGTGATAAGTTTTCCATGCTCGAAGACTAGGCGCAGTCCTGTCTTGTAAAAACTGATCTTGATCTCGCCACTGTAGCCGACCGCGATGGATCGTTCCAGCCGCGCTTCGAGGGCGGGCGCAATGTGGCGGAGGAAGGCCGGCAGGTCGGGGACGCGCACATACCAGGCATATGGCTTGCGGATCTGCGGCAGGCTGGCGCCCATCAGCGCATAGACGGGGTGATCCTGACCGAGCAGGAAGGTGTAAGCCGTCTTGACCTTGTCCGTTTCGCGATCAGGCGTCTGACAGATGGACCAGAGATGGCGCAGCACGCTGGGATTCACCTCCAGCCATGAGACGCCTGTCTTCAGTTCGTAGCGCATCACGAACAACGTGTCGCGCGAGGCGTAATTGGGCCGCATCAGCGCGCCGACGGGTTCGCCGTTTGCCGCGTGTTCGATGATCTCCCAAGCCCCGCGTCCCACGCTGAGCGGCGAGCGTTCGATCAGGTCGTAGCGCCACATGGCCTCGGGCCGCACGGCGTAGACTTCGCTGCGGGCGGCGGCTTGTTGATATAGATCCATCAGGAAGGGGATGTCCGCTTCGGTAGCTGGACGAACGAAGAATGGTTCGGGTTCCCCGTCTTTCAAGGCGGGGATGCTGGGTGCGAATCCGCCGCGGCCGCCGTCCAGGTCAAAGCCCATCTCGTAGCCGAACAGGCGATAGTAATACGGGATGCCTGTGATGGTCTGGACCATCTGTCCACGCGCGGCGCTCCAGCGATGGACCTCGTCCATTTGCAGGCGGACCAGTCCGCGGTTGCGGTATTCGGGCAGCGTACCCACCAACTCGGGCCGCCCCACGCCGAACGGGATGCCCTCGTAGGTCCAGGTTTGCGAGATCAGGTTAAGGGTCGAGACGATGCGTCCCGTGGCAGCTTCGGCCACCACGCTGAAATCGTCAGGGTGGAAGGTGGGGTGGGGTTTGGTGAGCAGGTCGCGGGTCCAGGCGGCGATGCGGAGATCGGGGTGATCGAACCCCTCGTCGCTGTGGATGCGCCCACAGAAATCGGCCAGGGCGTCCGCATCGGCGGGCGAAGATCGGCGAAGAATCAGCCCATCCCCGAGATCGCGCAGGATGGGCTGGTGGGTCGTGGTTGAATTCATGGCTCTCCTATCAGGCGCAGCCCGACAGGCAGCGCCATTTACAACATTTGATTCAATTCGCGCAAGGCGGATTCAGTATCGCGGAAGTGGACCGCCGACATCCCGACCGCGCGCGCGCCTTCGACGTTCTCGAGGAAGTCATCTACGAAGACGGCGTTTTCGGCCTGGACCCCGGCCTGTTCCAGCGCGAGGCGGTAGATCTTTGCCTCGGGCTTGGTCACACCCACCTCCGCCGAGATGGTCAGACTGTGGAAGGCATCGTCGAATTTGTGGTGGACGATGTAGGTGCGCAGCCCGCTCCAGGCGTTCGAGATCAGGCCCGTGTGCAGGCGCGGCTTGAGCGAACGCAGGAAGGCGATCAACGTCAGGTCAAGGGCGTCGCCGCCGAAGAATTCGTCGCGCAGGGCGTTCGCCTCACTGGAGGGACGGCGCAGGCGCTTCGCCATCTCGGCCCAATGCTCCTCCTCGGTGATCTTGCCGATGGAGGCCTTGTAGGCCGAGTCACTGTTGAAGACGAGGCGGTCGAGATCCTCGTACTCCATGCCGAGCCGCTCGGCCAGGTGTTGGCGCGGCGACTGATGTTCGGTGCGCAGGATCACACCACCGAGGTCAAAGAAGATTGCTTGAATTTTCACGATGGGTCGCTTCAGACGCAAAGCGTCCCGCAGGCGAACAAGTCACCCGCGGGACGCCCTGGGAAATTAGTCTTTCTTCTTCTTGCGTTCCTTGGCGGCTTCGTGGCGGTTGACGTAGGCGTTGACGAAGACTTCCTTCTTGGTGCGGTTGACCTTTTCACAGTGCGGGCAGGGCACATCGAAGAATTCCTGCTTGGTCTCGTCCATGTGTTTGAGGGCCTGGGCGACGACGCCTTCTTCCAGCATGGTGGTCTTTCCACAGCTCCAGCATTTCAGTTCGAGAATGTCCATGTTCATTACTCCTTTTCTGATGTTGGATTTCGATTTGATGCGCCTGTGTACTTACTTGGCGGCGCTTTTCTTTGTGGTGGGTTTGGCGGCAGGCTTGGCTGCAGCCTTTTTGGCGGGAGCCGCCTTCGGCGCGGGAGCGGGTTCGGGTTGCGCAGCGGACAGGGCGGCCTTCCAGTTCGGCATGGATAATTCCAGCTTCTGGCGCGGCACCTGGGTGGCGCGGCGGCAGCGCGGGCAATGGGCGTCGTAATGGCTGAGGTTTTCCGCTTCCATCATTTGCAAGGCGACCAGGGTCTCATTGCGGCCGATGGCATAGGGGGTCTGGCAGAATGCACAGCGTAGATTCATGTGGTGTCCTTTCGCGAAGAGGTCGGTTAAAGACTCGGGTTTTGTGGATAGGGCCAAAACCGCAAAGACGCCAAGGTCGCGAAGCGTTTATGCGCCTCTGCGGTAAAACTGGATGGAACCCGAGCTAGCTACTTAAGGATTCTACACTGATTTCCCTGCCGGGGCGAATCTCCTTTTCGTACATGTCGGAGGCCAGATGGACGTGCATGCCCGCGCTTTCGTACAGACGCAGGGCGCCCGTCAGATTGCTGGCGTCCACGTGCAGGGCGGCGCGGGGCTTGCCGCGACGATGGAACTCATCAAAGGAGTGTTGCAGCAGGGCCAGGCCGACGCCGCGTTTGCGCCAGGCGCGGCGCACACCCAGGGTGCCGACGTACCCCATTTCGGGGTCATCATAGGAGTGCGAGCGGCACAGACAGATGCCCGCCACTTCGTCGCCGTCCATGGCGAGGAAATACAGGGTCGGGTCGAAGTCCGCGCGGTCGATCATGAAGTGTTTGAAGCGTGCCAGACCTTCCTCGTAAGGTTGGTCCACGTGACCGAAGTGGTCGCGGAAGGCTTCCTCGTCGGCCTGGTAGATGGCTTCGAGGTCGGCGGGGGTATACGTGCGGACGGTGATACCTTCGGGCCAGACGGGTGCAGGCGGCGGTGCGTCTAGTTCGATGCGCATCTGGTACGAACTGCGGATGTAGTGATAGCCGAGGCTTTCGAAAAGCTGCTTTGCGCTTTCGACCTGGCGATAGTTGCCCACACGTGGCGCGAAACGCAGGTCGGTGGGAGTTTCGGTCATCGCCTGGCGCGCGCGCTCTTCGGCCCAAGTCAGCATCCAGGTGCCGATGCCGAGGTGTTCGTAATCGGGGTCGACGCGGCCCCAGATCCACGGGTGGACGACAGGCTTGACGGTGGTCCACACTTCGACGTAGCCGACCATCTGTCCGTTCGGGGCGAACACCACGCGGATGTCGCGGGCGGGGTCGAAGTTGGGTGACTTCCACTCGTTGCGGATGGCGTCGGCGTCGGTGATCTCGTCCTCGCCGATGGCGGACTGCGACCAACGATTGTACAACACGATGGCGGCTTCCACGTCTGGCATGGACGCGCCGCGGGCGGTGAAGCCCTCTGGCAGGGTGACGGTGGTATGGTCTTGCAGAATGGTACTCATGGTCTTTCCTTTTTTATTGCATTGTGAGGCCGCAAAGCGGTCGATGCAATGACAAGTCTAAACTTCTTCTTCGATATCGCGGCCGGGGCGGTATTCCTTCTCGTAGATGACGTACTCGGCGGCGATCTTCATTCCAGCCTTCTGGTACAGGCGCGTGGCGCCGGTGGGATTCGAGGCATCCACGCCCAGGCCGACAGTGTTCATGCCGCGTTTGTGGAACTCGCCGAAGGAGTGCAGCAACAGGGCCATACCCAATCCGTGCTTGCGCCACGGGCGGCGGACTCCCAGCGAGCCAACCCAGCCAATGCCCATGCGGTAGCGGCACAGCGAGTAGCCTGCGATCTGGTCCCCATCCCAGGCGATGAACCACAGGGACGGGTCGAAGGCTTCGCGGTTGGTCATGCGATTCTGCCAGTTGGCGAAGGTGCCCGGGGTGTGTCCCCAATGATCGCTGAAGGCTTCTTCGTGAGCCTCGAAGACGGCCTGGTTGTGGTCAGCCAGCACGAAAGGACGCAGTTCCACGTCCTTCGGCCAGACAGGCGCAGGCGGTGCTTCGGTCAGGTTGATCTCCATGCGCCACGAGAAGCGGATCGGCTGGTAGCCTTCGGCCTCATGCATTTCGCGGCTAATTGTGTCACCGATGGACATGCCGTTGCGGATGTACACGCGCAGGTCGGGTTCGGCGAGCTTCATCTCTTCGCGGGCGCGTTCGTCCATGGCGCGCAGCATGGCGGTGCCAATGCCACGTCCCATGAATTCGGGGTGGACGTAACCATCACCATCGTATTTGGCATGTGCATGACGGTTGTTGAATTCTTCATAGCCGACAATCTGGCCGTTGGATGCTTCCACCACCCAGGCGTTGGTCTCGAGTGTGAATCCTTCGTTCTTCCACTCACGGGCCAGTTCCTCGGGGGTGACGGCCACGGTGGCGTCGCCGTCGTGGGTGCATACATCAAGGATGAGTTGGGCCACACCTTCGAGGTCGGTCCACGCTGCGGGACGCAGGATCAGGCTCGGGTCCAGGAGGGCGTTGGTAGGTCGATCAAGAGCGGTCATGTTGTTCCATCCAATCTTTGTGCAGGACGCTCATGTAGAGCATGTCCCAGCGCTTGCCTTCGCGCAGGAGCGCCCCACGTTGACGGCCTTCGTGCTGGAAGCCCGCCTTCTCGTAGGAGCGGATTGCGCGCTGGTTATATTCGAATACGTTCAAGGTCACGCGGTCCAGGTTCAGTTCAAGGAAGGCATATTGCAGGATCAACTGCATCGCCTCCGTGCCGTAGCCCTTGCCCCAGAAATCGCGCGGACCGATGCCGAGGCCCACGAATGCGTCGCGGGAATTCCATCGGGTCAGGCCCAGGTTGATATCGCCGAGTAATTGATCGTCGGCAATGGTGCGGATGGTGAACCAGGCCATGTCGTCACCCTGTTCGCCAAGTTCCTTCTCCAGCCAGTCCTTGATGGTCTTGGCCGAGCGCAGGCGCGGCGGGTCGCTATCGAGCAGACGCTTGAACTCCGAGTCGCGATTCCACGAGGCGAAGTGCTTGCTGACTTCCTCAGGGTCCACAGCGGCCAGATGCACCAGCTTGCCTTTCAGCAGATCGTTCATAACCCGCCTCCGTACAGGGACATCCACTCTTCCCGCAGGATGCCCATGTAGTAGGCGTCGGTGTGACGGCCTTCGCGGAATGTCTCTCCACGTACGGCGCCTTCCATCTTGAAGCCGACCTTCTCGTAAGACTTCAGCGCACGCGGATTGTAGGCATGCAGAGCCAGCGACACGCGCCGCAGGTTGGCCTCGAGGAATCCATACTGGACGATCAGGCGCATGGCGTCTGTGCCATAGCCCTTGCCCCAGTACTCGCGTTCGCCGATGACAATGCCGACCCAGGCGTCACCCTGTTGCCAGTTGAACCACAAGGTGACCTCGCCGATGAACTTGTCCTCGGCCAGGGTACGGATGGAGAAGCGGACGAGGTTGTCCTTGTCTTTTTCGTCGTCCTTCTCCATCCATTCTTTGAACTTTTTCTCCGACCACAATTGGGAGGGGTCACTGTCTGCCAGACGATGGTATTCAGTGTCCCGCCCCCAGCGGGCGAAGGCTTTTGCAAAATCCTCCGGCGACTCGGTCGCCAGGCGGACGAGGGTGCCGCGATATAAGTCTTTCATCGCGTTACCCGCCTTTGGCGTTGGATTCCCACTCCGAGCGTAACTGCCCGAAGGTGAGCAGGTCCCAGGTGCGGCCGTCGCGCTGGACGGCTTGTCGGCGGCGGACCTCTTCCACAAAGCCGAATTTCTTCAGCAGGCGGATGGCGCCTTCGTTGTACTCAGGGACCATGGCCGAGACGCGGAACAGGTTCAGCTCCGCGAAGGCGTAGCGCAGGATCAGACCGAGGGTCTGGCTGCCCAGCCCACGGCGGCGATCCTCTGCCGCGCCAATGCCCAGGCGGACCCAACCGTTGCCGTTGGTCCAGTCGACCCACTCGATGACGGCCTTGCCGATCAGGCGGTCGTCTTCCTGGGCGCGGATGGTGAAGTAGAACAGGTTCTTGTCCTCTTCCATCTTCTTCTCGATGGATTCGTATTCCTTCTTCACCAGCGCGGGCGAAAGCGGGCGGACGGGTTTCAATTCCATCAGGCGCATGAAGTCGGAGTCGTGTGTCCACTTGGACTCGATCTCGGGGTGCACCTCGTGGTCGATGGGGCCCAGGCGGATGTCCTGCGCCTCAAAGAGTTGGGTTTGAATGTCGAGCATGGTTTCCTCCAGATATTAAAAAAAGCGGTCACGGGTTTTGGGCCCATAACCGCCTGGGAAGAGAAACAAAAACGGCCACGGGCTTGTGCGCTCCGTGGCCGTGAATACACTGCGTGTAATCTACCGACGAACAGGCGCACTACGACAAGGATCAACACTGATACCAGCGAGGGACATGTTGATGAAGAACTGTTTCATTACCATCGTTCGTGCGCTCCTTTCTGTAGAATGTGCTTTTTCAAGCCCGCGTAGTGTATCATGCGGCCTTGACAGGCGTCAAGAGATTCGACCCATTACCTTGGACCGATGGGGTCGATGCGACCCGCGATCAGGTCGGCGAGCACCTGCTCGACCAGGCGTTGTTTGCCCGGGGGTAGCAGCGCGGGGTCCACACCCGAAAGGCCGAGCGGCGACTGAACGTTGACTCCGCCCTGGCCTGCGACCAAATTCGGCCAGGCTGACTGGATGGCCTTGATCGTGTCGGGTTGCATCGCCATCACGAAGCCTGCAGGGCGTTGGGCGGGCATGACATCGGCGATGGTCCACACGCCCGTGGTGCCGATGTAGGTCAACAGGTCGTCGGTGGCCACATCGGGGTAGACGTAGATCATGCCGACCTTGCGCTGGATGATGAGCACATCGGCGTAGGCATTGTAGGTGGATTTTTCGGCGTCGGTGGGAATCTCGATGAACTGGGGGTAGGTCCACGGCTGGAGGTACACCGTATTGCACAATCCACAGAAATAAGATTTGCCGTTGGTGAAGGCGACGGCGGCCTCCTGGGCGGCAGCGTTGCCTTGTGGGACGATCATACCGATCTTATATTCATCGGTCAGCATGGCCGAGACATAGCCCGCCAGGAAGGCGGCCATGTCCGGGCTGGCATTGTTCGCCAGCACGCTGACGTTTCCGCCGGCGGTGATGTCTGGGATGTTGATGGTCAGGAACTGGGCCTGTGGGGCGGCAGCGGCCAGCGCGGCAATGCCCGGGTCGGGCGGCAGAGCGATGACCACTTTCAGGGTCGGGTCGGCTGCGTCGGCGGGGCTGAGGCTGTTGCGGACCTGGAAGCGGAATCCCGAGGCCTGGGCCAGGTCGTAAACGGTCTTCTGGTACAAGTCGGAGGAGTCCTTGTCCATATCCGCAGGAAGGATGAGGATGGCCAGCGGCGTGTCGGGGGTGGGCGTCAGCGTGGGGGCGGGGGTGGGAGTCTCGCTGGGGATGGCGGTGGGCACTTCCGTGGCCTTGGGACCACAGGAAGCCAGCACCAACGCAAGGGCGAGGAGAAGGATCAGGGAAATTTTAGCTCGCACGGGGGTTACTCCAATTTGAGATGCGCTCGATTATAACGCCCCGCTGTAACAAAAAAACTCGGAAGCCTGCCGAGGACAGGTCTCCGAGTTTTGGGTGGGACTACCGGTATTAGTTGACGTTGACTTTGATCTTCTTCGGGCGGGCGGACTCGGCCTTGGGCAGGCGCAGGGTCAGGATGCCGTTGGCGATGTGCGCTTCGACGTGATCGGCGTCGATGGCGGCGGGCAGACGCAGGGTCCGCGCAAAGGGACCCTGGGGCAGTTCACGTAGCAGGAAGGCGGTCTCGTCGGCCTTGAACTCGCCTTCGATGCGGACGACATCCTCCAGCACCTGGATGTTCAGGTCGTCGGCGGTCAGACCGGGTACGAGGGCCGAAAGCTCATAGGCCTCGTCCTCTTCGCGGATGTTGACGTTCAGGCTGCGGGGCTGGGCGGCCCAACGGCGCATGGAACGGGCAGGGTAGGTTTGCAGGTAGAGGGTCATGGGTTACTCCTTATACGTTTAAGTCAATGCCGCTATCTTATCGGGGGAATATCAGAAGCGTGCAAGCGGTTCATCAAAAATCCGTTAGAGAATCGGGCGGCCCCGCGCGGCGGTATAATCGCGCCCATGCGCAAAAAATTCGTGTTGATCGCCGTGCTGGTGGCCTTTGTGACGGCGGGTGCCTACCTGTATCTCACCCTGTTTCGTCCGACCACCAAACGGGCAGTGCAGGTCTTCGACTGGTTCCGTGACCCCGCCTCCCGCCCCGACCTGATGATGGAACCCGGCACCCGCTGTGGCGACGCTCCGTTCATCTTCCCGACCCACGGCCTGGTCGGATTCATCTGGGACGATTTCTTCAATCATAAGCGTCACCAGGGAATCGACATCTTCGGCGGACAAGGGCTGGGCGTCACGCCGGTCACTGCCGCCTACCCGGGCTACCTCACGCGCCTGGCAGACTGGAAATCCACGGTTATCATCCGCGTGCCCGACGACCCGTTGAATCCCGGACGGCAGATCTGGGTCTACTATACCCACATGGCGGACCCAAATGGCAACTCATTCATCTCGTCCGCGTTTCCGCCGGGAACGACGGAGGTCTATGTGGAGGCAGGCACCTTCCTCGGTTCTCAAGGTAATTACTCAGGCGATCCTGCCAACCCGACCGGTATCCACCTGCACGTGTCCATCGTGAAGGATGACGGTTTTGGCAAGTTCAAGAACGAACTGGATATCGAGAATACCTACGATCCCTCGCCGTACTTCGGCTTGCCGCTGAACGCGAACGAGAATCCCGACACGATCCCGGTGTGTCAGTGAATGGAGCAGATATGAACGATCAGGAATTTGCTGGCAAGGTGGTTTTGATCACGGGCGCGGGCAAGGGGACAGGCGCGGCCCTGGCTGAAGCCTTTGCGGCGCGCGGGGCGCGGGTGGCGCTGAACGACATTTCCCCGATCAATGTGGATGAAGTAGCCGCGCGCATCACGTCCAGTGGCGGGCAGGCGCGCTCCTACCTGCACGATGTAGCCAAGAAGGTCGGCGTGCAGGCTTTAGTCAAGCAGGTGGAGGATGACTGGGGCCGCGTGGACATCCTGATCCAGCACGCGGCCGTCGAGCCGCATACCCCGCTCCTGAACATGGACGAGTGGGACTGGCACCGCACCCTCGACGTCAACCTGACAGGGGCCTTTCTCGTGCTCCAATCGCTGGGACGGGTGATGCGCGCCCAGGGCGGCGGGGTCATCGTCAACCTGGTAGGCCGTAGCGAGGCGGCAGGAGCATATGCCGCCAGCATGGCTGGTCTGCGTGGACTGAGCGAAGCCGCCGCACGGGAGCTGGCCCCGTTTGGGATACGGGTCCACGCGGTGGAATTGGGGGTGGATGCCGTGGAGCGTGTGCTGGCACTGTGCCGATAAAAGAAAAAGTCGCAAAGGGTGGATTCTCTTTGCGACTTTGTGTTTTTTATTGAACGACGATTAAAAGAAAATCCCCAAAATACTTGAAGCAACCGATAAGATCCACGGCGCAAACTGCATACCGAGCAGCGCTACGATCACGCCCAGGATCGCGCCCGCCACGATATCCGAGAGATAATGGACTCCCATCGCAACGCGTGCCAGGGCTACCAACGGCGCCCACACCCACAGGGCGACAGCCACCCAGGCAGGTCCCAGGGCCGTGGCGATGGTGGCGATCAGGAAGGCGCGCGCGGCATGCCCCGACGGGAAGGAGTGCGGGTCCGTGTTGCGATAGATGCCGCCCCATTCGCCTTCGGGCCGTCGGCGGCGGACGATGAACTTGACGGCCAGCACGAAGACTGCCAGCACGGCGATGCCCGCGAACTCCAGCACCGACCAGTCCTTCCAGAACTTCTGGCTGGCGAACCACAAGAGGATCAGAGCCACGGCCCAGAACCACGAGTCACCGGAGTGCGCGAAGAAGATGGCAATCGAACGCAGCAGCCCGGGCTTCTCGGCCACGCGCAATTGGTCGGACAGACGGGCGTCGAGTTCGAGGATGGATTTGAAGGTCATGCGGTCTCCTGAAAATAAAATGTGTCACTCAGTGAAGTGACACATTTTAACACCTTGGCGGCTCCTACTTGGCAGCGCTCTTCTTCGGCTTTGCCACACTCTTTTCCTTGGGCGTGGGCTTGCCTTTGGGAGTCTTCGGTGCAGGCTTCTTCACCGATTTGACGCGGGCGGGCTTGTCCTCGGTCTTTTTTGTTGTGGCGGGCTTCTTCGTAGATTTGGCGGGAGCTTTCTTCGCAGCGGCCTTGGTGGATTCCGCTTTGGGAGTGATGGGTTTCTTCGCGCGGCGGACCGGCTTGGGCGCGGATTCTGTCACGGGGGTGGATTCGGCGCGGGTGGCGGCTTCCGCTTCGAGGCGGGCTTGCAGGTCCTCGCGCAGCATTTCCAACTGGTGCGGCTTGTCCACGTCCATGCAGGGTTCGGCGTGTTCCCAGACGATGGGACGGCCGGTGATGCCGATGCGTTCGGTGATGCGCTCCACTGCGTCGGTCAGGGTGAGGTTGCCTGTGGCAAGCATGAAGAGGGTGCCAAAGCCGATGGTGGCCGCCTGCTTCATGGGACTCTTGCGATTGCCGATCAACTGCTCCCACATGTCGAGATGCTCGGTGGCCATGCGCACGTGCGAGACGTTGATGTCGGCCCCGCAGACCTGCATGTCCTTGAGCTTGGTGTAGGTGCGGCGGGAGTTGGGAAAGCGGGTTTCCATCACCTCACGCGGGCAGACGCCGTAGTACAGGTCGTCGCGGGTCTGCATGCAGGTCTCGATCAGCCAGTCGACATGCTCGCCGCGCAGGGCGGGAATGTCGGACGAGACGATCAGCACGTACTCGGCCTGTGGATTGATCTCCAGAACCTTGTTCACGCCCGCGACGATGTTCGATAACATGCGTCCCTGATTGGAGAGGTAATGCAGGGGCTTGGAACAGGTCAGGCCACTCTTGGGCGTCAGACCGACGATGATGACGTTCTCCACATCCCTGGCTTCCCCGAGCGCGTCCAGCACCCATTGGATCATCGGTTTGCCTGCCACATCGAGCAGGGCCTTCGAGTCTCCTTTGGCATATGTGTAAAGCGGGTCCTGGGGCAGGGGAATTCCACCTGCGGTGACAATCGCATCCATAAAGATTCTCCTAAGGGGGAATTAGTTCAATTCCTGGATCTGCGGCTTGAAGCCAAGTTTCTCGAGCATTTCGGTATATTCGGCGCGGGTGAGAACCCGTCCCTTGCCGGAAACGGCGATGAGCGCCGCCTCCATCATATTCGTGCCAAAGGAACGCCCTTCGAGGACGGGAGTGGTGGTCAGTAGATATTTTACGCCGCTTTTGCGGAAGAACTCCACATCCTCGACCGTGGTGGTATTCGTGACGATGATCTTTCCGCGCATGTCATCTGGCATATAGCGCTTGATGTAATGACAATCGCCCGCAATGACGGTGGCCCACTGGAATAAGTCCACATGCTTTGGCTTGCGCTCTTCCTGCTTTTCGCCGGTGGGATAAACCCAGTCAAAAGGCAGGCGACCCGCCAACGGCATGAACAACGCCGCCAGGGTCTTGAGTTGCTTGTCGGTGTGTAGCGGAATCGGAATGCCGAGTGAGAACATCAGGTCACCGAACACACATTGATAGCCCGAATCGAGGAAGGAACGGGTCAGTCCCCAACGGTCGGCCCCGGTCATGATGAAGGCTTTGCGCCCGCGTGAGTCTATATAATCTTTGATGTGCTGCTCTAAAAATGCCGCGGATTGACGTTCGAGCGTGGTCTTCAAGCCTGTCCCGTCCACGACGGGCGTTTTCTTGATGAAACGCACCATTGGCTGGACCGAATAAAGCGGATACCATTTTTCATCTACCATCAAACCCAGGTCCGCGCCACCCACGCCAAAAGCATCCACCTGGCCGTCCAGTTCCTTATACTTCAATGCCGCGGCTTCCATGTCGCCGTCGGTGCCGATGCGTTCGATGCTGACTTTCTCGCCGAGCAGGGTCACTTCCACAGCTTTGTTCCGCTTGGAAGACCCGATGCTGATGCTGACTGCTCGTTTCATAGAGGATGCCTCCGGGGGAGAGATGCCGTCAGTATACACCAAATCAAAAAGCAGGGACAACCGTCAGATTGTCCCTGCTTTCGCATGGATTTACTCGTTAATATGGCCTGGCCAGCAGATCGTCGAGCACGGTCTTCGAACTCTCGTCGATGACAGCATGCTGGCTGCCGCCGTGGGAGTCCATGGTGACCACCACGGGGAAGTCCTTGACCTCGATGCCCCACATGGCCTCGGGCACGCCGAATTCCATCTTGTAGACGCCCAGCACCTTCTGCACGGATTGGGCGATGTACGAGGCTGCGCCGCCGATGGCGTGGAAGTACACGAACGGCACTTCCTGGCAACCCTTAAGGGTCTTGGCGCCCATGCCGCCCTTGCCGATCACGCCCTTGACGTTGAAGTGCTTCATCACATCGGCCTGATACGGCTCTTCGCGAATCGAGGTGGTGGGCCCTGCGGCGACGAATTTGTATTCCTTCGTGTCCAGCCCGCTGACGACGGGTCCACAGTGGTATATGACGCTGCCGTTCAAGAGTTTCTTCAAGTCCTCGTACACTTGCAGATCACCGTCTTTCGGCTCGCGGGTCTTCTTGATGAAGGTCTCGATCAACCATTTGTGGGCGGCATCGCGGCCTGTGACCATGACGCCCGAGAGCAGCACGGGTTCGCCGACCTTGAGTTCGCGGACGAGGTCATCGCTGATGGGGGTGGTAATCGATCGCATGGTTTTCTCCTGTACGGACGTCCCGTCGGGACGCCCGTGCGAATTAATCGTATTCGACCCTGTCTTCCCAGACTGTCATCTTGCGGCGGCGATAGGCCCAGCACATGTACGAAACCGAGACAAAGTACGAGGCTGGCAGACGGTGCAAGCCTGTGATCTTCGTATCGATGACCGTGGTCTGACCGCCGAATCCCATCGGGCCGATGCCCATCTGATTGGCTTCCTCGGTCAGACGCTCCTCCAGTTCGGCCAGTTTCGGGTCCGCGTTGCGAGCGCCGAGTTTATCGAACAGCACTTCCTTCGACTTGGTGTAGGACAGTCCACGGTTGCCGCCGATGGCCACGCCCAGAATGCCGGGCGCGCAGCCCTGTCCCTGTGCCTTCTGGACGGCGTCCAGCACCACCTTACGGACGCCCGCCAGATCGCGGCCTGCGCCAAGGTTGTTATCGGGCAGAGAATACTGCCGTCCAACGTTCTCGCATCCACCGCCCTTGAGCATCAACTCGATGACCAGCGGCTTGTCAGCCTCTACCTCTTCGAAGTGGATATAGGGGAAATCGTCGCCGCCCAGGTTGTCGCCGGTGTTGTTGTCGTAGACGGCATCCACCGCGTTCGGCCGCATATAGGACCGTTTGGTGGCTTCCGCCAAAGCGGCGCGGATCTGCTCCCTGATCTTGCGCGTACTGCAGCAGACTTCCGGATAGTGTACATAAAAGATGGGTGTGCCCGTATCCTGGCAGATGGGCGTGGAATTGGCGCGCGAAAGCTCTATGTTCTTGAGGATGGTTTCCAGCGCGCCGCGCGCCGCCGAGCCGGGCGCTTCCTTCTCCACCGCCGCACGCAGACGCTCCTCCACATCCTTTGGCAGGCTGCTGGACGTACGGCGGATCAATTCGAGGATATCGTTCGTTAAATCACGCATCGGAACCTCCAATCCTTTGGGTACCTTTTTAGACGCCTTGTGTGCCTGAAAACTTATTACGATTTGTAAATTCTTTTCCTAAAAGACCTCTAGTATAATCCAAACACTAATCCCTCGTGGAGGTTGTATGTCTGAGAAGAAGATTCGTGTGCTCGTCGCCAAACCCGGCCTGGATGGTCACGACCGCGGCGCCAAAGTAGTGGCCCGCGCCCTGCGCGATGCGGGCATGGAAGTCATCTACACCGGCTTGCGCCAGACTCCTGAAATGATCGCAGAGGCCGCCCTGCAGGAGGATGTGGATGTGGTTGGCCTGTCCATCCTCTCGGGCGCGCACATGGCGCTGGCCCCGCGCGTGCTGGGCCTGCTCAAAGCCAACGGCCAGACGCACGTCAAAGTCTTTCTGGGTGGCATCATCCCTGATGAAGACCTGCCGCGCCTGAAGGAAATGGGTGTCACGGGTGTGTACGGCCCGGGCGCCAACACTGAAGACATCATCAACGATATCCGCGGCGCGCTGGCTGAAAAGGCTTAACCGCTCGTGACGCTGGCTGCTTCCATCCTGGCCGGCGACAGACTGTCGCTGGCTCGCTTGTTGACCCAGGTCGAGAACGATTCGCCCGATGGCCGCGCCGCGCTGGTGGAGCTTTTCCCGCACACGGGGCGGGCTCACCTCATCGGTGTGACGGGCGCGCCCGGCACGGGCAAGTCCTCGCTGGTCAACCAACTGGCCCTGCACTACCGCAAACAAGCGGACAAGCGCGTGGCTGTCGTGGCCGTGGACCCGTCCAGCCCGTTCACGGGCGGGGCGGTGTTGGGTGACCGTGTGCGCATGCGTGACCTGAGCGGCGACCCGAACGTCTTCATCCGCTCGATGGCCTCGCGCGGATCGCTTGGCGGGTTGGCCCAGGCCACCGCGGGCATGGTGCAGGTCTTTGACGCGGCGGGCTTCGATGTGATCCTGATCGAGACCGTGGGCGCGGGTCAGAGCGAAGTGGACATTGCGCGCCTGGCGCATACCACCCTGGTGGTGGAGGCGCCTGGCCTGGGTGACGACATCCAGGCTATTAAGGCGGGCATCCTGGAGATTGCCGACATTCTGGTAATCAACAAAGCCGACCGTCCCGGGGTCGAAAATACCGAGAAGGCATTGAAGTCCACGCTGGAGCTGGCCCACCCCACCCAGCGTGTATTTCATCATCATGGACGTTACTCGTATGCGACGGTTGAAATGCCCTTCGATGCCAAGTTATGGATTCCGCCCATTCAGAAGACGGTATCCACTGAAGGCAGGGGCATCCCTGAACTGGTCGAGGCCATTGCCCGCCATGCGGAGCACCTCCGCTCGAGCGGAGATTGGACCGCTCGCGAGCGAGCCAGGCTCGAGGTCGAGTTGGAGATGTTGATCCAGGAAGCGCTGGTCGCCCGTTTCCGTGAAGAGGTCTCACCGCAGCAATTTCGACAGGTGGTCGATCAAATGGTGCAACGGGATGTATCGCCGTGGGAGGCGGTCCAGTCCCTGTTGAACGGGAGGTCGAAGTGAGCATCATCTATGGAGAGCGCGTGCGCCTGCGCGCCGTCGAGCGCGAGGATGTACGAAAGTTCCAGGCCTGGGTCAACGACCCCGAAGTGACGCGTGGACTGTCGCTTTATCTGCCCCTGTCCAGCCTCGATGAGGAAAAGTGGTTCGAGGGGTTGCAGAACCGCGATCCACACCAGAGGCCGATGTCCATCGAAATCAAGGATGGCGACGGCTGGACGTTGATCGGCAATTGCGCAGTGTTCGACCTCGACTGGGTCGTCCGCTCGGCGGAATTGGGCATCATGATTGGCGAGAAATCGGTCTGGAACCAGGGTTACGGCACTGAGGTCATGACTCTGCTGTTGAAGCACGGCTTCGAGACCTTGAACCTGAACCGCATCTGTTTGCGTGTGTACGCGGAGAACGCCCGCGCCCGCCGCGCCTACGTCAAGGCAGGCTTTGTGGAAGAGGGTCGCCTGCGTCAGGCGATGTTTAAACACGGTCGTTACGACGACGTCATTCTAATGAGCGTGCTGGCTTCGGAGTGGGCCGCGCGCAAGGAGAGTTGATGGCATCTCATACTCACCATGATTTGAAGGTGTACGGCGGTATCAAGATCTACGCCGGCGAAGGTTCCCCCGAACTGGCCAAGCGTATCGCCGATTACCTGGGTCAGCCGTTGAGCGATCGCCAGGTGATCGAGTTCCCGAACGAGAATCTGTTCGTCAAATTGGGCGGCAGCGCACGCGGACAGGATGTGTACGTCATCCAGACCACGGCCTCGCCCGTGCACAAGAACCTGATGGAACTGCTGATCATGATCCAGACCCTGCGGCTGGACTCGGCGGCGCGCATCACGGCGGTGGTCCCATACCTGTGTTACGGACGTTCTGATAAGAAGGATCAGCCGCGCGTCCCGATCACGGCCCGTCTGGTGGCGGATATGATCGAGGTGGCGGGCGCCGACCGATACATGACCTTTGACCCGCATGCGGGTCAGCTCCAGGGCTTCTTCTCCATTCCCGGTGACGTGCTGACCGCCTCGCACCTGATCGTGGAGCACTTCAACTCTCGCCTGCGCCCGTCCATGAAGGATCCCGTGGTGGTGGCTGTGGACCTGGGTTTTGCCAAGAAGGGCCGCAACTACGCCGCCGATATGGAGATGCCGATCGCCTTTATCGAGAAGCGCCGCATCGGCAATGAGGCAAAAGCCGAAGCCCTGACCTTGATCGGCGACGTGAAGGACCGCGACGTGATCGTCGTGGACGATGAAGTGGATACGGGGGGCTCGGTGCTGCAGGCCGTGGACGTGGCCAAGAAGAATGGCGCGCGCGATGTGTACCTGGCCTTCGTCCACCCGATCTTCTCGCGCAATGCGGTCGAACGGCTGGTGGATTCCCCCGTCAAGCACATCATCACCACCGACACGGTGCCGATCCCGCCCGAGAAGATGAAACTCCTCGAAGGTCGCATCACCATCCTTTCGATCAGCGAAATGCTGGGCGAGGTCATCAAGCGCGCCCACGAAGGCCGTTCGGTCGGCGAGATGTTCAACGAGTAGAAAAATACGGTATCAAGTGCCTGAGCTTCCCGAAGTCGAGACCATTGCCCGCGGACTGCGGCCCCACCTGGTTGGGCGGACCATCTTGTCCGCAGACCTGCGCTGGGCGCGTACGCTGGCGATTCCTTCGGCACGGAAGTTCCGCGAGCAGGTCCAGGGTCAGCGAATCGAGGAGGTCGGTCGCCGCGCCAAGTTCCTCAGCCTGCGCCTGACGGATTATCACCTGTTCGTCCACTTGCGCATGAGCGGCGATTTGTATATAAAAGAGGCGGACACTGCGCCCGAAAAACACGACCGACTGATCTTGATGTTGTCCCCTCTTCCGAAGGGAGAAGGACAAGAGAAGTTGGTCTTCAACGATACCCGCAAGTTTGGCCGTGTATGGTTGACGGCGAACCCTGACGAGGTGTTGGGTGATCTTGGCCCCGAACCTTTCAGCGGCGAGTTCACGCCGCAATGGCTGTATGAGAACCTGCGCGCGCGCCACCGTCAGCTCAAGCCGCTGCTGCTCGACCAGTCCTTTCTTGCGGGTCTGGGCAATATCTACACCGACGAGGCCCTGCATCGGGCGAAACTACACCCGCTCGCTGCGTCTGATTCGGTGAAACGGAAACAGGCCGAGGCGTTGCATGAATCCATCCGCACCGTGTTGAGCGAGGGGATCCGCCGCAACGGCGCCAGCATCGACTGGGTCTATCGCGGCGGCGAATTCCAAAACTATTTCCGCGTGTACGGACGGGAGGGCGAGCCGTGCCCGGTGTGTGGCACGCCCATCCAAAGACTGGTGGTCGGTCAGCGCGGCACGCACGTTTGTCCGCGTTGTCAGAAAGTGGAGTGAAACATGAATCTCAATAATCTATGGATCATCGTCACGGTGGTGGCCCTGTTGGGCGTTTTCTTTGGATACGGTTTCGGCTGGTTCGAATGGGGCCGCAAGCTCAAGGAATACGAGTCGGGCGAGCGCCAGCAAAAAGCCGCTGAGGAGAAGGAATCGCCCACGCTGCCCGCTGCGCAGCAGGAGGACCCCGCCCTGTTGGCTCTACGCGACGTGAAAGGACGCCTGCGCCTCGAACTCGAAGGCCAGACCGTGGATGCGGAGAGCATGTCCGCCGAGCAGCGCCGGCGGCTGATCGACATTGTCTCGCGCATGCGCCCGTGGATTGATACCCGCGCTGCTGCTCCGACGCCCGCGCCTGTTCCCGCGCCCCAGGTGGTCTCACCTGCCCCCACCGTTGCCCCGACGTCCACCCGTCCCGTGCCCGCCAAGAAGGAAGAGACGCTTGCGCCGCAGTCCATGGTGGCGCAGATCGACGAGATCTTGCAGAAGAACATGGTCGGCACCCCGCTGGAGAAGATGGGCGTCAAACTCACCGAGACGCCGGGCGGCGGAGTGACGGTCACGGTCGGCCTGAACCGCTATGCTGGGGTGGGCGAAGTTCCCAACCCCGAGATCCAGGCTGCCATCCGCGCCGCCATTGGAGAATGGGAAAAGAAGTTCACGCCCGGGTAATTCTGATCAAATGCAAACAAAAACTGGACACGAGGCCGTGTCCAGTTTTGATTTCTGTTCAATCTTCGCGCTTGTGCCTCGCAATGAGGATCGGCCCGTGGATGACATTGGCCACCTCGGCGGCCACGTTGGGTGCATACATCTGCCGCAGGGCGCTCGTGCTGTAGGGCGACCCCATGCAGATCAGGTCGTATTCCCCGGTCTTGATTTCGGTCAAGATCTCTTCCACGATGTTGCCTTCGCGTACCTTCACCTCGGCGGTCTGACCGGCGGCCCGGGCCATCTCCACACCCTTGCGCAGGGCACGTCCGATGGGGGTCTCCGAGTCGACCAGATGCTCAGCGCTCTTGATCACCTCACGCACAGTGGGGTAGTCCAGGTCCATGGGCGGGATGACGTGCAACAGCGTGATGTGCGCCTGCACCAGCCCCGAGAGTCGTACAGCCAGGTTCTCGGCGGTCACCTCATAGCCCAGCCCGCCCACGCAGATCAACGCCCTGCGCAGCGGCAGGCGCGACTCGGGCACGTATAGGATCGGTCCGCTGATGTGCTCCATCAGATGGTGGATGGAGCGTCCCGTCAGCCAGCGGCGGATCTGCGGACGGCCGAGCGGTCCCGTGACGGTGATGAAGTCACCCGTCTGGACTTTGCGCGGAATAACTTCCTCTGCGTCCCCATTCTGGACCTCGAGGCTGTACGTCAGCCCGTTGCGTTCGAACACCTCGACGGCGCGGCTGAAGACTTCCTCCAGAGGGTGATGGTCATCGATCTGGGCGGGATTCAGCGTCTCGGTGACACCCAGCAGGTTGACCTTGAGGCCGAGAGTACCTCCCAGCCACGCCCCATATTCAATGGCGGGCCAGGTTCCTTTAAATCCGTTGGTGGCGATCAATACTTCCACGGCTCAAACTCCACTCCGAAACAAAATCACGCCGAGGATGCCCGCTCCCAACAGGACCAGCGGCGATGGAACGTCAAAATACAAAGCCACCGCGCTTAGGGCGGCGATCAACAAGGTGCGGCGGTTGAGGCTCTTCTTGCTGCTTGTGCGGAAAAGTTCCCAGGCCACCATCACGATCAGAGCGGCCACGGCGGGACTCATCCCGGTCACGAAACCCTGCATCCAGTTTTCGTGCTGGAAGCGCTGCAGCACGGAAGCCACGATCAGCATCATCACCGTGGGCGGCAGGATCGACCCCAGCAGCGCCGTCAGCACGCCGGGGATTCCGCCTGCCGCAAATCCGACGAACATGGCCAGCTTGAGCGCCTCGCTGCCCGGCAGTACGTTGGAAAAACCAACCGCTTCCACGAATTGCGACTCGGTCATGATCTTGCCGACCGCTTCTTTGTAGAGGAGCCCGACCGAGGCTGGACCCGATGGTGAAAGCAGGTTCACCTTGAGGAACATCCACAGCAGGCGCATCCAGACGGAAAATTTGGACTGGTTCATGAAAGGAAGAACACCCCGATGATGCCAGCAATCAACACGACCAGCCGCTCGGGCGCCTTGAGCAGCATGGCCACCAGGCTGACGATGCCGATGGCAATGCCAGCCCAGGATTCCCCGCCGCCTTTCTCGAAAATCTTCCAGGCCGTGAAGAGCATCAGCACTGAAATGGCAGGCGCCAGCCCTTCGACGAAGCTGCGCACCCAGGCCTCGCGGCGCAGACGGTGCAGGATCATGGTCACGCCGAGGATGATGACCGTGGGCGGCAGGATCGAAGCCAGCAGGGCCACCAATCCGCCGGGGATGCCTGCCACTGCGTAGCCGACGTACATGGCCAGTTGGAGTGCATCGCTGCCCGGCAGCACGGAGGAGAGTCCCACCGCCTGCACGAACTGGGCTTCGGTCACCATCTTGCCGACCACCTCGTGGTAGAGCAGCCCCACCGAGGCGGGACCCGAGGTGCTGAGCAGGTTGACTTTAAGAAAGGTCCAGAAGAGTTGGAGAAGGATGTCCATAATTCCTGTTGAGGTTATAGCGATTTGACCAGGTACAGTTCGCCGCGTTCGAATCCGCGGTCCAGGTAATACGGACGCGTGCCAATCGCCGAGATAACGGCCATGCGCCGATAACCGTGTGCCTTCGCCACCGCGTCCGCTTCCTGCAACAGACGGGTGCCCAGGCCTGCATGCTGCGCCGCCCCAACCTGCTCCGAACCGACGGGCAGGGACTGTCCGTAGACGTGCACCTCGCGGATGAGCGCCGCGCCGTCCAGGTCGCGCAGACCCGTTTGAGGCGCGTTCGCGTTGGGCAGCGACAGGCGGATGAATCCCGCCAGCCCGTCGTCGGGTGTGACGAACGAGATGAAATGCTCCTCGGCCGTCCCCGTTTGATAGACCAGGTCATCCAGCCGCAACTGGTCGGCGCTGACAGGTTTTCCGCGCACCTCGCGGCAGCGTACGCACTCGCAATGAGTGCCGCGCCGCTTCATCTCATCGTGAATGTCCTGCCGCAGGCTGGTGCGTCGGTTGCCCTCCACCACGTTGTTGGACGGGATGTCGCGGATGACGCGGTTGACGCGGCAATAACGCGGAATTCTGGGCTTGATGTCGGCGATCAGGTCGATCAATTCCTGGGTGGTGTAAGGTGTGAACTCACCGCGCTGCCAGTATTTGTACAACTCGGCGTTGGCGAGCAATTGATTCGGGTAGATCTTGATCTCATCGGGACAGAAGCCGTCCCATAGGCGGGCGAAGTCGGCACGGTCGGATTCGGGTGTCGCACCCAGCAGGTTGGGCATCCAGTGCAGCACGATCTTGAATCCCGCAGCGCGCAGCAAAGCCACCGCCTTGCGCGTCGACTCGACATCGTGTCCGCGCTTGTTGATCTCAAGGATGTGGTCGTCGAGACTCTGTGCGCCCATCTGCACTTTGGTCACGCCGAGATGACGCAGCCAGCGCAGCTCGTCAGGTGTGATCTCGTCGGGGCGGGTCTCGATGACCAGCCCCACGTTGCGGTGCGGGGCATCTTCATTACGGGCTTGTGCCTCGGCCAGGCTACCATCTGTCCCCCCATTTTGTTCTACTAAATGAGAAGATGCTGAAGGCAGGGGGGTGTTCATTGCGTCGAAGCAGCGCTGGATGAACCATTCCTGATAATCGCGCCGATACGAGGACCACGTCCCCCCCAGGATGAGCAGCTCGATCTTGTCGGTCGGATGCCCGAGAGCCTCCAGCGAGGCCAGGCGCGAAGCCACCTGGGCGTACGGGTCGAAGTTGTGTTCGAGTCCGCGCATGGCGCCCGGCTCGTCGGGCAGGTAACTCTTGGGCATGCGTACGTCGGTCGGACAGAAGATGCACTTGCCCGGGCAGGGATAGGGTTTGGTCAGCACGGTGACGGTGGTCACGCCCGAGAGCGTGCGGACCGGCTTCATGCGGATGCGCTCCAGCAGGGCCGAATCCTCTTCGATCACATCGTTGTCCACCATTTGCTGATAAGCCGCCACCAGCATGGCCTTGCTCAGGTAGCCGCCGCCGGGCGCGGGGAACGAGCGAAGCGCGCTCATCACCTCCTTGCCTGCGCGGACCTGTTCCAGCACACGCTGGGCCAGGTCCAGCCGTTCGGGCGTCAGCGCCTGACGGGCGCGCCAGAGTTCCTGGCGTTCCGAGAGATTCATTTGGTCTCACCATTCAAGGCGGATTGCAGCACGAAGTCGGGCCGCGCTTCGGTCAGGTTCTTTTCGAACAATTTGGTGTGCAGTCCGCATTCTGTCTTGCCGCGCCCCGCCCACCTTCCTGCGCGATCGTCATCGTCCATGCCGACCGCCACGGTGCAGGGCGCACATCCCACGCTGCGATAGCCTTTTTCGAACAGCGGATGTTTCGGCAGGTCGTGTTCTTTCATATAAGTCTGCACATCCTGGCGGGACCAGTTCAACAGCGGATTGATCTTGACCAGCCCGTCCTTCTGGAGCTCCAAAATTTGTGCGCCCGCCCGCTCGAAGGTCTGGTCGCGGCGGATGCCGCTGATCCACGCCTTCACACCCTGCATGGCCTTCTGCATCGGCATGACCTTATGGATGAAACAACACAGGTTGGGGTCTTCCATGGGCAGGCTGCGCACGCGCTGGCGCACGAACACATCCCAGCGCGAGTCGCGGTACAGGTCCACCACATTCAAATTCCACTTCTGGGCCAGTTCCTCGCGGAACATGAGCGTTTCCCAGAAATGATAGCCCGTGTCGAGGAACAGAATCGGCAAATCCGCGCGGATGCGCGAGGCCATGTGCAGCAACGGCAGGCTTTGGGTCTGGAACGACGAACTGAGTGCCACATCGGGCCAGAACGAGGCGACCGCCCAGGCGATGATCTCCTGTGGCGTCCTGGTCTCGAATTCCTGGGATAGGTCTGCGATCTCACGGGCTGAAAACATGTCGGCATTATACCCGTTATAATCACCTCATGAATTCGGCCATTGCCACGCGCCTGATTGCACTCAACCATGAGTTCTACGCCCGCTTCGGAGAAGATTTTTCCGCCACGCGCGGACGTCTCCAGCCCGGCGTGATGCGGATTTTGGATTCTTTGCGTGGCGACGAGTCGATCCTCGACTTGGGATGCGGAAATGGCGAACTGGCCCGTGAGCTGGCCCGCCGCGGACATCGCGCTCCCTACCTCGGCCTGGACTTCAGCCTGCCCCTGTTGCGAGCCGCCGAATCTCATCCCGAGCAGTTTCCCGCCAGCTTCCACGCCGTGGACATTACCCAGCCCGAAACCTTTTCTCTCCCTCCTGCCACCTTTTCGCTGATTACGGCCTTTGCCGCCTTCCATCATATCCCCAGCGACGAGATCCGCCTGAGATTATTCCGCGCCGTCCACACCCTGCTGACGGACGACGGCCGCTTCATCCTCTCCAACTGGCAATTTCTCAACAGCGACAAGCTCAAGGCGCGCATCCAGCCCTGGTCCGCGGCGGGACTCTCTCCTGCTGATGTAGACGAAGGTGACTACCTGCTGGATTGGAAGCGTGGCGGCACGGGTCTGCGCTACGCCCATCACTTCTCCGTAGAGGAACTCTCTACCCTGGCCGAGCAGACAGGGTTCCGCGTGATCGATTCGTTTTTGTCAGATGGGGAGGGGGGAAGGCTAGGCTTGTATCAGGTGTGGGAAAAGACTCCGCGCTGAGCGTAGGGGCGCTTTTGGCCCTGTAGTCGAAGCGCATCTATCCTGATCGCGCCCTTCGACTACGGCTTTGCAAAGAACGATCAGCCTCCGCTCAGGGCGCAGACTACATCACTTGATTCGGGTTGACGATGTACTGCCACCAGTTGTTGTGGACGCCGTTTTTGCGGCCTGCCACGCGCGGCAGGTGATTCAGCCACCACTGATGATGCGCGCGGATGTCGCCGCCGCCCCAGTTGAGGTTGTTCACGTCGCGGATGTCGCCCTTGAAGTTGGGGAAATTGTTCAGCCAGTCGAAACACTCGCTCTTGACGACGGTCGGACTGTCCCATTCGTAGTCGCGGGTGCTGTTGGGCGCATAATGGATCGTGCCAATGGCGGCTTTGCCCGGAGTGATCTTCTCATAGCGTGTGAAGCGCGCCCACAGGTTGGCATCGCCGCTCAGTTTTTCGAAGGTCTTGAGCAGGATCGATTCGCAGCGATGCCCGAACGACTCGAGCATCTCGCCGATGCCGCGCTCGTACGAAAAGCCCATCACTACGAAGCGGCGTTTGGCGGACTCTGTATTCTTCATGGCGGGGGAATTACACCAGAACGCACCTGGTCCGCCCATGGTGGATTCGTAGAAGCCTGCATGCGGGAACCCAAAGACCCACACCTCGTCGATCTCGTTCTGCGCCACGCGTTCCAACGCCTTGAACTGGGTCAGCAGGGCGCTGTAGTCCACTTCCTGCGGCATGTGCGGAGCGGACTCGCCGCGCAACACCGCGAGGTAACTCTGCGGTGTATAGCGGAAGCCGTCGGTCTTGGCGGGGAACTCGTTCACGTCGATGCGTTCGGCGATCTGGTAGCGCGCCATCCCGCCGCTATATTTGAGCAGGTCGGCCATGAAGCCCGTGATCAAGTCCTCGGTGCGGTACCAACCCTGCTGTTGGGAGAGTTTCTTCCCCGAAGCGGGATCCATCACGGGGTCGTAGACGATGACCAGCACACGGCTAACGGTGATCTGTGCAGGTTCGTTGGGACTATCCGCTGGGCGGGTGGGGACAGGTGCGGGCGGCGTGGACGGTTTCTTCGCCCCGAACAAAGCCAACAGCGCGTCAAAGAACTTGTTCATGTGTGAGCTCCCGTCTACGGCATCTCTGTCGTGTAATAGACCTGGTCTCCCACGGCCAGAAACAGGATGTGGTTCGGACTGGTCGTCATCGCGCCGATCATGCCTGAGGGCACGGACCCCGCCACGGGGCGGAATTGATTCTGCAATTCGAGCGAGGTCGGTGACAGACGCATCACCACATGGTTGTCGGCATCCAGCAGCAGGATGGTCGGGTCGGGCGGGACGGTGTAGATCATCTGTGTGAAGTGCGCCTGTGCGAACAGGTTGGAATCCCGCAGGGCGGGGAAGGGGTTGACCAGGGTCAACTCCTGACAGGTGGTGGGGCGCACATCCAGGCGACTGTATGAACAGCGCGTGAGGTGACCGTCGGCATGCAGCACGTACAACTCATCGGCGCGCACGGCCAGGTCGATTCCATCCTGGAGGCTGGGCACCTGCGAACTGAAGAAGAAGTAAGGCAGGTCGACGAACTCGCTGTCCTTGCCGGTGTAAACCCACACCGCGTTTGCGGGCGCATCCAGCGCATACAGGTTTCCGCTGTCGAGCGTGACGGCCTTGAGCAGTCCCCAGTTTGTGTTCGGAGCGGGCAGCGGCTTGGCCACGGGCACCTGATTGGGCGCGCAATACAGCAGGTTGCCTGCTCCATCCACACCCAACAGTGTGGCGTTGGCCATGTTCATCAATGGCATGGCCAGGATGTCCTGCAGCGGTCCGACCTTGTAACTGCCATACTCGCCCGGCTTGCAATTGAAGGTCTTATCGATCTGGAAATTCCCATTGGCCGAAATGCTGGCGCGCAACACCTCGCCGGTCTTCGCATCCAGCAGGTACAGGTCTGACTCGGTGGCGGCCATGCGGCTGATCTCGATGCCCAACCCATTGCTGAAGGCGGCCTGGAACTTCAAGCGGCGCACTCCCTGCAACTGGTCGAGTTGGCCGTTGGCCTCCTCGCGCAGCATGCGGGTCTCGTCGGTCTTGCGATAGGACTCGGCCTTGTCCACGTATAGCAGCACCTCGCTCCAGGTGTTGCTCTGCATGACCGGGTCGGTCTGGCTGGCGGCGGTCTTGCGGGCGTTATAGGCCTGCGCCAGGTAGGTGTCGTATTGCTGACTGACCCCGAAGCGGAAGTAGGCCATCAGCCCGAGCGTGCCGATGATCAACGGGATGACCATCGCCAGGAAGAACAGGGTGGCGTCGGGCAGGGGGCGGGTTTCGCCGGCTTCGTTGCCGGGCAGCAGGCGCGGCAGGAACTTGCGCAGGCCCTCGTCGCTGCGGCGGACCAGGCGGCGCCCGCCTTCGATCGCACCGAGGATCAGTTTGGCGGTCTGGCGCAGGAAGGGCGAGGCTTCTTCTGCTGCGCGCGAGGGATGTCGTCGGCGCGGACGTGGCGCGGCGGGCGCTTCCGCTTCGACGGTCTCAGGTTCGGGCTCCGGCGCGGACCCGTCGGTAGATTCTGCTATCGGGAGCGGATCGGCCGCCTTGGGCTTGGCGCGCGGGATCGAGGCGGGGAAATCGTCAGCGCGCAGGGGACGCACGACCGGTTTGGACGCGGAGGCCGCTTCCTCGGTTGGGATGGCATAAGCCGACGGCCCAACCAAGTGCGCGGGGTATGACTCGGCAGGTTGGGGTTCGGGCTCGGTAGGTTCAGGCTCGGGGATGGATTCCGCTGGTTCGGACGGAGGCAGGCTCTCGGTCGAGGCGGGGACGGGAGCGGGAGTTGGCTCAGCGGGGACGGGAGCAGGCGCTTCCTCGTGCGGCATATCCGCCGGGGTGGGACCCGTCCGCTGCAGGACGGAGAATCCGCCTGCGCCGGGCGTGGCCTGCATCAACACGCTGTGCAGGTCCTCGGTGGTCAGGGTCAGCAGGCGGCGGCGCGTGGCCTCCAGCGAAGCGGCGCCCGGCGTAGCCAGTGTGGCCTCCCAGGCAGCGGGCACCTTGCCCGTCAACAGGATGCGGTCGTTGGGCGCAAGGGTCGTCTGGGTGAAATAATGCGGGACGGCCTGCCCCACGCCCAAGCCCTTGCCCGACAGCCCGGGCTCGAAGATGTGACGCGCCTCTTGTCCGAGCAGGTAGGCGTGCATCGGGCCGCTGAGCAGGAAGGTGCATTGCGTATCGCGCACGGCCATGAGTGCCAGCCAGCCGATGGCGTATTGTCCGCGCCCGCTGGTGGACAGGTTGCGGTCGAGCAGGGTCTGGTTGATGAAGCCCGCCACTGCGCGCAACGCGGAGGTGAGCGGACCGGCGGTCTGATGGAAGGCCGCGCCCGCATCCTCGGCCAGTTTGGTGTATTCGGCACTGGTGAAGGTGGCGTTGCCGGTCAGCAACAGGTATAGCACCAGACGGTCCTGTTCGCGGCCGCGCGCGGTCTTGCGCGGCGGGGCCAGGGCCAGCAGGCCCGGCAGGGCGGGCGCTTCCTGTCCGTGGATTCGGTAGAGCGGGGAGAGGGTCAGGTCGAGGGACACGGTGTTGAGTAAGAATGAAGGGAAATTCGCTATCATTATACTGGTAAAATCTGCCAGACATCTTTTTTGGGAAGGGATTTCACCGCAGTGCGGTGGAGCAAAGCATGAAGTTTCAAGTTCATACGGATTTCGAATCATTCGACCCGAACGAATGGAACGCGTTGGTGGAGGCGGGCATCAGCGACGTTCCTTTTTTGCGCTATGAATATCTCAGCAGTTGGTGGGGCACGCGCGGGGGCGGCGAGTGGAAGCAGGCCGAGTTGATGCTGATCTCGGCGCGGGAGGATGGCCGCCTGGTCGGCATTGCCCCGCTGTTTCTTGCGGAATATGACGGGCGTCCCGTTTTGCTGTTGGTCGGGAGCATCGAGATCTCCGATTACCTCGATCTGATCGTGCGTGCCGACGATCTGCCGCACTTCCTCTCCGGACTGCTGGATTTCCTGGCGGACTTCCGCCCCGAGGCCTGGCGCGGACTCGACTGGTATAACCTGCCCGAGGGGTCGCCCACGCTGCCCGCCCTGCAAGCGGAATCCGCCAAACGCGGCTGGACTTACACCGAGGCCATTTACCATCCCACGCCCACCGTGGTGTTGCCCGGGAACTTCGAGGCCTATCTCGCCACCGTGGATAAGAAGCAGCGCCATGAGATCCGCCGCAAGATGCGCCGCGCCGAAGAAAGTGGACGCAACGTGCGCTGGTACATCGTCCGCGACGAGGCCACGCTCGAGTCGGAGATCGACGCCTTCCTGGCGCTGATGGAGATGGATGAGAACAAGGCCAAATTTCTCAGCGATGTGATGCGCTCACAGATGCGCGAGAGCATCCGCAGCGCCTTTCGTCACGGCTGGCTGTGGCTGGCCTTCCTTGAAGTGGATGGACAGAAGGCCGCCGCCGCGTTGAACTTCGATTATCGCAATCGGCTGTGGGGTTACAACTCCGGCGTGGATGTGCGCTTCATGGAACTTTCGCCGGGCTGGGTGCTGCTGGCCTATGTCCTGCAGTGGGCTGCCGAAAATGGTCGCAGCGAGTTCGATTTCATGCGCGGTGACGAAGAATACAAGTATCGCTTCGGCGCGGTCAAACGCCATGTGATGCGCGTGCAAGCCATGAAATGAAGTAGTAGCGCGAGACTCAGTCTCGCGCTACTTTTATAAGCGGGAACTGAATAGGAGATAAGACCGTCTAAGTGGGCAAAAGAGACTGTGTTAGAATCCGCGCGTGGGCTCAAAAACAGTGCTGTTGCTGGCGTCCAATTCTCCACGCCGACGGCAATTGATCTCTTTGGGCGGCTGGATGTTCACCGTGATGGTGTCGAATGTCGATGAATCCCAGCGTGTCTCCGAATCCCCAGCAGAATATGTCCTGCGGCTGGCGGAGGCGAAAGCGCGGGCTGTGGCCGAACAGGCCCACCCCGAGCACATCGTCATCGGCTCGGATACCAGCGTGGTGGATGGGTCCGACATCCTCGGCAAGCCCGCCGACGTGGTCGAAGCAGAGCAGATGCTCAAGCGCTTGCGCGGGCACACGCACCAGGTCTACACGGGCATTGCCGCCCTGCGCGTCCGCGACGGGAAACTGGTCACCGATCTGTGTGTGACCGATGTCCCGATGAGGAACTACTCTGACGAAGAGATCGAAGCCTACATCCAAACTGGCGATCCGCTCGACAAGGCCGGTGCGTACGCCATCCAGCATCCGCGCTTTCAGCCCGTGGAAAAACTCTCGGGTTGTTTTGCCAGCGTGATGGGATTGCCCCTCTGTCACCTGGTCCGCACCCTGCGCCAACTGGACCTGCCCCCTGCGGCGGATGTCCCCACCAATTGCCAGACTCACCTTGATTATCAGTGCCCCGTTTCACGCGCGATCCTGCGCGGCGAAAACGTGGGATAGCGAAAGGAAAGAATGAAGTTATACCGGGTCCTCGTCATTTTGCTTGTGTTCGCTTTAGTGTTGACCGCTTGTGGTTCCAATGGGGACGGCAACGGCATATCGGAACTGTTTGCCACCGACACGCCCATCGCCCTGCCCACGGCGCACGTAAATGTCACACCTGCGCCCGACGCACGCGCTGCGGTCAGCGCCTACCTGGATGCGCTCAAGGCGAGCGATTACACGAGCATGTATTCCATGCTGACCAAGGTCAGCCAGGAAGCGATCACGCAGGACGATTTTTCCAAACGGTACAACGATGCGCTCAACGAGATGAGCGCAGGCTCCATCGACTATCAGATCATGGCGGACAAGAAAAGTCCGTACGCGGCTGAGGTCGCCTTCAGCATCATATACAAGACTGCGCTGGTCGGCGACATCCAGCGCGACATCATCATGCACCTCGCCCTCGAAGACGGCCAGTGGAAAGTCCAGTGGGAAGAGGGCCTGATCCTGCCCGAGTTGGTGGGTGGCAACGTCCTTAAGATGGACTACCAGATCCCCGCCCGCGGCGACATCTACGACCGCGCGGGCCTGCCGGTCGCCACGCAGAACGAGGTCTACGCCTTCTGGGTGGACACCGGCCTGGTCACACCCGACTCGCAAGAGACTCTGGCGAATGAACTGGCCCGCCTGTGCGGATACAAGGCTGATGATATCCTCAACCAGATCCTGGCATCGGGTCCGGGTTGGCGCCTCTCGATGTGCGAAGCCACCAAGGAAGAGGCCAGCCGTTTGCTGGGCATCTTTCCTGCGGGGCTGCAATATACCACCTACACGACGCGCTATTACGCCAACCAGGGATTCGCCGCCCCGATCACTGGGTACATGCTCTCCATTGGCCCGGACCAGTTAAACGAATACCGCCGCCGCGGCTATCGCGGGGACGAGCGCATCGGTCAGCAGGGCATCGAGAAATGGGCCGAGGACTACCTGGGCGGACAGCACGGCGGCTCACTCTACGTGGTCAACCCAGACGGGCAGATCGTCACCCGCCTGGGCGAAAGCGCCCCCAAGGCTGCTGACTCGGTCTACCTGACCATCGACACCAACATGCAATACTATGCCGAGCAGGCCATCCGTAACTTCCGCGGGGCGGTGGTGGTGATGGAACGCGATACCGGCCGCGTGCTGGCGATGGCGTCCTCGCCCAACTACGATCCCAACCTGTTCGACCCGAACACCCCCAACAGCGACCTGTTGACCACCCTGCTCAACGATCAGAACAACCCTCTGCTCAACCGCGCTGCCCAGGGACAGTATCCGCTGGGCTCGGTCTTCAAGATCATCACCATGTCGGCTGGGTTGGAAAGCGGTCTGTACCTGCCCGAGACGACCTACGACTGTCAGTACGAATTTACCGAGCTGCTTCCCTTCGGCGGGCCGACCCTGCATGACTGGACCTGGCAGCACTGCCAGGATCGCATTGCCTCGGGTCGGACTTGCGAAACGTCCGACAGCCAGCCCTCCGGCCTGTTGACCCTGCCCGAAGGCCTGATGCGGTCGTGTAACCCGTACTTCTATCACATCGGCCTCGACCTGTATCGCAACAACCGCGCCAACGACATCGCCAACATGGCGCGCGCCTTTGGCCTTGGCCAGCCGACCGGCATCGACCAGATCCCCGAGGCGTCTGGGAATATCCCCGTCCCTGCCAACGAGGTGGACGCCACCAGCCTGGCCATCGGCCAGGGTCAGACCCAGGTCACTCCCTTGCAGGTGGCGACCTTCATCGCGGCCATTGGTAATGGCGGGACCCTTTATCGCCCGCAACTGGTCGAAAAGATCACGGACGTGAACGGTGGCATCGTCCTGAATTTCAAGCCCGAAGCGCGCGGCACCCTGCCCTTGCAGCCCGACCGCTTGAAGTTGATCCAGGATGCCATGATCAACGTGATCGAGAATCCGCGCGGCACGGCCAACTTCCGTCTGCGTGGACTGAACGTGCCGGCGGCAGGCAAGACGGGCACCGCTGAGTCAGGCAACGGCAAGTCACACGCCTGGTTCGCGGGTTACACCATGGATGAGCAGAATTCAGGCAAGCCCGATATTGCCGTGGCGGTCATCGTCGAGAACATCGGCGAAGGCTCCGATTATGCCGCGCCGATCTTCCGCTGGATGGTCGAGACTTACATCTACGGAACGCCGCAGTCCGTTCCGTGGTTTGGCCCCATCGGTGACCCGTACACCCCGACCCCCATCGGCGGCATCCCCACCAAGACGCCGAGGCCCTAACAGATTGTCATGATGCTCCCAGCGCCTTTGCGGTGCTGGGAGCTTTTCAATAGGATGATGTAATTGTCTGAAACAACAATTCGAGGATTAATCGTCAAGGCCCAGTCTGGTTTCTTCTTCGTGGAGACCGGGCAGGGCCTCGTCGTTTGTCAATTGCGCGGCAAGCTCAAGCAGGGACGCGCCGTGGGCGACATCGCTGCACTTGGCGATCACGTACTGGTCACAGCCCTGGCCGACGGATCGGGTGTGATCGAAGAGATCGAGGAACGGGAGCGGGCCATCGTCCGCCTGGACCCGCGTCCACGCGGGATCTATCAGCAGGTCCTGCTGGCCAACCCCGACCAGGCGGTCTTCGTCTTCGCCTGCGCCAATCCCGATCCCAAATTACGCATGCTCGACCGTTTCCTGGTCGTGGCCGAAAAGCAAAAGGTCCCGCCCATCATCATTGCCAATAAAACTGACCTGCTGCGCAATGCCGAGGAACTCTTCGGCATGTACACGCAACTTGGTTATCGCGTCATTTATACGTCCGTGAAGGAGGGGCGCGGCATCGAGGAGTTGCGCGAGGTGCTGCGCGGCAAGATCAGCGCGTTTGCAGGCCCAAGCGGTGTGGGTAAGTCGAGCTTGCTCAACGCGTTGCAGCCCGGGCTGGGACTGGCCGTCAATGAGATCAGCACGGCCATGAACAAGGGCAAACACACCACGGTGGCGCGTCAGCTCTTTCCGCTCGAGGGCGGCGGTTACGTGGCCGATACGCCTGGCTGGAAAAGCCTGGCCCTATGGGACACCGAGCCTGAAGAGATGGACGCCTACTTCCCCGAGTTGGCCCCGCTGGTGGCGCAATGTCAGTTTAGCGACTGTTCCCACACCCATGAGCCAGGCTGTGCTGTTCTGGCCGCCCTCGAAGCGGGACGCATTCACCGCGAACGTTATGAATCCTATCTGCGCTTGCGCACGAACTAGTCTGTTTTCATCACTCCTCTCATTCGCAGTAAAATACATCTCATGAACTGGAACCTGATCGGACATGCCTGGGCCGTGGACCTGTTGCGCCGTCACGTGGCGAACGGCGAAGCACGTCACGCCTACCTCTTTTCGGGACCACCCGGGCTGGGTCGCCGTACCCTGGCCGTGCACCTGGCCCAGGCTCTGAACTGCACCAACCCGCCTGCCCCGGGCGAGTTCTGCGGACAGTGCCGCGACTGCCGACAGATCGCCGCTATGCAGCATCCCGATATGGCCGTGGTCCAGGCGGAGAATGAAGGCGGTACCCTCAAAGTGGACCAGGTCCGTGCGGTGCAGCATTCGCTCTCGCTCAAGCCGTATCAGTCCAAATATCGTGTGGCGCTCTTCCTGCGCTTTCAGGAAGCCAACGACAACGCCGCCAATGCCCTGCTCAAAACGCTGGAGGAAGCTCCCGCGCACGCCATCCTATTGCTGACGGCCGATACGCCCGAGTCGCTGCTGCCCACCATCATCTCGCGCTGCGAGATTTTGCGCCTGCGCCCGCTGCGCGTCGAGGAAGTCGAGTCGATGCTGACGGACAAAGGCGTGGACCCCGAGCGCGCGCGCCTGCTGGCGCACATCAGCGGCGGACGGCCTGGCTACGCCAACCGTCTGCTCGAAGACTCGAGTCTGCTCGAAACGCGCGCCGAGCGTCTCAACGATTTGCAAGCCCTTTTGCAAAGTACGCGCGTCAAGAAGTTCAGCTACGCCGACAAACTCTCGAAGGACAAGGATGGCATGCGTCAGGCCATCACCTTCTGGCTGTCCTACTGGCGCGACGTGCTGCTCAAAGCCAGCCATGCCTCCGTCACCATCACCAACGTGGACTACAGCGCCGAGATCGAATCCCTGGCCTCCCGCCTGACGCTCCCTGCCGTGCGCCGCACCGTCAGCGACCTCGAACTGGCCCTCGACCGCATGGATCGCAACGTCAACCCGCGCCTGCTGGCCGAGGTCCTGTTGATGGATTGGCCGAAGTAATCGGTCTGCACCTGGTAGTAAGAAAGATGGGATAAAAATGGAAAATCCAACTCCTGCTCCAACCCTCCCCTCTCGCCTGCGCCCCCTTTTCCAAAACTTACTATTTCTGATCTTGCTGGGCGGCGTGATCTTCCTGGTGGGGAATGCCGCACTTTCGTATTCATCGAACACAAATAGTGTCTGCAATACTTCATTATCCTTTTTGTGTGCAGTCCCTCTGGCCCTTTTGCTGTTCAATAACTCCAAATTCATTACAAGAGCAAAACCCTATCAACGTTTTTTGTTTCCTGTGCTAATCTTCCCTGCCTTTATCATGTTATCCGTGGGTTGGAATTTGTACATTGAATACCCTCCCAAAATGTTCAAAGATTTCATCGCGGATCCCATTCCTCAGGGCATTACCCATCTCCGCAGCAAGAACATCACAGAAGGTTTTGATAACCTGGAGGTGGCTTTCACCTTTGAGGCAACGCCTGAAGCGTTGGACAAGGTCATCACTAAAAACGGACTTGTCGAAACTGAATTCACTTATCTGGACAGCCAGGCCACCATTAAACTTTTTAAAAAAGTTGGATGGAATGGAAGTTGGCGGGCCTACGAAAAATGGGAAAAGGGTCAACAGAATACCATTCGTACGCTATGGGTCAGCCCAGATGGGAAGACAGTCTGTTATCACTTGATTAGTTACTAACCCGCTGAGTCAGATTGACCTCGCAGGCAGTATAATGTCGGGGCGATTTTTCGAATTGTAGTTATCTCTTATGTCACTCATTACCGTAAATTCCCTGTCCAAATCCTTCGGCGCAGAAGACCTCTTCGCCAATATTTCCTTTTCGGTGGCCAAAGGCGCCCGCCTCGCGTTGGTGGGCCCCAATGGCATCGGCAAGACCACCTTGTTGCGTATCCTGATCGGCGAGGAGGAGCCTTCGGGCGGGCAGGTCACGCGTTCGCGCGGACTGCGCATCGGCTATCTCTCGCAGGAGGCGGATTTCTCGCTGCAGGGCGTGCTGTGGGACGTGTGCCTCGAACCGTTCGCGGACCTGATCCGCATGCAAGGGGAAGTGGAACGGCTCGAAGCCGAGATGTCCGACCCATCGAAACGGGAGCAGGCATTGGTCCGTTATGGGCCGTTGCAGCACGAGTTCGACCGTCTCGGCGGCTACGTCTACCAGATCCGCATCAAACAGGTGCTGACGGGCCTGGGCTTCGACGAACCCGACTTCCACATGTCGCTCGATCATCTCTCAGGCGGACAGCGCACCCGCGCCCACCTCGCGCGCCTGCTGCTGACCAACCCCGACCTGTTGCTGCTCGACGAGCCCACCAACCACCTCGACATCAAGGCTGTGGAGTGGCTCGAAAGTTATCTCACACAGTGGGAAGGCGCGGCGGTCATCGTCTCGCACGACCGCTACTTCCTCGACCACGCCTGCAATGTGCTGCTCGAAATGTCGCCCGCAGGCTCGGAGTTGTATCGCGGCAACTACAGCATCTATTTGCAGGAACGCGAGATCCGCTGGAACCATCGCGCCGAGGTCTTTGAGGGCGAGAAGGAAAAGCTGCTCAAGGAAGTCGAGTACATCAAGAAGAACATCTCGGGCCAGAACACACTGCAGGCCAAGGGCAAGCTCAAGCGCCTTTCGCGCCTGGTGCAAGCCATCGAACAGGTCGGCATGGACGCGGCGCTCAACACCAACTGGTCGCAGCTGGACGTGGAGACCACCACCAGCTCGTTCGGCGTGGAAGAGGCCGAACGGCGCGTGCGCTCGCTGCGTCCGCCCGTGCGCACCATGCCCGACCTGCACCTGCATCTGCGCTCCGAGCAGCGCTCTGGCGAACTGGTCATCCGCACCCGCGACCTGCAGGTCGGCTACCCAGGCAAGTTGCTGTTCTCCGCGCCTGACCTGGAACTGCGCCGCACTGACTGCGCCGCCTTGATCGGCCCCAACGGCGCGGGCAAGTCCACCTTCCTCAAGACCATCCTCGGACAATTGACTCCGCTGGAAGGTGAAGTACTGCTCGGCGCGAGTCTGCGTGTGGGCTATTTCGCCCAGGCCCATGAGGGGCTCGACCCCGAAAAGACCATCCTCGATGAGATCATGGCTGCCTCTGGCATGCTGCCCTTCCAGGGACGCGAATACCTGGGCAAATTCCTCTTCTCGGGCGACGACGTCTTCAAGCTGGTCTCGATGCTTTCGGGCGGCGAACGCGGACGGCTGGCCCTGGCCAAGCTGGCCCTTCAGGATACCAACCTGCTCCTGCTCGACGAACCCACCAACCACCTCGACATCACCTCGCAGGAAGTGCTGCAGGCCGTGCTCGATTCCTATCAGGGCACCATCCTGCTGGTCAGCCACGACCGTTATCTGATCGACGCCCTCGCCACCCAGATCTGGGAAGTGGACCCCAACGAAAGTCAGATGACGGCCTTCAAGGGCACCTATTCACAATTGAAAGAGGAACGCGAGAAGCAGGCTGCTCGTCTGGCCGAGGAACAAGCCGAGATGGTCGAAGCGCGAACCTCGGGCAGTGACGAGCGCAAGGCGAAGAACGTCAAGACAAAAGAGGAACGCCGCAAGGTCGCCCAACTTCAAGAATTGGAGAACGCCATCGCCACGCTCGAAAAACAACTAGCCGATCTGACCACCCAGTTGGAAAATCCGCCCGCGGATGCGGGGGTGGTGGCACAAATCGGCAAAGACTACGAGCGCGTCCAGCGCGAAATGGATGAGAAGTTGACCGAGTGGGAAAAAGTGCAGGGATGACGGAAGGCTGGATTAGCTCCAGCCTTCCGTTTTAGCTTTGTCGAACGGTATGTGATACCCTGAACCGCATTACAATTCCCTTACTGTGCCGTTTGTCCCATGGAAAACAGGCGGGGACAGCTTAAAATAAGCCTTGCTTTTAAACGCAAGGAGTGTGTATGAAAACACGAACCATGAAAATGTTGGGGATGTATATCATCCTGGGAATCCTGTTCGGGCTGTCGATCGCGCATATTATCCCGTCGGTGGCGGTGGCTCCACTGTTTTTGGTGGTGCTGATCGTTATGGTGATTTACATCTTTGCACCGTACATTCCACCCTCCTGGGCCAAACGCGTGGCCCGAGATGGGAAACAGGCGCAGGCCACCGTGCTGGTCAACGACTTTGCCGACGCACGCGGCGCGGACCTGTGGGTGGCCGTTCCCGTGGAGGTGAAACCCGGCGACGGTCCCGCCTTCAAGGCGCAGATGCGCTGCAAATCCTCGCAGGCTGCCAGGTTGACGGCGGGCGCTTCGGTGTCCGTCCGCTATGACCCTGTCAAGAAACTGGCCTTGCTGGCTTAACCCTCCCCATGAAGATTTGCGGGCGGACCGTTCGGTCCGCCCGCTTTTTATTTCTCGTGGATATCTTCCATCGAGATCTCGTCATCGATGGGTTCGAGGTGGGTGTGGACGATGGTCTCAGGCAATATCCTGCGGATGTCGCCTTCGAAGTCCTCAGCCACATGATGGGCATCGTGGAGCGTCCATGCGCCGGGCACCAGCACGTGCACTGAGACGAAACGCCGCGCCGCCGACTGCCGCGTGCGCAAGGCATGGAATTCCACCCCGCGCTGGCGGTATTGGGCAATGACCTCCTCGATCTGCTTCTGCTCCTCGGGCGGCAGCGACCCATCCATCAGCCCTTCCACCGAGCGGCGGATGAGGTGATAGGCTGTCCAGACGATGTTCAACCCCACAGCGATGGCGATGATCGGGTCGAGGATCAGCCAACCCGTCAGCCCGACCACACCGATGGCGGCCACCACGCCCACCGAGGTCCACACGTCGGTCATCAGGTGGTGCGAGTCCGCTTCGAGGGTGATTGAGTTGTTTTTCTTCCCCGCCCGCAATAGGATCTGCGCCACGGCCAGGTTGATGAGCGAAGCGCCCACCGAAACGGCCAACCCGACCCCGACCTGTTCCAGTTCCTTTGGCTGGAACAACCGCCCAGCCGCCGTCCAGATGATGCCGCCCGCCGCGACGAGGATAAGGATGCCCTCCACCACGCTGGCAAAGTATTCCGCTTTGCTGTGGCCGTAGGCGTGGTTGTCGTCCTCAGGGCGCGCAGCCACGGTCAACATGGCCAGCGCCATCAGCGCCGCCACCAGGTTTACGCCCGATTCGATGGCGTCCGAGAGCAGACCCACCGAACCCGTCAACAGGTATGCGCCCGATTTGAGCGCAATGGTCACCACCGCCGCAGCAATGGATAACCACGCATAGCGCGTCAGGGAGGTGCGGCTTTCATTTTTTGGACTTTGATGAGACATGTTTGTTTACCTGAGGAATGGGATGTGTGCGCTCAAGGCACGGCCGGGACCTTGAGCAGGGCCCCGACTGCATAGCCCGCCAGCGCCGATAGCGTGCCGATCACCGCCATCTCCAGCCCGCTGCGGCCCGGGTGACCCACCGTCAGCCTGCTCTTGTACGCGCCGATGCCGAACAGCACCAACGCGGTCACCAGCACGGAGGCCCACATGCTGGTCGAGACGGACAGGAACAGGAACGGGGCCAGCGGCACCAGCGACCCAATCACCGCCGAGAGGCCCACCACCAGCGCCGCGCGCACGGCCGATTTGCGGTCCACGGGCGCGAGCTGGTGCTCCTCCGCCATCATCACTGCCACCCACACATCCTGGTTGGAGGTGATGGTCTCGATGATGCGCTCGAGCAGGTCGCCGTGAAAGCCCTTCTTCTCGTAGATCTCGCGTATTTCCTGGATCTCCAGGTTGGGAATCCTTTCGATGTGGCGGTACTCGCGTTCGCGCTCACTCTGATACAGGTCCGCATCGGCCAGGGTGGTGGTGTAGGCCACTGCCCCCATCGAGATGGATTCGGCGAAGGTGGTGGCAAGTCCGGCCACCAGCACCAGGTAGGCGTCATTGGTGGCGGCAGCGATGCCAAGGATCACACCCAGCACGTTGACCAATCCGTCCTGTGCGCCCAGGATGAAATCTGAAAGCCCTGATGCGCGGCGGTGCGGATCGCCGTGCAGGTGATGGGATACATCGTCTGCCAGATAGGCATGGCTGGTGGAAGCAGGTGACATGGTTTCCTCAGTTTCTCAGGTTGAGGACGCCTGTCGTATTCAGTTGACCGCTGGTTGTGGGGGGAAGATGTCGCGGCTACGACTTTGATATGCTGGCGCCGATGTTGAAATCATACCCGTTCGCATCGGGTTTGAGAATGGACGAATGTCACAAAGTTCCCGCGGCCAGCATGCCGACGAAGAGCGAGACCAGGGATAACCCCAGCCCGAGCACTGTCCCTGCGACGACGGCCAGTGCAACGGCCAGGATCTTGTTCCAGTTGAATCTCTCAACGAACAGACGGGTCAACATCATGGCCAGCCCGCCCGAGAGCAGGATGCCTGTCCCCTGGCAGACCAGCGAAAGGCCCAGGACGGCAGTCCCCTGACGTTCGCTGAACCCGTTCAGCGCCAGCATCTGTATCAGTATGAACAAAAAGCCACTGATGACTAATAAGATGACCGTGATGATCGTTGCAAGGATGGCTGGTCTTTTGTGGGACATGATTTTCTCTTGTAGAATTATTGAGTGCGAAGTATATCAAATCGTATCACAAAGTAATACCAGCCGATCGTTGCCTTGAAATTCGTTTTTGATTTCAGGGTTAAGAATGCTACAATTTCCAAAAAAATAGGAGGTATGATTAATGGTGAAGTCTCCCTTATCACGTCTTGTCATATCCACGATCCTTGCATCTTATCTTTATGTTTTCATGGAATGGCTTTTTTACGTGACCAAGCCATCTTTTTTTGATGCGATCGATTTGGGTGGAAAACTCAGTATCTTGTTCAAGACCAGCCTGCTGCTGTCTCTGTTTGGTTGTGCGGTACTCTTCCTTTTGGTACTGATCGGCTGGATGCTTTCGCGTTTTTTGTCCAGCTGGAAAGTTCAATTTTTGGCAGTGGCGGTCCCTGCATGGATTCTGGCTGCGCTTGCCCTGTTGACTGTCGATAATTTCACATACACCCTTTTCAAGGTGGGTATTGTCACAACTTCAGGTATAGGGCGCGGCATATATGCGGCTGTTCTCTTTTTGACTTTTTTATTCATCTGCCGCTGGTTGTTGGTGAAGATCAACTCGGAGAGCCGGTTCAAGGATCGCCTCCTCGGGCCGCTCTCTTTTATCTTGATAATTATATCGGTCGGACTTGTTTTGACAGGCCATTCTGCCACTGCTGTTGAGGGCGATGACATGCAAAATGCCAGCCTGGAGAGTCTCCCTAATATCATCATCCTGGGCGGGGACGGCATCAATGCGTCCCACGTCTCTGCTTATGGGTATTCTAGGGAAACGACACCCATCATGAATAACTTGGCAAAAGAAACCCTCTTTGCGGAAAATGCCTTTACCAATGCTGGCAACTCCTCGGGTTCAACAGCCGCCATCCTGACGGGTAAGAATGCCACCACTACTCGTGTATTATATCCTCCCGATATTCTTACCGGTGTGGATGCATTCCAGCATTTACCAGGCATTCTGCGTCAGCAGGGATATTACACGGTTCAGTTGGGCGTGACGCAATTTATCGACGCCTATAATTTGAACTTTCAGGATGCGTTTGATGAGGTCAACGGTAATACGATCCAGGGGACAGTTGTGCTGCACCTTTTCAAGCCGCTTGGTTACGATGTGGCGTACTTTTCTTCGAAGATCTATAAGCGTGTCACAGACAGGCTGATGCATATCTTCTATATTCGCACAATGAAATATGCTTTTGGCGCCATCATGGAACCTACCCCGGAATCCAATGATGACAGTGCCAAGGTTGCACGTCTGCTTGACCTGATTTCCAATACAGACCAACCATTGTTTGTCCACATCCATACCATGGGGACTCATGGCCCCACTTTCTTCCCGCGTGAACAGATATTCTCTAAAGGTGAAGAACAGAGCGATTTATGGATGGAAGACTTTTATGATGATGGCATCTTGACTTTCGACACGTACGTGGGGGAGGTGTTGGATCGATTGGCCGTGACGGGTAAATTGGATAACACCATCCTGGTTATTTACTCCGATCACAACCAGCAATATCTCACGAATCAACGGGTGCCGCTCCTCATTCGTTTTCCAAATGGGGAACATGCGGGCGTTATCCAGAATAATGTACAAAATATAGACATTGCTCCCACTTTACTCGATTATGTGGGTTTGCCAATTCCTGATTGGATGGAGGGTCAGTCCTTGTTGAAAGGTGAACCCGATGCAGGTCGACTGATATTCAGCACGGGCGCAGCTTACATTAAGGAGATCAATGGTATCTTCATGGTGGACCCCAAACAGCGAAAGCCCCCCTTTTATCAACTTGGTTTTCTGGGGATCATTGATTGCCAAACCTGGTATCGTTATGACCTTGTCAATCACGTCTGGTCCTCGGGCCTTATCTTTGAACACACAACATCTTGCCAAAAAGATCAATTGTTGTCCCCTGAACAGATTAGTGATGCTCTCCTGACCCACCTGGCCAAAAGGGGATTTGATGTTTCCTCCTTACAAGCTGAGATCGGCGTCTCCAATTCCGCTGTTTCTCCCTAATAAAATACTCCACCATAACTTCAGGAAAGCAAAAAAACGGATCGATCAGATTTTGCCCCCCCAAACTTTGATGAGATCTAAGAGAATTGTGAACAGTTCCCGCCTATAGGGGAGAGTTAGAACAGTATTAACCTCCCCGCTTGTCCAGTTGCAGGATCGCCGCCTTGGGCGTATAGTCTCATTACTCGAAAATGACGAGGAGATAACTTTATGCACGGAGCATGGTTTCAATACATGCGTGCGGGCGACCAAAAGCCCAAGGTGACCAGGGAACTTTTACTGCGTGTGCTCACCTACGCCAGACCTTACTGGAAACACATCGGTGGGATGCTGGTAACGATCCTGCTTGGGACGGGTGTCAGCCTGGTCTCACCGCTGATCTTCCGCACCATGATCGACACGGTGCTGCCGCAGAAGAACGTCAATCAGCTCATCCTGCTGGCAGTGGCGTTGTTGCTGCTGCCGATCCTCAACGGCGGCATCTCGGTCGTCCAGCGCCGACTGAACTCGGTTGTGGGCGAAGGCGTGATCTACGACCTGCGCTCGTCACTGTTCGCGCGCTTGCAACGCATGTCGCTGCGCTTCTTCACCAATACCAAGGTTGGTGAGATGATGTCGCGCCTCAACAATGACGTGGTCGGCGCGCAAAATGCCATCAGCAACACCATCGTCAACATCGTGACCAACATCATCGAGGCAGCCGCCATCCTGGCGGTGATGCTCTCGCTGGAATGGAAGCTGACCCTGTTGAGCGTCATCATCCTGCCCGTCTTCATTTACGTGGCGCAAAAGCTGGGTACCGTGCTGCGCGACATCGCGCGCGAAGGCATGGACCTCAACGCGCAGATGAACGCGCACATGAACGAGACGCTCAACATCGGCGGCGCGCTGCTGGTCAAGTTGTTCGGGCGCGCCAAGGAAGAAGAGACACGCTTCCGTCAGCGCGCGGCGGGTGTGCGCGATGTGGGCGTCAAACGCGCCGTGATCGGCTCGACCTTCTTTGTCATCCTCGGGCTGGTCAGCGCGGTGGGCACGGCGCTGGTCTACGGCCTGGGCGGCTGGTACGTCATCCAGGGCACATTCACGGTCGGCACCATCGTGGCCTTCGGCTCGTATCTCGGTCAACTCTACAGCGCGCTGCAGGGGCTGGCGGGGGCGCCTGTCGAGTTCAGCACCAGCATGGTCTCGTTCGAGCGCGTCTTCGAGGTCATCGACCTGCCGCAGGACATTGCCGAGAAAGAGGATGCATTAGTTCTGCACGATGTCCACGGCGACCTGAGTTTTGAGGACGTCACCTTCAAGTACGATGTGGACGATACCAAACTGCTCAGCGAGGTCAAGCGCTACGGCAGCATGGATAACGTCAAGGCGGTGATGTCTTTGACGGATAAAAGCAACGGCAGGAAAAAGGCCGTCGAAACGGAATCGGCCGACGGGGAAGCTGGTCCCGTTTCCCAGGCGCGGACCGTCGCCCTGGAGGGCATCTCCTTCCAGGCCCAGGCGGGCAGCCTGGTCGCATTGGTCGGACCTTCGGGCGCAGGCAAGACCACGGTCACATATCTCATCCCGCGCCTCTACGACCCGACCAGCGGCACCATCCGCATCGACGGCCACGACCTGCGCGACGTGACCCTCGACTCGCTCTCCGCTGCCATCGGCATGGTGACCCAGGAGACGTACCTGTTCCACGACACCATCCGCACCAACCTGACCTATGCCAAGACCGACGCGACCCAGGACGAGATCGAGTCGGCGGCGCGCGCGGCCAACATCCACAACTTCATCATGGACCTGCCCGACGGCTATGACACCATCGTCGGCGAACGCGGATATCGCCTGAGCGGCGGGGAGAAGCAGCGCATCGCACTGGCACGCGTCATCCTCAAGAACCCGCGCATTCTTGTGCTCGATGAAGCCACCAGTTCGCTCGACAGTGAATCGGAGTCGCTCATTCAGGAAGCGCTCAAGCGCGTGATGGCGGGTCGTACCAGCATCGTCATCGCGCATCGCCTGAGCACCATCCTCGCCGCAGATTTGATCCTGGTGATGGATCGCGGCCAGATCGTGGAGCAGGGCACGCACGAGCAATTGCTGGCGCTGGGCGGGCTGTATCGTCAGTTGTATGAGACGCAGTTCCGTGGGGATAAGGTTTCGTAAGGCGGAAACTCTTCCACCCTGCGGCAGGTTATGACGTTAACATAACCTGTAACAAGACCAATCCGCTGAAGCAAGCGCATAGGCCGAGGATCGCAAATACAATGACCAGCCCGGGAACCCAGCCAGACCGCCCGAACCTGCGTAAGGCGGTCTTCTGATCTTGATCGAATTCAAGAACAACGTTTTCAGATGGCGCAGGTTCTTTGGGCAGGAGTCGCATGATCAAAAAAGCCAGCCCTGCACCGGCAGCTGCACCTGCCAGGGCTGTAAGGTAGACGACCCAACCTGTGTTTTCGCTGGAGAATGCACCGCCGATAAAAGCTCCGCTAATTTCACCGGTGAGCCATAGTACAACTAACATAATCTGATACCAGATCTTTTTCAAACCCTTCTGAGCGGCAAGGGTGCCAATGGTGCCTGCCAATTTCCAGATAATGAAGATTTCCAGCATGGGGGTTCCTCCATCTCGGGTAGATGAAAATATTATAGCATCCAGCTCTTTCTTAAAAAATCCTCATTCAGCTCGTATTGCAATCGTCTGGACGGCGTAGGGGAGCCGTCCAGCAGTCTTTTTCTCCCCGTGATAAAGTTGACGTCGCAAGGTGATTTCTCTTCTCCTCCTCTTGAAAGGGAAAGCCAGGTCAGGACCCTGGCTTTCTCGCATTTAATAGGAATGGCGAACAAGAAAATGATTGTTGTCCAGTAATTGGCAGAGGTCAAAATTCAGTTTGCCCAGCTATGGAATCCAAACCGCCGCTGAATTATTTGCCGTCCCATTCGTCACGCGGACCTGGTTCGAGCCATCCGCGTCCATGAGGTAGACCTCTTCGTGGCCGTCGCGGTCGGATGTGAAGGCAATATGTTTTCCGTCTGGTGACCAGGTACCGCAGATGTTGTTGTGCCCACCGTCGGTGAGTTGACGAATGTTCGATCCATCCGGGTTCATCAGGTAGATTTGGGTGAATCCGCTGCGGTCGGAAGAGAAGAGAATGCCCGAGCCGTCTGGCGACCAGTTGGGACAGCCATCCTTGGCGGGATCATCGATCAATTGGTTCTGGTCCGAACCGTCTGCGTTCATCAGGCACACGTCATCGTTTTGCTTGAGATAACATCCGTATGCGATTTTGGAACCATCCGGCGACCAGGCGGGATAGCCATTGTAGGTGCGGTCGTGGGTCAGCATAACCTTGTCCGTCCCGTCCACGTTGACAACACATACATCGCGCACGGAAAGGGATGAGGAAGCATACAGGTTGCAGGCATAGGCGATCTGCTTCCCATCTGGCGACCAGGCGGGAAAACCGCCACCCTGTTCTGTGACCTGAACCTGCTTCGTGCCGTCGATGTTCATGATGTACACGGCGCGGTCGAAAAAGGCCACGGTTCCGTCACGGTCGGAGGCAAAGGCAACCTGTTGACCATCTGGAGAACTGGTTGGGAACCACTCATTGGCGGGATTATTGGTCAGGTTCCGTTGCCCTGTGCCATCCTGATTCATGATGTAAATTTCTTGGTTCCCGTCCCGATCCGAGGTGAAGACGAGGCGGTAGGTCGGCTCTACGGGAGAGGCCGTCTGGTTAACCGTGCAACCGATGACCCCGATCAACGCGAACACCAAGGCCAAGAGCAAGGCAGGCATGAGCTTCTCTGGATGTTTCATTTTTGGCATTATCCTTGGGTAGATATTCCAAAACGATTATACGATCTTCCTTTCGCGCCTGCTTGATCGCGATTTACCTTAATACGTCATCACCAGTCCGCCGATGGAGAGGCCCGCACCTGTGCCGACCATCAGCACCTTGTTCCCACGCTGGATTTTCCCATCGCGCACGGCCTGATACAGCGTGGATGGGATCGAGGCGGCCACGCAGTTACCCAGCGTTTCGAGCGTGCTCATGATGCGGTCCTGCGGCCAGCCGAAGCGCGAGAGCATCATCAAGCCGACCTTGCTGGCCTGATGCGGCACGACCACGTCGATATCCACCAGGCTTTTCGAGAGGCCTGGGTATAACTCTTCGAGGTAGTCGGGCGCAATGCCGCGCGCCATGCGCAGCACGGCAGGGCCGTCCATGTGGAACAGGTCATCGTCGGGGTTATGATTCGGCTTTCCAGGATGCCGCCCCGAGCCGCCGCCCATGATGGCGGTCAGGTAGGCGCCATCGCCGTAGGTCTTGAGGTGCGCATTGTGGACCATCGATCGGTCGCCCGCGCCCGAGCGGGTCACGACGACTGCCGCAGCGGCGTCTCCCACCAACGAAGCGGATTCAGGCTCCTTGGGGTTGATCCCACACGAGGCCACGTCCGCACTGGCGATGAGGATGTGCTTGTAACGTCCCGCGCTGAGGAAGTTGGCGGCCACGTCCATGGCGGCCACAAAGCTCAGGCAGGTGTTGTGGACCGTCATGGCGGGGATGCCCGATTTGCCCAGCCCAAGCTGACGCTGGATCAGTGCGCCCGTGTCGGGGATGGCCTGCTCGCCCGTGCCCGAAGCATTGATGATCAGGCTCAGGTCGCTCGGCTTGAGACCCGCCTCGTCGAGCGCTTCGCAGGCCGCCTGAGCCGCCATGTAGGACGAGGTCTCGTCCGTCACCCAGCGGCGCTCGCGCACCCCGTTGTGACGCTCCACCCAGCCCGCAGGCAGGTTGCAGATTTTTTCCAGTTCTGAGCTGGGAACAATACGTGCGGGCAAATAACGCCCAAGGCCGATAATTTTGAGGGGCAGGTTAACTTCCATGGAATCTCCTTTTAATTATGTCGTTGCGAGGAGGCCCGTAGGGCCGACGAAGCAACCTCCTAATAACCAACATCTTTTATGCTATCAGTAGTTTGCTTCGAGTCTCGACGCTACAGCATCCCGAACCTCGCAACGACATCAAAAATCCATTTTCTTAAAATACGGGATCATCAAATCGCCGATCCACTGGATGACCTGCCACGGGCGTTGACGCGCGCGTGGCAGGTGCTTCGTGTACACCGCATTGTATTCCGTCTCACTGCGCCCGCCGCGGATCTTCTTGAACTTGCCCACGCCGCCGCTGGCGTGGACCATCAGTCCGCGCGCCAGGCCTTCCTGCAAGGTGACCAACGTCAATAGTCGGTACAGCCCTTCGTCCAGCGGCAGCGCTGTGTCGTAGCCGAACAGCGGCTGGGTCATCAGGCCGTTGCGCGCGAAGTATCCCATGATGCCGTTCAACTTCCCATCCCGCCGAAGTCCTCTCAGGGTCAGTGTGCCCTTATCACGCGCCAGGCGCAAAAAGGACTCTGTAAACTGCGGGTTGTAATACGAATACTTTTCGAGATACAGCAGGTTATACAACTCCACCGCGCGGTACAGGTCGTCGTCGCTCAACGATCCCCCATCCACGACCTCATAGCCGTGACGACGCAGTACGCGCGCATCCTCCTTATACTGGCGCGTGCGCCGCGCCTCCTCGGGGTCCATGAACCAGACCTGTCGGCTGAGGACCAGGTCATAGCCACGCGTTTCGAGCGTCTGGCGGATATGCGGATCGCGTGACCCATTCACCGAGCGGAAGACGATGGCGCGCTCTGGAAACCAGCCGATCAGCGCTTCGCTCAAGACCTCAAGCTGGGTCGCCGTTATGGATGGATATAGATTCGTCGAAAGCAGCCAGTTGTTGACGAAGACCACGCGGTCGAAGTCGCTGCGGCGTAACCAGTCTGCCACGGGATACAGAGCCAGTTTGATCAACGCCTCGACGGGTGGATTCTCCAGATGGCGCACTTCCTCATAACCGCCATACGAAACGTAATGACTGTACGGCGAGCAAGTATAGGTGTTCTCAGAGTGAAAGTCCGTGACCGTGATGGGAAGCAACGTCTCATCCACTTTGGCGATCATCACCTCGGTGTTATGCACGTTGCGGATGTACTTCTGCGGACCGTCCTGGATCATCGGCAACAGGTAATTGCGCGCATATTCCCCATCGGGCGTGGATGGCCAGTGCAGCGAGTCGATATTCTCGCGGGTGTATAGTTCAGCGTTCATGGGGAGAAAACTTTGCAAGGGTCTCTTCGCAGTGCGAAGGGATGACCTCCACGCTGGGATGAGATTGATGATAGGTGTGCAAGTCCGCAAGCGTGGCGCGATAGGCTTGGGAATCAGCGAAGATCAGATTCGCCAATGGATGCGGCGGACGATGCTCTGTGACCGAACGTGCCTGCCAGGCCGCATCGGCCACGAAGAAATAGGTGCGCGAGTCATCGCGGACGAAGAGTCCCATCTGGCCGATGGCATGTCCAGGCAGTTCGACCGCGATGACCGACTCATCGCCCAGCAGGTCGTATCCGCGCGTGAAGGGCGCGTACTCAGGCGGCAGCGGGATGGCGGCATTGACATCCACGGGCGTGGCGCGCTGGTCGAAGTCGTGCGGGATCAGGTCGGGCAGGAAGGCGCGGGTCAGGGCATCCAGCCCGCGCTTTTGACGGACAGATTCATAAGCGTGGGGCAGGTACACATAACGGGACCTGCTGAAGGCGTCCAGTGCGGAGATGTGATCCGCATGGAAGTGGGAGATAAAGATGCGGGTGATGTCGGAAGGTTGCAAGCTCAGGGTTGAAAGCTGATGGACTGCAAGTTCATCCTTCCGCAGAGTCACGGGTGTGGCGTGACGATAGAGTTGATACGGGAATTTTTGCGTCGCGTCGAAGAAACGCTGCGAGTAACCCGTGTCGAACAGCATCGGCCCGAAGCGCGGATGCTCCAGCACGGCGAACATGGCGGGGAAATGGATATGCCGCCATGCGCCGCCCTGAATGGCGATGTGTTCGGGGGCAGTGCAATAACCAGCGTGAAGGATGGTGATTTTCATAATGTCATTGCGAGGAGGCCGTAGGCCGACGAAGCAATCTCATGGTTGATGGTTACTTGAGATTGCTTCGTCGGGTCTCGACGCTATCGCGTCTCAACCCTCCTCGCAATGACGTCTACCTTCCACCAATCAATGAACTTCTCGAAACCTTCCTCGACCGAGATGCGTGGATGGTATCCGAGGTCGCGGCGGGCGGCGGAGATGTCGAGTGTGGTGCTGTTGGCGATCACGCCGACAGTATAACGTGTCAGCGGCGGCTCGGGCTGGGATGGGAGCAAACGATGGGTCATTTCCAGCAACCCCGCGAAAGCATCTGCAATGCGGTAGGGGATGTGTCCGCGCGGCGGCGGGTATCCGAGCGCGGCGGCCACCTTGCGGACCATGTCCCACAGGACGACGGGCTGGCCGTTGGTGATGTTGTACTTTTTGCCCAGGGTAGATTTTGGCGACTCAGCGCACAGCAGCAACGCATCCACCACGTTCTCGACGTAGGACAGGTCGGCGATGTTTTTTCCGTCGCCGATGACGGGCAGCCGCCCCGAGGCCAGCCGCTGAATCAGCCGCGGCAGGATGGTCGTGTCGCCTGGACCGAAAATGGCGCGCGGACGAATTGTCACCACGGGCAGGCCGTCTGCATGGGCGCGGTCTACTTCGGCCTCGGCCAGCAGCTTGGTGCGCGCATACTCGTTGACAGGTTTTGCGGGCAGCGGGTCGGTTTCTCTGACGTTCAGGCGCGGCTCGTAACGGAAGTAAATACTGGGCGTGGACACATGCAGCAGCCGCTGGACATTCGCGTCCTGACAACCGCGCACGACATGGCGTGTGCCCAGCACATTGGCGCGGTAAAAACCCTCGCCCCGCCCCCACGGCGCGGATAGTGCCCCCGAGTGGAAGACGATCTCCTGTCCCTGGCACGCCGCGCGGATGGCGGCCTCGTCCGCCAGGTCCGCCTGAAGCGTGCGGATGCCTTCCGCATTGAGCGCAGCCAACGCGCGCGGATTGCGTCCCAGCGCGGTGACGTCCCAGCCCATACCGTGCAACCGCCGCGCCAGCGCTCCGCCAAGAAATCCTGTGGCTCCTGTGATGAGGGTTTTCATGTTGATTTATCCCGAAATCAAGTCTATACTTTACCCCATTATAAATCTCATGGCCAATATCCTTTTCACGGGCGGGCGCTCGCCTGCGGCTCTCGAACTGGCTCGCACCTTTCGTCGCGCGGGGCATGTCGTTTGCATGGCCGAGAGCCTGCGCGGACATCTCTCCGCGCCCAGCCGCTGCATCGCGCACAACTTCCTTGTCCCGCCGCCGCGCCAACAGACGGCGGCTTTCCTCGATGCGCTGAGCGAGATCGTCAGCCGCCAACGTATCGATTTAGTCATCCCTGTCAACGAGGAGACCTTCTACGTTGCGATGGGACGCGATCACCTGCCTGCCTTCGTCGAGCCGCTCAACACCCTGCGCACTCTCCACAATAAATGGGACTTCACCTTTTACGCCGCCTCGCTGGGACTCTCCGTGCCCGACTCGATCCTGGTGCAGACGCGCGATGACCTGCTCTCCGCGTACGCCCGTTGGCGCGGACTGGTCCTCAAACCCGTCTACTCCCGCTTCGCTTCGCGGACCCTGATCCTGCCGACCCTCAACCAGGCATTTTCCACGCTGACGTTCGATCCCGCTTCCCCGTGGGTGGCGCAGGAGTTCGTCCACGGCGCGCAGGTCTGCACCTACAGCGTCGTCCACCGTGGACGCATCTCCGCGCATGCCGCCTATCGCTCTGAGTTCACCGCGGGCCAGGGCGCGACGGTGGCCTTCCAGCATGTGGACCATCCCGCCGCCTTCGAGTGGGTGCGGACTTTCGTTGAGGTGGTGCAGTTCACGGGTCAGATCTCATTCGATTTCATTGAAGATGCCCAGGGCGCGGTCACAGCCTTGGAGTGTAATCCGCGCGCCACGAGCGGCGTCCACTTGCTCGCCTCGCATCCGCGCTTTCCTGACGCCTTTTTCGATTCTGAAATACCGCTTATCACTCCCGACGGTCCCAACTCATCCATGCTCTCGACTGCCATGCTGGTCTATGCAATGCCCGAGGCATTGCGCAAGAAAAAGTTTCAACAATGGCTGGACACCTTCATCCGTAGCCGCGATGTCCTCTTCGATGTGCATGATTCCTTGCCGGCCTTGTTGCAGGGACGGAGCATCCTTCATTATGTGAGCCTTGCCCGCCGGCACGACATCAGTCCGCTGCAAGCCTCCACCTTTGACATCGAGTGGAATGGCGAAATGCCTTTGAATATTCACCAAAGATAATTGGGGATGAACAAAAAATTATCCCTATTTACCTCTGTTCATCTCTAGTGATTCTGCGCACGACCGAAAACAAAAACACGCCCTCACGGACGTGTCTTCGCTGTGGCGGGGAGGGCGGGATTCGAACCCGCGACCGAGTTACCCCGGCACTCACTTAGCAGGCGAGCCCATTCAGCCACTCTGGCACCTCCCCAAATTCGATTGTCGAAAGTTCACAAACTCGAATGTTGACACGTTATACCCGCAAGCGGCGAACCCGTCAACATGCAAACTTGCAACTTCCAGCGGAGGGAGTGGGATTCGAACCCACGTTGGTGTGAACCAAACATGTTTTCAAGACATGCGCCTTCAGCCGCTCGGCCATCCCTCCAGGCGCAGGCGATTTTACCATAAAAAACGTGGACAACATTGGTATAATTCACGCCCTATGAAATACCATATCTGGACCGAAGGCTGTCAGATGAATGTGGCCGACTCCCAGCGGGTCGGCTCGTCGCTGGAGCATCTTGGCTACTCATTTACCGATAGACCCGAAGAAGCGGACGTGATCGTCCTCAACACCTGTGTTGTGCGTCAGTCCGCCGAGGACAAGGCCTACGGCCGCCTGTCGTCGCTCAAACCGCTCAAGGACAAGAATCCCAATCTGATCATCAACCTGATGGGCTGTCTGGTCGGTGTACGTGGCACGGAGAAGTTGAAACAGCGCCTGCCCTTCGTGGACGTCTTCTCGCCGCCCTCCGACCCGGGGCCGTTGATCTCGCACCTGACCCAGGGCGAGATCCGTTCGCTCGAAGATGCCGAGACCACACGCCGCTTCCTGATGATGGATGAGGAACTCATCCTGCCTGCCGCCGAACGCGGCAACCTCGTCATGGCGCATGTGCCCGTCGTATATGGCTGCTCGCATGCCTGCACCTTCTGCATCATCCCCTACAAGCGCGGCGTCGAACGCTCGCGTCCCGTTGGCGATATCGTGGCTGAGGTCCGTTCGTTGGCGAAACAGGGCGTCAAGGAAATCACCCTGCTCGGCCAGATCGTGGACCGCTACGGGAAGGACGTCCCTGATGGCCCCAATCTGGCGGGATTGCTGCGCCTCGTCCACGAGGTGGAAGGCATCGAGCGCATTCGCTTCCTGACCTCGCATCCCAACTACTTTGGCGATGACCTGATCGATGCCATTGCCGAGCTCCCGCGCGTGATGCCGCACATCGAACTGCCCATCCAGGCGGGCGATGACGAGGTGCTGTCCAATATGAAGCGTGGTTACACCCAGCAGGATTATCGTGACTTGGTGGCCAAGATCCGCCAGCGCCTGCCCGATTGTTCCATTGCCACCGACATCATCGTCGGCTTCCCCGGCGAGACCGAGGAACAGTTCATGCAGACCTATCAGGTGCTTGCGGACCTCAAGCTGGATGTGGCCCACCTGGCCCGTTACTCCGTCCGCGAGGGGACCGTGGCCACCCGCCGCATGGAAGACGACGTCAGCGACGAGGAGAAGATGCGCCGCTTCCGCATGCTGGAGCAATTGCAGGAGCAGGTTGTGGGCGAGATCAATAAGAAGTACCTTGGCCAGAGTGTGGATGTGCTCTTCGAGGACAAGGTCAAGAACCGCTGGCGTGGACGCACCCCCACCAATAAACTGGTCTTCGTCGAATCCGATGAAAATCTGCGCGGCAAACTGCTGCCCGTCACCGTTACCTGGACGGGACCCTGGTCCATGCAGGCCACGCTGACCCGACAGTCTGCGTTAGTTACTTTATGAAAGAATGGCGGATCTTGTATCCGCCGTTCTTATTTCTTGCAATAAAAACTCCCGCCGTAGCGGGAGCTTTGCAACGATCATGATCCGGCGAGACTACTATTAATGCCACTAAAAATGTTGCCGAGCAGGGGGCCAAAGATGAGCAGCGCCACAAAAACGGCCAGCGAAACCAAAACAAGGATCAATGCATATTCAACAAGGCCCTGTGCCCTTTCTTTCGTGTATAGTAGCAAGGCAGCCACCTCCTTTCGTTGGAATATTTCGAACACCCCCCAAGAGGTACTTTAACATGGCCTGCCTGAAAACGCAACTTTCAGTTTTATTAGGTGGCGGAAGGCACCCCTCGTAAACGATGCTCACTCTCGCGCGCCAGGTCCATGATGCGTTCCATGATGGCGCGTGTGACTGAGACCACCTGCTCGCGGTCTTCGGGGTTGCCTTCGAAGCGCATGGGCTGACCCACCGTCAGCGCATACGGACCGCACAGGTACCAGTAGCCCACCGTCGGTCGGCCCGCCAATTTCGAGGAAATGCGCAGACTGCGTTCGCGCGGCAGGTAGATGCCCACGGGCACCACGTGCGCGCCTGTCGTCAGGGCGAGGCGGGCGGCCCCATTGCGCGGTTCGCCGAATCCGCCTGCCTGCGGGCTGAAGGTCCCCTCCGGGAAAATACCGATGGAGCGTCCTGCACGCAGCAGGTGGGTGGCCTGTTCCAGCGCATCCCCGCCTGGCTCCACCGCGATCTGCTCCCCGCGGCGCAGAATCGACCCAAAGATCGGGAATCGGAACGCGTTGACGGTGATGAGCACGCTCATCCGATCCAGCAGGTGCAGCAGGAACGGATCGGTGGCGCTGGGGTGATTGGCGACGAACAGAATGGGACCCCTCGGCAGGTCAGAGTATTTGTGAATGTCCAACTTCAACATCAGTCTGGCGTATGCCTGGATGAACTTGCGGCCCGTTTCGTACACGATGTTTCGCTTCATGGTGCCCTTCCATTTTGAGGTGTGCCAAAGATAACAAAGAAAAGGGCGATTGTACATGGCTTGCAAGTCCCCCGTCCTCCGTCCTGCCCATGATAAAATACCTCCCATGCAGCAATCCCTGGAAAAACTCAGAAAATTCTTTCGACTCGAACACGGAAATGGTTATAACAACACCGCCATTATCGGCGGCCTTGCCAAAATGCTCGATTATTGGGAGGGGGAAGCCCGCGCCGACGACCTGACCGAAGAGGTCATCCAGGCCGTGGTCCAGCGCCTGCGCTCCTACGAAAGCCTCAGCCCCACCTCTCGCGCCGACGCACTCAAAGGCCTGTGGAAGCGGATCGGGGAGACCTACCCCGAGGTCGGTCAGAAACAGCAGTCCCAGACGCCCACCACCCCGAGACCCGCGCCGCAGTCTGCCCCGAAGCCTGCCTCCGATAAACCTGCTGACTCCCAGCCCCAGCCTGCTCCGCGTCCGCGCCCTGCGGCGCCCGCCCGTTCGGATGTGGTGCCCGGTGCGAAGACCTCCGCCACCCCCGCCGCCCTCAATGCCGCGCTGACTGTGTTGCAGGGCGTCGGTCCACGCCACGCCGAGACGCTCAAGCAACTTGGCCTGCACACGCTCGGCGACATGCTGTACTACTTCCCGCGCCGCTACGAGGATTACAGCCAGCTCAAGCCGATCAAGTCCATCTGGTACGGCGAACAATTGACCGTGTTGGGCATGATCCAGAGCGTGGCGCTGCGTCCCATCCGCGGCGGCAAGGCCCAGGTGGTGGAAGCCATCCTCACCGACGGCACGGGCTCCCTGCGCCTGACCTGGTTCAACCAACCGTGGGTCGCCAACCGTTTGAAGGCGACCGACCAGATCACCGTCTCGGGCAAGGTCGAGCAATATCTTGGCAAGCTCATCATGAACAACCCCGACTTCGAACCCGTCGAAGCCGAGAACCTGCACACTAACCGCATCGTCCCAATCTACCCGCTGGCCGAGAAGATCACGCAGAAATGGCTGCGCAACCTGATGGGGCAGGTCATCAACTACTGGGCGCCTTCAGTGGCGGACCCGTTGCCGGAGAGTGTGCGCAAGTCCGCAGGGTTGATGCCGTTGGGCGAGGCGTTGATCCAGGCGCATTTTCCCAAGACGCAGGACAGCCTCAAGGCGGCGCGCGCACGCCTGGCCTTCGATGAGATCTTTTACCTGCAAGTCGGCGTGCTACGCCAGAAACGCGACTGGAAGTCGGTCGAGGCACGCGTCTTCGAGGTGGATAACGCCTGGTTTGGGGCGCGCATCTCCGCGCTGCCTTTCATGTTGACGGAAGCCCAACAGCACGCCCTGGCCGACATCCGCAATGACCTGAAGTCGGGCAAGCCCATGAACCGTTTGCTGCAAGGCGACGTCGGCTCCGGCAAGACCGTGGTCGCGGCGCTGGCAGCGGCCATGATCGTCAGTCACGGGGCGCAGGCCGCCATCATGTCGCCTACGTCCATTCTGGCGGAGCAGCATTATCGCAACTTCGTCAAACTCCTGGCGGGCGAGAACGGAGTCTTGCAAGAGGGTCAGATCCGCCTGCTGGTTGGAGACACCCCCGAGGCAGAGAAGAACGAGATCAACGAGAAGCTGGCGGCGGGTGAGGTCAAGATCGTCATCGGCACACATTCGTTGATCGAGGATCCCGTCACCTTCCAGGATCTGCAATTCGCCGTCATCGACGAGCAGCACCGCTTCGGCGTGGACCAGCGCGCGGCGCTGCGCCAGAAGGGTAACAATCCGCACCTGCTGGTGATGACCGCCACGCCCATCCCGCGCTCGTTGGCGCTGACCCTGTACGGCGACCTCGACCTGTCCATCATGGACGAGATGCCCGCGGGCCGACAGCCCATCAACACCTACGTGTTGCGCCCGCAGGAACGCGAGCGCGCCTTCACGCTCATCCGCTCGCAGATCAAGGATGGACGTCAGACTTTCATTATCTATCCGCTGATCGAAGAAAGCGACAAGATCGAGGCGCGTGCTGCCGTGGACGATTACGAAACGCTCTCGAAGGAAATCTTCCCCGACCTCAAGCTGGGTCTGCTGCACGGACGCATGAAGCCCGCCGAAAAAGACGAGGCCATGCTCAAGTTCCGCGACCGTCAGTACGATATCCTGGTCTCGACCACGGTGGTCGAGGTGGGCGTGGATGTGCCCAACGCGACCGTGATGCTGATCGAAGGCGCAGACCGCTTCGGCCTGGCGCAGCTCCATCAGTTACGTGGACGCGTAGGTCGCGGCTCGGCGCAGTCATACTGTCTGCTCATCCCCACCCACGAGGATGCGACCGAGAACGAGCGTCTGCAGGCCATGGCCGAATCCAATGACGGCTTCGTGCTGGCCGAGCGTGATTTGCAACAACGCGGCCCAGGAGAATTCCTCGGCACGCGCCAATCGGGCTATGGCAGCGGATTGCGTATGGCCAGCCTGACCGATGTGGCCCTGATCGAGAAAGCCCGCGCCCAGGCGCAGACTCTCTTCGAGCAGGATGCCGACCTGTCCCAACCCGACCATGCCCTGCTCTCCGAAGCCTTTGGCCGCTTCTGGGGGATGACGGGCAAGGGCGATGTAAGTTAAATCCTGTAGAGGCACGGCGGGGAACTGGATCGTCAAGGCAAAGCAGTCCTGCCGTGCCCCTACACTTTTATGGAGATTCAATGGTTCGAGCATTGTTCCCTGGCACGTTCGACCCCATCCACTACGGGCACATGGATATCGCAGCACGCGCCTCGCGGCTGTTCGACGAAGTCATCCTGGCGGTGTACGACAAGCCGCTCAAAACCTTGATGTTCTCCCCCGAAGAGCGTATCGCGCTGGTGACCGAGTCGTTTAAGGATCATCCCAAGGTCAAGGTGACCGGGTACAGCGGCCTGACCATCGACTTTGCGCGCAAGATTGATGCGCAGGTCATCGTGCGTGGGTTGCGCGTCTTCTCGGATTTTGAGTTTGAGTTCCGCATGGCGCTGGCCAATCAGCGTCTCGCCACCGATATCGAGACCGTGGCGCTGATCACCGCCGAGCAGCACACCTTCCTATCGTCCAGCACGGTGCGCGAGATTGCCATGTTGAACGGCGACGTGTCGAGCATGGTCCCGCCGCATGTGCATGCGGCGCTCAAGCGCAAATTGAACGAGATGACCGAGAAACACAGTCCGCCCAATGCGTTGCGGGATTAAAAATGAGATAGAATTGGAATCATCCGTGTCTGCGGAGGAGCCTTATGGATATTCTGCAACTGATTGACCGACTCGAAGAACTCTTCAACGAAAGCAAGGCCTTGCCATTCACCCACAATGTGGTGGTGGATGAGGATCGCATGCTGGAGTTGATCGACCAGATGCGCATTGCCATCCCTGATGAGGTGAAGAAGGCCCAGCAATTGATTGCCCAGCGTGACCGTGTGATGGCTCAGGCGCAGGAAGAGGCCAACCGCACCCTGGCGCTGGCGCGCGAGAAGGCCGACCAGTTGGTTCAGAAGGACAGCATTGTAGCGGATGCCCAGCGCCGCGCCGACCAGGTCAAGGCCCAGGCCCTGGTTGAGGCTGATAACATCCGTGCGGAAGCGGATAACTATGTGCTCGACAGCCTGACCAAGCTGCAGGCCGAGTTGGACAAGCTCAGCAATCAGGTGCGGAATGGCATCCGCACCGTGGAAGACGAGCAGATGCGCAAGGCTGCCAGTCCGTCCAACGCGGATTAGGTGAACGATCCCAAAAAACAACGACCGCCTTCAAGGCGGTCGTTTGATTCTCGCGGGAGGATCATCCAGCAAACTGGAACGTGGGTATCCCCGTTGCTTCTGTGATGATTTTGAACACCCCACCCGAGAGCGGATACGCCTGCAGCTTTTCCGGGCTCAAGCCTTTGCGCGCCGAGGTGACGTATAGTTCGTTCAGATCCGCGCCGCCGAAGATGCAGGAAGAGGGCTGCAGGGCAGGCATGGGAATCTGTTCGAGCAGACGTCCCGTGTGTGGGTCCCACTTCGTGACCTGTGCGCCGCCCCACATGGCGATCCACAAGTTGCCGTCCATGTCAGAGGTCATGCCATCGGGCCAGCCCAGTCCGTCTGGCACGCGGACGGCGGGACGCGGGTTCGCGATCTGGCCTGTGGACAGGTCGTAGTCGAAGGCGGTCACCTGGCGGGTGGGTGTGTCGGTGTAGTAGAAGGTCCTGTGGTCGGGACTCCACGTCAGGCCGTTGGAGATGGTGATGCCCGAGAGCAGTTTTGTGACGGTCTTCCCGTCGAACGAGTACAACGCGCCCGTGGGATCGGTCTCGTTCATGTCCATGCTGCCTGCCAGGAAACGCCCTGCGGGGTCGCATTTCCCATCGTTGAGACGGTTGTTTGCCGGCTCGCTCAAAGTGGCGAGGATGGCTGGTTTAACGGAATCGGGCTTGAGGTCCACGATGGAATTTTTCAGGGCCAGGATCAGGCCGCCGTCACGGCGGAAAGCGGCACATCCGATGAATTCGTCCAGTTGGGCCAGCAGGTCTGCTCCCGCGTAGACACGTTTGTTGAGAATGTCCAGCCAGTGGAGGGTCTGGGTGCGCGCATTCCAAAAGGGACCTTCGCCGAGTTCGGCGCGGACATCGAAGAGGAGTTGAGGGGTGTTTGTCATGAAGTCTCCGAAGCGAGTAGAAGTAGGATGGGCCCGGCCGGCGTGTTGCCTAGAACCAATCGCGCTTGTAGAATACGAAGGTGGCGATGGCAGTGATGCTGATCGAAATGGCGAAGACCCACACAAAGGCCAGCGGATGTTCCTCGCCGGGCAGGTGCACGTTCATGCCATAGAAGGAGGCCACGATGGTCGGCAGGTTGAGGATGATGGTCAGGGCGGCCAGGGCCTTCATCACGCCGTTGAGGTTGTTCGAGATGATCGAGGCGAAGGCATCCATCATGCCCGAGAGGATCTCGGTGGCAATGCTGGTCATCTGGATGGCCTGCTGGTTTTCCGTCAACACGTCTTCGAGCAGGTCCTGGTCCTCCTCGTAGTAGTTGAAGATCTGGGTCTTCTGCACGCGTTCCATCATCACTTCGTTCGAGCGCAGGGCGGTGGCGAAGTAGGTGAGGCTCTTCTGCTGTTTGAGCAGTTCCAGTACCTCGCGGTTGCGCGTGGATTTTTGTAACTGGTCCTCGATGATCTCGGTGGTCTTGTTGATGTCACGCAGACAGTTGAGGTAACGCACGGCTGTTTCGAGGAAGATGTACAGCGCCATGCGATAACGCTTGCCGGTCTTCAGGCCGCGGTACTTGCCGTTGGTCAGCACCTTGAAGATGTCACTCTCATAGCGGCAGACTGTGAAGATCAGGTTGCCCTGGATGTAGATGCCGAGCGGCACGGTGATGTAGGGAATGTCGGAGGTGTCGCCCTGAAAGTAAGGGATGCGCAACAGGATGAAGGTGTACTCCTCATCCCGTTCCATGCGCGCCATTTCATCCTGGTCGAGCGAATAATTGATGTAATCGGCATCCATCCCCCAATCGATCAGCTTGTTGATCTCTTCGGGCGTTGGGTCCACGGCGTTGACCCAGGCGCCGTTCACGGCTGTCTCCAGCCTTTCCAACCCCTGCTCGGTATTCTTGTAGATGCTGAGCATGGCAGCCTCCTGTGCGTGAAATCTCATCGCGCAGGAAGCCATGCTTCTTACGCGATGCGGTACGTTTTGTCCTGATACGCGTGCCGCCCTCCCAGGGTACTGGGAGGTTGACTGTCCGCGGAACCTAGATCGCTCTCGTCCTGATTCATCCTATCATCCTTGTTGCAGGGCAATTGTACGCGGATTGAACAAATCACACAACAGACCTGTCATTCGCGTTTCAACAGAAAGGTGCCGAGGTCGCCGGCGTGCGGCGGCATTTTGTACACGAAGATCAACTCGTCTTCGTCGAAGGCATCGGGTTCCCAATTGGAGAAATCGAACGAGATGGTTACTACGCGTGCGCCAGGTTTGAGTTGCGATGCCAGTTTGGTTTCGAGTTTCGGGACGTAATCGGAGGTGAGGTAGGCGAAGACCACGTCCGCGTTGGAGAGATCCGCTTTGAGGAAATTTCCCCAGCGCACCTGGACCTGTGCGCTGACTCCGTTAAATTGGCTGTTGGCCCACGCCCGGGCGACCTGCACCGGCCCCGCGTCGATGCCGATCGCCTGTGCCCTGAATTCTTTCGCCGCGATGACCAGCACCCGCCCATCCCCGCAGCCCAGATCGATCAGGGTCTCGTCCGCGCGTAGGCCCGCCAACTTGAGCGCTTTGCGAATACGGGCATGTCTCGTTGGCTTGGCGGGCAGGCCGTAGAAGAAGGGCACCAGATAGTCGACGAGAACGTAGACCATCCATAGGGCGGCCAGTGCAACGAGGATGAGTTTGAGGGAGTCCATGAGATCCAGCGATTCAGCGGGGATGGCAGTCGTAGAGGTCCAGGTCTGGGGGAATTTCCACGTTGGTGAGCAGGGTGCAGTTTGCAATCAGCCAATCCATGTTGTCCGAGATTTCCATCTGGACGAGGTTACGTTGTTCCACATGCCCCAAAAGGAAGAAGCGCACATCGCCATCGGCCACGCGCTGGGACAGTTCGTCCACAGTCAAGATCGGGTCCGCACCCGTGAATCCGCCCAGGGCCATGACAGGCTTCTGGGTCAACAGTTGCAGGGGCGAGGCGACCACGGCGTTCTCGGTGGCGACCAGGAAAGTTTCGTCCTCGAACTGCGCTTGCAAAAATCCCGCCAGCCACTCATACTTGCTCAAGTGGTCTCGTTGCCCGCCATAGTAGACCAGGTCTGGCGAGGCGTGGGGCAGGGTAACGTCACCACCGATCCACAAGGGGGTGGTGGCCCACACGAAAGGCACAAGCAGCATCGAGAACAGGATCGGAATGAGGATGGTCTTATTCATGGAGCGGAAGCGGAAGATCAGGTAGATGCTGCCACCCAGTCCCAGGACCAGGATGGGCAGGAAGACCGGGTTCATCCTGGGAAGGAATCCGAGGGCGGACAAGGCTAACGTCAGAATGGCCGCCGTAATCAGCGCAGCCCGCCAACCGGCTCGCTGGCCTTTGAAGAATCCCACGGACCAGAATGCCAGTGCGGCTGTCGAAGGGACAGTCAGCCCCATCAGGAGTTCGTCGAAATATTCCTTTTCGTAATATCCGAGGAAGAAGATGGCCGTGGCCACGGTGAGGAGAATGGCAAGTGGCATCAACCAGGCGGAGCGGCGTTTGGCATTGAAATCTTCCATCCAGGTGGACAGGCCCACAGCCGAGAGGGCGGCTACGGGCGGCGCCAGCATGTCGAGGTAGTAGCGATGGATCAATCCGCCGTAGCTGAAGAACAGCGCGGCAGGGATGAGCCAGCCTGCCCACATCGAGTAGAACAGGGCCTCCTTGCCGAGCGGCAACTTCCACGAAGTGCGGACCATGCCGCTGACCAGGGCCAGCAGCGCCAGCGGCAGCAGCCAGGAGACTTGTCCTGCCATCTGCGGGTTGAACAGGCGCAGCAGGCCCGGGTCGCCCACTTCGGGCAGGCCGCCGTCAGGCCAGATTTTGATGGAGTCCGCTGCGGGTGGAGGAGTGACCGGTTGCGTGGGAGCGGGCGTGGGCGTCGGCGTTGCGGGCGTGGGATTCTTTTCGCGGATCCCGAAGATGGCCACGATCTTGCCCAGTCGGCGCACACCGTTGTGGACGGCCACCAGTTCCATTTCGTTGTTGGTGGAGGTGGAGCCCACATAGGGACGCTGGTCGGCGGGCGTGGAATCCACGGCGATGGGCCAGGCAAACGAGACTGCAAACATCACCAGCATGGCCAGGGTCAGTTGGCCCATGCGCTTGAGCAATCCATGCGGAGGGGGCAGGAAGAGGAACAGCGCAGGGACCACGAGATAGGCTTGCAACATCTTGATGTTGAAGCCGATTCCCACCAGCGCGGCGGAGGCCAGCAGCCAGCGCAGCTTGCCTGTCTCGGCGGCTTTGATCGCCGCCCAGGCCGCCAGCAGCACGACGAAGGTCAACAGGCTGTCGGGGGTGTTGTTGCGGGCGGTGGCCACGCTGATGGGGGTGACGGCCAGGATCAGGGCGGCCAGCAGCCCCGCCGTTTTGCCGAAGGTGCGCTGGACGAGTTTGTATAGCACCAGCACGGAGAGGGATCCCGCCAATGCCTGCGGCAGGATCAGCGACCAACCGTGGAAGCCGAAGACCAAAACGCTCAAGGCCTGGATCCAGAAGCCGAGCGGGGGTTTGTCCACGCTCACGAAGCCAGACGGGTCGAACGAGGCAAAGAAGAAGGCATGCCAGCTCGTCAGCAGACTCTGCACCGTGGCGGCATAATACAGGTTGCCGAAGCCGTCCTGGCCGATGCGGAAGAAACGCAGGGAGAAGGCCAGGAGGAAGAGGAGGACCAGCAGGACTTGCGTTTTGGTGAAGCGCATGAGACTTAATCGGTGAACGTGAGGAACCATTTCGTGAGGAAGAACGTCGCCACCCAGGTCAACAGGTTGAGCGCCACGAAGAACCCGATGATGACATAGTTGCCCGAATTGAAGATGGGTGAGGGCGGCGGGTGCATCACGTTGGCGGCGGTGGCAAAGATGACCCGCAGCACGACGATGTAGGCGATGTTGGCGGCCGAAGTCAACAGCTTGTTGCTCATCATCCACAAGCCGACCTGGAGCAGGACGCCCACCACTGCGAAGGTCACCGCCAGGCGGAAGCGCGGCTCGGACAGGAACAGGCCGTTCCAGTTGGTCTGCATGGCCAGCAGCGAGAGCGGCAGATACGTCACCCAGAAGACGATGCCCGCCCGTCCCAGCGCGGCGGAACAATGATGGAAGACATCCCGTCGGGTGATGAGCCCCGCCAACCCGGCCAGTGCGGCGGCGATGAAGGCGATCTCGGCGGTCAGCACCCAGGCGCCGTGCAGGTACACGATGCGCACGTTGGCACCCAGCGACTGCTCCTCGGGCCCGAAAAGTGCCAGCACGGCAATGGCCAGCACCACGACAAAGAAAAGCATAAGGGGAGATTTGAGTTTGGACATGACTGGATTGTACCCAAAAATAGTCTACGGGATGCAATTCGCCACGAATTGCACCTGCACCACCATGTCGTTTGGCGTGAGGATGTGCAGTTGCGCCCAGTAATTGTTCGGTCCGTAAATGACCAGCGATTTCTGCACCGTCTGTGTGGCGGCCTCGGTGAAGACGCGCGGCTCCTCGTGCGTAACCTCCCCCGCATTGGTCTCCCAGCGCCAATCCACCAGGGCGGGTCCCTCCGTGGTGATCTCGCCGATGATGAGGACGTACTGCGGGAAGGCCTCACACCCGACCGTGATGCGCGGCGGCTCGGCGCGGACCTCCAGCTTGCTGACCGTCACATAGGGCGGATCCACCACGGGCAGCGACTCCGTTTCCCCGTCCAGGTCGGTGGCGCTGGCCGCCACCCAGCAGAGTTCTCCGGGAAAGTTCGGATTATGCAGGTACCACCACGAGCCTGTGAAATCCTTGCCTGCGACCTGCGCCGTCTGGAACGGGGCGAGATTGTCCACCACGGCGTAGATGGTACCAGGCCCAAAGCGGCAGTTGACGGGGAATTCGCGCGCCGCGGCGTAGACGGTCGGCGGGCGTGGGGTGCGGGTGGGGACGAGCGTGGGGGTGGATGATGGAATCGAAACGGTGACAGTTATGGGCGCAGGGGTGAAGGTGGGCGTAGATGAATCCTCCGCAGGGAAGCGGCAGCCTGCCAATCCCAGCGCAAGCGCGAGGGCGGCGAACCAGACACGCGGTCGCATGATGTCTCCTCCTGGACTTCAAATTCGGCGTTTGAAAATGACCTTGTGTTCTTGCTTATTGTATAACAAACCCACCTCGGATATGATGCGAAAATGTCACTTTCCCGCTTTGGGTGTGTTTTAATAAACCATTATCAAATCTTGACAAGTTTTTTACAACCGCGTGCTATCCTTTGTGCTGTCAACAAAAGGAGAAACTATGAAAAATATCTGGAAATGGATCCTTGGGGTTTTAGTGGTTGTGCTGGTCCTGGGCGCGGTGAGCTTCGCAGCCTACATGTGGACCAGTCACTCGGCCTTCATGTCTGGGAATTACGCCCGCGGTTGGGATGGCCCGATGATGCGCGGCAATGACGGCTGGAACCGCGGCTGGAACAATGGTCCGATGATGATGACGGGACGCGGCGGTTTCCTGCCCTTCTTGGGTCCGTTCGCCCTGCTAGGCGGGCTGGTGAAACTGGCTTTCTTCGGCGCGCTGCTCTACGGGGCATACTGGTTGGGCAAACGCAACGCCCGCGTGGTGGTGGATACTCTGCCTGCGGCTCCTGCTGAACCCGCTCCCCAGGCTGACAAGCCTGCCTAAATCCCCAATCCAACATACGGACCGTCCCGTGAGATCCTCACGGGACGGTTTTATTTAAAACTTATCCAAAAAATCTTTTTCGTCCTGAGCGGTGGGACTGCGTGTTCGTAGCAGTCCCGTAGTCGAAGGACAAGGGTGTTTCGACTGCGCTCCGCTCAACGGAAGAGTTTTAATTTTTGGATAGATGCTTGTTTCACTTAACCTTCACGGTGAAGGTCTGTGTCTGCTCGGGGTCGACGGGATCGTTCGAGGGCGGATAGTAGCCGAGGGTGATGGTGGCCTCGCCCGCGCCGACCGCCTGGAAGGTCCACACGTCCACACCGCCGCCGCCCACCAGTCCAGGCTCGCTGGTGGATTTGTAATCCTTGCTGACGAATTTCACCACGGTCTCATCCAGGGCACCGACGATCTCCCAGTGATAGCCCGTGGTGGGGTTGGATGCGAGCATGAGCTTGAACATGCTGCCTGCCGTCGCCTCCAGTTGACGGGCGGGGTCGGAGATCGCGATGGTCGGCGCGGGGGTGGGGGAGGAGGCTCCGCCGCAGGCCGTGAGCAGCAGGGACAACGCAAGTGTGAAGAAGAGGATTCGTTTCATTTTGACTCCTTATGAGATCCAGACCATGATCTGTTCTTTCAAGATCCATTCGCCATTCTGCTTTTCGAGCAGATAATACGTGCCATCGCCCATCAGCGGTCCGCCCACCCAGCCGACGTAGACCAGCGCCTGGTCGAGGGTGCGGTTGAAGCCCACGCGCGAGAACTCCGTGTAGCCTGCCATCGAATACTTCTTGTAGAAAGCGTCCCAACCGTCGGACTGTTTGAAGATGGCGCTTCGTTCTTCATCGCTCAAGAGTACATATTTCACGCCCAGGTCCATATCGGGTGAAAGCTGGCTGGGCTGGGCGTTGCGCTCCATGTAATTGTCGATTGTGTCCTTCGATACGCTCTTCAACCCAGATTTGATATAGTCGAGCATTTGTTTCGGGTTGTCGAGGTCCATGTTGGTGGACGTGTCCTGCAGGATTACCATCGGTCCGTTCAGGTCATTGGCGAAGAAGGCATATACTGCCTGCTCCTCCTTTTCGATGTCGGCCTGGCTGGGCTGGGATTGGGGCGTGAACAACCCGCAGGCTGACTGGGCCAGGGTCAGGATGAGCAGGGCGATCAGGGCGGGGCGGAACAGGCGTGTGGACATGGGCACTCTCCTCTGGATGATTTGTATCATACCCACGGGCAAAAATTGCGCTTTCCATCATCTAAAAGGGCGCAATTTTTGCCCGAGTGCGGTATACACCCAAAGGATGATCCCCGTCCACGATTTGTTCCGCGTCTTTCATGGGACGTTGGTCATGGCCCCGTTTCGGAGCCTATTCCTCGCCCAGGCGTTCCACCCGCTTGCGGACCAGCATCAACGGGCCAACGGCGCAGCCCAAACCCACGCTCCCGCCGATCAGCAATCCGCCCAGGTAGCCGTAGACCAGCGGCAGGTGGAAGAAACTGACCAGTCCCAGCGGGGCGATGAAGAGCAGGAAGGAGATCGGCAGGAAGAGCATGGTCACGATCTGGCCGAGGCAGCCCATCCCACCGGCATTGATCTTGCGCGGATCATCCCAGGTGAAGTTGGCGCCCGCCACGCCAAAGGCCAGCAGGATACCTGCCATGCCCGCCTGACACAACAGCATGGCGACCAGCCCATACCCGAAGTCCACGAGGGACATACGTTGGAGGATCGCGATGCCGACCAGGAAGATCGACCCCAACGCGACGGTGGGCAGGTACGCCACCAGGAACTTGGCGGCCAGCAATTGCGAACTACGCACGGGCGCGACCTTTAAGATCCAGTAGTTTTTGCCCTCCTGCGAGAAGCCCATGCCCGCCAGGCGCGAGAGCAGCGTCCAGCCGACGAACAGGGACATGCCCACGTTGCCGTAGGCCAGCATCAGGCGCATCGAGTCCATGAACCAATCGGGGGCCTCGCCGCGCCCTGCAGGGACCTCGCCCGCGCCGCGGAACAGGATGAAGCTGTAGATGACACCCATGATGAGCGGCGTGATCAGCTGCGACAGGTTGCGCAGGTCGCGCCACAGGGTGGTGAAATCTTTTTGCACCAGGCCCAGCACGGGGGCGGATAGCAGCCGCGTCAACCCCGCCGAAACGGGGGTGGACTCCGCCTGGATGGGGCGCGGGGTGCGGACCGTCTTCTTCTTCCGCTCGATGACCTGCATGCCCGCCCAGCCCGTGTAGTACCAGCGCTCGGCGGTATTCAGCGATGCCATGAATACGACGGCGGCGATTCCCACGGTGAGGACGACCAGCCCCAGGCCTTCGAGCCAGCGGCCTTCGCCCACCGCCGTCAACCCGCGGCCCGCCCAGTTGAGCGGAAGCCAAGGCGTGCTGGCGGCCATCATCATTCCGCTGATGCGCGCGCCTGAGATGCTGCTGGCGTGATCGCCGTAGGCATTGGCCAGGTTGCCCATCTGTGAGCAGGTAAAGCCGAAGATGGCGCCGATGAACCCGAGGATCTCGGCCGCGCGGCGTGGCGGCAGGACCCGCACCACCAGCATGACCAGCAGTGCAGAGATGCCCGCCGCGGCCAGCGCCAGCAGGATCATCACGACGATCACCAGCGGGTAGAAGAGCAGGTTGTAATGCTGCGACCAGCCCAGTCCGTAGAGGATCGGCAGGCCGAAGAAACTGACCAATGCAAAGTTGGGCAGGATGGCCTGCAACAGCTTGGCGACGAACACCGCGCGGATCGGCACGGGCGAGGCCAGCAGGAAGTCCATGTCGCCTGAAAGGTACAGAGCCTGTAACAGCACGCCGAAACTGGTCAGCAGGATGCCCATGAACAGCGCGGTCAGCGTCAGGGCAGGGATCATGCGCAGGAAGGGCCGCAGGTCCATCTGCATGTACTGGGTCAGGTCGGGCGAGGTCAGCAGGCCCAGCAGGTATTGACTCAGCATGAACAGGCCGAAGGCGATGGACAGGATCATCAGCCACAGCGCAATCAGGCCGATCTTGCGGCGGAGCTTGGCATGGCGGAACCCATTGAAGGTCAGGCGCACGCGCAGGCCCAGCAGTTTCCAGACCGCGGGCAGGATGCGCGGGTCGGGCCCAAGGAGGGTGGGGTGGAGCGGGGCGTCGTTCATTTCAGGATTTCGGCGATCTCGGCCTCTTCGGCGCCGCCCGTCAGGCCGAGGAAGATGTCTTCGAGGCTGGCTTCGCCGGTCTGGTCGAGGGTGCGCAGTTCGTCCATGGTGCCGACGGCCACCAGCTGGCCCTTGTTGATGATGCCGATGCGGTCGCACATGCGCTCGGCGATCTCGAGGATGTGCGTCGAGAGCATCACCGCTGCGCCGCGGTCGGCCATCTGGCGCAGGATGTCCTTGATCAGGCGGGCCGACTTCGGGTCCAGGCCGACGGTGGGCTCGTCGAGGACGAGCACTTTCGGGTCGTGCATCAGCGCGGCAGCCAGCGAAGCCTTCTGCTGCATGCCGTGGCTGTACGAGTCGACGGTGTCATCGGCGGCGGCCGTCAGGTCGAAGGTCTTGAGCAGTTCGTCGATGCGGCGGGCGGTCTGCTGGCGGTCGAGGTTGTACAGGTCGCCCACGAAGCGCAGCAATTCGCGTCCGCTCAGTTTGGCGTACAGGTTGGGCGTATCGGGCACATATCCGCTCGAGGCCTTGGACAGCATGGGCTGGGCCTGGACGTCGTATCCCGCCACTTTGACGGTGCCCGCCGTCGGCTGGAGCAGCCCGACGATCATCTTGATGGTGGTGGTCTTGCCGGCTCCGTTCGGGCCGAGGAATCCGAACACCTCGCCGCTGTACACTTCGAAGCTGACGTCGTTCACGGCGACCTTGTCGCCGTAGCGTTTGATCAGGTGACTGGTTTCGATCAGAGTTTCAGGCATGGGGGCTCCAGAAATTTTGGGTAAGTATCCTAATTGTATACGCAAGTGGCGGGGACGGGGATGCGAAAACGTCCACTATCCTTTTTGCGTTCCGGGGATAATATACATAGAGAATTCTCCGAAAGTTCCATGCATGGATGACTTATCCGCAATCACCCGCATCAAACAAGGCGATTTGAACGGCCTGGAGCCCCTGGTGCACCGCTATCAGGCGCAAGCCGTCCAGGCTGCGTACCTGATCGTGTACGATCGCGCGCTGGCAGAGGACGTGGCCCAGTCGGCGTTCGTCACGGTGGCCGAACGCATCCACCAGTTCGACGAGGGACGCCCGTTCGCTCCCTGGTTCTTCCGCATTGTGGTCAATGCCGCGCTCAAGGCGGCTGCCAGACAGAAACGCAGCCGCTCGCTGGAAGAGTTGGACGAATCCGCCGCTTCGCTGGCCCATTGGTTGACCGATCCCAGCCCCAGGCCTGAACAGGCTCTGGAGGAAAAACAGGTCCGCGCCCACGTACTGGATGCCATCCATAGCCTGCCTCCCGAGGGACGTGCCGTGATCGTAATGCGCTACTACCTCGACCTGAGCGAAGCGGAAATGTCGGCCCGCCTGGAACGTCCGCTCAGCACCATCAAATGGTGGCTGCGAGACGCGCGCAAGCGCCTGGCCGGCCTGATGAACGGAAGGAATTGAACATGGACAAGCAAACCATCCAGTCCATTTTGCAGGACGCGCTGGAAGAGCAGATTCCTTCTGCAGAGATCGACCTCTGGCGTGCCGTCGAGCAGGGCCTTGTTGCGGGAACCGCCAAACAACAAGGAGTAAACATGAACACAACTCAACCGCGCCGCATTCCGCGTGCCGCCTTTGCCCTGATCATCATGGCCATCCTGCTGGCGTTGACCTTCATCACGCCACAGGGACGTGCCTTCGCACAAAGCATCCTAAGGTTTTTCATCCGCTCCAGCAGTGACTCGATTTCTGTACCGACGGCTGAACCTTATCGATGGATAACGACCACACCCGGCGCACCCCTGCCGACCAGCACTCCCCGCCCGGCGGAGGCTGCCTTTGCGGCCGAGTGCGGTGATTTCTCCAACCCAACCTGTTCAGTGGAACAAATTCGGGGCATGGTGAATTTCCCGGTCAAGGAACTTGGGAAGATCCCCGAAGGCTTTTACTTGGCCGGTGCAACGGGCGGACCCGACAGCGTGATCCTGACCTATTACTACGAAGAACAAAACGGCAGCATCACAATTACCATCGAACGTTGGACGGGCGCTCCCTCTTCGCAGTCGGATCTTGTCGGCTCCAGCGCCGAGGTCGAGAAGGTGCAAGTCGGTTCCATTGAAGGCGAGTATTTCAAAGGTGTCTTTGCATACGAGGACGGAAGCGACACCGCCACATGGGACCCCGATTTCGGGAACGAAACCTTGCGCTGGGTCGATGGCGATGTCTCCTATACCATCCTGTATTTCTATCCGCCCATCCCGATGGGAAAGGAAGGCATGGTTGCCCTGGCGGAAACCATGACCACGGAGGTGGTGGAGAAACTCCCCACCCCCACGCCGGGCCCCTTCGACATGGCTTGGGATCCGCGGGACATGTACAACCTGGGCATTCCTGAAGCAGAGGAGAAGGCCGGGTTCACCCTCCTGTTGCCCACGAGACTGCCCGATATTTTCATCCTCATCGGCGCTCATTATGAAGAGGAAAACAACACGGTTTGGGTTTATTACCAGCTCGACCCGAATCGATCAGGCGACACCTCCAACGGGCTGGTGCTCCGCGAACAGTCTGCAACGAACCCTGAAGACAGCGCCCTTGGCGACATCATAATCGGCGACTACAACACGTTGCCCGAGGGAAATCCCGAAAACCTCATGGTCGTCCCTGCCGACGCCAGGTTGGAGACGGTGCAAATCGGCGACAATACCGGGAAATACATCGAAGGTGTGTGGAGTGGAACGGATTGTTGCGGCTGGCAGTGGGATCCGATGCCCTGCATGAAAACCCTGCGCTGGTGGGCGAATGGCCGTGCCTTCGAATTGACCTACACGGGGACGGAGCTTCAAAAGGAGGATCTGCTGTCCATTGCAGCCAGCATCCAATGAGTGAAAGAACAGGGCGGCCTATGGGCCGCCCTGTTTCATTCCTTGACGCTCAAGAAGGGGAGCTTTCCCAGAAATGCACCGTAGCGGATGGCTTCCGCCTCGATCTGCCTTTGCGCGGCGGGTGTGATCGGGACAAAATATTCGGCCTGGACCTGTACCTGGTCCCGTTTGAGAGTCCGCTTCCACACTCCCACCGCCCGCCCGTCCACCGCGATCACGGGATGAAAGATGCCGTTGCTTGAGAAGGCGCGTTTTTGATGTTCGAGCGTGATGGTGGCGGAGCGATCCTTATAGCTGATGAGGAACTCGTCGAAGGCGGGCAGCAGGAAGGCCGTCTCTTTCGGCTGGACCTTCGCTGCGGCGAACCAGTACGTTTTTTCTCCCACGGCCTCGGACCGTAATTCCGCTTTTGCCATGTCCAACGCGCGCCGTGCGTCGCTCACGGTCAGGCCCGACCACCAGGTGAAATCCTCCAGCGTGGCGGGACCGTGACTGGTGAAATAACGTTTCGCCAGCCGCGCCAGCGCCTCATCCCGTTCGATGGGCGGGCTGGGCGGCACCCACTCTTCGAACAGGGCAAAGGTCTGTTTTCCCTGTTGGGTTTTGCCGCTGCAGATCAGGCCTTCCAACTCGGCCGCCGCAAAGAGATGGGAGGCGCGGTTTTCGTCGGTGGCGATGCCCGCCTGTTCCAGAGCGCGGATCAGGGTCTCGCGTGGGGCGTGGTTTCCGCCGCGCAGGGTCTTCTCGATCACCTTGCGGCTCTTCGAGAGCGTCCCCGCATCCAGACCAAGCTCGCTGTGGCGTGACTTCATCCCCGCCTGGATGCGCGGCGCGGTCAGACTCAACATCCAGCGCAGGTCGTCGGCGCTGACGATGTGCCAGGTGGGCCGCAGCACGTGCGTGCGGAGGATCTCGCCCCGATCCAGCGCCGCCTCCACGTCCTTTTCCGTGGCGTTCGGCAGGCGTACTCCCACAGCCCACTTGACCATCAGGGCATCCTGCGCCTGCATTGCACCCATCCACGCGACGAGCTCTTTCACGGATGTGAATTTTGTCCCATCGATTTGCTGACTGACCAGACGGAGGTGGGCAATCTCTTGGAGGTTCATGCAGTAATCATACTGGATGGGTCGACCCTCGTCCATTCCCGCCCAGGTCCTGTCATTTTTTGTCCCGCAGGTGGATTCCTTCATATGAAAGAACCAGCAAGGGCGACCCGTCGGGTCGCCCTTGCAATAAATTACCGCTTCAACGTGCGATATTTCACCCGGTGTGGGGTCAAATCCTTGCCGAACTTCTCCTGCATCATCGTTTCGTAATCGGACCAGTTGCCGATGTACATCTTCGCCACCGAGTCACCTTCGAAGACGATCAGGTGGGTGCAGATGCGGTCGAGGAACCAGCGGTCGTGGCTGACCACCAGCGCGACGCCCGCGAATTCTTCGAGGGCCTCTTCCAGCGCGCGCAGGGTGTTGACGTCCAGGTCGTTGGTCGGTTCGTCGAGCAGCAGCACGTTGGCGCCTTCGGTCAGGGTCTTGGCCAGGTGCACGCGGTTGCGTTCACCGCCTGAGAGCACGCCGACCTTTTTCTGCTGGTCAGAACCTGCGAAGTTGAACGAGGAGCAGTATCCGCGCGAGTTGATCTTGCGCTTGCCCAGTTCGAGGAAGTCGGCGCCCTGAGAAATTTCCTCGTAGACGGTCTTCTCGGGGTCGAGGGTGCGGGTCTGGTCGGCGTAGGCCAGCTTGACGGTCTCGCCGATCTTGATCGTGCCGCTGTCGGGCGTCTCCTTGCCCGTGATCATCTTGAGCAGGGTGGTCTTGCCCGCGCCGTTGGGGCCGATGATGCCCACGATGGAACCAGGCTGGATCGAGGCGGAGAAATCCTCCAGGATCAGGCGCTCGTCCCCTCCTCCGTCGGGACTCGCGAAGGATTTGCTGACCTTGTCGAATTCGAAGACGATGTCCCCCAGCCGCGGACCCGGCGGGATGTAGATCTCCAGGTCCTCGCGGCGGGACTCGGCTTCCTGCGAGAGCAGCTTCTCGTACGCGCTGACGCGGGCCTGCCCCTTCGACTGGCGCGCCTTGGGCGACATGTGGATCCATTCGAGTTCCTTTTCGAGCGTCTTCTGGCGCTTCGACTCGGATTTCTCCTCCAGACGGATGCGCTCCTGCTTCTGCTCCAGCCACGAGGAGTAGTTGCCCTTCCACGGGATGCCGTAGCCGCGGTCCAGTTCGAGGATCCAGCCTGCCACGTTGTCGAGGAAGTAGCGGTCGTGGGTCACGGCGATGACCGTGCCCTTGTAGTCGCGCAGATGATGCTCCAGCCAGGCCACCGACTCGGCGTCGAGGTGGTTGGTCGGTTCGTCGAGCAGGAGGATGTCGGGCTCGGTCAGCAGCAGACGGGTGAGCGCCACGCGGCGCTTTTCTCCGCCCGAGCAGACCTTGATGGGCGTATCCCCAGGTGGACAGCGCAGGGCGTCCATTGCCACTTCGAGGTGGCTGTCGAGGTTCCAGGCGTCGTGCTTGTCGAGCTGTTCCTGCAGTTTGGACTGCTCGGCCACCAGCGCGTCGAAGTCGGCGTCGGGTTCGGCAAATTTGGCGTTGACCTCGTCGAAGCGCGCCAGCATGTCCACGATGGGCTGGACCGCCTCGCGCACCACCTCGATGACGGTCTTGTTCTCGTCGAGTTTGGGCTCCTGTTCGAGCAGGCCGACGGTGTAGCCCTTGCTCATGGCGATCTCGCCGACGTAGTCCTTGTCGACGCCCGCCATGATGCGCAGCAGGGTGGATTTGCCCGCGCCGTTCAGGCCGAGCACGCCGATCTTGGCGCCGAGGTAGAAGCCGAGGGAGATGTCGCGCAGGATCTGTTTGTTGGGCGGGACGATCTTGCCCACGCGGTTCATGGAGTAAATGACTTGTGCGGTTTCGTTTGACATGGTTTCTTTTCTAATAAGGAAGGAATATTTGTTTCCGGGAAACGAAGGAGGAACGAATGGGCGGGGGTCCTTTTATCACGAAGACGATGGTACATCAAGGGGGAGAGGAGGGTTTAGGTTGGAGGATGGTGGATTGTTTTGAAGATCAATTAAGGGATAAATCCTCTGGCTGAGGATGCGGGAAGCCCGAATTTCGTGCACTGTTTTTTGAAACGACGAAAAACGAATGCCATGTGGTATGGGGAGAGACAGCAAGAGGGCAGGTCGATGCCCTGCTTTGTTCGTGGAGTAGGCGCTCAGGGGATTATAGATCATAACGCCAAGATTCTATCAGAGAGCGGCTATTTCCAGCCTTTTTCCGGCGTCCATTTTTGGGCGGATCGTGTTTTACTGAGGATCGCCTGCAAAGGCGGCCAGATGAATTCCCACACCTGCTCCACGACATCCGAAAAGTTATCGTTGTCCTGATTCGCAAGTTCCATCCTTTTCAAGAAGTTTGCCCAATGGGTTTGATTACGGGATGCAAATTCTGCTGTCAGGGAAATGGGGCGTTCGGCGGGCAGGACCGTATCGCGGTTCTTGAAAGTGGTCTCCAATGCCTTTTGCAGTGATAGACTGTCGAATTCAAATGTCGCAGACATCAGCCAGAGATCATAAAAATCCTTCAAGCGGCTGTTCAAATCCCCGAATCGAGTCATGGCATGGAATTTTTCGGCGACTACAGATTCCTTTGGGTACCCTTTCATGTGAACCGTCTTCAAGCCGGGCAGGATGTTCGGATATTCGATGGCTTCTGCCTTCGATGTGAGCTCGTCCGAAAAGCCGATGTCGATTTGTACCGGGATACGGGTGCGCTCCAGCATGGCAATCAGCCTGACGCGGACCCCTCGATAATCGGCCTCCAGTTGTGTTTCTTCAGCCGAAACAGATTTTGGATCGAAAACAAGCCCATCCTCAGGCGCGGAAACTTCCATCACCGCGGTGACAATTTTCAGGAGGTTTTCGCGATCGCCTGAAACATAGCCGCGGAAATCAATATCCCGCGTGGGGCGACGCATGGGCAGATCCCAAACATAAAATAACAGGCCGCCTTTGAGAACGAATTTACCGGCATATTTTGTTTTCGAGAGCCGATACAAAAAGCGCTCCATAGCGTAATACTGGAGTATTTCTGCAAAGGGACGATTCATCTCGTCTGCCTGCTTTCGCAATCGAGCCAAAATGGACGCAGCAATGTTTTTGACGGGCTCTTTCACAGCAGCGCCTCCAGATAGGGGCGCATGACCTTTTCCACGCGGTTGATCTTTGCATACTCCAGCAGTTTTTGCACATCCACCTTCGGCTGTCGAAGATAGTCCCTGACAGCTTCAATGGCCACGTCCATGCCCACTTTTTGACGGAATTTGAAGCAATCTGCGACGGTTTTTTCGCGGTCGTAGATCCTGACCTTAACTCCATCCAGATCGTGTTCGACAATGCCCGCGTGATAGGACTCCTGTGAGTAGTGAAAGACCCGAATCGGCGGACGGGAAATCTTCGGTGTTTTGACACCACGCGGCAGGGCAAAGTACACCGAGTGGGGGATTTGCGTGGTCAGTTCGTGGAAATACAGCGCAGAGATGAGACAGAACACCGCCTGCGGCACGCGCAGGCTGAGATTCACCAGGTCGGGATTGCCTGGCATGGGGGTCTCGCGCAGGCGGTACACCCCTTGCGCCTCGCGGACGAGTTCGCCCGTTTTCACCATTTCGTACAGGATGTGCTTGGGCACACCCAACTCAATGGCGGTGGAGGCTCGCAGTATGCCGTGACGTTGGACAAAGATCTTCCTGTACTCTTCCATGCAGGTATTATACAACAAAAATACCACACTTTATGCAAAGTGTGGTATTTTTGTTTTTTGGATTTTCAAGCGCCATTAAGACAGCACGCTGAGGTAGAAGCTGAGGGATGCTTCGCAATCACGCAGGGTCTGTTTGTCGGGAGCGCTAGCGCGCGATCTTGCCCACTTTGTTCATGGAGTAAATTACGAGGGATTCGTTTGACATGGGATTCCAGATATTTGAGAGTAGATAATTAGGAGTGAGACGGGGCGTATTGTATCAGAAGAAGGACTTAACAAATCTTCTAAAGTTAGGGAAGAGATATTATTTACAAGAAATGTTTCTCGAGGATTCTTCAATAACAACACTGACTAATTGGTTATCTGGAATAATATACACTTGAATAGGTTTACAAGAAACTGGGTCAAGCTCCCTGAAAAAATAATATTTTTCATTATTGTATGTAAGCAAATATAAACCTGAAGTCATGCGTAGAGATGAATTAGACACATGAGTCGAATCACCTATAGGTAAAAGATCACCATTTGAGTAAATAGTAACAGACTTGCTCTCAGTGAGGATATTATTTGCCGCAGCTTGTCCGTTATTATAGGCAATAAAAAAAGTTAGCAAAAAGAAAGTGATTGTAGAAATGATAACAAAGTTTTGATTTATCTTATCTAATTTCAGCACAGCCTCTTTAATCTTGAGCGTTTTATAAATGTTTTGAATAAGACGCAGCAAAAGAGCTGTAAAGGCAATCAAAACTAATACAGCTAAGATATTCCAGATGTTGGCCTCTATAATAATCATAATAGTCGACAACACCGAGGTCATATAAACTTCAGCATATTCTCCAGGAGTAAAGGCCAGAAAGTAAATTGGAATATTCATTCGCTCAAAGTAGCCATAAGCATAAAAACGTCCGCCTAGCCACAAAACCCCAGCAAGCACACCTGATATTGTGCCCAGTGTAACTACAAAGTTTTTTACTCTCTGCCATGAACTTGAAACATTTTCATTCACGCCTTTATCAATGGCTTGTTTAGTATGCTTCAATGTTTGGCTATATATTTTTCTTTGCATAAATCGAATCCCTTCCAGACTTCAAATAATATCAAAACCAATTTGGCTTAAGTACTCAAAAATCGGGTCATAAAATTCGCTATTTCTGGTGTGGTCTTCTTTATCACCTGAAGGAACAACTATTACCATCCCTTGTCTTGCACGTGTTAAAAGAACACGATATGCATTCTTCAAGTAGTTTTGTCTTTCAGGCTTTCTAATCCGATTCCACTTATCACCAACAAAGGAAAAGTGTTCCCAATTATCTTTAGCATAACGAAAATCAGCATCCCAAGTTACACATGCCCAATCGAGTTCAAGTCCTTGAACTTGAAATTCAGTAACAACATCCTCAAGATAATAGGATGAACGCACATCTTCTTTTCCATCAAGAAACCAGTGGATCGGATCGACTGGAGATTTCACATCGATAGCATGTGGTTTCAATCGTTCTGCTTGAGAAGAAACAATGATACCGTACCGTTCAGAGCCACGTGCTTGTGTCTTGAGCCATTGCTTAGCTTTTGCTAAATCACGAGTAAGCACAATTGGGTATTTCTCCTTTATTTTTTCGAGAGTCTTTTGTGCTTCGGTAGGCTGTAGGTCCAAAATTTGCTTTACCAAAAGAGATACATGCTCTGCGCGGAAAGAGCGCATCGATACAGCAAGGTGTAACTCATTCTTGAAATTCACATTTTGGCGTCTTTTGATTGCTTCTAAAACCTTCTCTGTTCCATATTCGCTATCTGTAAGACGGGAAGAAATAAAAACATGCCAATCAGGAAAAGAACGCTCAAGAGATTCAATCCATTCACTAATCCCTGCTTCACCAGTGTTAATTTCTTGTCCACCACCTACCAGGCAAACAACAACTGCCCAATCACGGTGACGATCAAGACATGAAATCAAGAATTCTGGCTCTGATGCATGAAAATTTGAATGCCCACGTTTCCTGTGCATGAAATTTGCTGTTTGCTGTAAATCCCAAGCTCGCTGCGCTTCATCAAATAGAGCAACATGCTCAATGGGAGGCTTTTTCATGTCAATCAAGCCTTCATCACGGAAGTTATGGACATTTTGAATAAACATCTTTACTTCACTCATCACCTCCCCTTTTTTAACTTTCTGCCCATTCTCTTTGCCTTTTTGAACCTTATTTCGCGCTAATGCCTCGCGGAGTATATCTACAAGCGGTCCATTACCAGAGAGAAATACGCTATAAAGATCATTATCTTTATCAATATGCTTTGTAGCAATATTTAATCCAACTAATGTTTTTCCTGCACCAGGAACACCTGTAACAAAGCAAATGGATTTGACAGAATTATCTCTTGAAAACTGAATAATCTCTGAAACCGCATCTGACGTTTGGCTTAGATTTATCGCACTTGCGTCACTTCTGGAAATTTCTTGAACAGAATGCCCGCTATATAAAGCCATTGCTGCTTCAATAATATTAGGCGTTGGTTGATAGCGTCCAGACTCCCAAAAGTTCAAGTCGACTTCATCACCATCGGCGAAGCTCAAGACATCTGATAATACTTGTGGAAGTAAATCTTTATTACTCTTTATGGGAATAAGCAGTTTGTCATTATGAAGAGTAGTAGATATTACTGCCGAATCTGCTTTTGCGTTTGTAGCAATCAAGATAGGCGCAATAAAAGAATGATGGCTAGTTTCATGGAAGTTTTTCAGATCAAGTGCATAATCCCAAACTTGATCAATTGCATAAGATGGGAACTCTTTCTCTCCAACTTTGAATTCAAGCACAAAAATTACAGGGCCAATAATAAGAACCGCATCAATCCTGCGTCCCATCCTCGGGATTGAATACTCAAAATAAACTGAGCCTGTGTAAGGTTGCAAAACGCTTTTTAAGATATGAATTTCTTCAATCCAAGCATCGCGCTGGGTCTGCTCTAAAGAAAATTCATTTCCTTGTGCAAGCTTGCCGAGAACTTCATCTTCACTTCGGTTTAGAAAATCTGAAATTTTATCTGAATAATATGCTCGTCTCATTTTCCCTCCAGCTTGAGAGGATTGTGTGGTACTAAGGATATAGTGTAATACAAATATGGACAAGTTTAAGGTTTCTTGTTCCCAAATACAAGATCGCCCTGTTCGTAGATGGCTGTTTCTGGCATGGATGTCCGCTGCACGCCAATATGCCGAGGAACAATCAGGAATTCTGGGCAAAGAAATTGCAAAAGAACAAGGATCGAGACAAGTTCGTAAAGAAGGAACTGCACAAACTGGGCTGGACCGTCATCCGCGTGTGGGAGCATGAATTGCGCGACCCTGCAAAGGTAGCCAAAAAGCTGCAGCGCATCCTCGACCGTTTCCGCCCTGTGGAGGAAGGTCCCAGCGAGGCGGCGCTGGGGTAAATTGGTCTCCTGCCGCACCGCAGGAAGGGTCAAAAGAGGAATCAAACGGGGATTTGGGAAAACAAGTCAGTACATCTTTCCAAACATGTCAGTACATCTTTTCAAACGAGTCAGTACTTGTTTGTCAACGAGTCAGTACATCTTTTCAAACATGTCAGTACTTGTTGGCCAGCAAGTACTGACATGTTGGGACCTCTCCCCGATGATGGTATTAATCGCCATGTCCGCTTGCCCCTCTCCCAGGGGAGAGGGCATGGGCATGCTTTTCTTCTGTACCAATGAGACATGTTGATTTTCAAAAGCGCATTCTGACCCAGCAGAAAAAGCTCCTCCCCCTTGGGGGAGGCGGGGGAGGGGTAAAATGACGATATTATGCCCGTCAAGAACATCATCCCAGGCCAGCAAGTCACCAAAGAAAAACTCCAACGCGCAAAGGAACTGCGCCGCGAGATGACGCCCGCCGAAAAAATCCTCTGGCAAGAACTTCGCGCCAACAAACTGGGCATACACTTTCGGAGGCAGCAGGTCATTCAGGGATTTATTGTCGACTTTTACTGTCACAGGGCGGGGTTGGTCATTGAGGTGGATGGTGACATTCACGGCTTGCAGAAAGAAGAAGATGAACGGCGGGAGAAGGTGTTGAGTGAGATGGGACTAAAGATCGTCCGATTCGGGAATGATGAGGTGATGAGGGACCTGGCTTTAGTCGTTGGGCGAATCAAAGAGTGGATTGCAGAATAAAAGGCTCATGCCGACATTCATTCCATGTACCGTTCCTTCTATTTTTTACTTTTTCTGCTGAGGACATATTGCACCGAAGGGCCGATCGCCTTGTCGGTGCGATGAATGCAGCCTATCCAGCAGCACGGTCGACGCATCCCTTCCTTGAGTTCGCTGACCACCCTTGCCACATGTTCTTTTCTCGTTTCGTCTTTCTTGACGAAGGTCACCCAACAGATCCACTCGTTGCGTGCCAGGGGGGTAAGTCCCTCCCAAAGGGCGAGGGCTTGTGGGTCAACGGTGAGAGCTTCCCGTAAATCCTTGGGCAGTTTGTGTACTGTTCCTCCAGAAATTGTCCTTTTGACCATGGGTGATCTCCTCTTGAAAATTATATCGATAATACGCTAATTGCAGTCCCATGGGGATGCTTCGCGATCCACGGTGGTGGGGAGGATCAAAGCACGGGGCGCGGAGCGTTCTTCCCCTACCTCGGATCTCCCAGCGTGTACACCTTGAGGACACTCTTCCACTCCTGCCAATTGAAGCTATAGTACGCGATCACATACTGTTCCTTGTCCGCATCGACGGGGAAACTGGTATCCGCCGTATTGATATCGTCCCAGAACCATATCTTGCATTTTTCGAACTCTGTGCACAGATAATCGCCGATTTTCTGGAGCCCCTCCCGGTCTGTGTTGCTCTTGGGGTCCACAAGAACCATGCTGGTGTATTTGGTCTCCCCGATGATCTGATACGCGAGGGTGGGGGTGGGGCGCGGCGCAAGGTAATCTGGGGTGGGGGTTGGGGTAATTTGGCTGGTCGTACAGGCACTGAGCAGGAACAGGACTGCCAGAAGTACCGGTATGTTTTTTCTCATGGTCGTCTCCGATCCTTGATATGGTGGAGCAATGGTGATGGCAACATCCAGGCTCATTATAGGTCACCCGATTTCAATTTCAAGGAGGGAATCCGGGGCGACCGTATGTGGATTGTATCAGCCGGCTGGCTTCGGCGCGCTTCTACATCAGAAGTTGGCGGATCAGGGCGGCCAATTCCGCCAGCTTGACCGGCTTGCTGAGGTAATCGGTGGCGCCAGCCTCCAGGCAGCGCTCGCGGTCGCCTTTCATGGCGTAGGCGGTGAGGGCGATGATGGGCTTGGCGGCAAACTGGGGATCGGCCCGCAGGCGGCGGGTGGCCTCCAGCCCGTCCATCCCGGGCATCTGGATATCCATCAAGATCAGGTCGGGGGAACATTCGACCGCCTTTTCCAGCGCCTCGTAGCCGTCGGCGGCGTACACCATGCTGTACCCCTTGCTATCCAGATATTCTCCGATCACCATGACATTGGTCGGGTTGTCTTCCACCAACAGGATGGTGGCAATGCTCTTTCGATCGGCGAGCGCCCCGGCTTTCTCTGTGGGGGGAGCTTCCGCTTCGAGCGGCGCCTGCGAAGTGGGCTCTGGCTCCTGCCAGGGCAGTGAGACGGTGAAGCGGCTGCCCTTCCCCGCCTCGCTTTCGACGGAGACGCTGCCCCCGTGCAACTCGGTCAGGCGTTTCACCAGGGTCAGCCCCAGGCCGGTGCCTTCATAGCTGCGCGTCAGGCTGTTATCCGCCTGGACGAAGGGGGAGAAGATCCGTTGCTGATCCTCGGCCGAGATGCCGATGCCCGTGTCGGTGACAGACAGGTCGATGCGGCCCCTGGCCCGGTCCGCGCGGACCTCGAGCCTGACCCTGCCCTCTGCAGGGGTGAACTTGACGGCGTTGCTCAACAGGTTGACCAGGATCTGTTTCAGCCGCCGCGCATCGGCCTGGATGCTGGTCACAGTTTTGTCCTTTGTGAACTCGACCTGAATGCCTTTTTCCGCGGCCGTTTCCTTGATGAAGGCCAGGCTGGCCTGGCACAGATCATCTGCCGACACCTCTTCGAGGTGCAGCTCCATTTTGTCCGCTTCGATCTTGGACAGGTCGAGGACGTCGTTGATCAGGCTGAGCAGGTGACGCCCACTGGCTTCGATCGTCGTGACATAGGTGCGCTGGCGCTCGTTGAGGGGGCCGCGATACCCTGTGAGCAGGATCTCGGCCATCCCCAGGATGCCGTTCAGCGGGGTGCGCAGTTCGTGGCTCATGTTGGCCAGGAAGTCGTCCTTGGCGCGCAGGGCGTGTTCCAGGGCGAGGTTGACCTGGCGCAGGTCGTTGCCCGCGCGGACGCGTTCGATGGCCACGGCCGACTGGTTGGCGATCGCCTGCACCAGGTTGAGGTCTTCGGCGCGAAATGGCTTGTCCTCCGGCTTGTTGATGATGGTGATGGTGCCCAGGGGGTGATCCTGATAGAGGATCGGCGCCACGATGATGTCGCCCGCCTGGGTGGCTTTGCGGCGACCCTGCACGGCGGGACTTTCGCGGCGGTCGGGGGACTCGCCAGAGGACCATGCGAGCTCCTTTTCACGCAATACCCAGCCTGAGAGCCCTTCCCAGGCCTCCTCGAAGGAAACCTCCACGATGTTGGATGCGCCCGGGCCGCTCATGCATGCGAACTCGATCTTTCTGTTCGGCACGTCCATGAACATGATATTGACCCGATCCGCGGAAAGGGTTTCCACCAGCGTATCGGCGACCAGGCTGAGCAGGCTTTTCAACTCGGTGGTGGAAATGGCTTCCTGGCTGATGGTATGCAGGGCCCTGACGCGCTTGAGGTTTTCACGCAGGGCTGCTTCGGCTCGCTTGCGTTCGGTGTTGTCGAAGAAGGAGACGATATAGATCGTCTTGTCCTGGAATTTCATCGAGACGCCGCTGGAAACCACGTGAATATCCTGTCCGTTCAATTTGACATAGACGGTTTCGATGGCGGGCGCTCCCCCCTCGTTGTTGGTTACGGCCCGCATCCTTTCGAGGGTCAGGGCTCGATAGTCTGGATGGACGAACTCGAGGATCGGTTTCCCGGCAAAATCTTCGAAGGAGGTCCCGCCCAATAGCTCGATCGCTTTGCGGTTGATGATCGTCAAGCGGGCCTCCCTGTCGAAGCCGGCGATCGCCATCGGCGAGTACTCGATCAGGGTGCGGTATCGTTCCTCGCTGTCGCGTAATACCTGTTCAGCCTGTTTGCGCTCGGTGTTGTCGAAGACGGTGGAGCGGCTCATCAAATAGTTGCCGTCTGCATCGTAGATGGCAGCGGCGTTCACCAAAGCCTGGAAGGCGGTCCCATCCTTGCGCAGGAATTCCAATTCAAGATCGTTCAGCCAGCCGCGTTGCTTGAAGATCGGGAATTTGGTTTGAAATAGCGACAGGCTGTCTGGCGTGATGAACTCCCCGAGCGGATGGCCGATCACCTCTTCACGTGTATGGCCCAGCCAGTTCAATGCGGTTTGGTTGATCTGGAGGAAACATCCCTTCGCATCCAGTGAATGGTAGCCGGCGGGCGCGTTGTCGTACAGATCCTGGATTTCTGCTGTTGCCCGTTGGATGCGCTCTTCCAGCGTGCGGTTCAGTTCGGCCAATTCCTGTTGGGCGGACTTGATGTCATCGATGTCAGTCGCATTGACCAGGACCTGGGTCACATCCCCCTTCTCATTGTGGATGGGCTGGTAAGCAATATGGTACCAGCGCGGTTTGCCCTGCACGAAGTTTTGCGTCTCGCGGATCAGCGCACGGTTTTCACAGATGGCCTGCCGGATGATGTCCATTTCCCCAGCTGCATATTCCGGCGGAAAGACATCGTACATCGCTTTGCCGATCAAGGTCTCGGCATTGCCGCCCAATTGGTGCACTGCGGGGTCATTCATATACAGGATGGTGCCATCGAAATCCACGCTCGTGATCAAGCTGTCCAGGCTTTCCATCAAACCGCGGTATTTCTCCTCGCTTGCGCGCAGCTTTTCTTCCGTCCGCTTGCGCTCGTCGAGTTCGGCCTGTGCCTGGGCATACAGGCGGGCGTTTTGTTCGGCGGAGGCAATGTGAACCGCCAGCGCTTCCAGCAGGTTTAACTGATCTTCGGTGTAGGCATTCTGAAGGTTACTGAATAGTTGGAGCACGCCGGTCACAGCCCCGCCGGTTTTCAGGGGCACCACCAGCGCTGAACCAGGCAGTTCCTGCTGCTCTTCTTCACTGGTATCTTCTGTGATGTTCGCGAGCTCGCCGGTCTCAGAGTCATAGATATAACGGGTGCTGGCCGTCTTTTGATAGGCTCGATAGTCGTTCAACAGCATGGGCTTGCCGGTGTGGATGACCCTGCTTTGGGTGCCCCGGCCTTCCCCCTCCAGCGGGATGGGCGGGAACTCATCCACATCCTGCCACTCCTGGTCCAGTTTGTATGCCCGGCAGGTGATCAGGCGGCTCTGCGGGTCGAAGTTGGAGATCATGAAACCGTTGTTGGGGGCAATTTCTCCCATGAAATCGTTGACCAGTTCATAGATCGTGTTCAGGTCGAGGGTGCTGCTCAATCTCTGGCTGGCCTCGCGCAGCGCCTGCAAATTCTCGGTTTGCTGCTTCAGCGATTGTTCCGCCTGTTTGCGCTCGGTGATGTCCTGGAAGATGCCCTGGACCTTCACGACGCGCTCCTGTTCGAACACCGGCATCCCCATGGTGTGCACCCATTTCTTCACCCCGGTGGCATCCACCAGTTCCAGGGTCAGGTCGTAGGGTTTTCCTTCTGTGATCGCTTCTTCGATGGCCTTTTCGATCATTGCACGAGACTCTTCCAAATAGAAGCTCAATCCCAGCGCCACGCTGGTGGCCTGCGCGGGGTCGAGCCCGTGGATGCGGGCCACCTCGTCGGTCCAGGTGCCTTCCTTGGTGCGGGTGTCGAACTCCCAGCCGCCGACGTTGGCCATGGCACTGGTCATTTGCAGCAGCCGATCCTTGATGCGAACCTGCTCCTCGGCCTGCTTGCGCTCGGTAATGTCGATCTGTACCCCCACCAACTGGACGACTTGATCACCCTCCACGATTGGCGTCATGCTGTTGTAGACCCATTTCATGCGCCCATACTTGTCGAAGATACGCAATTCTTGATTGGCAGTGTGGCGGTTTTGAATGATGTCGATAAATGCCTCTTCGACGAGGTGCAAATCGTCTGGATGCACGGCTTGTTTGAAAACTTTGAAGGTCGGTTCGATCTCATTCGGCTCAAAGCCATACAGGTTGCAACAGTTTTCCGACCAATCCGCTTTGTTTGTCGATAGGTCAAGCCGCCAGCTGCCCATCTTGGCGATGCGCTGCGATTCCTTCAGGAACTGTTCGCTTTCGCTCAGTTTCTTCTCCGCCTGTTTGCGCTCGGTGATGTCATGCGCCACTATCATGGCCCCGGTGATCGTGCCGTCCGCATCGCGCAGTGGCGAGATTTCATTCACATACACGCGCGGCTGGCCCTCAATATCTATCCAGGCCGATTCCACCCGCGAGGCCTCGCCCTGGAAGGCACGGTCATACACGGCGCGCCAATCGGCCAGCACCTTGGGTGGGTAATCGGGCGAGAGGATATTTTCCCCCACTTCAAACAGATGTCCGCCGGTGGCGACCAGTTCTTGTTGATGTGCCTCATTGTTGACCAGCAGGCGATACTCCCGGTCAATGGCAAAGACGGCGTCCTGCGTGCTCTCCAGCACCTGGCGCAGAAGTGTTTCGCTCCTGCGCAGCTTCTCTTCCGCCTGCCTGCGCTCGGTGATGTCCTGTCCCGCGCCGATGATACGGACGATCCGTGTATGCCCCTCATCCCAGATGGGGCGGGAGTAAGCGCGGGCCCAGCGCGTCTCTCCGCTTTTCACGATCATTTGAACTTCGGTTACAACGGTTTCCCCTTGCAGGGTCCGCGCCGAATCGGCAAGAAACGCAGCCTTACTCTCGGGGGGAACGAGCGCCATAGGGCCGCCCATGGCCTGTACCTCCGCGGTGGAGTAGCCGCTGAACCTCTCGAAGGAACCGCTGATCCATTCCGGTACAAATTGGTTGCCGGGTTCCACCCGCAGGATGTATACATAATCTGAGATGAGTTCGGCAATCAGACGGTGACGTTCTTCACTCTCGCGCAGTTTTTCCTCGGCCTGCTTGCGTTCGGTGATGTCGAGCAGACTCGAGAGGACACAGGTCTCTCCCCCCAGGTGGATCGGCTCAGCCGACATCAACACACGGAGCTCTTTCCCGGAATGCGTGGTAAGCAAGATCTCAAGGTCGCGGATCATGTTATGTGCCCCCAGTTCTTCACGAATCCTGTGCAGCGTTTCTGGAGTAGCCAGTCCCAATTCGGTGGATGTGTGCCCGACGGCCTGCCCGCGCGTATAACCCGTTAATTCGCACCAGGCGTCGTTTACTTCCATAATTTCGAGACCGGGCTGGCGGGTAATGCCAACGGCAGTGGGATTGGCGTGAAACAAGGTGACAAACCGTTCCTCAGATTCATGGATGGCGTTCTCTGCATGTTTGCGATCGGTCACATCGTGCAAAATGCAATGTGTGCGGATGAATTGCCCCTGCTCGTCGCGCTGCACACCGCCATTCAATACCACTTCGCGCACATTGCCGTCTTTACATGCCAATTGCAGGTCAGCCTGGATGTAATTTTCTCGTTTAAGGGTGTCGAAGGCTTGGGCGAACAGGGAGCAGGTTGCCGGGGTCCACAGGTCGCCGAAATTCCTGCCGAGTAGTTCCTCTTCGGAATAACCGGTAAGCTCGCAATAAACCGGGTTGACGTCAAGAAAATTCCCCTGTTCGTCCAGGGATTGGTAGGCCACTGGGGCATGCTCGAATAAACTGCGGAAGCGGTCTTTATTTTTTTCGTTCTTGCAGGCCGCTAGTTGATTCTCCAATTCGGCAATGCGTTGATGCAATTCATCGTTTTTCTGTTGAAGCGCTGCTTTTGTAACCATTTCATTGACCTTTTCTAATGAAAAGCGGCTTTGTGTCGTGCTGACTGGTGATTCGAGGCAGACATCAAAAGGATGATCTTTTGACATGTGGAGCAGCCAACCCTCCTCCAGCCTGCTCGAATCATGGGGCCGCGCCTCATGGACACGAAAGCCATGCCCGAAGATGGCGGCATGGCTTTGATGAATGCGTCTGGCGCATCAAGTCTGCTGGTTGAGGTGCCAATTTCAGCGAGGTAAGGAGCGGAAACGTATAAGCTCATTGATGCTTCTTCTTTCATCCGAAATTGCGCGCCGCTGGCTCTCAAGGGTCTGAAAAAATCCTGAATATGACCGGTTCATCTACTATATCACTACTTGTAATGGTTATATTTCCTCGAGTCAATGCGGGTTTTCCCTACTTGTGCATGTTCGGTGGAATTCCCAATGATCCGCATGCGCCTTCCCTTTGTGTGCCCGGCCTCGGAGGGGAGGGACACAAGCCTTCTCGGAAGATTTTATTTCGTAGGTACCGCGCTTGGCCTGGGTTCAAAGTTGCTTTTTGTCCGTCGTGGCACCCATAGACCATTTAGGTTATCTTGTCCCATTGAAATAAGTAATTCGCTGAAAGGATATTCTTGTATGTTATTGATATAAGGATGATAGATGACTGCGCGGGGTTCATCGCGATCCGATATGATCCGATCCAGAACTACCCATGTGCCTACGGCTCCCCGCAGGCGATAGGGGTAGGATTTTGGATCAATAAAGACCCCCACGATCAAATAGTGGGTTTCCAGCATTTTTGAAAAAAGAGCAGGTAAAACACCCTGATTTTTAGGAACACCCTTGAAGACATCTTCCAGGTTTATAAGCTCACCGGTACCCTCCTGATACCCATACACCTTCAGCATATCCTTGATAGCCCCTATTCCAGTAGGTTTGTCATTATCCCCACCCAGGACCCTGGCATACTCTGTGGGAGAGGCCTTCTTCCATTTTTCCAGGAAGTCATAAATCCCATCCTCGGCCACATAGGCAACACAAAATTCTCCAGCCAGGTTGTGTTTCACTTTCCCATCGACGACAATATACTCGATTGGGGTTGGTGGGATGGTTTTGACCGGAGCGGGTTCCATCGAACCTAACTGCTCGACCATCGGCCAGCTTTTTCGAACAGGAGGCTGAGCTTCGCCGGGTCCCTTGGGTACGAATGGGGCAATCACGTGAACACTGGGCATGACCTTCAATACGTGAGACAGGTTGATGGTCGACAGATCCCATGCGCCTGAAGCAACTCCCCCTGTTGCTGCTGAGGGAGGTGAGCCAAGGGCCAGGAAGTTCATCAGGTCCCGCCGCGTTCTCCAAAGTTCCACGCGCGGCGAGAGGGTTTGAGGAGAAATTCCGTAGGCCAGTTGCTGCAATTCAGTCAATGTGTTTTCCTCCCCCTGAATATCTGTCATGAAGATGGGCCAGCGCAATTCCAGGGCAGTGAGTTTGGCGAATTTCTCGAGCGTGAACGCCTGGCCTCCCTTTTCGCCGGGGGTTTCGTCAAAGAGACCGGTCTCGGCCGCGATATAGACCCTGAGACGGAATAGGTTGATGAATTGTTTTATTCGCCTGGGGTTGTAATCGAAAGCGACTGCCACCTGTTTGATCAGCGAGAGGAAGGTAGGGGTCTCTGGGCCCACCTGAATGATGACATGCTCGCGCCGCCTGAGTTTATCGGTCTCTTCCTGGCTCTTGGGCGGTTCAGGCTGTCCCTGTTCCCTGCCTGGCGGAGTCTGGCTGTCTCCTGGGGCTGCGGCGGTTGATTTGTTTCGTCGAAGTAGTCGCATGACCCGGGTGTATCGATCCCTGAACCAAAGCCGCCAGCGATGAGATCGGGTCTCTTGAGGTACAGCCTCCTGCTTGAGTTCTTTTAACAGGTCGTCGATTTTGTTGATATCCAGGCGGGGAATTCGGAACGGTAATTGGACGAATTTTTCGATGAACTCATATCCAAACTCCAACCCGATGAGTTCGCGGTTCGAAAATGTGGAACCCTGATGGGAACGCGAGGCCAGGATGTAGGGCAGGAGCTTTTCATATTTCACTGCCAGGCCCGCAGCGACCTTTTCCCGATCCATGGCGATGAGGAAGATCACTCTTTTGTCGTCGCCGACCATCAGGTTGATCGCGCTCATCACATCGGCGGCCTTGGGCACCTCGCAGCGGTCGAGATCGTCCACGAACACAAAGACCTTTTTCTGCCCGACATAGATATCGAGGATTTCCTTGAAGTCTCTGTGGAATTTACTGATGAAGGGAACCCGTTCTTCATAATTGGTGGAGGAAATATACTTCCGTAGATCCACCTTGAGCGGATCTTCGATCAGAGGCAGGATCTTGCCCAGAACGTAAGCCAGGAGGATGGTGAAGCCTGCAACCCCGCCCAGTTCGATCCCGCTTTCCAGGAAGAGCTTCAGAGGGTCGAAATCCTTGGAGCTTGCAAATTGATAAAGGTCCTGGATCCATTGGTTGCCCAGCATATAGGCGTATCGGCCCATCACAATGACCAGGATCAGCAGTCCCACCCATACAATGGTTTTGAGGGTCAGGTCGAGCCAGCCCTCCCTCCATTGATACCTTCGAAGGAAGCGTTTGGCATGGCCGATGACACGCTGTCCAGGGGGCGCGCTATGGATGATCCCGTCGATGAAACGGGATGCAAAAACCGCCCATAACTCTTCTTCCTTGTCGTAGTGCCAGGGATCGAACCAGATGAGGGGATAACCTGCCAACTGTCTTTTCAATTGCAGCATGAACGAGGTTTTCCCGCTGCCCCATTCCCCCTCGATGGATAACACCAGGGGCGGCTTGGTGTCTGGGTTGGTTAGGAACTTGGCAATGGCCTTTACATACGGCTCGAAGCCAAGCCTGTCCCGATCTGTGGCCTGGTCTTCGAAGGTTTGTACGGAGATGTTTTCCTCTCTGGGGGAAAAAGATCTCACGCTGACAACAGGCTTTTTCCCCATGCTCTTCCTGGGCGCGGAGTCTGGATTTTGGCGGGTCCTGGTGGCCATGGTCTCTCCTAAGCCTGTCAACACGCACAAAGAGACTTTTGATGTTTAATTCATTATACACATCCCATGAATTGACGCATTAAAGCCCATCACGGCTTCTGTCCACGAATTAGTGCAAGCGTTCCTGCTTGGCCTATTTTCCGCTCTTCCATTCCTCCCTTGTCACATTTCCTGCCAGGTCCCAGGCCTCCACCAGGATGCTCCCTGCCTGTTGCGCCTGATATTGCCAGGTTTCTCCCCCTGCCTGGATCGCCTCGCCTTGTTCCACCACATGCCCTGCTTCATCCAGGATCGTCACCCGCACGCCCGCCACCCTTACGTCATCCGTGGCGTGGATTTGCACGACAGGTCCGATCCATTCCACGCGATGGATCACGGGCGGGTGGAAGAAATCAGCCAGCGCCACGTTATAGGCGGTCTTCATCGTGCCTGCCGCCAGTTTTGCGTATAGCGGTTCGGCTTGCGCAGCGTGACGGGCGTAGGCTGCCGCCTGCTTGAATTTGGTGTGATGCGCCTTCTGGTCCTGACTGAGCACGCGCCTGCTGAAATCGGGCTTTGTACATACGATGGTTCGGCCATCCCGCAGCCTGCGGAACATCAGTTGGTCCCCCAATAGCCCGCTCAACCCCTGCACAACCATATTCTTGCGGATTTTCGCCATCCTGCCTATCCTCCTTTTATGTAGCTGTATGCTAGCTGTAACCTAGCCATATCTTGGCTGTATGGTAGCTGTATCCTACCCATATCCTGACTGCATGATAGCTCCGTCCCGCCCTTGGCAATCAGCTGGACGCCTTCCAGGGTCTCGTACTCGAACTTTATGTAACTACTTGGGGTGAGATTTTTCGTGCTTTGGCCCGACGCGAACTAGTCCCCTCCGACCCAGTGCGCGCCATCCTGGTTCCTGGTCGCCACGGCCCCCAGGATGATGGTTTGTTGCAGGGTGTTGTGTTTCTTTCTGGCTGGATCCCGCACCACGAACACAAGCGGATACCCCAGGATGGCCGCGAGGCCCAACAAGCCGAGGACGTGATTTACTTTGTCCATGGACTGGCGGTTTCCATGACGACCCTGAAAAAGATGCGACACGACCCAAATGTGACAGAATCAGTATATACTGGCGAAAACAGCCTTGTCAAGCATTTCTCCGGGTGACAAATGTCTATTTCTGTCGAATTTCACTGCCATACCATCGCCTCGAAAGATTCGCTCACCCGTCCCGCCGACCTGGTGGCGACGGCGCGCCGCAAGGGATTGGACCACGTCATCGTGACGGACCACAACACCATCGCGGGTGCGCGTGCGGCCCAGGTCCTGGACCCTGAGTTGGTCATCGTGGGAGAGGAGATTCTCACCACCCAGGGCGAGATCCTGGCCGCCTTCGTGACCGAGGAGGTGCCTCCCTTCCTGGCGCCGCAGGAGACCATCCGCCGCCTGCGTGAGCAGGGAGCCTTCATCAGCGTCTCGCATCCATACGACCTGCAGCGTCACGGCTGGACGGAGCCTCAACTGATGGAGATCCTGCCGCTGGTGGACGCCATCGAAGTATTCAACTCACGCTGCATGAATCCCGTTCACAACCGCAAGGCGCGGGAGTTTGCCGAGGCGCACGATGTCGCGGGCACCGTCGGCTCGGACGCGCACGCCGCCTTCGAGTTGGGGCGGTCCGTCCTCGTGCTGGAGCCGTTCGAGGGCCCAGACGGGCTGCGGCAGGTCATCCGCCGGGGCGCCCCGCAGACGCGCTGGTCACCGCCGTGGGTGCATCTCACATCCCGCTATGCCACCCTCCGCAAGAAGCTTAAATTCGGACTTGACATGACTTTTTAGGCATGATAACCTTGCCTCCGTCGTGCCCGAGCACCTGTGAACGTGCGAGTGCCCGGGCGAATTTTATTTTCCAGCAGGAGAAAAGCAAGATGTCAGAACGTTTCGTTGGAACCGTCAAATGGTTCAATGCGACCAAGGGCTACGGCTTCATTGGGCGCGAGGGCGGCGAGGATGTTTTCGTCCATTACACCGCGATCCAGACCGATGGCTACCGCAAGTTGGAAGCTGAGCAGAAGGTGGAGTTCTCCGTCGAGGATGGCCCCAAGGGTCTGCAGGCCGCCAACGTGGTTCCGCTCTCGTAAGACTGCAAGGTTTTGCGAACAGACAGGGTTGTCGTGAGACAGCCCTGTTTTTATTTTGTAAACTCCCAGTTGGGGAAACGGGTCTATAATTTTCCAAACGAGCCATAACTTTTATTCGTGGTGGGCGACTACTTCTTCGGAGGCGCAGGTGTCTTTCATTAATCCATTTAAGAGCGATACAAAACGACGCACGGTGTTGACCTCGGGACAGGTGGTGCCTGAGCCGTCCCGCTGCGTACAGTGCGGGATTTGCTCCTACAACTGTCCCATCGGCATCGACGTGCGCGCCCATGCCTGGCGCAACGAACCCGTCAAACACAGCGAGTGCCTGACCTGTGGCGAATGCGTGGCGCGCTGTCCGCGCGGGGTGTTGCGCTTCGCCCAGACTGACCTGTTCGAGGGGAGGGACGCATGAGGTACGTCATCATCGGCTCGGGCGTGGCAGGCATGTCCGCCGCGGAGGCCATCCGTTCGGTGGATGGGGCGGGCGAGATCGTGATGGTCAGCGAGGACCCGCACGGATATTATTCCCGCCCCGGGCTGGCCTATTATCTGACGGGGGAACTGCCCGACAAGGCGCTCTACCTGCGTTCCCGCGAGGATGCCAGAAAACTGAAGCTGACCTTTCTCAACGCGTGCGTTACGCGCATCCTGCGCGCAGAGCACGCCCTCGAACTGGATGGAGGCAAATCGCGCCTGACCTACGACAAGCTGCTGATCGCCGTTGGTGCACAGGCTGTGCCGTTGCAAGTGACGGGCGCAAACCTGCAAGGGGTGGTCAAACTGGATCACATGAACGATGCCCGCTCCATCCTTAGCCAGGCCAGGCGCGGGCGGACGGCCGTGGTGGTCGGTGGAGGTATCACGGCCCTCGAACTGACCGAGGGCCTGCTGGCGCGCGGCATGAAGGTCATTTACCTGCTGCGCGGCGACCGGTATTGGGGCAACGTGCTCGATCCGCACGAATCACAGATCGTGGAGAAGCGGCTGGCGGAGGAGGGCGTGAGCCTGCGTCATCATGCCGACCTGGCTGAGATTCTTGGCAAAGGGGGGAAGGTGGCGGGCGTCCGTCTGAAGGATGGGCAGACGATCCGTTGCGACCTGCTGGCCTATGCCATCGGCATCCGTCCGCGCATGGAACTGGTGACCGAGGCGGGTCTCGATTTCGAGCGGGGCATCCTGGTGGATGAGCATTTACAGACCAATGATCCCGATATCTTCGCTGCGGGCGACGTGGCCCAGGCCTTCGACCCGCTCTCGGGGCGGGCGGTGCTGGACAGCCTGTGGAATCCCGCACGGGAGCAGGGTCATGCCGCAGGGTTGAACATGGCGGGACGCAGGACGGCCTACCTGAAGTCCGCGCCGTTCAACGTCACACGGCTGGCCGGGTTGACCACCACCATCATCGGCGCAGTGGGGCATGGCCTCGATGAGGATGTGTTCGGCATTGCTCGCGGCGACAGCGAGACCTGGCGCGACCTGCCGCACGCGCTCGTGGCGCAGAGCGGCTTCGACGTCAATCATATGCGCCTGTTGGTGGGCGAGCAGACCCTGGTCGGTGCAGTGTTGATGGGCGATCAAACCCTGTCCTGGCCGCTGCAAAAGATGGTGGCGGGCGGTGCCGATATCTCGTCCATCCGCGACAAGCTGCTGGCTCCCGATGCGCCCATCGCCGACCTGATCGCCGCGTATTGGATGGAGTGGCGGAAACAAATCGCTTTGTGAGTGAACAAAACCGCAAGTGGAGAATGCAGAATGCTTCGAGGAAATCGCGAATTATGGGCGGCGTTCCTGACGGGAGTGTTGATCACGGGCCTGTATGCGGCCGTGGTCTTCTTCACCCGCCAGATTCCCGCCGCGGGGGAGTTCTTCGGTCATGCGTTGGGAATCTTCGGTTTCATCTTGATGCTGATGACCGAGGTGTTGTATAGCCTGCGCAAACGCAGCCGCAGCGCGCGCTGGGGCAGGATGTCGTCCTGGCTGCAATTTCACATCTACACCGGGCTGGTGGGACCCTTCATAGTGCTGCTGCACACCTCGTGGAAGTTCAACGGGCTGGCGGGCGCCACCACGCTGCTGACGGTCATCATCGTGGTCAGCGGCTTCATCGGGCGCTACATCTACACCCGCATCCCGCGCACGCTGGACGGGCTGGAGATCGAGGGTTCGCTTTCGGAGGCGGCCCTGCGTCAGGCGCGGCGGCTGATGGCGCTCTGGCACACGATCCACATCCCGATCGGCATGGCCTTGTTCCTGTCGGCGTTCGTGCATATCGGCGCGGCGTTATATTACGCCACGTTCCTGCGATAGGGGGCTGCCATGCAAAACAACCGACTTGGCTGCCTCACAAGCACGGGCATTGTCGCCGCCCTGGTGACCATTGCTGCGATCCTGGGCTTCGCCTTTTTCAATGGGAACCAAATGTTCTCGCCGGGGCCATTGAATGCCCAGGCAGGCGAGGAAACCCTGGGCGGTGTAACCTCCCATGCGCAGATCCGCGATTGTTCGGCCTGCCATGCGGGACTGCGCCCGTCTGACCACATGGCCGACCACTGCGTGACCTGCCACACCGAGATCGCTGCGCAGATGATGGACGTGGCCAAGCTGCATGGCTCGATCACAAAGAAGAGTCCTGCGCTGGCCTGCCGCGATTGTCATCCCGATCACCGTGGTTCCACCGCTGCGCTGACCGAACTGGGCTCGAACGCCTTCCCGCACGAAGCGCTGGGTTTCTCGCTGGCGGCCCATCCGCGCACGTCGGCGGGTCAACCCTTCACCTGTGCGGACTGTCACCCGGGCGATATCACGGCTTTCACCGCCTCGACCTGCGAGGATTGTCACCGCCAAATGGACTCGGTCTTCTCCCAGGCCCACACCATTTCGTATGGGACAGCCTGTCTCGATTGTCACGATGGCGTGGACCGTTTCGGCAAGGCATTCAGCCATGCGGGTTTCTCCTTCAAGACCGAGGGCGGCCATGCCGGCGTAGCCTGTGCCAAGTGCCACACGGATGCGCGTTCCCTGGCTGATTTCCCCAAGGCCCCGACAGATTGTTATTCCTGCCATCGCGTGGATGATGAGCACGGCGGTCAATTCGGTACGGATTGCGCCGCCTGCCATAATCCCTCCCGCTGGGACGACGCCACCTTCGACCACAGCCGCTCCAACTTCCCGCTGACGGGTGCGCATGTCAACGTCAAGTGCGAGCAGTGCCACACGAACGGACAGTTCAAGGGCCTGGCATCCACATGTGTTTCATGCCATGCGGAACCCACACAGCATATGGGCCAATTCGGCACCGACTGCGCCGCCTGTCACAGCACCAATGCCTGGAAGCCTGCTTCGTTCAATGGGAAGCATACCTTCCCGCTCAATCATGGAGAGAGCGGACAGGTCTCCTGTACCACCTGTCACCCGGTCAGTTATAACGCGTACACATGTTACGGCTGCCATGAGCATAATGAAGCAGAAATCGCCAGCAAGCACCGCGAAGAGGGTATCTCCGACTTCCAGGACTGTGTGCGCTGTCATGCCGACGGCCGCGAGCACGACGATTAGACGCGGTTCCCTTGTTAAACGGAATCAGGCCCGAAGTCCAGAAAGTGGACTTCGGGCCTGATCTGTTGTGAGGAGACTCAATCAGCGGAAGTCAGCGCGGCCTGCACAGGGAGGTCTGCCGCGCCTTCGCGGTTGTTTTCCACGTTCATCACGGCGGGGAGGAAGAAGCCGGCCAGCCCCATCAGGATGGTCAGCAGTCCTGCCACCCAATACCAGGCGCGGATGCCGAACAAGTCCGAGAACGGCCCGGCGATCATCAGGCCGAGTGGGGTCATGGCGGTGGCCACGCTGTTGACCAGGGCCATGACGCGTCCCTGCATGTCCGGGCGGACGTTGGCCTGCAGGATGGCGCCCAGCGGGCCATTGGTGATGGGGGACATGAAACTGCTCAGCGCCGAGCCAACCACGGCCAGCCAGAACAACCCGGCCGGGGCCGCGCCACTCAACATCACGCCCGCGCCGATGCCGACGATGCCGGTCAGGGAGGTGACGACCCGTTTCTTGAAGCCGCCCCAAATGCTCAGGGTCAGCCCGCCGATGATCATACCCAGCCCGGAGACCGAGTCCATCAGGCCGAACTCCAACGCGCCCTTTCCGAAGTGCTTGGTGATGAGCAGCGGCATGAGCGAGCCTGTGGGGGTGAGCAGGAAATTGAGGAAGAAAGCCATGCCCAGGATGGCCATCAGCCCGGGCCAGCTGCGCACATAACGGAAACCCTCACGCACGTCGCTGAACAGGCTGGGCTTTTCCTCGTGGGCTTCGCGTGCCTGACGTTCGGGCTGTGGGATATTGAAGAAGAATAACGGCAGAATGGCAATGGCGGCGGTGACCACGTCGATCATCAGCACACCCTGGGTGGACAGCACCCCAATCAGCATGGCGCCCGCAGGCGGGGCGATCATGGCCATCAGGCCCTGCAGGGTCTGGTTCATGCCGCTGATGCGGGTCAGATGTTTCTCGGGGACCATCAACGGCGTGGAGGCGGACATGGCGGGGAAGTGGAATGCACCGCCCAACGCCCGGATGGCAAGGATGACGTACACGTGCCAGACCTGCGCCTGTCCCGTGGCGAACAGCCAGGCCAGCAGCAATGTGAAGGCTGCGATCGAACCGTCGGCCAGCATCATGATCAGGCGGCGGTTTCCGCGATCCACCACGGCGCCGGCGAAGGGCCCCAGTACGACCTGGGGCAACATACCGACCAGGGTGGCCATGGTCAGCACCACGGCGGAACCTGTCTTTTCGGTCAGCCACCAGATCAGGGCGAACTGCACCAGGGCGGAGCCAAACAAAGAGAAAGCCTGGCCTGTCCAGATGGTAAAGAAGCGAATGGCCCAGTGCTGGGGGACGGATTGCTCAGGATTTTTCATGGCAGCCTCAATAATCTCAAAATCATCTTCCTGTATTTTTAATTATTATAAATATTAATTTAACTTTGTCAAGATTCCAGAAGGATATTTTAGGATTTTGAAGCTAATTTTTAGAAAATTCAACCCTCTGGGGAATGATTTTGATGAATCAAAAAGAGCCAGTCAAACGACTGGCTCTTTTTACGTCAAGCCTGTTGTGGGATAAAGCGCTTACGGCGATCGATCCATTTCAGAAGCTGGTAGAAGAGATTAATCATCACACCGATCACGCCGATGTTCTTGACCAGTTCGAGCAGACCGAAGGCGCCGCCTCCGCCGCCGTCATGGTCGCCGCCTTCGGGCCGTTCCATTCCTGTGGGCGGATTGCCTGCGCTGAATTGACCGTTGGGCTGGTCCCCATTTGACGTGTTGCTGGAAACGGTCAGCGAGAAGCCTGCAATGACAATGCTTGCGATGACCAGGATGATCAGGATACGTCCGAGTGTAGAGAATGTCGATTTCATGAGATTACCTTTCGTTGATCTTGACGGGCATGGCCTGCGGCTGCAGTGACTGAGGCTGGCGGTGGTGGAGGAGATTGCCGATGGGCTGAAGCATGTGGCGCATGACCCATTTCCAGTTGACGGCCAGGTGCAGGCCGACGATGAACAGGGTGGCGTCAGATGACAGGCTGTGCAGGCTCTTCCAGCCCATGCCGCCCGTGATGGACAGTCCCAGCGTGGGCAGGGCCACCTTCGAGATCATCAGTCCCGAGTAGAACGCGACCGTCATGGCGATGAACAGCAGGGCGCTGAAGAGGTAGTTCAGACGGGTCTGCAACGATTGCTTCTGGAAGAAGCGCTTGGTGACCGCGGCGAACCAGTCGAAGCTGAGCAGCAGGTGGGTGAGGACGGCGGCCAGAGCAGCGACACCCAGCCATTCGTGGATGGCGGTACCCGTCAGTTTCTCCGAGAGCAGAGTGACAGTGGCAGCAGCCACGATGAGGTCAGTGATAATTTTGTTGCGAGTTTTGGAATTCATGGTTGTCTCCTTTGCGTTGTTTACAGAGACAATATTAATTTCCGCATGTTTTGTGAAGGTGTGGTAAAGGTGGAGAAAATGTGTACTTTTAGAATCCCGTCCTTCGACTGTGCCGCAGAGAGCGCGGCTCCGCTCAGGACGAAAGACCTCCCGCCATTCCTGGTCGGGAGGTCTTTTATTACTCTCTACTTTCTACTCTCTATTTTCTACTTCCCCAATTTTTTCTTGAACGCCTCAGTCAAGGCAGGCAGGATCGCGAACAGATCACCGACCACGCCGTAGCGCGCCTGGGTGAAGATCGGGGCGTCAGCGTCCTTGTTGATGGCCACGATCAGCTTGGCGTTGCGCATGCCCACCAGATGCTGGATCGCGCCCGAGATGCCCGCCGCGATGTACAGATCGGGGCTGACGACTTTGCCCGTCTGGCCGACCTGGTTGGAGTAGGGGATGTAACCCGCGTCGACGGCTGCGCGCGAAGCGCCGACCGCACCGTCCAACACGGAGGCCAACTCACCAACCAACTCGAAGCCTTTGTGCGCGGTGGCCATCTCGTCCAGGCCGAGCGATGGGTTGTTTGACACGCCGCGCCCGCCCGAGACGATCACGCCCGCGTCGGTCAGGTTGACGACGTTCTCGGCTACGGCGTAGCCTTCCACGTTGGTCAGAGACTCGGCTTTCGCCTCAGCCTTGGTCAACGTGCCTGTGCGTCCTGCCTCGGCGGCGGGTTTGGGGAAGGCGCGTGCGCGCAGGGTAGCCATCACAGGCTTGCTCGAGCAAACGGATTTCTCCAGCACCTTGCCTTCGTAGATCGGGCGCGTGGCGACCAGGTTGTCACCGTCCGCTTCCAGCGCGATGACGTCGGTCAGCACGCCTGTGCCCAGGTCCACGGCGGACATGGCGGCCAGCTCACGGGTGCGGGCGGTCGTCGGGAACAGGATCAGGTCAGGGGTCGCTGCGTGAGCCAGCGCCGAAAGGGTGGAGGCAAACGGCTCGGCGCGATAATCCAACAGGGCGGGATCATCCACCAGCAGAACCTCATCCGCACCAGCCTCGAACGCCGACTGCGCGATCGACTCCACACCCGAGCCGAACACCAGCGCGACGGTGCTGCCGAAGCTTTTGGCCAGGCCGAGCGCCTCCCACGAAGCAGGCTGGACCGCGCCCTTGAAATGGTCGATGTAGACAAAAGTTTTCATAGCACCTTCTCCGCCAGGATCTTGTCGGCCAGTTTGTCGGCGATCTCTGCGGGGCTTTCGCCCGTGATGATCTCGACCGTCGTCTCGCGGCTGGGCGGGTTCATCAGCTCGGCGCGTGTCACCACGGCGGCGGGAGCGGCGATGCCCAGGTCGGCCAGCGTCCAAACGGGGATGGTGGCCTTCGAGGCTTTGCGGATGCCCATGAACGACGGGTAACGCGGTTCGCCGATGCTCTGCACGACGCTCAACACGGCGGGCAGTTTGGCGCTGACGGTTTGACGGCCTTCCTCGATGACGCGCTCGACCGTGACGTTCCCATCCTGGACCTTGATCTGGCCTGCCAGCCCAAGCATCGGCCACGCGAGGACGCGAGCGGTCTGCGCGGGGGTCAGGCCTGCGCCGTTGTCGAGGGTCTGACGGCCGAAGACGACCATGTCTGCGCCGCCGATCTTCTGGATGGCAGCCGCCAGGACGCGTGCCGCGCCCAGCGTATCCAGACCATCCAGCGCGGGATCAGAGACGAGGACCGCCTCATCGGCGCCCATGGCCAGTGCGTGCTTGAGCGCTTCCTTGGCCGACTCAGGCCCGATGCACAAGGCCGTGACCGTGCCGTCGGTGGCCTCCTTCTGCTGAAGCGCGCCTTCGACGGCATACTCGTCGAACGGGTTGATCACCAGCGGCGCGTCCCCCCACGATACTTGTCCGTTCTCGGCCTTGACCTTCGCTTCCGAGTCAGGCACTTGCTTGATACAGGCGATGATTTTCAAGACGATCCTCCTTTGTGGCACATCTTATCGGATGTTTGGATACCGTTTTCATAATTCGTTATCAAACAGGAAACTTATTCGCTCTGACACCAGTAGAACTCATTTGGACCCCATTTCTGGGTCGCTGAATCGTAGCAGAATGAATAACCAGTAAAGTCTCTGTATGACAAAATATATCTTTGGCTTTCTTTTAATAAATAGTAATCGAATTCTTTCTTCCAACCTGCACTGGGTATTTTTCTCAAATAATTGCTGGAAACCAATTCGTCGAGCGTTTCAGGGTACTGGCCTTCACTATATTTGAATTTTCCAAGAGCTTCAATGATGATTTCGGCATTGTTTCTTGTAGAAGAACCATAAAAAGACAGACCACCGACAAGTGATATTCCAGCAACAAGTAGAAAGAAAATAGCTAAAAATAAAAGCGTTACAAAAATGATCCTGGCAGGGCCAAAGAACGTTTTCAAGAGTTTTCTCGATTTACCCGTTCAGCCACATCATAACTACGAACACATCCGCTGCTAGCACAGCCGCCAGTCCCAGCGCGCTGAAGAGCTTCTGTCGCAGCACCCATTGCTTCTTGTTTTGCAGTCCTTTGAGGAAGAAATCCCTGAACGGATAGGGCGAATTCGGCCTGGACAGGCTCTGGTAGAGTTCCTCGTAATACTGGTCCGTTCGGAACCAGAGCTTGTATGAGTTCAGGAAGAACATCAGGCTGAACAGCAGGAAGACAAGCACGAAGCTGAAGGGGACGGAAGTTGTCATAAAGTTATCGGTTAGGGCTCAGGGTTTGAAGGTTGGCAGGTTGGAACGTTCAAACTTGCAACCTGCCAACCTGGAACTTGCTAACTTTGCCACACACTTTCCTCGTACGCAGGCAACTCGCAGCGCAGCGGCTTGTCGGTCCGCTCGCCGAGAGCGTAGCCTGCCTGGATCAACGACTGGATCTCGGAGCTGCCTTCGTAGATGATGGCGCCCTTCGAGTTGCGCAGATAGCGCTCCACGTCGTACTCGTCGCTGAAGCCGTATGCGCCGTGGATCTGGATCGCTTCCGCCGCAGCGTTGAACGAGGCCTCGGTGGCGAACTTCTTGGCGTACGAGGTCTCACGCGTGGGGCGTTTGCCTTCGTTCTTCAGCCAGCCGACCTGCGAATACAGCAGGCGCGCGATCTCGTAATCTTGCGCCATTTTGGCGATCTTTTCCTGAATGAGCTGGTGCTCCGCGATGGGCTTGCCGAAGGTCTTGCGCGTCTTGGCATACTTCACGCTGGCTTCCAGGCAGGCGCGGATGATGCCCGTCGCACCCGAGGCCACGGTGTAACGTCCGTGGTCGAAGCCAGACATGGTGATCTTAAAGCCTTCGCCTTCCTCGCCGATGCGATTGGCAACAGGCACCTTCACATCCGTGAACGAGATCCAGCCTGTAGAGCCCGCGCGCACGCCCAGCTTGCCGTGCAGGTCACCCGTCTTCACGCCTTCGCTGTGCAGGTCCACGATGAACGCGGACAGCCCGTCTGAGGCCTTTCGCGCTGAGGGGTTCGTTTTAACGGTGACCATCGCTAGGTCCGCTTTGGAGGCGAGCGAGATCCACATCTTCTCGCCGTTCAGGATGTAAAAATCCCCGTCGCGTTTGGCGGATGTCGTCATGGCGGCCACATCCGACCCCATGCCTGATTCCGTGAAAGCGCCGCAGCCGATCTTTTCGCCCTTTGCGAGCGGGACAAGGAATTTTTGCTTCTGTTCTTCGGTTCCCCACTGGAAGAGATTCAGCGAACATAACCCCGTATGCACCGACATGGCCACCCGCAGCGACGTATCCACCGCTTCGAGCTCCTCGCAGGCCAGGCCCAGGCTGATGTAGTCCATGCCCTGGCCGCCGTAACGGACGGGCAGGCAGATGCCGAGGATGCCCAGTTCGCCCATGCGTTTGAGCGCAAATGGGATCGGCTCCTGTTTGCGGTCATGCTCCTTGATGACGGGCGCGATTTCTTTTTGGGCGAAATCGCGCACCATCTTTTGAACCATTTGATGTTCAGGGGAAAGGGAGAAGTCCATGCGCGGCTCCTGTCGGTTTTTTTGTATTATATCCCAAAAAAATAAAATCTACCGAACGGTCGGTAGATAAAGTTGTCAATAAAAATGCCCGACGCCGTAAGGTGCGCGCCGGGCTAGGGAAGATCATGGGTATCACTCATTTGGTCTCAATACCCATGTTGCTCAGTTCGTCTGCATTGTACTGGGATACAACCAGATTGGTTCCAGCCAACAGACCGATGAGCAGGAGTGCGATTAGGGCCACTACGATCATCATTGGGTCCTCCTTTCTTCTATGAACAGTTTAACGAGATTTAAGTAAAATGGTTGCTCCCCTATCAGTACTGTAATGTATTTAGCATACAGTTCTGAAAGGAATATAGCGAGGACGAGCACGGGGGCGTTTTGGTTCCCATGTTTCTCATTCTATTTCCCACATGTTTTCGGACCATGTCGAATGTGTGTGAAAATTGTCTCGATTTAATCCAAGGTTGACAAAAAAAGCATTTGAGATAAAATAGGCAGGCACTCAAGCCGAAGTGGCGGAATTGGCAGACGCGCTACGTTCAGGGCGTAGTGAGGGTTCCCTCATGTGGGTTCAAGTCCCACCTTCGGCACACTTGCCCGCTTCAAAGCGGGCAATTTTTTTTGATACTATGAAACGAATTTGGGAATTGATTAATCAAAAAAAGGTTTGGAATGGCCTGAAACTGGTGCTGATCCTGGCGCTGCTGGCGGGCTTTTTTTACTTTGTCCCCCTCAACCAAATCCTGGACGTACTCAAAACGGTAAACCTGATTCCGTTGTTGTGGACCCTGCTTATCAGTATGGCGGCAATCTATATCACGTCCATAGAGTTATGGGTGCTGACCAAGAAACAGGGTATTGCGCATTCAGTTCACCAATTGTTCCTGCTTAACCTCAGTATACGGTTTTATTCGTTTTTCTCGCCTGTCTCCAGCCTGGGGACGCTCATCCGTTGGCAGAAACTATCCAACGGCGGCAAGGGGACCGAGGGATTAATGGCTATTGCTGCCAACCGTGTGCTCGATATCATCGTGGCTATCGCGGTCGGTCTGTTCTGGGGTATATCGGCTCTCAATCAGGACATGCTTAATCTGCCCGCTCTGTTGGGATATCTGGCTGTCTTTCTGGCCTTGTTGTGGATTGTGCTTGTAATCAGTGGTTCCATTGCAGCTTGGGCGGCACAGCGCGCGGAGGCCAGTCATCGCCCTTGGGTGGCCAGAGGGTTCCGCCTGATCTCAAAACTGTTTACTTCCCTGCAGATGTACCGTTCTTTTACTGTCTCAGAAGTTCTGATCCTGACCAGCACCGCTATTTTAGGCGAACTGGTCGCTCTGTTGGCTTTTGTGTTGATCGCCATGTCGGTGCATATCTCCATCACGGTTGTGGATTTAGGCTGGATGCGCTCGTTGTTGTTCCTGGCTGCGCTGACACCCTTTACCTTGGCAGGTGGGTTTGGCTTGCGCGAGGTTAGTACGGTGGTCATCATGGCGGGGCTGGGTATCCCTGCAGACCAGGCCGCAGCCTTTTCCCTGCTGGTCTATGCCCGCAGTGTGATTGTCAGCCTTTTTGGCGGACTATTGGAGTTGGGTACCTTCCTGGTCGAGCGGTTCAGGCGTCCTGCCTGAGCTTTCGCTGTCTTTTTCGGGTATCATCGGGCATCAGTGGAGTTCCGCACTTCCTGTGGGACGTATCTCAGGATATCTTCATTGCAAAGGTCTACAGAAAAATGACACGATTGCTCATTTCCACCAATCATCGCGAAGTGCTCAATAGCGCCATTTCAGGCTGGCTGTATGTTGTGGACCTGGAGAATCGCACGGTCCTGAAGAGATCGGCAGGTGTGGAAGCACCCTACCGTGTGCACGATACCAATCCGCGTGGCGGCATGCGCGGTATCCGCGGTATGGGATTCCGGAACGGGGAGGTGGCCCTTTCCAACTATTCCTCGATCCTCTTCTTTGATTGTCATTGGAATCTGTTGCGGGCCTTCACCCATCCTTCGGTCTCATCCATTCATGAGATCTGCTACGCTGAGGACGGGATCTGGGTCACCTCGACCGCCAACGATGTGCTGGCTCGCTTCAAGCTGGACGGGGAATTGGACCCGCTAATCTACATGCGTACCCAGAAACCCCTGATGCGCCGCCTGGGTGGACCGCTGCGGCAGGTGGTGCGCCTGAAGGACCTGGTAGCAGGTAAAAAAGATTTCCGCCTGCGTACCTACTTTAACCTCGACGTGTATGACCGTACCCACCTCAACGGCATCTGCCAGATGCCAGACGGTCGGTTGCTTATGTCCCTGGGACTGTTGGTGGGTGATTATTTTGGTTTTCTGATGAACATCAAAACCGTGATGCTGAAGCTCAAGGTATGGAATCTGTTCCTCGCCCTGAACCGTGGCGTTCGCCGCCTGCTCCACCGCGATAAGAAGATGCTCAGTGATCTGGTCGTCCAGCCTGCCAAGGGAAAGTCGGCCATTGTCAGCCTCGGCGCGGAAGGGGATTGGCGCACGCACCTGATCCTGCCCACAGCTCAAAATCCCAGCCACTCCATCCGCTTCCTCTCGGATGGGACGGCAGCCTATCTTAATACGTCGCACGGCGAGGTGGTCCACTTTCGCCTCGATGGACAGGTGCTTTCCAACACCAAAGTCAGCGAACGCTTCCTGCGCGGCCTGCTCGAATTGCCCGATGGCCGTTTGGCCTTGGGCAGCAGCAACAACGTGCTGATCTTCGACCTGAAAATCTGCTCGATCGTAGACCGCATCGAGTTGTCCAGTGACCCGCTGAATTCTGTCTTCGATATCCAATTCCTGCCACCCGATTTCGACCTGCCGCCCGATTCCTTGGAGGAAAAAGTGGGCCGAATCGCAGGGTATGACGGCCATACGATCTTGTGGGAATCAGGCACAACGCCTGTCACCCCATGACAGAACCCCTTTTCTGTATTTATCCATTAGAATCAAGCGGGTAATGATAGATTGCCCTGATCTTTGAGATCCAACGGCCTATGCGAATCCTGACCCTGATTCACGAGTACCCACCCATCGGCGGCGGCGGCGGACGCGTTGCCCAAGACTTGGCGCGTGCGTTGGTCAAACGTGGGCATGAGGTCAGGGTGATTGCGCCTCATCACAGAAGTCTTGAAGTCGATGACCCAACGGACGGGGTAAAGGTCATCCGCATTTCCTCCTTCAGATCCAAACAATTTGCTGCTGACCTACTGGCCATGGGTGGATACCTCATCGTTGGCCTGCTGACGGGCTTATGGCAGATCCTCACCTGGAAGCCCCAGTTGATACACGTCCACTTTGCCGTGCCCGCCGGGGTACTGACTTGGATCCTGTCGAAGCTGACGGGCGTGCCCTACGTATTGACCGCACATCTGGGGGATGTGCCCGGTGGCGTCCCCGAAAAGACCGATTCCTGGTTCCGTTGGGTGTACCCGTTCACGCCGCGCATCTGGCGCGACGCCGCGCAGGTGACCGCCATTAGCGAGCACACCCGCCGTCTGGCGTTGGCCCACTATCCCGTCGAGATCGAGGTCATCCCGAACGGGATCGAATTGAGCGCGGATTTCTCCGAGACGCTGACCGCTGTTCATCATCCACCGCAGATCGTTTTCGCGGGACGATTCGTCCCGCAAAAGAATCCCATCCAATTGGTAAATATCCTGGCCCGCGTCGCCGACCTGCCCTGGCAGGCCGTGATGATCGGCGACGGCGTCTTGATGGATGAGACCCGCCGCGAGATCGAGCGGCTTGGTCTGCATGAACGGGTCACGTTGACAGGCTGGATCCTGCCCGAGCAGGTGCATGTCTACTTCGCGCAGAGTGACATCCTGCTCATGCCGTCGCTTTCGGAGGGCATCCCGATGGTCGGGCTGCAGGCCCTGCTTTCGGGGCACGCCATCGTAGCCAGTCGTGTGGGCGGGCTGATCGACCTGGTTGAGCAGGGCGGCAACGGTTTCCTGCACGAACCTGCAGACCTGGATGGCTTCGTGTTCAGTCTGCGTTCCCTCCTTTCGGACGAGTCCGCTCTGCTGCGCGCCCGCAACGCCAGCCTGAAGATCGCTCATCGCTTTGACCTGGTCCGTATCGTGGATCGTTATGAAAGTATCTTTACAAAAGTTATCGGGGAATGCCAGAAACAATGAGTCCTAAAAAAATCATTTTGTGGGGTGGATGGTACGGCAGCAAGAATGTTGGAGACCAGGCCTTATTGCTTGCGATTACTGACTTGCTGGGAGACACGTACCCCGACGCCCAATTTACCGCCCTGACCGCCCGTCCCGCGCATGTGCGTTCGTATGCAGCCCGTGACTCGCGCCTCGACATCCGCGCGATCCACACGCGTCTGGAATTCCCGCGCGTGGTGCGTGCCTTTGCGGAATGCGACCTGTTCATCTTTGGGGGAGCGGTGCCGTTTTTCGAATATCCACCGCAGGTGCTGGCCATGGCAATCCTCACTACGTTGGCGTGGCTCTTCCGCGTGCCGTACTTTCTCTGGTCGGTTTCCAGCCAGCGCGTCACCTCGCGCTTTGCGAAGCGCGTCTTTGGCTGGGTGCTAGACGGCGCAAGCGGAGTGACCTATCGTGACGAGTTCACCCGCCGCCTCTTTCTAGACTGTGGCCTGTCCGACGAGCGGATGTCGCTCGGCGGGGACTCGGCCCTGCTGATGCATACCGCGCCCGCTGAATCCGCCTTGGACCTGTTGGTGCGCGCGGGTTGGCGGATGGGTGATCGTCCGCTGGTGGCGCTCACGCCACGTACCCTGCGTCCCGCCGACGGCGAGGCTGAGACCCACTACACACCCAAGACGAACCAGCAATATCAGCAGGAGATCGATGTGTATGCGGCCGTCCTTGACGATTTGTGGGAGCGCGGTTTCCAACCCCTCTTTGTCCCGATGAACACTGTCGCACCTGATGACGACCGTGAGGCTTCGCGCTGCATCATGCAAAAAGCCCGCCACGGCGCGCAAGCCCTGATCGTGGATGAAGAGATTCCCCCGCGCCTGGCCGCAGCCGTGTACGCGCATTGCCGCGCCAGCCTGGTCTCGCGCGTGCATGGCAGCATTATGTCCTTCAAAGCCAATTGTCCCGTGGTGATGTACGCCTTCGACCAGAAGCACGTCGGCATCATGACCGAGATGGGCCTGGCTGAGTTCATCCTGCGGCCCGAGTCCGACGGCGCCGATTGCGCCTCCGAGATGCTGATGCGCCTCCTGTCCAACCCGCAATCTGTGCGCGCCGACCTGGCCCGGCGCTTCGAATCCGCCACGCAGAAAAGTTCGCATCCCCTGCGCCTTGCACTGGGTATTCTCTCGCAGCCGTAAATCCTCCCGTGAAACGTCCTCCACTACTCTTCATCCTCGTCACCATCTTTGTGGATATCCTCGGCTACAGCATGATGATTCCGCTGTTGCCGTTCTTCGTGCAACGCCAAGGTGGCGGCGCGGCCATTGCGGGGACATTGGCTTCACTTTATGCATTCCTGCAACTCTTCAGCGGACCCATACTCGGCTCCCTCTCCGACCGTGTTGGGCGTAAGCCGATCCTGCTGGCCTGCCTCTTTGGCACGGCAGTCGCCTATGCCATGTTTGGGCTGGCGAACGCGCTGGTCTTTCTCTTCCTGGCCGTAACCCTCGACGGTCTGACAGGCAACAACCTGACCACCGCTCACGCCTACATCGCCGATGTCACCCCGCCTGAGGAACGTTCACGTGGACTGAGCCTGGCCGGTGCGGCCTTTGGTCTGGGAGTCATGGCTGGTCCCGTGTTGAGCGGATTCCTGAGCGGCTATGGCCTGTCGATCCCCGCTTTCGTCGCGGCGGGGATTGCCTTCGTCAACACATTGTATGGCTTGTTCTTTTTACCCGAGTCGCTGCCCCCCGAAAATCGCACAACACACCCCGTCTCTTTCAACGCCTTTGCCCAACTCAAATCCCTGTTTGAACTGCCTGCCCTGCGTGTTTTGCTGATTGCCCTCTTTCTGCTCAACCTGGCCTTTGCAGGTTTGCAGACCAACTTCCCGCTCTTCAGCAACGCCCGCTTCGGCTGGACGCCTCAACAGAACGGTTTCTTTTTCGCCTTTGTGGGCGTGGTAGCGGTGATCGTGCAGGGCATCCTCTACGCCCGCTTACAGCCGATTCTTGGCGAGCGGCGGCTAGCGGCTTTCGGGCTGGCTTTTCTTTCAATAGGCATGGCGGGGATCGCCTTGACTCCCATCGCATGGACGCTCTATCCCTGGGTGGCGGTGGCGGCACTGGGCAGCGGCTCAAGCATCCCATCGCTCTCGGGGCTGATTTCGGCGCGGGTGGGCGAGTCGCGCCAGGGCCAGTTGATGGGCGGGATGCAGACTCTGCTCGGGCTGACGACCATCTTCGGGCCGACGCTGGCAGGCCTCTCCTTCGAGCGGATCGGCGTCAGCGCCCCCTATTGGATCGGCAGCGGATTGGCGTTGCTTGCCCTGCTGGCCTTCACCCGTGCGGACCCTCGGCCTGCCGCCGATTGATCAGCGCTTCCAACGCCCGAACGGCTTGCCCTATTCCATCCTCGTGCCGTAATCGTTCGCCCAATTCTTGCGCCCGTTCTTTCATTCCCCTTTCTTTCATCTTCATCAACCCTTCCGCCAGATTTTTCACCTGTAACTCCCGCTGCGGAATCGGCTCTGGCCCGACACCCAGCGCGGAAACTCTCGCACCCCAAAAGAACTGATCTACGGCCACAGGTGTCACCAGCGACGGGATTCCCGCCAGCAGGGCCGTTCCCGTCGTCCCCGCGCCGCCGTGATGGACGGCGCCTGCCAGGCGAGGGAATAACCTGTCGTGCGGCATGTTTCCGCGTAGCAGGTGGATGTGCGCGGGCACTTCCCCGACCTGCATGTCTTTGGGCAACGATACCACTGCGCGTAACTCGGTGATGTGTGTGACCTGTGTGATGACTTCGAAGATTTTTTCAGGCTGGTACGTGCCTGGGCTGCCGAATCCGAAATACATGGGCGGCAGTCCCGTCTGGAGGAAAGCCTCGAGCGCATTGTCCAACGGAGCTTTTGAGGGTAACGGCCAATAGCCTGTGGTGACTGAGTCCTTGTCCCAATCCTGTGGGCGCGGCAGGACCTGTTCGCTGAAGCCGTACAGTTTGAGATCGATGCGCCCAAAAGGACGAGGTAACGGGCCGCTGATCGGCAAAGGCTCCAGTCCAAGCGTGCGTGTACGCCAGTCGTTGATGACCTTGCGCCACGGCAGGAAAGTCGCCAGGCCTGCAAGGGGATAGCTCAATCGGTTGTACGCGCCACCCCAACTCTGCGTCGAGGGCAGCACGGGGCAGGGAAAGTCACGTGTGGGGGTGAGGGGTTGCAAAAAAGCGCCGATGCAGGGGATCTTGAGTTTCTCTGCAATGGATGCCCCCCAGATGGTTGGCAGGCCGATGACGAGTGCAGATGCATCCTGGCAGGCCTTCCAGGCGTTCGCGAGCATTTGTGTGTATACAGTTTGTGCTTCGCGCAGGTAATTCAGGGTGGAGCGCGCGCTGCGGATGGGATTGCCATCGAAGGTCAGGGGAATCTCGCCGTCCCTTGCGGTCATCAGGTCGGACGGATTGCCATCTACAGGTGTAAAGGGGACGCCGTGTGATTCGACCAACTCCCGGAAGGCGGGTGGCGCGGCGATGCGCACGGCCTGACCATTTCCCTGCAGGCGTTGGGCTAACGGGATGACGGGTTGCACGTCCCCGCGCGTGCCACTGGTGAGAAAGACGATGGGGCCCATGTGGGTTATTGTTTCTCGAAGACCAGCCAGCGATATTCGATCCAGCCGGCAAACAGACATTGCTGCAAGGCCATGCTACCCAGCATGGACGGGACGATGGGATGCCTTTGCGGAAGCCGTTTACCAAGGTTCAAGAGAAAACGAGCTAGGCCATCGGGCAGGGCACGCAGGCGTAGCCACGGGGTGAGGTTCCGCTCGGCCAGCGGAACCAGCCCCAGGTCCAGGGCGGTGGCGCGGACGGTTTCCACGGCCTGAATGTGAGGTACAAACCAGCCCGTGCGATAGGCGTCCAGCCAGGCATCCGCCCTCGGATCGGTCGTCGCTAGGAAATCATCCAGCAGGATCAGCCGTCCGCCTGGATTGAGCAGCCTCGCAGCCTCGCGCAGATATTGCTCGGGTTGTTGGGCGTGGATGAAGGCCTCGATGGAATAGACCAGATCGAAGCCGCCTGCCAGCGGAACGTGGTGGAAATCGGCTTCGAGGAGATGAGCGGAGAGACCCAGCCCGCGCCTGGCTTCGGCGGCGATGTGAGCCTGCACGGGGCTGAGCGTCAGGCCGACGGCCTGGGCGGGAGCGGACAGGCCCGAGAGCACGTGAAAGAGCGTCGCACCCACGCCGCAGCCCAGGTCGACAAAGCGCAGGCGGCCGAGACGGGCTTGCAGGGCGCGGGCCTCTTCCAGCACCAGATCATTCGAAACGGACAGGGCCTGCTGGATGCGCGTCACACCCTGCGGCCAGAGCGAGCGGTGGATGGTCTGAACCTCTGCAGAGGAGCCGTAGCGCAGGAACAGGCGTGTGTTGCGGTCGTAATAGGCGCGGACATCATCGCGGGTGATTTGAGTCATGGGGTGGTATTATAGCCGAGCGGGAAAGTGGATGGAGGTGGTATAATTAGCCTATCTTTGTCGTGTGCTTCATCTAATGGACACGAAGTCAAACTCACCGTCTTCGTGTCTTTTTATGCGTATAACTGAAGGAGCGTATGGAAATCGGCACCGTTCAACACGTTGACATCGACTCACAAATGCGTTCGGCCTACCTCGATTACGCCATGAGCGTGATCGTTGCGCGCGCCCTGCCCGATGCGCGCGACGGCCTGAAACCTGTCCACCGCCGCATCCTGTACGCCATGGACGAGTTGGGCATCCGCTCGACGGGTTCGTATAAGAAATCGGCCCGTATCGTGGGCGAAGTGCTCGGTAAGTATCACCCGCATGGTGACTCGGCGGTGTATGAGACGATGGCCCGCATGGCCCAGGACTTTTCCATGCGTTACACCCTGGTGGACGGTCAGGGTAACTTTGGCTCCATCGACGGCGACGCGCCCGCGGCCATGCGTTACACCGAGGCCCGCCTCAACAAGATGGCCGAAGAGATGCTGGCCGATCTCGACAAAGATACAGTGGATTTTGGTCCGAACTTCGACGATTCGCTCGAAGAGCCGCTGGTGCTGCCTGCCCGTCTGCCGAACCTGCTACTGAACGGGTCGGCGGGTATCGCCGTGGGCATGGCCACCAATATCCCGCCGCACAACCTGCGCGAACTGGTGGGCGCGATCAATTATCTGATCGAAAATTATGAGCGTATGGACGAAGTCTCGGTTGAGGAGTTGATGAAGTTCGTGCCGGGTCCCGATTTCCCGACGGGTGGCATGATCATCGGCAACGAAGGCATCCTCTCTGCCTATGGGACGGGGCGCGGACGTATTGTGATGCGCGGCCTGGCCCACATCGAGGAGATGAAGGGCGGACGGCACCAGATCGTGGTAACCGAGATTCCCTACCAGGTCAACAAATCCAGCCTGATCGAGCGCATCGCCGAACTGGCGCGCGAGGAAAAGATCGACCAGATCTCGGACATGCGCGATGAGAGTGACCAGCGCGGTATGAGCATCGTGATCGAACTCAAACGCGGCGCACAGCCCAAAAAGGTCTTGAACCAGCTTTACAAGTACACGGCACTGCAATCCACCTTTGGCGTGATCATGTTGGCGCTGGTGGACGGTGAACCGCGCACCCTGCCGCTCAAGCGCGCCCTGCAAATTTTCATCGAGCATCGCCAGACCGTCATCGTGCGGCGCTCGAATTTCGAACTGGCCAAAGCCCGCGCCCGCCAGCACATCCTCGACGGCCTGCTGATCGCGCTCAACAACATCGACGCGGTCATCAAGACCATCCGCGAAGCCGAAGACGCCGACGTGGCCAAGACCAACCTGATGAGCCGCTTCAAGCTGAGCGAACTCCAGGCTCAGGCCATCCTCGACATGCAGTTGCGTCGTCTGGCTGCGCTGGAACGCTGGAAGATCGAAGAGGAGCACAAGCAGGTTCAGACACAGATCGACTACCTCGAAGACCTGCTGGCTCATCCCAAGAAAATCCTGGCGCTCATCCAGAGCGACCTGAGCGAAATGGCCGAGAAGTATGGCGATGACCGTCGCACGCGCATTGCCACTGAAGCCAAGGAAGAACTGCATGAGGAAGACCTTGTCCACGACGAGGCCGTGCTGATCAGCCTGACCGAGCGCGGATACATCAAGCGCGTGGCGGCCACGGCCTTCAAACTGCAGAGCCGCGGCGGTCGCGGTGTGACGGGTCATACGACCAAGGAAGAGGACGAGGTCGTCATGCTCATCCCCGCCCGCAGTCTCGACACGATGCTGTTCTTCTCGGATAAGGGCAAGGTCTACTCCGAGAAGGTCTACCAGATCCCCGACGCGGATCGCGCCGCGAAGGGCATTCCGCTGGTCAATGTGCTTTCGTTGGATGCCAATGAGAAGGTGACAGCGGCCATCGCGGTTTCGAGTTTCTCGGGCCACGGTTTCTGCGTGATGGCGACCGCACGCGGCAAGGTCAAACGTGTGGAGTTGGAGGAGTTTGCCTCCGTCCGCCCCTCGGGCCTGATCGCCATGAACCTCGAAGACGGCGACACCCTCGGCTGGGCTCGCCTGACCTCAGGCAAGGATGAGGTCATCTTCGTGACTGGGGGCGGCCAGGCGTTGCGCTTCGGTGAAGATAAGATCCGCTCGATGGGGCGTCAAGCCGCGGGCGTACAGGGTATCCGCCTGGCGAAGGGTGACGCCGTCACCAGCATGGATGTGGTCGAGAAGGACGGCGCGCTGTTGGTCGTCACGACCAATGGTTTTGGCAAGCAGACCCCGCTTAAGGATTACACTGCCAAGGGTCGTGCCACGGGCGGTATCGCCACCATCGATCAGAAGGCGCTGGGTGAGATCGGCAGGATTGCTGCGGCACGCGTGGTGCAGAAGGACGACCAGTTGACCATCATCACGTCCAATGGCGTGGTGCTGCGCCTGAAGATCAAAGACGTCAAGCAGTCGGGCCGCGCCACGAAGGGCGTGCATCTGATCAAGCCGCAGGAAGGCGACAGTGTAGCCTCCGTGGCACGCATCTCTGCCGAGGATCTCAAACGCGCAGGCGCTGAGGTCAATGGCGATGAGAAGGCCCCCGAACCCCAGCCGCAATTGATCTGATTCTCGTTTGCGATATTTGGTTTAAACAAAAAACGCCCGACATTTTTGTCGGGCGTTTTTGATTCTGTAGGGATTAGAAGAAGATGCCGATCTTTCCCGTGATCAGCAGGAACATCATGCCAAGCACACAGACCATCACCAGCAGCATCACCGAGAGGACAAAGCGCTGGATTGCTGTCATGCCGAGGATACGCCCGCCGCTGGAGGATGAGGAAGCGCGGCGCGGTTCGGGCAGGCTGGCCCGCAAGGATGATGGGCTTTCGCCCGATTCATCTTGAAAGAAGGGTTTGGATTCTGAGTCGTCACGCAGATTATCGAACATGGGTCACCTCTAAACGCGATTGTATCATGCAGCCGGGCGCAGGCGCACGTCCCCAAACCTGACTGTCACGGGATTGCCATGTTGATCTTGCAGGCGCAGGCTGCCATCGGATTCGAGGCCGAGCAGGGTTCCTGCCACGATCTGCCCCTCCGCGCCCGTGACCTCGACCTGCTGCCCGCGAAAGGCCAGGTCCCGCTCCCAGGCCTCGAGCAAGGCCTCTGAACCCAGGCGCGGTCGCCACTCGATCAGTGCCGACAGGATGTCGCACAATACCTCCTCGCGTTCAGGGCATTCGCCCAGGGCGTGTTCGAGGCTGGTGGCGGGAAATTGTAACAATTCGGACGGAGGCACGGCTTCCCGCGCTACATTCACGCCGATGCCGATCACCACGTAGTCGACGGCATCGCCGCTCCAGGTCGACTCGACCAGGATGCCCGCCACCTTCCGCCCATCGAGCAGCAGGTCGTTGGGCCACTTGATCTGCGGCGCAAGCGAACGTTTTCGCAGCGACTCGGCCAGGGCTACGGCGGTCAGACCGACGGTCCGCGAGAGGTGAGGGAGATCCTCCGCCCGAGGACACAGAATCAGACTGAAGGCCAGGGCTGTCCCGGCAGGGGTAAACCAGCGGCGCTTTTCGCGGCCGCGTCCCGAGGTCTGCTCATCGGCCACCACGATGGACAGGTCAGGCGCGCCCTGGGCTGCCCAGGCCAGCGCCTCGTCATTTGTAGAGCCGATGGAGTCGAAGTAGCGCAGACCACCGAGATTCAGCTTGGAGAGGTTTTTGTGGAGGAAGGAGGTGTTCATGAAAACAAAAGGCCCTAAAGGTTTCAAAAACCTTTAGGGCCTTTCTCTTTTATTGGACGTAATCGTAGGGGTTGACGTTCGAGCCGCCGATGCGGATCTCAAAGTGCAGGTGGGCGCCGAATGAGTTACCAGTATTGCCCGAGAGGCCGATCTGGGTGCCCTGGCCCACGGTCTGGCAGACGCTGACGTAGATGACGCTCAAGTGGGCGTAGACCGTTACCCAGCCGTTGCCGTGGTCGATCTGCACCACGTTGCCGTAGCCGTAGTTCCAGCCGCCCTGCGCCATGGTGACGACACCTGAGCCTGCGGCATATACGTTCGAGCCTTCGGGTGCGGTGATGTCGATGCCGAGGTGGCCCGGGCCGTAGGGGTTGCCCGAAAGGCTATGATTATCAGCTGGCCAGCCCAGGGAATTGTCCACGGGGCCGCCGCCGCAGGAGTTGCTGCCGAAATCAGAGGTGCCGGTGCTGCCGTTGTTGCTGCGCGACATGGTGACCAGGTCGGCTTCCCAGTTGCGGAGTTCGCGCTTGCCGCCGGGGATCATGATCTTCGTTCCGGGCTTGATCTCGGGGTCGGTCAGATCGAGGTTGTTGCCCGGGAAGGTCAGGATGGCCTCGGGGTCGGCTTCGAACTTGGCGGCCACGGCGTCGACGGTGTCGCCATCCTTCCACTCATAGTACAGGCCGTCCACGGGCGGGATGGTCAGTTCCATACCGGGTTGCAGGCTGTGCGGATTGTCGCCCAGATCGGTGTTGACGTACAGGATAGTCTCGGACTTGACCTTGAACTTTTCGGCAATAGCCATCATGGCATCGCCGCGCGAGACGCGGTAGGTAATAGGGGCGTAGTTCGGGCGCTCGGCGGGGATGATGGTCTTGAGCGTCAACGAACGGTCAATAGCGGATGTGCCGTCGCTGGCCATTTGGGCGGGGAGCGCCACGTTGGGCTGGGATGCGTCTGGGGCGCTGGTAGGCAGGACGGTGGTGGCTGCCGCGTTGGCGCCCTGGGTCTTCCAGAAGGCGAAGCCGAGCGCAGCCAACACGATCACCCACGTTACACCCCAACTGATGGCCGTGAAACGGTCCACCTTGGGCCGCGGCGCAGACGCATCTTTTGGTTTACGGAAACGCGCAAAGAAATTTTTGATTGGGTCTAGAAGCTTGTTCATTTTCTAACGGTCGAGATTTTCGAGGAACTCCTGATTGTTCCGGGCTCTTTCCAGACGCTGGATGATGGCTTCCATGGCGACGCCATTGTCCATGCCTGCGCCAGCGGGTGGTGGCGAGATCATCTGGATGTACATACGGCGCATCAGCCAGACACGCTGCAACAGGTCGGGACCCAGCAACAGATCCTCGCGGCGGGTGGACGAGCGCTCGATGTCCACGGCGGGGAAGATGCGACGCTCCTGCAGTTTGCGGGAGAGCATCAATTCCATGTTGCCTGTGCCCTTAAACTCTTCGTAAACCACATCATCAAGGCGGGAGCCAGTGTCGACGAGACAGGTGGCAATGATGGTGAGCGAGCCGCCTTCCTCGATGTTGCGGGCTGCGCCGAAGAACTTCTTGGGCGGGTACAGCGCCGAGGGATCCATACCGCCCGAAAGCGTACGGCCCGAGGGGTTGACGACCAGGTTGTAGGCGCGCGCCAGGCGGGTGATGGAGTCCATTAAGATTACCACATGGCGGCCGATCTCCACGAGTCTCTTAGCTCTGTCTAATGCGATCTCGGCGGTGCGGACGTGCGAGGTGACGGGTTCGTCGAAGGTGGAGGCGATGACCTCGGCGTCCACCGAGCGGTCCATGTCGGTGACTTCCTCGGGGCGCTCGCCGATCAGGGCCACCATCAGGTGCACGTCGGGATATTTGGTGGAGATGGAGTTGGCGATCTGCTTGAGGATGGTGGTCTTGCCTGCCTTGGGCGGCGAGACGATCAATCCGCGCTGACCACGCCCGATGGGAGCAACCAGGTTGATGAGGCGCGGAGCCAGCGTGTCGTGGGCGATTTCCAGATCGAAGCGTTTGTCGGGGAAGATCGGGGTAAGGTTTTCGAAAACGGGTCGGCGGGCTGCCTCTTCAGGGTCCAGGCCGTTGACCGATTCGACTTTTAATAATCCATAATGGCGTTCACTTTCACGAGGGGGTCTGACTTGACCGATGACCAGATCGCCCGCCCTGAGGTCGTATCTTCGTAGCTGCGCCTGCGAAACGTACACATCCTGATCGCTGACCTTGTAAGTATTAGCTCTTAGAAAGCCAATGCCTTCGCTCATGATCTCGAGCACACCGCCGCGCAGTTCTATGCCTTGTCTTTGCGCTTCGGCCTCGCGAATGAGCATCGCGAGTGCCTCTTTCTTCAAGCGGGTGGCATTGGTGATGCCGAGCTCCTTTGCCATCGCTCGTAATTTTGAAAGAGGTTCGTTTTCCAGTTCTAGTATTTTCATCTTTTTCTCTTCTTTGGGATTTGGGGAAAATCAACAAACCAGCCATGTCAAGCACAGCTGGGCGCTTTCTTTATGAGGTTGGGGATAGTGGGTATTTGTTCAAATTGGCACGGCGCACAACCTGCATGGGCTGAATGTCCGTGGCAGATTATGCAATCATTAACTGTAAAGTGGCGGGGAAGTTGACCGCATTATAGCATGTTCATTCGAGCGGTGCAAGCGGGCGTTCTCGCAAAGAGAAATCGGAAGCCTTACTGGCTTCCGATTTCTGATTATTCTTCGTCGAGGATGCGGTTTTGCAGATCCCACAAGCGGCGGTAGAGGCCGTCGGCCTGCATCAGCTCGGTATGGGTGCCTCGCTCCACGACCTGACCATGGTTCATCACCAGGATTTCGTCCACGTTTTCCAAGCCGACCAGACGATGCGTGATGAGCAGGGAGGTCTTGCGCTTCATCAAGTCGAAGAGAGTCTCCAGGACCTGCTGTTCGGTCAGCGGATCGAGATTGGCGGTCGGTTCGTCGAGGATCAGGATGGGCGCATCCTTAAGGATGGCGCGCGCAATGGCCAGGCGCTGGCGCTCGCCGCCCGAGAGGCGCAGTCCCTGTTCGCCGATTAGAGTCTCGTAGCCCCTGGGCAGGCTCAGGATGAAATCGTGGATCTGTGCCGCCTTCGTTGCCGCCTCAACATCCTCTTGCGTGGATTTGCGGCGGGCAAAGCGCAGATTCTGGTAAACGCTGGTGTTGAAGAAGTAAGTGCTTTGCGAGACCAGCCCGATCTTTTCGCGGACCTGATCCTGGCCGTACGCTTTGAGCGACTCTCCGCCCAGGCGGATATCCCCCGAACCGTACTCCCAAAAGCGCAGCAACAGACTGGCCAGTGTGGACTTGCCCGCGCCGCTGGGACCGACGATGGCGATGGAGCGTCCTTGCTGCAAGTCAAAGCTCACGTGCTGTAACGCAGGCATGGACTGATTGGGATAGGTGAAGGAGAGGTCGGTGATTTGTAATTGGTAATTAGTGATCGGCTCACTGCGCACCGTGGGGGAGTCCACCACCACAGGCTGGGTGTCCACCACCTCGAACAGGCGGCGGGCGGCTTCACGGGTGGCGTTCCACATTTGGGCAGCCAGCGGCAGCGGCATGACGGCTTCGAACGAGGCCAGCGTCAGCAGCGTCAGCGAGGCCAGCATCGGCCCTGCGATGGTTCCCGCATGGACGGGTGGAATGGCCAGCACCAAAATGGTCCACATGCCCATCTGCACCAGCAGCGTAGTCAACCCTGAGTGGATGCCTGTCACACGCGCCATGCGGCGTTGGGCGTTGCCATAGTTCACGCCGTTGGCGGCGACTTCGTCGAAGCGCTGTGAGGCGCGGCCATAGGCCAGCAGGTCAGCCATGCCCTGGATGCCGTCCACCAGGCGAACGTGCAGGTCGCTGCGCAGGTTGATCGAGTCCACGGCGGGGCGGCGGCTGATGATTTGCGCCAAGAGAGGCAGGAGCAGGCCGAGGCTGAGGAAAAAGCCCAAGAAGGCCAGCGCAAGCGGAAGTCCGAAGGAGCCGAGGAAGAAGGCCACGCCAAGCCCGATCAGGACCGCCGTCAGCGGCGGGGAGACCACGCGCACATAGAAATTCTCCAGCGTTTCCACGTCGCCGACGACGCGCGCCAGCAGGTCGCCTGCGCGGTATTCCATCAGGCGGGCGGGGGCCAACGGTTCTAGTTTTTCGTAGAACCAGACGCGCAGGCGCGAGAGCAGGCGGAAGGTGACATCGTGCGAGACCAGGCGCTCGGCGTAGCGGAAGAGTCCGCGCGAGATGCCAAAGAGGCGCGTCCCCACCACAGCCACGCCCAGGTCCGCCACGGAGGTGGCGATGGCGGCGGTGGAGATCAGCCAGGCCGAGGTACCCATCAGCGCCACGCTGGATGCGACCGTGCCCGCGCCGATCAACACGGACAGCGCCACGCGTCCCCACTCGCCGTCGAGGAAGGAGAGCAGGCGCGAAAGGATGGAGGCCTGTGGAGCGAGAGTTGGTACTTGGGGATTGGCGATTGGGAGTGAGGAGATGGGTTCAAGCGCGATTGATACAGGGCCATCTTTCTTTGTTCCCTTTTCCTCTTTCACCTCATACGTCTTCACCATGCTGGCATAGAGGCCATCCTGTGCGAGCAGTTCGCGATGCGTGCCCTGCTCGACGATGCGGCCTGCTTCGATGACGACGATCTGGTCGGCTTGGAAGATGGTGTTGAGGCGGTGCGCGATGGTCAGGACCGTGCGTCCCTGCATCAGGCGTTGAGTCGATTCCTCGAGCAGGGATTCCGTCTCAGGGTCGAGGCTGGAGGTGGGTTCGTCCAGGATGAGGATGGGCGCGTCCCGCAGGAAGGCGCGCGCCAGAGCCAAGCGTTGAGCCTGTCCGCTGGAGAGGCGCGCGCCGCCTTCGCCGATGACGGTCTCATACTTTTGCGGCAACGACTCGATGAACTCCTCCAGGTGTGCGGCGCGCGCGGCGGCAGAGACTTCCTCGTCGCTGGCCTCGGGCTTGCCCAGGCGGATGTTGGCCCCAAGGGTATCGTGGAAGAGGTACGGCTTTTGCGGCACCCAGGCGATCTGGTCGCGTAACGGGTGATTTTTAATCGGTAGCGTGTTGACGGTGATCTGTCCCTGAGTGGGTCGCAGGAATCCGAGCAGCAGGTTGGTCAGCGTGGTCTTGCCTGCGCCCGTCTTGCCGACCAGCGCAACGTGCTGACCCTTCGACAGAGTCAGGTGGATATTTTCCAGGGCTGGTGTCGTCTCGCCTGGGTAAGTGAATGTGACATCCTCGAACGATATGGTGTTCACTGCTGGCAATGGTTCACTGCCCATGTTCGTCTGCTCGCTGGGAACGGGCGTATCCAAAATCTCATAGATGCGCCTGGCCGCTGTGGTTCCCGACATGCCCGCGTGAAAACGAGCGCCCAACGCGCGCAATGGCATGTAGAACTCGGGCGCCAGCACCAGCAGGAAGAGAGCGGGCTGGAATTCCATTTTGCCGTACAACAGGCGGAAGCCGATCTCCACGGCGACGATGGCCGTGCTGATGGTGGCCAGCAACTCCAGTGCCAGCGCCGAGAGGAAGGTGATGCGCAGCACACCCAACGTGGTGTCGCGGAACTGGTCGCTGACCTTGGCAATGGTCCTGGTCTGCGCCTTGGATTGGCCGAACAGCTTGAGCGTGGTCAGCCCTTGCAGGCTGTCGAGGAAGTGCGCGCTCAGCAGACGCAACGTCTCGTACTGACGCTTGGTGACGGCCTCCGCGCCCTTGCCGATCATGATCATGAAGAAGGGAATCAACGGTGCGGTGACGAGGAAGACGATACCCGTCAACAGGTCGATGGGGAAGACGAAGATCAGGATCGAGATCGGGATGAGAGTCGTGATGACCAGTTGTGGCAGGTACTGGCTGAAGTAGGCATCCAGCGCCTCGATTCCCTCGACCGCGGCGGCAGTCAGCTCGCCCGTGCGTTGTCCGCGCGAATAGGCGGGACCCAGCTTGAGGATGTGCGCGAAAAGCCGCTCGCGTAAGTCGGTCTTGATACGGACCGCCACGGCGTTGGCGGCCACCTCGTTGAGCCAGGTCAGCAGGGCACGCCCCACGATGGCGACCAGAATCAGTTGCAGAAGTTTGGTCACGTCTGTGAGCGATTGCCCCAGCAGGAACACGTTGTTGACGGTGGAACTGAGCAACCACGATTGCCAGATGGTCAACAGACCGGCAAAGAATCCAGACAGGATGGTGAGGGTCAGGGAAAGGCGCGTGTCGCGCGTAAGTTGTAAGAGTCTGCGGTGCATAAGAGTTTATTATAAACGACCGAGCCGGGGGAGCTTTCCCCGGCTCGGATGTCACAAGCCTGGAATGCGGATTCAAGTCCGCACTTTGTATCGATTAATGGAACTTGCTCTGGACGGCAATCGTGTAGACTTTGACGTTCAACACGATGAAGCGCCACAGTTGATACAGCTTGAAGTTCATCCAGAACTTTTCGGCCTTGGAGAATTCCTGTTCGTTTTGCATCTCAAACTCCTATTCGGGGATCAACTTCCAGCCAAACAGACCCTTGAACTTCCAGATGAAGGTGTAATGCAGCATGAACTTCATCCACGCGCCGCTCAACCCCATCTCGAGGTGCGAGATGAACAGGTCGCGGCCGAATTCGTTGGCATATTTCTTTCGGTCAGGCACCACGGGACGCATCACGATGGTCACGGCATTGCCGTCCCATAAGTTGTCGCCCATCGAGGCGATACAGGCCGCCACCATCTCGGTCATGCGCTCTTGATGGGTCATCTTGCCGGTCTTGACCAGGTCCACGATATTCATGGCCACCACGCGCCCGATCACGCCGCTGACCATACCTGTGCGCGGCGGTGCGGGCGCGATGAGTAGGTTATTTTTGTTGGTGAACGGCTTGGAGATCGGTCCGGGAGGCGCAAAGGCGATGCCCGCGGCAAAGACATTCGGGTAGGTGGGATTGTTATATTGGGCAGGCCAAGCCTCGGGGGTCTGTGAGAGTTCAGGGTAGGGCAGGCCGTATTTTCCATCGACCAGCACGAAGCCCGCAGGGTTGACCATCTTGGCAGAGACGTCTTCGCCGTCCTTGCCGATGTACTTGAACGGCTGGCCCTTGAACTGCGGGATGAGCATCGAGAAGTCGAACTCGGTGATGCCTTCCTCGCCTTCGTAATTCTGCCAATGGATTTTGCCCTCCTCAACCTTGGTCACGCCCGTGCGGACCTGGTAGCGGATCCCGTGATCGTTGAAAACCGACTTGATGAACTCGCTGCTCTTCTGCACGATGCCATTGCGTTTGATCTGCACGCCGTTGACGCCGAAGTCACCCAATTCGGGTTCGTTGGACAGCCACAGGATGTCGGCTTTGTCGCGCAGCCCCTTCTTGAGCAGGTCCTTGTGCACGTTGACGATGTACTCGAAGGCCGCGCCCTGACAGGTGGCTCCGGGATGCCCGGTGCCGACCACAATCTTGACCTTCTCACCCTTCTTCATGCGTTCGCACAGGGCCAGGTAGGCGTCGCGGGTCTTGATGGCGTGAGGCAGGGAACAGATCGAGTGGGTGAACCCATTCTCGGGTCCAAGGCCGGGTGTGCCGGCAAAATTCAGCAGCGGTCCGGGCGCGATGACAAGGTAATCATAGCTCCAGCGGACTTCCTTGCCTGTGCCGATCTCCTCAGCGACCACGAACTGGTCGCTCGCGTCGGGGTGGATTTCCTTGGCAGCGGCATGCACGAATTTGACATGCATGCGGTCATAGACGGGCTTGAGTTTGAAGATGGTCTGCTCGGGCTTCATGTGGCCCACGCCCACCCACACCCAGGATGGGACATAGCCGAACACGTCGCGATTGCTCATCACCGTGATCTCGTGTTTGCGCCCAAGCTGGTTGCCCAGGTAGAGGGCCGCGGTGTGCCCTGCAAATCCCGCACCGATCACAAGAATTTTAGCCATAGGTTTCTCCTTGCTGAGGCGCTTTACACGCCGTCATCTATTTGTGACATCGAGTACAAAAAATAAAGGCGGAGTGAATTCACTCCGCCTTCTTTCGAGTTAGTAGACCAGGGTCTTCTTATCGGTGCTGATGCGCTTGCGGAACATGTAGTACGTCCAGCCCTGGTAGGCGAGCACGATCGGAACGAAGATCAGGGCGACAACGCTCATGACCGTCAGCGTGTACTGCGAGGAAGAGGCGTTGTAGACCGTCAACGACCACTCGGGGTTGAGGGTAGAAAGCATTACATTCGGGAAGGTCATCAGGAAGAAGGTGGCCTGGGTGAGCACAATGTTCAGCGCGGTTGAAATGAAAGCCCAACCTTCCATCTTCTTGTTGATGAAGTAGCCAGTCAGGAGGATCATAACCACGGCAGTCAGGGGCACGATGCCTGGATTAATCTTGCCATTGGCCCAGAATTTAGCCACATAGGTCCAGATGCCCAGCAGGACGTACAGCACAGAAGCAGCGATCCAAAGTTTCTTGGAGAAATCCACTGCGCGAGTATGCAGGGAGCCTTCAAGCTTGAGAACGAGGAAATTCGCGCCGTGCAATAGGAAAACCGCCACTGTCGTCAGGCCGCCGAGGAGACCGTATGGGTTGAGCAGGGTCAGGGTCACGCCCAGATTGTTGGGGAGCCAGGAGGGGGCAACCAAGTTCATATCTGCCCCAATTGGCAAGCCTTTAGCCAGATTGGCGAAGGCGGTCCCCAGCAGCAAGGCTGCCAGGAAAGAGCCGATGGCGATCATCCAGTCGAAACGGTTGCGCCAGGCGGGAGCTGCATCCTTGGAGCGGTACTCGAACGAGATGCCGCGCAAAATCAGGCCGACCAGCAGCAGGAACAGGGCCAGGTAGAAACCGCTGAACATGGTGGCATACCAGTGCGGGAAGGCCGCAAAGGTCGCGCCGCCAGCCGTGAGGAGCCAGACTTCGTTGCCGTCCCAGACGGAACCGATGCTGTTGATGATGGCACGACGTTCGATGTCGGTCTTGCCGAGGAAGGGCAGGAGCATGCCCACGCCGAAGTCGAAGCCTTCGAGGAAATGGAACCCGATCCACAGGACGGCGATCAGGATGAACCACAGGATTTGGAGAAATTCGTAAGACATGTTGAGCCTCCAGGATTAGTCGTCCGCGCCGACGGCGGTGGGAGCCGCGTCAACGGATTCGTGCATGGCGGCGTCGGGTCCGGCGATGGCGTATTTCTTCATCAGGTAGACCATGGCGACGGCCAGCGAGCCATACAGGACGGTGTAGCCGACCAGAGAGATCCACAGGTCGACGACGGTCAGGTTCGGGGAGACGGCGTCCTGCACTTTGAGCAGGCCGTACACGATCCAGGGCTGGCGGCCCATTTCGGTCAGGATCCAGCCGCTGGCGTTGGCCAGGTAGGGCAGAACCAGCATCCAGGGCACCCACTTCAGCCACTTGGCATTGGTGATGTCGCCGCGAGAATTGGCCCACACGAAGAAAGCCGTGAGGAACATCATCACAAAGCCGAAGGCCATCATGATGCGGAAGGTCCAGTAGGTGACGACCATCAGCGGTACATAGTCACCGGGACCGTATTGCTGTTCATACTGCGCTTGGAGTTCGTTGACACCCTGGACCTCGCAGGTGAAATTGTTGCATGCCAGGAAGCTCATGGCATAAGGAATACGGATCGACCAGACTTCCTGCTTGCCGGTCAGGTCGCCGATGGTGAGCAGGGAGAAGGAGGCCGGTTGTTCGGTTTCCCAAATGGCTTCGAGCGCAGCCAGTTTCATTGGCTGGACTTCCTTCATGTATTGGCCCATGGTATGGCCGCCCAGGAAGATCAACACGCTGGCGACCAGACCGACCACGGAAGCAATATTGAAGGATCGCTTGAAGAAATCCACGTTCTGTTTGCGCAACAGGTGATAGGCGCTGACCGAGAGGATCAGGAAGGCGGCCATGGCCAGACCATCCGACAGGGTGTGCCAGATGAAGATCCAGGCCTTCGCGTTGCCGATCAAAGCAAAGAAGTTGACCAGTTCCAGACGGCCGTTGGCTTCATTGAGCACGTAGGCGGTTGCAGGGGGAGCCTGCATGAAGCCGTTGGCGATCAGAATCCAGATGGCCGAAAGGTTCGAGCCAAGGGCGGCCAGCCAGATGGCGGCCAGATGAACCTTCTCGGGCACCTTGCCCTCACCGAAGATCCACACGCCCAGGAAGGTGGATTCCATGAAGAAGGCCAGCAGGGCTTCCACGGCCAGCGGGGCGCCGAAGATGTCGCCCACGTAGCGGGAATATCCAGACCAGTTCATGCCAAACTGGAACTCCTGCACAATGCCGGTGACGACGCCAATGGCGAAGTTGATCAGGAACAATTTGCCCCAGAACTTGGCCATCTTGCGCCAGGTCTCATCCTTGGTTTGGTAGTAGCGGGTCTGGAAGAAGGCTACATACCAGCCCATGCCCAGTGTGAGCGGGACGAAGAGCCAGTGGTAGATGGTGGTGAGGGCAAACTGCCATCGGGAAAGAGTGATTGGATCCATGTGTGTTCTCCAAAATAGATTTCGGATTTATTGCAAACGAACCATGCCGTGCCTTGCAAAACGGGATATTTCGACGGGCCGTCTCCTTTCTGTGACCTTCTTGCGCATCTCCTCAAAATTTACAATCGGGCAATGCCCAATGATGCAAGTCCTTCTATTGACAGCGCTTCCTGCGCGAGGTCATCGAACGTGATCTGTTCCAATTCCTGCATCACCGTGGCCTGGAGCCGTGCCCAGCGGCAACGCACGGGACAGTTGTTATCGAAGGGACATTCTCCTTTGCCAATCAGGCAGTCGGAGATGAAGAGTTTGCCCTCGAAATGTTCCACCACCTGTCGGAGGTTGATCTCGTTGGACGGGCGGGACAGGCTCAACCCGCCGTCGCGCCCGGGGAAGGTCTGGACAAAACCACCCCGCGCCAGCTCCGCGACGATGCGCTGGGCCAGGGCGGGGGGGATAAGCATCTCGCGCTGAATCTCCGAGGTAGAGGTGCGTTCCTCCAAGCCTCGTTTGGAGAGGGCCAAGATCACACGGACAGCGTAGTCGGTCTGGCGGTTGATGCGGATCATATAACCTTGACAGTTTGGGTAAACGATTACCCTTATTGTAAAGATTAATCCTGCCTGAGTAATGTGCACTATGTCACATTCGAGGCGTGACAAGCGTCACATTGATATTTACATAGTGTCAATTTTTTGTTTCACTATTTCCATAAAAATTATCCATTTTTGAAGGTGTATAATGCTTCGAAAACATTCTCAAACGAGGTAGTTCCTTGGATCCTGTCATTTTTACGATCACCTTATTCGGTCTTTCCATCCCCGTGCGTTGGTACGGTGTTCTGGTCATGTCCGGTGTCTTGGTAGGTGGCTGGCTGGCTGAGCGCGAAGTGACCCGTAACGGCGGGAAGGGCGAGCGCATCTGGGACCTGTTGATCTGGGTATTGCCCATTGGGATTGTAGGTGCGCGCCTGTGGTTCGTTGCCAACACCACCCTGGGTGGCAATTCCTATTATCTGGAGAATCCCGCTCAAATTCTCAACATCCCGCAGGGTGGCCTGCATTTCTTCGGCGGTCTGCTCTTCGGCGCGGTTGCCCTCTATTTCTATGTAAAGAAATACAAGCTGGATATCTGGCTCTTCCTGGATGCCATCGCCCCTGCCGCCCTGGTGGGACAGGCTCTGGCCCGCCCGGCCAATTTCATCAACCAGGAATTGTACGGCCAGCCGACCAACCTGCCGTGGGGAATCTCCATCGACGCCGCCCACCGCATCCCCGCCTACGCGGACCTGAGCCTGTATCCCGTTGCGACGACCCGTTTCCACCCGACCTTCGCCTACGAGATGATCTGGAACATCCTGGCCGTCCTGCTTCTGTATTGGCTGATCCGCCAATACGCGGACCGTGTCAAGCCGGGCACCGCTTTGGGCGGATGGCTGGTTCTGGCGGGCGTGGGACGTGCCATCATTGAGATCTTCCGCCCGGACCAGCCGCTCATCCCGGGGACGCCTGTCACCTATTCGGCGGCGGTTTCCCTTCTCATGGCGGTGGCGGGCGTTGTGCTGTTGCTCATCCGCTATGGGAAGATCAACACAGCCTTTGCGCAGGGTTGGGAGGAAGAGTATCAACTCGAAGCGGAAGAAGTCAAGGCAGAGACTGCGTCAGCCTGAGTTTTTCCCGTTCATGCAACCAGCCGCCTTCAAGGCGGCTGGTTTTGTTTTACTTGCGGGCGATGTTGACAAAATCGGCGAACAGGCCGTAAGCTGTTTCTTCAGGGCCGCCACGCATGTCGGGGCTCTCTGAAACGGTGATCGAGTAAAACGGCAACACATCAGTCTCGAAGCTCAGACCCGTGGACGAGTCCATCATGCCATACAGCGGCGAGGACGGTGAGACCAGCTCGGGCGCGACGCTGGCCACGATCTGGCCGCCGTCGCGTCTGGCCGAAGCAACCAGCTTCCAACGCTTGCCTTCGGCCTTGGCCTGTTCGATCATCTCGGAGGTGATGCCGCGAATGCCCGTCGGGTGGACCATCTGCGGGGTGAAGGGCGTGTCCATCAACACCGTGACCAGCGCGGCCACCTTGATGGCGGCATCCCAGCCGTCCACATCGTTGGTGGGATCGGTCTCGGCCAGCCCGATCGACTGGCAGAACTTGACGGCGTTGTCGAAACTCTCGCCGCGTTCCATGCGCGAGAGGATGACGTTGGTGGTGGCGTTGGTGATGCCCTTGAAGCCGCGCAGTTCGGCGGCGGGAAAGGTTTCACGGAAGACCGAGAAGACGGGCGAGCCACCCAGCACGGTCGACTCGAAGCGGAAGGCTTTGCCCTTGACGACGGCCAGATCGGTCAACTCGCGGTAGCCGTGGACGACGGGTCCCTTGTTGGCGGTGATGGCGTGCATGCCGAGGTGCAGCGCCGTGCGGATGTGATCCAGCGCGGGCTGGCCCGTCTCCACGTTGACGGGCGAGTTCTCAAAGAGCACGTCGGCGGTGGAGTTTTGAATGACGGAAAGGGAATCGGAAACAGGGATTCGGGATTCGGAGGAGATCGAATCGCCTGCTTCTACGAGTGCAAGGCACTTGAGCAGGTCGAGACCAGTGGGGTTGACCGCGAAGCCATGACGGCCTGTGGCGATGCCTGTTACCGAGAAGGTAATGTTGTAGTCTTTTTCGAGGCGGGCGCGTTTGCGTTCGAGCAGGCGCGCCAGGTTGCGAGCCACGTTCCCAAAACCGATGAATGCGAGTTTGTAGTGCATGAGATCTCCATAGTTTGTGTCATTGTGGCAATGTCATTGCGAGGAGGGATTGAGACGCGGAGCGTTGATCCCGACGAAGCAATCTCGTCGTGATAATCATGAGATTGCTTCGGGCGGAAGAACGCCGCCCTCGCAATGACATACATTTTACACGGGCGGATAGGGAAAGGCACGTCGGTCCGCGGGGGGGCGCGGGAACAGGCGCGAGGTCAGCAAACGCTCTCCACGGCGACGCAAGGCGGCGATCTCCTCGGGGCTGAGATAGGGGTCGAGGGGCGAGGAGTCGGAGGAAAGTTGAGAAAGGAAAGACTCCAGGGACGAAAGTAAATCCTCGGGGATGGCGTGCCCCGCAAAGTCCCAGATCACGGTGCGGAGTTTGTCTTCCTTGTGGAAGCAAATGCCGTGGTCGATGGCCCACAACTTGTGTGTGCCTTCCTCAAAGAAAACGTGGCTGCCCTTGCGGTCCGCGTTGTTGATCAGCAGGTCGAAGAAGACCACGGGGCGCAGCAGATTCTTATCTTCGACGGTGAAATTGAAGTAGTGATACTCGGGGTCGTACTCGATGTATTGCTGGAGCGAGCCCGCGCCATACGGCCCATCCTCGCGCAGGACGGTGAACGGGACGAAGCACAGCCCGAGCGCCTCGCTGACCTGATAGGCCGCCACCTCGCGCAGCGCCAGCGTATTCTCGGGGAAGTCCCACAACGGCTGTTCCCCGCGCGACGGCTTGTACACGGCAGGATAGATCTGGCCTTCGTGAGTCACATCCACGAGGAAGGTGTAATTGGAGCCAAGCATGAACTGGCCCTTCAACTGGTATTCGCTGAGTTGAAGGGCGGCTTTGATTTTTTCAGTGGGAAGGGGATCGTTCACGTAGGTTGATCAGACGTCTCAAAATACGATTAATGCTTGTGCCCGTTCTTCTTCGGGCAGAAATGACCTTCGGGTTCCATCGGCTGGCCGCATTGTGGACAGACGGGACGTCCACGGTTGGTGACCTCCACGCCCCAGCGCGCCAGCCGGCGCATCTGCGTGCGGGTGGCCCAAAAGCGGACCACGGCCGCCGAGTCGGGGTCCACGCCTTCGAGCAGGAGTTCCTTCACGAACAGCACCACCAGGTCGCGGTTCTTCTCATAGCCCAGGCCGATCTCGCCCACGCGGAAGAGCGGCTCGACGGGCGGGTGGATGTGCATCTGGTCTTCGATGTAATCGCCGCTGGCCTCGTCCAGGCCTTCGTTGGTCTCCATGACCTGTGCCAGGAATTGTTCCACTCCGACCGTCAGCGATTGCAGCTGTGCCTTTTCGATAATGACAGTCACGGTGCGCTGATCCTGCCAGGCGTGTAAATAGAAGACGCGCTGGCCGGGCTGGCCGATGGCGTCGGTGGTGATATGGTCTACGGGGTCTACATCAATTTCGAAGCGGGGCATGACTTCTCTCCATTGTCAATGCGGGCAGTATACCAGAATGGAACGACGTCTCAAGTATAATTTGCCCATCTCGCCAAAGGAGATGAGCATGTACGATCAAAACAAATTGAACGACCTGAAGGATTCACTCGAAAAATGGGAGGAGACGAGCCTGCAGAAAGCCCTGGCTTCCCTGCCCGAACGCCAGGGACAATTTATCACCACCTCTTCCGAACCGATCAACCGTCTCTACACCCCGCTGGATGTCGCTGATCTGGACTATGCCGCCGACCTCGGCCACCCGGGCGAGTATCCGTACACGCGCGGTGTGCATCCCACCCTGCACCGCTCCAAGCTGTGGACGATGCGCATGTTCGCGGGCTTCGGCACCGCGGAAGAGACCAACGCCCGCTTCAAATATTTACTGGACCAGGGCCAGACCGGCCTGAGCGTGGCCTTCGACCTCGCCACACTGATGGGGTATGACACCGACCAGCCTGAGGCGTTGGGCGAGTTCGGCAAATGCGGCGTGGCGGTCTCGTCGCTCAAGGACATGGAGATCCTGTTCGACGGCATCCCGCTCGACAAGGTCTCCACCAGCATGACCATCAACTCGCCCGCGGCCATCATCTGGGCCATGTACATCGCCGCCGCCGAGAACAAAGGCGTGCGTCCCGACCAGTTGCGCGGCACCATCCAGAACGACATCTTGAAGGAATTCATCGCGCAGAAGGAGTTCATCTTCCCGCCCGAGCCGTCCATGCGGTTGGTGGTGGATACGATGGAGTTCGGCGCGCAGAAGGTTCCGCAGTGGAACACCATCTCGATTAGCGGATACCACATCCGCGAGGCGGGATCCACCGCCGCCCAGGAGCTGGCCTTCACCCTTGGCGACGGCCTCGAATATGTGCGCTGGGGCATCGCCCGCGGCATGGACGTGGACGAGTTCGCTCCGCGCCTGTCCTTCTTCTTTAACGCGCATAATGACTTCTTCGAGGAGATCGCCAAATACCGTGCTGCCCGTCGCATCTGGGCGCGCGAGATGCGTGAGACCTTCGGCGCGAAGAATCCGCGCTCGTGGCTGTTGCGCTTCCACACCCAGACGGCGGGCGTCAGCCTCACCGCCCAGCAGCCCGAGAATAATGTGGTGCGCGTCGCCATCCAGGCGCTGGCCGCCGTCCTGGGTGGGACCCAGTCGCTGCACACCAACTCGCTGGATGAGGCGCTGGCGTTGCCGTCCGAGCATGCTGTGACCATCGCCCTGCGCACCCAGCAGATCATCGCTGAGGAATCGGGCGTGACCAACACGGTCGATCCGCTCGGGGGCAGCTTCTTCGTCGAGGCTCAGACCGACCGCATCGAGGCGCAGGCTTATGAATACTTCCGCCGTGTCGAGGAATTGGGCGGCGTCATCCCCGCCATCGAAAAGGGCTTCTTCCAGAGCGAGATCTCCGATGCCGCCTATCGCTATCAACGCGAGATCGACGCGGGCGTGCGCCGCATCGTGGGCGTCAACGCATACGAGGAAAAGAAGCCGCTCACCATCCCCATCCTCGAAATGGACCCACGCGGGTACGACCGACAGGTGGCGCGCCTGAGCGAGGTCCGCAAGACGCGCGACAACGGCCGCGTCGGCCAGACCCTCGACCGTTTGCGTATTGCCTGCCAGGGCACGGAAAATACCATGCCTTACCTCATGGAAGCGGTTCATGCTTATGCCGCTCTGGGCGAGATCATCGGTGTGATGAAAGAAGTGTTTGGGACCTACGAAGAACCCAATTGGATTTGAGATTCGGATACTGGTAATCGGTACATCAGTCGAAATAAAAGCGGTCATGTCCATTTGGACATGACCGCTTTTTATTATCACTGCTTACTACTTTCTATCTCGCCAGCACTCTCGCCATTCGATAGAAATCTTCGTTAGCCTGCTGCTTGTTGGTGATGACCTCTTCCAGCGGGACCAGTTCGATGCCGCGGCCTTGCAGGCCGGTCATCACATCCACCTTGCCTTCGAGCAGGGCTTCGACCGCCTTCACGCCCATGCGCGCCGCCAGCAGACGATCAAAGGCGGTGGGGGAGCCGCCGCGCTGGATGTGGCCGAGGATGGTCACACGTGTGCTGAAGCCGATGTCGATCTCGTCGATGGCCTTGGCCAGGTCGGTTGTGCGGAAGTTGGCGCCTTCGGCGATGATGATGATGGCATGGTTCTTGCCACGCCGATAAGCGTCCTCGATCGTATCAGCCACCTCTTGCAAGGTGACCTGCACTTCGGGTACCAGCACCATTTCTGCACCGCAGACGATGCCTGCCATCATGGCCAGGTATCCTGAACCGCGTCCCATCGTTTCGACCAGGAAGGCGCGTCCATGCGAGGAGGCCGTGTCGCGCAATTTGTCCACGGCGTCCATGATGGTGTTCATGGCGGTGTCCACGCCGATGGCCATATTGCTGCCCCATACATCGTTGTCGATGCTGGCGGGGATGCCGACCACATTGATGCCCTGTTTCGCCAGAGCGTGCGCGCCGTTCAGCGAACCCTCGCCGCCGATGACCACCAGACCGTCCATGCCGGCTTCGTTGATATGGCGAATGGCTTCGCGCTGTCCGCGCGGGTCCTTGAAGCGTTCGCTGCGGCGGGTCTGTAAAATGGTACCGCCGCGTTGCAAGATGCCGCCCACGTCGCGCGGCCCCAGCACGCGGAACTCGCCGTTGATCAGGCCTTCGAATCCGTTGTTGACGCCGATCACGCGCACATTGTGTGTTGTAGCAGTGCGCACCACCGAACGAATGCAGGAATTCATGCCGGGGGCATCTCCGCCGGAAGTGAGCACTCCCAGCGTGTACTGTCTCATTGCGTCCATCTAAACTATCCTTCGCGTTTGATTTGGAAATTGTCGAAATCACGCGCCACCACCGCGCCTGGGAAAACGGACTGGGCCTCGGCCAACACGTCCTTTTCTCGATACCGGCGCGAGATGTGCGTGAGAATTAGCTTTTTAACCCCCGCTTTGACGGCCAGTTCCGCAGCCTGGCGCGCGGTAAGATGCGAGAACTCCGCTGCCATGTCGGCTTCGGCATCCAGGTAGGTGGATTCGATCACCAGGCCGTCGGCATCGCGCGCCACTTCGAGCAGATTGTCAGTGCGGCCCGTGTCGCCCACGACCACGAACTTGGTCCCGCGCTGGAGCGGCCCCAGCACATCCTCAGAGCCGACGATCCGCCCATCGGGCAGGGTCACGCTGCGGCCTTCGACCAGGTCCCGACGTTCGGGGCCAAAGGGCACACCCAACTCGTCGGCCTTTTCGGCCAGGAAGGGGCGGCGGGATTTTTCCTCGAAGACGTAGCCCAGACAGTCGGGTCCGCGATGGGTGACGGGGAAAGCCGTCACGCTGAAATCCTCGGTCTCGAAGAAGGTCCCCGCCTTGATCTCGCGCAGGGTCAGCGGCATGGGCGGCTGGTTGCCGCGCAGCACCACACCGTACAGCAGATCGTGGACACGGTCGAGCGTGGAACGCCCACCGTAGATCTCCAGCTCGTCGATGGCTTCCCAGCGCAGGAAGGTGGACATCAGCCCACCCAGCCCGAGGATGTGATCGAGATGGCCGTGGGTGAGCAGGATGCGCGTCAGGCGTTTGAAGCCGATGCCCGATTGCAGGATCTGCCGCTGGGTGCCTTCGCCGCAATCCACTAAAAACCGATATTCATTATGAGACACGACCTGACTCGAAAGCCCGCGTTTGGCCGACGGCGCCGATGCAGATGTGCCGAGAAATAAAATTTCAAACAAAGGTATTCTTTCCTTCCAGAGAGTCTCACAATTGTACCTTAAAGACAATCAGACCATTTGTGCTATAATGATTTTCACCTGTTTATTTTTTCTTCAGTTCATCCATTCCCCCATGCCCATCAACAAACCGACCACGCCTCCTAAAAAGACGAGCAAACCGCAGGGAAAAGCCATCCCCGCCAAGGGAGGTGCGCGCCCTAAATCAGGCGGCCATCATGCGGAACCACCGCCCCCGCCGCCTCCCGCCCTCGGGTTGTGGGATCAACTCTCGCCCGAACGCCGCCTCGACGTGATCGGAATCATCCTGGCTGCGGTCGGTGCGCTGATCTTCCTGGGGCTGGTCTCGGCCAAACGCAGCATCCTGATCGGCGGCACCATTTCCTTCCTTGCGCAGATCTTTGGCTGGGGCATCTACATCCTGCCGTTCGGCCTGCTCGGCTTTGGCCTGTGGCTGGTCTTCCGCAAGATCGAGCGCATCCCGCCGCTTTCATTGGAGCGTTCGGTCGGCAGCGTCATCCTATACCTGGCCGTGCTGACCCTGCTCCACAACTTCGTAGCCAGCGTGGATAACGCCGAGGCAGTGGCGCTCAACGGGGTGGGCGGCGGGTACATCGGCAGTCTGTTCCAACGTATTCTGTGGGGTGGATTGGGCACGGCGGGTGGATGGATCGCCCTGGTAGCCTGGTTCATCCTCGGCATCTCGATGACGCTTGACAGGCCTGTGCAGGATATGTTCCGCTGGCTGGGGCCAATCCTGGCCCGCATCCGCGACCAACTTTTCAAGCGGATCTCCACCCCGCCTGAGCCAGGCTCCGTGGCCGAGAACGGCTACACCCCCTTGACTCCCGCCGTCCAGCCGCCTGCGACCGAGACGTCCGTCGCTGCTCCCGCTGTTGTGCCAGCCGTCACCACCACGGTCAGCCATGCCATCCAATGGGCGCTGCCGCAACCGCGCGACATCCTCGACGCGGGCAACGCTCCCGCCATCAATGAGGACTTCATCCAGCAGCGCGCGCGGCTGATCGAGGCCACGCTGGCCTCCTTCGGCGCGCCCGCCCAGGTGGTGTCGATCAATCGCGGGCCGACCATCACCCAGTTCGGTGTCGAGCCGCTCTTCGTCGAGAGCCGTGGCGGGGCGCGCACGCGCGTGCGTGTGAGCAAGATCGCCTCCCTCTCCGACGACCTGGCCCTGGCGCTGGCCGCGCCGCGCATCCGCATCCAGGCGCCTGTCCCGGGACACAGTTATGTCGGCATCGAGGTCCCGAACGACGAAATGGCGCTGGTCTCCCTGCGCGACGTGGTCGAGAGCGAAACCTTCCAGCGCAACCGCAAGGCGCTCAGCTTTGCCCTGGGGCAGGACGTGGCGGGACATCCCATCATGGCCAATCTCGAGAACATGCCGCATCTGCTGATCGCAGGCACCACGGGTTCGGGCAAGTCGGTGTGCGTCAACGCCATCATCACCTGCTTCCTGATGTACAACACGCCCGATGACCTGCGCATCGTCCTCGTGGACCCCAAGCGCGTAGAGTTAACGGGCTATAACGGCATCCCGCACCTGTTGGGTCCCGTGGTCGTGGAAATGGACCGCGTGATCGGTGCGTTGCAATGGATGACGCGTGAGATGGACAAGCGTTACCATGAGTTCGCCAAGGTCGGTGCGCGCAATATCGCGGACTACAACACAAAGATGAAGTTGCAGAACGCCAAGAGATTGCCCAACCTGGTCATCATCATCGACGAGTTAGCCGACCTGATGATGATCGCCCCCGACGAGACCGAGAAGACCATCACCCGCCTGGCCCAATTGGCACGCGCCACTGGCATCCACATGATCCTTGCCACCCAGCGTCCATCCGTGGACGTGGTGACAGGCCTGATCAAGGCCAACTTCCCTGCGCGCATCGCCTTTGCGGTGGCCTCCAACACCGACAGCCGCGTCATCCTCGACCAACCCGGCGCGGAGCGCCTGCTCGGCCGTGGTGACATGCTCTACCAATCCCCGGATGCTCCATCTGCGGCGCGCCTGCAGGGTGTGTTCGTCTCCGACCATGAGATCCAGAAGTTGGTCGAGTTTTGGCATAACCAGGCGGCGGGAGCCAGCCCCTACGCCGTGGCGGGTGACATGCCCGCCGACTCGATCCCCACGGGCGTGCCGCTCAAGCAGCAGCCGTTATGGGATGAGGTGGAAAAATCGGACGAAGACCCGCTGCTCGACGAGGCCATCGACATCGTGCGCCGCGAGGGCCGCGCCTCAGTGTCCATGCTGCAGCGGCGGCTGCGTATCGGCTACACCCGCTCGGCCCGCCTGGTGGACAAGCTCGAGGAGAAGGGCATTGTCGGCCCGCCAGAGGGTGCGACACAGGTCCGTCAGGTGCTGGATTACGGCCAAACCGCCCCGCCCAAGGACGATGGCGCCTGAAATTTGATATAATTCGTGCCGCGCCCTGGTAGTTCAACGGACAGAACAAGGCACTCCTAAGGCTTAGATATAGGTTCGATTCCTATCCGGGGCACCACGATTTTTTAAGGTTTATTTCCCCTCAAAAACCTTGTCAGACAAATGACCCTATAGTATTATTCACGTCGGCAAGCGCTAGGGTGCCCCCCTCACCCTGGCGCTTGCCATTTAAGTTTGTGAATGCAAGGCGGGGTGGACCTACCAGGTCCACCCCGCCTTCTCCTTTAATTCAACTTTCCGACCACTTTCTCGACTGTATCCAATATCTCGCCCGACTTGACCAAGGCCTTCATGGTGTTGTGATCGGGGTAGAGCGGACGGTCGACTTCGAGATGCTGAACATGTTTGCGGATGGTCTCGCGCGCGGCCTGCGTGCCTTTTCCAGGCTGGAACTCGCGGAAGTCGAGCGCTTGGGCGGCGGCCATGAATTCGATGCCGAGCACACCGTAGGCATTATCGAGAATCTGGGTGTTCTTGAGGGCGGTGTTCATGCCCATCGAGACGAAGTCCTCCTGGTCGGCGGCGGCGGGGATCGACTGGATGCTGGCGGGGGTCGAGAGAATGCGCTGTTCGACGACCAGATGGTCGGCGGTGTACTGGCTCAGCATCAGGCCAGAGTAGAAGCCAGGCTCATGCGCGAGGAAATCGGGCAGACCCTGGGAGAGCGCGGGGTTGGTGAGACGGTTCAGGCGGCGCTCGGCCAGCACACACACCATCGTAATGGCGGCGCCCGCCATATCCATCGGCAGGGCCACGGGTGTGCCCTGGAAGTTGGCGCCCGTCAGGGTCAGCTTCAGCTCAGGGACAAAGATGGGGTTGTCACCCACGCCGTTCAGCTCGATCTCAACCTGCGAGCGGGCATAGGCGATGGCGTCGCGCGCCGCGCCGATGACCTGCGGCGTGGAGCGCATCGAGTAGGCGTCCTGCACCTTGGTCTTCATCTTGCCCGTGGTCAGGTCTGAGCCGTCGATCATCTTCATGATGTTCTGCGCCGACTTGACCGCGCCGCCGAAACCACGCAGCTCGTGCAGCTTGGTGTTGTAGGGCTTCATGTTGCCCAACAGCGCCTCGATGGACATGGCTGCGGCGATCTCGGCCTGCCTGAGGAAGCGTTCCATGTCGTAGATGTTGAGGGCTGAGATGGCGGTCAGCAGGTTGGAGCCATTGATGGCGGCCAGGCCGTCGCGCGCCTGCAGGCCAGGGACGGGAATCCCCGCCCGCTTCATGGCCTCTGCACCCGGGAGCCGCTCGCCGTTAAAGAAAGCTTCGCCTTCGCCCATCAGAAGCAGAGCGGCCTGCGCCATGGGAGCCAGGTCCCCGCTTGCGCCGACTGAACCCTTCTGACAAACCACGGGTGTGACACCCTTGTTGAGCATCTCCACCAGTGTTTGGGTGATCTCGGGGCGGCAGCCGGAGTTGCCGTGTGCGTGGACGTTTATGCGCCCCGCCAGCGCCGCGCGCACATGCTCGACCGGTGCGGGGTCGCCGATGCCCGCAGCATGGTTGTAGATGAGGTATTTCTGGAACTCTTTTACCTGCTCGTCGTTCAAAATCTTTTCTGAAAACTCACCGATGCCGGTGTTCGTGCCGTACATGATCTCCTTCGCGGCCAGTTTCTCCTCCAGCATGACGCGGCAGACCTTGATACGCTCCAGGGCTTCGGGGGCCAGCTCCACTTTTTCGTTGAAGCGGGCAATGGCAACGACTTTTTCGATGGTGAGGGACGAACCGTCGAGGGTGATGGTCATGGGCATATCTCCTGTGTGGGGTTGTTTGCATTGTACTCCCAAAGGTTGGGTGAAAATCGTCACGGACCTGTCCCCATTTGCATGTGACATCCATCGACCCACTTAATCGTACTCGGCGCTGGAGATCCTGTTCCGACCAAGTTGTTTGGACTGGTACATGAGTTGATCTGCCCTTTGCAGCATGGCATCCACCGAAGATGGCGGAGAGGCAAAAGTGGCCACCCCCACGCTGAGCATGATGGGCAGGGAGGAGGTCCGTACCTCTTCTGTGATGGCCTGCTCCACCTTTTGCATTGCGGATAAAGCCCCCGCCTGGGTCGTGTCGGGCAGCAGTAATACGAATTCATCCCCGCCGATGCGGGCAAACACATCGATTTTGCGGATTCTCTTTGAGACGACAGAGGCAACGCTCCTGAGGAGCTTGTCGCCCTCACTATGCCCCAGGCTGTCGTTGAATTGCTTGAAATTGTCGATGTCGATGTAGGCCAGGCTGAGCGGCGTCCTGTTCCTGCGTGCCCGCTCGATCTCCATTTCGGCTCGGTCGTAGAATTCGCGGCTGTTGGGGATGCCCGTCAGATGGTCGGTGCGCGACTGGTTGTGCTCGTGCAGGAGGGCCTGTTTGAATTCCCACAACAATTCGACGATTCCCAGGAACAAGGCCAGGCGTACAACCACGTTGATGTAGCGGATGAATTCCTGGGAATACGTCCGCCCTGAAAGCAGGTTGAACGAGAGCCAGGCTGTAATGCTAAGGATGGCCAGAATCCTGCCCATCTTTGGACCGATGTACCAGGTGACCAGCGCAATGGGGATCAGGTAGAAGAAAGAGATGGCGATCTCGAAGTGGGTCTGATGATCGAGATAGATGAACAGGATCAATAACAGGAACGACAGAACCAGCACGGCGTTCTTGTCAGCCCGCGATAACAATTTATTGAGGCGAATCAGGGCCTGGCGCATGAGGTGGTCTTCTCCATCCTATCATTTTTCTGTCAATTTTGGAGTACAAGCAGGTCCTTACCCGCCTTTCACCTCCACGTTGGAGGTCGACCCGACCTGCATATAAAAAGTTTGATCCTTGCCGTGACTCTTGGCCTGGTACATGGCATGGTCCGCCTGACGCAACATTCGGTCGACGGTGACAGGGACGGAATGGAAGGTGATCACCCCGATGCTCAAAGTGACGGGTGGAACCATTTCCAGTGCGCGTTTGTTGAGGGCCGTTTCGATTTTGCCCATTGCACTTTTTGCCCCTGATTGGTCGGTGTTGGGGAAGAGGATGACGAACTCGTCTCCGCCCAAGCGGGCAAATACATCCGTCTTGCGGATGATCCCGTCCACTGTCTGGGCAACGCTTTTTAACAACCTGTCACCTTCGCTGTGTCCCAGGGTGTCGTTGATCGATTTGAAATCGTCCAGGTCGAGATAAGCCACACTGAATGGACGCCCATACCGCCGCGACCGTTCGAGTTCCAAAGTGGCCTGGTCATAGAACTCACGGCTGTTGCTGATGCCTGTCAGGTGATCGGTGCGAGATTGCCTGTGTTCGTGCGAAACGACCAGTTTCAATTCGTACAAGAGTTCGTTGACCAGCAGAAAAACAGCCAGACGGGTGAGCGCGTTGAAATAGCGGATGATCTCGTGCGTGTACGTCTCGCCGGCCAGCCAGTTCGAGACCAGCCAGGCGACAATGCTGACAGCAATCAGCATCAGCCCGGACCGCGCGTTGACGTACCAGGCTGCGATGGCGATGGGGATGAGATAGAAGAGGGAAAAAGAGATCTCGAAACCTGTCAGGTAATCGACGTACCCGAACAGAGCCGCCATCAAGAGGCACCCCACCAGGATGACTCGAGGGTCCAATTTCAACAGAACTTTATGGATGCGCACCAGCAGGATTCTCATTTCGGTTATTTTTATCATACTCATTTTGTCCATTTTTTCAATGATGCCTGTCCTTTGCCGACTTCCATTCGACCACGCCTATACAGATAATGGAATTTATTTGCAAGTTTTGAGCCTCATGGCCGTGCTATTATCAAATAACAAGATAAATTATCTACGGACGATTTTATAAAATTTTGACCGGTCGCTGCGATGGAGGGACATACTTTGTGGATACAGAGTTTGGCGTAGACAGCGCTATCTTCTGGCTTGAGATGTAGTCGCGATCATGTTCTGCCGACCCCCTTTCTCTCCCTGGATGCCTCTCTCCATGTAAACTTGACGGTGCTATCTGGGGATAGGGGTACAATCAGTTTGATGTGACCATCTAACATAAAAGGAATATCTATGGACAGGATTTCCAGCAGGTGGAGACGGATGGCATGGGATTTGCGCGCATTGGGGATCACCGCGCTGTATATGTTGACCGGCGGCCTTTGGATCTTGTTGTCAGATAGCGTGGCCGCTTCTATTGCCCTGGGCGATCAACGGGTCCTAACCCAGATCAGCATTTACAAGGGGTGGGTTTATGTGCTGGTGACGGGGCTTCTGCTCTATTGGCTTGTCCATACCAACAACCGTTCCCTGTGTGCAATCAACCGAAACTACGTTTTACTGGCCGAGAACATTTCAGACGTGATCTGGGTCCTTGACCTGGATGCGGGGTGTTTTACCTACGTCAGTTCGTCCATCCATCATTTGCGGGACCTGACCTCCGAAGAGGCCCTGCGCGAGACCCCGCAGCAGGCTCTTCTGCCCGAGAGTTGGGAGCGCATCTCATCCGCCTTGCCGGGACGCATCGAGGAGTTCAAAGGCGGGATCAACAGGATTTATATGGATGTTCTGGCCCAGCCTCGAAAGGATGGCTCCGTGGTGTGGGTGGAAACCACCAGCCGTTTCGTGGTCAACGAGGAGAACGGGCATCTCGAAACCTATGCCGCCAGCCGCGACATCACCGAGCGCAGACAGGCAGAGAAAACCCTGCACGAAACCCAGGTCATGTTGAACCTGGCAGAGGAGGTGGCGGGGGTGGGGAGTTGGCGTTGGGACCTCGCCACCCAAAAAGTGACCTGGTCGGAGCAGATGTTCCGCCTGTTTGGGGTGGAGCCGGAAGGCTTTGACGGGGATGTCAACCGCGTGATCGCGGAGCGCATACATCCCGATGATGTCGCTGCCGTGCAGGAGGCCAACCGCAAGGTGTTGGAGGAGGCCAACCCCGTTCCCATGACTTATCGCATTTGTCTGCCTGATGGAACAGAGCGAATTGTCTGGGCGCAAGGCAGGCTGATGGCGAATGAACCGGATACTCCGGTGGCCCTGGTGGGATACGTGCAGGACATCACCGAGCGGGTACGTTCCGAAAGAACGATTTTGCAAATGCAGCGCCTGTACGCCACCCTCAGCCAGGTCAATCAAACCATCGTGCGCATACAGGACCCATTGGAGTTGTATCGTTCCATTTGCCATGTGGCCGTGAAGTTTGGAGAATTTACCCTGGCCTGGGTGGGGCTGCTGGATGAAGCCAGCGGCGACATCCTGCCCGTGGCCGCCAGTGGGCTGGACGTGGGACACTGGCCGTTTCCCATTGTCAATTTGAATGATGAACTGTTTGCCCATCACCTGACCACCCTTGCAATCCGCACTTCCAGCCTGCAGACCAGCGAGGACGTTCAATCCGACCTGCGCCTGGCTGCCATGCAAGCGACCCTGCAGCAATATCCTTTCCATGCAGCGGCAGCGGTGCCGCTCAATAAGGGCGGGCGGACGATCGGGGTGTTGTCGATTATTTCCTCTGAGGTCGGATTCTTCAAGGCGCGCGAGGAACAACTCCTGCTCGAAGAGATGGGCATGGATATCTCCTTTGCGCTGAATAACATCGAGAACGAAAAGGTCAAACGTCAATGGGCGGATGCCTTCGAGCATTGCGCTTACGGTATTGCCATTGGGCTGCCGTCGGGGAGGATTCTGACCTGCAATCCTGCCTTTGCGGGACGACAGGGATATACCATCGATGAGGCTGCTTCCAAACCGATCCTGGAAATGTATGCCCCAGAGGAACAGGAACACGTCAGGGATTGGATCGCAGAAGCGGACCGTTCGGGTCACGTTCAATATGAGGCGCGCATGATTCGCAAGGATGGCCATGTCTATCCCGTCCAGATGGACGTGGTCAGTGTGCGGGATGAGGCGGGGAATTTGCTCTATCGTGTGGCCACCCAGCAGGACATCACTGCGCGCAAGCGGGCGGAACAAATTCAGCGGGAGATGGAGCTGCGTTTTTCGAAGATATTCCAGGCCAGCCCGGTCGCGATCAATATTTTCTGGCTTTCAGATGGCCGCTCACTGGACGTCAATGATGCTTTTTTGGAGATGACCGGTTACTCGCGTGTGGAGATTCTTGGCCAAACTGTTGAGGACCTGAACCTGTTTGCGGATGCCGAAACGCGCATGAATTGGATGGAAAAGCTACGAGCCGGTCAGCGGATCATTAACCAGGATGCCCAAATCCGCCGTAGGAACGGCGAGGTTCGTAATGCGCTGGCCTCACTCGACAGGATCGAAATCAATGGGGAACCGATGGCGCTGATGCTTGTCACCGATATCACCGAGCGTAAGCGGGCGGAACAGGCGCTGCGCGATAGTGAGGATAAATTCAAATATATCTTCGATCATTCCCCCATCGGAAAATCGATCACTACGCTGGATGGACATCTTAGCGTGAATCAAACCTTTGCCGACATGCTGGGTTATTCCATTGAAGAATTGCAAGGCCGTAGCTGGCAGGAACTGACACACCCGGACGATGTCGAACTCAACCAACGAGAATTGGAGCCTGTGCTTGCTGGGGAAAAGGAAACAGCACGCCTGGCCAAGCGCTATCTGCATAAGAACGGCTCCATCGTATGGGTGGACTTGAGCACCAGCCTGCGCCGGGACCCGGACGGCAAGCCGCTCTATTTCATCTCTGCGATTATCAACATTACCGAGCGCAGGCAGGCGGAAGATGCTTTGAGGGAGAGCGAGCGTCAATTACGTGCTCTGGTCACATCTCTGGATGATATCGTCTTCGAATTGGATGAGCGCGGCGTCTACCGGAACATTTGGGCGGCGGACGAGAACTTGCTGCTTCGCCCTCGTATCCAGTTGTTGGGGCAGAGCATGCCCGAGATCCTGGGCGGCGAAATAGGCCGCCTCTTCGAAGAGTCCATTCCCCGTGTGTTGTCCAGTGGAATCCCGGAGAATATCGAATATCCGCTCGAGATCATGGGAAGCGAACATTGGTTCCTGGCACGCATCAATCCGATCAAGTTCGGCAGCGAGGCTCCGCATACAGTTTCCCTGCTGGTTCGTGATATTACCGACCGCAAGGTGGCTGAGGAGGCCAGGCGCGCTAGTGAAGCACGCTTTGCCACGGTATTCAACGCCAGTCCGATGGCCATTGCCATTACAGGTGTTCGGGACAATCGCCTCATGGACGTCAATCCGGCCTGGCAGACCGTCACTGGCTGGACCAGGGATGAGGTCATCGGGTATTCTCCGGATAAGTTCAACCTGTGGGCTGACCCTTCCGAGCGCGAGCAGATGGTCAAAACCATGCTCGACAAAGGAATGGTGCAGGGCTTCGAAGTGAGCAGCCGTAAAAAGTCTGGGGAGATCGTCAACCTGTTGATGTCGGCGGAACTGATCACGGTGGCGGGCGAACGGTGCATGCTGTCGGTCGCCCAGGATATCACCGAACGGAAACGGGCGGAACAGGAGATCCAAAAACGGAACGCCGACCTGTTGCTCATCAATGATCTGAATGAGGTGGTAAACCGTGGGAAGGATCTTAACAGTATTTTGGAGGTGTTGGCTAGTGGGGTTCGCAATACCTTCACCGCTCAGGATACGACCGTCTACCTGATCAGCCCTGATGGACAATATCTGGAGATGCAAGGGAGCACGCTCCCGAAGCAGGTGGCGAGCCAGATCGAAAAAATGATCGGTATGCCCATCCCCAGGGTTCGCATCCCGCTTTCTGAAGCGGCATATCTTCAAAAGTTGTTGTCCAACCCACAGGGGAGTATCGTGAACGATCCACACGAGATTCAGCAATGGATCAGGGAATTTGCGGGAACGATCTTCCTGCCGAAGTCATTGTATGCTGCTGTTCTAAAGCTGATTGGGCCGATCTACCAACTTTTAGGAATTCGTTCGGTCCTCTCGATTCCCCTGATTTCTTCCGATCGGACGATCGGCCTGATGGACATCTCCAGCCGGGGTGAATTTGCTGCGGAGGATCTGGAACGTGTTCGCACAATCAGCCGCCAGGTCACGGCTGTCATCCTCCGAAAGCAGGCGGAGGAACGAGCTCAACTTCAGTTACGGCGCCTGCGCGCCTTGAACGAGATCGACCGTGCCATCAATGCCAGCCTCGACATGTACCTGTCCCTCGACATCCTGCTCAGTGAGGTACTATCTGAACTCAATGTGGACGCTGCCTCGGTTCTGTTGCTGAATCCCGTCTCACAAATGTTGGAGTATGTTGCCGGTAAGGGCTTCTATACTTCGCACATCAAATACTCACGCATGCGCATCGGGGAGGGATTTGCGGGCCAGGTTGGCCTGGAGCGTAAGCCGCTGCATGTCTTCGGCCCGGGCGGAGTGGATGACCGGAACAAACGGGCCGAATTGTTCCGGGATGAGCAATTTGTGGAATATTATGGCGTTCCATTAGTATCGAAGGGCGTGCTAAAAGGAGTGCTCGAAGTATTCCATCGCATTCCCCTGTCTCCCGATCCAAGTTGGAGCAAATTCCTGGAAACCCTTGGCGAACAGGCAGCCATTGCCGTAAACAATGCTCAACTTTTCGAGGATATCCAACGGTCCAACCTGGAGCTGATTACCGCCTACGACGCCACCATCGCGGGCTGGTCCCGTGCTATGGACCTGCGCGATAAGGAAACCGAGGGACATTCGCAGCGCGTCACCGAATTGACCCTGCGGTTGGCGCAAAGGATGGAGATGAACGAAATCGAACTTCAATACGTTCGGCGTGGATCGCTCCTGCACGATATCGGCAAACTAGGTGTGCCCGACCATATCCTCTTCAAGCCCGGCAAGTTCACCGAAGAGGAATGGGAGATCATGAGACGACATCCCACATATGCGTATGAGATGCTTTCACCAATCGATTACCTGCGGCCTGCAATCGATATCCCTTATTGTCACCACGAGAAATGGGATGGTACGGGATATCCACGCGGCCTGAAGGGAGATCAGATTCCCCTGGCTGCCAGGCTATTCGCCATTGTGGATGTGTGGGATGCCCTCCGCTCCGACCGCCCATATCGTCCCGGTTGGTCGCCTGAACAGGCCCGTGCCTATATCATTGAACAGTCGGGTATGCACTTTGATCCCAAGGTGGTCGAGGCGTTCCTCGAGATGATCGAAGGGGGGTAGAACATTTTTACAAGTGTTGCGAAGGACCCGACGGGCTGGAACCGTTGGGTCTTTTTGGTACAATCAATCCCGCCATGCGCCTGACCCTGCGTACCATGTCCCTGTTGGCCGCCTTGTTGGCGTTCGCTTCCTTAACTCTACCCGCCTGGTTCCGCGGCGAATATCCGCACCCGGCAGGGCCCGCCTTCGACAAATTCGCCACCCGCCAATATCTGCGTGAAGCCGAACGGATTCGCCCCGAGGTCATCCTGCTGGGGGACTCGATCCTCACCAAAGGCGTGGACCTGGAAACCTTCCAGTCACGGGTTGGTGCGACCACCTACAAGATCGATATCCCTGGTTCCTCTTCCGCGTTGTGGTATCTGCTGGTCAAATCCACCATCATGGACCTCGAGCCTGCTCCCCGCCTCCTGGTTGTCCTCTTCCGCGATAGCATTCTCACTGCTCCCACTTTTCGAACGACGGGTCCCTACTTCGACCTGATCGACCGTTTTGCTGCCCCCGATGACTCGCTGGTGATCGAACGCGCCTACCTCCCGCAGTTGACGCCCTTGCAGGTCACCCTGCAGGAATACTTCCCGCCCTACACCTACGGCGAGACCTTGCGTGCCAAACTGGACTCAGATCTGCGCCACCTCCTGCCGCAAGCGTTCGGCTGTGGCGGCGAGTGTGCCGATGATGCCATGACGAACGTGTTGGGTGACATGCGTCCCGAGGTCTTTGCCCAATCCATCCTGCAGGCAGAGGCGGTGTTGTACTCCCCAGCGGAACTCGACTTCAACGTGCGGGTGGACGAGTCCTTCCTGCCTGAGATCGTGCGCCTGGCACAAAAGCGCGGCATCCAGTTGGTCTTCGTGCGTGCGCCCACGAATATTTTTCCGAATCCCGCCGACGAGCCGCCCGCCCTGCATACCTACCTCGCAGACCTGCAAGCCTGGCTCGCAGTTCGCGACATTCCCCTGATCGACCTTTCGCGCGTGGATGGCATCGGCCCTGAGCAGTTCGTGGACCCGCATCACATGTCGCTGGAAGGCAAAGCCATCTTCACGCCCATCTTCGCGGATGCGGTGAAAGCCTATCTCAAGTAAGAAATACAGGTATCGAATGGAAACTGAATTCATCCCCACCATTGCCATGAGTATCCACGCTCATCCCGACGACCAGGAGTTCACCGTGGCGGGCACGCTGGCCCGCTGGGCGCGGATGAACTGTACCGTCATCTCGGTGGTCATCACCAGCGGCGACTCGGGCTCGAACGATCCCGCATACGGCGCGGACTACAAATCCACGCTGGCGGCTTTGCGCGAAGACGAACAGCGCACCGCAAACGCCGTCCTTGGCATCCACGAGACGATCTTCCTGCGTTATCCCGACGGCGAACTCGAAGCTACTGTTGCCTTGCGAAAAGACTTGACCCGCTTGATTCGTCAGTACAAACCCGAAGCTGTGGTGACGGGCAACCTGGAGGCCGCCTTTTACGGCAACGAATATATCAACCACCCCGACCATCGCGCCGCAGCCGAGGCGGCCACCTACGCCGTCTTCCCGTCAGCGGGGACGCGGCTCATTTTCACCGACCTGCTCGAGGCGGGCTATGAGCCGCACAATGTCAAACGCCTGTATATCCACGGCGCGGAAAAGCCCGACACCTGGGTCGACATCAGCGGCGATATCCAGACCAAGGTCGAGGCCTTGCGCAAACACGTCAGCCAGTTGGGCGAATGGGACCCCGAGTCGATGATCCGCGAGTGGGCTGCCGAGGAAGGCAAGGAGAAAGGTCTGGCCTTTGCCGAGGCGTATAAGGTCATGGTGCTGGTCAAGGACGAGGAGCCTGGGTGAGTTTCACCAGCTACGATTTCCTGCTTTTCTTTCTGACGGTCTTCGCGCTGTACTGGCTGGCGCGGGAACGACGCTTGCAGAATGCGTTGCTGTTGGCGGCCAGCTATGTCTTCTATGGCTGGTTGCATCCGTGGTACGCGCTGATGCTCGGCCTCTCGACCCTGGCCGACTACTTCATCGCCCAAGGTATGGTCAAGAGTCCAGAACGGAAACGCAGCCTGCTCTGGTTGTCCCTGTTGGTGAACCTGGGGGTGCTGGGATTCTTCAAGTACTACAACTTCTTCAGTCCCGCGTTGGTCGATTCGCTGAACGGCCTCGGCCTGCACGCCGACCTGCTGCTGGTGCAGATCCTGCTGCCTGCGGGGTTATCCTTCTATACGTTGAAGAAGCTGGGCTACGTGCTGGACGTCTCGAACGGGACGCTCAAGCCGACGCACAGTCTGCTGGACTTCGCCCTGTACGTCTCATTCTTTCCGCAAATCGTGGCGGGACCCATTGATCGACCCCGCAGCCTGCTCCCG
>JACPVF010000009.1 GCA_016191845.1 Chloroflexota bacterium
ACGAGGTCATCCGCGTGAAGAATGAGGATGCCTTCCAGACAGCGCGTCGCATGGCACGCGAGGAAGGTCTGCTGGTGGGCATCTCGTCGGGAGCGGCGACCTGGGCGGCCTTGCAGGTGGCGAACCGCGCCGAGAATGCGGACAAGCTGATCGTGGTGATCATCCCGTCCTTCGGCGAGCGCTACCTCTCCACCCCGCTCTTCGCGGACCTGGCCGAGGCTCAACCAACTTTGTAAGTCAAAGAACAACAAAAAAAGGAGTGGCAAAAACCACTCCTTTTTTTGTTATCCCTCGTGGATCTGCAGCAACAATTGTTCGGCGCGGGTGACGCCGTGGTTGACGTGGCGCACCTGTCCGCGCGGGTCGATCAGGAAGGTGGTTGGGACGCTCAACACGCCCCAGCGGCTGGCCAGGTCGGGCTGCTGGGTGGCGTCGATCTCCAGCACCTGCAGAGTGTTGCCGAGCATTTCGCTGATCTTCTGAATGGCAGGGCGCTGCACCGTCTTGCACGGGACGCAGGTGGGGGTGGTGAAGTAGACCAGCAGAAACGCTCCAGGGCGGATTGGCCCGAGGTCCGAGAGCAGGTTGGAGGCGCGGTTCTTGAGAGTCCAGTTATAGGCCAGGTAAAGGCTGAAGCCGCCCAAGATGATCCCGAAGGCGATCAGGGCGCGGGTCAAAGTCTCGTTCAGAAACATGTCAGACGCTCGCTTTCGGCTTCATGCCAGGGACGGTTTCCGCAGGCGGCGTTTTGGTAAAGCCAGGCGCGTGCAAACGCCCCAGCCAGTAATAGACGGCGCAGCCCACGCAAAATCCGCCGAAGGCATTCAGAGCGGCGAGCACCACCACCAGCCAGACCAGTGACCAGCCCAGAATGGACGCGCCCAGATAGATCGAAACAGCACCTACGGTCATAAACAGGAAACCGAGGAACTGAGCAAAGCGATGCGGCTCGGGATTGTCATTCAGCACGTCGGGTTTGAGCAGGCGCAGGGGTTTGTACAGATAGCGATAGAGCGGGAGGAAGCCAGGTACTTTGAGCAGCGAGCCCAACCCCATCACCACAGCCACGATGGCTGCCAGGATCGGTAGATTGAAAATAAAGGCCAGGATGTTCAGCACGATGATGGTGAGCTGATTGGCTTTGAGGGCAGCATGATCCACTTTTTGAAGAGTTTGAGATTGTGTTGTCATTTTATGTCCTTTTGAAAATCATCTTATTTAGGTCAGGCCACAATGCTGGACTTGACGGTTTCAATCACAAGAGTTTCTGCCAGAGCCAATGCCTGGTTGCGGATCTCGGGAATGGCGATCGACTCCCACAATGCGGGGATGCGGACGGGACCCAGGGTGAACAGCCCCTGCACCGATCGGCCATCGGCATCGACGAAACGGCCGTCGAGGTCAGTTTCGAAACCCAGGCGCAATTCATCGGGGACGATGGTTCCCGCGCTGCGTAGTTTCGAGATCAGCGGAGATTGGATCTGCGAATAATCCCGTGACGGGCCTGTGCAATTGACGACACGCGCAACGGACAGCTTACTCAACCCCTGCGAGTCTGTCTCACGCAAAGTAACTTCCACGCCTGCCTCGTTTGGCGACACAGAGACCAGCCTGCCGTGATGGATGGTCAACGTGCCATCGGCCATCAGCGCCGACAGTTGTTCGGCGATCTCGGGCGCCATGCGGTGACGGTGGATGTCCCACAGGCTGCGGGCATGCCGCAGGAAGGACTTGCGCTGCGCCATCGTCCAGCCGTGCCAGATGCTTGCGGTGTGCGGACGCAGGCTGTCGATCACGGCGCGCCAGTCGGAGCCGCTTTGTTCGGCGGACTTGATCTCGCGTCGAATCCAGCGCAGTGCGCTTCGCGGAGAGGCCAGGTCGGCGGGCAGGGTGAGCAGCAGCCGCGCCTGATATGGCTTGTGATGTTGATATAGCCGTCCGTGGCGGGAGATGGCGTGGATGGGTCCGCGGTGACCCACCTCGCGCAGCGAGAGGGCCACGTCCACCATCGTCAAGCCCGTGCCCACCAACAGGACGGGCGCGTTCGCGTCCAGGCCGAGGGCCACGTCATCGGCCCACGGGTTGCGCCAGTAACGGTCAACCACCGCGCTGAAGTCGATGGGGTCGCTCGGGATGAGGTGATTTCCAAAGGCCAGCACCACGCTCATGGCCTTGATCGAATGTCCGCTCTTGAGATGCACCGACCAGTGATCGAGCTGCGGCGTGACGCCAATAACCGTGTCGGATACATATTCGACCGTATCCGAGCCGCCGACGGTTTCATCGAAAATATCGGACAGATAATCGCCGTATAGCAGACGTGGGGCAAAGGTGCCCACATGTGAGCCAGGCAGATGACGCTTGAGCCAGTTCACAAAATGACTCATATCATCGGGGAAGGCGCTCATGTTGCCCGCAGGCACGTTCAACAGGTGGGCGTGATAAGGCGTGTCGTAGGCCACGCCGCGCGCGGGACTCGGCGAGTTGCCGATCAGTGCCAGCCGTCCGTGCGGGGCGAGACGCTTGAACTGCGCCGCCACCAACGTGCCGCTGGCGCCCGCTCCCACCACGGCCACGTGATACGGCGTTCCAGTCTGCAAAGTTTTCTTGATCGTCATGCTGCTTCGTATACCCTGTTCTGTTCGACTTCAAAACCCGACTCGACCCAGGCCTGATAGCCCTCTTCGAGCGCATACACATTCTTGAAACCTTTTTGCTCAAGCAGCGAGACTGCCACGGTCGAGCGGTTACCGCGCTGACAATGTACCACCACGGGCCGATCCTCGGGCAGCAGGCTGTGCGCCACGTCGGCCAGGATGCCTGCCTCGACGTGCTTCGCGCCGCGGATGTGGCTTTCATTCCACTCGCGGTTGAAGCGCACGTCCAGCAGCACGGGTGCATCCTTTTGTCCGAGCCAATCCTTGAGCTGGGCCGCCGAAAGGCTTTTGGTGCTGGTCAGCGGCTGACCGTCAGCCAGCCAGGCCTCCACGCCGCCTTCGAGATAGCCTCGCAGGTCGTCATAACCAATGCGGATGAGCTGACGCGTGGCCTCCAGGCGTTCGGAGGGCGTATCGGCCACCAGCATGAGCGGCGTCCCAAACGGGATGACCCAGCCCGCCCAGGTGATGAGCGGTGTGACCAGCGGGATGCCATACGAATCGGGGATGTGTCCCGCCAGGAACTGGGGCGTCTCGCGCACGTCCACCACCACGGCCCCCGCCTTGAGCTGATCCCGCACCTGAGCGGGAGTCAGCGCTTCGAGCACGGGCACGCCGCCCAGGATGCGTCCGCCCTTGCGGTTGACCGTGCGCATATTCCGATAGTAAGTGGGGTAGCTGGAGAGGCCCGTCGTGGCGCGCTCAACGAATGCCTTTTCATCGGGAATTTGCAGGAAGGGATTGTTGCGGCGTTCCTGACCGATGGTTGTGAAGCGTTCTCCGCTCGATGAGGTATTACAGAACGAGCCCGCCCCGTGAGTGGGGTAGACCACCACGTCATCGGGCAGCATGGCCAGTTTCTTGTGGATGGTGTGATAGAGCGAATGCGCCAGCGGGATCATGTGTTCATGGCCCAGCAGGTCGGGACGTCCCGTCCCGCCGACGATGAGCGACCCGCCGCTGAACAGGGTTTGCGGCGTCTGATCCTTTTCGCCGTACACGCCAAAACTGATGTGCTCAGGCGTATGCCCAGGCGTGGCGATCACGCCAATTGACAGGTTGCCCAGCGACAGTTTGTCGCCTTCTTTCAATGATACGTGCTCGAATTCCGCGTTGGCCGCCGCACTGGCCCCGATCTGAAAATGGTGATGCTCGTGACGAATCCCAAGCTGGTGCGCCAGTTCGTGCGCGCCTGAAACGAAGTCTGCGTGCAGGTGGGTGTCGAGGGCGTAGGTCAGCTTCAGGCCGAGGCCGTTCGCCACGTTCAGGTATTTATCCACATCCCGCTGCGGGTCGATCACCGCCGCCACGCCCGTCTCCTCCGACGCGATCAGGTAGGAGGAGTTGCCAAGGCCTTCGTCCACGAATTGTTTAACAAATAGTGATTTCAAGGTCGCTCCTTTATTATATTTCCTATTGGCTTAGTATGCTTTTGCTTTAATATAAAAACGACTTTCGCCGTTTTATATGACTTATATAATAGGAATTATAGATTAATGACGAATGCTTGTCAAGTCTGTGTCAGTAACTCTTATGCGTTTTTCATGGAGTAGGGCGAAGGAAATCTTGACACTGCCTCGAAATCGGGGTATCCTTGCTCTACCGACCGTTCGGTAGGGAGCTTCCATGACCAGAGACGACATTCTCGACGCCGCCGCGCAAGTGTTCCGCCAAAAGGGATTCAATGGCGCTTCGATGCAAGATATTGCCGAAGCCGTCAACCTGCAAAAGGCCAGCCTGTACCATCATGTTTCATCCAAGCAGGAGATCCTGCTGGCCCTGCTCGACCGTGCCCTGGGGATGTTGACCGAGCATATCGCGGGCATTACTGCCCAGGATTTACCCGCCGACCAAAAATTGCGACAAATGATCCGCGCCTATCTGGTCGCGCTCTCCGACAATTCTGACCTGTCCTCGGTGCTGTTATTCGAGCATCGTTCGCTGGATAAAAAGTCCCATGCCCGCCACGTGCCCCAACGCGACAAGTTCGAGGCCCTGTGGCGGGATGCGATTAACGAGGGCGTGCGCAGCAAAGTGTTCGCCTGCCCTGACACGGGCCTGGCCATCCGCGCGCTGATGGGCATGATGAACTGGACTCTGACCTGGTACCGTCCCGACGGTGGCAAGAGCATCGAAGCTATTGCCGATGAATATGCTGATCTGATGTTCAATGGATTGTTGAGGTAGTAAGGTAGTGGCGCCCTTCGACTGCGGCCTTCACTGTGCTCAGGCCTCCGCTCAGGGCGATCAGTTCACAAAGGAGAAGACGCATGTATTCGTTCGAACCCAATGAGGAACAACAGATGCTGGTCGATGCGGTGGGGAAATATGCCGCGAACGACTTGCGGCCTGCCGCGCATGAAGCGGAGGAGAGCCGCGAACTGCCGAAGAAACTCATCAGCAAGGGATGGGAGATCGGCCTGCTGCAGGCGTCCACACCCGAGGCGTATGGCGGCTTCGGCGAGCGCTCGACGGTGACGGGGGTGCTGGCCGTCGAAGAGATGGCCTTCGGCGATCTGGCAGGCGCCTACGCGGTGATGACGCCGTCGCTGTTTGCCACGCCGATCCTGCTGGCGGGTTCCGAGGAGCAGAAGAAGCAGTATCTGCCCGAAGTGGTCGGCGGCGACTGGCGTCCGTACACGGCGGCATTGATCGAGTTCGCCTTCGATTTCGACGCCCATGCCTTGCGCACCAGCGCCACACTCGAGGGCGGAGAATACGTCCTCAACGGCGAGAAGGCCTACGTCCCGTTTGCGAAGGATGCCGAGGCGATCCTGGTCTACGCCAACCTGGATGGGCAGACGCAGGGTTTCATCGTCCCGAAAGGCGTGGCGGGGTTGGCTGTCAGCGAGGAGCGGGAAAAGCTGCTGGGCCTGAACGCGCTTCCGTTATATCGAGTCAAACTGGACGGAGTGCGTGTTCCCGTTTCCAATCGCCTGGGCGGCGAGATGGGCCACGACTTCGAGCCGATCCTGGCTTCGATGCGCGTGGCCTCGGCTGCGGCGGCGCTGGGCGTAGCCAAGGCCTCGCTTGAATATGCCACCAACTATGCCAAGGAGCGTCAGGCCTTTGGCATGAAGATCGCGCAGAAACAAGCCGTCGCCTTCATGCTGGCCGAGATGGCGACCGAGATCGCAGCCATCCGCCTGTTGACCTGGGAAGCCGCCTGGAAGTTGGACACAGGCAAAGCCGACGCCGCGATGGAAGCCTACCTGGCCGCCACGGGCGCCGCGGACATGGCCATGATGGTCACGGACCGCGGCGTGCAGGTCCTCGGCGGACACGGCTACATCCGCGAGCACCCCGTCGAGATGTTCATGCGCAACGGACGCGGCTTTGCCATGCTGACTGGACTGGCCATCGTCTAAGAGAGGAGACACACATGACCATCGAATTCGAAACCCCCAAACCTGTCGTTCAAATGCAGACCGTGCTGCAGACGGTCGCCGAAAACATGATGCGTCCCGCCTCGCGTGAGTTCGACGAGAACGAACATTCCATCCCGTGGAATTACATCGAGTTCATGCATACCGCGATGAAGAGCATGGGCGGCGGCAACGGCCTGACCCCGCGTGAGGATAAGCCCAAGGAAGGTGCGGAGAAGCGCCCGCCGATCGGCTATCAGTTGCTGGCGGCGCAGATCGAGATGCTGGCCTGGGGGGACGTGGGCTTTTATCTGATCACGCCTGGCGGCGGCCTGGGGGGAGCGGCGGTTCAGGCCGCAGGGACACCCGAGCAGCGCGCCAAATTCCTGGCCCGCTTTGCCGAAGAGAAACCGACCTACGCCGCCATGTGCATGACGGAAGCAGGCGCAGGCTCGGACACATCCGCCATTCGCACGAAGGCCGTGCTGGATGAATCCACCAAAGAGTGGATCATCAACGGCGAGAAGATCTTTGTTACGGGCGGCGACAAGTCCTTCAACGCGTATGAGCAGCTTGGCAAAGGCTTCATCGTGGTGTGGGCCAGCATCGACCCGACGGCGGGCCGCGCGGGCATGCGCGCCTTCGTGGTGGAGTCGGGCACGCCTGGCGTGAAGGTCACCAAACTGGAGCACAAGATGGGCATCCGTGCCAGCGACACGGCGGCCATCTCGCTGGTGGATGCGCGCGTGCCGTTCGATCACATCCTCGGTTCGCCGACGGTGGAGAAGACCACCACGGGCTTCAAGGGTGCGATGGCCACCTTCGACGCGACCCGTCCGCTGGTGGCAGCCTCGGGCATCGGCGTGGCGCGTGCGGCGCTGGAATTTCTTAAAGAGAAACTGGCTGAGAACGGAGTCCAGATCCGCTACGGGCTGCCGCGCAACAAGCTGACCTCGGTCGAGCGTGACGTGATCGACATGGAGATCATGGTCAGGTCGGCCTGGCTGATGGTGCTCAAGGCGGTGTGGATGGCCGACAACAAGAAGCCCAACGCGCTCGAGTCTTCGATGAGCAAGGTCCGCGCGGGTGACGTGACCACCAAGGTGACTCAGAAGGCGGTGGAGATCCTCGGTCCGCTAGGGTATAGCCGCGAGTTCCTGCTCGAGAAGTGGTTCCGCGATGCCAAGATCACCGACATCTACGAGGGCACAGGGCAGATCAACAGGCTTGTTGTTGCGCGACAGATCCTTGGTTACAGCGGTTCAGAGTTAAGGTAAGGAGAAACCATGACCTACCAAATTCACAAAGCCGTCGTGATCGGCTCAGGGACGATGGGTGCAGCGATCGCGGCGCACCTGGCAAATGTCGGTGTGCCTGTCACGCTGTTGGATATCGTCCCACAGGGCGCGCCCGAGGGAGACAAGGCGGCGCGTAACAAGATCGTCCATGAAGGCTGGGACCGCTGCATCAAAGCCAAGCCCGCCAATTTGATGGGGGCCGACTTGAAGACGCTGGTCAAGCTCGGCAACCTGGAAGATGACTTCGACGCTGTGGCCGAAGCGGACTGGATCTGCGAGGCGATCATCGAGAACCTCAAGATCAAGCAGGACTTGATGACGCGCATCGACGCGGTCCGCAAGCCGCAAGCCATCGTCAGCACCAACACCTCGGGCATTCCCGTCAAGGCCATCGCGGAGGGACGCTCGAAGGAATTCAAGAAGCACTTCCTCGGTACGCACTTCTTCAATCCGCCGCGTTACTTGAAGCTGCTGGAGATCATCCCCACGGCAGACACCTCGAAGGAAGTGACCGCCTTCATGAGTCACTTTGGAGAGGCACGCATGGGGAAGGGCATTGTGCTGTGCAAGGACACGCCCAACTTCATCGGCAACCGCATCGCCTTCGGCACGGGCGCGTTCGCGATGGACTTCATCCTCAAGAACGACTACAGCGTGGATGAAGTGGATGCGATCACGGGTCCGCTGATGGGCCGCCCGAAAACGGCCACCTTCCGCCTGATCGACCTGGTGGGCCTGGACGTGTGGGATCATGTGGGCCGCAACCTCGCGCCGTTGATTCCGCACGACAAGCTGGGACAGGAATACCTCAAGGCCGAGGCGCCCAACAAACTGATGGCGACCCTGCTCGAGCGCAAGTGGCTGGGCAACAAGACCAAGGTCGGCTTCTATAAGGAAGTCCGCAAGGAAGATGGCAGCAAGGAGTTCTGGTCGCTGGACTTCAAGACGCTGGAGCATGCCCCGTCCGCGAAGGTGCGCTTCGACTCGCTCAAGGCGGCGAAAGAGGCCGAGGGGTTGGGAGCCAAGCTCCAGGTCCTGTTGGCCGCGGAGGATAAAGCGGCCAAACTGGCCCAGGCGCTGACCTATCAGTCGTTCCAGTACGCCTCGTCGATCATCCCCGAAGTGGCCGACAGCGGCAAGCCCATCGACGACGCCATGCGCTGGGGCTTCGGCCATGACGCGGGTCCGTTCGAGATCTGGGACATGCTGGGCGTGCGCGAGACGGTCAAGAAGATGAAGGCCGCGGGGTATCCTGCTGCGAAGTGGGTGGATGCGATGCTCAAGGCGGGCTTCGAGTCCTTCTACCAGTATAAAGGCGCCAACAAGGTCGGCGTGTACGACGTGACCAAGGGCAAGTACGTGCGCTTCAAACACGACGCGGGCATGGTGATCTTGAACGACCTGAAGGGGACGAAGAAGGTCATCACCGAGAACGCGGGCGCAGCGATGTATGATATCGGCGACGGCGTGGCGCTGGTCGAGTTCCATACCAAGATGAACGCGCTCGACGACGACATCTTCACCGTGATGAGCGAGGCGCTCGACCGCGTGGAGCGTGACTTCGACGGACTGGTGATCGGCAACGAGGCCGATAACTTCAGCGCGGGCGCCAACCTGTTCATGGTGGTGGTGGCGGCGCAGCAGGGCATGTGGGACACGCTGGACGGCGCGATCCGCAAACTGCAAAGCACCAACATGCGCATGCGCTACTTCCCCAAGCCTGTGGTCGTGGCTCCCGCGGGGCTGGCCCTGGGCGGCGGCTGTGAAGTGACCATGCACGCCTCGCGCGTGGTGGCCGCAGCCGAGACCTACATCGGTCTGGTGGAACTGGGCGCGGGCGTCATCCCTGCGGGCGCGGGTACAAAGGAGATCATGCGGCGCGTCGTGAATCCAGCCATGAAGACCGAAGGCGCGGAGGTCTTCCCCTTCCTGCAACGGGCCTTCCTGCAGATCGGCCAGGCCAAGGTGGCGACCTCCGCTGAGGAGGCGCGCGGGATGGGCATCCTCGGGCCGCAGGACCGCATCGTGGTCAATCGCGGACATCTGCTGACCGAGGCCAAGCGCGAAGTGTTGCACATGGCCGCGGCGGGATACCGTCCGCCCGCGCCTGAGCTGATCTATGCCGCGGGCCGTGACATGTACGGCGCGATGAAGATCGGCGCGTGGTCGTTCAAGGAAGGCAATTACATCACCGAGTACGACGCGCATATCGCCACCAAGCTGGCCTACATCCTGGCGGGCGGCGACCTGAGCAAACCGCAATGGGTCAGCGAGCAGTACATCCTCGACCTCGAACGCGAAGCCTTCCTCTCGCTGTGCGGCGAGGAAAAGACCCAGGCGCGTATGTGGGCGCTGTTGCAAAGTGGAAAGCCTCTGCGGAATTAAAGAGCCGTACACGGATTTGACGGATTACGCGGAGTTGCACGGATTTTCTTTATAAAAAAGAATCCGTGTACCAAAAGGAGAAACAAGATGACAAAAGATGCTGTTATCGTATCTGCTGTTCGAACTCCCGTGGGCAAGGCCAAACGCGGCGGGCTGGCGACGGTGCGCCCCGACGAGATGGCCGCCACGGTAATCAAAGAGTTGCTCAACCGCACGCCCAATCTTGACCCCGCCCAGATCGAGGATGTGGTCTTCGGCTGCGCCTTCCCCGAGGGCGAGCAGGGCATGAATATGGCGCGCATGATCGCCTTGCGTGCGGGCCTGCCCGATACCGTGCCTGCCGAGACCATCAACCGCTATTGCTCCTCGGGTGTGCAATCCATTGCGCACATCGCCTATGCCATCAAGGCGGGCGACATCGAGATTGGTGTCGGCGGCGGCGTGGAGTCGATGTCGATGGTGCCGATGATGGGCTACAAGTTCTCGCCCAACCCGCACTTTGCGTTGGAACTTCCGCATTACTACACCAACATGGGCCTGACCGCCGAGAATGTTTCCGTCAAGTATGGGATCAGCCGCGAGGAGCAGGATGTCTTTTCCCTGCAGAGCAACCTCAAGGCGGCCAAAGCCGTCGAGAGCGGACTCTTCGACCCTGAGCTGGTCCCGATCGAGGTGGAGGTCACCGAACTGGGACCCGACGAGAAGCCCGTCAAGAAGGCATTTACCGTCAAGCGGGACGAGGGCCCGCGCGCTGACTCGACCCTGGAGGGCCTGGCCAAACTCAAGGCTGCTTTCAAGGAAGGCGGCACGGTCACGGCAGGCAATTCCTCGCAGATGTCGGACGGAGCCTCGGCGGTGATGGTCATGTCGGCGGAGAAGGCCCACGAACTGGGGCTCAAGCCGCTGGCGCGATTCGTGTCCTTCGCGGTGGGCGGAGTCCCGCCCGAGTTGATGGGTGTCGGCCCGATCTCGGCCATCCCCAAGGCGCTCAAGATCGCGGGTCTTTCCCTAAATGACATCGACCTGATAGAATTGAACGAAGCCTTCGCCGCGCAAAGCCTGGCCGTGATGCGCACCCTGGAGATCGACCCCGAGAAGACCAACGTCAACGGCGGCGCGATCGCCCTCGGACATCCGCTTGGCTGCACAGGCTCCAAGCTGACCACGCAGTTGATCCACGAGATGGAACGCCGCAAGTCGAAGTATGGCATGGTGACCATGTGTATCGGCGGCGGCATGGGCGCCGCGGCGATCTTTGAAAATCTTCAATAAAATCGTAAGGGCACGGCAGGCCCAGGTTTGACGTGTTGATCAGGGCGCGCCGTGCCCCTACCAAATCACAAGGAGAAAACAATGCCCCTCTCAATTTCCGACCTGATGTCCAAGATGCCCAGCGCGTTCCTTCCCGAGAAGGCGCAGGGCGTGAATGCCACCATCCACTTCAAGTTCACGGGCGAGAACGCTGGCGAGTGGACCGCCACCATCAAGGATGGCAAGTGCGACGTGGCGCAGGGTGCGCCCAGCGGCCCCGCCACGATGAGCCTGACCGCCGACTCGGCCGACTACGTCAAGATCTTCACGGGTGAACTGGACGGAATGGCCGCTTTCATGCAGGGCAAGATCAAGCTGGGCGGCGACCTGAACCTGGCCATGAAGCTCATGCAGATGTTCAAGATCCGCTAGCCGCGTCGAAGCGTGACTTACTGAAATATGAAAAGCGCCTCTCGGAAACGAGGGGCGCTTTTTGATTCACAGGAGACAAGGACAGCGAGTCACGGCCTGGAAAATATCCGTTGCAAGAAGGGTCGATGCAGATAGAACGCGACCGCGATCATTGCCAGCCCGACGAGCAATAGAAAAGGCGGATTCAAGATGACGCCCGAGACGAGTCCCGCGATCAGCAAATAGGCATGGGCTATGAACGGCACCCAGAAGACCAGGGACGGAGCAGGGCGGACGTTGAAGCGCGGTTTGAGGAAGAAGATGAACAGCAGCGGGGTCGCGATGGCGATGGCCACCGTCAGGCCGTGATAGGCGAAGGGGATGATGAACGAGATCAGGAAATTCGTCCCGAGCACGCCCGCCAGGCCGAGGATCAGCCCCAGCGGAGCCGAGAGCCAGGTCCCGAGCCAGTCCGCGCGGCGCGAGAGCAGGCGGTAGCCCAATGAGAACCAGAAGACCACCCAGAACCAGGCCCAGAAGTTGGCGAAAGGCACGCCGAAATATTGGAAGTCCAGGCCGCGGCCCCAGTCCCAAAATCCCAGGCGGATGGCGACCGCGTCCAGGGCCAGGTCGATGTTGAGGGCCAGCAGGCCGTCCAACACGGGGCGCGCCCAGAAGGGCAGGTCGCTCGCGTCGGAGAATTCCATCGCGCTGTAGACGATGCAGCCCCAGGCCACGCCGATGCAGAGCGGCACATCCAGCACCATAAAGAGGAAACGTCCGTATTCATAGGCGTTGAGTTGGCGGATGGTGGCCAGCTCGAGCAGCACGCCGAAGGCCACGCCGAACAGCAGGCGCAGCACATTGGCGGGACGTTGCGTCCACGCGTGGCGCAGGCAGAGCGTGAACTGGATGTAGATGATGAGCTCGAAGAGGAGGAAGTAGGTGTTGGGCATGAGGCATTTTTCGCGCTGAGCGGAGCCGCACATGCTTTTACGCGGCGTAGTCGAAGCGCAAGTTTAACAAGATATGCGCCCTTCGACTGCGCTCACATGTGCCTGCGGCCCAGTGCAGGCAGGGCGAGTTATTCCACTCCACACATGTAGTTGAGCGAAACCGTGCCTGGACCCGCGTGCGTGCCGATGACGGGACTGAGCGGGCAGACCAGCGTCTCGATGGGCGACATCTGCGCTTTGGCGGTGTCCATCAGCCAGGCGGCGTCTGCGGCGGAATCCGCATGAGCCACGGCCAGGCGGACGGGGGATTGTGCGCTGACCCGTTCGGCCACCACGTCCACCACGCGCTGCATGGCCTTGCGCTTGGTGCGGACCTTCTCCACGGGTTCAATGCGGCCGTCCTGCATTTGCAGCACAGGCTTGACGTTGAGCAGGTTGCCGAGCAGGGCCTGTGCGCCGCCGATGCGTCCGCCGCGGCGCAGGAATTCGAGCGTCTCGACCACGAACAACACGCCGCTGTGATCGCGGGCGTTCTCGGCGGCCTTGCGGCAGCGATCCAGGCTTTCGCCTGCCTGGGCGGCGCGGGCGGCCGTCAGCACGGGCCAGCCCATCGCCATGGTGGTGGTAAGCGAATCGACCACGGCGACGCGCTCCGCAGCGTGGGCGAGTTCCTCGCGCGCCTGGACGGCGGACTGGTACGTGCCCGAGAACTTCGAGGAGATGAAGATGCCCAGCACGTGGAAATCCTGGTCGAGCAGGGATTGGAAGGCCTGCTGCATGACGGCCACGGGGATCTGCGAGGTGGTGGGCATGACCCTGGACGTGGACAGGCGGCGGTAGAAATCCTCAGCCTTGAGGTCCACGCCGTCTTGATAGGTCTCCTCGCCCCAGATGATGCCGAGGGGAACGACGTGAATCTGATATTGGTCGAGGAGCGTTTGGGGAAGATAAGCGGTGCTATCGGTGAGTATGGCGACTTTAGACATGCGCGCCATTGTACTCCCAATGGAGGGAGGGTGGGAGTGGAAAGTGGGGAGTGGGGGAGGCGGGAATTGAGAAGGAATTAAAGATAGACTTGTAATGAAAAAAAACGCTGGAAGCCTCAAAGACTCCCAGCGTTTGTCCGTTATGCTTTGCTTATAGGGCTCGCGCCCATTATGTGGCGTGGGATCTTGTGCGCCGTTTATCAAGCCACTCCAGGAGCAGGGCGGCCAGAAAAAAGAGGATGCCAAGCAGGATGAAGACATCTCCGAAGAGGGCGTACCCGACCGCGAATAAGCCCACCACGAGAACGACCGCCGCCGCCTGCCATTTTTGCGGCATATCCTTTAGAAGCCGTGCGAAATCGGACAAATACTTATAGATTTCCTTCCATGCGAAGATGCAGACGAGCAGCATGGTCACGGGCAGGACCCACTGGAGGACGCCCTTCACGGGCAGGTTGACGAGGATGTGCGGGATGATCGTTATCAGCAGGGAGCGTGTGCGGTGGAAAAGGTATCCCCAGGCGACCGTGCTGAAAAGGATCGCCGCCAGCATGCCCAGGTTGTAAGCGTTCAAGATGTAGTATTGGCTGTGTGAAAGTGAAAAGAGAACGGCGGTGGCTACGATGGCGGTCGGCCCGCCAAAATCTTCTTCGAGCCTGGTTTGAATGTACCCCCGATAGAACAACTCTTCCAACAGAGGGATCAACCCGAAGCTGCCCACCGCCATCAACAGCCAGAACTCCAGGCTATTCCAGTTCAGACTGTAGAGGGCCTCGCGCCAGGCTGCCTGTTCTCCCAAAGGATGGATCGATTGAAGCAGGCTCAGGACCTGGGTCGGCAGTTCGGAGAAGGACAGCAGGATGACGCCGCCGACGAGGTAAAACTTCAACGGCAGGGAAGACAGGGTCAGGCCATACTGTTTCAGCATGCGCCGCCTGTACCACCAGCCCGTCAGAAGGATCGGAATAAACCAGCCTGCGTATTGCACGAAGAGCACGCCTAATAATTTCAGGGTGATTTGTCGGAACTCCAGCGGCGTGGATTGCGATGTCAGGTCGGTGATGGGATTGTATAACGGGATGCCCAACAATTTCGCCAGAATAAAGGCGACCAATTGACCTGCGGCATAAATGCCAAATACTTCGAGCAGAGCCGCGACTTTTCTTTGAGTTCCTGCGCTCATATCTTTTCGTCCTTTGTCAATAGCGGAATGGGGCCTGATTGCCACTACTCATACGCGGAGGAACGAAAAGAGTTTCAGGCTGGGTGCCCTCCCCACAGCCAGACCCTAAAGGTTTTTAGCGTGAACCCAAGCCACAATTTTCCGAAAAAGCCCGCCTTAAATGATGTATGCTGGCAAAGGAAACCTTTAGGGTCTCTTTCCCAGGGACTTAAAAATGAGGTGTACCCTTGGCGTTACCAAGCAGGACTGTGCGTTACGGACCATTGATGACGATGTTTTTGGTGTACTCGGTCCCTGCCGAATACGGGTCCATGCCGTCGTTGAGCGAGGCCAGCATGGTGATCTTTGAGGCCAACACCGTCGTATCGGACGTCCACCCGTGCATGACGATGGCGTAACTGAAGCAGGACAGCCCGTCGGAACTCTTGTAAAAATAGGGAAACGCCTTGTCCAGAGATACGGGCTGCTCGTTCATGGACATCTCGAAACGGATGTTTTCCAGGTTCTGGGCCAGGATCTGGTCGGTCGTCGTGCACCAGCCATTCGACCACCAGAGCAGCGGGCCGTTCGAACTGTTCAGTTTGACGTCGTATCGCGTGGTCCCGTTATAAGAAAAGGGAGTCCCTTCGGCCAGACTGGTGATACTTTTTACCCCGTCTTTGATCGCGGCCTGAGTCTCATTTGGGGTGCCGAGGGTGGGGCCTCCCGAACTGGGGTTGCCCTGGCTGGCCCCTCCCGAGCGGATGACTCGATAGGTTCGGGTCAGCTCGCCAGCGGGATATTCCTTGAGGCCGTCATGGATCGGTTCCTGGAGAATGGCTTTGGAGGTGAGCGTCGTGGTGCCCTCGGGCCAATCGTTGACCAGGATCCGATAGAAGCGGCACAAGTTTCCAGCGGTGTGCCAGGAGTGTTCGTTGTCGCTTTTGTAGACCTGTTCGAGGTCCACGGGCTGCCCGTCCACCGCCATTTCGAATTGGATCTTTTCCAGATTCTGCTTGAGCGTTTCCTCTCCCTGTGCGCACCAGCCCGTAGTCCAGACCAACGGCTGTTTGCCCGTTGTGAGCTGGACGGTGAATTGACGGGTTTCCCCGAAATACATGTCCACCTCGCTCTGATTCTCGCCCGAGAAGCCGTCCGCCAGGTCTTCCAAATAAGCGACTTGGTAGCCGCTCAGGGTACGTTCGGTGTCGACGGCGCTCTCCAATACCAGGCCGCTGGGCATGGGCAGGGAGTTGGGGGAGAGCAGGGCCTGGGTTTGGGTCGGGACGGGGGTGTCTGCCGTTGGAGCGGCTTCTGTTGGGACGGCGCCAGGGGCGTTGCCCGCGACGGTGGCACAGGCAAATGTGACCAGAGCCAGCACGGAAAAGATCGAGAGAACCTGCGTGGACTTCCTGCGATGAGCGGACATGATTACCTCGTTGTTTGGGCGTTCGCGCGATTGTACTCCCGATGGGGAGTGGATGGGGAGTGGGATGAACTATGGAAAATTGCTGTCACCTGCTAAGTACAGAAAGTAGCAAGGAGGTTTAGAAAAAAAACTATTCCTAAATTTCAGTTCTATCTATAATGACAACACCTGCCCCAGCACGAAGTAAGATATGCTCTAATTCTAAGTTAGGATTTTTGAAATACTTGTTAAAACGATCTGCTCCAAGAAGAAAAATAACAGGTCGTAGTGGAGGGAGAAATTCTTTTTCAAAACATGTCCCTATTCCGTATGACAATATAAATTGCAATATTTCATCCCTATTTACGCCTTCCGGTAACTCAGAAGCAAACAAGTCTAGCTCAATGAGATTTTCTGGCAAAGGTTTATTCGGTATTTCTTCGCCCAGATAAGCAATCTCCCATGTTGTTTTTTTCTTTTTGCAGGTAGACAAACGAAGATAATGTGTAAATAAAGTTTGTGTCTTTTCGCTGAAATACGAAGCGAGATATATTCGCATCAATAATAAGATGTTTGGAGAGACGTACAAAAAGAGTTCTGCGTATTTTAGAGTACATGGTTACCTTTTTGTGTGCCATTCTGTTCTGATGAAAGGAATGAATTAAGTAGCTTGTTATATTTCCTATTTTTTGAGTTCGTCCAAAATTGCATTTAGGACTGCGTCCATATTATTGAGTACTTCATGATTCCAAAACCGCAGAACACGAAACCCTCTTAATTCGAAATAAGCAGTGCGTTCGGCATCATACTCTACTTGTTCCAGATGTTGACTACCATCCAACTCAATGATGAGTTTCTTGCGCGGTGCACAGAAGTCAACAATATAATTCCCGATGGCGTGCTGGGAACGAAAGTGAACATTCGCCAGACGATGCGATCGCAATCTTGTCCACAGTTTTGTCTCAACAAGAGTCATTTCATGACGTAACTCTTTTGCATGCGTAAAGACTTTAGGTGTTGTTCGGCGGTGGTTCATAACCCCCTCCCAACCTCCCCCATTTTCAAAAAGCAAAAAATGGGGGAGGAGAAACTATAGAATTTTATACAAGCATCATATTCCCCTTCCCCCATTCGCGTTCTTCGAATGGGGGAAGGACGGGAAGGGGGTCACATCCCCAGCCACTGACTTGCCATCTTGGGCAGATTGGCGGCGGGGCCCTGACGGGCGGTGCATTGCGGCAGGGAGTTGAGGAACATGCGGCCGTACTGCTTGGTCAGCACGCGGCGGTCGAAGATGGCCACGATGCCGCGGTCCGAGGCGGAGCGGATCAGGCGGCCGAATCCCTGGCGGAATTTGAGGATCGATTCGGGCAGGTAGTATTCGTTGAAGGGGTCTTCGTACAGCTCCGAGCGGGCGGCGATCAGCGGGTCGGACGGCACGTCAAAGGGCAGCTTGGTGATGACCACCACCGAGAGCGCGTCGCCAGGCACGTCCACACCCTCCCAGAAGGAACGCGTGCCCAACAGCACGGCACGGTCTGCGGACTTGAACGAATCCAGCAGGGAAGCGGGTGAAGCGCCTTCGCCCTGTTCGAAGACGAAGATATCCTCACGCGCCAGCGGACCTGTGATGGCCTGCGAGGTCTTCTTGAGCGCGGCGTAGGACGTGAACAGCACCAGCATGCGTCCGCCCGTGGCCTTAGCCAGTTGGATGATGCCGCGGTCCAGGGCCTGCTGGTAACCATTGACGTTCGGCTCGGGGATGTCGTTGGCGATGTACAGCAGCGTGCTCGACTCGTAATCGAAGGGCGACCCCAGCGAGAGCACCTCGGCCTCTTCGGCCTGCAGGGTGTTCTTGATGTACTGGAACTCGCCGTTGGCGGTCATGGTGGCGGAGGTGAGCACCACGCAGGCCTTCTCGTGCCAGAGATATTTCTGCACCAGCGGACCCACGCGCAGCGGCGCGGCGTTGAGCGAGAGCCTGTCTCCGCGCGGATTGACCTCGACCCAGTAGACCTGTTCGCTGGTCGGCTTGCTGATCAGCCCGTTGGCGGCCGCCTCCGCTTCGGACATGCGCCTGAGGATATTGCTCAGGCTGCTCATGGTGTCTTCGAGGTTGTCGAAGCCTTCCGAGTAGAGCGAGGCCACGTCCTTGTACAACTCGCCGATGGACTTGATGAGCTGCACCATCGTGTCGTCGGCTTCGCCCCACATCATCTCCACGTCGTCCCAGCCAGGCAGGGTGCGCGCGGCGGGCGTGATACGCAGCTGCCAGGCGTAATTGCTGGGCGGCTGTCCCTCGCGCTGCAGGGCGGCGAACTCGCCCAGCACGGTGTAGAACTGACGCATCAACTGTTCGAGGCGGAAGGATTGGTCGGTGGTGCGCTTGACCTTTTGCTGGAGCAGGCCGAAGTCGGAGGGGCGCAGCGAGTCGTGGACCTCGGTTAGCAGGCGGCCCAGGATCCCCGCCGAGGAGCCGCCCACTTCGCGGGTCATGCGCTCCACGTCCGCCTGTGTCAGGCGGAAGCTGAGCGCGTTGGTGGTGGCCGACTCCATGTGATGGGCCTCGTCCACGATGACGTAGCCGTACTCGGGCAGGACCTTGCTGCCCGTGGCGATATCCGAGAGCAGCAGCGCGTGGTTGACGATCAGCACGTGCGCCGATTGGGCAGCCTGTTTGGCGCGATGGAAGGCGCAGGTGCCGTGCATGCGGCCCAGGCAGGTATCGGTGGTGCAGTTGTCGTCCTCGGCCGAGATGCGCCGCCAGACCTCGCGCTCGGTGGGGCCCGTCAGGTTGAGCTCGTTGCGGTCGCCGCTCTGGTTCTCCAACTGCCAGACCAGCACCTTGCACAGCACGCGCAACTCGTCGTCGTTCGCGGGTCCGTGCTGGCGCAGGTATTGCAGGCGGCGCGGGCACAGGTAGTTGTAGCGGCCCTTCAACACGGCGGCGCGCAGGTCGATGCCCAGCGCGGCGCGCAGGTCGGGGATGTCTTTCTGGATGAGCTGGTCCTGCAGGTTGATGGTGTTGGTGGAGACGATCACGCGCGTGTTGTTCTGCATGGCGAACAGCGACGCGGGGATGAGATACGCGAAGGATTTACCCACGCCCGTGCCCGCCTCGACCATCAGGTGGATTCCGCTATTGAGGGCGTCGGTCACCGCCTTGAGCATTTCCACCTGTTCGGGGCGATGTTCATAGAGCTGGAAATACTGCGAGAAGGGTCCGCCGTATTCGAGGATGGAGGCCACCTCTTCGGGGTCGAGCGCCACGGGCTCTTCGGGGATCAACAGCGGCGGCGCGTCCTTCGAAGCGGGAACAGGCCGCAGGTCCGCTTTGTGCTTGCTCTTCTTCGGCTGAATGCCTTCCTTGACACGAGCACGCAGGGCCTGCTGGAAGGCCCAGTTGGCGTCCCAGGGGATCGGCTCGCCCAGGCGGACGATCTCGGCCAGGGTCTCGAGCGGGAGTTCGGCGGCCATCTCCATCAGGCGCACATAGGCGGCCTGGGTGACGCGCGCATCGTCGAGGGCGCGGTGGGTGGCGGGCAGCGGAATGCCCAACTGCTGGCCGAGCGCACCCAGGTTATAGCGGCTGGCCGAGGGCATGAGCACGGCGGCCAGTTCGTAGGTGTCGATGACTTCGTTGTAGGCCAGGATGCCCGCCTTTTGCAGGAAACCCAGGTCGAAGCGCACGTTGTGACCGACGACGGGGCAATCGCCGACGAAGGCTTCCAACTCGTGGGCGATATCGGCCAGGCGCGGGGCCTGGCGCACCATGGCGTCGTCGATACCCGTCAGCCCCGTGATGAACTCGGGGATGTGGCGCCCAGGGTTGACCAGCGTGGAGAACTCATCCTCAACGCGATGTCCCTTGAATTTGACCGCGGCGATCTCGATGATGACGTCGCGCTTTTCGTCGAGGCCCGTGGTTTCGATGTCGATGGCAACAATGGAAGTCATAGTAGAACAAGTGTACCATACGATTGTTCGGATGGGTTGCCTGCAAAGGTTCGGGGGATATGAAGACATGAACCGTTCCTGCATCTTGAACAGGAACGGTTCATGGGACTCAAATGGATGTCCGCTTGCGCGGTTCGCGAGCGGGTTAGGAGGCCGCTTTTCGCCTGCCGATCATCAGCATGAAATCACTGGGAAGTTCGCCTGAATCGATCAGACGGTCCTCGATTTCAAAGATATGTTGGATGCGGGCATTATGCTCTGGGTTCTGGGCGTCGAAGTTGTGGACGATGCCGTTGTAGAGCAGGTGCTGGATCGTGCCGCCCAACTTCCGCATGGTCACCACGTCGAAATACTTTTGGAAAAGCGGCCAGATCTCCGCCGAGCGGATGGACTCGAAGGGGGAGGCTGCCATTACTTCCTGCGGGGTGGGGCGGCCTTCTGCGGCCTTCAGGATGCCGTGTCGATACATGCGCAACGATTCAGGCAGCGCAGCCAGCAATTCCTGGGTGAGTTTGAGCTGCAGATCGGTCCACTGGAATTGCGTCGGGCCGACAAACTCCTCCAATACGAAGAAACCACGCGGGGTGAGGGCCCGCGAAACCTGCTCCATTACGGCTTCCAGTTCCACGAAATGATGGAAACTCTGGCAGGAGAAGATCAGGTCATAACCATCTGCAGGCAGGACCAGCTTGTTGGCGTCGCCCACGCGGAACCCGCCTGGTGCACCCAACGCCTCGCGGCGCCGCTCGCCTTCGGCCACGCGGTCCTCACTGATATCCATGCCCTCCAGGTACTGTGTGGAACCCGTTTCCCACAGGAACAGGCTACGGGCCGCTGCGCCGCATCCCAGGTCGAAACTTTTCGAGGCAGGACCGCCCAACGCATTTCGAAGCCACTCCTCCCAGCGCAGGCCGTCCACGGCGGCGCGCTGTCGATAGTGTTGCGCAATCAGTGGATGATCGAGCCAGGCATTCCACTGCCCCGTGGCTTCCACTTTGAGGTGGTCGCCCCATTTGAGATTCTCGCGTTGAAGCTTTTTTGCATATTCATCCTCGGCCTGAGGCTGAACCTGAATGGGAGCAGCGGGGGGGAGAGTTGGCTTGGACGCTAGGGTCGCGATTTTGGGCCGACCGACTGCAGGTGCATGCCTGAAAGAGGTGAGCGGTCTGTGTACGTGCGGCACCCAACTCACATTCCATTTGAGTTCGTACCGCCGCTTGTTCTCTTCGAAGATGAAATCATAGGAGCCGTCTTCGATCAGCTTGCCGAAAGCTGCCTGCCCGAAGTGATGGACAAAGACATCCTGCACGTACAGCACACGATAGCCTTCCTGTTTCATGCGGTGAGAGTAATCGTCATCCTCGAACATGCCCACGCCAAATCGTTCATCCAGCGGGCCGACGGTCTGATACACATCGCGGCGGAAAGCCACGCAGAACATGGCCAGCATGTGAATTTCGGCAGCCAGGCTTTCGTTCGCCCAGGTGTAGGCGCGGGCAAACCCTTCCATTTCATTCCACGTGCCATATGGTGCGTCGATCTTGGCCTCATTGCCCACAAAATTAGTGCTCGGACCCACCATCCCGACCTCTGGATCATGTAGATGCCGAATCAGGCGCCTCAACCAGCCTGGGGGAACGATGGTGTCATTGTTGAGCAGGACAAGGTATTCGCCTGTGGAGAGCGCAATGCCCTGATTATTTGCCTTGGCAAAACCATTGTTTGTGGTGTTGAGAATGGTGCGGATGTGCTTGTGCCTGCTGGCCATGTAGCGCAGGTAAGATTGAGTACCATCGTGAGAGTTATTGTCCACGACGATGATCTCGTAGCTGGGATATTTCGTATTGCGCAACAGACTTTCGAGGCAAAGCTTGGTGAGGGCCAGGTTATTGTAGGTGACGATGACAATGCTGGCCTTCGATGTGACCTGACGCAGCGCGGCGGCGACCGTGCCGTAGCGCTGGCTCCAATCGTTCTGGCGCGCATATTCTATGCGGCGTGTGATCATGGATATGTCATTCTCGACCACGGCCTGATCCAGTTTCGCGAGGAAGTCCTCGCGGCCATCGGCAATGTAGAGCAGTTCGCGATAATGGAACAACTCGGGCAGCGCCACCGAAACGACGGGCTTGCCGCCGCACAAGTATTCATAAACCTTGACGGGATCGGTAGCCTCGGTAATGGGGTTGATCTTAAAGGGGATCAGGCAGGCGTCGAAGTGATATAGATACTGCGGCATCAACTCGTACGGCTGCTGTCCCAGCATGCGTACGTTGGGCAGGGATTTCAGTTCACTGACATCCACATCAAAGACGCCGCCCAGTAGAACAAAGGTGTAATCTGGGCGATTCCTGGCGATATAGGTCATCAGTTCGACGTCAAACCATTCGGCAATGGCGCCGTAATAACCGACCACGGGATGATCGATCTCGGTCAACACCTGGTTGGGACGATAGCGCTGGCTGTAGAACTCGTAGTCAGTGGCATTACGGGCCAGAACCATCGGGCGATTGGCCTTGCCCCAGGTATCGTACAGACGCTGACTGGTCACCACCAACAGGTCGCATTCCTGCACCAGCGTCTGTTCTGCATCAAGGATGGCGCGCTCGATGAGGGGGAAGTTATTCCATTCGTCCATGCAGTCATAGATGACCTGCCAGCCCCAGCGCGTGCGCGTCTCCAGCGCAATCTGACCCCATGAGGCAATCATCACGTAACTAATGGCCGGCTCGATATGATGGGTATGACGCAGTTCGTCCAGCGAGGCCAGGATCGATTCAGCCAGATCGCCCTCCATCAACTCGCCGTAGACGTTGGGCGGTCGCTGTACAGAGATCACGATCTCGTGGACGTTTTCCTTGAGCTCGCGTACTACAACCCTGGGGCTGGCGTCCGCCGCCAGGAACTCGGAGATGCAGATATAGAACACACGGTGTCCATGAGCCGCAAATTGCGACATCATCTGCTGCGGGCGCTGATAGCGGAAGCTCCAGTCGATGATCGAGAAACATATAACGTCAGGCAAGCGTGGAGTTTCGTTCGCCTCGTGCAAGAGGATCTCGGCGCGTTTCTCTTCGGGCAGGCTGGGCTGGATGACCAGATTTTCGTAGAAATCTGGCCCGGGCTTGGGGTCGGGATCGGCAATGGGTTGGACCTGCGCCACGGGAGCAGGTTGGGGCGGGAGCGTGGAATACCCCAGCAGGGCCCGCAGCGGCCGCTTGACGGGTTCGGGCAGGATGCGCTTGGTCCATTGGATCGGGTGCAGAAGTGGGAAGAAGAGATGGGCCAAACGGCTGCGCCATTCGCGATAGGCGACCCCTAATTTCCAGATGCGTGCCTCGCGCATGCGCAACACTTCCTCGTTGCTCAGTCTTAATTCTTCACGCAACCAGATGATCCCTTGATCGCGCGCCTGGATGATGATTTGCCGTTCGGACAGTTGGGCCTTGAGGTGCCGAATGGCCCGTTCGCGGTCCTCAACTCTTTCCTCTGCAAGGCGTTTCTCCCTGGTTTGTTCCGTCAATTGGCCTTGTAATAATGCAATCTCGTTGAGATTCGATTGCAGGAGGCGATGATTCGCCTGTTGTTGTTCGTTCAGAGACTGCACGCTTTGAAGAAATCGATCATTCTCTGTTTTATAGGCTGCAAGCTGTGCACGCAGGGTCTCGGCTTCTGCTTCCTTTTGCTGTACCTGTGTCGAGAATTGCTGCAGCGATTTCTCACTGTCAAGTAAACGCTGGCCCATTTCACCGAGCGTCCGCTGCAAATATTGAATGCGCGCCGCACGGATGTCAGCCGTATGATCGGGTTCGCTGGTTGTCAGGACGCCCGCGTCGATGCCCTGCCATTCCTGGCCTGCAATGATCTGATACACGGGGCCTGCATTTGCGCATAATCCCACATAAGTTTCGATCACATCCTGTGCAATATGCGCATCCATCAGGTCACTCAGGCTGGTGGGGTTATTTCGAAGTCCCAGATCCACCATCGAACATGCGCGGGAGATCATCTCATCCGTTACAGGCAGGCCGAGATACCCCAGCACGCGGTGTAGTTCCGCCTGGGGATTAATGAAATAGGCATCATAATGAGTAACAATGTAATCCTGAGGTGATACATCCCCCATCAGCTTTTGATAATAGTTCAGCCACAAGCAGCTGCCGAATGAAAGCGATGAAAATCCCCTGCGCTCCAGGGAGCGCGCCACCGAAGCAGGGTTTCGGAGGACAACAACCAGTTTTATATCGGGAAGCAGACTCTTCCAGAACGGAAGCGTGAGCGAAGTGCGCGGATCCTTCCAACCCCAGATTGACTCTGTTTCGAATTGAGCGATCAATTTCCTGGCGTTCTCGCGTTGGAATTCAACACGGTCGGATGTCTCCCATCCAGCGGGGAACTCTGGTACCAGGTCCCAGCCGCCATTGAACTCGGCCAGGATCTGGTTATTGATATTGACGAACTCAGGGTGTTCCCAAAATCCATCGGGATTGTCTGGCGCGGCATTCTTGATCCTTTCCTCAGGGCCCAGGTATACACCGCACTCTTTCAATAAATGTGCAACCATGGATGTCCCCGAACGGTGCATCCCTGTAATCAGGACGGTCATTTAATCCTCCTAGTAACGAACCTTTGTGAGATATGTATCTTTTTGGAACAATCTACTTTGCATTCGAAGGCTGTCGCAAGCCATATTTTTCCACCTTCGTTCGATGCCTGTGGCATTATAACGTAAAAGTTCGGGTGAATTCATAGACGAAGATTAGAAAATAAAAAAATTAAGAAATGTCCTGATGAGATGCTTTGCAACACCGAAGATGAGTCCATGAAACTTTTGTCATCCCCTGCCGACATGAAGATAAAAAAAAGAGCGCCTGATGATGGCGCTCTTTAGGTTCATTCTTTTGCCTGGGGCAAGACGGACTTTATTCTTTCGATTTCCGCAGAGGAAAAGGGGTGTTCCTTGGCCTTCTGCCGCATGAAGTCTTTGATCTGCTTGACCTTCATGGCGGGCATGGGCGCGTCGGCTGTATCCAGTTCCACGTTCTCGTCGGTGAAGACCAGCAGGGCCGAGATGGGCGGAATCTGCTCCGCGTCCATGTGTTTGGCAAATTCCTTTTGCAGTGACTTGATGTCGGCGTCAGCTTCGACATCGGGGCGGCCGATGCCTTCCTGGCCGAAGAAGCGCAGGTAGCTCTGGGCAAACCCACCGCCGCTGAGACGCCAGCGCTTCTTGGAATAACTTGCCTTGCCGATCACGGTGGACGCGATGATCACCCAGATACCCGCAGGTCCGACCAGCAGGTGCGAAGCAGGCGTAACGTAGTGATATAGGGTGGTATCCCCAGGCAGACCTTTGAGCGCGGCATCGATCTTCTCGTCAGGACGGGGCGAGCGGCCGAAATTCTTGCTCATCTGGTTGCCAATGCTGGTCAGCAGCATGGACATCACCACCGACCCGATCAGGAGATACTGGCTTTGCAGCGTGACTTTGGTCGGATCGCCGCTAAGGGTCTGATACGCAAAATAGGCGACCCCGACCAACACCACAATACTTGCAATAGACAGGTAATTGCTAATCTTGCCGTTGCGTTCGATGAGTTTATCGTTTTTGATGATCTTCATGATAGGGTCTACTTCTTCAAGCTTTCTTCGATGGCAGATTTCATGGCGTCGAGCACCTTGGCATCCACGGCGTTCCTGGCCACGCGGATGGCATTCTTGACGGCGAAGGCATCCGAGCGGCCATGACCGATGAAGACCAGTCCATTGACGCCCAACAGCGGGGCAGCGCCTTCCTCGCTGGGATCGAGCAGCTTCTTGATCTGGTTCAGCGCGGGCTTGACCAACGCGCCGCCGATCAGCGCCAGCGGTCCGCCGCTCTTGATGGCCGACTTGATCTTGTCCACGATCAACTTGGCCACTGCTTCGGAGGTCTTGAGCATCACGTTGCCCACAAAGCCGTCCGTGACGGCCACGTCCACTTTGCCGCCGATGACTTCCTTGCCTTCGACGTTGCCGAAGTAATTCAGCTTGGAGGCTTTGAACAACGGTGTGGCTTCCTTGACGAGGTGATTGCCCTTGCCTTCCTCTTCGCCGTTCGAGACCAGGCCAACCTTGGGGTTTTTGACGCCGCGCACCTTTTCCGCGTAGATGCTACCCATGATGCCGAACTGATAGAGGTGAACCGCTTCACAGTCGGGGTTGGCGCCGATGTCGAGGACCACGCACGAGCCTGTGGCGGTCGGGAAGACGGGGGCCAGCGCGGGGCGCTCCACACCGCGGATGCGTCCCAGGCGGAAGAGGGCCGTGACCATGGCCGCGCCCGTGTTGCCCGCCGTGACGAAGGCATCCGCTTCGCCCTTCTTGACCAGGTCGATGCCGACGGCCATCGAGTTCTGTGCATCCTTGTGACGGGCCTTGAAGGCCAGATCCTCGCCCTTGTCGTTCATGGTCAGCATCTCGGGGGCATGCACGATGCGGATCGGCAGGTTCCCTGGGTTGGCGGCTTCGAGCACGGGCTTGATCCTGGCTTCATCGCCGGCCAGGATGATCTCCACGCCGTACTCTCGGGCGGCTGCCACGGCGCCTTGTACGTCTGGCACGGGGAATTCGTCACTGCCCATGGCGTCCACAACAATTCGAGTCATGATTGCTCCTTATGCGGATAGTGACGACCGACGTCGTCACTATAAAATTTGCTTGACAAGAAAAGCATCCCGATTATAATACGGCCTGCCTGCGCTGGTGCTGGAATTGGCAGACAGGCATGGTTGAGGGCCATGTGCCTTAACAGGCGTGGAGGTTCAAGTCCTCTCCAGCGCACACAAAGTAAGACTGCAACCCCTCAAAAGCAGTAAAAAAAGTCCCCGTGAAAACGGGGATTTTTTGATTCAATTTACAACATGTCGTTGCGAGCGTGCGCAGCAGGCGAAGCAACCTCCCATGAAAAGGAAATTCTGGAATTTACAGGAGATTGCTTCGGGCTAACGCCCTCGCAATGACATCATCAAGCCAAAATCAAACTACAACAGGTGACGGCGCCTTCGGCCTTGGCGATCTCGGAGACGTCGAGCGTGAGGAGTTGTGTCCCGTGCGCCTGGATGCGCGCCTGGGTCTCGGGGAAGGCGTCGGGATAGATGCCCGTCCCGCCGATAACCAGGATGTTGGCCGCCGTGGGCTCGGACGGGGCCACCTCGACGATCTGGAACTGGCCGAAGACAGTGGAGTCCACCCAGGCAGGATTGACCAGCAGGGTGTCTGCGTCCAGGCGGGTGACGGCGCTCTTGAGGTGTAGAAAGTCACCGACCTGCACACCATGGACTTTGTAGCCGTATCTATCCAACATGGATTGCAGCTGCCGAACCGCCTCGGCATTGCTGCGCGAGGACAGGCCAATGTAAATGGCCTTGTCCAGTACGAGCACGTCACCGCCATCGAGGGTGGCGGGCCCACGCACGAAGAGCAGGTCGCGATGTGGACGCAGGGCGTCAGCGACGGAAGCGGTCTCGGGTTTGCGCGAGTCGGCTCCAGGGCGGGTGATGACGGCCACCTCGAGCAGGATAAAGGCCGCATCCTCGACGAAAACCGAGTCGGGCAGGTTGTCTTCGGCGGACAATTCCACCACATGACATCCCAGGCTCTTCAACGCGCGAACGTAGCCCGCATGTTGGGCGCGGGCCTTGCCCACATCGATGGGCTCACGCTGGATGTGGGTCAATTCACATTCGGCGAAGCGCGCGCTGACCTGACGGACGATGGCGAGGGGCATCAGTTGCTTCCCGAGCGATAGCGGTCGATCAGGGCGCGGGTGCGCGGGTCTTTCGGGTTCTCGAACAGTTCTTCGGGTGGGGCTTGCTCGATGATCTCACCGTCGGCCATGACCACCACGCGGTCGGCGACCTCTTTGGCGAAGCCCATCTCGTGCGTGACGATCAGCATGGTCATGCCTTCCTGGGCGACCTTCTTCATGACGTTGAGCACCTCGCCGATCAACTCGGGGTCGAGGGCGGAGGTGGGTTCATCGAAGAGCATCACACGCGGTTCCATGGTCAGGGCGCGGGCAATGGCCACACGTTGTTTCTGTCCGCCTGAGAGGCGGTTGGGATACTCGTCCTTCTTCCAGAGCATGTCCACGTTGTTGAGGTTCTTCTCGGCCAGTTCGATGGCCTTGGTGCGATCCATCTTCTTGACGATGACGGGTCCCTCGATGACGTTCTCGAGCACGCTCATGTGCGGGAAGAGGTTGAAGTCCTGGAAGACCATGCCTGTCTTGAGGCGCAGGTCGTGAATCAACTGACGGTGTTCCTTGCCTTTTTCACCCCCCTCTACGATCAGGCCGTCCACTTCGATGGTGCCGCTGGAAGGTTCTTCGAGGAAGTTGATGCAGCGCAGGAAAGTGCTCTTGCCCGAGCCGCTGCGCCCGATGATGCAGACCACCTCACGCGGCTGGACTTCAAGCGAGATGTTCTTCAGCACGTGCAGGCGGCCGAAGTATTTATCAAGATTGGAGACTTTGACGATGGGAGCCATGTTAGCGGTCTCCCTTTGACATGCGGGTTTCGAGCCGATTCTGGAAATAAGTCAGGATCAGGGTCAGGCCCCAATAGAATACTGCTGCGACGATGAGCGCCTCCAGGTTGTTGAACTGCGCGCGGCCGACCTTGGTGGCGCGCCACATCAATTCGTGGACGAAGCCTGTGGCCGAGACCAGCGCCGAGTCCTTGGTCATCGAGATGAAGTCGTTCCCCATGGGCGGGATGGCAAAGCGCAACGCCTGTGGGATGACGATGCGGCGCATGGTCTGGCCATTGGTCATCCCGAGAGCGATGGCGGCTTCACGCTGTCCCTTGCTGACCGAGGCGATGCCTGCGCGGAAGGTCTCACTCATGTATGCACCGTAATTCAATCCGAGCGCCAGCACGCCCGCCCAGAGGCCTGGCACGGCGGCCCAGGCAGGAATGATTTGGGGTAGCGCAAGAAAAAAGAAAAAAATCTGCAAATACAGTGGTGTGCCGCGAATGAGCGAGACATAGAAAGTGCTCAGAGCGTAGAAGGGCGGAAAGGTGGAGAGGCGCCCGAGCGCTGCCAGCAGGGCAAGAAGGATGGCTAGCAGAATGGACAAGATCGAAATGCGGATCGTTTCCCCCAGACCGCCTGCAATGAAGGATAGATTCCTCGAAATGAAGTCGGTATCCAATGAAATGGTTTTGATGCCGAGGAAATTCTGCCCGCTGAAGAAAAAGATAATGATCAGCAGCAAAGCCACCCACGTTATTCCTACATGCATGCGAAAGATGCGAACTTTTCGCAGTTGCGCCTGGTAGATTAATTCCGCTTGCGGTATGGGCGCTCCCTGGTCGGCGATGGATGCCATCTTTGCCTCCGTATCTTTGAAAAAAAATAAAGGAAAGCGGTAAGGATTACCGCTTTCCTTTGGTCAAATGTCCCGATCAGGGATTCGCAACTTTCACTGCGATAACAGCAGGCGTAAAGTAGTACGGGATGCTGAAGTCCAGAATCTTCTGACGTTCGGTGGTAATGGTCATGGAACCAATGCTGATGTCCCATTTGTTCGCCCAGTTCCCTGCAGTGATGGTGTCCCATGAGGGCGTTGCGAAACAGGTTTCCACACCGATTGCCTCGCCAACGGCCTTGGCAACATCCACATCGAAGCCCTGCATTTCGGCGGTGGTCAGAGCATCGGCGGGACATTTGGTATCGGATGGGCGTTTGCCTTCAGTGTTAAGGAAGGACTGTGGCTCGTAGTTCGGGTCGGTGGAAACGAGGATGTATCCGCGCTGTTTGATAGTCGAAAGCAGGTCGCCATCTACGGGGGCGGCTTCTGAAGCCGTAAACGCGGCTCCGCTGGGAGATTGCGTCAGATCGGTCTTGAACCACTGGTTCGAAAGCGCCGCCAGCGAGCCATCGGAGTGCATCTTGGCAAAGACCTTGTCCACTTCGGCGCGCAGGGAGGCGGTGTCGAGAGTGGAGGATTTGTCGAATGCGGCCGCCAGATCCTCGGAGTAGACGGGTTTCCCGAGTTTCTTGACGGGCATGCCTGCTGCAATATTCGCATCCACGACCGTCTCGGAAGTGACGTAGCCCACGAAGTCCTGGCGTCCCGCTACCAAAGCCTGGGCGCATTCCTGGTCGGTGTCCAGAGTGACAACCTTTACATTGGCGGGAACTTTGGCATAGATGGATGATTCTGGCAAGCCAAGGCCAGCCATATCATTGTTGAGCCAGTAGTCATAAGTAGTAGCGGTGCCTGCGCACAACGCATACCCAGACAGATCCTCCAGCGAGTTGAACTCGGGAGTCTTGCTTTGGGATCCGCAGGCGGTGAGGGCGAGTGATGCCACCACGACCAGACTGATCAGCGTAAACAGTTTTTTCATGTTCTCCTCCAGAGAAGTTGATTTGAGAGTTTGGGCAATTGCCTGTTGAAACAGATATCCTTTGGCGAGTGGCAACTCTCTCCTTTCGGCGTTGGTTCATCCCAAGCTTGCGCTTGTACCGCATAAGCATAGACCATTTTGGGCATTTGTCAAGATTTTCATTCCTTAAGATTCAATCGCGGCCAGATTTGTTAAGATTGTGCCAGTCTCGTCATGCGATCATGACCATATGGATCGTTTGATCAAAATGGTACAATCAATCCATACTCATCCATGGAGGTTTGCATGACCGCTGTATTCCCCAGCCCTGAATGGCTGACAGGCCTGAAAGACAAGTTGAATTCGGACGAACGCTACCGCGAGATCGCCAAAAGCTGGGAGGGCGATCTGTTTTTTTTCATCGAGCCCGAGGGAAATCTCAAGGAACAATTGACCTTCTATCTGGACCTGTGGCACGGTACCTGCCGCGCCGCTGAGTATGCCGCTGATCCCGCCAAATATCCGAGCCCGGTCTTCACCCTGCGCGCCCGCTACAATGACATCACTGCTGTCCTGCTCGGAAAGATGAATCCCATGACTGCCATGATGACCAGCAAGCTCAAAGTCTCGGGCAGCATGGGGTATATGATGCGCAACGTACCGACCGTGCTGGATTTCGTCCGCTGTGCGAACGAAGTGACCAAGGAAATCTCCTAATCTCTATGCGCTGAATGGAGCAGACATTCTTCGCAAATGTAGTCGAAGCGTGAGTCACTCTATGCAACCAATCTTAAAGTTTGACCTTTCCACCGGGACTTACGAGGAGTTTCACATCCCCGAGGCCTGGGAAAAACAGTTTCTGGGTGGAGCGTCGCTGGCGGCGCGCCTGCTGTACGATACCCTAACCCCCAGCCTGGATCCGTTCTCGCCCGCTGCGCCACTGCTCTTCATGACGGGTCCGCTGACGGGTACTTCGGGCCCCACCACGGGACGTTTCGTCATCTGCGGGCTTTCGCCTGCCACTGGACTCTGGGCTGAGTCGCATATCGGCGGCTTCTGGGGACCCGAATTGCGCTCCGCAGGCTACGATGGCCTTTGGTTGACGGGCAAGGCCGATCGTCCCGTCTACCTGTGGATCGACGATGGCAAAGTCGAGGTCCGCGAGGCGGGACACCTGTGGGGCAGGGAAACCTATGATACACAGAATCAGGTCAAGGCGGAGATCGGTGTGAAGGGGACACGGGTTTGCGTCATCGGGCCCGCAGGGGAGAAACAGGTTCTGTTCGCGTCGATCCTCTCCGACCATGGACGCCTGGCGGGCCGCACGGGACTCGGCGCGGTGATGGGCGCGAAGAATCTCAAGGCTGTGGCGGTGCACGGCACGAACAAAATTCCAGTCTTCGACCTGACTCAATACGCGCCTCTGCGTTCCGAAGCCAACCGTACTCTCAAACAGGATAACGAAGCGCGCATCCTGCACGAACTGGGATCGGCGGGCGCAGCCAATTACGCGGAGTATCTCGGGCAGATGCCCGCCAAATATTACAGCCAGGGCGCTTTCCCCGATGTGGACAAGATCTCGGGTTCGATGATGACCGAAACCATCCTGGCAGGGACAAGTGCCTGCCAGGGCTGTGTCATTGCCTGCGGGCGGGTGGTCAAGCTGGATGACGGGAACAAACGCAAAGGTCCTGAATATGAAACGACCGTGGCCTTCGGGGCGAACCTGTTGAACAGTGACCTGTCTGCCGTGGTGCGTTTGGGCGAGTTGTGTGACCGTTATGGCATGGACACCATCAGCACGGGCAATACCCTCGGGCTGGCATTTACCCTCTTCGAGCAGGGCATACTCACTGCGGCAGATACTGACAATCTCGAATTGGCCTGGGGCGACGTGACGGTCATCGAGCAGCTCATCCACAAGATCGGACAGCGCGAAGGTATTGGCGACCTGCTTGCATTGGGATCGAAGCGCTTTGGTGCGCATTTCAAATCGGAGGAAAAGGCCGTGCAGGTCAACGGCCTGGAAGTTGCCTACCACGATCCACGCGGGGTGTCGGGCATGGCGCTTTCATATGCCACCTCGCCGCGCGGCGCATGCCACAATCAGTCGGATTATTTCTTTGTGGAATGGGGCCACATCTACCCCGACATCGGGATCGACTTTTACGAACGTCACGCGGGCGCGGAAAAAGCTGCCAACGTGGCGCGTCATCAGGACTGGCGCACGATCTTCAATGCGCTGACCATCTGCATCTTTGCCAACGTCGAACCGCAGATGCAGGTCAATCTGATCAACGCCGCCTGTGGACTGAACTGGACCATCGAGGACATGCTGCAGGCAGGGGAGCGCGCCTGGAACTTGAAGCGTGCCATCAACAACCGTCTTGGCCTGACGCGTGCCAATGACAAGCTGCCCAAGGCGTTGCTGGAGCCGCTTGCGGAGGGCGGCTCGGCAGGCTTTGTTCCCGACCTGCCCGCCATGCTGGATGCGTACTATGTTGTCCGTGGTTGGGACCCCGAGTCGGGCCGCCCGACGAAGGAACGATTACTGTCCCTGGGTCTGGAAGATATTGCGGCCGACCTGTGGAAATGAGCGTGACCTTCTACTAGACAAACGTGGCGACCACCTGAAAGTGGTCGCCACGTTTATTACCCCTTCACGTATGACAGCTTCTCGCAGATCAGGCCGTCCTTGAACTTGAAGATATCCACCCCGCGGACGTGTCCCTGTACGCCTGTTGAATCCACCCAGGAGTAGGTCCAGCGCATGACGCAGTGGAATCCCAGCCCGAAGATCTCCTCGATCTCGATGCGGGCTTGTGGCGACTCGCGGAAGAAATCCTGCCAGAACCGGGTCACGGCTTCCTTTCCCGAGTAGGTGGTTCCGTCGGGGGCGGGGGCCGTGTTCTCGAAGATGCAGTCATCGCTCATCCATTGCATCATCCCCGCCACATCGTGACGGTTGAAAGCCTCATTGAATGCCAATACGGTGCGGACCCCTGATTCGACTTTGGACATGCGGGCGGGACTCATGGAAACACCTCTTTCTGGGGGAAGGGCAGGCTTGGGAATATTATGCCATAACTCCAAAACGCATATAAAACTTTTATCATTCTTGTGTACAATCCCTGCATCCCGTAAAGGATGCCGAAGCCTGAAGCTTTGGACTCCCGCCAAAAATTGGAGGATCTTCTTATGAAACTGGTCACTGTCGCGCAGATGCGCGAGATCGAAAAGGAAGCCGACGCCAACGGCCTGTCCTACGAAGACATGATGGAAAACGCGGGCCGCGAACTGGCCTATGCGGTGGCCGACCTGCCTTATTTTTACGAAGAAGAGGAAGATGTCGAGATTCTGGGCCTGGTCGGACCTGGCAACAACGGCGGCGATACGCTGGTGGCGCTGACTCACCTGGCTGCCGACGGCTGGACCGCGCGCGCCTACCTGATCAAGCGCAAGGCCAAGGGTGACGAACTGGTCGAGCAATTCCTCGAAATGGGGGGCGAAGTGGTCGAGGCCGCCAAGGACAAGGAGTTTGCCTCCCTGTATGCCTCGCTCGACACCGCCCACGTCCTGTTCGACGGTGTGCTGGGCACGGGCATCAAGTTGCCCTTGAAGACGGATGTGGCCGAGGTGCTGGAAGCCGTCAGTGCCGCGCTGGACGAAATGGAGGAGCCGCCCTTTGTCGTGGCCGTGGATTGCCCTTCGGGCGTGGACTGCGACTCGGGTGAGGCCGCCGACGAGACCATTCCTGCCGACCTGACCGTGACGATGGCCGCCGTCAAAATGGGGTTGCTCAAATCCCCCGCCGCTGACCTGACGGGCGACCTGGTGGTGGCTGACATCGGCCTGACTGAGAAGGTCAAATCCTGGATGGGTGTCAAGCGCGAGGTGGCCGACGAGGACACCATCGCCGCCATCCTGCCTGAGCGACCGTCCGAGGCGCACAAAGGCACCTTCGGCACCGCGCTGATCGCGGCAGGCTCGGTCAACTATACGGGCGCGGCCCTACTGGCGGGACTCTCCGCCTATCGCGTGGGTGCGGGATTGGTCACGATGGCCGTCCCTGCTCCGTTGCATGGGGCGCTGGCGGGACAATTCCCCGAAGCGACCTGGGTCCTGCTTCCGCACGAAATGGGCGTGATCTCAGCGGGTGCGGCAGACGTGCTGGCCAAGAATTTCGAGCGCGCCACGGCTTTGCTTATCGGCCCTGGCTTTGGCGTCGAAGACACAACCCGAGAGTTTATCGAAAACCTGTTGACGGGCAAGGCTGTCTCGAAGAAATCGGCGGCGCGCATTGGCTTCGTGCATGCCGAGGTTGAGAAGAAGGAAGAAAAGAACGGCAGCCTGCCCCCGCTGGTTTTTGATGCGGATGGATTGAAACTGTTGGCGAAGATTCCCGATTGGTCGAAGTTACTGCCTGCGCCTGCCGTGTTGACCCCGCATCCTGGAGAGATGTCCGTGTTGACGGGTCTCTCGAAGGAAGAGGTCCAGGCAGATCGCGAGGGCGTAGCCCTGCGCTTTGCGCAGGAATGGGGTCACGTGGTGGTGCTGAAGGGCGCCTTCACGGTGATTGCCTCGCCCGATGGCCGTTCGACGGTCATCCCTGTGGCCTCTCCTGCACTGGCGCGGGCTGGGACGGGCGATGTGTTGGCGGGCCTGATCGTCGGCCTGCGCGCCCAAGGCGTGGATGCCTATGATGCTGCTGTGGCGGGGGCCTGGATCCACGCACGGGCGGGGCTGGAAGCCGCCGAGGCGCTCGGCACCACAGCCTCGGTCCTGGCGGGCGATGTCCTTGCGGCTGTGCCTGATGTGCTGTCGGAGCTTGAATAACTCCTGACGAAATCAAAGAGGCTCTCCGCATGGAGAGCCTCTTTTGTCGTTGGCTTATTCCTTGGGGCGAAATTTATACCTGCTGACCAGTTGATGCAGTTGCGAAAAACTGATGGGTTTCAACAGGACCAGGTCTGCCTGGGGTTGCAGGCTGTCAGCGAAGGCGGCGTCGGCGGTGGCTAAAATGACGCGGGTGTTGTGCAGCCTTTTGTCGGCGCGAATGTCCCCAAGGATCACGTTCCCGTCCACCTCGGGCATGTGCAGGTCGAGGATCACCATGTCAGGAATGGTTGCTGCCACGCGCTGTCGAGCCGTTTCTCCATTGAAGATCGACTCGACCGCATACCCTGCCTGTTGCAATGCAGTTGTAAAAACCAGGTTTTGATCTTCGTTGTCTTCGATCACCAGTGCAAAGGGTTTTGTTTCCATTTTGATTTCCTTTATGCTTGCGTGGGCTGGACGGGTAACGTAACCGTGAACGTGCTGCCCTGGCCAAGTTTACTGTCTACACGGATGGCTCCGTTCATGGCCTTGACCAACAACAGGACGATGGATAAGCCCAGTCCGACCCCGCCGTATCGGCGGCTGGTGGTTTCATCCGCCTGGCGGAAAGGCTCGAAGATCATCTGCATATCTTCCTCAGAGATCCCCGCGCCCGTGTCTTCCACCCTGAGAACCCAATTCGCCTCTCCCTGACCATCGATGCGGATGTTCACACGACCTGTGTTGGTAAATTTGATTGCATTGACCACCAGATTCGACAGGATTTGCTCGGTCCTGGCCTGGTCCCCGATTACCGTTTGTGGCACCCTGTTGGTGAGCTCTTTGTGTAGGGAGATTCCCTTCTTCAAGGCCATCGACAAATAATTCGAATATACAGATTCAACGACGGCATTTGGCGAGAATTTCTCTTTTTTCAAACGTAATTGACCAGACTCAATCTGTGATTGATCCAGTAATTCGGAGAAGATGTGGCTGAGGGTGGTTGCATTATTCAAGATGCGGCTGACCAAATTCTTCTGCAGGTCGTTGAGCGGACCGTAGACCCCTTCCTGTAGCATCTCGGACATGCCCATCAGCGCTCCCAAAGGAGTCCTCAACTCGTGGCTGATACGGGCGATGAATTTGGTCTTGAACTCATTGGCCTCGGTGGCCTGGTCGGCGATCTTCTTGACCTCGGTGATTTCCACCGTGTAGCGGCCAACTGCCAACTGCAGGGCCCCGCGGATACGTTCCTGTTCGGCCAGGATGATTTCTTCGTGGTTCTGGGCAAACCCCAAAGCAACAGCTTCTTCATATTGTTCCACGATGCTCAAGGCATCCAGAAGCAAATCATGATCGGTGTGAGCAATGACGAATTGACGAGTCGATTTCCCCAACCGAAGCAGGGTTTGATGGCTGACACCAAGCTGCGACAACCAAATACCATGCTCCTGTACCGACTCGGACGAGTCTGTGAGAGCACGCAAGAAAGCGTCCACTTCCTGCTCCGCGATCTGAGCAACCATACGGGGACGAATCCCTGATCGGTTGGTGAACAGCAGCTCCTGGATATCTTTTCGGTAGAGGCTGGCCAATTCATCACGACCAGACTCTACCTGTTGTTTTACGATCTGCCTTGCATTGGACGTCATTCCTGTTTCGTCCATGCCATACACTCCCCTTTGGTTATTTAATCAGATACCCGCCGTACCCACCACCCATCGGTTCGAACGCCTCGAGATCTTCCTTGCCTAGTTCGAGGGCGTCCAGTCCGTGCCAGTCGAGCAACGAGACGAAGCCTTTTCCATCGGGCTTCCAGGGGGCGAGAATTTCAAGATATCGTTCCAGCGAACGGGTGTGGATGACGGCTCCTGACTGCTCGTAAATCTTCTTGATCTTGACCGCGGCAGGATTTTCCAGGTCCACATCTGATCCCTGGGCATTGAAGACCAGGCAACTGCCTGGGGCAGCCCATTCGTACAGGTACTGGACAGCGTGGGTCAGGTCTTCGTCGTTCAGGAACATGCTGACGCCCCACAAGACAAAGGCCACCTTGCGCCGCCCACCGAGGATCTTTTGAACCTCGGGCTTGTTTAGCAGTTCCTCGGGTTTTCCCGCATCCCCATGAAAGAAATAGGTATCAGGAGTGTCCTTGAGAATCTCGCGTGTATATTCGACGACGACAGGATCGTAGTCTGAGTAAATGACGGTCGTGCCCTTGGGGACTTTGTAGTGAATGTGGTCATTCGTGGGTAAACCCGATGCAAAATCGATGACCACATCGAATTTACGATTTTCTGTCAATTCGGTGGCAATATCCTGAAGGGCCCAGCGTTGCAGGCGGATATATTTGGGGAGAAATGGTAGAAGTTTGATGACCTGGTCGGCCACCTGACGATCCACTTCGAAATTGTGGTTGCCGCCGAGATAATAATCATACATGCGCCCCGCTGAGGGTTTGCTCGCGTCAACAATGCTATCCTTCGACATGTTGATCTCTCCTTTTGTCTAGGCTAATTGATTGTTTCGATTATAGTGCTTCCGAAAAATAATCGGATAGAAATCGCGGATTTTTTTTAATGACAGATTTGTAAGGCAGGCGAAATAAACAAAAAGAGCCTGGCATAGGGAGCCAAGCTCTTTTTATTTTTGATTGCTAACCCTTGAGGAAGGCGTCCAGCGCTTCCTTGCTGATGCGGTAGGCACTACCGAGCTTCTTGGCCTTGAGGTCACCCGCGGTAATGGCAGCGATGACGTCTTCTTCGGAGACTCGCATGTAAGCCGCAGCCTCAGCAGGGGTCATCACATCGGGGACGGAGGCCTTGGCTGTGCCGCCGTTGTTGCTATTGGCAGCCTGCTGCTGTGTCATTGCACCCGAGGTGGCCTGCTGCATCAGATTCCCGATGCCCATGCCTGCGCCGATCCCCGCCGTCAGGCCTGCGCCGCCGCTGGGATTCTGCGCGGCGTCACGCATCGCGTCCGCGGCCTGGAGCTGGGTGTAGGTGGCCATGTCGAGCATGCCCATGTCGCGCAATTCCTGGGCCGACTTCTCGCTCGGCTTGAGATTGCCGATGTAGAAGGTTTTGAGCACCAGACCGATGGCCTCGAAGTCGTCCTGCACCTTGGCGCGGACGGCGGCTCCGATCTCTTCGGTCAGGCCGATCATTTCGGGCACGGAGTGCTTCGCGCCCGTCTCGCCGAGCACATCCTGCAGCTTGGAGAGGAGCATGGTGCGCAGGCGCTCTTCGATGTCGGTGGTGCGATAGGCGTGCTGGGCACCGACGATCTGGGTGACGAATTGCTGCGGGTCCTTCATCTGGAAGGAGTAGGTGCCGAAGCCCTGCAGGAGCGCCACACCCAGGCCCATGCCAGGGTTGCGGACGATGATGGGCTGCGGGGTGCCCCACTTCTTGTTGGCGAATTCCTTCATCGAGACGAAGTACACTTCGGCGGGGAAGGGGGTGCGGTCGTTGAAAGCCTTGCCGATCCAGTCGATCAAGAGCGGGATGTTGGCCGTGGCGATGGTATGGCGGCCCGCGCCGAATACATCCAGGGCGTTGCCGTCGCGGAAGAAGACCGCGCGCTGGCTCTCACGCACAATGACCTGGGAACCGATACGGAAATCACCGATGCCCTCATCAGGGAAGCGGTGGACAATCTCATCGGTCATCTCGTTCGGATATTCAATGACGTCAAAAATTCTGGCCATGTTTCTCTCCTTGAGTATCTGAAGAACGGTTTGATTATAGTCTAAGCGACTGCCTCATACAAGAACCGTTTGTCTTATTTTTATACGGATTTCCCCTGGGGGGCGTTGCATGAAAAGAGCGCAGGCTGCTGCGCTCTTTGGAATTACAGGTCAAAATTACCCGACGCCTCAGGCTGGAACAGAATCTTCATTACCTTGAATTTCCGCACCCCGTCGGGTACCTGCCATGAAAAGACGTCACCTACGCGGTACCCAAGCATGGCCGTGCCAATCGGAGCCAGCACCGAGACCCTACCCTGGGCGGGATCGGCATCCTGTGGAAAGACGAGGGTATATTCCATCTCCTCGCCGCTTTCTGTGTCAGCCAGCAGGACACGCGAGTTCATGGTTACCACATTGGCGGGGACGTCCTGCGGGCGGACGACCTGTCCGCGGTGAAGTTCCTCGTCCAGTTGTTTCAGATACGGGCTATTGCGATAGTCGGTACTGCCCGCATCTGCGATCAACTCGCGCAGGCGTTTCAAGTCGAACTCGGTGATGAAAATGATTCGTTCGCTCATGATCCTTTCGCTTTCATGGGTGTGATGGTCAAAAGTGTACCAGACTTTTCGTCGGGCAGGCTTTACCCGTCGACCAGGCGAGTGCCACAGGCCTGGCAAAAGAGGGCGTCGGAGGCCGCATTTGGGGCAGACGCGCGGCAGATCAACGGGCAAGGCCGCGCCGCAGCCTGTACAGGTCTCGAACTCGGGGTTATTGACCACGCCGCAGTACACGCAGACCCTAGGGTTGGTGGGGCCGTTCCGCTCGCCAGCCAGGGAACGGGTCAGGGCGCAGATATCATTGATCGCGTTCCAGATCAATGGGGCGACATTTTCCTGCTTGAGTTCTCCGACCACGTCGGGCAGGGCCGCCAACAGCGAAAGCGGATTGGCGGCGGCGCGTTCGAGCAACTCGCTGGCATCGGCGGTGCGATCCAGCCAGTCACGGTCACGACTCATGGTCACCAATACGCCACCCTCGGTGTCCGCGATATGAACGGTGACGGGCGTGCCGTGCTTCGAGCCGACCTGCACCAGCGCCGTCTCACCGCGCACCTCGACGCGGGTCTTATGCTGGTGGTCGTTAAAACGCGCGGCCAATTGATCGGCCAACGCCGCCGCGCGAATGCCGCCGTGGAACATGCGTTGATTGGGCGGAAGCGCCATCAGGCCTTCATCATTTTTCCTGTGCCATGGTCACGCAGCATCAGGATCTCGGCCATGATGCTGACCGCGATCTCCTCGGGCGTCTCGGCGTTCAGTTCCAACCCCATCGGCGAGTGGACGCGGGCGATCTTCTCGGGGTCCAAGCCCTTTTCCTTGAGCGCTTTGACCGTGGTAACCCAGCGGCGCTTCGAGCCGATCACGCCGATATAGGCCGCGGGTGAATCGAGCAGGCTGGGCAGCCCAAGCGCATCCACATTGGACCCACGGGTGGTCAGCACGAAAAAGGTTCGGCGGTTCACCTTGAAGGACTCCGTCAATTTTTCGATCGGGACGGGGTAGTACACATCCGCACCAGGGACGGCCTCGGGCGTACAGAATTCCTCACGGTCGTCGCTGACGGCCACGCGGAACCCGAGCCACTTCGCCAGGTGGACGACGGCCTTGCCCACGTGTCCCGCGCCGACCACCACCACCATCGGGGCGGGCAGGATCGGTTCCACGAACACCTCCACGGTCCCGCCGCATACGCCCACGTCGCCGCGGCTGGGATCCACCATGCTATATTTGATCATCTGCGCCTGGCCCTCGGCCATGGCGATCAGGGCTTCATCGATCACGCGATGTTCCATGTCCCCGCCGCCGATGGTGCCGATGAAACGCCCATCGGAATAGACGAGCATCTTGCTGCCTACATGGCGGGGCGTGGAGCCCTGACTGGTCACCACCGTGCAGAGCGCGGCGGTTTGATTGTTCTTTTCAATTTCTGCGAGCGCTTGATAAATGGTTGACATGAGTTTTCATCCAGGGTTGATTGGTGGATATTATACCTTTTCGAGCATCCTTCCCTCGCAATATTGCCTCCATGCATCGCGCCGCACGCGCGTATAATACGTCTACATTTTTTGACCCTGCGCGGGACAGAATTCATGGTTCATCATCCGATCGAATTGACTCACCCCCTGACCTCCACCGACAAACTGACGGGATTGCCGCTTCGCCGCGCCTTTCTGGAACAGGCCGCCGAGATGTTTGCGTGTTCATCCGAGTCGCGTTTGGGTGTGGCGGCCATTTTGCTCGACCTCGACCGCATTCGGCGGCTCAACCGAACCTATGGCCGCGCCGTGGGCGACGAGGCCTTGCGGGCCGTGGCTGACATCCTGCGCGAGACCTTCCGTCCGCAGGACCTGTGCGGGCGTTACCGCAGCGCAAAGTTTGCGGTGCTGTTGCAATGTTCCGCCCTGGCCGACGCCTGCCGCCTGGGGGAACGGGTGCGGGCCAGGGTCCAGGCCCAGCCTCTTGTGGTGAATGGACAATCGATCCCGTTATCGATCAGCCTGGGGGTGTTCTTCACGCGCGGCACGCTGCCCAGTGTGGATGCATTGCTGGTGCGCGCCCGCCTGGCTTTGTTGCGCGCCAAGCGCAACGGCCGTGATTGTTGGGTGTGCGAGGAAGAACCTTAATCCTGTTTCCCCGATTTGTTTCGATATAACTCCATATCCGCGCGCTTGAGCAGGGTTTGCATGTTGTCACTCTCAGTACAGGTGGCGACCCCAAAGCTCAGACGGAATGGCTGGACCACCCTGGGGTCCAAATCAGTGCCGATGGTGTTAAGCCGTTGCAAAAGGGAGGACTGCCCGCCTGTGCCCAGATTGGGACAGATGATCAGGAATTCGTCGCCGCCCCAGCGTCCTGCCAAGTCTCCCCGTCGGAGGATTCTGTTCAGTTCAGTGCCAAAATATTGCAATACCTTGTCGCCAGCATCGTGCCCGTAGGTATCATTGATGCTCTTGAAGCGGTCGATATCCACCAAAATGACCGAGAAGGGAATATTCTCCCGAATCAAGGAAACGATGGTGTCGGTCAATTTGCGTCGATTGTGGATGCCCGTCAACGGGTCGGTGTTGGCGAGCTGGTCCATCAGCATGGACCGCGTTTCGGCCTCGACGACTTTATCCTTCAGGTTGACGATCACCGAAAGAAGAATGATGTATAGAAGGTTGGCGATCAAAACCTGAAAGATCACGCTGACATTTTGGCCAAAATTGGCGTTTTTTGGGACCCTGATCAGGAACCATAACCCTATTGCAAGGATGTAGCCATAGCTCCCGATGGAGAGACGTGTAGCGGTCCTGGATGAAAACATAAGAAATGGCGCGGCATACAGCATGACCATCCAGAGAAAAAATTTATTCAGGTCAAGGGAGGTCGTTTGCACGCTGAGAAGGACGCTGTAGGTAAAGAATCCCAGAAGATAAAGGACCGTGGCTGTATAGATAATTCGTTCGAAATAGCGAATGAATTTCTCGTTGCGTTTCCAGATCCAATAGATGGGGATGGCGTAGAAGAGGGAGAGCACGGGAAGATAGCCACTCGATATTGGGTTTGTATCCTGGACAATCCGATCCAGTATCCAGACCCCCAACGTGATGACAACGCCCGCAGCCAGGGCCCCCAAATAGACTCTGACCTTGAGCCTGGTAATGAAGGAAACCTGATTTTCCATGGATGGCTCCATCCTTTCAATGTGTTGGTGAAAGGAACATGGGCAAAATCGAAAGCCTTAAGAGCGAACGGGAGGCCAGGCCCCCCGTTCGTCATACTTGAGGATGGATCTTGCGGGCGAGATCTATTTTTCGAGCAAGCCCAGCACGGCAGGCAGCAATTGTTTCTTACGCGAGACCACGCCTGCCGCGTCACGCGTGCCGTCGGGAAGGGGTGGATAGGGCAGGTCATCGAGGATGGGCGTGGCGTTGGATGAGACCAGCAGACGGCTGGTGCCACGTACCACGTCGGTGATGAGCAGCATGGCAAAATCCAGGCCGCGCTTGTCCTTGAGCTCGTCGAGGGCGAAGCGCAGCGGATCGAGGTGCTCGGCGATCTGCACCAGGTCGGTGACTTCAGCCTGGGCCACCGCGAACTTGAACCCACCCGCCTCGAAGGGCTTGATGTCGGTGCTGACGATGTCCTTCGGGTCGCGGTTGGAGAGGCCAGCGCCTGCCGAGAGCACGGCATTCCCGTAGGATTCGATGGTCTCGCCCTTGAGCGGACCATTGCCCACGAAGGCCCAACGCGAGAGGCGGTCAGCGGCGGCCTTGTCGCGCGGGGTGGTGGTGGGGGAGGTGAAGATCAGGGTATCGGCCAACAGCCCAGCCAGCAGGGTGCCTGCCAGCGCGGGCGGCATGGACAACCCTGCCTCGGCAGTTTGTTCCGAGACCAGGGTGGAAGTCGAGCCGACGATGTCCACGGTAAAGCGGATGGGGGTATGGGTGTGCGGGTTGCCGAGGCGATGATGATCGAGGATCTCGAGCAGCTCGGCCTCCTCGAGCGCGGCGATGGCCTGGCGCGGCTCGTTATGGTCCACCAGGATGATCTTGAGACGGGGTGGGTTGAGCACGTCGCGCTGACGGGCGATGCCGAGGTATTGTCCGTTTTCGTCCACCACCCAGTATTCGTTGTGCTCGTCGCGCAGGATGCGGTTGAGCATGTCGCGGATGTGGGCATTGGCCGCATACTTGGGTACGGTCGTGTCGGCGGCATCGGCGCACGGCACAGCCATCATCTCACGGACGGTGGCATTGCCAGGTCGCGGCCCCAGCACCTCAGTAAAGTACTTGAACAGGCTCAAGCCGTTGATCAGGCCGAAGGGTTTGCCATCCTCGCCGACCACGGGAGCGACCCCGCCTGTGCGCGAAGCCAGGGTCCAGGCCAGGCCCAACTGCGAGTCGGGGCGGATGGTGTCGAGGCGGTGCATGACCGATTCGAAGCGGGGTGAGGCGTCTGTCAACAGGACGGGCGGCTCCAGGCCAAGGGTCTTAAGCACCCAGGCAGTCTGGGCATTGAGCGCACCTGCGCGCGCCGCCACGGTATTGACGCCATCGCGTTCGCGCAGCAACCAGGCATAGCCCATCGCTGCGGCAACGGTGTCGGTATCGGGGTTGACGTGTCCCACTACAAAGATTTGATCGCTCATGCCATTCTCCAGCCAGTCAGGTTTTGGGCAATTATATCTCGCCCTTCTCCGTCAGCTTGAGGAAAATGTCCACGACATGTGGATCGAATAGTTTCCCTGCCTGTTCTTCGAGATAGGCCAGCGCCTTTTCGCGCGGCCAGCCGCGGTTATATGGCCGCTCGGATTGAACGGCATCCCAGACGTCCACCACGGCAAAGACGCGCGCCGCCAATGGGATGGCGCGTCCCTTCAAACCGCGCGGATAGCCTGACCCATCCCAACGCTCATGGTGACAGTAGGGGATATCCAGCGCCTTGTGCAGGAAGGGAACGGGACTGAGGAGCTGATAGGCCGTTTCGGGGTGTTTCATCACGATGGCGCGCTCTTCGTTGGTCAGCGGACCTGGCTTGCTGAGGATACTATCGGGGATGCCCATCTTGCCAATGTCATGCAGCAGCGCGCCGCGATGGATGTGCAGGATGTCATCCTCGGGGATGCCGAGCGCGCGCGCCACCTTTAGGGTGGTTTCCGTTACACGGCGTGAGTGTCCCTCCGTTTCCTTGTCCCGCAATTCGAGCGCGCGCGCCCAGCCTTCCAGGGTGGTCTCGTAGGCTTCGGCCAGTTCACGGGTGCGCATGTCCACGCGCTCTTCCAGCACCTGATTGAGCCTGCGCAGGTCGCTTTCCAGCGCTTTCATGGCGGTGATGTCGTGACAGAAGTACACGCGGCCCGTCAACACACGGTCCTGCCCGAACAGCGGCCAGACCGTCAACTCGTAATGGACCAACCTGTTCTCCACTGGGAAGACCGCCTCGGTGCGCGCATAGGTCACATCGGTGTACATCTTGATCGGGATGGGAAAATCGGCGAAGATCAGCTTGGCCGACTGGCCGATGACCTGTTCCGCTTTCATACCCAGCAGGTCGAGCATGGCGCGGTTGATATCCACAATGGTGGTACTGCGGTCGAGAATGACCACGGGATCCACCATCTCCTCGAAGACGCGGTCCCGTCCAACGGGAACCACCTGGAAGATACGGAAGCGGAACAACCCCCAAGCAATGATCAGGTTCCCGATCCCGATGGTCAGGGGCGCAGGGTCTCGCTGGGGGATCAGGTGGACGCTGAGGATGGGCAGAATGGTCCCAATGACGGGGACAAGGAAGCCCAGGATGATGGTGACGATCTGGGCGCGATAGAGGTTGTGCGGGCGGAAGAAACGTTGTGCGACGATGAAAAGCGCGGCCAGGATTATCCCGTAACTGTAGGCAGCATAGAAATAAACGAAAGAAGTGAATTCATATTTCAATTCCGAGAACGGGCCTGTTACGATCAGTTCAGGGCGGACGTAGATCCAGTGATAATAAGAATCGGTCAGCAACAGGAACAGCAAGGTGACAGGCACTATCAGCGAAACGTGGAAGAACAACTTCGTGCTCTTTAGCTTGAACTCGGTATATCGCACAGCGAAAACGGGAAATGCCACCAGGGAAACGGCCCCTGCCACCCATTGCACCGCATCCCAAAAGATCTTATACCCCAGATGGTAGTTGACCAGTTCCAGAATAAAGCCAAAGACCCAGAGAGTCTGCCCGCCCACATACCAAAAGAATGCCCAGGCCCCCAACGCGCGTCGTTGCACGTAGGTGTAGATCAAGACTCCCATTGATAAGGCCAGGGAGCCCAGATAGGGCAACAGGTAGATCAATTGAGCAGGGGTCATACGCTGGGGTAAACGAAGACTTCCGAAGTTTAATCCACTTCGGAAGTCTTTCGGTTAATGCTTTTGTAAGTTACTGAGCCGCCTTGAGGGCTTTCCAGACCTTCTCGGGCGTGACGGGGTTCTCGTCGATGTTCACGCCGACCGCGTCGAGGACGGCATTGCCCACGGCGGGCGCGACGCCGTCCATGGGGATCTCGGCCACGGCCTTGACTCCGAACGGATGCGACGGCTCGAAGGTCTCGACGAAGATGGTCTCCAACTCAGGCATTTCATCCGCGCGGAAGAGGTGATAGCGGTCGAAGTCACGTTCAAGCGCCTGGCCCTTGTCATCGTAGCGCATCTCTTCGCAGACGGCGTAGCCAAGGGCCTGAGTCATGCCGCCTTCGATCTGGCCTGAAGCCGTGAGCGGATTGACGATCACGCCCGAGTCAACGGCCATGACCAGCTTGTCGACCGTGACCTGGCCTGTTTCCGTGTCGACGGTCACTTCGGCGAACTGCGCGCCGAAAGGCGGAGGCGAAACCTGTGAGACGTGGCTGGCCACGCCCATGATCTGCTCCTGGTTGTTCTTGTGCAGCGAGTCGAGCGCCATCTCGGCCATGGTCACCGAGCGGCCATCAGGTGCGTACGCCTTGCGGTCCGCGAGGCGGATGTTGACGGCTTCTGATTCGGGCAGGCCCAGCATCATTGTGGCGCGGATGCGGATGCGCTCTGCGGCAGCCTGCGCGGCCTTGGTGGCGGCAGCGCCCGAAATGTAAGTGGTGGAGGAAGCATACGCGCCGACGTCAAATGGGGTGAAATCGGTATCGGACGAGTAGCAGATCACGTCCTCGACGGGCACGCCCAATACCTCGGCGGCCATCTGCGCGAGGACGGTGTCGGAACCCGTCCCCAGGTCCGTGGCGCCGACCAACAGGTTGAAGGAGCCGTCGTCGTTGAGCTTGATCGATGCGCCGCCCATGTCGAGGTAGGGGATGGCCGTGCCTTGCATGACCATCGCCACGCCAATACCCTTGCGTTTGTTGGATCCCAGGCTGGCCTGCCATTCCTTGTTCCCGAACTTGTCATCCCAGCCGATGGCGGCCTTGCCCTGCGCCACGCATTGCTCCAGGCCCACGGTCTGGATGATCTCGGGGCGCGGTTCGCGGCCTTCGTTCCAGGCGGTGGAGAAGGGATGATATTCGCCGGGGTGGATGGTGTTCTTGAGGCGGAATTCGATCGGGTCGAAGCCCATCTCGCGCGCGATCTTTTCGAGGTGACGGTCGAGCGGCCAGTAGCCCTGCGGCACGCCATAGCCACGGAACGCACCCGCGGGCGGCGTGTTGGTGTAGACCACGTCGGCATAGAAGCGGATGTTGGGCGACTTGCGATATTCGCCGTCGCCGACGTACAACGCCATCGACTTGTGGCCCGTGTTGCCCGTGACGGTCAGCGCGTGACAGCCGTAGGCGCCCGTATCGGACAGGGCATACATCGAGTTGGCGGTGATGGTGCCGTCTTTCTTGACGCCCGTCTTCATCGTGACGCGCATGGGGTGACGCGAGCGCGAGGCAATGAATTCTTCGTCGCGGGTGTATTCGTAGATCACGGGACGCTTGGTGGCAATGGTCAGATGTCCAGCCACGTCTTCGATCAGCATTTCCTGCTTGCCGCCGAAGCCGCCGCCGATGCGCGGTTTGACCACGCGGATGCGCTTGACGGGCAGGCCCAGCACGGGCGCCAGCATGCGGCGTACGTGGAACGGCACCTGCGTGGAGGTGCGGATGACGAGGCGGTCGTCCTCGTCCCAGTAGGTGACCACGACATGAGGCTCGATGTGGGCCTGCTGGACCTTGGGTACCACGTACTCGGCCTCGAAGATGCGGTCCGCTTCGGCAAAGCCTTTTTCCACATCGCCGATGTCGATGCGGATCTCGGCAGCCAGGTTCTTCTCAGGATGGGAGTCAGCGAAGTTGACGTACTCGGGTTCATCGTGAATGCGGATCGCGCCAGGCTGCATCGACTCGCGTGAGTCCAAAATGGCGGGCAGGAGCTCGTACTCGACCTCGATCAGGCGGAGGGCTTTCTCTGCGATTTCGGGGGTCTCCGCTGCAACGAAGGCCACGCGGTCGCCGACGAAGCGCACTCGGTGGTCGAGCGAGAACATATCCAGCGGACCAGGGATCGGGTCCGATTGCCCCGCGGTGGAATAGACCACACGCGGCAGGTCCTTCCAGGTCAGCACGGCAGCCACACCCTCCAGTGCTTTGGCCTTGCTGACGTCGATGCTCTTGATCTCGGCATGCGCGTGCGGCGAGTGCAGCACCTTGGCATACAACAGGCCGCGCTTCTCGAAGTCTGCGGCGAAGGCGGGCTTGCCCTGCACCAACTTGACGGCATCCAGCTTCTTCTCGGGCTTGCCAACCGTCTGCCAGGTCTTCGTTTCGGGGGTGACGACCACCTTTGGGCGTACCTGCACTCCTGTCATGGAGGACGAGTCGCCTGCGGGTGTTTCGGGCTGGGGCGCGCCGAAGTCCCAATGAATGGCGTCGCCTTCCAGGGGCGCTTCCCCGCGCATCTCCGCCGCGGCCTTCAGGATGGCTTGCACAGGCTTGACGTACCCCGTGCAGCGGCATAACACGCCCGAGATGGCCTCGCGCACTTCCGCCTCGCTGGGGTTGGGATTCTTCTCCAACAGGGTTTTGGCTGCCAGGATCTGCGCGGGGGTGCAGTATCCGCACTGGATGGCACCCGACTCGACGAACGCCCGTTGCAGCGGATGCAGGCCATCGGTCTGCTTCCAGCCCTGTTCGGGATGTTCGCCCAACGCCTCGATCGTGGCGATCTTGTGACCTTCCGCCTGGGCCGCGAGCAGGGAGCCTGCATTGACGGGGCGCCCGTCCAGCAGGACCGTGTCCGAGCCCGAGAGGCCATCTTCGTCTCCGAACTTGACTCCGTGAAATCCCAGCCCACGCAAAACGGCGAGCAGGGTGGCAGCGGGTGCTGTTTCATAGGGGTAGTCCGTGCCGTTGATGTGCAGGGTGATCTTCATGGGAACTCCTTGGATTGAAATCGGACGCTACCGCCCGACATTATTTTTGCGGATGGTTTGTCGCAAGGCATCGATCGTTCGTCGTTCACCGTTCTTGTCATTATACAGCCACAGGTCCCAGCCGTTGGCGGGAGCGCCGTCGAGCAGGGAGCGCGCCACCATGTGGATGGACCCCGTCAGTTTGCCGCAGCGGATGTGGCCATTCGCCAGCACCGTGGCGGATTTGCCGCCTTTGGCAAAATACAATTTCTGACCTGGAGCCAGCAATCCGCTTTCGACGAGCGCCCCAAACGGGACCCGCGCCTGCTTCCGCACCTCGACCTTGAGTGCGTCTTTGGGCGCTTCCGTCACCGCCGCAATGCGCCTCTGCGCAACCTTGATATATTTCTTGTCGCGCTCGATGCCGATGAAGCGGCGGCCCAATTTCTTCGCCACCGCACCCGTAGTCCCCGAGCCGAAGAACGGATCGAGCACCACGTCTCCAGGGTTGGACGAGGCCAGCAGCACGCGGTAGAGCAGAGACTCGGGTTTCTGTGTGGGGTGCGCCTTGACGCCGTTGGACTTGACCCGTTCCTTGCCTGTGGAAAGAGCCAGGTTCCAGTCCGAGCGCATTTGCAGGTCGTCGTTGAGCGCCTTCATGGCGTGATGATTGAAGGTGTACTTTGCGCCCTTTTTCTTCTGCGCCCAAAGCAGGGTCTCGTGTGCATTGGTGAATCTCACCCCGCGGAAATTGGGCATCGGGTTGGCCTTGACCCACACGATGTCGTTCAGAATCCAAAAGCCCAGGTCTTGCAGGATCGCGCCGACGCGATAGATATTGTGATACGAGCCGATGACCCAGATGGTCCCCGTATCCTTGAGGACTCTGCGGCATGCGCGTAGCCAATTGAGGGTAAATTCGTCATACTCATCGAAACTGCCGAATTTATCCCAGCCATCGTCCACGGCATCGACCTTGCTCAAGTTGGGGCGGTACAGGTCCCGCTGTAATTGCAGGTTGTAGGGCGGGTCGGCGAACACCAAATCGACCGAGGCCTCGGGCAGGGTCGCGAGGATGTCGGTGCAGTTGCCGTGCAGGATCTGGTCGAGGGGCAGTTTTGAAGACACGGGTTTTATCTTGAGATGTCATTGCGAGAGTAGCACCAGCCGCCCTCGCAATGACAATGGATTTAAAGGACCTTCTTTACTTCCAGGAACTGACCTTTTTCAGCATTGGCTTTGTTAATAGCCTCGGCCGAGCCGAGGACGACAACTTCACCGTGTTCGGCCACGCGCTGGAGCACCTCCGCGAATTGCTTGAAATCCTGGGTGGTGGTGCCGAGCACTTCGTCACGGGTGCGCTGACGGGCCTCGTCGGTGTAGTTGGTAAGGTGGCGCAACATGGACTGGTAGCCCTTGGCATCGGGCAGCAGGTAGGCGTCGAAGTCGCCGATGGTGCCGATGATGGCCTTGGTCAACTCGGAGTCGCTCAGGTCGAGGTCACGCAGGAATTTGACGGTGTTGTCGTAGTTGTCGAGCGTGGCCAGCACGTTCGGGTCGCGGTAGGAGAGATAATCAAAGGTGCCCGAGTTCTGGTCGAAGGTGCTGAAGCCACCATAGGCGCCGCCCTGCACGCGGATCTTGTCCCACAGCCAGGTGGTGCCGAGGTAATTGCGGATGACGTGGATCGAGCCGTCGGGTTCGTAGCCCTGGGCGTAGAGGTTGGCGCCTTTGCCCACGTAGTTGACCTGCGCGGGAATGGTGAGACCCTCGTTGATGGTGACAGGCTGGCGGTCCCAGCGCTGGGGTGTGAACGGGGCGGAGGGCAGCGCCTGGACGAAGTCCGCCACCTGGGGCTGAATCCGCTTCCAGTTGGCTTCATCCAGCGTGACGTTGACCAGCATGGCCGAACGGTTGATGAGCACCTTGCGCAGGGCTTCGAGTTTGGCCAGCACGCCCGCCCAATCCTTATCCATCTGCTCGGCCAGGCCGCGCAGGAAGAAGAGCTGGTCAAGGCCGCCGATCTGCTCGCTGACCCAGGCCGCTTCGCTGAAGCGTGCGCTCAAGCGGCCGTGCACCACGCCATGTCCGCCAGGGATGAGGCCCGCCTCGGTGCCCGCCTTTTCTTCAAGCACGATCTGCTTGAAGCGTTCGGGATTGTCGAGTTGGGCGGTGAGCAGCACATCCTTGAGGATGGCGAACAGTTCGGGTGTCTGCGAAACGACGGCCTTGCCGCGCAGCATGAACCATAGCACCGACTTATCGCTCTCGCGCTCGGTGGTGGTGATGGTCGAGGACCATACGCCGCCCGTGCTGCGCCCGATGCGCTGAGTCAGTTTGACGAAGTCTTCCTTCTCGGTGCCGAGTTCGAGCAGGGCGCGGCCGAACAGGCCGACGTAGGGCAACAGGTCTTGCGGGACGCTGTGCAGGTCGAAGCCCAGGTCGAGATAGGCGATGCCATTGGTGAACAGGTCGTGATAAAGTACCTGCGCGCCGCCTGCCTTTGAGACCTCAATGGGCACGGTCTTGGCCTGTTTGTCGAGGTCGTTCAACGAGAGTGACGGGATGCTGGCGAGCGCCTCGGGGGTATCGGGTGTTTCCTGGTGATGTTTGAGCGCGGCAAGGTCGGCCATCACTTTTTCGAGGTCGGCCTGGCTCATGGCGGCCCTGGTCTTGGCAAGGCGTTCCTTCTCGATCTCATCGCGCTGCTTGTTGACGTTCGGGTCGGGCTCCAGCACCACGGTGGAGCGGTGCGGGTTATCCAGCAGATATTTCTGGATCAGGCCCTCGAAGTATTTCTCGCCCTTGGCAATGCGCGCCTTGACGGCGCTCAGCGGAGCCTCGAAGGCCAGTTCTTCGAGCGGGTCGCGGTCGTAGATCCAGGCGGTCAGCGCGCCGAGCATGAGCGACAGTCCGCGCGGGAAGCGGCCCGTGTTCTGCTCGCGCAAGTGGAACTCAACTGTGTTGACCGAGGCCGCGATGGTGTCGGCGTCGATGCCCGACGTAAGCTGGGTCAGCGTTTCGAGGATCAATTCCTCCACTTTGGCGGTGTTCTCGGCCAGCACGCCCTTCATGCCGACCGAATATTTCATCTGGCGGAAGTCGCTGTCCATGCCGCCGCCCGTCAGGTCTTCGCCCAGGCCCGAGTCCATCAGGGCCTTGCGCAGCGGGGAGGCGGGCGTGCCCGTCAGGATGTGGGAGAGGATCGCCAGGCCGAGGCTGGTCTCGGATTCGGGGATCTCATCCAGCATCCAGTTGAGGTTGATGTAGCTCTTGGGGTCGTCGGTCTCGCCCGAGTCATATTTGTGGACCTCGCGGCGCGGTGCGCTGAAACGCGGCTGCAGCGGAATCTCGGACTTGGGGTCCTGCTTCTCGAAATCCTTGAGCCAGTCTTCGAGGATGCGGAAACGCTCCTCTTCGGGGTCGTCGCCGTAGAACCAGATGTAGGCGTTGGACGGGTGGTAATAGGTCTGGTGGAAGTGTTTGAACTCGGCGTAGGTCAGGTCGGGGATGACCAGCGGGTCGCCGCCCGAATCAAGGCTGTAGAGCATGTCGGGGTAGATCGAGTGCTGGCTGTGCTCGTTGAGCAGGCTGTCGGGCGAGGAGTAATTGCCCTTCATCTCATTGAAGACCACGCCCTTGAAGGTCAGCGGCGCGTCGGGGGATTCGATCTCGTAGTGCCAGCCTTCCTGCTGGAGCGTGCGCTCGGGGATGAGCGGATAGAAGACGGCGTCGAGGTAGACGTCGATCAGGTTGTAGAAGTCCTTGAGGTTGGTGCTGGCCACGGGATAGGTGGTCTTGTCGGGATAGGTCATCGCGTTCAGGAAGGTGTTGAGCGAGCTCTTGGCCAGCTCGATGAACGGTTCCTTGGCGGGATATTTGCGCGAGCCGCACAGCACGGAATGTTCCATGATGTGGGCGATGCCGTTCGACGAGGCAGGCGGGGTGCGGAAGGTGATGCCGAAGGCCTTGTTCTCGTCGCTGTTGGTGACAGAGATCAGCCGCGCCCCCGTCTGCTCGTGGACGTAGAGCTTGGCTTTCGAGTTGATCTCGGGGATGTCGCGTTCTTGAAGGAGGGTAAAGGTCATGGGGTGGCTCCTGAGTAAATTATTAAGACATTTCTTTGTTGTATTTTTTCGTCAGTAAATGGCTCGATATCCAATATAGAGTTAAGTCAACAAGAATTTTTAAGTCTTCTATATCCTTATCTTCCCACTTTCTAACATAGTGAGTTTCATCATTTCCTAACCAAGTGGCTTTCTCTGCCGCCATTTTAATTCTTGGTTCATCTATGTATTTATTAATACATCTTCCTAATAATTCGTTTTGAATATCTTTTGAGCTCTCAGGTTTTTCTCCTGTTAGGAAATCTTTTATAAGGAATTCTAAAGCTTTTCGGTATCCCATTCCACAGATTTGATCTAAACCTTGTTGCTCAGACGCATACGCTTGGTTATATATTTCTACAAAGGAAGGTGAAATTTTAATTATTTGATCTTCAAATACGCGCGATTTGATAGGCTTATCTGGAAGTGCATATATGAGACTAAATAATGGGACCTCTATATCTGGCCCATGAAAATATTCCGTTTTCCCACTTATGGGAGTAGAACCAATGTGCTCATAAAATGCTGCACTGTATTTTCGACAATTGTTGCGTGGGCATTTAAAAAATAATTCAATAAAACTTTCTTCCGCGTCAATGAGCGATATTAACGGTTGAAAATCTACACCTCGCTCACAATGTGGACAAGTATCAGGAAGCCAATCAATCGCAACTTCTGCAGTTTTTCCGTGAGGGCCCTGGCATTTTATCAATTTCATTTTTTGTATCCAAAAAATAACAAAGGGACTAAATATATATTGAATAATCTGTCAGGTCTTTGAATATTATGCCTCCTGTAACCTACTTTAGGCTTTCCAAACATCTCTTCGCCAGCGTGGCAGCGACATCCATGCGGTAGTCGGCGGAGGCGAAATCGTCAGCGGCTTCGTGGCAGGCATTACGGGCGGCGGAGTCCACGCCAGCGGATTCGGTGCCGTCCATGGCAAGGGATGGGGATTTGCCGAAGCCACCGATGACCAGGCGTGCGCGGCCCGAGGGCCACTGGGCCAGCGCGGCGCTGACAATGGGCTTGTCCGCGGGAGTGCGGGAGGTGTATTCAAAGGCGAATTTGGTCTGAGCGGGCAGGGTAATGGCGGTGATGAGTCCCTGCGGGCGCAGGGGCAGGAATTCGCCTACGCCTATGACGCTCGCTGATGATCCCTGGACCGTGATCTTCGCGTCCAGGGCCAGGAGCGCGGCGGCGAAAGGCGAGCGGCCGTCGCCCGCGACCAAGGTCCCTGCCATGGTGGCGGAGTTGCGCAGGTTGAGCGGGGCTTCGAGCTTGATGGCGGCCTTGAGCGCCTCTGGGCAATGCTCCGATTCGAGCAATTGCTGTAGAGTAACGGTGGCACCGAGTTCGAGGTCATTTCCCTTGCGGGTGATGGTGTTCAGGCCGAGGGCCTGCAAATCCACCACGGAAACAGGGTCAGGCGTCGGGCAGGAGAGGAGAGTCCCGCCGCCGAGGGGCAGGGTATTGGGCTGGGCCAGGAGAGTCAAGGCTTCGTCGAGGGTCTGAGGGCGATGGTAGGTGGTAATCATGGCTTTAGCTCCATTCTGGAGAAGATGTCTGACAATATTATACACTTGAACAAAAAAGTGCTCCGTAACCTCGGAGCACTTTTTTGGGCGTGACCTTTATCCTGGCGGTTCAACCGTCTGAAGGACGGGCGAGAGGAACTCATCTTTGAGCGCCTGGACGAGGAACTCGAACTCGTCTCCGTTGCTGTAGTGGCCGTAGAAGCGCCACATCGGCTGGATGTAGGCGGGGCTGGATGAGGATCCCGTCGCGGGGTAACGCGGGTCGGTGATGTAATAAACCAACTCGACCTTCTCGATGGTCATGTTGGGCGGGACGTAGGTGGTTGGGTCATCCATGACGTAGACCTGGTCGGCGGTCACTTGCAATTCGATGGGCTGGCCGCTGGGGTCAAAGGCTGGAACCTTGCTGTGTATGCACACGGTCGGGTAACCGCCCCAAGTCTGGTTCGGGATGGCCAGGGCCTCGACCTGAATGGCAGGTTGGTCAGCGCTGAGCGCTGATTCAGCCCCCGCTGGACTGTTGCAGTCCGAGTTGAGTTCGAGGAAGGTCTGACCATCTTCGGTCGTGAAGAGCAGGACCGTCTGGCCCTCGACTTCCACGATTTTCTCCGTTCCCTTTAGGATCTTGAAGTTCAAGTCAGGGAAGGGGATTTCGAACTTGCTGACCTTCACGACGAGTGCGAATTTAGCAGCATCCATCTCAAGCGCACCCCATACATCCACGGGGCGGTTGCGGTACCCTTTGAGGGCGTCCAGTCCGTCGCCTTCCAGCAGCACGTAGGGGTAATCGGGATTGGCGGTGACCAGGGCATACTCGATGCGCTGGCTGCCATCAGGGCGGTTGTACTGGTTGACCATCAATATGCCACGCAGCCCTTCGACGGTTTCTGGCAGGCTGGGCGACGGCAATTGGATGGTGAGGGTCTGGTCGACCTGCAGGGTGGAGCAATCCACGGGTAGCCCATTCGCCGCGATCAGGTCCTCGACAGATACATTGAAGGCCGTCGCGATGCCCTGACAGGTGTCGCCTGCCACAACGGTGTACATGTAGCCTGATCCCCCGCCGCCTCCACCACCACCTCCACCTCCGCCGCCCGTGGACGGAAGGGTCGGAACGGGGGTGGGTAAGGGCATAGGCGTGCCCGACAGGTTGAGCTCGTAGAATCCGCTCCCGCCGCCGCCACCTCCTCCGCCATTATTGCCCGACGGGAAGTATTGGATCATGGTCCATTCCATGCGGCCATCCACCAGGAAGCCGCTGACGATCAATTGTTCATCGGGCGGCTGGGTGCCGAGCGGGACATCAGTGGGGATGTCGACAAGCGGGTAGTCTTTCCCGTCCGAGAACAGGATGAACTGTCCGCCTTCGGTGCGCAGTGCGCCTGTCAGGCTGGTCGACTGGCCCGAGGAATAGGTCCACGAGGCGACTTGGAATACGCGGATGTTGTTCTGGACGGTGAAGCGTCCGCTGGCCTCGATAAAGACACCCTCCTGCACGGCTTCCATGCCCGCGGTGTTGCCCGTCAGCGGGTGTTCCTGGATCGTGAGCAGCGGCGCCCCACCTGCTTCGGCGGATGGGAAGATGCGCATCCCGCCGTATAGTGTGACAGGTTCGTTATCGGGATACGTGCGCTGCCAAAACTGTTCGTTCAACATGCCACCCGAACGCTGGGTCTGTTGTATGCCTGCATCGGCATACCCGATGATCTTTTGGAAGGCCTCTTCAGCCGAGCGGATGCCGTACGCACCGACCTTCTGTGTGTCGATCAGCGCGCCGTAGACGCTCATCACTTCGGCGTTCTCGTCGAGGGTGATGTCGAGGCGGGCGGGCAGGTTGTAATCGTAGCGCAGAGGCTGACCGTCCATCAGCGGCACAACGTAGTACTCGCCGTAGATCTGCGGGGCGTGTTCGATGCGGTATTCGAAATCGAATCCGTGCGACTTCATGAACTCCGCGATGGACGCGGCAACCTGCTCGTCTGTCAGGGCTCGGCCGCCGATGAAGTTCCCGCCGTATTCGCGGTAGTACGCGAAATAATTGTTCGAGCGTACGAACAGACGCGGTCCGCCCGCCGTGACCATGTAATCGGTGGTGCCTGGCACCTCGCCTGGCGTTTCATATACCTGACCTTGGATGCCGAAACGCAGGGCCAGCGCCCGCGCCGACTCGACCGTGGCGTGCTGGTCGGGCAGGGCGAGGTAGACATTGGCCTCGCTGGGCAAAGCGGGCAAGTCGGCGTTGAGGTAGAGCATGGCGCCGTTGTATTCGAAGCCCTCTCCCTGTGGGACGGGCGTTCCCTGTCCACTTGGGACGCGTGTGGGAGTCGCCATCACAGGTGTGGACGTCTCATACCCCGCGGGGACGCGGTTGGGCAGCAGGGAGCGAATGGCCCAACTGAGGAAGACTGCCAATGCGGCCAGTGCCAGCGCCAGTCCCGCAAGTTGGAAAGCATCCCTGCGGCTGACGTGGAAACTGGCGCGCGGCTTGTGCGCGGCCCTCAACTTCTCGGCCAGGTCAAATTTGAATTGTGCATCGGGCGCGATCTCTTCTGCCAGGCTTTGCAGCGATTGGAACAGCGCGTCGTTTTCAGGCATGGTTGGGTTCATCGTTCCACCTCCAGGGCAAGGGAGGTCCGCTCACGCAGGTCTTGCAACCCGCGCGAGACGAGCATCTTCACCGCGGCCTCGCTCTTGTGCAGCAGGCGCGCGGCCTCGGCATATTTCAATCCGCCGAACGTGGTCAGGATGATGGCTTCGGCGCGGTCGGGGCTGATCTGTTTGAGGGCACGGGAAACGGACTCGAGTTGAAGCCGTTGACCCGCCTCCTGGTCGGGGAGCAGGCCTGGGCTGGGAATCTGGTCCGCCGCCTCGATCTGGACCTCGGGCCTGGTTCCGCGAAAGAAGAGGGCGCGCTTGCGTGAAGCGATTCCCATCAACCAGGCGGCGAAGGGAGCCTCCCCGCGATACGAGCGGATGCCCTCCAGCGCGGCCATGAAGGTCTGCGAGGTCAGGTCTTCCGAGTCTTTGACGTTGCCCGTGTGCGCCATGTGATAGCGATAGACGCGCGTCACGTGGCGACGGTATAACTCGGCGAAGGCCTCGGCGCTGCTGATGGCCTGTCGTGCCAGGCGTACCTCGTCGGGCGGACTTTGGGTTTGTGCGGTCATGGTGAGAGACATAAACCTCCTGTCAGAGATAGGTTACAGGAGGCGGGGAAAAGGTAACAGGGAAAATTTAGTAGGGGCGGCCCGTCGGGCCGCCCCTACGCGTCAATCGGGATAAACCTTCCAACCGAGCTCGTCCAATTTGGACATATCGAACTGGTCCTCGGGCACGTTGATGTGGACGGCGTCCGCTTCGGCCAGCAGGTCGCCCGTCTCGGCGTCGTAGATACCCGCCCAGCATTCGGCCAGCCTGCGGTTGGTCTTGCCCGCCTTGCCGACCAACTTGAGCGGCTTGCCGATGGGTACATTCTTGCGGTAGCGGATGGCCAGCTTGCCCGTGAACATGAAGCGCGGATTTTCTCCCGACCCCATGTGTGAACGGCTGCTGATCTCGTCGAGGATGGCGGCCACGATTCCGCCATGCAGCACACCAGGATACCCCTGGAAATGTTCGGGCGCGACGTATTTGCTCTCGACCACGCCAGGCTCGGTCTCATAGATGTGCAGGTGCAGCCCCACGGGATTCTCGACCCCGCAGATGAAGCACATCCTGGAATTGGGTTGTTTGATGGGGTAGTCAGACATTTTATGTTACTTCTCCGCCCAGTGGATGGCGATGGTGCCGAACATCAGGCGCTTGAAATTCACGGCTTTGAATCCCGCCGCGGCCAGGTGAGCGGCCAGCTTTTCAGCGGTCAGGAATCCTTCGGTGGTGTCGGGCAGGTAGGTATAAGCTTCGCGCACGCCTGAGAGAATCCCGCCCAGGGTGGGGATGATAATGTGCATATGGATCCAGATGAAGGGCGAAAGCAAATTCTTCTTCGGGCGGGTGGTGTCGAGGATGACGATGCGTCCGCCTGTTTTCAGCACACGGTACTGTTCCTGTAAAGCCTTTTGCACGTCAATGACGTTGCGCATCAGGAAACCCGAGACGACCGCGTCGAAGGTGGCATCTTTGAAGGGCAGGCGCAGCGCGTCCGCAGTGGAAAAATCCAGCGGGCCGACAGTCTGCGCGCCGACCCGCATCATCTCGAAGGTGAAGTCAACGGCGGCCACTTTGAGTCCAGGAACCTGGGCCTTGGCCTCGCGCGCCAGGTCGCCTGTGCCCGCGCCGAGGTCCAGCAGGTGCGATTTTGCATTCAGCCTGGCGAGTTTGATCACCTGCCTGCGCCAGCGCACATCCTGAAAGCCCGTCATCAGACGGTTCATCAGGTCATAACGTTTGGCGATCTTGGTGAACATGTTTTGGACGTATGCGGCGCGCTCGTTACCAGTCAATTGGGTCATGGAAGCTCCTCGTAAAAACTCGCCCAATTATAAGGGATTGTGGTGATATACTGCGGCGCATTGTAAATTCGTGCTGAGCGACATCACCCCTCTTGTAGGAGGTCGAAGCGTGGGCGCGGGAAGATCATATTGCTGTTGCAACCTGCCCTTCGACTGCGCGGCTGCGCCGCTCCGCTCAGGGCATAGTTTTCGGAGGCGACCTTGACCCAACAATCAACGATCAACTGGCAGGCCTGGGGATTGGCCATCCGCCCGCGGACTCTGCCCGCCGCCGCGGCGGGCGTGGTGATGGGATCCGCGCTGGCCTGGGCCGACGGCTGGTTCCGTCTCGACGCGCTCCTCGCCTGCCTGGGCGCGGCGCTGCTGCTGCAGATCGGCAGTAACCTCGCCAACGATGTCTTCGACTTCGAACGAGGCACCGACACGCCCGAGCGTCTCGGCCCGACGCGTGTCACCCAGGCGGGGCTGCTCACGCCGAGGCAGGTCAAGGTGGGGATGGCGGTCGTCTTCGGGCTGGCTGCCATGCTCGGACTGTATCTAGCCTGGCTGGGCGGCTGGCCGATCATCGTCATCGGCGTCGCTTCGATCCTGGCGGCCATCGCCTACACGGGCGGACCTTTCCCACTGGGCTATCACGGCCTGGGCGACCTGTTCGTCTTCCTCTTCTTCGGCCTGGCCTCCGTGGCGGGGACGTATTACGTGCAGGCGGGTTCCGTCTCCGCCGCCGCGTGGTGGATGACCCTGCCGCCTGGCCTGATCATCACTGCCATTCTGGTGGTCAACAATCTGCGCGATATCGATAATGACCGCAAAGGTGGCAAGCATACCCTGGCTGTGCGTCTGGGCGAACGCGCTACGAAAATAGAGTATGTCATTTGTATGGCGCTGGCTTATCTGGTATTGCCCCTTGCTGCACTAATAGGAATTATCCCGTGGCTGTCGTTGCTGGCATGGTTATCCCTGCCGCTGGCGTATACATCCATGCAAGTGGTGTTGACGCAGAAAGGACGTCCGCTCAACGCCGCGCTGGCAGGCACGGGTCAGACGGCGCTGGTGTTTAGTCTGTTATTCTGGGTGGGGATGATCTTTTCGCGCTGAGCAAGAAATGAACCGCGAAGACGAGAAGGGCGCGAAGAGAACCATAATAAAGCTTTGCGGGCATAGCGGCGAAAAAATAAGGCCACTCGGATGAGTGGCCTTTACGTTTAGGAGGCTTTCGACAATTTTCCCTGTTGACCAGGAGTGAGCGCATCGGGGATGGCGTCGGCGCCTGCATCGAAGCCTGCGCGGATGCCCGCCAGGGTCTCGTCCCAGAAGTCGCGCGCGGCTTTAAACTTATCCTGGCGGAAGCGTTCCAGCCAGGCGAGCAGTTCGGGGTCCTTCAGCCCGTCCGCTTCCCATTGGACCAGGAAGCCCATCACCAGGTCGATGACGCGTTCGCTTTCCCAGAAGACCAACTTCTCGTCCTCGCGCTCGAAGATGGCGCGCGAGAGCTTGAACTGGTGCGCCTTGTAATTCACATTCAGGTTATAGTGCGCCTTGAGGATCTCATCCGTGATCAACTCGGACCACTTGCGGTGGAAACGACAAATGCCGCTGTTCTCATTGAACAACTCATAGGTCATGCGCTCGACGTTCTTGCGGCCCAGTTTGCTGGGCGGCAAAAACTCCACGCCATAGTGGACGAAGTATTTGCCCATCATCGGCATGGGACTGAGCATGCCTGGCACCCAATACTGATTGGGAACCATGCATCCCTGTTCACCGTGACTTACGAAGACCGCGCGGTCGATGCTGCGGATACCAAGTTGCTTATCCAGCTCGTGCGCTGCGGCGCGGATTCCCTGCTGGAAGACGGCCGCCTTCGAGTCAAACAGGATGGCGCGCACGATCTCCATTGCATACTCGGCATTGAGCTGACTGTCGGCGACCACGTCGAACTGGCTGGGATCATCGACGAAGCGGAAGCACAGCCTGTCCGCGGGGGGAAAGCCGAACGAAACGGGATCAATCAACCCGTCGGAAACGAGTTCCATGATCCAGGCCAGGGTGCCGCCCGTTTGGATCGAGTCGAAGCCCATCGCGTCCACAAAGTCATTGAGCACCTCCGCCGCGCGCTGGTCGAAGACGCCGACCTGCGGACCGAGCGCGTGATATGGCTCATAATCTTTTTTGTAGGGACCGTTGAGCTTTTTGCAGACCACGGGACAAGGCTCGCCGCAGTGCTGGAACTTCTTGGGCTTGATGGTCTCCTCGTTGAACTGCGCGAGGTAATGCTTGAGGATGAAGTTGTCGTGCTGGCGCAGGCGCGAGTCGACGCTGGCGTAGATCGAACGGTAGTTGAAGCTGAGGATGCGCTCGTTGAGGTCGCGCATGTTGACACCGAAGGTGCCGCCCGTCTCGAACTCGGGCACGTAGCGATATTTCTCGGTGACGGCCAGGTCGGTTTGCATGGCCTTCTTGCCGAAGTGTTCGAGGAAGTAGGCGTCGATCTCCTTCGAGTCGCGCAGATCTGGATCCTCCCATTCGCCGCCGAAGACAATGCCGACCACGTTGTGATACTGGAAAAGACGGCTGCCCAACCCGCCGCGCCCCGCCCAATCGACGACGGGCGAGAAGGCTCCGTTACGGATCGGGCTCGACCCGATGGCCCCCTCGCGGGTGTACTTGGCGGCAGGCCCGACGGCGCAGATACGGACCTTGCCTGTAGGATATTCATTGGCATAACGGTCGAAGATAGCCTGCTGCAACGCATAGAGCCCCGTCAGCGGTTCGCCGTTGGGATTGGCATAACTGGCCCACAACGCTTCGACGTTGATCGGCTCCAGACGGACCTGGATCTCGCCCGCTTTGTGATTGAGCAATACCACGCTCGGCTCGGAGGCGCGGTCGCGCAGGGCCACGTAGTTCACGCCCACGTGATGGAATGTGTAAGCTGCGCCGCCCATACTGGAGAGGTAAAAGCCCTCCCATTGCGGACTCCACGCGCTGAAGACCAGCCGCCGCGAGCCAGGGATGGAACTGCCCGCCAACAGTCCTTCGCCGAAAGTGAAACTATCGGGGTAAGTGTTATAGCGATGCCAGCCATAGTCGGCAGGTCCCAGCACTTTCTCGTCGATGGGGCGCAGGTACCAGTTGCCGTTGTTGAGGTGAACGGTCAGTTCGCGTTGAATGATGGGGTAGGTCATTGGATAGCCTTCTTGTTAAAAATATTCCTCGCTGAGCGGTGGAACAGCGTTTGCCCGTTCCGCAGTCGAAGCGTGGGTAACAGTTCGGTATGGAGTATTGATGCAACTCGCCCTTCGACTTCGCTACGCTCAGTGCGACTCTAGGAGACATACTTCCACGGGCACAACCAGCGTTCGAGCCAGTCGACGAGAAAGTACATGCCCAGGCCGAGCAGGCTCATGGCGATCACGCCTGCGTACATGGCGGGGTAATCGAACAATGTGCTTCCATTGTAATAGATGTAGTAGCCCAATCCGTATTTGGTGGCGAACAACTCGGTGATGTACAGCACTGCCACCGTCGTGCCGATGGATTGACGAAGGGCGGTCAAAATCGCGGGCAGGCTGGCAGGCAGGTACACAAAGCGGAACAGAGCGCGCCGTCCCGCGCCGAGGCTGCGCAGGCTTTGCAAAAGCTGAGGCGGGAGTCCCGCCGCCTGGTCACGTACCAGCACGAGAATTTGAAAGAACAAAATCAAAAAGATAATGGCGATTTTAGCGACGTCGCCGATGCCCAAGAACAAAAACACGATGGGAACGAAGACTACTTTCGGAATCGGATACAACAAATAGATGATGGGCGAGAAGATACGGTCCAGATTCTTCGAGCCGCCGATGATCAACCCAAGTGGAGCTGCCACCAGCACCGAAAGCGCCATCCCTGCCGTGGCGCGCCACAGGCTGACCCCGAAGTGGATCAGCAATCCGTGGCGCAACTCCTCGAAGAAGACCAGCAACACTTGCCACGGCCCAGGCAGGATGGGGCGATTCACCAGTACGGCCGCAACCTGCCAGACGACGAGCAATCCCAGCGCAGAGTAGAAGATGTCACGCCGTTTCATGCCGCATTTCCCGCCATAGCGTCTGGCATAGATCATGATAAGCCTGTGAACTGCGATAATCAGGCTGGCCTGCCTGCGGATTATCGAAGATGCGCGTGGCTTGATTGGGAGCAGTATCCAGTAGCAATATTTTCTGCCCGAGCGCAGCGGCTTCTTCGATGGCGTGGGTGACCATGACCAGCGTCAGGTTTTGTTCCTTGCACAAAGAGAGCGTCAGGTTCTGCAGGTCTTCACGCGTGACCGCATCCAGTGACGAGAAGGGTTCGTCCATTAGCAATAGGTCAGGCTGGACTGCCAGCGTGCGCGCAATCGCGGTGCGTTGACGTTGTCCGCCTGAGAGCTGCGTGGGGAACTTGTCTGCGACGGCGCTCAGCCCGAGGCGCTCCAGCCAGTATGGTACCTTGTTTTCGGCCTGAAAATTCTTTGGCGTGTGCTTGCCATCGGGGCCGTAGAAGTCACGCACCTGCAAGCCCAACTCCGCATTCTGTCGAACCGTAGCCCAGGGCAGCAATCCGTAATCTTGCAGGATCAAGCCCGTGCGTGGACGGGGACGCAGCAGCGACTCGCCGTCGATCTCGATGCGTCCGCTGGTGGGGACGTGCAGTCCCGCCAGCAAATACAGCAGGCTGGTCTTGCCGCAGCCCGAGGAGCCGAGGATGGCCCACATCTCTCCGCGCTGCACCTGCCAGTTGAAGTCCTGGAAGAGCGGCGCGTGATGCGGGTAGCCAAAGGTGAGGTCGTGGGTGTAGATCATGATGCAAAAGTGACAGCCACCGATGCAGGTGACTGTCACTTGATTATAACGGGAACAAACGTCGGCTAGGGCAGCAGGGAGCCGTTGACCGAGTCCGCGTAGGAGACGTCAGCGGCCAACATGCCTTTTTCCCTGGCCCAGGCCAGGGCATCGGTCCACTCCGTTTCGGTGGGGATGCCTGCGGCGGGGAAGGGCGGGACGGCGAACTTGCCGATCAGCGGCTCGGGCACGAGCTTCTGCTCGCTGAGCACCGAGTTGTATTTGGTCGGGTCGGCGTTGATCAGGTCCGTGGCTTCCTCGACAGCCGCCAGGAAAGCCTTGACCGCGTCGGCGTGCTCGTCGATGACCTGCTTGCGGAAGGAGATCACGCTGAAGCCGTATTGCGGATACTTCGAGTCGTCCACGACCTTGACCGCGCCCTGGGCGGCGGCCAGTGAGGCCAGCGGGTCGGGCAGCACACCCGCCTTGAGTTCGCCTGAGGCCAGCAGCGACATGCGGTCGGGGATCTTCGGCACGGCGATGGTCTTGATCTCGTCCGCGCTCAGGCCTTCGGCTTGCAGAATGCGCTCGGTGGCGTATTCGATGACCGTGCCCTGCGAGACGCCGATCTCGACGCCCTTCAGGTCAGCAGGGACAGCGATTCCGCTCTGAGCCGAAGCCAGGATGAAGAAGTGGCCGTAGCCTTCGGTGGGACGCAGCGCGTAGCGCACGACCTGCATCTGGACCGCGTCCTTGTTGAACAGCATCACAGCCAGCGTCTCGTTGACCGTCCCGTCGGCCTGACCCGCCGCGAGGAGCTGGTCCCGCTCTGGAGCGGAGGCCACGGGCACGAACTCAACGTTGACGCCGTGTTTGGCGAACAGGCCTTCCTGCTGAGCCACGTACATCGGCAAAGTGTCGATGATGGGCAGGACGGCGATCTTGAGCGTGACGGTCTCGGCAGGTTTGGCAGCCGAGCAGGCCGAGAGCACCAGGCTCAAGATAAAAATAACGACGAACAAGGGACGAGCAATGCGCATTCGTGATTCTCCTTTGGTGTTTATGTCGTTGCAAGGGTGGTGTTCTTCCATCCGAAGCAATCTCCTAATTAGGATGAGGCTGCTTCGTTATCGCTCGCAGCGACACTGGGCAGTTTTTCCTCTGGCACGCCGATCGAGCGGGCCAGGATTTGACGTAGATAAGGCAGCGACTCTTCGAGCGGCGGTTCGCCTGTGTAGATCCAGTGGACGACAATCTCGTTCAACGCGCCGACCCAGGCGCGGGCGGAGATATCCGTCCGTTGGGCTGGGATGCTGCCATCCTCGACGGCGCGCTCCAGACGAGCCTGGATGATGCGCGTCAGACGGTCATTCAAGGCGCGGCGGCGCTCCTCGAAGACCGCCCCCAGCCCAACCGCCTGCACCAGTGCGACCTTGGCCAGCCCGCGATACTGGCTGAACAGCCCGAGGCTGGTGCGCAACGCGGCATCCATCTGGCCGAGTCCATGCGATTCTTTTTCCATGGCCTGGGTCAGGCGGCTTTCGAGCAGGTCCGCGAAGGTATCGCTCAGGGCGAGGAAGATATCCTGCTTGCTGGGGAAATAAAAATAGAAGGCGCCCTTGGATGTGTGCGACTCGCTGACGATGTCGTCCACCTTGGCGTCATGATAGCCCTTGGTGGCAAACACCTTCACCGCTGCTTCGAGGATGCGGGTGCGGGTTTCCTGGGTGGGGTCGTTGGGAGTAGTCATAGGAATACCGTAGACCGACTAGTCGGTCTACGGCGGTGAAGAATATCACAACGAAAAATCCGCGTCAAGAAGGCGCGGATTTGTGTGTCATGGTATTTCCCAATTCACCCAGCATAAAAATTCATTATGTCCTTCTTTAGATAGGAAAATATTGTCATTTTGGTCTTCGGGTACTTCATAAATAATTCTGTTAACAAGATCGAGAATGTAACGTTTAGATATATAGTCTGGTGAAAGTAACCCTGGCACTACTTCAACAGGCGTTGCTGACCTTAAAAATGTCATTTCAACTAGGGCATATAATCCATCGAAGGACCAAATTATATTGTGTAATACTGTGATTCTTTTAGTTTCCTCAGGCAAACAGGGTTTATATAGCGTTTCCTTTTGCTCATCCCAAATATAAAGTGTAGATAACTCTCTATACGAGTCTTTTGCATATCCTTCGGAAGCCAGGTATTTTCCATTGGGAGACCAGTTTGGAGATTCTGCCGCATCAAAAGACTTCCATTTATTAGATCGAGTCGCTTCGTATAGTTCAGCACTATTGAAGATATGCATTGGAGAGACAATACCTTCCAATGAGATGGAATAATAGTTACGAGTCCCAGTTTCATCATTGTAAATGGTCGTTAGCATACTGGAATCTGGCTGCCAGGTCGGTATGGCGATGTTGATAAGGCTGGAGTTGTGGCGAGGACCGATCCATATGATTTTGCCCTTCTGCAAATCATATAAAGTAAACGCGCTGTCAGTTCCGCTTGATAGTGATCCGTACAAAGCATATTTCATATCAGAGCTGTATTGTAAGAACCAAATATCTTCACTGGGTGCGAGTTTTGGGAGAAACACTTCGTTTCTTGTTGTCCTGCCTGTTGCAGGATCAAATATGTAATATATATTTTTGAATCCTTTGTCCTCTTGATAATAGTTGATTTGATGATGGGGTTGTACCAGTAGAATATGCCCATCTGGTAAATATGTCTCAATCTTGAGATTTTCAATTGGCAAAGGAAAAGATTGAGTACTCTCTTGAGAAATGATCAAAAGGTTATTCTCAGATATCAGAGTAGCCAATTTGCCATCAGGTGATTGATAGATTTCCCCAGTCTTTAATAGATAGGGAGAAAAATTTATAGACGTGTTCTGAAATTTATTTATCTCCCAGACAAATAAACCATTCGCTTGCTGATTTCCAGGTGCATAAGGAAAGTTCGCATAAAGAAGACTGCCTTTAATATTGTTTCCTTCCAGCAAAGGTTTGACAGGCCAGCATGAAAAATCCTCTCGGGCGATGGGAGTATTTGGAGTATTGGTAGGTGTGGAGGCCACAGGAAAGATTGTCGCTGTCTGAGAGATACTTTGAGGCTGGCTGTTGCTGCATGAACTGCATAACCCTGCCAGGACTGTCAGGAAGATCAAGAGCTGTTTCCAGATTTTCATTTGAATGTTTCTCGATTCAATGTGCAAGAGGATAATTATCTTATCCGAAATTATTGTACATAGATGTTTTTGAGCTGAAAGTAGTTCCAAGGTGGAATGAAAAATCCGCGTTAGAAAGACGCGGATTTTTTGGCCCAAAAATTATTCTGTATCGCGCTTCGACTTCGGGACGGAAGGGCATCGTCCCTCCGCTCAGCGCGAAGTGACTGCGTAACGCGCGTCAAACAGAAGGAATAAACTTCAAATCCAGGTTCCACGAACCACTGGTTTCATCCCACTCGGCTTCCCAGGCGCCTGCGGGCGGCAGGGGGTTGGCGTGGTCGAATTTGCGTTTGAAATCGGTCAGCTTTTCATCGTCCATGCCGAGCTCTTTGAGCAGGACGGCGACGGGGCCGCCGTGGGTGACCAGGCCGATCGGTCCGATCTGTTGGCTTTCGGCTCGGGCTTCCTCCAGCATGGACAGCATGCGTTGCCCAACTTGTTGGGCGGCTTCCACTTCGCTGTGCCATTCGGCCAGACGAGGCTCTTCGAAGCAGGGGATCCTGGTCACGCCTGCGGCAATCTGCGCGGTGCGGGTCGTACGCTCGAACGGGCTGTGATAGAGCTTGACCACGCCCTGATCCTTGAGAAACGCGCCCAGGGCGGCGGCTTCCTTTTCGCCTTTGGGGGTGAGCGGCGGTCCAGGCGGGATAACGTACGGGATGTCGGTGCGGCTCCAATCGGGGGTGGCGTGGCGGATGAAATACAGTTTCAACGGGCTGCGATGCATCAGAAATCGATCTCCATTTTGTCGTACCCGATCTCCACGTTGGGGAAGATCGAGCGGACGGCTTCAAGGTTAGTGGAATAGCCGAGGCTTTCGATCGGGCTGGAGTGGATCAGCACCAGACGTTTGACCTGCGCCTGGGCCGCAGCCTCCAACGCCGACGAGAGGTGGCTGTGGCCGATGTGCTCGGTCAGCACCGACAGATGGTCAGGGCCGTTGCATTCGTGCAAGAGCAGGTCCACGCCGCGGATGTGTTCGAGGTAGGCCGAGTCGGGGCGGGCAATGGTGTCGGTGATATAGGCCAGGGAGTGTCCAGGCCAATCGAGGCGATATCCCACGGTCTCACACTCCATCATGAAGTGGGTAAGGACACCGCCATTAGGCAGCGGCTCCTGCGCTTGCAAAGGGAGCCATTGATAAGGCAAATAGGCGTGGATGGGTTGAACGAAGGCCAGTGTCTTTTCGTCCGCATGGATGCGGGTGCGTGGCAATGCCTCGTTGGCGCGCTGCACAAAGCCCGAAATATTGTCGGCGTCGAGTGTCTCGCCACCGTGCAGATAGTCCGCTGTGAGATAGGAGGCGAAGAGATAGACCAGCCCGCTGGTGTGATCGCCGTGGGCATGGCTGAGGTAGATATCCAGTTCAGGGTATTGAAGATACTTTGGCAGGTGATATGTGCCGCTGCCCGCGTCCAACATCACGCCGACCTCAGGCAGAAAGTAACAGGCGGTCTGCGCCGCATCCGTGGGGAGAAAGCCGCCTGTGCCCAGGAGCACGAGTTTCATGTTGTTCTTCTTCCCATCAGCCAGTAGGTGGTCATCTCGCCCCTGCCTTTGACGGTCAGCGGACCACGTTCTTCGAATCGGTACTCTTCGCGCAGACAGTGATACACCGCTTCGCTGACCTGAATCCTGCCTGGCAGGCCGTGTGATTCCATGCGGCTGGCGATGTTGACCGTGTCGCCCCACAGGTCGTAGATGAACTTTTTGCTGCCGACCACGCCTGCCACCAGCGGCCCGCAATGGATGCCGATGCGGATGTCAAAGGGCTGGCCGTCGGGGTCGCGGATCTCGGCCAGGGCGCTGCGCATCTCGAGCGCCATCTCGGCGATGACCCGCACGTGGTCCGCGCGCGGAAGAGGCACGCCGCTGACCACCATGTAGGCATCTCCGATGGTCTTGATCTTTTCGAGGCTATATTTGTCGGCCAGACTATCGAAGCGCGAAAAGACCACGTTCAGTTTGGCGAGCACTTCCTCAGGCGGACGGCTGGAGGACCAGGGCGTGAAGTCCACGATATCGGCGAAGAGCACGCTGGCGCTCTCGAAGGAGTCCGCCACCAACTCTCCGCGTTTGAGGCGTTCGGCCACGGGCGGCGGCAGGATGTTGAGCAGCAGGTTCTCGGAACGGTAGCGCTCTTCGTCCAGCATCAGGCGCTGGATGAAGTCGCGCCGCATATAACGCTCGGCGTAGTAGGCACTGATCATCCCGATGACGTTGGTTAGGGCAAGGAAGGCCGCGCTCATCACGACCGTCAATAGGTTTCCCCGCATCACGAAGATGGAGATCGATACGTGAATGACGAACAGGGTCCAACCTGCGATGGAGGCGAACACGAAACGCAGGCGCGCCAGGGTGTATCCGCTCAGGATGACCAGGATGACGCTGGTGGCGAAGAGCGGAAATCCCGCGCGGTCCACCACCACTTGCACCATCATCACGCCCACACCTGCCACGATGATGCCCGCGCTGGTCATCCAGTCGAAGACGCGTTTATAGAATGAAAGATAAGAGCAGGCAAAGAGCAGCAGCAAAATGGGAACGAAGATCCCAAAACGGATGACCGCCAGTTTTGTCACCACCTGTGGCTCGCCGCCCAAATCGAGCAGATGAAAGATGACGTATGCGACGACCGCCGTCCAGATGGCGATGCGATGAATGCCCAATGCATGGGCGTAGTACTCGTCCTGAAAGACCTGTTCCAGCGCAGACGGGAATCGCATCTGCGTGAGGTAGGGTTTGAGTTGTTCGCGGAAGGAGGAGTCGACGGTCATGCGGGAGGGATTATACCTGAGGCGCTTCCAGTAAAAAATCATCCCTTCGGTACAACCGAAGGGATGTGTCTTGAACGATGCTAGCTTTGTGCGAATGTGTCGATCAGTAATTTGAAATTGCCGCCGACGGGGTAGAGGATGGGGCAGGTGCAGCCGCGCTTCTTGTATTCCTCGACCTTGGCGCGGGCCTCGGACGGCGTACCCGAGGCAGTGATGCGGTAGACCAGGTCCGTGGGGACGAGGTGCTTGGCCTTGTTGATCTGTTCCTTGGTGGCGGGCCAACCCAAAATGGACTGGATCTCGGCAATGACATCCTGCGAGACGCCCGAAGCCTTGGCGATGTGCGGCTGCTGGGCCAGGTACTGGCAGAGCAGGCCCCTGGTATGGTCGATGGCAGTGTCGTGATCCTCATCCACCGAGCAGACGATGAGCTGCGGGCGGTCGATGTCATCCAGGGTGCGGCCTGCCTTCTTCGCGCCTTTTTCGAGTAATTCGATGGCCTTGTCGTTATATTCGGGCGGGACGCAGTAGTTCATCACACAGCCGTCGGCGATCTCGCCCGTCATCTCCATCATCAGGTCGCCCGTAGCGCCGATCATGATCGGGATGTTGCGCGGCTCGCGGCGTCCGTGGACCACATCCAACTCGATCTGATTGACCTTGTGGAATTCACCCTCGAAGGTGACGCGCTCCATATTCAGCAGGCGGCGCAACACCTCGACCGTTTCGCGCATGGCGGTTAACGCCTTGCGGCGGTCGATGCCCACGTTCTTGGCCAGCGGATCCCACCAGGCGCCGATGCCGCAGATGACGCGGTTGGGGGCCAGGTCGTCGAGGGTCAGGAAGGTGGCCGCCAGCAGGCCGATGTTGCGGGTCCAGTTGTTGATGACGCCCGAGCCGACCTTGATCCGTTCGGTGACCGCCGCGTAAGCCGCCATCGGGACAATGGCATCACGCACCAGACGTGATTCCGCCTGCCAGACGGCTTCGAAACCGTGGTCCTCAGCATAACGGGCATAGTCCAGACCGTCGCGCAGATCGTGCGAGTCCTGCAAATAAAGCGCTACTCGTTCCACAGAAAAATCCTCCAATTGGAATTTGATTGTTTTTGCGAAGGAAAAGGATGAGAGCGGTACATCACAAAGGGGATGGTATTTGTCATTATACCTGTCTCGCTCGAAAACCGCTTCTCATTTGTCTGGATGAATCAGAAGGAATATCATCCAATTTGTTTGTGAACATTATCACTTTTTGCAACTATACAACGTGGCCTATACTGATATCAACCTTAAGACTGGATCTCAACTGGAGAATCATATGACCAAGCAAACCGCCAAAGCGAAATCTCTGCCCGAATGTGACCTGCGGGACTGTCGGGTTGAGTCGGTGGGCATCGACGATCAGTTTGCCGAGTGCCTGATGGAGGGTCCCAACGATTGCGAATACGCACTGGCCTTCGGATATTGCTTCCTGTGCAAGCATCCGCACGTGAACGAGATGCTTCTCCGCTCGAAACAAGCCGAAGTACTTGCCGTGTGATTTCGATCACACATTTTGAGTGGAAAATTTATAAGGCAATTCGGTCTGGCAGATGCCAGGTTGTTTGTGTCTGAATCAAAAAAATCAGTCCCCGTGGTTGGGGACTGATTTTTTGTTGATCCGACTTACATTGCCTGCAATCTCTTCCACATCTGCGGAGCGAGTTCGCGCGCGCGGGCGGCGAGGCGTTCCTCGTCCATGGTGAGGATTTGCTTGTTCTTCATCAGGATCTGGCCACGGCAGACGGTGGTGTCGACGGGCGAATCGGTCATGCCGAAGATGAGGTGACCCAGGAAATTGTTCTCGTCCATGGGGGCGGGCGGGATGTAGTCGAGGATGGCCATATCGGCGGGGCGGCCTTCGGCCAGTTCGCCGACGCGGATGCCAAACTGACGCTCCACGATGTCGGCGTTGTTCTTCAGGAGCATTTGCGGCGCTTCCATGAAGGCCACGCGTGGATCCTTGTTGTCGAGACGGTGGAGCAGATAGGCGCAGCGCATCTGGGTGAGCATATCCGAGTTCATGCCGTCCGTGCCCAGGCCAGCCAGGATGCCCTTGCCGAGCAGCTTCAGCACCTTGGTCACGCCGACCGCGTTGTTCATGTTGGACTCGGGGTTGTGGACCACGATCGTGTTCGTGGAGGCGATGGTGTCCATTTCGGCCTCGTCAATGTGGACGCAGTGCACGAAGATGGATTTCTCGCCCGTCAGGCCCAACTTGTGGAGGCGCTCCACGGTTGGGACGCCATACTTGTCGAGCGAGTCCTTGCGGTCCGCGGCATCCTCAGCGACGTGGATGTGACAGCCGACGCCCGCGTCCTTGGCAATGCCAACGCATTTTGCGACCGTGTCATCATCCACGGTGAAGGAGGCATGCAGGCCCATCATGGCCGCGATCTGACCGTCGCCTTTGCCGACCTTCTTGATGAAGCGTTCGTTCTCGCGGATGCCTTCGCCGTGCTCATTGCGGTCTGAGACTTCGTAGCACAGCGAAGCGCGCACGCCTGCCTGACGTACGGCGGTCTCGATCACGTCAAGCGAGCCATCGCTGGCTGAGGGAGAGGCGTGATGGTCGATGATGGTGGTCGTGCCGTTGCGAATGCTTTCGATCAGGGGAATCTGCGCCGAAAGCAGAATGTCATCGCCGACGATGGCGCGGTCGACCTTCCACCATAGACGCTCGAGCACCTCCACGAAATTGGAGGCGGGTTCGCCAGGGATGAACATGCCGCGCGCAAAGGTGGAGTAAAAGTGATGGTGCGTGCAGATGAAGCCAGGCAACACAACCTTGTTCGTGCAGTCGACCGAGTCGGCATGGGGGTATTTCTGCTTCATCTCGGCGGCGGTGCCGATCCCGACGATGGTTTCGCCTTCGGTGACGACCGCGCCGTTCCAGATGACGCGATTGTTCGGGCCGAGGGTAACAACAATTCCGTTCTCAAATCTGGTTGCCATAGTCATGTCCTTTGGTTATTAGTTTTCGACCAGTACTGCCAGTTCGGCAGGAGTGCGCTGACGCATGTGGATGGCGCCTACGAAGCACTTCTTGGCGCAGATGGAACAGCCGATGCACCTGGCGGGATCAGAATGTGGGCGGCCCTGTTCATCCAACTCGATGGCCAGATACGGGCAGCGCGCGCAGTTGCCGCAGGAGGTACATAGATTGTAGTCGAACTCAGAGAGTTTCTTCAACGGCGAGAGCGCCATGAAGTCGGTGATCGGGTGCGGTTGGGCGATGCCGATCAACTGTTGCATGTCCTGGATGCCGCGTTCCTGCATCAGGAAGGCCGTGCCCGACTCAAGCTCACGGATGATGCCGTAGCCTTCCTTGGTGGCGATGGTGCAGAACTGGACGGTCTTGACGCCCAGGGCCAGGAAGTCCATGGCGGCCTTGTAGTTCATGGGGCCGCCGTTGCCCGAGATGGCGATGCCCTCAGGGACGGCGTTGGCAAGCGTCAGGTAGGAGATGGGAGTAACGCCGTCGCCGCTCATGCCGACGACCACGCCCTCTTCCCAGACCTTGCCCGTGGCGGGGCGGAAGCCCAGGGTGGGGAAGGAGTTGGCCAGCGTGATGCCCGCCTTCTTCTCGGGATACTTATCCAGCACGGTGCGGATGGCGCGCAGGATCGGCACGATGGACGTGACAGCAGCCGTCAGCTTGAACAGCTTGGGGATGTTCGGGTCGCTGACTTCCATGACCCAGTCGATGATCTTGGCGGTCAGAGCCGCGTTCTGCGAGACGATGTCCCCTTCGGTGCCGTCGCCGCCCTGCGGGCAGGACAGCGAGTATTCGATGCCCATCACGCCCGAGGCTTCGAGCTTTTTGGTGTTGGACTGCCAGCCAGCCTTGTCGTGCTCATCGTTGCCTGTGACGGGTCCGCCCGTGGAGGCCATTGTCAGACGATCAGGCCATTCCTTGATCAGCTGCTCCACCTCGCGGCAGACGCGGTCGATGGGGTGGCCCGAGACGTTGTCCGAGTTGGCGTAGGTCAGCGGGCTGAAGGTGAACATGTACTCAGCGGGGATGTGGATCGGCACGTTGTCGAAGGCGGTCTTCATGATGCCACCCGCCCAGCCGTGTTCGTAGGCGATCTTCATCTGTTCGTAACCATCGGTCATGGGTGAAGCCGAAAGCAGATACGGCGACTTGATCGGACGGCCGAAGAAATCGGTGGCCAGCGAAACAGGCACGGGATTGTAACCAGGCAGTTCGTAATGCGACTTGGTGGCCTTCTTGAATTCAGGCTTGGGCTGCTGCTTGAGGAAAGCGTCGATCGCGAGCGCGGCGTTCTTGCCCGAAGCGACCGCTTCCACCACGGTGGTCGGACCGTGCGCCACGTCGCCTGCGTAGAAGATGCCCGCAGCCTGTTCGCGCGCCATCGCGGAGCGCATGCCGATGGCCATGACCACGGCTTCGAAGCCCGCGCGCACGCCTTCGGTGCCTTCCACATCGCGGATGCTGGAAACCTTGAAGGCCTCGCCCTCAGGCAGGGTCACCTTCTTGGTTTCGATGCCCGTCACGGACTTGCCGTTGCTCAGGACCTTGGTGATGCGGATGCGGCCGTTGACCTCGACATCGTAGTCGATCAGTTCCTGACGCTCGATGGGCGTCAGCGGCATCTCGGAGAGCTTCTCCAGCATGAACAGCTCGACGTGTGATGCGCCGCGCTCGCGGGCGGTGATGACGCAGTCGACAGCGGTCGCGCCGCCGCCGATGACGGCCACACGTCCCTTGAAGTTGAAGGCAGACTTGTTCGAAAGCAGGTCCACCATCTTGATGGTCAGGCCCTCATTCTCGACGCCCAACTCGATGGGCTTCCACAGACCCGTGGTGACACACACAGCCTGGTAGCCCTGCTTGAGCAATTGTTTGGGGTCCTCGACCTTGACGCCCGTCTTGGCATTGATCGTCCCAAGTGAGAGCAGGAACTCGATGTCGCTCTCGACCACGCTCTTGGCCAGGCGTTGATCGGGAATCAGGTTCATCATGCCGCCCAGTTTTTCGCGGCCTTCGAAGATGTCGACCGCGTAGCCCATCTGCGCCAGCGCGGCAGCCACGCCCAGACCCGCGGGTCCGCCACCGATGACTGCAACCTTCTTTCCGTTCGGCGCGGGGACCTCGAATTTGGGAATCCCGCCCAGTCGCTTGGCCGTCTCGACGATGGTGGCCTGGACCTTGGGGATGTTGATCGGGCCATCGAAGTCCTTGCGCGAGCAGGCCGCCATGCAGAAGCGGTCGGGGCAGACCAGACCGCACACGCCGCCGAGCGGATTGCAATGCATGATCTCGGCGGCCGAGCGTTTGAGGTCGGACGGGTTGCCGACGCGGGCCGCCATGATGAAGTCGAACGGCGAGCAGTTGACGGGGCAGGCCGCTTTGCAGGGCTTTTCCTCGCAGTACTCGCATCGCAGCAATTCCGTGTGGAGCTGCTTGCTGGTCATGATCTGGTCATCGATGTTGAGAGTTTTGTTCATGGGACACCTCGTTCAAGTTGTATAGTCTAGTACCAAAAATCACAAATAATTGTATAAGATATGCCCCATCTTTTTCGAGTGGAAAAACTCCACATCCTTAAGTGAAAAGTCACATTAATTTGTCTATTTCTATTTATTTTTACGAATTAAACCAGACAACCCTCCGCCAAACTCGTTCGGCAGAGGGTTGTAGTTGGTTCGCTCGGGAAATTATTTTAGGATACTGACCGTATCCATTTTGCGGATGAGTTCCAAATCCTCGGGCAGGTCCAGGTCGAGGCCGAGGGAGGGCAGTTCCACCACTTCAAGACGGGCGTCCGCCCGTCGTGCGCGCTCACAGTGACGTTCGAATGAGTCGTCGCCGAAGTCGTATTCGATCAGGCCTGCGGGTGACATCAGCAGGGCGTTGGTCCCTTTTCGATGTCGGTCGGGGGCAATGACCACCACGGGCGGTTGACTGGCCTTGTCGAGCAGGGTCAACACATCCTCGCGGCTGAGCAAGGGCAGGTCGGCGGGCAGCACCAGCACACCGCGCGTGGCATACACCTTGGCCACCACGGTCGCACGCTGCAAGGCCGTGTTGAGGTGCGGTTGACCATCCTCCTGCACGGTGCGCGCGCCATGGTTGCGGGCGATGGTCAGCGCGTGCGGATCGCGGCTCACCACCAGCACCTGTTCGATCTCCTTGAGGTTGGTCAGGGTATCGAGGGTATGCTCGAGCAGGGATTTGTTCAACTGCTCGCGTTCGTCTTCCGATAAAGTTCCAGCCAGGCGCGATTTTCCGCGCCGCAACGGTTTGACGGGGATGATGGCCCAGAGTGTCATGGCAGAGTCTCAATAAAGTGTAGCACGGCTCGAGCCAATGCGGCGCGATCTGTAAGGGATTTCATAAGTGTGTTGGTCACCAAAGTTGGGATTGGGATTTGAGGAGCCAGGTCGGCATCCACTTCATCGAGCACAAAACCGCTCAACAGTCCGCGATAATGCTCGGACACGGCCAGCGCCGACGGCTGGATGCCCAGCTCGGTGTACATTTTGGCGGCGGGACCTTTGACGGTCTGCCCGCCGATGATGGGGGAGACAGCCACGATGGACCGTGGCATCTGGACCGTGGACCGTTGTAGGACTTTTAGGATCGGGTCCACACTGACCCAGGGATTGGACGGGCAGATGACGATGGCATCTGCCGACTGAATGGCCTCAACCACGCCTGGGGCGGGTTCCGCTTGATCGAGCCCGTCGAAGCGAAAGCCCTTGACCTGCGGCTCGCAGTGGCGGTGGACGAAGTATTCCTGAAACGCGAGGTCGCCCTGGTCCGTTTCGACGATGGTGCGCACGGGCTGGTTACTCATCGGCAGGACGGTCACGTCCACGCCCCAGGCCTGACAGAAATCGCGCGTGACCTGTGAAAGCGACTGGCCTTCTCTGAGTCGACGCGTACGTTCGAGGTGCGTGCCGAGGTCCTGATCGCCGAGGTTGAACCAGTCGGGTCCGCCCAGGCGTTTGACGTTGGCAATGGCATTCCAACTTTCGTCCGCGCGGCCCCAGCCTGTCTCAAAGTTAGCGAGTCCAGCCAGCGTATAACAGACCGTGTCCAGGTCGGGCGAGATGGACAGACCGAGGTGTTCAAAGTCATCGCCCGTGTTGACGATGACGGTCAGGTCTTGCGGGGGGAGGACTTGAGCGAGGCCGTGGGCGAGTTTCGCGCCGCCGACGCCGCCAGCGAGGGCAACAATTTTCATCGGATGGCCATCATATTTTGCAACGATTTAAACGATTTCTCTTTGGGTGCTTCATTTGGATGTCCAATGATTATCATCCCTTGAGGTTCCCAGTCCTTGGGTAAATCCAACGCCGTGAGGGTCTCCGTCTGCGCGTACAACGGCCAGCAAATCCAATTTGCACCAAGTCCCTCTGCGTGGGCAGCGAGGAGGAGTTGCAATCCCGCCGCCGCCACGGATTGTGTGCCCATGATCGCTTCCTCGGGTGTATCCACGCGGACGTCGGTCACGTCGCGGCAGAGGACGATCAGGGCGGGTGCTTCGTCGATGCGGCGCAGGGAACGGGTCACACGCGCTTCGATCTCGGATTGGGGTGCACCCTCGGCTTGCATGTCCGCGCGCATCTTGGATGTGAGGGCCGCGCCGAGCCGCTGCCTGGCGGCGGGATCCTTGATCACCGCAAACCGCCACGGCTGACGATTGTGGGCTGAGGGGGCAAACGTCGCGGTGGCGAGCAGATCCTCGATAACGGAATCAGGCACGGGGTCCGCTTTGAAGCGGCGGATGGAGCGGCGGGAGCGCAGGAAGTCTCGCAGGTTAGTGTTCGTCAAAGTGGGTCGGCTTGATCTTGAAGATGATGCGCTTCTGTCCCTGGCGATAGGTCCAGGGTTTACTGTCGTATTTCAGCGAGAGTTTGTTGATGTGCTCGTCAGCGCCCTCGGTGGTGTGACTCTCCACCACGCCGCGCACACCCAGGTAGCGATAGGGCGTGGCAGGGTCCTGAATGACCATGGCCACTTTGGGACGGGCCTTCATGTTGCGATCCTTGATGCGGCCTTCGTTGGTGTTGACCAGGATATATTCGCCGTCGGTGTCGAACCAGATGGGCGTCACCTGCGGCGTGCCATCCGCGTTGGTGGTGGCAAGGAAGAGGAAGGCTTTGGTTTCTTCTTTGAATAGGTCGAGATATTTTTCGGGGAAATTCATGTGGACTCCAACGGATTTTTGACGAAGAGATAAGCCATGCCGTCGTCGTGGAAATCGGAAATGGTTCGCACATCATCTTCCGTACAACCCAGCAATAACTTGATCTCTGCGTCGCGTTTGAGTGTATCAAAGGTGCATAAGATTCCCGTTAGCACGCGGGAATTAAGTGAGCCCAACCATACATCGATGCCGCCGCCATCGGAGGCGGAGGTGCCTTCGAGGTAGCCATAATCCAGCGGATAGATCAAGTCGGGCCAGTGGGGATGCGGCCTGCCTTTGGGGCGGTCGATGACGATGGGGGTGGATTCCGCCAAGTGGGCCATTTCCAGCCAGAAAGCGGAGTCTGGTCTCATGTCTTATCCGTGGGGTTGTGGCGCTCTTCCGACTTGAGCACTTCAAGGAAGGTTTTCACCACCTGTGGGTCAAATTGAGTGCCCGCGTGATGGGTCAATTCGTGAATGGCCTCCTCGGCGCTGCGGGCGGGTTTGTAAATGCGTTCGTCAGTGATGGCGATATAGGCATCCACCACGGCAATGATGCGCGCGGAAAGCGGGATCTCCTCGCCGCGCAGATGGTCGGGATAGCCTGTGCCGTCGAACTTCTCTTGATGGGCGCGGATGACCTCAGCGATATCGGACAGGTCCTTGATGGCGGCAATGACTTTCTCGCCGATCTCTGGATGCCGCATCATCACCCGTCGTTCCTCGGGACTGAGCAGACCAGGCTTGTTGAGGATGTCATCTGGGATGCCGATCTTGCCGATGTCGTGCAGGATGGCCGACAGCCGCATGCGTTCCAATTGTTCTTCTTGATATCCCAATCGTCTGGCAGTTTCGACGGCCAATATGGCGATGCGGTTGCTGTGATCACTTGTGTAATAGTCACGTACTTCGATCACGTTTGCCAGGGCTGTAACAATGTTGTTGTAGGTCAACTCCATGTTGCTGAGCGCCTGACTTAACTGATGGGTCTTGGCCTCGACTTCGCGGGTAAGGGACAGGCTCCACTTGCCGACGATCTCGGCAGCTTCTCCGCTGGCGTAGGTGGTGAGCGAGACCAGAATCAGCCCCAGGATGAAGTTGGATAACAGGATGCGCCCTTCCTGAGAGAAGTTGTAAATGGGGGCAAAGGCCAGGTTCCTGGCAGGAAGTATGCTCGTGAGTTCGAATACGGCCAGCAGGGCAAACAACACCGAGCAGATGGTAGCCATGACGCGCGTGGAGGTGCGGCTTTGAAAAACCAATGCTGCAGTGAGGATCAGGATTAGATAGATTCCGAAACTTAGCGTAACAAATCCGCCCCCGAGATGCAGCCCCATTGTGGCAACGACCGCGGCCATGACCAGGCTGATCCAGGTGGAGACTCGCGGCCGCCCCAGCAGGACCATTCTGCGCTGCCAAAGCAGGACGCCAATGTCAGTGGCAGTGATGAGAATGGAGATGACCGAGGCCGCAGTGGGACGAACTGCTTGAATGAGAAGAAGTGCCGTGAGGATGGCTGCATCTCCCGCCAGCCGAGTTCGTTGATACGCCAGCGCCCGCTCTGCAAGAGAGTGGCTTGCCCAGGTAGCGCGTAAGGCGGATCGTGCGGGTTCCATGGAGAGTCTTATGAGAATTATACTTCTGCTGTTGGGTTTATCGGAACATGTCCTGTTCTTTGGGGCGAATGAGTTCCTTGAGCGCGCCTTCGCGCAGCGGATAGGGGAATCCGCGTACATGAACAGCGGGAGTTCCTTCAGCAGCCTGGCCCATCATCAGCGAAGCGGCGGCGGCCAGCTCGTCGGCGGCGCCCACCTGAGTGACACGCAGGGTGTAGCCAAACAGGTCGGGCTGCCCGCGCAGGTCCACGAGGCCAGGCATCCCCGCCAGACCGATGGTCACGCCGACAGTCCCGTTACGCCAGGCGCGGCCATGTGAGTCGATGATCAGCACGCCGACTTCCACACCAGCCTTGGCTTTGATTTGCGCTCGAATCTCGGCGGCAGTATGGTCAGGGTCCTCGGGCAACAAAAGGACGTATTCATCGGCCCGTTCCACGGGACCTTCTCCCAGCGGGGAAACGTTGGAATGGTCGATGCCTGCATTGGCGCACACAAAGCCGAGGTTATGTTCCACGATGACTGCGCCGACACGCACACGCAACACCTCGCGGCTTTCGCGCAACATTAACTCGACTACACGCGGATCCTTCTCCGCTTGAGTTGCGATCTCGAATGCACGCGGACTGGGGGTCACAGTCGCCAAATCCACCATGCGGCCTTCGGCCTTGCTGACGATTTTCTGCGCCAGCACGAGGATGTCCCCGTTTTGCAGACTCAGGCCTGACGCGCGGAGAGAGGCGAAAAGGATATCCGCCAGGTTGTCACCCTGGCGGATGAGAGGAATGTCTTGAAGGGAAGTAAGGGTAAGCGGAGACACGGTTTTATTCACAAGAGAGGGCGCGCAGACTCCTCATGTGAAATCTGCGCAATCCATGATTACTTCTTCACGCCCGTAATCTTGATGCCTGCATGTGTGCTGCCATATTTCTTATTGATGCCGATCAGCACACTGGTCAGGCCTTCGACGACGACCGAGTTCTCGATGGGACCCGCGTCCCAGCCCGTCAGCCCCGCCGCTTCAACCAGTTTGATCGCCTCGGCGCGGACCTCGGGGCCTGTTCCTGTGACGAGGACATCGCATTCGACATCCCCGCCTTCGAGCAGGTGTTCGTGTGAGATGTTCTGGAAGGCGGCGGCCACCTGTGCGCCTTCGCCGAGAATTTCCCTGGCTTCCTGCGCCGCGGACCCCGCGGGCGGCATCTGCACCTTGGCCACCTTCGGCGGGACGAGTGGTACCGTCACGTCAATCAGGATTTTTCCCTTCACTGCCTCTTTCACCGCTTCGAGCGTATCGCGGTGTGCGGAATAGGGCACGGTCAGCACGACGATGTCGGCTTTTTGTGCGGCGGTGGGGTTATCCAGCCCTTCGACCGATCCGCTGCCGCCCAGCATGGACAGCACATCTGCAGCGGCGGCCTGGGCCTTTTCTGCGGCGCGTGAGCCGATCAGCACGCGATAACCCGCCTTGGCCCAGCGATAGACCAGTCCCTTGCCTTCCTTGCCTGTCCCGCCGAGCACGGCGATGGATAAAAGAATGGGTGAGTCAGTCATGTGAACCTCTCGCTATTCGGAATCAAAATAACAAAGTGATGCGCGGGTCAAAATTGCGCGTTGTATCGTTTCCAGGTTTTGACGGCGGCCTCGCGGGCTTTGGCGGCGATCTCGGCTTCATCGAGCGTGAGCAGTTCACGGTCTCTCATCAGCACCCTGCCGTGGATGATGGTGGTCGTGACCATGCCACCCTGAAAGCCAAAAAGGATATGCCAGGGCAGATTGTCAGCGGTGAGCGGTGTGGTGGCGTGATACTCTACGAAGATCAGGTCGGCATAGCCGCCAGGGACGATCTGCCCGAGCGGGGCATCGGAAAAGAAGACATTGGCAAGTGCAGCGTTGTTGTAGACCGCCATCTGGACCACATCATTGCCGTTCATGCGGCGCGGATCGCGATGCTCGTTCTTTTGCAACAAGGAAGCGGCCTTCCATTCATCCCACATCGGGTGGGAAAAGCCATCGTTGCCAAGACAGACGCGCATGCCCATTTTGAGCATCTCTTCGACCTTTGCCACGCCGACGCCGTTGTTCATGTTCGAGCGTGGCTGATGGGTCACCCAGGTGCCCGTCTCGGCCAGTTGGTCCATCTCGTACTCGTCCACGTGAACGGCGTGCGCGATGATGGTCCGCTGGCCGAGGATGTCGTGCTTGTTCAGCCAGTCTATGGGCCAGGCGGCGCCGAGGTCATTCTCGAACATGGCGTAGCCGTCATCCTGCGATTCGCTTACGTGGATGTGAAATCCCGTCCCGTCGGGGGCGGCGGCGCGGGATTCCTCCAGGGTGGCGGTCGAAAGCGTGAGCGGGGCATGCAGGCCGAAGGTCCCAGCCAGGAGCGGACCCTTGGTCCTTTTGAGGAAACGCACATTTTCGGCGATCCCCGCACGAGCTTTGTCCTTTCCGTCGCGGTCGGTGACCTCATAGCACAGCACGGCGCGCAGGCCTGCCTGCTCGACAACTTCGGCGATGATGTCGAGCGAGCCGTCGATGAAGTTGGGCGAGGCATGGTAGTCGAAGAGCGTGGTGGTGCCATATTTGACGGCATCCACCAGACAGGTCAATGCCGAGTAACGGATGCCATCCTCGTCGAGCGATTTGTCGAGCGGCCACCACAGACCTTCGAGGATCTGCTTGAACTCCTGCGGCGGGTTGCCAGGGACGGCCAGTCCGCGCGCAAATGCGCCATAGAAATGTGTGTGGGCACAGATGTTGCCAGGCATGACGAGCTGTCCGTGTGCGTTGAGTTTTTCTTCGTCGGGGTATCGGGCGAGCAGGTCCGCTTCGGGGCCGATCTCACGAACAAGAGCGCCCTCGATGTGGAGGGCGTATTTTTCGTACAGGCGGTTGGGAGAACCCCAGGTGATCAGGGTGGCGTTGGTGATCAGCATGTCATTCGATGCCGAACTGGGACGGGTGTGGCAGCCTGATACCCGAGGCGGCGATCTCCATCAGGGTATGATAGACCGATTCACGCAGTTCGGGGTCGTCCTTATACATGGCATGATACAGCTGGGTGATGACACCCTCGGTGGGAGTCTGCCTGAGGTAGGGCAGGCTGGCGAGACGAGCATCGTGATCTTCGCTCTTGAGGGCGCCAATGAGGATATCGGTGGCGGGTGCGCCTGGCGAGATGCCCACGCCCTGTTTGCCAGCAAACTCGATCAGCCACGGCGTCTCGGACGGGGCAGGCAGGACGCGTGGCACACGCGTGACAGCATGCGTCTTGGTCTCGAGCACTTGCGCGGCCGAGTTGCGCACCACCCATTCCTTGTCCTGGATCTGGACGCTCTTGAGCAGATCCTCAGCCCAGGGCTCGTCCACACGGCCCAGACCGTACACCACGGCACGGCGCAGGAGGATGTCTTCCAGGGTAACGCCTTCCCTCAGCATGGAATGGCCCTCGCCTGGATCGTTAGCCAACGCCTCGGCGGCCGCACGCCGCAGAGACTCGTCTCCGCCAAGCAGGATCTGGGCCACGACTTCAAGCGACTCGTTGGTCCCGATGGAGACCAACGCCAAGCAGGCAGCCTGACGGGCCAGCAAACTGGGGGCGCCCAGCAAATCCTCCAAAGCGCGGACAGCTTTCTGGTCTTGCAAAGCACCGCTGCCAATGGCGCACACTTGCACCAACTCAAAGGAAGTGGTGGTGATGAACTGTCGGAACAGGGCGGACGCACCAGAGTCGCCGCTGAGCACAAAGGCGGCCACGATCTGTCCGCGCAGGGAGAGGGGCAGGCCGTCGATTTGCAGTAGCTTGACCAGCGCCCCCATCAACTTTCCGCGCCAGGGCGCTTCGCGCGGGGCATCTTTCAGCCAGCGGGCGGCCGTCAACAGCGGACGGTGCATCGGCAGGCGTGACCATTCGATCATCGCGTCCACCAATTTCGAAACGTCGCCATGCGCAGCCAGATAGTGCAGCGACACCGTCTTGCCGACCCAATCGGGCTGGTTGACGACCTTCTCGCTGGAGGCTTTCATGTCACTCAAAGCGCGTCCCGCCAGGAAACCTTCGATGATCGGGTGTACGAAGCGCATGCGGCTGTTGAGGTGCTGGGCCAGCAACCCGCTGGAAGCCATCTTGCTGAGCAGACCAAAAGTCGGCGCGGCAGGCTGGGCGGATTTCTGCGCCTTCTTGTCCTTGCTCTTGGTTTCTTCGGTATCCTCGGTGGGGAGCTCGATATCCGTGGGGCGTTCGAGCAGCCCTTCGACGACGGTTGGTGTCTCGTCCTCGGGGACCTCGAAGTGGCTGACCCATTCGCGGGCCTTGCGCGGATCGAACACAGGCTGGGCGTTCAGCACCACCTGCATGGCGAGAGTCTCCAGCGCAGCGGGCGGCGTATTGGCGGGGGCCAGGCGGCGGATGTGACCGTTGATGGCATCCTGTACCTTGGGCCCGCGCAGGTCGCCTGCATACGCGCCCCACACCTTGAGGGTCAGCTCGAACGGACTGAGATTGTTGTTGCCCATGCCCAACCAGTTATTGAGCAGGAGCGGGTCCACCTGCTCGGGACCCGCCTGGGCCCAGGCTTCCATGCTGACATACTTCGACCACAACTCGCCCCAGGCTTCGATGAAGGTCTGGATGCGGCGCGGGGACCAGGTCATCATGGCGAGCGGGGCAAAGCCCAAACCGACCAGCCCACCCAGAGTCTCGAACGAACCTGTCGTCACCACGCGGATTGTGGGATGGGCTTGCAAGAGCGACTTGAGATAGTCCACCACCGTGGCCTGTCCCTCGGCGGTCAATTCATCGAAACCATCGAGCAGCAGCAGGACACGTCCATCGCGGAAGGCCTGCTGGACGAAACCAGAGATGCGCGGCAGGTCGAAGACGGGCGCGGTGGAATCCACCACGTCGATGATCGGGTTAAGGATATCCTTGCCCTCGAGGGGCAGCTTCAGGTCTGCGACATGGATAAGGAAGGGGATGTGTTCCTGGAGGTCGCCCAGTTTCGGATCGCGGTTGGCAGCCAAACTGGCGAGGTAAGCCAGCGCCACGGACTTGCCCGTACCCGGCAGGCCCGTCAGTACCAGGTTACGTCCGCCCGAGAGGGCCAGCGGCAGGGTCAGCGTGGGGGCGCGGAAGAAGGCTGCCAGTTCGGGCCAGGTGGGCAGGTAGGGCAGAGTCTGGGTGACGACATCCTCAGCGGCGGGGACGGAGCCAGGTTCCACGATGGGCGGAGGGGCCATCAGCAGCGGCTCCTGCAGGATCTCATCCAGCGCGAAGAGCGGTGCCGCAAGGTGCATACCCTGGGCGCGCCGCAGCGTGATGCGGCGGTGATTCTCCTCCACGCCGCTGGAGCGGCGGGCTTGATTCTCCTCGCGCTGCGCGCGCAGGTTGTCCATCAGCTCGCGCCACAAGGGGCGCGCCCTGCCCATCAACCACCAGAAGACACTGGCGGCGACGAACCCAACGAGGAAGGAAAGCAGGTCAATGGAGAAGGGCATGGTCAGTTGGCGTAGAGAATGCGTCCGCAGGACGAACAATGAGTGATCTGGGTGGTGGAGCGTGCACTTTGCTGAAGCGCAGCAGTGACGGGGGTGCCGCAAGCCGAGCAAGTGTTGTCGGTCACTTCGGCCACCGCGATGCCACGTCGCTGCTGACGCAGGCGTTCGTAGAGTTCGCGGCTTGGGGCGGGGATGTCATTGGCGGCGGCCTGTCGTTCCACTTGCAGGCGCTCGACCTTTTTGGACAAGCTGGCTTGCTCACCGATTAACAGACTGTGCTCACTGCCACGGCGGGATTGCAACTCGGTCAGGGCTGACTCCGCGTGCTGCAGGGCGGCTTGCGCCGTCTCGGCTGCCAGCATGGACTCCAGTTGACGTTCCTCCAGGGTGGAGAGGAATCGCTTCAAGGCGGCGATGTCGCTTTGGAGGTCCTGTAATTCCTTGGGATTGTGAACCCGTCCGCCGTACAGGCTGCTCTCGGCCTGTTCGATCTTGACCTGCTGGGACTGGACGGCTGCTTCCGCTTCTCGCAAGGATTTCTCCGCCCGGGCATCTTCCGCCTTCGCCGCCTCGACCTGGTCCAGCACCGCGCGAAGTTCGCTGTCGTTGCCGAGTGTCTGTTGGATGACGTTCAGGCGGGCCAGGGTCTGGTCCATCTGACGGTCCACCTGTTGGAGGCGAAAGAGTCCAAGTGCGGCGCTCATATCTTGATTATAAAAGAGAAACCCGTTTTCGGTGAAAACGGGTTCGATTTGTTATTGGGTTGGAAGGTTGTAGAAGTTGTACACCACTTGTGCCAGGTTGGCGAACATGGCGTTGGCGTCGTCGAAGACCACCTGCACGGGATGATAGGCATAGATGGAAAGCACGAAGTTCCCGCCCGGGGTATACACGATGCCCGCATCGCTGACGTTCTTCATGTAGCCCGTGGTGACGTCCACCACCCAGCCGTGCTTGTGTGCCACCAACGTGCCTTCGGGCACGCCCGCTTCGATCAGCACGCCGATCTTGTCGGTGGCAAGATAATCGATGATTTGCTGGCAGGTCTTCTGGTTCATCTTGTCTGGGAAGGCAGCCACCAGCGCACCGCCACCCGTCTGGGCGCACTGATACACGTCCACCAGCAGCATCCCCATATCTGCGGGGGTGGTCTGGTTATACGGATCGGGATCGGTGTTGATATCCACACGCGAATTGGCGGGAGTATTGAAGCGCTGGAGCAGGGGGGAGCCTGGGGCGAAGAATCCCGCCAGGAAGGTGTTCTCCAACCCGACGGTCTTCATGAAATCCGAGACCACCAGCGGACCGAAGTTCGGGTCCAATTGCGCCATAAGCGCATCCGAGGGCGGGTTCTCGGATTTCTTGATCATGTTCACGATGATGGCGTTGACGTTGTCGCTGACGGGCACATCGCCGTTCTTGATGAAGTACGAGACCAGGATGGGAATCTTGATGGTGCTCGATGCAGTGAAGGCAATGTCGGGTTCCACGGGAACGGCTTGACCCGCGTCGAGCGCGAAATGGATCTCCTGTCCCGTTTGAAGGTCGGTCAGGAACAGACCGATCAGGCCATCGAACTCGGTGGCCTTGATGTACTGTTCCAACAGGAGTTGCAGGTTCTCCATCGTCGGGCGTGCAACTGCATTCTGGTTGTACGAGAGCGAGACCGTGCGATTGGTGGGTGAGCGCAGGGCGTCCTCGATCAGCACTACGGCGCGTTCCACATCCAGCACCTGCCCCGGGGTGCCCGCCGTGAATCCCAGCCCGTCGGGACGGGGTTGGGGTGGCGCGGGCGGCTGGTCATAGCGCGGCGCGATCTCGTTCTGCAGGTAGGCGCGCAGGCGCTGTTCCTCGATGGTGGCGCGCAAAGGGACCGTCACGACGGCGGCTTGACGATTCCACAGGTAATCCCAGAACCCTGACCAGAATGGTCCGCCCGTGCGGGCCAGGTCGGCGGCGGCCATCATGCTGTCGATGTCCAGGTTGAAACCGACCAGTTCGGGGTCGATTTGAATGACAGAGCCCGCATATTGGGCTTCGACAGGGTTGGTGTAGACTTCCAGCAGGCGCTGCGACGCCTCGGCTGGATTCAGTCCGCCGACGGGAACGCCTGCGATGGTCATGCCAGGGGGGTAGCTGTTGCGCTGTCGGCTGAATCCCACCAGGGACGTGACCGCCAGCACCACGGCGGCGATGATCAGCAGGATCGAACCGCCCCGCAGGATGACGTTGGTGTTGCGGCTTCTCACGTAACCTCCATTAAAGGTGACGAAAATCACTGAAAAGTATAACATAATCAACCCGGGCACTTGTGCTAGAATAGTTTTGTCGAATCCGCAACGCTGTTGGCCGCCCATGCATGCGGCTGGGGCGTAATCCATTCTTGAAAGGGAACCCATGCTTCGTTCCTTTTTGATCTACCTCTCCAAAGCCGCCTGGGCGCAGAACATCTTCACTCATTGGTCGTTCGCGTGGAAGACCGTCTCGCGTTTTGTGGCGGGTACCGAACTGTCGGATGCCATCCGCGCCGTCAAGGAACTCAACGACCGCGGCATCAACGCCACCCTCGACAACCTGGGCGAGCACACCAGCACGCCCGAGGAGGCGCAGGACTCCACCGATCGCATCCTGGCCACCATTGACGCCATCGCCGACGCGAACGTCCGCTCGAACGTCTCCATCAAGTTGACCCAGATCGGCCTCGGCCTGGACGAGAGCGTATGCGCCCAGAACCTGGAACGCATCCTGGCCCGCGGCAAGGCCCGCAACGTCTTCGTGCGTATCGACATGGAAGACACCCCCTACACCGACAAAACCCTCGACCTGCTGTACGCCATGCGCGAAAAAGGCTACCTCAACACGGGCACGGTCTTGCAATCGTACTTGTACCGCACCGAAGCGGACACGCGCCGCCTCGTGTCGGACGGTGTCACCATCCGCATGGTCAAGGGCGCATACCAGGAACCCGAGGACAAGGCCTTCCCGAAGAAGGCTGACGTGGATGCAAACTTCGACCTGCTGGCCAAGATCATGCTCGACGGTGAACTGGCGGCGGGCGCGCCCAAGCTGAGCGCCGACGGCCGCTTCCCGCCCATCCCCGCCTTCGGCACCCACGACGAGAAACGTATCCTGTTTGCGAAACAGTACGCCGAGAAGATCGGTCTGCCCAAGGATGCGCTCGAATTCCAGATGCTGTATGGCATCCGCCGCGATTTGCAGGAGAACCTGGCCAAGGAAGGTTATCCCGTGCGGGTGTATGTTCCGTATGGTACGCATTGGTATCCATACTTCATGCGCCGCATGGCCGAGCGCCCCGCCAATTTGTGGTTCATCATATCGAACTTCTTTAGAAAATAAAATTCCCAGTCAGACCGCAGCAGCGCAAGAGGCACTCTTGCGCTGTTTTTTTTATGGTAAAACAGGCACATGGCTGAATTTCCGCTTGCTCTTGTAACGGGGGCCGCGCACCGACTAGGCAGGGCCTTTGCCCTTTCCTTGGCGCGCCAGGGATATGCCATCCTGCTTCATTATCACCAGGAGATGCAGGGCGCCTACGATACGGCCGAGGAAATCCGCGCTTTAAACCGTCCCGTTTTCCTCCAGCCCGCGGACCTGACCCAGCCCGAGGGGATTCACGCGCTCCTCAACCTGCTGGACGAGGTTCCGCACCCGCTCAAGGTGCTGGTCAACTCTGCGGCTGTGATGGAACGTACCGACGTTCCATCCCTGACCGCCGAGGCCTGGGACTCGGCCCTCGACCTGAACCTGCGTGCGCCCTTTCTGCTGGCTCAGGCTGCTGCCCAACGCATGACCGAGGGCGGGCTGATCGTCAATGTGACGGATGTGGCCGCGCAGAAAGCCTGGTCGGCCTTCCCCGCCTACACGGTCAGCAAAGCCGCCCTCGAGTCGTTGACCAAAGTCCTGGCGCGTGCGCTTGCGCCGACGATCCGCGTCAACGCCATCGCACCTGGACTGGTGCTGCACTCGGACGTGGTCACGAGCGAGCAGTGGGATGCCCTGGTCGCGCGCCTGCCGATGAAGCGCGCCGCCAGCCTGGACGAGGTCACCGCCGCGCTGGAGTACCTGCTTAAGAATGAATATGTCACGGGCCAGACCCTGGTCGTGGACGGGGGCTACTCGCTGATTTGATTTACAATCAGACCCCAAAGGTTTACAAGACCTTTAGGGTCTTTGTTTAATAATGTGACAGATTGCCTAAGGAGAGAATTTTATGTCCGAGACCGCTGAACTGGCTGAGAAATTGAAATCGGAAGGCGAGCGCATGGTTGCGTTCTTTTCCGCCTTGGATAACGATCAATGGCAGGCCGAAGTGTATACCGAAGGCACTACCTGGACTATTCGCAACGTGTTGTCGCATTACGTCACCTCCGAACGTGGACTGGTCCGACTCTTCGAACAGATCCGCCAGGGCGGGGGCGGCGTCACCGACGAATTTTCCATTGACCGCTACAACGCATCCCAGCAGGAGAAGACTCGCGAGTTGCCTCCCGCCGAACTGCTCGAACAGTACAAGGCCGTCCGCGCGGAGTCGATCACCTGGGTGCAGGGACTGAAAGACGAGGAACTGGAGATCCAAGGCCGCCACCCTTTCCTGGGCCAGACGGTCATCCGCGAGATGGTCAGGATGTTGTACATGCATAATCAATTGCATTACCGCGATGTGAAACGGGCCTTGTCGAATCGATAGGAGGAATATGAGCGAGTCGCATTTTTCAACTACAGAACCGTTGAAGGTGGGTTCTGGCATGTCAGTAACAATCGATGATCGCTCCGATACGATGATAATCGCTGTCGATCCGCGTTATTGGATGAATGGACTCTGGATTTTCTTCTCAATTCTTTTGGGTTGCTTTCTTGCTTTCTTTGACGATTCGTTTCGTTCTTTTGGTTGGACCCTATATGGACTTGCCATCCTTGGGATTTTTCTTTATCAGTTCTACCAAAATAGAAGTGTGTATTGTGTGATCGATAAGCTTAATCAGGTTGTAACTTATTCTCGCGGCGGAATTTTGAACTCCACTTTCAATGAAGAAAAATTCAGATTTGCTATGGCCGATATCAAGCGAATAGACACAAAACGATATACTGGCCGTGGGCGGGATACGTTTCAGATATTCCTTGTTCTGGATGAAGGCAAGCGGTTGGACATTTCTGGAGGGAATTTGTCCTTTTCTGAGTGCCAGACAAATACCGAGATGGTCCGAAAATTCATTAATCCTGACTTATCCGTAAAAGCGATAGACTAATATGAAACTTCCTCCCTTTAAACTCGAACGTTACTTTGCCAAATACGAATTCAACACCGAGTACCTGCTGTGCTCCTCGGATTGCGAATCGATGTCCATTGCGGACCTGCTGTCCCTTGAACCCGGTGCGGATGAACGCTTCCAGCAGACCTGGCTGGGCTACACCGAGTCGCAAGGCGACCCGAAGCTGCGTCAGGCCATCTGTGGACTGTACGAGACCATGCAGCCCGAGCAGGTTCTGGTCCATGCAGGCGCACAGGAAGCGATCTTTGTCTTCATGCACGCCGTGCTGGAGCAGGGCGACCACATCATTGTCCATTCGCCTGGTTATCAATCGCTGGCCGAGATTGCCCGTTCCATCGGCTGTGACGTCAGCCCGTGGATGGCGCGCGAGGAGAACGGCTGGGCGCTTGACCTCGATGAACTGCGTCACCTGATGCGAACCAACACCAAAGCCATCGTGGTCAACACGCCGCACAACCCGACAGGTTATCTCATGCCGCGTGTAGACTTCGAGGCGCTCAACCGCTTTGCGCAGGAAAATAATCTGCTGCTCTTCTCGGACGAGGTCTACCGCGAGTCGGAATATGACCCCTCCCTGCGCCTGCCCGCCGCCTGTGACCTGGGTCCGCATGCCGTGTCGCTGGGTGTGACCTCCAAGACCTACGGCTTGGCGGGACTGCGCATTGGCTGGGTCGCTACGCGGAATCAGGATGTGGTTCAGCGCATGGCCGCGCTTAAGGACTACACCACCATCTGCAATTCAGCCCCCAGTGAGTTCCTGGCAGAACTGGCCTTGCGCCATCGCGAGAAGTTGATCGAGCGCAACCTGGACATCATCCGCGCCAACTTGGCCGCCATCGACGACCTCTTCGCCCGTCGCGCGGACCTCTTCCGCTGGGTTTGCCCGCAGGCGGGTTCAATGGGCTTCCCTCGCCTCGTCAAAGGAGACGTGGAAGATTTCTGCGATCGCCTCGTGCGCGAAGCGGGCGTGTTGCTCCTGCCAGGCTCCGTCTATGACGACCGTCACAACCATTTCCGCCTCGGCCTGGGCCGCAAGAACCTGCCCGAAGCCGTCGCCCGACTGGAAGCGTTTCTCAAGAATTAATCCAAGCGCCCTTCGACTGCGGCTTCGCAACAAACGCTCAGCCTCCGCTCAGGGCGATCTGCCCATTCCCAATTCTTATGACCCTCCTTCGCCTTACCCGCCCTCTCTACCTTGCCTTTGCTGCGCTGACTTATGTCCTTGGCGTCAGCCTGGCCAATTATCTCGCCATCCCCTTCGTCCCCATCGCTTTCTGGATGGGGCTGGTCGGTGTGATCCTGACCCAGGCAGCCTTTTCGCTGTTGGCTGAAGTCTTCCGTCCGAACAGCGATCCGCTCCAGCCCGAAGAGACCTTTGCCCAGCGCAAATCCCTGCGCGACTCGATGTTATCCCTTTCCCTAGGAGCGCTGGCTGTGCTGGCTGTGATCTGTTTTGCGCTGTACAGCCAGGGACGTCTCTCGCCGCAGGCCTTCCTCTTTCTAGGATTGTCGCTGTTATTGGTTTTGCTTTACGGTGTCCCTCCCATGCGGCTGGTCAGCCGTGGGTTCGGGGAAACAGCCCTTGCCATCCAGCTGGGATTCGTTTTCCCATCGCTGGGATTCCTCCTGCAAGCAGGGGAGTTGCATCGATTGTTGGGATTGGTGACTTTCCCGTTGACTGCCCTCGGTCTGGCATGCCTGATCGCTCTCAGTTTCCCTTCCTATGCACAGGACCGCAAGTATGGCCGTCGCACCCTGTTGGTTTCCATCGGTTGGGAGCGGGCCATTCCCTTGCATAACATCCTGTCCCTGGCGGCTTACTTTCTCTTCCTGGCGGCGGTCTTCTTCAACTTCTCGTTTTCGCTCATTTGGCCCGCCCTGTTGACTTTGCCTTTCGCACTTTTACAAATCTATCTATTGCGCAATATCGCCCAGGGCGGCAAACCCACCTGGACGCCGCTGACCATCAATGCGATCGCGATCTATGGGCTGACGGTTTATTTCCTCATTTGGACCTTTTGGCTGAGGTAACATGCCCGAATTCCTGACCCTGCTTCCCCCTGAGGAAGCCCGCGCCCTGTTGTTATCTCACCTTTCCGCGCCCTTGCCTGATTCCGTCCTGGTGGACGTTTCCTCGTCCCTGGGTCGTGTCTGCGCCGAGGATGTGCGCGCTCCGCATCCGCTGCCCGAGTTCCCGCGCTCCACCGTGGACGGCTTCGCCGTCCGCGCGCGCGATACCTTCGGCGCAAGTGACTCGCTGCCCGCGTACCTGTCGCTGATCGGCGAAGTGCCGATGGGGGGCGCGCCGCAATTCGAGGTTGGGGCGGGACAGTGCGCGATCCTCCATACGGGCGGCATGTTGCCTCCGGGTGCAGACGCAGTGGTGATGCTCGAATACACCCAGCACGCCCGCGAAGGCGAGATGGAGATTCAGCGTGCCGTGGCGGCAGGGGAGAACGTCATCCGCGTGGGCGAGGATGTGGCCGCCGAAACGGTCATCCTGCCCAAGGGGCGGAGAATGCGTCCTGCCGAGGTGGGCGGACTCATGGCGCTGGGAATCCTCTCTTTGCGCGTAGCCAAGTCTCCGAAGGTTGGTCTGCTCTCGACAGGCGATGAGGTGGTGGACCCATCCCAGACGCCGCAACCAGGTCAGGTGCGCGACGTCAACTCCTACACGCTCTCGGCGCTGATCGAACGGGCAGGTGGGGAGCCGATCCGCTATGGGATCGTCGGTGATCAGTTCGAGGCGCTCGAAGCGGCGGCGCGAAGGGCCCTGGCCGAATGCGACGCGGTCCTCGTCACGGCAGGGTCATCGGCCTCGACGCGCGACATGACCGCCGAGGTCATCTCGCAGTTGGGAGAGCCCGGCGTGCTGGTACACGGCATCAACACCAAACCAGGCAAGCCCACCATTCTGGGGGCGTGCGGTGGCAAGGCGGTCATCGGTTTGCCAGGCAACCCCGTCAGCGCGCTGGTCAATGGATACCTGTTCGTCGTGCCTGTGATCGAGAAGCTGCTGGGCGAAACTCCCAGGCCGCAGGCCACCGTCCGCGCGCAGCTGACGGTCAACCTGCCCTCCCAGGCGGGCCGCGAGGATTGGTGGCCCGTGAAACTGGTTGGTCGGGAATCGGGAGTCGGGGGATGGGAGGCGGAACCCATCTTCGGCAAGAGCAATCTAATCTTCAATCTGGTCCAAGCTGATGGTCTGTTGCGCATCTCCCCTGACGCCACGGGGCTTTCGGCTGGGGAAGCGGTTGAGGTCGTCCTTCTATGACGGAATAAAAAACGTCCGTCAGCATGCCGACGGGCGTTTTTTTTGCTTGCCAGGCTACATCGAGCCGAGGCTGGAGTTAATCTGGCTGAACACGTTGCCGATCATCGGGCCGAGGATCATAAGCGCAGCGATGACAACAATGGCAACCAAAACAAGGATCAGCGCATATTCGACCAGGCCCTGGCCTTTCTCTTTGGGGACGAATAACATTAAAGGGTGCCTCCTTTCTTCAAGATTTTCTAAAGTGAAAACTGCGATGCCAAATTCATTATAGTGGGTTTGAAAGTTTCGTCAAACGACGGCTTGGGGGTACTTTAATCCCACTGATGGCCGCAGTAGCGGCAGGTGTATTTGTGCTTTGGAACGGGTTCCCCCTCGGCCTCAGCCCGCTTCTTGCGCCAATTGTCGATCAGAGACTCGAACCAGTCCAGATAGAACAGGAGGAAGCCTGCCAGATATCCGCCCGCGATGAAGATTTGGAAAATCGGTTGATGGGTGTAGGGCTGCATCCAGCCGAAAAGGAAAACGGCTTCCTTCTGGCTCGGATGTTCGGCCACCATGCTGACCATCCCAAGGAAGGTTCCCAAGACCGCATAGGCAAACAACCCCAGAGCGAAGATGATTTTGAGAAGCTCCCCAAAACTCCTGGGGCGCAGGGAAATCACACTTTCCCCACAGACGGGGCAGGCGGGTGGCTGATAGGGTTTTGCGTTGCCGAACATTTTACTCCTCGTTCCGTTCAATCTTGTACGGGGCCGATCCAGGTCTCTGCAAAGGCCAGGAAGGCGGAACTCAGGGACCTTCCCTCCGCGGATTGGGCAACCTGTATTTCTCCCTCGATTTCTTTTCCATTCAAGCGGATGCGGCCAACGCCGCAGGGGCAGATGACCGTCGTCAGGTCGTATGCGACCTCTCCCGCGGGGAAGTGCGGCCAGACTATTTGTTTGCGATCCAACACGTTCCTCCACTCCGCCTCGACCCTTGTCTCTGACGACTGGCAGGTCGCCAGGTAGCGTTCTCCATCGTAGGTGTGACCGCATTCGGCTTCGATGTAAGCCAACTCATCAATGAGCACCCCCTGAAATTCAGGAAAATAACGCGTCAACCGTTGGATTAGCACCTCGGCTAATGCGCGATTATCGGTGAAGATGCCCCCATGCTGCAGTTCGGCCGACTCGGACAACCATAGCACCAGGGCGTGCCCGATCCCGTGCAAACTATCGGTGCAAAGCCAATAGCTGACGATGGCCGTCACCTGCTCTGTTCCTGGGGTGTACAGGGTCATGCCAGGGTTCTCGCCACAAAAGAAGACAGGGCGTTTGATCTCGGTGCTCATGGTTGCCTCGTGATTCCTGATGCCAAATCTGGCTCAAGAATACAGGAAAAGAACCCCTAGAGCAAGGGCTTTTCTTCGTGTGGAATAAATCTTTGTCCCGCCTATATGACTGACCCCGCCTGGGTCTAATCGGCCCCGACTTTGAACGTGATCTGCGGCAGATCGAGGAATTGGAACTTATACTCCTGCCCGATATTTTCTTCCTTGACCGTGAAGACCAGGGTGAATTTCATGGTGTCGCTCTGGTCGTTCGAGTAGGTGACTTTGCTGCCCAGGTTATAGAATACGCCAAATCCGCTGCCGATATTGGTGAATTTTTCGCCTGCGCTATCCGTGAGGACCAACGTATCCCCGTTGATGAAGGTCTCCTGAGATGGGTCCAGGTTGCGGAACTCAGCATCCACGAGCAGGAAGGTGTATCCGCTGTTGGGGGTGTAGGTGTTGTTGCTGGAACCTGTCAGCCTGCTTTCTTCACGCGGATTGCTGATCGTGACCTCCCACTTGTCATTGGAAACGGGCGCTCCCAACCCTGGGGCGGATTCTCCCACCGAGAGAAACGAAACCGCCTTGCATGCCAACATGGATCCCGCCAGAATCAACCAGACCGCGCCGTACCAAAGCCTGCGCTGCGTATGCATGTGTGCTTCTCCTTTTCATCCGAGCCCGCCCGACGCCCCGCCTGAACTCAGTCACACTATAGCAAATTCCCCGTCTGTTTTCAATTGGGAAGGTTGCATCAAGAGTTTTATTTTCTCAAAAGTCGCAAATAACAAACAGCCTGAGCCCTCAGGCTGTTTGTTAAACGACCAATACAAAATATTACGGCTTGAGGCTTTGCGCGCACCGGAAACCGATGCCCACGCCAACTGTAGCGGGTTCTTCTGGAAGGAGTCGGGCGGTTGTCCTCTCCATGCCGCAGAAGTAGCAGTCCCATTCCTCACCGCGGACGACTTTCTTGTCTCCCGTATCTGGCCCAAAGGGGTTGGAACTCGGAGAAGTCTGATAATACGTCTCGTTGTACCAGTCATGCACCCATTCTGCTGCGTTGCCCGCCATGTCGAACAGACCGTAGAAGCTGGCGCCCGCAGGATAGGAGCCGACCTCGGTCGTATCCCCGACATAGTTGTTGATGTTGGTCAGGGTCTTGTCTGGGGTGTTATTGCCCCAGGGGTAGGTGCGGTTGTCGGTCCCTTTGGCTGCATTTTCCCATTCCGCTTCTGTGGGCAGGCGGCGGTCTGCCCAGGAACAATAGGCATCCGCGCCAAACCACGACACCATCACGACGGGATGGTTTTCGTAGCCTGGTGCGACGGAGAATTTCGTGCCGTCCCAGGCAATGCGATCGGCCCATTTGTCGGTACAGGTGGAGCACGTCAGGAGGTAGAGCGTGTTGTCGCCCGATTTCACGGATTTCATGAAGTCGTCGGGCGTGATCGTGAATTGGGCGATGTTGTCGTTGAGGAATTTCGCGAACATCTGGTTGGTCACTTCGGTTTTGTCGATCCAATAGGCATCCAAGGTGACCTGGTGCGCGGGCCGTTCATCCGCATATAACTTGCTTCCCATGGTGAACTCGCCCGCTGGAATGAAGACCATCTCCATGCCGTCTTTTTCGGAGGTCATTGTCGAACCCAGGGATGGAGTTGGTGTGGGTGTGAGCGTGGGAGTCGGTTCTGGCGTGTTGGTGGCTGTCGGGGGGATGGGCGTGTCGGTCGGCGGTAGAGGAGTGGCTGTCGGTGGTGTCGAGGGGGAGGATGCTCCGCAGGCGCTCAATATAAACGCGATTGCCATCAAGATCACCAGGGCTGCCTTTTTCATGTCCATCTTTTCTCCTTTTTTGAGAACGGCACTGACCGTGGGCACGGGCTTTCTTATATATTTCCCAACGGTTTTGTTCCGAAAAACAGCATCTTTACTATACGTCAGTCATTTTTCTTTTGCAACGCCCAAAACCCAAACTCTTTTATTCATCCAGTATAATTATTTCCCCTCCCACATCCCAAGGAACCCAACATGTCCTTTCACAACAAAATCGACGAATGGATCCAGGAAGCCGAGGCACGCCCCGAGTCCGCGCTGACGATCGTCAAACTGATCGCCAAACGTCTGCGCGAGCTGACCGAGCGCAACGAGGCCCTGCTGGCGGAGAACATCGCGTTGGAGAACGGCACGCGCGTCGACGAATACCGCAAGCGCATCGCCCACCTGGAGTATCAACTGGACCTGCTCAAGCGGCGCTTCAACGCCGACGAGGAAGACCTGCGCGTCGATGTCGCGGCCCGAACAGGAGAAACGTCCACCACTACCAGCCTGCTGGTCTACAACGCGCGCGGCAAATTCTTCCGCGTCGAGCTAAGCGACGAAATCAGCGAGATTGGCCAGATCCAGGGCGGGCTGTCTGTCGAGATGGAGCCGCCGCGCTTCCTGGCGGTGCCGTCGAACGGCGAGGTGCTGCTGCTGTTCAGCTCGGGGCGCGTCAGCACCTATGCGGTCAGCAACCTGCCACGTGCCGAAGCGGGAGGCGCATGGACCTGGGAGCAGGCGTCCATGCCCGACGAGCCACGCGCAGGCGAGACCCTCTCCTGTGTCGCGCCCATCGACGCGCTGCCGTTGTCTGATTTCTTCCTGCAGGTCAGCCGACGCGGCTACGTCAAAAAGACCATGACCTCGATGGTGCAGTCGATTCTCAGCAATCATTACCTGGGCAAGGGCGCCATGCAAAAATCCGACCAGCCCTTCGACCTGACCCTGACCCGCAAAACGGACCGCTTTGCCCTCGTCACCTACGAGGGTCATCTGCTTGGCCTGGACGTGGACGACCTGTCGTATACGGTCGAGGGGCGCATCCGCTTGACGGCCACCGATTACGTGGTCGGCTCGTTCCTGATGCGCCCCGACGAGTCGCTGCTGTGCGTCACGCAGGCGGGCAAGGTCGTCGTGCGCGAACAGAAGGAGATCGAGATCTCCAAGTCTCCGCTGGCCAAGGGACAGCCGCTCATCCCGCCTTCGCGGCTGGGTCAAGGCGTGCGCTTCATGGGCGCGGTGGCGGCGCGGGATGCCGACAAGATCGCGGTGCTCGACGCTGAGGGCAGGATCCGACTCCACATAGCGGAATCCATGCGAGGGGCGGGAACGGTCGAAGCTCAGGGGCTGGTCCTGTCCATTGGGCGGATCCCCAGCGAAGGCGGCAGGCCATGAGCCTCAAGGTCGGCATCGATTTCGGCACCTCCAACTCGGGCGTGGCGGTCTACGATGGACAGCACGTGCGGCTGCTGCCCGTCGACCCGAAGAACGTCCTGCCCGAGGTCATCAAGACCGTGCTGTACATCACGCGCGATTATCGCTGCTACGTGGGGCAGGAAGCGGTCGAGACCTATTACCGCGACAACGTCAACCGTCAGCGGCGCTACGTGAAGCAATGGGCAGGCGAGATCGATGTATACGGCGCGGACATGCACTACGTGCGCGATATTTACGTCTACGTGGACGAGCTTCAGCCTGGGCGCCTGTTGCAATATCTCAAGACGGCGCTGCGGCGCGACGGCTACCAGGGCACCAAGATCTTCGAGCGCTTCTTCAGCGTGGGCGACCTGGCCAAGATCTACCTGGCCATGCTCAAGCGCCGCGCCGAGTCGGTACTGGGCGAGCCAATCCAGGCGGTGACCTTGGGGCGGCCCGTCAAATTCTCCGAGTCGCCTGAACTGGACCTCAAGGCGCAAGAGACCTTGCGCCAGGCCGCGCTCGAAGCGGGTTTCAAGCATGTAGATTTTGAGTTGGAGCCAATCGCTGCCGCACTGGATTACGAACAGACCCTCACGAAACCGCAGAACGCGATCATTTTCGACTTTGGCGGTGGCACGCTCGATATTGCCGTCATGCGCCTGGGCGATCCGCGCCAGCGGGAGGTCTATGCCAGCGGCGGTGTAGACATCGCGGGCAGCGACTTCGACCGCACCATCATCGAAAAACGCATGCTGCCGCATTTTGGTGATGGACAGGTGAAGCATCACCCCGAGATCGCGGAGATGGTCCACGCCGTGCCCGATTGGATGGCTCTGCCCGAGTTGGGTACGCCCGTCAACCGCAACATCCTCGAAAAGGCCATCCAGGCCAAGATCGCGCCCGTGCGCTTGAAGGCCCTGGAAGGACTCATCTACAACGACCTGGCCTTCACCTTCTACAACCGTGTGGAGGCCGCCAAGATCGCCCTTTCGGATGCGGGCGCGACCATCATCAACATGGAAGACAAGGACATCGCGCTGTGGGAGTTGTACACGCGCCACCAGTTCGAGAGCGACATCCAGCACTATGTGGCCGACGTGGAGAAGGTGCTGCTCGACACGGTGGCACGCTCAGGGCTGGAACCAGGTCAGATCGATGCAGTGGTCAAGACGGGCGGCTCGTCGAACATCCCGTTGTTCACAGCCATGCTGGCACGCCTCTTTGGCCAAGGGAAGGTCAAGGCGTCCAACGCATTCAGCAGCGTGGTGGCAGGCCTGGCGATCAAGGCGGGCAGGTAAACTTCGTCTTGTACTTAGGACTTGTGTATATCTTGTAAGTTTCTCCTTTTTCTTGTATGCTTGAACTGTTTTGAACCACCGTGGTGCGCGGAGGGCCGCCACAGCGGGTGGAATTTTCATTTTTCAGGAATCAAGCTCATGCCGTACACAATCCACTATAACGAAGAAATGCACCTGCTCGAAATGAAACACCAGGGGAAACTCGTCTTTGGGGACTCGATCACCTTGACCAATGAAATGCTAAAGATGGCCAGAGACAGGAATTGTCATCGCGTCTTGAGCGACTACCGCGAGACGACCCTGGCCTTGTCCACGCTGGAGATCTACAAGATGCCACGCGTTATCCACGAGGCAGCCATTGCCGAGGGAGCGGATGCACGTCGATTCAAACGCGCGCTCGTGGCTGGGAAAGGATCCCAGTCCCTGCGTTTCTTCGAGATCATGAGTCACGATCTTGGGCATATTGCCAAGGTCTTCTTTAACATCGATGAAGCCCGGGTGTGGCTCTTGCAGGATTGATCTCTTTCCTGCGACCTACATCATGATGCCTGAAAAAGAGACAGCCACTTGAAAGTGGCTGTCTCTTTTTACGACAAGGTCAATCTACGGTAAGCTAAACGCCCTGACGAGGAAGACGGCCATCTGGTCACGGGTGACGGGTGTGGAGGGACAGTAGTTGGGCGGGCAGGTGAAACATCCACCCGTAATGTCCGCCTGTATTTCCTCTACCACGGCAGTTTTCCCAAATCCACGTTCCCACCGCTGAGGATCACACCGACCTTTAGACCCGTCAAATCGGTCTTGCGCTCCCACAGCACACCGACCGCCACGGCCGACGACGGCTCGATGACAATCTTGGCGCGTTCCCACACGAACTTCATGGCCGCGACGATGCCCGCCTCGCTGACCGTGACGATCTGCTCCACGTTCTCGCGGATGATGGGAAAGGTCAGCGTGCCGAGCGAGGTCAGCAGGCCGTCGGCGATGGTCTTGGGATTCTCGGAGGGGAGGATGCGGCCCGCCTGCAGGGAGCGGTAGGCGTCGTCGGCGTTTTCAGGTTCGCCTGCGATGACGCGTACCTGCGGGGCCACACCCTTGATCGTGAGACTGGTCCCGCTCAACAAGCCGCCGCCGCCCACGGGGGTGATGACCACGTCCAGGTCGGGGACATCTGCTAATAATTCCAGCGCTGCTGTGCCTTGTCCTGCGATGACGCGCTCGTCATTGTATGGATGGACCACTTCCGCGCCCGTCTCCTCCACGATGTGCGCCAGCGTCGACTCGCGTGCCGCCAGGGTCGGCTCACAGAAGGTGATGCGCCCGCCGTAGCCCGCCACCGCGTCCTTCTTGACCTGTGGGGCGTTGCTCGGCATGACGATATAGGCAGGGATGCCGCGCATGCGTGCCGCCAAGGCCAGCGCCTGGGCATGGTTGCCCGAGGAATGGGTGGCCACGCCGCGCGCCGCCTGCTCGTCGGTCAGCGAGTAAACAGCATTGCACGCGCCGCGGAATTTGAACGCGCCGACCTTCTGTAAATTTTCGCATTTCAGGAAGACCTGCGCCCCGACCTGTTCATCGAGACTCTGACAGGTGAGGACAGGCGTGCGGTGCGCGTACGGGCGGATGCGTTCCGCCGCGGCGCGAATGTCGGCAAGGGTGGGGGACATGGGAACGGCTCCTCGAAGTGGAATATCTCCATGATACTACGCCGCCCATCCGGGTGGGGGTCACCGATGGGTTTTGTCTAATTTCCTCGTAACCGCCAGAATCAGGATCGATACCCCCACCAATACCACCGAGAGAGCGATGGCTACCCCCAGATCGCGCTCGAAGCCGAGGTAGATGGCCAGCGGCATGGTCTGGGTGACACCCTCCAGATTGCCCGCGAACATGATCGTCGCACCAAATTCACCCAGGGCGCGCGTCCAGGTGAGGATGGCTCCGCTGACCAGCGAGCGTCCCGCCAACGGGAACATCACTTCGCGGAACAGCTGCCACTGGTCGGCGCCTTCCACGTGAGCGGCCTCTTCCAGCTGTACATCAATCTCGTTGAAACCGATCCGCGCTGCACGGACGTATAACGGTGCGGACACGAACAATTGCGCAATGACCACAGCCGCCGTGGTGAACGGCAGTTGAATCCCCAACTCGTTCAACGCCGCCCCGAAGAGTCCGCGCCTGCCAAAGGCCACCAACAAGGCCAGGCCTGCCACCGAAGGCGGCAGGATGACGGGCAGGTCGATCAGGGTCGTTGCCCAGGATTTGAACGGGAAGTGCCAGCGCGCCAACATGTAGGCCAATGGAGTGCCCAATGCGACCGTGACCGCCACAGTCAGCAGGCTGGTGACCAGGCTCAGGCGCAGCGCCTCCAACGCCGAAGGTGACAGGGCCTGCGCAAAGAAGTCTGCATTGAGGGCACGCCCGAACAGGGCCAGCAGGGGCAGGCCCAACAGGGTCAACAAGACGAGACTGGGGAGGATGAAGAGCCAGTCCCGAGTCCCGTTGTTGGCGATGTGTTCGAAGAGACGCCGCAGGCCAGGCATGCTACTGGATCGGGCTGAAGCCCCACTTCGCCAGAATATCCTGACCCTCGGGCGAGAGTACGTAGGCGATGAACTCAGCGGCCAGTTCGGGCTGCGGAGCCTGGGTCAGCGCGGCGATGGGATACTTGGCGATCACGTTGAGTTCAGCGGGAATCTCGATGGTCTTCAACTCGGGCGCGGCAACGGCGTCGGACACGTACACGATGCCCGCGTCCGCTTCGCCCAGTTGGACTTTGGCAACCACCTGCTTGACGTCATTCTCGTTCGAGACCACGTTCGCCAGCACCTTCGCGCCGAAGTCCGAGCCAAAGACGGGATCCTGGCTCATCTTGTCGAGGATCTGGCGGGCGTACTTGCCAGCGGGGACAGTGTCTGCGGCCAGCACCACCTTGACGCCCGAGCGGGCCAGGTCTTGCAGCGACACGAGGCCTGCGGGATTGTTTGCGGGCAGGATGACCAGCAACTTGTTGGTCAGGAAGTCCTGGGCGACCCCATCCTGAACCAGCCCCGCCTTGATGGCGTTGTCCATCTCGGTGTGGTTGGCCGAGGCGAACACGTCTGCCGACGCACCCTCTTCGAGCTGGGTGCGGAGAGTCTGTGAGCCCGCAAAGTTGAAGGTCACCATCACCCCAGGATGTGCGGTCTCGAAGTTCGCGCCGATCTCGGTGAAGGCATCCTTCAGCGAGGCAGCTGCGAAGACGGTCAATGTGCGCGGTTCGGGCGTGGCGGTGGGAGGAACGGCCATGGCTGTCTCGGTGGAAGCGGAAGGCTGCGTTGGTGCGTCGGTCGGCGTAGCGACAGGGGCGCAGCCCGCGGCGAGCAGGGCAAACAGGAATAGAAGGGACAACAAACGTTTCATTCAGGTACCTCGATATATGGAATGATGACCCCGCCTTTTTATGAAGAGGCGGATTTCGTCAAAGGAGGAAATCAACGTGCCGCGCCAAACTTCCAACTCGAGAGGATGTTCTGTCCGTCGCTGGAGAAGACGAAATCCACGAATTGCTGGGCCAGGTCGGCGTTGGGGGACTGGGTCAACGCTGCGATGGTGAATTCCGCCAGGACGTTGGCATCGTCGGGGATGGGTAAGGTGACCAGGCTGGGCGCGGTAATCAAGTCTGAAAAGTACACAATGCCCGCATCTGCCTCACCCGATTTCACCCTGTCCACAACCAGGCGGACGTTCTCTTCGTTGAAGGCCGCGTTGGTGATGATTTTCTGGTTGAACCCGTCGCCATACGTGGCATTCAGATTCTTGAGCATGATGCGGGTGTACTTTCCCGCAGGATCCGTCTCGGCGGGCAGGGACAACTTGAGGCCAGGCGCGGCCAACTCATCGATGGACTGGATGTTTGCAGGGTTCCCAGGCGGCAGGATCACCACCATTTTGTCGGTGACAAAGGCCCGCTGCACAGCATTCTTATTTACCATCAACGCGGCCACCAGGGCGGTCATCTCGCGGACGCTGGCCGAGGCAAACACGTCGGCTCCGCCGCTTTGGATGATCTGATTGCGCAGGGTCTGTGTGCCGCCGAATTGGAATTTGACCGTCACACCCGGGTTGGCCTCCTCGAAGCGGGGGCCGATCTCGGTGAAGGCCTCGGTCAACGCGCTGTCGGCGAAGACTGTCAGCGTGCGCGGCTGGACCGTGGCGGTGGCTGTCGGCGCGGGCGTGGAGGCAGGGGTGCATCCCACCATAAGGATGGACAGCGCAAACAGAACCGATAAAATTTTCTTCATGCAGGGACCTCGATTTGAAATTTGGTTTTGATCTCATCCAGCCATTTGCAGATGAGATGTATTTGACGCAGGCGCAAGTCCAGGCTGAGGCGGTTGTACTCCTGCTCGGGCGGCAGGTGCGCTAACAGGTCGGTGAGGCGTTGGATGCTGGCCTGCACCTGGTCGAATTGTGCGATGTAGATATCCGCCATCTTTTCGGGTTCGTTTTTCTGGGCGAAGTACAGTCGTGTGAGGAATTCCAGGCGGATCGAACGCGCGTTGCTGGCCGCGCCGCCATCCAGCCATTCCTGAAAGCGGCGGCGCCCCTGGGAGGTAAGTTGCAGCTTCTGGCGGGCGGGCAGCTTGTCCTGTTCCACCGTGTGCGATTTGATGTCCCCGCGCGCTTCGAGGCGTTTGAGGATGGCATAGGCCTGGCTCTGGCTCAAGTGCCATACATGACCCAGATCTGTGACCAGGCGTTGGTGCAGGTCGTAGCCGTGGCTTGGGCCTTCGGCCAGCAATCCCAACAATGCAAATTCAGGAGAGAGGTTGCTCATCGGAATAGCCTCAATATACTCACCCGATGAGTATATCAGCCTCCGCTGCAGGCAGCAAGCCCTTTTTGCCCGCCTGCTTGTTTTTGACTATAATGCCTGTATGGATTTTCTCACCCGACTTGCCCAACCCACCCCGATCCTGCTCGATGGCGCGACAGGCACCGAACTGCACCGCCGCGGCGTGGATACGGGTCTCCCGCTCTGGTCTGCCAATGCCCTTCTCAGTGACGAAGGCGCGCGTGTGCTCAAGGAGATTCATCTCGACTATCTGCGCGCAGGCGCGGAGATTCTCACCACCAATACCTTCCGCACCCATCGCCGCGCCCTGGCTCCTGCAGGCTACGCCGACCGCACCCTCGATCTGACCCGCCGCGCCGTGGAGATTGCCCGCGAGGCGATCCGCGAGTTCGGTTCGCCCGAGCCGCGTTTCGTGGCGGGCTCCATTTCCACGCTGGAAGATTGTTACCAGCCCATGCTTGTCCCACCCGATGACCAGCTGCGAGCCGAACATAGCGAGCGGGTCCATCACCTGGTCGAGTGCGGCGTGGACCTGATCCTGATCGAGACCATGAACACCATCCGTGAGGCGGTCATCGCCGCCAAACTGGCGATGGTCACAGGCACGCCCGTCGTCGTCAGCTTTGTGTGCGACCCAATGGGCAATATCCTCTCGGGAGAAAGCCTGACCGATGCGGCGCGCGAATTGCTGCCACTGGGTATCGCAGCGATCGGTGTCAATTGCGGGCCGACGCCCTACCTGTCCGCGCCGTTGGAGGAATTGCGTGCAGCCTGTCCACCCAACTTCCCGTTGATCGCCTATGGCAATATCGGCTATGCGGATGAAAAGGTTGGTTGGGTTAACACCGACGCGGAGGCTCCCGAGATCTATTGCCGGCATGCTTCGCATTGGCCCGCCAAGATCGTAGGCGGTTGCTGCGGAACCACGCCTGCACACATCCAACAACTTCAATCTGCCTTGCTCTCATCTTTTTGAGTCGCTATGTCCGTTTACCTCCACGATATCCCGCTCGCTCAGGCCCAGGCGCGTTTCCGACAAGCTCTAGAGGAGGCGGGACTCTGGCGCGTGCTTGGCGCGGAAATCCTTCCCCTGGACGAGGATCTGCTCGACCGCGTGCTGGCGGACCCTGTATGGGCAAAGGTCTCTTCACCGAATTACCATGCCTCAGCCATGGATGGCTTTGCCGTATGCGCCAAAGACACCGAAGGTGCGGGACCCTCGGACCCGATCACGCTGCAGGTCGGACCCTCATCAGCCCGTTACCTTGATACGGGCGATGCCCTGCCCGCCGAGTTTGATTCCGTCATCCCCATCGAGAACGTCGAGGCGCTGGACGATGCGGGCCGAGCCACTGAATCGATTCGCAAGCCCGCTTTCGTCCGCATCCGCGCAGCCGTAGCTCCGTGGAGTCATGTCCGCCCGTTGGGCGAGGATATCATTGCCACGCAACTCGTCCTGCCTGCAGGGCATGTGCTGCGCCCCGCCGACCTGGGTGCAATTGCTGCTTCAGGCCATACTGAAGTGAAAGTGGCGCGCAGGCCGCGTGTGGCCATCCTGCCGACGGGCAGTGAGTTGGTCCCGCTCGGCAGCGAGTTGAGGCCGGGCGACATCCTCGAGTACAACTCGCTGGTCCTGGCGGCGCAGGTCAAAGCCACGGGTGCGCAACCGACCCGTTACCCGATCACCATCGATAACTTCGATTTGATTTGTGAACGTGTGAAGGAAGCCGCCCAGGAGCATGACCTGATCCTGTTGAACGCAGGGTCCTCGGCGGGTGCGGAGGATTTCTCTGCCAAGGTGGTGGAGACGCTTGGAACGCTGTATGTGCATGGCGTGGCTGTGCGACCCGGGCATCCTGTCATTTTGGGGACGGTGACGCGCGGCGATTCATCCGTCGTTCCCATTATCGGTGTGCCTGGTTATCCCGTCTCGGCCGCGTTGACGGTGGATATCTTTGTCGAGCCGATCCTGGCCCAATGGCGGGGGCGCCGTCCACTGGCGCTGTACGAGGAACAGGCTACGCTCACGCGCAAGATCGTCTCACCGCCCGGTGACGATGATTACGTGCGCGTGGCAGTGGGGCGGGTGGGACAGAAATTACTGGCTGCGCCTCTTTCGCGCGGTGCAGGAGTCATCACTTCATTGGTCCGCGCAGATGGGCTGGTGGTGATCCCCCGCGGCGAACAAGGCGCGGAGGCGGGCCAGCCTGTGCATGTGCGCCTGTACCGCACGCCCTCCGAGTTGGACCGTACCATTTTCTGCATCGGCTCCCATGATGTGATCCTTGATCTGTTGGCTCAATACCTGTCCAACCATGACCGCCGCTTTGTCTCGGCCAATGTCGGCTCGCAAGGCGGACTGGTGGCCTTGCGGCGCGGCGAGGCCCATCTGGCGGGATCCCATCTGCTCGATCCCGAAACGGGTGAGTACAACGTGTCTTATCTCAAACAATACCTGCCTGATATACCTGTCAAACTGGTGACGCTGGTGGGCCGCGAGCAGGGCTTGCTGGTGAGGCGGGGTAACCCGAAGGGCATCAAAGGCCTGGGTGACCTGACCCGCCCCGAGGTCCAGTTTGTGAACCGCCAGCGGGGGGCGGGCACGCGCATCCTGTTGGATTATCATCTGAACAGATTGGGGATAGTCGCCGAAACCGTCCTCGGCTACAATCAAGAAGAATATACCCATCTGGGTGTGGCGGCGGCGGTAGCCTCGGGCCGCGCGGATTGCGGCCTGGGTATTCCCGCCGCAGCGCAGGCTCTCGACTTGGATTTTGTGCCGCTATTCAACGAGCGATACGACCTGGTCATTCCAACCGCCTACGCTGAAAGTGATCTACTTGCACCCCTTTTTGCGGTGCTGGCCGACCCGGCCTTTCGACAATCGGTGGCGGCCTTGCCAGGTTATGATGTTACCCGCATGGGAAATTTAGTTTTGGAGGCTTTATGAAGCAAGCACTTGTTATTGATGATAATCGAAACACCGCCGATGCCCTCCATCAAATGTTGAGCGTGTTGGGCGTGCCTGCGCGCACGGCGTATGGTTCCAGCCCTGCCATTGCGTTGTTAAAGAGCGGCGCCCCTGGGATCATTTTGCTGGACATCAACATGCCCGGTGTGGACGGGACCGAGATCCTGTCCTACGTCAAACGCGAACCGCGCCTTTCGGCAGTACCCGTCATCGTCATCACCTCCGATGACCAACCCGAGACCCGTCAGCGGGTGTTGAAGGGCGGGGCGTTGACCATTTTGATCAAGCCCGTCACCATCGATGCACTGGAAGGTGCGTTGAGGAAAGCTGGTATCCTATAAACCCGAAGGCCGCTGGAGCGCTCCAGCGGCCTTTTTTGACATTCGGCATGGGGGATTGTATAATCCGCTCCTGCGTTCCAGTTTTCACAAGAGAGAGCCATGCGAAACACGATTCTTCTGATTGTCCTTCTGACAGGCCTGCTTGCGGCTTGCAGCACATCGCAGTCCACTCAAAATGCTGATCCCTCTGTGGCAGTGACGGTCACCGTCCCGCCTGAATACTCAGGGTTGACGAATCCTCTTGGCGCGGATGCGGCTGAGGCGGGGGCAAAGGTCTTTGCCACCAATTGTGCTTCCTGTCATGGCGAAACGGGACATGGGGATGGCCCCGTGGCTACTTCCCTGACGCCCCGTCCCGCCAATCTGGCGAATTTACAGGCCACATCTTCGGACGATTACCTGTTCTGGCGCATCAGCACGGGCCGGTCGGGTACGGCCATGGTCGGCTGGAAGGGCATCCTTGCGGACGAACAGATCTGGCAGGTGGTCACCTTCCTGCGTACATTGAAATAGGCGGGTGGAAAACTTCCGTACGGCGGGCAGTGCGGGTATAATGCGCTCCGACCAAAGCTCGAGGAGGAGCCTGTGCCCATTTCTGCTGGGATTCCCGCGCCCGATTTTGAACTCTTAGACGATCAGAACCAGACCCGACGTCTGGCCGATTTCCGCGGCCAACGCGTGGTGTTATATTTCTATCCCAAGGACGATACGCCTGGTTGCACCAAGGAAGCCTGTAATTTCCGCGACGATTACTCCGCCTACGAACAAGCAGGCATCACCATCCTGGGTATCAGCCCCGATTCGGTCGAGTCGCACCAAAAGTTCAAGGCCAAGTTCCAACTGCCGTTTGCGTTGTTGGCGGACGAGGGTCACAAAGTCTGTGATGCTTATGAGACCTGGGGCCCCAAGAAATTCATGGGTAAGGCCTATGAGGGTGTGTTGCGGACGACCTTCCTGATCGGCCCAGATGGGATGATCGTGCGCGTCTTTGAGAACGTCCGCCCCGCTGAGCACAGCGTCGAAGTTCTGGCCGCCTTCCAGTAGGGGGGATGTCGAAAGTCAAAAAATTGATATGATTTTTGTGCTCAAAAAACGTGACAAATTGTCTAAAATTTGGTAAATTACAGCCTGGTACGCGCAGCCCTGCGGGGGGACTGTCGCGGACGTTATTTTTCCGCTGTGGAACACATTTTTCAGGAGAGTGTGTATGCGACACTATGTAATTGTTGGCATCCTGGTCATCGTCGCGGCCGTGGGCACGTACGCGGGCCTGCATGCGGTGGGTCTGATGCCCGTCGAGGCCAGCGCGCAAGCGGCCCCGATCGATTGGCTCTGGAACCTGGAAGTTATCACCATATCCTTTTTGTTCGCCCTGATCATTGTACCGATGGTGTACAGCCTGGTCGTTTTTCGCAGGAAGAAGGGCGATAACACGGATGCCGAGCACATCGAAGGCAATACCACCCTCGAGATCGCCTGGACTATCATCCCGTTGATCGTCGTGGTCATTTTCGCATACCTGGGCGCGTATTCGCTTGGCGAAACCCGCCGCGTGGACCCGAACGCGATGGTCATCAAGGTGACGGGCTTCCAGTGGGGCTGGCAGTTCGAATATCCCGCCTATGGCGGATTCAAATCCGACAAGTTGTACCTGCCTGCCGACAAGCAGGTGGTGTTGCAATTACAGGCCCTGGATGTGATCCATTCGTTCTGGGTGCCTGAGTTCCGTGTGAAGCAGGACCTGGTGCCTGGCCGCATCACGGAATACCGCATCACGCCGAGCCTGATCGGGGAATACAAGGTGCGCTGCGCCGAGATCTGCGGCACGTCGCATGCTTATATGGAAGCGCCTGTGGTGGTGGTGGACCAGGCTGCGTTCGATACCTGGGCCAAGGACCAGCAGGTGGCTGCCGCCCAGGCGGAAGCCAATGCCACGCCCGAGCAGAAGGGCGAGAAGCTCTATCAGACCTACTGCAAGGCCTGCCACTCGATCAACGGCACGGCGGGGAACGGTCCCACCTGGTTGGGGTTGTTTGGCCACGAGGTGGAACTGGCCGACGGGACGTCTGTCACCGCGGACGAAGCCTACCTGACGCAGTCCATCAAGGAGCCGCAATCGCAAGTGGTGCAGGGATACAGCCCGATGGCCTTTAATCCCGCCGCTGTGGGCATCGGCGATGCTGAGATCGGTTACCTCATCGCGTATATCAAGACGCTGAAATAATCGTGGAGGAATCAAGATGACAAATATCAAGCCTGTCTGGCGCGGCCTGTTGCTGCTGGTCGTCGGCGCATTGATTGGCTATGGGGTGGGGTTGGGACTGGACTTTGCCGTCCAGAAAACGGTGAGCTATCAGGCTCCCGTGGCGGGACTGTTCTCGCTGCTGTTCGGCGCGATCTTCTTTTTCTTCGGCCTGGTCGGCTATCATGGCGTGACGAAGGGCCTGGTCTTCCAGGTGCTGGGCACGCTGGCAGGTGCCCTGTTCGTCACAGGCATCCGCGCGGCGATGGGACTCGGTCTGTGGGGGCCGTTCCTCTTCACCGAACCTGCCTGGGTGCTGGGCGGACTCGTCGGCGCGCTCTCCTTCCTGGCGGGCGTGGGTGCCATGACGGATTGGTGGAAGTGGGCGCTGGGCGAGCCGACCTCGGATCATCATCACGATGAACCTGGTTGGGAGAAATACTTCGGCGTCTCCCTCGACCATAAGGTGATCGGCATTCAGTACACCGTGGTGGCGCTGTTGCTGATCAGCGTCGGTGGCCTGTTCGCGTTGATCTTCCGTACGGAACTGGCCGCTTCGGGCCTGCAATTCCTGACGCGCGAGTTCAAGCTGTTCGACCAGAACGGCCTGCAGATGTACAACTCGCTGATGAGCCTGCATGGCATGATTATGATCGTGTCGATCCTGTTGGGCATCGCGGGCATCATGAACTACGTTGTGCCGTTGTTGCTCGGCGCGCAGGACATGGCTTTCCCTCGCATGAACGCCTTCTCGTTCTGGATCGCCGTGCCTGCCGCCGTGCTGTTGCTGGCGAGCATCTTCCTGGGCGGCTTCGACACGGGCTGGACGGGTTACCCGCCGCTCTCCGTTCGCGCCCCTGTGGGCATGCAGATGTTCTTCCTGGGTGTATTCGTGGCGGGCTGGTCGTCCATTTTGGGCGGCCTGAACATCATCGCCACCGTGCTGCGCATGCGCGCCAAGGGCATGACCGCCTTCCGCATGCCGATCCTGGTGTGGGCCTCGGTGGCGACCTCGCTCATCTCGCTGACCGCCACGCAGTTGATCGGCCTTTCGTTCCAGTTGGTGATGTTCCAGCGCCTGTTGGGCATGGGCTTCTTCGACCCCGACAAGGGCGGCAACCCCGTGCTGTTCCAGCACCTGTTCTGGTTCTACTCGCACCCCGCCGTGTACGTGTTCGTGCTGCCTGGCCTGGGTGTGATCTCGGAACTGCTGCCCGTCTTCGTGCGCAAGCCGCTCTTTGGGTACAAGTGGGTGGCCATGTCCTCGCTGGGCATCGCCCTGGTGGGCTTCCTGGTGTGGGCGCATCACATGTTTACTTCAGGTATGAATGAATACCTGCGTGTGCCGTTCATGTACAGCACCCTGCTGGTGGCGGTACCGACGGGCGTCAAGTTCTTCTCGTGGGTGGCGACGCTCTGGAAGGGCAAGATCCGCACGCCCGTGCCCATGCTGTTCGTGCTGGGCGGAATCGTCGTGTTCCTGATGGGTGGCCTCTCGGGTCCGCCGAACGCCACTGTCTCGACCGACCTGCACCTGCACGATACCTACTTTATTGTCGGCCACTTCCACGATACCATCTTCGGCGGATTCGTCTTTCCGTTCTTTGCCGCCATCTATTACTGGTTCCCCAAGGCCAGCGGACGCCGCATGAACGAGTTCTGGGGCAAGGTCCACTTCTGGCTGATGACGCCTTCCTTCTTCGTGCTGACCCTGGGCATGATGCGCATCGGCCTGCTGGGCATGCGCCGCCGCATTGCGGACTACGATCCCGCGCTCGGCTTCGACTCGACCCACCTCGTACTGACCATCGCAGGCTTCCTGATCGCGCTCTCGGTGTTGATCTTCATCATCAACTTCTTCCACAGCATGAAGAACGGTGAGAAGGCCGAAGGCAACGTCTGGGAATCGCGCTCGCCCGAGTGGCAGGTCCCCTCGCCGATGCCGATGCACAACTATGAGCATGAGTTCGAAGTGGTCGGTGAACCGTACGATTACGGCCTGGCTGGCTCGCGTTACGTCAAGTTTGCCAACGAAAAGTAAAGGGTAGGGCTCGATGACACACACACAAGACAAATCCACCGCCATGCGCCAGGGTGTACTGATCTTTGTTTACCTGGCCGTGTTGACGGTGCTGGAATATTTCATTGCGGTTGCCTTCGATGCCGTGCCCCTGCTGATCGTGGTGGCGCTGGTCAAGGCGGGGTTGGTGGTGTACTACTACATGCACATCTACCGCCTCAGTGAGGACGATGGTTCCGATCAGCATTCCCACGCCTACAAGACGGGCACGAACCGCATCGGTCTGTGGCTGTTCCTGCTCTCGGACGCCTTCGTCTTCGGCGGCCTGATGGTGGCGCGCGTCAACCTGTTGGGCATGACCCGCCCGCACCTGAATCAGCTCCTTGGCCTGGGTGTGACAGCCGTCCTGCTGATCTCGTCCTTCTTCATGAACCGTGGTGAGACCGCCATGTCGCATGGAGACCGCAAGGGCTTTCTGCTCAACACTTCCATCACCCTGGTGTTGGCGCTGGCCTTCCTTCTGGGCGTAGTGGCTGTGGAATGGCCGACTGCCGCCCACGAGGGTCTCACCCCCAGTTCAGGTACGGCGGGCGCCGTCTTCTACATGATGACGGGCATGCACGCCTTCCATGTGTTGACGGGCGTCCTGTTCCTGATCATCATCCTCCGCAACGGCGCGCGCGGCGTGTACTCCGCCGAGAAGCATTGGGCTGTGGAGGCCGCCGCCGTCTACTGGCACTTCGTGGACGTGGTCTGGATCTTCTTCTATCCTGCGCTGTACCTGATCGGGAAGGTCCTGTAGCAGGCCGCTTCGGTTCGATAACTGAAAGATGGTATGATGTCGGGGCGGCCAACAGGTCGCCCCGCTTTTTTCGGAGGTCATTGCATGGATCGTAAGGTGATTTGGGTTGGACTCGGTTCGCTGGTCGTCATCCTGGTGGGAATTCTGCTGGCTTATCTGTTTGCAAAACCGCCCAGTTTCCTTGGCACAACGTACGAACCCCTGCCTGCGCCCGAGATCGACATCCCGCTGGCGGATGGGACGCAGTTCCGTTTAAGCGACCATAAGGGACAGGTGATCCTGCTCTTCTTCGGTTACACCTCCTGTCCAGACGTATGCCCGACCACGCTGTCCAACCTCAAACTGGTGATGAACGAACTGGGCGCGGATGCCGAGCGGGTGCAGGTGCTCTTCGTCACCATGGACCCCGACCGTGACACGCCCGCCCGTACGCAGGATTATGCCAGCCGCTTCTACCCGACCTTCCTTGGCCTCTCGGGTCCCATCGAACAATTGGGCAAGGTCTGGGGCGATTATGGCGCGTATCGTGAACTCGGACCGAAGGACGAGAACGGCAATTACGCCGTGACCCATTCCTCGCGCCTGACCGTCATCGACACACATGGGAATCTGCGGCTGTCCTTCAATTTCGACTCCCGCTGGCAGGATATTCTGCACGACGTGCGCCTGCTGCTGGCCGAGAAGTAAGGATTTTTTTCGTTCCAAAGGAAAGGTGTCTTCATGTCTCGCAGCGCGATCTTCAAGCGCATCTCGATTTCTCTGTTGCTCGGATTTGCCCTGGCGGCCGTGATGAGTGAGGCCGCCTTCCAGTTGTTCAAACGTGAAAACCGCGAACCCACCCGCATCGAGTTGGTCATCCCCGCGGGGACGGCGGAACGCGTGGCCCAAGGGGAAGCGCTGCCTGGCCTGCCCCAGGACATGACCTTCGTGGTCGGCGACACGCTGGCCGTGGTCAACCAGGATAGCGTCGACCATCAGCTGGGTCCGTTGTGGGTGCCTGCGGGGACGACCGCCACCATGAACCTGTCGAGCGAGGAGAGCTACGCGCTGGAATGTTCCTTCCAGCCGACCAAGTATTTCGGCCTGGATGTCCATCAGCCCGTGACGTGGGGGACGCGCCTCTCGGGCGTCTTTTTCGCGGGCTTCCCGCTGGCGGGGATCTTCGCCGTGTACAGCATTCTGCTGGGCGGTGATAAAAAGAAGAAGCAGGAGGCGGCCGCGTGAAAACCCTGCGCGCCATGTTCTCCCGCAAGTGGATTCTTACGACCCTGTTCGTCTTCGCGGGCACGGCCCTGTGCGTGCGGCTGGGCATCTGGCAGTTGGACCGCCTGCATCAGCGGCGGACGGACAACGCTCATTACCTGTCGGCGCGCGCCATGCCGCCCCTGGAATTGACGGACGCGACGAGCGAAGACCTGACCACCCAGGAGTATCGCGACGTAACTGCGCGCGGTACCTATGACTTCGAGCATCAGGTGGCGCTGCGCAACCAGGACCTGGATGGTGTGCTGGGCTATTACCTGATCACGCCGTTGGTGTTGAGCGACGGCTCGGCAGTGCTGGTCGAGCGCGGATTCATCCCCGCGGAGGGCAACACCGCGCCCGCCGACTGGCGCAAGTACGATGAGCCAGGCGAGGTCACCGTCAGCGGAATCCTCCACCTGGGGCAAACGGAACCAGGCTTCTGGGCGGCCTCCGATCCGCCGCCTGTCGAGGGGCAGAAACTCGATTTTTGGGTGATCGTCAACATCCCGCGCATCCAACTCCAGGTCCCGTATCGCCTGTTGCCCGTGTTCATCCAGCCGAACATGGATTCGGCCGACACGACCCCGCCCATCGCCTATCAGGCGCAATACGAGGTGACCGAGGGACCGCACCTGGGGTATGCGGGCCAGTGGTTTACCTTTGCCACGCTGTTGTTCTTCGGATATCCGCTCTTCTATCTGCCGAGGCAGGAGCACTCATGAAATACTCGCTGCGTTCTTCTTTTGCCCGCCAAACCCTGATCCTCTTTTTCCTCGTCCTGTTGCTGACTCTTCTGGGGCGCGCCGTGACCCTGACGGGTGCGGCCGCCTATTGCCAGGGTTGGCCCGTCTGCATGCCCACTCATCCCGTGGGCTGGCTGCAACTGGTGCATCGCCTGGCGGTTGTCCTGGCTTCGATCCAGATGGCCTGGGTGATGCGCAAGGCCTGGCGCGAACAGCGTGAGAACACGCTGCTGCTGCCGATGACCACGGTGCTGGGCGTGCTGTTCTTCGGGCAGGCATTGATCGGCTCATTGGAAGTGACCCATGGCCTGGCGCGACATCTGGCCGTGCTGCACGGGCTGACGGCGGTCTCGTTGTGGTTCGCGTTGCTCGGCCTGACCCTGGTGGCAGGCGTCCAAGCCGTGGATCCTGTATCTATCCCCGTTTTGGATGCGCGTCAACGCCTGAAGGATTTCTTCGCACTCTCCAAGCCGTTGATCGTGGCGCTGCTGCTGGTAACCACTTACGCGGGGCTGGTGGCAGGCGGCAAACAGTGGCCGTCCTTCCAGCTTGGCTTCTGGACCCTGCTGGGTGGCGCGTTGGCGGCGGGTGGCTCCTCGGCGTTGAACCAGTATATCGACCGCGAACTGGACAAGAACATGCAACGCACGGCCAAACGTCCGCTGGCCTCCGAGCGGCTGACGGCCGCCGAGGGACTGGCCTTTGGCCTGGCCCTGTGCCTGACCAGTTATTACGTGCTGGCGGGATTCGTCAACCTGCTGGCGGCGCTGCTCTCGCTGGCGGGCATCTTCTATTACGTGTTCTTCTACAGCGTGTGGTTGAAGAAGGCCACCGTGCAAAACATCGTGATCGGGGGCGGGGCGGGGGCCATCCCGCCGATGGTGGGCTGGGCGGCTGCCACGGGGCGGCTGGACCTGGCCGCGCTGATCCTGTTCGGCATCGTCTTCATGTGGACCCCGCCACACTTCTGGGCGCTGGCCATCGTCCGCCAGAAGGATTACGCGCGCGCGGGCGTGCCGATGCTGCCCGTGGTGCGCGGCGAAGAGGAGACCCGCCGCCAGATCCTGATCTACACCTTTGCGCTGGTGGCGGTGACCCTGCTGCTGCCACTCTTCAACCTGACGGGAACGATCTACCTGATCTCCGCGCTCCTGTTGGGACTCTCGCTGCTCTACACCGCCTGGCGCGTGTGGAAAGTGCCTGGCAACAAGGTGGCCTGGACGATGTACCGCTGGTCGAGCATGTACCTGGCGTTCATCTTCCTGGCGCTGATGCTGGATGCGGTGTTGTAGAGTGGGACGCGGACGAGCGCGGAATACGCGGATTTTTGTCAGGTTTTTTTGAACCGCAAAGCACGCTAAGAGCGCAAAGAGAACAAAGGTTTTCTTCGCGTCCTTTGCGTGCTCTGCGGTAAATTTTGGCTCCTGAGTAAAATGAAGAGACCCTGGAATTTTTCCAGAGCCTCTTTTGATTTGCGCGTAGACAACTGTGCTTGCTGCTCTACACCACCTGGCGTGTATGGAAGGTGCCTGGGGACAAGGTGGCCTGGACCACGAACATGTATTTGGCGGCTCCTGGCGTTGATGCTGGATGCGGTGGTGTAGTGAAAATGCGGATGAACGCTAAGGCGTTTTGACGTTTATATGATTCACTGTTGAGTCCAGAATCGAAAAAGGTCTTGGAGGACAACCAAGGCCTTTTTGTATGATGTTTTAATGTCTAAAATAAAGCTCAAATCCCGATTTTTTTATTAAACCAAATAAGTATGTTGACTGCAATCATTATGAAAACCAGGTAAATTATTGGCTGATTGGCAAAATTTGGAAAATAGGAAAACAAATATTCACTAAAATATCGGCCGACAAAAAAACAGATAATAATTTCGACAATATTTATAAGTAGTTTATTTTTTCTCTGCATTTTATAGTATCCTACTTCAGCCTATTGGATATGTCTAATTTCTGGCGTTGATGCTAGATGCTGTGTTGTAAGCTAGGACGTGGACGGGGAAGTTCATAATCTTTTCAATGGCATAACAAATGGACTGGTGGCGGTCGCAGTGCCACCAGAACTAAGTCATTCAATCCCAATTTTTTTATTGAGCCAAGTAAACAGGCTAACTGTAAAAACTATTACAACTAAATAAGTTAAGAAATTGTTAGCCCATGTCGGGGAAAGGGAAAATATAAACTCATAAAGATAATGGCCAAGCATAAAACTGATAATGACCTCCGCAGCATATATCAGTATTCTGAAGTTTTTGCTTTTATGCTTCATGATGTTGTTTATTCTTGTGCTTCAAGGTGTTTTGCTTTATTTTTCATTATTGGTTAGGTTTGTTGTCGGTTTTCTTTTTTTGGATATTGTCATGTAGACGAAGACAAGGACAACTGCAATAATTGCTCCTATCACCATCAAAATAAATATCATCCTTAAATCATGGACTTCTTTCTTGAATATTTCGCCAATATCCAGCCTCTCTGAAAAATAAAGGCGGATACCGTCGATAATAAAGATCAGAAATACAAATGAAAGGCTTGCGATTATTTCCAGGTTTAGGTTTTTCTTCATTTAAAACCTCTCCACATTTTCAGAGCAGATGTTGTTCCAAATTGGCGGAATAATCAAGCGGTTCACTGTCTCAGGGGTGGATAAGAATCACCGCCTGCTTATCCTCAAATTCCACTTTCCAACCATTACTTTTCAATACCTCAATGATCGGCCAGTCGGGTTCGAGGAGGACCGTTTTCACGTCCCATTGATCGAGCAGGGATAAGGCATTCTTGTCTGCATTGACCACAGCGTGCCACTGGTTCAGCAGGTCGTCGCCGTACAGGTCGGCGCGGCCGTCGATGAAGACGGGGGTTTCGGGCAGAGTCCACAGCAGGTAGCCGCCCCAGTTGTAGGAGTTGAACAGCCTGCCTTCGGGATGATGGGTTTGCATCCACTGCACCGCGGCGACGGGATAGTTCTTGTCCACGCGCTCGGGCTGGGAGATGAGGAACAGGTTCCCCAGCACGGCCAGCGAGAGGACGACGATCAATGTGCCATTGAGGATGGACGTCAGACGCGGGTCCAGGTCTTTTACGGGGTGGCTCTCCCTGCGCGGCAGACTTTCGATGAAGGCCTGAATCCACTCGCTGAGCAAAGGCGCGGCGGTGATGGCGAACAGCGCGATGTTACGCTGAGCCACAAAGGTCAGATAAGCAAAGCCCAATACCTTGAAGACCTGCGGCCAATTCAGCGGCTTCTTCGCGAAGGGCGCGGCCAGCATCAGCAGGAACAACATCCACAACAGCGGATGAAAGTCCACGCGGTGGAAATCGGGTGAGAGCCATTCCTGGATCTGCAGCGAGACATTCACCTGCTGGAAGGGCAGCCGCCAGAGGGCGAGTCCGTTCGGGTTCAGGCCGACGGCCAGGGCGGAGAGGGCGGTCCAGCCCAGCAGATGCAGGGCCTGCCGCTGAAGCGGAATCCGCTCTTCGGGCTGGAAAAAGGACTGGACGAAGAGTCCCGCGGTGTGCGCCGCCAGCAGCAGGAATCCCCAGATCCAGCCGCCATGCAGGTTGGCCCACAACGCGAAGAACGGGATCAGCACCCACTGCCTGCGCGAAGAGCGAATCAGCCACAAGTCGAGCAGGGCCACGAGGAAGAAGGACAGGATCTGCGGGCGTGGACCCCAGATGGGCGCGGCGGTGACCACGGCCAGCAGCAGGATGAAACTATCGACGAAGGGATTGCCCTTGAGGTTTTTTGAAACGACGTGAAAGGTCAGCGCGCCGAGCAGGGCCACGAAAGCCGCCAACGCAAAGTACTTTCTGAGGCTATAAAGCCCATATAATAGGAGTTCGGACAGCCAGAAGGCATTGACCCACGGCGCGCCCGCGCGGGTGTAGCTGAAGATGTCGGTCAGCAGGATGCTTTTCTGCGTCCACATCTCCTGGCCTGCACGCAGATGCCACCACAAGTCGGCGTCGATGGGCGTGCGGCTGAACAGGAAAGCCGTGAGCAGAAAGGTGAGCGCAGTCAGTAGGCGTTGGATGTCTGATTTCATGGAGGCCTGTTGAAGGAATTTTCCCGTGCACAAAAGTTGAGTTGGATTGCGGCCCTGGGTGCAGCACTGGGGCTGATTGTAGCATCTTTCCGCCTGCCTGGCGGCGATGACCTGTATCGGTATTACCTGCCCTTCACGCAAGGTTGTTTCGACTGCGGTTACGTTCCGTACTTCGCGCAATGGGTTCTCGCGCCGTTGCGCCTGCTGCCGAGTTATCCGCTGGCCTGGCCACTCTGGACGACGCTCAGTGTGGCGGGCTTTCTGGCGCTGGCCTACGTCACCGAGGTCAACCCGTTCCTGCTGATGATCTCTTTCCCGATGCTGGGACAGGTCTGGCTGGGTCAGGTGGACGTATTGGTGGCGCTGGGGTTGGTGATCTTCCTGTTTGGGAAGAATCCGTACCTGCGCGGAGTCGGTCTGATTCTAGCCCTGACCAAACCCCAGTTGACAGGCTTGCCGATTCTGTTCGGCCTGCTGCTGGAATCCCCAAGCCTGTGGCCTCGACTGTTGGCTGCTCCCGTTTTGACGGCGATCCTCAGTCTGTTCGTCTACGGTTTCGACTGGCCCCTGCGCTGGATCGCTAATTCCACGGCAGGGTTGCCCGTCCACGTCTGGCGGTTGGCGGGCATGGACGTCTGGCGTTTCGGCATCTTCCTTGCGCCGCTGCCGTTGTTCTTCCGCGAGAAACGTCAGCGCCTACTTTCAGGCCTGTTGGTCTCGACGCTGGCGACCCCATTCTTCGGCGTGTACTCGTACGTGCTCTTCCTGCTGTTCGAGGTCAACTGGTGGACAGTGCTGCTCTCTTATGCCTGGCTGCTGGGATTCTTCTTCTGGCGAGAGGAGGCCATGCGTCTGGCCTGGGTGCTGCCCGTGGGGATGTTGATTGCAATGTTTATGTCGCTGCGAGGGCGCAGAGCGCCCGAAGCAATCTCCCAATAACCTGAGATTGCTCACCTGCACTGCACCTGCGGTTTGTTCAGGTGCAAGTGTCGTCGTCGCGGCGCTCCTTCTCGCAATGACATAATAAAAAAGTGGCGCGGAAGGAACTTCCGCGCCACAGTTGTTTTATTTCGTTTTACTCGCCCAAGTAATCACGCAGTTTTCTGCGGATGGACGGGTGGCGCAGGCGGCTGAGCGCCTGGGCTTCGATCTGACGCACGCGTTCGCGCGTGACGCCCATCTTGCGGCCAACCTCTTCGAGCGTGTAGGCCTGTCCGTCCAGCAGACCATAGCGGAGCTGCAGGATGCGCACTTCGCGCGGGGGCAGGCCGTTCAGCACTTCGCCGAGATGCTCGCGCAACAAGTTGTAAGTGGCCGAGTCATCGGGCGGGGGAGCCTCATCGTCCTCGATGAAGTCGCCGAGGACCGAATCCTCTTCATCGTCAGTCGGCGTCTCCAGCGAGAGCGGGCGGCGCGCCACCTGGATCATGTTCTCGACCTTCTTGGGCGGGACATCCAGCGCGACGGCCAGTTCCTCGACGGAAGGCTCGCGGCCCAGACGTTGAGTCAATTGATGCTGAACGCGCAACAGCTTGTTGATCTGATCGCCCATGTGCACGGGCACGCGGATTGTGCGTCCCTGGTCGGCGATGGCGCGGGTCACGGCCTGACGAATCCACCAGGTGGCATACGTAGAGAACTTATGTCCGCGGCGATAGTCGAACTTCTTGGTGGCGCGGATCAAGCCGATATTGCCTTCCTGAATCAGATCGAGGAAGGGCACGCCGCGTCCCATATATTTCTTGGCTACCGAGATCACGAGGCGCGAGTTGGCTGTGATGAGATGTTCACGAGCAGCCCAGCCGTCCTCGATCAACTTGCGGAGCTCGGTGCGGCGGCGCGGGTTGACGTTGCCGTGCGCAAGTTCCTCGCGGGCCATGCGTCCGCGCTCGATGCGCTGGGCCAGGGCCACTTCTTCCGAGGCGGTCAACAACGGCACGCGGCTGACCTCTTTCAGGTACAGGCCGATGGTGTCGTCGGTATCGATGTTGGCGAGGTAATCGTCGATATTGAGATCGGGCTCGGGCTCGGCTTCGATCTCTTCCACCGCAACCAGTTCATCCTCGGTGGGTTCGTTGGTGAGGGTATCTTCCACGAAGGGGATGCCCGCGCTCAAGAGCGCAGAGAATGCCTCTTCCAGTTGCTCCACGTCCTGTTCGGCCTCGGGAAAGAAGTGCAGGATATCGTCCAGCGTTACAAAGGACTTTTGCCGCCCTAATTCGATCAATCGCGCAATGGCGGAGAACTCTTCTTCCTCATCCACGATAAGTATTTTATCTACATCCATTCTGCCATCCAAACTTTGAATTTGTTTTCAGAATACACAGTTTAAGGGCAAAAAGCAATACCCTTACAAAACTCTCGATGATTTGTAATGTGATTGTTTTACGAGGTTCACATTACGGATATGGAGTGACCGCCTCAGGGGTGAGCGTCACTGGAAGCGGCGACGGTGTGGGCGTAACCTGATAGGGTGGATTATCAGCCATCAGGATCAAGCCTTCGATGGAAGACAAGTCCACAATCAGCAGGCGCTCCCCGTCGAAGCGGGTGTAGTATCCCGAATCGGAAGGCGTCTTGTCTCCGATCTCGAGGATGTGCTTCGCGCCACTCTTCAGGTAGACCGTCAGCACGTAGGCGGGCGGATCCAGCCCGAGGTCGGAGGGAGTGAGCCCTTCGACCTCTTTGACGTAGCGCATGCTTGTCAGTGTGGTGAGCACCGCCCCGACGTCGCCCTGGCTGGCCAATCCGCCGAAAGGCAGGACCACCTCCCACTGGCCCTGCATGTTGAGTGCCACTTCCACCGCGCCGCCTGAAGTAGTCTCCAGACGGATGCGGTTGGGATCGCCCTCGGCAGGGTCCAGCAGGTATCGAGTCGGCAGGGTCGGGAAGGATTTCGCCTCTTCCCTGATGACTTGCTCATCCTGCCGCAGGTAGATCATGACACCAGCTACCAGCACCACCAGGAACACCAACAACCAAGTGGAGCGACGCAGCATTTAGCCCCTCCTGCGACGCGTGAACCAGCTCACGCCGCCTGCGATCACGATCAGGCCAGGCAGGATGAAGACCGACAAGAACAGGATCAACAACCAGGTGGCGGGGCTGATCACCTTGAGGGTGCGTTCCGTGCTGTTGTAGGGCGTGAGGGTGATCTGATTTTCCTGCGCGGCAGCCCAGTCCACGGCGTTGATGAAGAAGTCACCGTTGCCGTACTTGTCGAAGTTGATATCGAGGAAGAAGGACGAGTTGCCAAAGACAACCACACGGCCGCGATTGGCGCTGGTTTCGCCCGCCATGCCCAGACTGAGCGGACCGAGCAAGTCGGCGCCCTGGTCGAACTGGACGCGCGTCCCTTGCAGGTTGGTAAAGTCGGTCTCGCCCCACGAGTCCGTGGTGGTCTGCGCCAGTGAGGTGACGGTCACACCTTCGGGAGCGGTCGCCAGGGACAGGCTGCGCGTGTTGGGCAGGATGGCCACCTGGTTCATGCTGCGCATACCGCGCGTAATGGGATGGTCGGTCGAAAGGCGCGTGACCGCGTTCAACTCGTTACCACTGTTGGTCAGGTCGATGACGATGTCGTTATCGAGCACGATACCCCAGTCGGTCTTGAGATAGTCAGCCAGGGGATCGGGGGAATTACCGAATTGGGTGATCGGGGTCGGGTCCTCGGCGACGACCAGTCCACCGCCGTTCGCGACGAATTTCTTGAGCAGGTCCACTTCCTGTGCGGAGACGGGTTTGAGCGGCCCCGCGATGATAATGGCCAGCGCATCGTCGGGAATTTTGTTTTCGGTCAGCAGGTTGAGCGATTGGACCGTATAATTCTTGCCTTCGAGTGCAGCCTTGGCCACGCTCAAGGCGACGTCGCCTGTGGCGGTGATATCAGCTTCGCCGTGTCCGCTCAGGAAGTACACCACACGCGTGCCTGGGTGGACCAGGCGGTTCAGCGCGCGTACCAGCTCGGTCTCGTCGGCATAGGAAGCCACTTCCTTGCGGTCACCCAGGGTGAGCAGGATCTTGCCGTCGCCTGTGATGCCCGCATCGCGGACCGTGATGGGATCTGAGTCGGGGTCGGCAAAACGGAAGTCGAATTTGCCATTGCTGTTTGCCTTGAAGTTGGTCAATATTTCACTGGCCTGTGAAGTGGAGGCATTGGCCGTGAAGTAAGCCGTGGCTTCCACCTTCTCGGGCAGGCTGGCCAGCAATTGCAGGGTCTCGGGAGCGAGGGTGTGAGACTTGTTCGCGGTCATATCCGCCACGGTGATGGGGTTTTGGAACGCCAACAAGTTGACCATCACAATAATGCCGAGCAGGGCGACTAGCAGGATCAGCGAGTTCGAGCCGTAACGCGCCTGGCGTCCCGAGAGGAAGCGGCGGACCTGGTCAGGCTGAAGGATCCCATACAGGCTGATACCGATGCCAATGAAGGCTACGCTGAACCAGAGGCCCTGTTTCCACGGTTCGATGTTCTTCGGCGTGAACCAACCAAGGACGTTCAATCCCAACATCAGGGCAATGACCACGGCGGCGATACAGGCCACCAGTGCCACGCCCACCGCGATCAGGGCATAGATGCGGACGTTCTTCTTGTCAGCCATTAGCGCCACCTCCGCATCTCGACCGCCGTGGTGCCCACGAACAGGCCCAGCACGGTCAGGCTTACGTAATACACGATGTCCGACAACATGATCTTGCCCATGTTGAAGGTATCGTAGAAGTGGGACTTCATGTCAAGATACTGGAAGAGGTTCGTCCCGCCCTGGACGAGGCCTGCAGGGAAACCGACCATCCACCACATGAAGATGAAGGCGGCCATGGTCAGGAAGAAAGCCGCGATCTGGTTGCTGAACATCGATGAGATGCCGACGCCCATGCCGAGGAAGGCTGCCGCCACGAACATGATACCCAGGTACGAGGAGATCAACTGCTTCGGGTCCAGGCCGTTGTTGATCTGGAAGGTCAGCATGAGGGGGAAGACCAGGGTCAGGGCTGCGATGGTGAGGATGAACAGGAAGGCGCCCAGCCACTTGCCCACGATCAGCTCCCAATCGCGGACGGGGGCGGTCAGCAGCAGTTCCATGGTGCCCATGCGAGTCTCATCCGAGACGAGGCGCATGGTCAGCGCGGGAACGGAGAAGACCAATAGGAAGGCCAGATTGCCCGTGATGGGCGAGTTATCGGGGGCGGTAGCAGGTGCACCGAAGGCCTGCATCTGCATGGCCTGATCGATCGAACTGCGGACGACGATGGCAAAGATGATGCCCAACACCAGCATGATCATGAACATGACCACATAGGCGATGGGACTGTTGAAATACTGGTTATATTCGCGCTTGGCGATGGTCCATATGGTTTTCATTTGGCACCTTGCTCGGGATTGCGCTCGGTATTGGTCAACTCAAGGAAGATCTCTTCCAGGCTCATGCCCAGCGGACGCATTTCCAGCAGGTCATAGCCTTCGCTGATGACGGCCTTGGCCACCTCGGGGCGGATATCCTGCCCGGGCGCGAACTGGAACTCGACCAGGCCTTCCTCTTTGACGTCCACGCTTTGCACGCCCTTGACCTTCTCGATCACGAAGGGCAGATCGTCGGTCTCGCCGCGCACGCGCAGCATCACGCGTTCCGCGCCCAACAGGCGGGCCTGTAGTTTCTCGGGCGTGTCCTCGGCCACGATGCGGCCCTTGTTGATGATGAGCACGCGGTCACAGATGTTCTGGGCCTCGCTCAGAATGTGTGTGGAAAGCAGGACAGTGCGTTCCTTGCCGATCTCGCGGATCAGCTTGCGGACCTCCACCACCTGGCCTGGGTCGAGGCCGATGGTCGGCTCGTCGAGGATCAGGACCTCGGGGCGGTGCAGCAGCGCCTGGGCCAATCCCACGCGTTGGCGCATGCCTTTGGACAGGTTGTGGATCATCCCGTCGGCGCGGTCAGCCAGCCCGACCTTTTCCAACACCTCATCCACGCGGTCTTCCACGTCGGGCAGGTGACGCAGGTCACCCATGTACTTGAGGTATTCGAAGACCGACATGTCGGTGTACAGCGGGACGGTTTCAGGGAGATATCCCACGCGGCGGCGTGCCTCGAGGGATTCCTCAACCACGTCGTAGCCCGCCACGATGGCTTCGCCATCGGTGGGGGGCATGTACCCAGTAAGGATGCGCATGGTGGTGGTTTTACCTGCACCGTTCGGCCCAAGGAACCCGAGAATTTCTCCCTGTTGGGCGTCGAAGGTGATTTGATCCACCGCCCGTCGGCTTCCATAATCCTTGGTGAGACCGTTGACTCGAATCATTGGCTCTCCTTGATAAGAAGATATTGACACAAAAACGGCACACCAGCCAATGGCGGGCCGTGCCGTAGGTTAGACCGAAAATTACTATACAAAATTTGTGACGTGAAGTCAAGCAGGTTGTGAAATTCTAATCAAACACTAATCTCAAGCAAGAGTTTGACTCAAAGCAACTGTGTGGACAGGAACCACAACGCAAGTCCGCCCATGCAGAGCAGGGCCAGCAACATGACCGCCAGGATACCGAAGCGCAGCCCCGTCTGCTCGGGCTCGAGGTTGGGCGCGGACGGGGAAACGGGGATGGCTGTGGACTGGGAAAAGGTCGGCTCAGACGGGGGCAGGCTGGAGGTCGAGGCGGGCGCGGAGGGCAGGCCTATCGATGCGATCCGCTCGGCGAAGTCGGGGATGCCGTTGTGGTCCTTATCCCATTGGCCCATGACCTTTTCGTATTTTTCGCGCGCTTCGGGAGGCAACTGGTCGATATGTTCATAGGCCTGCCCATTGAAGACAATGCGGGCGTTCGTTGCCTGGGCATTGATTGTGCCCTCGAAGAGATCAGGCACGCCGTTCTGGTTCTTGTCGGCCAGCACTTGCATGACCGACTCGTATGCCTGGCGGACGTTGGGCGGCATCTGCTCCAGGCTGTCATAGGTCTTGCCGTTGAAGGTGATCTTTTGCTCCATGGGGTCCTCGCTTGGTTAGTTGAATTTTACCGCTTGTTGTGCGACTATAATAGTAAAAATTCGCCCTGGAGGAACGATGACCGACCTGCTGTACCAAACTGATGCGACCCTGCGCGAGTTCGATGCACGCGTGATTGCCGTGGACCCCGAAGCGCGTACTGTGACTTTGGACCGTTCCGCCTTCTACCCGGGCGGAGGCGGCCAGCCCTGTGACTTTGGCGTGCTGCGTGTGGACGGGGTGGATTACCCCGTGGGCAAGGTCAAGAAGCAGGGCGAGGATGTGCTGCACTTCCTCGGTGGGACGGCGCCGCTGCCTGCGGCGGGCGCGTCTGCGCACGGGACTCTGGATTGGGAGCGGCGCTATCAGTTGATGCGTACCCACACTGCGCTGCATATCCTGTGCGGGACGGTCTTCCGCGATTATGGTGCGCTGGTGACGGGCGGCGACATGGAGCCACTCAAGGGTCGTATGGACTTCGAGTTCGAGACCATGCGCGGGGAACTGGTGCGCGAGATCGAGGCGGCGGTCAACAAGGAGATCGCCGCGGCGCGCGAGGTGCGGGTGAACATCCTGCCGCGCGAGGAAGCCTTTCAGATCCCCGACCTGATCCGCACCAAGATCAACCTGCTGCCCGAGGGCATCGCCTTCGTCCGCACGGTGGAGATCGCGGGCCTCGACCTGCAAGCCGACGGCGGCACGCACGTGGCGAACACCAGTGAGGTCGGCTCGGTGCGTGTGGTCGATTACAAAAGCAAAGGCGCCATCAACAAACGTATTTACATCGAAATCTCCTAAAGGACTGCACAATTGGTCCTTAAGGGTGAGACACATTCTGGATGAATCTCGTATAATCGCCGCACCTTACCAACTCAATTAATAGGAGAATGCAATGAATAAAAAATGGTTTATCCTGACGGCCCTCCTGGCCCTGGTCCTTTCCACGCTGGCCTGCGGATCCTTTACGAGTGCGCCCGCTGGCATTTCCAACATCTACATGGCCAACGACGAGAACGGTGATAACAAGACCACCACCTTTGCGCCCACCGATGACATCTACGTCTTCTTCGACGTCAATCAGATGGAAAACGGCACGCAGTTCGAGATCAAATGGTACGCGTTGAACGTGGAGGGTCAGGACCCGAACACGCCCTTCACGACCAGCGATTACAGCTATAACGGTGAAAGCACGTTGTATGCCAACATCTCCAGCACGGACCCCTCGGGTTTCCCTGCGGCGCAGTACAAGGTCGAGATCTACATGGACAGCGTCAAGGTCGGCGAGCAGCAGTTCAACGTGCAGTAGTCCAAGGATAGTCAAAGTAAAACGCGCTCCGAAAGGAGCGCGTTTTTTATTTAAGCCAAGATTGGACGAGTTGCCCTACGAGAGGATGACCTGTCCGCAGTACTCGCACTTGTCCATGCCAAGCTCGAGGGTGCCGCCACAGTTGGGGCACTTGAAGGTCTCCACGCGGATCTGGAAGCCCGCCGTCTTGAAAGCGGCTTCATTGTCCGCCAGGTCGGCGCGCAGGCGCTTGAGGCGCGCCAGGTAGGCTTCGCCCGTCATCTCGCCTGATTTGCGCAGGCGTTCCACGTCGGCGATGGATTCCTTGAGCATACGGCGTTCGGCTTCGAGCGATTCGCGACTCTTGTCCTGGAAGGCGACTTTCATCTCGGGCTTGGGCGGGATCGAAGCCAGGATGGCCGCGATGATCAGCATTACGCCCGAGAGGATCAATCCCACCAGCAGCGGCGTGAACTGGAAGCCAGGGATGGAGTTGAAATTGACCTTATTGGTGCTCACCTGGCTGCCGTCGGCGATGACCACGTAGCGGTCGCCGCCCAATTTGCCGATGTCGATGCGGGTGATGCCCGTCGAGTGCGAGGACAGGTTGAAGCGCGATCCGCTGGCGTTGAAGATCGCCACCTGGCCCGAGTCGTCGCCGAGCACGGCCTCTTCCTTGCCGTCCTGGTCGATGTCGAGGCCCGCGATCTCGGTGACTTTATCCGAGAGGGAGCCCGACCACAGCTGATGGGCGGTGGTCCCATCGAAGGAGAAGGCCCACACGCCGCCATCCTTGCCGCCGACCACGATCTCGCGCGAGGAAGGGTCGCCGTTCAACTCCACGGTGCGGACTTCGCTGATGGGCTGGCCAAGCGATTTGTTGAACAGCACGGAGCCGTCCACGGCGCTGTAGATGAAGAACGCGCCATACTCGCCGCCTGTGATGACCTCGCTATTGCCGTCGCCGTTCAGGTCGAAGGCGCGCATGCGGCGCAATTGCTCCTGCGAGTGAGTCCAGATGGCGTTTCCCTGGGCGTCGTACACGCCGATGGACCCGTCATGGGTGGCGACGGCCACATTAGGCTGGCCGCCGATCAGTGCATCGTCCATGCCGCGCATTTCCTCGCTGCCGACGGTCGCGCTCCAGCGCGGCTGGCCGTCCAGGCCCAGGGACAGGACTCCGCCTGTATTGTCACCGAGCACGATCTGGGATCCAGACGCGAAGCGGATGACCGCCACGCGCGAGGGGAAGCCGATGTCGAGCGCCTGCGCCAGCGGGTGGACCTGTCCCTTGCTGATGACATCCACCGACATGCCCGTGCCAACATAGTACACGACGATATCCTCGATGCCGTCCTTGTTCACATCCCCGAGGGTGGTTTTCGGCGAGGAGTAACTAAAATTCCACAACGAGTTGCCCGTGCCGTCCAACACGCTGACGTTGTCCGTGTTCTGGAGGAATAGTTCATCCTGACCATCGCCCGTCAGGTCGATGACCTTCATGCTTTCGGCCGTGCTATACGGCTGGGACCACACGAGGCGGTCGCCGAACTTTTCAGCGGTGATCAGTCCACTAAAGGAAAACACGCCCGCCACGGCCATGACGAGACAACTCAATACGATGGCTACTACAAAAGGGATGATCTTTTTGCTCATTTATGCGGCCTTTCGCTCTAAAAGAGAATATGCGGAATGGATGACGTTAAGGATGTGTTCGTGTTCCACTTCTTCGAAGGGGGAACTGGCGCTCAGGTTGATGATGCCGCCTTCGGTGCTGAATTCGGTGATGGTGTATTTGCCCACGTTCTGCCCGTGGCGGAGAATGGGGCTGGACCCGACCTGGTACAACTCGGGGTTGATCACGATGCGCACCTTCAGGTCCTGTGCGCTACCCTTGAACTTTTCGGGCTTCAGCTTGTACTTGCCGCTGATGCGGCTGCGCTTGGTGTAGGAGGCGCGCTTCTTGGATTTCTGCACGGCCGAGACGCGCAGCACATTGCCGTCGTAGAGTTTGGCCTTGAGCGACAGCCACTCGTCGCGGTAATAGTTGGTGGTGCGATTCTGTGTGTCCTTGGCCGAGCGCGCCACCTTGGTGGGCAGCATGGAACCTGTCAGGTCGAGGTGACCCAGGAAGGTGGAACCAGGCCGCAGGTCATCGCGCAGGGTGTAGAGGATGTGTTTCAGGCTTTCGTAACGGGGGGAGAAATCCAGCGAGTCGCTGCGTCGAATGCCGCGTGCCATCACGATGGCGGCGACCCACAGGGCCAGCCCGCCCGCAGAGAAGATCAGCGAAAAGTAGCCCAGCAGGAGCAGCAGCACATCGATCAGCGCCAGGCCGATGCCCGCAAAGAAGATCAGCATGGGAATCCAGCGCCACTTGTCGCCTGCGGTTTCGGTGCGCTGCACCTCGGTTTTCAGGCGATTCATCCCTTGCAGGATGGACATGGGTTTATCGGCCAGGGAAATGTAGACAGGCGCGTAATTCTTTTTCCCGAACGCGCCCGCGCTGGGGACCTTCTTCCGCGCGGTGTTCAACAAATAAAAAAAGATGACCAGCATGACGATGACAAAAATGCCGCCGCCGCATAGCAAGATTTCCATGCTCTCTCCTCTGGCTTCCTGTCTTATAATTTACTGATGCCTAAAGTTCTCTATACTGCCTTCGATATTGTACCAAGCCCCAAGGGGGCCTCGACGCATATTTTGCACAATATCCATGGTCTCGTCAACGCCAATTTCGACGTGCATCTTATCACGCCCAACGATGGGCTTCTACCCACCGTTGATACTATCGCGGGCGCGCGCGTCACCCGCATCTCACAGGACCTGACGCAGAACTTCCTGGCACGGGCCGTGCACTTCGGCAGGGCGGTATCGGCACACGTGGCCCTGCACCCCGACTACGACGTGGTCCACTATCGCAACGTGTGGGACGGCTTCCACCTGGCGGGACAGAAAAAACGTCACGGGTACAAGACGCTCTTCGAGGTCAACGGCCTGCCGTCCATTGAGCTGAAATACCATTACCCTGGGCTGGATTCCGCGCTGCTGGCCAAGATCAAGGAACAGGAGATCGCGACCCTGCACCTGAGCGACGCGATCATCTGCCCCTCGCGCGTGACCCGTGACTACATCGCCTCGCTCGGCCTGGACCGCGGGCGGGTGACCGTTATCCCGAACGGGGTCAGCCCCTCGGACTTTTCCCCCACGCCCCTGCCAGCCCGCGATGGGCGCATCCCCACGCTGCTGTACATCGGCACCCTGGCCGATTGGCAGGGATTGGACGTGGTGGTCAAGGCTTTGCCGAAGATCCTGGAGAAACAGCCCGCCCAGTTAAAGATCATCGGGCGCGGACGGTCCCGTCAGCGCAAGCTGCTGGCCAAGCAGATCCGCAAACTGGGCGTCGAGGAGCACGTCACCGTTCTGCCCGCGGTGCCGCATCACGACATCCCCGCGCTGATCGCGGAGACTGACCTGTGTGTCGCCCCGCTGGGGCTCAACGACCGCAACGTGACGCAGGGCGCCTGCCCGATTAAGGTGTTGGAATACATGGCCGCCGCCCGTCCGCTGCTGGCTTCGAACATGCCCATCGTGCGCGAGCTGGTCCGCGAAGATGTGGACGCGCTGCTCTTCTCACCCAACGATCCCGACGATCTGGCGCGTCAGGCCCTGGCCTTGCTGGACGATTTTGAGCTTTCGCAACACCTGGCGCAATCCGCCTCGGAGCGCGCGCTGACGAAGTTCACCTGGCACGAATCGCAGAAGAAACTATTGAAGGTGTATGAGAGATTGATGGAAATGTAGTCACGCTGAAAAATGTCCTTCGACTTCGGACCTCGCGTTATGCGTTTCGTCCTCTGCTCAGGACGAAGGATTTTCGAAAACTTTTGTCACTTCTTCGGGAATCGCCAGCGGACGGCCCGTCTTTGTATCGACGAAGACCCAGTCGGTTTCACCCTTCACCAATATTTTCCCATCCCCTTTCCGTACAAATTCATACTTGCGCAAGGACCGCACGCGGCGGATGTCTTCGATCCAGGTACGGATCTCGATCTCCTCGCCCTCGAAGGCGGGCAGCAGATATTCGATCTTGTGCTCGCGCACCACCCAGGTCGCGTTGGGACCCTGAGCCTGGATCCCGCCGATGGCAGCGTAGTGCTCGACAGCGATATCCTGCATCCACTGCACGTAGGTGACGTTATTGACGTGTCCGTTCTCGTCGATGGCCGAGGCGGGAATCTGGAGGGTTCTGGAGTAAATGGGGGAGATGGGCATGGCCTGATTGTACCGAAGAAAGGGACGAACGGGAATCGAACCGTCAAGACGCAGATTTTTTTGAACATTCTCCACGTCTCGGCAGCGGGATTTTTCGATGATGGTGATTAACTCGCGAAACGGGTGATGAGATATTCCAAATACCGTGATTTGACCTGCTGGCTGGCGAGTGTCCGCTGGACAGGCGGCAGGCGCAGCACGGCTCCCAGCACAGCCGCCATCGCGCGGTGATTCCACATGGTGCGGTTGTCGAAGATCAGGTCCTCGAGTCCGCCGCGCTCGACGGCCATCATCACCACGCGATGCACCGAGTTGACGGGGGTGATCACACGTTGGGCACGTTCTCGCAGCGACAGGCTGCCCTTGTCGCACTGGCGGACGCATACCCCGCAGCCCAGACAGACATTCTCGTCCACCTTGGCCTTCTTCATCTTCGGGCGATGCGGATCGTTGGTCGAGACCAGACTCATGGCCTCGATGGGGCAGGCCGTGACACATTTCCCGCAGCCGTTGCAGTAGGTCTCATCGATGGCAGGCAGGAAGTTGGTCGTATGGATCGGGTTCAGCACGCCGAACTTACGCGCGGCAATCATGGCCTCGCAGCAGCACCCGCAGCAATTGCAGATGAAACTGACACCCTGACGCACATTCTCACCGAACTGCACCAGTCCGTTTTCATAGGCTTCCTGCAGCAAATCCATGCCTTCTTTGGCATCGATCTCGCGTGCATAGCCATGATGGGTCAGCGATTGGGCGGTACCACCAAAGGTCATGCAGATATCCATCGGAGCGAGGCAGGCGCGGTCCAGGTGACTCATCTTGTGACGGCAGTAACACATCCCAACGCCGCGATGGATGGCGGTTTGAATGACCTCGCTGGCGAGTTCGTAATCCAGCACGTGCAGGGCATTGTCTTCCGATAACATCGGCTCCTGGACGAAGGTCCGCCCGAGCTGTGTTTCGCCGTTGACGAACAACGCACGAATGAACTCTTCTTCCACGTTCAGGTATTGGTAGAAGAGTTCACCCAACACCTGCGGGTCCACGTCATCGCGCAGGCGCATCATCGAAAACTCAAAGAAACCCGCCATCGGCGGCGGGAGCACGTAGGTGGTCTGTCCGTGTTGCTCCATGTCCAGCAGGATGGCACGGCTGGAGAGTCCGTCCAGCACCTTGCGCGTCTCGGTCAGGTTCATTTTCCAGGCGCGGCTGGCCTGTTCTGCGGTGAACGGCTTGATGGGCAGCAGTGCCACCAATCCCGCCTCGCGCTCGCTGAACAGCAGCTGCAGGATCTTGTAGAGGCTCTCGGAAGGCGGCGCCCCCTGCGGGAAACGGTTCAAACGGTCTACAAGTTCTGTATAGCCAGATTTCAAGGTGGTATGAGACATGGCAACCTGCCTGCAATTGGATTTTCCCCCACTATAGTGACGTTTTTCTCGTACGACAACGCGCATTCATCCCCTTTGGTTGTGACGATTGTCCTGCCTCCGATAAAAACGCCCCCGACATAGGTCGGGGGCGGGAACTGCCAGGGTGGGGGATCAGGCGGTAGCCACCAGGTTTTGGATCTTCTGGGCGAGTATGTCAGCACTGACAGGCTTGGACATGAAATCGCTCGCACCTGAGTTCATGGCGTCACGTTGGCTGCCCGCGTCGTTCAGTGCAGAAACGATGATGATCGGGATATGCTTGAGGGTGGGGATGGCCTTGAAGATTTTGCACAACTGAATACCATTGACCTCAGGCATCAAAATATCCATCAGGATGACGTCAGGATTGATGGAATGGGCAGCTTCCACAGCGCTCACACTGTTGGTCGCTGATGAGGGTTGATGCCCCTTGATCGCCACGATCCGCTCCAATAAGCTGATGGTTTCCTTGTCGTCGTCCACGATTAATACTTTAGCCATAAGTGATCTCCACATTTGCTAATGCTGACTATTTTACGTTGCCTATAATCATACAATTAAAGAATTTGGAAGGCAAGATGGAAATCCCTCAAATGCGCCGACCAGACTGTCAATTATTTGTGATGATGGCTGATGAGACTCGCCACTGTGGAACGGAGTTTCTCAACCAGCACAGGCTTGATGAGATATCCGTCCGCGCCTGCGCCGAAGGCCACCACAAAGCTGTCGCGGTCACCCAGGGCAGTGACGATCACGATGGGGGTCATGAAAAAGGAGGGGTCTTCCCGCAGTGCACGGCAGATTTGAAATCCCGTCGGTTCGGGCATGGCCAAGTCGAGCAGGATCAGATCAGGGCGAATCTGCTGAGCCAGGTCCAATACCTGGCGGCTGTCATTGGTGCTGAACAATTCATAACCCTCTCCCTTCAGCATGCTTTCCACAAGCATGGTCGCGTCTTTATCGTCGTCTGCAATCAGGATCTTAGCCATAAAGGATTTTCAGGGATATCTCCATTTCTCCCTAAATTATATACCAGCCCACCCCTTTGGTGCAGGGATGTCTTATGGAATCCTGATTTTCTCTAAATTTCATTATCTTGACTGCACATGTTCAAACGCAAGCGGAGGGATTTGTAGCCTTACCCGCCGCCAGGGACATTTTATTGTTCTTCCATCTCGCAGTTCGTAAAAACATCGTTGCCTTGATTGCCCAGGCAAATATCGGTGCCATCGTTACCTAGAAGGGTATCGTCCCCACCTCCACCGAGAATGCAGTCATCTCCGCCTTGACCATCGATAAAATCCGCATTGGGACTCCCGATGATCAGATCATTCCCGCTTGTGCCTGTAAATGTGCCCGATCCACTGACGACGTGAGCCAGGAGGATTCCCTCACATGCTGATGGCTTCAGGTCCTCGGCGGTAACTGCAATGGACCGTCCGTCCACATTGGAGGAGGATACCGATATCCCTGCTGCAAATGCTGTGGCCGTACTGACGATGACGAGCATAAACAGGCCAAAGAGAATGGGACGGAAGAAGGAACTCCTCATAGTTTGATCTTTCCCAACATTCTGGTCTCTGTGGCATTCTGATTGTTCACACTGTATGGCCCGATTTCGACCGTTTGGCCAGTCGTTTCCCAAGGGATGAATTGGTTGATATCGTAGTCAACCTCATCCTTTTCAGGGATGAATCCAAATATCTCTTGAGAAACAGACTCTTTGTCGGGAATCCCCCTTTTCCCGGTGCTCAATACATAACGGTACATCGCCCCATTATTTTGGACCAGGTAGAAATGGAGGAAATTCAACCTCATGTGCATGATCATTGTGTTCTGCCGCTCAGCCATCCTGGCCAGATCGTCGATGGTGGTCACATCGATCACGGGCAGAGTTGCATCCAAGCCGCGCTCGTATACATCCATCAATAACGAACTGTAGCGTAGACGGATGAGCATTTCCTCGTTCTTTCGGGCTGCGCTGATGGCGATCCAGCCCAGGAACAACAAGCCAAGAAGCGAGAGCCCCAATCCCAATGCGCCCAATGCTCGCAGGGAATTTACGGTGGGGTGCAAGCCTAAAAATGAGATGGTATTTGCCTCGAGGTTTGTGTTGGCGGCCGTGCCTTGCTGGGTGATATGCATTGGGTCCGAATTGGGATCGGTGTTGGCAAGGTAGAGATGTACTTTATCGAATTTGAAGACCAGGGCAGGGGCGGATGTTCCAGCAATGGTCTGTCCCTCTGCCAGGGCAGTGAAGGTGATTTCATTCACGATCTCGACGGTGTATGCGCTGGCACGTAAACCTGTTTCTTTTTCCACCATGGTGACCAGTGACGTCAACTGACACAGGTCCAGTGGAGCCACCGCAAAAAAAGAATTACCTGTGAATGTAGCTGCGGCGGTCATTGGAATGGTGCGCTGCCATCCGCTTTGTTCATCCAGAATGCGGGCATACATTTTCTGGCTGCCCAGGATATTCTGGAATTGATTTCCCAACAAGTTGTAATTGAATCCGACGTTGAGAAAACAGGTTAGTTTTGGAAAGATCGGTTCCCCGCTACGCACTGTCTCGGCGTCGTAGACACCAGGCGTTCCCGCCGCAGAATAGAAATAATTACTTTCTTGCTGGTATGAGATATTCTCGGCTGCGCGTGTAGCAGGCTGGGTGAATGCAAAGATGGACAAGCCGAGGAATCCTAGAAACAAAAAGCCCAGGAGGTAGAACGCGCCTTCCAGTAGTCCTTCCGAGGCGGTGGCCTGCTTTTTTTTACCCTGAACTGAAGTCGGCTTGATGATCATGTCTGCCATAAGAAATACTCCCAGGATGACGGTGGCAAGGGATAGGTTGAGTGGCGTGCGAAGCCATTGCATGAGCTTGCCGAATTTAGGTACATAGATCCATTGTCGACCGATAATTTCACTCTGTGTGGGATGATAGGCGTCTAGCCAGGAGTTATTGTCGCCTTTTAGAATGAAATAATTCTGCTGGTCCTCGATGATGCGGTGAATTACGTAAGCACCCATTTCGGGATCGCGATAGGTAACTACATTCCCCACTTGATAGGATTGTGCCTTGTGAATAATGACCAGATCCCCGCTGTGATAACCTGGTTCCATGCTGACGCCGTTTACGATGACGTATGCAGCCTGTCCGCCGATGCGGATGGGGGCGAAAGCCACCCATATCACTACCAATCCTGACAAAAGAAGCAGGTCCAGGAAAATGGCAGACCATCGCGGCGAAGATTTCATATGGAGTGGGTCCAGGTGCAGGCCGGGCCAAGCCCGGCCTGCACAGTTTCCACGAATGCTGTTATGGGGCCGGGTCCGCGCTGCTGCTGGCCACAATGTTCAAGGCCGTGACGTCGGCTACCTGCAGTGATCCATAGGTGCAGGTAACGTCCATGGATGGAGCGACGCCCGCCACAAGCGTGCAATCGGTCCAGGCACCGCCAGATGCCGTTTGGACCTTAACTGTAGCGGCCACCACCGTCCCGCTGGTGGGGGCAATGTCAAAGGTGATGGCGTCGACAAGGGTTGGGTCCGTGGCATCCAGGTCGTAGACGATGTTACTCACCGTGTAGCCGGGCACCACGTTGGCTTTGTAACCGGCTGCACTGTCTGGCACGGTGTTCGAGGCCGCAAAAGCATAGGCGCCTGCCGCCACGATCATGATGGCCAGAACAAATAGGAGGACTTTCAAGTTGCGAAACATGGCTTTTCTCCTTGTTGCGAGGCTCGCTCATTGACGGGCCCGCACTGGTAGGGTGATAAGCCATCCGAATAAAACAGCCTGGCTTAAACAAGCCAGGCTGAAGCACCAAAGAGTCACCCTTGGTCATCTTCGGCGGCCTGGCGATCGTGGTCACTTGTGTGACGGTAGACCCATGGCTTTGCGTCGCCGGCTTTCACCGGTTTTGCCTTTATCGGATGTTCTTACAAAAACTATAGCACCCTTTCGAGTTTTAAACCTTGCAAAAAAATATCAACGAATTTTCAATAATGCAAAGTCGGAGATTCGGAAAGCGTCAGGATTTCACGGCTTGATTGCCGGGTTATATCCTTTCAAACAAAAAGGATACGATACGCGGCGGCTTATCGGAATCTGCCTCGTGCCAATATTCGTCAAAGCGGACCAGAGGCAGCCCATGAGTTTCCGCTATATGAAGAAATTCTGAGATGTGATGCACGAAGGCATCCACTTCGACAGTTTCCCCTCCATGCCCGAAGCGAGCCTTTGTTCCACGGTATTGCTTGAAAGGATGTAACTCATTGATAAGGAAACGGCCCTGTGGCGCAAGCGTCCGCGCGGCCTCAGCGAAGATATGAGATAAATTCGCGATGTGTTCCAATACGAGGTTGCAGGAGATCAAGTCGTAGGCAGAATCGGGGCAGGGCCAGGGCCGGGTCAGGTCGGCTTGCTCGAAGCGGACGTTCCCCGCCTGGACCTTCTGCCTGGCCTTCTCGATCATGCCCTGCGAGAAATCCAGCGCGTGGACCGAATCTGCGATCTGGGCAAAGAAGACGGTGTTTTTTCCCGTGCCACATCCAGTTTCCAGGATGGACCTAAAATGCCTTCCACCCAGCACCTCATGCGTGATGCGTGCGTCGAGGTCGCGGGTCAGGTTTTCATCCACGTCATAGTTTTCGGACCATTCGTTATAGGCACGTTGGATGCTCAAGCCAGACTCCTGAATAAGGGATCGTAGACATATTTTTCCATATCATCCACTTTGATAGCCCTGTTCTCGGCGGGGATGAAAACCGTCTCGTCGCGCATGCAGTAGTAAAGTTGATTCCAGCGCTCCATAGCGCGCTGCCAGCGCGGCTGATCCTCGTTGTCATACACGGCTTTTTTTGATTTGTAATTAGCCAGGTCACGGTCGAAACGTTGCTTTACTTTGACTCCCAGCCAGGCCAGCAAGGCGACGACGACAACCACTCCGCACAGACCCGCACCGCCGAAAACGATGATGGAGACGACCCATGTAGGCACACCCGAAATATCGGGCAGGAAGGAGGTCGCGCCTACGAACGGGAGGATCAAAGAAAACGGAATCAAAAGCAAGGGAAAGAGCATCGAGCAGATGAAAAAGAAGAAGACCACCCCGATCCCATACCACAGCCCGGGGTGGGTGGGACCTGCGGGCTGTTGCGGCGGCTTGAGGCGGAGTCCCAGCGAGGTGTGGGCCTCATGCTTTTCGTGATAGGTGTGCGTGTGACCATCTGCGTCGGTGCTGGTACGTGCCTCGTACCATTCTTTGGTATTCATGCCATAAGTGCTGGTCACCTTCTGAACCTGGTCGGTCTGTTTGCAGGCAGGGCAGGTGGGCAGGATGGGAGTGTTCACGAGCTTCTCCTTTGGATGTGAAAATTGCAACCAATGCACTATTGTACGTCAATTGATCTCCAGTAGAATTGCCCCATGACCAATGGACTGAATCAAGAGACCTGGCAGGATGTGACCTGCGACGATCTGATGCCCGCCCTGCGTTTCCTTGAGGCTCATCATCGTGTTCGTGTATGGAAATTTTCCGCCGACCCGCAGGGGCAGTGGGCACGGCTCTATCTGAATAAGAACCTTTCGCGGAAGGCAATGGCCGACCTGCGCGATCAATGCGCCAATAGCCCGCAGATCCACTTCGGCACAGATTGGTTGATCTGCGAGCGCCATAACGTCAGCGTGTATTCATCTCGCACCTGGCACCATGAACAGCGACTTCACCGACCGCTTTGGCTGCAGGTTACGGGGCAGATCTTCTTGCTGTTTTCGGCCCTGCTCCTCGTGGCGGGTGGAGTCTTCGTCCTTGTCAGGGGAATTCAGTCTGGTGCCTGGAAGGATGTCGGCGTGGGGGCGTTGTCCATTTTACTGTTCGGTTTTTCCTTCTATTCCGAAGTTCAAGACTTGATCGCGTTGGTGAAGCGGGCTGGAAGGTCGTCTTAATCGGATCCGTGATCCATCTCGATTGGCAGAGTTGAAAAGCGTACGATTTCAATCACTTTTCTTTCATGGTTCGGTGGTATATTAACAACCCGTTAACGATTTTTCGTATATCCCAACTATGAGGTAATCCATGTTCGGCCTATTTAAAAAGCGCGAGGAGGTCTTCTACTCGCTCATCCAGGAACAGGCATTTATCACGCATGAGGGTTTGAAACTACTGGTGAAGTATCTCGAAACCGAGGATTCTGAGATTGCGCAGCAACTGGCTCTCAAGGAAAAAGAGGCGGATGAGGTGCGTCGCATCCTGATCGACGAGTTGAACCGCACCTTTGTCACGCCCTTCGACCGGGAGGATATCTTTACCCTGTCTCGCACCATCGATGATGTGGTCGATTACGCTGACAGCACAGTTAGTGAAATGGTCATCCTGAACGTCAAGCCCAGCCCATATATGCTGCGGATTGCGTCCCTGCTCAAGGATGCTTCCTACGAGATCTACCAGGCCGTGCTGCGTCTTCAGAAGAATCCCGGCGTGGCCATTGACCACGCCCAGCGCGCCAAGGCATTGGAAAACCGTGTGGAAGCCGTCTATCGCGAAGCGGTGGCCGACCTGTTCAGCGGACCTGAGGATGTCCATCACGTGGTCGAGATGTTGAAGATGCGTGAGGTGTATCGCCACTTGTCCAATGCGGCCGACCGCGGGGACGACGCCGCCAACGTGATCGCTGACATCGTGGTCAAGAAGACCTAACGAGGCGGAATGTCTCAGGAATTGATCATCGTCATCGGGTTGGCGTTGCTATTCGGCTTCCTGAACGGCATGCGCGACTCGAGCAACATCGTCGCCACCATGATCTCTTCGCGTGCCTTCTCGCCGCGGACTGCATTGACGATTACCGCCCTTGCTGAATTCTTCGGTCCATTCTTGTTCGGTGTAGTGGTAGCCAAGACCATTGGTAACGATGTGGTGGATGCGAGTATCCTAACCCTGCGGGTGATGATAGCCTGCCTGGTGGGTGCCATTACCTGGAATACGATTGTCTGGTTCTTTGGATTGCCGGGCAGTTCATCTCATGCCTTGATCGGCGGCCTAATCGGTGCCGTGGGTATCAGCGCCGGGTTGACCGCGATCAAAGTGCCGGGGTTGATCAAGGTGCTGGCAGCGCTTTTTCTGGTCCCATTGCTAAGCTTTTTATTGGGCTTCCTGATCATGCGTATCATCTTGTTTCTTGCGCAGGCTGCGTCCCCGCGCATCAATGAGTTTTTCAAAGGCGGCCAATTCGTAACTGCTGTCAGCATGGCGCTCAGCCATGGGGCCAATGACGCCCAAAAGACGATGGGTGTCATTACTTTAAGCCTTGTCATTGGCGGAGGACTATCCAGTTTTAAAGTTCAGACCTGGGTGGTATTGGCCAGTGCTTTTGCCATCGCATTGGGAACCGGCCTGGGAGGGTGGAGGTTGATTCGCACCTTGGGCAGTAAGTTCTTCAAGATCCGCCCTGTGCACAGCTTCTCGACCCAATTGACTTCGGCTCTGGTCATCATCATGGCGTCCTTGTTGGGAGCGCCGGTCAGCACCTCACAGGTGGTCAGTTCTGCCATCATCGGTGTGGGGTCCTCCGAGCGGTTGGGCAAGGTCCGTTGGAGCGTGGCGGGCGACATTCTCATGGCGTGGATCGTGACTATTCCAGCCAGCGCACTGCTGGCGGCTGGAACCTACTGGGTCATCCAGACTTTAATCAAATGACAACGGACCGTTAAATATTTGCTTCAATCCGTTTTTTGAATCGGATATATAATTGTTAACAACAGAGGAGATAGCTCCTCTATACAAATCCAAAAGGAGAGAATGAGAATGCAACGAAAGACCCTGTTCTTCATCCTGTCACTGCTCGTGGTTCTTTCGATGGTCCTGACCGCCTGCGGCGGGCAGAAGACCACCGGTGGCGCTGCAGATGACCTGGTCTCCGCCGCGAAGGCGGAAGGCACCCTCACCGTCATCGCCCTGCCGCACGACTGGTGCAATTACGGTGAAGCCATTGAGACCTTCAAGGCCAAGTATGGAATCGAAGTCAACGAACTGAACCCCGATGCGGGTTCCGGCGATGAGATCGAAGCCATCAAGGCCAACAAGGACAACAAGGGCCCGCAGGCTCCTGATGTGATCGATGTCGGTTATGGTTTCGGCCCGCAGCTCGTCGAAGAGAAGCTCGTCCAGCCCTACAAGGTCTCCACCTGGGACAGCATCCCCGCTGACTCCAAGGACCCTGACGGCTACTGGTACGGCGACTACTACGGTGTGTTGGCCTTCGAAGTCAACAAGGACGTGGTCCAGAACGTTCCGCAGGATTGGTCCGATCTGCTCAAGCCCGAGTACAAGGGTCAGGTTGCTCTCGCCGGTGACCCGCGTGCTTCGGCCCAGGCTCAGATGAGTGTCTTCGCCGCGGCCATCGCCAACGGCGGCTCGCTCGACAATGTCCAGGCTGGCCTCGACTTCTTCAAGAAGGTCAATGACGCGGGGAACTTCGTCCCGGTCATCGCCAAGCAGGCCACTGTGGCCTCTGGTGAGACCCCGGTCATCCTGCGCTGGGACTACAGCGCCCTGGCCGACCGCGACGCCCTGGCTGGCAACCCGAACATCGAGGTTGTCATCCCCAAGAGCGGCTCCATCGCGGGTATCTACATCCAGGCCATCTCCGCCTATGCTCCGCACCCCAACGCCGCCAAGCTGTGGATGGAATTCCTCTACAGCGACGAGGGTCAGAACGTTTGGCTCAAGGGCTACTGCCACCCGATCCGCTACAATGACATGCAGTCCCGCGGCGTGATCCCCGCCGACCTGGCCGCCAAGCTGCCCAAGACCGATGCCCCGATCGCCTTCCCGAGCATCGATCAGATCTCTGCCGCCAAGCAGTTGATCACCGACCAGTGGATGTCGGTCGTTGGCGCGGATGTCAAGTAATCCCATTTCCAATTCTGTCAATACCAAGCGGGACGCGCCTCAGGCGCGTCCCGCCCTATCGGCATGGCGTGACTGGCTGGGCGTGATCCCGTTTTTCCTGTTTGTATTCCTCTTCATTGCCCTGCCTTCTTTCCGCCTGCTGATTGGTAGCTTCCAGGATTCCGACGGACAGTTCACGCTCAAGAATTTCGCTGACCTGATGGACCCATCCATTCTGGGCGCGTACTGGGTCACCATCCGCATCAGTCTCACCACGGCTCTGGGTGGCGGTCTGTTGGGATTCCTGATGGCGTACGCCGTGACGGTGGGCGGGCTCCCGCGCTGGGTGCGCTCGGCCCTGCTGACCTTCTCGGGCGTGGCCTCGAACTTTGCGGGTGTACCGCTGGCCTTTGCCTTCATCACCACTCTGGGCCGCATCGGCATGGTCACGGTGTTCCTGAAACTGCTTGGCATCGACCTGTATGATAAAGGCTTCAGCCTGTACAGCTTCTGGGGGTTGTCACTCACTTACATGTATTTTCAATTTCCCTTGATGGTTCTGACGATCACACCCGCGCTGGATGGATTGCGCCGCGAATGGCGCGAGGCGGCTGAGAACCTGGGCGCCACTTCCTTCCAGTACTGGACACGGGTGGCCCTGCCCATCCTGACCCCCGCCATCCTCGGGACGATGATCCTGCTCTTTGGCAATGCCTTCGGCGCCTATGCCACGGCTCTTTCGCTGACGGGCGGCTTTATCAATCTGATCACCATCCTGATCGGCTCGCAGATCAAGGGTGATGTGCTGCATAATGTCGGGTTGGGCTATGCCCTGGCGTTGGGCATGGTGGTGGTGATGGGCGTGATGATGACCATCTATTACTTCCTGCGCCGCAGGAGCGAGAGGTGGTTGAAGCAATGAAACGCAGCGTCTTCTGGTCCTGGTTTTGGATGTTCATTGGAACGTTATATTTCATCCTGCCCCTGACCTCCACTTTCCTCTTCTCCCTGCGCGCGAAAAAAGATGTGCTCAGTTTCCTGGCCTATGAACGCATCTTTAGCGACATCAATTTCTGGCGCACCTTCACCTTCTCGTTGATCGTGGGGTTCTTCACCATCCTGGTCAGCATTCTGCTGGTGGTCCCCACCGCGTACTGGATCCGCCTGCGCCTGCCCAAACTGCGCGGCATGATCGAGTTCCTGACCATGTTGCCCTTCGTCATTCCAGCCATCGTGTTGGTTTTTGGCCTCATTCGTGTATTCAGCGGGGCGCCGTTCTTCCTGACCAACACCTATGCGGGGACGAACGTCCTGTTGGTGGCCGCCTACGTGGTGTTGGCGTTGCCATACATGTTCCGCTCGGTGGATGCAGGGCTGGGAGCGATCGACGTCCGCTCTTTAACGGAAGCCGCCCAAAGCTTGGGAGCAAGCTGGCCAACAATCCTTTTCAAGGTTATCTTTCCAAATCTGCGCGTAGCCATCCTGGGCGGGGCCTTCCTCACCCTGGCTACGGTCATCGGCGAGTTCACCATCGCCACTTTCCTGGTGGGCATCAAGGCCTTTGGCCCGTACATGTCGCTCATCGGGCAAAACAAGACCTACGAAGCCTCTTCGCTGACCATCATCTCCTTCCTGCTTACCTGGTCCTTCATGGGGCTGATCCAACTCTTCAACCGCGGCAAATCAGATAGCGCGCTGGCGGGTGCACACTAACTCGAGGTTGATTCCATGTCTTATCTTTCCATCAGCAACGTTTCAAAGATCTTCGGCGGCGTGGTCGCCGTGGAAGATTTCAACCTCGAAGTGGAGAAGGGCGAGTTCATCTCTTTTCTCGGTCCCAGTGGCTGCGGCAAGACGACCACGCTGCGCATGATCGCGGGTTTCGAACTGCCCACCTCGGGCGAGGTGGTGCTGGACAGTGAGAACATCACCTACAAGTCGCCGAACGAGCGTAACGTCGGCATGGTGTTCCAGTCGTATGCCCTGTTCCCGAACATGACCGTGGCGCAGAATATTGGTTTCGGTTTGCAGGTGCGCAAGACGCCTGCCGACGAGATCCAGACTACGGTCAAGGAAATGCTGGGATTGATCCATCTGGAGAAGCATGCCGAGAAGTATCCGTACCAACTCTCGGGCGGACAGCAGCAACGTGTGGCGCTGGCGCGCGCGCTGGCCATTAATCCGCGTGTGTTGCTGCTCGACGAACCGCTCTCCGCGTTGGACGCCAAGATCCGCGTGGAACTGCGCCAGGAGATCCGCCGCATCCAGCAGAAGATGGGCATCACCACCATCTACGTCACACACGATCAGGAAGAGGCGCTCTCGCTCTCCAACCGCATCGTGGTGATGAGCCAGGGTCGCATGGAGCAGGTCGGCACTCCCTCCGAGATCTACAACCATCCCACCACAGAATTTGTGGCTTCCTTCGTGGGCCAGCTGAACCTGCTACCCGTCAGTGAAGTGGACCTCAAGAACGGCGTCTGCAAGCTCAACGGCCAACTGGTGCGCTTCGATCATTCCGAGCCGCGCCAGATCAGCGACAAGCCGCGCCTGGCCATCCGCCCCGAGGAATTCCAGTTCGGGCAGGCCGAAGGCCGCAACCTGATCCAGGGCCATGTGGAAGTGGTCATGTTCCTGGGCGCGGTCGTCCGTTTGCGCGTGCGCATCGGCGAGGTGCTCGTTTCGGTGGACCTGTTCAATGAACGCAACATGACCCTGCCGCGCGTCGGCGACGAGGCCGTCGTCAACTTCCCGCCGCATGCCTGTTGGATCATGTAAATCCGAATCTCGAATTGATCGATAGTACCGCCGTCGGAGAGACGGCGGTCTTTTTTATCAGGCAGGAATGGGTATAATAATCACATGAAGCGCTCTTTGCGATTTCTGATTGCCTTCCTGATCCTGACCATTTCCCTGGCGTTGCTCTTGTGGGGATTTTGGCCGACGCGTCGTGAGACTCGCGTGACGCCCATTCAGCCGTCCGATATGACCCTGCCGACGCCCTCCTCCTTTTTCCTGGACCCCGAGCCTGGTCTGTGGAGCCTGGCATGATCCGCCATCCGCGCCTGATTCCCTTCCTGTCTGCGCTGGCATTGATTGCTGTGAGTCTGGCCTGTTCTCAAAGCCTGAATGTGGCGCCTGTGTCCACCTCGGTGGCGGAATATCCCACTGCGGTGGAGGCCCCAGGCGATGGTCCCTCGCAACCTGGAGAGCCTGAAAGCCCCACCGAGGCGGCCCCGCGTCCCACGCTCGAGCCGCCCAGTGTGATCGAGCCGACGGCTGTCCCTGCTGTGGCTGCCATTCCTGAGCGTCGTCGTTTGACCCTCGACTACCCGCCCCGCATCCGCGCGGGCGACTCGGACATCGTCCGCCTGACCCTCGAAGTGGATGACCAGGGCAATATTACGCCGACCGCATCGATGGAGGGCAATGTCGTCACGGGTGGGGTGGTGGAGATTCCCAACCTATATGAGACACATACCGTCATCGTTCAGGCACGTCTCGACCTGGCGGGTGTGGAGGTCAGCCCGCCAGGGGAGACCAGCGCACAATTGGTGCCCGGTCAGACGGTCTCATTCTTTTGGAGCGTCAGCCCGCGCGAGGCGGGCACCTTCCGCGGCACCCTCTGGCTGTACCTGCGCTTCGTGGACAAGGTCAGCGGGGAGGAGTTGCAGCGGCCCATCCTGGCCCAGACGGTCGAAATTCAGGGAGCCAATCTCATCGGCCTCTCAGGCAATGCAGCGCGCACGGCGGGTCTGATCGGCTCAGTGGCAGGCACCGTGATTGGTTTTCCATTCCTGCAGGATATCCTCAAATTCCTCTGGAAACGCCGCAAGAAATAACCCGGCCTTATCGTGTGAGGCGCCTACATCCCATGGGGGGAATATATGACGAATATCACCCGAAAAATTGACATGCTTTCATATCGAAGGCTTTGTTCTTCATGGTACAATCTGACCATCTGCACCGCAAAAAATGACAATTTGCGGCGCAGGAACGTTACTTTCGCCTTGGAGAAATGTCATGAATCAGTGGCTATTGATAGCCTTCTTTTTTATTGTGGGGTTAATTATCCCGGTGGGTGCAATCGGGGTGGCTGCCATCCTGGGGCCCAAGAAACCCAATCCAGTCAAGCAGGAAACCTACGAGTGCGGTCTCGAGACCGTGGGTGATAGCTGGGTACAGTTCAAGGCCCAGTACTACATCTTTGCGCTTGTTTTCCTGATCTTCGATGTGGAGACGGTCTTCCTCTTTCCGTGGGCGGTTCGGCTTGGCCAGCTGGGCCTGTTCGCCGTGATCGAGGGTATCGTCTTCATTGCCATCCTGATCGCCGGGTTGGTTTATACCTGGCGCAAGGGAATGCTGGAGTGGGCGTAGCCCTTTTGTAAATTTAAGAAAAGGCTGAGAGGAAAATTATCCTGTCAGCCTTTTCTTTCTGTGTAGAGGAGCGACTTATGGATTTTTTGAAGGATCCCCTCAAGCTTGCCGCTGACTGGTTGATCGGCCTGATGACGGGCTGGGGCATGCCCGAAGGCGTTGCCGCAGGTGTGGCTGCCTTTTTGGGCATCTTTGTGCTGATCGCCATCCTGATGGTGATCGACATCTTCCTGGTCTGGCTGGAGCGCAAAGTGGTGGCGCGCTTCCAGGACCGCATTGGCCCGAACCGTCTCGGCCCCTTTGGCCTGATCCAGCCCTTCGCGGACATCATCAAGCTGCTTATCAAGGAAGACATCACCCCCGCCAACGCGGATAAGGTGGTGTACAACCTGGCCCCGATGCTCTCGATGATGTCGGTGTTGATCCTGTGGGCGATTATCCCACTGGCGCCGTCCATGCTTGGCGTGGACTTGAACGTGGCGGCGTTATACATCATTGCCACGGGCGCGATCGGCACGCTCTCCATCATCATGGCGGGCTGGTCGTCGAATAACAAGTTCGCCCTGTTGGGCGCCTTCCGCCAGGTGGCGGTGATGGTGTCCTTCGAGATTCCCATGGTGGCTTCGCTGTTGATCCCCACCGTGCTGGCGGGGTCGATGGGCATGAATGCCATCATTGAGAAGCAGGACATCTGGTTTTTCATCCTCTCGCCGCTGGGCGCGTTGATCTTCCTGATCGCCGCCATCGCCGAGCTGGGACGCGCTCCCTTCGACATGGGTGAGGCCGAGTCCGAGTTGATCTCGGGCTATAACGTGGAATACTCGGGCATGAAGTTCGGCATGTTCTATGCAGGCGAGTTGCTGCACGCCTTCACCTTCGGCGGTTTCTGGGGCATCCTGTTCTTCGGCGGTTATCGTTTCTTCGGCCTGGAGCAGGTCAGCCCGTTCCTGTCCATTCCGATCCTGCTGTTCAAGGCCGTGATCGGCTACTGGATCATCATGTGGGTCAAGTACACCATGATGCGCATCCGCATCGATCACATGCTGGCCTTCAACTGGAAGTTCCTGACCCCGCTCTCCTTCGCCCTCTTGATCGTGACCGCGCTGGTGCACGCCCTGGCCAAGGATGCCGCCCTCTGGGTCTACGGTCTGAGCATGTTCCTCTCGAACCTGGTCCTTGGCTGGATCGTGGTCGAGTTCCTGCGCCGTTATAGCCGCGCGGAACGTGAAAAGGTCGAGGGTCCCGCCAGACCCGCCATGGAAGCGGCAGGACACTAGGAGAATTCCATGACTACTGCTCAAATCATTTTCCTCGTCGTTGCGGCGGTCACCCTGGTCTCGGCCTTCATGGTGGTGACCACCCGCAACCTGATCCATGCCGCGCTATGGCTGGTGGCGACACTCTTCGGCGTGGCCGTGACATACGCCCTGCTCAATGCCAATTTCCTGGCCGTGGTGCAGGTGGTGGTCTACATTGGCGCCATCGCGATCCTGTTCATCTTCGCCGTGATGTTGACCCGCAAGGAAATGCGTGACCAGGGTCCGCAGTTGAACTCGGCCTGGTGGATCAGCGCTCTGTTGGCCGTGTTGACCTTCGGCGGGTTGGTCGGGATGCTGTGGGGCTGGAAGGGCATGGACACCCTGGCATCGGAAATGCCCGTCGGCTTCGACTCGGTCAGCGCCCTTGGTGACGCCCTGATCTCGCCGAACGCGTTCGTCCTGCCGTTCGAAGTGGCGTCCGTCCTCTTGCTGGCGGCGCTGGTGGGTGCGGTGTACGTCGCGTTCAATCCCCGTAGCGGGGACTCTCGCAAATAGGAGGCCCGATGATTCCACTTTCCTGGTATTTGATCTTCGCGGCTGGATTGTTCAGCCTGGGCCTGTTCGGTGTGCTGGCGCGCCGCAACGCGGTCGCCATCCTGCTCGGTGTGGAGTTGATGCTCAACGCCGTCAATATCAACCTGGCGGCCTTCTGGCGCTATGGCAACGTGACCGACATGACGGGGCAGGTCTTCGCCATCATCGTCTTTGCCGTGGCCGCCGCTGAAGTGGCCGTGGGCCTCGCGCTCGTAATTTCCGTCTATCGCAGCCGTAACACGGTGGTGGCAGACGAGATCGACATGTTGAAGTGGTAGGGCAGTTATGACGACAGAAACTTTGATCTGGTTAATCCCGCTTCCGCCTGCCCTGGCGTTCTTCCTGATCGTGCTGTTCACCAACAAGAACAAGGCACTCAGCCACAGCGTGGGCGTGGGCGCGGCGGTTCTCTCCTGGCTGGCCAGCATGGTTGTATTCTTCCGCGCGCTCGGCGTGGAGCATCTGGGCGAGCATCCGTTCGTCTCTTCGGTCAACTGGCTGCCGACGGGCGACACCTGGTTCAAAATCGGCGTGGCCATCGATCCGCTTGGCGCGGCGGTGCTGTTCTTCGTGTCCATCACGATCTTCATGATCTTCCTGTACAGCGTCGGCTATCATAACTTCGGCCAGCCCAAGGGTGACCACGACCGCGCAGGCCTGCCCCCGCACGGTGCGACCGTCACCGACGAGCAGGGACACAAACACACTGTCCCGTCCGTCGAACCGATGTACTCGCGTTTCTTCGCCTTCCTTGGCCTGTTTGCCTTTGGCATGTACACGCTGGTAGTCTCTGACAACCTGCTGACGATGTTCGTCGGCTGGGAGATCATGGGCCTGTGCTCGTACCTGTTGATCGGCTTCTGGTATGGCAAACCCTCCGCGCGCGCGGCGGCCATCAAGGCCTTCATGACCACCCGCATCGGCGATGTGTTCATGCTATTAGGCATTGCATTCTTGTATTCGGCCACGGGCACGTTGACCTTCCGTGAAATATTCACCGAAGAAATGTTGCAACATTTGGTTTCGATCGACCCACATTTTCTCGGTTTGACAGGGGCGGGTCTGATCGGCTTGTTACTCTTCATCGGCACGGTCGGCAAGTCGGCGCAGTGGCCGCTGCACGTCTGGCTGCCCGACGCGATGGAGGGCCCAACCCCCGTCAGCGCTATGATCCATGCGGCCACGATGGTGTCGGCGGGCGTGTATGCGGTCATCCGCATGTTCCCGCTGCTCAGCCTCGACCACAACACCATGACCGTGGTGGCCTTCATCGGTACCTTCACGGCCATCTTCGCCGCGACCATCGCAGTGGCCCAGAACGACATCAAGCGCGTGCTGGCCTACTCGACCATCTCGCAGCTCGGCTTCATGATCGCCGCGCTCGGCATCGGCGCGTATGTGGCGGCGGCGTTCCACCTGATCACACACGCCTTCTTCAAGGCGCTGCTCTTCCTCGGCTCGGGCTCGGTCATCCATGGCATGGAGCACGGCGTGTTGCACACGGGTAATCACAGCGTAGACCCGCAGGACATGTTCAACATGGGCGGCCTGCGCAAGAAGATGCCCATCACCTTCTGGACCTTCCTGATTGGCGGTTTCGCCCTCTCGGGCTTCCCGCTCCTCACGGCGGGCTTCTGGTCGAAGGATGAGATCCTGGCGGACGCCTGGGCGAACGGTCACTTGGTGGTTTTCGTCACCCTGGCGCTTGCGGCCTTCATGACCGCCTTCTACACCATGCGCCAGATCACCCTGACCTTCCTGGGCGAACCCCGTACGAAGGAAGCCGAACACGCCCAGGAAACTCCCTGGACGATGACCGTTCCGCTGATGGTGCTGTCGGTTTTCGCCATCGGTTATGGCTGGGTCGGCATCCCTGAGAATTTCTTGAACCTACAGCTGGCTCCAAGTTGGTTCCATGAATTTGTGGGAGGTACGTTGGCGGAGCACCCTGAGGTGATCCCCTTCAACCCGATCCCATTGATCGTCTCTTTGGTGGTGGCGCTAGGCGGCCTGCTCCTCGGCTGGCTGTACTATCGTAACGTCAACTCGGCCAAGGAAGACTTCTTCCAGATCCCCTTGCTTAAAAACAAGTATTACTTCGACGAAGCCTACCAGGTCGTCTTCATCAAGCCTGTCATCTGGCTATCTGAGGTCTTCACCTACAAGTGGCTGGACCAGGGCCTGATCGATGGCATCCTGCACTTCTTTGGTCCCGCCACGGGCGGAATCGGCGGCTTCATCCGCCAGTACATTGACCTGAAGGTCATCAACGAGTTCATCGGAGACGGCCTGGCGGCGGTCACCCAGGAGACGGGACGCACCCTGCGCCCGATCCAGACGGGCCGCATCCAGCAGTACATGATGCTCTCGCTGGTCATCCTGGCGGTCGTCGGCGCGCTGTTGTACTTTATGCTGGGCGCGGGCCTGTAGGAGCGAACGATGAACTTCATTTACGAACACCTCCTCCTTGTCATCCTGTTCTTCCCCACCCTGGCGGCGCTGGTGATGCTCTTCCTGCCCGCGGGTGAGAATAAACTCCTGCGCTGGTTTGCGTTCGGCGCGAGCCTGGTCCCATTCATCCTGTCGGTCTGGTTGTGGACTCAGTTTGACCCCAACGCGGTGGGATACCAGTTCGAGGCGCAGTATCCCTGGTACCAGGCCCTGAACTCGTCCCTGCACCTGGGCATGGACGGCCTCTCGTTGACGATGGTCATGCTGACCACCCTGTTGACCCCGATCGCCCTCCTGGCGTCCTTCAGCATCAATGACCGCGTCAAGGGCTATATGATGCTGTTCCTGTTCCTGGAAACGGGCATGCTCGGCGTCTTCATGGCCGTTGACCTGCTGATCTTCTTCGTCTTCTGGGAAGTCGGCCTGGTGCCGATGTACTTCCTCATCAATCAGTGGGGCAGTCCCAAGGGCGAGCGCGAAGTGCGCAGTATCTTCGGCAAGTTCACCATGTCGGCCCGCAACTATGCCTCGCTCAAGTTCATGATCTACACCATGGGCGGTTCGTTGGGCCTGCTGCTGGCGGTCCAGATGTTGGGCGTGCTGTTCGGGAATTACGACTTGCAATACATTACGGCCAACTGGTCGAATTACTCTAAAGACCTGATGGGGATATCGGTCAGCACGGTGAAGACGGTGGCCTTCTGGGCCTTCGTAATCGCCTTTGCGGTCAAGGTCCCGTTGTGGCCCTTCCACACCTGGCTGCCTGATGCCCATACCGAGGCGCCGACGGCGGGCTCGATGATCCTGGCGGGCGTGCTGCTCAAACTGGGTGCGTACGGCTTCCTGCGCCTGGTCCTGCCGCTGTATCCCGCCGAGGCGAAGTATTTTGCGGGCGCGCTGGCCTTCCTGGCCACAGCCGCCATCGTCTTTGGCGCGTTTGCCTCCTTCGGCCAGACGGACTTCAAGCGCCTGGTGGCCTACTCCTCGGTCAACCATATGGGCTTCGTGGTGCTCGGCATCGCCGCGGCGGCCTCCGCCGTCGGCACGCAGGATGCCACCATCGCCCTGAACGGCGCGGTCCTGCAGATGTTCAACCACGGCCTCTCGGCAGCGGGCATGTTCTTCCTGGTGGGCGTGATCTACGAGCGCACCCACACCCGCAACCTGGACGACTTCGGCGGCCTGTTCCCATTGGTGCCCGTCTATGGCGGCATCCTGATCTTCACCAGCATGGCCTCCCTCGGCCTGCCTGGGCTCAACGGCTTCATCTCTGAGTTCCTCGTGGTGCGGGGATCCCTGCCGCTGCTGCCCGTGTATACAGCCATCAGCATGCTCGGCTTGTTGATGACGGGCGCTTACATCCTCAAGGGCATCAAGCAGGTCCTGCACGGTCCGCTCAATGAACATTGGGCGCACGGCGAACACAAGCTGACCGAGATCAACACCCGCGAGATACTGGTCATGGCTCCGCTCATGGTCCTCATCCTGGTCATCGGCCTGTGGCCTGCCTGGATCCTGGATGTGATCAACAAAGCCATGATGATGCTCTTCTAATCGAGGTGGATCAATGAATTTTCCTGTACTGAGCGTAATAGTCTTTACTCCCCTCGTGGCGGCGGTGTTGATCCTGTTGATCCCCGCAGACCGCAAGAACGAAGTGCGCACCACGGCGTTGGTGGCCTCGGTCTTCGCGCTGGCGCTGTCCGTCTGGGTGTATGCCCAATATGCGATCAACGCCTATACTGGCTACCAGTTCATCGAGAAGATGACCTGGCTCTCGGTCGGCAACCTGCACATCGATTACCACGTCGGCGTGGATGGCATGAGCGCGCCGCTCGTTCTGTTGACGGGCATCGTCATGTTTACGGGCGTGCTTATCTCCTGGGGCAAGGATGACCCCCACGGCCCGACGGGCATCCAGGATCGTCCGCGCGAGTTCTTCGCCTTCCTGTTCCTGCTGGCGGGCGGCGTGTTCGGTGTGTTCGTCTCGCTGGACCTGTTCCTGCTGTTCTTCTTCTACGAGATCGCGGTCTTCCCGATGTACCTGCTGATCGCCATCTGGGGCTGGGTCAAGACCCGCGAATACGCCGCCATGAAACTGACCCTGTACCTGTTCATCGGCTCGGTGGTGGCGCTGATCGGCGCCCTGGCCATGTACTGGACGGCGGGCCAGGCGACGGGCACCTACACTTTCGACATGCTCAAGATCTCCGAGGCCCAGCAGGCGGGCGCGTTCAACGGGCTGGTTAACTTCTTCGGCGCGCAGGTACCGTTCCAGGTGGTCTGGTTCCTGCCCGTCTTCCTCGGTTTTGCGGTATTGGGCGGCATCTGGCCCTTTCATAACTGGTCGCCTGACGGCCACGTGGCCGCACCGACGGCCGTCTCCATGTTCCATGCAGGCGTGCTGATGAAGCTGGGCGCGTTCGCGGCTCTGCGCGTCGGCATCATGCTGCTGCCCGACGGCGCGAAGTACTGGGCCTGGCTGATCATGCTCTTTGCCACCGTCGCGGTAGTCTACGGCGCATACATCGCCTTCGTCCAGACCGACATGAAATACATGATCGGCTTCTCGTCGGTCTCGCACATGGGCCTGGTGATGTTCGGCCTCTCGACCCTCAATAGGGACGGCCTGACGGGCGCTGGCTTACAGATGTTCTCGCACGGCGTGATGACGGCTCTCTTCTTTGCTGTGACGGGCATGATCTACGACCGCGCCCACACCCGCCAGATCCCCGAACTGGGCGGCATGATCAAGCCTCTGCCCTGGGCGGCGGTTGGCTTCATCATCGGCGGCCTGGTCTCGATGGGTATGCCGTTCTTCTCGGGCTTCGTGGCCGAGTTCCCGATCTTCATGGGCGTCTGGCAGGTGATGCCAATCGCGGCCATCATCGCCTCCATCTCGATCGTCATCACCGCAGCCTACATCATGAATAACATTCGCCGCGTGTTCTTCGGCGAGGTGCCCGCCAACCTCGAGGGTCACATCAGCCCAATCACCGCGCTCGACAAGGTGGCCATCGCCACCCTGTGTCTGCTGATGGTGGCGCTCGGCCTGTTCCCCTGGCTGATGGCTCCCATGATCCAGTCGGGTGTGAATAGTATTTTGACTCTCCTGGGAGGTGCGTAAGTGTACACGCCAACCATGCTCCTGGCGATCCTGCCAGAAATCCTGTTGTTGACCCTGGGCGTGATCCTGCTGGTCGTCGAGCCGTTCTGGAAGGCCGAGAACCGCCGCAATGCGGGCTGGCTGACCTTCGGGGGTCTGCTGGCGGCCCTGCTCATCAGCCTGCTCTTTGCCCGTCCCGCGGACCCACAGACCGTCTTCGGCGGCATGCTGCGTTATGACTGGTACGGCTTCTTCTTCAAGATGATGTTCCTCTTCGCTGCCGCCGCCACCTCGTTGTTCATGATGGACCACGAGAAACTCGGTCGACGCGGAGAGTCCTATCTGCTGCTGCTGGCGACCACCCTCGGCATGTGTCTGATGGCTTCCTCCGCCGACCTGGTGATGCTGTACCTGGCCATCGAGACCACCTCCATTCCGCTCTACGTCCTCTCGGGCTTCATGCTCGACGACAAGGCCTCCACTGAGGCGGGGTTCAAGTATCTGCTCTACGGCGCGGTGACCTCGGCCATCCTGCTCTACGGCTTCAGCCTGCTGTTCGGCTTTACGGGCACCACCAACCTCGATACGTTGGGGAATGCGCTTGCGGCCGGGCCGAACATGAGCGGGCTGGTCTTCGGTGTGATCCTGCTCCTGCTGGTGGGGCTTGGCTTCAAGATCTCGGCCGTCCCGTTCCACTTCTGGGCGCCTGATGTGTACCAGGGCGCGCCCACACCCGTGGCGGGCTTCCTCTCCACGGCCTCCAAGGCGGCGGGATTTGCCGTCCTGCTGCGCCTGTTCTTTGCGGCCTTCCCTGGATTTGCCAGTTGGCCCTCCATCCTGGCTGTGGTGGCGACCCTGACCATGACCATTGGCAACCTGCTGGCCCTGCCGCAGACCAATCTCAAACGCCTGCTGGCCTACTCTTCCATCGCTCACGCGGGCTATGCCCTGATCGGCGTGGTGGCTTTCTCAGAACTGGGACGCGCCAGCGTGGTCTTTTACCTGCTGGCCTACATCGCCACCAACCTGCTGGCCTTCGGCGCAGTGATGGCCTTCAGCCGTATTACAGGCTCGGATGATATCAAGGACTTCTCGGGCCTCAGCCGCCGCTCCCCCTGGCTGGGACTGGCCATGCTGGCGGCCTTCCTCTCGCTGGCGGGCATGCCGCCCTTTGGCGGATTCGTGGCCAAGGTGATTGTCTTCGCCGCCGCGGTCGACAAGGGCCTGTACGTGCTGGCCATCATCGGTATCCTCAACTCCATCATCGCGGTCTACTACTACCTGAACGTGCTCAAGTTCGTGTATCTATACCGCATGGACGGTGAGAATGAGGAGGCGCACCCCATCCCGTTGACCCGCCCGTACGCCATCGCCCTGGTGGTGCTGGCCGTCGGCGTGGTCCTGCTGGGTACCCTCTTCGGCCCGTGGTTCGACTGGTCCAATCTGGCGGCGCTAAATCTCTTTTAGCCACTTTATTGACCGCATTTGACCTGTCAGTTATAATCGCGCCGCATGACACAAACGGAGCACAAGGGTAAAAACATCCTCAACACCCTCCTGGTCGTAATGATCGGCCAGGTAGGGTGTTTGACGCTGGTTGTCATCCTGGCTTCTGTGTTTGGTGGTCTGTGGCTCGACAATATGTTTGGAACAAAACCAGTCATCACACTGGTTTTGTTATTCGCCGGGATCCCCATTTCGGTACTCCTGATGTTGTTTATCTCGCGCAAGACGCTGGCGAAATTGAAAAATCAATCCGAATCAAGCATTTCAAACTCTGATTAAAGGAGGCGGACTTTGGAACAACAAAAACGTAGACCCTGGCGCCGCTGGATCGTGTTGATCCTGATGATCGTGGGCTGTGTCTTGGGAGGTGGTCTATCTCTCTTTGGCATTCAAGGTGTCGGTATTCCTGCTGTTCAGCCCGAGATCACTGTGGCAGCAGAAAAGCTCATCGAGGAGCCACTGTTTAACCTTGGCCCACTCGGCGATTTTTATCTTGTGAATACCCTCCCTACGCTGGCAGTGACCATTCTCTTGGTGCTCTGGCTGGCTTGGGCGACCAATCGTTCGCTCAAGAAGAGTGCCGAGACGGATCTGGTCCCACGCGGCGTGGGCAACGCCATGGAAGCCATCCTGGAGATGCTCTACAACCTGACCGAGGGCTCGGCGGGGAAATGGACGAAACTCATCTTCCCGTGGTTTGCCACCATCATGATCTATGTGCTGTTGGCCAACCTACTCAAGCTCATCCCGGGTTTTGAGTCGATCGGGGTGCTGCACCATGCCCACGGTGAAGGCCATGCCATTCAGGAATTGGGTGGAGGCTGGGCAAATCTTCTTCCCGCGAAGCTAGAAGAAGGTGGATACATCCTTGCCCCGTTTTTCCGTGGTATCTCTGTAGACCTGAACTTTACAGCTTCACTTGCTATTATCGCGGTGATTGCCATCCAGGTGATTGGGTTCCGCGCGCAGGGCTGGGGCTACCTGAGCAAGTTCCTCAACACCCGCCGCATGTTCAAGGTGCCGTTCTTTGGCGCGATGGACTTCCTGGTCGGCCTGCTGGAATTGATCTCGGAACTTTCCAAGATCCTCTCGTTCGCCTTCCGTTTGTTCGGTAATATGTTCGCAGGTATCGTGTTGGTCGCCATCGTGGCGGGGTTGCTGGGTTTCATTTCCATCCTGCCTGCCATGGTGATGATGTTCGAACTTTTCGTCGGTGTCATCCAAGCCTTCGTGTTTGGCATGTTGACCATGGTCTTCATGGCTCAGGCCACGCAGGGCCACGGCGATGAACACTCTGAATCTCACTAATAAACTACTGGAATCAACCTAAGGAGGCTGAATCATGGAAGGAAATCTTTTGGATGCGATGCGTTTCGTGGGGGCGGGCTTGTCGATGATCGGTGCGGCGGGCGCGGGTATCGGGATCGGTCTGTCGGTGCAGGGCGCCCTGACGGGTATGGCCCGCAATCCCGACACCTACGGTAACTTGCTGACCAACATGATCCTCGGCATCGCGTTCTCCGAGGCCATCGCGATCTACTGTCTGGTTATCGCGTTCCTGATGCTCTTCAAAGTCGTGTAGTCGATAGGAGCACCCAATGGAAGCACTTGGTATTAATCTCGGTCTGCTCATCGTTCAGATCATTGCGTTCGCCATCGTCTTCCTGACGCTGAACGCCTGGGTCTACGGCCCGATGATGAACCTGATGGAGACCCGCAAGCAGAAGATCGCCCAGGGCCTCGAAGACGCCCGTGTGGCCTCCGAAGCCCGCGCCAACGCGGAAAAGGAAGCCGCCAAGATCATTGCCGAAGCCCAGGCCGAAGCGGGTAAGGTGGTCCGCGAGGCCACTGACCGCGCTGCCGAAGCCGCCAAGGGCGTGAAGTCCGCCGCCGAAGCGGAAGCCGCCAAGGCCCGCGAGACCGCTGTGGCCGACGCCGAAGTCGAGCGCAACCGCGTTCTCGGCGACTTGCGCGGACAGGTGGCGGCCCTCTCCATCGCCGCCGCCCAGAAGCTGGTCGGTGAAGCGCTGGACGAGAAGCGCCAGCATGCCCTGATCGACGAGTTCTTCTCGGGCGTCAAGGGCGGCAAGGTTGTCGTGCTCGAGGGCTCCGACTTCAAGGGCGAATCCGCCGAAGTCACCAGCGCCCTTCCGCTCAGCAAGGATGAGGAAGCCACCGTCAAGAAGGACATCCTCTCCAAGGTCGGCGCCCAGGCAGTGACCTTCCGCGTGGACCCGTCCATTTTGGGCGGCGTCGTCATCAAGGTCGGCGACAAGGTGCTGGATGGTTCCGTCGCTGGCAAGCTCGAAGGCCTGCGCCAGACCCTTAAGTAAACTGGCTTGACGAGAAGAAGGTTTTGACGGACAATCGTCAAAACCTTCTTTTTGATTAACCATGACCATCACCCTGCAAACCCTCCTCTCACAATTTCCCTTCCCGTACTCCTCCCACGGCGACCTGAACGTGCCCGTCACGGGCATCACCCTCGACAGCCGCGCCGTGAAGCCTGGCGACCTGTTCGTGGCCATGCGCGGCGGGAGCGCCGACGGGCATGACTACATCCCCAAGGCCCTGCTGAACGGGGCCGCTGCCGTGGTGGGGGAGAAATCCGCCGCGGAACTCGGGATGCCCAGCGCGCCCTACATTCAGGTGGAAAATGCCCGCCAGTCTCTGACCTGGCTGGCTGGCGCCTTTTACGATTGGCCTGGCCGCAAGCTGACGGTGATCGGCGTGACGGGCACCGATGGCAAGACCACCACCAGCAATCTGCTCTACCGAATCCTGATCGCGGCGGGACTCAAGGCGGGCATGATCTCCACCGTCAACGCGGTCATCGGCGACGAGGTGCTCGACACGGGCTTCCACGTCACCACGCCCGATGCGCCCGATGTGCAGCGTTACCTGGCGCGCATGGTGGACGCGGGCTTGACGCATGTGGTGCTGGAGACCACCTCGCACGGCTGGGCTCAATTCCGTGTGGACGCCTGTGAGTTCGACCTGGGCGTGATCACCAATATCACGCACGAGCACCTCGACCAGCACGGTTCCTACGAGAATTATCGAGCCGCCAAGGCCCGTCTTTTCCAAAGCCTCGAACATACCCTGCCCAAACCGCAGGGCAATCCGCGCCTGGCGGTGCTCAACCGTGACGATCGTTCGTATGAATATCTCTCGGGCGTGGTGCACGGATTGCCTTCTGCGACGCAGATCAGCTATGGGCTGGAGCAGGGTGCCGATGTCCGGGCGGAGAAGATTCAGTACGACCCTGCAGGCATCCATTTCACGGCTGCCTCGAAGGATTTTCGCGTAGTCATATCGAGTAAGTTGGTCGGCGCGTTCAATGTCTCCAATTGTCTGGCTGCGTTGACGGCTGCCGTATACGGGTTGGGCATCTCGCCTGAGGATGCGGCGCACGGCATCGCTTCGCTGGATGGGGTGCCTGGCCGCATGGAGCGCATCGACCTGGGTCAGAAGTTCACCGCCATTGTGGATTTTGCCCACACCCCCAACGCCTTGAAGGTGGCGCTGGAAGCCGCGCGCGGGATGTTGGAAGGGACGGGGGCAGGTCGTGTCATCGCCGTGTTTGGTTCAGCGGGATTGCGCGACCGCGAGAAGCGCCGCATGATGGCCGAGACTTCGGCGGAGCTGGCCGACCTGACGGTGCTGACCGCTGAGGACCCGCGCACCGAATCCCTCACGGGAATCCTCGACGAGATGGCGGCAGGCGCGAGGTCCAGGGGCGGGACGGAGGGCGGGACCTTTTGGCGGGTTCCCGACCGCGGCGAAGCCATCCGCTTTGCCTTGCGGCTGGCGCGCCCAGGCGACATCGTCCTTGCCTGTGGAAAGGGCCACGAGCAGTCCATGTGTTTTGGCAAGACCGAATACCTGTGGGACGACCGCACCGCGATGCACGCCGCCCTCTCTGAGTTGCTCAGTTTGAACGGTCCGCGCATGCCCTACCTGCCTTCACAGGACAAGGCCGAAGAGGAGTGGCTGAAGGGATGATCCACACGTTGAAGCGCGAGCAGGTTATTCCCGCGCCGCTGGAAAAGGTGTGGACCTACTTTGCCGATCCCAGGAATTTGAATGAGCTCACGCCGCCCGACATGAATTTCGAGATCGTGGCAGGCGGAGATGAGGCCATGTACGCGGGTCAGATTATCGAGTACCGCGTGGAATTCGTGCGTGGACTGCGTTCGTTGTGGCTGACCGAGATCGCACACGTCGAACCTGACAGACGCTTCGTGGACGAGCAGCGCGTGGGGCCGTATCGTTTCTGGGTTCACGAGCACCGTTTTACCCCCGTCGTGGATGGCGTGCGCATGAACGATCAGGTGACCTACGCCGCGCCCTTCGGCCCACTGGGCGACCTGGTCAACGCGCTGTGGATCCGCCGCAGGCTGGAGGGGATTTTCGATTACCGCACCCGCAAGATCGTCGAATTGTTTGGAGGAGCCGCATGAGTTGGGTCGAGCCTGTAACATTGACGGGGCGCCACGCGCGCCTGGAACCGATGACCGAAGACCACATTCCCGCGTTGGCGCAGATCGGCGTGGGGCAGGACTTCTGGCATTTCATGCTATACGGTGACATGCGCACCGAGGCCGACATGCGCGCCTGGGTGTGGGACATCCTCTCGCGCGCGCAGAAGGGCACTGATCTGCCCTTCGTGGCTGTGGACCGGATCTCGGGTCGGGTGGCAGGCGCGACCCGCTACCTGAACATCATCCCCAAGGATCGCGGTCTGGAGATCGGCGGCACCTGGTACGGGACGGAATTCCAGCGCACGGCGGTCAACACGGAATGCAAGTACCTGTTGCTGCAACATGCCTTTGAGACGCTGGGCGCCATCCGTGTGCAACTCAAGACCGACTCGCGCAACGTCCGTTCGCAGCGTGCCATCGAACGACTGGGCGCGGTGAAGGAGGGCGTGCTGCGCAATCACATGATCCTGCCAGACGGTCATATCCGCCACTCGGTGTTCTATTCGATTTTGGATTCAGAATGGGACGGGGTGAAGAAGAATCTGGAAGCAATGATGGCGAAGTACGGATAACGTCTACGGGCTGTTATAAACAGCCAGTTGATTACGCCCAGCCCGCTTGGCGATGTAGAGGGCCTCGTCGGCGTGGGCGAGCAGCGTTTCCAGGGTGGACGGATCGCTTTGCTCGAGTTCGGCAATCCCAAAGCTGAGTGTCAATGACAAATCACCCCTGGTTGTGGAAAGGACCTGGGAGGCGATCTTTTCACGCAGTCGTTCGGCAATCTGTTGGGCCTGGATGGAATTACTGCCTGGCAGCAAGATGACGAATTCATCCCCGCCGTAACGGCCAATGATCTCATCCTGACGCAAACTTTCGCGCGCCGTCTTCGTGGCCTGGATCAGGGCCATATCGCCCACGGCATGTCCATAGGTATCGTTGATCCGTTTGAAGTGGTCGAGATCGAACAGGATTGCCGTAAGCGGGTGACTCGCTTGCAGTGCGGGGGCGATTTCACGCTCGCCCAGGAGGAAGAACTCACGGCGGTTGAGCACTCCTGTGAGTGGGTCCATGCCCGCCAGTTTTTCCAGCGACGCCTGTGCGGTTTTTCGTTCCTCGATCTCCTTCTTGAGTTCGATGGTCTTCAGGTAATGGATTTCCGCGTCCCGCCTGGCGGTTTCAACCTGATGCGCCACCTGCAATCCCGCCAGACGACTGGCCGTATTCTCATTGAAAATCGTTTCTTTGAGGGCATGAAATTGCTTGAAGTGTCTTAAGGCAGCCTCGAACTCTCCGCGCTGTTCGTACACTTCGGAAAGAGATCGATGACATTGAAATTCCCCACGGCGGTCATTCGAAATCTGGCTGAGCAACAGCGCGCTCTGAAAATTGGAGAGGGCGTCTTCCTCGTTTTGTCGCTGCTGATACAGCCTGCCCAGGTTTAGCAGGCAGAGTAATTCCTCCGATCTTGCCTTTTGTTTGCGTGCCAGGCTGAGAGCCTGGTGCAGATAATCTTCGGCGCCTGTAAAATCCCCCAGCCCAAGGCAGATCTCCCCCATCGTGTTCAGGGCCGTCAAGATCAGGATGTTGATTCCAACTTTGCGGGCGAGTTGAAGGCTTTCCTGGCAGGCTTGCAACGCCTTTTCCCCTTCTCCCATCTCGAAGTGCGTCATGGCCAGGTTGTTCAATGCGATGCCTTCGCCGTGGGTATACCCCACCTCTCGATAGCATTCCAAGACCTTTTGCACCATTTCAAGCGACGTGCGAAGGTCCCCAGATTCACCGTAAATGGCGCCCAGTACATTCAACATCCCAGCTTCACGGCGATAATCCCCAATCTGTTGTGCCAGCTTGAGGCCCTTTATTCCGTATTCTGCTGCAAGCCCATAATCGCCCAGGCTGCGATACGTCCAGCTAAGATTTGCGATAACGTTGATCAATAAAGCCTTCGCAGGTACCCCAGTCTCTGCGACATTTTCCAGAATCTCCATTGCGTGCAGCGATTGAGACAGGGCGATATCGTAGTCACCTGCATCATTGTTGAGGGCGGCCAGGCTCCGTAGGCTGCCCGCCAGCCCAAGGAGATAGGGGTTTTCGGCCAGATCCCCGCTGCATGCCAGTTCATACGCCTGTTCGGCGAGCGCACGCGACCTGGCCTGATCGTCCAGGTTAATGGCCCAGGCAAGCTCGTTGAGGAGATCGATTCTCACGAGCGGGTCTGTCGCGTTATTCAATTGGGATTCCAGTTCAGGAACGTCGGGATGCATGATTTTCCAGGATTTAGGCGGAACCCGTTCTTTCGGCCACCAAAATGGTCACCTTAATTATACGGGTACCGGTACCAGACGGCAACTATTTTTAAAAACACGAATGTGCGAGATGACACCCTTACGCTTCCTGCAATTTGCCTCTTGAAAAAAGTACCAATATGATAATATAAATCCAGTTGCGAGTTGAGATGCACGCTGGTTTGGGCCGTTTTCTGCCGTCGGCTGCGCACCGCACTCCCCCCATCTTCAAAAACTGAGCAGGTTTTCATATGGATCAAACGGCCTGATGTCAGCACGTAGGCCCATCTTTCCTTTGCGCGATTCGCGTTCTCCCCCGTTGCTCATGGCAATGGGGATTTTGGTTTTCTCGGGCCCTGCGCCGCCCTCGTTTTTTTTCTGACCTTTGCACGGGTTCCGCTGGAGGAAGCGGGTCCCGGCCTGTCGTCGAACAGTCGTCGCTGTTCTTTCACCAATCATTGTGAGGAGAATCATGAAAAATCTAAAAATCATAGCCACGGTTGTGGGTGTGATCGCCCTAATCGCTGGCTCCATTTATTTCGTCAATCGTCCATCTGCACCGACCGGGCGCTTTGCCCCGCTGGCGCCCGAAGGTGTCGGCCCCGTCGCCAGCCCCATGCCGCCGGTCACGAGCGAGCAGATCGAGGTGGTCGATTCATTGCAAAACGACCTGTCGCAGCCGTTGAGTTCCATCGCCCCGCTTTCCCCTGAAGAGGAGGCCGTGGACGCCGACCAGAACGAGTTGCACGTCATGCCCGGGCGTGGAGCGTCGCTGCGCAGCAATATCCTGCCCGAGGCGGATGGAGCATTGCAGTCATCGGCTCCTGTGGGGGCGCTGGCGCCCGCGCCCATCGTCAACTTCGACGGCCTCACCAACCTGAGCGGCGTCCTGCCGCCCGATACCAACGGCGACGTGGGCCCCAATCACTACATGCAGTGGGTCAACCTGAACTTTGCCATTTATAGCAAGACCGGTACACTGCTCTACGGACCCGCGGCGGGCAACACCCTGTGGAGCGGCTTCGGCGGCGTTTGCCAGACCCGCAACGACGGCGACCCGATCGTGCTCTACGATCAACTCGCTGACCGCTGGATGGTCAGTCAGTTTGCTGTGCCTGGCGGATCCAGTGGGTATCACCAGTGCATCGCCGTCTCGCAGACGGGCGATCCGACGGGTGCATGGTACCGCTACGACTTCCTGTACAGCTCGACCAACATGAACGACTATCCCCACTTCGGTGTGTGGCCCGACGGTTATTACATGACCGTACACGAATTTGCAGGCGGCGCTACCTGGGCGGGGCAGGGTGTGGCGGTCTTCGAACGCGATAAGATGCTGACCGGTCAGGCCGCGCGCATGGTCAAGTTCAACCTGTATGCCACCGACCCGAACATGGGCGGCATGCTGCCGACCGATCTCGACGGTCCCGCACCGGCGGCGGGCACCCCGAATTACTTCGTCGAACCAGACGATAATGCGGGCGGATTCGCACAGGACCAGGTTCAGGTGTGGGCCTTCCACGTGGACTGGGCCAACACGGCCAACTCCACCTTCACCCGCGCTGCGACCTTGGCCACCGCCTCGTTCGACTCGAATATGTGTAACGGCTCGCGCACCTGCATTCCACAGCAAGGGACGACGGCCAAACTGGACGCTATCGCCGACCGCGCCTTGTACCGCGCCCAGTATCGCAACTTCGGCTCCTATCAGACCATCGTGCTGAACCATACCGTGGACGCCACCGGCGGCGACGTGGCGGGTGTCCGCTGGTATGAGTTGCGCAATACGGGCGGAGCTGGCTGGGTCATCAACCAGCAGAGCACCTTCTCGCCCGACTCCACCAATCGCTGGATGGGCAGCGTCGCCATGAATTCCGCGGGTGACATCGGCCTGGGCTATTCGGCTTCGAGCTCCACGATGTACCCGTCCCTGCGCTACACGGGACGCCTGGCGGGCGATCCGCTGAACAGCATGACCCAGGGCGAGGGGACCCTGATCGCAGGCACCGGCGCGCAGACGCATACGGCCGCCCGCTGGGGCGACTACAGCATGCTGGCTGTGGACCCCGTGGGCGATTGCACCTTCTGGTACACCAGCGAGTACGTCCAGACCACGGGCAGCGCCACCTGGCGCACGCGCATCGGGTCATTCAAACTCTCGAATTGCGTGAGCGGACCGCCCCCCACGCCCACCAACACGGGCCTGCCGCCCACGGCGACCAACACCCCCGTCCCGCCGACGGCCACCAACACCCCCGCGCCGATCACCAGCACCGGCTTCCTGGTCCCGACCGCCAACAGCGCCGTCACCTCCAGCGCGGGTGACAATAATGGCTATCAGGGTTCGCCTGCCAATGCCTACGCGGCGGATGGAGTCTTCGCGACTGACACCAATAGCGGCACGAACTCCAACACTTCGTGCACGAACAGCGGCAAGGACAAGCACCTGTTCTATAATTACGGCTTCAGCATTCCCAGCGGCGCAACGGTCCAGGGTATCGAGGTCAAGCTGGTGGGCAAGGCCAGCAGCGCCTCCAGTGCGCCCAAGTTCTGCATCCAGTTGTCCTGGGATGGCGGCGCCACGTGGACGGCGGCCAAGTCCACTTCCACGTTGAGCACCACCAACACCACCTACATCCTGGGTACCTCCACCGACACGTGGGGCCGCACCTGGCTGCCCGCAAACTTTGCCAACTCGAGCTTCCGCGTGCGCATCATCGACGTGGCCAGTTCCACGGCCCGCACCTTCTCACTCGACGCGATCTCGGTCCAGGTGACCTACCACTAGGTTCCCGCCCTTTCGCTGAATCAAAAATCCCGATGCCATTGCGGCGTCGGGATTTTTGATCTCTACTGAGCTTGTACGACCTTGCTTACAACCCAATGGTTCTTGCCCAACCTGCGCATGCGCCGAAACCCCAGCCGCTCGAAAATGGATAAAGTCCCGTTGTGGAGGAAAGAGCCCGAGGTGGAGCGGCCCTCCACCTCCTCTGGGTAACTCTCCACGGTGCCGCCGCCGAGGCGGGCGATCTCGTTCAAGGCCCCCTCCAGCGCGAGGGAAGCGACCCCCTGGCCGCGATACTCCCGATCTACGAAGAAGCAGGTGATTCGCCAGTCTGGGAGTTGGTCCAGGCCATTTTGATATTCACGCTTGTGCTTGATGCGCGGGAGTTCGTCTGTGGATCCAAACTGGCACCAGCCGACGGCATTCGGCCCGTCGTAGACCAGGGCGGCGTGTGCCCGTCCCGCGCGGACGCGATTCTCTTTCTCCGAGCGGTTCTGCGCAGCGGTCTTTCCGCGCCCCACGCCTTCCTCGTGGAAGGCCATGCACCAACATCCACCCCACACGCCATTGTGTTTTTCGACCAGCCGCGCGAAATCGGGCCAGGTACTTTCATTCAGGGGTCTTGCCTTGAAGTCAGTCATTCCTGCATTTCCTCCATCCAAAGCCTGGACTCTTCGGCCCGCACGGCACGCTCCGCTTCGTGGATCAGCATGTTCAGACTGCGCCTGCGTCGGAAGGGGGCATTGGGGGGCAGGTAGGCGGCGGGCAGGGGTGTGGGCTGACTGTTCAGCGATACGTTGAAGCAGGGGGACCAACGCTGGATTAGCATCCGCTCAGCGGCGTTCAGATCATTCCCGACGGATGCGAATGCTTCGGATTTCGAGCTAAACATCTCGATGACGAAGTTCATGGACCTCGGCCAGTTGCACCAAAGGAATCGGCCAACGATGGAATGACCCTTGAACCCACCGATCAGATGCTCCCATACGCGCGCAAAGGCCAAATAGGATTGACCGACATAGAAAGCCACTTGCTCATCGCGAAACAGGTACAGATCCAGTCCCTTCCAATCGGACGGGCACTGTTCGACCAGCAGAAAGCGTTTGAGCGGCAATGCAACGGAAGAATGCGTCATGGGAGATTTATCTGACGAGCCGTAGCCTCGAGTGGGTCCGCCTCGAACAGTTCCTCCTTGCGTTATACCACTGGGTAATTTATTTGTGGGTAGTTGGTGGTCATTTTTGTATTTCGGGTAGCCAACTAGCAGGATGCTCTTTGAGGGCACTGAGAAACGCCAGAATTAAGCCAAGGAATCTGTCCGTTAAGCCAAGAAACTTTTAGATTAAGCCAAGGAATTTGTCCATTAAGCCAAGAAACTTTTCAATTAAGCCAGGAAAGCTCCACCCTTGTAGTCATGCTCTGTTTTAACCATCCCCTTTCGCGGCTCTGGTCCTCTTCTGCTGTCTGCCCGCCGATCCTTCTGACCGATAGGGTGCCTGCCTGTCAATGTTGCCGACAAACTGCGCCAGGTGCGTATGCCCGAGCTGTTGTCGAATCGCCATGTTTTCTCCAGTATGGTACCAGTAATGATAAATTACCCGCTGAAGAAGGTTCCCATACATGCGGGCGGTGGGCCTGCCTTTGTTGATGACATGCTCTTCCGGTTTCAACGAGGTTAAAGTGTCCAGCCATGGATCGGCGGCTGCCGTGATCATTTGCCAGGCATGCAAAACTTCCTGAAGTGCGGGCGTGCTGGCAGGAGCCCCATAGGCGAACTCCTGATTGATATTCGGAAACAACACCTGGCCTTGAGCGAAGTAAAGGAAGTAACGTTGTTCCTGCCAGGCCAGATGCCCAATATTCCAGCTAATGCAGTTCATCGGCAGTATGCGCTTGCGGGCATCCATATCGGAAATGCCTTTGACGCCGCGTAAGAATTCGCTTCGCGTAAATCGCAACTGGTCTACGAGGGGATGAGACATGGATGCACTTCCTTGCGTGATGGTATCTGAGTCTGGCTGCGGATCGGGGCCTAAAGATTTGGAATTGCGCCTGCACGCTCGTAATTCATGATCATGACGCCGTTCGAGGCGACTGTGCTTTCCGCTACTTTGAACGCTGATGGCGTGGTGCCATCGGCGAACAACCGCTTTCCACTGCCCAGCGTGATCGGATAGATCATCAGCCAGAACGCATCAACCAGATCATGCTTGATAAGCGTTTGAATGAGGTTCCCGCTGCCCCAAACGTTCAAATCAGGTCCTTGCTGTTGCTTGAGTTGGGCGACTTTCTCTGCAATATCTCCACTTAAGAACACGGATGGCTGCCATTTGCTGGAAGTCCTGGTATTCGAGGCAACATACTTGGTCGCCGTGTTGACATTCGGCCATACGTCTGCATGTTGCGGCCAGTAGGGTTCCCAGATTTCAAAGGTCCTGCGCCCCAATAACAGGTCGAATGGTAGATTCATCTGCCTTCTCAGGGCTGCTCCAAGAGTCGGGTCGGAATAGGGCGCGATCCATCCGCCATGCACGAAGCCACCGCTGGTATCTTCGTCTGGCCCTCCTGGGCCTTGTATGACACCGTCAAGCGAGATATGTTCCAGAACAATAATTTTTCTCACGGCTAAGTTCCTCCAACACCTGAGTGGCTGTTTATCCGCCTTGTTCAAGGTGGATAAACAGCGGCTTGTAATGGGTCAGCCTTTATTTTAGAACGTGCGTTCTTATCTGTCAAGTTACCCCACGACTTGTATGCCCTGCATACATTTTTCGGCAGGCAAATCAGATTCTATGTTTTAGCCCGCTTTCCCACCTTGAATTGCACACAGATGAAGATCATCAAATCTATCATGAAGATATAGATGATAAAACTGCTGTTGGCGAATGTCCATTCCTTTAGTGTGAGCAAAGTTAAAGTAACGCCAATGCAAGTCGCCAGCCAGGGCCATGCAATCTCTGTTTCTGGATATTTATAGGCCTTGACCAATGTCGGCAGCGCAGCCAGACCGTCTGCCACGATGCTAAAGAAAATGGCCACGTTGCCAACCTTTGTGATCAGCCAGAGAATCAGGCCTGCCACGGACAAAAAGCCACATGCCAGGTCGAACCTGGTTATTTTCCATTCGGCATTTTTATTGGTAAAGGAGGCGATAAAAGTCAAAAGAGGCAGAAAGCCAGTACTAAAAGTCATTAATGACTCCAGTCCCACTCCCTGCTTTATTTGGGCTACAAAGGCAATCATCGGGGCGATCGACCATAATAAGAAAGAGACTTTATTAGGTTTGACATTCCCCTTGATCGTGTCCCATAAATACGCAAAAGCGCCTGCGGTGCCAATGAGCGTGCCAATGATTACGAAATTTTGATTGAGCATATTCTGATTCCACTATTTAAGAGACAAATCATTAATGGACAACAAAGAAGGATTTTTCTAAGGATCAACGCGAATTAATGCCAATAACAGGGGTAATTCAATATAAAACATACCAAGGTGGATTGTAAGCAACAATGCAAAACTCTTTTTTCCGTTTGTCCATGCAGCACCATTTATTGCCCATAAAAAGGGGGTGAGAAAACCCACATAGAAAAAACGCGTGAAAAGCATAAAAAAGCCATACGCCCATAGCTTAATCTGTAAGCTCGCAGGTGATAAAGTTGGATAATAAAAGAATTCCCATCCTATGTTGGTATAAATTGTGCCAAAAAAAAGTGCTGCTTTGACAAAAATGATTGTCGCAACGATTAGCATAATGCTAAATACTGACAACCCTCCTAGAATACCAATTTTTGCTTTATATATTAAATTTGACAATTTGGTCAAACAAATTGTCTGATCTGGTTTTCCGAAAGCTAGTACTGCTAATGAAAATGCTGTGCAAATACCTGGGATTATTAAAACATCATACGGATAGGTGTCTGGCGTAATATGAGATCCATATATAGATTTGATAGCGTCATTAAAAAAGCCTCTCAGTAGAAGAACACAAAGGCTAAAAATAATTGGCGAGCCTAAAGCGATCAAGCTGTGAATCAAGGATTGTTTGTTTTTTTCTGTTAGATATTTATAAACTTGGAAAATGCCATAAACAACGAGTAAAAAGTTAAGCCCAATAATAGTAAAGGCTGGCTTTATATAATAAGGTATGCTTTGAAGAACTTCAACCATAGGAAATCACTTTTTGTAGAATGCTAGCTTGTAAATGAGCCCAACGGCTTGTGTTACTCACGTTGGGGACGGCGAAGCCGTCCAGCCAGAAAAAAGGCAAGGCATAGGAAACTGTTTAAAGCATGCGCACGCCCTAGTCAACAATATGTAATATGAGTTTTTCTAGTTCAGAATCCTCCACCGCAAGGTGGAGGATTCTGAACTTTCTTACAGGTTGGAAAATCTCTGACGAAGATTATATTATTTTGAATTGTCGATACTCTACCGTACATTCAGACTACTGTGTATATCGGGATTTCTCTTGCATTTGTACGGTAGAGAAACTGTCGAAATTAAAATAGAGATACTACGTTTTGTCTATTGGCTTATCGCTTTCTTACCTTTCGCTTGCACAAACCGTGCGATGACATTTACGCCGCCTGCAATCAGGCTGGATATAATCAATAACCAAAATAGTGGGATTAAAAAGAAAGGCTCGTGTAATACGCCTTGCGAGTCAATCTCTGATCCAATCATGTTAAACGCGATCAGGCAGACTACAGCCCCGACAAATAAAAGAACGCCCAGC
>JACPVF010000010.1 GCA_016191845.1 Chloroflexota bacterium
CTGATCCAATCATGTTAAACGCGATCAGGCAGACTACAGCCCCGACAAATAAAAGAACGCCCAGCCAAGATGAAACTCGAATTGCCTTATTCATTTTATTCTTTGCTCCTTTTCGTCACAGATTTCTGCAAAGATAAAGCCCGGCTGCTATCAAGGGCTTGCAAAGGCTATCATGGCAATGACATTTCCATTCCGATATACTCATTTTTGTGTCTTTTTGTTCTGCGAAGAAATGCCCAACGGCTTGCGGCATTGTCCCCGAGTGGAGCGAAACGGGGTGCACGCTTTGTTGGGCGGCATTTATTTAGCCCGCCCCGATTTCTATGATAATACAATCCCTTCGCTAATTATGACACAAAAAGGCTTTTTCGTGATTCTGAGACTTGTTTTAAGGAGGAAGGATTAAAAATACTCACATTGGCTGTCAGATTTTGGCTGTGATTGCGTTTTATATATTGAACGCGCGTATCTTACATCTTGGAGGTCTAGTTGGCTGAAATTTCCGCACTGCAAACCATAAAACACTGGCTTGGGCGCGAAAGAAACGTTTCGATTGTAGATGCTGTTGATTTTGCACGCCTGTATGACCAGAATTACTTGGGTGTGTTCCGCTACGTTTATGGGCTTTGCAGCGGGATACAACAAGAGGCGGAAGATATTACTGCTGAAACGTTTATGCGTGCTTGGATTACCCGTCATCGATTCTCTGGTAGTGAACAAGCCGTTCTCGGATGGTTGTTATATATTGCGCGCAATTTGGTCATTGACACTTCGCGCCGCAGAAAGGTGCGTGCGGTGGATGATAGTGTGGAACTCGAATCACTACCAGATGTCAACGACACCCCCGAAGCCGATTTGATAGGACGTGAGCAAACGGAAACACTGCTGAATATGCTTGCAAGCCTGCCCGAAGAGATGCGAGAAATACTTGTCCTACGCTATATTTTGAACTGGCAAGTTAAGCAAATTGCCATCCATCTGGGAATGAATGAAAACAATGTCAGCGTGTGCATTCGCCGCACAATTAACCGTTTACAGCGGAATTGGAAGCAGTCGTAAGGAGAATGATAATGAATAACATCCAGAAACCTGAGGCGGATTCTGCTCTCAAAGAGACCCAGATTGAAGAATTATTGTCCAATATCCAGCCTGTGCCTGGCAACACATTCTATCTAAGAATGCAAAATGTTCCATGGAAGGCTGTACAAACACAAAGGAAAATTCCTATGAAAACCAAGTTTGCTCTTTCTGCCATCGCCATGCTGCTAGTTTTGGCGGCAACTGTAGCCTTCGTGCCCCCTGTTCGGGCGCAAGTTGAGAAACTATTCGGCATCACCACAGGGCAGAGTCAAGTTGATTCCTCCTTCCCTGTGCCTGGATACCTGTCTGAGTTCAACGGTGGACCTGTTGCTGGCTTCGCCGAAGCGGGGGTTGGACAAAGTAACAAAGATGTGACCATCTATCAAGACGGCGACAAATTCCTCATCGTCACCCGCAGTGACGTTTCCAACGGCGGAACATTACCCGAAGGCGAAGCAACCACTATCAACGGTCAACCCGCGGTGTTGAACACAGGTCTTAGCGGTGAATACAGTCCGCAAACTTTGACAGACGCAAATGGAAATCCCATCAACAATCAACCTATACCGAACCAACCTGCCCTGAACATCAAATATACCAATGCCAACAAATTGACTTGGGTCGCAGGAAACACCATGTATGAAATGCTCTCCAGCCTGTCCGTTGAAGACATGCAAAAGATAGCCGCAGAATTGATGCCGTCCAAGTAACAAGGTTTGAACAAAAGATAATCCACAAAAAGGGCGTATTTTCCAATACGCCCTTTTTGTTTTAGCCAGAATAGAAAGAGAGACTATTGTAATGAAAAAGGGAAAATGTCATATTTGGTCATGCAATTTACAGTAACATCCTTTGCCGCCCAACTAGTGTTTAGGACGCCGTTTTGCGTCCTAACTGCTTATATACGGCCTGGTTTCTAATGCCCACATCAATTTGGGATTTGGGCGGCCATAGATTAAACGGTACAAACACCAAATTAAGTGTAGTATACATCACAAGCTACACACTACCAGCTGTCCAAAGGACAGCAGTCCCGCACTGCCTGCCCTGAGCTTGTCGAAGGGTCAGGCCGCTCACCCCGTGAACAAAGCGAAACGGGGTGCACGCTTTGTTGGGCAGTTTTTTATCTATTGCATGATCTAACTTTTAAAGATGCCAGCGAACAAGACTCGTCAACTCAACTTTTGCGTTTGTCTTAATCGCTCATTTTTTCACATCTTCCTTATCTCATTGCTGCCAAAGAAATGATAAATCAACCTCCAAGCTAATAAACCAAGAATAAGAAATAACAAATTAACCAACCCCGAACCTGAATGAACACTCTTTCCAATTACAACCACGATGCACATCACCAAGATTCCAACGAGGAAGACTACTTTACCCCTTTTTGACAGTTTAAGAAAATAGGTAATCGGGGCGTCAGGTTTTTCTGGAATCAGGCGACACACAAATTCATAGGAAATCAACAGCGTGACCATGGTGATTGTCAAACTAATCCATTCGGGCAACCCTAATTTCTCTTCCAATAACCACGATGTACTAATGCCAACGAAGATAGTATCGAGAAATATGATAATGATAGCAGTAAGTGATAATCTGTTTTTCATGGGAGCCTATTTAACATTCTTGACCCTTTTTGCAAGGAACTGCCCAACGGCTTGCGACATCGTCCCCAAGCGGAGTGAGTGGGGTCCCTGCGCTGGGGCGGGGGCGGCGAAGCCGTCCGATGAGAAAAGGCTGAGGCGAAAAAACTGCCTAAAAAACGCGGCGACTCCCCAGCGTCAAGTGCACGCTTTGTTGGGCGGGCTTTGCTAGACGACTATGACCTTGAACTTGATATTTTCATTAATTATTGCATACATCGATGGACGGCTATTACTCACGCACACCTCTATTTTTTTCCCGCACGGTAAGGATGATTGATAGTAATACAAGAATAACTAACCCACTTAAGAAAACAATTGTATTTGGGTCTTTCGCTAGATATTTCTCTTTTACATAATCGCACATTGAAATTGGGTTTCCGCTGTAAGTGCAGGCATTGGGCACGTAATCATTAAGTTGTACATATCCTTCAGGACAATTTCCATTCAGTATTTCCCAATCACCTGTCGGAACGCACGTTTGGCACTCATCTCCTGTCCATATCATTGCACATTCTTTTGTTTTGTGATTTACGACCCTTGCGGGTCCGGACGGTGCTGCAACCACAGAGATGGTAAGAAATGAAGAAAATAGGCTTAGCCCCATGAACACCAGAAGGATTTTTGCCTTTTTGTGCATTGCAATATTCCTTGATCACTGCTTCTCAGCCGCCCAACGGCTTGCGGCATCGTCCCCGAGCGGAGCGAAACGGGGTGCACGCTTTGTTGGGCAGCAGATATTATGATTACCAGACAAAGGGAATGAGACGATACTTCACCTGTGTCATGTATTCATAATAGTCAGGTAATTCTTTTTTCAACGTGCGCTCTTCTAAAACTGAACGCCAGGCTAGCACGATTGTAACAATTGGTCCCAAAAGGATTCCAAGCCACGCCCCAAGCAAAAGTGGAGTGCCTACGACAAAGATACATGTAGCAGCATACATCGGGTGACGCACATAATGGTAGGGTCCCGTAGAAATTACCTTCTGCCCTCTGTCTTGTTGGACGCGCACCAGAGCGGACAAAAAAGTATTTTCACGAAATGTAAGGAAGTAAAGAAAAAAAGAACATAACAGGATGATTGCCCCAAACCATTGAAGCCAAATAGGAACGGGTGACCAGTGAAAGCGGGCTGCGTCATACGCTGTGAAAAGCAACCAGAGGAACATGGCGACATGGAGAAACGGATAGATAATTTTGTCCAGTCTTTTTTGATCAGAGGTTTGATTGCGCATTCGCTCCCAGAATAAGTCGGGGTTTTGCCTAAATAGCCATATTTGGATAAAAAACCAAGAACCAAACCAAAGCGCCAGAAATATCCATGCTGCTGGCCAAGCGTGGATACCAGACGGAATGAAGAGCGGGAGAGCGTAAACTAGAAAAGTAATTACAAACTGCACTATTATAGGCTTTATATTGACGCGCATGTTTGACCTCACTATATTCACCGACTGGTTACAAAGCGTAACTGCTTCAATTGCTGCTGCCCAACGGTTTGCGGCATCGTCCTCGAGCGGAGCGAGTGGGGTACCTGCGCTGGGGCGGGGACGGCGAAGCCGTCCAGCCAGAAAAGGGCTAATGCGTGGAAAACTGCTTGCCGCAGGTGCCGCTCGCCCCTTGAGTGGAGCGAAACGGGGTGAACGCTTTGTTGGGCAGTGCTTTTGGAAATAACGTTTGCCTTGGAAAAGTGAGTTTACATTGGACACTAAACTCAGTTTATCCGTTACATCATACTTTGGATTTTCTCTTTATTTAGTACAAGCCAATCTTTGACCGCTGGATAGACAAACGGCTCGTTTTCGATTTTTTGATAAAGTGACCTGATTTCGCTTTGATCAATACCTTCAAAAATTGCTTGTGGTTCTGGTTTTTGAAGAGCGATTTGAAATAACAGGCGTTTTTGCAAATTACGACCATCGCCCGCTTTTACCAATTCATATGCCACTTGTCCAAAATCCCCGCTCTCAAATTGTACTTCTTTTATTTTCACGATATCGTGACTTCCAAACTCAAACAAAACCGCATCGTCATCATAATCAAACTCGTCATCTGATATCAATTGGCAACTATCATTAGAAATCAGACGTGCATCCACGGGAATATAAACTTCTACTCCATCAAGAAAATGAACATAAACTTTAGAAGTCAATTCATTCATGTAGTTACTCTGGTTTGTTTTCTCGACTAAACTGCCCAACGGTTTGCGGCATCGTCCCCGAGCGGAGCAAGTGGGATACCTGCGCTGGGGTAGGGACGGCGGAGCCGTCCAACCAGAAAAGGGCTAATGCGTGGAAAGCTGCCTGCCGCCGCAGGTGCCGCCCGCCCCGTGAGTGAAGCAAAACGGGTTGCACGCCTTGTTAGGCGGCGTTTTTTTTGAGCGGCAAATTATCTTTTGAAGCATTAAAGTTATTTTTACTAAACTCCCAGCGATAAACTGCTGTATTATCGCTACCGCATTCTGGACATGGTCTCATCCAGCCTTCTCTATCAACAATTTTAATACCACTATCTATAATCGTTTGTCTTGTGTGATTTCTTGTTTCGCCAATGCCGTCAAACTCAATTGTAAACGCAGAATCTACAAGTGCTTTCAATTCCTTCTCTGTTTTAGCGTTGTTCAAATGTTGAGGTAACAACACCTTTGCAAGATAATTTTCAATATCATATGATTTCGTTTCTCCATAGCCGCATTTTAGGCACCGCCAACCATGCAATTGAGAAGTGGCCATGGATAATTGGTTTATGGCGCTGTCCATTCCCTTTTTGCTGAGATTTTTTTTGAAAGCACTAAATATCGGAAAATAACGATTGCTATTAACATCCTTGACGACTTCATCTTTTTCGGGTTCGTGCGCAAGCCGAAAACAAAACCCTTTTAGGATCTCAAACAGATTGTTGACCCAGGGTTCTTGCCCTTTCGTGACATTGTGCTTGTTCTGAACACAAATCCAAACATCATTGAAAGAACCCATGCCACCATATGCTGATAAATGGTGCGACACATCTTTTTTTGACTTCCATAAATCAATATCTTGACGAAGCCAATCTCGCCAATGATTTTCCCCTGCTTTATCAAGGAGATATTCTAAAGCCGTGAGTGCATGAATATATTTGGTCATTTGCTTTCTATAGCAAGCCGCCTAACGGATTGCGGCATCGCCCCGAGCGGAGCGAGTGGGGTCCCTGCGCTGGGGCGGGGACGGCAAAGCCGTCCAACCAGAAAAGGCTAAGGCGTGGAAAACTGCCTGCCGCAGGTGCCGCCCGCCCCGTGAACAAAGCGAAACGGGGTGCACGCTTTGTTAGCCCGCTTTTACTGGATAATTACCTTTAAATTTATGATAATTATAAGACAGCACAGTTATTGGATAGGATAAACGAGAGGCAGCCATAATTTTGTGATGCCCATCGAGCAATATGTGGGCGGTTACAGTTTCTTGATAATCTCCTCTTGGCGCTCGTTCATCTTCAATCGTTAATGCTAAGGCTGTCGGTTTATTCCCATTTTTTAGTTTTTCTTCATAATGTTTTATGCGGTCAGGCATTAACTCTGATTGGGCAATAATTGGAAAAATGACATCGTATTCAATCGAGTGATCAGCCTCTTTCATATTATTTTCCCAAAGATAATCTACATCCCAACTCCATTTAAGTTTGTAGTCATCATTTTCCCGAATCTTTATTGAAGGCTTGACGGTAATTACTTGGACAGTATATTGCCCACTAGGTAGTAAGTGAGAAACCGTGTTGTTGATATCTGAACTTGTATTTTGAATACCATTTTCTAAAAGCTGGCTCAATTCGTTGGGCGCTAATGGTAAATTTGCATTGTTAATCAATCTAAAGATGGTAGCACATGTCCCGCAAAGATTTCCTAGCCTGTATAGTGGTTTTTCTCCTAAATCCAAATCCCACCACCAGGGGCTATTACCATCTTTCCTGATTGAAAAAGAAAACAACCCATTTGCTTCTACAGTAAACTGATTATCCATATGTATTTCCAAGTTTTCCGCGGAGCGGGCTAACGGTTTGCGTTACCTGCGTGTGGGCGGGCGTGGATTCTGCTTGGGAGCAGGAAAAACTCGAAGCGAGGAAAATGCTCGAAAATGCCACAGAATCCCACACGTCAGGCGCACGCTTTGTTAGCCCGCTTTTTGCATTTACACGAACATAGGCATCAGCCACCATCCGAGTACAAAGATTATCGGAATACTAACAACGAGTATTGTTAGAACTCGACGCCGTGCAACTCCAATATCGAGTAGCCAACCATTGAGAATAAAAAGCCCTACTGCCAGTATTAGTATACCCACTTTAACTGGTAACCAAATGGAGGGATTTTGCCATACTTCACTGGCTGGGTTATCTACTTGATTAGAAACGATGAATAAGTAAAATGGAGCTGTAAAACGCCCATCAAAACCCGCTTCAAAAAGCCAGTAAATCAATCCTGCGCCATAACCTGCTAACTTGCTCTTGGTAATATTCGCAATCGTCATCCCGAATACTCCCAAGTAAATGCCCGTGCTTAGGGAAACCATCAATGCCTTCGTAATGGAAAGTTGCTCATATTCGGTATGCAAAAAGAAAACAGCAAACACACAGACAATAAGATAAAATGCCAAACTAGGAAGTAGCCGCGCTATCAATAACCGCCAGCGGTTTACTGGTTTGGATAACACTAGATCAAGTGTGCCAACGCTCTTATCACGAGCAACTACGCCAGTCAGGACAAGTAAACCACTGAGAGCGAGATAAAACTCCAAACCGAACAGTGCATACTCGGCTTGAAAAATCGGATCCGTTTCTGGATTGCTTAATGTATTTGCTATAGCAAAAAAAACCATAATCATTGCGGCTACTATGTGTCCGCCCCAAAGCATACGAACTTTGACGCTTAACTGTGCTGGAAGTGAAAAGCGAATACGCCTCCACCATTTCAATGAGTTCTGTCCATCCATAAATTTAATTCGCTGAAAACCATAAACAGCCAATGCTAAAGCCACAGCACTCAACAATAAGTACAACAATTGATGCGCAAAAACGGTTGATGTCAATTCGGATGGAATTGCATAGCTGAAATAATCAGGGCGTACCATCGGTGACCACCAAGAAAACTTGGCATTCGCAGAGGTTTGGGTTAGGGTAGTGATTTGAAGGTAAAAGAGATATAGCGGGATGATAAGGATGGGATGACGGATGTAAACGCTCAGGCAATAGGTAAGACTAGCTGTGTAAACTAATGGAACGAAAGCGATGAAAACGACTTGATTAAGATACGAGAGTCCCGCTGATGTAAAAGATGTATTCTGTATAGTTACTAAGGTAAGAGCGAAATGGATGGCCAAGCTCAATAAGGTGACAAAGACTAATGGCAAGGTTGCCCCAATGAACTTTCCAATAACATAAGTTAATTTCTCGAACGGCTTACTGAATTCTATGGGAGCTACACGTTGACGGCGAACACGGTCAAGAGCAAATGGAACCGTTAGCATGGCAACAAATGAACCTATGATAATTACCCTGTCAGCCCAAACACCTGCGGCTTTTGAGACCGAAAATTCATTCATACTGCTGAATACTGGGTGCTCGCTCAATACAACTGCAAGCAAGAATAATCCTGCCAACCAGGTTCCCCAGTTGCGGCGTTGCAAGCGCCATTCATCACTGGAAATACCTGTTCCTTGGCGCAACAGTGCTTCTGCCTTCATAAAGCCGCCTCTTTGATAGATTTTTGCTCCATCATCCAAATGTAGGCGTCTTCCAATGTTGGCTCTGTTTGGTGCAGGTTAGGCAAATTTGTGACCGCTTCTGGTTTTGCCAAAACGCGTAAGGTTACGCCATCCACACGCCGTACAGCACTAATGACGCGATATTCCGCTTCTACTGCTGGAACTTGTGATGGGGCTACGGTTGTTGACCATACGAAACCTTGTACCTGTTCAATAAATTCGGATGGTCTTCCGCGATAGCAAACGCTACCTTCATCAAGTAATGCCATATCATCACAACTACTGCTGATGTCGTCAACGATATGTGTAGAAAGGATAACAACTCGGTCACCGCTTAATTGTCCAAGTAGATTCCGAAAACGCACCCGCTCTTCAGGGTCAAGCCCCGCGGTAGGTTCATCCACAATTAGCAGTTTAGGATCATTAAGCAATGCCTGGGCAATTCCAAGCCGTTGCCGCATACCACCAGAAAAGCCGCCTACTCGCTGGTCAGTCACGTCACTTAGATGAACTTGCTCCAACACGCCATCAATGCGATTCCGCCAATTGCTATCATTGGATTTCCCATGCAAGGTTGCCATATAATTTAACAACTCACGGGCGGTAAGCGAAGGGTATAAACCATACTCCTGAGGAAGATAACCTATTAGTCGGCGGATTTCCTGATTGTTTTTTCCTAATCGAAGCCCATCATAGGTTACCGTACCAGAGGTTGGCTCTAACAAAGTGACCAGTATCTTCATCAAGGTAGTCTTTCCTGCTCCGTTTGGTCCTAGCAACCCAAACATTCCGTTGTTGAGTTCTACCGAGAGATTCTTAATGGCTCGTTTTCCGTGACGATACTCTTTTGTCAGGCTTTGTATGTGTAATTCCATGATTGAACTCCTGTTTATCGGGGCGGGCTAACGGATTGCGTTAGCCGCAAGTGGGAGGGATTGAGGGAGGGCCGAAAACGGAATCCTGCTAAGGCGTGGAAAGCTGCCTGCCGCAGGTGCCGCCCGCCCCGTGAGCGAAGCGAAACGGGGTGCACGCTGTGTTAGGTGCGTTTTGACTTATGCGGTTCTTTGCTTTGGAAATGTACATTTCTAAAAAACTCTGTTCATCTACTTTTCACTACGAAGGGCATGGAGATACATTTGTAAATTTCTCAAATGACTTCCCCAATGAGATTCATAACTAAACCGAAAGTGCCAAAGAGCATCATTCTCACTGTTGTTTCGCCAACGCCAAACGACTTCTGAAAGTTCGCTCGCTATGTCGGCTAGATCATCGATTGCGTCTCCCACCTGGATATCAGCTTCGCCTATGCTAACGGAAATTGAATTGGGGATATTGTAATAGCCCAGGTTGGGGAAACGCTTTGTAATCAACTCTCTCCATCGTGAATAATTGTGTTCGGGAACTTCAGGATGCTCCTTTGCTTCAGAAAGGTCTCCAACAAAATGAGCCATCCACGCCAATTTATCAAGCGCCAACTCGAGAGAGCCCAAATCGATAGGGACATCAGTTTCGAGTAGCTCAAGAAAACTGAGGGCAGCGGAGTGAATTTCTTGACGATCAATTTCCATTGATATTGCAGAACCCTACTGATTTTTTCAGAATAAGCACCTAACTAGTGTTTAGGACGCCGTTTTGCGTCCTAACTGCTTATATACGGCTTGGATTCTAATGCCTACATTAATTTGGGGTTTTAGGCGGCCATAGATTAAACGGCGTGAACACCAAATTAAGTGTAGTATACATCACAAGGGACCCGCTTCTGCTATCCAAAGGGAGGAAAACAGGGACAGTCGGATTGCAGCATGGATCGGACCCAATCCAATGCCTCCCTTTCCTGCTTCAGCCTGGCAAACCCGAATCCGCTTGCTTGCACCTGTCCCGTCTCAGCAAGGAAATGGTCCGTTTCCGCTTGATTCTTCCATTATCTCGCCAAGATCATATTTTTTCTCGGCAAGAAAATTAATGATCTCGGCGAAATCATTCATTTTCTCGGCGAGATTTTGCTATAATCACCGTGAAAAGCATCCATTTCAGCAAGCAAAGGGAGTGAATATGGCAAGGAAGATCACCGCCATCCGCAAGTATCGGCCCGAGATCAAGCGCGAACCCACGCGCCAGATGCGGCATTTGGTCGAAGGGATTGCCCGCGGCACAGGCCTCAGCGAGGGAGAAATCCGTTTCGTGTTGTATGAACTGCGCGATGCCATTCTGGAGGCGCACAGCCACGGACAGGCGGTCAAGCTGGACGGGCTGGGCATCTTCACCCCCACCATCCGCATGGACGGCAGCCTGGATGTCCTCTTCCGCCCCGAGGTGGACCTGCTGAACAAGCTCAACGATCCCAGCCATTTCTATGCCAGGATCCTGAACAAGTCCAATATCGGCAAGTCGGCGGACGAGCTGGTGGCGCAATGGAATCAGGAGCATCCCGAAGATCCCGTTGAAGAATAGTAGGTCACGTCTGCGACGTGACCCTTTTCCAACCAACAAACGGTCATGCTAAAACGGTCACGCTAAAAGCGTGACCTACTGATATATAATCATGCTAAATCGCCACGGAGGGCTCACAGATGTCTCAGGTTTACGACTACGTGATCGTTGGTTCTGGTTTTGGGGGCAGTGTGTCGGCCATGCGGCTGACGGAGAAGGGCTATTCGGTGCTGGTGCTCGAAAAGGGCAAGCGCTTCCGCGACCAGGATTTCGCCAAGACCAACTGGCAGTATTGGAAATATCTGTGGCTGCCCGCCCTGCGCGCGCATGGCATTTTGCAGATCAGCATCCTCAAAGGTGTGATGGTGCTGCACGGAGCGGGCGTGGGCGGCGGCTCGCTGGGTTATGCTAATGTGCTGGAAGTGCCCACCGACGAGACCTTTGCCACCCCCGCCTGGAACGCTCCCCTGCCCTGGGGCAAGTTGCTCCAACCGCATTACGAGACCGCCAAACGCATGTTGGGCGTGGCACGCAACCCCAAACTGTGGGCAGCCGACCGTCTGCTGCAAACCTTTTCGGAGGAACGCGGCATGAGTCACACCTTCCGCGCCACCGACGTGGGCGCCTACTTCGGCGAAGCGGGCGTCTCGGTGCCTGATCCCTTCTTCGGCGGCGAAGGCCCCGAGCGCGCGGGCTGCCGTCACTGCGGCGGATGCATGGTGGGATGCCGCTACAACGCCAAGAATACATTGCCGAAGAACTATTTATATTTCGCAGAGAAGCAAGGGGCGAAGGTGGTGGCGGAGGCGGAGGTGACAGACATTACCCCCCTCCGTCTCCCCCCAAATTCTGCGAATTTGGGGGGAGAGAAAGAGGGGGGCGGCTACGAGATCATCTACCAGTCGAGCACCCGCTTCTTTAAGGGGACCTCACAGCGGGTCCAGGCCAGACGGGTGATCCTGTCTGCGGGGGTGATGGGGACGATGAAGCTGCTGCTGAATCTGCGCGACGAGAAGAAGTCCCTGCCGAAATTGTCGCCGCGGCTGGGCGACGTGGTGCGCACCAACTCGGAGGCGCTGCTCGGCTCGGTGGCGCGCAAGTCGGATATCAATTATTCGGAGGGGGTGTCCATCTCTTCCATCTACAACCACGACGAGATCACGCGCGTCGAACCTGTGCGCTACCCCGATGGCTCGTCGCTGATGCGCTTCCTGGCCGCGCCGTTGATCGACACAGACGTGAGCGTGCCCGTGCGCATCCTCAAGTTCCTCGGCTGGGCGCTGAGCCACCCGCTCGATTTTCTCAAGGCGCTGGTGCTGCCAGGCTGGGCGCACAATGTGACCATCCTGCTGGTGATGCAGCACGCCGACAATCGCATGCGCTTCCGCATGGGACGCAGCCTCTTCACGCTCTTCCGCCGCGGCATGGTGGCTGAAGAGGAACCTGGCTACGTGATCCACGCGCAGGTCAAAGGCTCGCACGAGCTGACGCGCGAGTTCGCCAGACGTATCAACGGCGTGGCGCTCGGCTCCATCGGCGAGAACCTGCTGGGTCTGCCCACCACCGCGCACATCCTGGGCGGCGCGCCCATCGGCAGGGACGCGAGCGAAGGCGTGGTGGACGAGAACTTCGAGATCCACAACTACCCTGGCCTGTACATCATCGACGGCTCGATCATGCCCGCCAACCCTGGCGTCAACCCGTCGCTGACCATCACGGCGCTGGCGGAGTATGCGATGAGCAGGATAGAGAAAAAGAGCTAGGACATGAATTTACATTGTGAACCGAAGTCCTTTCCATGGGCTGTCCTGTTTTGGTGGGTATTGGCGAATTTCATTGGAGTGGCATCAGAAATTGTCTTCCTGCACCTTGTTGATTTTGCAATCAGTATGACTGGCGATTACGCAAAATATATTGAGCCTCATTTATTTCCAGCGCCAGGTTTTCTGGTTGGGCTCTCTCTTGGGCTGGCTGTTGGCTTTTCACAAAGTCTTGTGATTAAGAAATATTTAAAAAATCCCTTTGCATGGGTTTTCACAACAGTGGCTGGATTTATAATAGCAAAGGTAAGTGAAACTGTTTTTTTCCTGTTTACCTTTACGCTCGAGAACTCCAACATAAATCTATCATGGATACTAACAGGCTTTTTTGTAGGCAGTTTTCAATGGCTGGTATTAAGAAAACAAGTGCAAAAATCTTGGATGTGGATTATCGTAAATATTGTAATAGGAATAATAATGAATAGATTTTTTACATTCCCCTGGGGAGATATAGAATTCCTAACCTTTGCCATTGGAAGTATTTTGACAGGAATAACGTTGGCTTGGTTGATTACAAGTCAGAAGAAAGTTGAGAGTATACAATAATGGAACAAAAACCCGATACCATCAAAATCTCAGTCAGCCAGCGCGAGGAGTTGTTTGCCTCGTACGCAAATCTGTTCGTGACGGTGCGCGGCTCGTCGGTGTTCAGCGGCGACCAGGCCATGAAGAAGGCCAAAGAGGTGAGCCAGCTCGTGGACGAGTTGATCCGCTTTGGGCTGAAGGCGGAAGACATCCACCTGCAGGGCGTCCACGTAGAGAACAACAGCGGGGGGCTGCTCAAATCGTCCAGCGCGGCGTACAGGCTGAAGGTCCGCTGCGAGAAACTGGACCAGATCGCCGATGTGCTGGACATCGTCACATCCCAGAAGAACGCCACGCTCGAACGCATCGAGTGGAAATATGCTGACGAAGAAGCCCACGAACGCGGACTGGAAGCGGCCATCACCAAGGCCAAAGCCAAAGCGGAGAAAGTGGCCGTCGCGATGGGAGTCAACCTGCTGGGCGTGTATGACTTCCTCGAAAATACCTACGATGAGGAGGCGCCCATCCCATTCCAGATGCAGGCTCAGGCCGTGCGGGCGAAATCGTTTGTGGCCGCCGTCGAGCAGGGACCCTCACTGGGCATGGATATTCAGCATAGCAAGGTCATCCACATCAACGTCGATGTGTGGTATCGCGTGTCGGCGTTTTTATAGCAAAACCACTCCGCCCTGAGCGGAGTGAGGCGATAGCCGAACGCAGTCGAAGGGCAGGCGAGCAAAACGTTATTGTTTCTTGGCTACCTGCCCTTCGACTACGGGCCTCAAAGAACATTCGGCCCTCCGCTCACGTGTGCCTGCGGCGCAGTGCAGGCAGGGCGGAGAAACCTGTTCTTCATACTCCATTCCAAAAAAACTAGCACTTTTGTTCTATCGATGATAAAATCTTTCCTTCCGAGGAGAGATTTTAATATGTCCCCAGAACCCATTCTTGTCGAACAATTGAGCAAGACTTATCAGGTGCCCGAACGCGAAGGCGGCTTCGGTGCAGCCGTGCGCAGCTTTTTCAAACGCAAGTACAAGGACGTGAAAGCTGTGGAGAAGGTCAGCTTTCGCATCGAGCCGGGCGAGGTGGTCGGCTTTCTCGGCCCGAACGGCGCGGGCAAGACCACCACGCTCAAGATGCTCTCGGGCCTGCTGCATCCCACCAGCGGCAGGGCCAGCGTGCTGGGCTTCACGCCCTGGGAGCGCAAGTCCGACTATCTGCGTTCGATGACGCTGGTCATGGGACAGCGCAACCGCCTTTCGTGGGACATCCCCGCCGCCGACTCGTTCCTGCTCAACCAGGCCATCTACCGCATCCCCGACGATGAATATAAGAAGACCTACAAGGAACTGGATGAACTGCTCGAACTCGAGCCGTTGATGAAGAAGCCCGTGCGTAACCTGTCGCTGGGCGAACGCATGAAGTGCGAGATCGCGGCAGGGCTGCTCCACCGCCCCAGGGTGCTCTTCCTCGACGAGCCGACCATCGGCCTGGACATCACAGGCCAGGCGCGCATCCGCGAGTTCCTGCGCGAGTACAACCGGCGCACGGGCGCCGCCATCCTGCTGACCAGCCACTACATGGCCGACGTCACCGCCCTGTGCGAGCGGATCATCATCATCCATCACGGCCAGCTCAAATATGACGGCGGCCTGACCGACCTCTCGCGCAAGATCGCGCCCTTCAAGCTGATCGGCGTGATGCTCTCGGATGCCGACTCGCACGATTTGAGCCGCTACGGGACCGAGGTCCAGAACGAGGAGGACATGGACAAACGCTACCTCCAGGTCCGCGCCGACGAGGTCACGCGCGTCACCTCCCAGCTGCTGGCCGACCTGCCCGTCCACGACATCACCATCGCCGACCCGCCCATCGAGTCGGTCATCGAACAGGCGTTTAATCAATGATGTCGTTGCGAGGAGCCAAAGGCGACGAAGCAACCTCGATATTAGGAGATTGCTTCGTCGTTGCTGTGCAACTCCTCGCAATGACATGAGGAGTCTTATATGTTGAACATCTTCAAACGTCTCTGGCAGGTCAATTGGGCGGAACAATGGCAGTACCGCGCCAACCTGATCATGTACCTGCTGTACTGGCTGGTCTCACCCATCATTTACCTGTCCGTATGGACCAGCATCGCCAGCGCCAAGGGCAGCGTCAACGGTTTCACCGCGGGCGATTTCGTCAACTATTACATGATCCTGCTCATCGCGGACCAATTCACCAGCAACATCGTCATCCACAACTTCGCCTACAAGATCCAGGATGGCTCGCTTTCGGGCGAACTCGTCCGCCCGATCCACCCGATGCTGACCAATACCCTGGTCAACAACCTGGCCTTCAAGGCCCTGATCCTGGCCGGCTTCACGCCCGTCTGGCTGGTCCTGACCCTCATCTTCAAGCCCGACTTCAGCGGCGTGACCTGGCAGGGCGTGCTGCTCTCCATCCCCGCCATGCTGCTGGGATTCATCGTCGGCTTCCTGCTCTCGGCGGCCATCACCTCGCTGGCCTTCTGGACCACGCGCGTGTACTCGCTGCACGAGTTTTACTTCGCCGTCATCCTGCTGTTCTCGGGGCAGTTCGTCCCGCTGACCCTGATGCCGAAGATCGTGCAGGACATCGCCCAATACCTGCCCTTCCAACTCTTCATGTATTACCCGATCCAGCTCATCCTCGGCAAATTGACCACGGCCCAGATCATCCAGGGATTTGTCGTCGGTCTTGTGTGGCTGGGACTGTCGATCCTCTTCTTCAACTTCGTCTGGCGGCGCGGCGTGAAGCAATACTCCGCCGTGGGAGCGTAGGTTTTTATGATGTCGTTGCGAGCGGTTTTTGCGAAGCAACCTCCTGGTATACATCGGAGGAAATCATGCACTTCTTAAAACTAATCTCCACCTTTCTCAAGGTCAACATCCAGATGTCGCTGGCCTACCGCGCCGATACGGTGGTCAACATCCTGCTCAACATCATGTGGCTGGGCTGGGAACTGCTCGGGCTGAGCATCATCTTCAACAACACCACCACGCTGGGCGGCTGGGGCATCGGCGAGTTGATCGCCCTGCTGGGCGTCTTCCGCCTGATCAACACCATGATGGCTTCGATCATCTGGCCCAACACCGAGAAATTCAACCAGAGCATCCGCGACGGTTCACTCGATTACACCCTGCTGCAGCCCGCGCCCAGCATGTTCCTGGTGACCTTCTCGCGCATCACCATCTGGCGCATGTGGGACCTGATCCTGTCCATCGTGTTGATCGTGGCGGGCGTCCGCATGGCGGGCGACGTCGCCACCCCGCTCAACATCCTGACCTTCCTATTGCTGACCGTCTCGGGAGCGATCGTCCTCTACAGCCTGTGGATCGTGTTGATCGCCTTCACCTTCTGGTTCACCAAGTTCGACAACAACGTCACCATCCTGCAGGCCCTGCTCGACGCGGGCCGCTACCCCGTCAGCGTGTACCCCGCCTGGGTACAGATCATCGTGACCTACCTGGTGCCCATCGCGGTGGCCACCACGGTTCCGCTCCAGGCCTTGCGCGGCGACCTCACCTTCGGTCGGGTGTTGATCTTCCTGGCCGTCAGCATCGTCGCGGCCTGGGTCGCCTCGCTGGTCTGGAAGGCGGGCATCCAACGCTACAGCGGCGCAAGCAGTTGACGCTTGACAAGTTCCATCTGCCAGTGATATAAACACGCCCAACATGAACCATTTCTTCGGCATGACCATGACCATGACTACCCCTCGCAGGTTGCGTAGGGATAGTTTGGTTGGTCCAGCCTGAGAAAGGCATACGTCCACACAAACGCCCTGCGCAATGCAGGGCGTTTTTATTTTCTCACTGCGCACAGTCGAAGCGCAAAGGAGCGCACCATGTCACAGAACTCATCCAAAACCCTGGTTATGAAATTCGGCGGCACCTCCGTCGGCATCGGCATGCCAAACGCAGTACAGGTCGTCAAGGACACCCGTGCTGATTGGGGGCGCGTCGTTGTGGTGACCTCGGCCATTTCAGGCGCGACCGACCGCCTGTTGAACTCGGCCACCCACGCCGCTCAGGGCGACCTGACCACCCTGCGCTCGACCTCGGCCTGGCTCCGTCAAAGCCACGCGGACCTGGCCGAGAAACTGGTGGCTGACCCCGCCCGCCGCGCCCAGGTCAACACCGAGATCGGCGCGCTGATCGACTCGTTCGTCGAGTTGTGCCGCGCCATCGGTGTGCTGGGCGAAGCCTCGCCGCGCGCACTGGACGCGGTCGCGTCGCTGGGCGAGCGCATGAGCGTGCGGCTGCTCTCGGCCGCCATCGAAAGCGCAGGCGTGCCCTCGAAATATGTCGAGGCCACCGAATTGATCCTGACCAACGACCGATTCCAGCATGCTCATCCCGATTTCGCACAAACGACCGAGCGGACACACCGCATCTTGAATCCGCTGCTCGACCAGGGCATCGTGCCCGTCGTGACGGGCTTCATCGGCGCGACGGAAAAGGGCGCCATCACCACGCTGGGCCGCGGCGGCTCGGACTATTCTGCGGCCATCCTGGGCGCCGCCCTGCCCGCCGATGATGTGTGGATCTGGACCGACGTGGACGGCGTGATGACCGCCGACCCGCGTCTGGTGCCTGATGCGCGCACGCTGTCCCAGGTCACCTACAGCGAAGTGGCCGAGCTGGCTTACTACGGCGCGAAGGTGCTGCACCCCAAGACCATCCGCCCTGTGGTGGATGCGGGCATCGGACTGCGCATCTGCAACACGTTCAACCCGTCGCATCCGGGCACGCGGCTGGTGGGAAACAACGGCAACGGACACAAGGCTCTGCGCAGCAACGAGGTCGTGCGCGCGGTGACGGCCATCCGCCAACAGCGGCTGGTCACGATCGAAGGGCGGGGCATGCTCGGGGTCCCCGGTGTGGCAGCGCGGACCTTCGGCGCGGTGGCCTCCACGGGCACCAGCGTCCCGCTCATCACGCAGGCTTCGTCCGAACAATCCATCTGCTTCGCCATCCCCCACAGCGCGGGCGAAGAGACCGTCCGCGCGCTGGAGCAGGTTTTTGCCGAGGAGCTGGAAGACGGCGACATCGACCGCGTGTGGATGACCGACGAGGTCGCCATCCTGACCGTGGTCGGCGCGGGCATGCGTCACACGCCCGGCGTTTCGGGCCATGTCTTCAACCAGCTCGGCCAGCACAACGTCAACGTGCTGGCCATTGCCCAGGGATCGTCCGAGGTCTCGATCAGCATCGTGATCGACTCAGCCGACACCGAACGCGCCGTGAAGGCACTGCACGAGATGATCGCCAAATAATTCATAACGTAGGGGCACGGCGGGACGGTCGAACGACATGGTCCTGAATGACCCACCGTGCCCCTACAAAACCAAAGGAGAAATCATCATGTCCCAACCCCTCATCCCCGTAGCCGTACTCGGTGCGACAGGCAGTGTCGGTCAGCGTTTCATTTCCCTGCTGGACAATCATCCGTGGTTCAAGGTCGTGGCCCTGGCCGCCTCGGACCGCTCCGAGGGCAAGAAGTACGCCGAGGCCTGTCGCTGGGTGCTGAACGATCCGATGCCCGATTGGGCACGCGAGATGGCGCTCGTCCCCTGCCTGCCCAACTCGGTAGGCGACGCGCGCATCGTCTTCTCGGCCCTGCCCGCTGAACAGGCCAGGGACCTGGAGCCGCAATTTGCGCAGGCAGGCATGGCGGTCTGCTCGAACGCTTCGTCGTACCGCACCGCCGAGGACGTGCCGCTGCTGCTGCCCGAGGTCAATGCCGACCACATCGGGCTGATCAAGCAACAACGCCTCAACCGCGGCTGGAGCGGCGCCATCCTGACCAATCCCAACTGTACCAGCACAGGCCTGACCGTGGCACTCAAGGCCATTCAGGACAAATTCGGGCTGAAGCGCGCCTTCGTCGTTTCGCTGCAGGCGCTCTCGGGCGCAGGCTACCCAGGCGTCCCGTCACTCGACATCATCGACAACGTTATCCCGTTCATCGGCGGCGAAGAGGACAAGGTCGAGTGGGAGCCGCGCAAGATGCTCGGCACGCTCACCCCGCAGGGCGTGCAATTGGCCGAGGTCAAGTTCTCGGCACACACCAATCGCGTGGCCGTCGTGGATGGTCACACCGTATGCGCCAGCGTGGAGCTGGACTCGCCCGCCCGCCCCGAGGAGGTCATCGCCGCCCTGAGCGCCTACCGCTCCCAGCCGCTCGCCGCCGCGCTGCCATCCGCGCCTGATCCCGTCATCCTGGTCCGCGCCGAACGCGACAGGCCCCAACCGCGCCTCGACCGACTGACAGGCAAAGGCATGTCCACCGTGGTCGGACGCGTCCGCCCTGACCCGCTGCTGCACATCAAGTTCGTGGTCCTCTCGCACAACACCATCCGCGGTGCGGCGGGCGGCTCGATCTATAATGCGGAGTTGCTAGTCAGTGAGAAGTTGTTGTAACAAAATGTTGTGTGTTTAACTGTCCTTCGACTACGCCGCACACCTGCCCTAGCGGGCGGTGCCAGGGAAGAGCGCGGCTCCGCTCAGGACGAAGTTTCTTCGCGCTGAGCGGAGCGTGGCGCAGTCGAAGCGCAATCACTTTAGTAATAAAAAGAGCCAGAGGTTGCCTCTGGCTCTTTCCCCTTTCTTCTTACTTGTTCTTCCCCTTCACATACACCGCCACCGCATCGCGCATGAACTCCGCAAGCTGAGGGTGCATCTTGTCGAAGTTGGCCTTGAAGCGGGCATCTTCCACGTAGCCATCCGCGAGTGGCTGCAACTGATCCAGCTTTGGGGTCCAGAAGTAGTCCATGTGTTTGCGCCAGCGTTCGACGATGGCCTGGGCTTCAGGAGAAGCGGCACCTTTGGGCATGACCGCGATCATGTCCATGTAGACGGCTTTGCCTTCAGCCATGACGGCCTCCTTTTTGGCAGCCGAGTAACCCTTCCACTTGCGGTTGGATTCGCGCACGGTCTCGGGGTCGTACATCTGCTCGGCCTCCTGGGCGTACTTCTCCTGCTCTTCCTCAGAAAATCCTTCAAAGAGTCCTTTTTCGCTCATCTTTGTGTCTCCTTTCAAATATTCGATGGTGTGATCCACGGTCTGGATCAGGCGTTCCAGTCGTCTGGCCTGTTTCTGCAATGCATCCTTGTGCGTGTGCAATGCGCCCAGCACGTCGAAATCACGACGTCCCATGATCTGCTTGATCTCGTCCAACGGGATATCCAGTTCGCGATAGAACAGGATCTGTTGCAGCCGCAGCAGGGACTCCTCCCCGTAGTAGCGATAGCCGTTATCGCCGATACGAGACGGCTTGAGAAGCCCGATCGCATCGTAGTGATGCAGCGTGCGCGGCGTGACGCCCGCCAGCTTGGAGAGTTGCTTGACCGTGAACATGTCCCGAATATAAACCCTGACGTTACGTTAATGTCAAGGGAATTCCATTACCAAGTAAAATACTCTCATGCAAATCCTTCACACAGACGATCACATCATTATCATTAACAAACCCGCTGGCCTGCCCGTACTGCCCGATGGCTGGGACAAAGACGCGCCCTACGTGGTCAAACTGCTCGAAGAACAGTTCAATAACCCTTCGACAGGCTCAGGGCACGTCTTCGTCGTCCACCGTCTCGATAAATTTACCAGCGGGGTGATGGTCTTCGCCAAAACTGCGGAGGCTCATCGTTCGTTGAATATTCAATTCGAGAAGCACACCATCGAAAAGCTCTATCATGCCATCACAGTGGGTGTGCCGCGTTGGGATGAGAAGGTCACCAAGTTTCCGCTGCGCGTGAACGTGGGACACAAACACCGTACGATGGTGGATGACAGGAACGGAGTCCGCTCTGAGACGAGGCTCAAGATGCTTAAACGGGGACAGGCCAACGCGCTGCTCGAAGCGCAGCCGATGACGGGGCGCACGCACCAGATCCGCGTCCATGCCTACGCATTGGGCTATCCGCTGCTGGGCGATGTCCTCTACTCCGCGCCCGAAACGGACGTCATCGCCCGCCCTGCGCTGCATGCATTTTCTTTAACGTTCACGCATCCTGTTTCGAATGAGCGCGTGACCTTCACCGCGCCGTATCCCCCCGATTTTGAATCTGCATTAAAAATTGTAGGGGCGGGGTAACCCCGCCCCAATATTCAATTATGCAATTTTGCGCGCTTCCATGTAGAAGCGCTTTTCGCGCGCCTCGCCCATCGAGAAGGTCTTGCGCGGCAGTGCGCCGTCGAGGATGACCGTCTTGAACAGGTCCGACTTGTGCATGCCAGGCAGATAGATGCCCGCGTTGCCGGGCTGCAAGCCCAGACGCACGGTCACGTCCTGGCCGTGGACGTAGTCGATCTTCTCGGCGCCGCCGTTCTTGACGAACGGGTCGAGGAAAGCCTGGATGGTGCCAACAGGCAGATTGGACGACGGATTGGAAATCTCGACCACGCCGAACTGTTTCCCACCACCGACCAGACCGATGGCCTGCCTCTCATCAGAAGCATTGTCCACCGCCTTGACCATTTCCTCGGCGCTGGCTACAGGGCGATAGGAGTAGTTCTTGCCGAACGTGGCTTCGAGCGCCGCATATAGGTCCTGCTTCAAGCCGAACAGCACACGGTGGATGGGCTCGAACTCCAGCCCTTCATCGTGGACATTCTCGATCTCGACCAACGCATAGCGGGCAGAGTGATCCATGCCAACCTGCGGCTTGATCTTCTCCCAGATGGCCTTGGCTGTAGCCAGCGAGTGATTGCCGTCGCCCATCGCGAAGAGCAACACGGGCTGGTCTGCACCGATGCCGTACTTGGCGGCAAAGGTCTCAGGCTTGGCGAGTCCGCGCAGGGCCTCGACCACCTGAGTCTCATGAGCGGCATCGACGGCGTAGCCCGCCAGGTGACCGCTGTCCAGCATCAGGTCGAAGTCATAGAGCTTCTCCAGCTTGGACTTGTCGGCCATCAGCGGCTCGATCACGGTGCGGTTCGGGTCGTCGATCAGCACCAGGATGTGCGGGAATTCCAGCGCGGCACCTTCGCGGATCTTCATGCGCGGGGGCAGGCGGTCGACGATGGTCCCTTCGGTGGCACGGATCAGGCTGGAGGAACCCTTGTTGTAATCGTAGCGTTCCAGGTCGAGGGCCAGCACGATGCCCTTGCGGGTCTTGCCCGCCACGGTGCGCTCGACATAGATGAAGCCATCGCGCGGCTCGAAGACACCCGCATCCAGATACTTCTTCATCGTGGACTGGATATTCTTGATGCGCTCTTCGCCGCCCGGCTTCTCGAGATGAACCTCGGGAAAGGTCAGGTTCAACGTGGATGGCGCATCGCCTACAGTCTTCTCGACCTCGTTCCAGTATTCAGGCTCGGAGGTGAACTGATCGCAGGCGATCACCGCCCACTTCTTGAGGTCGGTGCCACGCTTGGGAAGATAGACCTGGGGGATTTGAATGCCGATATCGCTAATGATTTTCATGGATTACCTCTGAGAATCGATAGGGGCGACCCGACGGGTCGCCCCTACATGATGAATCTATTTCTTCGAGAACTCGATCAGCTTGGCGGCCACTTCCGCGCCGACGCGGGCCTGGGCTTCCTTGGTGGCAGCGCCGATGTGCGGCGAAGCGATGACGTTGTCGAGCTTGAGCAGCTTCCAGTCCGTGGGCGGCTCCTCAGCGAAGACATCCAGCGCGGCGCCAGCGACCTTGCCACTGGTCAGGGCTTCGTAAAGCGCGTTCTCGTCCACGATGCCGCCGCGGGCGCAGTTGATGATGCGCACGCCGTTCTTCATCTTGCCGAACTGCTCGGTGCTGATCATGCCCGCCGATTCCTTGGTCTTGGGCAGGTGCAGGCTGATGTAATCGGCCTGGGCCAGCAGCTCGTCGAGGGTCACCATCTGGATGCCATCCACGGCCTTGACATAGGGATCGTAAGCCACGACGGTCATGCCGAGGGCGTTGGCGCGTTTGGCGGTTTCCTTGCCGATGTTGCCGACGCCGATCAGGCCGAGGGTCTTGCCACCGATCTCGTCGCCTTCGAAGGACTTCTTGTCCCATTTCTCGGCTTTCATGGTGGAGGTCGCCTTGTAGAGCGAGCGGGCCAGCATGAACATGTAGCCGATGGCCAGTTCCGCCACAGAAGCGGAGGAAGCCAGCGGGGTATTCATCACAGAGATGCCCTTGGACTTGGCATACTCATGATCGATGGTGTCGAGGCCGACGCCGCCGCGCACGATGACCTTCAGGTTGGGGCATACGTCGATCAACGGCTGGCGCACCTTGGTGCGCGAGCGGACGATCATGCCGTCGTAGGCCGGCAGCACGTTGGGGAGTTCTTCGGGGGTGATGTCATCGCGCACATCCACGGTCAGGCCCGCGGCGCGCATCTGTTCGATATACTCTTTTTCGGTCTTGTCGCAGACGAGGATCTTCATGAGGGTTCTCCTTGTGAATTTGTATAGTCCAGCAGGTGCGGACCAGTTGAAATTAAAAAGAGACCCGCCCGACGAATCGGCTGGTCTCTGTGGGGCGCGTGCAAAGTATCACGAAGGCATTCTAACAAGCCGAAAACCCTTTGTCAACGACATACATCAGGCCGAAAACATGCCGATTGTTCTTGAAGATTTGTCTGACAACCGACTATAATGTCGTGAAAGTCGCAGTATTGGGCCAAAGATTTGGCCTTCTTACCCAATCACTAACAGGAGTAAACCCGCAATGACCAAACGTGTGTTCAACTTCAACCCCGGTCCCGCCGCCCTGCCGCTCGAGGTGCTCGAACAGGCTCAGGCAGAAATGCTGGATTTCAAGGGCACGGGCATGTCCGTGATGGAAATCAGCCACCGCTCGAAGGAATTCGAATCGGTCATCCAGACCGCCGAAGCCGACCTGCGTGAGTTGATGGGCATCCCCGCCAACTACAAGGTGATGTTCCTGCAGGGCGGCGCGCACCTGCAATTCTCCATGATCCCGATGAACCTGCGCGCTGCGGGCGCCTCCGCTGACTACATCGTCACGGGCACCTGGAGCAAGACCGCCGTCAAGGAAGCCAAGAAGTTGGGCGCCACCCGCGTGGCCGCCAACACCGAAGCCGACGGCTTCAAGGGTCTGCCCGCCAGCCTGGATCTGGATCCCAAGGCCGCCTACCTGCACTTCACCTCGAACGAGACCATCCACGGTGTGGAATTCTTCAAGGAACCCGTCCCACCTGCCGGCGTGCCGCTGGTCTGCGACTCCTCCTCCGACTTCATCAGCCACCCCATCGACGTCTCCAAGTACGCGTTGATCTACGCGGGCGCCCAGAAGAATGCGGGCCCGTCGGGCGTCACCATCGTCATCGAGCGCGATGATATGATCGAGCGCACTCCCGAGAACCTGCCCGTCATGCTCGACTACAAGATCATGGCCACCAGCGGCTCCCTGCACAACACCCCGCCCTGCTGGTCGATCTACATGGTCGGCCTGGTCCTGCAGTGGGTCAAGAAGATGGGCGGCCTGACCGCCATCGAGAAGACCAACCGCACCAAAGCGGAATTGATCTACAACGCCATCGATAACAGCGGCGGCTTCTATCGCGGCCACGCCCTGCCCGATGCCCGCTCGATCATGAACATCCCCTTCCGCCTGCCCAGCGAAGAACTCGAAGATGCCTTCGTCAAGGAAGCCAAGAAGAATGACCTGATCGGCCTCAAGGGCCACCGCTCTGTCGGCGGCATGCGCGCTTCCATCTATAATGCCATGACCGTGGAAGGTGCCCAGGCGTTGGCCAACTTCATGGCTGAGTTCCAGAAGAAGAACGGCTAATCCTGCACGCCATTGCAAGGCCGCTCATTGGCTGAAGCAATCCCCACAAAAACGACGGCCTCCGATGAATTCGGAGGCCGTTTTTTTTACGAGATTCCACCTTACTAAAAAGAAGAGTTTTCGACAACGAAGTAGTCATGTTTGGGCGGAAAAGCGCGGGTACAATCTGGTCGAATTCACATGCAATTTCAGTACACTCCCTATATTTTCCCCCTCCTGTTTGCACTCGCTATCTCCTCCTGGATCGCCTATTACAGCTGGCAGAGACGAGCGTCCAATCACGCGATTCTGCTGCTGCTCCTCTCGCTGACCATTACCGAGTGGACTGCCTTCTACATCCTGCAAATCACGGGCGCAAATCTTCAAACCAAGCTGGTCTTTAGCAACATTAAATATATTGGCGTCTCTTTCACGCCGTTACTGTGGATCGTATTCGCCATCAATTACGCCAACCCCGGGAAGCCTCTGCCCTGGAGAACCGTCCTGCCTCTGGCGGTCATCCCATTGCTGACCAGCGTCCTGGCCCTGACCTCCAACTGGCACGGCCTGTTCTGGAGCAATTTTCAGCTAAAGGACTACGGAACCGTCTCTGATTTCGATGCGACCTATGGACCCTGGTATTGGGTCCATCTGGCTTATTCCTATCTGCTGATCCTGGCTGGAACCATTATCGTCTTTCGAACCCTCCGCCGTTCTCAAGGCCTGCACCGGCAACAAGCCGTCGCCCTGGTCGTAGCTGTGCTGACTCCCTGGATCGGGAACATCCTCTATTTTTCGGGTCTCAGCCCGCTTCGCTATCTGGACCTGACGCCTTTTGCCTTTACGATCACCGTCACGGCGTTGACCTGGGCCATCCTCGGCTTTCGGCTGGTGGATCTGGCGCCCATTGCCCGCGACCTGATCGTGGATGAGATGAAGGATGGGATGATCGTGCTGGACGCCCAGAATCGCATCGTGGACATCAACCTGTCCGCGGAGCGCATGATCAGGCTCTCCGCTGCGCAGGCAATCGGGAAGCCTGCGCGTGAAGCCCTCTCGGCCTGGCCTGAACTCGTCGAGCGCTACAGCCAAGTCACCGATGCACTGGACGAAGTTGCCGTGGGCCAAGGCGCCGCCGCGAACTGGCTGGAACTCTACATCTCGCCCTTGTACGACCGTCGAAAACGTTTCCTCGGGCGTGTGATCGTCATGCGTGATATCACGGCGCGCAAGGAAATGGAGAATGCACTCTCCCTGGCGCTGACCCAGGCACGGGAAGCCAGTCACCTCAAAGACCAGTTGTTGGCCCGGGTCAGTCACGAATTGCGCACGCCTTTGAGCAGCATCCTGGGATTCGCCGAATTATTGAACATGAATTCCTACGGCGTCCTGGAGGAAAGCCAGAAAACGGCCACAGGGCAGATCATCGAAAGCGCCAATTACCTGAATGGAGTGATCGATCAATTGCTCGACCAGGCCCAGCTGGCTTCAGACACCCTCATCCTGGAGAACACGCAGTTTTCCCCGGACGAATTGCTTCAAAAGATGCGAGCCAGCATGGACGGCCCCGCGCGGGACAAGGGTCTGGCATTCAACATTCACCTTGCGCCTGATGTTCCCAAGTCATTACATGGTGACATGCGCCGCATCGAACAGATCCTCCTGAACCTGGTCGGCAACGCGGTCAAATTCACCCAGCAGGGTCACGTGGATCTGAATATTTTCCTGCCCGACGCCGCCCACTGGACGATCCAGGTGGCGGATACGGGGCCCGGCATCCCTGAAGAGGCACAAACCTACATCTTCGAAGCCTTCCGTCTGGTCAACACGGCCATCGTCAACGAGAATCGCGGGGCAGGCTTGGGGCTGTCCATCACCCGCCAACTGGTCGAGTTGATGAAAGGCAGCATCCAGGTGGAAAGTCAGCCCGGGCGAGGCAGCACGTTCACTGTCACCCTGCCGTTGGATGTTGGCAGCCTGCAATAGCTTCCCCACCCTTACAAAAATCCGACAAAATCGGTCTGCCTCACATAACTGGTTATAATTGCGCGCATGGAATTTTTCTTTCCCGAAGACAATCTGGTCCGCGCGACGCCCGCGGAGACGAAGATCACCGCTCTGCACGCCGATCCCTACCCCGACGGACGCCGCGTGCACGTCAACGTCGAGATGACACCCTTTCAGCAGCGCCCGCATCTCGAAGTGAACCTGTTCAACGCGGACGCCGACGAGGTCGCCACGGTCAGCGTGGTCGAGCCAATGTCGTGGAAGATCGAGTTCACCCTGCACATCCGCGGCGAGCGGCGCGGACCCTACCGCCTGGAAGCCAGGCTCTTCTACCCCGAAGGTCCCGCCGCCGAGCCGTACGAGATCACCTTCGAAGCAGCCCCGCCGTCCGCTGAATAATTCCCCCTCGATGTCCAACCGTCCCATCGTTTTTCGTGCGCTTGTCGGCCTGATTCTCGTGAGCCTGCTGTTTGCGGGATGCTCCCAGCAGGTCAACACCCCATCGCCCGAATCCATCCCGCCCGCCGCAGCGGACACGCTCACCCCTGAGCCGATCGTCTCCGCCGGGTTGGCCCGCGACCTGGTGGTGCTGTCCATCGAAGAGAACGGCTATTCCCACCTCTTTGTCACCATCCCCGGCGAGATGCCCCTCACCCGCCTGACCGCAGGTGACTGGAACGACATCACACCCGCCATCAGCCCCGATGGCTCGCGCATCGCCTTCGCGTCCAACCGCGACGGCTTCTATGACCTCTACCTGCTCGACCTGCAATCGGGCGGAGTCCAGCGCCTGACCCAGACCGAGCAGTTCGACTCCTCGCCCACCTGGTCGCCCGACCTGGCCTGGATCGCCTATACCACCTACGTCAACGACAACCTCGAGATCGCCTTCTACTCGTTGACCGATCCCGCGCAGGGCCAGATCCTGCTTACCGACGATCCCGCCTCGGACCACTCCCCCGTCTGGGCGCCGAACGGTCGACAGATCGCCTTCGTCTCGGATCGCAGCGGCGACAGCGAGATCTGGCTGGCCGACCTCGACATCAAGGATGAAAGCCGCTTCACTAACCTGAGCAATTCGCCGCAATCGGCCGAGGCGCATCCCGCCTGGAACGCCGACGGCTCACGCCTGGTGTGGGCCTCCGACTCGCTGCAACTCGGCTACAGCGGCATCTACATCTGGGATGTGAAACAGCCGACCCGTCCCGCCCAGTGGATCGGCGACGGCGACTGGCCCGTCTGGAATCCCCAGGGCGACCAGGTCATCGCCCTGCTGGATGGTCCCAACCAGGAATACCTCACCGCCTACACCCTCGACGGACGCCTGTTGCTGGCCCCGTTCCCTCTGCCCGGTCACGCCCGCGGCTTGATCTGGCCAAACGTCTCGCTGCCAGACCCGTTGCCGAACGTCTTCACTCAGGCCGCACAGACCACGCCTGTCGCCTTGTGGGCGCCCGCCCTCACCCCGGTGACCGGCGTGCCCGGTCAGCGCTGGTACCTGGTGGACCTGCCCGGTGTGCAGGCGCCTTATCCGCAACTGCACGACCTCGTGGACGAATCCTTCACGGCCCTGCGCCAGCGGGTGATCCAGGCCACGGGCTGGGACGCGCTGGCCAGCCTCGAAAACGCCTATGTGCCACTGACGGCCTCGCTCGACCCGGGCTATGAAGAAGACTGGCTGTACACCGGCCGCGCCTTCGCGCTCAACTCGCTGATGGTCAATGCAGGCTGGATGGCGGTGGTGCGCGAACAGATCGGTAACGAGACCTACTGGCGGTTGTACCTGCGCGCCCAGCGTCAGGACGGTTCGATCGGCGAGCCGATCCAAAATCCGCCGTGGGATGTGAACGCCCGCTACGACCTCGATCCGCGCTCGTACGAGGCGGGCGGACGGTATGCCCCGGTACCCTCCGGTTATTGGGTGGACATGACCTCGCTGGCGCAGGCTTATGGCTGGCTGCGTCTGCCCGCCCTGCCCAACTGGCAGAATTATTTTGCGGGTGCGCGCTTCACCGAGTTTGCCATGCCCAATGGCCTGGACTGGTACTCGGCCATGCTGGAGCTGTATCCCGCCGAGGTGCTGGCCACGCCCACGCGCGTGCTGCCGCCCACGGCCACCCCCAGCCGCACCCCCGTGCCGACTTCCACGCCCGGGCCTTCGCGCACGCCGCGTCCCACGGGCTCGCCGACCAACACACGCACGCCCACCAATACGCCCACCCCGTCGAACACACCGCTGCCCACCTTCACCCCGCCGACGGTGGTCCCCACGTTCTAACGATGAATAGAATCCTCATGTCCTTGCGAGGAGCCGCGAAGCGGCGACGACACTTGCACCGCACTGCGTTCGGTGCAGTGCAGGTGAGCAATCACCTAATAGCTGGAGACTGCTTCGGGCTTTCGACGCGATCGCGTCTCAACCCTCGCAACGACATCATCGGCCTTTTTCTCCTTGCCTCGCTGCTCCTCACCTCATGCGCGCAGACCGTTAGCGGGGTCACGCCCACGCCGTTGTTCGCCGATGTGGCGGCGACCCAGCCCGAGGTCCAGGCCGAGTTGACGCCCACGCTGGCGCCCTTCCGCTTCGACCTGCCGACCCCAGGCGAAGCACCCGTCTCGGGCTGGCGTCCGCCGCTGTATCCCATCCCGTGGGCGCCGACCTCCTACGATCATTTCTACTTCGCGCGCCCCATCGCCGCGGACCAGGTCAACTGGCCGCTGGCGGATTATCGCTACGGCGGCATCTATTTTGGACCGAGCATTGTCCACACGGGCGTGGACATCCCCGCGCCCGAGGGCACGCCCATCATGGCGGCGGGCCCGGGGACAGTCGTCTGGGCGGGCTGGGGTCTGTTCACCGAGTCGCCCTTTGCCAAGGACGACCCCTACGGACAGGCGGTGGCCATCCGTCACGACTTCGGCTATCGCGGACAACAGCTTTACACCATCTATGCCCACATGAGCAAGGTCGTCGCCGTGCTTGGGCAGCACGTCGAGACGGGCGACCGCATCGGCCTGGTGGGGTCCACGGGTGCGACCACGGGGCCGCACCTGCACCTCGAAGTGCGCCTGCCTGCCAACAAATTCCAGGACACCTACAACCCCGAGTTGTGGATGGCTCCGCCGCAGGGCTGGGGCGTGCTGGCCGCGCGCCTGATGGACACGGACGGCAACACTCTGCAACAGGTGGAGGTGTACGTCAGGAATGTGGAGACGGGCGAACAGCGCATGGTCAAGTCGTACGGCGGCGGCGGGGTGATCAATCACGACCCATACTACAACGAGAACCTGGTGCTGGGCGACCTGCCTGCGGGGCTGTACAAGGTCACCTTCCGCTACGAAAAGGATTTGCAGACCTGGGTGGAGATCTACCCCGGGCAGGTGACCTTCTTCACCTATCAGGGCGACCTCGGCTTTACGGTCGGTCCGCCGCCTGCGCCGACCCTGGAAGGCGTGCCCGAAACCGCCACGCCCAATCCAACGGGGACACCCCAGCCATAAACTAAACCGAGAGCTCGGAGGTCTTTGAGACCTCCAAGCTCTATTATTTTGGAACTACCCCATGCTTTCAGGGGTCTATAGTAGGAAGGGATATTCCATGAAAATCTACTTCTCTCGTTCGTTCTATATCTTCTTCACCCTGTTCCTCGCCGCCTGCGGACCGCTCGCCCCCGCGCTGACCGTCACCCCATCGGCGACAAGCGCGCCCAGCAGCACGCCAACTCTCCTGCCTGCCGAGACGCGCACGCCAGCGCCGCAACAGCCGCCCGCCTGTACTTTTCCGCTAGCACAGACAACGATGGAAGAGTCAACGCCTGAGGAATATACTTTTTCTGAGCCGAGGGTGGTGTTAAGCGCGCCTAATAGTATGTTTTACATTTCTGAGTGGCTACCAGATAGTCAGCGTGTATTGATAAAAAGGATGACTGTAGAAAAAACATACTATGACTCTGTAGAAATTTTCAATCCTACTAAAGTTAAAACTCAAATTTATGACGAACTTAATTCTTACGAATTACCAGTATGGGTATCTGGCTTGAACAGCGTTCTTTATCAGGATTTTGTAGCAGCGCCTGGTTCATGGAATGCTAATGGAGAATTTATTCCCCCATCGAACGATACTGCTCACATATTTCTTTTACTCAGTAATGGTGACCCAGGTAAAACACAAACAATTGATGATTCTCAATACAATCATTGGCAAAATACACAAAATATACACCCCACCTGGGTGTTCTCTTCTCTCGCCGTCAATCCCGATGGGAGCAAAATTGTTTATCTGAAAGCCAGTGGTGAGATTTATCAGTTCTACAGTCGGAAAGTATCACAAGGTCAATTTAGCGAAAAGCAGTTGCTCCCTATCGGAGCGGACCTGATAAAGAACTACAACACCACAAAATATGAAATGGCCTGGCGTCCTTATACGGAGCAAATATTTCTCGCAGGCTATGACGGTGCTGGTAGTGTTCAATCATTTTTACTCGATATGAATACTGGCAAAGTTTGTACTTTAGATTTCAGGAGATCTTCACCGTTTTCACTTCTTTATCGGTCATTATATGCGCAGTGGAGTCCTAATGGACGTTATCTTGCAATCGTTAGAGGAGTTGGAGGGTTTCCAGTTTATTCTATTGATTTAGCAGTTTTAGATGTGGGAACAGGCACTTTTTACACATTGGCATTTGCTCCTGAAGTATCAGGTCGTCAGTATGTATGGGATCTTACCTGGGCTCCAGATAATTATCATCTAGCCGCTATTGCAAAGGTCACAGCAGGTTCAGGATGCGCGCCAAATTGCATGGAGGATGTTACCAGGTTGTACCTGGTTGATTTTATATCTGGAAAAGCCAATCTTGTTTTTCCCTCATTCCAGTTTTCTGGCGGTGATGTAGGCCATAACCTCGCATGGTCATCTGATGGAACAAAAATACTGGCAAACTGTGGGATCAAAAACGCAGGCAGATTGTGCCTCATCTCCGTCCAGCGCACCCCTCTACCCTAAAGCCAATGCGCCCAAAATCCTCTTGACGTACTGAACATCTGTGCTATACTCTTGAAAACTCAAATCCGACCTTTACACTTGTATTTGGAGAACTAAACATGGCTCGAAAATCTTCCGCCGCTCCCCGTGACGAACAACCCACTACCAATGTGGATAGCGCCAAGCGCGCCGTGCTCGACAAAGCCGTCGGCGACATCCTCAAGCGCTACGGCGACGGTTCCATCATGCGCCTCGGCGAAGCCCACGGCATGGTCACCGAGACCATCCCCACGGGCTCGCTGTCCCTCGATATTGCCCTCGGCGTCGGCGGCGTTCCGCGCGGACGCGTGATCGAGATCTACGGGCCTGAATCCTCGGGCAAGACCACCCTGTGCTTACACATCGTGGCCGAGGCCCAGCGCATGGGCGGCATGGCGGCCTATGTCGACATGGAACACGCCCTCGACCCGGTCTACGCCGCCCGCCTGGGCGTGGATATCGACAACCTGCTGGTCTCCCAGCCCGATACGGGTGAGCAGGCGCTCGAGATCGCCGAGACGTTGGTCCGCTCGGGCGCGGTGGACGTGGTCGTGGTGGACTCGGTCGCGGCCCTCGTTCCGCGCTCCGAGATCGAAGGCGACATGGGCGATGCCACCATGGGTGTGCAGGCCCGTCTCATGTCGCAGGCGCTGCGCAAACTGAGCGGCGCCATCAACCAGACCAAGACCGCCGTCATCTTCACCAACCAGTTGCGCCAGAAGATCGGCGTCATGTTCGGCAACCCCGAGACCACCACGGGCGGACAGGCACTCAAGTTCTATGCCTCCATCCGCCTCGATGTGCGCCGCATCCAGTCCATCAAGGTCGGCGAGGAAGTCATCGGCAACCGCACGCGTGTCAAGATCGTCAAGAACAAGGTTGCGCCGCCCTTCCGCACTGCCGAGTTCGACATCATGTTCAACGAAGGCATTTCCAAAGCGGGCGACGTGCTCGACCTGGCCACCAAGTTCGAGATCGTGTCCAAACGTGGCGCCTTCTTCTCCTACGGCGACATCCGCATCGGACAGGGCCGCGAGAACGCCAAGGACTACCTGCGCTCCAACCCCGACCTGATGGCCGAGATCGAGACCGTCATCCGCCAAAAGGCCCTCAGCGGCGAGATCGCCCTGCCGCTCGACATGGGCGGGGACGGCGGCAGCGATGCCGGCGGCGACGAAGAAGCCTAAAGATTTCCCGAAAGGGCACGCTGCACAGCGTGCCCTTTTTTACGTCATTGCGAGCCTGCGAGCCTCAAACGGCAAACAGGCGAAGCAATCTCAGGATGACTTATTACCCTTTGTCCCCATCCCGCCCTTCGTGTTAAACTCTTTGGGGATATGATGAAACCCACCCACCCCCTCAAGCTGATCCCGTTCCTGCTGGCCTTGACCCTTGCCCTGAGCGCCTGCGCTCCGCGCGTCACCTCCACGCCCTTCATTCCGCCCTCGGGCAAGAAAACCCCCACCTCGCCGCCGACACTCACGCCCGCCGTTTCTCCCGGGGCCCTGCCGACCTTCACCGTCGCGCCGCCTCCTGCCCCCGTCACGGAGACCGCCACCGCGCCCGCAGTCCCGTCCACGCCTACGGCCTGCGTCAACAACCTGCAATTCGACCAGGACCTGACCATCCCCGACAATACCGTCGTCCAGGCGGGCTCCAGCATCGAGAAGCAATGGCTGGTCACCAATAACGGCACCTGCGACTGGAGTTCGTCCTACCGCCTGAGCTTCGTGGGCGGTGACACGTTGGGCGCCCCTGCCGACCAGGCCCTCTTCCCCGCCCGCGCAGGCGCCCAGGTCACGCTGACCATCACCTTCATCGCCCCGCTCGAAGCAGGCACGTACCAGTCCGCCTGGCAGGCCTTCGATGCGGACGGCAATGCCTTCGGCGATGTGGTGTACATGACCATCGTGGTGCAATGATTCACCGCCAAGCACGCTAAGAGTCTTTTTCAAGAGGGTGGAACCTGACTGACCTGTTGCGGGAATTGGCCGAGTTGGTCCGCCTGGGCTACGAACGGTTTCAAAAAGACCTCTAACATCCTATCCAACACCAAAACAAACGACCGACATTGAATCTGTCGGTCGTTTGTTTTTCTAACCCGAAATTAATACCAAAATTATCATATTTGTGTAGAATATCACCAAAATTGTGAATATTAACACAAAATAAGAGAGACAACTATGGATGTCATTACCCTCTCCCGTATTCAGTTCGGCGTGACCACCGCCTTTCACTTCCTCTTCGTTCCCCTCACCCTGGGGCTGGTGTGGTTCGTGGCCATCATGCAAACCCTGTACTATCGCACCGGCCAGGAACGCTACCGCCGCATGTCCAAATTCTGGGGCAAGTTGTTCCTGGTCAATTTTGGGATGGGAGTTGCCACCGGCATCGTGCAGGAGTTTCAGTTCGGCATGAATTGGTCGGGGTATTCCCGTTTCGTGGGAGATGTCTTTGGGGCGTTGCTGGCCATCGAGACCATGATGGCCTTCTTCCTCGAGTCGGTCTTCATCGGGATCTGGATCTTCGGCGAAGGACGGGTTCCGAAGCGCGTGCATTTGCTGTCCATTTGGATGGCCGCCGTCGGCAGCCTGCTCTCTTCAGTCTGGATCCTGCTGGCCAACGGCTGGATGCAGCACCCGGTCGGGCACATCATCAACCCGCTCACGGGTCGCGCCGAACTGGTGGACTTCCTGGCTCTGGTGACCAACCCGAAGGGCTGGCTCCTGTTCTGGCATGCACTTTCAGCCGGGTTTGCCACATCGGCCTTCCTGCTATTGGGAGTCAGCGCCTGGTATATCCTCCGCAAACAGGAACTGGATGTATTCAAACCATCCTTCACGATGGGCGCCATCGCAGGTGTGATCGCCTCCTTCAGCCTGCTGATGACCGGCCACACCCAGGGACAGGAAATGCGTCTCTACCAGCCCATGAAACTGGCCGCCGTGGAGGCCATCTGGGAGACCGAACAACCCGCCTCCTTCTCGTTACTTACCATTGGAGACCTGAGCGGCAAGCGCGAAGTCTGGTCCATCCGCATCCCCTACCTGATGAGCTTCCTGGCCTGCAACAACTTCTCGTGCGAGGTCAAGGGCGTCCATGACCTGCAGGCAGAGTATGAAGCCCGCTTCGGCCCGGGCGATTACATCCCGTTGATGGTCTTCACCTACTGGTCCTTCCGCGCGATGGTGGGCATCAGCTTCCTGCTGCTGGCGGCTTCCGCCTTCGGCCTGTGGGTGGCCATGCGCGGCTGGCCGGTCCGCCTGACGAAATGGCTGCGCTGGATGCCCTACACCATTCCCATGCCCTTTGCTGCAGGCATAGCCGGCTGGCTGACCACCGAAATGGGACGTCAGCCCTGGGTGGTGCAGGGCTTGTTGACCACCGCTCAAGCCATCTCCCCCAACCTGACGATCCTCGACGTCTCGATCAGCCTGGTGGGATTCACCCTGGTCTACTCTGCGCTGGCCGTTGTCATGGTCACATTGATGTGGCGGTTTGCCCGCCAGGGAACGGAAGCCGCCCTCTCCAAATCAGTGGACGTCGCGGAGGCTGTTCCGCTGGGCAGCCTGGTCGGCGCCCAGGATTGATCCATGACAAATATTTACAAAATTCACACATAGTTAACCATCGTCTGCCAGAAAGTCTGATAGAATTTCACAAGAAAGGCCTGCGGCCTTTCTTGTGTGTTTTACCCCGCACGTCAAGGAACTTGCATGCACTTCAATTCCCATCTGTTCTGGCGCACCACTGTCCGCTCGTTCTTCGACGCCAGCCACACCCCCGCCCGTCTCAACCGCAAACGGCTCACCTTCCTGATCCTCTTCTACCTCGTCTGGCCCGTCGGCGACCTCATCCACTGGTTCTTCTTCTGGCTTGACGACATCCTCTTCCCCGCCTACAAAAATCAGCCCATCGAGAAACCGCTCTTCATCCTCGGCAACTTCCGCAGCGGATCAACCTTCCTGCACCGCCTGCTCTCTCGTGATTCCGAAACCTTCACCAGCCTCACTACATGGGACATCTACCTGACGCCCTCGGTCACGCAAAAGAAGATCACCTACTTCGTCGCCCGCCTCGACCGCAAATATTTTGGCAACGCGCTCCACCGCCTGCTGTTCGCCTTCGACAAGGCCACGCTCGGCAAGATCAAGATTCACCCCATCTCCTTCTTCCAGCCTGAAGAGGACGAGAACATCCACCTGCACATCTGGGACGGCTATTTCGTCAGTTTCCTCTTCCCCTTCATGGACGAGATGCCCGACTATATCCACTTCGACGAGGCCCTTTCCCCCGAACGCAAACGCCGCATCATGAGCTTCTACAAGTCCATGCTGCAGCGGCATTTGTACGCCACAGGCAAGAAACATTTCGTCGCCAAGAACCCCGCCTTCAGTTCCAAGATCGAAACCCTCAAGGAATTCTTCCCCGACGCCTGCATCATCTACATGGTGCGTAATCCGTTGGACATGCTGCCCTCCACCGTCTCGTGGATTAACTACGCCCGCCGCGTCTTCACCGACCCGGGCGAGGGCTACTACTACCTCGACGAGATCGTGGACCTGACGCAGCACTGGTACACCCATCCGCTGCGCTACCTCGACACCCACCCTTCGCCCCGTCATCTGATCCTGAACTACGATGACCTGATCCAGCGCCCCGAACAAGTCATCCGCTCGTTCTACGAGCAATTCAACTATCCCGACAAACCCCTGCTCGACTCCATCGTGGACGAGGCCGTCAAGGAGACCCTCAGCTTCTCCAGCGACCACTTCTATTCGTACGAGAAGATGGGCTTCACCCGCCAGCGAATCTTTGACCTGTATCCTGAGATCTTTGAGCGCTTCGGCTTCGAGCGCGAAGAACGCCTGGTGGAAGAGACGCGCGAGCCCGCATACCTGCCGCGAGCCGAATGACCGTCGACCGTTCCACCCTGCTGGATTGTCTGGCCGATTGGGGCCGCACCGTGGAAAAGTTCCACCGCCTGCCCGCAGACCGTCAGGCCGCCTTCCTGCTTCGACAGGGATATCCCCGCTTCGGCGATCTGCTCGCGCATGTGACAGGTTGGTGGCAGGAGGGCATCCACGTTGTGGAGGGAGCCCGCGCCGATGCGCATTTCGTCTACGCGGAACCGGACACAGACGCATTCAACGCACGGGTGGTGAAACATGCACAGGGTCAAAACGAAGCGGCGCTCGAAGCGCAGTTCGAGGCCATGCGCGTCCGTATGGCCCATCTGGTCGAGGAGAGTCCCGCCGAGGTGCTGGCTCATCCGCTCGCGCAAGCATGGCTATCCGCCGACATCCTCGAGCATTACGAGGAGCATCGCCTGCCCGCCACGGTTTTCCTGGCACTGGGTTCCAACCTGGGCGACCGCCTCGCCAACCTGCATACCGCCGTGGACGCGCTCGCGCCCGAGGTGCGTGTATGGGCCAAGTCGCGCGTGTATGAGACGCCGCCCTGGGGGTACGCCGACCAGCCCGCCTTCCTGAACATGGCCGTCCAGGCGGAGACCGACCTCACACCCGAAGCGCTCTTGAGGCGGCTCAAGCAGATCGAGGTCGAGGTGGGACGCCAGCCCAGTTTCCGCTATGGGCCGCGCCAGATCGACCTCGACATCCTCTTCTACGATGACCTGGTGCTGGAAAGCGATGTACTGACGGTGCCACACCCGCGTTTGCATGAGCGCGCCTTCGTCCTTGTCCCGTTGCTGGACCTGGCCCCCGAGTGGATGCATCCCGTGCTGGGTAAATCCGTGGCCAGCCTGCTGACCGGGCAGGATCAAAGCGGGATCCACCTGTACATGGAATAATTGAGACAAGACCTGGGGGATGGATTCTGAATTTCGCATCTCCCAGCTGCAATAGCCTGCCGTAACCTCCCGCACGTGCGTTATAATTTCTTCACCAACGGAGGCACACCATGACTGAACCGAAACCGCTCAACTGGACCCCCACGCCGGGCATCGGCTATACGGTGGTCCGCCGGGGCGACGGGGGCATGACCCTGACCTTTACCGACTTGAACGACGCCACGCTCAACCATTGGCGCGAGTTTGCGTTGGAGCACCTGCTCGGCTCAGACCGTCTGACGCGCAACCTGTACGACTTACGCGCCGTGAAGAATATCCCTGAGAAGGCCATCCGCATGGCAGTGGAGGCCAACAGTGACCCCGCCGCGCGCAACATCCGCGTGGCAGTGGTGGTGGCGGATGAGAAGGTTGCGGACGCCATCCGCGCGGTGGCCTCCTCCTCCCTGCCCGAGACCGCCTCGGCCCTCAGGCTGTTCAGCGACATCAACGAGGCCGAAGCCTGGCTGGGACGTCCGCTCGACCGCATGCCGTAAATCCGCTCTTTTCAACAGGAGACGGGGTCCAACGACCCCGTCATTTTATTTTATGAAATCCCCCACCCTTGTCATCGGACAACACACGCTCACCTGGGGTTCCCGCACGTACGTGATGGGCATCCTCAACGTCACGCCCGATAGTTTCTCGGGCGATGGGCTGATGACCCAGGCGGACACTGTCGAAGCGTCCCTCGAACAGGCGCGTGGATTCCTCGCCTCGGGCGCGGACATCCTCGACGTGGGTGGCGAATCCACCCGCCCGGGGTCGCAGCCTGTCGGCGCGGAAGAAGAGATGGAACGCGTGCTGCCCGTCATCCAACGCATCGCAGAAGAATTCCCGCAGGCACTGATCTCCATTGACACCTACAAAGCAGAAGTGGCTGAGGCGGCCCTCGAAGCGGGCGCGCACATCGTCAACGATGTGTGGGGCCTGCGCGCCGACCCTGCGCTGGCATCGGTGGCGGCCAAGTTCGGCGCGCCCGTCATCCTGATGCACAACCGCAGCAACCCCGCCAGCGTAGATGTCCGTGAACGGCTCGGCAACGCCTACCTCGGCGCGGAGTACACGGACCTGATCGAGGATGTCAAACGCGAGCTGATGGAGTCGGTGCAGATCGCACGCGCGGCCGGGGTGGCGGAAACACACATCGTGCTGGATCCAGGCATCGGCTTCGGAAAGACGCGCGAACAGAACCTGGAGTTGATCAACCGTCTGGGCGAGATCCGCGCTTTGGGGTATCCCGTCCTGCTTGGGCCGTCGCGCAAATCTTTCATCGGCTACACCCTGGACCTGCCGCCCGATCAACGCGTGGAAGGCACCGCCGCCACGGTAGCCGTGGGCATCACGCGCGGCGCGGACCTCATCCGCGTGCACGATGTGAAGGAGATGGCGCGTGTGGCCAAAATGACCGATGCATTGGTGAGGTGACATGCAACAAGATTACGCAGACAGTTTGTTGAGAAGCGGCATCCTCGAAGCCAAGACAGGTTCGCAAAGCGTGGCGCGCCGCTATCTGGAGCGCGCGCTATATTCGTCGAACAACGCCAGCCACGACACGATGGCCGAGGCCTGGTATTGGATGGCGATGGTGACCGACGAACCTGCCGAGAAACGCAAGGCCCTGGAGAACGCGCTCTCGCACAATCTCGGACATTCCCGGGCACGCCGTGAGCTGGCCATCCTGGACGGGAAACTCAAGCCCGAGGATCTGGTCGATGCGGACGCGCTGCCCATCCCAGCAGGTGGAATCACCCAAGCCGACGCCGACCGCTTCATGTGCCCCAAGTGCGGCGGACGCATGTCCTTCGCGCCTGACGGCCAGTCGCTGGTCTGCGAATATTGCACGCGCAACGAGTCGCTCGGCGCGGCCCAGGCTGAAGCGGAAGAAGAGGACTTCATTGTCGCGATGTCCACCGCACGCGGACATCGCCAGCCGCTGGCCCAGCAGGTCTTCCACTGTCAGGGCTGCGGCGCGGAGTTCACCCTGCCGCCCACGCTCATCTCGGCCACCTGTCTGTACTGCGGCTCGGCGCACGTCGTCAGCCTGGAGAATGTCCGCGACCTGATCGCCCCCGACGGCGTCCTGCCGCATGCCTTCAACCAGAAGCGCGCCGCCTGGCATCTGGTCCAATGGGTGGAGAAGAACAAGATCCAGCCCGAGGTCAAAGTAGACCTGCCGCGCGGACTCTATCTGCCGATTTGGACCTTCGACCTGGGCGGCGCCATCCAATACACCGCCGAGCGCGTCGAAGAAGAGGAAATTCCCACCCTCGGCAGGCACCGTCAATACCGCACCGTGCGCGTCACGGACGAGTACCCCGTCTCAGTGGACGACCAGCCCATCCCTGCCACGCGTAAATTGGCCAAGCCATTAGCCCGCCTCTTGCGGACCTTCGACCTGCGCGCCGTCAAACCGTATGATCCCCGCTACCTGGCAGACTGGCCCGCCGAGGTCTACGATGTGCCGATGGGCGACGCCTCACTCGACGCGCGCGGACAAGCCTTCAAGGCCATGAAAGCCGACCTGCCCAACCTGCTCGGCTCGATCACGTTGATCTCATCCTCCTCGGCAGGCATGCGCGTGGAATCATTCAAGCTGGTACTGCTGCCCGTGTGGATGACCGAGATCCAGCACGAAGGCAAAGCCCACCTGGTGCTGATCAACGGCCAGAACGGCACGGTCCAGGGCGACACACTGGAGAAGAAGACCGGTCTGTTCGAGTGGCTGGCGGATGTATTGGAAGACGATTAGCCCACTCTGCCCCCTCCCTGCCTCCCCCATTTTCTACGAAAATGAGGGAGGAGTTTTTTTATATACAAATATACGCTTCACCTCTCCCCATTCAAAGAACATGAATGAGGAGAGGATGGGAGGGAGGTCACTACGGATAAGCAAACTTCATGGTATATCCAGTCTTGGAATGTAAAACCGACACGGCAGCAAAGGTATGAAGCCAGTTCTGTTCATCAATTTCACCTGGCCAACTCATCCAGTCATTGGGGACCTGAATTAGTTTGATCGAAAAACTCACGTAACGCATGATATTTCCCAAAGGCTCCAATTGAAGGATACGATCATCATAAGAAATCTTGTCAATGGTATAGCCATCGATCCTGCACCAATAGGGAGCCTGAGGTACGTTGAAGTAATCTAAAAACAGCTTCATAAATTTCTCAGCAATTTCATCATCACTTAAATTCTGTATCTCTGTGTTAGATAATTGGATATCAGGAAATTTGCAGTATTCTCTTTCAGTGTTATGCTCGAAATACTCCATTATGTCATCGGGCGGTTGCTCCACCTTTTCGATGACTTCAGTATCAATGCGACTGGTAAGTTCAAGTTCGCCTTCTGGCGAAGGCCTGTATTCTTCTATTCGAAGCAGCAGACCCGTCTCTATTGAAAAGTAGTATTTCTGTATGTGACTGATTGGCGATTGGGAAGCAAATGTTGGCCCGATCAGGGTAAACTTCGCAACCTTTTCGGCTCCAATGATTTCAGTGTCATCATATTCCAGTGTTATAAAATCCTTGGTATCTTCGGCATTCTTGACAAAGCGACTATCCAGAGGAATCGAGTATGTTTTTTCTTCATAATGAATCGTTCTATTAGTTAGATTTTTCCAAACACCATCTTGGAACGTGGAAATTTGGGAGGTCCTTACATCACCTGTATCCTGACGAGATACAGATTGCATTGCCAATCCATCTTCATTGATCAAGGTCCAGGACTCATCCTCCCATTTGGTGGGAATGGGTGTTCCGTCAGGAAGCGTAGATGTCTCTGTCCGAAAACTCTCTGTCTTGCTCCTGGCATAAAGCCAGCCTGGGGTAATATAAACGACGCGGGCCTTCTCCAGCAAAGGCCGGGCAATGGTGAGAATCTCTTCATTTTTCTTCACCTGCTCTGAACTGACAGGCATCCACGCTTGTTTACTGGTCGGCATGGAAAGATCTGTGACAGGCCCCAACGTAGGTGTAGCTGGAATGTGGGTTGGAGTAACAACGGGAATGGGTGAAGGTGGATTGGGATAAGCAGCAGACATCAACGGCGAACAGCTTCCCAGAAATAGTGTAAGCAGTGTAAATAGTGAGAGAGACCAGTTCCATTTGCGAATCATGTTGACCTCCAATTATGTCGCAACTCAGCGGAAATTATACTTTCGTAAAGCGGGTATGTTTTAGACGCAGGTTCGAGACATAAAAGTTCCCTGTTTCCGCCTTCAATCTGCAAAACCCAACCTTCTCCACTTCAACTGTGGTTTAATTATCCCATGCAGGAACTCCGCCCCATCCTCCGCTCGCGACGGGAACGCCGCCTTGCCAAATTCCGCAACGCCGAGGGACGTTCGCGCAGCGTCATTCTCAGCGTGGGGATGATCCTCTCGCTGGTGCTGGCCGCGCTGATCGTGGTCACGGCCCTGGCCTACGCCGACCTCACCCGCGACCTGCCTTCGCTCGAACTGCTGCCGCGCCTGCTCAACCCGCCCAGCGGACTCCTGCTCCAGCCCACGCACATCTACGACCGCACGGGCGAACACCTGCTGGCCTCCTTCGCGCCCGATGATTCTCCGCGCGGCTACGTGGCCCTCGACGAGAACAACCCGCAGCACATCCCGTCCGCACTGGCCGAGGCCGTGGTACTGCTCAACGATTCCACCTTTTGGAAGAATCCAGGCTACTCGCTCGAAGGCTGGCAGGACCCCGACTCGCATCCCACGCTGGCCCAACAGCTTGTCTCCGACCTGTTGCTCTTCGACGAGCCAGCCACATCCCGCCGCGCCCTGCGCGAACGTCTGCTGGCCGCGCAGATCACCGCGCATTTCGGCCGCGCGCAAGTCCTCGAATGGACGCTCAACTCCGCGCACTTTGGCCGTTACGCCTTCGGGGTCGAATCGGCGGCGCAGTTGTACTTCGGCAAATCAGCCAGCGAACTCACGCTGATGGAATCCGCCATCCTCGCGGGCGTGATGGGCACGCCCAGCCTGAATCCACTGGATGCGCCCGAGGCTGCCCTGCAACGCGGGCGAGAGATCGTCGCGCAGATGAAGGATGCGGGACTGGTCAGCGCGAAGGAAGCGGACGCCGCTTTGAGCGAATCCGTTCAATTGGCCGCTCCGCCCGAGTCCGCGCCCGAGCCTGCCGCCGCCTTCGTGAATCTGGTCCTGGCCCAATTGGACTCCCGCTTCAACCGCGACCGCATCGAGCGCGGCGGCCTGACCATCTACACCACCCTCGACTACAACCTGCAACAAAGCGCCTCGTGCGTCACCGCCACCTATGCCACTCGGCTGGAAGGCCTGCCCGAGGCCGCCTGCGACGCGGCGGGTCTGCTGCCGTCCCTGCCGCCGGGCGCCGCGTTGACCGAAGTTTCGTCCAGTGCGGTGATCCTCGACCCAAGCACGGGCCAGGTGCTGGCGCTGGTCGGCGAGACACTCAAAGGGCAGGAAACACCCCTCGTGGCGGCGCACAACCCGGGGTCCTTGCTAGCGCCCTTCATCTACTTGACGGGCTTCGCCCGTGGGCTGGGTCCCGCCACCCTGGTCTGGGACATTCCCGGGCAGGTCAGCGTCCAGAACTATGACGGGCAGTTCCACGGTCCGTTACGGCTGCGCAACGCGCTGGCCAACGATTATCGCGTGCCTGCCGAAGCTGTGCTGTCGCAGATGGGCGCGGAAAGTGTCACCAAGACAGCCGAGTCGTTTGGCCTTGAACTGGATCAGCCGCTGCGCCTGTTGGAGATCGCGGGTGCGTACGGCGTGCTGGGAGAGCAGGGCGTGTATTACGGACAGGAGATTGGCATATCCTTTGAGCCGTCGGCGGTGCTGCGCGTGGAAACCGCTGACCACGTCCCCTGGCTGGATTGGTCCGCTCCCCAAGTAAGACCCGTGGTTTCGCCCGGGCTGGCGTATCTCGTCACCAATGCCTTGAGCGATGAGCCCGCGCGCTGGCCGAGCCTGGGCAGCCCGAACGCTTTCGAGATCGGACGGCCCGTGGGCGCCAAGGTCGGGCAGACCGCCGACGGGCGGGATGTGTGGGCCGTGGGCTACACCCCCACGCGTGTCGTGGCCGCCTGGACGGGCGCCCGCGCCGAGGGTGCGCGTCTCTCGCCGCGCCTGCCCATCGCATTGTGGAATGCGCTGATGCAGCTCGCCAGCCAGGGACAACCGCGCGACGGCTGGACCATCCCGCAGGGCGTCTCGGTCATGGACGTGTGCGATCCCTCGGGGCTGCTGCCCACCGTTGATTGCCCCAACATCGTCAGCGAAGTGTTTCTCAACGGCAGCGAGCCGAACCAACTCGATTCGTTGTATCGCGCCTACCAGGTCAACCGCGAGACGGGTTTCTTGGCGACGGTCTTTACGCCGCCGCAGTTCGTGGAGAAGCGCGTGTACCTGATCGTCCCGCCCGAGGCACAGGCCTGGGCGCAAAGCACCGGGTTGCCCCAGCCACCCAGTTCATATGACGCCATCCAGCCGCCCAAGGTGAATCCCGAAGTCAACATCACCGCGCCCGCTCTCTTTGCAGACGTGAACGGCAAGGTCAAGATCATCGGCACTGCTTCTGGCACCGACTTTGCCTATTACCGCGTGCAGGTTGGCCAGGGATTGAATCCCAGCGCGTGGATCCAGGTCGGCACGGATATGCAAACGACGGTCGAGAATGGGCTGTTGGCCGAGTGGAACACCAGCGGACTAAATGGGTTGTACGCGGTGCAACTGGTGGTGGTGTACACGGATCAACGGGTGGAGACGGCGGTCATCCAGGTGACGGTGAAGAATCCGTAATCGGTGTTCGTCGCTGCTTCGTCGGCTTTCAGCCTCCTCGCAATGACGGTCGCAACAACATTAAACACAACTGCCCTGGAATGCGGCCAGGGCAGTTGCATCTGAGGAGAACGCGCACGCTATTGCAGTGCGAACGTTTTTACGAGGAAGACGCTCATCTGCGCACGGGTGACGAGCGCATCGGGACAGTAGTTGCCGTTGCCGCATCCGCCGGTGATGCCTTCAGCGGCCAGTTGCTCGATCCAGGCGGCGGACCAGTAATCCGCAGGGACATCGGCAAAGATGGCGCCCGTGGCAGGAGCGGGGGTGTAATCCGCACCGTGCATGGCCCGCAGCAGGAAGACGGCCATCTGCGCGCGGGTGACGTACACATCCGGACAGTAGTTGCCGTTGCCGCATCCGCCGGTGATGCCATCCGCAGCCAGGGCTTCGATCCAGGCGGCGGCCCAGTTGCCCGAGGTATCACCGAAGCTGGAAGAAGCGGCAGGCGGGACGAAGTCAGCGCCGTGCATGCCGCGCTCAAGGAAGACGGCCATCTGATCGCGCGAGACAGGCTGGTTCGGGCAGTAGAGCAGCGGAGCGGTGGAGCAGCCGCCGGTCACACGGGCCGAGTACAGGCTCTCGATGTAGGACCAGGCGAAGTAGTCAGTGGAGACGTCGCCGAAGGAGGAAGTGGGCGGGACGGGCTGCATCTGGAAGGTGAGGGTCAGCGTGTCGATGCCATTTACCAGGCGGACGATATCGGCATCAAAGATGGAGACGAAACGAGCCTGAGCCATAAGGCCATCCTTGTAGACCTTGACCAGGCGCAGGGAGTCGTAGGCATTGTGCGGGTTCCCTGCCGTGCCCCAGGCGAAGGCCGTGTAACCGTTGACATCGGTGGAGAGGTCGGCCAGGATGGAGGTCTGGTTGGGAGAGGTGCTCATCACGGTCCAAGCCTTGACCTGCGCGCCTTCGATGGGCTGGCCCTGGGCATCCACCACGCGGACCTGGATGTTGTTCAGGTCGACGGTGGGGGCGCTGTTACGGTAATCGCCATTCAGCAGGGCGGCTGTCAACGCGGAGTAGCGCACGGTATTGAGCAGGCTGGCGCGGTCGGTGAAGACGGCGTAGCCGTTGTCGCGGGAGAGGTTCCACAGCATGGGGTCGGTCATGAAGTCAGGCTTGTCGCTCCAGTAGGGGTCGGAGGGGTTGTAGGCGCTGACGTCCAGTTTGGGCTCCAGGCCGGTAGTGTCGTGGACGGTGATCAGGTTGTAGTATTCGCCCAGGGCGGCGCCGAAGACGTGGCCGATCTCGTGCAGCATGTTATTGACCTGCGTCCAGTAATCGGGCACTTCGGAGGGTTTGAGGGTTTCGGGGTCATACAGGCGGGTCCACTTGAGGCCAGCCAGCACGCCCGCGCCGCTATCGTCGATTCCGGCGTACCCACCGTAGGAGAGGACGTTGGTGGTACGGACGGCGTAGGCCCAGATCTCGAAGCCCGAGACCGGCATGGGCGGAACGGCCGAGTTGGAGTGCGGCTCGGAGGTGGCCAGGATGATATCGGTGGCGGGATCGAAGACCAGGCGGCGGTCGGTGTTTTTGGCCAGGATCAGGTTCATGTCGGCTACGTATTTGGGCAGGACCGTGCGTGCAAAGGCCAGGTCGGGGACCAGGGCCGGGTCCAGGTAGAACTTGAGGTGGTGTTCCTTGAGGGTGGATTGGGCGGCCGGCGCGGCGTGGACGTTGAGGGTGGGCAGGGCGGCGAGGCAGAGGGCGAAGGCCAGCGCAAAATTGATGATCTTATAAGTGAATTTGGATGTCATTGTCTTTCTCTCCTGTGACAAGGACACCCGGCGTTTGCAGGTCCAATACGGCCATTCACGGCGCGCAAAGAGCGCGTATCGTTTTCGGCGGCCTGGCAATCGTGGCTGCTTTCGCAGCGGTAGACCCGTTGGCTTTGCGTCGCCGGCTTTCGCCGGGTTTGCCCTTATCGGTACGAACTGGTTAAGGTGCGAAAAAACAAAAAGGCGGACTGGTTAACGCCAGTCCGCCTTAAAGAGGAAGATGCAATGCGGGAAGGATGAATCTTCGGCGGCCTGGCAATCGTGGCTGCTTTCGCAGCGGTAGACCCGTTGGCTTTGCGTCCCCGGCTTTCGCCGGGTTTGCCATTATCGGTGCGTGCTTGTGAAGGTGCTCTGAAAACAAATGGCGAACCTTGGAATCATTCCCAGGTTCGCCAAAAGAAAGGAGGATGAGGTTGGTTCTTCGGCGGCCTGGCAATCGTGACTGCTTTGCAGTGGTAGACCCGTTGGCTTTGCGTCGCCGGCTTTCGCCGGGTTTGCCGTTTCGGTTTTCAGATACGCTGACATTATAGCCGTTTTGCAAGGAGTTGACCTTAACGGTTCAGTTAGGTGGGTTTGCAGGTTCGTTGGGAGCGGGACGGGCAGGAGTGCGGAAGATTCTACACAGGGGCACGCACACCCCTTCGACTACGCTCAGGGCGGAGAAAGGCCCGTTTGGCAGGATTCCGCCCTTCGACTACGCCGCGCAACCCTGATCTCGACTGATTCAAGGGGGGCGCGCGGCTCCGCTCAGGGCGGAGTCGGCCCAGGTTGTCCAGTCAAATCCAGTGCGGATTCTGCAATGATTCCCTACTTGACTTAACAGATTTGTTAGCCTACAATGAAACTGGTTTCACTTACAATTTTGAAAGGAAAGTTTGTTTATTTTTTTACTCCAAATTTTAAATGGATTTTTAAATCAAAATAAAAATTTCTTTCAAAGAGGTTTTGCTTATGTTGAAACAAGGAGAAGACATGGCACTGAGCAGAGTACAGGAGCTGGCAGCCCGCATGAACATGTCGGTGGACGAGTTCGTGGGCGAGATGCGCAAATTGGGCTGCAGCGAGCCGACCGCGCTGAAGATCTGGCGCGGCGAGTACGAGAATTTCGACAGCTTCAACGACAACGATATTTACCTGAGCAACTTGCGCAAGGCGTCCGTGGTCCTCAAGGTGGGGACCGGGACCCTGCTTCCCAAATAAACGGAGAATGCGCCACACGGCAGGGACGCGCCCTTCATTATCTCCAATATCATTTGCGCCCTGCCCCACCCTAGAAGGAGGCCCAGGAACAACCACAATTTCATTTCATTTTTGATGTTCCCTGCTGGTGGGGACTTTGACCGACCAGCCCATTCATAAACAAGGAAACCATGAAAACTAATCTCACTAAAAAGTCATTCGCAGTGGTATTGATTACCCTCCTGCTCCTGGTGGCCCTCCCGGTCACCACGGTCTTTGCGGCCACTACGGCTCAGTTGAACCCGACCGGCACGGGTTATATCGCTCAGTGGGCTGGTTCTTCCACCAGCATTAACGAGGGTATTGCTTCGGCCACTTGTACCGGCGCCGGCAACTATCTCACTACCATCACATCTGGCTACCGCTCAGCCTTCACCATCGACCTGAGTTCCATCCCGAACGGATCGACCATCACCAGCGTCAATGTACTGGTTGCGGATCGCGGTGATAACTCGGCCGGCGGAACCTACTCCACCTTCATCCGCTTGAACGGCACCAACAGCAGCGATTCGGCCTCCCACAGCGTGACCGGCACGAATGGTGCCTGCACCGGTTTCCCGAACGATGCATTCACCGTGACGCCCACCGTCAAAAACGCGGGCACCACGCTTGAGATTGGCGTGGTCAAGGGCAACACCACCAACCTGCGCATTGGCACCATGGCGGCCATCGTCACCTATACCCCCGCCATCACCGCCACCACCACCACGGTGGCCTCGAACCTCAACCCGTCCACCTATGGCTCCAGCGTGACCTTCACGGCCACCGTCAGCCCCACGCCCACCAACGGCGTGACGGTCGAGTTCTATGACGGCGCGACCCTGCTCGGCACCGGCACCACCAGCGCCGGCCAGGCCACCTACGCCACCGCGGCCCTCACCGCCTCGGGCGCCGGCACGCATTCCATTACGGCCAAGTTCCTGGGCAACGCCTCCTTCGGCGCCAGCACCTCTTCGGCTATCACCCAGACCGTCAACAAGAAGACTGCTTCGGTCACCCCGAACACCGCCTCCAAGACCTATGGCGACTCGGACCCGGCCTTCAGCGGCTCCCTGAGCGGATTCCTGGCCGGTGACAACGTCACCGCCACGTACAGCCGTGCTGCCGGCGAGACCGTCGCGGGTGGCCCGTACACCATTAGCGCCACGCTCGACCCGGCCGGTGTTCTTGGCAACTACAACATCACCTACAACACCGCCAACTTCACCATCGATCAGAAGGCCGCCTCGGTCACCCCGAACGCCGCCTCCAAGACCTACGGCGATTCGGACCCGACCCTGACCGGCACCCTGAGCGGATTCCTGGCCGGTGACAACGTCACCGCGACCTATAGCCGCACTGCCGGCGAGACTGTTGCGGGTGGCCCGTACACCATCAGCGCCACACTCGACCCGGCCGGTGTACTTGGCAACTACAACATTACCTACAACACCGCCAACTTCACCATCGATCAGAAGACCGCCTCGGTCACCCCGGATGCACTCAGCAAGACCTACGGCGATTCGGACCCGACTCTGACCGGCACCCTGAGTGGCTTCCTGGCCGGTGACAACGTCACCGCCACCTACAGCCGCACCGCCGGCGAGACCGTTGCGGGTGGCCCATACACCATCAGCGCCACGCTTGACCCGGCCGGTGTGCTTGGCAACTACAACATCACCTACAACACCGCCAACTTCACCATCGATCAGAAGGCCGCCTCGGTCACCCCGAATGCCGCCTCCAAGACTTATGGCGATGCAGACCCGGCTCTGAGCGGCTCCCTGAGCGGCTTCCTGGCCGGTGACAACGTCACCGCCACGTACAGCCGTGTGGCAGGCGAGGATGCCAGCACCTACACCATCAGCGCCACGCTCGACCCGGCCGGTGTTCTTGGCAACTACAACATCACCTACAACACCGCTGTCTTCACCATCAACAAGAAGGCCCTGACCGTCACCGCCAACAATAACAGCAAGACCTACGACAAGGTCGCCTACAGCGGCGGCAACGGCGTAGTCTTCAGCGGCTTCATCCCCGGCGAAGACGAGTCCTTCCTGGGTGGCGCGCTGGCCTACAGCGGCTCCTCGCAGGGCGCGGTCAACGCGGGCGCCTACGACATCACGCCCGGCGGCCTGACCTCCTCCAACTACGAAATCTCCTTCGTGGACGGCGTCCTCACCATCAACCAGGTCGACTTGGCCATCACCGCCCAGCACGATGAGCGCGTCTACAACGGCAACGCTTCCTCGTCCGTGGCCCCGCAGATCACCAGCGGCGGGCTGGTCAGCGGCGACTCCGCCAGCCTGGTCCAGTCCTTCGACGACAAGAACGTCGGCTCGGGCAAGACCCTGAGTGCGGCGGCCTCCACCATCAGCGATGGCAACAGCGGCCAGAACTACAATGTCACCTTCGTGGATGACACCACCGGCGCCATCACCGCCTACGATCTTGAAGTCACCGCCGCCAGCGACTCGAAGGAATACGACGGCAGCACCCTCTCGGGCGGCGCCCCGACGATCACCGGCGGACAGCTGTTCAGCGGCGACACCGCCACCTGGTCGCAGACCTTCGACAACAAGAACGTCGGCACCGGCAAGACCCTCACCCCGGCCGGCGCCATCGACGACGGCAACGGTGGCCTGAACTACAACATCACCTTCGTGCCCGTCTCGACCGGTTCCATCACGGCCCGTGCCATCACCGTCACCGCTGTGACCGACACCAAGGAATACGACGGCGACAACGGCTCGAACGCCACCCCGCAGGTCACCGGCGGCGGCCTCGCCACCGGCGATATCGCCTCCTTCAGCCAGTTGTTCGACGACAAGAACGTCGGCACCGGCAAGACCCTCACCCCGTCTGGCTCCGTCAACGACGGCAACAACGGCGATAACTACGTCGTGACCTTCGTCGACGATACCACCGGCGAGATCACCGTCCGCGCGATCGAAGTCACCGCCGCGACGGACACCAAGACCTACGATGGCACCAACGCCTCGAACGGCACGCCCAGCATCACCAGCGGCAGCCTCGCCACCGGCGACACCGCCACCTGGACGCAGTCCTTCGATGACCAGAACACCGGCAGCAAGACCCTCACCCCGGCTGGCTCCATCAACGACGGCAACGGCGGCCTGAACTACAGCATCACCTTCGTCCCCGTCTCCGGCACGATCGATGCCGCCACCCTGGATGTGACTGCCAACAACAAGACCATCCACTTCGGCGGAACGGAACCTGCCTTCGACTACGCGGTCAGCGGATTCATCGCCCCCGATGACTTCCTCACCGCCCCCACCTGCGCCGTGGTCGAGAACCCGCACACCGCGGTCGGCACCTACACCATCGCCTGCTCAGGTGGCGACGCTGGTTTGAACTACAGCATCGCGTACCACGACGGCGTGTTCACCATCACCGACAAGGTCATCCTGACCGTCACCGCCTCCAGCGCCTCCATCACCTACGGCGACGCCGACCCGGCCATCACCGCCTCCTATGCCGGCTTCGTGGACGGCGACACCGTCGCTGTGATCGACACCCCGGCCACCTGCTCGGTCACCGGTCCGCTCACCGCAGTGGGCAGCCCCTTCGCTTCCTCCTGCTCCGGCGCCGCCGATGACAAGTACGACTTCACCTACGTCAATGGCTCGGTCGCCGTCGGGCAGAAAGCGCTGAGCATCACGGCCTCGAACGGCTCGAAGACCTACGGCGACACCAAGACCTTCACCGGTTCCGAGTTCACCGCCAGCGGCCTGGTCGGCAGCGACTCCGTCGCCTCCGTCACCCTTGCCAGCAGCGGCGCTCCCGCCACCGCAGCCGTCGGCCCCTACGCCATCACCGCCTCCGGCGCGACCGGCACAGGACTGGGCAACTACGCCATCACCTACCACGATGGCAGCCTGACGGTGGCCGCCAAGGCGCTGAGCATCACGGCCTCGAACGGCACGAAGACGTACGGCGACACCAAGACCTTCGCCGGCACCGAGTTCACCGCCAACGGCCTGGTCAACAGCGACACCGTCACCTCCGTCACCCTCACCAGCAGCGGCTCGGTCGCCACGGCCAACGTCGGCACCTACAACATCGTCCCGACCAACGCA
>JACPVF010000007.1 GCA_016191845.1 Chloroflexota bacterium
GACCAGATGGCGGTCTTCCTGCTGCGCGCCGAGCATGGCGCCAGCTACAACCCGCCGGCGGTGGGTGCCAGCACGGGCTTCGCCGATGTGCCCACCACCTACTGGGCGGCGGCCTGGATCAAGCAGCTGGCGGCCGAGGGTGTGACCGGTGGTTGTGGCGGCGGCAACTTCTGTCCTGCCACCTCCGTCACCCGCGACCAGATGGCTGTCTTCCTCGTCCGTACCTTCCAACTCCCGCTCCCGTAAGCGTGTGAGACTCCATAACATTTCGTAGCAAGTCCGCCTGCCGCAGAATTCTGCGGCAGGCGTTTTTATTGTTGCAGACAGGTACCGCACAGGTTAAAATCCATCCCATGCCATCCCTCTCGGATAAACTCAAAGCGCTGGGCGTCAAGGTGGGGACCAGCGACCTGCCCGCTCCCCAAGTGGACAGGTCTCACGGCATTGACTCGGTCGTGGCGGGGCGCTATCGCTCCACGCGGCAGGGAGACGTCTTCGTGGCGGAGCAGGCCTTCGGTCCGGACTATCGCCACGGCACGGCTCCGCTGACGTCGGCGCATCCGCTGACGGTCATCGCCCAATGGGCTGACGATGTCCGCATCCAGGATCTGCCGCTCACATCCCTGGCCTTCCTCGACACCGAGACCAGTGGCATGGCGGGCGGAACGGGCACTTATGCCTTCATGGTCGGTGTGGCGCGCTTCGTGGGGGAACAATTCCAACTGGCGCAGTTCTTCCTGCGCGATCCCTCAGAGGAGCCCGCCCTGTTGGAGGGCCTGGCTGATTTCCTCGCGCCGTGCCAGGCGTTGGTGACCTTCAACGGGAAGACCTTTGATGCGCCGCTGTTGCGCACGCGTTACACCCTGCACCACATCCCCAACCCCTTCGCCGATTTTGCCCACATCGACCTGTTGCCGCTAGCCCGCCGCCTGTGGCGTGACCGCCTGCCCAGCCGCGCGTTGAAGTATCTGGAAGAGAACATCCTCGGCCTGCCGCGCACCTCAGAAGAAGTGCCCGGCTACGAGATCCCCTGGCTGTATTTTGACTACCTGCGCACGGGCGATACCTCGCCGCTCAAGGGCGTCTTCTATCACAATGCCATGGACGTGGTGGCGATGGCCGCCCTGCTGGGCCATATCAACGACCTGCTGACCGACCCGTTCGGTGGTCGTGTGGAGCACGGTCTGGACTTCGTGGCGCTCGGGAAACTGTTCGAGGATTTGGGCCGCTGGGAGGAAGCGGTCAAACTCTACGAGCGGGGGCTGGAATCCAATTTAACGGAGGCAGATTTCGGGCTGGCGGTGAAGCGGCATTCCATCCTGCAGAAGCGGCGCGGGGACCTGGCAGAGGCCGTCCGCTGGTGGGAACAGGCCGCCGAGCGCGGGCACGTCTACGCCTGCATCGAACTGGCCAAGCATTACGAGCACCGTGAACGCGACCCGCAACAGGCGCTGCACTGGGCGATGGCAGCACGCGAGCTGGTCCACGAGCAGGACCTGCCGCCCTACATCCGCCGCCACTGGTTGGACGAGATCGACCACCGCCTCTCGCGCCTCGAGCGCAAATCGGGAGCGGGTAAATAATGCCAGGAGACGGGGGTCATGCCTTTGCAATGATTGAAAAGCCTGCGTGCCTTATAATTTTCTTATCCGACCGTAAGGATTCAGAATGAGTTTCGAATACTCCCCCTACGTCCCACCCCTGATCGCCGCGACGCTGGTTGCGATCTGGGCCATGTTTTACATGTGGCCGCACCGAAAAAAGAGGGGAACTCCCATGCTTATGATGCTGGCAGCGGGAATCTTCGCGTGGACGTTGGGGTATGCGCTGGAAATCGCCGGCGCAGACCTGGCCACCAAGGTCTTCTGGGGCAAGATGCAATATTTGGGGATCGCCACCCTCCCACTCGCCTGGGTATTCTTCACAATCCTCTACACGATCCCGTCCTATCGTCTGACACGGCGGAACACGATCTGGGTGATCCTGCCGGGTTTGGTGTCGCTGGTCACGCTCGTCCTGGTGGCGACCACCGAACAGCACGGCCTGATCTGGAAAAGTTACAAGGTCCAGCAGTATGCCGGTTTTTCGGCGCTTGGCATAGACCACGGTCCATTATTCACAGTTTATTGGGGCTACGCCATGCTGATGATGGTGGGCGGGACGGTCATGCTGGTACGCTCACTGACTCGCGCGCGCGGCGCGTTCCGCGGACAACGGGCATTGTTCTTCCTGGCTGCATTGGCACCCCTCTCGGGCAGTGTCATTTATGTGATCTTCAAAAGTGACCTCGACCTGACTCCCTTCGGGTTCACCGTCAGCCTGGCGGCTTTTGCATGGGCCAGCTTTGGCTTCCGCCTGATGGACATCGCTCCCATCGCGCGCGACGCGGTCATGGATGCCATGCGCGAAGGCATGATCGTGCTTGACGCGCGCGGCAACGTCGTGGATATCAACAACGCAGCCGCCCACATGATCGGCATTCCTGCGGCAGACGCCGTCGGGAAGGATGCCCAGGTCGTCTTCCGCCCGTGGGCACACCTGGTGGAGCGTTTCCGCGACCAACTCGAAGCCAAGGATGAGATCAACATTGGGCACGGGGAGGCCCAGCAAAGGTACGAAGTACGGATTTCCCCGCTGTACAACCGGGAAGACCAGTTCGTAGGGCGCGTCATCCTGCTGCGTACCATGGACGAGAGCGCTCCCCAGCCGCGCTTCGCGCCCAGCCCGGACCCGAATACGGGTCCCCGTCCTGTCTCCGGGGCCTATGCCAATACCATTCCACTCGAAAGCACGGTGGCGGCCAAACCGAATCGCTTATGGGCGAGGCTGAAGAATTTCTACTACCCTCCGATTGACAAAGACCTGCCCATCCCCCCCAACGTCAACCCTGCCTGGCATCAGATTCGCGAACAGCTCCTCACTGCAACACTGAGAGTTGCGGCAACTGTGCGGACGCTGGCCCTCCTGATGACACTCCTGACCGTACACAGGGTCAGCAGCATGGATATCGCCTTCGGGGTGGCGATCCTCTTCTTCTGGATCCTGGGACTGGCACGAAACCTTCGTTACAATCTGCGTGCGGGTATTTTCCTTGTCATGATCTACGGCCTTGGTGTCATTGAGACGCTGAATTACGGCTTCTCGATGCAAAGCGCCGTTTTCTTCACGGTCTTCATCATCACTTCAGCGGTCTTGCTGGTGCGCCGCCACGTAATTCTCACGTTTGCGCTGACGCTCGTCACGTTGGGCACATTCGCCGCACTGATCGCTGCAAAACTATTCGTCCCGCTTCAAAAGATTCCCATCGGAACGCCCTTGCTGCAGACCCTGCCGTCCGAGGTGCTTGGTCTGTTGGTCTTTGCAGTCGGCATGACGGTCGTTTTGGTTTTCATCGTCATGCTGCTCGAGAACTTGAACAGCACCTGGCAAAAGGAAACACAGGCCTTCAACCTATTGCAGCAGGAACGCGACCTGCTCGAACAGCGCGTGGTGGAACGCACCCGCGATCTGGCCGAGGCGCGCGACAAGGCCGAGCGGACCAGCAGCAGCCTGCGCAAGTATTTCCGCGCCATCGAACAGAGCGGCAGCACGATCGTCATCACCGACAAGGATGGCAACATCGAATATGCCAATCCCCGCTTCGAACAGAGTACCGGATATTCCGTAGCCGAAGCGGTGGGTAAAAATCCGCGCATCCTGAAATCGGGGCGCCAAACCAATGAATACTATCGACAGATGTGGGACACGATCAACTCCGGGCAGGTCTGGAACGGAGAGTTCCAAAACCGCCGCAAAGATGGCTCGTTGTATTGGGAGTATGCCACCATCGCCCCGGTCGCAGATGCGCAAGGCGTCATCACCAACTATGTGGCCATCAAGGAAGATATCACCGAGCGCAAATCCACCGAGGACCAATTGTTGCGCCTTTCCCAGGCGGTGGAACAAAGCGGCAACACCGTCATCGTGATGGATCGCGCCGGTCTGATCGAATACGTCAACCCGAAATTTACCGAAGTAACCGGCTATACTGCTGAAGAAGCCATCGGCCAGTCTCCCATCACCCTGATGAATGGCTTCGGCACCACGCCCAACTTCAGCCGCGACGAATGGTGGCTGACCGTCAACGGTGGGCAGATCTGGCATGGTGAATTCCGCAACCACCGCAAGGACGGCAGCCTGTTCTGGGAGTCGGCCACCATTGCCCCGGTCCATGGCCGCGATGGTACCATCATTAATTTCGTGGAAATCAAGCAGGACATCACCGAACAAAAGATCCTGCAGGATCAATTGCAAAAGCAGAATGATTATCTTTCCATCCTGCACCAGGTCACACTCGATTTGCTTAATCGCCGTGAACTGGACGATCTCCTGCAGGTGGTGGTGGAACGTTCCGCCGTGCTGTTGGATGCGCCCTTCAGCGAGTTGATGCTCGCGGAAGATGGTGTTTTGGTGGTAAAGGCCTTCACGGCCAATCAGCCTGGTCTCAAGGGGGATCGCGTCAGTCGCGAGGAGGCCCGCCTCTCCTGGCTGGCCTACGATACACAGGAACCTGTCATCCTCGATGATTACTCCACCTGGGAACACCGCCGCGAGCTGTATCCATCGAACCTGTATGCTGTCGCCGACTTCCCTGTCATAGCGGGTGATCATTGTTTGGGCGTGCTCTCGTTGGGGCGTTCCCAGCCAGGGTATCGCTTCACTGCCCAACAGACCGAGACCGGCATCTTGTTTGCCCGTCTGGTGGCGCTCGTATTGGACAACGTCAGCCTGTATGACTCGGCCATGCGCGAGATCGCCGAACGTAAGCGTGCCGAGTCACTATTGCAGGAGAGCGAAGCTCGCTTCCGCCAGATCGTGGAGAACGCCAGCGATGTCATTTACCGTACCGATGCAAAGGGGCATTTCACCTACGTCAATCCGTCGGCGCTCAAGGTATTGAACTTCTCCAGTGAAGAAGAAATGCTCGGCAGGCACTACCTCGATATCACCACGCCCGAGTTCCGCACCCGTTTGAAGCGCTTCTACGATCACCAATACCTGAGCAAGACCCGTAACTCTTATTTCGAATTTCCCGCCGTCACCGTGGATGGGCAGATCGCATGGATCGGACAGAATGTACAGCTCATCATGGATGGGGGGCAGGTGACCGGCTTCCAGGCCGTGGCCCGCGACGTCACCAGCCTCAAACAGGCCCAGGAGGCCCTGGCCCTCTCCCGTGACCAGGCGCTGGATGCCAGCCGCTTCAAGAGTCAGTTGCTTTCGAGGGTCAGCCACGAACTGCGCACTCCGCTGGGCGGCATTCTCGGCTATGTGGAACTGCTCGAATATGGAGCCTATGGCCCGCTCAATGAAGAACAACACAATGCGACGAGAAACATCATTGAAAGCACTCAGTACCTGACCGAGATGGTCAACGACCTGCTGGACGAGGCTCAGATTGAGTCGAAATCTCTCAGCCTGTACGAAGGGCTTTTCCGCCCTGCAGACCTGCTCGAAAAAATCCGTGCCACCATGTCTGTACTGGCGGAGAAAAAGGGATTATCCTTCCATGTAAGTCTTGACCCCGATCTTCCCGATGAACTCTATGGAGATTTCAATCGCCTGCAACAGATCATCATCAATCTGGGCGGGAACGCCGTCAAGTTTACCGAAAAGGGCGAGATCGGCGTCCACATGAAGCGCCCGTCACCGGCGCAGTGGTCCATTGAGGTGAGCGACAGCGGCGTGGGCATCCCTCCCGCCGACCGCGAAAACATTTTCGAGCCTTTCCGCCAGGTGAATAATTCCATCACGCGCGAGAATCGCGGATCAGGCCTGGGCCTGGCCATCACCCACCAACTCGTCGAACTGATGGGCGGTCAGATGCACCTTGAAAGCGAAGTCGGAAAGGGCAGCCTGTTCATCGTCACGCTGCCCATTATCAACGCACCCGGAGAATAACCCATGACCCAACGTTATGCCCTCGTAATCGAAGATGACCCCAAGTTGGGGGTGATCTACCGCACCGCCCTGCAGCAGGCAGGATATGAAACCGACCTGGACGAGAACGGGAATCGCTACCGCACCCTGCTGGATGCCCGCCGCCCCGACCTGGTCATCCTTGACCTGCACCTGCCTTTCGCCGCCGGGAGCGACATCCTCGATGAGATCCGCGCTAAATATCCTGAAACCATCGTGGCCGTCGTCACCGCTGATTTCATCAAGGCCAGGAATCTCACCACCAAGGCTCACCACATCCTGATCAAGCCAGTTAGTGTAGCCAACCTGTTGAAATTGGCCGAATCGGTCAAGGGACAATAGATTTCGGCATCTGCCAAGAATGACAGCCCCGGGATTCGGGGCTGTTTTGTTGAGTGATAAAATCAGAGCAGGAGGAAGCCATGCCAAAAGCAATCGATGAACTGGTACGTATGCACGATGTCGAAACATTGTACGATTTGATGGCCGAGGATGAAGACTGGATGATTCAGCTCGATGCGGCCGAAGGGTTGGTCAAGCTCAACGACCGTCGCGGGTACGAATTCCTGATCAGCGCCGCACAAAGCGAGGACGAAGAAGTGCGCGAAGTAGCCCGCGAGATTCTGGATTCGCCCGTCATGCGCGATATGAAGACGCAGATCGACGCCGAAGCCACCCGCGCCCGCCAGGTCCACTTCGAGACCGCGCACAAGCGTCTTCAAAAGGGTGCAAAGGTCTTCCGTTACAAGATGGTCTATCTGCCTGCGGGTGAGATCATGAGCGAGGACACCCTGGGCGAAGGCTTCGACGTGCCCGCCCTCGACAACTTCGGCCTCGAAGGTTGGGAAGTGGTCCACATGCTGCCCCGCCGCAGCGCCGTGTTGGTGGGCAGCGTAGACGATCACTTCGTGGGCGCCTATTTCCTGCTTAAGCGCGAGGTCCGCCCAGACGAGGCCGCCGAACTGGAAAAGTAGACATCTCCCAGCAGCAACTTTTTGGCCCATCGCGCATCTGAAAAGAAAAAACCGAATTTGTGAGGTCCCATGCCGAAAAAGTCTTCCCGCCGCGAGCGCACCTCGTGCAATAGTTTCAGCAAATTCATGCGCAATCCCCTGGTGGGTCTGGGCGCGATCGTGTTGCTGTTCGTCATCGTCTTCCTGATCGCCTCATTAAGCGGTGGCAGCTCTGGAAACCTGCCAGCCGAGATCAGCGTACAGGAAGCCTACCAGAAGTACCAGCAGGGCGTTTTCCTGCTCGACGTGCGCCGACCCGATGAATGGGATATGTATCACGTGGCGAACACCGTCCAGATCCCACTCGATGAACTGTCCAGCCGCCTGAGTGAACTTCCCAAGGACCAGCCCATCATGATCATCTGCCACTCGGGCAACCGTAGCGGGCAGGCCCAAGCCATCCTGGCCCAGGCAGGATTCAATGCCACCAGCGTGGCAGGCGGAATGATCGCCTGGAACCAGGCGGGCTATCCGCTCGAAGGGCCGCAACGGCCGTAAGGTCCGAACCCTAAAAGGTGACGCAGGATTGCGTCACCTTTTTTGATTCCCTTGACAGGCCTTGATGCCGCGATTACACTATTGAAAATGATTTTCAATATCAAAGAGACCGTCCATGACCGCTGAACTCTGGCTGACCCAATTACATGAAAACGGCTACCGTCTCACCGATGCGCGCCGTGCCGTGGTGGAAATCGTGGAGCAATCCACGCGTGCGCTGACGCCTGTCGAGGTATACGACCTGGCGCGCAAGAAATATCGCGCGCTGGGGCTGGTCACGGTCTATCGCACACTGGAGAAGCTCGAAGAGTTGCACCTAATCCAGCGCGTACACCAGCCGCAGGGATGCCAGGCTTTCGTCTCGGCGGGACACGGCCATCAACACCTGCTGCTATGTCAGAACTGCGGTCGCGTGGAATTCTTCGATGGGGATGACCTGGATGCACTAACCCGGTACATTGCGCAAAAAACGGGTTACCAGATCAATGAGCACTGGCTGCAACTCTTTGGTCTGTGCATGGATTGCCGCAAAAACTAAATTCGCCATCCCCCGTGAATAGCGGGGGATAAAAAAGGAGTCAAAATGAAAAAGATTTTCAATTCCATTAACATACTCATACTGATAACGCTTCTTCTGAGCGCCTGCACTGCCCCTGCCCCGCAACAGACTGACACCAGCAAGTTGCAAGTGTTAACAACCACCACCTTCCTGGCAGACATCACCCGGAATGTGGCAGGCGACCGGGCACAAGTCGAGTCGTTGCTGCCGGTCGGCGCGGACCCGCACGCCTACCAGGCGGCACCATCAGATGTGGCCAAAATCGCCAAGAGCATGGTGCTGATCCAAAACGGCATTGAGTACGAGCATTTCCTGGAGCCACTGCTGGAAAATGCAGGCGGCCAACGGTCGATCATCACCGCCACGGATGGGTTGACGCCGAATCAAATGGACAGCGAGGAGGCGACGGGGCAGAAGGTCGGTGACCCGCACATGTGGCTGGACCCCGTACTGGTCGTCACCTATGTAGAGAACATCCGCGATGGGTTGATCCAGGCCGACCCCGCAGGCGCGGAGACCTACAAGGCCAACGCCGATGCATATATCGCACAACTCAAAGATCTGGATGCCTGGATTCGGACGCAGGTGGAGACCATCCCTGCCGAACGCCGTCTATTGGTGACCAACCACGAGGCGCTGGGATATTTCGCCCAAGAGTACGGATTCACCGTCGTGGGCAGCATCCTGCCGAGCCTGAGTTCCGAGGCCAGCGCTTCGGCGCAGGAGATCGCCGCTTCGGTGGATGCGATCAAGACCTCGGGCGCGTCCGCCATCTTCCTCAGTGACGTGGAAAATGCCAAGCTGGCTGAGCAGATCGCTTCGGAGACGGGTGTCAAGGTGGTCAACGATCTGCATCTCGAGTCGCTGACCGACGGTGCACCCGCCGCCACCTACATCGAGATGATGAAATATAATGTCACACGCATCGTCGAAGCGTTGAAATAAGCGGAAAGGTAAGGGCGGCCCATCCCGGGTCGCCCAAAAATTGCAATGACACATACCCCTCATCGACTCGAGATCGAAGATATCAGCATCGGCTACGGCGACAAGATCATCCTGCGCAACCTGAGTTTTCAAGTGCCGCATGGCGCGCGCGTGGCCGTGGTGGGACCGAACGGCGCGGGCAAGTCCACACTGTTCAAGGCGCTGGTCGGCATCCTGCCGCTGCAAAGCGGACGAATCCTCATCCACGGCGAAGTATTGGGCACGCACAAGGACTGCGTGGCCTACATCCCGCAGCGCGAAGACGTGGACTGGCGATTCCCCGTCACTGTCAGCGACGTGGTGATGATGGGCCGCTATGGTCAGATGGGCTGGTTCAACCGCCCGTCGGCCCGCGACAAAGAGGTTGTGCAAAACAGCCTCGCGCGCATGGGCATCGGCGACCTGGCCTCGCGATCCATCGGCCAGCTCTCAGGTGGGCAGCAACAACGCGCCTTTCTCGCGCGAGCCATCGCCCAGGAGCCGCACATCCTGTTGATGGACGAGCCCTTCACGGGTGTGGATATCACCACACAGGAGATGACTCTCAACCTGCTCGACCATTTGCAGGATCGGCAGGTCACGACCATCGTCTCGACCCATGACCTGAACCTGGCCGCTGCGCGTTTCGATCTGGCGCTGCTGCTCAATCATCAACTGATCGCCTTCGGCACCCCGCAGGAAGTCTTCAAGCAGGAGAATCTCCAGCGTGCTTTTGGCAGCTCGCTGCTGGTCATGGAAAACGGAACCATGCTGGTGGACGAGTGTTGCCCGGGCGATGAGGAACACGAGCACCATCACGCGGAGGCCCGATGAGCTGGCTGCTCGAACCTCTCACCTATGAATTCATGCAGCGCGGGCTGCTGGCCTCGGTCATCGTCGGCGTGCTGTGCGCGGTGATGGGAACCTACGTGGTACTGCGCGGCATGGCCTTCCTCGGAGACGCGATGGCACACGCCATCCTGCCCGGGGTGGCCATCGCCTACATCCTGCGCGGCGACCTGTTGATCGGCGCAGGTGTGGCGGCTGTGATCATCGCCCTGAGCATCGGCTTCTTCTCGAAGGAAGGCACGGTCAGGGAAGATACCGCCATCGGCATCCTGTTCGCAGCGGCGCTCTCGCTGGGCGTGGCGTTGATCAGCACCATGCAGACCTACGCCGTGGACCTGAGTCACATCCTGTTCGGGAACGTGCTGGGCGTCAGCGTCTCGGACCTGTGGCTGATCGGCGGCCTGAGTCTGGGCATCCTGTTGATCGTGATCCTGCTCTTCAAACCCTTCCTGGTCATCTCCTTCGACCCCGTGTTGGCGGCGACCCTGCGCCTGCCCGCCGAGCTGTTGCGGAATCTCATGCTGGTGCTGCTGGCACTGACCGTGGTGGTCTCGCTGCAAACCGTGGGCGTCAGCCTGGCGGCCGCCATGCTGGTCACGCCCGCTGCGACAGCTTATCTCGTCACCCGCCGCCTCGCGCCGATGATGCTGGTCTCGGCTTTGATCGGTGCGGTCTCATCGGTGATCGGGTTGTACGTCAGCTATTACTTCAACATCGTCTCGGGCTCGTCGGTGGTGCTGACGGCCACGGCCATCTTCATGCTGGCCTTCCTGTGGAAACAAGTTCGCACAAAAGGATAGGACCAACCTACCATCTGGATTTCGGAACAGCTTCCTTATAATGGACATATCGCTTTCGCCAAAGTTTAAACAGGAGCCAAACCCATGACCATTTTAGAGTTTTCCACCAAGATCAATAAACCCGTCGAAGCGGTCTTCGAGTTCCTCACCAACCTCGAAAACCAGAAGAAATTGAGCCAGTACATCACGGGCATCGAAATCAGCGAACCGCTCAAGGTGGGCACGCGCTACAAGATCCAGACCACCACGATGGGCCGCACCGTCGAGACCATGAACGAAGTGGTGGCCTTCGAGCCCAACAAGAAGTTCGGCGTCAAGACCTTTGCCCCGCCGCCCGCCTCGGATGTGACCAATACCTACCTGCTCGAGCCCGATGGCAGCGGAACCAAACTGGTCCTGCAAATGGACGCTGTCCTCACTCCTCCTGGAATGCCCAACATGCCAGGCATGGAGGACATGATGAAGAAGCAGATGTCGGCCACCTTTGAAGCCACCCTGGCCACGATGAAGAAGGCCATTGAAGGATAATTTCCCATCCAACCTGTCTCCCCGCGCCGTCCCCGGCGCGGGTTTTGTTTAATACGATAAAATTGTCCCATGTCCAAACGTATCTCCGCCCTTGCCCTTCTTTCCCTCCTTCTTCTCTCAATTCCAGCCTCGTGCTCCACGTTTTCGGCGCCGCCCACGCCCACCCCAACTCCGCCGGCGACGCTGACTCCCTTGTCAACCTTTACGCCCCTGCCAACGGTGACTCCCACGGCCACGTTGGTCCCCGCTATTGCGCGGGCGGCCTACACGCTGAACGTGACGATGGACTACGATGCCCACACCTTGAGCGTGGACGAGGGCATCATCTACCCCAACCATACGGGCGGACCGTTGACGAGTCTTGTACTGGCGGTCGTCCCCAATCTGTGGGCGGATTGCTTCACGTTGACCGCCATCAGCGTGGATGGGACTCCCGTCACGAATTACACACTCAACGGTCAACGACTGGACCTGCCGCTGCCCACTCCGCTTGCCCCCGAAAAGATGGCGGGGCTTTCGATCCAGTACACGCTGGCTCTGCCATATGCCGAGCAGGAAGACCCGAGCGTTTCGCGTCCGCGCATCTTCGGGTACACCCAGGCACAGACCAACCTGACGAACTGGTACCCGTTCGTGGTCCCGTACATCAACGGAGCCTGGGTGCTGCACGACCCGTGGTATTACGGCGAGCACCTTGTATATGATGCGATGGATTTCGAGGTCAATCTCAAGTTCACCAACACCAATCCGCCCGTGGTGGCCTCCAGCGGCGCGCCACAGCCCAACGGCGACTCGACTCGCTATACCCTCACAGCAGGACGGGCCTTCGTCTTCTCGATGAGCCGCGAGTTCAAGGTCGCCACTCAGCAGGTCGGGGACGTGACGGTTGCCAGTTATTACTTCCCAGGCTATGACGGCGGCGGACAGGCGGCCCTGCTCACCACAGTCCAGTCCATGCAAGTCTACAGTCAGCGCTATGGGCCATATCCGCACTTGACCCTTTCGGCGGTGATGGGCGACTTCAACGACGGCATGGAATATTCGGCCCTGTATTATCTCAGCCGCGACTTCTATAATCTCTACGACAACACCCTGCAAAATTACCTGGTCTTCGTGGCCGCCCACGAGACCGCTCACCAGTGGTGGTTCGAGCAGGTGGCCAATGACCAGGCGCTGCAGCCCTGGCTGGACGAGGCGCTGGCCACCTATTCCGAACGTCTCTACTACGAGAGCATCTCACCCGACGTCGTGCCGTGGTGGTGGTCCTACCGCATCGACTTCTACAATCCGCAGGGCTTCATGGACATCCCCGTCTACGAAGGTCAGGGCTTCCGTCCCTACACCAACGCAGTCTACTTCCGCGGGGCGCATTTCCTCGAAGACCTGCGCGGCCGCATCGGCGACGAAGCCTTCTTTGCCTTCCTGCAGGATTACTTCCAGCAGGAGCGCGGCAAGATCGCCACGCCCGAGGATTTCTTCCGCATCCTGCGGGCGCACACCAGCACTGACATCTCCGACTTGATCCGCCAGTATTTCCAAAACGTCTACTGATATGACATCGCGGTCGTTCGCATTTCAAATGACGGTTGGCCTGCTCCTGCTGACCCTGCTGACGGGCTGTCTGCCCACGGTGGGGATGTCTGCCCCTGTTCCACCGCCCCTCAGCCTGGTGACCGTGGACCCGAATGCGACCGCCACCCCCACACCGTTCCAGCCCATCGCCAACTCGCCCGTCCCGACCTACACCTTCACGCCGCCGCCCAGTCCCACCTCCACGTGGACCTTCACGCCGCTCCCGCCCACGGCCACGAACACGCCCCTGCCTATCCCGCCGACCGTCCCGCCCGCCACGTCACAACCCTCCACGGGCAGTCGCACGCAGTACCTGTTCTACGTCAACTTCGACTACGCAGAACGGACCCTCAGCGCCGACGAGACAGTCCGCTATTACAACAATACAGGTACGACCTTGAGCGAGATCGTCATGGCCGTGCCGCCCAACCTGTGGACGGGCGCCTTCGTGCTCAACACCCTCGAACAGGACGGTGCAGCCCTGACCAACTACAGCCTCGGCGGCGAGCGCTTGACCCTCACCCTGAACCAGCCACTTGCGGCGGGCGGCGCTACCACGCTTCATTTGACCTTCTCCCTGGTGATCCCGCCCAAGAGCTATGACGGCACCTTCGGTTACCTCGGCTACCAGGTCAACCTGACGGACTGGTATCCGTTCATCGTCCCGTACAGCGGCGGATGGATCCTACACGACGCGTGGTCCTTCGGCGAGCATCTCGTGTACGATGCCTCGGATTTCGAAGTCAACCTCAAGGTCACGGACCCATCCATCGTCGTTGCGGCCAGCGCCCCGCCCGAGGCCAACGGCGAGTGGACGCGCTACCGCATGTACGGCGCGCGCACGATCGTCTTCTCAGCCAGCGACCGCTATCTCATATCGGAGTCAGCCGTCGGGGCGGTCAAGATCCGCACGTATTACTTCGAAGGATTCGAGGGCGCAGGCGAAGGCATGTTGCAGGCGGCCGTCCAGGCGGTGGGATTGTTCAACGCCAAGTTTGGACAGTATCCGTACGACAGCCTGAGCGTGGTGCAGACCGACGTCCCCGATGGGCAGGAGTTCGACGGGCTGGTCTTCCTGGCGACCAAGTTTTACGCCGAATATGGCGGCTCGGCCAAGAGCAACCTGATCAGCATCGGTGTGCACGAGATCGCGCACAACTGGTGGTTTGGACTCGTCGGCAGCGACCAGGCCATGGAGCCCTGGCTGGACGAGGCACTGGCGACCTACAGCGAAAACACGTTCTACTCCTATAACTTCCCGAGTTACAACAATTGGTGGTGGAACTTCCGCGTGAATTATTACGGCCCGAGCGGCTGGGTGGACACGTCCGTCTACCAGCACACTTCCTTCCGCTCCTACGTCAACGCGGTATATCTCAACGGCGCGAATTTCCTGTTCGACCTGAACACGCGCATGGGCGACGATGAGTTCTACCGCTTCCTGCGCGATTACGTGGCCCGTTACTCGCATGGACGCGCCACCACGGCCGACTTCTTCACCGTCCTGCGGCAGAACACCAGTGCCGACCTCTCGGACTTGATCGACGCCTATTTCCAGGGATCGTACTGACAGTCACACCCTGAGCGGAGTCGAAGGGCGGAAGCTCTCTGAAATTCATTGCTCGTTTATTTTGTTAGGTTGCAAAAATCTGCACCTAAGATCAAAAGAGAAAAGATGAACATCGAAGAATCATGGATCCAGACCAACGGCATCCGCCTGCACGTCATGCAGGCAGGGCCGCAGGACGGCAAGCCCGTCGTGTTGCTGCACGGTTTCCCCGAGTTTTGGTACGGGTGGAAAAAACAGATGATCGCCCTGGCGGAAGCGGGCTTTCGCGTGATCGTCCCTGACCAGCGCGGATACAACCTGAGCGACAAACCCAAAGGCGTGAAGGCCTACTCGCTGGCAGAATTGACCGCCGACATCACTGGGTTGTTAGATGCACTCGGCCACGATAAGGCCTATCTCGCGGGACACGATTGGGGCGCCGCTGTGGCGTGGACTCTGGCCATCGTCCGCGCGGAAAGATTCCACAAACTGGCCATCCTGAATGTGCCGCATCCCAGGGTGATGTCGAACACGGTGCGCCGCGATCCGCGCCAGATGTTGAAGTCGTGGTATATCGGTTTCTTCCAATTGCCGCGGATTCCCGAGATGGCGCTCGGCGCGAGAAACGCCGCGGGGCTGGCGCGCCTGCTGCGTGTCAGCGGCCACGCGGATACCTTCAGCGCTGACGACCTGGTTGAGTATCAAAAAGCCTGGAGCCAGCCTGGCTCGCTGACAGGCATGGTCAACTGGTACCGCGCCATTCTGCGTCATCCGCCCGACATGCCCGAGAGTCCGCGTGTGCGGATTCCCACCCTGATGATGTGGGGCGTGCAGGACGTGGCCCTGGCGCGTTGGATGGCCCGCCCCAGCATCGACTTCTGCGACGATGGCAAACTGGTCTTCTTCGAAGATGCCACCCACTGGGTGCAGCACGACCGTGCGGCGGAGGTCAGCCAGTGGATGATCGAGTTTTTCCAGTAGCCAGATGACAGTTACTTTAAGAAGTGACTGTCGTCCCATTAAGGAGCAGCCGTGAATCGTCCCCATGTCTTCATCAACGTAGCCGTCAGCGCCGACGGAAAGATGGATACCTTCGAGCGCAAAGGCTCGGCCATCTCGTCCGAGCGCGACAAAGATCGGGTCTTGCGCCTGCGTGCCGAAGCGGACGCGGTCATGGTCGGCGGAAAGACCCTGCTGAGCGAGGACCCCAAGCTGACGGTCAAGCGCGAAGACCTGCGTGCCGAGCGTGTCGCCCGCGGGCAGAGTCCCAACCCGATGAAGGTCGGCATTGTCACCCGCGCGGACCTGAACCCCGAGGGAAATTTCCTCAACGCGGGACCCGCGCGGGTCGTAATATTTACCACATCACAGACGTCCAAGTCCCAGATCGAAATCCTGCAATCCCACGGCGCGGACGTGTACATCCACGACGCCGCCCGCGTGGACCTGGTGCAGGCCCTCGACACAGTACATGCCCTCGGCGTTCAGCGTCTGATGGTGGAGGGCGGCGGCACGCTCAACTTTGAGATGCTCCGCCTGGGGCTGGTGGATGAACTGACGATGTACATCGCGCCGATGCTCTTCGGGGGAGAGTCCGCCCCTACCGCGGTGGCAGGCTCGGGCCTGGTTCGCGGCGACGCCATCCCATTGAAACTGGTCAGCGTCGAGTCCCACGAGGATGGTGGGGTTTTGGTCCATTACAGCATATAGGCGGGATAACCTCCCGCCTGATAGGAGAGATCATGACTACAACGACCCACGAACAGATCAAACAAATGCTGGAGGAACACTCCTGTCAGGGATGCGAAGGCATCCACAGGAATTTCGTCTGCGTCCACATCGAAGCGATTGCCGAACTGCCCTCACGCTTCGGGGATTTTCACATCGTCGCATTTTCGAACAATCAGGACGGAAAGGAGCACGTCGCCATTATCAAGGGCGAGGTGTTCGGCGCAGAGGACGTGCCTGTGCGCCTGCACTCCGAATGTCTGACGGGCGACGTGGTCGGTTCGCTGCGCTGCGACTGCCGCGACCAACTCGAAGCTGCGTTGAAGAAGATCGGCGAGATGGATAAGGGCATTGTCCTGTATCTGCGCCAGGAGGGACGCGGCATCGGACTGATCAACAAGATCCGCGCCTACAGCCTGCAGGACCAGGGCATGGACACGGTGGAGGCCAATCTCGCCCTGGGCTTCCGCGATGACGAACGCGATTACGCCATCGCCGCGCATATGCTCCACTCGCTGCAGGTCCAGTCCGTGCGCCTGATGACCAACAACCCGAAGAAGATCGCCCAACTCGAACAATACGGCGTCAAAGTCACCGAGCGCCTGCCCCACATCCTGCCGCCCAACGAGCATAACATTTTCTATCTCGAGACCAAGGCCGCCAAGTCGGGTCACCTGATCGACTTCCACGGCAAGGTCCACATGGCAGAGCAAACCGACCATCCCATTGTCGAGGGCATGAGCGAGGACCAGATTCGGGCGCTGTATGAATAAAGTTGTCGTCATCACGGGTGCGACGGGCGTCACAGGGAAGGCTGCCGCCCAGGCTTTTGCCGCACGCGGTGACTCGCTCGTCCTACTCAGCCGCGATCCATCCCATCTGGATATCCTGACCCGCGACCTGGCCCTGCCCACTGAACGGATCCACGCCCAAGCTGTGGATCTGACCGATGCGTCTGCACTGCGCTCCGCCGCCGAGGCGGCCTCCGCTAAATTCGGTGGGCTGCACATCCTGATCCATCTCGTCGGCGGCTGGACGGGCGGCAAGCCCCTGGTCGAATCTGCGCCTGCTGATCTCGATTTCATGCTCGATCAGCACGTACGTACCACGTTCAATCTATTCCAGGCCTTCGTACCGCATTTGACCCGTGCAGGCTGGGGCCGTGTACTGACGGTTTCCTCGCCCGTGGCGTCGCGCCCGTCCGCCAAACTCGGCGCGTACGCAGCAGCCAAGTCGGCGCAAGAGGCGTTGTTCCTGACCCTGGCCGACGAACTGAAAGGCACAGACGTGACCGCCAACGTGATCCAGGTTCATTCCATCGACGTGGGCCATAAAGGCAAGGGCACCCCGCCCGAAGAGATCGTCGCCTCCATGCTTTATCTCTGCTCGGATGAAGCTGCCAGGATCAACGGCGCAAGATTGCCGCTATACTAAAAAAGTCTGCCCGCAGTTCGGCTGCGGGCAGACTTTTTTGTGGGGTAGAATCTTCACCCTATGCCCCCCTTTGCCATCCTGCTCCTGCTCATCGGTGCGGCCCTGCACACCACGTGGAATCTGGTCATCAAAGGTTCCAGCGAAAAATTCGCCACCACCTGGTGGGTGGTACTCATCGGCGGGATCGCCTCCGCCATCGGCTTGCTCTTCACAGGACTTCCGCCGCGCGAATTATGGGGATTTGCCTTCTTCAGCCTGATCGTCGAAACAACCTATTTCATTTTGTTATCTTACGCCTATCAGGACAATGACTTTTCACTGGTCTACCCCATCGCACGGGGGGCGGCGCCCGCCTTCCTGGCGCTGTGGTCATTCCTGTTTCTGAAAGAGGTTCCAACCCCAGGCGGTTGGTTGGGATTGGGGCTGATCGTCAGCGGGTTGGCTATCATTGGCTTCAGCACGCTGATGCAGAAAGGGTTTTCCGCGGTTCATGCAAGGGGCATGATCCTGGCACTGACCATCGCCCTGCTCATCTCCACCTATACCGCCATCGACGGTTCAGCCGTCAAACAAGGACCGTTGCTTTCGTACGCGCTGCTGGTCTTCGCACTGATCCCTGTCCCAATCGCGCCGTTCATCTTGCGGAAACACGGCTGGTCGTATCTTGTGACACGCTGGAACGAACAACGCATCCGCCTGTCCATTGCGGGAGTGCTGGGCATCGTAGCCTATCTCTTCGCACTGGCGGCGTATGCGATGGCGCCGCTCAACTACTCAGGCGCCATCCGTGAGGTCAGTGTGGTGATCGGGGCCTTCGCAGGCTGGAAGCTGCTGGGCGAAAAGTTGGGGCCACTGCGCATCATCGGTGCAGCGGTCATCTTTGCGGGGATTTTAGTGATCGCAAGGTTTGGATAAATCATCGTCCTTCGACTATGCTCAGGACAAAAAAGGAAGGAATCTATGGCCGATCAAATCTTCCCCGAGCCCACTGTGGGCGTGTTCATCTTCAACTCGAACGGCGAATTGCTCTTGCTGCAAAGCCACAAATGGCCTGGGCGGTTCGTGGTTCCAGGCGGACATGTAGAGTTGGGTGAGACCATTGAGCAGGCGGCCATCCGCGAGGCCAAAGAGGAAACAGGATTGGACATACACGACCTGGAATTCCTCTGCTTTCAGCAGTTCATCTACGATCCCGCCTTTTGGAAGCCGCGCCATTTCATCTTCTTTGACTACGCCGCCCGCACGGATTCGCTCGACGTGCAATTGAACGATGAGGCCGAAAGCCACCACTGGGTTAAATTGGAAGACGCATTCCAACTGTCCATTGACTCTTACACACGCGTGTCCATCGAGAAATACATGCAGAGACACCCGTGAAGATTTACTTCGTACGCCACGGGGAAAGCCTGGCGAATACACTGCACGTCATCTCCAACCGCAGCCTGCCCCACCCGCTGACAGAGAAGGGGCGTGCCCAAGTCGATCAAGTGGCGGCGGCCCTGAAGGGACATCCCATCGGGCGCATCTACACCAGTCCCGTGCCGCGCGCGGTCGAGACGGCGCACATCCATGCCGGGGTGCTCGGCGTTCCATTCGAAGTGACGGACACGTTGCGCGAGTATGATCTGGGCGAATACGAAGGCCGCGGCGACGAAGAAGCCTGGTCCGCGTACAGCCGCTTCATCCACGCCTGGCTCGAAGGAAGGGATCGCGACCAGGCTCCCGTTGGTGGCGAGACGTTTTACGACATTCAGCACAGGTTTGTGCCGTTCATCGAAGGGCTGATCCGCCAGTTTGGCGGGACCCGGGCCGAGGTCCTGTGCGTGGCACACGGCGGACTCTACCGGGTGGGATTGCCGCTCGTGCTGTCGAATCTCGCTTTTGAATTCACCCGTCGATCGGCCCCCACACATACCACCATCGTGACGGCCGCCCTGCAGGAGGACGGCCGTCTGATATGCGAGAGCTGGGAGGAGGTCAATCGTCTTCCGTGAGGACAACCTCGACGGGAAAGTGGTCGCTAAAACCGCTTTGATCCACAGCCTTGCCCATGCCACCGAAGCGGCGCGGTCCGCCGCTGGCCTTGTCGGTCATGGCAGCGTAACGCAGGATATTGGCCGAGTTGGGTTTGACCTTGATGGGGGAGGCAGCTTTGAGCAGGTTCTTGTTGACAAGGATGTTATCGAGCATGTTAGGGCCGTCGAAGTAGTGCGTGCCAAGACCCTTGCCCATCATCGGCCACATCAGGTTGTTGAAGTAGGGATTGCGACCGCGGATGACCTTGTCGGCGGAGCGGTCGGCCAGGGCGTAATCCACCAGGGAGGTGTCGAACGGCTCATCGTTGAAGTCACCCAATGCCAGCACGGGCGTGTCATCGCCATAGATCTGCAGGACGCGCTCATGAAAATAGGCCAGCGTCTCGCCCGCCATGGCACGGTACGCCGCGGACTCAGATTCTCCACCCGTACGCGACGGCCAGTGATTTCCCATCACCACCAGCATGCGATTCTTCTTCGTCGTGAAGTTGACCTGCACAATGTCGCGGGTGGCATTGCGACGCAAGACAAAGTGGCTGAAGACGGACTCCACGCCCGGGCCATTTGGGACCGAGAACTGGTTCCCGTCATAAATGAACGCGACATCGATCCCACGCCGATCCTGTGTATCGTGGTGGATAATCTGATAGTTACGTCCGAGCGGGGCCAACGCTTGGACAAGCAGCTCTAGCACGAAGCGGTTCTCCACCTCGCACACACCCAACAGGTCAGGGCCCTTGTTGATCCCCATCTCCTTGATGATGGCAGCCAACTGGCTGATCTTGCAGTCGAGCAGGGCCTGTGTCCAGCCTTTGATGTCGCCACCGACGGCGCGGGCTACTTTTTCCTCACGGCGGGGCGAGCCTTCGATGTCAAACAGGTTTTCCAGGTTCCAGAATGCGATGCGATATTGGGTGGGCATGGTGAACTCCTTGGGCAAGATAGGGTCGACAAAATGAGTATAGAAGAAAATAGGATATGGTGCAAGCATGGCTCCGCAGGTAAATTGCTGCTTGAATGCGATTCGAAATCTGCGTATGATGGATTTGTCGTTTCTCGTTTATTCATGTCGGAGGAACTCATGCCCCCCAAGAATGACAAGGAAAAGAAGAAGAAAAAGACAGGGCCTGCTCCAGCACCTGTCGAGATCGTGTTCGACCAGCCCGATTCCGCGCGCGTATTGGGACTATCCACCAGCCATTGGACGGGCGCCGTGGACTGGCAGGTGGCCAAGGCCAACGGCGTGCAATTCGCCATCATCAAAGCCAAGCACGGATTGAACACCGCCAACTTCTTCAAGGTCAACTACCAGGGCGCAAAAGACGCAGGCATACTGGTGGGCGCGTACTTGTGGCTGCTGCATCCGTCCATTACCAGCACGGGCGGACAGGCGCGCGAGTTCGCCAAATTCCTGCACGACTTTCCCGTCGACCTGCCACCTTTCATCGACTACGAGTGGAGCAAGAGCGGGAAGAAATTCAACCCGCGCATCGGCGACCTGTGGGGATGCGTGGTCCCGTTTTCAGAGGCTTATGGCAAGGAACCTGGCATCTATACTGCGCCCGGCTACTGGAACGATCACGGCTCCACCAACGCGCTGTGGTCGAAGTTTCCGCTCTGGCTGGCGCAATACAACGGTGGTCAGGCCGACCCGATGCCGCCCTGGCAGGGATACGACTTCCTGCAATGGTCCGAAACGGGAGAAGGCATCAAATATGGCGTGCCCATCACTGGCGAACGCGCCTGCGAGCTGAACTATTGGCGCGGCACCCGTGCGGAGCTATTGGAATTCTGCGGACTGCCGCCTGAGTAAAGGCTTGTGTACAATGAAAATACGCCCAGCGTTGGCTGGACGTATTTTTTAGATAATGCAATCTGTCATACATAAAAAATAACAATCGCCTGTTGTCGGCACATGGAGAATCGCTATACTGATAAAAAATGCACCAATCTACTCGCTTCACCCGGAGGAAGAATGAACCTCAGACACAAGATCGCCATTCTCGTCTTACTGAGTTTACTCAGCACACTATCTGGTTCCAGTTCGGCGCTGGCTCAGGAACCCCATCCGCCTTTTACCCCCTATGTGGCAAACACATCGAATGGTCCACAGCAGGCACCGAATGGAATCTGGTATATGCAAGCGGGGAAGGCTTCGGAAATGCAGGGGCTCATCCAACTGAACAACGGCGGACCGGATGGGTTTGGTTACACCTGGGATGACACAGGAGCCGTAAGTTGGATAGACGCCACCAGCGGCACGGATACGGGTATGACGGGCGGTTTCGCCAAGGGCGTTGGTCCGATATCCATGCCTTTCAACTTCAAATATTACGAAAACTCTTACTCAACTATCTATATTTCTCAATATGGATACGTGGCATTTACCGCTCCAACCAGTTGGGAATGGCAGTCACAGATTCCATCCACAGAATCACCCAATAATGTGATCGCCCCATATTGGACGCCTACCTACATTTCAACGAACGGTTGGGTGCGTTATCTCTCCGGCGGGACGGCCCCCAACCGTTATTTTGTCGTGGAGTGGCACAACCTTCAAGGTGACACTCCTGGGAACCCGGGAGGAGATGCGCTATACCGCTTCGAATTAATCCTGCACGAAAACGGCGATATTGTTTTTCAATATCAGACCATGAATCTGGGTTCCTTGTATGCCTGTGGATCTGCCGGGATCGAGGATTCTGCCGGCCTGGATGGCCTGACTTATATAGATTTCTGCAAAGAACCTCCTGCTCTCAACAAGGCCGTACGCTTTTATCGCCCCCTGGCTTCTGCAAGAGTGAATATCACTCCGCCAAACGAGGCCCGCCTGACCCGTTTTGGTGCGTTGGAATCCTTCCAACTTCAAGTCCGTAACACCGGGGAATTTGGGAATGACACCTACGATCTCACCACGTCATCCATCTGGCCTGTATCGCTCTACAAAGTTGACGGAGTTACTCCCCTCTCCGACACAGACAACGATGGTATCGCAGACACGGGTCCTGTGGTCCAGGGCGGCATGGTTACCATCATTGCTAAAATCCAGACGCCTGTCCACCCGGGCATAGGCGAAGAAAACACTGCCCTCATCGCATTGACTTCGTCTGTCAATCCGTCTGTCAGCAAATCCGCCCCGCTGCAGGCGATCATTCCTGCTCCATTTGCTGAAGTATATGTCAATGCCAGCAGCAATGTGATGGCTCTCGACCTGGTCCGTCCCGATTCTCATGTGACCATCGCAACTGCAAGTTTCGACCTCCACACATACGATACTGTCATTGCCGGGCAGCCAAACGGGAATTTCATCTACCTTTGGACCAACCAGCACGCTGCCGGTCCCTATTGGATCGATGAAATCTACTATACCATCCTAAACGCTGCTGGCGGCACCGTACGCGCGCCCGTCAAACTGGCCGACCTCACCGGAGCGGCCACTCACGTCTATGATTATAGAAGCGGAGTTGCAGTTGCTCCCAATGGAAAAATCGGCATCCTGTGGGTGCGTAAATATTATCAAAGCTCCACAGACAAGACGAACGAAAACTTATATTTTGCCCAGCTGGATGCGGCTGGGAATCTAGTCACGGGCCCCATCAACCTGACCAATAACAACATCTGGGGCGCTTATACAGGCGACGATAACGAACCTTACTTCTTCACGCCCCGCATCGTCGCCACCGACGACAGCCACTTTATCCTGGCTTGGAACCAGGAACATAAGGTGCCCAAAGGGGGGTGGATCGACGACATCTATTATGCCGTCCGTGACGAGAACGGGAATCAAGTCCAGCCAGCCACCGCACTGACCACTGACACCCAAGGCTCGTGGGGCACGGATGGTTATTTCCTACCTGCGTTGTCTGCGCTAAATTCCAACCGTGCCGCCCTGACGTGGTCGACCTTCCGCTCCATGGATGATGACATCTTTTATGCCATCCTTGGTAGCGATGGTAGTATCGTTAAAAGCGCTACCAACCTTTCAGTTGATGAGACCGTGATCGATGCGCGAAACGGAGATGTGGTCCAACTCTCTGATGGGACCATTGTTGCCGCCTGGGAAGCCTTCGGTTGCTTCCCTGGAGCGTTGGTGCCACGGATTCGATATGCACTACTCGATACAGATTACAACCCGGTCGGTTCCCCGCAATGCCTCGATAAATCTCCCGCCTTGGCAGGCGATAACCATATTGCGCTGACCACCGACTCCATGGCGCATGCCATCCTCACCTGGACCGATGCTGATCTGGATGCACAGAAGGACATGTATTATGCCCTGCTCGACAACACAGGAAATGTATTGACATCCCCCGTGTTATTGGGACACTCGCAACAGGCATCGGCTCCCATGTTCATCGATACCAGCATCAGCGGGAACGACAGTGCCCCTTACGGCAGTGAAAACTTTGCAGACATTGCACTGGGGCATTGGGCACGCTCTTGGATCAATCGGTTGTATGCTGCCGGGATCACAGGCGGATGCGGTGCTGCCCCCTTGACCTATTGTCCTGATACATCAGTCACACGCTCACAAATGGCCGTCTTTCTTGAACGCGGCATGAATGGTGCGGCATTCACGCCACCCAATGCGTCGGGGACGATCTTTGGCGATGTTCCTGCCAATTATTGGGCCGCTGCCTGGATCGAAAAACTTATGCAGGATGGCATCACAGGAGGCTGTGGCAGCGGGAACTACTGTCCTGAGATCGCTGTCACTCGCGCGCAAATGGCCGTTTTCCTCCTGCGGGCCATGCACGGTTCTGTATATGAACCTCCTGCGGCAACAGGCGTCTTCACCGATGTCCCAACCACTCATTGGGCAGCCGCCTGGATCGAACAACTGGCTGCGGAGGGGATCACAAGCGGTTGCGGCGGTGGAAATTATTGTCCGGACACGCCTGTCACTCGCGCACAGATGGCCGTCTTCCTCGTGAGAGCATTCAATCTGCCGTAAATTCGACTTCCTAACAAAAAAATGCGCCCAGCAAAATCCTGGGCGCATTTCGTTTACTTCATCATTTCTCTGGCCTGTTCCACATAAGCCAGGCTTTGATGCCTGAAATAGGTGTTGTAGAGCGTGGCGTAATGCCCTCTTTGACTCAACAACCCTTCGTGACTGCCTTCTTCGATGATGGTGCCGTGATCCATGACGACGATGCGGTCGGCCGCCTTGACCGTGGAGAGGCGGTGAGCGATCAGGATGCTGGTCGACTCGGACAGGATCAGGTTGAGGGCCTGCTGGATCTGCCACTCGGTGAACGGGTCCACGCTGGCAGTAGCTTCGTCGAGGATGAAGATGGCGGGCTTTTGCATCAGCACGCGCATCAATGCCACGAGCTGACGTTGTCCCATCGAGAGACGCGCTCCGCGCTCGCCGACCTCGGTGTGCAAGCCATCGGGCAGGGTCTCCAGCCATTCGCCTTCACCGATCTTGCGCGCCATATCGAGCATCTCCTCATCGCTGACGGCGGGCGCAGCGTAGCGGATGTTTTGCGCCACCGTGCCCGAAAACAGGAACGGCACCTGTGAGACAATACCCAGCTGACGACGATACTGCTGCAAATCGAACGTGCGGATGTCGTGACCGTCAATAAGCAATTTGCCCGATTGGAATTCGTAGAAACGCGCAATCAGCTTGGCGATCGATGACTTGCCCGCGCCCGTGTGCCCCACCAGGGCCAGGGTCTCGCCTGGGCGAATGGTCAGGCTGAAGTCGCGCAGGATGGGTTCTTTGTCGGTGTAACGGAATCCAAGTCCCTCGAAGCGGACCTCGCCTTTTAAGCGGGGCACATCCTGACGGTCGGTCTGAACCACGTTCGGGTCGGCGTCGATCAGGGCAAAGACACGTTCGGCGGCGGAAAGTCCCTGCTGGATCTGCGCCCAGAACGCGGACAGGTTCGAGATGGGCATGACGAAGCTGTCGAGGCTGAGGATGAACAGGTACCAGGCTCCCGCCGTGACGATGCCCTGCTGGATGCTCATCCCACCCGCATAGACGAGGATGCCGACGAAGATGCCGCTGACCGCATTGAGGGTCGGAAAGACCAGCGAAAGCACGAAGCCGCGCTGCACGTTGACGCGATAGGACTGCTGGTTGGCGGCGTCGAAGATGTCGAAGATGCTCTGTTCCTGACGGAAGTTCTTGGCGATCGAAATTCCGCTGACGGTCTCCTTGATGGCTGCGTTGACCTCGGCCATGGCGCGCATGCCATTGCGGGTGACGCGGCGCGCCAGGCTGCGATAGGCCGTCGTGAGCAGGAACATGAACGGGACGAAGGTCAGCATCAACAGGGCGAGATGCCATTCGGTGCGGAACATGACCACGCCCAGGATCACGGCCGTGATGAGTTGCGAGCCGACATCCGTGACGATGACCACCAACTGTCCGAAGTCATTGGTATCGGACGTGATACGCGAGACGATGCGTCCCGACGAAAACTGGTCATAGAAGGACAGGTCATGTTCAGCGGCGGCGTCGAAGGCCTGCGTGCGCAAGGCCAGCACCACGTCACCCACCGCGCGGACCACCATGCTGCGCCGCGCCCAGTTGAGTCCCCACACGCCCAGGCCCACCAGGAAGAGCGCCAACCCTGCCAGCCCGATGGCCTGCAGAGTCGGTTGCGTTTTCAACAAATCCACCACACGGCTGACAGCCAGTGGCAAAGCCGCGCTGATAAAGGCGATGGCAACCAACAACACGCCCACCACAGTCAGTCGTTTGGATTGCGGTTTGAAGTATCCGATGATGCCTGCCAGCAATTGGCGATCGCTATATTGACGGTCGTATTTTTCTGCGTTGAGTCCTGAAAAGAAGCCCATAAGTTCTCTTTTTTCTCACGTCAGTGCGGGCCCCGACAGGAGCGAAGCAATCCCAAGATTTCTGAAATCATTAGATTGCTTCGTCGGTCTGCGGCCTCCTCGCAATGACGTTGTTCTTATTCCCTAAAAATCCTCGAATATGCCTCGGAGGTTTTCATCAGCTCATCGTGGCTGCCGATGGCCGCGATGCGGCCTTTGCGCAGCACAATGATCAAATCGGCCCAGCGGATCTGCGAGAGGCGGTGCGTGATGAGGATGGTGGTGCGGCCCTTCGCGGCAGCGGCAATGGCGCGCTGGATCTTGTCCTCGGTGGCCGAGTCAATGGCGGAGGTGGAGTCATCGAGGATCAGGATGCGCGGGTCAGTCAGGAAGGCACGTGCCAGGGCCAGGCGCTGACGCTGTCCGCCTGAGAGGGTCACACCGCGCTCGCCGATGACGGTGTCATAACCGTTCTCGAAAGTCTGGATGAACTCGTCCGCCTGTGCGGAACGGGCAGCGGCTTCCACCACGTCACGCGTCACGCCAGGCTTGCCGAAGGCGATGTTATCCGCGATCGAACGCGAGAACAGGAAAATGTCCTGCTCGATCATGGAGATCTGCGAGCGCAACGCTGCCAGATTCCAATCGCGGACGGCCACCCCATCCACGAGGACTTCGCCGCAGGGCGCATCGTAGGTGCGGTTGATCAACTTCACCAGCGAGGTCTTGCCCGCGCCCGTCTGCCCGACGATGGCCACCGTCTGCCCAGGCTTGACCTTGAAGGTGATGTCCTCCAAAATCTTTTCACCCTCGTTGTACTCGAAACACACGTTGCGGAACTCGATCTCGCCGCGCATCGAGCCAACGAATCCATCCGCGTTCTGATCAAGGTTAGTCTCGCGGTTAATCAGCTCGATGATGCGACGTGCACCCGAAATACCCAGCGAGATCTGGGTGTAGGCAAAGGAGGAGGAAAAGGTCGGGAACTCGAGCATGCGCAGGATGCCGAAGTAGGCCACCACCGCCCCGAGCGTGATCGTCCCCGCGCGGAACAGCATCAGGGCGTGGACCAATCCGCCCGCGTAGGCCAGACCCAGCAGCAGGTTCGGGATGAAGCGGGCCTCCAGGTCTCCCTGGCGGACGAAGGCATCGCGAACGCGGCGGGCATTGATCACGAAACGCTCGGTCTCCGAGGTCTCCTGGGCCGCGCCTTTCATGATCTCCACACCGTCCAGCACCTCGGAGAGGTGCGTGTTCATCTCGCCAAAACTGCCTCGCACCTCGTCCGTGATGGGCGACATGGTCCGCAGGTACCAAATCAGTGAGATGAAGTACGCAACAGCAAAGATCGCGGGCGTCAGCACCAGCCACGGGCTGTACTGTTCCACGAAGAAGAACGGCATCACCAGGAACAGGAACGACCCCACCACCAGGTTGACGCCCGGGCTGAACATGTAGTTGACCTCGCGCACATCGTTGGTGGCGCGCGCCATCGTATCGCCCACGGGTTGCAGATTGTGGAAGGTCATGCTCTTGCCCAAAAGGGACAGATACAACTCATCGCGGATATCGCGCTCGACCTTCTGCGCCATCAGTTCTGCACCGAAGTTGCGTCCCAATTGCAGCACGCCGCGGATGATCTGCGAGCCGCCGATGATCAAGGCCAGCGGCAGCAACACGCTCGTATCAGGATGTGGAGCCAGCATCGCGTTGAAGGCGTCGCCCGTCAACACGGGCACCACAGCCGCCAGTGCGGCGTTGCCCAATGCACCAACGAACAGCATCAACAGGATATACCAGTAGCGGACCGCATGCTGCCAGACCCAGCGCACGGGGTGGCTGGTATCCGAGCGATGGCGGCGGGGAAGGGTGAATTCAGCAGGGAGGGTGACAGTCGACATGGGCAGGATTGTACTCCCATCCCGCCGCAACGCGCAAATCCGACGGGTGTTATCTTATTTAGATTGGCAATTCGGCCAATCCACACCCACTCAAGGAGAGTGTTCCATGAAAATGCCATCCGCTCTATCCACCTGGTGTATGATCTTGTTCTTCCTCTTCGCAGGCCTGGCCTCGTTCGGGGTCGCCATCCCGATGGCAGGCGTCCTGACGGGCATCTTCGCCCTCGGCGCTGCCGTATTCCTCTTCCTCGGCCGCTAATCCACTCGAAAAAAACAGCCTCCCGCATGGGAGGCTGTTTTCGTTTACAGGCTGTCGAACAACTCGGCGCAATGCAGGGAATATTCCCCGCCCGTGCCATCGGGCTGCGTATCCCACCAGGAGGAGAGGACCGCAAAGCACAGTGCCCAATCGAGCAGATGGCGACGCGGGAATCCCAGCCGCTCCGAGAGGATCGCCAGCCGCCTCTCGGTCTGGACCTTGGGGCTGATCCCGTCCGAGAGGCTGAACCACGGGTTGATGAGGAACGGTCCCACCTCATACTCGGGCGGTCCCACCACCCCCTTCGGGTCGATGGCGATCCAGTCCTGCCCCGACGAGAGGATGTTGAAGTGATGAAAGTCCCCGTGGATCAAGCGCGGCGGATCCGACTCAGCGAACAGACGTGGCAGGGTCTCCTCGACATGGGCAAATAATTTCTCAGGGAACGGTCCCGTTCCGCCGCCGAAGGTGGGGCGCACATCCTTGAGCGCCGCGAACCAATCGGTCAACTGGATCAGTGGCAGGCCCGTGGGCGCCTCACGCCAGAGTTTGTTCATCACGTCGACAGCAATATGCGTACGCTGGTCATCATCTTCCAACGTAGCCAGCATCACGCCCGGGCGCACACGCTCCAGCAGGAACATGCCGCGCGACTCGTCCGCTTCGAGCATGCGCACACAGCCTTCGCCGTTGAAGAGTCGCAGCGCGGCCATTTCGCTGAACAGCTCGCGGTGCGGGACGCCGATCTTCAGAACTACTTCGCCCTGAGCGGAGTGAGGAGCGTTCTTTGCGACGAACGCAGTCGAAGGGCGCTTTGCAAAAGCCACGTAATTGAACGATAGATTCTCAACAGGCGTGATATCGCTCAAGCCCCAACGCTGGCGGGCTTCTTCGATTAAATCGGGCAGGACGGCGAGGTAAGCCTCGCCGTCCTGATGGAAGGAATTGCGGATGTTGGTGAGGAAGAGTTCGGGAAGATCCATCACGATTTCGACCAACCCAGGCCAATGCGTCCGCGCTCATGCTCGATCTTGACGATCTCCACATCGATGATGTCACCGACCTTGAGCACGGTGCCGTGCGGGATCTGACTCTTGTGCAGCAGGCCATCCTGCTTGACGCCGATGTCGACGAAGGCGCCGAAATCGACCACATTACGGACCGTGCCTTTGAGCTGCATACCCGTAACCAGGTCCTCGGCCTTGAGCACGTCCGAGCGCAGGATGGGCGCAGGCGTGTCAGAGCGCGGGTCACGCCCAGGGCGGACGAGCTGTTCGAGGATGTCCTTCAACGTGGGGACGCCGCAGCCCAGTTCGGCAGCCAGCGCCTCGGGCGTGGTTTTGGCGGTCAACGCTTCGAGGGCGGGGATGCGCTCGTTTAACGGCGAGCGGGCCGAAAGTCCAGCGCGCTCGAGGATCGCGTCAGCGATCTCGTAAGATTCGGGATGGATGGCGGAAGCGTCCAACGGGTTGGCCCCATCTCGAATTCGCAAGAAACCTGCGGCCTGCTCGAAAGCCTTGGGCCCCAGTCCAGTAACCTTCTTGAGCACAGCGCGCGATTTGAACGGACCGTTCTCATCGCGATAGGCGACGATGCTGGTGGCCAGCTTGGGACCGATTCCCGCCACGTGCGTGAGCAGCGCGGGGCTGGCCGTGTTGACGTCCACGCCAACGCGGTTGACCACGCTCTCGACCACGCCGTCGAGGGTGTGCGCCAGGGCGGTCTGGTCGACGTCGTGCTGGTACATGCCGACGCCGATGGACTTGGGATCGATCTTGACCAACTCGGCCAGCGGATCTTGTGCGCGGCGCGCAATGGACACCGCGCCGCGAATGGACACGTCGAGATCGGGGAATTCAGTGCGGGCCAGCGCCGACGCGGAATAGACTGAGGCGCCAGCCTCGTTGACGATCAGGTATTTCGTCCGTAGGGGCGACTGGCCAGTCGCCCTTACGATCTCAGCCACCAGTTTCTCGGTCTCGCGCGAGGCGGTGCCGTTGCCGATGGTGATGAGCGTGACGTGATGACGGTTGATCATGTCCTGCAGGGTGTTGATCGAGCCCTTCCAATCGTTCTTCGGCTCATGTGGATAGATCGTGCCCGTGTCGACCAGCTTGCCCGTGGCATCGACCACGGCCACCTTGCAGCCTGTGCGGAAGCCAGGATCGAGGCCGAGCACCACGTGTCCCGCCAGCGGCGGCTGGCTGAGCAACGCGCGCAGGTTGGTGGCGAAGACCTGGATGGCGTGATTATCGGCGCCTTCACCCTTCTCGCGGCGGACGTCGCGTTCGATGGCGGGCAGCAGCAGGCGTGAGGCGGCGTCTTGAATCGCCAGTTCGAGTTGCTCGGCGAAGGGGCTGAGGATGTCTTCCTCGTACTCGGCCTGGATGGCATCCAGCCAGTCGCGCTCGGGCACGTCCACGCGCACACGCAGCACTCCTTCCTTTTCGCCGCGCGTCAGCGCCAGGATCTGGTGCGGCTGGAGGCGGTCGGCGCGGATGGAGAAATCGTAATAGCTTTCGTACACGCGCTTCTCGTCCACGGCGTCTTCGATCTTCTCGGCGCGGATCGTGGAAACCTTGAGCGCTTTCTCGCGCGTGGCAGAGCGTACGTTGGCGTTGTCACTGATGGCTTCGGCCACGATGTCGCGCGCACCCTGCAACGCCTCTTCGATATTCGTCACCTGCTCGCTGAGGAATTGGGCCGCCAGTTCTTCGGGTGATCCGAAGTCCTGCTTCAGGATCAACTCAGCCAGCGGCTCAAGTCCCTTTTCGCGGGCGACCATCGCACGCGTGCGGCGCTTCTTCTTGTACGGCGCGTACAAGTCTTCGAGCGCGGTCATGGTAACGGCAGCGTTGATCGAGTCGCGCAGCTCGTCGGTCAGCTTGCCCTGTTCCTCGATGGAGGCCAGGATGGAGACGCGGCGTTCGTCGAGCGTGCGCAGGCGGACGAGTTCGTCGGCGATGATGCGGATCTGCTCATCGTCGAGCGAGCCCGTCATTTCCTTGCGATAACGGGCGATGAATGGGACGGTGTTGCCTTCGTCCAGCAGCTTGATGACCGCCTCGACCTGCGACGGTTTGACATGAAGTTGGGATGCGATTTGTTCGGCGTGAGTCATGGGGCGAATTTTATCATGGGGAGCATATCGTCCCAGCAAAACGACGAGCGTTTTTCGAGGAGCGTAGTCGAGGGACAAGTTTGCAAAATACATTTTACCTATGCCTTTCGACTTCGCCGCCAAGGACATGCGGCTCCGCTCAGGGCGTACGAATAAAAAAGCGCACGGAGAAATTCTCCATGCGCCACAGTCTACAATCAACAGTTAACTGGGAAAAATCTTTTCGAACACTTCGGGGCAATACTTCTGCACCATCTCAGACGAGAGACCGTTTTCCTTGCAGATCTCGGCGTACAGGTCCACGCTGGGGCGGCGGATGCGCTTCTGAGTTTCGAGGTCCAGGCCCCACAGGCCGAAGCGCTGGGTCCAGCCGCGCTCCCACTCGAAGTTGTCCACCAGCGACCAGTGGAAGTAACCCTTGATCGGCCAATTGAAATTGACCGCGCGCCACAACTGATGGATGTGCTGCGCGATGTAGCGCGGGCGCATTTTATCCTCAGCGTCTTCCACGCCGTTCTCGGTGACGATGATGGGCAGGTCGGGGTAGGTCCGCACGGCCCATTTGAGCGAGTCGTATAACCCTTCTGGGATATTGGCGATGAACTTATTGGCGCTGAAGTCCGAGTCTGTGGGGAAGTCTGAATGTGTGAAGAGCTCCTTGGGCTTGCCAAGGTGGAAGGAGACGGTATCCACCGAGTAATAGTTGACACCCAGGTAATCCTGCGTGCCTTTGGCCTCGGGGATGCTGACGTTACCCACCGGCGACTTCATCACGCCCGTGCTGATGCCCGACGGGAAGGCCATGTTCACGCCATCATAGCGCAGGTTGCGCATCAGGCGGTCCAGCGGTGACCAGCCCACCTTAGGCACCATCGGGCGGAAGTGCAGCGCGTACCCCACCCGCGCCTCGGGCTGGATCTGATGAATGGTCCGATAGGCCACCGCATGCGCGCGCAACATATTGGCAATGACATTTACCGCGCGCTTGAGGTCGGTCGCGCCGGGTGGGAAGGTCCCATTGGCATAGCCGCTCAACGCGTATATGTTCGGCTCGTTGATCGTGCACCACAATGTGACATATTCCTTGAGCGCATCCACGGTCTTGCGCACAAACTTCTCGAACAGGGCCACAACCTCGGGATTCTCCCAGCCTTGCCCTGAGCCTGTCGAATGGGCGCCTTTTTCAGCCAGCCACAGCGGGTCGCTGAAATGATGCAGCGTGACCATCGCAGTTATGTTACGTTCGCGCAGTCCGCGCAGCATGGTGCGGTATTTTTCGAGCGCTTCTTCATCCCAGCGATCAGGCGTGGGCTGGATGCGGCTCCACTCCACCGAGAAACGATGCGCGTTCTGGCCCGTCTCGGCGGCGCGGTCGAAGTCCTCGCGCCAACGTCCGCCCCACCAATCGGCGGCCAGGCCCGAGGTCCCGTTGGTGTGACCTGCCTGTTCCCATTGCCACCACTGGTTGTTGGTATTGTTGCCTTCCACTTGATGTGCTGCGGTCGCAGTCCCCCATAAAAATCCGCGTGGAAAATGATAGGTTGCTTGAGGCATGGATTCTCCATTTTGAGCGGACGGCGTCCGCCCTTACTTGCGATTTAGATAGGCGAGATACAGCGCCACCGAGCCCGCCACCGCCGCGTTGAGCGATTCGATCTCGCCGCGCATGGGCAGTTTGAGCACGATGTCGCATTTGGATTTGACCAACGGGCGGATGCCTTCGCCCTCCGAGCCCACCACCAGCCCGAGCGCGCCGCGCAGGTGACGCGAATTCGGCTCCACCTCCGCCCCGGCCTGATCCAGGCCGACGACCCAGACCTCGGCATCCTTGAGCGCATCGATCACCTGCGACAGGTTGGCGCGCGCAATGAGCAAATGCTCGCTCGCCCCCGATGAGGCATTGACCACAGCGGGCGTGACCTCCACACTGTGCGCCAGCGGCAGGACGATGCCATGCACGCCGACCGCTTCCGCGGTGCGCAGCAACGTGCCGAAGTTCTGCGGGTCATTGAGAGAATCGAGCAACAGCACGAAGGGCGGTTCGTCCTTCTGTCGCGCCAGGTCGAGGATGTCGAGCACGTCGCCATAGGGATAGGCGCTGACCTCCATGGCCACGCCCTGATGGTTCGGGTGGATCCTGTCGAGGCGGGCGCGCGGAGCCTTTTCCACTTTGAGCTTGCGGCGGCGGGCCATCTCCACGATCTCGGTCAGGCGGCCTTTTTCCTGCGCGCCCTCGGCCAGCAGCAACGTGAAAGCCTGCCTGCGATCCGTGCGCAGCGTTTCGTAGACGGCGTTACGGGAATAGATGAATTCGTGAGCCATGCAATGATTTTACTTGATGTACGGCTGGTTCACTTCGGCCAATTTGGCTTTGACCTCGGCCAGCATCCCGGCCGCCACGTCCTTTTGCGTCTCGACCAAATCATTCAACTCCTCGGGGTCAGCTTCGAGATCGTACAGTTCGACGCGGTCCGCGCCGAGGCGCTGGTAGCCGAAGAAATACATCAGCTTGTATCTGCCCTTGACCAGAGAGACCGTAGCCTGCTGGATGGGCGCATCCTGTTCGGTGCCGCGCGCCTGGACGGCGTACACGCTGCGCTCAGGGCCGGGATCGGCAAAGGGCGGCAGGACCAGGCCTTCGGTCCAGGCGGCAGGATTCTGTCCGCTGAGGTGCAGCAGCGTGGGCAGAATATCCGCGGCGCTGGTGGGGGTGTGGACGTCCAGCCGTTCGGTGCGCCCTGGCTCGAAGATCATCATCGGTACGTGGACGACCGGCTCGTACAGCACGGCGGTGGAATGACCGACGATGCCGCGCTCGAACATCTCACCGTGATCGGAGGTCAGCACCACCCAGGTGTTGTCGAGCAGGCCCATCGATTCGAGGTTGTCGAAGAAGCGGCCAAACTCCCGATCCACGTACAGGACGAACTCGTCATAGTAGCGGCGATTCTCAAGAGCGGAGAGATGTTCGCCATCGGTATCCGAATCAGAGGAACGGTCAAGGCGGAAGGCGTCCGCAGGTTTCTCGACAGGCTTGTAATTGTCGTTCGCAAAACGACCGAAGAACTCGAGCGGCGGACGATAAGGATAATGCGGCGGAAGAAAATGGAAATAGCCGAAGAACGGCTGGGCAACCTTCTTCAACCGTCCGCTGAGCGCGTCGACAGCCTGCTCCAGCAGGAAGTAGTTGTCGCCGTTGACCCCGGGCAACCCGCGCGGATATTCCTGTTTCAGGCTTTTTAGTCGGCTGAGTTGCAGGTATTCGTACAAACGCGAGAGGAAGAGCGAATAGGCATATCCACCGTCACCTTTCTTGATGGTGCGCACCCAGGCCACGGAGGAGGCATCGTCGTCGTTCTGGAACAGGCGGCTGATGGTCTTGTCGCTGGTCAGGTACAGGTCTTCGCGCGGGACGAGGTCTTCGATGTCGGCCTCGAACTGCTTGAGCAGGGTGCTGGCCACGTTGTTATGGGTGTAGGCGATGCGGTGGAATCCCTCAAAGGCGCGGAAGATGCTACGCTCGGCGAAGGAAGCAGCTACTTTGGAGTTGAGGGTGAAGGCGCGATGCGTCCACGGCAGAACCCCCGTCAGCAGGGAGGCGGTTCCAGGTGTGGTGAAATTTCCACCCGAGTGATGGTTGTGATACACGATGGCTCGTTCGGCCAGGCGCGAGAGATTGGGTGTGGTCTCGCGCGGATAACCGTAGATCGGGACGTTATGAGCCGACCAGGCGTCGAAGACGACCACCAGCACGTTCTGCTTCCCTGACTGAAAAAGGGTCGGCGCGCCGAGCGACTGGGTCATGCGCGAGGCGGCATAACCCAACGGCAGGGATCCCGCCAGTTTGAGAAAATCGCGGCGATTAAAGGGAGAAGTCATCTTCGGCCCTACGCCAGATTGCGAATGACGATGATGATCAGCCCAATCACGTCAAAGAAGAGGTAAAGTCCGCTAAGCAGTGACAGGCGTTCGATCAGGCTGTTGACGGAATTCAGGAACTTCTCCGAGCGCAGGGCGAACCAGGCGGGCAGGGCCAGCGTGGGCGTGACGAGAATCAGCGCCAACGCATACAGGATACGCACGGGATGCCCCGTCCGCGCCATGAGGAAAATGAACCAGCCTGGAGTCTGGACCGCGGCGAGGAAGTACAACTGGCCAAGCATGGCCCAGATCGAGAGAATCAGGAAGAGGGCCGACAGCAAAGCAATGCGTGTCTCGCGAGTCCACCGGGTTGGAACCAGGAATCCGAGCAGGGTCAGGATCAGGAACAGGAGCAGGCTTTCGAGAAAGGCAAAGACCATCGCATAGGAAGCCACGCCCAGAGCATCCCAGAAGTTGGTGCGCTCGGTCATCCACTGAATGTCGCGGAAGACCAGGATGAGAGTCCAAAAGTGCAGGGGGAAGGCGCACATCAAGAACAGGGACCATAATCCCTGTTTGGAGTAGCGTTGAGTAAAGAAGTTGGTCAAGTCGTTCCGTCCTTTGGGTTCGTGTGGGGATTATACAACCAGTAGAAGTTAAGTTTTTTTTGTCGCTCGTCCTTCGTCTGCACTCAGGACGGATTTTCGATGCGTTGATTGACCTCAGCCAGTTTAGCCTTGAGTTCATCCAGCAATTGCTTCGTCAATTCGGGCTGGGAGGTGGAGAGGTCGGTCAACTCTTCGGGGTCGGACTCGAGGTCGTAAAGTTCGACGCGCTCGGCCCTTTTCAACTCAGGATAGCCGAAAAAGTACATCAACTTATAGCGACCCTTGACCTGGGAGAGGGTCCCCTCTTTGATCGGGACCTGCAGCCCGGTGTGGCGCGAGTCGACGGCGTACACCGTCCGCCCAGGGGTGGGATCAGCAAAGGGCGGCAGGACCTGGCCCTCGGTCCACGACGCGGCAGGTTGGTCCGTGACGTGCAACAGGGTCGGCAGCAGGTCGGCGGCGCTGGTCGGGGTGTGAACGTCCAGCCGCTGGGTGCGGCCCGGCTCGAAGATCATCAGCGGCACATGGACGACGGGTTCGTACAGCACGGGCGTGGCATGGCCGACGATGCCCCGTTCGAACATCTCACCGTGATCGGAGGTCAGCACCAGCCAGGTGTCCTTGAGGATGCCCGAGGCGTCGAGCATGTCGAACAAACGGCCGAACTCGCGATCAGCATAGAGGATGAACTCATCGTAGTGGCGGCGGTCGTCGAGCATGGACTCGCCCGTCACGTTCGTCTGCATTGGGTCGGATGAGGGGTTGTTCGCGCTGAAGAGGTCCACGGGTTTCTCAGGTACCGTGAATCCGTCCCCTTTGAAGAAGCCATTGAAATCGCGGTGGGTGTGATACGGATGATGCGGCGGCAGAAAGTGGAAATAGCCGAGGAAGGGGACCACAGCCTGCTCGGTACGCGCCTCCAACCCGTCGATGGCCTGCTCGAGGATGAAGAAGTTGTCGCCGTTGACCACGGGCATGCCACGCGGGAAGAGTTGTTGCACCTCGGCGAGATCGCGCGCGTGAAGCATCTCGTACAGGCGCGAGAGAAAAAGAGAGTAGGCGTAGCCCTGGTCGCCCTTCTTCATGATACGCACCCAACTGACGGCAGCAATGTCCTCGTCGCCGCCGAACAGGTCGGTCAGGTAGGCGTCGCTGGTCAGGTAATACTCCGGGCGGGGAATCCACTCATCGAGGTCAGCGCTGAATTGCTTGAGGAAAATGTCGGCCACAGAGTTGTGGGTGTAGGCCATGCGATGATGGTCTGGGAAGGCGCGAAAGATATTTTTCTGCGCGAAGGATGGGGCGACCGTGACGTTCAGTTCGAAGGCGCGATGTGACCAGGGCAGGGTCCCCGTCAGCAACGAGGCCGTGCCTGGCGTGGTGAAATTTCCGCCCGCGTGGTGGTTATGATAGACGATGGCCCGATCCGCAAGACGGGCAAGATTCGGCGTGGTCTCGCGCGGATAGCCGTAGAGCGAGATATTACGTGCCGACCAGGCGTCGAAGACCACGATCAGCACGTTCTTCTTCTCGCCATTCAACGATTTTGCCATGCGCGCGGTGAGATACCCAAGCGGCAAGACACTGGCCAGTTTGAGGAAGTCGCGGCGGGTAAAAGGGGTGGACATGGAGCAGGGCGATTATAAACCAGCGCGTCCTACCGATACGGCTGGTTGACCTCGTCCAGTTTGGCCTTGAGCTCGGTCAACAGACCGTGGGTCAGGTCAGGCTGAGAGGCGGAGAGATCGGTCAACTCTTCCCGGTCGGTTTCCAGGTCATAGAGTTCGACGCGCTCACTTCCCTTCAATTCAGGGTAGCCGAAGAAGTACATCAGCTTGTAACGGCCTTTGACCATCGAGAGGGTCCCTTCGGTGATCGGACCATCCTTGGCGGTGTGACGAGACTCGAGGGTGTAGACGGCCCGCTCGGGGTTGGGATCAACAAAGGGCGGCAGGATCTGGCCTTCCGTCCACGGCGCGGACGGTTTATCGGCCAGATGCAGCAGGGTGGGCAGCAGGTCCACGGCGCTGGTGGGGGTGTGGATGTCCAGCCGCCCGGTCCGCCCGGGTTCGAAGATCATCAACGGGACGCGGATGACAGGCTCATATAGGACGTTGGTGGTGTGGCCAAGAATCCCGCGCTCGAACAATTCGCCGTGGTCGGAGGTCAGGATGACCCAGGTATTCTCGAGGATGCTAGCTTTCTCCATATTTTGGAAGAAACGATTGAACTCGTGGTCAAGGTTGAGCACATATTCGTCGTATTGTGCGCGCAATTTCGACAGGTAGGCGGGAGTTTTTTCGGCAGTAAAGAGGTGCTCGGGTTTCTGAATCGGACGATATCCATCATCCTTGAAGCGACCGTAAAAGTCCTTGTGCGGGTGATATGGCGAGTGCGGCGGAATGAAGTGGAAATAACCGAGGAACGGCTGGGGCAGTCCATCCACCTGCGCAGCCAGATAGTTGATGGCTTCTTCGAGCACGAAGTAATTGTCCACACGGATATATGGCAGGCCAAGCGGATAAGCCTGGCCCAGGCTTTTGATGCGGTCTGCCTGCAATTTCTGATAGAGCAGGGAGAAGAACAACGAGTAGGAATAACCCGCCTCTTCATCACGTTTGGCGGTTCGCGCCCAACTGAGAGAGGAGACATCCTCATCATGGTGGAACAGGCTGGAGATCGGCCCGTCGCTTGTCAACAGCAGGCGGTCGACAGGGATATACTCATCGAGGCTGGCCTGGAACTGGTCGAAGAGCGTATTGACCAGCGGGTTGTGAGAATAAGCAATGCGATGGTAATCACTAAAGGCCGAGAAGATATTCTTTTCGGCAAATTCCTGCGCTGTATATCGATGGATTTCGAAGGCGCGGTGTGTCCAAGGCAGGACGCCCGTCAGCAGGGAGGCAGTGCCTGGCGTGGTGAAATTTCCGCCCGCGTGATGATTGTGATAGACGATGGCCCGTTCGGCCAGGCGCGAGATATTGGGCGTGGTCTCGCGCGGATATCCATAGGTGGAAAGATGGTTGGCCGAAAAGGCATCGAACAACACAAACAAGATATTTCTGACGTTGCCTGAAGCCGGGACTCGCGGCGATATCATCCGCAGCATCGGTGCGGCGGCCATTCCCCCAGACGCCAGACCCGCCAATTTCAAAAAATCGCGACGACTCATACCACTCATGAGCAACTCCCATTCACAATGGCCCCGATTGTACTTGAAAAAGGAAGAGGTGGACCTGGCAGGTCCACCTCTCTTTCTAGAACATTTCCTTGTTTTCGCTCACCCAGTGGAACAGCCGCTCGATGCCCTCTTCCAGGCTGATCTGCGGCTTCCAACCGAGTTCGCGTTGGGCCTTGCGATAATCGGCATAGAAGACGCGCTGGTCGCCAGGGCGCCAGTCGCCGCGGGCCACGTCGATCTTTTTGCCGAGCAGACGTTCGAGCAGCGGCTCGAACTCGGTCCACACCGCCAGGACGTTTTCCACGCCGCCGCCCATGTTGTAGACCCGACCTTTGGCCGTCTCGATATTGGCGACAGCCGCATCGTAGGCATTGAGCAGATCGTCCACGTGCAGCACGTCGCGGACCTGTTTGCCGTCGCCGTAGATGGTGATCGGTCGGCCCATCACCGCGGCGATGATGAACCAGGCCAGCCAGCCCTGATCCTCGATGCCGAATTGGCGCGGGCCGTAGATGCAGCTCTGGCGGAAGACCACCGTCGGCAGGTCATAGATGCGGAAGTAGTCACGCACGTACTGGTCGCCCGTGCCCTTCGAGCAGCCATAGGGCGAGTGAAAGTCGAGCGGCTGATCCTCGGCAGCGCCGTAGGTCAGGTCCTTGTAATGCCAGCGGGTCGCGTCCTCAACGATCTCGACGTCATCCATGCCGCCGTAGACCTTGTTGGTCGAGGCATACAGGAAGATGGGCTTGCGCCCCGAGGCGCGTGCCGCTTCGAGGGTATTGAACGTGCCCAGGGCGTTGATCTCGAAATCCTCGCGCGGATTTACGACCGAGGTGGTGACGGCCACCTGCCCCGCGAGGTGAACGATCACATCCGCCCCTTTGGCTGCTTCCGCTATGGCAGCCGAGTCACGTACGTCGCCAACGATCATGTGGAAGGCATCCGCGCCGTGAGTTTGTTTCAACCATTCCAGATTGCGCGGTGCTCCACCGCGGCTAAGATTGTCGAAGACCGTGACCTTCTCTCCGCGCGACACCAACCGATGCACATAGTTCGAGCCAATGAAACCCGCACCACCAGTAACCAGGTAATTCTTTGTCATGGGTTATTCCTTTTTATTCCTCAATGCCATCAAATCACGATACACCTGTGGCAGGCTCTGTCCCTCGCGGATCAAGCCGATACCGCCGATGACCGTGCTGTTGAGATAGTTATACAGGCGCGCCGTCAATGCCACCGCCAGCGAGGTGGACTGGTCGCCCGTGAAGAGGGTCAACGCAGCGCTGATGGCGCCGTCAAAGGTGCCGACCGCACCAGGCAGGGCGGGGATGGCCCCGCCGAAGGCTGCCGCGCCGAGGATGAACAAGGTCCACTGCGGCTGTGCCTGCGGGAAGAACGATAGCGTGATCAGATAATAAGCCACCAACGCGACGATCCAGTTGAGTGTCATCCAGAATAAAAATCGCAGGAACAGCCAGCCATCGGTCAGCACGCCCAGCCCAGCGAAGAAAGACTCAAGGAAACTGCCTCCAAGTTTCTGGATGACCGGCCAACGATGACTCAACTTATGGAAGAGGTCCAATGCCCACTGATTGTTGCGCGCCAGCACGTACATCATCGTCAAACCGAAGAGCACCAATCCACCCACAAGGTAGCCAATCCGCTCGGAGCCTTGCGCGTTGACCACGAAAGGCAGCGAGGCCAGCAATACACCGGCCGAAAAGGCCAGGTCCACCGTACGTTCGATGACAATGGTGGGAAGGATCTCGCCAAACTGCATCCCCGATTTTCGGCTGAGCAGGAAAGCCCGCCCCAACTCGCCCAGGCGGAAGGGCAGGAAGTTGTTCAGCAGGTAGCCTTCCCCCGTGGCAAAGAGCACGTCCACGTAGCGGGGCTTGTCACGCAGCAACGTCTGCCAGACCTTGGCGCGGATTCCCATCCACACGAAGGACAACAGCGCTGACATGGACAGGATGGCGTAATTCGCGTTGCGTACCGCATCGGCCAGGGTGCGGAAGTCCACGAAGTAAAGGATGATGGCGATCAGCACAAGACTGATGATCGCGCCAGGCAGCCAGCGTTTGATATCTTTCATTATATTCACCACATGCAAGGGCGGGATATGCCCCGCCCCTACATATTATTCTTCGTCCAGTTTGAGGACGGCCATGAAAGCGTCTTGTGGAATCTCCACATTACCAACCATCTTGAGACGCTTCTTGCCGCGTTTTTGTTTCTCGAGCAGTTTCTTCTTGCGGGTGATGTCACCGCCGTAACACTTCGCCAGCACGTCCTTGCGCGTGGCCTTGACGTTGGCACGGCTGATGATGCGTCCGCCCGAGGAAGCCTGGATGGCGACATCGAACAGTTGTCGCGGAATCAATTCCTTCAATTTGGTGATCAGGCGCTGACCTTTGTGGTAGGCATCCTTCTCGTGGACAATGGCCGCCAGCGCGTCGACCGTGTCGCCGTTGACGAGGATCTCCAACTTTTGGAGCTTGTCCGCACGGTATTCGAGGAACTGGTAATCGAGCGAGGCGTAACCCTTGGTGCGCGACTTCAATTGGTCGAAGAAGTCCACGATGATCTCGGACAGCGGAATCTCAAAATCGAGCTGGACGCGGTGTGGGGCGGGATATTCCTGCTGCTTGAAGATGCCGCGCCGCTTGGTGACCAGGTCCATGATGGGGCCGTAGTAATCGGTAGGCGTGATGATCTCGATGTTCATCCACGGCTCGCGGATCTCGAGGATGGTGCTGGGATCAGGCAGCTCGGCGGGCGAGTCGACGGTGATGACCTCGCCATCCAGTTGAGCCACTTCGTATTCCACCGAGGGCGCGGTGAAGAGTACGTCCAGCAGGTATTCGCGCTCGAGACGCTCCTGGATGATCTCCATGTGAAAGAGCCCCAGGAAGCCCGCGCGGAAGCCGAATCCCAATGCTTGCGAGGTCTCAGGCTGGAAGGTGAGCGAGGCATCGTTGAGCTGCAACTTTTCGAGCGACTCGCGCAGGTCGGTGTAATCGTCCGCTTCGACAGGGTAGATGCCTGCAAAGACCATCGGCTTGGGAGTGCGATAGCCGGGCAGCGGTTCGGCGGCGGGATCGGCGGCGCGGGTGATGGTATCACCCACGCGGCACTCGTGCACGGTCTTGAAACCCGTGGCGATGTATCCAACCTCACCCGAGCCCAGGCTTTGCACGGGCTTCATGCCCGGTGCGAAGATGCCGATCTCCACGGGACGCATGTCGACCCGTGTGGCGAACAGGCGCAGGATATCGGTGGACTTGAGCGAGCCTTCCACCACACGCACGTAGGCGATGACGCCTTTATAGGAATCGTAATGCGAGTCGAAGATCAGCGCACGCAGGGGGACACTGTCCGCGTCCTTGGGCGGCGGAACACGCTGGACAATGGCTTCCAGCACCTGGTCCACGTTCAGGCCGTCCTTGGCCGAAATGCGGATGACGCTCTCGGCGGGCACGCCGATCAGGCTGGAAATGTCCTCGGCCACCTCGTCGGGACGGGCCGAGGGCAGGTCGATCTTGTTGATCACGGGAACAATTTCGAGGTCCGCTTCGAGGGCCTGGTAGAGGTTCGCCAGCGTCTGGGCTTCGATGCCCTGAGTCGCATCCACCACCAACACGGCGCCTTCGCAGGCTTTGAGCGCGCGGCTGACCTCATAGCCGAAGTCGACATGTCCTGGCGTATCGATCAGGTTGATCTCGTATTTGTTCGAGTCTTTGGCAGTGTAATACATGCGCACCGCCGAGGCCTTGATGGTGACGCCCTTTTCGCGTTCAAGATCCATCGAGTCGAGCACCTGCTCGGTCATCTCGCGTTCCGAGATGGCGCCCGTCAGTTGTAAGAGGCGGTCGGCCAGCGTGGACTTGCCGTGGTCCACGTGCGCGATAATGCAGAAGTTACGAATATGGTCTGTCATACTGCTTTCTTAGCAAAATAATTTGGTCGTTTCGCAAAATACCATACAAGCGCCGAAAGTATAACCGATTCTCCCCCGGGAAATGAAGTTTTTTGACCCGGGCGACATCCAATCTATTAGAATGACCGTCATGGACAGCTATTGGCTCGAAAGATGTCAGGCCGGGGATGAATTTGCCATCGAAAAGCTGGTGTACACCCATCAAAAGGACGTGTACCGGCTGGCACTCTCGATCCTGGACGACCCCGATGAAGCCGAGGACGGCACTCAGGAAACCTTCCTGGCCGCCCTGCGCGCCCTCGATTCGTTCCGGGGGGATTCGTCCTTCAAAACCTGGCTGTTCAGTATTGCGATCAATGTGTGCCGCTCCCGTTTGAGGCGCAGGAGTGCCCGCGAACAACTATCACGGCTTTTGCAGGGTTTGTTTCATCCAAACGAAGAGGAAGGCCACCCGGAAATCATGTCGCTGCAAAGTGCAGCCGACGCCCAACTCTGGAATGCCGTCCGCGCGCTCAACGAAAAGCACCGCATTCCGATCGTGTTGCGCTATTATCACGACCTGCCAATCGCCGACATTGCCGCAATCCTCAAGGTCCCGCCTGGGACGATCCACTCCCGTTTGAACCATGCGCGCGGCCAATTACGCAGCCTGTTGAAGGAGGAGCCAAGATGAGCGGGATCACTCATGAACAAGCCAGGCGATATATGCGTGCAGAAATGGATGGATTGCTCCACAAAGATCAACTCGCCTTGCTCGACGCGCATCTACACGGGTGCGCAACCTGCCGTGCAGAAGCGGAAGAATGGCACATCTTTGAAACGCGTCTCAAGAACAACCTGCGGGCTGGATTGAATGTCTACGGCGGTCCTTCTGATCGTGTGTTGAAAAACATTCACTCGAAAACACGGAGGATCATCATTATGAAAAAGATCAACGTGGTGGCAGGAATTCTCAGCGGACTGACGGCGTTGCTGATTCTGGGTTTGCTATTGAATCAGCTGCTGACGCGAAGCCAAGTCCCAGCGGAGAACATGCCCAGTCCTACGGCCCAACCGCAACAAATCCCCGAGATCGGTACAGGCATCTCGAATGGCGAATGGATCGCATTCGTGGGCGGGACCTCGACCCCCATAACAGGTTCCGATGCCCCATCCATCACTCAGGATATCTACATGATTCACCCGGACGGCAGCAGCCTGGTAAATCTGACCCAGAACCAGGAACCTACAGGTTATCGGTATGGCTCCCTTCAATGGTCGCCTGACGGAAAACATCTTCTTTATGCACAGACCAGGGGGGATGGGAAAATAGACATCCGACGTATTTCCCTGTACGGCGGTGGAGAGGTCTCCGGGAAACCGGTCACCGACCCGGACAATCAGGGCTATGCCTGGTCGTCCAACAGCACCCAGATCGCCTTTGCAGACGCCGTCAACGGGAACTACGACATCTACACAGTCTATGCAGATGGACGCAACGACCCGCGCTTGACCCAGGTGACGGATGATCCCGGCGAGGATGTCGGATTCGTCTGGTCTCCGGACGGCCGCCAACTCGCGTACCAGAACAGGCAGGGAAGCAGTCTTTCCATCCGCGTGGTGGATGCCAATGGGTCGAACCAAACCGAGGTCGCTCGCGGGATGGGAGAAATGAGATTACGCTGGTCTCGGGATGGGAAATCCATCTATGCTTTGGCGCAGACCGGGAACGACCGCCTGGAGTGCGAGGCATGCACTGCCAAACCATCCATCTACCGCATCGAACTCGACGGGCCATTTGTTCGGCAGATCGCCCCCCAGGGCGATGCTCAAGTCATCTGGAGGTATCTGTACGAAGAATCTCCCGGCCAGGTCTATTTCATGCGCAACACCATATCTGCCAATTCTCTCAAGATCTGGGGAAGTTGGCTGTATGCAGACGGCAGCCAGGTCCGTGAGATCGGTCCGATGGATCCGCAGCAAATTTGCAAGACTACCGAGGGTAACGCCTTGAGCGAATTTATCTCTCCAAACGAACGGTTTTCCCTCATCCTGAATTTCTGCGCCGGTGGTTTCGACTTGTACCTGGCCGAACGGAGCCAGCCCGTGCAAAAAAACCTCACTCCCCTGTTGCGGCTTCCGCTCTCGACCTTCGGGCAGGGCGCCAATGGCGACTGGCTTCCCATCGTCTGGGCTCCTAACGGGCGTTCGATCCTGTATGCAAGCGAGGAAACTTCCTCGATCTACACCCTGAACCTGGAAGAGGTTTTGCAGGGACGAACGACTGCGCCGACCCTGATCCTCGATACAGGCGGGATGAATTTCATCAGCGGGATCACATGGCAGCCCAATCCCTGACTTTCGGGAAATAGAATTGAATCACGGGGGGGGCACAGCGGAATGAAGATTCGTCCCGCTGTACCCTCTCAAGTAGAGTTCTGTTCATTTCCAAAACAGGACGTTTCTCCATTGCCGAATCGGAAGGCTGCCCATACAATCAGCCCGATGACACACGAACGCGATCGCAAGAGCCTGCTGGCTGTCAACTTGGGACTGGTGGTCAACATCGTCCTATCCGCCGTCAAGACCACGGTCGGAATCCTGAGTCACAGCCCAGCCCTGCTGGCGGAAGGCATCAATTCGACCTCGGACGTAGCCTATTACGTGGTGGCGGGCATCTTCGTGCGTCTGGCCAACAAACCCGCCGACGACGAGCACCCCTATGGGCATCGCCAGTTGGAGAGCATCGCCTCACTGGTGGTGGGCGCCTTCGTGGTCGCCACGGCCGTGGCGGTCTTCTGGGACGCCGTGGACAAGATCTGGGATTTGATGGATGGGAAGCTCACCACCCTGGGGTCGCATCCCTTCGCCTTGTGGGTGGCGCTCGCCACGGTCGTGATCAAGATCGGGATGTTCACCTACGTCCGCAAACTGGGACGGGAGACCCACAACCCCGTGGTCGACGCCCTGGCCTACGACCACCGCAACGACATCTTCTCCGCCTCGGCCGCCTCCGTGGGAATCTTCCTCGGCCAGCGCGGGCTCCCGTGGGTGGACCCGCTGGCGGGCGCGCTGGTGGCGCTGTTGATTCTGCGCACGGGCATCTTCATTTTGCGCGAATCCTCGGTCGAGTTGATGGACGCCGTCCCCAGCATGGAACTGGCGGAGCAGATCGCGGAACGGATCAAGGGCATCCCAGGTGTGGAGCAATTGGAAGAGGTGCAGGCCCATCGCTTCGGCCCGCACATCGTGGTCAACCTGACCATCGGCATCGACGGCTCGCTGACCGTCCGCTCGGGCGATGCCATCGCCACACAGGTCGAGACCCTGCTATGCCAGTCGATCCCCAACCTGCGGCGCGTCCACGTCCATTACCACCCCGCCGACATCGCCCACCACGACATGACCCTCGACCAGATCCTGGCCGAGGGCCGCCGCCATGTCTGGCACGGAGATACGCAATATTACGATTGATTTCGCGAAAAACGCTCCCTCAAGGCAACGCAAACATAAAAGGCGCAGTCACGCTGGTGACTGCGCCTTCTTTCTTCTTTTCTCTTTCTTTTACAACTTTTCCAACTCGTCGACCTGCTCCTTGATGACGTCGAAGCCGCCCTGCCAGAAGGCCGCCGAGCGGATGTCGATGCCTGCCTCGGCCAGGATTCTCGCGGGCGCTTCCGATCCGCCCGCCGCCAAAATCTTGCGGTACTTCGGCTTGAAGGAGTCGCCCTCCGCCTTGAATTGCTTGTAGAGCGAGAGCACCAGCAGCTTGCCAAAGGCATAGGCATAGACGTAGAACGGCGTGTGATAAAAGTGTGGGATGGCGACCCATTCCCATTTGAAGTCGTCGCTCAGGTCGAGTGAATCGCCGAACTGTTCCTTGAGGTTCTCCAGGTACATGGCCGAGACCTCGTCCACGCTGGCATTCTTCATGATCATGTCATGCGCATTGCGCTCAAACATCGCGAAGAAAGCCTGGCGTCCGATGGTGGCATAGGAGTCGTCCACCTGGCGGAAGAGGATGTCGCGGCGCACGTCTTCGTCGGTCTCCACTGCCAGCATCTTGTCCACCAGCATCATCTCACCGAAGGTGGAAGCGGTCTCCGCCAGCGGCAGGGACGAGTGGAAGGTGAAGGTGCTGTGATGCGAGGCCAGCATGGCGTGGATGGCGTGTCCCAGTTCGTGGGCCAACGTCGCCACCTCACGCGCGCTGCCTTGATAGTTGACCAGCACATAAGGCGTGGTTTCGGGTAATACTCCCCAACAGAACGCGCCGCCGCGCTTGCCTTTGCGAATCTCGCTGTCGAGGTGGTTCTCGTCGAAGACGCGCTGGGCCAGCGCACCGAACTCGGGGCTGAAGGCGTTGAACGAGTTGAGCACCATGTCCGCGGCCTGTTCGTAGGAATATTGCTTGTCGGAACCCGCCACGGGGGCGTAGATGTCGTAACGTCGAATCTTCTTCACGCCAAGTTGTTTGGCTTTCAGCTTGAAGAATCGCTGGAAAACGGGAGCGTTCTTGCGCGCCACATCTAACAGTGCATCCACGGCCTCGTCGGGGATGTCGTTCATCAAGTTGCGGGCCGAGATGGGTGTCTTGAACTTGCGCAGGCCGACGTTCTCGTTATGCCAGTCGCGGACCCGGGTCTGGTACATCTGGCCGAGGATCGGACCATCGTTGCCATACACGCGGTACAACTCCTGGTAGGCCTTGGCGCGCTCCTTCGGGTCGGTGCTGTAATAGCGGCTCATCAACTGGGCGCGGGTCAGTTCCTGGGTTTTGCCATCCACTTTGAACTTGAAGGTGTAGCGGTTGGTGATCGAGTCATACAAGGTGACCAACGCGCTTGCGCCCGTCACATCCTTGACATTGACCACCTTCTCCTCGGCCTCGGTTAATGTGTGTGGCTTGAAGTGACGCATCTCTTCGAGGAAATACCGATAATCGCCCGAGGCATCCATCAGACGCTGGGCATTGGCGTCGTCCACTTCCTTCCACCACAGGTTGAAGAACAGCACGCGATTCTGGATGTCCGCTTCGAACTGCTGGACGCGGCTCTGCAGGGACTGCGCGGTCTGGTCCTGGGTGTCGGCGGCGAAGGACAGGCCCGAGAACGCGTCCAGGTTGTGGATGATGCGGGTGGTGTCCTCCAATGCCTTGACCACGTGCAGGAACTCGTCAGCGGGCATCTCGGGACGCAATTTTCCGCGCACGCCCTCAAACGAGGCTACCTGCTCTTCGATCTGGTCGAAGGCCGATTCCAGTTCGGGCGAATCGAAGCCAGGGTACAGGTCCTTCAGGCTCCAGCGTTGCAATTGATAGGCCATGTTTTCTCCTTTTATAAATAGGATGGAGCTTAATTTTACTCTGCGGAGACGGGATTTAAGGAGGTTCTGGAAGACTGTTTTTAAAGAAAAAGGCTGCCGAGACGGCAGCCTGATTCGGTTTAGATGCTGGATCGGACGTGCATGATGTCACCGTCCTTGACGAGGTATTCCTTGCCTTCGAGGCGGAACTTGCCTTTGGCCTTGGCCTCGGCCATCGACCCCAGGCCGACCAGGTCCTCGTAGGCCACCACCTCGGCCCGAACGAATCCACGCTGCAGGTCGGTATGGATCTCGCCCGCCGATTCCTGGGCGGTGGCCCCGCGGCGGGTCGTCCATGCGCGGACCTCGTCCTCGCCGACGGTGAAGAAGGTCTGCAGGGTCAGCAGGTCGAAGGACAGGCGGATCATGCGGTTAAGGCTGAGTTCCTCGATGCCGTATTCCTGCATGAACATGGCCGCATCCTCGGCAGGCAGTTGGGACAATTCCATTTCCAGCTTGCCCTGCAGCGCAATGGACGGATGGTCGAGCGCCACGCTGGGGGCGGATTGTCCCTCGCTGAGGTTGAAGACGGTCAACATCGGCTTGCGAGTCAGCAACCCGAAGGAGGCCAGTTCGCGCTGCTCCTCGGCGTTAAACTGCATGTCGCGCAGCGGCCTATTCTCGGAAAGCGTCTTGTGCAGGCGTTCGAACAACTCGATCTGGCGCGCGTTGACGGCCTTGTCGGTGCCGCCTTTCTTGCGTTCCTCGGCCAGCTTCTCGAGTTTGCGCTCGACCGTGATCAAATCGTTGAGCAACAATTCCTCGCCCATCGACAGGGCGTCGCGGGCGGCGTCCACGGTGCCGCTGGGGTGCGGGACGTTATCATTGTCGAAGCCGCGCACCACGTGGATGAAGGCTTCCATCTGCGCGAGCTGATTCAGCAGTTGGCCCGAGATGCCGCTTTTGGCGGAACCCGCCTCCAGCCCCGCAATGTCGGCGTAGGTCACCTTGGCGTAGATGGTCTTCTTCGGCTTGTACATGTCCGAGAGGATGGTGACGCGCGGGTCGGGCACGTCCACCACGGCGGTGTGGACCTCGAAGCGCCCCGCCGAGGCGGTGGTGGGGGCATTGCCGCGGGTGAGCGCGTTGAAAATGGTGGTTTTTCCAGATTGTGGCAGTCCTATGATTCCTAGTTTCATCTTGACCTTGTCATGGGAAGTAGTTATACTATCGCTCGCACCAGCCGAAGTGGCGGAATAGGCAGACGCGCACGACTCAAAATCGTGTACCTTCGGGTATGAGGGTTCGATTCCCTCCTTCGGCACACGGGAACCAACCCGAAAGGGTATTATAACCGAACGCCCTCCTGGTTCAGGAGGGCGTTTTGGTTTTTGAGAGGTCATCTTATTCAAACTTCCACTCGAAGGTCCAAGGGCCTTCGACCGTGAAAATTTTACGCCGCACTTCGGACACCAACTGCTGAGCCTCTTCGTCACTCATGGAGGCGGGTTTCTCGGCGATGGACGTAAATACACCATAATCCTGCGTGACACAATCGAGACGGATGCCCGTCTTCTCGGCGTCCAGAACGCTTTGCACGGTCTGGATATAATTACATCCTTCGCTTCCCTTTTGAGCTAACGTCAGGTTAGGAATGGTAACCGAGACGTTCGAGACGATTGTGTCAGGTTCCAAGCGAAAAACGATAGTACTGCAACGATAATCGGGAAGGTCATTCGAGTCCATTTCAGCGAAAACTGGTTCGACTACACCCGAGGAAGGATTTGTTTGAGATGACATAATTTGTTTCTTCCCATTTTCTAAGGTGCGCGAGGTTTCGATAGCTGGGTTCTCATCATAAACGATTTCTTTGTCCCCAATCTTGGCAACCGCAATACCGACAAGCCAATCCTCACCTTTTGGCAACTGGTAACAAACATCCACCTTCAAATTGTCTTTTTCGATACGGAAATTCGCGGCACTAATCTCCACGCCCTGGGCCGTTTGAGTCAAAATCTCGCCCTGGGCAAATTTTTGCATGACCTGCACCGACACGCCCGGCAGGGCTGTCGCATAGGCGGTGGGGGTGGGGAAATGGTCGGGCAAATTCGCGGCGGAGGCAGTTTCCGTGTTTCTGTTGGAATGGGCCAGGAAAAAGCCCCCAAATAACACGATTCCTGCCAAAATCAGCGCTGCAAGCAGTTTCATTTTCATGGGTCCTCCTATATTTGATTTCCAATGCCAGCAGTCACAACCAGTATACCATTGCCTCACTCTGCTTCTCAGCCCACTGCTTGTTCAGTATAATAGTAGCAAACCAGTTTCATTCCTAGAATCCGACTTTAGCCTGGAGGCGCATCGTGAAACTGTACCTTCTCTTCGTGCTCATCGACCTGATGGTCTTGCTGGCGTATCCGATCGTGTTCGTGATCCACCAGGTTCGCAAGCTGTTCCAAGCCAAGCGATAGTTCGTCATCGCGGCCGTTCGATCATCCTACCCTGGGAGGCTTCCATGCCGACACTGAACGATATCCTGGCCGTCATTTTGGGAGGGGGCCGCGGCGCGCGCCTGTATCCCCTCACCCAGCAGCGCTCCAAGCCTGCAGTGCCCATCGCGGGCAAGTACCGCCTGATCGACATTCCCATCAGCAACTGCATCAACTCCCAGATCTATCGCATCGCCCTGCTGACCCAGTTCAACTCGGTGTCGCTGCACCGTCACATCTCGCGCAGCTATCAGTTCGACGCCTTCCACACGGGTTGGGTACAGATCTGGGCCGCCGAGCAGACTCTCGACCGCTCGGACTGGTACCAGGGCACGGCGGATGCCGTCCGCAAGCAGCTGTTCGAGATCCAGGCTACGGGCGCAAAGCATGTGCTGATCCTGGCGGGCGACCACCTCTATCGCATGGATTACGCCTCCATGGCTCAATATCACTGGGAGAAGGGCGCCGATATCACCGTGGCAGTCCAGCCCGTTGCGCTGGAAGAGGCTCATCGCCTGGGCATCCTCAAGCGCGAATCGGACGGGCGCATCTCCTCGTTCGTGGAAAAGCCCAAGGATCCCGAGATCCAGAAGCGCTTCTTCAGCCGCGACGACCCCATCCGCCCGTTGCTCGGCTCGATGGGCATCTACATGTTCAACACCCAGGTGCTGATCGACCTGCTGACCAACTATCCCAGGCACGACGATTTCGGCGGCGACATCATCCCGCAGGCCATCGGCTCGCACAAGGTCTTCGGCTTCGACTTCGACGGCTTCTGGCAGGATATCGGGACGATCCGCTCGTTCTACGAGACCAATCTGCTGCTGGCTTCGGCCAATTCGCCCTTCAACTTCTACGATCCGAAACTGCCCATCTACACCCGCGCGCTCTTCCTGCCCGGCTCCACCGTGGAGGACAGCCAGTTGAAGGATGCGTTGATCTCCGAAGGCTGCCGCATCCAAAAGGCCGAGATCACGCGCTCGATCATCGGCACCCGCAGCCAGGTCGGGGCGGGGACGATCATCAAGGATAGCATCGTCATGGGCTCGGATTACTACGATAGCGAGGCGCGTCAACGCAGCATCCCGATCGGCATCGGCGCAAATTGCTACATCGAGGGCGCGATCCTCGACAAGAACGCGCGCATCGGCGATGGCGTGGTCATCCGCCCCTTCCCGCGCGAAAAGGATATCGATCATGATACCTGGTATGTGCGCGATGGCATTGTTGTCATTCCCAAGGATGCCGAAATTCCCGCAGGCACACGCATCGAACCTGACAATTCGGGTACATAAGTCACATTGACCCAACCCTTCTCCAGGCGTACACTTTGCGCGCCTAGAGGAGAAAGTTCCAGACCGTCACGGAGGTGGTCCGTGGCGGTCTATCATTTTTCAGGGCAAGACGCATGGAGAACTGAATGAGCGAAATCTGGCCGATCTTCGTGATCATCCTGCAATTGATCTTTCTGGAAGGCATTCTTTCCATCGATAACGCGGCCGTGATCGGCGCGCTGGTGGCCCCCCTGCCCTCCGACCAGCACGTCCCCTGGCCCAAAGCGATTCAAAAATTCGGGGAATGGCTGCATCCGCTCCTGGGCAACCAACGCATGGCCGCCCTGCGCGTGGGTCTGCTGGGCGCATACCTGGGCCGCGGCCTGATGTTGTTGATGACGAGTTTCCTCATCCACAATTCGTGGGTTAAGTTGATTGGCGCGGTCTACCTCATTCACCTGGCCTTCGACAACCTGCAGGACAAATCGGGCGGCGGCGGCGAGGACGACGATGAGATCAAGCCGATCAAGGTCCAATCCTTCTGGGCCACCGTGCTGACGGTCGAGACCATGGACCTGATCTTCAGCATCGACAACGTGGTGGCAGCGGTCTCCCTCTCCGACAAGATCTGGGTGGTGATGGTGGGCGTGGCTATTGGCATCCTGACCATGCGTTATGCGGCAGGCGTCTTCAGCTACGCAGTGGAACGCGAACCGATCCTGCAACAGGCGGCCTACATCCTGGTGCTGAACATCGGCGTGGAAATGGTCCTCGACCAGGTCTGGCACATCGAGATCTCGGATATGTTGCGCTTCGGAATCTCCATCGCCACAATCCTGCTGTCATTGGCTTATGCCCACAGCCCATTCCTGCAAAAATTCCGCTTTGCGCTGATCTGGATGGCCAAAGGCTTCGGCATCGTCAACGAATTTGTGGACTGGGCGCTGGCCCCGTTCCGTGGCATACTGAGTCTGGTGGCAGGTCTCTTCAAGGGCAAGTCCGAGCCGACCCCTGCCTAGTTGGAAAGCGAGCAAAAGATGATCACCATCAAAACCCCTGTCACGCGCGACGATTTCAAGGCGTACTATGCCCTGCGCTACAAGGTCCTGCGGGAGCCCTGGGGACATCCCAAGGGCACCGAGAAGGACGACTACGAACCCATCAGCGAACATTTCATGGCGGTCAACGAGAAAGGCGAAGTGGTGGGTGTGGTCAAATTGTACGAGAAGAGCGAAGGGGTGGGACACGTCTCGCACCTGGCGGTCTCGCCTGATCACCAGCACAAAGGCATCGGCAAATTGCTGGTACAGACCGTGGAGGCGCGCGCCCGCGAGCACGGCTTCCATTCGGTGGGAACCATGGCGCGCGTCACAGCCACTGCATTCTTCGAGAAACACGGCTATCGCGTGACGGGCATGCCGTCCGTGCACCTGGGAACCACCCACCTGGTCTGGATGGAAAAGGAATTGAGTTGACTTCCGTACAAAACTGTCTGGCCTCGTGACTTGACAGCGTTTTTTGTCCTGGAGTACACTGAAAATGGATGGGGAGTAGCCGCCTGTCCCCACAGGATGGATCGTCGTCATATCATTGGCTGAAAGGCCATCGGCGATCCATGCGCACGCCCTTGGCGAAGCGTTGGCAAGACCACCACGGGTGTGGTGGTCTTTTTTATTGGCACCACGGCCCTCATCATCTTCAAGGAGAATTGCATGGTTTTTGAGAAGAACGGAACCCCGCAGCAAGATTGGCATGCACTGGACGCAAGGGAAGTCCTGCTCCACCTGCAGGTGGAGGAGAATGGTCTCACCAGCGCGGAGGCGGCCAGCCGTCTCGCGCAGTACGGTGAGAACCAGTTGCGGGAAGCGCCGCGTCCCACCTTCTGGCATATGCTGTGGGAACAGTTGAACAATTTCGTGGTCATCCTGTTAATCGTTGCCTCGGTCATCTCGGCCCTGCTGGGTGACTACGTCGAGGCGGCGGCCATCCTGGCCATTGTGGTGCTTAACTCGGTGCTGGGCATCGTCCAGGAACGAAGCGCGGAGGAAGCCCTGGCGGCCCTCAAGAAATTAGCCGCGCCCGACGCGCAGGTTATCCGCGACGGGCATCGACAGGCAGTCCCCGCCCGCAGCCTGGTTCCAGGCGATGTTGTCTACCTCGAAGCGGGGAATTACGTCCCCGCCGACGTGCGTCTGCTGGAAGCCGTCAACCTGCGTATCGAGGAGGCCTCGCTGACCGGCGAGTCGCTGCCGGTGCAGAAGAACGCCGCCAGCGTGCTGGATCGGAATGTGCCGCTGGGCGACCGTAAGAACACGGCCTTCATGGGCACGTTGGTCTCCTACGGGCGCGGACGCGGCGTGGTGGTCAGCACGGGCATGCACACCCAGTTGGGCCTGATCGCATCCATGCTGCAAAACGTGGACGCCGAGGAGACTCCGCTCCAGCGCCGTCTCGACCAGTTGGGCAAGACGCTCAGCATCGGTTCGCTGATCCTGGTTGCCATCGTCTTCATCGTGGCGCTTTTCAATTACACAGACATCGGTCAGATCTCGAATGGTTTCTTCGGCTACGTCAAAGAGTATGCAACGGAGATCACCGAGGTCTTCATCATCGCCGTCAGCCTGGCAATTGCCGCCGTGCCCGAAGGTCTCCCCGCCGTCGTGACCATTTCACTGGCGCTCGGCATGCGCGAAATGATCCGCCGCCATGCGCTGATCCGCAAACTGTCCTCGGTGGAGACGCTCGGTTCGGCCACCACCATCTGCTCGGATAAGACCGGTACCCTGACCCAAAACGAGATGACCGTCACCCGCCTGTGGACCGACGGCCAGTTCATTGATGTGACGGGAACGGGTTACGTGCCCAAGGGCGAATTTCAAATCGATCGCAAGACTGTGGATTTGAGCCAGTATCCCGCCGCGCTGACGGCCCTGTGGCTGGGTGTCCTCAACAACGACGCCGAGATCGAGACTACCGGCGAGAACGAAGGTTCGCAAACCTACCGCATCGTTGGCGACCCGACCGAGGGCGCCCTGCTGGTGGCCGCCGCCAAGGCGGGTGCGCCGCACATCCAACTCGATGAGGCCTATCCGCGCGAGAACGAGGTGCCCTTCGACTCGGAACGCAAGCGCATGATCACCATCCACAACGTAAGCGAGCCGCACCCCGAAGATCCCTCACCGTTCTACAACCAGAATCACAAGAACTGGGACGTGATTGCTGTCAAGGGCGCGCCCGACGTGGTGCTGGATTTGTGCTCCAAATATCAGGCCATGAACGACGAAGCCAAACTCCTCGATCCGCTGGCCCGTGAACGAATCCTGGCTGCCAACGACGACATGACGAAGGACGCCCTGCGCGTGCTGGGACTGGCCTACCGCGTCGTCAAGGATGTGCCCGATAACCCCGAAGACATCAAGACCGAGGAACTCGAAAAGGAACTGGTCTTTGCGGGCCTGGTCGGCATGATCGACCCCGCCCGTGCCGAGGTCAAACCCGCGCTCGAAAAGGCGCGCCACGCAGGCATCCGCACCGTGATGATCACGGGGGACTACCCGAACACCGCGCGCGCCATTGCTGAAGATATCGGTCTGCTGACACCCGGGCACAAGGTCCGCACGGGCGCGGAACTGGATGTCATGTCCGACGAGGAGCTCAAGCGCGAGATCGAAATCACAGACGTGTTTGCGCGCGTCTCGCCCGAGCACAAGATGCGCATCGTCGACGCGCTGCAGGCCAACGATGAGATCGTGGCCATGACGGGCGATGGCGTCAATGACGCGCCCGCCATCAAGCGCGCCGACATCGGCGTGGCGATGGGCATCACGGGCACCGACGTGGCCAAGGAAACCGCCGACATGGTGCTGACCGACGACAACTATGCCAGCATCGTCTCGGCTGTCGAGCAGGGCCGCATCATCTACTCGAACATCCGCAAGTTCGTATTCTTCCTGCTGTCCTCCAACGTGGCCGAGATCATGATCATCTTCCTCGCCACGCTGGCAGGCCTGCCCGCCCCGCTGACTGCCATTCAACTGTTGTGGCTGAACCTGATCACCGACGGCGCTCCCGCCCTGGCCCTCGCCATGGAAAAGGGCGACCCAGACATCATGGATCACAAGCCGCGCTCCAAGAAGGAACCCATCATCAACCGCTCGATGGGCCTGGGCATCTTCATCCAGACCGTCGCGCAGACTTCGGCCGTACTGATCGCTTTCAGCCTTGGCCTGATCTGGCACCTCGAAGCAGGTGCGCAGGTGGCTGGAAATCCCTTCCTCTATATCCTCCAGCATGATTGGCGTGGCATCGACGTGCAAACCGCCGAGACGATGGCCTTCGCCACGCTCTCGCTGGCCGAGTTGTTCCGCGCCTACACCGTCCGCTCGGAGCGCGCCTCGATCTTCCGCATCGGCGTGTTCTCGAACAAGTACATGCAGTACGCCGTGGGCGCTTCGATCTTCCTGCTGGTCGTCGTCACCGCTGTGCCCTTCCTCCAGCCGATCTTCAACACGCACTTCCCCAATTTGCAAGAGTGGGGCACCATCATCGGCCTGGCGTTGATTCCTGCCATCGCTGAGGAGATCACCAAGTTCTTCCTGCGGCGGAGCGAAAAGTAACAACCAAGTAGGGCGCACCTGACAGGTGCGCCCTACTTATTTTATGGGGAAACCCCATGCTACAATTACTGCATGGACTTACAACTCACGGGAAAAGTTGCCATCGTCACAGGTGCAAGCCGTGGTATCGGACGCGCCATCGCCGAGACGCTCTCCACCGAGGGGATGCGACTCGTCCTGGCGGCACGTTCACGCGAGCACCTGGAATCTCTCTCCGCTGCGCTGCCGACCGAAAGCCTGATCCTGCCCATTGACCTGAGCCAGCCCCAGGCGGCGGAAACAGTCGTCGAGGCGGCACTCGAACGGTTCGGAGTCATCGACCTGTTGGTCAACAATGCAGGCGCCACCCAGCGCGGCGACTTCCTCACGCTGACCGATGAACAGTGGGCCGACGGCTACGCCCTGAAATTCTTCGGCGCCATGCGCCTGTGCCGCGCTGCATGGACTCCCCTGCAAGCCAGCCGCGGGAGCATCGTCAACATCATTGGCATCGGCGGGCGGACGGGCAGCGCCGAGTTTGCCATCGGTGGTTCCGTCAACGCCGCGTTGATGAACCTGACCAAAGTCCTTGCGGACCGTGGGATCAAAGACGGCGTGCGCGTCAACGCCATCAACCCTGGCTCGATTGCCACCGAACGGTTGCAGGTGCGCATCCGCGCAATAATGAAGGAAAAGAACCTTAGCGAAGAGGAAGCCACACGCCAGATGGCGTCCAGGCTGGGCATCGCCCGCTTCGGCCAACCCGCCGAGATCGCACGTGCTGTGGCCTATCTTGCTTCGCCGCAGGCCGATTACATCCAGGGCGCGATTATAGACATCGATGGAGGAGCCACGAGGACATTATGACCGACTTCACCCCCATCCACTTCTACGACCAGATCATCGAACCGATTTTCGATGTGCCGCCTGCACTGGAAAAGTCACCCACCTGTCCGCAGGGATTCATCTGGGAGAAGCGCAGCTATCGCGTGACCGAGATGCTGGCCGAGTGGAGTGACCTCACCCGCCGCGGCAGGATGGCGCGCAACATGCGTCCCAGCCATGCGTCCGTGGCAGCCACGCGCGGATCGCTGGGTGTGGGCCGCTTCTACTTCCGCGTCCGCACCGACTCGGGCCAGGTCTTCGACCTCTACTACGACCGCGCCCCGCAGGATGCCGACCGCCGCAAGGGACAATGGTTCTTGTATCGTGAAATGCAAGAAAATTGAATCGCACGCCAGGGTGGAACTCTCCCCAACCCTCCGATGAAATTCCCCAGCAACAAGCGCTGACCGTAACGGTCAGCGCTTGTTTGTTTTGAGCAAAATCCTACACCTGTTCGAAGCGTTCCACAGGGACCACGAACAACGTAGCACGCGGCTGGGCCGTACTCGACCCGAGTTTGGCGCGCATCAGGCCGATGGCCTCGTCCACGTGGCTGTCGTCCACGCCCACCAGCAGGGTGGCCACGCCACTGCGCAGGAATCCACCTGTGGAGGCGATACGAGTCACGCGAAAAGCTCCGCCCGTCAGGGCCTGGGTCAGGACATCGGCGTCCTGGTCTTTCACGATCACGATGATCATCTTCATGGCTAAATCTCCTCAAAGCGTTCGACCGGCAGAATGAAAACGGTGGCCCCGCCCACAGTCACAGGGACGGGCGCGGGCATCGGCATGGGTGAACCTTCCAGTGGCAGGGTCATATACTCCACGCGCTGACGGCAGGTCTCGTGCAGAATATCCAGCACGGCCTGCTCGCGGCCTTCAGGCAGGCCGACCAACAGGGTCGCGTTGCGGCGTCCCAAAAAACCGCCTGCACTCGCCAGATACACCACCGACGCGCCCAACTGCTCCACGGCACGCACAGCCGTATCCTGATCCTGCTCTTGCACCACCGCCAGCACCAGGGACCGAATCTTTTCATTGTTCATGGGGCTTCCCTTTCTGTAAACCATAGGCCTCCGCTACAGGCAGCACCATCAGCACGCCCGTATCGGGATCTTCCAGATTACCCACTACGCGTCGCGTGGCTGTCACCAGTGCATCCACCAGCGCATGATCCGAGACGGTGGTGAACAACGTGCGGCTGAGCGACTCGGGGGCCTCGTAAAAATCGTCCAGCGAAGGCATCAGCGGAATATCGTCGCGGATGCCGCTCTTCTGGCGGATGCGCCCCAGCCCGGTGCTGAAGAGGACCGTCACCCCGCCCACGCCCTCTGCCTCCCAGGCCGCCAGCACCTCCTCCAGATAATCAGGATCATGCAGGACGAACAAAACCAGATACATCAGGATTCCTCCTTGGGCGATTCCATGTGGACCTCTGCCTGCTCCCGTTTCGACGGTCTTTCCGCCGCCCGCGCCTGGGACCGCGCAAAGAGCGCCCGCAACAAGGGCGGCGTGACCAGCGTGCTGACCAGTACCATGGCCACGATGGCCGAAAACTCGGGACCCGTCACCAGGCCCTGACGCACACCTACACTCGCTACGATCAATCCCACCTCACCGCGCGAGATCATACCCGCGCCCAACTGAGTCGACTCGAGCATGGACAAGCCCCCCAGCCTCGCCCCCAATCCTGAACCGATCCACTTGCCCAGCACGGCAATCACAATGATGACCAGCGCCATCCAGTAGGCTTCGGTCTGCAACTCACGCACGTTGACCGTCAACCCGATGTTAACGAAGAAGATCGGCACGAATAGACCGTAAGCCATCGCGTGGAAACCGCCTTCGATGCGCTCCTTCTCGGGCACTCGTGCGGTCATCAACCCCGCCAGAAAGGCGCCTGTAATGGCGGCCATTCCACCCAGCAATTCCGCAGCCAGGCCGTACATCAGCATGACCACCAACGCCAGTGTCAACGTGCCCTGACTGATCGGCAGGCGCGCAATGCGATGAATCAGCCACGGCAAAGTCCATAAACCAAAAGCCACTGAAAGCACCAGGAAGGCCATCATACGGACGGCGATCAAGCCCACATCCGCCAGGGAGGCGGCTCCGCTCTGCACGGCCAGGAAGACCGAGAGGAACAGGATCACCAAAATGTCGTCGAAGACAGCCGCGCCCAATAAGCTGAGCCCCACACGACTGCGCAGAACCTTGAGCTCAATCAACGTCTGGGCCGAAATGCTTACGGAAGTGGCACCCAGCGTCAGGCCGAGAAAGATGGAGGCGGCGGAGTCCATTCCAAACAGCGGACCCACTCCCCATCCCAGCAGGACGGGCACCACTACGCCCAGAGTCCCCGCCAGGGCCGAGACGCGCAGGTTGTGCGTCAACTCGCCAAGATGCAATTCCATGCCCGCCAGGAACATCAACAACAACACCCCCATCTCGCCCAGCTTGGTAATGAACTCGGCCAGATTTTCATTGAGGAAAGGCAGGTGCATCACGTTGAACAGGGAAGGGCCGAGGATCACGCCCACCAACAACTCACCCAGCACCGATGGCTGCCCGAATCGAATGCTGATGTATCCCGCCATCTTGGCAGAGAGCAGCAAGATCGAAAGCAGGAGGGCGAACTGTAGGAAGGCAGTCATTGGAAAAAGTATACACGTATTTTTGGGAGTTGAAATAAATTTTAGGTTAAATCCCCAAAAACAACGCCTCCCGTGTTTTCACGAGAGGCGCAGGGTTTAGTAGGGAGCATCGCCAGGCGAGCCGCCGGGCACTTCATGCCAATTGTCGAATACGTCCGGGCCGGTTGGGGTGACGCGTTCCGCCGAACCGCAAGCGTGCAGGTCCAGTGGGATGTTATCGAGGCGGTCATCGCGGATCTCGGTCACATAGGTGCTGGAGGTCGGCGAACCATAGGTCGAGATGACCACATCCACCACGCTGGCGCTGCCCGCATACAGGACGACCGGGTCACGGCTGTCACCGTCCCCGATGATGTTGAAATAGTCGTCGCCCAAACTATCGCTGGCGGCAATCGTCAGGATGATGGTATTGGGCGGAAACGAGTATGGCATATGGTTCGGAAGTTCACCCTGAGCGTAGATGGGCGAGAGCACCACGGCGAATCCGTGCGGCGGGATGACGGTGGTATTGACGATGGTATTGGCGCCAGGCGAGACGCGCGGCTGGCGGTCGGCCCACGCCACGATCTGGTCGGGCGTACCCGAGACGCCGCCATCATACAACCATAGTCCGCGCACATCCATAGGCTGGTCGCCCGGGTTGTAGAGTTCCACGTACTCGTTCCATTTCTTGAAATCGACCGAACCGCACGGGTAGGCCATCACCTCGCTGATGATGACGTTTGGTACATTGACCGGCAGAACCTGCGGCAGGCCTCCCACCCCGGCGGAGGAGATGGGCGCAGCTTGTGCGGTCATACCTTCAGCCGGCAGGACACTGCACTGACGTGTGATGGGCACATCTACAGACGGGGTACCCGAGGTGATCAACACGGAAATGGTCACCACAGTGGGCGTGGATGGGGCGATAAAGATCGCATTCAGGCCGGGCGGCGTGGACACAATGCTGCCGTCACTGGCTTCCCACTGAATGGTGGCATTGGGGGGGATCACGCCATCCAACGCCAGGGGAGTCTGCTCCCCGACGCGTACCTCACACACATCCGGCAGGATCTTCACAAGGTTCGATGCAGTGGCGGGTGCGCCACAGCCTGCCATCATGATGGACAGGCACAGGGCTATGGAAATGAAGAGGGAACGGTTGTGTTGCATAGGAACTCACTTTGGCGCGGCTTGGACCGGCACGGAAAATACGGCGCTCTGATTGCAAAAATTCTGGGAGGCTTGCAGGGTAAGGTATCCATTCCCCCCATTGCGGGCCATCTTCAAACTGGTCTCACATCCGTTGTTCGAACCCAGGGCCTGGAAGGCCTCTCCGCTGTATTGCCACTTACAGGAGAGGATCACATCCTCCTGGGTGGAACGGGCGGTGAGGGTCAACGTCTCGCCGGCCGAGGCCATCAGGGTGTCGCCTGGCTGGAGCGGCTCGGAATGTCCCTGCACCAGGAACTCGATGGAGGTCGGCGGGGAGCAGGCCGGGAAGACCATTACCAACGCCGCCACCGAGAGGGCAAATACCACCGAGATCAGCCAGAAGGGCAGTCCGGTGATGTAGGTGCGGACCTTCTCCGAGGCGATGATCGGCTTGATGGTGGGGACCTCGATTCCCAGGCGCAGCAATCCCAAGACGCCGCTGCTGATAAACGCCCCAAACGCATAGACCGCCTGCTGGGGGTTGGGACTCTGGCTGAGCCAGATCAGCACGCTGCGCGGGAACAATAACTGCACACGGACCGCCGCCAGGGCAGCCACCCACAGAAGAACGAACAAAGCCAATCCACGAATGATCTCAAGGGGCCTGCGTGACATATCTTCCATCCTGAACAAGGTCCGCTGGTCGCTTTATTCCGCCCAGGCGGTGAAAAATAAGAACCTTAAAAATCGCAATGTTCCTGCAATGTTCATTATAGCCACAACGCAAGGCCCTCCACTTTAGGGGAACTTTACAATTTCGCCAAACTAACAACTTAGAAAGGAGGGGAGAATCGAAAAGCGCACCCGTAACGGATGCGCTTTTTTCTCAAAAAACAGGACTGTCCTACAATCTATTTGCGGTTCATCTTGAAGCGGACCAGGATCAGGTTCTTGTTGCAATCGTTGAACGTGTCGATGTACACGTTGTCCGACAGCGGCAGGCCAGCCAGGTCGAGCAACTGCACCACCAGGGTATCGTTCGAAGAGACAGGCACCGTGCCGAGGAAGAACTCAAAGCCAGACTTGCCATAGACCGGGGTCACACCGCTCACCTGAGTCATTTCGACACGCTTGCCGTTGAGCGTGCCCACCAGGCGGACCACCATGCCGATCACATCGCTGTTCTTGGTATCCACGACGGTTCCCGCCACGCCCAGCCAGTTGCAGGCCGCCTCGGGATGGAAGACCGTGCTCGAAATGCCGGTAACCGTGGCCGAGAAGGGTGCCTTGGGTGTAGCCGTGAAAGTAGGTGTCTTGCTGGGCGTGATGAGCGAGACCAGCGTGGGCGATGCGTACGGCGTGGCGCTCGGGCGCGGAGTATCCGTAATGGTCGGTTCGATGGTCGGGCTGGGGGTCCAGGTGGGGTCGAGCAGGCGGGGGGTGATGGTGGCCGTCGGCAGCGCGTTGGGGTTGACCGGCTTGAGCGGGTTCAGGTTCGACATCGGGTCGATGAAGATCAACACGAAGTACACGCCGATGCACAACGTCATCAACAGGGTCAGGATGGTCAGTAGATCCCAGATCCCCAGGCGCGACGAGCCAGGGGTCTTCTGGGAACTTCCATAGGGGTCAGGATAATCGTATTTGCTCATGAAGTCACTCCGCGGACGGCTTCACTGGGAGATGGTAATCGTACTCTTCTCTCGCTGCTGGCTGACCCAATCCTCCAGGGCCTTTTCCTGCAAGGTTAGCAGGGCATCGGGCGTAAGGGGGTGGTCGCCGCGTTCCAACACTTTGATGATGTGAAACCCGGCCGGCGTGGCAATCACATCGCTGTATGCGCCCACGTCCAGGCTGAAGGCGGCATCTTCCACATTCTTGTCGAGCAGGTAGCCACGTGGCACCCAGCCCAATTCGCCGCGCGTGACAGGATCATACAGGGCCGCCTGTTCTGCAAAATCGGCGCCGCCCTTCAGTTTGTCGAGCACCTGGCGGGCATCGGTTTCATTATAGGTCAGAATTTGCTGAAGGTGGACTTGTTCCACCGATTTTGGGACATCCGCAATGATTTTGTCACGCATCCAGGCGGCCTCGGCCGAGCGTTTCAGCGCAATGCGGAAGGATGCGTCGGTGTAACCATGGTCGGACATCCATTTGTTGAATGCGTCTGCGCCGCCGACTTGGGCGATCAAGCCGTCCAGCCTGGACTGGAGGTCCGCTTCCGTTAAAGTGAAGCCACCTGCCCGAGCGGCCTGGGCCAGCAGGGTCTGCGCGATCAGGTCATCCAACACGGCCTTGCGGGCATTCTCGTCCGAGACGGTCTTGCCGAGCGCCGATTGCGCCGCCTGATAGCGCGCCAGTTCTGCATTGAACTCGTCCAGCGTAATGTACTCGCCGTTGACAACGGCCGCTGAGGGCGGAGGGGTGGCGGTGGGCGGCTCGGGCGTGGAAGTCGGCACGTTGGGCGTGGGCGTGCTCGGGGTTCCGAACAGAGAGCCGCAGGCGGAAAGGCTGAGGGCCAGGATCAGAGTCAATTGTGTCAGTACGAGGCGGGGTTTGGAAAACATCGTCCAGATTATAAATTAAAAAGTTCCTCCCGCCTGAACGACGGGAGGAACGAAGCAGACGGTTTAGTAGTCCATGCCGCCAGGAGGCATGGCGGGAGCCTTTTCCTTCTCGGGGATGTCAGTGACGAGCACATCCGTGGTCAGAATCATGGCTGCGATGGAGGCCGCGTTCTCGAGCGCACCGCGCACCACCTTGACGGGGTCGATGACGCCCGCCTTGATCATGTCGGTGTATTCGCTGGTCAGCACGTTGTAGCCGATGTTCTTGTTCTTCTCTTCGGCCGATTTGCGGCGTACGGTGTCGATAATGACGGAGCCATCCTGGCCCGCATTGGAGGCCAGTTTGCGGATCGGGGCCTCGAGGGCCTTCTTGACGATGCCGATGCCGACGCGGATTTCCTCGTCCTCATCGTAGTTCTTGGCCATCTTGTCGAGTTTGGAGGAGGCGTTGATGAGGGAGATCTCGCCGCCAGGGACGATACCTTCTTCCACAGCCGCGCGGGCAGCGGAGAGGGCGTCTTCGACGCGGTGCTTCTTTTCCTTCATCTCGGTCTCGGTCGCAGCACCCACGCGGATGATGGCAACGCCGCCGCTGAGCTTGGCCAGGCGCTCCTGGAGTTTCTCCTTGTCGTAGTCGCTGGTGCTCTTATCGATCTCGGCACGGATCTCCTTGATGCGACCTTCGATGTCGCCCTTCTTGCCCTTGCCGCCAACGATGGTGGTGTTCTCTTTGTCGGAGACAACCTTCTCAGCGCGGCCCAGATCCTGCAGGGTGGCAGTCTCGAGCTTGCGGCCGGTCTCTTCGGAGATGACGGTGCCGCCGGTCAGGATGGCGATATCCTGCAGCATGGCCTTGCGACGATCACCAAAGCCCGGGGCCTTGATGGCAAGAACATTCAACATGCCGCGCAGTTTGTTGAGCACGAGGGTGGCCAGGGCCTCGCCGTCGATATCTTCGGCGATGATGACCAGTTCGCGCTTGCCGATCTGGACGAGCTTCTCCAGCAGCGGGACGATGTCCTGAGCAGCGGAGATCTTCTTCTCGTTGATGAGCAAGTAAGCGTCGGAAATGACGGCTTCCATGTGCTCGGTGTCGGTGATGAAGTAGGGCGAGAGGTAGCCGCGGTCGAACTGCATGCCCTCGACAAATTCCTGCTCGAACTGCATGGACTTGGACTCTTCGACGGTGATGACGCCGTCCTTACCGACCTTGTCCATCACGTCCGCGATCAACTGACCGATCTCGGCATCCGCGGCGGAGTTGGTGGCCACGGAAGCAATTTCTTCCTTGGTGTCGATCTTGACGGCCATCTTGCGCAGTTCCGCAACGACCGAGTCAGCGGCCATCTCGATGCCGCGCTTGACGAGCATCGGGTTGTAGCCGGCTTCGAGGGCGCGCAGGCCTTCGTTCACGATGGCGTGGGCCAGCACGGTCGAGGTGGTGGTGCCGTCGCCAGCGATGTCATTGGTCTTGGTGGCAGCTTCCTTAAGAAGCTGGGCGCCCATATTCTCGAACGGATCTTCGAGTTCGATCTCCTTGGCCACGGAGACGCCGTCATGGGTGATGGTGGGGGAGCCAAACTTGCGGTCCACAGCCACGTTGCGGCCCTTGGGGCCGAGGGTCGCACCGACAGCATTCGCGACGACATTCATGCCGTTCTTGAGCTTGCGGCGCGCTTCTTCAGAAAAAACGAGTTGCTTGGCAGCCATTTTTACTATCTCCTTGATTATTCAATGATTCCGAGGATGTCGCTCTCGCGCAGGATGAGCAGTTTCTTGCCGTCCATCTTGACTTCGGTGCCCGAATACTTGGCGTACAGCACACGGTCACCAACCTTCACATCCATGGCGATGCGCTTGCCGTCTTCGTCGCGCTCACCGGGGCCGGCCGCCAGTACTTTGCCTTCCTGAGGTTTTTCCTTGGCGGTTTCGGGCAGGATGATGCCGCCCGCGGTCATTTCCTCCTGTTCGATGGGCTCAACCAGCACACGACTGCCGAGCGGTTTGAAAGAGAGTTTGGCCATACGATCCTCCTGGTAAAGTGTTTTTTGAGTTAGCAGAAAATTAGCACTCCTATCACGCGAGTGCTAATGTATGATACTGTATTTCACAAGACAGAGTCAAGGGGAATATATAAATTCATACAAATTTCTGACAGTCCCCCATCCCCTCATCGTTTATGGGACAGAGGTCGGCGTGGGAGTGTAGAGCATGTCCAAGGATGGGGTGCCCGTCCCGGGCGGAGTTGGTGTGGTCGTCAAAAGGCCGTTGGCCAGGTCGTTGCAGATGTATTCGCCCGAGGCAATGATACCCGCAATGTCAGGGTCATTCCCAAACTGCGCTTTCACTTCATTGAATACCTGAATCGCTTCGGCACAATAATTCTGCTGCGGGCGGCTGAGGGCAGCCAACACGGACCCGTAGGTGTAGTAGTACACCACTGTGTTGCCCGAGAGAGCCAGCCCCTTGATCTGGAGTCCGGTCTCACCCGCATCAGTGCAGCTGCTCCCAAAACGGGCCTGACAACTTTCCTCTTCGTCACATCCGCGGATGGCACATTTCAACGCAGGGATCGAACCTTCGTAGTTGCGGGATTTGAAGTACACGATGCCCAGCTGTCCGTACACGTCAGCGTTGTCTGGCTCGAACTCCAGCGCCTTGCGGACGTTGCGGGCTGCGGAAAAGTATTCACCCATCTGTGAATAGGTACGCGCAATGGACAGGTATGGCACAGGGTCGTTGACGCCCAGCTGCTCATTGATGCGGGCAGCCTGGGCGAAGTATTCAAGAGATTTCTCGAACAGTTGCCTCTGCGTATCTTCATTGGGGCTGCGGAAGCCAAGCGTACGGTAGTTGGCGCCTGCCTGCAGATAAAGGAAGGTTAGATTCGGGGTGATCTGAATGGCACGGTTATAGGCTTCGATGGCCAGGGTGTACTCGCCCAACGACTCAAGCACGTAGGCATGGACACGATGGACGTCCATCAGGGTGGCGGCGTCTTCGCGACCGAGAGCCTGGTCGATGTACTGCTGGGCCTGGGTCCACTTCTGCTGGTCCACGAGGATCTCGGCGTAGAAGGCCAGGGCCAGGGTATTGGTCTTATCCAATTGGACGGCACGGGTGGCTTCGCGGTCAGCATCGAGCAGGTACTTTTGCGCCTGATCCTCGCCGTACAGGGTGGGATTGGCATTCCAGTCGAGAGTGAAGGCATGGATGGCCAGTGCCATGGAATCGTCAGGCGACAACTCCACAGCTTTTTCTGCGGAGGAAAGTGCCTCCGCCAGGCGGGTGCGGGTGGCATCGTCAGTGACCAGCAGACGGGTGGAGTAAGTCTGGATGCGCGCCAGTTTGATCCAAATGCTGGCGTTGTTCGGGTCCACACGGACAGCCTCTTGATAAGCCTTGATGGCCGCATCCAATTGACCAGCGGTGAACTGGGCATCGCCTTCGAGGGCGTAAGAGTCGGAGGTACGCGTGGGGGTGGGAGTCGGCAGAAAGAGCGGTTTTACATCCCCGATCTGCACCTGCCGAATCAGCCAGACCCCGCCCAAGATCAGCACGATCCAAAGGAACATGCGATACAGGTTGGACTGGGAACGACGGTGGAAAATGGGGCGGCGGCTGGGAACGTACATAATGGAATCCGCTACGGGGTCGGGGTCGTGGGAAGGGTGGGGGTGGGCGTCGCGGCGGCCTCCGTCCCCAGCGCTTCAATGGACAGGGTCGGTGTGGCGCTCAGGTTGGCGCGGCAGATCTCCACCATCCTGACGGCGTTGATCATCGCGTCTTCGTTGGTGGGGACACGGTCTTGAAGGAGTTGCGCAATCTTGAGTGCTTCGCCACAGCGGTTGAGGCGGGCCAGCGCCATGCCGTAGGTGAAGTAATATCCTGCCAGCCGCACATCGTTGGGGACCAGGTCGATGGCTTCGAGGGTGGTGCCTTCCGGCGAGACTCCGCCGTTGACCACCAAACCGAGTTGTTGAGCCGCATCGGCCCAGCGCGCATTGTTGTAATACATCACACCCAGGTTGCCGCGCAGCAACGGGTCGGAGGGATTATCGCGCACGGAGGTCTCTGCGTATTGGGCAGCCTTACCGTACTCGCCGATGTTGGCATAGGTACGCGAAATGTAAAGATCGGGATTGGGATCGTTGGGGTTGAGCGAGTCGGCCAGCAAAAACTCCTCGACCGCCAGATCGTTGATGCCCTGGGCGCGGTAGGTGCGTCCCAACGCAAGATGCAGATCAGCGATATTCTCGTTGATGGCGATGGCCGCCTTGTATTCCTGAATGGCCTGATCGTAGTTGGTGGTGTTCTCGTAAATGTATCCACGCACGCGGTGCGCCTCGATGGTGTTGGGCGCCAGCGAAACCGCCACACGCGACTCTTCGATGGCCGTATCCAGGCTGTTCAGCGGACCTACATCCGCCAGATAAGCGTCGAGCATGATCTCAGCGTAATACGCGTGGATGACGCCATTCTGAGGGTCGAGTTCCAGCGCAGTCTTGATGCCCGCCAAGGCCTCGAGGTATTGTCCCTGGAAATCCAGCGACCAGGCGCGTACACCATGTGCCATGGCGTTATTGTTGTTCAAGAGTAAGGCATTTTCCGCGCTCTCCTGTGCGTCGGCATACTGCCCCGCCCAAACCTGCACGCGCGCCATCTCCACGTAGGTGGTGGAGTCATCCGGGCGGGCGGCCACGGCTTGCTGATATGCGGCGATGGACTGCAACAACTTTCCCTGGTTGAACAGGTCCTTGGCCTCGGTGATAAAGGACTCGGGCGGGCGGGTGGCTGTCGGCGTGGGCACGCCCAACGGTTGGACATTAACCACTACGTAACGGTTGAGATAGGCCCCACCGAGAATCAGTGCACTTAAAGAAATGATCAGAAACCAATTCGGCCGCTTACGGCGGCGCGTCATACTCCATTTGCTGCCTTTCAAATACATGTAATCATATTACCATCCGCCAGAAAAACGCGTCAAGCGGCAAGTTCCATCTCTAACCTGCCTCTTATGAGAGAAAACCGTTTCCGGTCGATTTTGGCGCAAAATCGGCCCCGGCGGGGTGAATATGCTAGAATCAATCCATGCAGTTCGACATTTTCACGCTTCTGCCAGAGGTGTTTCCCGCCTATCTCGACACCAGCATCCTAAAACGCGCCCGCGAGCGGGGCCTGATTGACGTGCGCGTGCACAACATCCGTGACTACACCCACGACCGTCACCATACCACCGACGACACGCCCTACGGCGGCGGCGGCGGGATGGTGATGAAGCCAGGCCCCGTCTTCGAGGCGGTTGAATCCGCCCTGGGGCCTGATCCCGTTTGCCCGGTTATCATGCTCACCCCGCAGGGACGCGTTTTCGACCAGCGCGTGGCCCAGGAACTTTCCAAATATGGGCGCATCGCCTTGATCTGCGGACGCTACGAGGGCATCGACGAGCGCATCCGCGAACATCTCGTCACCGACGAAATCTCGGTCGGCGACTACGTGCTGACCGGCGGCGAGCTGCCCGCCCTGCTCATCGTGGATGCCGTCTCGCGCCTGTTGCCCGACGTGCTCGGTGACCCGACCGGCGCCGAAGACGACTCGCATTCCAGCGGCCTGCTCGAATATCCGCACTACACCCGTCCGCCCGAATTCCGCGGCTGGACCGTGCCTGATGTGCTGCTCTCCGGGGACCATGCCAAGATCGACAAGTGGCGGCGTGAACAGTCCCTGCTGCGCACGTTGAAGAAACGTCCCGACCTGCTCGAAAAAGCGGACTTGAGCGAAGCCGACCGAAAATTTCTGAAAGCCTACCGCAAAGATAACTCGGGCAACGCGAACGAATAATCGCGCTCACCGGGTGATATAGTCCATCCCAAAGAGGAGATACAACGTGAAATTCAATTACGGCAAGATCTTCCTGCTCGGTTTTGGCTTCTTCGGCGTCAGCGTGATTTGGACGGTGTACAACGCTTTCGTGCCGCTCTTCCTCGTCAACAAATTCAACCTGTCGCCCTTTCTGATCGGCTTCTTCATGACGCTCGATAACATTGCGGCGATCTTCATCCAGCCGCCCGTGGGCGCCTGGTCTGACCGTCTGCGCACTCCCATTGGACGCCGCATGCCCTTCATTTTGATCGGCGCTCCCATCGGCGCGTTGGCCTTCGGACTGATCCCCATGGCTGCAGTCCTGCCGTTGTTCGTGGCCTGCACCAGCACGCTGTTGGTCAGCATGGCTTTCTGGCGCACGCCCGTCGTGGCGCTCATGCCCGATATCACCCCATCGCCGTTCCGCTCGCAGGCCAACGGCATCATCAACCTGATGGGCGGCGTAGGCACCATCATCGCCTCGCTGGTCGGCAGTTCGCTGTATGAGATCAACGTCAACTTCCCGTTCTGGATGGGCTCCGTGCTGACGGTGATCGCCGCTTTGCTGGTCTTCATCTTCATTAAAGAACCCAAGGAATATGAAGAGGCCAAGAAGGAACCGAACATGTTCGAGAGCCTGCGCGAGCTGATGAACGATGAAGACAAAAGCGGATTGCGCATCCTGTTCGCCATCTTCTTCTGGTTCCTGGCCTACACGGGCATCGAAGCCTTTCTCACTTTGTATGCGACAAAATATGTAGGCATCACCGAAGGTGACGCGGGCCGCCTGACAGGCCACCTCGGACTCTTCTTCGTGCTCTTCGCACTGCCGGCAGGTCTGCTTGGCAGCCGCCTCGGACGGCGCATCACCATTTCCATTGGCATCGTCAGCATGGCAGCCTTGATCTTTGGCCTCTTCATCCTGCCTGCCTCCACGCTTGCCGCGCAGGTTGCCAGAATCCCCGTGCTGGGCAACGTCCACGTCATCAGCCTGCTGCTCATGCCAGCCGGTATCGCCTGGGCCCTGATCAACATCAACTCGCTGCCCATGGTCGTGGACCTGACCACCGCTGCACGCGTCGGCACTTTTACGGGTCTTTACTACCTCTTCTCGACCTTCTCCGCCATTGTCGGCCCCAACCTGAACGGTGCCATCGTCTCTGTCAGCGGCGGGCAATACAACATCATCATGGTTGCCAGTCCGCTCTTTTTGATCGTCGCCCTGGTGCTCATGCTCGGCGTCAAAAAGGGAGAGGCGCAGCCTGCGGCATGAAGCGCGGCCCGGCTTTCCTTCTTGCGCTCTGCCTTTTCCTGACCGCGTGCACTCCGCCTCAAGTGGATTGTGCGCGGTCGGATGTCTATTGCGTAGGGCTGGTCACCGATACGGGTGGCTTGCAGGATTACGGCCTGACGCAGTCTGCCTGGGAGGGGATTCAAAAAGCATTGGCCGACGGCATCCTCCAAAAAGCGGACTTCATTGAATCGGTGGATGCGCGCGACTATGCCAAGAACCTGGCCTACTTTGCCGATAGGAAGTACGACGTGATCGTGGCCAGCGGCATCAGTCTGGACGATGAGACTCTGCAAGCTGCAGACCTGTATCCTGATTCTGTTTTCATTGGCCTCGATCAACCCTCCGAGCCCACCCGCAAAAACTTCATCTCGGTAACCTTTCCCGAAGACCAGGGCGGATTCCTGGCGGGCGTGCTGGCAGCCGGCATGACCCAGACCGGCGTCGTCGGCGCGGCCTGCGAGACGGCAGGCATCCCGTCCAACTGGCGGGCCTGCGAAGGCTTCCGCGCCGGGGCCTTGCATGCAAACCCAGACCTCAAGGTGTACGTCACCTACCGCGAGGACGGCTCGCGTGAAGACCTTTTCCGTGACGAGGCTTGGGGCCGCCAGACTGCGCTCGGGATGGTCAAAGATGGCGCGGATATCGTCTTCGGCGTGGGCGGCGGGACAGGCCAGGGTGCGGTGGTGGCCGCGTCCCAAGCCGGGGCGTGGGCCATCGGCTGGGAGCAGGACCAGGCCGAGGTCTGGCCAGAGGCGGGAAAGCGCATCCTCGTCTCAGTCACCCCGGATGCAGGTTCCATCCTATATCAGGCGCTGGTGGTGATCCCCGCCGGGCCACCACCCGCCTCGCTGGTGGGGAGTATGCGCCTCTCACCCTATCACGAAGCCGAGACCTTCGTCCCCGCCGATTTACGGCAGGAATTGTCGAATCTGGGCACAGATCTCCAAAATGGGGGCATTTCGACAGGGGTAAAACCAGAAGAAGCGCAGTAGGTTGTCTGGTTGTTCAGGCTTGCACAATGAAATGATAGGCTTTATACTTGTCATACAAGGGAAGGGTCAATTTTTCGAGGCGTAGGCCACGCGCCCGAACGCCAAAGAAAATTCCCACCCATATCCAACCATTCTTTCAGGAGAAGAATCACATGAAGAAGCTGTACTCTGTACTGGCTGTCCTGCTCGTCGCCACGATGTTGCTGACAGCCTGTGGCACCCCGGCCACTGAGGCCCCTGCCGTCACCGAGGCTCCCGCCACTGAGGCTCCCGCCACGGAAGCCGCTACCGAGGCTCCCACTGCCGCCCCCACCGAGGCCCCTGTGGTCATCAAGGTTGGCGAAGTCACCGACCTCGGCGGTATCGATGACAAGTCCTTCAATGCGACCGCTTACGCGGGCGTCGAGAAGGCTGTTACCGACTTCGGCGTCGAAGGCAAGTACCTGGAATCGCAGCAGCAGTCCGACTACGCCAAGAACATCCAGCAGTTCCTGGATGAGAAGACCAACCTGATCGTGACCGTTGGCTTCCTGCTCGGCGTCGACACCGCCACCGCTGCCAAGGCCAACCCCGACACCAAGTTCGCCATCGTGGACTATTCGTATCCTGACTGCTTCGGCGACACCGCCGTTGAGGGCCAGACCTGCGGTTCCGCGACCGAACTGCCCAACGTCCTCGGCCTGACCTTCCAGACCGACCAGGCTGGTTTCCTGGCTGGCTACGCCGCCGCTGCCATGACCAAGACCGGCAAGGTTGCCACCTTCGGTGGTCTCGAGATCCCGCCCGTGACCATCTTCATGACCGGCTTCAAGGCTGGCGTGGAATACTACAACGCCCAGAAGGGCACGACCGTGGAAGTGCTGCCGTTCACCTACACCGGCAACTTCGAATCCACCGATGACGGCCGCGCTTTCGCCGAGTCCTTCGTTCAGGAAGGCGCCGACATCATCATGCCCGTGGCTGGCCCCGTTGGCCTCGGCTCCGCTGCCTACTGCAAGGAGACCGGCTCCTGCATGATCGTGGGCGTGGACAATGACTGGACCGTCTCTGCGGCCGAGTACAAGGATGTCATCCTGACCTCCGTGCTCAAGAACACCAACGTTGCCGTGTACACCGCGATCCAGCAGGTTGTTGACGGCTCCTTCAAGGGCGGCCTCTACATCGGCACCCTCGAGAACGGTGGCGTCGGCATCGCGGCTGTTACTGGTGCTTCCGATGAACTGAAGGCCGAGCTCGAGAAGCTCACGGCTGACATCATCAGCGGCGCTGTGAAGGTCGGCGAGTAAGATTAGCCCTGCACTAAAAAAGGCCGGGGGATTCCTCCCCCGGCCTTTTTTCATCTATTGACTGCGAGTGCCGCCGGAGCTGGCGAAGTCCTTTCGCCATCTGCGGCGGCTTGCAATCAAAATATAAATTTAGCCAGGAGAAGCATTATGCCCGTATTGGAACTACGTGGTATCACCAAGACCTTCCCCGGCGTCAAGGCCAATCAGGACATTGACCTGACACTGGAGAAGGGCGAGATCCATGCCCTGCTGGGTGAAAATGGCGCCGGCAAAACCACTTTGATGAATATCCTGTATGGTCTGTACAAGCCAGACAAGGGAGAAATTCTGATCAATGATCAGAAGGTGGATATCGAAGGCCCTAACGACGCCATTGCGCGGGGAATTGGAATGGTGCATCAGCACTTCATGTTGGTGCCCGTCATGACCGTGACCGAGAATGTCATGCTCGGCAACGAGACCACCAAGAGCGGTGTGTTACTCGACCGCGAAAAGGTGACACAGCGCATCCGCGAGATCTCGGACCGTTATGGACTCGAGGTCGATCCCAATGCTTACATCAAGGATCTACCGGTCGGCATCCAGCAGCGTGTGGAGATCATCAAGGTTCTCTACCGCCAGGCCGACATCCTGATCCTCGACGAGCCGACTGCGGTGTTGACCCCGCAGGAGGTGGATGGCCTGTTCAAGATCATCCACTCCTTGATCGACTCGGGAAAATCCCTCATCTTCATCACGCATAAACTTAAGGAAGTCCTCCATATCGCAAACCGCATCACCGTGCTGCGCCTCGGCCAGGTGGTCGGCAGTGCCATCCCCGGCGAAGTGGATGAGCAGAAGTTGGCCGAGATGATGGTGGGCCGCGAGGTCAACCTGGTGGTGGAGAAAAAAGTCGCCCAGCCCAAGGAAGCCGTGCTGAAGGTCAAAGACCTGCACGTGAACGACGAACGGGGCAACCCGGCCGTCAACGGCTTGAACCTCGACGTACACGCCGGCGAAGTGGTGGGCGTGGCAGGCGTTCAAGGCAACGGTCAGACCGAATTGGTCTACGCACTGACCGGTCTGCTCCCGCTCAAGAGCGGTACGATCCACCTGAACGGCAAGGACATCCACAAGGCCACCCCGCGCCAGATCATCGAGCAGGGTGTGGCACACGTCCCCGAAGACCGCCAGAAACATGGACTGGTTTTGTCCTTCCCCCTGCTGGATAACATGGTGCTGTGTACCTATTACAAGCCACCGTTCGCCAAGGGCGTGAACATGCAGGACAGGGTCATCGCTGAGAACGGCTCGATGTTGGTGAAGCAGTTCGATGTGCGCACGCCGAGCATCTTCGTCGCGGCCTCCACGCTCTCAGGCGGCAACCAGCAGAAGGTCATCGTGGCGCGCGAATTCTCACGCCCGATCAAATTACTGATCGCCTCTCAGCCTACCCGTGGTCTGGACGTGGGTTCCATCGAGTATATTCATAGCCGCATCATCGAGAAACGCGACGAAGGCACCGCAGTGTTGGTGGTCTCCTCCGAGTTGGACGAGATCATTGCGCTATCGGACCGCATTGCCGTGATGTACCGCGGAAAGATCGTGGACATCCTGCCCGCCGGCGCCACCAAGGAACACTTGGGCCTGTTGATGGCCGGCGTCAAACCGGAAGACATCCCCGACTCGGCGAAGAAGAAATCCGCCGGCCCGGTCGAGAAAGTCTTTTAGGAGGATTAAGCCTTGACCGACAAAACTGTGAAACCAACCCCGTCCGAGAAAAAGGACGACAAATTCGACCTGCGGCAGATCTTCGAGGGCAGTTACAACACCCTGCTGCCGCTGCTGGCCATCTTCACCGGTTTGGTGATTGGCGCCATCGTAATCGCCGGTACGGACGCGACCGTCATTGCAGCCTGGAAAAATTTCTTCCAGGCACCGGGCGCAGCCTTCGCCGCCACCTGGACCTCCATCGCTACCGCCTACGGTGCGCTGTTCGGCGGCTCGCTGGGCAATCCTCGCGATATCGTCGCCGGCTTCCAGACCTACTTCAGCACCGGCGATAATGCCGCCCTGCTGAAGGCCATCTACCCCATTACCGAAAGCCTGACCACGGCCACCCCGTACATTTTTGCGGGCCTGGCGGTGGCGGTCGGCTTCCGCTGCGGCCTGTTCAACATCGGCGCGGAGGGACAGTTCTTCATGGGCGCGCTTGGCTCGGTCTTTGTGGGCTACAGCCTGCAAGGCCTGCCAGCCTTTATTCACCTGCCGCTGGCCCTCCTGGGCGGAATCGCGGCGGGCGCGCTCTGGGGCGCCATCCCGGGTTACCTGAAGGCCAAGTTCGGCGCGCATGAGGTGGTCAACACCATCATGATGAACTGGATCGGCTTCCGCCTGAGCGATTGGTTGCTCAACGGTCCGATGAAGTCGCCCGGCTTCCGCCCGGTCACCCGCAACATTGCGGAATCGGCTCAACTGCCGCACTTTTTCCCAGATCCCCTGCGCGTAAATTGGGGCTTCATCCTGGCCCTGCTGGTGGCCTGGCTGATCTACTGGCTGCTGTTCAAGACCACCATCGGCTTCGAGATCCGCACCGTGGGTGCCAACCCGGATGCCGCCAAGTACGCCGGCGTCAACATCGTGCGCAACTTCGTGTTGGCGATGGTCATCTCCGGCGGCCTGGCAGGACTTTCCGGCGCCTCCCAGGTGCTGGGCGTGGACCATTGGGTGGGTCAGGGCTTCTCGGCTGGCTATGGCTTCGACGCCATCGCCATCGCCTTGCTCGGCAAGAGCCATCCGTTCGGTGTGGTACTGGCTGCCCTGCTGTTCGGCGTGCTGCGCGGCGGAGCCACCCGCATGCAGTCGCTGGCGGGCATCCCGGTCGACATCATCTCCATCATCCAGGGCCTGGTGATTGTCTTTGTGGCCGCCCCGGACATCATCCGCTGGTTGTACCGCATCCGCCCTGCTGAACACAAGCAGGCGCTCCAGTCCCGCGGTTAATCCATACACGAGGCTCGCATGATGAATACAAAGAAGAATCCTGAAATTGACATGCGTACCCGCATTGCCTGGGGCGTCGTGTTGATCGTCGTTGGCCTGCTCGTGCTTTTTCTCTTCGCTTTCAGCACGGAAGCCGGACAGGTGACCAAGTTCGGCCTGAACGAAGCAAAAGGTGAGGCCATTACGATCCCTGACCTGCTCCTGCCGACCCAGCCTACGAATTACGTCCTTGCGCTCATCCTGATCGCCTTTGGCGCGTTTCAGCTGGCGCGCGGTGTCAAGTCGACTAGTACGCTGGTGGCGGTGCTGGCCTTCAGTTTTGTGATGGCCTTCCTCGTCTGGGCTGCGCGCGACAAGTCCTTCAGTCTGGTCGGTATGCTGAGCAGCTCGGTGGTGCGTGCCACGCCCATCGCGCTGGCCGCCCTGTGCGGCGTGATCAGCGAACGGGCCGGCGTGACCAACATCGGTATCGAAGGCACTATGCTCTTCGCTGCCCAGGTTTCGGTCATTGTCGGTACGACCACCCACAACCTGTGGATCGCCCTGCTGGCCGCCATCCTGACCGGTGCAGCAGTGGCCAGTCTGCACGCCTTCCTGGTGATCAAGTTCAAAGTGGACCAAATCATCAGCGGCACAGCGGTCAACATTTTGGGCGCAGGCGTGACCAGTTTCGTCTCCTCGCGTTTCCTCGAAAAGAACATCGACACTCTGAACAACTCGGGGACACTCCCAGCGTTTGCCATCCCTCTGCTGTCGAAGATCCCTGTGCTTGGCCCGGTCCTGTTCGACAACACCCCCATCGTGTACCTCACCATCCTTCTGGTGGCGGTCCTGCACGTCGTGTTGTTCTACACCCCGTGGGGTCTGCGCACTCGCGCCGTGGGTGAGCACCCCAAGGCCGCCGACACCCTCGGCGTGAACGTGTACCTGATGCGCTACATCAACGTCATGATTGGTGGCATGTTCGCGGGCTTGGGCGGCGCGTACTTCACCGTCGGTTCGGTCGGCCGCTTCGACGAGGTCATGACCGCCGGCAAGGGCTTCATCGGCCTGGCCGCCATGATCTTCGGCAAGTGGACGCCCATCGGCGCCTATACCTCCTCGTTGATCTTCGGCTTTGCCGACTCGCTCCAGGTCAAATTGCAGATCCTCAAGGTGGGCATCCCTCCCGAATTCCTGCTGATGGCCCCTTATATTGTGACCATGATCGTACTGACCGGCGTGGTCGGTAAGGCAGTCGCCCCCGCCGCCGACGGCCAACCCTACGAAAAATAACCCGGACCCTCAATCTGGTCCCGTCAAAACAGGAGCCGTAAGGGCTCCTGTTTTCTTTTGGAACCAAACACCCGTAACAGACGTCCACTGAATTGCCCCTAAGAACTGCGGGGGATGTGATTAAAACCTACATGCGGTACAATCACAACGCTTATCCGAGGAGAAGAAGACATGAATATGAAACGCCTCATCCCCGTCATCCTGGCCATTGCGCTGACCCTTAGCGCCTGTAACCTGCCCTCCAATGCGCCGGCCACCCCTGACCTGGCTTCCACCACCATCGCGCAAACCGTTCAAGCAGCACTGACCTCATCCGCGCCCATGGCCACCAACACAGTCCCGGCCCCGGCCATCACCACGGTCGCGCCGCCCACGGTGGCTCCGCCGCCTACACGCGTCGTTCCGACCGCCACCTCCACCTGCGACATCGCCCAATTCATTACCGACGTCACCATCCCAGATGGGACGGTTCTCACGCCCGGGCAGGCCTTTACCAAGACCTGGCGCGTCAAGAACGTTGGCACCTGCTCGTGGACTCCCTCCTACGCCGTGGTCTTCTCGAGCGGCAATTCGATGAACGGTCCCGCCACCCAGGCCCTGACGGGTAACGTCAATCCCGGGCAAACCGTGGACATCTCCATCAACCTGACCGCTCCCTCCACCCCCGGCGATTACACCGGCTACTGGAAATTGCGCAACGCCGCTGGAGTATTGTTCACCCAGTTCTATGTCCAGATGAAAGTGGCCACCCCCACACCCACCTTCACCCTGCCGCCTGCCGTAGCCCAGGTGGTGCTCAACGCCGTCGGCAGTGAGAGCGGAACCGTGTACGAACCCGGTGCAGGGCAGGGCATTCCCAGCACCGTCTTAGCGGGTGACACCAGTACCAACTTCCTCGCGCGCGGCTACCTGAGCTTCGACATCTCGTCCCTCTCGGGCAAGACCATCAACAGCGCCACGCTCAACCTGAGCAGCTGCTCTGCCATGCAAAATCCGTTTGCCAGCCTGTCAGGCATCTGGGTGGGCGAATTACAATACGCCCTGCCGCTCGACCAGACCGATTATGACGTGGCCGGTACCGGCATCGTCCTGCTGAACTCCGTGCCCGGTTCGGGTATCGACGTCAAGTCCTTCGTCCAGACACGTGCCACGGAGGGGCGGGCCCGCTTCCAGATCCGCCTGCACCCGGCCGGTCCCAGTGACCTGGATGGACAGGCAGATTACCTCACCTGCAATCCTGGCTCGGTCACTTTGACCATCCAGTACCAGCCGTAACGCCCAACACTGTCTATGCGAAGCGCCTGGCCTCGGCTGGGCGCTTCCCGTTTCCCGTGTATAATGTGCCTGGTCCGTTCCAAGACCACGTTAGAAAGGAACCAGAATGCTCCAAACCCCCAGATACAAACTCATCGCGATCCTCTTCAGCCTTACCCTCATCGCCTCCGCCTGCGGAACCTCCGCCTCGAACGATAACACCATTTCCACCGCCGTCGCACTGACGGTCCAGGCGCGTGACGCCCAACAGACGCAGGTTTCCCCCGTGCTCGCTGTTTCCACCCCCACCCAGGCCATCCCCACGCCCGCCGAGATCGGCCCCACCCCCACGCTCCAGCCCAAACCCACCTTCCCACCCGCCTCGGGCAAAGACGCCGACTGTGCCAAGGCCAGCCTGGTGGAAGAAACCATCCCGGACGGCACCATTATGAAGCCCGGCCAGCAATTCACCAAAGTCTGGCGCATCCAGAACACCAGCACCTGTGTATGGGATACCAGTTACAAGATCATCTTCTGGGATGGCGATGTGATGGGCGGCGGATATGTGTATAACTTCCCGCAGCAGGCCCTGCCCGGTGACATCGTGGATGTACCCCTGGTGTTGACCGCCCCCGCCACCGATGGCAACTACAAGAGCTACTGGAAGCTCCAGACGCCCGGCGGAACCACCTTCGGTGTCGGCTATGATTCTCCCTTCTGGATCGACATCAACGTCAACTCCTCCACCAAGGTCGAGTACGGTGTGACCAGCGTGACCTACGAAGTGGTGCGCAACCCGGCTACGGGATGCCCGGCCAACGTGTTCTACACCATCTACGCCACCATCACGGTCAACGGCCCGGTCAATGTGACCTACAACTGGCGCAAGAGCGACGGATCCACCGAAGACAAGCATACCGTCAAGTTCACCGAAGCAGGTTCGAAGACCGTTTCGATGGTGTGGAGCATCCACTACGGCTCCACCAACAACGAACGCTGGGCGCAACTCTTCACGGTGGCGCCGGTCGAGCAGGACTTCGGCAAGGCACCCTTCTTATACGACTGCAAATAACCCCTGGGAGCCGCGCGCTGCGCGGCTCTTTTTTTGGGGAACTCCCTCCGTTGTACCGGCGTCTATAAGGACTGAAACCCCTTTTTGGAGGGTTCCCATGTTCAAACGATATTCGCTCAGTCTTCTTTTAGCCTTGTTGGTGATGGTGCAATTGGCATGCAATGCCGCCACCGTCCCATCCACGCCCGATACGGTCGCCACCCTGAACGGCCTCTACACTGCCGCCGCACAGACCAGCACGGCAGCCGCGCAACCGGGATTTGCTACAGCCACGCCCGGCCTGCCCCTGCCCACCGCCAGCCCGGTCGTGGCTCCACCCACTTCCACGCCCATTATCCTGCCCAGTTCTGCGCCACCCGTGGTCAATCGCTGCGACGCTGCTTCTTTCGTCAAGGATGTGACCATCTCGGATGGGACAGTCTTCTCGCGTGGGTCCAATTTCACCAAGACCTGGCGATTGCAAAACACGGGCACGTGCTCGTGGACCTCGTCCTATGCACTGGTCTTCGTGAGCGGCGACCCGATGAACGGCCCCACTGTGGTGGCCTTGCCGGGCAACGTCAACCCCGGGCAGACCGTGGACCTCTCGGTCAATCTGACCGCCCCCGGCAAGGATGGTCACTATCGCGGTTATTGGAAACTCCGCAATGCCTCCAACGCCCTGTTCGGCATCGGAGACAATGCAGATGTAGCCTTCTGGGTGGACATCACCGTCAAGGGCCCGGTCCATGCTGCCTATGACTTCGTAGCCCGCATGTGTGATGCCTCGTGGGAGAACAACAACACCTCCCTGCCGTGCCCCGGCTCGGAGGATGACGAACGCGGCTATGTGCTCCAGATTCAGAACCCAAAACTGGAGAACGGCAACAAGGCCGACGAGCCCAGTTTGTTGACCGTGCCCAAGAACAACAACAACGGCCTGATCTCGGGCACCTACCCTGCCATCACCGTACAGAACGGGGACCGTTTCCGCACGCTGTTGAGCTGCCGTTACAACCGCGATCGCTGCGACGTGATCTTTCGCCTCGACTTTAAGAGCGGCGGCCAGACCTACAACCTGGGCTCGTGGCGTGAGGTCTATGAAGGCCAGTACTACACAGTGGACCTGGACCTGAGCGCGCTGGCCGGGCTGACGGGAAAATTCATTTTGACGGTATCCGCCAACGGGTCCCCGCGGGATGACGAAGCCATTTGGGTGGCGCCGCGCATCGTCCGCATGGGGCCACCTCCCGCCACCCTGACCCCGTCCATCACCCCCAGTGTCACCGCCACCCGCACCGCCTCGCCCACGGTCACATTCACCCCCACACCGTCGGCGACACCCACCAGCACGGCCTCGCCCACAAGTACCAGCACGCCCACCGCGACGCCCAGCGTCACTCCTGGGCCCTAGACGTGCGTTATAATGAGATAAATCAAATGGAGGTACCCGAACATGCGCTTGAAGAAACTGGCCTGGTTGGCCATCGCTTCCACGGCCATCCTTGCCCTGACAGCCTGTAACATCGGAGCCACGCCCGCACCCACCGTGGACGTTAGCGTCGTGTACACCTCGGCTGCCCAGACGCTGATCGCGGATTTCAACGTCAAACAAACTCAGACCGCCCTGGCCGTCCCACCGACCGCCATCCCCACCAATACATCGCTGCCCACGTTCACGCTGATTCCTGGCCAGCCGGCTGCTGGACAGGGGACCCCTGTCGGCCTGGGTCTGACGCCAATTGGCACCCCGGGCACCCCCGGGTTGACACCCATCTCGCTCTTCACCCCCACCGTCTCTGGCCCCCAGTGCAACTCTTCGGTCTACATCGCTGATGTGACCGTCCCCGACGGGACCGTGATGAAGCCCGGCGAAGACTTCGAGAAGACCTGGGCAGTCAAGAACAACGGCACCTGCACCTGGGACGAGGGTTATTCGCTCGTCTTCGTGGCGGGCGACAAGATGGATGGTTACGACCTGCCCATCAAGACCCGTAATCAATTCGTGGACCCCGGCGAGACCGTCAACTTCACCGTGCTCCTCACCGCGCACATTGCGCCGGGTACCTATGAAGGCTGCTGGCGCATGCGCGACGACAAAGGCTACTACTTTGGCACTTTCCTGTGCTACAAGATCGAAGTAAAGAAGAAATAGCCCTGATTCCCCGCCCCACTTTCGGCAAGATTCGGAGGCAACAATGAAGAAACTGACCATCTTTTCGCTGACCATCATCACCGCCTTGATATTGAGCGCCTGTGGTGCGGGCACGCCCGCCGCCCCCACGCCCGATGTCGCCGCCCTTAGCACATCCGCCGCGCAGACCGTGGTGGCGGAGATCACGCTGACCGCTGCATCCTTCACATCCACGCCCGAGCCGCTGCCCAGCGAGACACCCACTCTCGAGCCGCCCACCCCCACGGAAGGTGTCGTCCTGCCGGTGGTGACCGACGCCAGCGGCGTGGCCGTCACCGTGACCCCGACTCAGATCCTGTGCGACGATATGAGCTTCGATGCCGCCACGGTGGATGTCAACATCCCCGACGGCACGACCATGACGCCCGGCCAGGAATTCGTCAAGACCTGGAAGGTCAAGAACACAGGCTCCTGCGTATGGGGTGCCGGGTATGGCCTGGTATATGCCAATTACACAGACCGCATGTCTGGTGTGGCCCAGCCGCTGGCGGGCGTGGTCGAGATCGGACAGGAAGTGGAAGTCTCGGTCTCCTTCAAGGCTCCCGACAAAGCTGGGGAATACCTCAGCGCCTGGCAGATGGCCAACTCAAAGGGCATTCCCTTCGGGAAGCCGGTATACGTCAAGATCCTCGTGAAGTAAGGCTTTGAGCGAGACGCTCACCCTCACCATCAAAAACAAAGCACGCCGACTGGGGTCCGCCCTGGTCGGCGTTACGTTACCTGCGCCCCCCCAACATCTCTCCACTTTCGAGCGCTGGCTGGCGGAAGGCCACCACGGGACGATGGCCTACCTCGCGGACGAGACCTCCCGCGCCCGCCGCGCCGACCCGCGCCTGATCCTGCCCGAGTGCCAGTCCATCCTCGTGCTGGGCACCCCCTATAATCCGGCAACACGTCCATCCATTTCCGGTTCTCAGGAAATGGGAGAACCACAGGGGGGGATCGCCGCCTACGCCTGGGGCAAGGATTATCACCTCGTCCTGCCCGAACGCATGCAGCAACTGGTTGCATTCATCGAGGAACAGGTCGGGCATCCCGTCCCCAACCGCTGGTACACTGACACAGGACCCATCCTCGAACGGGATCTGGCGCAACGTGCGGGTCTCGGCTGGATCGGAAAGAACACCTGCCTGATCAACCCGCGCCTCGGCTCCACCTTCTTCCTGTCCGAGATTCTGCTCGGCCTCGAACTCGACCCCGACCCGCCTTTCTCCACCGACCAGTGCGGTACCTGCACACGCTGCCTCGACGCCTGTCCCACCCAATGCATCCTGCCCAACCGCACCCTCGATGCGCGCCGCTGCATCTCGTACCTGACCATCGAAAACAAGGGTGAGATTCCTGAAGACCTGAGGGCCCAAATGGGACACTGGGTCTTCGGCTGCGACGTCTGCCAGCAGGTCTGCCCGTGGAATCGCTTCGCCCCCGAGGCTGATCCCGCCTTCGAAAAGTTGATCCCACTCCGCACCCTGACCGATGACCTGGTCCTGACACCCGAAGCCTTCAACCGCGCTTTCAAGGACAGCCCCGTCAAGCGTGCCAAACGACGCGGCTATCTGCGTAACGTCAGCGTGGCCCTCGGAAATCTGGGTGACGAATCCGCCCTGCCTGCGTTAGAATCGGCGCGCGAAGATCCCGAGCCGCTGGTGCGCGAACACGCCGCCTGGGCCATTCAAACCATCAAGGATCGAACATGAATCATCGACTACTCATCGCCACCAACAACCAGGGCAAGGTCCGCGAACTTCAGGAAATCCTCTCGGATCTGCACGTGGAATTGGTCACCCCCACCCAGATCGGTCTCACCCTCGAGGTGGAAGAGGACGGTTCCACCTACGAAGAGAATGCCGCCAAGAAGGCCCTGGCCTTCGCCCGCACCAGCGGACTGATCGCCCTGGCCGACGACTCGGGCCTAGAAGTCGACGCGTTGGACGGCGCGCCCGGCATCTATTCCGCGCGCTATTCGTCCAAGCCAGGCGCCACCGATGCGGACCGACGTGCCTACCTGCTCGAAAAGCTGACAGGGAAACCGCATCCGTGGACGGCGCATTTCCATGCCACCATTGCCATCGCCACACCCGAGGGATCTGTACAGCTCGCCGAGGGGAACTGTCCCGGCGAGATCATCCCCGAGGAGCGCGGCTCGGGCGGATTCGGCTACGACCCGATCTTCTTCCTGCCCGAGTTGGGTCAAACCATGGCCGAGCTGCCTGCAGCAGAGAAGAACCGTCTCAGTCACCGCGCGCGCGCAGCCCAGGCAGCCAGGCCAATTTTGGCGGACCTGTTTGGAAACAAGTAGAAAAAAACTCCAGCGATGCTGGAGTTTTTTATTGTCCGATCTGGTAGGGGATGGAGTGGAAGAATTCGGCTAGGTGCGCCGCCACAAGGTCAGGCTGTTCGAGCATCAGCATGTGCCCTGTATCGGGCAGGGTGACCAGGCGTGAGCGTGGAATCTGCTCGTTCAGCGCACGGGACAGACGGGGCGGCGTCATCCTGTCTTGTTCGCCAACCAGGAGCAGGGTCGGGGCGTGGATGTGCGGCAGATCCGCCGAAGCGTCGAATCCGTCACAGGCCAGGAAATCCCCATACAGCACAGGCGGACGAGTCTCAGCCATGCGCTTCTCGCCCAGTTCTTTCAGTCTCGGGTCGGCTTGCTGGCTGTAAGAATATTCGGTCACGCGCTGCACGGCGGAGAGAAACGTAGCCGGATCGGCAGCGCTTTGCAACAAGCTGGGGCTCACCGAGAGACGCGCGCCACTTCCGAGCAGGCCCAGCCCAAGCACGCGTTTCGGTGATTGGATGGCAATGGACAGTGCAATGGCACTGCCCATCGAATGACCGACAAGAATCGCTGTACGCATCTTGAGCATATCCATGAAGGTAAGGATATCCGCCGCATACTCGCTGATGACCTGCCTGCTGACCCCGTCGGATTTTCCGTGTCCGGGCAGGTCCACGGCCAGAATGGGCTGACCGTCAAGGCGGCGAATCTGCGGCGGCCAGTTTAAATGCGTGCCGCCCGCGCCATGGATCAAAATAACGGGCGGGCGGGCGGTGACTTCCGCTTCGTGAGCGAAATAATACAGGCCGGCGGCAGTGGGCATGTTACTTCACAAGGCCGCCGCGCAGACGGTCGGCAGCTTCTTCGCTGAACGGGATGTAGACCTGCACGGTCGTCCCCTGCCCGGGCGCGGACTTGATATTGAGCAGACCATTGATCAACTCGGTCCGCTCACGCAGGTTGACCATGCCAAGGCTGCCGCGATTGTCATACGAGGAATTGACAGCCGCCACATCGAAGCCCGCACCGTTATCGATGATCTCCAACAAGGCCACGCTGGATTCCACCGAGCGGAGTCGCACCCAGATGACCGGGGCGTTGGCGTGTTTGCGGGCGTTATTAACCGCCTCTTCCACGATGTAGAAGACCACGCCCTGTTTGCCCATCTCCATCTGTGAGACGACGCGCTCGTCGAGTTCGATGGCAACCTCCTGGCTGAAGGTCTCGCGCATCTTGTCGGCCATGGCCTGCAAGGCAGCCTTCAAGCCCTGCGACTCCAGGATGAGCGGCCGCAGCGTGAAGAGCATGTGACGGATCTCCTTGGTGGTACGGTGGGCCAATTCCTCCAGGCGGACGAGTTCCTCGCCCGCGGCCTTGGTATCCTTTTGCACCATGCGCCGCACCAGGTTGATGCGCATGGCCATGGCCGCCACAGACTGGGTGGGGCCATCATGCAGGTCACGCGCCAATTTCTTGCGCGCTTCTTCATGCACCTCCACCATGCGCTCTTTCTCCTCGACCAGGTCCTGATACAGCCTGGCGTTCTGGATGGCAATAACGGCTTGACGGCCGATGATGTCGAGCAGGTCTTTGCGGTCGGGGGTGAAGTAGTTTGCGTCGGGATGTGCAAAGAGCATCGCGCCGTAGACGTTGAATCCGCTGCGCAAGGGGAAACAGTACGCGATGGTGCAACTGCGCAGGGCCACCACCCGTCCGAGTTCAGGGTCGTAGCCGATGTCGCGCGAGAGGATCGGCTCGCCCTCGTCGAACACGTGCTTGAGGATGCCCTCGCTGCCGTGGAACGTCACGCGCAGATCGGCATTGGTGAAACGCCGCGCCGACTCAGTCTGCAGCAGGCCGCCCTTGAAGAGCAACACGGCTCCCACCAGGCGGTCCTTGGCGGCTTCCTCGGGGTCAGGCGTCAGGGCGGTGAAGGCCATGTCCAGTGCAGAGTTGAGCACGCGCTTGTAACTGAGAGTCGCCGCCAGGGTGGAGGTCAGCTCGTAGATGGCGCGCAGGCGATCGGTCTGGATGTTCCGTTTCTTTTCCTCGGCATCCAGCCAGTTGAGGCGCATCCGCCTCATGCGAACAATGACCTGACGTCCTAAAAAGCCGAACAAGACGCCCACCAACAAAAGAACCAGGGATTTGATCAGTGCGATGGGTTGGGTGGAAGTCCCCAGGATGAAGAGGTTCAGATAGAACAGGACCACATAGGCTGCGGCTGAAAGTGCGGCACCCCAGAATTCATAATAGATGGCCGCCGTGAGGATCGTGTACAGGCCCACCCACCAGGCGACGCCGTCCAGCCCACCCTGCACCCAGAAGAAGATTGCCCCCGTTAAAAAATCGGCCATCACATTGACGATGCGGTGGTTGGTGACGCGATAATTCAGGCTGGTGATGCTGGTCATCGCCAGATTCCAGAGGATCATCAGCGCCAACGGAAAGACGGTCGTCAACGTCAATGCCTGGCCCAACCCTAAAGCGGCCACCAGGCTGATCAGGACGATCCAGCGCAGGGAGATGGCGAACCAGTCTGCGATGTAGGGGGTGTCGAACCTACGCATTGTTCAATGATATTCCAAAAGTCTAACGCGAACGAACCGTCGGCATTACAAGAAAGTTACACCTGACACAGGTCAAGCTTCGTAGCCCATTTTCTCTAAATATGACCCAAGTTTGGATTTGAGGGTAGCCTGCTGCTCAGCTGTATAAGCCTCGCGGAAGCGGCCGATCTTGCCCTTGTAATAATGCAGCCCCTGCTGACCGTCATTGGCACCTGGGCGATACTGTTCCACCACCGCGCGGACCTCAGGGCTGGTCCCGTCCAATTTGAGGAATCCGACCAAACGGGCGGACTCGGCATCGTAACTCGTCAGCAAATCCTCGTAGCGCGCCACCAACACGTTCTTTTCCTGCATCCATTTCTGCCAGATGCGAACATAGTCCATCATGAAATCCAGGCTCTTCTGGAAATCAGTCAGATGTGAAAAGGCGTTGGGATGTCCCTTGGCCAGCGCACGCTGACCATAGTCAAAGGCGGAAAGCATGGCATCGCGCGGGTCGCGGTAAATATAGGTGATGCGCAGCCGGCCCAGGGCCTGGAGCGTGCGCGAGGCGTTGGTCGGACCCGCATGGGCCTTGATGACAAAGGTATTGCCCAGCAGCGCGGGCACGGTCACCATTCCCAGTCGCCGCGCCGACAACACGCCAATGTTGCAATTTACCTCGGTAAGTATTTTCTGAAGCCCGTATTTTTCACGAATGTCGCGCGCGTCAGCGCAGCCTGTGGTCTTCATCAGGTCGTGGATCAAGTTGTAGTGCCAGCCTGATCCAGCGCGCGGCATCCCAACAGACAAAACGATCATGCAGTCTCCTTAACCTTCCCCTCCTCATTGAGAGGGGCAAGGGATGAGGTTGAGAGTGAAATCCCCGCCACGATGCCTGGAAGGATCCAGAGATTCGGCGTGGCCAGTGAATCCTGGGTCACATTATACAGGGCAATTGCCAGCCATGCAAAAAGTCCTGCAATGCCGAGGAAGCGAAAGAACGGTCCGCGCCGCAACAGACTCAGGGAATCTGCCAGGGAAGAAAGTAAATAGATGAAGAAGAAGACGAAGCCAACCAGTCCCGTCTCGGCCAGCAGACGCACATAGAGATTCTTCGGGTTCGGGTACAGGTTGCTCTCGGGACTGAGCTGTTTCGCCACTTCGGGCACCGTGGTCAGGGTCCAGTCGGGCAGGTGGTTGTAGATCCAGAATCCACTCGCGCCCAGACCCACGCCAAAGATCGGATGCTCGTCGTAGGCGGCCATCGCGCCCGTGGCATACGCACTACGCCCGCCCACGTTGATGTCGACCAGGTATTCGCTCAAACTATCGGCGGAGATGTCCCACAAGCGGCGGAAATAATTCTTCCTGCCGAGGAAGGCGAACGAACCCGCCAGCACGGCCACCAGCAACACGATCATCCCAACCCGCACCAGCCAGCCCTGACGGAAGCCGCCAAAGTACCAGGTCCACGCGGCGCGCAAATGTTCGCGCCCCACCAGCAGGAAGACCAGTCCCGCCACACCCATGCCAATCAGGATTCCGCCGCGCGAGTAGGTCGCCAGCAGCAAGAGAGCAGACAGACCCAACAACACAGGCTCCAGCCAGCGGAAGCGCGTCAGGTGCGTCTTCGTCAGCAGCGCCGCGAACAGGATCGGCAAATACATCGTCACGATCTGACCCGCCAGCCAGGCAGGCTCGTAAGCCAGGCCCGAGATGCGATTCGTGCGGACCAATTCGCGCATCGAAAACGCCAACTGCCAGTGCGTGACCATCTCCTTGTTGAGCAGGCCCGTGTAGAACGTCACCGCCTGCAGCGCACTCCAGGCCAGTTCCAGGCCAAAACCCGCCAGCGCCCAGCGCAGCGTGAACTTGACCTCATCCTCGTCGCGGTTCATCCATATGGCGGCGACGAAGAACACCAGCCCGATGACCAGCGTCACCAACGCACGGACGGCGCGCCCGAGATAAGTTTGTCCGCGCAGTGGGATGGGATCGATCAGGACCCCGAAGCTGGTCGCCGCCAAAACGGCCACGGCGAACACCCCCAGCAGGATCGCACTCCCCGCCCACGGGAAGGGGCGCTGCCGCCGAATGGCCTGGATCAGCAGGAGGGGCAACAGCAGCGCCAGCGGATACAACGCCAGCGGGCGAACCAGCGTGCTGTCCCCGAGGAATGGGAACCAACGGAAACTAGTGACGGGCAAGGTCACCAGCGCCGCGGCCCATAAGAACTTCAACACAGAGTTCAGAGAGACTTTCATTTTGCTTCGCGTCTTCGTGGTTCAAAGAACAGCATCCCCAACGCGCCTAACAACCACGCTCCCACCGTCCCCGCCAACAGATATCCACTGAGCGGAACGCTGCGCTGTTTGGGTAAATTACTTACCTGAGTCGCTTCGATCTGGATGGCCGCGTTCAACCCATCCTGTGCGCCGACATTAGCCTGCGCAGCCTTCACAAAAGACTCGACCCACGTAGAAGCCAGCACCTCGGCCCGTTTCGCATCCTTATCATCGACAAAGAAATGCCAGCCTGCCTCAGCAGGTTGACTGAGTTGCAGCTTGCCCTCGCGCAGCTCGCGGACTGTCATCTTCCCATCTGCATCAGCGACAACCTGCAAGACAGAATCCGACCAGGCGATCTCCTCCAGCTTGCGCGTCTCGCGTTCAAGATAATAGAACTGCTGGCGGTCCGTTTCCTGCGGCCAGGCAGTCTCGAGGTTGAAGTCCACGTTGACCGTGGCCCGCGCGCGATACGGCGGCGGCACGATGGTATAGACCGCCGCGCCGATCAGCGCGCCGATCACCGCAGCCAGAAGCCAGAAGCGCCAGGCCTTGAGCAGACGAGTCAAGTCATCGAGGGAAGGAGGAGAAAAGAGGGGATTCATAAAAGCCTTTCGTTCAGAGCGGAGTCGAAGGACATTCACAATGGCGCTTCGACTTCGCTCAGCGCGAACTATATTTTCAATATCTTCCGCCGCCGCCAGTTCCACATGGGAGCCACCAGCTTGCGGACATAATATTTTGCCACGATGGGCGCGAAGAACGAACCACCGTCACGATAGTGAACCTTGAGCATCTCAGGCCAGCAACGGTCATCCGCGACAGTGCTCTTGCCCGAAGCATGCATGCGGAAGTTGGCCCAGGTCTGGCCAGCCAGGTATTTGATCTCAGTCTTGGAAGCAATGCGCGTCCACAGGTCGTAGTCCATCGCAAAGTAGAATGATGGGTCGAGCGGACCAACCTGCTTCCACAGTTCGGCGCGGAAGAACATGGTCTGCTGTGGGATGTGAACGTAGCCCTGACGCAGGCGCGCATAATCGGTCTGCGCGGCAGGGAATTTTCCCAGCACCTGACCGTCTTCGTTGAGGTAATTGCAATCCGCGTAGACCATGCCCACCTCGGGATGGTCTAGCAGATATTTCACAGCCTCGCCAACCGCGCGGGGCTCGTAGGTGTCATCTGAGTTGAGCCAGGCCAGGATTCCGCCCGTGGCACGGGCAAAGCCCTTGTTGATGGCATCGGTCTGACCTTTATCCTTTTCACTCACCCACCAGGCAAGTTTGTCGGCATATTTTTTGATGATGTCCACGCTGCCGTCGGTCGAGCCGCCGTCTACAATGATGTATTCAATGCGCGGATAATCCTGAGTCAGCACCGATTGAATGGTGGACTCCAGATAACGCGCCTGATTGAATGACGGCGTGATGATCGAAACGGTGGGCAAGGCGGGCGGCTTCACGGTCACTCCCACTGTACATCCGAGTAGAACAGATGCGCCACGTCCTCGGTCAACGAGCGGATGCGATGGATCTCTTCAGACGTCAGGCGCTTCTTCCAGTTGTACAGGTTGGCGCGGCTGTCGAGTTTCACCGAGTGCGTTTTATTCTTCGAAAGCTCGGTCGGGTTTTCGGAACTGCTGGAGTTGAGGATGTCCTTCTCGGCGCGCGGAGTGAACTCCAGGCCGAGGGCTCCGTATAGGGAACGGTACCCGCCTACGGGGTCGAGAGAGAGATCCTCGTGGCGGACGACCTGAATGGCGGGATCCGCCTGATGGTCCCGATGCACGGTGCGGTAGATGACCCGCCACAGCAGCGCGGCCTGACCGATGATGTCGTCGGCAGGCATGGATTCCATGTCGGTACGGTCGGCTTCGAGGTGATCGCGCATCAGCAGCGGCTGATCGAGCAGATCGCGGAAGTCGAAGCTCCAGTTCAGGCGCTTGAGGCTGCTGGCGAACGCGGCAGGATGCCGCACCGTCACCACAACCTGACAATTCAGCCGCGCGGCGAACCACGGCATCGAGAAGACTGCAAACGGGTCCTTGAGCAGCGGCCGCTCGCCGTGGATGCTGCCAATGAAGAAGCTATGATAATCGCGGACCATGCGCAGGAAGTCTTTGCGCGAACGGATGGAGCGCAACTCGCTCAACAGGTGATAATCATAATCAAGCAACTCGCGAAAAGCGGGCAGATACTCAGCCTCGTTCTCAGCAGCGATGTAGGTGTACCAATGCTTGACAGGCGCGCGAAACACGCCAGGCCGATGCAGCACGTTGAGCGGCTCACTGATGTAGGCCACGCCATCTTCAGCGGCCAGCATCTTGCCCACCCAGGTCGTGCCGCTGCGATGCGCGCCCGTCACCAAAATCGGGCGCGGGTTATCGGAGGTCGTAGATGACATAGCCATCTCCTTCTGCAAAGATCGGATAGGCGGCAAGGCGTTCTTTCAACATCGGCTGCGCTTTCAACTCGTCGGGCAGGGTCACCAGGAAGAAATCACGCTTGGACGCCAGGTTCTTGAACCGTTCGTCGAAGTCGGCCTGCGCGCCACGCAGGTCTTCATGATACGAAAGGTCGCCCGCCACAGGCCATTGTGCCGAATCCAGCCAGCCCCAATAGGCCAGCCGCGAACCGTAATCCTGAGTCAGGGCCACCACGCGCGCACCGGGACCGAGCGTCTGGGAGATGGACTCCCACATGGAAGCCTCGGGCCGATAGTCGACGGACTTGAGCGTGGAGCGCACGTCCCACAGGACGCTGACCAGGCCCAGGGCCAGCACCGCCATCGACAACCCGCGCATCCATCTGGACCCCGCAGTGGATTCCGTCAAACGAGCCAGCACCCACGCCCCCAGCGGACTCAGCGACAGCGCCGCCAGCGGCAGGAGCGGCAGGTTGTAATAGTCATGCGACCAGATGTGATAATCGAAATACAGGCCATAGGCAAAGTACGCGCCCCACAACCCGAGGATGAATCCGCGCTTGCGGAAAAAGAAAATACCCAGCAACGCCAGCGCAAAGCCCAACCCCATCACATGGTTGAGCGTGGACAGCCAGTTGAAATAGAAGGTCGGGCTGACCAGCAGCGACGGGATGAAACGTCCGCTGAATTGCTGGCCGAGAAAGCCCGCAATATACACCCCGTAGACGAAATACGCCGCGCCAGGCAACACACCCAGCAATGCCATCGTCCACACCTGAGGACGGCGAATCGCATTTTTGAGCGAGAGCGCGCTCAGGGCCGCGCCCAATCCACCACCCAGCACGAAGAAGACCGCCGAGAACTTGACGAGGATGGCCAGCCCGCCGAGGAGGCCCGCAAGGATGGCCCAAAAAGATTCACCGCGAAGAAAGGGAGAGCGTGAAGATTCTTTTTTGTCCGTTTCGCGCCCCTCGCCGCTTCGCGGTTCCGTGGACTTTGCCCAGCGATTCACCGCCCACCAGAAAGCGATGATGAACGTCACCATCAGCGGGTCGGGTTGGAAGGAACGGCTGGCAAACACGGCATATGGCAGGAAGAGATAGAAGGCCAGCGCGGCCAACCCGCCCGCCTCCGAGACCAGGTCTCGCGCCAGGAAGTAAAGGAAGAGTCCGCCGATCAGCCAGAACAGGATCGAGTACAGCCGCCCCACCCAGACCTGCTCACCCGTGATGCGGTAGGTGAAGGCCGTCAGCCGCTCGACGATCTCAGGCTCGATCTCGGCCTTGGACTTCCACTGCTGCACGGCGAACTGACGCTGCCACTCGGGCACGTCACCGCGGCCTTGATAGTACATCCCGCGCGCCTTGATGAGCGACAATAACTGGCGGGTGGGATGAAAATCCAACGGCAGGTCGGTCAGGTCGTAGATGCGGATCGCGAGGCCCAGTCCCAGCAGGAGGACGAGCAGCAGCATCGGGCGGAGTCGGTTCCAGGCGGTCAGCTTCATTTCACCAACAGGAGGCGGATGGAACCCTCCCGCCCGGAATAAGCGGTGGTGTAATACTGGTCGAGCTGCGACTCGATCAACTTCCAAATGGGCTCGTTGGCGTTCGAGAGCGAGCTATCTACATACACGGCGGTGATGCCCTTTTGCACCAGCAGGTCATGCAATTCAGCAGGAGACGTGACTGCGTAATATTCGTCGCCGCCGAGATCCTCGAACTCCATATCCGCCGCCCATACGCCGCCCGGGGATCCTGCCGCCACGGTGGTGTTTTTCGGCAGGCTGTCCACCATGACGAGCAGGGCCTGCTCTTCAGCGCCTTGCGACAGGTCCCGCCCCACGGGGGGATCGAAGATCGGACGCAGGATCAGGCCGACGGCCAGGAGAGACAGCAACCCCATCGTCGCAAGGGAGGGCCCATCCGTGGTGGTCGTCTGGAAGAGGTGGATTCCCAACAGCGCCGCGGCCAGGAGCGCGGTAGTGAAGTACAGGGCGCGGACATCCAGGAAAACGGCGGCGATGGTCACGGTCAGGAAGAGACCGATCAGCACGTATGCCCGCCTACGCTGGGACATGTCCTGCACGAAGGCGTACGCGCCCAGGGCGATCAGCAGGAAGGGGACAAAATAAATGGTGCGAATATAGCCGATGCGAAAGAAGGTCAGGAAGTACACGCCGAGGTGGGTCATCCACAAGAGCAGGATGGCCAACAGGAGGTATTTTCGCTTGGCGAGCAATTCCCAGATGCCGCGCGCCGCCAGGATCAGGGCGAGGAAGATCATGCGCTTGCCGAAGGTGTCCACCACCAGCGAGGGCAGTGCGCCGAGGATCCTGGTGAGGCGGCTGGCAAAGGCTTGCGGATTGCGACTGATGGCATGGAAGACGGAGTACCCGTTCTCTTCGCCCGTCCCGTATAACTCCTGGGCCTTCAGCACAGCACACTTCAGCAATTTCTGCTGGCAATCAGGCTCGCGTTTGTAATCGACAGACTGTCCCTGCTGAAAGGCAACGTAGGAACGCTGCATGGTACCCACTTCGAACCCGCCCGTGACCGCCGCGAAGAGGAGCAGGTATCCGCCCACCAGCGCGGCGAATGGGATCACGGCGGGAAGCAGCCAGCGGAAGTCCCAACGGACCGAGCGGACGATCAACGCCGCCAGGAACAGGAAGATGACGAACAGCACCAACCCGTCGTTGCGGGAGAGGGCTGCCAACCCAAGGAACAGGGACGCCTTCCACAAATGGGAACGGTCCTGGTCGTTGTAGAAGCCGAGCACCTGCCAGAGGGCGAAGCCCGAGAGCGCCGCGAAGAGGGCATCGCTCGGGTTGAGCAGGATGTCCACCAGCACGGGGAACAGCAGGAGCGGTCCCGCCATGGCCAGCGGCGGCATGGACCTGGCGAACTGACGGGCGATCAGGTAGGCGCTCAGCCACATCAAACCAAAGAGAAGAAAACGTCCCAACGAGATGCTGTACAACATCCAGAAGGGCGAACCGCTGAAGATCAAATATAGGGCGGCGTAAAACAAACCGATCAAAGGATTACGGGAAAAAGGCGGCAGTTCCCCCCGCACCAGGCTGCGGCCCGTGTTGACGTACACGGACTCATCCCAGGTATTGATGTCGCGCATCATAGGGATGAAGATGCTAAAGACCAGAAAAACGTTCAGGGCAAAGAATAGAATGGCAAGCAGGGTTTCGCGGTCGGGCGGACGCTTGAAGAGTCGCTGGAGCATGTCACCTCACGGGCGTAATTTTAGCATGGACTTTCGCCAGGCTAGGATGGCCTCCCGCAGGCGGCCCAATCCGCTCAGGGCGAGCAGGGACGAGGCCAGCAGGTTGAGACGGGCCAGCGCCGTGGGCGGATGGATCACCAGCGCCCGCATCCAGGCGGTCAACGCCGCAGCAGGCTGTCCGCCGTCGAGCAGGTAGCGCGCGTCCACGCGATGGGCGGAGGCGGTCGCCCGTCGTCGGACCCGGGCCAGCGCCGGTGCAAGAGCCGCATCCTGCGCCACCACGTCCAAAATGCGGAAGGCCTCACGCCCGAACCCAGCCGCTTGAGCGCGGTTCTTGGCCTCGGCGTGATAACGAGCCGCCGCCCAGGTCTGGTTGATGTGCAGGATGCGCCCCTGTTGGGCGATGCGAATCCAGAGCAGGTGATCGAGCAACAGGTGGAAGTTGAGGTCAAGTCCGCCCGCCTTTTCCAGCGCGGAACGGCGCATGAAGACGGCAGGCTGCCCGATGATCTGGAAGCTCAACAGGTCTTCCAGCGTGAGGGATCGGTACTTGAGTTCGTTGGTGGTCTGGCCGTGTTCGTCCACGGCCAGCATATCCGCGTAGACCAGGACGGCATCGGGATTCTCGTCGAAGGCTTTTAGCGCGGCAGCGACAGCGCCCGGCAGGTAATAGTCATCCGAGTTGAGCCAGGCCACGATCTCGCCCTTCGCGCGCGCAAAGCCCTTGTTGATGGCTTCGGCCTGGCCGCGATCCTTCTCGGAGATCCAATACGCGAGTCGGGCGGCGTAGCGCTGGATGATCTCCACACTGCCGTCGGTCGAGGCGCCGTCGATGACGATGTATTCCATACCAGGCACATTCTGCTCGAGCACAGAACGCAGGGTTTGTTCGAGGTAGGCAGCCTGGTTATAGGAAGGGGTGATGATCGAAATGCGGGTCATGGGATGATCGTGGAGTCGAGGCAGGGTGACAGACCGCCATGCTTATGGGCAGTCTCGTCTGCGTCCTATTTCTTCAAGTCGTACAGCACGAACCCGTCGCCTTCGGCGGCCACGGGATACTGATCCAAAATCTTCTTCAGGGCGGGCTGTTTCTCCAATTGTCCAAAGGCCGTGACGAGGAAATAATCCTCACCCTCGGTGAGGACATCGAAATGCGCAGCGGCATCCGTGTCCGAACCGCGCAGTTCGGCCAGGTCACTGGTCACGGGCCACTGGTCGATCTTGCGCCAGCCCCACAGCATCAGCCGGAATCCATATTCTTGCGTCAGGCCAATGACCTCGGCGTTCGCGGGGATGGCCTCTCCGATCTGGGCCCAGATGGCGGGCTCGTGGCGGAAATCCTCTGCGACGAGGATCGAGCGTGCCACCCAGGCTTGATATCCGACCACGGCCAGGATCACCGCGACGAAAGCCGCCCGTACCATCCGACCCTGGCCTGCCGCCGCCTCGAAAAGCGGATTCAACGCCCCGGCCAGCCCCAGCGCAATCATGGGGATCAATTGGATGTGATAATAGCTGTGCGTGTACATCTGGAACGGGAGCGTCAGGCCGTAGGCCAGGTAGCCGATCCACAAGCTGACCAGCAGCCAGCGCAGGCGCGGCTGGACGAGGAAGGTCCCCGCCAGTGCCGCGAAGATCACCGTCAGCCCGAACAGGCTGCCGAGGAAAGCCAGCCACTTCGAGTAAAAGTCCGTGGTGGTGATTAACTGGACCAGCGCCGCCGACCAACTGAAGAAATACTCCGTCGAGCGGCCTGAGTGTAGCAGCACATAAAAGACAAAGGCGGGCGCGATCATCGCGGCGGCCATCGCCCAGACCTGCTTCGACTTCCAGAACTTCCAGCCGAGAGTGAACAGCACCAGCGCGACCGCCGCCGCGCCCACGAAGAAGGCGATCACCACCTTGACCAGCGTGGCAAAGCCGAGGAAGAGGGCGGCAAGCAAGGCGAAGCGCCACTGAAGTGCTTCAACGTTACGGGCTTCGCCCGCATCGCTCAACGCGTACGATTCCGACCAGCGATAGAGGAAGTAAATCCCGACCACGAAGGCGGAGGTCATCAGCGGGTCGGGCTGGAAGGAGCGGCTGGCCTGCACGGAGAAGGGCAGGACGAGGTAAAAGGCCAGGGCTCCAAGCGCGGCCCAGGGCGAGACGGCGCGGCGCAGCAGGTCGAACAGGGCCACGCCCGCCAGCAGCCAGAACAGGGATTCCCAGAGGCGCGGAATGGCGAGATTTTCGCCGCCCGTCAGACGATAGGTCCAGGCGACCAGGGTCTCGATGATGGGCGGTTCATACTGCCCCACCGAGCGGCGGAAGGACTCGGTCAACGCCAGGGTATGTGCATCCGTGTCCGGCAGCAGGTGGTAGTAGATGTCGCGGGCGACGAGGGAGTTGCGCAACTGGCGCGAGGGGTGGAAGTCCAGCGGAGGATCGGTCAGGTCGAGCAGGCGCAGAGTCCCGCCGAGGGCGAGAAGCAGGATCAGGAACGGGAGCCAGGCGCGGGGTCCAACAAAAGGTGAGGTTTTCATTCGAAGAGGGAATTGTAGTCGACTTTGGGGAAGATGGTCAGCTTGCCGCCGACGGTCGCATCCAGCACCTGACGTCCCGCCTTGTGGTAGGCGTCACGCGCCAGGGCATAGCCGATCTCGGAGGTGTCGAGGTCGGGCAGTTGCCAGCGGAAGCCCTTGCCGAAGTAACGCGGATCGAAATGATTCGGGTCATCCCCGTCCGAGACGACGGTCTTGTTGGCGTCGCCCTTGCTGGTGAAGTTGTGATCCACGCCGATCAGGATGACCTGCTCGAAGCCCATGTAGAAGGCCAGTTGCAGCGCCACGTTGGTGACGGTGGCCCCCTCCCAGACGCGACGGGTCAGGTCGTAGGCAAACTGCGGACCCGTGTAGGTAGTGTAGAGGAAGACCAGGTCCTCGGGCAGGCGCTGAAAGTGGCGGTTGGAATGCCAGGCCAGGAACTTGGGGATGGGCAGGGCGGCGATCTCCTCGGCGCACTGCTCGATGACCAGGTCGTTGATCGAGGCGAAGTAGGTGGTGGTGAATCCCAGCTCGGGGAACATCAGGTAGATGCGATTCATCCCGAAGGTATATTCATCCTTGAGCTTCGAGAGGTCGGTCTGCTTGAGGCTGGGCCCGTTGCCGATGATGAAGCAGCGTTTGCCCGCGTGGATGTTCCGATACTCGTACATGCGCCCGCGGCTCTTGCGCCGCCAGGGATGCAGGTAGGCGTCTGGCACCTGCGGCAATCGGCGGATGGCGTCATACGTATTCTTGACGGTTTGCAGGACGGGAGAAGGGAGAAGGTTTTTGAGGGTTTGTTTCATGGGTTATTCCGTGCTCAACCTCGCCGTTGCGCCGCCGTCGACCACCAGCGCCTGGCCCGTCATGAACGAGGACTGTTCGTTATCGGCCAGGAAGTAGATGGCGTGGGCGATCTCGGTCGGCTGACCCACCCGTCCGTTGACGGTCTTGCGGGCCAGGTTGTCGAGGCGCTCCTGCATGTCGCCGTGGCCGACGTGGCCACGGTCGAGTCCCGCGCGCAGCATGGGCGTGTCCACCGCGCCGGGCAGGATGGCATTGACGCGCACCTGGTCGGGCGCGAACTCGATGGCCATGGCGCGGGTCAGCGCCAGGATCCCGCCCTTGGAGGCGGCGTAGGCGGCGATATTGGCCGAAGTTTGCACGGCATGCACAGACGAGACGTTGACCACCGCCGCTCCGCCCTGCGCCTTGAGCAACGGATAAGCCAGCTTGACGCCCAGGAAGACCGAGCGCAGATTGGCCGCCATGACCGCGTCCCATTCCTCGACGGTGGTCTCGACCAGCGGCTTGGCCACCTGCAAGGCCGCGTTGTTGACCAACGCATCCAGGCTGTCGGTGAAGGCATGTGCCCGCTCGAAGATGGACTGCATGTCCTCGGGGCGGGCCACATCGGCCTGGATGAAGAGTCCGTTCTGCGGGAACCCTTCGGCTCCGCTCAGGGCGGCAAATGGATTACGGTCCACGCCGATGACGCGCCAGCCGTTCTGCGCAAAGAGAGAGACAGCTGCGCGGCCGATTCCGCCCGCTGCGCCGGTGATGAGGATGGTTTTAGTCATGAGGTTCTTTCCTTTTGGTACACGGATGACACGGAGTTCACGGATACTTTTAGTGTTTTACGGAGTCTGGTAGGCCGTGACGAATGTGACGATCCGTGTCGTGTGAAGATGGTGTCAGTATTTGAGTGCACGGATAGTTTCAGGGTTGTGGATTCCTGGCCCAGGAAAGTGAGCCTTTGCGCGGGTTGTCGTACACCCTGCGGTGAAACTCGGCCTGACGGCCGAAATTCAACAGGAGGCCTACTTCGAGTTCGGTGGCTTTTAGATAATTGAGCATCTGGGCATCATGCGCCTCGATCAGGCGATCCACCGACTTAAGCTCCAACAGGACCGCGCCATTGACAACCATGTCAGCTTTGTACTCGCCGACAACTCGGCCATGATAATACACTTTGATTTCTTTTTGTCGTTCAACCACCAGGCCCATCTCGGTCAGCAGGACTTCCAGTGCAACTTCGTAGACCTTTTCGGAGAATCCGAAACCAAGCTCGGAGTGGAGTTGAAAGAAGGCGCCTAAAATCTTCTCGGTAATATCCGAATGTTTCCCCTCGAATTTTCGCGTCATCTTCATTTGCTCCTCCGTCAACCCAAAGATTCTCCGTGCTTTCCGTGGAATCCGTGTACTAAAAAGGGATCCCCAGCCCCTCAACCAAGTTCTTGATCGTGTTCCAGTGGACGCGTTCCCAGGCGGCGGGGCTGGAGTTGGAGTTGTGCGGGGCGAGCATCACGTTGTCCATCTGAAGCAGCGGACTTTCGAGCGGCAGCGGCTCGAACTCGAACACGTCGAGGGCGGCGCCTGCAATACGTTTGGACTGCAAAGCCTCGATCAGCGCGGATTCCTGCACGACGGGTCCGCGCGCAGTGTTGATCAGGACCGCGGTCGGCTTCATCAGCGCGAAGGTGTCGGCGTTCATCAGATGATGCGAGGTGGGATTCAGGTCACAGTTGATCGAGACGAAATCGGAATTGGACAGCAGGGTTGGCAGGTCGGTCATCTGGACACCCGACTCGCCTACAAAGACGTGGTCGATGTCCACGATGTCGGTGCCATAGACCTGCATGCCGAAGGCCCGCGCGCGGCGAACGACGGCCTTGCCGACGTTGCCCACGCCCACCACACCCAGCGTGCATTCGCTGAGGGTCTTGCCGGGGATCTTCTCCCACTTGCCGCTCTTCATCTCCCTGTCCATCCACGGCTGACGGCGGGCGAAGGCCAGCATGTAGCCCAGCACGGAATCCGCCACGGGGGTGGTGAAGGCGTTGGGGGTGCGGCACAAGGCCACACCATAGCGGGAGCAGGCCGAGGCGTCGATCGAGTCGACGCCCGTCCCCCACTTGGAGATGACCTTGAGACGGGGGGCGCAGGCGGCGATGACCCGTTCGGTGTAGCGGTCGTCGCCACAGATGGCGCCGTCGAACTGGCCCGCGTATTTCAGCAGGTCGGCTTCCTCCATGCGTTCCAGCACGTCGGGAATGATCAGGTCGAGGCCGTGCTTTTCGAAAACGGGGCGGAAGCGCTCCACGAACGGGAGCATGTAGGGGGCGGTCAGCAAAACAGTTGGCATTTATTTCTCACAGGGATTCGGAAGTTCGGAGAATTGATACAACTTGGGCACGGGCGAGTAGTAGGAAATATCCTTGAGCAGAGGATAGTCGCCGCCGAAGTAATCGTCGAAGATCAGGCGGAAGGTGTTGACGGGCGAAACGTTTGGATACAACTCGTCGTTATGTCCAGGCAGATAGTAGGCGTTCAGGATGAACATGTGCTGGAGCTTGGGCTGCAGCCAGGGACCGTGATCGCCTTGCAGGATGATGATGGGCGGCGTGTCGGAATTCTTCAGGATGGTGTCGATGGCATCCAGCATCTTCCCGTTCAGGAAGGTCATCTGGTCGGTGTAGCCCTGCCTGTACAAATCGCTGGGATACAGGCGCTTCTCGTTCCAGAACTTCGAGGGATCGGTCGGCTGGCCGTCGGGGCCGAAGACGAAGGGCGGATGCGGCGAGATGAGGTGGATGTAGGCAAAGGTCGGGGCGGGGTTGCGCGAGAGCCCGTCCAGGCTGTCGAAGACGGTGTTGAAGCGGTCGCGGTATTCCTGCGCCATGATGGCGTCATCGTCGACCCAGCCCAGGTCTTCGGCGTAGCGCGCCAGCGTGGTGCGCAGGAACAGCCCTTCGAACTCGCTCAGCCCCGAGGAGAGCGGCGGCGGACTGTAGAAATGGTCGGCGTCGCGCAGTTCGTTCCAGGCAAAGCCCGTGGCATAGCCGACGGTCTGATAGCCGAGGCTCTCGAAATTGTACCGCACGGCGCTGTGCTTGAGCGAGTCCCACAGGCGGCCGCGCGCCTCGCTCTCGGACGTGAACCTGCTGTCGAGATCCTGCAGGTAGAGCATGTTCAACGACGAACCCAGCGAAAGCTCGGTGCGCGTGTAGTTGGCCTGGCTGCACTCCGCCACGTAAAATCCGCGTTTTTCGAGGGCCTTGAGAAAGGCGCTGTTGTCGTAGCCGTAAGCCGATTGGAGCAGGTCGGCGCGCGTATACGAATCGAGGATGAAGTAATAGACGTCGGGAAGGGCCTGCCCCTCGGGCGGATTCAACGCCTGGACGGGGGCAAACTCGGCGGCGGCGCGATGCCCGTTCCCCGCCGTGGACCCGAAGAGGACCTGCCCCCCAGACATCAGCACCAGCCCGAGCGTGACCACGTTCAAGCTGACGGCCAGGTTCGCGATCTTCAGCTTCGGGCGGGTGGCCCAGGCCACCGACAGGATCATCAGCACACCCCACAACGACAGCAGCCAGGGCGTGGAATTGAAGTCGGGGTATTTCTCCTGGAGCAGGTTGTAGACGTGACCGTAATAAAAGAAGAGCGCCATCCACAAGGTGGCGAGGAAGGCCGCGCGGTGGACCTGGCGCAGGATCAGGCCGAAGAAGGAAAACAGGAGCAGCCCGAAGGCCAGCGAGCCAAGCAGCACACGGACGCCCGCGCCCGCTTCGATCTGCCCCACATTGACGGAGAGCAGGGCCAGCCCGGGGTACAGGCTGAAGGCGAGCGGATACCAGGGCGCGGCGAACCACCGTCCCAGGGTGGATTGGATCGATTTGAGTCTATTCATTTTTCTTTGAACGAGTCAGGAGAAAGTCGGCGATGGCGAAATCGAGCTCTTCGTCGATGTCCCAGGCCTGGTCGGCGTCGATCGCGAACATGAGCGGATGGTCGCTGATGCGGTGACGTTTGGCCAGCAGGTTGGCGCGATTAAATATGTAGAGGCAGGAGTTTTCCTCATAGACGGGCGGCAGGTCCTGGGTCTGGATCAACTCGCGCGGATTGTGGTTGATGGCGGTGCCATCCTGAAAGTACAGGCGGGTCTGCAGGCGGGTGACCGAGAAGAGCGAGTCCGTGTTGGGGTAGCCCGCGTGGAAGGCCTGGATGGCGCGCGAGACCGTCTCGGCGCGCAGCAGCGGATTGGTGCTGTGGGTCTGCAGGTAGAAATCGGCGGGGAACAGGCTCGTATCGTGCAACAGGATCTCGTTCATGGGCACGTCGTCGGCGCGCAGGGAGGCGGGGCGGTCGATGATGGCCACCTGCGGGAAGTGCTGGCGCAGGCCGTCCATGACGGGTTCGGAGTCGGTGTCCACCACGATCTGGTCGATCTCGGGGACGGCCAGCAGGGTGTCGAGGATGTGGTGAAAGAGGGGTTTTCCCGCCAGCAGACGGTAGTTCTTGCCAGGTACGCGCTGGCTGTGGTGACGCATGGGAACCAGGGCAACAAGTTTCATAGAAGGCGATTATACCGAATCGGCCCCGAAATCTGGGCGGGGGTTTGGGACGCAGGTTGCGCGGAAAGACCTCTTTTAAACACAAAGGACACAAAGGTCACGAAGGAGGAGCCTACCGCAGAGGCGCGGACGGCACGGAGCTTTTTTAAGTGGTTCTCTGTGATCTCGGTGTTCTCCGTGGTAAAGCCTTTTGAGAAACCCGCGAAATTCGCCACTCCCTTGGGGCAAGAAAAATGAAAACCGCCCATTTCACTGGGCGGTTTTTTCGTTTTAGTACGATCGGCGGTTGTTGTCGGCTTTGTGTTTGCGGGGGCCAGAAGAATTTCCGCCGCCGCGATTGCCACCGCCGAAGTCGCGCCGTTCTTCGCGCGGGCGGGCTACGTTGACCGCCAGCGGGCGGCCCTTGTATTCCTTTTCGTTGAGCGTGGTAATGGCGGTTTGCATATCCGCCTGATTCTCCATCTCGACAAAGGCGAAGCCCTTGGGCTGCCCCGAGAACTTGTCCTTGATCAATGCCACCGATTTGACCGCGCCGAACTGCGCAAACAGTTCCTGCAAGTCTGTTTCAGTGACATCATAAGACAGGTTTCCAACATAGAGTCTGTATTCCATTTTTTCTCCTGGAATCAAGCGCGCTGCAAACACAACGTCGCTGCTACAATCCGCCAGAATCGATATCGGGCGGGTGGATACGATCGCATGATAGTGTTTTTTCTACATCCAGGCGTTGAATGGAAACGCGTCCTTTTGTGGGAGTCCGCCCTGCTACACATGCACTGAAAGTGATTGTATCATACTTACAACCGAGACCTGACTTGTTTCGAGAAACCCAATGCCTGCCCCTGCCCCTTTTCAAGAGTGTAAGTCAGGCCAGCCTGTACTCATGCTATACTGTCCGCATCGGGGGACTTCCTGTCCAAAAGCCAGTCCCCCCACAACATCCACCCTTTTCTCACGTCTCCAGGAGGCACCTATGACTGTGAAATACAATGTTGTGGAACGCGGCAATCCTGCCAACCCCTCGGTCCCCAGGAAGTTCTATCCATCCGTCACATCCAGCGGACGCAAGAGCCTGCGCCAATTGGCGGCGCAGATCTCGCAGATGTCCACCGTCTCCAGCACGGATACGATGGCAGTGCTGGAGGCCCTGCTGACGGTCATCCCGCAGGAATTGGTGGCGGGTAACGTGGTGGAACTGGGCGATTTCGGCAATTTCTGGCTGAAGAATGAAGCCGACGGCGCCGCCACCGCCGAGGAAGTGCGCGCCAGCCAGATCACCAACCTGCTGCCGCGCTTCAACGCGGGCAAGGAATTCAAGAAGGTACTGGCCACAGTGGAATACGAGAAGGCGTAAGGTTCAAGCCCCTCCCCAAATACGACGATACTTCTGTCGTATTTGGGGAGGGTGCCCCGCAGGGGCGGGTGGGGCAGGAATCCTGTTAAGACTCGTTTTGAATCGTGTTAAGACTCGTTTGTAATCCTGTTATAACAGGATTGGGAATCTTTCAAAGAAGATTTGTGGGCATATTTATTTCAGGTATATACATGCTATACTTGAACGTGTTTGGGTCATCATTGTGATTGGGTTGGCAACCATTATGTCAAAAAAAGAAATTCCAGATAACGCAATTGAAGCAGTAGCCCGTCAAATAAATAAACGGAGCAATAAAAATTACGGCATTAATCCTGTTGGCATTGAGGACAATATAGAAACGCCACAGATATTTGAAATCATTCCGTTTAATGAAATTGACAATACTGATAAGCGTTTCTACGCAATTGACGGAAGTTACAACAGTCAAGAGTTTTACAATGGTTTAGCCATAGCAATTTATACGGCGGGATATATTTGCTACCATCATGGTAAACAAATAAGAATGAATTCTGAAGACGATCCTGTAATTCTTGGCAAGTCATATTATCCAGAAAACATACTTGTAACCAATGAGGAACATTTAGGGGCAATGTATGATGAACTGTTATCTATGCCTGTTGTCAAAAAGTTGCTGGATTTTTGGAATAACAAACCAGAAAACATTTTCGCATGGAAGAAAGACCAGGTTTGCAAAAATCTTTCAACCTTACTGGGTTTCTGCCAAGAGATTCTTGAGCTTTCATTAATTTTGGAAATTGCAGAACTACCTGATACAAAAGCGGGTGATTTTATTCTACGTGATGGGACTTTACGCCCGTTGCAAGTTGAACAACCATATTTGATTAAACTTGGAAAGTACTTACATGATAAAAAGATTGTCATAATTGCCATTACAAAACAATCGTCAATCAAAATGGAACTATCCTATGCATTTAAACAAATAGATTGCTATCTTCAAGATGAGCTAAAAAATAAATATCCATTTACCATAGTTGAACCCAAAAGAAAAAAACTTTGTTGCTGGTTTGAGGTTCCAACTCCTGTTTTAGCGGCGGCTTACCCGGGAGGTGGTCAATTTTACAGGAAAGAAATAAGTGGTGGACGCGGTTTTGGCCTTTTCATGGCTGCACGTTTGGACTATGTAGAAAAGCTACAGAACTATGATTGGATAATTGCTGATGTCAACATTTTTGATGCTATTCCAAACATAGAATCAAAAGACCTAATCAGAAATAGAGAATTTCTCGATTCAATCTTTAAAGAACTTACACGTCTAACCCAAGAGCATTACATTCTGGGATATCCATACCCTCTCGCCGAAGTACATAATTTCATATCGCTAAAGAAAAATTTCAAAGAAGAAATAGTAAATCGTCTAAAGTATTCTCTCTACAAAGATCAACAGATGGATAATGTTGACATCGAAAATCTTTTCCTTGACACACATGACAGATTCTAGGAGGATGCATGAGCACAAGTGCTGATTTTGGTGTATTGTATGGGCAGAAGACAACAGAAGATGCCCTGTTAATCTACTCATCTTACGAAGATGCCAAGGCAAGCCCACAAACAGGCGATTTTATTGTTCTTACTCCAAAGGATGAGGGGAATACAAAATTTCTTGCACGAGTTGAAGCTGAAATCTATGATGAAGACCCCATCTTTAAATCACAGGACAAGACATTAATTGCTGTTCACTATGCACGTATTGCTGAAAGAGAATTATCAGAGCGTGATAAACAAAAAATGTTTAGCTATACCTACAAAGTCAGAATCCTTTGCACCTTTACAGACAATGGTCAAAAGTTAACATTCACAACTGCCGTCAGGAAACTACCTACAGTTTCCTATATTGCTCGTCATCTAACAAAAAGAGAAATTGACCAAATTTTAAATAAGTCAAACGAGGATGGCGTATCCATCGGCCATCTTTGTGTTGGTGAAACTGTATTTTATGATAAAGGCGAAATCCTATTTCAGGTAAAGAAGTTACGGAATAAGCGAACGATGATCTTTGCCCAATCAGGATTTGGCAAAACAAACCTCGTAAAAGTTCTGTTGTACAACATGATTGGCGACACAACTTACGGGAAGTTGATTTTTGACTTAAACGGAGAATATTTCCTCCGTGGTACTGAGACCTATGGTCTTGGTGATATTCAAGATGACAAGGTCAAAAATAACGTTGTTGTGTACACAGACAAGGATTTACCAAAAGATTATAAAGACACAGGTCGTTTTCATTTTGGAGGAAAAGTATTATTAAACATGCGCAAGCATTTAACTGTAGGAGATATTCTTAACTTCGGATCAGGATTTTCCGAGGTCATGAAGGCATTTTTATATTATTTAGATGAGGATGGAGTTGGCGATTTTATCGAAAAAATTGATAGTTACGTAATGTCTCCAGAACTTCTGTATCATGATTACCCTGATTTTTTTGGACAGCTTAAAAAAGACAAGCCCGACTCGAGTGCGCAAAAAACCATTATGGCAATTAGAAAACGCATTAGACATCTGATTGATGAGGGGAAAGGTTTGCATTTAACCAAATCAAATTTGGTTGAAGATGTTTTCTCATCGCTCAAGCAGGGCAAAACTGTCATAATTGATCTGTCCTTAAAGGACAATATGGATGCAAGTATTATTTCGACGATCCTTGTCAGGAAACTTTTTGACAACAATAAAGAAAACTTCACTTCAAACAAGCCAGGAGATGTTATAAAAACAGTAGTTTTTGTGGAAGAAGCTCAAAATGTCCTTTCAGAAGAGTTTGTAAAATCAAATGCCAATCCATTTGTTAGAGTTGCTAAAGAAGGAAGAAAATTCGGTTTAGGTTTAGTTGCAATTACTCAACGGCCTTCAGCAATATCTGAAGAGATACGCACACAAGCCGAGAATTTCTTTGCATTTCACATGGGAAATGCTGATGATATTAGAGCTCTAATAAAGTCTAATGTAAATTATGATGGAGTAATTTCTAATTTCATTCAGAGAGAAACCATTCCAGGCAATCTTTATATGGTCTCTTCTGATCAGGCTTTTGCATTGCCAATACGCGTAAGTGAATTTGAGAAGATTGTTGAAAATAAGATTTACGAAATATCAAAATTTAAGTAAAGAGTCATTAAATGGCTGTGCAAAAGAAACGTATTCGAGAAAAAATTCTTGCCAACTTAGCAAACTATGGTGTTCAGTGGAATGAAACTGAACGCAAAATTAGTGTTGCCAATTTTAGAGAAACTCAGGCAAAACTTGCCAGCCAAACAAATCCGAACCAAGAAGTTTATTTTGAAAAAGTAAAAAAGTATATTGCCAGCCCTGAAGAAATAGATATATTGAAAGTAGAACCATACTTAGTGCTGGTTGATCAGAGCAAAGAACACAATCGCATTTGGTCTTATGCGACAGGATTTTGGTCTATTCCTGTTACAACTGGATATGGAAGAAGACTTAGATATTTTGTCTTTGACAAACAAAACGATAAGCTTATTGGAATTGTTGGACTTGCAGACCCTGTTATTGGCTTAGAAATGCGGGATATCAAGTCTATTTCTTGGACTAAAGAACAAAAAATAGACCGACTCTATAATTGCATGACCGCCTATATATTAGGTGCCATTCCACCATATAATCGAATTTTAGGTGGAAAACTCGTTGCTTTGACCGTAATGTTTCCAGAAGTTCGCAATTGGTTTTTTGACAAATACAAGAATTCAAAATCTATCATAACTGGCGAACAAAAGAAGCCTTATTTAGTTTATGTGGACACAATGGGAGCATTTGGAAAGTCTTCAATTTATAATCGTCTTTTCAATTGGGATTTTATTGGTTACACCAAAGGAAAAAGTCATATCCATATTACAGCTAATGGTAGCTGGGAACTAATAAAGAAAGTTGTTTCCCCCGAAGATTTCAAGACTTACAAATATGGTCAAGGTCCTAATTGGAAAATGAGAATTCTTGAAAAGGGTTTGCGCGAACTAGGTTTATCAACAGAAATGATGAGTGTTGGCTGGCAAAGAGGTTACTATCGTTGTGCGCTAGCTGAAAACTGGAAAGAGTATTTACAAGGCAAAGAAAATACCGTTATGTGGAAGAACCTCCAAAAAAACGAATTGGTAGAGTATTGGAAGCACAGATGGATTACTCCAAGATTAGAAAATTTGCAAAAAAAACTTACTGATATAACAGATGAAGAGGAGTAACCAAAAACGGCTCACATCCTTTTGAGTTCCAGACCCAGACTTCCGAAGTCCGCCGTTTTTGGAGCTTCGGGAGTCTATTTTTATGTGTATCGAATCGGCTCCACATCCCGCGCCGTTCCCTCTTTCCTCTTTCTTTCCCGCGCATAATAAAACGTCTCGCGCAACTGCGGCGTGACCAGGCTGGTCTCGCGATGTCCCATGCGCGTGCCGTGGAATTGCATATAGCGAAACCAGAAGATCGAAGTCAGGTTCTGCCACAGCACCCCTTCGCGGGCGGCGTGCCACAGGTCACTCAGGATGTTGGTCGCGGTCAGGCGCAGGAAATCGTAGTAGTTGAAATGCGCCTCTGGGTAGATGCGGCGCAGCGCCATGGCCTCCCGCCGATAACGGTTGTACACACCGCGCGGCGTCTCGTTGTGGACGTGGATGATCTCCGCCTCGGCCACGTAGGAGATCTCGTGTCCCTGCTCCTTGGCCCACTTGGCCCAGGCCAGGTCTTCGAGTCCCGTCAACGTTTCGTCGTAGGGATTGCGCTCCCACAGGCTCTTGCGGATGGCGGAGTTGGCGTTGTTGCAAAAGGCCGTCTCCTGGCGCGGCTTGCTCACATCCCCGTACCATTGATGATAGATCTGCTGCTCGGAATATTTGGCGCTGGCGGGTCCGCGCTGCTTGCCATAGGTCAACGCGACGGTTTCATCCGCGAACGGACGCAGCAGCGTCTCCAGCCAATCGGGATAGACGGGATAGACGTGGGCGCTGGCGATGACGATCAGTTCCCGCGTCGCAGCCTGGACCCCGAGGTTGAGCGACCGCCCAAACGTAAACTCCGCAGACGGGATGTGCACGATGCGCGCCCCAAAGGCTTCCGCGATGGACACCGTCCCGTCGGTCGAGCCTGAGTCGACCAGGATGACTTCCACGTCTCGGACGGTCTGCTGGCGGATGCCTTCCAGCAGGCGCGGCAGATGGGCGGCTTCGTTATACGCGCGGATGATGATGGAACAGGCGGGATTCGGGAGTCGGGAATCGGACATTGGATACTTTTATTCGGTTGAGGAGTCTTCGGACAGGGGAAGATCGTATTGAGATTGTTCTTCCCTGACGGCGTGATTCGCACCTGGCTCATTCAGGCCTTGTTTGCTGCGCTTCAAATAGCCGATGTACCCGTTGATCAACTGGGTCAATTTCTCGCCGTCCTGTTCAAGCATGTCGAACAGGGGTCTGGGAATGTAATTCATCTCCGCGCACAAGACCAGATGGCTCAACGTCTCTTCCAAAGAGCCTCGGGCAATATAACAAAACCGAATGGTCTCCTGGTAATAGAAGCGGCCATATCCCTCCGCGATGTTGGCGGGGACACTGCTGGCGGAACGCCGCAATTGCTGATTCAAGTTCCATTTTTCTTCGGACGGAAGCAGGGGCAACACCTCACGATAAATTCTTACAGAGAAATTGCGCGCCTTCTCCCATGCCTCCAGCGTCTCCAAACTCTTCACGCTCATCGCAACCTCCGACCGATTTCCGAATCCCGATTTCCGATTTCCGCCCTTACCAATTCCCATCCTTCTCGTACCCCAACTTCACCAACAAGTCCCCCGCCACTTCCTTGAAGATGCGCTTGTGCTCGTCGGTGAAATGTTTCTTCCACTCACCCGTCTTGCCTGAGCGGAAGGTGGGAGATTTGCCAGGGTTGATGGACTCTTCCATCGCGGACAAGGCCAATTCACGGGGCGAGGAAAGCGGGGCACGGACCAACAGATGGTCGAGGATGCGAGCCAACGTCGCGGCGCGCTCGTGGATCAGGTCCTCGAAGTGGAGGGTCAGCACCTCGGGGCGGTCGATCCAGCCGAGGTACGGGGCGAAGCGTTCGGCGATGTTCGGGAATTCGACGTCGGCATCGGGCCGTCCCAGAATGCTGACCTTGAGCCGCGCATCGAAATCGGGCAGGGACTGGTAATACGCGTGGTGGACGTGGCGTTCTTCCATGTCGGTCACGTAGAAAACGTGCGAGACCACCACGTCGCGCGGGTCACGGAAGATGAAGTACGGCACGAAGCGCGCCGAGCAGACGCGGCTCACGGCCTCGGGACGGGCGAAGAGATGCGCCGAGGCGATGTCGCCTGGGGTAAGGGAATCCAGCCAGCGCAGGGCCTGCTCGGGCGCGCGCTTGACCCCGCTCTCGCCTTCGTACTCGGCATAGAAGGAATGTACGCGCTTCGAGAACGGCGCGACATCCGACAGGCCGAGCAAGATCTGGTCGAGCAAATGTGTGCCGCTTTTGGGAAAGGAGATGCCCAGCAGGATCGGCCATCCACCCTGGGGCGTGGTCTGCGCGGCAAAGCGCAGGCGTTGGGTCAACTTTTCGGTTTGATAGACGAGGGAGCGAAGGGAGCTTTTCACGGTCATGGGGCTATTTAACCACAGAACCGCGCCCGCGAGTGACTTTCAAGACGGGATGGGGTTATGGTATACAATCGAGGCGAAAATGACCATCTTCAATACTCCCGTCCTGAGTTATGTGTTTCACCTGCTGGCGCGACTGAGTCTGCGCCTGGTCGGCTGGAAGGTGGAAGGCCGCTTCCCCGACCTGGACAAGTTCGTGGTGATCGGCGCGCCGCACACCTCCAACTGGGATTTCATGCTGTTCCTGGCTGTGATCTTTACCCTGCGGGCCAATGTGCGTTTCATGGGCAAGGCGGAGCTGTTCAACAATCCCTTTGGCTGGTTCTTCTACTGGTGCGGCGGCATCCCCGTGGACCGCTCGAAGTCCACAGGCCTGGTGGAACAGATGGTGGACGCCTGCCAGCGCTCGCAACAGTTCATCCTGGTCATCGCGCCCGAGGGGACGCGCAGCCACGTCCGCGAGTGGAAGATGGGCTTCTATCATATCGCCAGGAGCACGGGTATCCCCATCGTCTTCGCCGCCGTGGACGGTATCCGCAAGAAGGTTATCGTGGGGCAGGTCTTCCAGCCCGGCGAAGATGCCGAGGCGGATGTGAAGGCCATCAAGGGGTACTTCGCGGGCAGGACGGGGATCAGGCCGAGAAAAGAGATCACGCTGGAAGAATAATCAAAACCGCCGCTCATCGCGGCGGTTCTTTTTTTCACTCCTTGAGCAGAAAGTCTCCGTTGTTGAGCACCCCATCCAGGATCACCTTCACCGCGTCGGACTGCATCAACTTGTCCAGGCTGAAGGTCTTCAGGCGTGTCTGCGTCGTGCGCACTGACGGCTCGAGGAAATCGCCGAAGGGCAGCGAGGTACGATACAGCTGATAATACAGGAAGCGACGCGCGTTGCGTTTGAACGCAGCGGGCACTTCGATCTTCTCAGCCGCCAGAAATTCTTCCGTCTTTCTTTTCACGTCCTCCACCGTCTGCGGGAAGAACACGGTCGGATACTGCGTGAAGCGCGCCTTGCCCGCGCACAACACGGGCGTCCCCATGATCGACGCCTCCAGGCCGATGGTGGAATTGTAGATCATGACGAACTTCGAACGCTGGATCAACTCGTACGAACTGGGCGTTTCCTGCGGGCTGACGAAGACGACGTTCGGTTCCGTTTCGATGGCGCGACTCTCCGCCCAGCCTGCCACCGTTTCGCGGCTGGCCTTGCGCACGCGCAGCTCATCGGGGTGGGCACGGATGACGAATAACGTGTCACGGTACGCGCGGATGATCTCCAGCGTCAGGTCGAGCCAGTCGAACATGTCCTCGAAGACCGTGTTGGCGTGCGGCTGGCTGGTATCGAAGATGACGTTGGTAAAGACGGGCACGATCTGTTTGAAGCCTGCCGCCTTTTGCAGGAAGGCTTCATCAAGTCCCTTCATGTCTGCCCAGAACTTGACGCCCGCCATCGTGAAGTCGCCCTGAAAGCGTTTGGCGAGATACGCATCGAGCTTCGCATTCTGCGCATCGCTCAACTCGAAGTCAGCGGGGATGTGGATCGGATAGGCCGTGGCCTCGCCGTCGGTGAAGAAAGCCGTCGCGGGTTGAAGTCCCACCTCGTGGGTGACCACCCGCAGTCCGCGCTGCTGGGCCAGATAACGCGCCGTCGCCTCAGGGAAGAACTGTCCGTTGAAGACGATCACCATGCGCGGATCCGTCTCATCCAAGAATTTCGAGAACTGCTGTGCCACATTCCATGCGGACAAAATATACTCACGAAGCAAATAGCGCGTGTTCTCGTCATCGCTCAGATGATGGATGCGCAGGATCCAGCGCAGACCAGGCAGGCACAGCGGGCCGAGGGGAATTCCCTGAAAGTGGAAAGCAGAAAGTTCAGGAACCGAAAGCATCTCAATTTGAGAGGTCAACTCAGGGTCGCGTTGAAAGTCAAACCAATTGACCTTCGACCCTGGACTCTTCGACAAGCTCAGAGCGCCGCCTTCGGCTGGCACCCCCGCGTACAACGCCTTTGACTGCATCACACACGACTCACACGGCGGCGCCTTATGCGGATCATCGCGGTTGGTACCCAGCACACAATGGCTCATCCCCGCGTGACAGGCAAAATACGCCACAGGGATGCCCTTGAGGCGCAGCGCCCACGAAGCCAGCAGATGAAAGCCGCTGTTCCACGACAGGTCATCGATTCCTGTGGAGGCTTTGAAGAACACAACAGGCTGCCCCGCAGCAGGCGGCGAGTTGCGGACGACACTCTTCGCTACAGCCGCCACCTTGAGGTTGTTGAAGCGGCGGACGAGTCCGCGTTTGATGCGTTGGGTGAAAAATTCTTTCATAATTTGAATCACATGTCATTGCGAGCGTTTTTTTGCGAGCGATTTTTGCGAAGCAATCTCCAATGTTACGGAAAAATCTCATCGAGAGAGTATTTCCGATTGAAAGGGGATTGCTTCGTCGCAACGAACGCTCCTCGCAATGACATTATAAAATCACCAATCGTTATTTTGTTCGTAGCCCAATCTCACCAGCAGATCCCCTGCCACCTCTTTGAACAGATTCTTGTGTTCGTCGGTGAAGTGCTGTTTCCAGCCGCCCGTCTTACCAGAGCGGAAGGTGTGACTCTTCTTCGGCTGGATGGCGTCCACCAGCACCGCCAGGGATTTCTCGCGCGGTGTGGGGATTTTGTAACCCGTCTTTTCGACTTCGTCGAGCATGGCAGTCAATGTCGCGTCGCGGTTGTTGATCAGGTCCTCGAAGCGCAGGCACAGGACGTGCTTTTGTTCCAGCCACTGGAACACACCCTCGTAGCGCTGCTTCACGCTGACCATCTTCAACCCGTCGCGTTCGATGCCTGTAATGGCCACGTTGAGCCGCGCGCCGAAATCGTGCAGCGACTTGTAATACTCGTGCATGCCATGCTCTTCGTGCATGTCGGTCGCGAAAAAGACCTGCGAGACCAGCATATCACGCGGGTCGCGGTAGATGAAATAGTTCACGCGCTTCGGCTGACACAGCACCGCCACATTCTCGGGCACAGCCTCGACATAGCCCCAACCGATCACACCCTGCGGCACATTGCGCAGGTCCGCCGCGACACGGTCCACGGTCCGCCGTCCGCCGTCCCTGTTGATCGTGCGGATCGGGTCGGCGTCCACGTAACGATAGGGCATGATCTGCGTGAAGCCGTTCAGGATCTGCAACAACAAATGCGACCCGCTCTTTGGTTTGGAATTGCCAAAGACGGGTGGCGCTTCATTGAACGAAAGCTGCTTCCAACGCCAGACAGCCTGGGCGGTCTTCCCTACGGGGCGGAGCGTGCGACGGATCTTTTGAGTCAGGGTCATAAAACATCCGTAGGGGCACAGCGAAACCGCCAAAGGCGTTGACGGGGGACCGTCGCGCTGTGCCCCTACAATATATTAATCGTCAGAAACGACGCGGCGCAGTTTCTTCATCGAACCCTTCTCGGATTCGTAGACCTTCTTCACGCCATCGCCCATTGCAGCCTCGGTCACGCGGATGTACTTGATCAGCTTCTCGAAACCGCCAGGTTCCACGGATGCAGCCTGATCGCTGCCCCACATGGCACGGTCGAGGGTCAGGTGACGCTCCACGGACGAAGCTCCCAAAGCTACGGCCACCGCCGAGGGGACGAGTCCCACCTCATGGCCCGAGTAGCCAATCGGGTTGTTCGGGAATTCGCGGCGCAGGGTCTCGATCATCTTGAGGTTGAGCTCCTCAGGCTCGCACGGATAGGTGCTGGTGCAGTGCATGATAATCAGGTTCTCGGTGCCGATCACATTCACCGCCTTGTGGATCTGCTCCATCGTCGACATGCCCGTGGAGATGATCATCGGTTTGCCCGTCTTGCGCACGTATTTCAACAGCGGCAGGTCGGTCAGCGAAGCAGACGGGACCTTGTAGGCGGGCGTGTCGAACTTCTCCAGGAAGTCCACCGACGGCTCATCCCAGACCGACGCCATCCAGGCGATGCCTTTTTCGCGCGCGTAGCGGTCGATCTCGCGGTACTGCTCTTCGTTGAACTCGACCTTGTAGCGGTAGTCGAGATAGGTGATATAGCCCCAGGGCGTCTCACGCATCTGCTTCTGCTGTTCAGGCGGCGTGCAGACTTCGGGCGTGCGCTTCTGGAACTTGACCGCGTCCGCGCCTGCATGGACGGCGGCGTCGATCATGCCTTTGACGATGTCCATGTCGCCGTTGTGGTTGATGCCGATCTCGGCGATGACGTAGGCAGGATGCCCGTCGCCGACCATTCGATTTCCGAGTTTAATTTCTCGAGCCATTTTTTCTCCTTGGTTTATGTCATTGCGAGCCTGCGGGAAGCAATCTCATGTTAAGTGGAGGTTGCTTCGCTACACTCGCAACGACATTATTTATTCTTCAAAATCAGATCACACAACTCACGCAGCGCCCCAAAGCCGCCGTTCGTTTTCAGCACATAATCCGCGGCGCGCAGCACTTCGGGATACGCATCCGCGACGGCCACGGCCCAGCCTGCCACTTCGAAACACGGCAGGTCGTTGAAGTCGTTGCCAAGATAGACCACCTCGGATGCATCCAGGTTCTTCTCGGCCAGGACTTTCTTGAGCACTTCGCCTTTTGCATGCAGGTCCATGCCATGGATGGCTTCGATGCCCATCTTCTTCGCCCGCGCACTGACCACAGGATTGACTTCCGAAGACAGGATCATGACCTCGATGCCCGCAGCACGCATTTGCCTGGTGCGCATCGAATCGGACCGTGAGGCGGCCACCGTTTCGCGGCCATCCTCGCTGACCCAGACTCTCCCGTCAGTGATGACACCGTCAAAGTCAGTGACGACCATTTTAACGGAAGCAGGCATCGGGCGGCGGGCTTTCCCAGGGCTGACCATCTCCAGGCCGCTGTAGACCAGGGCTTCATACTTGGCCCAGTCGGGCAGCGTGTCGATATCGACCGTGTACTTCGAGTCGATCACCAGCGGATAGATGACGTCGCCCGTCAGCGTGTGGCGTTCGAGGATGGTCGAGACGCGGATGGCATCGATGTGGCCCGTCTGCCAGTAGGTCGGCGGCAGGATCTGACGCGGCGCGTTGTACGGCTCGGTGATGCCCTCGACGCTGAGCAGCGGCTTCATCGGCTGCTTGGGGTCATCGAATCGCCACATCTTGAACGGATTCTGGCCCGAGGGCACCACACCGCGCACACAGTCCGCGTCGGGATGGTCGAGCAGGATCTGGATCGCGTCGTCGATCAGCCCGCGCGGGCGGACAGGCGACGTGGGCCGTAGTTGCACAACGACCTCGGGATGATAGTCTTCGTGCTCGGCCAGCCAGTTCAGCGCGTGCTCGAAGACGGGCAGGTCGGTAGACTTGTCCTGCGCAAACTCGGCGGGGCGCAGGAAGGGCGTCTCGGCGCCGCACGCGCGCGCCACGGCCGCGATCTCCTCATCGTCAGTGCTGACGATGATGCGCGTGACATACTTCGATTGCTGAGCCGCGGCGATGCTCCACGCAATCAGCGGCCAGCCTGCGAAGCTGCGAATATTCTTGCGCGGGATCCCTTTCGAGCCGCCGCGCGCGGGGATGAGAGCGAGAATTTCAGTCATATTATTTATCGTAGGGGCACAGCAGGCCATTCACGGATTTTGACGGTCGCCCGTCTCGCTGTGCCCTTACCGTTTTACCACGCCGTCCAACCGCCATCGACCACGACGTTGTTGCCCGTCATGTACGAAGACGCGTCCGAGGCTAGGAACAACAGCGCGCCGTTCATTTCGTCCTTCTTCGCCATGCGGCCCAGGATGGTCTTGGCGGAATAGTTCTTGACGAAATATTCTTCGTGATTGTTGAACACGCCGCCTGGGGTCAGCGCATTGACGCGGATCTCGGTGCTGGCATAATACGCCGCGAGATATTTGGTAAAGCCCAGCACGCCGCCCTTGGTGACGGTGTAATAGACAGGCTTGAAGGCTACGCGCTTGCCGTCCTTGATGTAGATGCGCTGGTCGGGGCCGTTCAGTCCATAGGTCGAGCAGATGTTGATGATGCTGCCCTTCTGTCCCTGTGCGTTCATCTGTTTGACGCAGGCCTGTGTCACCAGGAACATGCCCGTCAGGTTGACGTTCAGGGCCGCATTCCACTGCTCGAGTGGATAATCCTCGAAGGCGCCAGGGGCGATGCCTTTGGCCGCCGCATCGGGATCAAACTTCGGGTCGAGGGCCGCGCTGTTGACCAGGATGTCCAGCCGCCCAAATTCCCTGACGACGGTCTCCACCATCGCGTTGACCGACTCGGGTTTGGTGATGTCGGTCGGAACGGCCTTCGCGCGATAACCATCGGCAACGAGAGCCGCCGCCACTTTTTCAGCGGCCGCGCCATTCAAGTCGACCACGGCCACAGCCGCGCCCGCTTCTGCCAGCGTCTTGCAAAACTCGGCGCCGAGCAGCCCCACGCCGCCCGTCACCACGGCCACACGGCCCGTGAGATCAAACTTCTCTTGAATTTTCATGATATCTCCTATGGCGCGGAATAGATCACATCGCCGTTGTATTTTCCGACGTGCAGCCCCTGCCCCAACACTTCGTAATAGGCCTGCGTGGCCTCATCGGCGTTGGCATCCTTGAAGATCACGATGACCGCCTTGCCCGCCAGCACCTCGGCCTGAAGTTCTTTTGCATCCTGAGCTTTCTCGGGCAGAAGCGCCCCAGGCCGGCCGACATACAGATAGATCACACCCGGCTGGTTGCTATGGATGACCACATCCGCGGGAAGCTTGCGCAGTTCCGCGATGGCAGGCGCATCGTACCAACGCTCGTTGGCGTAGACCTGTCCGCCGCGGCGCAGATCAGCGAGTGACTCATTCATCCCGACCGTGGACACCGCGAAGATGACGACCGCCAGCCCAAGCGTGATCCACTTGCCCGCGCCCCAGTCTGATACCGTTTTCAGGCCAAACGCCAGCAACAGCACCAGCGAGACCAGCATCGGCGCGACAATACGCAATTGGAATTTTGTAGCAGGATCGAAAAAAGTCATGGTTGCTACGAGCGCAAGAAAATAGCCGAAGAAATACAACCCATTCAGGAACGAGATGACTTCAGGCTGTGGATTCTTTTCAGGTTGGAAGAAACGCGGCAGGCCAACCTTGAGCGTCCAAACCAGCAGTCCCAGCGCGAGGACGATCAGGATACCCTCGAACAATCCGCTGACCTTGATCAGGCTCAATTGCCAGTTCGAGATCGGAACGAGGAATTCCGAGAAGGTGCGGATGCCCATGCGCGCATTCATCTCGGTGATGGGATGCCAGCCAATGGCGCGGTTGGTCACCGTTCCACCGACGATGCGGTTACGGATCATCCACGCCAGCACAAACGGGACAAAGCCTGCCAGATAGACTCCTGCACTGACGAGCCGCTTGCGCCACTCACTATGCAGGATGAACAACGCCACAATGCCCGTGGCCAGCAGGGCCAGCGCGGCATAGCGCGTCAGGAAGGCAAAGCTGGTGATGAGTCCTGCAGCAAGCAGGAAGAGCTGGGAACGGCGTTTATCTTGTTTCTGAAAATAAAGATCGAGCAATAAGAACGTGGCAAGCGTAAAGAACACATACAACGGCTCGCTCATCGCATTGGAATGGATGCGCAGGAGCGAGGGCGTCAGCAGGAAAAGCAGCGCGGTCAGCAGGCCAACAATCCGCGATTTGGTCATGCGCAGGACCAGCCAGCCCATCAGGAAAGTATTCAAGCCGAGCAACAGACCGTTGAGCAGACGCGCCGCGCGCAGCGGGTCGATGCCTGTGATGAAGCTGAAAAAGGCCAACGTGGCAGGAAAGCCAGGCGGGAAGTGCGTCACCGGTCCCGCGCTGATCAGCCAGATCTCGCGGTAACCCTGTCCACTGAGCAGGGAGCGCGCACCTGCGATGTAGGCGATCGAGTCGTCGTTCAGGCCGAGTCCCTGCGGGGTGGCGTAGAAAAGCAACCAACCTCCAGCTACGGCGAGCAAAGCCAGGGTGGCGAAAAAAGCCCAGGTCGTTCGCAACAGGCGGGAGGTCGGAGTGGAGGAATAGAGATTCATTCAAACGGTACGCAGTACACACCTCGCGGCGTGTACTGCGTACTCCTTGGTCACATTAGCCCAGCGGGAGCAGATAACCCTGCTTCTCCAAGTATTCGATCACAATGTGGGCATTCTCTTCGGGGGTCGCGCCATAGCCCTTGAGGCTGATTTCGGGGTTGATCGGCGGCTCGTAGGGATCATCCACGCCGGTGAAGCCCATCGGCTTGCCGTCCTGCATGGCCTGACGGGCCTTGGCATACAGGCCCTTCACGTCGCGCTCTTCGCAGACCTCGACCGGGGTGTCCATGTAGACCATGATGAAATTCTCGCCCACGAACTTGCGGGCCTCTTCACGGGCCGCGCGGTAGGGGCTGATGGCCGCACAGATGACGGCACCACCATGGCGGGCGATCTCACCGGCCACGAAACCGATGCGCAGGATGTTGGTGTCGCGGTCTTCCTTGCTGAAGCCCAGACCCTTGCTCAGGTGCGTGCGGACCACGTCGCCGTCGAGGACGGTGGCTTCGCGGCCGTATTGGAGCATGAGCTCGGTCAGCACCTGGGTGGTGGCCGACTTGCCCGAGCCGCTCAGGCCGGTGAACCACAGGCAGAAGCCCTGCTTGTGGCGCGGAGGATAGGACTGGCGCAGGATCTCGGCGGTCTCGGGACGGGTGAACCACTCGGGGAGCAGTTTGCCCTTGGCCAGATAGTCATCGCGCACCTGCGTGCCCGAGATGTTGAGCGTCTTGGCGCCCGCGGGGACGTCCTTCTGCTCGACGTAGCGTTCTTCGTCGGGCAGGTAGACCAGCATCTCGAACGGGAGCATCTTGACGCCCAGTTCGGCTTCGTACTTCTTCATCAGTTCCTGCGCATCGTACGGACCGTAGAACGGCTTGCCCGTGGAGTCGTTGCCTGGGCCCGCGTGGTCGCGGCCGACGATGAAGTGATTCACGCCGTGGTTGCGGCGGATGATGGCATGCAGGATGGCTTCCTTGGGACCCGCCATGCGCATGGCCAGCGGCAGCAGGCTGAGCAGGGTGTCCTTCTTATCGTAGTAGTTGTCGACCAGTGCCTTGTAGGTGCGGACGCGGGTGTAGTGGTCCACATCGCCGGGCTTGGTCATGCCGACCACGGGATGGATGAGCAGCGAGCCCTTGACCTGGGCCGCAGCGCGCTTGGTCAGCTCTTCGTGGATACGGTGCAGCGGGTTGCGGGTCTGGAACGCGACGACGTTGTCGTGGCCCATCTCTTCGAGCAGGGCGCGCACTTCAGCAGGTGTGCGGCGCATCTCAACGAAGTCGTGGTATTTGGGCAGGTTGAGAACCTTCAGCGGGCCGCTGACACAGACCTTGCCCCAACGGGTCATTTCGGAGACCATCGGGTGCTTCGAGTCGGTCGTGCCGTAGGCCAGAGCAGCCTCGGTCTCGGGATCCCAGTGATAGACCTCGTCGAGGGTCATGATGGCAATCACGTCGTTGTTGGCGTTGCGCAGGACGATGTCCTCGCCGACGGTCGGCAGCTCTTTGGGATCCGCCGTCAGGGTGATGGGCAGCGGGAAGAGGGTTCCGTCGGCCAGGCGCATCTCGTGCAGTACGCGCTCATAGTCGGCTTTGCCCATGAAGGTGGTCAACGGCGAAAAGCCGCCCGTGGCGATCAGTTCCAGGTCGCACAGGTTGCGCATGGTGATCTTGATCGAGGGAAGCTGAGCGGCGCGCGCCAGTTGTTCCTCGCGCTGCTTACCCGTCAGCACCAGGTTGACGAGTTTTCCGCCATAGGGGGGGATCAGGTTTGCTTTTGGCATTGATTAATACTCCAATTGTTTTTCTTGGTAGGGATACAGCGGGACGATTTCATGTCTGCGACATGTCAGGTTCCGCTGTGCCCCTACGAGGTGGCAGTCACACAAGCGCGAATTATACTCCAAAATTCAGCGGATGAATTTTGGTTTTTAATGGGAACAAAGCTTCCCTACGTTATAATTTCGATTATGAACTCCAAATTTCTGCGCAATTTTCTCTTCCTCCTGCTTGTGGCGGGATTTTTCTATTACGCCTACCGCTACATCGAATCCACCAGCGTGACGGTCAACGGCACGAAATACTATGTGCTGTTCGACGACGCCATGATCTCGATGCGCTACGCCTACAATCTGGCCCACGGCCTCGGCCCCGTCTGGAACGCAGGCGAGCGCGTGGAAGGATTCACCAATCCGCTGTGGGTGGGGCTGATGGCGCTGGTCCATCTGCTGCCCATTCCGCTTTCGCAGACCAGCCTGGTGGTGCAATGGGCGGGCGCGATCTTCATGGCGGGCACGTTATTCTTCGTCAAGTGGATCGTCGAGCATTTTACCGATGATATGTTCGCGATGCTCGGCGCAGTGGCGCTGACCGCTTTCTACCAGCCGCTGCACTCGTGGGCGCTGCTCGGGATGGAGGTCAGCCTGCTGGGATTGTTACTCTCGGCGGCGATCTACCTCAGCTTCGACCGCACCCGCTTCCCCGTCTGGACCTACATCCTGCTGGCCGTTTCGACACTGGTCCGCTTCGACATGGCGGTCCCGTACATCGTCGTGCTGGCCGTGTTGTTCTTTGCCGACAAGAATCGCCGCTGGACCCATCTGCTGGTCGGCGGACTCCTGCTGGTCTTGTTCCTCGGCGGGCAAACCCTGGCGCGTCACGCCTACTACGGCGAATGGCTGCCCAACACCTATTACCTCAAAGTGGAAGGCTGGCCCGTCACGCTGCGCCTGTTGCGCGGGGCGTATGCGCTGGCGATGTTCATTTATTACTCGAACTGGATCCTGATCCTGCTCCCGTTGAGCCTGACCTTCTTCCGCCGCGACTGGCGTGCAGTCCTATTGACGCTGGTCATCCTCGGGCAGATGGCCTACTCCGTGTATGTGGGCGGCGACGCCTGGGAGGACCACGGCGGCGCAAATCGATTCATCGCCCTCGCGATGCCATTGCTCTTTGCCTGCCTGATGTTGGCCATCGAGGAGATCCGTCAGGAGATGGTGGCGGAGTTGGGCGACCGCAAGGGGCCGCTGGCGCTGGCCCGCCTGGCCTGGCTGACGATCTTCGTCATCGCCCTGCTCAATTTCAACGCATTGATGGGCGACTGGAAGTCGATCGAGCGCTGGGCCTTCCAGCGCCGCCCTGATTACACGGCGGGCAATGAACGTAACCTGCGCATCTCCCTGGCCCTGCAGGAGACCACCAAACCCGGCGCCTCCGTGGCCGTCATCGGTGCAGGGACCATCCCCTACCTGCTGCCGCAGGACTACGCCATCGACATCCTCGGCAAAGCCGACCCATATATCGCGCATCAGAACGTGCGCGTGCCCATGAGCATCGCCGACGTGCCGACCATGCGCCCCGGTCACATGAAATGGGACTATGCCTACACCTTCGGCCAACTCAAACCCGACATCATCGTCTCGATCTGGGAAGGCACGGACAAGGAAGCTGCGCTCTACATGGACGATTACGTCTATGCCACCATCGGCGAGAAATTGCAGGTCTATCTGCGTAAAGATTCCCCGTATGTGTTATGGGATAAGGTGATCGTGAAATAGTCCTTCGCCCTTCGACTACGCTCAGGGCGAAGATACAAAAAAACAGCGCCGATGACGGCGCTGTTTTTTTTTCGTGGGCTGAATGGAATTCCACCCATGGCAGGTCAGCGCAGGATGGCATCCCACGCCACATTTTACAACATCACACTTCGTCCCGTGCTCTGCGATTCCTTTGCGCCCAATGCCAGCTTCAAAGCCTGGATACCGTCGTTCAGATCACAGATCGGCTGCGCGCCGCGCACCACGTCGAGGAAATGTTTCGTCTGCGCGACGAAGAGCTGATTGCGCTCGAAGCCTTCGGGCAGGGAGAATTGTTCCACGACTGGCGCAGGCGGATTAGCCTCATACGCCCCGAACTCAGCAGGCATCCTGAGCAGATGCAGCACGCCGTCGGCATTGTCCCAGCGCAACGTGCCCTGCGTCCCGACGATCTCCAGCTTGTGGATCGGCGGCCGTTGGAAGTAGTTGACGTGCACGCTGCCCACCGCCCCATTCGCAAATCGCAGGCCGATCTCAGCCACATCTTCCACGTCCACTTCCAACGGGGAAACATGACCGTTGAACGACCATAGCGTCGACACGTCGCCCAGCAGATAACGCAGATAATCCAGCGGATGCGTCAGCGTGACGATCACGCCGCCACCCAGTTCCGCGCGTGCGGCGTAGCTCTGGCGGTAATCCTCCCACGGATGCCAGTTGGGCAGATACTCGCCCCAATGCGCGTGAACGGTCAACACGCGCCCAATCATCCCAGCCTGGATCAATTCACGGGCCTTGTTCAACGTGGGATGATAGCGGAACTGGAACCCAACCAGGATGCGGCTTCCGCTCTTCGTGGCGGCCTGCTGCAAAAGGTCAAGTCCTTCCAGCGAGTGGGAGACAGGCTTTTCGAGCAGGATGTGACATCCCGCTTCGGCGGCTGGGATGGCGACCTCCAGATGCATCGACGTGGGATTGGCCACCACCACCGCCTCAGGCTGGTGCCGCTTCAACGCCTCAGCCAGGTCCGTTTCGACGGGGTAGCCCGCCAGCTCATCATCGGGCAGCGTGGACTTGCGCGTACGCAGTAGGACAATGTCCGTTTCACCCAGCGCCACCAGATTTCGGAAATGTCTTCGGCCGATCGAGCCAAGGCCAGCAATTAGAGTTTTCATAGTTTCCTTCCCGCAGGGGCAGACGGCGTCCGCCCCTTGCATGAAAAAAGGGCGGGAAACCCCCGCCCCTACTGGCTCACCAATTCAAATCCGATTCATATTTCCATCGCATCAGCATCTCTCCCGCGACCTCTTTGAACACCGCCTTGTCGCGCGCGGTGAAGAGACGGCTCCAATTGCCAGCCTGTCCCTTGGGGAGGAAGGAGGAGATGTCGCCGTTACGGCGGGCCTGCCATTCCTCGTCGGGGTTGGAGGACATCTCGGCGCGGATGGTCCCCTCCAGCGACGGGTCGGCCTCCACGCCGAGGAAAGCCCACAGCTTCTGCATCTCCTCAAAGGGACGCGACAGCAGGTCCTCATAGCGCAGGCCGTAGTAATGGTCGCCGAACAGGCGGCGGCCTTCATCCTCGGTCTCCTTCAGATTCTTGACCCAGCCCGAAGCCACGCGGCGGATGACGGTCTCGGTGAAGATCGAGCGTGTGCCGTTCGTGAACTGCGTCTGGTCCCTGCGCAGATCTTCGATGATGCGCTTGTCCTCGGCGGTCAGGAATTTGGATTCCTCCACGAAGTTGCGGAAGCGCTCCGAGATGAGCACGTCACGCCCATCGCGGACGATGTAGACCAGCTTCGCGTCGGGGTAGACGGCGTGCATATCGCGCACAGCCTGGCCGTGGATCGTGGACGAGGGGCTTTTGTCGCCGACGATACGTTTGCCTTCGCGGGCGGCGTCGCGCTCCATGATGAAGTCCGCTGCCGAGCGCAACACCAGCGGCGAGAGGTCGCCGCCTTGATTCCAACGGTTGGACTTGCGGGTCAGCCATTCCTCCGCCTCGGGCGTGTTGACCAACGACTTGAGCAGCGGCTGGCGCGTGAAGAAATGCGCCTGATAATTGCAGTGTACTTCGGGGTGCAGACGCACGAGACGCATGAGCAGCGTCGTGCCCGAGCGCGCATGACCGAAGATGAAGAACTTCTCGCGCGGGAAGAACTGCCTGACCTCGGCCACTTCCTCGGCTGTGATGGCAGGGATGGGATTGCGCTGTTTCTTTTTGGGGTCGCCCTTGAGCAGGATGCGGGCGGCGGAACGGATACGGGCAAGGAAATCCATTATTTACCTTTTTCGAGCTTGATTTCTTCTAATGACCTATCTGAGAGGTTAAACTCTCTCACAAGATCATAACAATTTGCGCACAACCACTTAACACCAAGAAACGAATTGCAATCGTCAGACCACTCACCATTATTTGCCAATCTCTTTTCTTCACACGAAATGCACCAAGCATCAGGCCGCTTGTTTTGGGGATCATTCGCCCAAAAAAAGCCGACTTTCTTTTCTTCAACAAGGCCTTGGGCTATATGTTGGCAAACCAAAGTGACTTCTTGTTCGCCATGTACTTGGCAAATTACTTTATCTTTCAATCTTACCTCCTCCAGTTCAACATGATCAGCCCCAGCAGGCAGACGAAGATTCCCACGATGTTCACCCACGAGATCTTGTCCTTGAAGAGGAAGATCGCCACGGGCAGCAGGATCAGCGACGCGACCACGTTGACCAGCACCGCGGCGATGCCCAGGTTCCAGCCCGAGCGATAGACCAGCAGGAATCCGAACTCTATTCCCACGATGGCCAGCGCCAGCAGAAAACTGGCCCAGTTGAGCTGCTTCAACTCGAAGGCAAGTCCGTTCTGGGCGGGGAAGAAAAGAGTCGTCACCAGCGTAATTCCCAGCGCGACGGCGTAGGTCACCACCAGCGAGATGGCGAAGTTGATATTCGATGGCACGCTCTTGGCGCTAAAGTGATATAGCGCGCTCGAACAGATGGCGAGGGTGATGGAGAAGTAGAAGAGGAACATATTCTTTTTCATTTTTACCACGAAGGGCACAAAGGAACACGAAGGACATTGAACCGCAAAGAGCGCGAAGTCCGCGAAGATTTAAAAGTTTTTTCTTAGCGTTCTCCGCGGCCTTCGCGGTTTATCTTTTGCAAAATCGTCAAAATAAACTCCGCCGTGCGTTGACCTGAGGTGGCGTCGGTGAAGGTGATCTCGTCTTCCACGAATTTGCAGCGTTCCTGTGCGTCGACGGTGTGGTCTTTCAGGTAGAGATTCAGCGCATCGCGCAGTTCGGCCTCATCCTTGGCGACACGTCCCGCTTTGGCGCGGCGGAAACGCTGATGGGTGGGCCAGTCGCCGATCTCCTTGAGGGACAGGGAAAACTTGTTCGGTTTGTTCCAGCCGCCAGGGACGTCGATGGTGGCGGCGATCATGGGCGTGTCGTGGACAGCGGTCTCGACCAGCATGGTCGAGTAGACCGTCACCAGCACGTCCGAGTAAGCCATCATCGACGACTTCTCGTCCATGTCCTCGCCGCCGTAGTAGCCGAGCGAGCCGCCCATCGCCACAGGCTGGACGACATGCACATGCGGATATTTCTTCTCCAGCTCGAAGACCTGAGCGCGTTCGTCGGCGAAGATCTTCGGCTTGTCTTGAAAGTGACTCGGGTGCAGGCGGATCAACAATTGCGACGGTTCGGCCAACATATCAGACGAGACCAGCTTCGCCAGCGCCTCGATGTTCGGGTAGTTCGGCGCAAAGTGGACGAAGCTGCTGGCGTACGAGATCAGCTTGCGGTTCGGGTCGAGGCCGTGCAGCTTGAAATACTCGTCGCGCGGCATGAGCCATTGCTTGCGGAAATATCCATCGTAGGACGGGATGCCGCCGATGTTGACCTGCTCGGGCTTCCAATCCGAGCCGTGGACGAGTTCGTCCTTTTGGAGCTGCGACCAGCAGGTGGCCCACTGGACATCCGCGCCCGAGACGTTGTAGCTGGACGAATTGTCCCAGCCGACGATGACGGTCATGTTCGGGATGCCCCTTTGGGCGGATTCGCGCAGCAGGTAGCGGTCCATGCGCCAGCCAGGGGTGGAGGCGATGACCAGGTCGGGCTGGTATTTGTCGAAGAGGTCAGCGTACAGATTGGGCGTGAAGCGCTTCTGGATCTGTACCAGCCATTTGCGGGCGAAGGAAAAATTCCGCAGCAGGAGGATCATCAGCGCGGAGGGGATCCACACTCCCAGGCGGAACTTCCAGCCGTTCTCGGCCCACACCTCCCAGATGTGACTGTCCATCGCCTCGGTGTTGATACGGCGCGAGCCGCCGACGCGGCGCAAATAGCCGAGCAGCCACTGCATACGCGGCTGGACCTTCTTGGCGTAGGCATCCGCCTGTTTGAGGCGCAGCCCTTCGAAGGTCAGGCCAGGTTGGGCGAAACGCGCCGCGATCTTGTCCCTGGTTTCGTCGTCGGTGAGGACGACGACTTCGACGCCCGCTTTCAGCAGCGTCGGGACGACGTCGCTTTGCAGGAAGTAGATGATTGCCATGCCGTGGTCGGCGGAGATGAAAATGTGTTTGGTCATAAATCCTTTTATATGTCACACCTGCACTTGCGTACGGCGCAAGTGCTGCGAGCGCATAGCAATCTCATACTTTGATAGTAATGCGAGATTCCTTCGTCGCGCCGTTGGCACTCCTCGCAGTGACATCAGGTGCCGTAGTCATATAGTTCAATTGTTTTATAAGTTAGATAATACAGCACATTATTCATGCGCTGTAAATGATATATCTGTTTTGAAATTCAACCCATCTTCCACTCTATCCGCTTTACACGATCCTTCATAGAAGGCCAAGAGAGAATACAAATAAACAAAAACAAGATGGCGCCATAGATGGAAGGATAAATTAAAATCACTTCAAACAGTCTTGCATTAAGAACATATAAACCCCAATCAGTAGAGGAAACATGCCACAATGTCAGAAAAACACCAAGCGAAACCCTAAATAGATCGCCCAATAAAAGTATTCTGACAAACCAATGTTTAAAAATAGAACGACGTAAAACCAAAATGAATGCGATTAATATCACTGATGACAACAAGGAAAACGCAATATACCTAAAGCTAGAGTCAAAATAGAACTGATGACTATCTGACAACATTGTACTGGGTAAGATTCTTACAAGAATTATCGGAAACCACCAATCAAGAAATGGTTTTAAAGTAAAAATGCCTGCTAAAAGACTTAAAGGCTCTTTCAAGAGAATAGCTATGACAATCAATAACATTCCAATAAGATAAGGTAATCCAATAAAAAGAAATATTCCTAGCAGCTGCATATAACCTCAAGAATAATACCAACTGAATATCTTGTTATACACCGCCAGCAAAGCCTTCTTGATCGGCGCCAGGTCCAGCATACGGCGCGCGAAGCCTTTTTTCTTTTTACTTTTTACTTTTCCACTATCCTTCAACTCCCCTCTCAAATATCCCAGCGTATTCGACATATTCATCGCCAGCGGGTCGGAGACCATCAGGCGCAGCAGGCCCGCATCGTTCATACGCTTGTCCAACTGACGCACCTGTCCCATGGGTTTGTCCATGTCGAAGGGCAGGAATTGCTGGAGCGTGGACTTATAGGCTGTGAACTGCCAATGCGACGCGCCCGCGAAAGCGACCACGCCCTTCGACTGCGCTCCCTCGGCTGGCTCTCGGTCGCTCCGCTCCCCCTGCGGGGACTTCGCAGGACGATAAGTAATTCTCCAATCTCTAGTCTCTGCATAGACCTTTTTATTCTCCTCCTCGGTCTGCCCGAGCGAGAGGTTGAATTCGAGGAAGGTCTCCCACGGGATGAACTGGCCCTCGTCGAGGGTTGCGTTGTCCCGTGCCCACTTCAGGGTCGACTCGTAGAATTCGGGCGGGGTGCGGAACGGTCGAGCGGTCACCATGCCCACGTTCGGGAAGGTTTCGAGGATCTCGACCGAGCGCTTGAGCCAGTTCGGCGAGAACAGCACGTCGCTGTCGGTGTAGGCGATGATCTCACCAGGCGCGCCCGTCAGCATCACATTCCACGCACCGCCCTTGCCCATGTTCTTCTCCGACAGGATCAGATACTGGATGCGCCCCTCCTCTTTTTCCTGCACGAGAAAATCGCGGACCTCGGGGCAGGACCCGTTATCGAAGACCATCAGGTCGAAGGGCAGGCCTGCATCCTTGCGCATGGATTCGAGGGAGACCTTCAGCACGTCGAGGGTCTCGGCATAGAATCCGCTCAGGAAGGGGATGTAATTCAGCAACGCAACCGTGATCCGCTCGGGGCGGGCCACGTCTTTGACGAACTTGGCGGGGTTTTGGCCTTTACGCATTTTCGTTCCTTGTAGGGGCGGACGGCCGTCCGCCTGTTATTTGAATAATTTCTTAAATCGTTTCTTCCAGCGCTTCGGGCGCGCGATCTCTTCGACGGCGTTCTCGGGCAGGAAGAAAAAGATGGCACGCAGGAATAACTCAATTTTGCGCATGAAGCGCAGATAGGTTAGCTGCGGGCGGGCAAGTGTACCACCGACCAGTCGATGGGTTGAGTCGAGGATGGTGTAGCGGATGTTGGCCTGTCCGCCCGCGAGACGGATATTCTCGTTCGTGTCGGGATGCTCGTAATGCGGCTTGCCGCCAGGCAGGTGGCTGTAATCGTGGTTCTGATGCACGATCATCACCGACGGCGTGCAGTCGATGACGGGCCAGCCTTCCCTGCGCGCCTTGTAGATCATCCAGTTGTCCCAGCCCGCGCGGCCGATGATGAAGTCGGGGATGTCGGCGTAGCAGGATTTCGGGAAGAGGAAGAAGTCACTACCCGCGGGACGGTGGAGGTTGTTTTGACCGTGGACGGCGGACCGTAGACGGTCCTGCCAGCCCTCGGAGAAATCGATCGGGGCGGTGATGTCGTAATCCCAGCGCTGGCTGAGCAGGACAAATCTATCCTTGATCTTTTTCACCTGTCTGGCCGCCTCGACGAAATCGGGCAGGAGGATCATGTCCGCGTTGATGATGCACAGCAGGTCGCTGGTGGAGTGTTCACGCGCCAGTTGGAACATGGACGAGATCAACGGTGTGCCGTTCGCATTGCGCGCCACGTGCGGAATGTGTCTCACCCCGAGTTCGTGCGCGGCCTCGGCCAGTCCATCTTCCTCGCCCAACAGGATGACTTCCACATCTGGCAACAGCGTCCACGATTTGATCGCGTTGCGCTGAATCATTGCGATGTGCGGATTGGTGAAGGGCTTGGGGGCGGAGAAAAGGGTAATTAGAGACATAATTTCAATAACAATCATGTCATTGCGAGGGCAAAGCCCGAAGCAATCTCATGTTTGCTGGTGATCTGAGATTGCTTCGACCTGCTTCGCAGGTCTCACAATGACATTATTTCAGGGCTCTCTTATCGATATCCTTCAACGTCTTGTGCTGCACGCCGGCGTTGATCTTCATCAACTCGGGTTCATCGTGGACCAGATCGAGGACTTCCTTCCAGGTGAAATCGTCGCGGCCGTCGAAGCGGGCATACACCTGACGCATGAACTCAAGGTCTTCGGGCGTGTCGACCGTCCAGCGGTAGTCGCCGAAATCAGTCGTGTGATGCAGCTGGGCGATGTTAAATCCGCGCGGAGATGTGCCCGTTTCGAGCGTGCGGCTCTGGCGAGTCAGTTCGACGCCTTCGTAGAAATACGGCATGGCATGTTCGCGGTGCTGGGGCTCTGTAGCTTCCTTCCAGGCCTGTTCCAGCACTTTGAAGGTGCAGGCTTCCACGTCCAGGCCGATGGGATAGGTGCGATGCCAGGGCGGTGGGAGACGATTGCAGACGAAGTCATATTCGCCGTCGAGGATGGTGTGGACCACATCGTCGATTAGCGCGGGGTCCATGACGGGGCAATCGGCGGTGATGCGGACGATGATGTCAGCCTTGGTTTCCTTCGCAGCTTGATAATAACGGTCGAGCACGTCGTACAGGCTGCCGCGCGTGAACGGGATTCCGCTGAAGTCACAGTACTCGGCCACGGGGTCGTCGCCGGGATCGGTCGTCGTGGCGAAAACGGTTTCGGTCACGGTGGCCGCCCGAGAGGTCCGCACGAAGACGCGCGTCAACATGGGCTGACCGCCGATATCGGCCAGGATCTTCCCAGGCAGGCGCGAGGAACTCATCCGCCCCTGGATGATGGCAACGATGCGTGGACTCACGGCTGGAGTTTCAGGGTATCGGACGGGGGTGGCGTGGGCGGGGTGACGGGCTTGGGCTTCTGCAATTCGGCGACCTTCGCCTTGTGCTCGTCCAATTCCTTTTCCAGCGCGCCGATGCGTTTGCGATGGCCCGAGACCGCCAGGGAATTCTTGATGGTCGAGGGGGCCAGCACCAGCATGCCGATCACGGCGCCGATGGCGAGCGTGACCAGCAAGACGAGTGACAGCGAGCCTGTGACCGTCCAAACGAAGAACGTGATGGTCACGGTCAGGGTGTTTTGCAGGGCAAAGACCACCGCGATGACCGCAATGACCAGCGCCACGATCAAATATAGTGTAGCCATTTCTACCTCCGCCAGTTTGGGTTTACAGGATTCTACTCTGCTTGCGCCTCGGAGGGAATCGGCAGCGGGGTGACGAATCCCTTGGCGCGGAACTTCTCGACGTACTCGCGCACCATCCAGTAATCCAGACCGACCTGCTCGGCGATGTCGAAGACGGTGTGCTGGCCTTCGAAGCGCATCATGATCTTTTCGATGGCGCGGTTGAGCGCCCAGTTCTCGCGCCAGTCGACCCACAGGCCATTGCCGCTGAGGAAGACAGGTCCGCGGAAGGTACGTTTGGGAATGTAGTTACTGGCGTAGATGCGGATGACCTGTTCGGCCACGTCCGCCGCGCCGATCAGCATATCCTCGTGCATGATGTCGAGGTTGTCGTCGGTGGTGTGATACTCGTCGTAGGGCCAACGGTTGATCGAGATACACGGCACGTTGACTCCCGGCCCGTTGATGACGCGCTCGTCGTTGGCAGGCGCGGCGGCGAAGTCACGTTCGTCGTGCTCGGTGTTGCACAACACGAATTTCGTAATGCGGTCGAGCAGGTGGTCGTGCTGACGTGAATGATGCCAGGCAATCTTGTTCTGGTTGCCCGTCATCTCCATGAAGATGCCGCCGCGCAGATTCGGGATGAGGTCCTCGTTGTGGGCCAGCCAGGCGATGGTGCCAATGGTCTCAGGTCCGAACCAGAAGCGGACGCTCATCGACCCTGCCGGGAGTGGATTCTGCGCGAGACGCCGCGCCAGCTCGATGGTGCTGACCACGCCTGCACCGTCGTCGTTGGCCTGGGCAGGGTGGCAGGTGTGCGCCTGCACGACGATCTCCCCCGCCCCGGGGTTGGGTCCGCCCTCGGGGTGGACCACCGCCGTGGCAACCTTGAATCCCCGCGCGGGGTCGGTGATGAACTCGCAGTGGATGACGGCATGATATTTCTTGTCGCGCGGCAGGCTGTCGAAGAGATTCTTCGGCAGGCAGAAGCCCCAATCGCGCTCGTAGTATTTGAAGATCCACGGGATGGCGTGCGGGCGTTTCTCGTTGAAGTACAGATGCGACTGGAGCTCGTCGAAGGTCAGCCACTTGTCGGTCGGCAGCGAGTACGAGACGATGTGCAGCGGATTATCCTTGAAGTCCACCACACGTTGACCGTCTTCCGTTTCGAGATACGCCTCGTGGACAACGTAACGCTCAGGCACCTGCCAGGTCCAGACTTTGGTCAGCGGTGCGTAGGTCTCGACCGTATAATTGGACGACTCAGGCATATACGAGCCGACGATCTCCAGCGTCCTATCATGGTCGTCAGAGACCAGGGTGCGGTGCAGGGGCAGGAATTCCGCCAGGATGGATTTGAGGGAGGTGTAGGGTTTCATAAGGTCCTCGGTGGTGAGTAGGGTCGAACAACGGTGAGACCCGTATCGAAACCACCTGTTCCTGGATTATTTTGTGCTGATGCGCTTTGACTGCGTGTCTCGAAAAAAACGTCTTGACACTCCGCTCAGCGCGAAGATTACTTCTTCTCGATCTGATACAACAAATGCGGATCGCGGCGCATTTCCCGCGCGGTGAAGGCATAGACCTCGTTGGCCTTCATCAACTTGACGTCCGCCTCGCCGATCTTGCGGACTTTGATGACACCCTTCTCTTCCATCAGAAAGCCCATCGGGTCCACCTCGGTGATGACGCCCTTGTCGATGTCGCGCACAAGCATCTCGAAGGTGTCGGTATAGGTGTGGCCATCCGCGTCGGTGACCTCGCCCGTGAACTGCTTGAGGAAGCGGTAGTCCACGCCCTCCATCTGCTCGATGTGGTGGAAGAAGGTCATGCTGTTGGTGTAGGACAGGCCGATGACCATGATCTTGCCATCCAGGTCGCGCAGTTTGCCGAAGACCGAGTTCCGTTCGTAGGCGCTCTTGTAGCGCAGTCCACCAAGCATCTCGGCATGTTTGCCCAGCACAGCGAAGGAATAGAACGGATGGAAGACCCGCTTCGCGCGCGGATCCTGACGGGCCAACTCCGTCAGCACACCCATTTTCGACGGCGTGGTGCGCACGTCCCAGGGCTCGCCCTTGTTGAAGCCGAAGTTGAAGGTCGGCATGATCAGCGTGCCGTCATGCTCGGTATCGACGGCCAGTTCCAAGGCGCGGATGACGGTCTGCGGGCCGCCGTCCACGGGGCCAAAGGATTTGTAGGAGCTGTGGACCAGCAGGGTGTCGCCTGCCTCCACACCTAAAGCGCGGAATCCATCCACGAGGTCAGTCAGGGTCAGCATCATTCCTCCGATTTCAAACGAATCACGGTTTCGTAGGTTCGCAGCAGCGTTTCGGTATTCTTCTTCCAGTCGGCGCGGACCTCGGCAACGGCGCGGGCGTTCCGCCCGATCTGCGCCAGCATCTCACGTTTTTCGATGGCCTGCAAGATCTTCACGGCCAGGTCATCCACATCGCCGTCGCGGAAGAGCCAGCCGTTTTCGCCCTCGCGCACCCACTCCTGGTTGGCGGGGATGTCGGAGACGAGGCAGGGCAGCCCGCAGGCCAGCGCCTCCATCAACGAGACGGACGAGCCGTCCACGTGCGAAGGCGAAATGTACAGGTCAGCCCGATGATACCAGTTTGGCAGGTCTTTTTGGGAAACCTGCCCGCCGAAATGGACTCGCTCCATGGCGTCCCCCCTCGTCAGGATCTGACGAAGGCTGGCACCCTGCGACCCGCCGCCCAGCAAAATCAACCCGACCTCGGGCCTGCTCGCCGCTATTTTGACGAAGGCCTTTGCGAGGACGTCCACGCCGTAGCGCGGTTCCCAGGAGCGGTTGCAGAACAGGGTAAAAGCCTCGGACGATGGACGGTTGACCGTGGATGGTGCGAACTGCTCGAGGTTCACGCCCCACGGAAAGACAACCGTCCGTTCGGGATTCATGCCGTAGTCCACGGCCTTGTCGCGGGTCACGTTGGCGTCACTGATGAAATAGGTTGAACGCTGGAGCGTGTAGCGCGTGACCCATTCCCACCAACCGTTGCGGTGGACGTCATCCATCAGGTCGAAGCCCCACGACATGGTCAGGATCGGGCGGAAGCCTGTCAGCACGGCGAGGAAGGCGCAGGTCTGGATCGGCCCCGCGTGGACCAGGTCAGGCTGAAAGTCGCGGATCAGCCGTTTGAGGTCGAGCACCAGCGCAGGCAGGTCCCGCCACTCGAACGGTTTCTTCCCGCCCTTCCACAGCGCCAGCCTCACCCCCTCGGGGATGGGGCGGTCTTCCACCTGCCGCCGATTGCCTTCGAGTTGCACGAACAAAACGTCATGACCACCGCTCGTCATGGCAGACAAAAAGCGGTGGTCGTGGGTGGAGTAGCCGAGGGAGAAATAGAGGATTTTCATAGGTGTTCATGTCGTTGCGAGGAGGCCAAAGGCCGACGAAGCAACCTCATGGAATACGTAGATTGCTTCGCCGCCAAAGAACGGCGGCTCGCAATGACATCAATTTCCCAGATCCGTCCAGCGCAATTCCTTACCAAGCGGCATATCCATCAACGCCTTCGTGCCGAGCACGTTCTCGATCTGGTCGGGCTTGATGGCGCCGGGGGTGGCGGGACGCAGCACATCGATCATGTCGCGGGTGAAGGTCTCACCCGCTTTGATGTCGCGCGAGGCGCGCAGGCAGCGGCGCTGCACGACGGCGGTGTCCACTTCGTTCTCGGCGATGAACTTGTCCGCCGAACCGAGCGCGCGCTCGACCAGGCGCGTCTCCTCGACCATCTTCGCCCAGGTATCGGGATTCATGGCGAACTTGTGGTCGGGACCTTCGCGATCGTTGCTGTCGGTGAAGTGGCGCTCGATGACGCGCGCGCCCAACGTCACAGCCGCGATGACAGGCGAGACGGCATGGGTATGGTCGGAGAGACCCAGGATCACATCAGGGAACATGCTGGCGTAGGTCTTCAGCACGTTGATGTGCAGGTGGTCGTAATTCTTCGGGCTGGCGGTGTAGTTGGTATTGCACTGCATCAGCACCAGTTGCTTGTTGATCTTGAGGATGGCATGCACGGCCTTCTGCACCTCGCCGATGGTCGAAGCACCCGTGGCGATGAAGAACGGCTTGCCCTTGGAGGCCATGCGCTCCAGCGCCTCGATCCAGTCGATCTCGCCCGAGCCAGCTTTGTAGACTTCCACATACTGATCGAGAAAGTCGATGGCCTCGAAGTCGTAGGGCGAGGAGAAATAATCGATGCCGACCTTGTCGCATTCTTCCTTCAAAATGGTGGACCACTCGAACGGGATGGACGCGCCCTTGTAGACCTCGAACACCGACTTCTTCCAGGCCGCCTGATGCGAGACCTGCCCGCCGCTCATGGCCTTGAAGCCGTAATCCGAGACGATCTTGGGGGCGTCGAAATTCTGGAACTTGGCCGCATCCGCGCCTGCGTCCTTCGCCAGGCGGATGAGCTGCTTCGCGCGTTCCAGGTCGCCGTCGTGGTTGGCGGCGATGTCCGCGATGAAGTAGGTGGGATGGTTCAGGCCGATGGTGTGTTTGCCGAATTTGATGTCCATGGTTCCTCCAAAATTGTGGAAAAAGTGAGTCAAACCTGTGGATAACTGGAGTCCTTGCTGTGGATAAGCAGCGTGGCGTAACCAGGAATTTTGCGTTATTTTTGTTGATAACTTCGGATTTTCTGTGGATAACCCTGCTGGAACTGTGTATAAAACTGGTCGAGTCCTGTGGAAAAGCGGGGGAGAGACTCGCCCAAATCGGTGGATAACCTGTGGGTAGAAAGCCACAGGTTGGGGGCGCGGCGCGCCGTCAGGCTGGATTCCAGCACCGACTTGGGCGTGATCAGCCCATCAGCCAGACCAAACTTGCGGGCCACCTCCACCCCGAACTGATACTTGCTCATGGCCTGCGCTCCAACCACGTGATACAGGCCGCTCAGTCCGCGCGCGAGCATTTTCACCAGCAGGCGGGCCGTATCATTGACCAACATCGGGCAGAAGATGACATCCGTAAAGCCGCTGACATTCCTACCGAAAGACAGGTTGTTGTAGAAGAATTCCGCCAGGCTACGCTTTCCGCCCAGGCTCCAACCGTAGAAGTTGACCCGCGCCACAACCGCCTCGGGGTATTCGGACCCCACGGCCTGCTCCCCTTCCAATTTGGTTTGGGCGTACACCCCCAGCGGATTCGGCTTGTCGTCTTCGTTGTAGTAGCCATGCTTCTGTCCGTCGAAGACCGCGTCAGTGGAGATGTGCGCCAGCCGAATGCCGCGCGCATTGCAGGCGCGGGCCAGTTGCGCGGGCAGGTCCGCGTTGAGGCGGCGGGCCAGGCTCGGGTTGGCTTCGCAGGCTTCGAGGTCCGCCAGCGCCGCACAGTGGATGACCGCCTCGGGGCGGGCCTCGTCGAGGACAGACTCCACCGCCCCATCCGCCAGCAGGTCCGCTCGCACGACCTGGAACGGGGCCTGCGGCGACAACTTTCCGCGATCCACCGCCACCACCTCGTGCGCCGACATGGCTTCGAGCGCCAGGTTGATTCCGAGCAGTCCGCTTGCGCCAGTGACGAGAAGTTTCATGAAATTCTCCAAACCCTAAAGGTCTCGGAGACCTTTAGGGTTTTATTCTACCCTTCTAATTTGCCCTGCGCGTACAATTCCTCGAACGGCGCAATGAACTTCTGGATGCCTTCAAGGTCGAGCCATTCACTGTTGTTGTCGCTCGAATAATGGAATCCCTCGGGCAGCGTCCTGCCCTTGGATTGCCACGAATAACCGAACCAGATCGCCTCAGCGGGCTGGACCACGAACATGCGCTCCAATTCGATGGTGTGACGGGCCTCGTCCTCGGAGATGAGCGCCTCGTGCAGTTTCTCGCCCGGGCGAATGCCGATGACCTTGATCTCGGCCTGCGGCGCGATGGCGCGCGCCAGGTCCATGACCGTGGTGCTGGGGATCTTGGGGACGAAGACCTCGCCGCCCTCCATCTGCTCGATGCAGTCGATGACGAAGCGCACGCCCTGCTCGAGCGAGAGCCAGAAGCGGGTCATGCGGTCGTCAGTGACGGTGATCTGTCCGTTGCCGCGCTGTTTGAGGAAGAGCGGCACGACCGATCCGCGCGAACCGACCACGTTGCCGTAGCGGACACATGAATAGCGGGTGGACGACCCCGCGGCATAAGCGTTGCTCTGGATGGTCAACTTCTCGGCAGCCAGTTTGGTCGCGCCGTACAGGTTGGCGGGACTGACGGCCTTGTCGGTGCTGATGGTCATCACCTTCTTGACGCCCGCATCCAGGGCGGCCTCGAGCACGTTGCTGGTGCCCATGATGTTGGTCTTGACGGCCTCCATCGGGTTGTACTCGCAGGCGGGCACCTGCTTGAGCGCCGCCGCATGGACAACGATGTCCACGCCGTGCATGGCGCGCAGCAGACGCTCGCGGTCGCGGATATCGCCGATGAAATAGCGCAGGCGCGGATCGTTATATCCGCCGACCTGCATCTCATGCTGCTTCAACTCGTCGCGGCTGAAGATGATGATCTTCTTCGGCTGCTTCTCTTCCAGCAGGATCTTGGTGAATTTCTTGCCGAACGAACCCGTGCCGCCCGTGACGAGCACGACTTGATTTTTCCAGTCCATGAAGTTCTCCTTGTAGCGTAGGGCGAGTTAATAACTCGCCCTACATATTTTGACCTATGATTTGCGCGCCTCGAACAATCCTGAATCTTTCGTGATGAAGATCTCGCCATCCCTTGCCAGCATGGCGCAGAACTCGCTTTCGAGCTTCGCCAGTTCCTCCGCCGACAGATGCTCCGCGCTGACCATCGAGCGGATGTAATCCAGCAGCGGCGCGACCTCGGTGACTTTGAGGTTATCCTCGTAGCGGTCTGTTGTCACATCGGAAAAGAATTCGCGCAACTGGTCTCCGCCATTTTCGAGGGTGAATGGCTGGGTAAATTTTCCCTGACGCGGCTCGATGGAGGCGCGCTTGATCCATGCGCCCATCTCTTTCAGGTGCGTCTCGCCCACGGTCGCGGCCATAAGCCTGCCATCGTCCTTGAGCACGCGGCGAATTTCGGCCAACGCCCGCTTTCGGTCGGGGACGTGATACAGCATGTGATTGGCAATGACCGCGTCAAAGGTCCCATCAGGATAGGGGATCGACTGCGCGTCGATCTGCTCAAATTTGTACGCGCGTCCCGTCACGACCAGGCTTCGCCAGGCCGAGTCAAGCATCCCGCCTGAGAGGTCGCTGAGGGTGATGGTCCAGCCTGCGGGGATGCGCTCCGCGCAGGTCTTCCATAACACACCCGAGCCACAGCCTAGTTCCAGCACGTGCGCGTTCGCGGGGACGGATGTCAGATGATCGAAGACCCAGTCAAACCAGCCGTAGGAATTGGTGCTGAAACGTTGATGAATTACCACCCGCGCATCGAGGTTGGATGAGTCGCGATACTGGTCCGTTTTCAGATAGTTCGGGTCCGTGAAACGGGACATATTACTTCCTGATGACGATCAGCGGATACTGTCCATTTTCGCCGAAGAAACGCGGGAAGCGTTCCTCCAGCCAGAAGATGAAGCGCAGCCAGACCTTTCCACCCAGCTGCGGACGGATGAACCAGCGCATGAAGCGCGGGCTGAGGCTGCGCCACGGGTAGATCTTGAAATTGACCACACCGCCCAGTTCGTTCTTGAGCCAGTGCGGGGTCATCTTGGCCACGAAGGTGCCTGCCTCGTCGTCTTCGGCTTTCCAGTTTTTCTTCTGCTTGGCCGAGCGACCCGTCAGCGCGCGGGCTAGGCCGATGAAGGGTTCAGCCATGCGCATCAGCAGCGGATTGTGCCAACCGTTGATGATGGCAGCACTCCTGCCCGTCTTGAGCACGCGCGTCAGTTCGAGGTAGGCGCGCTTGTGCTCGGTCAACGCCAGGTGGTGGATGGTGTGCATCGAGACCACGCCGTCGAAGGTCTCAGGCTGGAAGGGCAGATTGGCGATGTCGGCGACAACGACCAGGCCTTTGCCGCCAAGACGTTTGCGGGCTTCCTTGAGGGCCGTGATAGAAATATCCGCACAGACGCGGAAGCGATAACCCTCGGAGTAGGTCAGGTACTCGGGCCATTGCACGGGACCAGAACCTGCGTCCAGCAAGAAGTCACCCGTTGGCGCGATGTGACGGTTGACGCGCAGATGGCAGTTGTGGATGTATTCACGCGAAACAGGCCGCAGGTCCTCGTAACGGGCGTTCTGATACAGCCCGTCCCCGACCTGCGACCAGCCGATCTGGTCATAGAATTCGCGCACTTGTTGTTTGGAGTTTTCCATGTTTATTCCTGTAGGGGCACGGCGGAAAATTGGTTCAACACAATCCTGGACCGTCCCGCCGTGCCCCTACCATAATTATTTCCACGTGAACGGTTCGCCGACCAGAAAGCCGAACGTGTCCGCAAATTGGTGCATGCCTTCGTCGCCCAGCACGCGTTCGATGGGCCACACGTCGAGGTCATCCCAGAAGTTCATCAGGCGCCAGGGGAACGGGCGCGGATATTCGAAGAAGAAGCGATAGCCATAATTCCAGGCCATGGCGGTCTGCTCTTCGGTCAGGCGGTGACCTTCGAAGTCGGCCAGCACGACCTCGACTGCGGCGAAATATTCGTCCCATGAATTGGGGTCGATGGTGAAGCCGCGTTTGCGATAATGCGTGTTGCCGCAGGCGATGACGGGACGGCCGTTCATGGCCGTCTCCACGCCGACGGTGGTGGTGTAGACCAGCCCCAGGTCGGCGATCTCGATCAGGTCGTAGGTGTTGATCTTGTCGGTGGCGCCGATGATGTGGATGTGGTCAGGCTGACTGGTCAGCGCGTCGCGGGCCACCTGTCCCATCGAGCGCGCCTTCGGCACGAGCGTTTCGCCAGGGTGGACTCGGATCACCAACTGGACCTCGGGCCGCTTCGCAAAGAACTGGACCGTGCGCGTCATCCACTCGGACATCGACTCGGCGAAGACATTGCGGCCGAGCGTCAGGCTGTCGCCGAGGACGTTGGCGGCGATCATCACCACGGGGCGGCTGTTGAGGCCGAGCATCTGACGGGTGGTGTCCGCGCCCTGCGACGAAACGTACTGCCACAGTCGCTTGGATTTGCCCCACACACGCGCGCCACGGCGGGCGTTCTCGAGGTCGGCCAGGCGCTGATACATTTCATCGGTCATCGGCTGCGAGCAGCGCGCCTTGACCAGGTAATCGGTCTCCTGCCGCATGATGGACGAGTCCTGCGCCAGCCAGATCTGCTCACGCTGATCGTTGAACTCGTAGGTCATGACCTGAATACCGAGATAACGCGCCACGCGGAAGACGATGCCCATCTCGAGGATCAGTCCGTTCGGGACGAGCACAGCGTCAGGTTTGTGAGCCTGCATCCAGTCGAGAGCGGTGCGGGCGGCGAAGGTGTTGCGCTGGACGCGCAGATTGTAGAGCGCGCGGTCGCCCGCGTCGTTCATGTCCACTTCTTCGCGCATCAGGGTGTACTGTGCGTCCCACAGGGAGATCTCCTCCACGTCCGCCTGGAGCTGACTCGGTAAAACGGAGACAGGCTTGAGGTCCAGCATGGAGACGTGATCGACGAGCGGCGACAACGCGGCCAGTGCATCGCGTGTGTGCAGCGCGCGCTGACGTTGGGTCAGCTTGTCCATCTGCTTGTGCCACTCGGAATAGGGCAAGGTCATCAACGTGACCTTGTGTCCCTGCCCCGCCAGCACGAGCGAGATGTACGCCGACTGCTCGACCCAGTAATGCAGCGTGGCAAAGAACAGAATGTTCTTGCCAACGCCCTTCACGTTGAGCGCAGTCGAAGCGCGGTTCGCGAAGGGAATCGTTTTCTCGACCGCAGCGGGCAGAGACTTCTGCAGGCGGTCAAGGTTGTAGTGATCCTTGCGGGTGCGGTTCTTCTGGCGCAGCGACCAATCGAGTTCGGCGGCCAGCGGAAGTTCACCGAGGAAATTGCGGAGGGTTGATTTGATTGCCATGTTTTTTGAACCGCGAAGTACGCCAAGTTCGCCAAGAAAAACTTAAAACGCTTTGCGTTCTTTACGCTCTTCGCGGTGAATCTCTAATCTAATTTCTCAATATTCCAGTCCAGCCGCGGACGAACAGGGCCGACGCGCATCTCGGGCCACTGGGTGCCAGGCGCGCCGCTGATGTCCACGTTGAAGGCGATGGCATTCTCGTCCATGAAGTAGCGGCGCACGCCAAACGAGCTGGCATTGACGCCAATACTGTAGCGGCCTTCGTTGAAGATATCCGCGGGGATTTGCGCGCGGCTGACGTAGCGGCCTGCCTTGCGCGAATCGAACTTTTCAAAAAGTTGCGGCGTATCGGTGTCGAAGGAGGTCAGCACGTACTCGCCGCGCATGGTGCTGAGGTAAAAGCCGACGCGCAACCCCGTGATGGGTGACGTCAGTTCGTATTCGAATTCGAGGGTGACAGGCTCGGTCGAGCGGACGGTGTCCACCACCTTGCCGCGTCCATCCTTGACCTTGAGGCTGATCGGCTTGAAGGGCGCGCTCGCGGCTGGGATCTCGTCCGCCTCCCAAAGGCGCTCGCCCGCCTGCGACTGCCCCGACGAGAGATAGAAGTCTACGGCTTCCTGCGTGGGACCGCGCATGATCATCTGTCCCTTGTTGAGGACGATGGCTTCCTGCGTCAGGCGCAGAATGGCCGACATGTTATGGCTGACAAACAACACGGTGCGTCCCTGCTGGGCCACATCGCCCATCTTGCCAAGGCACTTCTTCTGGAACTCGGCGTCGCCCACCGCCAACACCTCGTCCACGACCAGGATCTCAGGTTCGAGGTGCGCCGCGACGGCGAAAGCCAGGCGCAGGTACATGCCCGAGGAATAACGCTTGACGGGCGTATCGATGAATTGAGTGACCTCGGAAAATTCCACGATCTCATCGAACTTGCTGTCGATCTCGGCGCGCTTCATGCCGAGGATGGCGCCGTTCATGTAGATGTTCTCGCGGCCCGTCAGCTCGGGATGGAAGCCCGTGCCCACTTCGAGCAGCGACCCGACTCGTCCACGCACGCTGACGGCGCCCGTGGTGGGTTCCGTCACGCGCGAGAGGATCTTCAGCAGCGTGGATTTCCCCGCGCCATTGCGTCCGACGATGCCCAGCACCTTGCCCTCTTCCAGGTCAAAAGAGACATCCTTCAAAGCCCAGACGTAGTTCTGGTTCATGCGGCGGTCGGATTTGCCGATCATGGCCTTTGCCAGGCGCACGGGCGCGGCCACAGTATCCACGATCACGTCGCGCAGCATGTTATAGCGGAACTTCGTCTCCGCTGCACCGATCTTGTATTGTTTGCCGAGATTTTTTACACTGATTGCTGTTGTCATGTTAGATCGTATCCGCGAAGGTCTTTTCCATGCTGCGGAAATAGAACAAGCCCGAGATGAGGATCACCACCGAGATCAGCGCTGAAACCCAGAACGACAGGTCTGGCCCGTTGCCCGAGCCAAGCAGCGCCCAGCGGAAACCGTTGACCACCCCCGCCATCGGGTTCAGCGAGTAGACAAGCTGCCACTTGGCCGAGATGACCGAGGCGGAGTATGCTACAGGCGTAGCGAACAGCCAGAATTGGGTCAGGAACGGCAGGGCCTGATTTACGTCGCGGTACTTGACGTTGATGGCTGAGAGCCACAAGGCCACGCCCAGGGCAGTCACTACCGTCATGATCAGAAGCAAAGGCAGGGTCCACAGCAAATGCCAGGCGGGCGTGACCTGATAGTAAAGCATCAGGCCGATCAGGATCACGAACGCAATGGCAAAATCCACCACGCCCGAGAGGACTGAAGCCAGCGGCAGGATCAGGCGTGGGAAGTAGATCTTGGTCACCATGTTGTTGTGCGCCACCAACGAGCGGCTGCCCTGGTTGAGCGCCGTGGTGAACAGTCCCCACGGCAGCAGCGCAGTGAACGAAAAGACGGGGTATGGGATCCCGTCCGTCGGAAGTTTGGCCACCTTCCCGAAAAGGAACGTGAACACCAGCATGGTCATCACAGGCTGGATCACCGCCCAGGCCATGCCCAGCAGGGTCTGCTTGTATTTCACCTTCACATCGCGCCAGACCATGAAATAGACCAGCTCGCGATATACCCACAGGTCACGCAGGTTCAACGCCGCCAGTCCCTTGGATGGCTTGATGTAAATGGTGGTCGGTTCGTGTTTTACGATTTCTGTCATTCTTGAGTTTCCAGGTTTGCAGATTGGAATGTTGAAAGTTCAGCTCGCAAACCTTTGAACTTTACAACTTGACAACGTTCTAACGGATTTTCTCGCGATTCTCTTTGAACCACTCGATCGTGCGGCGCATGCCTTCTTCAAACGGGATCTGTGCACTCCAGCCGAAGAGTTCCTTTGCGCGGCTGACGTCGAGTCCGCGGCGGGGCTGGCCGTTGGGCTTGTCGGTCTGCCAGACGATCTTGCCCTCGAATCCCGTGAGGCGGGCAATCATCTCGGTCAGGTCTTTGATGGAGATCTCGTAGCCCGAGCCGAGGTTGACAGGCAGGTCACCGTTGTACTTCTCCGCAGCGGTGACGATGCCGTCGGCGGCGTCTTCCACGTACAGGAATTCGCGCGTCGGCGAGCCGTCACCCCAGGCGGGCAATTCAGCGTCACCGTTTTCCTTGGCGGCAATCGCCTTGCGGATCAGAGCGGGGATGACGTGCGAGGTTGCCAGGTTGAAGTTATCGCGCGGACCATACAGGTTCACAGGCAGCAGGAAGATGGCGTTGAATCCATACTGCTGACGGTAGGCCTGTGCCTGCACCAACATCATCTTCTTGGCCAGGCCGTAGGGTGCGTTGGTCTCCTCGGGATAGCCGATCCACAGATCGTCCTCCTTGAAAGGAACAGGTGTGAACTTGGGATACGCACACACCGTGCCAATCGCCACGAACTTGCCTACGCCGTTCTTCCAGGCTTGATGCATCAACTCCACGCCCATCATCAGGTTGTCGTAGAAGAACTCGGCGGGATGTTCGCGGTTCGCACCGATGCCGCCCACATTGGCCGCCAGGTGGATGATGACCACGTTCTTCGGGTCGACACCCTCGAGCGATTCAGCGTACATGCGGCGGATGTCATTGGGGTCGACGAGGTTATAGTTCTCGATGCGCGGGATGACGATATCCGTCGCACCGCGTTCCTTGAGTTTCGCGGTCACGAACGATCCCAGGAATCCTGCCCCGCCAGTGACGATGACCCGTTTGTTTTGCCAGAAATTCTCTGCCATGATTTTTCTCCATTATTTATATGTCGTTGCGAGGGCAGCGTTCTTCCGCCCGAAGCAACCTCCATTACTCACATAATTAGGAGATTGCTTCGTCGCTCCCTACGGTCGCTCCTCGCAATGACATGTTATTGCACAATGAACTGCGCGTTGCGATACTTCTCGTCCATCGGACTACGGATCAAACCCGTCTTGAGCGCGTTCAGCACTTCGCGGATACCGTGGTCGACGTCCAGGGTGGTTTTGAAGCCAAGCTCGCGCTTGATCTTGCTGAACGAAACGGTGATGTCGCGCATGTCGCCGCCAAAGGTCAGGTTCTTATATTCGACCGTGGTTTCGGGCATGCGCTTCAACACCAGAGCCACGATCTGATCCTTGGTGTAGTTGCCCGCGTCGGTGCCGAGATTGTAAACCTGCCCGCGGACCCTGGCCTCGTCTGCGGTCAGGCCCAGGACGATCCCGCGCACCACGTCGTAGACGTGCACGAACGAGCGCGAGTATCCGCGCTGGTAGATGATCAACTCGCGCTTGGTGAAGGCTTCCAACACGAACTGATTGACGATCAGGTCGAAGCGTGTGCGCGGCGAGATGCCGTACAGGGTCGCAAAACGAAACAACAGCGGCGCACAGGCCGCGTCCTTCTGCGAGAGCAGGTATTCCTCCGAGGCGATCTTCGTCTCTGCATAAAGCGATTGCGGATTCAACGGCGACTCTTCGGTCACCGACTGTCCGTCGGGCGAGAGGCCGTAATTGCTGTAGGTGGACGAAAAGACGAAACGCCCGACGCCCAGGCTGGATGCCTGTTCGAAGAGCAGCTTCGTGGCGTCGACGTTGTAGCGCCAGGCCACCTGCCTGCCCACCGCCTGACAGGCGGGGAAGCCTACGATGCCCGCCAAGTGGACGACCGCTTCAGGCTTGGGCCAGTCCCCTTTAACGGCTTCGCGAAGAGCACGCGGCTCGGTCACGTCGGCTTTGACAAAGTGAAAGTTGGGATGATGCAGGAAGGGCGTCAGTGATTCGCCGCCAAAGAGCAACGTGTCCACCACGGTGACGCGGAAGTTTTGGCGGAGCAGCTCCGAGGTCAGGAGCGAACCGATGTAGCCCGCTCCGCCCGTGACCAGCACGTGTCGGTCGGTCATGGCGCTCCCTCCAACAACTGGATCCTGAACCCGTCCACCTTCAGGCAGGGGGCGGATTCATCCGTCACCACGCTGATGCCCTCCTCGAGGCAGGTCAGGCGGCAGATGTCGGCCATGTCGCCCTCGCCCACGATGCGGACGCGGTCATGGCCGTCGCGGCGCAGATCTGCCAGGCGCTCCTTCACACGCTGACGGGTCTTGCGGTACAGCGAAAAGGAAGTCTCCACGTAGTTGACCGCCAGGCGGGCGCGCAGGGCGATGCCCTCAGGCGTGATGATGTAGCGCAATTTCTTGCGTTCGGCGCGCGAAACCTTGACCGCTCCCTTGGCGATCAGGCGCTTTAAATGCCAATTGACCGTGCCAACCGCCACACCCAATTGATGGGCCAGCGTGGATTGGTTGACATCGGGGTCCGACTCGATCTGTTCGAGCAGGGTCAGTTCACGAAATTCGTCGTTTGCGTGTTCCATAATTCAAAATTCAGTCACTGAATTATAACCCCAAACGGAAGCGGGTCAAGCCTGAAACCTTTGCAAAGCTCCCCCACCCGCGTACAATCAGCCCGCATGACTCCCCAACCCACTTTCGACGCGGCTGGCCGCGCCTATCAACAAACCCGCATCACTCACTGGGATGCGCTCGCCAAACGACGCGACACCTGGCACGGAGGCGGCGGCTGGTATCATCGCCGTCTGCTGGAAGTCTTCCGCTTTCTGGTTGGGAACAACCAGCGCATCCTCGAAATTGGATGCGGTGAAGGCGGGCTGCTCGCTGCGCTCCACCCCTCGCGCGGTGTGGGCGTGGATTTCTCTGCCGAGATGATCCAACGTGGAAAGGCCAGCCATCCCGAATTGGAGTTCATCCAAGCGGATGCCCACGACCTTTCTGCGCTCACGGGCCCCTTCGACGCCATCATCCTCTCCGACACGGTCAACGACCTGTGGGACGTGCAGCGCGTCTTCGAGCAGTTGCGTCCACTGTGCACTCCGCGTACGCGCCTGATCCTCAATTTCTACAGCCACCTGTGGGAATTTCCGCTTTCGATTTTGCAGCGCCTCGGGCTGGCCTCGCCCACCCTCGACCAAAACTGGCTGACGCGCGAAGACGTCAGCGGGATGCTGCACCTGGCAGGCTTCGAGCCGATCCGCTTCACGAAGGAAGTGCTGTGGCCGCTGCCCCTGGGCGGATTCGCGAATCGCTTCCTCGTGCGCTTCTGGCCGTTCAGCGAACTGGCGCTGGCCAACTTCGTCATCGCCCGCCCCGCCCCTCAGCCTGTTCCGCCTCCGAAGGTCTCGGTCATCGTCCCCGCGCGGAACGAGTCGGGCAACGTCAAGGCCATCTTCGAACGCACGCCCAAGATGGGCCGCGAAACCGAACTGGTCTTCGTCGAAGGCCACTCGAAGGACGACACCTACGCCGCCATCGAGCGCGAGATGGCCGCCCATCCCGAAGTCCCCGCGCAGTTGCACCGTCAGACGGGCATCGGCAAAGCGGACGCCGTGCGCCTGGGCTACGACAAAGCCACGGGCGACGTGCTGATGATCCTTGACGCCGACCTGACCGTCCCGCCTGAGGACCTGCCGCGTTTCTACGAGGCGCTGGTCTCGGGCAAGGGCGAGTTCATCAACGGTGTGCGGCTGGTCTACCCGATGGAAAAGGAAGCCATGCGCGGGCTTAACTTCCTCGGCAACAAATTCTTCAGCCTGGCCTTCTCATGGATGCTCGGCCAGCCCGTCAAGGACACGCTGTGCGGCACGAAGGTCTTGTGGCGCGCCGACTATGACCAGATCGCCGCCAACCGCAGCTACTTCGGCGACTTCGACCCTTTCGGCGATTTCGATCTGATCTTCGGCGCGGCCAAGCTCAACCTGAAGATCGTCGACCTGCCCATCCGCTACCGCGAACGCACCTACGGCTCCACCAACATCTCGCGCTGGAAACACGGCCTGCTGCTCTTCCGCATGGTGGCCTTCGCGGCAAGAAGGATCAAGTTTGTATAACAAGAAAATGACCTGACAGGTTTTGAAAACCTGTCAGGTCTGCCTACCAAAGGAAACCCATGGCAACCAAATTAAAGTTACTTCCCTACAAAGAATACAAAGGGGTCCAGAAGATCTATTCGGTCATTTTCTATTATCTGCCTATCATCGGCAGCATGTATCGCCGCCGCGTGGAGTTGTGCCTGGCTGAATGCAAAGGCGGCGGAGACATCCTCGAAGTGGGATTCGGCAGTGGGTTGACCTTCCTCAACCTCAACGACATGTACCAGCAGATCCACGGCCTCGACCTGACCTGCGACGTGAATGTGGTCAAGGAGGTTTTTGCAGCACGCGGTGTCCACCCCGAGCTACGCAATGGCGACGTGCTGCACATGCCCTACGCCGACAATCAATTCGACACCGTATTGCTGATCAGCATCCTCGAACATCTCAAGCCGAATGAGTTGGTGCAGGCCTTCACCGAGATCAAGCGTGTGCTCAAGCCAGGCGGACAGGTCGTATACGGCGTGCCCGTCGAGCGGCCGTTCATGGTCTTCGTCTTCCGTCTGCTCGGATACAACATCCGCGAGCATCACTTCTCGACCGAGATCGAAGTGGCGCAGGCCGCCGAGAAGGTCTTCCAGAAGAATTCCGTCAAGGCCATGAAGGCCTTCCCATCCTTCATTGGCAGCGTGTATGAGATCGGCAATTTCACCAAAGCCTGAGATGAGCATCGACCTCCACAAGGACCTGATCGACAAAAACTACGCGCTGTGGAATCGCAAGCCGCTGCTGCGCACGGTTTATACCGACCTATATCGGACAATGGCACATCACCTGAGTCAGGTGAACGGTCCGAGCGTGGAACTTGGCTCGGGCATGGGCAGCATCCACGAGGTCCTGCCCGATTGCATCCGCACCGATCTGTTTCCTTATCCGTGGCTGGATCAGGTCGAGAACGCTTACAAGTTGAACTTTGCAAATGCTGCGCTGTCGAATCTGCTGATGGTGGATGTGTTCCATCACCTGCGTTACCCTGGCACGGCCCTCAAGGAATTCCAGCGCGTGCTCCAACCTGGTGGGCGCGTCATCATGATGGAACCTGGACTGAGCCTGCTGGGTCATCTCGTCTACGGGCCGCTGCACGTCGAACCGATCGGCAAGGCGGTCGATCTGCAATGGTCTGCACCTGAGGGGTGGTCCCCCGACGATATGGATTACTATGCCGCCCAGGGCAACGCCACACGCATCTTCGTGCAGAAATATTTTGCAGAACGTCTCGGGGATTGGAACATCCTCGAAGTAAAGCGTATCGCTGCCCTGGCTTATGTCGCCTCCGGTGGATACTCGGGTCCGCAACTTTACCCCACCGCGGCCTATCCGTTGATGAAGTCTATCGAGAAAATCTTTCAACCCTTTCCCGCCTTGTTTGCCACCCGTTTGCTGGTGGTGTTGGAGAAGAAATAAAACCGAGCCCGCAACATTGCGGGCTCAGTTGTTTTCGCCTTATTTACAGGCCGTGATGTCCAGCAACCTGCGGAAGTCTTTGCGATAATCCTCGAGCGAGCGGATGCCCTGTACCTCATCCACGAGCCTGACACAGGCATCTTGTAGTTTGGCCTGCGTTTCGGGAGAGAGAAAGTCCAGGTAGTCGGCACCGAAATATAAGTAATCGAATCCCGCCGCCTGCAGTGCGTACGGATCGGGGTCTTCCATCAGTGCAGTCCATTCGGGCTTGGGGTTCCACGAGGTCATCGCATCTGTACTGCGGCCAAAGACTGTCACTACGCGGCGCGGATCGGGATCAAAGACCATCGCGTCACGCGGAAGTTGGTTCCAGTGGCGGCTTTCCATGCGCACGTCCATCTCGTTGATGAAGAGCGGCAGGACAGGTTTCTGGATCGCCAACAATTGAATCCCTAAAAAGACCAATCCACCAAAGGAAGCCACCAATCCGATCGACAACGCGGAGAGTTTCCAAGACTCACTACGGCGTTGGAGCCAGGTCCACACGAGGGGCACGGCATACAACGTCGGCGGCAGGACCAGGGTGGCCAACAAGCGCGTGTTGGCGCTGGCGCCCGCCGTGCCCGTGTACTTCACGAAGAGCGAGAAGATGCTCAACGCGGCACTGGCAGCTACACCCGCCTCCCACCACTGGCGGGCTCGAAACATCTTCCAGCCCCAGATGGATAGCAGCGGCAGGACCAACAGCACGGGTCCCGTCTCGACCAGGGCCGCGATCAACTGGTAGGGGTTCAACAGGTTCATGAAACCCAGATGGCCCGAAACCATTGAGGGTGCGGAGAGCGCAAAATTGAAAGTGTGGAAGGACTCCGTTTCCGCGGAGGGGAACAACTTTCCGCGCACGATCTCGGTCAGGACCCCACCCTGGACCAGGGCAAAGATCAACGAGGCGGAACCCACTCCCAGCGTGGGCAGGAAGGAGCGGGGGAAAACGATGCGGCGGACGCGAATCCACTCGAAGAGCAAGACCAGCCCGATGCTCGGATATACAATCAGGAAGGTGTACTCTCCTGTCAACGCATAGGCGGCCAACACCGCCATGAGAACGATCCCGCTAGACCAATCGCGCAGGCGGCGGAAGAGCATGATGAGCAAAAGAAGGGTCAGCGTGCCGATCACGCCAACCCCACCCAATGAAATCGAAGCAGGCGGGTTGATACCGTTGGCGTAGGCGAAGGGGAAGGCCATCGGGCCGCCACCTTCAATCACCCAGGGAGCGATCAACGCCTGTGCAAGATTGGGCGCGGTGGGGATGCCCGAGCCCATCAGCGTGATGCTCTCGGAGATCTTTTGAGTCAGCGCGGTGGGCAGGAGCAGCAGCAGCCAACGCGCGCCGCCCGCAAAGGTCACAATGAAGGCGCCGAAGTAGCCCGCCATGCGGCTGCGTGTCATACGGCGTGTGAAGACATAAGCCAGCAGAATCAGCAAGGCCATGACGAAGGCGCGCGCCATGTCCATCGAAGTCCAGGGGAAGAGGTCACCCAAGCGCATCAACTGCGCAGAGAAGAGCAGGAGCAGATAGTGGTAACCAAAGCGCAGCGCGGGATCGAAGGGGAAATGCGGCGGGATGTCGCCCGCTGCCATGATGGAGGTGGTGGGGATATTCTGGAAGTCGTCGAAGATGTCCAGTCCGCGCCCGATGGAGAAAAACACGTAAAAGAAGAAGATCAGAACGAGAGCTTGGGGAATTGAGAACGCAAAGAGGCTGCGCCAGTCACGCAGGGACTTCCATGCCATGGCCAGGCCAAAGGCCAGCACGAGGAGCGCGCCCGCCCAAAACGAATAGGGCACGGGCAGGATGTAGGCCGTCAGGTTCGAGACCCACAGCTGAAGGATGAGCCCCAGCGAGAAGCCCACGATCAGACGGTCGCGTCGCAGGCGGAAGACCTGATGCGCGATAAGGTGCCCACCCAGCATCCAAGCGAGAGCCCACAACACGAAAGGAATCAAAGTAAGCAGTTTGGTCATGGTCAAACTTTAGGCTGGGAAACGACGGCGCGGATGAGCGTGACCGCGTCATCGGCGAGGTCCCCGCTGATGAACTCGGGGCGGATACGGGCGCGCGTCTTCTGGAAGGCGGCTTCGTCGCGTTCACGCACGAGGATGTTCACGCTGGCGAAGGAAGCCTCGAAGGCGCGGCGATAGTCCCAGAGGCGATAGCGGTTGTGATTGCTGGAGGGATTTAACCAGCCGTACCAGACCGACTTGGAGTAGCACAGCATCTCGAACGGATATTTGAAGAAGTGATCGCGCAGGTCCACGTAGTGGATGTGCAAGCCGTTCGGGCTGGTCAGCGCGGCCAGGGCGCGGGTGATACCCTCCACGTCGTCGAGGTGTTCGTAGACCGAGTTACTGATGACCAAATCCACGGACGGGATGTCGCCTGGCTTCACATCGCGGATGTCGGCTTCGAGCAGGGTCATGCGCTTGTCCCGTGGGCGGACGCGCTCGCCGTCGAGGCGCAGGTGTGCTTCGTAGCGCGGGAGCAGGCTGCGGTTGTGGGCGTCATCAGGCGGAGCATATTTTTCGCACAGCACCACCGCATCGGCGCCTGCTTCAAGCAGCCCAACACCGATGTCGAAACGACCACCATAGCCGAAGACCATCACACGCTTGCCTTTAAGCGAGTCGCCGCGTTCAGCCAGCACATCCACGTAACGCTGAACGGCAGCCTGCGGGTCGCGCGTTTCGAGTCCAGGCTCGATGACCAGCGAACGCAGCAACAAAAAACGCACGATCTTTTCGGGCAGGAAATGACGCACGACGCGTGGAAGGAGGTAAGGAAGATTCACAGTTACACCTTTATCTTTACATGACAGTCACCTTGAAGGTGACTGTCATGTAAACTATTGCAGATATTTTTCACAACCTGTAGGATTCTCACGTGGCACAAGCATCATCACACCCACTGCACGGTCGTCCATGATCGGCTCGTAGAAGCACAGGGTGGGTGCAGAAACCCAGATCACCCACAAGTCATTCTCCTCCGAGAAGATGCCACTCTCACCCTTCAAGTTGACTTTGAGCGGTTCCGTCACGATCAACGGGAAACGTTTCGATGCCAGGTCACGGTAATACGGCTGGAAGTAGGCCGCGTTCGAAGCCATGGCCTGATCCATCATGTATTTCTTCTCATACTCGGGTACAAACGGCACAGGGGTGACGTATCCAAAGGTCAGCAACTGACGCTGGTCCATGAAAAGCACTTCACCCTGTTGGGTGTATTTATTCACCGCAGACTGTATCTCAGACAGGGCCTTATCCACGTCGTCCTGAGATGGCAGGTCCAGTCGCGCATTGTATCCAGCAGACGGATGGAAGGGCGTGAACGAATGCACGGGCAGGAGCGCCAAAAAACACAATGCAGCCAATGCCCAGGCAGGCCAGGATTTGACGTTCGGCATACTGACCTGTGAAGCCAAGGCCAGCATGGTTACTGCGATGAGAGTCCCGATGTACATATCCAGATTGTGCAGGTCGCCGCCGCCGCCGATCTTGGTGCTGATGACCATGCCTGCACCAAGGAATCCCAACAGGGAGCCCCACAACGCCAGAGATTGGAAGCCGTCCGGTTTCGCGGGGCGGCTGTACAGGCGGTATACCAACAAGGCAAACAACGGCGCGGTCGCCATGACGGTCAGCAAGACAATGCCCGGGCCCAGAGTTGGGTTGGGCAGCAGACGGTACCACAGCAACGGCTGGTTGGCGGTGGAGACTTCGCCGCTGGTGAAACTGGTGAAATTTCCAAAACTGATGATCAACCCAGGCAGTGCGCCCAAGGCTGCCATCAGTGCAGTGGGCAACAGACGCTGGAACCAATTCCCTTTGCGCTGCGGATAATACAGCAACAGGTCGATCAATGCCCCCCAGGCCCCGGGCGAGAAGACCCAGGTCCAACGACTGATACCTGCATACAGGCTGGCCGCCACGAGTGAAGCTCCGCGCACATAGGGCGAAGGGTGAAAAGCGAACAGGGCTACGATGGAGGCCATCAGCATGAAGGGCGGATGCAGCGGCGCAATCAAGATGAAGAAAGCCGAGATCCACAGGAAGAGCGCACGCCGCCAGATGACGGAGGGCAGGCGGCGGGTCCAGGCCCAGGCCAGGATCAGCGAGGGAATCGTCAGCAGGACCACGTTCCATAGGCGGTGGGCAGAGATGGGAAGTCCGCGCCAGAGGTAAAGCACACCCCACAGGCTGTATCGTCCGGGTGTATTGTACGGATCGGGAATACGGCCTGTGTAGTTATACAGGTTCTGGGCAAAGACCAACGAATAATCGTACAGGCGATTGCCCTCGGACCACGAAAGCGAGAAAGGCTGGTCGACCACCATCAGCAACATACGCGCGACGGTGGAAGCGAGGATCAGCCACCCCGTGGCGATTCCCAACGCTTCCAACCCGACGAGTCGGCCTGGTTCCGTGCAGAGGAGGTAAGCCGCCACCCATAGCGCAATCAGCGAAATCGCAAAGCGGAAATTGTAATGTGTGATGTAATCCGCCGGGCCGACGGCGTATAACAAAAGGAAGGGCGTTAGCAAGAAGAGGATTACCAGCAGGGTCCTTGCTTTACCCAACCGTGAGCGCAGGGACAACAACCCATCACGCAGACGATTTCCCCAGGCCGTGTACAAAAATCCCAACAGGCCGAGCAGGAAGAGCATCCCGACGGCCATCATCCCGCGTGTGGCTAACGAAACTGGAATGTACAGACGCACCTCCTGCACCAGACGTGGGTACAGAAAGATGCTGAAGGTCAGGGCAAGTTCGTTCCAACCGAAGGGCCGCTCCTGCCCGGGGTCGAAGAACCAAACCAGAAGTCGGGCCACGGCAGCCGCCATCAGGAACTGGGTCCACGGGGCGGTCAGGGTCGCCTGCCAGGGCGAGAAGAGATAGGTCCAGGTGAGAAACCCAAACAAAGTCAGGGCCAGCGGCCAGCGGAAGGAGGTCCACTTTTGGGCCAGCGGGCGGATCCGCTCGGGCTGCCACAAACTGAGGATCAGGGTGGTCAATCCAATCGCCGCCAGCAGCAGGTATAGAAGGATCGTGGCTCGTCCAAGCGTGCTCGTCAACCTGGCCCAATTGGGCTCTGGGACGAAGATGCCGCGAATCTCGGGGATGACCAAGGCAAGGCCCGCGGCCAGACCGATGGCCAGCAGGCCGCGCAGATTGCGAGGAAAGGTTTCTTGAGAATTCATAACGACTCGGGTGAACGACGGTGGAACAGTCCGTACAACGGCAAGTATAACAGGACAGCCAAATTCATCAGGTAGAATGTGGCACGCCAGGCCAGCAGGATGGGCGACATCACAGCCTGTCCCACACCAAGAACCTCATAAAAATATAAGGACGTGAACTCAGACACCCCCAGGCTGCCAAAGATGGAGATCGGGACGACCGACAGGAGTTGCAGGATGCAACTGACGAATACAATGCTCCAGTCGCTTACAGGCGCAGCGAACATGCGCAGGCTGGCCACCATCCAGCCGAGCGTGACCAGATAATAAAGAAGGGACAAGGCAAATGCCTGTCCCACCATCTGGAAGATGACCGAAGGGCTCAGTTCCGCAAAGGCTTCCATCGCGTCCATACCCTTGCGTACCAATGGCATCCTGGCCAGCCTGGTCTTTTCGAGGATCATGGATGAAAACGACACGAAGGGCCGTCGAAACAAAAGGGTGGCACCAAAGAACAACAGCCCCGCACCGATCACTACCAACAGAATGAGTACCAGGGAATGCAAAGAGGGAATCTGATCCCACAGGAAGACACTACAGGCCAAAAGCACAACCCAGACAGAGAACAGGTCACCCACCTTGGTGATCAGAAACACCAGCGTGGAACGCCCCAGTTTGACCCCCTCCTCGGTCTTGAACAACGCCAGATAGGACGCCACTCCCGCCCCCGCCGCGACGAAATTGCTGAGCGCATTCTGCCAGACCACGATGCTGACCACGCGCGGATAGGAAGTCTGCCGTCCGAACAGGATATGGTATTGCAGTGCCTTGAGGAAAGTCAGGAGAACATACAGCACAAAGGTCCATGCCAGCCAGGAATAAGAGACCTGGTCCCGCAGTGAGAGGACCTCGGAGAAATTCGTCTTGGAGAAGACCACCCCAATCAAGAGCAATGCCAGGAGTGCCTTGAGCAGATTTCCAAAGGGAAATCCCTTCTTCGCAGGCTCCCGGACAGGGGGGACGGGCGCGGGGATTTGCATCAATCCGCCAGTTTGCACACGAACTCATTGCAACCGATGGGGATGTCAGCCTGGCGTGCATCCAGCACGTCGAAACCCAGCCCGTGCAAGTGACGGGACATCTCGTCCACACTGGCATACTCGTACGGATAACCGCCGACCCAGTCCACGACATTGTGCATGAAATCCATGCCGCGCCGCATGCGGAACGGGTTCTCGAGCGACACCAACCACTTTGCCACATAGATGATGGGGGTGAATATCCAGATCAGAAACGTCTGTCCCAACTTGCCAGAGTGGTTGTAGGCCCGCTTCACCATCCACCAGCCGCCCGAAGACCAGTGACGATTGTAGATGGCGATCATGAACCGTCCGCCCGGCTTGACCAGCGCAGCCGCATTGCGGATGGCCGTTCGCATATCCCCTGTGTGATGCAATACACCCCACGAGTAGACCAGGTCAAATTGACCCAGGGATTCCACTTGCTCCCCATCCAGGATCGAGGCATACAAGAAAGAGACATTGTCCGCACAATCGAGCCAGCGGACAGCATTCTCGCGCGAAACCTGCACAGAGACGGGATCCACATCAATGCCGACCACCGAATTACACCCCAGTCTGGCAGCGGCAATGGAAAACAAGCCACTGCCACAACCAATGTCCACAAACGACTTGCCTTGCAGTGTTCCCTCGCCAAACAGGGAATTAAGGGAATGCATGGCATCCTCGATGCGCGCCTCATCCAGTTGACGGGAGAAGGAAGCCCAATTCTCGCCGAATTTGAACATTCGCTTCATTGTTGTCCTGCCCACACCGCCAACATGGATAGCGCGTACAGACGCTTGCCATGATCCACGCGGGCAGATTTGTGTTCGTCGATAATGCGGGCCAGCACGGCCGAGTCGAACCATTGATTCAGCGGACTGCCCTGCCCGAGCAGCATCTGCTTCGACCAGTCGTACAGCGGCCCACGGAACCAGGCCGCCACGGGGATGCCGAATCCCTGTTTGCCGCGGCCCTGAATCGACTCGGGCAATTCTCTGGCGAAAGCTTTCTTAAGGAGGTACTTGCCGCTGCGCCCCTTGACCTTGAGCTGGTCGGGCACCCGAGCCGCCCATTCCACGATCTCGTGATCGAGAAAGGGTGAGCGGCCTTCGAGCGAGGCAGCCATCGTCATGCGGTCGGCTTTGACGAGCAGGTCGCCTGGCAGATAAGTATGCAGGTCGGTGTAGAGGGTCTTGTCGAGGTAGGAACCTTCAGCGGAGTCGAACTGTCTTGCCAGAAGGTTTTGCGCGTTGTTCGGGTCGAAGCGGAATTCCTTTTTCCACAACGCAGTGCGCTGACGCGGCGAGAAGTATGAACCCCAGCGCAGAATGCTGGCGCGGCGGTCGATCTCGGGGAGTTGTTCCAAGCGCTTGAGCCCGTTGATGAGACTCTGTCCCACGGGGCGGTCGGCGTTATCGGGGAAGAGTCCCGCAATGGACGGGATCAGGCTGCGGGTCAGGAAGCGCGGCGCACGCGCGTAGGCGTTGGCGAAGCCATCCAGCCAGTAACGCTGATAGCCCGCGAAATCCTCGTCGCCGCCGTCGCCGTTGAGAGCCACGGTCACGTGTTCGCGCGTCATCACCGAAAGATGATAGAGCGGGATGGCAGACGAATCCGCGAACGGTTCGCCGAAATGATAGGCGATCTTTTCGAGCGTGGCGGGGATGTCACCGTAGGTCAGCGTGAACTCGTGATGGTCGGTGGAATACTTCTGTGCCACAGCACGCGCGTAAGGCAATTCGGTAAAGTTCTGTTCCTGAAAGCCCGCCGAATAGGTCTTGACGGGACCGCTGGCGAACTCGGACATGAGCGCCACAACAATGCTCGAGTCGATGCCGCCACTCAGGTGCGCACCCAGCGGACGTTCACTGAGCAGGCGCATCTTGACGGCTTCGCGCAGGCGCGAGCGCAGTTCCTCGATGAGCTCGTCTTCGCTGGCGGTCCATTTGGGCTGGTAGCTATAGTCCCAATAACGCTGGATGCGCGCGTCGCCGTTCTCCCAGACGAGGGTATGCGCAGCGGGCAGTTTAAAAATGCCCTGATAAATGGTCAACGGTTCGGGGACATATTGCAGGCTAAGGTATAGGTCGAGTGCTTCGAGGTTGACCTCAGGCCTGTGCGGCAGCGCGGTCAGAATGGCGCTTAGTTCTGAACCGAAGTAGAGCGTCCCGTTTTGGATGGTGTAATAGATTGGTTTCTTGCCGAGACGGTCACGAGCCAGCAGCAGGCGTTTCTTCTTTTCATCCCACAGAGCAAAGGCGAACATGCCGCGCAAACGCTTGACGCAGTCGTCACCTTCATCTTCATAGAAATGGACGACGCATTCGGTGTCGGTCTTGGTGCTGAGGCGATGTCCGCGGTGTTCGAGTTCGGCGCGCATCTCGGGATAGTTGTAGCACTCGCCGTTGAAGACGATCCAGATGGAACCATCCTCGTTGGAGATGGGCTGGTCGCCGCCGCTGACGTCGATGATGGCCAGGCGGCGCATGGCAAGGCCCACGCCAGCTTTGGTGTAAAAGCCATCGCTGTCGGGGCCGCGGTGCGCGATCGCAGCATTCATCTTTTCGAGCAGGGCACGCTCAGGGATCTGGTTCGTGGAATGGGAAAGGCCGCAAATGCCGCACATAAGGTTTCATCCATGATCTGGAGTCCAAAGCCTTACGGCTTTTGGAACACAACGACAGAGTCGTTGGACTCCGCTATATGATTTTTTCGAGATATTCAGAATACTGACGGGCCACACTCTCCCACGAGTATTCACGCTCCACACGCTGGCGGGAGGCCTGCCCCATCTGTTCGCGCTTCCGGGAATCGGTAATCAGCAGGCGCAGCCCATCACGCAGGGCATTTACATCCTCGGGAGTCACCAGGATACCCGTCTCGCCGTCCACCACCAATTCCTCGCTGCCGGCAATGCGCGTGGCCACCACAGGCAGTCCGCTGGCCATGGCTTCGAGCACGGCATTGGGCATGCCTTCGTGTCGCGAAGGAAAAAGGAACACATTGGCATGATGATAGCCGTGAGCTAGGGCCTCCTGTGACTGCCAGCCAAGGAAGGTCACCCGCTCGGCAATACCGAGCTCCTGGGCAAGGGACTGGAGAGGCTCCATCTGCGGGCCATCGCCGGCAATGGTCCAACGCCAGTCCAGATCCTTCAACTGGGCCAGGGCACGCAGCCCGAGGTCGAGCCCCTTCTGGTAGACGACGCGTCCCGCCGAGAGCAGGCGCGGCGCGGACCAATCGCGCTGACTCGCATCGAAACGGGAGCCTTCCACGCCGTTGGGAATGATGGGAATCTCGATGGACGAGTCGAAGGCACGGGCGAGGGCTCCCAATCCGTGGCTGTTGGCGATCACGCCCGAAGCGGCATGCCAGATGACATGCAGGAACGGACCGATCAATTTGTGGAAGACCTTGAAGTCGTATGGGCGGAAGCCAGGCACATCCCCGCCGCGTAAAGAAACCACGTATGGGATCCGATACAGGAATTTCAACACCCAGGCAATGGCGCCCGAGGGCATGCCGAAAAAGGCCAGGGTGACATCAGGTTTGAATCGACGCGCCAAGCCCAGGGAATACAGGGTGCCAGAAGCGATAAAAGCCAATTGCTCGAGCGCACCCGAACGGTCCTGTTTGCGGCGCAGGGCGGGGATGCGGTGAACGGTCACGCCATCCTTCGCCTCCTGGTGTGGCAGGTCACCGAAGTGGGCGGTCAACACAGCGACCTCGTGGCCAAAGGCGACAAACCAGCGCGCGATGTTCGCACTGGCATTGCCTGCCCCGCCGCCAATGGGCGGATACTCACTGTTGATGACCAGGATACGCATGGATTATTTCTTGAGGTTGATCGTCTCGCGGACGGTATAGGTGGGCTTGGATTGCGACTCGTGGTAGGTACGCGCCAGCAATTCGGCGATCAAGCCCATCAGGATGGACTGGAATCCCATGATGGCGAACATCACTCCCAGTTGGAAGAGCGGCGACCCCAGCACGGCCACCCCGTCGGTGAAGCGGCGGATGAAGAGGTACAGCATCAGCAGGGCACTTCCGAAGATCAACCCCATGCCCGCACCGCCAAAGAGGTAGATCGGCTTGTTGGAATAACTGAGCAGGAACTTGACCGTGAACAGGTCGAGCACCACCTTGACGGTACGCTCCAGCCCGTAGTTGGCCTTGCCAAACTTACGCGGATGGTGTCGGACGACCACCTCCGCGATACGCGCTCCCACCGAGTGAGCAAAGACGGGGATGAAGCGGTGCATCTCGCCGTACAGGCGGAAGCCCGCCAACGCGTCGCGGCGGTAGGCCTTGAGCGTACAGCCGTAATCGTGCAGATGCACCCCTGTGACCTGGGAGATCAGCCAGTTGGCCGCGTGGGACGGCAGGTTGCGCGTGACGGCATTGTCCTTGCGATCCTTGCGCCAGCCGCTGACCAGGTCGTAGCCTTCGTCGAGTTTGGCGAGCAGCATGGGGATGTCGGCGGGATCGTTCTGCAGGTCGGCGTCCAGCAGGACGATGGTCTCGCCCGAGGCATAGTCGATGCCTGCCGCGATGGCGGCCGTTTGTCCAAAGTTACGGCGGAAGGCCACCACGCGCACGTGCTCCGGGTCCTTCGTGGCATACGCGCGCAGGACGTCGAGACTACCGTCGCGGCTTCCGTCGTTGACGAGGATCACCTCCCACGACTTGTTCATCGGCAGCAGGACGGTGTAGATGGCCTCGAACAGGTGCGGCAGGTTCTTCTCTTCGTTATAAACAGGGATGACCAGGGAAAGATCCATTCATTTCCTTTGAAAGATACGCAGGTCGCTGCCCTCGATACACGAGGTCTGGACCCGAAAACGGGGCAACTCAACGAAGGCCGAATCGGGCAAATCGGCTTTCATCTTGGGATAACGCCAGGCCTCGACGATCACATAATCGGCTTCCTGCTTCCACTGCGCGGACAGGATGTCGTTCCAGAGTCCATATTTTAGCAACTCTTGGGAATCCCCGCCAACCCGATATGCATAACCGTCATTGATCTGCGGCAGGTAGATACGGACCTGCGGCGCATATAACAGCGGTGCGACGGACAAGCCGCCATTCCAGTAGATCTGGCTGCCCGGCGGAATGACCTCCGCCAGATGGCGTCCCACCTGCTCATTGGCGGCGATCACATCCATGTCCACGCAGTCGGGGCGGCCTGCGCTGCCAGCCAGGAGCGGGGAGAGGATCAAGCCGAGGACGAGGATGGAGACAGCCAGCGAATAACCGAAGTTGACACGTGGGAACTTCCAGCGTTTAACGAGAAGCACAACCAGAAGAAAAGCGAGACCAACCAGCGCTCCAGCCGCTGTGGAGACGATCTTTTCAGCAGTGTTGCGTTCGAGGACGAACTTATTGGAAATCACATCCCATAGCGTGGTGAAGCCAGGCTGGAACCAGCCATCGCGGATGCGCGGTACGGACAGAGTCAACAGCCCATCGCCAATATCCTCGAAGGCCGAGAAGCCGATGCCCGTGAAGACGGCCAGCACGAGCAGCACGAGCAAGACCTGCCGCCAGGGATGAGCATCCCGTTCGAACGCGCCCCACACGACCGCCACGAAAAGGATGGCGACGTTGCTGAAGAAGGCCACATAGGGCGTGAAGCAGAACACACAGTAATCGTTGCTGATCGAAGCCCACGAGTGCATCAACAACAAACCCGCGAACAGAACGGCCAGAAAGACCGCCGCACGGAAATGTTCGGTGGCAATCCAGGCACGGCGTTTGGGCCAGAGTAAAAGTCCCAGTCCCAGGCCGACCATGGCCACAAAGTGGAAGCGCACGCCTTGAAAGAAGGACAACATCCGTCCGATGACGTCGATCTGCGGATTCCACATGACCTTGCCATCGGAAGGAAGCGAGTAATCCGCGAACAGCGAAGCGATCCCCCCGGGCATCCACGGCGTCCATAACTGCATGATGTATGGCCAGTACAGAATGTGGAATACAAGCAACACTGCCGCGCCCGCCACCCCCGCCCATAAGGCGGACTTCCAGCCGTGCTGCCACCAGAGGTACAGCACCAGCAGCGGCAGCACGATGACCATGTTCTGGCGCACCATGATGACCGCACCCGCCAGGAATCCCGCCAGGACCAACTGCCAAAGCGGACGCCTCTCCCCCAGCGAGAGCGCCAGGATGGCCGCCATGAAAAAGGCGATGCTGCTTTGTGTGACACCCGAACTGTAGATCTTGATAACGGCGGGACTCAACGCCAGCGCCCACACTGCCAGCGCCGCGGGCCAGACTCCGCCCAGGCGGCGAGCCGACACCCAAACGGCGACCAGGCTCAGGACTCCGAACAGGATCGCCAGGCCGCGTCCCGTCAGCAGGCCGGGGCCAAAGACTGCTTGCACAGTTCCAGGGATGAGGAAGGCCAGCGGAGCCTTGTTGGTCTGCACGCCGAAGGTCTCAAAGGGATGATGTCCCTGTGTGGCAAAGAGCAGGCCTTTGTATAGGTAGGCGCCCTCGTCCAGGTCGGGGATGGAGGTGCGTGCAAAGGCGGCCGACTGCCAGACGTACCAGGCCAGTCCCAGAACAGCCAAGAGGCCCGCCAACCAGGCGGGCCACTTATCGGTAAGGGAGGAACGTGCAGGGGTTGCGGTCATTCCATCAGGACAGGTTCTGCCTGCGCACGCGTTCCATATCCGAGTCGACCATCATCTCGACCAGTTCCTTGAAACTGACGGCGGGTTCCCATTGCAGGATGGAACGCGCCTTCGAGGGGTCGGCCACCAACAGGTCCACTTCGGCGGGACGGTAATAGCGCTCATCCTGGACGACGAAGTCCTTGTAGTCGAGACCCACGCGCCCGAAAGCGATCTCGCAGAACTCGCGCACGGAATGCGTCTCGCCCGTGCCGACCACGTAATTATCGGGTTGGGGTTGCTGCAACATACGGTACATGGCCTCGACGTAATCGCCCGCGAAACCCCAATCGCGGCGGGCCTCCAGGTTGCCGAGGCGCAGCTCCTTCGCCTGGCCGTGTTTGATGCGCGCCACACCGTCGGTGATCTTGCGGGTGACGAACTCGATGCCGCGGCGCGGGCTCTCGTGGTTGAACAGGATGCCCGAGGCGGCGAAGAGGTCGAACGACTCGCGGTAGTTGATGGTGATCCAGTGTGCGTACACTTTGGCCACGCCGTACGGGCTGCGCGGATAGAAAGGCGTCGACTCGCGCTGCGGCACTTCCATCACCTTGCCGAACATTTCGCTCGACGAAGCCTGATAGAACTTGATCTTCGGGTTGACGAAGCGGATGGCTTCCAGCAGGCGGGTGACGCCCAGGGCGGTCACTTCGCCCGTCAGCACGGCCTGGCTCCACGACACCGCCACAAAGGATTGCGCCGCCAGGTTATACACCTCGGTCGGCTCGTGCTCCTCCAACAACGAGAGCAGGGAACCCTGGTCGTGCAGGTCGCCCTGCACCACGGCGATGTCGTCCAGCAAATGGGAAATGCGCTCGAAGTTTTGCGTGCTCGAGCGGCGTACCAACCCCACCACGCGGTATCCCTTTTTCAGCAGAAACTCAGCCAGGTACGAACCATCCTGACCATTGATGCCTGTGATCAAAGCAGTAGGCATAATTTCTCCTTAATTCAAAATTCAACGACTGAATTATAACTCACATTCGGGCCTGTCGGCTCCCCCTGCGGTCCCACCACCAGCCACCCGCCCCGATCAGGGCCCACAGCCCCAGGACCAACCCCACCATGCCGCCAAAACCCATCTGCCCGCCCCAGTGGAAATAACGGCTGGCATACCATTGCGAAAATACCGCCAAAAAGGCCAGCTCACCCAACAAAACGCGCGTGAACCAGGGGGTATGCGTCTCGCGCCACCAAACCCAGGCCTGCCCCGCCAACAGAGCCTGCCACAAGAACAGGATGGTTCGATAGCGCGGATTATCCCACTGGTCGCCGCCGCCGCGCAAGGCGGTGAACAGGACCCAGGTCCAGGCGAACGCCCACAGCCAGAGCCAGACCTTCCGCTCCCCCGCGGACCCCGAGCCTGCTCCCGCCAAACCGGCAAAGAGCAGGACGGGCAGCAGGGCATACCACCCCACCGCGCGGAAGATGCCGAGAATGCGCCACGTCAACGTGGTCGGCTCGACCAGCGCCGCAGGCAGCACGGGCTGAAAGACGCCGTAAATCATCACGAACGGCAGCCGCATCCAGGTGGGCATCTCATCGAAGAGTTTCTGCACCCAGCCCGAGCCGCTCTCGATCTGGTGCATGCCCCACTTGTTGACCTCGCGCAGGAAGGAGCCCAGCACGCCGACCGGTGTCCCGCCGCCCAGGTTCCCCTGACGGTTGACCGCCGCCGAGAGCAGGAACAGGCCCACCACAAAGACGATCAGAATCGCCGCAACGGCCCACCATGGAATCCGCCCGCGCTCAGAGGAAAAGAAGAGCCAACCCGCCAGGATGACCAGGGTCACCAAGGCCACGGCAGGCGAAACCAGCAACATGCCCAACAGGCCAAGGCCGATCCAAACCCATGCGCTTCGACTGCGCTCCCCATTCGGGTCGCTCCGCTCAGCGCGAAGATGCCAGGACACAAATCCCCACAACGCAAACGCGCTGAAGGTCATCAGATACGGCTCGCGCATGGCGGCCCCGCCCAACAGCACGGACTCAGGGTACAGGGCGAAGATCCAGCCCGCGGCCTGGGCCACCTTCTCATTCCATTGTAAGGACGCCGCCCTCCACAGGAAGGGAATCCCCAATGCAGCAATGAAGGCCGAGATCAACACCAACAGCAGCGGACGCTGCACGTCGGGCGAGAGGTAGCGATAGACCAGCGCGCCAAAGGCCAGCAATCCGCCGTATTGGTCGTAGGCATACTTCTGGCTGAAGGCGTTGACGATCCTGCGGTCCGAATCCGCCAGCTCCCAGGATTGGTTGTCGCGCCGATGCGCATCGGTGAAGACATACCCCGCATTGTCGTCGGGCTCGTCGTAGCCGTCCACAGGCAGGGACAGGTACAACCCCACGCTGACGGCCAGCCGCAGGATAAATGCAATCGCGACCATCCATAGCAGCACTTTATTCGCGCTGCGCAGTCCCCGTAGGGGGAGCGCAGTCGAAGCGCCGCCCCAACGGACCGCCATCGTCAGCACGGAAAATGAAAGCAGAAAGAGGAAAGAAAAAGCCAGCCATCCGATGACCCAATCCCCGGGCTGAAGCGCAGACATCCCTGCGCCTAGAATCAGAGAAACAGGCGCGATCCAGAGGAAATCACGGAGAGTGAGATACTTCATATCCCCACTTTTACCACGAAGTGCGGGTTTTATCATCCGAAAGAGGAACGGGGTTTGGGAATATAATCGCCATGTTCAATTTTTCCATCCCATCAGGAGATGTCAACATGCAATATCGTGAACTGGGACGTACAGGCTGGAAGGTCTCGGCCATGAGCTTCGGGGCCTGGGCCATCGGCGGGACGTGGGGTCCCGTGGACGACGACGAGTCACTGGCGGCCATGCGCCGCGCCCTGGAGTTGGGCGTCAACTTCTTCGACACGGCCGATGTCTACGGCGACGGTCGCAGCGAGCGGCTGCTCGCCCGATTGCGTCGTGAGCACGGCGGTGAGATCCACATCGCCACCAAGGCGGGCCGTCGGCTGGACCCGCACATCGCGGAAGGCTACAACCGCGCGAACCTGACCGCCTTCGTGGAGCGCAGCCTCAAGAACCTCGACACCGAGGCGCTCGACCTGCTGCAGTTGCACTGTCCGCCCACGCAGGTCTATTACATGCCCGAGACCTTCGGCGTGCTGGATGATCTGGTGAAGGCGGGCAAGCTGCGCTATTACGGCGTCAGCGTGGAAAAGGTGGAGGAGGCGCTCAAGGCCATCGAGTATCCCAACGTGCAGAGCGTGCAGATCATCTTCAACATGTTCCGTCTGCGCCCCGCGGACCTGTTCTTCGAGCAGGCTCAAAAGAAGCAGGTGGGCATCCTGGCGCGCGTGCCGCTGGCCTCGGGCCTGCTGACGGGCAAGCTGGGACCCAAGTCCAGCTTCGACGCAGACGACCACCGCGCCTTCAACCGTCACGGCGAATCCTTTGACCGCGGCGAGACCTTCTCGGGCGTGGATTACAACATCGGCCTGCAGGCGGTCGAGGAACTCAAGACCCTCTGCCCCGCAGGCATGAGCCTGACCCAGTTCGCCCTGCGCTGGATCCTGATGTTCGACGCCGTGACCTGCGCCATTCCCGGCGCGAAACGCCCCTCCCAGGCCGAGGAGAACTTCAATGCCGCCGACCTGCCGCCGCTCTCCGCCGAGACGATGGCTCAAGTCCGCGCGGTGTACGACAAATACATTCGCGAGTTGGTGCATCAGGTTTGGTAGTCTGTGAACAGGTCACGCTCCGAGCGTGGCCTGTTTTTGGCTTTGTCGTTGCGAGACGGCAGGACAGGCGTGTCGTTTGGCGGCATGGCAGCCTCATTTTGACTTAAAACTCCCTAAAAGCGGGAGGTTGCTTCGGGGTTTCGGGCTTCGCGCCTCAACCCTCGCAACGACATTTGTACGATATACTTTCTCTATGAATATCGAATTTACCGGTAAGGTTATCTTCTGGCGCGGACCTGCGCCGTATTTCTTCGTGGCCGTGCCCGAGGGCCCCAGCCGCGACATCAAATCGATCTCCAACCTGGTGACGTATGGCTGGGGCGTGATCCCCGTCCGCGCGCAGATCGGCGGCACCGAGTTCGAGACCTCCCTGTTCCCCAAGGACGGACGCTATCTGCTGCCCCTCAAGGTCGCCGTGCGCAAGGCGGAGAACCTCGCGGAGGGCGACGAGGTCAGCGTGCAGATGGAAGTGCGCTGAAAATTTCATATTCTGAAACTATGTATCATTAATTTCCCGATACTTTCTTAAAAACGGCATAGTTGCGCAAGAAACACAATTAAGATAAGATTGGTTGAATTTATAGAGATCTGGGATGACACTTCTTAGGGTACTGTAAGCCTCACAAATGACGAATGATGATATAACAGAGCCGAAAAATATTGCAAACCAAGAACGCAAGTTCTATAATGGATATGAGGAAGCCATGTCAAATAATCTGAAACCCCTATTTCGCGATGATATTGCGCGCACCATGATGAGTATATATTTCTCATCCATAATATCCAGGTCTGGAAACCAAGCCAGCGACGATTATCGAGCGGGTTTTGCTGCGGCCCTTTCAAGTGTAGCCATTGCAGTTGGCATTAATCCCGAGACCATTTTGGAGCACGAAGACCTGGGCCTGTTACGTGATTTTGCGAGCCGCTAATACCTCATTCGTGCGGCCCAGGCAATAAGGCATCATGATCTGGTGAATCTTCGGAATGATCCGAACCTTCCTTATTGTCATCTATTTTAGCGGCAAGGCCCTGCGCGAGATTGATGAGTTCCACCGGTAGTATATATTTTGTTGCACTTCCCTCGCCTAACCCTTTTAATGTCTCGTAATATTTCAAAGACTTTGTTTTCTCATCCATCTCAGTTGCCGCTTCATTGAGCATCCTTAACGCCTGAGCTTCGCCTTCCGCTTGAATCACAGTGGCCTTCCTCTGCCACTCTGCTGAGACCTGTTTGTGCATCGAGTCGACAATTTCCTGGGGCGGTTTGATTTCTCGGATCTCCATTGTTGTTACATAAACCCCCCACTCCGTGCTGATCTCGTCGATTTTCTGCTTAAGCAGGTCGTTGATACTTTCACGCTGATTGAGCACATCATTAAACTTGAAGTGGGCGATCACGGCCCTCAGAAGCGCCGTTGCCAGCAGACGAATAGACTCATCCGGGTCAGAGACCTTGGTAATGCTCCAGACTGGTTCCTGAATCTTCCAATAAAAGACAAAATCGACATCCAATTGGACGTTATCTTGCGTAATACAAGTCTCGTGGGGGACTTCCTGATGTTTGACGCGTAAATCCACGCTTTGCGGTTTATCAAGAAAAGGAATGATCAGCACGGGGCCGGGACCGCGTTTCCCCACGCATTTTCCCAGACGAAAAATGACCAGGCTTTCGTACTCCTTCACCTTTTTGAATGACAATGCCAGGTACCCCACAAAAATCAATATTAAAAGAACCAAAATAGTAATTGCAACGCTCAAATGAAGCATGGATACTGACACCAGGTCATAGATCAGGAATGCAACCGCCATCAAAAACAATGGAAACAATACCCAATAAAAAAACTCGCTCAAAGACCCAAAGGGGTGAATGTTAAATCCTTCCGACTCCTTTTTGCCTTTCTTATCTTCCATGGCTTTCGGAATGTTGTAGCCCAATCCCAGCAGCATGGCGGAACCGTCTTTTGACAGTTTGTAACCATCCTTCTCCACTTCAATCAGCTTGTTTTTTTCAAGCAGGATAATTCGTCCCCACACCTCCCCGATGGATTGACCCACCGCCCTGGCGATATCGTGTACAGAAAAACTCTTGTTGCTCCTCAGAAACAACAAGATTTGAAGAGAAGTTCCATCCGCAGCAATCGTTTCTGAAGTAAAGGGCATGTTTTTTCCTCCGACTACAAAACTTTAAATAACTATACGCTGTTACGATTGGCTTTTCAAGTAACAACTGTCACTAGCAGAATCGAGATGCCCCCCGCTTCCTGTGCTTCTCCACGGGCGTCCCTGTGGTGTGTCGACGGTCGTATAATGGCTGCGGACCTTCCGACGCCTCCAGGGGAGGACGCCCGTGACAGGCTCGAACAGGAGAACCGAAATGTCAAAGAATCTCTATGCTGTGATCTTCGTGGCGGTCATGGTCGCGGTCATCGTGGGCGTGGACCTGTTGTTCTTCCGAAATCACCTCTGGGAGCGGCTGCTCGCGAACGTCGGCATCGTCCTGGTGTTTGTCGCCTTCTATTGGAGATTCTTCAAGAACCCGTAGGTTGGGGGCCAAACATCGCACGATACGGTCACGATACGGCTGGAAGTGAATGAGCAGCGGGGGAATCGAACCCATCCACGGCTGGATCAAACCCAGCCAGGGCTCAGGTCGATCCGTCCACGGCGGGACAAAACCCAGCCTGGGATGGATCAAATCCATCCATCGGTAGATAAAACCCATCCACGGAGGAGTTTCGTCGATATGCGGATGGAGTTCCTCCCTTCATGGCTGGATCAAATCACTCTACAGATCCTATTTCTTCTCCTTCGAATAAATCAAAGAGGGATAACATTTCTGTAAGTTGACTTTTCATTTATTTTTCTGCATACTATAAACAATCTGGGGGTGTGCCCCAGGTACAATCCATTGGAAAAGGGAGTGAAGCAAATGGTGACCAAAGTCTACCCAACCGATCTGATCAATCAAGCCCGCAGCCATCTGGAGTCGTGGAAGAAGATCAGCCCCACGCTGACCTTCGGCGAACTGACCCAGGCTGCACTGAGCGAGGACCTGGCCCAAGCCGACGAGCTGGATTCGAAGATCAAGGCGCTCGAGGCCGAGCTGACCAACCTGCGCAACCAGCGCGATGCGTTGTACCAGGTCCTGTGGGACAAGCTCAAACGCCTGCGCTCCTCGGTCAAGGGCCTGTTCGGCGACGACTCGTCCGAGTATGAGATGATGGGCGGCACGCGCAGGAGCGACCGCAAGCGCCCGACCCGCAAGACGCCGCCTGCGACGGCCTAAGCATGAAGCGGAGCAGGGATGTCCGCGCGGACATCCCTGCTCCCGATGAAATTGGATGTATAATTTTTGGGAAGGGCAAAGGATTATACAGCACCTTGTATAAACTATAGTTAGCTTTTAGACTTGCATTAAAATCTGGCTAAAATTATAAGCAAAAGTTACTAAAAACACTAATTATGTTAAAAATGGAGTGGACAATAAAATGAAAAAAATCAAGCTATTCTTGGCATCTTCAAAAGAACTGCAAATAGAGCGAGAACAAATAGAGATATTCATTAACCGAAAAAATAAAGAATGGATTGACAAAGGCATCTTTCTTGATTTACAGATATGGGAAGATTTCTTAGATGCAATGTCACAAACAAGATCGCAGGATGAATATAACAACGCCATCAAGACAAGCGATATATTTGTAATGCTATTCTTTAGCAAAGTCGGAAAATACACCGAAGAAGAGTTTATTACTGCATACGACCAATTTAAAAGTACGAATCGTCCCCTTATTTTTACATACTTCAAAGATGCTCCGATATCATCTAGTGAGATAAATCAAGAGGTAATTAGCCTCCTAAAATTTCAAGACAAAATGAAAGAACTTGAGCATTTCTACACTAAATATAAAAGTGTGGAAGATTTAAAACTTCAAATCAATAACCAATTAAATAAGCTAGAAGAAAATGGGGTGTTTGTAGAGAAATTGCAAGATAATGCAACTGTAACTAACCAACACGAAATTCAAAAATCTGAAGTTATCCGTGATTTTGTTGATCGCTATTTATCGCAAAAACTGGATGATGCTTTACAGTCATATTCAAACTTGCCAAAAATCTGGATTGAGCCAATACTAAACGAACGTCCTGAGGCATCAAGTACAAGCGGATTAAATTCACCCCTCCCTCCGAATGTTGACTTATTACAACTCTTAAATCAGCCTAAGTCAACCATAATAAAAGCACTTCCACAGTTCGGATTAACTTGTTTAGCATATTATCTTTGCAGGGAAGCCTGGCGGAATTTTAACTCCTATTGGTTGTATCTTGATTCGAAACAAACTAAACATTATTCCTTCGAAAAATCCATCGTAGAAGAAAACAAGATTCTCGGCTTCAAGACTGAAGATATAAAATGTATTATCCTTGATTCTTGGTCAAATCTTGATAAGAATTGCGAAATGTTGCTAGAGAAAATAAGTGCCGAGTTTTCAGATATACCGATTATAGTGATGCAAACCGTAGATGAGACACAGCAACTTTTTAATACAGACATTTCTACTTTTGGTCAAAAATTTGATATTCTTTATCTTTGGACGCTCCCACGGGGTCGCATTCGAGAATTAGTTTCTAAATACAACGAAAGAGTATTCATTGGAGAAACAGACAAGGTTTTATCAAGGTTAATTTCTGATCTAGTTACATTCAATCTTCCAAGAACTCCTATTAACTGTCTAACATTACTAAAAGCATTCGAAGCCGATTTTGATGAAAGTCCAATCAATCGTTATGAACTAATTAATCGTGTCCTGTTTTTGCTTTTTAACGCTGTTGACATTCCTACATACAAAAACAAACCAGACTTAAAGGATTGTGAATATGTCCTTGGTTATTTTTGTGAAACAATGATAAGAGAAAATAAATTTTCTTTTACAAGAGAATTTTTTCTTGAGAAAGTTACAGCATTTTGCGAAGATAAAATTATTGACCTAGATGTGCAAGTGGTTTTCGATGTACTGCACATCAATAACATTCTAATTGAACGCGGCAGTCTATTTTGTTTTAGATTTACTTATTGGATATTCTATTTTTCAGCTAAAAGAATGCACCACGAACCCGAATTCGCTAGTTATATATTGCAGGATATGCGATATACATCTTATCCCGAAATAATAGAGTTTTACACTGGGATTGACCGTAAACGCGAAGATGCGCTAAAAGTACTAATTGATGATGTTCAAAGCCTATGTGATACAGTTGAAGAAAAATGCGGATTTCCAAAAGACTTAAACCCTTACAAATATGGGCAATGGAAACCATCCAAAGAAAATATTGAAAAAATGCGAGATGAACTTAATAAAGGCGTCAAGGAGTCAAATCTTCCCGATTTTATTAAAGACCAGTATGCAGACAGCACCTATGACAAGTCCCGCCCATATCATCAAGAAGTACAGAAAATCCTAACAGAATATTCACTTCTTGGACTATGGTATGGAACGAAAGCGGCGTCACGCGCTCTTCGTAATAGTGATTACGCAAATCCCGAGCTAAAAAGGGATTTACTGCGAATCATTATGCGGTCATGGGAGCAAGTAGCAAAAGTACTTTTTGTTTTATCGCCTATGCTCGCAATATCAGGATCAGCAGAATTTGAAGGCGCAACGTTTTGGTTGGATGATAATTTTAATGGAACACGTGACGAATTGTTCAATGCAATATTGATAAGCATCCCTTCTAATGTACACTCTTGGTATCAAGATGATCTATATTCAAAAAAGATAGGCTCTTTGATAATAGACCAACTCAATTACGAAAACAGTGATCTAATTAATCATAATTTACACTTACTTATAATCAGTCAAAGACCTCGAGATTGGGAAAACTACATTCAAAAATACATTGCATCTAATTCAAAAAACTCCTTTTATTTGATGGATACAAACCGTGCTCTACAATCTCAATACAAATATAGCTTCGCCTCATATCGCACACTAGAAACAATAAAAGATTTAATAAAGATGACTATTGCTAAGCATCAATTTGGAGTTAAAGAACCCAGTAAACAACATATTAAAAAAATATCTGACAAGGTTATTGATAAACGTGATGAGGAATCAGACTAAAAAGATCTCAAAATGGAATCTTTGAAAAATGTGAAGCCTACCAATTAACAACAGTACGAAGGGCTGAGCAGGACAAGGGTATAAAGAACGAGTAACATAGTGAAATTCAGGCTTCCGAAGTCTTGAAGACTTCGGAAGCCTGAACAACGGTCTGACGCTGAGGATTATGCGGTATTCACAGCAAGCATTTCGTGAAGCGTGTTTTTGAGTTTATTTTGCTTCCAAGCAGGCACCCCGAAGACAGTCCGTTGGGCAGTTCCTTACATTTGAAGGCAATCTGCGTTGCAGCAATAAGGATGAGAATGAAAGAAAAAAACTCCTATCTTCCACTTATCTATCTTGTATTAGGCTGCCTAGGTGTTATTAGCGTGTTGGCTATATTCACTCCAAACATCCAGCGACACAGCAGGAACATAGATGTATTAAGTAGTGGGATTGAAGTTAACATAAAGAATCATGACGAAAAATTGGCAGAATTTAATATACAGGCATTAGAATTAGAAAAGAACGCTCTCATGTCCTCAATAACAAGAGCGACAATTTTTGCAATAACAATAACAGGTTGGTTTTTTATAAAAATTGCCATTATGTGTATTCCTGAAAATAAAAAACAAAGGGATATTTCAAACAAGACAATTGAGACACAATAGTTTTGTGCGCAAGCGGATATATGCACCCCGTTTCACTTCGTTTACGGGGCGAGCATTTCGCGCAGTATGGCTTTGAGTTTATTCTGCTTCCGAGCAGGCGTCCCGCAGAGATCATGTCAGGCGTACGCAATCCGTTGGGTACACAATGCCAGAGAAAAACACAAGGCGAGAGATATGCTAGCAAAAAGTAAAAGAAGCTCCTTTATTATGGCAAGCATAGCAACTTTCTCTTACTTCTTAACGAATTTCTTGTTCAATCTGGCAAATCACTATGTCACAACTGGCAATTTCCCTTCCATTCGCGAAGAAATCAATAATATCCACCTCTCCTGGAATACCTTTCTCATTTTCATAGTCACCCTTTTTATCATGGTGGCTCTCGGTGGTCTGCTGATCCATTCCCTATTCAGCAGTGACATTCATTTTGGGGTATCAGGTGTGATACGCTGGAGCTTGTTTAGCATGACTGATGTTGTATTGGCAAGAACATATCCTTTGATTTGGACAACCCTATCCTATACATTGCGAGAATTGATCGAACTTGCCATAGTCCCGATATCGTACATTATCGCATTCAAAATTTATCCTTTTTCGCGCCAAAACAATAAATCGAGCATTTGACCCTTTAGCAAGTTGTGGTTTCCTGGTTCTTGCCAAAGTCATGGTTGTTTGTAGAATTCAGTCAATGCATTGATTCTCGTTTTCGAACAGTGAACTTGCGTTCTGTGAGTGCGCTCAACACAGCGAGCATCGTCCGATTGCGGCACCTGCAGCGAGTATTTCGTGAAGTGTGGCTTCGAGTTTTTTCTACTTCCGAGCAGGCGTCCCGCAGAGAGTCCGCGGGGCGTATGCAAACCGTTAGCCCGCGAACCTGCATCAACATTCTTTTATGAAGGGATAAATAATTTATGAGTTAAAGTCTACACAATCAATATACAAAGTTTTGTTCTGAAATACCATCGTCGCTGCACATCAACATTTCGCTATGCACAAGGAGTATAAAATTATGGAAGGCATGATCATCATTGCCATATTGATTGTGGCTGTACTTTTTGTTTTATTGGCATTTCTAACCATATCAATTTATCTCTATGTAATCTATCAAAAAGAAAAGCAAACGCGCCTGCAGGGAGAGCAAAAACTTCAACGACAAGCTAATGAACTTAAAGTCGTTTCCGCGCAACTCGAAAGCGCAAAAACCTATTCTTCGATCACTAGTATTGAAATTGAGAAAATATTAAAAAGTATTACCAATCCAAACATCAGTGATATTTCCATTGACAGCGATGGTGATATAAACTTTAAATTTAAGGATAAGGATCGAGACTTAATGCCAATTTTGGTTAAAGGCGCTGGCAGTGAACAATTAATAGCCATTATGTTTCTTCCAGTTCCTGATGATTACTTGTTCAGCTCCATAATCGCCACAAATAGTTGGAATCAACGAACAGAAACCCAAAGTGTTTTTGCATATACTATAAATTACAATGATAAAAACATTGTTATCTTAGAGTCTGACCTTGTTTTGCGAGGAGGAGTAGGGAGAGAAAATATTAAATCATGGTTAGAAACATATATAAGCAAAATCAATTCATTTGAAACAAATATCATTTCTGATATGCAATCTCTTGATCTAAAGGATAGCCAACTAAAGAAAAATAGTTTTTGGGGCAATTTAGGGGAATTTGTTGGGGTTGTTTTGGGCGAGGTCGGCAAAACAGTTTTGGGCGAAATTATAAATCCAACAGTTTCATTACCGAATGATTCTAACTAAAAATGAGTCTTTCAAATGTCGAAACCCTTGTCAATATTGCCCAATCTCTAACTACCATTTTGGCAATAATCATCGGTGGTATTTGGAGTTATGTGCTCTTCGTTAGCCGAAGGCAAAAATATCCACGCGCAAAAATTGAGCACCAAGTTGCCTTTCACCCAGTAGTACCCGGAAAACTGATTTTGAGTTTAGATACCACAGTTATAAATCAAAGTGATGCGCTTTTATCTCTCGCTTCATGGGAGATAAAAGCAAAACAGATGTTACCCCCAACAGAACAATTGGCGCAGTTTTTGCTTTTAGAGAGTAAAGAAAAACCACCGATTGCACCAGAAATTATAGTATGGGATACGATTGCCGCACGTAAAGAGGAACATAAAAAAGGTTTATTTGAGATAGAACCTGGTGAGCAACATCAATTTCATTTGGATTTCTTAATCAATGCTGATGTTTCCACCATCTTGGTAGAGAGTTTTTTCAACAACGCCGCAAAACGCGGAAAACCTGTCGGATGGTCTTTAACAACGATCCATGACATCACTCACTCTAAAGTTTTGGAGAGAAAATGATTTCTTCATCGAAACAAAAAGGAATGCAAGTCTCATTTTCGGGAGGTCCCCACTTCAAGGTAAGCGTTAGCAAGGTGGGTGGTTTCTATATTTTGAGTGCCTCTGGATTTGACGCAGGAGAAATCAAGTTCGAGATTTTTGATAATCGTGATCGTTTAATCCATACAGAAAAACGGATGAGTAGTGATGGGAGTATCAGTATAACTTGGGGTGCTAAACTAGATGCAGGAACATATAAATTATCCGTTACAGCGAATACAGAAGGTAAGCAAATCACCGAGCCAAAATCCTTCAATGTTACATAAAGGCGTTTTGGCCGGGTGGCGACCAACAAAGCACGCACCCTGTTTTGCTCCGCCCACGGGGCGAGCATTTCGCGCAGTGTGGCTTCGAGTTTTTTCTACTTCCGAGCAGGCGTCCCGCAGAGAGTCCGCGGGATGTACGTAATCCGCTGGGTGTTTTGCTAAAATCAAAATAAGTAAGGGAAATATATTATGCTAAATGACATGAATCCGTCACAAGAAAATACAGTTCCAGAAAGTGCTGTTGAACAAGTCACGCCCGAGCCAGTATTTACATTTCCACCAATATCAGGATTTTGGCGCAGACTTCTTGCCTGGCTTATAGACGTGCTTATTCTCGGCGTCATTGGGCAGATCATTGGCATTGTATTCTCGTCCTTCCTTTTCAGCATCGGACCCTACGGACGCCCCATTGGATTACTTTTTACCATTCCGTATTTTGGAATAATGAATTCAAAAATTGGCGGCGGTCAAACTTTCGGAAAGCGAATAATGAAAATTGCTGTTCGCAACAAAGACAATGAACCAATTGAGTTATGGCGTTCTGTGATACGGATTGTTTTGCTGGCATTACCATCTCTGTTTAATCAATGGTCAATTCCCATATTTCAAAACCCAATTGCGACGTGGTTCCTGTCCCTTATCATTTTTGGGCTGGGTGGAGCGATATTCTATACAATGATCTTCAACCGAAAAGCACGACAAGGAATCCACGACTTAATTTTGGGAACTTATGTTGTTCATCTGCCCGAAAAGCCGATCGAATCATTTCCGACAACACCTCGAATTCATTGGATTGTAACAAGTGTATGGGTTGGCATTGTAGCGATTGGAGCACTGGTGATGTCATTAATTGCGTCGTCCATGATCTCGAAAACGCCGTTGGCGCAAGCGATGAGTCTCTACGATATTTTGCAAGATGATCCTCGTTTTTTCACGGTCGGAGTTAATTCAAATACTTTTTATGGTTCAAATGGCAGAACAAGCCGCTCATTGATTGTTACTGTTTGGTACAAAGGCAGGATTAGCGAGAATGAAAGACAGAAAGTTGCCGACAGTATCGTCAAAATCATCTTTGATAATGAAAGAAATATCGGCAATTACTACGATGGGATAAAAGTAAATATAACTTCGGCATATGATATTGGAATTGCCAGCGGCAATGTTAATTTCTGGGTCTCTGATTCTGTTGAAGGATGGAGAAAAGAAATTTACCCGAATGGCATGCCAAATGGTTTTATTCCGCTTTTAATGGCCAAAGCTCTTGCAATCCCATAACGCACCGACAAAGCGTGCCCCCTGTTTCACTTCGCTTACGGGGCGAGCATTTCGCGCAGTGTAGCTTCAAGTTTTTTCTACTTCTAAGCAAAGCCCACACGCAGGTCAATGCCAAGCCATTGCGCTTCTTGGTAATCGTGCAAAAATCGCTTCAGATTTTCAAGCGCGTTTGACCTGGCAATGGTGTAAATTCACAAAAGTACTTAGTCACAGAGTCGATTTGATTCATGTAAAATGAAGTCATTACCATCAAATAAGAAACAATGGAGGAACAATGCTAGAAATCATTTTGGGTATCGCAGGTGTATGGATTTTATTCACTGGCAAGGTGCCAAATTGGATCATTGGAAAAAAGGATTTCGAAATAACTGATATGAAAGCCCGGCTCATCGGTTTCATTCTAGTCCTTCCATTTCCATTGTCATTTGTAATGGGCATAATCCTTGCTCTGTTATTCGGTCAAGACGGAATAGGCTATGCTTTCTTTGCCGAGATGGCCATCTTTATTATTGTATTGATCATCGTTATGGTTCTCATACGTAAGTTTCGCGTTCCTGTAGTAAAAACCGTCAATCAGCCGACGGCTGACTGAAAAATTATAAACCTGGCTGCACATCATAGCAGTCCAACATAACGCGCGGTAATCATCTTACAGCAGGACTACCCCATTAGAACGAGACTTCCGAAGTCTTCAGGACTTCGGAAGTCTGACATCTCAGGAGTTTTCTCATCCATGTACACTTTAAAGATCGGAAACAAAACCATTTCCATCCAGGACGGGGAGACCATCCGCGTGGAGGGCTTTTACCAAAACCCTGAGATCACCCTGATCGTCGAACCCTACGATCTGTTCTCATGCGATGACGTCCGCTTCCAATATCCGCGGGAATTCATCTATGAAGCCGATCTGGAACAGGATCACGTCAAGAGTTGGACGCTCTCCGGGAACGACTGCAAAATCATGTACTTTGCCTTCGACGTCCCCATCCAGGTCAATGATTTTCTCGACAGCATGCTCGAACGGTATGGCCGCCAGAATTGCATGGTCACAGACGCTGTGCCGCTCACGCTCGGTCAGAGGATATTCACTGGGACGGCCATCCATACCACCCTGGCAGGCGTGAAAATATCGGTCGATATTTATCAGATCCCTTCCAGCGCCAGCGGGACCTCCATGAAATTGCTGGTGGTGCAGGATTGCATCGATTCATTCGGCAGCCGGTCGACGGAGGGAACGCACGCGATCCAACTCCTCGAACAATCATTTCATCTTGACACCTAGCACTTTGCTGACCATAAAACGGTCGTCCCGATCGGCCAGCCTTCCACCCATAGGGATACGTTCCTCTACCCTGCCCCCATCAATTCCCCCAACACCCGCTCCTCTCGTTTCTCCTATGTCAGCGCATACACATCCTTCCGTGCCTCATCGGCTAACAGCAACTCAATTTCCATTTTTCTTTTCACCATTTGAGTACCTCAGCCAGGCTGGTCACCAGGCCCGCAGGGTAAGTCTGCGATCCCACTTGAGGGTCACTTACACAGACCAATATATAGTAAATCCAGACAAATGACCTATGAGCTTGTATAATTTGGATATAATTTCCGGGATAATGGCTGGAGATACCTGCACAAGGATTGCAAAATGGAATGGACGATATCTTTTCTACCAGACAAGAAGATTGTCACTATTCAAACATCTGGTGTTGCAGATGAAAAAGACTCCATGGAGATGGCTAAAAACATCTCGAAAGCGATGATCAAATATATGACAACCAGGTGCTTGATAGATCATAGCGCCATTAGTTCAGTTTCAGGAAATGCAGTCGAAATATACCATCGCCCGAAAAGCTTGGTCAATATAGGCGTCCCTTTTAAGGTTAAGATAGCTGAAGTGGTGCTTCCAGTGCATAGGGCGCACTTTGGTTTTCTTGAAGCTGTCTGCCGAAATCGTGGTTTCGATTTTCACATATTCGATGATCGAGAGACAGCCATTCAATGGCTGGTGGAATGAGCTAAAGCCAGGCTTTGCCTGACACGCCATTCCTTCAGTTCTTTCAAACTGTGCCGATAAATCACAGCGTCCAGAGTGGAGCAGGAATTTGATGGAAAGACGTTGAGAATAGAAAAGGGACGCTGAAAGTTTGGGCTTTCAGCGTCCCTTTGTGGTTGAAGGTGGCGATTTTCTCTTCCCAGGTGATCTTTCAACTCTGCATCTTCCCTAACACCCGCTCCTCGCGCTTCTCCCAGGTCAGGGAGGACACATCCACGCGGGCTTGGGCGGCCAGGGCCTGCCTGCGCGCTTCATCGGCCAGCAGCGCCTCGATTGCCACTTTCCACCCCTCGAGAACCTCAGGGCGGCGTTTTCCAACATCCCCGGGCTCACACAACACCGCATTCCCCTCATTCAACACCTCGCGGATCGACGGCAGGTCCGCCGAGACGATGGCGCGGCCCGAGGCCATGTACTCGAACATCTTCATCGGGTTGATGACCTCAGCGATGTCCTGTCCGCTGCTGGCAGAGATCGAGCGGCTGTAGGGCATCAGCAGCACGTCCGCGGCGGCCTGGTAGAGTGGGATGCGCGCGTGCTCCACGAAGCCCGTCATGGTCATGTTGGTCATGCCTGCCTCGGTCAGCTTCGCGCGCCAGAATTCCACCAGTTCGGGCGTGCCGCCCACCCACAGGAAGTTGACCTGCGGCATGCGCCCCGCCAGCTCGAACAGCAGGTCCGCGCCACGGCCAGGGTAGATGTGACCCGTGAAGCCGACGGTCTGCCCCTCGGGCAGATTCAACTGACGCCGCGCCTCGGCGGGATTCGGCAACCCGTCATATTTTTCCAACTCCACGCCGTTCGGCGCGACGATGACCGTCCTTCGACTTCGCTCAGGACGGAACTCGAATCCGGTCGAGTGTTCCAGGGCCGTTCTCAACGCGGACGTGGTGACCGTCATGACCTTTGGCCCGCGCGCCTGCCAGAACTGACGCAGCCACCACGCGCCCATACGGCCTGCCACGTCGGCGTGCATTTCGAGCACCACGGGGAACCCGCTCCACGCAGCCAGCGCCGCCGACTGCGGCAGCCAGGTGTAGACCAGGTCCGCGCCGAAGCGCCGCGCCGCCGACTGGGCGCGCAGGATGAAGTCCAGGCGCTTGAGGCGCGGGTCTGACGGGATCAGGCTCAGGTCGGGGACGAGCTTGAGTCCGTAATGGGCGCGGAGCTGCTCCGGGGTGGGACTCTCCGCCTCGCGCGGGGCGAACATCCGCAGGTCGTGTCCCAACTGCATCAAGGCCTGCACCACCTTCATGGCCTGGATCGAGTTGGCTGTGAGGGATGGAATCCGCGAGTTGGTGATGACGGCGATCTTCATCGAATTTCCTTGATGCCGCGCAGGGCCATGACGCCCACCGAAGTGATGTAATAGAACGAGAGCAGCGCGCCCGCCGCGAGGATGCCATAACGGGGAATCAGCCAGAAGGCCAGCGCCACCTTGATCAGGCCGACGATCAACGTGGTCCAGATGGGGAACTCGGGCAGACCCAGCGAAAGCAGCAATGGACGATTCCAAAAGAGGGTGTAGTTGAAGGCCAGGCCGACGAAGAGCGCCAGCAGGGTCGGGTAGGCCGCGACGAATTCCTGATGGCCCGTGTAAAGGACCAGCGCGAACTGGCCCAGGAAGACAAATCCCAACGCGGCGGCGGCGTTGACCGCGAAGGAGAGCGCCGTGACCTTGCGCAGGAAACTCCGCAGCGGAGCCCAGGCCTTTTGCACGATCAGACGGTTGATCTCGGGATAGGTGGCCGCGATGAGCGGGTCGGCGGGCACCGAGAGGAAACTGACCAGCGCGTAGGCCGCCTTGTAATAGCCGACCGCCTCGGTCGAGAGAAAGTAACCCACCCACAGTGGTTCACTCTCGCGGAAGACCTTGATGATGGTGGCGCTGATGTTCGAGCTGACCGCAAAGCGGATCAGGTCGCGCGATTGCACGAAGGACGGCAGGGGGGCATGCCACCAGTCCGCACCGAGGCGTTGGGCCAGCTCGCGTTGGGCGGTGAAGAACAGTCCCAGCCCGAGGATGACCTTGCCCGCCAGATAAGCCGAAAGCACAACCCATAACGTGTTCGGCAGGAAGAAGCCCGCCGCCACGATACCCAGCGAGACGATGCTCTGGATCAAATTGATCGTGCCTTGATAACGAATCTTGCCCGTGACCTGCAAAATCCCCGTGGACGTCTCAGTGTTGAAGTTGGCCAGCAGCCCCAGGCCGAAGACGATGAACAGCAATTCGGTGTCGGGTGTCTTGGCGATGGTCCGCGCCGCCCAGCCCGCCAGGATCAGCACGGCGACGAAGGCCAGCAGCGAGACGGCGGTCTCGGTCAGCGCGGCGGCTTTGATCAACGCCGCGGCTTTTTGCTTCTCGTCCTTTTCGAGATACTCGCCGCCGTAGCGCACCACCAGTTCGCTCATGCGGAACGACAAGATGCTGTTGACCGTGGAGGCGAATCCCATCACGACCGTGATCAGACCCAGCCCGTCCGCGCCGAGCAGACGGATGGCCAGCGCCCCCATGACGACGCTCAGCCCCAGGCTGATGGTGTTGCTAGTGAACAGATGTGCGCTGGAACGCAGCACGCGGCCCAGCAGCGGATCGTGTTTGAGTCTATCGAGGAGGGACATGGCGGGATAGTTTTACCACAGAGAACATAAAGTCCACAGAGTTTTTGGAGTTACCGCCAATCCTCTGTGGACCATGGTTTGAGATCGATGGAACGCTTGCAGGCTCTACAGCTTTACCAGATGGGCCCAATCGCGTTCAGCGTAATACCAGTCGATCAGGTTCTTGATTCCTTCACGCAGCTTGACTTGCGGGTTCCAGCCCAACACCTCGCGCGCCTTGGTAACGTCCGCCTGATTCATGAACATGTCTGCCAGGTTGGGCGGACCATATTGCACATCCGCCTTTTTGCCCGTCAGGTCTTCGACCAGGTCGACCAGGCCGTTGATGGTGATGACTTCATGTCCGCCGAGGTTGATGATCTCGTATCCCAGCGGCTTGAGCGCCGCGATCGTGCCGCGCGCGATGTCGTCCACGTAGGTGAAACCGCGCGACTGGGTGCCGTCGCCGTTGATGCGGATCGGCTCGCCTTCGATGATCCACTTCACAAAGCGGAAGATGGCCAGGTCGGGGCGGCCAGCCGGGCCGTAGACGGTGAAGTAGCGCACGATGGTCACATCGATGTCGTGCAGATGATGATAGGAATGAGTCAGCGCCTCGGCGCCTTTCTTGCTGGCGGCATACGGCTGGAGCGGTTCACTGCTGGAAGCCGTCTCGGGCGTGGGATAGGGCGGATTCTCACCGTAGATGCTGGACGTGGAAGCCATCACGATCTTCTTGCAGCCGAACTGGCGGCAGACTTCCAGCATGTTCAACGTGCCCATCACGTTCGACTCGAGGAACACCCAGGGATTGTCCACGCTGAAGCGGACTCCCGCCCGTGCCGCCAGGTGGATCACACCGTCGAACTTGTCGTTGCGGAACAGGTCGATGACGGGCTTCTCCGAGATATCGGCCTTGTGGAAGAAGAAACCTTTATTTGCCTGAAGCCTGCGCAGACGGTACTCCTTCATGTGCGGATCGTAGGCGTCGTTCATGTTGTCGATGCCGACCACGCTGTGCCCCTGCTCGAGGAGCATCTCCGAGGTCCGCGCGCCGATGAATCCCGCCGCACCCGTTACCAGATAATGTGCCATGCTGTCACCTCCAGAATGTCATTGCGAGGAGGCCTAGGCCGACGAAGCAATCTCCCAATAACAGGCGGTTGCTTCGTCGCCGCTCGCCGTTTGAGGCTCGCGACTCCTCGCAACGACATAAATTAAAGTCTTTCTACGTTTTCGCTTTCCTTGCCCAACCTGCCCGTGGCGTTGCGGCTGTCGAACACGAACTTGGCAGCCTTGATGATGGCGGGATAATCGTAGACCTTGTGGTTGGTCACGATGATGACCGCATCCGCATCGGCCACGGCGGACATCACGTCCGCGATGCTATCCATTTTCCAGCCTTCATATTCGTGGTGGATGTGCGGGATGTACGGGTCGTGATATTCCACAATGGCGCCCTTGCGCTTGAGCAGCGCGATCACGTCCAGCGCGGGCGACTCGCGCACGTCGTCGATGTCAGGTTTGTAGGCCGCGCCCAGCACCAGCACCTTCGAACCCTTCAGGGTCTTGCCGCGGTCGTTCATGGCCTCCAGCATACGGTTGACCACGTAACGCGGCATGTTGGTGTTGATCTCGGAAGCCAGGTCGATGAAGCGCGCGTTGTAATTGAAGGCCTTCATCTTCCACGAGAGATACAACGGGTCGATCGGGATGCAGTGCCCGCCCAGGCCCGGCCCAGGTGTGAACTTCATGAAGCCGAACGGCTTGGACGCTGCCGCGTCGATGACCTCCCACACATCCACGCCGAGGCGTTCGCACATGATGGCCATCTCGTTGACCAGGCCAATGTTGATCATGCGGAAGGTATTCTCCAGCAATTTCGCCATTTCCGCGGCTTCCGCCGAAGAGACGGAGTGGATGTGCTGGATGGCACCCGCATACCAGACCGAGGCCACTTCGCTGCAGGCGGGCGTGATGCCGCCCATCACCTTGGGGGTGTTGAGCGTGGTGAAGTCCTCGCGACCGGGATCCACGCGCTCGGGCGAGAAAGCCAGGAACCAGTCCTCGCCGACCTTGAGGTCGTGCTCCTCGCCCAACTTGGGCAGCAGCACTTCGCGGGTCGTGCCCGGGTAGGTGGTCGACTCGAGCACCACTACCATGCCCGCATGCATGTACTTGGCCAGTTCTTCGGTAGCAGAGAGGATGAACGACATATCAGGGTCACCCGTCTTGCGCAGCGGAGTCGGCACGCAGATGCTGACCGCGTCCATTTCCTGCAGCGCCGAGAAATCAGCGGTAGCGGTCAGATGCCCCGACTTGACCAGCTTGTCGATGGTCTCGGTCTTGACGTCTGGAATGTATGAAACGCCCTTGTTGAGCGAATCGACCTTGCGCGAATCGGGATCCACGCCCGTAACGTGAAATCCCGCCTCGCCAAATACCACGGCCAGCGGCAACCCCACATAACCCAGGCCCAGGATGGCGATCTTGGCGGTCTTGTCTTGCAGTTTCTTGATCAGGGTGTCTTTGGTGGACATAAAAAATTTTCCTTCCTTTACAGCACCATTCGCTAGAACAGGCTCAACTGTTTGAGATTTTCCTTACGGTATTCCTGCCTTGGTTTGGACGCAGCCTTGCCCAATTCCGCGCGGACCTCCTTCAGCAGGGCAGGCAGCTTGATGAAATCCGCCAGGATGGTCGCCTTCAACGCAGATTGCGTTAACGCGTCAGCGGGCGGATACATCGGGATGATGTAGCGGCCTCCCGACTTGCGCAGGGTCCCGTGCACCGAGCCGATCCGCGCCCCGGGCAGGAAACGTCCCAGCGAGCAGCGGCCCAGGGTGACGATCACGCTCGGGTTCACAGTTTCGATCTGACGGTCCAGGAAGGCGCCGCAGGCGGCCACCTCCTCGGGCAGCGGATCGCGATTGCCCGGCGGGCGGCACTTGACGACGTTCCCGATCCACACTTCCGAGCGCCGCAGTTCGGCCTGCGCCAGCAACTGCGAGAGGAACTGTCCCGAAGCGCCCACGAACGGACGTCCCTGCTCGTTCTCGTAAAATCCAGGCCCCTCACCGATGAACATGACCTCGGCCCGCGCAGGCCCTTCGCCCGGGACAGGCAACTTCCGCGAAGCGTGCAGGGCGCAACGCTCACAGGTTGAGATCTCGCTGGCGATGCCCGCCAGGGTTTGCTCCGCGCTCATGGCGTGTCTCCGTTGGAATTGAATTGAGCCAGATCGAGCGACATCAGGATCGCGTCTTCGTTATTGTCCTTGTAATAACGCGGACGGCGTCCATCCTCCACGTATCCGAAACGGCGGTACATCTTCTGCGCCGCTTCGTTGCTGGCCCGCACCTCCAGCAGCGACTTGGCCGCCCCCTCCGAGAGGGCGGCTACGAGGGCGTTTGTCAGCAATTCATCGCCGATGCCCTGCCGCCGAAAGTCGGGATGGGTGGCGATGGTGGCGACGTGCGCCTCGTCCACGATCATCCAGACCACGATCATGCCTACGATGCGGCCTTCGGCTTCGGCCACCCAGCAACGCGCCGCGGGGTTGCTCGTCACCTCGAAGCGGAACGAGCGCTCGGGCCAGGGCAGCGAAAACGCTAAAAGATCGATCTCATGCACGGCGGGCACATCGGCCTCGACCATGCGGCGTATCTTGAAGTTCATCCTGGGATGGGTTCGGCGGCGTGCAAATAGATGGGCGCCAGCGACGACAGATCATCGACCTTCCCCGCCTGCCAGCGCGCCCAGGCCAGTTCAGCCAGGATGGCGGGTCGGCGCACCGAGTTGGCGGCCGTCATCAGCACCACATTGACGCGCTTGCGCGCCAGGCGCTGACGTTCCTCTGCGCTCAACTCGCCGCACACGATGGTGGGATTCTGAATCTGCTCGGCGAGCGAATCCACCGTCTCTACTTTGGCTGGACCCTGAGCCTGCCATCCGTTTTCGGAAGCCGCATACCAGCCGACGGCCAATCGTCCGCGCCCGGCTTGCAGCGTGGCAACCAGCGGCAGGTCCGAAACGGGCTGGGCGGCGGCGACCACATCGAGGGTGGGGATGCCGATCAGCGGCAGGCGGCGGGCCAGGGCCAGTCCCTTGGCAAAGGACAACCCGACCCGCAGCGCGGTGAAGGAGCCCGGGCCGATGGCCACCCCCAAGGCGGTGACCGCCTCCATTGTCAGGCCGCAGCGGGCCAGCAGTCCCGCCGTGGACGGAGCCAATTCCACGGTGTGAAACTGACGGTTGGTCCAGGCCATCTCGGCCAGCACCTGCGCACCGTCATAAGCAGCTAATCCCATCTGGGCGGTGGATGTGTCGATCGCCAGTAACATTAATCGCCTCCAAAGACAGCCTGGCGCAGGTCGGCCAGCAGGGCGTCATTGCGCCTGCCGTGCGCGGTGAAGCGCATCTTGCGATGCTCTTCGGCCAGGTATTCCATTTCGAGCCAGATGTGATTCGCGGGGATCAGGTCCCGGATGCGCTCCGCCCACTCGACCAGCAACGGGCCCTGGGCCAGCATGGACTCGAGATCCAGTTCTTCGGCCTCGGGCACCGAGTCGAGTCGATAGGCATCCATGTGATACAACTGCGCGCCGTCGGCGCGGCGGTACATGTTGACGATGATAAAGGTGGGGCTGGAGACCGCGTCGAGTGTGCCCCACCCCTGGGCAAGTCCCTGCACGAAGGTGGTCTTCCCCGCGCCCAGGTCACCTTGCAGGCAGATCACGTCCCCGGGGCGCAGCATGGACCCCAGGCGCATGCCCACGCGGCGGGTTTGCTCGGGACTGCGACTGAAGAAGTCGAGGGTGTGTTCGTCGAGGATGGGCATATCGTGTAAATTCTACTCCAAAAAAGACAGACGCGCCTGCGGCGCGTCTGATGTGCTTCATGGAGTTGGAGTCCGAGTTGGGGTGGGCGTCGGCGTAGACGGCTTTTTCGTGGGGCTGGGCGGTGGGGTCTTCGTCCTGGTCGGCGTGAGGGACGGTTTGGGCGTGGGCGAAGGTGTGATAACCACCAGCTTCTTCAAATGCTCCTCAGCCGTGGTGCGCATCTCTTCCGTCATTGCGGAGGCGGGCATGGCGAGCAGAGCCTTCCAATCATTGATGGAGCTCTTGAGCGAGCCGCGCGCTTCGAAGGTCATGGCACGCCAGTACAGGGCCAGGGCGGTCTGTTCGTCCGTCTCGGCCAGGGCCATCGCGCCTTCAGCTTCCTGATAGGCGCTGCCATATTTTAACTGTCCATAATACGAACGGATCAACGCCACCTTGACCTCGAAGGTCTCGCCGACGGTCGGGATGGCGCGCTCGATGTCGGTCTGGGCCTCTTCATATTTTTCCGCTTCGAGCAGGCACATGGCGCGGATGAAATAGATCTGACCCTGACGCGGGTCGAGGCTGATGCCTTTGTCGAGCAGAGGCAGGGCCTTTTTGCAATCCCCGGTCTTGTATGCGGATTCGCCCAACAGGGCGTAGACCTCGCCGTTCTCGGGGTCATATTGGATGTAGGTGTCGAGCATCTTGGCCGCGTCGGCGTCCCGCCCCTGATCGATGTAGAGCCGTCCCAACAGCAGATAGTTGGGCAGGAGCGTGATATCCATGTCGTAGACCTTTTCCGCATAGTCGAGCGCGGTCTCGGTCTCGCCGAGGAGATGGTAGGCCTGGGCCATGCCGAAGTACACCAGCGGAGACTCGGGGATCAACTTCTCAGCCGCCTGGAAGTCGGCCAGGGCTGACTCGGCATCCTTGCGGCGCAGGTAGAAATTTCCACGATCGAGATAGACCTCAGCATAGTTCGGGTCGATCTGCAGGGCCAGGTCGTACATTTTGGTCACATCGGCGCTGGGGTCTTCCTGCAAGGCGGTCCGCGCCAGGCCGAGGTAGGCAGCGGCGAACTTGTCCTTGCTGATCTCCAGTGCCTTGTTATACGCTGTGCGAGCATCGGAATATTTACCCGCCGCGCGATACACCTCGCCGATCTGGTAGTACACATCTGCGGAGTCAGGCTCGGCTTTGGCCACGTCGTTCATGTAGCGGATGTACTCATCCAGGTTGCCCTGCTTGAGAGCAGCCTCCGCGGCCTTGTAGATATCGGCCGAGGCGGGCGAGCGCTTGGTGCTGACGTAGGGCGGCGTGGGCGTGAAGGTCGCGTCCAACAGAGTCCACAGCGGAGCGGGTCCGCTAGGCGTGGCGGTGGCGGCCTCCGCGACTCCGCCGATGACGGTGGGTGTGAGCGTAAAGGTGGGCGAGGGGCCAGGGGTGAAGGTGGGCGCGCGGTTGGCACGGTTGGCACGCGGAAGCATCAGCCCGAAGACCACCACTGCAATCAACGCCACCATGCCCACGCCGATGGCGATCAGCCGCGTCAGCGGATTGGACGTGACCGCCTGGACGCCCTTGGGCTTGGGCTGTTCGTGCGCGAGGAGCAATTTCTCCTCCCATGCGCGCGGGCGGTTCAATGGGAAGGGCTGTACGGTGTCATCGGGGGGAAGCGCCCCCAGCAGGATCAGACCCCGTTTGGCGGTACCATTCTCGGGGTCCAGTTTGAGGGCGGTTTGCAGGCAGTAGATGCGCTCCTTGGTGTTATCCACCGCGGCGCTCATCCAGATCCAGTAGGTGGGATTGGTCTGCTCGGCTTTGAGCAACAACGTGAGCAACTCGCGGGCACGGGCCTTATTGCCCTGCCTGAGCGCTTCCACCGCATCCTGGAACATGGTGTCTTCAGCCATGCCTTGATTTTACCTTACTCGTGGAATTCTTCGACCTGATAAATTTGTACGTTGAGATGTTTGTGTCGCCACAGGCCGGGCGCCGCCCCCATCTTGGAACATAGATTATCGAGGAACTCGGCGCGGTCGGGGATCTTCTCCCACACCTGCGGCAGGAAGGTGGCACGGCGCGGGCCGTCGCGCAGGATGACGCCGTCCACATGCGGGCGGAGCTTGGCGAGCAGGTCGTCGGTGTCTTTGTATTCGAGTGGGATGGGAGCGGTAAGACGTGAGACTTCGATTTGGATGCCGTCCAATTCCCCCGGGCTGACGGGACGGAAGCGGAAATCTTCCAGCGCCGCCGCAATGGCGTGTTCGCGGACATCCTGCGCGAGCGGTTGGTACGCCTCGAGCGCGCCGATGCAACCCCGCAGGTCCCCGCTCATGGTCAGGGTGACGAACGAAGCGCCCAGTTCGCGCAGGCGCAACGTCAGCACCGACTCGTCCAACGGTGGCAGGCGTTCTCCACGCACAGCAGTTTCCATGGCCTGGCGCGCCAGGCGGAGCAGGGTCCTCTGCTCCTCAGGGGTCAGTTGGTCGGACATGGGCCACCCCTTTCAATTGAAAAAATCCTGCGGTCGCGACGAACACGCTCCCTCAGGATGACACGCTACACCAGATTCCAATACCTGCGGTCATGATACACCAGCGGAAGTCCGTCACCGCCGCTGCGCGCAGCCACCACTTCGGCCAGGAAGATGGTGTTCATACCGGCCGAGATGACCTGGATCACGCGGCAGTCGAGGCGGGCCAGAGCGTTCTTGATCGCAGGCGCGCCCGTCACCAGAGTCTCGGTGTCAAGGCCGATGAAGCGGTCCTCGTCATCGGTGCGACCCGCAAAACGGTCCGAGATGGCACGCTGGTCCGCTGAGAGGATGCTGACGGCAAAGGCATTGGCCGCATGGACGAGCCGATGCGTGCGACTTTCGGTATGCAGAGAGATAATGACGAGGGGTGGTTCGAGTGAAACCGAGGTAAAAGAACTGACGGTCATGCCATGCTGTTCACCATCGTGAGCCGCAGTCACCACGGTCACGCCAGAACTCCACGCCCGCATGGCCAGGCGCAGTTGTTCGGGGTCGAGGGTCGTAACGGAAGTCTCCATAGGATTTTCATCATACTTTCGGACAAGGTCAGCGTCAAGACAAAAATCCAGACAGGAGAGGTTTTGGAATTATTACGCATCATATGGAATTTTCAGCTTGCATTCCGCGTCTTTTTCATATAACACTTGCTTTTTTTGACGATTAAGGTACTATTATACGAAATGGAGAATTTATCCAATCCCACACCGCCCGCACCCAAACCCGTGCAGCGGAAGATGAAAGACCCCGTCAACGCCCTGGGGACGACCATGCTGGTCGCCCTGTTGTTGGCAACCCTCTTCACCGCGTGGACGCCCTCCAGCTTGTTCACGTGGAACTTCTCGGACCAGATCAGCCTGATCCTCACGCCCCAGCCCGGGGACGTGGCCTCGCCACTCCAGACGTCACAGCCGCAATTACGCATCGGCATCGTGGCGGGGCACTCGGGCAACGACTCGGGCGCGGTCTGCCGCAACAACAACGGCGAGGTCACGCTGACCGAAGCTGACGTCAACATGAAGATCGCCAGCCTGGTACAAAAGCAGCTGGTGGATCTGGGCTTTCAGGTGGACCTGCTCAACGAGTTCGACACGCGTCTGAACGGCTACCGCGCCGTGGCGCTGGTCTCCATCCACAACGACTCGTGTGACTACATCAACGATGAGGCCACGGGCTTTAAGGTGGCCGCCTCGATGGACACGCACGACGTCAACCGCGCCACCCGTCTCACCGCCTGCCTGACCGACCGTTACGAACACTCCACCGGGCTGGCCTTCCACACGGGCAGCATCACGGGCGACATGCGCGAATACCACGCCTTCTCCGAGATCGACCCGAGCACCACCACCGCCATCATCGAGACGGGTTTCCTCAACCTCGACCGTGACATCCTGACGAACCGCACCGACCTGGTGGCCAACGGCATCGTACAAGGCATCGTGTGTTTCGTCAATAACGAGAGCGTGGAGCCCACGCCCATCCCAACCTTTGCCCCATGAATCGCGACGTCCTCGAACGGCTCCAGACTAATCCGCGTGCGCGGGCTGCTTCCGCAGAACCGCCTACCACGCCGCAGACCAAACTGCCCCGCCGGCGCGGATTCCTCTTCTGGTCTTTGGTCGTTTTGGCAGGCATGGCCGCCGCGGGACTGTTGGGCTGGTCGGCGCTGAACAGCCCCGCATTGGCCCTGGCCTTTTCCACCCCCACCCAGGCGGCGGCCGAGCCGCAGTTCTGGGCGCATGCCGAGATCGCCAAGCCTGCCGCCTTGCCAGCCGTCATCCTGCCGACGCCGACCCCGCAGGAGATCATCATTCCCGAGAATCTGGTGCGATCCACGCCCGGGTTCATGGCTGCCGAGATCGTGCCCGACACCCCCGTCCCCGATTACGCCGCACAGGACCCGCAGCAGGAGGCGCCCGCTGCCGCATATACCGGGAACAAATACATCCTGGTGGACATCTCGGAACAACACATGTACGTGTACGAAGGCGATCAACTGGTATTCAGTTTCGTCGCCTCGACCGGCATGAACAATGCCACCAAGGTTGGGACCTTCGCCGTGCAAAGCAAGATCCCCAACGCCTACGGCTCCACCTGGGATATCTGGATGCCGTACTGGCTGGGCATCTACTGGGCAGGCAGCACCGAGAATGGAATCCATGCCCTGCCGATCCTTTCGAACGGCGGCGTGCTGTGGGAGGGCTTCCTCGGACGCCCGATCTCGTACGGCTGTGTGGTGCTGGGCACCTACGACGCAGAAACGCTTTACAACTGGGCGGAATACGGAACGCCCGTTGAGATTCAGTGGTAACTTTATCGAGGATGACGCCATGACCGACGCGAACCAAAACTCCCGCCATGCCATCGAACAGGCCCGACTGGCCCTGCGCAACGGCGACCGCACCGCGGCCCGTCAGTGGGCCGAGAAGGCCGCGCAATTTACCCCGCAATCCGAAGACCCGTGGTTGATCCTGGCGGCTGTCGCCAGCCCCAAAGCCAGCCTGGACTACATCCAGAAGGCGCTGACCATCAACCCCAACAGTCCGCGCGCGCGCAAGGGCATGGAATGGGCCATGCAGCGTCTGCGCGAGACGGAGCCGTCTGCTGCGGCGCCGTCCGCGCCGGTGGATGAGGATCCCATTGCACGGCTGCGGCAGTCGATGAACGCCGCGCCCGCGCCGAAATCCGCCCCGGTGCAGGACCAGTCCAAGGTCCAGGAACAGGATCAGGGTCCAGAAAAGGAATCGAGGCCGCGCCGCCGCTTGTGGATTCCGCTCCTGCTGCTCCTGGTCTGCATGGTACTGGGCGTGGCAGGCTACTCGGCGATCCGCTCGCCTGCACTGGCTTCCGTCCTCAGCCTGGGCAGCGCTCCCCAACAGACCTCCGCGCCAACCGACCTGCCACCCGCCTGGGCCGAAGCGGAGATCGCCAAGCCGACCTACACCGTCACCTCGGGCATCCCCACCTTTACCCCAACCTCGACCCTGCCGCCGCTCCCGACGGAGACCCTCACCCCCGAGCTGACCTTTACACCCGAATCGACGGCCACGCCCGAAACCACCGCCACCCCTGAGGTGACCGAGACGCCCGGCATGATGGAGGCGGTGATCGTGGAGGATACGCCCACCTCGGAATACGTCCCGCCGACCGACGCGCCCGTGCTGGCCAGCGATAACAACCCGGGCAACTCCTTCAGCGGCCGCTGGATCGACGTGAACCTTTCGCAGCAGCGCGTGTACGCTTACGAGGGCGACACGGTGGTCAACTCGTTCATCGTCTCGACCGGCACCTGGCAGACCCCCACGGTGACAGGCACGTACAAGATCTGGATCAAGCTGCTCTCGACCACCATGGCAGGCCCCGGCTATTACCTGACCAACGTGCCGTACACCATGTATTTTTACAAGGGCTATGGGCTGCATGGTACCTACTGGCATAACAACTTCGGCACGCCCATGAGTCATGGCTGTGTCAACCTGCGCACTTCCGACGCGGAGTGGCTGTATAACTGGGCCTCGGTTGGCACCGTGGTGAACGTGCATTATTAGCGGACCAGACCTCGGAGGTCTCTTTTTAGAAAGTATTCCATGAAAGACCCTCGCGCGTTGACGCGCCGTGATTTTCTGAAACTGAGCGGGCTCGGGCTGATGGGATTGATGCTGCCCGAGATCCCGCTCAAGGCGCTTAATGACCCCTACAATGCGCTTTCGGGACGTGTGGCTTCGCCGGTCCTGTGGACCTATGATCGCCCGTCGGCAAAGGCCCAACGGGTGAAGATGTACTGGCGCGACCTGATCCTGCCCATCACCAACGTCACCGTAGACGAGGACGATCCCGACGCGTACAACCGTATCTGGTACCAGGTGGGCAATGATGGCTACGCCTACTCGGGCAGCGTCCAGCCCGTGCGGACGGTGCTCAACACCCCCACGCTCACCATCCCCGCGACAGGACAACTGGCCGAGGTCACCGTTCCCTTCACCGACGCGCTGATCGATCCCGATCCCAAATCCAAGGTCGGATATCGCATCTATTACGAGACGGTGCATTGGGTCATGTCGGCGGCCAAAAGCACGGCGGACAATCAGATCTGGTATCAGATCCTCGACGACAAGTGGGACAAGCTGTACTACGTCCCAGGCGCGCACCTGCGTCTGCTGCCCGACTCGGAACTGGCCCCGCTCTCCCCCAACATCCCCGACGACAAGAAACGCATCGAAGTCCATCTCGCAGACCAATACCTGGTGGCCTACGAATACGAGACGCCCGTCTTCATGACGCGCGTGGCCTCAGGCGCCGTGCTGCGCGTGGGCACCTATCACACCCCGCGCGGACTGTTCACCACGTACCACAAACGCGCCACCCGTCACATGGCCGCGGGAGACATCACCGCCAGCGGCTTCGACCTGCCCGGCGTGCCGTGGGTGATGTACTTCACCGAAAGCGGCATCTCGCTGCACGGCACCTACTGGCACAATGACTTCGGCCATCCGCGCAGCCACGGCTGCGTCAACCTGACGCCGCAGGCCGCCAAATGGCTCTTCCGCTGGACCGCACCGTATGCTTCGCCGCACGATGAGTTCACCTACAAATCGCCCGGCACGACGTTGTTGATTCAGGACTAAAGTGACGTTATCTGCGAAGTGACGTCACCTTGCATTGTATTTTTGTTAATAGCCGAATGAGACCATCCCAGTTTCCTCCCCGCTCGTGGTAAAACTGCATCACATGAAAGCCATCTCCAATCTGACCCGCCGTGACTTCCTAAAACTGGCCGGCGCGGGCGTCCTGGGCGCCGCGCTGACCGAGTTGCGGCTCGACCGCGCCCTGGCCCAATCCGCTCCGAAAAGTGGGCGCATGACCATCAGCGGCATCCCGCTGTACGACTCGCCGTCCTTCGGCGCCAGGAAGCTCAAACTGCTCGGCAAGGACGCCGTCATGGCCGTCACCGAAGAGGTCGAGGGCGACGAGGGCAACCCGTTCAACAAAGCCTGGTACAAACTCGACAACGAAGGCTACACCTACGCGGGCTGGGTCCAGCCGGTGGAGGTCAACTACCAGAAGCCGGTCTTCGACATCCCCGCCGCGGGACAAGTAGGCGAGATCAGCGTGCCCGTCTGTGACACACGGCTAGACCCGACCCTCTACGCCAAGCGCGGCTACCGCCTGTACTACGGGTCCACGCACTGGGTCAAGCGGACCATCGCCGTCCGCCAGGAAAAAAGCATCTGGTACGAAATTTACGACAACCATCTGCACCAGTCCTTCTACGTGCCCGCCCACAGCCTGCGGTTGATCCCCCCCGAAGAGTTGACCCTGCTCTCGCCCGAAGTGCCCGAGACCGAAAAGCACATCCACGTGGACTTGGGGGCGCAGTTGGTGACCGCCTTCGAGGGTGAGGCGATGGTCTTTTCCTCGCGCTGTTCGAGTGGCGCCAAAGGCACGCGCACGCCCGAGGGTGAGTTCCTCACCTATCACAAGGGACCATCCATCCACATGACCAACGAAGGTGACGACGAGGCCAACATCTACAGTCTGCCCGGCGTGCCGTGGTGCTCCTTCTTCACGGGCGTGGGCAACGCCTTCCACGGGACGTACTGGCACAACGATTACGGCAAACCGCGCAGCCACGGCTGCATCAACCTGCCGTCAGAGGCGGCCAAATTCATTTATCGCTGGACCCGTCCGGAGGTCCCGCCCGATGTGGATTATCTGCATCTGCCAGGCGAGGGCACGCGGGTCACCATCGTCAACTCAGGTTCTTAACGAGGAGAGACATGAATCCAGTTTTCGAATACCGCACCTATCTGCTCAAACGCCAAGTCTTCGCGCTGGCGGGCAAGTTCCGCTTTTATGATCCAGGCGGAAGGCTGGTCCTGTTCAGTGAACAGAAGATGTTCCGCCTGCGCGAGGATATCCGCGTGTACGCCGACGAAGGCAAACAGCAGGAAGTGCTGATGATCAAGGCTCGCCAGATCATCGACTTCGCTGCCGCCTATGACGTGGTCGACAGCGCCACGGGCGAGAAGGTCGGTGTGCTGCGCCGCAAAGGCTGGAGCTCGATCCTGCGCGACGAATGGGAAGTGCTCAACGCCCAGGATCAGCCCATCGGCAGCCTGTTCGAGGACAGCATGGGTCTGGCCCTGCTGCGCCGCCTGCTGCTCGGCTCGCTCCTGCCGCAGAATTACGACCTGACCCTCGGCCAGACCCGCGTGGCCGACCTGAAGCAGCGCTTCAACCTTTTCCGTTATGAACTCGATCTGGACATGAGCATGGACGCCGCAAGACAGTTGGACCCGCGCCTGGGCATTGCCGCCGCGATCCTGCTGGCGGCCATCGAAGGAAGGCAGAACAGCGAATGACGCGCAAAGCCTTGTTCGGCGGCCTGGTTATCGACGAGAACGGCCGTCCCGCCGAGACCGCCTACGTGGGCGACGAACCCTGTTACGTGGTGGACGACGCTGGCTTCCGCCGCCACATCCCATCGGAGCAGATCGACCGCACCGTGCTCGGCCAGATCGCCGAGCTGATGAAGGGCAGTGAGGACCTCATCTCGGCCCAGGCCGCCAAGATGCTCGGCCAGGAAGACATCTTCACCAAGGCCATGATCGAGCAGCAGTTCAAGCACGTGGACAAGCAATTCGACGCCGTGCTGGAGGCGGGCATTCCCGAAGACATGCGCGCTTACCTGGGCATGTTGGGCTTCAAGGTGATCATCAACATGCACGGCGAGGTGCTGCGGGTGGAGCAGCCCGGTGCAGCGGGCGATGGTGGAGAAGATGAGTAGAATCAAAAGGACTGCCTGAGCGGCAGTCCTTTTTTCTTCCCCGTCACTTCCCTGTATACCGCACTCGGTCACACACCTGCCCTGGCGGGCAGTGCCAGGGAATTGCGTTTTTTCAAAGGCAGGAAAACACAATTTGTGGCCGTGGGTATTATATAATCAAAACATGTCCGAGATCCTGCTCAACGTGCACGTGGTGATGTTCAGCCTGCGCGAAGAGGCGTTGTACGTGTTGCTGACTCCCGCCGAGGGACGGTCCTGGGGACTGCCGCACGCGCAGGTGCAGGCCGCCGAGTCGCTGGAGGACGCGGCGGCGCGCGCCTTTGCGGGTCAGATCGACAAGCGTCAGGCCCACCTCGAGCAACTCTACACCTACGGCGAACCCGAGCGTGATCCGCGCTGGCGGCTGGTGAGCGTGGTGTACTTTGCGCTGGTGCCCACCAACGCCCAGCAGGCTTCTGGGAAGATGCGCTGGTTCCGTGTGGACAAGCTGCCGCCGCTGGCCTACGATCACGCCGACATCACCGCCTATGCCCTGCGCCGTCTGCGCTACAAACTGGAATACAGCGCGGTCGGATTTCAGTTGCTGCCGAGCGAGTTCACGCTATCTGAGCTGCAACACATGTATGAGATCATCCTCGGCGAGAAACTGGACAAGCGCAATTTCCGTCGGCGCATGCTCGGCTCGGGCATCATCGAGGAGACGCCGCACCAGCGCAGCGGCGAGGGACGTCCCGCCCGCCTGTATCGCTACCGCCCCGACGCCGTGGCCGAGGTCAAGGCCAGGCGGCTGTTTCCGTAATTTCATCATGTCATTGCAAGACCGCTGCGCGGTCTTGCAATGACATAAATTCTTACAGGAGCCTTATCCATGAAAGCCATTCTCGAAAAATCACGTTATCTGGCCATCGTCGGCATCGTCTCGCTGCTGGTGGCGGCGCTGGCCGCCTTCGGCTGGGGTACGCTCAAGACCGTCCACGCAGTGATACTGGTCATCGAAAGCCTCGGCACGGATACGGCCATCACCATCGAGTTCATCGAGATCGTGGACAGTTTCCTGATCGCCACGGCCATCCTCATCTTTGCGGTCAGCCTGTACGAGTTGTTCATCGGCGACCTCGACCTGCCCGACTGGATGCTGGCGCATAACCTGTACGAGCTTAAGGCCAAGTTGAGCAGCATGGTGGTGCTGGTGATGGGCGTCAAGTTCCTCCAAAAGCTGGTGGATTACAAAGACACCGCCGACCTGTTGCGCGTGGGCCTGTCCATAGCCGCGGTCTCGGCGGTGTTGATCGCCTTCGGATATTTTGGAAAGAAAGAATAAGAACATGCAGCGGCCGCAGCGCCGCCGTATTCTTCACAAGGAGCGACATGCAAAACCAGAATGGCTTGCGCCGCCTGCCGCGCAATGTGTGGATCGTCACCCTCACCTCCCTGCTGACCGACATCTCCTCGGAGATGCTCGCCAACCTGATCCCCTTCTTCCTTGCCAACGTGCTCGGCGTGCGGACGGCCGTCATCGGCCTGATCGACGGCCTGGCCGAGACCACCGCCAGCCTGACCAAGATCTTCTCGGGGGCGTGGTCCGACCAATTAGGGCAGCGCAAATGGCTGACCGTGGCGGGCTACGCCATCTCCACTCTGGCCAAGCCATTTCTGTTCTTCGCAAACGCCTGGGGCTGGGTGATGGGGGTGCGCTTCGCGGACCGCATCGGTAAGGGCGTGCGCACCGCGCCGCGCGACGCGTTGATCGCTGACTCGATCCAGAAGGAGCAGCGCGGACTGGCCTTCGGCCTGCATCGCGCAGGCGACACCTTTGGCGCGTTCCTCGGGCTGGGCATCGCGGCCCTGGTCATCTGGTTGACCCAGTCGGGCGCGGCGGAACTCTCGGCGGCCACCTTCCGCATGTTAGTGCTGATCAGCATCGTGCCTGCCGTTTTGGCGGTGATCGTTTTGGCAGTGGGGGCGGTCGAGGTAGCGAAACCAGCCAGGGGTCCAGAAGCGGCGAAGCTTTCCCTGCGTAACGTGGACGGCCGCTTCCGCGCCTTCCTGCTGACGATGGTGCTGTTCACGCTGGGCAACTCGTCCGATTCGTTCATCCTCCTGCGCGGACAAGAGCGCGGCCTGAACCTGCTGCAGGTGATGGGCATGGCGCTGACCTTCAACGCGGTGTACACGATCTTTGCGGGGCCGCTCGGCGCATGGTCCGACAAGGTCGGTCGGCGCAGACTGATCCTGGGCGGGTGGCTGGCCTACGGATTGGTGTACCTCGGCTTCGGCCTCTCGCAGACGGGCTGGGGGATCTGGGTCCTGTTCGGGTTATACGGTCTGTATTACGCGGCCACCGAGGGCGCGGCCAAGGCGCTGGTGGCGGACCTGGTGCCCGAAGCCCAGCGCGGCACGGCCTACGGCATCTTCAATGCGGCCATCGGGCTGACGGCCCTGCCTGCCTCAGTCATCGCGGGGCTGCTGTGGCAGGGCGTGGGCCCGTGGACGGGGTTCGGCGCGAGCGCGCCTTTCGTCTTCGGCGCGGTCATGGCCCTGCTGGCGGGACTCCTGTTCTGGCGGCTGGTGGATTGAGCATATTTGCAGGATTGATTTTAGAAACGTTTTCTTGTACGTTAATCAGGAGGCTGCTTTGCCGCTCGCTTTAAGGCTCGCGCCTCGCAACGACATTTATGAATGAAAAGGACTTTAACGATGAACACGAACGAGCAGATCATTCAGGATTTCTACACAGCCTTCCAGGCGCGGGATGGGGATCGCATGGCGTCCTTCTATCATCAGGATGCGCTGTTCTCAGACCCCGCCTTCGGCGCCCTGCAGGGACGCGAGGTGGGTGCAATGTGGCGGATGCTCTGCCGCCGCAGCAAGGATTTGCAGGTGACCTTCGACCAAGTCTGGGCGGACGGCGAACGCGGGAGCGCCCATTGGGAGGCGCGCTACAGTTTCTCCTCCACGGGGCGGAAGGTGCATAACGTGATCGAGGCTTCCTTCCTGTTTCTCGATGGGAAAATCCTCGAACATCATGACCGCTTCAACTTGTGGCGCTGGAGTGCGCAGGCGCTCGGTCCCACGGGCCTGTTGCTCGGCTGGACCCCGCTCGTGCGCGGACGCATCCGCAAGCAGGCGCGGGACGGGCTGACGGCCTTCCTCCAAAAAGAGACCGTTTGATCCTGGGGGCATCATGGACTATTCCCTTCATCAGGATTCAGAAACGGGCATCCTCACCGCCGTGGTAACAGGTGAGTGGAGCGCCCAACAGGATGAAGAACTGCTGCGCAGGATCATCGCCATCGATATGCAGGGCAGGTCCAAAGTGCTGCTGTTGGACCTGCGTCAGCTTTCCGCCGATTTTTCGGTATCCTACATTTACCATCGGGCGCAATTCCTGGAAAAGAAGCGTCAGCAGGTGGAGATCCCCAGTTTCAGGGCGGCGCTCATTTATGACGGGACCAACCCCAAGGTCAGGCAGGCCTATGAGTTCTTCGAGACGACCGCCATCAATCGCGGGCTGCCCTACCGCGTCTTCGCGGACATCGAACAGGCCCGTCAGTGGCTCATGAAGGCGTGATGCATCCGTATGTGAAGTCCATCCAGGTGCGCTTCGCGGCGCACGCCGACCCCGCCCAGGCGGGACCCATGAAACGGTATATGCGCGACCAGTTCGAATACCTCGGCATCAAGAGTCCGCAGTTCAAGGAATTGTTCAAGGCGCACCTGGCCGAACACGGACTTCCGCCCGTCGCCGAACTGGACGTGATCGTCCGTGACCTGTGGGCGCTGCCAGAGCGCGAGTATCAGTATGCCGCCACCAGCTTGATCGGCAGGCTGGAGAAGACTCTGCCCGAGGACTTCATCGAGACCCTCGAGTATCTGCTGGTGACCAAATCATGGTGGGACACGGTGGACACGCTCTCGGGCGGGCCGCTGGGCGTCCACTTTCGGCGCCACCCCAAGGTCCGAAAAAAATACCTGGCGAAGTGGCGCAAGTCGGAGAATTTCTGGCTGCGGCGAGCCTGCATCCTCTTCCAACTCGACTATAAACAGGACACGGACTTCGACCTGCTGTGCGAGATCATCCGCGAGAACCTCGGCTCGAAGGAATTCTTCATCAACAAGGCCATCGGCTGGGCGCTGCGCCAATACACCCGCGTGGACCCACAGGCCGTGCGCGATTTCGTGGCCGCCACGCCGCTGAATCCGCTCAGCGCGCGCGAAGCGGTCAAGTGGCTGGAAAAGCACGGCAGGTAGCTTCATCGAAAACTCCTTTCCCCAGAAAGGAGTTTTTTCTTCCCGCATCTGCCATCTCAGGATTCCCCTGCATGAGACACATGGACTCCGTCCCGTCGAGCAAAAATCGGACAGAATCTCTCCCTTTCTAGCGTAAAATAGCCCGCATCCCAGAACGTCCCGCACCTGCCTTGGGTTTTCTCCGCAGGGTCCGTCGGAACTTTTTCTGCGAAGATTCGTTTTTATCAGGTCCGCTTGCCACGGAAATTATTGTTTTAATCTCAAAACGACGAGGTACCCATGAAATCTGAAAAGTTCGAAACCTTTACCGCCATCATGATCGCCATCGTGACCATCGTCAGTGCGGTCGTGGCCTGGCGCGCGGCCGTGGCCTCCCAGGAGGCCAACCAGGCCGATTTCACCGGGCTGACCGCCGCCATCCATGCCGAGGAGGCGCAGGTGCTGAACAACATCACCGTCGCGGAACACCGCCAGGCCTTCCTCACGTACACGCGCTACAACGAACTCGGCTACGAGTTGTACAACGCCGCCAACGGCGCGAACGCCAATTCCGCCAACGAACTGACCCGCCAGAAATCGGAAGCCTGGGGCATCGCCGCCGGGCTGCAATCCATCTTCTTCCCGTCGCGTTACCTGCGCCCGGACGGCACGTACGACGCCCAGCGTGAAATGGACGAAAAGAACGCCGATGCCGCCCGCACAAACGATATCCATCCCGAGCCACACTTCAACAAGGCCAACAGCCTGCGCCTCAAGGCCAATTTGATGGTCGCCGCGCTGATCTTCCTGGGTGCCGCGTTGTGGATGTTCACCTGCGCCCAGATCATCGGCCGCCGCATCCGCTACGTCTTCGCCGTCGGCGGGAGCCTGCTGCTGCTGGCCGCCATCTTTTCCGCCACATTGATCGAACTCCTCCTGTAGATTTCCATGAGCAAAGACACTTCCTCTTCCACCCCGAGCCGCTCCGAAAAACTGGTGGCCTTCCTGATCGCCTCGGTCACCGTGCTGGCGGCCGTCATCACCTTCCTGCAAACCTACGTCTCGGGCAAGGGCGACGAGGCCAACCGCATCTCGGTGCAATATGCCATTCAGGCCATGCAGGTGCGCACCAGCGGAGAGACGCGCGTCAGCCACGAGTGGCAGGGCGCCTATCAGACCTGGTACGAACTGGACCTGCAGGCCATCGCCGCCGACCTGGCGGGCGACAGCGCCGCCGCGGCGCGCTATCGCACGGTGCGGGACCGCATTGCAGGCCTCAGCCCATTGCTTTCCCCCGCCTATTTCGACCCGAATGCGAACCTGAACCCCAATTCCTACGGGTACCAGGCCGATGAGTACGTGGTGGAAGCCACGCGTCTCTCCGAGAAATTCTCGGCCTACAACGAAATCGGCGATGCCTGGGATGACCGCTCGAAGATCCTGATCGTCAATCTGACCATCCTGGCGGTCAGCCTCTCGCTGTACGGTCTATCCACCACCATCAAGGGCTTCATGCGGCACGCCTTCCTCGCGCTGGGGACCCTGGCAGCCGGCGTGGTGGTGCTCTGGTCGGGTGTGACCATGCTCCTGCCGCTGCCGCGTCTGCCCGAAGAGGCCATCAACGCCTACGCGGACGGCATGGGCTTGAGTTGGCGCGGCGATTATGCGGGCGCCATCCAGCACTTCGACGAAGCCCTTTCGCTTCAGCCCGGATATGCCAATGCCCTGTATGAGCGCGGCAACGCCTACTATTATGTGGGCAACTACCAGGCCGCCGCAGCCGATTACGAAGCGTCCATCCGCGCGGGCCGCACCGACACCAACGTGGGGTGGAATCTCGGCTGGACCTATTACCTGCTGGGCCGCTTCGACGACGCCATCCGTGTGGACCGCGCCGCGCTCGAACAGGACCCCAGCCTGATGGGCGTTCGCTTCAACCTGGCGCTGGCCCTGATGGTCAACGGCCAGCTCGACCAGGCGCGCAGCGAATATCAGAGCGGGGTGGACCAGGCCGTGGGCGAAGTTACCGCCGCCCACGCGAACGGCGCCCAGCCGCCGTCCTCCTTCTGGTATTACATGGACGCCTCCGCCACCGACATCGACAGCCTGCTGCACTCGCTCGACAACGACTCCCGTCCCTGGATGGAGGCGCCCGCAAGCGGCGCGGTTCGGGCGGACCCCTCCCAGGTGCGCGCCCTGGCAACCGAGATGTTCCATCTGCTCAAGGGGACGACCGCCTCGCTCGAGTTCACGGGCCAGGCGCCGCCGCAGACCCAGCGCGGCACGGTCACGGCCTTCGTCTTCGGGCAGGAGGAGCTCGACAGCCGCGGGAATCTCCTGCGATATAACACCGCCGTCTCCTTCCCCAACGGCTTGAAGGGGATCTCGATCCTGTTCGATTACTCGGGCATGCGCACGGGCGCGTCGGAGGTGTGGAAGGTGTACCGCAACGGCATCGAGGACCCCACCCTGCGTGTGATCGGCACCTGGCAGTTGGGAGATCAGGGCAGCGGCGTCAAGACCATCAGCTACACATACAGCGACCTGGTGGCCTTCGGCCCGGGCGAGTACACGGTCGAGTTGTACATCGACTACCAGTTGATCGGGCGCGGAACCTTCACAGTGGAGCAGTGACCTGTCTGCGCCGCCGAGCAACCCATCCTCGAACAGGCGCGTATAGTAAAAGGTTTGTCATTGCGAGGAGGGCGCAGCCCGACGAAGCAATCTCGAAATCTATAAAGATAGCTTATTACAGGGAGATTGCTTCGGGCGGAAGTACACCGCCCTCGCAATGACATAAAAAGGATTTCCTATGCACAGGCACAAACGCTTTCGACACGGACCCAGGCCCTTTCGCCCCTTCTTCGGTATCTTCTGGTTGATCGTGCTGGGGATGATCTTCTCCGGCGGCAAATGGTGGCCTGCCTTGCTGGTGCTGATCGGGCTGGGCATCGTCTTCAGCTCGCTCTTCCGTGAGGCCCCGCCCGTCAACCCGCCGCAGATGGGCACCCCGCCCTATGTCCCGCCCGTGGCTGCCCCCGTTCAGCCCGCGCCCAGGCCCGTCGAGCCGACCTATCGCACCGACCTGCTGCCCACCTCCTGCCCGCGCTGCGGCGGACCCGTGCGCGCGCACGAGGTGAGGTGGCTCAATCCGCGAACCGCCGCCTGCGCCTACTGCGGCTCGGCCCTGCCGATGAAGCAAAGCTGAAAAGCAGCGACTCCAAACCCTGGGAGAAGGTCCCAGGGTTTTTCGTTTGTCAAATGGGCTGAGAAGCCTCGGCGTGACCAATCGGCTACTTGCGCGGAACCCTGCCCGGGCGGAGAATGGGGCCGTTCCAAATCCCATACTTTTTTGGAGGCGGCATGGAAACGCAGGAAAAGGCTCCCAGCCAGCAACTGGTCATCAAAAGCTTTGATTTCTTCATGGTGTGGATTGCAGGCGCGATCTTCACCCTGTGGGGCGCCATCCAGCTGCGCTTCTTCCCAGCCCAGGCCATGCCGTTCACGCTCTTCAACCCGCTGATCCTCATCAGCGGACTGGTGATGCTGCTGCTCTACCCCAACCTGACCATCGTCGCGGACCGCCCCACTCGCACCCTGCGGCTGGAGTATCGCTACCTGCTGTTCCGCCACACGAAGCGACTCGACTTCGACGACATCGCCGCCATCCGCGCCGAGTACAGCCGCCATACCGACAGCGACGGTCACACCAGTTCGGGCTATCGCCTGGTCGCGGACTTGATCGACGGGCGGACGGTGCCGTTCCGCAGCTCCTTCGGCGGCGCGGACCCCAAGGATGCCACCCGCTTGCAGGGCTTCATCCGCCGCTCGAAGGGCAGGGCCGAGACACCCGAGCCGTAACCGACCGCCTGCGGTCCGAACAAAACGCCCACAACACCCTGGCGCTCTTGATTGGAGGAGAATCCTCCCTAGGAAGGATTGAAAACCTCTCAAGGAAGGTTTTAAAAAACTTCTAGAAGTTTTCAGGAAAACATTTAGAAGTCTTGACAAAAACATTTCGATGTTTTTTCCAACAAGTACTGTCTGTAATCCTCCCCCACGCGGATATTTCCTCCTTAAAATCAAGGCACTGGAACTTTCGTCCCAGTGCCTTTTGATTTCGGTTCAAATGCTGGCGTTAAGTAAGTTATCATTTTTTCATTTGGCAAAGAAAATCTCATGGATTTAGCCATTTAAAGATTGATTAATTTGAGAATATCTATCAAGCACCTGAGTTAATATTTCAGTGAAATAATCTGCCCATTCTTCCTGTGAGTCAGATATAAGGTCATCTTTGTTTTCAATAGCCCAAGACAAGAATTGCCTAAAACTGGTAGGTTGTATTTCATTGTCTTCAACATAATGATTCAATAAAAACTCAGCAAAATCTCTGTCGTCAATGCCAAGTGACGTAATCCAAGCTAATTCTTTTGAGTCAACACCATATCTTAGATACTTTGGCAACCAAACAAACCAATCAGGCATTTCGTAAGTTTCATCTTCGTTTTCCGATTCCAACAGCCGGGCCATGCCGTTAATCACCCACGGCAATCTATAGCAAAGAACATCTTCAACAAAGTGGACTGCATCATCAAGCTCGTCTTTATCACTTTCTAAATAAACAGTTTGATAATTGCCTGACCTCATCCATACTAAGCCTAATCTACTTACATTGTTTCTATTTACGTCTGCCAATTCGCTGGTCTGACAAGCAATATCAACTAAAGAAGAAAAGACATCATTGCTAAGTTCTTCATTGTTTTCTAAAATAGTTTTAATTTGATCAGCAGCTTGAGACAAAGCTATTGAGCTATCAATATTCAACCCAGTCTTTGCAAATCTTTTTTTCAAAGTTGGGTCTGGAACTAAATTAGAGACTACTCCTCTTCTAATTTGAAGAAGAGAATTAATACCCTCTTGAATTTCAGCGGAATTTCCCAATTCCGGGTTACTAGCTTGAAAGACACAATATAGATTTTGAATTATATTCTCAACACCTCCCCCATCGTTGCCGTTCTCAACATCAGTAATTTCTTCTGCCATCAATTCTAGCAACTGCGTGTCGATAGACTTAATGACCTCACCCCAATTATCATCTTGCATAAATGTCTCAATGGTTTCTTGTGAAATTGACGGATAAGTTTCCAATATAACCCTAACAAGTTCGAATATCTTGCTGTTTACGCTTTCAATTCTTCTTTCGATAAAATCCTGCAACACATTATTTCTTAGTCTGCCTGTTTGCAAGACGACTACTTCTCCAAGAGTTTCTCTTGATGCTCTGCCGGCTCGACCTGCCAAATTCCAAAAGTCTCGGACGCTAGTTTCTGACCTCGGAAGAGAATGAACAATTAATGTCTTGGCAGGAAAATTCACGCCTTGAGCTATAGTGTTGGTTGCTATCAGCACTTTAATAATTTGTTTTCTGAAAGCATCCTCAATAACAGTTCTAAAAGATTGGGGGATCTTTCCGTGATGAACAGCAAACCCCCTTTTTAGAGATTTCACCAATATAGAATCTGACCCTATTCTTTTCTCGAAATATTCAGCTATTTCGCTTAGTTTTTCTTGGTTACTGTTGCTTATCCAATCACTCTCAATCGGTCGCTCCAAATCCATCCTCTCGATAATCTTCTTAGCAATAGAAACCGCCCAGTCAGGTCTCTGTGCATAGATAATAACCTGACCGAGTTTGGAATACTGAAAAGCCAAGGAGGCAGAAATACTGCCATTGTCACCATATACAGGAAACCGATGGAGTCGATTTCGTCCCGTTTTAGGATTTATTTCTCGCCATTCTTCTTGTGTAAACAGTCTTGGAATAAAAAAGTCCTCCATTAATGGTTGACCTTTTTCGAATTCATATGTAAGTCTAGGTGACGAAGCTGCTGACAACCAATTTACAACTCCAATACGCATCGACGTCGGTTGCCAATCTGTCTGAGCCAGTCTTTCAGGTGTGCCAATAAGCCACCCTGCAAGTTCATTAGAATTCGGCAAAACGGCTGAAAGAAAAACCACTCTAGTATTTTCTCTCAACTGGGAACGAATATGAGCTAACTGGAATTCGTAAGAGACACCCCTATTAATACTATCGACCAAATGTCCTTCATCCAACACAATAGTTTGATAATCGGTAATTTTTCCACCTGAGAGCTTCAGTATCGCAGATATTTTTTCTGGTGTTGCGATAGTCAGCCTAGCCTTTTCTGCCAATTCAACTTCGATTTCATTAGCATCGCCTCCCCCGTACAATGAAACGGTTGAAATCCCCAAACCAGAAAATACAGGGCTAATGTCATGGTCAACTTCACTAACTAGAGCTCTAAATGGTGCAAGATATAAACATTTTCTGCTTTCATCAGTAAATAAGTCATTTACAAATGCAAGCTCTGTCATTTTGGTTTTTCCAGAGCTCGTTGGGGTTGAAATCACTAATGATGATTCTCCGTCAATCAAACCTCTGGAAATAGCCAACCTTTGAGAAATCCATAAATCAATGATTGGTCTATTTAGCCTCTCTAACACCCTCATATATTCTACAAAGTTCTCTGCAGGAGCAGAATGTGAGTTTTGGATTGATGACCAGAATGAAATTCTATTGAGCCTTTGAACTATAAGACCCAATAAACGTGCAAGCACAAACTCATCAGCAATTCGCTCATCGAGACTTTCGTCTTCGATAATTTTAGTAATTGTAATGGCTCTCTCGATAGCTGCTTGTGAACCAGTTCTAATGTAAACACCTAGGTTTTCACCCAACTCGCCCAAATTAGAAATAGCATCAATATCCCTTGCGAATATTGAGAGTAGAACCTGTCCTGTTAGCGAGAACTCATCCCTACGTGGTGATAACAACTTTGCTACAACTAAAGAATTAGCTGTGTATCCCGCTAGCCAATAAACCGATGCACTAACAAGTACTGCAAAGCCTTGATTTACTCCAATCATGGGAGTTGAAACAAATTCTTCGAAAACTTGAGCAACTCGGGCAAGTTCAACATTGTTTTCAATAAATTCTGAGCTACTTAATTGGTCTAATGATTGGTGTAATGCTTGAATATAAATGTGATCTGGATTGAAATTAAAGTTAATATTTGCATCTTCAAGACGATCAAACCTCTTGAGGATGCCATATGCTAAGAACTGACGGGCTTCATTAGAAAAGCTACTCATGCTCTGCTACCGTAACTCCATAAAAATCATCAATCCATTTTGATAAATCAGAAAAATTTATTACGACAACAAGAAGCTCATCTGATAAGTCGTGTTTCTCAGGGAGAACCTGCAAATATTCGTCTTTCCAATTTTGTGCGTTATGAACGACGCAAGCGATCAATCGTTTTTTATAGGGGTTATCATAAGGGGAAGAAAACCGCGCGAATTTATCCGCCTCTTCTTCTTTACCATCCCTTAGCAAAGAATGTTGAAGCAAATATAACGAGTTGGCTAATCTGGTTGTGTTGTCTTTCAAAACGCCTTCATAAGCTTTTTTTACAACTTCATCGTCCCCGCCCTTTTCTCTTGTTTTGACCTCGCTGAACACTAATACATCAGCTTCGCTTGGTTCGTCTCCTGCAATTACATACCCCACTAAATCTGTTCCCCTGACGGTGTCATTCTTAATTGAACGATTTCTCCATCTTTCTGTTGGAATTACAGGTTTGTCTTTCCATTCTTGTAAAACGCTTCTACAAAAAATCTCACCGAAATCACCACTCTGTAAATGCGCTTTATCAGGCAAGATTTCTTTCAGTAAATCTTCCTCGGTTCGATTATTCATTTTTGCGAGACTTGTCAGATGGTCTTTGTCAATATAACAAGAAATAAAAACATCCTTATGTTCACTTGCAATAGCAGAAAAGACTTCAGATGGAATGCTGCCAACCCAAATCTCCCCATTCGCAAGCTTTCCAGTTGAGTGGTTACACTGCAATGAAACTTTATCTGCTAAGTATCCCATTGCTAGATAGGATTTTACTTTACTTCACTATAAGAAATGGAATTTCTTAAAAACCCAATTCCTTCCCCGCCTTCAGCGGGACAGGCAAATTCTTCTCCTGAGTGCGTTTGGCCCCGCCATCCATATCACTTCGCACTATATTTTGCCCGTCTCTCGGCGGTTTGGCGCGTCTTTTTCTCAGGAATGAGATCAATCAATGAACGCAAAGCGCGGTTCACGCTCTCCGAATCTGGAAAATATACTCTCACGTCCGGGTCGAGAATTACCGCGCTTTCTTTTGGAACGAAATGCTGGACAGTGACCGTCCCATCCTCATGCAAGACGCGCACAGAATAGCCCTTCTGCATGGCTTTGGCGTATTTTCCCCGCACAGCCTTTTTGCCATCGAGGTCATATTCGGGCAACATATCGTCGGTTTGGGAGTGGTTAGTCACCTTTTTCATACTGATAAATCTAATATCCCAACTCCTTCAAATTCTGTTCTTTGCTCCGTTTTTCCTTCCCTCCGAGCAATTCCTTCCAGAAGGTCTCGTCGTAGCGGCGGGAACGCACGGGCAAGGGCATGGGCACGCCCCAGCCAAGCAGCAACACTTCCTCTTTGGGTTGCAGGCGCGCCAGCATGCCGCGCAGCGCGTCCCTGCCCGCCAAGCCCGAGAGCACGGCGTGGATGTCGTCCTCGTCTCCCAGCCAGCCCGAGATACGCGTCCCCAACTGTGACATGACCTCGTCGTAGATCTGCGACGGACGCTGGTCCACGATCAGCAGGGTCACGTAATATTTGCGCAGTTCGCGCGCGATGGTGGCAAAGGTGGTCTGCGCGGCCATCTCGCGGTTGAGCAGCTTGTGCGCCTCCTCCACCACGATCACCAGCGGACGGGGTTCTGCCTTTCCATGCGTGCGGAACTCGTTGGTCTTGTGCTCCCAGGCATTGCGGATCTTGCGCGTCAGCAGGTTCGAGACCAGCAGATAATCGAGGTCGCTTTCGTGCTCGCCGAACGACAGCACCACGTGTTGTCCATTCTCGAGCGACCCGATGATCTCACGCACACTGTCCGAGGCGGGAGTCTCCACGATGTACGGGCTGCCGAACAGACGTCGCAGCTTGTCGTGCAGGGCCTCGGCCGCCATCACGTTCACGCCGGTCTCATTGGCCCAGGCCGCCACACTCTCGGGATGCGGCACCTTCTTGGTCTTGCCCTTCTCGTCGGTGATCTCCACTTCCTCGCGGTTCATACTCTTGAAGCGCAGGAACCAGTCATTGCGGAACGAGCCGTACAGCGCGTTCAAGGTGGTGGGCGTGGTGTCCTTCAGGTTCAACTCGCGGCTGAGGGTTTCGATGTCCGCGGTGGAGACGTCGCTCATGGCGATCTCCAGGTTGAAATCGGGGACCTGTCCACGGATGGTGGATCCCGCTCCCAGCCCGACCACCCGCACCTTCGACTTGAACCTGCTCTTCAGTCCCGTCACGGGCTGTTTCGTGTCTGAGGCCACATCGTCAAAGCCGTACTCGTTGTGCATGTCCAGCACCAGCACCGAGGCCTTGTTATAGTGCATCAGCCCCGCCAGCACCAGGCGCGTGAGGAAGGATTTGCCCGTGCCCGTGGCGCCGAACACGCCCGAGGAACGCTGCACGAACTTGTCCAGGTCGATGCACACGGGATGATTCTGCTCGCGCGTGTACCCGATGACGAAGTTACCCCCCTTGCCCACCGCGCCGAAGATCTCAGCGATGTCGGCCTGGTCCGCGAGGAAGACCTGCGCGTGATGCGGCGGCACGTTCTTGACAGGCAGAATGCGCGGCGCGTCCTTCAGCCCCGCGTCGATCATGCCGCGCCACTGGAGGTACTCAGGCGTGCCCTCGTCGGGTCCCGTTTCGAGCATCAGATTGGGCAGCACTTCGAGGTTGGCGTACAGCGTCTGTCCGTGCAGGGCGCGCGAGATGTGCGCAGGGAAACGTCCCTCCATTTGCTCATCCGCGAAACGCGGGTCCGTGGCCCCGAGCTGGATGTCGGTCACGATACCGTAATAGTTCCATGCTCCGCTCTGGATGACAACGAACGCGCCCTCCTGGATATCCTGCGGCGAGACAGTCAGCCGCACGCGGAAGTTTTCCTTCAGCCCGCCGCCGACGAGATAACCGATCTGCTTGCGTTGAATTTGCATGAGAACCTCTTTTTAACCACGAAGGATTAACTGATGTCGTTGCGAGGAGCCACGATCGTGGCGACGAAGCAACCTTGAAATGTCCTGCCTGCTTTTCACTTGCGAGGTTGCCGCGCCGCCGAAAAGCATCGGCGGCTCGCAACGACATTCCCATCAAGCATTGGGCTCGAATTCCTTTGTGACACTTTGTGGTAAGAAATTCATAGCGGTAACAGCAGTCAATATCATCATCAGCGCGGGCAGGGAATTCTCCAACGCTACAGGCCGTGCGTTGGACGGGAACAGGGTCACGGCAAAGGCGAAGGAGGCGGACAGGAGCAGGGCAATGGCCAACAGACGAGTCCACGGCTTTTCGGGAAGATGCAGGCCTGAGGTCCACAACATGAAAGGCATGGCCAGCAGCGGCAGGTTGTAGTCATGGCTGATGGTCGGCAGGATCAGCCCGCCGATCAGGCTGACCATCAACAGGGTCGCATCCACGCCACGCACATTGCGCTTCCAGGCCAGGAACAGGGTCACGGCAAAGCACAGCAGGAAATATACGGTCAGCCCCATGCGCAGCGCGTCCGCATGGGCGGCAACCCAATCGTTGGTCAGCGCCAGGTTGTGAACGAAGACCGTGATCGAATGGTTGTAGCGCACTTCGAGATTGCCCATGCTGCCCAACATGCGCGTGACGAACAATTGAAAATAGGAAAAGCCCAACAGGAACAAGAGCAGGAAGTTCGCCACCCCGAGCGCGGCAAAGCGCTTGAAATTGACCTTCCAATCATGCCAGTCGTCCACGAACAGGAAGACGAAGATGGCGGGAAAGACCTTGAGCTGCACCGAGACGCAAAACAAAATGTAAGCGAAGATGCGGTAGGCGGGATGCTTATGGAAGATGTACACCGCCGCCATACTGAGCAGCATGGCCAGCGTATAGAACTGCCCCGTTTCAAGCTCGAATTGCAGTCCGTACGAAAAGACCGAGACCGCAAAGATAAAAAGCACCAGCAGTCTGTTCTCCTTTTTGGTGAACAGCGACGGCAGTCCCAGGTTGAGCAGCAAAAAACTGACCAGCGTTACAACCGTCGAGACATAATAGTTGTACGGAAAGCGCAGCAGCAGCAACGGTGTGAACAGCAGCGTGGTCAGCGGCGGGAAGAGATACTTGGGCGTCTGGTCGCCCGTGTACCAGTGGCCGATGTGCTCGAGGATCAGGCGCGTGTCGAAGCCGATCTTCTCGCGTTCACGGATGTAATCGGTGAAGTAGTGGAACCTCAGGTCCGCGTTGTAGATGGCGGGCGCGATGAAGCACAGCAGGTATGCGATGAGGAACCCGACAATGACCCACGTGAGCACAGGCTGATTCCCCACCCAGGCCGCTGCGCCTCTCCAGGATGGAAGCGCCCCTCCCCCCTGCTGCTGGATCCTCCACCCCAGCCCGATCAGCGTCAGGATGACTCCCGCCTCCGCGCCGAGAATCTGCACCGCAGGAATCCCGCCATGGTCGCCCAGGCCGATAAAATCGGCCAGCAGCGACACGGCAGCGATCAGAGTGCCAGCAACGATAAGCATGAGGGAAAGTTTTTGTTTCAAACAATCTCCAAACTATTCGTCCTTCGACTGCGCTCAGGACGGACTGATTTCGCTCAATGCACCCAGCACGCTCATCAAGGTGGGATAGTCATCGCGCAGCAGGGAGATCAACTCCTGCGTGGCGGCCTCGTTCCACTTCGGGTCGCCGACCTGGTCATGGACCTGCTTGAGATGCGCGGCCAGCAATTCGCCGACGGGCAGGTCCGCTCCGCGCAGGATGTGGCGGAAGTAGCCGAAGCGTCCCGCCGTGACGAAGCGTCTGACCTCCCCGGCCTCGCAGGCGTAGATCACGTCCAGGCTGAGCGGCGGACGCGGCGGCAGCAGGTGGACGATGCGCCCGTCCTGTTCATAGCCGATTGACAGCACCGACATCTCGACGGGCACGATGCGGCGCTCACGGTTATCGCGCAGCACCTCTTCGCTGACGTTGTCGGCGGTGACCAACTGGCGCACCAGCCCATCGTCGTCGATGTGGATGTCGTGGATCAGGCCATAGACCTGGTAGCCGTCACCGAGCGGCGCGCGCACCAGCGAGCCAAAAGCGGGTGCGGTCCACTGCGAGACGCGACAACCTGCGATGAAGCCCGTCGTGCCTGCACGCAAGAGTCGTCCGATTTCGATGGGTTGGGTCATAAAGTCCGTCCTTGAAATATCTTTACACAATGTGGGCGAGGAAACCCCACCCCTGCTCTGTCACGATAAACTTTGAAAGAAGGCATAGATGGCCAGGATCCCCATCAGGATCGAGACCACGCCGCCGATGGTGGTCATCGTGTCCCAGGTCTCGGTGCGTTCGGAGGCCAGGCCCTCCATCTGATTCTGCCATACGGTCAGGTCCCAGACCATGTCCTTGGCAAAGATGCCGAGCAATCCAATAACAATAAGAAAGATACTACCAGCGCACAACATTAATGATGTTCCATTCTGCCTTTGAATTTGCGGTTCGATTTGGTCCGCAGACGGCAGGAAGCTAACGATAAAACGAACTGATTTGTTCCTAGTGCGCGAACTTGTTTCTGCCCTGCAAGTCCTTTGCAGACTGTTTGTACGAACCCTCATCGAGCTCTTCATTATTGCGGCGGATTTCCAACGAGAGCATCTGCTCGATCTGCTGTTTCTCTTCCTGCTTGACTACGGCCGTTTCATGCGCGCGATGCAGCAGATAGGGATACGGTCGGCTGCCCATCATGCGGCATTGCTCCACCAACACGCCGTGCAGCAGATCCAGGCTGGCGGGATCGTCCACCACCCACTTGGGGATCTCGACACGCACAGGCCAGGGATGTCCATCCGTGCCGACGTTAAGATAGAAGAAATGCAATTCGAGCGGACCCTTGTAATTCTTCTCCGCACTGGACTGGATCTTGAAGACCGCCGAGCGATGACCGGGCGCCAGCAGCGGCTGGGACCGTTCACCATACAACCAGCGGTCGCTGACACCGCGCAGCGGATGGAACTCGCGAATCTTCTGAATCTGCCCGGCGTCGGCCAGGACGATCTCAAGCAGCCGCCCGACCAGGTCAGCAGAGGGCTTGTCCACGTAGCCCGCGGTGATGACTCCGCGCGATTGCAGGCGCGAGAGAGAGGTCTTGTATTTTTCCAGAAATTCGGAATAGGCGCGGGCATCCTCGCCTTGCGCGCCCCACAACTCGATAGGTCCATCGGTGAAGGTGACCACCTCGCCCGTCAATCCCTGCGAGAGTTCGTCGAGGGCCGAACGTTCCTTCAGGTCGCGCCGCAAGGCCACCATGCCATCGGACATGGGGATGCCGTTGGGCAGCAGGTCGTCACCATAGAGCAGTTCGCTCTCGGTGAAGATCTCGGGGGCGGTGCCCGAGTTCAACTTCAAGGTGATCGCGCCGACGTTGATCAGCCCGAACTGCACCGCGGCATGACGGTCGGGGTTGATCTGCGAGCCGTCGGCGGCGATGAGCGTGGCTTCTTTAACGGAGGCAGGCGGGGGTCCAAAGAAATCGAGCGGCTCGTTCAACGGGAGCGCGCAGCGGATGTTGGGATCGGCCGCTTTGGCGGAATCCACTTTGTTCCGCAACGCGTCCAACTGGGATGCGTAGGCGGCCAGCAACTCGCGCGCCTGGGTCTGCCGTTCCTCCTTGCGCTTCTGGCGGTCCTTTGCGCCCTGACCGATGACCTTAATCTGGGTGTATATTTGCTGATAGTCGATGGGCATGGCTGCCTTTAGAACATTTGTACAAAATTTTACCGACAAACAGGGGAAAATACAAGCAACCGGATCGGGAACTTTTTAAAGGCCACGTCGTCTTGATTGCATGAAACAAACAAAGGAGTTCACCATGAAGAAGTTTTCCATTTTACTTGCCGCCGTGCTGGTGCTCGCCACCCTGCTGAGCGCCTGCGGCCCCACCACGGTCAACCAGTCCTCGCTGCGCACCCTGAACGTGAACGGCACGGGCACCATCAGCCTGACCCCCGACATCGCCTACATTTATCTGGGCGTGCATTCGGAGAACCCGAGCGCCTCGGAGGCGGTGGCCAGCAACAACGCGCAGACCCAGAAGGTGATCGACGCTCTCAAGAATCTGGGCATCGACGAGAAGGACATCCGCACCACCAACTTCAGCATCTGGCCTTCCGCGCAGTACAGCCCCGATGGACAGCAGACGGGCACCACTTACATGGTCGATAACACCGTCTACGTGACCATCCGCGACCTGTCCAAGCTGGGTGACCTGCTCGACACCGTCATCAAGGCGGGCGCCAACACCGTCAACAGCATCCAGTTCGACGTGGCCGACAAGACCGAGGCTCTCAAGCAGGCCCGCGACGAGGCCGTCAAGAATGCCCAGACCCAGGCCGAGGAATTGGCCAAGGCGGCGGGCGTGACCCTCGGTGAAGTGCAGACCATCGGCTTCTACGACAGCGTCCCCAGCCCCGTGTACGAGGGCGGCAAGGGCGGCGGCGGCGGCGACATGGTTGCGAGCGTGACCGTGCCGATCCAGCCTGGTCAGATGACCCTGACCGCCACGGTCAGCATGACCTACATCATCAAGTAACCTGTCCATCCTGGACCCTGAGCCTGCCTCCGTTATGGAGGCAGGCTTTTTTGCTCCCTGCCCCCACCCGTCCTCTCCCATTTTCACAAAGCGAAAATGGGGGAGGTGCCCCGATAGGGGCGGAGGGGGTAAGGGTCGCGTTATAATCCCAGCAACTTTTCCAAAGGAGTCGTTTCCATGCTAAAAGTCGGATATATCGGTTTGGGGCTGATGGGCAAGTCCATCGCCCGCAACATCCTCAAGGCAGGTTTCCCCGTCGTGGTCCACAACCGTTCACGCGCCGCCGTGGACGAGCTCGTTGCAGAAGGCGCGACCGCCGCATCCTCGCCCGCCGAGGTCGCCGCACAGGTTGACGTGGTCTTCACCAACCTGCCCGATTCCCCCGACGTGGAGCAGGTGGCGCTGGGTGAAAATGGCATCATCCGGGGCGCGCATCCCGGCCTGGTGATGGTCGATAACTCCACCATCAAGCCTGCCGTCGCCCGTGCCATCGCGGCGGAACTGGCGAAGGTCGGCGTGCAGGCGCTGGATGCGCCCGTCTCGGGCGGCGACATCGGGGCGCGCAACGCCACACTGACCATCATGGTCGGCGGCGAAGCCTCCGCGCTGGAGAAGGTCATGCCGGTCTTCCAGGCCATGGGCAAGACCATCACCCACGTCGGCGATGCGGGCGCGGGACAGGTGGCCAAGGCCGCCAACCAGATCATGGTCGCGGCACAGATGGTGGCGATGGGCGAACTGCTGGTCTTCGCCAAGAAGGCGGGCGTGGATCCGCGCAAGGTGGTGGACGCCATCAAGGCGGGTGCCGCCCAATGCTGGACGCTGGACGTCAAGCCGCCGCGTCTCTTCGATGGCAACCGCGCCCCGGGCTTCAAGGCTCACATGCAGCTCAAGGATTTGCATATCGTTCTCGACACCGCGCACGAGTACGGCATTCCCGTCTCGTCGGCGGAGGAACACACCCGCCTGTACGAGCAGATGATCGAGCTCGGCATGGGCAACCTGGATAATTCCGCTGTGCTGGGTGTGATCGAGAAATTGGCAGGGGTTGGGATCCTGGATTGATGAAAAAATATTGGCCCACCCTGCAAGATTACACTTTGATCGGCATCAGTTCCGTCATCCAGGCCTTTGCGCTGCGGCTGTTCTTCGTCCCTGCACAACTGGCCTCGGGCGGGGTGAGCGGCATCTCGCAGTTGATCAACCATTACACGGGCTGGCCGATTGGCTTGATGGTCTTCGTCGGCAACATCCCGCTCTTTTTGCTCGGCTGGAGATTCCTCGGCGGGCGGAGCTTCGCCCTGCGGACGGCCTTCGCCATCGTGACCTACTCCCTGCTGGCAGACCTGATCCTCAAGCTGCCGCTCTTCGCCCCAGGCGGTGCGGCAACCAACCTGATCGCCGACCTGCAGGGTGACATCTTCCTCAATGCGTTGTACGGCGCCATCGTCAGCGGCGTCGGCTTTGGGTTGGTCTATCGCGCACGCGGCACCAGCGGCGGCTCGGACATCCTGGCGCGCATCCTCAACCATTGGCGCGGCGTGCCGATGACACAAAGTTACCTGATCGTGGACACGGCTGTGATCCTCTCGGCGGGATTCGTCTTCGGCTGGAAGCAGGCGCTGTACGCGATGATCACGCTCTACATCAGCGGCATCGTGGCCGAGACCACCCTCGAAGGCGGCGGGACGGTCCGCACGGCGATGATCGTCACCGACCAGGCCGAGGCCGTCTCGAAGCGCATCATCGAGGAACTGGTGCGCGGCGTGACCATCCTCGAAGGGACGGGCGGTTACACGGGTGCGACCCGTCCCGTGCTGTACTGCGTCATCACCCGCGCCGAGGTGGCGGCCATCAAGTCCATCGTGCATGAGATCGACCCGAAGGCCTTCATGGTCATCGGTTTGGCACACGAAGCCCTGGGCGAGGGATTCGGTCCGCTGAAACAGCAGTAGGAAAGCCCCTGTCCCTAAGAATAAATGAGGTCGAACGGCTAAGAAATGGTATCGGAAAATAGCATCACTGTTCAGGTCAGGTTAAAGTTTACCGATTTCTGGCGCGCAAATCGCCTATATCGGGCATCAACATCCAATGATCACATTGGTCGCCTGCTCATTGGCCTCCTTTCTTTGTTTCTCGGTGGATGTTATTTGGTGTTTCTTGCGACTCAACCAATACGTTCACACAACGATATAGATTTGTCAATTCCAGCGGCTTTCATGTCAATTCTGATTGGGATAATTCTTATCCTCGATTTAATCCCGCTGGCATTCTCGTGGCTTGTATTCAAGCAAAACAATCGACTGTACTCAGAACCTTATCGGGTAATTTTCGATGAAAATGGAATTTCGGTTCAAAGACCAGATATGAGTACAAAATACGAGTGGGATTTATTTTATGCGGCGGTCGAAGGACGAGACGAATTTATTTTGATCTATGGAAAGAATCTGTATTTTGCTACTCCAAAGACTTGTTTTGAAAGCGAGAAACAAACGGAAATATTCCGTAGCATACTCCAAAGAAAAGTCTTGTCATTCAGGCAGATGCTAAAGCTTCCACTGGATATTCGGTGAAAGAACGCTTTCTTATAAAACGTGCGTTCACCTGACGAGATAAAACCCAAATCAAAGAAACGCAAAGGGCGCAAAGAAAGATCCTTGCACCCTTTTTATTTTCTCCGTGTCAATCCGTGCAATCCGTGTCCAACCATTTACGAAAACTGCAACACCACCCCCACAATCAACAAAATCTGACCGACATGATACAGGCCGATGTTCAGTATCCGTCCGCGCGGCATGGGCTGGATGAATTTGTTCCAGGCCAGGACGATGTCCGAGGCGTAGAAGAACAGCGCACCCAATGAAACTGAAGCGGAGGCCAGCGCGCTCCACTGCGCGTTCGAGAGCGTCAACAGCGCCGAGAGCAGCATCAAGGTGATGACTACACCGTACAACGCCACGGGAATCGCCAACCGCGACTGGCCCGAGGCATGCACACCCATCAGCAGGCGGCGCATCACGCGCACACCGCTCACGCCAATGATGACCGCCAGCAGCAGGCTCCACATCGTGACGGGCGGCAGCGGTGTATTGAATCCGATCAGGTAGGCGATATGCGCCAGCAGAAAAGCGGCCAGCCCGAAGACGAAGAATCGGTCCAGCCAGAGCAGGAATACATCGCCTGCCAACGAGAGCAAGGCCCCCAGCCCGAACCATAGCGCCGCCGCCTGCCAACCCGTTGACAGATACAACCACAACGACAGGCAAAACATCACCGCCGGCTTGGCGATAAATTCCAATTGCCGTTTCCCGCTCCACAGCGCATACGACTCCAACCCCGCGAACAAAATTGCCAGTACAGGCAGAATACCCATCCCAACTCCTCTTCCAAATTATAGGGGCGACCCGCTGGGTCGCCCCTATATCACTTCTTTCTCATATCCTTCTTCTTCCCGCCTCTGATCTTGTACCCGAAACGCTGCAAGGCATTCTCGTCCTTGCGCCATTCTTTCAACACCTTCACGCGCAGCTCCAGGAAGACGGGCCGTCCGCCCATCGACTCGATCTCCTTGCGCGCCGAGGAGCCGATACGCTTAAGCATCGAGCCGCCTTCGCCGATGACGATGCCCTTCTGCGACTCGCGCTCGACGAAGAGCGTGGCGGCGATGTAGGCCATGCCGTTCTCGCGCTCGACAAACTCGTCGATGCGGACGGCAATACCATGCGGCACCTCGTCGCGCAGGTTGAGCAGCGCCGCCTCGCGGATCAGGTCCGCGGCGATGTCGCGCTCGTACGAGTCGGTCACCTGGTCTTCGGGATACTCAGGCGGACGCTTCGGCAGGACAGCCGTCAGCGCGGCGATGAGTTCATCCAGGCCCTGACCCTTGCGCGCCGACACTTCCTGGACCTTGGGCTGGATCAGCAGCTTCGAGTATTCCTCCGCCCGAGCGGGGATCGCCTCGGGGGCCAGCAGATCCACTTTGTTCAGGACCAGGAATCGGGGCGTGCGCATCGAGACACGGTTGAGCAGGTCGGCCACGGCCTTGTCCTCCTCGGTCGGCTCGTCGCCCGCATCCACCAGAAAGAGAATCGCGTCGACGTGTTCGAGCGACTCCTGCGCTTCCTGATTGAGGAACTCGCCCAGCTTGTGACGCGCCACGTGCATACCAGGCGTATCGACGAACACGATCTGCGCCGAGTCGTTCGTCAAAATACCGAGCTGACGGCGGCGCGTGGTCTGCGGCTTCGGCGAGACCGCCGCAATCTTCTGACCCAGCAGCGCATTGACCAGCGTGGACTTGCCCACGTTCGGGCGGCCGATGATGGCCACGAACCCGGAGCGGAAACTTTCTTCGTTCATTGTTTTTTCCAATTGACAACCACCAAACTTGAGATGATCAGCAGCCCGCCTGCCAGCAACTGCCAGGAGAGATGCTCATTTAAAAAGAGGACGCCCAAAAGCACGCCGCCCAGCGGAAAGACGTAGGTCACCATCGTGGCGCGCGTCGGGCCGATTTCGTGGATCAGGTAATAGTTGAGGATCAGCGCCAGCCCCGAGCCGAGCACGCCCAGCCACAGCAGCGCGATCCAGGTCATCGGCAGGTGCGGGATCTTGAATGGACTTTCCGCGATCGGCGCGGCCAGCCACATCACCACCGTCGCCGAAAGCAGCGGCGCCGCGCCACGCACCAGTCCGTGCGCATTGGGCGTGTTGCGGCGTGTATAGACCGCACTGCCCGCGTAGAACATACTGGCCAGGATGACTGCGCCCTGCCCAAGCAGGGAACTCTGCGAAACATGCATGTCCTCGCTCAGCAGGATGACCACGCCCGCAAAACCGACCAACAGGCCGAGCACCTTTTGCACAGTCATCTTGTCGTCGTGCAGGAAAAGGTGGGCAATCACCAGCGTGAACAGCGGAACCGTTGAGTTGAGGATGGCCGCCACAGCCGAGTCAATGGCCTGCTCGCCCCACGAGATCAGGAAGAACGGGATGGCGATATTGGTCAGGCCGATGATGATGAAGATGGTCCAGGTCTTGCGGTCGCGCGGCCATTCCACGCGCTGGATGAAAACCGCGCCACCTGCGAAGAGCAGACCGAACAGCACGCGGAAGGCCACCAGCGTCACCGGGCCGATCTCGGCCACGGCAATCTTGATCCACAGGAACGACGAGCTCCAAATGGCTCCCAGCAGAATAAAAACGAACCAGTGTTTGGCTTTCAAGACTCACTCCTTTGACGGAGTGAGTTTATCATAACAACGTAATCCCATACGCCCTGCCTGCACTGGGCCGCAGGCACACGTGAGCGGAGCCGCCGTTCTTCGCGGCGCAGCCAAAGGGCAGGTTGCGCGAGGGCCTATTCCTTCGTGATCAACCGGACCTGTGTATCGTAAAAGATGTAGTCCCAGGCCCAGTTGATCAGCACCACGATGCGGTTGCGGAAGCCGATCAGCCGGTAGATGTGCAGAAAGACCCAGATCACCCAGGCGATGAAGCCGCTGAACGACAGCCCCCAAATGCGCGCCACGGCAGCATTGCGCCCGATGGTGGCCAGCAAGCCAGGGTCCTTGTAGTGGAACGGGCGCAGCGGTTGATGCGCGATGGCGCGGCGGATGTTCTCCGCGGTCGCGTCAGCCTGTTGCAGTGCCACGGTCGAGAGCATGGGCAGCGGCTGGCCGTTCCCATTCTCGACGTAGGCCATGTCGCCGATGGCGAAGACCTCGGGGTGCCCAGGCAGCTGCAGCGTGGACTCGGTCACCACCCGACCCGCGCCTGCCTGCCGTACCCCCAGCCGACTCGCCAACCCGGCTGCTTTCACACCCGCCGTCCAGATCAAGGTCTGGGCGGGGATGGTCGTACCATCGGCCAGGGCGACCTGCTCGCCGTTGTACTCGGTCAACTTTGCGTTGAGCATTACCTCCACGCGCTTGCCCGTCAACAGGCGGAGCGTGGACTGGCGCAACTCGTCGGGGTAGGCGGGCATGACGGTCGGTCCCGCTTCGAGCAGTAACACGTGCGACTCATTCATGTCGATGGTGGGATATTCCTTGCTCATCACGTGGCGGATCAACTCGGCCAGCGCGCCCGCCGTCTCGACGCCGGTTGGGCCTGCGCCGACCACAACGAAGGTCAACAGGGCGCGGCGCTTGTCTGCGTCCGCTTCGCGGCTGGCGCGCTCGAAGGCCGAGAGCAGGTGATTGCGCGTCTGCACGGCGTTGTCCACACCTTTCAGATCGAAGCCGTTACGCTCCACGGACTCGAGACCGAAGAAGTTGGTCTGTCCGCCCGCCGCCAGGATGAGATGGTCATAGGCGATGACCGAACCATCCAGTTTGACGTAGCGCTCAGCCAGATTGACCTCGGTCACATCCCCCATCTGGAAGGTTAGATTCTTTTGGCGGCGGAAGATGGTCCGCAGAGGGTAGGCGATCTGCGCAGGCGTCAGGCCCGCGATGGCGATCTGATACAGCAGCGGCTGGAACAGGTGATAATTTTGGCGGTCGATCAGCGTGATGCGGACGGGCGCGTTGGCCAGTTTCCGTGCGGCCTGCAAGCCGCCGAATCCCGCACCAACGATGACCACGTGGGGGCGTTTTTCTGCGATCATGGTTTTCTCCTCATTCATGTCACTGCGAGGTTCGCAGGAATATACAGTTTGTGAAATATTACACTATTATTATAACCAAAATTGTCTGATTTGTAAAGATTATCACAAATCATTCCCCTGCCCGCCTCTCAAATACTTTTGCGGGAAATTGATAGATTCATCGAGCAAGTGGAAGGCGGTTTCGCTACAATCTTATTCAACACCCATCTGACACGGAGGTCGAAATGAAAAACGTGTTCTCGATCATGCCCAACTTTCTGCGCGACCCTGATGAATTCTTCCGAAGCGTTCAAAGGGAGGAGGATGTAAAAGGCAAGGCTGTCACCCTGGCCCTGGTGGCGGTCTTCTCGTTCATGGCATACGGATTCATGGTGGGTCTGGCCAAGAGTCCGCTTCAAGCGTTGTCATCCTCCATCAAACTGCCGATCCTGTTCCTTTCCACCATGGCCTTTTGCCTACCTGCCCTGTACTTCTTCTCGCTGGCGCTGCTGGGAACGCCATTGAAAATGATGCAGGTGCTGACCGTGGTCCTGGCAGGCATCAGCGTGTCTGCCTTTCTACTGCTGGGGCTGGCGCCTGTCACACTCTTCTTCGTGTTGACCTCTGGCAACTATGAATTCTTCCAATTGCTGGCGGTCGGCTTTGTGGGTATCAGCGCCTCCATCGGCGTGTATTTTCTTTGGCGGGGCATGACGCTGGTAGAAACGGCGCGGAACGATGGGCTCAAGGGCCTCAGGCAGCGCATCCTGCTGCTATGGATCATGCTATACGGTTTTGTCGGGACGCAAATGACGTGGCGGCTGAGCCCGTTCATCGGCAGGCCCGAGGATCCGTTCTACATCATCAAGCCTTCCCGCGATAATTTCTACGTGGACGTCGTCCACGCCCTTCAAGGTGCGCTCAACCTACAATTATCAGAAGCTTCATGGATTGCCCCTATCCTGCTGGCCACCCTCTGCGTCATTGGACTTGGGGCCGTCATATTTGCAGGCGGTGCGCTCCTGGGCACCATGGCACGCCCCACCAAACATATGCAAACCAGTGAAACGAAATAATATCTGTAAAAAGTGGGACCCACCTTTGAGGTGGGTCCCACTTCATTCATCGCCAGAACAGGAATTGACCGAACCCCAAACTCGCCACATCGAGCGGAATGCCAACCAGGTTAGCCAGCCAACTAACCAACCACCAAAAGCCGCGATTGACGAAGGGCACGTACCATAAAACCAAGAAGACGAGGATCGCAAATGCGCCCTGCGTCTGCGCCAGTTTGACGCGCCACTCATACGGCAGGTGCGGCTCGATGGCGCCGAAGCCGTCGAAGGGCGGCACGGGCAGCAGGTTCAGCACCACGGCTGAGACTTGCAGCCAGGCCAGAAAGGCCAGCCCGGGACCGAAGACTGAGTTGGCGACCGTCGTGAAGCGCAGGATCAAGCCAAGGATCAGGGCCAGAAAGGCGTTCGAGAGCGGACCCGCCAACGAAACTGCGGTTTCCCATCGGGGTCCGCGCAGACGCCAGCGCTCGATGTAGACCGCGCCGCCCGGCAGGCCGATCCCGCCTGCCAGCAGGAACAAGATCGGCATGAGCAATGAGTAGACGGGATGCGTGTACTTAAGCGGGTTGAAGGTCAGGTAGCCCTTGTCCTTGACGGTGTAGTCACCGCCCTGATAGGCCACAAAGGCGTGCATGAACTCGTGCAGGCACAGAGAAAAGACCCAGCCCGCGAGGACGACGACAAAGGTCATCGGAAGGCCTCGATCTCTTTATGCATGACCGAGACGGGGAAATGCGGCCCATGCGCGGGGTGGACGGTCTGGATGCCCAGCGGCAGGATCTTCTTCCAACTCTCCACCACCATGCGGATGTCGTCGGCCAGCACGGGCAGGCCGGGCGTCAGGCGCAGATACCAGTCGTTCATGGCCATATCGCCGACCAACGCATCGCCCGAGTCGAGCAGGATGCTGACGTGGCCCATCGAGTGTCCGGGCGTGTACACGACCTTGCCCGGGATGCCGTATTCGGCCAGCGACAGGCCGCCGTCGTCGAGGACCTTGTCCACTTTGACGGGCGGCAGCTGAGGGTGCAGGACCGTCCGCGCCAGGGCAGACATGGCACGGCCGTAGGCCCCCACGCCGCCCGGGAAACCCGGCCGCCCGGTCTCGACCCAGGCCTGATCCCGATGATGAATGGCGACCTGCGCCCCGCTCATCGCGCGGATGTCGTTCAGGCAGGTGATGTGGTCCCAGTGGCCGTGCGTGAGCAGGATCAGGTCGATCTGCTTCGGGTCCACGCCCAACGCGGACATGCCGCGCACAAAGGCGGGGGTCCCACCCCAGGCGCCGGCATCGATGAGCACCGTCCGCTCACCGCGCAACAGGTAGCAGTTGCAGATTCCTACGGGAATGCGATGGAAGGAAAAGGCCATGTGAGTCTCCTTTGGCTCGGCCTACTTCGGATCAGGGCAGGCTGGCGCTTCGACGATGCTCAGCGCAATTTATTCTTCATATCCATGCGGGTGGGACTGATGCCATTCCCACGCGCTGGACAGGATGTCGTGGATGTTGTCGTGCTCGGGCTTCCAGCCGAGTTCCTCGCGGATACGGCGGGAGGAGGCCACCAATCGGGCGGAATCGCCCGGGCGGCGCGGCTGCTCAACAGCGGGGATGGGTTGTCCGCTGACGGCGCGGGCCGCCTCGATCACCTCGCGGACCGAGTAGCCGTTCCCGCTGCCGACGTTGTATACCAGTTTATCGCGTCCGCCCAGCGCGTCCAGCGTCAGCAGGTGCGCCGAGACCAGGTCGCCCAAGTGGATATAGTCGCGGATACAGGTCCCGTCGGGCGTGGGATAGTCAGTGCCATAGATGGTGGCCGACTCGGCCTGCCCGAGCGCGATCTGCAACACGCGCGGGATGAGATGCGACTCAGGCTGGTGCGCTTCGCCGCGTCCGGGCAGTGCGCCGCAGGCGTTGAAATAACGCAGCACGCCGACGTGCAAGCCGTGGATCTGGCGATACCACTCGAGCGCCTGTTCGGTCATCAGTTTGGTGTGACCGTAGACGTTGGTCGGGCCGATGGGCGAGTCCTCGCTGAGCGGCTCCTCGCTGGACTGATATACCGCCGCCGTGGACGAAAACACAAAGCGCTTCACGCCCGCGCGCACGGCGGTTTCCATCAATTGCAACGAGTTGCCGAAATTGTTCTTGAAGAAGCGGCCCGGGTCCTTCATGGACTCACCCGCTTCGATAAAGGCTGCAAAGTGCATGACGGCGTCATAGCGTTCAGCCGTCAGCGCCTGAGATAACGCATCCGCATCACCCAAATCCGCGTGGATGAATTTCGCGCCTGCGGGCACCGCCGCGCGATGTCCGGTGACGAGCGAGTCGTACACGGTGACGGTGTGTCCCGCCTTGAGCAGGGCTTCCGCGGTGGCCGAGCCGATGTATCCCGCGCCGCCAGTGACAAAGATGTTCATGAAGTCTCCTCGGTGTATCGATTGTGTCCATGTCGTTGCGAGGAGGGCCAAAGACCCGACTCATGAAAAGATTGCTTCGTCACCCCTTGCGGAGTTCCTCGCAATGACATCTCAATTTTCTACCCAGCCCGCAAGGTACCAACGCAGGTATTCCTCGACATGCTGGCTCCAGTATTCTTCGGTGTGCGCCCCTGAGTATACGTGAAATTCGTGCGGAATGCCGTAGTACGCCAGGGTGCTTTCAAACAGGGTATTGAAACCGCGCTCGCTATCCTCGTCACCCACATCCAGCCAGATGCGCGGATACGGCTGGGGCGGGATGACGCGCAGCCAGTCTTCCAGCAGGGGACGATCGGTGGAGAAGATGGCGGGCGAGTGCAGACCAAGCATCCCGAACAACTCGGGGTGGGTCAGCCCCAACTGGACGGTCCAGCCGCCCCCGCGGGAGAGGCCGCCCAGGGCGCGGTGGTCACGGTCAGCCAGGGTACGGTAGGTCTCGTCGACGTAGGGGATGAGGGCGTCGATCAAGCGCTCCCCGAAAAGCGGACCGGGCGGAAGATTCCAGTAACGGTCGTCGGGAAAGACCATGATGAAGGGAGCCGCCTCGCCTGAGAGAATCAGACGGTCGGCGATGTCCACCGCACCGAGACGCACCCACTGATCGTCAGTGTAGGTTTGTCCGTGCAACAGGTAGAGGACGGGATAACGCAGGTCGGTGCGTTGGTCGTAACAGGGCGGCAGGTAGATGAGGTATTGCTGGGGAGGTTTGGTGCTATCGAGCGTACCCTGCTCCACGCGCCCGGGCTGACTGAGGCAGACGGGCTGGGTGGGTGTGGACGGCAGGGTGGGAAAGGGCGGAATCGGGGTGCGAGTGGCGGTGGGCGGGAGCGGAGTGGCGGTGGGCGGGACCTGGTTCGAGGTGCAGGCGGTCAATACGAAGCAAAACAACACCACCGTTAAAGTCCATTGTGCTTGACGGGTCATCATCCTTCGCATTATACTCGTCCCGTTATCGGGGCGTAGCGCAGTCCGGTTAGCGCGCTTGCTTTGGGAGCAAGAGGCCCTGGGTTCGAATCCCAGCGCCCCGACAAAATGACCGCCAGGGAATCATCCTGGCGGCTTTCATGTTAAAATAGCTAACGGAGGGTTCCGCCTTGAAGAAATTTGACCTCGTCATCGAAGCCGTCCGTTACGAGAACGGACAGATCACCCAGGTGCGCGCCTACGAGCGTCGCGGCGCCACTTTTTCCGACCGCATCCTGATCGACCGCGCGGACCTCGTCCAGCGGTTGGAGAAGGGCAGGAAGGCTGTCACCGGCCAGCGCAAGGAATTCATGGCCAGCACCTTCGACCTGGGCAAGCCCATCCAAACGGTCGGGAAGTTCGTGTCCACACGTACCGACGCCAGCCGCGACGAGCTCGAGGGTGTGCCCGTCTTCTAGTCTGCGCGTCCCGGGAGTCCCATGAGAATCATAGATAAAACCCCGCTCCAAAACGACAAAGGCCAGATCGACCTGATCGGCCGCATTCAGGGGACGTTGAAGTACGGCCTGAGCTGGTACGGCGAGCTCGAGGCCCAGAAAACGGTCATCGCCCAGTTGGACCGCCTGCTCGAAAAGGGCTACGTGCTCATCCGCAACTTCAACCTGCCCGGCAGCGAGGTCATCGTCCCGATGATCCTGCTGGCCCCGGTCGGGGTGTTCGTCATCTACGTCACGCATCTCAAGGGTTTCTACGAGGCCAAGGGCGACCAGTGGAACAAGGTCGACCAGGGACGCTCACTGGCCGCGCCGCGCAACCTGCTCAGCATCGCCGACCGCCTGGCGCAGGCCACCCAGAAATATTTTGAACTCCAGCGCATCAGCATCCCCACTCACGTCGAGGCGGTTCTGGTCGCTGCCGAACCGGGCCTCAATATCGACAGCATGCGGCCCATCATCCGTGTGATCAAGAGCGACGCCATCAACCAGTTTGCCGGCTCGCTCCTGCAGGGACGCCCGTTGCTGCGTAACGAGCAGGTCTACGACCTGGCCGACCGCATCGTCAATCCACGCCCTGAAGAGGAGCTGGATGGGCCCGCGTCGACACCCTCGCGCGCCAAGGCCATCTTCGACGCCGGCAAGCCCGCCAACGACCTGGCCTTCGCCCTGGAGGACGATACCCACATCGCCCCCAACGGACTCCCGCTCGGCCCGAACGAGACCACGCCCATCCGCACCCTGCCCGGGGCTGACTCCGCGCCGAAGAAAAAATTGATCCTCGGGCTGACGATGGTGCAACTCGTCATCCTTGGGTGCATCCTGTTGTTCTGGCTGTGTTCCATGCTGGTCCTCGGCGGGTACGTCGTCTACTTGCAGAACAATCCGCTCTAAAAACAAACGCTTTGACTCCCGTCTTCCTGTCCATCGTCATTCCTGCCCATAACGAGGAACATCGCCTGCCCCGCACACTGGAGCAGGTCTTTGCTTTCCTCGAAAAGCAAACCTACACCGCCGAGGTCGTGGTGGTGGAAAATGGCTCCGCTGACCGCACCCTCGAGATCGCCCAATCCTTTGCGGTGCAGCATCCGCAACTGCGCATCCTGCAAAACGACGAACGCGGAAAAGGGCTGGCCGTCCGACGTGGCATGCTGGAGGCGCGCGGCCAATTCCGCTTCATCTGCGACGCCGACCTCTCCATGCCCATCGAAGAGATCGTCAAGTTCCTTCCGCCGACGCTGACCGATTTCGATGTGGCCATCGGCTCGCGCGAGGCGCCCGGTGCGGTGCGCTACAACGAACCCGCCTACCGCCACTGGGGCGGGCGGGCCATCAACCTGATCATCCGCCTGCTGATCCTGCCCGGTTTGCAAGACACGCAATGCGGCTTCAAATGCTTCAGCGCCGAGGCCAGCGAACGTCTCTTCAAATTGCAGACCCTGCCCGGCTGGTCCTTCGATATCGAGCTGCTCTTCCTGGCCCGTCGCGCAGGCATGCGCGTTCGCGAGATCCCCATCCACTGGTACTTCGGCGAAGACAGTAAGGTCAGCGCCGTACGCGATGCGCTCAACATGATCCGCGACATCTTCCGCATCCACGGCAATGCCCGCCGTGGCACTTACGGATAATGCGTCCCACCCCCGACCTGACATTCGAATCTCCACTCTGGGAAGGCGGCCTGCCCCACATCGCGGGATTGGATGAAGCGGGACGCGGCGCCCTGGCCGGTCCCGTGGCCGTGGGTGCGGTCATCCTTCCCAACGACTCAACCTTGTCCTTGACCCTGGGCGGGCTGCGCGACTCCAAGCTGATGACTCCGCTCGAGCGTTCCCGCCTGGCTCCGCTCATCCAGGCCTTCGCACAGACCTGGGGCGTGGGCTTCGCCTCTGCCGAGGAGATCGACGCGCTGGGCATTGTGTCTGCCACGCGGCTGGCCGCCTCCCGCGCCCTCGCCGCGCTGACGATCTTCCCCGATTACCTGCTGACCGATTTCCGCCTCGAACTCCCCGAACTGGATCTGCCGCAATCGGCCATCGTCAAAGGCGACCAACGCTCGCTCAGCATCGCCGCCGCATCCGTGCTAGCAAAGACCTCCCGCGATGACTTGATGCGCGAACTGGACGTGCAATATCCCGGTTATGGATTGGGAAAACACAAGGGCTACGGCACACAGGTCCATCGCGCGGCCATCCTGCGGCTGGGCTATTCCCCCATTCATCGGAAGACGTTCAAAACAATAACGTAGGGGCGGGATAATCCCGCCCCTACGTTATATCGCGCTAAATTCCTGCGTCACCTGCTCCTCGGTTTCGGCCGAAAGCGGCTGCAGCGGCGGGCGAATACTCCACCGCGGCAGGCCGTGCAGGCGATGCATCAACGCCTTGAGCGTGGGTGCAAAGGGCTGGTATTTCTCCAACACATGGCGCTGGGCCGTGACGCGCGCCTGGATTTCGGCGGGGTCGTTCCCTGCCTGCATTGCATCCCAAATGGAGCGCAGGTCGGGCGAGATCAAATTGGCGGCGGCAGTGATGCAGCCCTGGGCTTTATTCTCCACGGCCAGTTGCAGATACGAATCCGTACCGTTCAGCACCAGCAGGTCCGCGCCGAAGTGTTCGCCCAGCGAACGGGCAAAGTCTGCGTCGTGCGAGGAATCCTTGATGCCCGCAAACTGACGCGGAAAGGCATCCTTGAGGCGTTTGAGTAGTTCAAGCGAGAAGCCTACGCCCGTCACAGACGGGATGTGGTAACCGAGCAGATATCCCTGGCTGGGCACGGCCTTTCGGATCACCTCGCTGAACCACTCGAACAAGCCATCCTCGCTGACCTTGCGGAAGTAGTACGGCGGCAGAACCACCACGCCGTTGAAGCCCAGGCTAAAAGCCAGCTTGGTCAGGTCGATGGTTTCACCCAGGCTTGGTGTCCCGGTGCCGGCCAGCAGACGGAAGCCCGGCACTTGCTGACGGAAAACGCGCACCGAGCGCAGGAGCTGCTCGCGCTCCGTGGGTGAGAACGATGGTCCCTCGCCGGTAGTGCCGAAGAGCAGTGCGCCATGATTCCCGCGCGAGGCAAGGAAACGTAACAGCACCGGGACCGACTCGAGGTCCAGGCTCGAGTCCGCTTTGAGGGGGGTGACGGCGGCGGTGTAGACGCCGGCCAGGGGGTGCAGGTCAGACATTCTTCCTAATCCTGTTCTTCGATGAAATCGCGCGCAGCCTCGGCCGGCGGCTGGAGCGGCTGGCCTTCGGTCTGGGCAAGGTAATGCTGGTGATCGAGCACCCACAGGTACAGGTCGCCCTCGGTCTTGCCGGGGAAATCCTCCAGCACGCCACTCTCGCGGATGACCTGCACGATGGGCAGATAGACTGTGTCGTACCAGTGTGTGACGGCTTCTTGTTCGGTGATATCGCGCTTGAGGTCGAGGCCCATGAAGTAACGATGGACGGCGATATGTTCGAGGATGCGCTCGAAACCGTCGGGGATGGTCAGCTTGATGTTGGCACCCGGGCGCAGGTAATCGAGGGCAGTGCGCTCGAGGAAATGAACCTTGTCCTCCAGGATCTCCAAATCCTCAGCCCGGATGTTAGGCGTGATATTGACGCGTGTGGCGCATTCACGCACCTCGGCATCAATGAACTCCTGGTTCTGTTCGCGCGCCACCGAGACGCGGTGATGACCATCCACCACGAAGTAGACCTGGCCAACCTTGTAGAGCACCACGGGCGGCAGGCTCACGTCCTGGTAGAAGGCGCGATTGACCGATATCCAGCGGCTGGAGGTATCGTCCTGGGTGGGCAAAAAGGCGCGATCGAACTGGTGGTAGCGGTTGAGGCTGCCCGCAATTTGATCCACACGCACGGTCTGCACACCGCGGTAGATGGGACCGCCGATGTGCAGCTTCTCTTTGATCTCGTCATACGACAACAAGCGATTGGGCTGGCCGGAGATAGCCGCCCACACGCCGTTCAGAAAGGCCTTGAAGCGCGCACGGCTGAAATCCGAGCGCACGCGGGAATCAAGTTCATCACTCATGTTAGATCTCTATCATTTTGTAAGGGTAGATATTCATGATCTCAGTGGACCCGAAGCGGGTCACAGACGGCGACAGGTTCTGGCGATAGAAATGGGTATGCCCGTGGAAGTGGTAACGCGGACGTGCCACGCGCAACAGCCAGTTCAATGCATGCAGTCCCTGGTGGGCCTTGGTGTCGTCATCATGGATGCCGAAGGGCGGCGAATGACTGATGAGGACGTCGAGCGCGCGGCCGTAGCGGATTCGATTCCACAGCAGCCCGGGGAGCATCCGCCAGGCGCGAAGGTTGGCCTCGGCCTGGGTGTACTGGTTCACGCCATCGGGGCGGTACTTCACGCTGCCGCCGAAGCCGCCGATCAACAAACCCTTGAAGGCCGTCAGCCTGAGGTCCACATTGATGCAACCTTCCGCTCGCGACTGGGACCAGCGCTCGTCGTACTCGGGGTCGTGATTGCCCGGCACATAGTAGAGAGGAACGTTCAGAAGTGAGACGATGTTCTCGAGATACGAATAGGGCAGGTCACCGCAACCCAGCAGTAAATCCACATCGTGGAATTGTCCACTGGAGATGAGCGCATAGATGCGTTCCACGACCTGGTCGCTGACGGCAAGGATTTTCACGGCCCTTATTGTGCCGCAGAATGAGGCGCTGTGCAAGTGTCAGGTGGAAATCTGCTTTTGCAGGACCTGGCTGATGTATTGGCTGAAGGTCTCGGCGATGGACATCTCATCGCGGCGGAATGGGGACTGAGTCCGCCGCCCGAGGGAAAGAATGCCCAAGGATGTTTTGCCACTCCGCAGGGGAAACCCCACCCAGGTGCGGAGGTCGGCGATGGATCCCATCACATCCCAGCCGGGCGCATCTTCCACGTTTTCCAGGTAGATGGGCTGGTTGTGCTGAAGCACGGCCTGATAAATGGCATTCTGCACGATGGGGATGGTGGGCGTGAACGTCACCACCTCATGGTCAGATAGGTGGATTCCCCTGGCGTTCTTCGGCAGGACGGCGGCGTGATGATACGGCACCACCTGTCGCAGCCCATCCAGGATGGTGGTCAACTGCTCTTCGAAGTCTGCTGATCGTTCGAGCAATTGCTCGATGCGGGTCAGGGTCGAGAACAGATTGTTCATGTTGCCGAGGATCTGGGATTGCGCCATCAACAGCGTGTGAAAATCGAGCAGATACGGTGCGTGAGTCTCAGACGCCACCACGAGCGGGTCATACAGAGAATCGGCGGGACGTTCGAGGGCCAGGTAGACCGCGTCGTCGATACGCGTGTCGGGATGTACCATCAATATACGGTGCGACAGGTCTCCGCACAATTCACGGATGGGCCGCCGCAGGAACAATTCCACGCCGTAGCGGTGCCCGAGTCGTTCGAACATGCGCCGCCGCGGAATGACCCCGAACAATTTTCCATCTGCAAGGACGATCACACCGGGCAGTTCGGGGTGGGCATCCAGGTGGGCGGTGACAGTCTCAGTGAGGGCGGAGGAGGGTGCGGCATAGGCGTGCCCCGGCAAGTCGGCTACGCTGACAGGCACCGCCACGTAGCCGGTGGGCCTGGTCATGGCTAGGTAGAGTTTTTTGACGGTTTTCATAAAATAGACCGGCAGTATTGTAAAAAAAGAACTTTAACCCGTGGAGAAGACCAGGTTAAAGTTTTGGGAACGGCAGGAAAACATTAGGAAACTTTCAAATTTGGCAGAATACGGGGATTTGAACCGTTGTCAATCCCCTCCATAAACACTATAATTTGATATCTTCGCGGTGCGCGTGAAGAGGAGAGCCATCTGGACACCAAACACATCACGCAACCCCTCGGCGACGGCAACGAACCCCCTCGCCGGCAATTACAATCGGGCACCACGCTCGTCAGACGCTATAACATTCAGGAAGTGATCGGCGTCGGCGGCATGGGATCGGTTTACCGTGCCCGCGACCTGCATTTCCCGAACGTGGTCAAACTGGTGGCCGTCAAGGAAATGGTCAACATGGCACCCGATCCGCTGGTGCGCAAGACCATCGTGCAGAACTTCGAGCGCGAAGCCAACCTGCTGGCCACGCTCAACCATCCCTCCATCCCACGTATCTACGATTACTTCACTGAGGACGACCGCTCCTACCTTGTGCTGGAATTCATCCACGGCAAGGATATGGAAGCGATCATCAATGACACCAACGGCTTCCTGCCCGAGGACCAGGTCTTGGGCTGGGGCATCAGCCTGTGCGACGTGCTGACCTATCTGCACGGCCACAAGCCCGACCCGATCATCTTCCGCGACATGAAGCCTTCCAACGTGATGATCAATCACAACGGTGATGTGGTGCTGGTGGACTTCGGTATCGCCAAGACCTTCCAGAGCGGCATCAAGGGGACCATGATCGGCACCGAAGGCTACTCCCCGCCCGAGCAGTATCGCGGTGAAGCCACCCCCCTGGCCGACATCTACTCCCTGGGCGCGACCATGCACCACGCGCTCACCCGCCGCGACCCGCGCCTGGAGCCTCCCTTCTCGTTCGCCGAGCGGCCCATCCGCCGCATCAACCCGAATGTCTCACCCGAGCTGGAGTTGGCCATCAACACCAGCCTGCAATACAACCCCAGCGAGCGCTTCCAGAACACCAACGACATGAAGGAAGCGCTGATGGGTGTGGCCCGCAAGACCGGCGCGCTTTCCAAGATCACCACTGCCCTGCCGGCCCAGTCCACAGCCATCAAGCCGTTGTGGTCCTTCAAATGTGAGGATGAGATCCGCGGCACACCGGCCCTGCACCAGGGTACGCTGTTCGTCGGCTGTTACGACAATAACCTGTACGCCATCAACGCCGCAGACGGACAATTCCAATGGAAATACGCCACCGACGGCGGCATCGTCTCGCGCCCGGCGGCGTACGAAGGCAACATCTACTTTGGGTCCGAGGACCAGCGCCTGCACGTGGTCAGCATCCGTTCGGGCAAGGTGGTATGGACCTACTACACCGACGGCAAGATCCGTTCCTCGCCCCGTCTGGCAGAAGGTCACAGTTTTATCGGCTCCGACGACCACTACCTGCACGCCGTCAACCTGAACACGGGCCGCGCCGCCTGGAAGTTCGAAGCCGCCGACGCCGTCCGCTCGACGCCTTACGTGGCAAATGAGCTGGTCTACACCGGTACCGAAAGCGGAGACTTCTACGCCGTGGACTTCCGCGGTACGATGAAGTGGCGTTTCCAGGCCAAGCGCTCCATCACGTCCTCACCCACCGTCAAGGGACAGGCTGTGTACTTCGCCTCGCTGGACGGCACGCTCTATGCGCTGGACTCCAAGAACGGCTGGCCGCTGTGGCGCTTCCGCCTGGGCAAAGGCTCCATCTCGTCCCCGGTCATCGCCGACGACTTCATCTTCCTCGGTGCAGCGGACGGCTTTATGTACTGCGTCGATATGCGCACCTCGAAGGAGGTCTGGCGCTTCCGCACCGAGAACCAGGTCAGCAGTTCTCCCATCATCTACAAAGATTCGCTTTACTTCGGCTCGGTGGATAACACCCTGTACTGCCTCGAATACCGCTCGGGCCGTCTGCGCTGGAAATTCGAGACCAAGGGTCCCATCACCGGCTCGCCCCTGGCCTTCGACGATATCGTCTACATCGGCTCGACCGATCATCACATGTACGCGCTGCTTGCCTGAGCGTGGAGGAGATTTCGTGGTTGATTTTTTCCGCAATTTATTCCGCAAGGAAACCCGCCGCGAGCCGGCCGTCCTCGATGGAACCACCACTGCGCCTCTGACCGATCATCAGATCCAGTCGATCCTTCAGAACCAGAGTCCGCGCTACGAGATTCAGCAACTGATCGCCGCCAGCGGACAGTCGGTGGGCAAACAGCGCGAACATAACGAAGACAGCCTGCTGGCCATCACCGCCACCATCGCCGGGCATTCGGGCAACATCCCCTTTGGCCTGTACATCGTGGCGGATGGCATGGGTGGTCATCAGTTCGGCGAAGTGGCCAGCAATGCGGCCATCCGCATCATCGCCGGCCATGTCATGCGCAGTTTCCATACCTATCTCTTCAACATGCCCACCCAACCCATGCAGGAACCCCTGCAGGAAATTATGGAAACCGCCATCAAGGATGCGCACCGCTTCGTCCAGCGCGAGGCTCCGGGCAGCGGCACCACCGTCACCGCCGCGCTGGTGCTCGGTCAGCAGATCACCATCGCCCATGTGGGCGACAGCCGCGCCTATGCCCTCTATCCCGACGGCCGCATTCAGGCCATCACCCGCGACCACAGCCTGGTCAAGCGTCTGGAGGAACTTGGGCACCTCAGCGCCGACGAAGCCGCCAACTTCCCGCACCGCAATGTACTCATCCGCGCGCTCGGCCAGGGCGAAACCCTCGAAGCCGACGTGTTCACCGTCTCCTTCCCTCAACCCGGACACCTTATGTTGTGCAGCGATGGTCTGTGGGGCGTGGTCACTGAACCCGACCTCTACCGCGCTGTGGCCGAGGCGCCCACCCTGCATCGTGCCTGTCAGAATCTTGTCGAGGCCGCCAACATCGCCGGCGGTCCGGATAACATCAGTGTCGTCTTGGCTCAATTGATCGGATAGCATGCCCTCCAGACAGGTCGACTATTACGCCGTCCTAGGCGTCTTGCGTGATGCCTCTCCCGAGGAAATTAAACGCGCCTATTTCGAGGCGGCTCAACGCCTGCACCCTGACAAAAACAAGGCGCCCGGCGAGACCGAACTCTTTCTGGATATCCAGCAAGCCTACGAGGTGTTGTCCAACCCCAAGCGTCGTTCTCAATACGACGCCACACTGCCCCCCGCCGAACCGGCCCAGACGGTTGTCCAGCACAAGATCTATTTCAGCCGCCCCAACCTGGTTCGTTTGACCGAACCGCAGTTGGTGTATGCGCTGATCGAAGTCGAACCGCATGAGAAGGAGGGCCGCATCCCCGCGCCGCCTCTCAACGTGGCACTGGTGCTCGATCGCTCCACCTCGATGCAGGGCGGCAAAATGGACATGGTCAAGACCGCGGCCATCCAACTTTTGCGCAGTCTTCGGCCCGAAGATATCCTCAGCGTCGTTTCGTTCAGCGACCGGGCCGAGGTGGTCATCCCTGCCGCCTTCCAGCGCGACCGCAACAAGATGGAATCGCGCATCCAGATGATGCAGCCTGGCGGCGCCACCGAGATCTTCCAGGGCCTGGAAGCGGGTTTTAACGAGGTCAAGCGCGGGCTGGATCCTTCGCGGGTCAACCACATCATCCTGCTCACCGATGGTCACACCTATGGCGACGAACAGGCCTGCCTCGAACTGGCGGCCGAAGCCGCCAAACAGAACGTCGGCATCAGCGGCATGGGCATCGGCACAGATTGGAACGATATCTTCCTCGACGCGATTGCCAGCCGCACCGGCGGCAACAGCGCCTACATTGCCCAAGCCCAGGACGTCCAGCGCATCCTGTCCGAAAAGTTCAAGGCGCTCGCCAACACCTACGCTGACGAAGTAGCCTTGACCTTCACCCCGCAAGAGGGCGTCAACTTGAACTACGCCTTCCGCATTCAACCGGAGGGCGGCCCCGTCTCGCTGGAGAATCCGATGAAACTCGGGCCCATCCTTCAGGATGTACCACTTAACGTTTTATTCGAATTCATCGTTGACCCCTCCGCTCTGCAAGGGGATACGATTACAATATTGAACGGTTCATTGAAGGTGTCCATCGCCGCGCGCCCGCAGCCCATCCCACCCATCCGCGTGGGACTGGTGCGGGGCATCGCTTCGGAAGCAGATTCCGATCCGCCGCCCACGAAGATCCTCAGCGCGCTCTCACGCCTGACGCTCTACCGTCTGCAAGAAAAGGCCCGCTCCGAAGCCGACGCCGGCCGCATCGACTCGGCCACCCGTCACCTCAAGAACCTGGCCTCCCATCTGCTCGCGCAGGGAGAACAGGGTCTGGCTCGTACCGCCCTGTTGGAGGCTGACAGCCTGGAACGCAATCAAGCCTGGGGCTCCGAACGCTCCAAAGAGATCAAGTATCGCACCCGTGCCCTGTTGCTTTCGGGCGCGAAGGAGAAGCCATTATGATCGTCTGCCCGAATTGTCGTCACAACAACATGACCGGGTCCATGTTCTGCAGCGAATGCGGCGCGCACCTGATTGCGTCCGACAACCTGGTCACCCAAAACATCACCCCCGACCAGGCAGAAATGGAGGAAGCCCTCTCCAGTCCACCCATCACAGGCATCCACCGCACGGCAGGGAGCAAACTCGATACCTGGGGCACCCTGCACCTGCTCGAAACGGGACAGATGCTCCCGCTCTCCGACCGCAATGAGTTCACCCTCGGCCGCATCAGCGACGGCCAGCCGATCATGCCCGACATCGACCTCTCACCTTATCACGCGTATGCCAACGGCGTCTCGCGCCTGCACGGGGTGGTCAAGCGCGTCCATGAAAAGATCATTTTCATGGACCTGGGTTCCTCGAACGGGACCTATCTGAACGGCAAGCGCATTCCACCCAACGTGGAACATACCCTGCGTCATGGAGACGTGGTGATGCTCGGGAAGTTGAAGATCCAAATCCTGCTCCAGCCCATCTAGGCGGCTGGGCGAAAGGAATTCCATGGCCTATCATGTCATCCTCCACATCGCAGGCGAGAACGCCATCGCGGGTGAGATCGAAGAACTTCCCAAACCCAGCGACACCTTGATCGTGGTCAGCAATCCGCGCACCCGCGAAGGCAAGGACCTGCATTACATCGAGCCGAACGTCAGCAAGGTCATCTGGCCGATCAATAAACTCACGCTGATCGAGGTCCTTGAAGGCGCGGAAGAAGAGAAGATCATCGGCTTCGTGAGGGATTAGTCCATGCCCGAGACTTTTGACCGCCGCCGCATCCTCGTGGTCGATGACGAGGAGCGCATGGTGCGCTTCATCCGCATGAACCTGGAGCACGACGGCTTCCAGGTGGCCGAGGCTTTCAACGGCAAGCAGGCCATCAGCAAGATCCGCGATGTGACCCCCGACCTGATCCTGCTCGACGTGATGATGCCCGACCTGGACGGCTTCGAAGTGCTGGAAACCGTCCGCGAAGTGAGCAATGTGCCCGTCATCATGCTGACCGCCAAGGGCGAAGAGGACGACCGCGTGCGCGGACTGGAACTCGGCGCGGACGACTACATCACCAAACCGTTCAGCCCGCGCGAACTGGTCAGCCGTGTGAAGGCCGTGTTGCGCCGTACCGAGGCTGCCAGCGGCTCGATGCACGGCCTGATGGAGATCGATGAACGCCTGAAGATCGACTTCGACCGCCGCGAAATCTGGCTGGAGGGCAAGCTGGTCAAGCTGCGCCCCACCGAGTACCGCCTGCTCTTCCACCTGGTGCAGAACGCAGGCTGGGTCGTCTCGCACGATCAATTGCTGCAAAAAGTGTGGGGCTACGAGTACCGCGACGAGCCGCACTACGTACGCCTGTACATCAACTACCTGCGCCAGAAATTGGAAAAAGACCCCGCCAACCCCAAGTACATCCTGACCGAACGCGGCGTGGGGTATCGCTTCGTGGATTTCAAGCGCAACAAAGATTAAGAAACGCGCTTCCCAACCTCATACGAATTTTTGATAAAACGCTTGCGTACTTCCAACGCAGGCGTTTTATATTAACGGCATCAAACCAATCAACTGTAAAGGAGGTTGCTATGTCAAATCTAATCCGTTGGGAACCCGCTCGTGAAATGATGACCCTGCGTGAGGCGATGGACCGTCTGTTCGACGACGCCTTCACCCGCCCGATCAGCATGACGGGCAACCTGTCTCTGCCCGTCATTGACATGTACCAGACCGATGATGAGTTGGTGGTCAAGGCGGCTGTTCCGGGCGTCAAAGCCGGGAATGTGCAGATCAGCGTGACCGGCGATGTGTTGAGCATCAAGGGTGAGACCAGGCTGAAGGAAGAGAGCAAGGACAAGGCCTGGCACATCCGCGAACATCGCTGGGGCTCATTCGAGCGCCGCATCATGCTGCCGACCGATGTGGTGGCCGACAAGGCCAAGGCCGAGTTCGAGGACGGCATCCTGACCATCACCCTGCCCAAGGCGGAGGAAGTCCGCCCGAAGACGATCACCGTCAAGACGAAGTAAAATCGACAAAACGGGACCCATTTCAGGGTCCAGAACCAGCGGCGGGGACTCCCAAATGGGTCCCCGCTGCCCATTTCTTCTCGACTTTCACGACAAAGTTAGGGTAAAATCAGCACACCATGTCAAAACAACGCATTATTCTTGTGGACGATCATGAAGTCGTGCGCCTGGGGCTGAAGGCCCTCCTGGAGCGCAACCAGCAATTCGAGATTGTTGGCGAGGCTGGCTCGGCCCGTGAGGCCATCGAGCAGGTGACCGCCCTCCAGCCTGATGTGGTGGTGATGGACATCCGCCTGCCGGGCACCTCGGGCATCGAGGCCTGTGAAGAGATCGTGAACCGCTTCCCGGGCACGAAGGTCATCATGCTGACCTCGTACGCAGAGGACGAGATGCTCTTCTCGGCCATCCGCGCGGGGGCTTCGGGATACATCCTGAAGCAGATCGGCAGCGAGGACCTGGTGAAGGCACTCGAAGCGGTCGGACGCGGTGAGGCGCTGCTCGACCCCGCCGTGACCCAGCGCGTCTTCCAGGAGGTGCGTCGTGCGGTGAAAGAGGAGGAGGCTTCGGCCTTCGCCCACCTCAGCCAGCAGGAGAAGCACGTGCTGCTGCTGGTCTCCGAAGGGAAGACCAACCGCGAGATCGCCAAGGCGTTGTTCCTGGGCGAAGGCACGGTGCGGAACTACGTGTCGAGCATCCTCTCGAAGTTGAGCGTCAACAACCGCGCCGAGGCCGCCGCCTACGCGGTGGAACATAACCTGCGCGAGTACATTACGCCGTGAGATCAAAACCTGCACTTTCGTGCAGGTTTTTTCTTTATGACCATTTCCTCTCCTTCCTTCATCCTCTTTGATTGGGGCGACACCGTGATGCATGACGATTTTCCCACTTCCACGGTACCCATGGTGGAATGGGAGACCGTCCGCGCGGTGGTAGGGATCGCCGAGGCGCTGGGACGACTTCACGCGGGCGGGCGGACCTGCATCCTGGCGACCAGCGCGGCCATCTCGGACGAGGCGCAGATCCGCGGGGCGCTGGCGCGCGTCGGGCTGGATCGGTACTTTGCCCGCATCTATTGTTTTCAGAACACGGGCCTGCCCAAGGGCGTGGATTTCTACCGCCACATCCTGGCGGACCTGGGAATTGCCCCAGAATCGGCGGTGATGGTGGGCGACACCTTCGAGAAGGATGTGGCCGCCGCCAATGCAGCAGGGCTCCCGGCGGTGTGGTTCAACCCGCGCTCGGACGAGGTCCGCAGCGGGGAGCGGCACGCCACGATCCACTCGCTGGGGGAACTGCCCGGGCTGCTGGGCGCGGCTTGAGGTCCGGGGGGACGAATCGCTTGAAGCCCGGGGAAATTTGTTGTATAGTGGGCGGGCCAGCCGTCAACAGCGGACCGCGCGCGGTCGTTCGGGAATGACGGGCTGGCGAATCCAACGCAGGATTGCAGGCAGGTTTTTCAACATGGTTTATTCGCAGACTGGTTCGGCCCTCCCCCCCTTCCAGCAGGGCGGCCTGGATTCGCTGTGCGGGCTGTACAGCATCGTCAACGCGGAACGCATCATCAACCGCTCCGATGACGACGAAACCCAGCAGTTGTTCGACGACCTGATCCACTTCCTCTCGCGGCGCAGGCTGTTGAGCAAATTCCTGATCGGGGGCATCATCCACAAGGAAATGCTGGTCATCCTGAACAAGGTGGTGGGCAAGAAACGCATCAACAGCGTGGATATCCCCTGGCGCGGCGTGCCCAACCCCGACCTGACCACCTTCTGGCGGTCGATGCAGTCCTTTCTGGACGGAACCCCGCGCCGCGCGATCATCCTCGGCCTGCAGGGCTATCACGACCACTGGACCGTGATCGAGCGCATGACCAACCGTTCGATCTTTCTGTACGACTCGTCGCTGATCCAACGCCTGCCGCGCTCGCACTGCACCACGGTCTACCCCACCTGGAAGCGCAGGCACGTGCTGCTGCCCGCACAGACCTACTTCCTCTCGAACGAAGACGGCGACGAGTACGAGATCTAGCAAAATACGGATCATCGAGCCCTGGGCCTGGGCAGACTTCGGACCCGAGTTGAAGAATAAGGAGCGGGGATGATGCAAAATGAAGTCGGGCTGCACAACACTTCGAGTATTCTCCCGTCCCCCGCCGCGGGCCATCAGGGCGGGATAGGGCTTCGATCCGTATTCTGATATTCTTTCCCGCATCCTATTGAATTCAAATGCATAGGCATGTACTTGAAATACGGTACTCCGTAGTTTGAATCTGGAGTATCGTATTTTGATTTTGCCTTATGGAATTCAAGAAATGGACTTCCGTCGTCTGAATAAGCTGCTCCGTCTTTTGAATCTATCTTTCCGTATTCAAAAGACGGAGTTCCGTTATTCGATTATGGGATCCCGTATCAAAAATTAACCATCCTGCGCCTAACTTTTTTGTAACTTGACAAGCCCTTTGCCCGCCTATATTCTAATTACAGGCAAGGAAATTCGACCCCAGCGCGATCTTTATTCAGGAGGAAAGCCATTCATGACCCTTAAACTCTACCCCACCAATATCCTCAGACAGGCCGCCGATGCCCTCGGCGCATGGAGGGAGATCGATGCTGAGTTGACGCTTGGCAAGGCCAGTGTGCCTGCCCTGGAAGCCGAGCTATCTCAGGCCGAACCGCTGCTGGCACAGATCGCCTCGATGGAGGCGCAGCTTGTGGGCCTGCGCAACCAGCGCGATACCCTGTTCATCTCCATCTGGGACAAGGTCAAGCGTGCGCGTGGAGGCATAAAGGCCATTTATGGCGACGACTCCTCCGAGTATGAGATGATGGGCGGCACACGCAGGAGCGAACGGAAACGGCCTGTGCGCAAGAAGAAGACGATTCCCCCTCAAGAATAGTACTGCTATAGACGTGGGGGTTGATCGTCGTGCAGGATTCACCGCGAAGCGCACCAAGGTCGCAAAGCTTTTTTAAGATCTTCTTCGTGTTCTTTATGCGCTTCGCGATTCAAAAGGGTTTGGCTCAAAGCCGCCGCGTCAAGGATTGGACGTACTTAACAAGATTGAAAATAAAAACGATTGACAAAGCTCTTCGTCCATTGGATACTAAAGGTGAGGTTCCAAGGGGAACCATTCAACCATTTGTTCGACAAGGAGGATTTTGCGATGGCCAGGACCTACCCCACCAACACCCTGCAGCAGGCACGAGATGTTCTCGAAGGATGGAAGGCAATCACGACTCCCATCACGATCGTGAGCGTCACCCAGGCCAGTGTGAAGACGAAGATGGATGCCGTCTCACCTGTGTTGGAGCAGATCGCCTCGATGGAGGCGCAGCTTGTGGACTTGCGCAACCAGCGCGATGCCCTGCTGACCGATCTATGGCGCGACATCAAGCGGGTGCGCGCAGGCATCAAATCCAATTTCGGTGATGATTCGTCCGAATTTGCGATGGTGGGAGGCACGCGTCTCAGTGAACGCAAGTCGCCCATCCATACCAGGCCGCCCGTCACCTCGTGAAACAGACGGCGGGACATGATGAAGATTCCCAACACGTTTTCTGAGCAGGAAGAGGCTTCTCTCCAGGCGCGCATGACTGCTGTCGAAATGGAAGTGGCCTACCTGAAGGACGAAGACTACAGGCTCAAGGCCAAGCTCTGGCGGGAGGTCAAGGCCGTGGTCTTTGGAATGCTGGAGAAATACGGCAAAGACTCGCCCGAATTCGAGCCGTTCCAAGAGACCTACCACCAAATCCTGGAGTTCGAAGCCAGCCAGGACGAGGAAGACGAGTAAGAAAGATTGAAAGATGCAAAGACAGAATTGGATTTCCTTATCAGTTCTGTCTTTGTATTCTCTTATACTTTGTCTATAGACAAAAAATAGCGAGGAAAGAAAAATACAATAAATCATAAAATGATTACATTGATTTAGAGCAGAAAATATTGTAAACTTGAACTTGTTACAAGCTCGGTTATGATATATCAATCTGATGGAGGAAAAATGGATTATCCATACGAGAATCTAAGCCCAGAAAAGTTTCAAGAATTTTGCCAATCATTATTGGTAAATGAATATCCAGAGATACAATGTCTTCCTGTAGGACAACCTGATGGCGGCAGAGATGCTTTTTTTTATTATCAAAAAGGTCGGGGAGATACACAAAGAAATTTCATCATCTTTCAGGTGAAGTTCGTACGAGAAAAATATTCTCAAAAAGATTTATATCTTTGGCTGGAAGAAATTATTAATAAAGAGAAGCCAAAAATCGACAAATTGAAAGATCATGGGGCTAAAAGATATATTCTAATTACTAACTTAAGTGGCACCGCACATTTAGAATCTGGAACTATTGATAAGGTTAATAATCTTTTAAATGGTTTAGATATAGATGCAAATTGTTGGTGGCGAGATGATCTTAATAGACGGCTAGACAATGCATGGAATGTAAAGTGGGTATATCAGGAATTAATGACTGGGCCCGACTTGATTCGCGCAATTACTGAAAGTGATCTTTCCGAAAACAAAGAAAGGAGATCACTGGCTTTAAAAGCTTACATTCAAGATCAATATAGTCGAGATGAAGATGTACGTTTTAAACAAGTTGATCTTCAGCATAAGCTATTAGATTTATTTATAGACTTACCCATACTTCCTCCTAACGATTCTAGACCCCAAAAAAAACGTCGGTCATCAGAAAATTTATATCAAGCTATTAATTATATACAGCGCCATAAAGAGGACAATAGCAACATAATAATATCTGATGATCTACTCCCTTTTATTGAACGTGATGAATCAGCTTTTAGTTCAAGGGAGTTTTTATACCGTTTTAGTCATAGAGAAGATACTTATATAGGTGCAGCAACATTGTTATTAGATTCTGCGATACATGAACTTGCTCCACATATTGTATTAGAAGGCGCGCCCGGGCAAGGGAAATCCACAATTACTCAATATATATGTCAGGCACATCGCATGCGCTTACTCGGAAAAGAGAACTTAATCAATACACTACCAAAACAACATGCACAATCACCAATCAAGCTACCCTTCCGTGTAGATTTAAGAGATTATGCCACTTGGTTAACTAAGACCGATCCTTTTTCGCCTACTCGAGAGGAAGTGCAGTCACCTTATTGGAATAAATCACTAGAAAGCTTTTTAGCAGCACAAGTGAGATACCATTCTGGTGGGATTGATTTTACTCAATCAGATCTAGCATCAGTCCTAAAGTTCAGCTCTATATTATTAGTGTTAGATGGGCTTGATGAAGTAGTTGATATTGAGCGTAGACGGGATGTAGTTAACGAGATTATTTTAGGCATAAATCGGCTCGAAATTAATGCTGCCTCGCTACAAACTGTTATTACAAGTCGACCAGCCGTGTTTGCAAACTCTCCAGGTTTACCTGAAAATAAATTCCCTTACTTTCAGTTAGGGGTTGTACAACGCACACTAATAGATGAATATACAGATAAATGGTTACATGCAAGAGGATTGCGTGGCCGCGAGGGTTCAGAAATCAAAGGAATCCTAAAATCTAAGCTAGATCAACCTCACATTCGTGAATTAGCCAAAAATCCAATGCAATTAGCCATTTTATTAAGCTTAGTTCATACTCGAGGCACATCGTTGCCAGATAAGCGTACTGCATTATATGGAAATTATGTGGATTTATTTTTCAACAGGGAAGCGGAGAAAAATTCAATCGTCAGGGATTACAGAGATTTATTAATAAATATTCACTGTTATCTTGCATGGACATTACAGACAGAAGCTGAAATGGGAAATAACAATAGTGGGAGTATTACCGAAGTTCATTTACATAGTCTTTTACATGATTATTTACTAGCTGAAGGCTATGATCCATCTTTGTCATCTATTTTATTCACTGGGATGATTGAAAGGGTAGTTGCTCTTGTTTCGCGTGTCCAAGGCACTTATGAGTTTGAGGTACAACCTTTACGCGAATATTTTGCGGCTCGTTATCTGTATGAAACGGCCCCGTATTCCCCTCCTGGGAATGAAAAACGTGGAGCACTACCAGATAGGTTTATTGCAATTGCACGAGATTTTTACTGGCTCAATGTTACTCGTTTTTATGCAGGCTGTTACAGCAAAGGCGAATTACCTTCCTTGATAGAATGTCTTAAAGACTTAATTAAAGAGGATGGCTATGACTCAATAAGCCATCCCAGGATTTTAGCAGCGACATTGCTTTCAGATTGGGTATTTACACAACATCCTAAATCTGTTCAAGAAGTTATTAAGATAGTAATGGGTGGTATCGGCCTTAGATATATATTAGCTTCTGATAGTCGAAGGTTAGGAAGAGGTAGTTCCCTAATCCTTCCTAAAGGGTGTGGCAAAGATGAACTTGTACAGTATTGTTTTCAAGAATTAGCAAAGTTCTATCCGAGAGATTATGCTCTTGATATTATTGGGCTAATAAACTCCAACGCCACTGCCAATGAGATAGAAGATTCATGGCTATCAATGGTACCTAAAGACAACATCAAGGAGAAAACTCAGTGGATAGAGTATGGTCTATATCTAGGCTGTTTAGCTAGAATCAAAACGGAGGATTTCTTGCAGCTACTACAAGACGTTGAAACAAGAACTGTTATAAACATAGTATTTCGTTCAAAAAGGTTTGACTATTTTGAGGCTTCAGATAAAAACATTACACTCGCAATACAAGCAATATTGCGTCGTGAAACGATGTATCTACTTAACGACACTAATCAGCATATAAAAAATAATTTCGAAACATTTGATCAGGCTTTGACAGCAGGTAGATATGCGATGGCATTTAATCATGCCTATGATCAAATGCCATTATTTGAGTTATGGAAACAAGGAACATGGGTTGGATATACTAAAGTGCAAGCTCTAGATCTTTCCTGGGAAGAAGAGAAGTTCGCTTCGAAACATACAGAATATGCCAAATGCAGAAACTTTATAAATCTTGTTCTCAAAAATTCAAATAGAACTGTAGAAGATTGGTCAACTACCATAGGTCCTTGGGATAACATTGTAGAATATGGACGTCAGTTATGGGGAGAACAGTGGGCCTTTAATCAATTAGCTAATATTAGCGGAGGAATAAAATCTTCGACTGAGACGTGCAAAGATTTTCCTGAATTGCTCGACCATTCAGTATCTTTGTGTAAGCGAGCTAGATATGCTAGACTTCGGGCGGGAACAATTCCGTGGTGGAAAAAACAATTAGAAAATGCAGCAAGCGCTGAGGATAAAGCATTGGTATCATTGATTTTTTCGACCTGGGTTAGTTCGACTACCTTTATAAAATTAATTGAGTTATTGGATCAGACCGTTTGCGCTTTTGAATACTACACTTGGGGCAGACTTTATCTCGCTGTGCGAGAAATTATGTCTTTTATACAATTTACAAATGATCGCAAGATTGACATTGATATTAAATCTTTACCCGCCAATATAAGTGAGAGAGGTATATTGCTATTAAGCTTACGCATCAAAGACAAGTCAAGACTTTATTTGGAGTATCTCAAAAACTACACAGGAAATGACAAATTTGTTTTAGATTTTTGTCAACAGGAAATTTTTGATTTAGTCGCAACAAGAAAAATTGATTGGCAATTTGCTTTAAAAACAATAGAATTAAGTTATCAAAAAGGATTGATTCAAAAAGGATACCCACATCGTATTTATGAAGGCAATAATATAGAAACCGAGTTACCTGATGAAATAGCTAAAGAAATCCTTTCGCGTCCAGAAAGTTTCCCGGGATTCTTGATTTCATTAGCAGAAGGAAAATACAGAGCTAAAGTAGCTAAATCGATTATCCCTGTTGGTGAAGTATCGCTTCGTGAAAGATGGTTTGACAACTAACTGTCAAGATAAAATAATAATTATTATAAACAGGACTGGCGTCCCATCGCCGGTCCTGTCTTTTTTCCAGTACAATCCGCTCAATCAAATTCGAGGAGAGATATTATGGGTGTCATGCTGCAAACTTTTTACTGGGACTGCCCGCGCGAGGACGGGAAGGAATTCCAGTGGTGGAACACCATTCGGGCCCAAATCCCCGCGCTGGCCAAAACGGGATTCACGTCCCTGTGGCTGCCGCCCGCGCACAAGGCGGGCAATATCAGCGGACCGTCGATGGGCTACGACCCGTACGACTTCTACGACCTGGGCGAGTTCGACCAGAAGGGCGGAATCCCCACCTGGTTCGGCACCCGCTCGGAGCTGGAGGCGCTCATCCGCGAGGCGCACGAGCACAACCTGGGCCTCATCGCAGACATCGTCATCAACCATAACAACGGCGCAGACCAGCAGGAGGTCAACCCCATCACGGGCCAGTCGCGCTGGACCCTGTTCCAGCCCAGGAGCGGAAAATTCCCGCGCAACTGGGAAGCCTTCCACCCCAACATGTACGAGTCCTGGGATGAGATGTCCTTCGGCGACATGCCCGACCTCTCGCACCGCAATCCCTACGTGTACGCCGAGCTGCTCAAGTTCGCGCGCTGGCTCATCGAGGAGGTCGGCTTCGACGGTTTTCGCTACGACTTCGTCAAGGGCTACGGGGCCAACACCATCACCGCCATCCAGGAATACCGCTACCTGCGCAACGGGCAATATTTCCGCCCATATGGCGTGGCCGAGTTCTGGGACAACGCCCACGCCATCGAGAGCTGGGTGGACCTGGCCAACTTCTCCAACTCCAACCCGGTCGACGCCTTCGACTTTCCGCTGCGCGAGATGCTCAAAGCCCTGTGCGACCAGTACGGCTTCAGCCTGCGCAACCTCGCCACCTGGGAGACCGTCCTGCAAAGGCAGCCGCAGACCACCGTCACCTTCGTCGAGAATCACGATCTGCGCGACGAGGGCCGCCCCATCGTCAACGACAAACTGCTGGCCTACAGTTACATCCTCACCCACGAGGGCTATCCCTGTGTGTTCTGGAAGGACTACTTCAACTACAACCTGGCCTTCGAAGGAACTCCCAACGGGATCGCCGCCCTGGTGGGTGCGCACGAGCAATACGCGGCGGGCGGGACCTCGACCCTGTTCCTGTCCGATGACCTGTACATCATGCAGCGCGGCGGATATGGCTCTGCGCCCGGGCTGATCTACATCCTCAACAACCGCGGCGACAACTGGAACGGGGCCTGGGTCAACACCCAGTGGCGGAACACCTCCTTCCAACCCGTGGCCTGGTGGAGCAAAACCGACCTGAACCGCCCCGTCAACCAATCCACCGGCGCGGACGGCCGCGGTCAGTTCTTCGCTCCCCCGCGCGGATACGTGGTCTACGCGCCGATTTCACGCTAGGTCTTCGCGCTGAACGAAGTCGAAGCGCACAGATTACAAAATATATTCGCTTTAAAAAAACAGCGCCCTTCGCAACCGAAGGGCGCTGTTTCTCATTATCCAGCCTCCTCCATGGGCGGACCTTCCTCTTCCGCGCCGCCCAGGAAGGATTCCGACTCTTCGATCTCGACCTCGGCTTCCTCTCCAGCGTGCTCTGCTTCAGCGGCAGCCTCTGCAGCCTCCCCTGCCATGTGATCGATCTCCGCCTGCGAGTCTTCCGTCTCTGCGGATTCCTCCACTTCGGCTTCGGCCTCGCCTGTTTCCTCATTTTCTTTTTCTCCCCGCTCTCCTTCCTCCTCCCCTTCGCTTTCCGTCTCTTTCTCCTCTTCCTCGCCTTCTTCGTCTTTCTCTTCTTCTGGCTCCTCTCCTTCCTCCTCTTCTTCCTTCTCTTCCTTTTCCTCGTCGCGTTCTTTTTCGTCCGACTCTTCTTCCTCAGACTCTTCGTCTTCCGAATCTTCCTCGGTTTCCTCTTCCTCTGTTTCGTCCTCAGATTCCTCTTCGGTCTCCTTTTCCTCCTCTGACTCTTCTTCTGGCTCCTCGCCCTCCTCTCCACTTTCTTCCCCACCCTCCGCGGACTCCTCTCCCGCCTCCCCTTCGGTCGCGGCAGATTCCTCCTTCTCCTCCCTGGATTCAGCCTCCCCCTCCACTTCTGACTCGACCTCGCCCGCGGAGACCACCGCCTGGATGCGGGCATGCGCGTCCCGCCACGTGGACAGGACCGTCTGATGAACCTCGGGCATCTCCTGACGCAGGCGTTCCATCACTTCCGCGTATTGGATATACGTGGAATGATCGCTCTGCGGCTGCTCCAACTCCGCGTGGATGCTGGAGAGCAGCGCCAGCGCTTCATCCGAATCCAGATCCTTTGCATCCAGCATAGCCTGGAACAGTGACAACTTGTCCGCTGCGCTCGAACTGTGGAACAGGTCGTTATGGTCTTGAGAGATCGGCATGTGGATTTACCTTTGGAGTAGAGAAGATACCAAAAAGTATAGCGAGGCCAGATTAACGCCACATGATGCAGAGCGCCTGTTATTAAAACAAGGGCGCATGAGCGGCGATCGGCGGAGGAATGTTGGCAAAAGATAAAGAAGAGAGGGAACGGCGTGTTTAGACATGGCGTCTTTAAAGGCGCGAACAGCGCAAAGTTTGAAAATTTTGGAATTCTTTGCGATTCGAAACCTACTGGTTCTTAAAAACTCTCCACGAAAAAGTCATTTCACGGTTAAGGAATGGTCTGTTCCGTTTTATAATTCATTAACTCGATGGAGGAAAATATGTTCAAGAATTTTTTTCGTCTGATCTCAGTTGTTTTTGTGATTGTACTTGTGGCCAGTTGCAGCCCGCTGACGCCTGCCGCGCCTCTGGCTTTGCAAAGCCTGCAAACTTCTACTGCAACGCCGTTGCCGTCGCTGACACCGACGGTAGCTTTCTATGATAATTTCTCCCATTCTTATGTCCCATCTGCAACGCCGACTTTTATTCCCCTGGGGAACATCTCTCCTGACCTGGAAATCATCTCTCCTGAAAATATTGGGCGGCTGGAATTGATTAATCGCTGGGGAAAAGGTAAATTACTTGAGTCTAAAGTATCCCCTGACAATACCATTGTTGCAACTGCCACCACTACAGGCGTCTACTTATATGATGCTCAAGATTTAAAGCAAATTGGCTATCTTGGTGTAAATCCGACTGATAGGCAGTTTATGAAAATTGGTTTTAGCCCAGACAGTAAAGTTTTAGCTGTAGCAGGTGCTGAAGTGAGTATTTGGGATGTCGCCTCGCAGAGAAAATCGGGAATCATTCCAATTGAAAAAATTATGCATCAGCCATGGAGCATAGAATTCACTCCAGATGGCAAACATATTGCGATAGAAGAAATAACTTACTTTTGTGGAGGAGGCGGTATCTTTGCTTTATACACCATTGAAGGTTATAAGGTTTTTGATGCAGCTGAATGCGGACCTAACGAAGGCGGAATGGATGGCTATTCTCGCATCGTTGATGGCAAATGGTTTTATTTTTTCACTAATCCTAGGTATTTGGATTCAAAAGCCTTTCCTAACGAAGTAATAAAAGTTGACCTGATCACAGACAAGATTGTTGATGTAATTCGCAACGACGTCTTGCGAGAATTTTATGACATCAGTCCTGACGGGAAACTAGCGGCCTACTCAATAGGAACAAAAACTGAAGAAAATAATAGTTACACAATGTCGTTTAAAACAGAAATTGTTGATACAGAAACAGGACAAGTCAAGGGTGACAAAATTACATGGCAATCACCCACAAATAATCAACAGTTTCAAACATGGCCTAATTCTTCAAACGATATTGTCAGGAATGACAAATTGGTTTTTGCAAACATAGATTCTGGTTCGAGGGGATACTATTTTGACAAAAACGGAAATAAACTAATCTTTCCAACGTTTGGTTCAATTTCCGTTTTGGATGTAAGAACAGGCGAATTTGACTACTCCATCTCATCAGCCAGCATTGAGGACAGATTTGGTTATATAGGTTTAAATCTAGACGGTTCACGCATGGTTCTAGGCTGGCAGAAAATCGAGCCAGGTGGCTTTTATATTGATAATTCAAGATTTGTTGGATACACACTGAAAATGGTGGATACCATGACAGGCGAAATAATATGGAGTCATGATCCCAACGGATCACGCCTAGAACAGATTCTGCCAGGCGCCGACTCGTCAACAATGTTGGTTGAAGATAATCTTGGGTTGCATGTGTGGAATCTAAAAAGTGGTGCAGAAGAGCGTTCCATTGCCAATGCGGGCGCCGTTTACCAATCCCCTGATGGGCAGCAATATATTTTTGTTGCAAATAATATAGTTCATTTTTGGGATGTAAAAAACTGGAAAGACCTAACCACCTTTGCTGGAGGGGAACTTCATTACGTGCGAAAAATCAGTCCAATGTCAAAAAACGGCAGAATCGCAATACTTTACACACTTGGAGAGGATCCCTGGGCAGACAGACGAGTTGCTGTCTTTGATATTCAAGCAGGGAAAAAAGTTTACGAATTAAATGAGGATAAAAGCAATTTGGGGCTCATAGGCAGCCAGCCTTATTTTGTTAATACGCGAAACGATGGATATGTCGAATTATGGTCAATCGATCAGAACACCCCCATAAACATTTTTTTGGAAAAGAACGTTTCAGGCGCTTTATGGTGGGACACAAGTAGTTCCCTTTTATCACCAGATAATCAAATGTTTGTAACACCTACCAATAACAATGAGATTGAATTTTGGGATGTAAAAAGTGGCAAGTTGCTGGCAAAGGTATTAAAGTGTAACAATCCTATATTTAGCCCAGATGGTCGTACATTGGTAACCGTCGGCGATGACGGAACGTTTTGGGTCTGGGGCGTGAAAAAACAATAAGAAACTCATCCTCGCCTTCAGTTACAATGCATTCGCGTTCCAGCAACAAAAAAGAGACTCATCTCACGACGAGTCTCTTTTGATTCACTTACCAATCACCAATTACTTCACCAAATTCCTCAGCACCGTGTGCAGGATGCCACCATTGCGGTAGTAGTTGACTTCCACTTCCGTGTTGAGCAGCGCGGTGGCCTGGAATTCGACCACAGAGCCATCGGCCTTTTTCGCCTTGACGGTCACGACGCTCTTGGGTGCCATCGTGTCGCTCAGGCCGAGGATGTCGAAGACTTCGTCGCCCTTCAGACCCAGCGACTCGGCGTTCTGTCCATCCATGAACTTGAGCGGCAGCACGCCCATGCCCACCAGGTTGGAGCGATGGATGCGCTCGAACGATTCGGCGATGACCGCCTTCACGCCCTGCAAGTTCGGACCCTTGGCAGCCCAGTCACGGCTGGAGCCTGTGCCATATTCCTTGCCCGCCAGGATGATGCTCGGCACGCCCTCGGTTTGATATTTCATGGCCGCATCGAAGATCGACATCTCCGCGCCGTCGGGCATGTGTTTGGTCCAGTTGCCCTCTTTGGGAGTCACCAGCAGATTCTTGAGGCGGATGTTCGCAAACGTACCGCGCGCCATCACCAGGTCATTGCCGCGGCGCGTGCCGTATTGGTTGAAGTCCTTGGGTTGCACGCCGCGCTCCTGCAGGAACTTGCCCGCAGGCGAATCAGCGGCGATGTTGCCCGCAGGCGAGATGTGGTCGGTGGTGATCGAGTCGCCGAACACGCCCAAGACTCGCGCCGCGCGGATGTCGCCCACCGAGGGCGTCGCCAGCGTCAGTTGCTGGAAGTAAGGCGGGTGATGGATGTAGGTCGATTCCTCGCTCCACTCGAACAGGTCGCCTTCCGAGACCTTGATCTCCTTCCACATGTCCGAGCCGCCGAACACGTCGGCATACTTCTCCTGGAACATCTCGCGTTTGACGCTGGCCTCGACCGCCTCGGCGATCTCCGCCTGGGTCGGCCAGACGTCCTTGAGGTAGACGGGCGAACCATCCGCACCCGTGCCAAGAGGCTCGTTGTTCAGGTCGATGTCGACGGTGCCCGCCAGCGCATACGCCACCACCAGCGGAGGCGAAGCCAGGAAGTTGGCCTTGACCAGCGGATGGACACGTCCCTCGAAGTTGCGGTTGCCCGAAATGACCGCCGCCGCCACCAGGTCTGATCCCGTGACCACTTTCGCCACCTCGCCTGGCAGCGGACCCGAGTTCCCGATGCAGGTCGTGCAGCCATAAGCGATGACGTTGAAGCCAAGCCTGGCCAGCGGGTCGATCAAACCAGCCTGCTTGAGGTATTCGGTCACCACGCGCGAACCGGGCGCCAGCGAGGTCTTGACGTACGGCTTGACCGTCAGCCCCTTCTCGACCGCCTTCTTGGCCACCAGTCCCGCCGCGACCAGCACCGACGGGTTGGACGTGTTGGTGCAGGACGTGATGGCCGCGATGACCACCGCGCCGTGCTTCATCGGCATCGAACTGCCGTTGGTGCCGAAGGTGGCTTCGCGGGTCAGCGCCTCGGGCTTCAGCTCGAAGCCGCGCTCCTTGACGGGAGCCACCAGCGCCTTCTCGAAGGTCTCCTTCAACTCGGACATCGGCACGCGATCCTGCGGGCGCTTGGGTCCCGCCAGCGACGGGACGACCGAGCTCAGGTCCAGTTCGAGCGTGTCGGTGAATTCAGGGTCGGGCGTGGATGCGTCGCGGAAGAGTCCCTGCGCACGCATGTAAGCTTCGGTGCGCGCAATGACTTCCTCAGAGCGACCCGTCAGACGCATGTAGCGCAGCGTCTCGCCATCGACGGGGAAGAAGCCCATCGTCGCGCCGTATTCAGGCGCCATGTTGGCGATGGTGGCGCGGTCCGTAAGGGACATGGTCTCCAGGCCAGAGCCGAAGAATTCGACGAACTTGTCGACCACGCCCTTCTTGCGCAGCATCTGTGTGACGGTCAACACCAGGTCGGTGGCGGTCACACCCTCGGGCAGTTTCCCGTACAATTTGAAGCCGATCACGTCGGGCAGCAGCATATCCATCGGCTGACCGAGCATCACGGCCTCGGCCTCGATGCCGCCTACGCCCCAGCCGACGACGCCCAGTCCGTTGATCATGGTGGTGTGCGAGTCGGTGCCGACCAGCGTGTCGGGGAAGGCCACGGTCTGACCGTCTTCGGTCTTGGTCATGACCACGTCGGCCAGATATTCCAGGTTGACCTGGTGCACGATGCCCGTCATGGGCGGCACCACGCGGAAGTTGCTGAAGGCCTGCTGGCCCCATTTGAGGAACTCATAACGTTCGCGGTTGCGCTGGAATTCGACCTCGGTGTTGCGGTTGAGCGCGTCGGCAGTGGCGAAGAAGTCCACCTGCACCGAGTGGTCGATGACCAGGTCCACGGGCACCAGCGGATTGATCTTCTTCGGATCGCCGCCCAGGCGGGCCACAGCGGCGCGCATTGCGGCCAGGTCCACCACGGCGGGCACGCCGGTGAAGTCCTGCATCACTACGCGGGCAGGCAGGAAGGGGATGCCCGGGCGGGCGCCCTTGGGCGTCCACGCGGCGATGTTCTTGACATCGGCCTGGGTGATCTCACGATCGTTGCATTGACGGAGGGCGGCTTCAAGCACGATGCGGACCGAAAACGGAAGCCGCTTCAGGTCCACGAGACCGGCTTTTTCGAGCGCATCCAGACGATAGATGACGTATTCTTTTCCTCCAACCTTCAATACGTCGCGGGCTTTGAAGAAATCTTGCATGGCTTACTCCTTTGGTGGGTGAGGTGCACCACAAAATCACGAAGGATTCAAAGGAGCGCCTTTGCCATCCTTGGGGTTCTTGTGGTGCGGTTTACAATTTTACTGCGAGTTGGGATTTATTTCCAAACTACGGAACGCGAGTCACTTGTGCATGCCCGTCAATTCGCCGCGGAGCGACGCAACCAGTTGCGTCCGTTCGGCTTCGGGCAGGAAGGCCGCTTCGGCGGCAGTGAGGATGGTTCCCTTCAATACGTCGAAGGGGATCTCCAGTTCGTCGCAAACCATGTGGTACTCGTGGCTGAGCGTGATGCGCGAGACGCTGGGATCGTCGGTATTGACGGTACATTTCAAGCCCTGGTTGAGCATCGAGGCCAGCGGATGCCTGCCCAAATTTGGGATCACGCCCGACTGGTAATTGCTGGTGACGCACACTTCGAAGATCGTGCCGCGCTCGGCGGCCAGCGCGGTGACCTCGTCCTCTTCAAGCACACGCACACCATGACCGATGCGCTCCGCGCCCAGCATCTCGATGGCTTCACGGACGTTCGCGGCGGGCCCCCACTCGCCCGCGTGAATGGTGATGCGCAGCCCCGCCTGGCGCGCCTCGCGAAAGATGCTTTCGAAGGGCGCAGCGGGGAATTCGGCTTCGTTGCCTGCCAAGTCGAGTCCCAACAACCCATCCTTGATGTGTTCCGCGGCCAGCCAGGCCACCTGCTCGGCCAACTCGGCGCTCTCGTGGCGGTTGACCGAGGCGATCAATCCCACTTTGATGCCAAACTCCTCCGCCGCTTCCTGCGCGCTGCGGATGACCCATTCCATCACATCGTGCAGGGGAAAGCCCTCCGCACGGCTGAGGGCTACGGGCGTGAAGCGCAACTCCATATAGCGGACGTTATCGCGGACGGCGTCCTCCACCGCCTCGCGCGTGATGCGATGAATCACATCGGGCGAGCGGTAGAACAGACGCAAGGTTTTGAACTTTTCGAGGAAGTTACTGAAGGTCAGCGGGTCCTGGTCTTGCACCTGCACCAGTCCGCTCAGGCGCAGCATGCTGGCAGGGATGGTAATGCCGTGCGCGCGTGCAATGTCGAGCATGGTGGTCAGGCGCAAAGAGCCCTCCAGGTGGCGGTGTAATTCCACCTTGGGGAGGGCATGATAGACGTTCAATGGCGCGGTATCGGGTTGGACCAAGAGACCTCTAAATGTCGTCCAAAGGAGGATCGAGACTCACGCTCCGAGATTCTTCGTCGACTAGCGTCGGCGGCGTTTGCGCTTCTTGCCGTCGCCGTCAGCCTCGGCGGTTTCTTCTTCCGTCTCGACGGCTGTGGCTTCGCCCGCTTCCACAGGCGCGATCTCCACGCGGCGCGGCGTGACGGTGAAGATACGTCCCACCACCTGGCTGCGGATGTCGGTGAGCAATTGCTGGAACAGTTCCGAGGCCTTGCTCTTGTATTGTACCAGCGGGTCACGCTGGGCGTAGGCTTCCAAACCGATGGAAATGCGCAGCGCCTCGACGCGCGTCAAATAATCGACCCACAACTCGGTGATGGACCCGAGCAGGAGCTGGCGATGGACTTCGTTCAGGACGTAGCGCCCGATCTCGTTGATTAGCGTCTGCCGGTCCTCGGACCCGAGGCCTGTCACCGTTTCGTTGAGACGTTCCTCGCCGAAGGCATTCTTCGCCGCGGGGCCGAAGTCCGCCAGACGTTGGGCGTTGGCCGAAATGCGGTTGTATTCGCCCTGGCCCCAGGCCAGTTGCTGGGCCTGTTCGGCGGCCTCGAGGTGTTCGAGCACTTCGTCGGTCAGGTCTCTGACCTCGCGGCCGTCCAGCAATTGCGCGGCCAGGAAGATGTACGTGAAGCGATTGACCACCTGCTTGATCTGGCGGTGCGTGCGCTGGTCGAAGGCGGTGCGCGCAGCCTGTGTCAACGAAAGCAACAGGCGCATCTCGGAAGTTTCATTGTCACCCTCGAGGTTCGCCGAAAGCGATTGCACATCGCGCAGGATCTGGCCGTTCTCGCCGACCAGCCGTTCGCGTTGACGGTCGAGCGCGGTCCGCGAAGCAGACAGGATCTGCTCGGCGGCGGCATCCCAATCCGCTGAGTCAAATTTGAGGCCGAGTGATTCGCCCAGGCGGTTCTCGATGCCCGCCACCAGACGGGATGCGTAGGCCGAGGTCAACATCGCGCCGACCATGTCGAGGATGTCATCCTTGACGCTGTTCGGGTCGTCGCCCAGGGCACGCATCAGGTCATTCGGCAGCTTCAGCGGATTGCGCGCCAGCGCGCTGATCTCCTCGAGCATCTTCTGCGGGCGCGGCATTTCTTCCAGATCGCGCAATCCCTGGAAGTATGCATCGATGGCTTCCTCGCGCTCGGAGATCTGGGCATTGAGAGCCTCCTCGGTCTTCTCGACCGAAGTCTCGATGGCACGCCAGGTGTGGGCCTGCTCGGTCTCCACCGCACGGCGGACGATCTCGCGCACGGCGTTGGGCAGGTCCCCGCCCAGGGCGTGGAGTTCGTCGAGCACCAGCGACATGCCGAAGCTGGGGAAGAGTTTCCCATCGGACATAAAGGGCGGCTGGATCTGCTCGAGCCAGGCGACCAGCTTCCACGGGCCTTCCTCGTCGGCCAGGCCCGCCTCGACACGGCGTTCCGCCTCGGTCTCCAGCATCTCGGCCACATCGTCGCTCAGATCATCCTTGACGAAGATGCGGTCGCGCTGCGAGTAGATCTGCATGCGCTGCTTGTTGAGCACGTCATCGTATTCGAGCAGGTGCTTGCGGACATCGAAGTTCGCGCCCTCGATGCGGTGCTGCGACTGCTCGATGATATTGCCGACCAGCCCCACTTCCAGCGGCAGGGAGTCATCCACTTTGAGACGTTCCATCAGGTTGCTGACTTGCGAACCGCCCTGGATGCGCATCAGGTCATCTTCGAGCGACAGGTAGAAGCGCGAAGAACCAGGGTCGCCCTGACGAGCGGCGCGGCCGCGCAACTGATTATCGATGCGGCGCGCTTCGTGGCGTTCCGAGCCGATGACGTGCAGACCGCCCAGTGATTTGACAGCCTCCATCTCATCGAAATATTGCAGGAAAAGTTTGACCTCGGCGTCGTAGATGCCGTGCAGCGATGGGTCCACCTTGAGCAGGGCCTGACGGCGCTCTTCGAGGGTCATATCGAACGGGTCTTCGTAGCCCGCCTTGCGCAGCACCCGGTTGACCGCCGAGATGACTTCCTCGGCCAGTTCGCCGCCCAGTTTGATGTCCACACCGCGGCCCGCCATGTTGGTGGCGATGGTCACAGCGCCGAAGGCGCCCGCACCCGCGATGATCTGCGACTCTTCCGTGTGCTTGCGGGCGTTCAACACCTCATGCGGGATGCCCGCTTGCAGCACCGCCTTGAGACGGTCCGTATACTTTTCGTCGAGGCGCAGGATGCTGCACAGGGCCAGCAGATTGGACGGGTCCTCGGGGTTGATATTGGTCATCCCGTACGGCTGGACGAACTTGCGCATCTCGTCGGGCTTGAGGTTTTCGAGCGGCGCATTGAACGGAACCAGCTCCGAGATCAGGCGGCCGTCTTCTTCGCGGTTGTTGGCCTGGAACCAGGCGTTCCGCACCAGCAAGACCTGGGCCAGGCGGCGGACGGGTTCCGCGCGCATGCGGCTCGAGATGCGTTCCGAGGCATCCACCGAGGTGGTGCCCAGCAGGATGGGACGTCCCATCACATGATTGCGCAACACATCCTGCATGATGGCGCGCAGCTTCATTTCCACGCTGCGGTAGATGACGTCGGGATAATCCTTGCGGCGATAGAAAATCTTGCCGCCCCCGTTGCCAGGCTCGTAATAGGTATACTGATACCCCTCGTCGTCCTTGGCCTTCTTCTCGACCAGGGTGGCATTGGATTTGAGCGACTGGAATTCGAGGTTGGTCGGGATGGGCGAAACTTCCAGCTTGTAGATCTTGTCGAATTCCTCCGCTTCGGTCAGGGCGGTACCCGTCATACCCGCCAGCTTCTTATACATGCGGAAGTAATTTTGCAGCGTAATGGTGGCGTAGGTGACGTTCTCCGGCTCGACCTTGACACCTTCCTTCGCCTCCACAGCTTGATGCAGGCCGTCGCTCCAACGACGCCCAGGCATGAGGCGGCCCGTGAACTCGTCCACGATGACGACCTTGCTGCCCTGAACCAGATATTCCTTGTTGCGATGGAAGAGGAACTGCGCGCGCAATGCTTGTTCAAGAAAACCCGACAGGCGCGCCTGCTCGGGAGTCAAATCCTCGGGGCGGTCGGGATCCATCAACGGCTGACCAAGCATCTGCTCGACGAGGGCGATGCCCGCCTCGGTCAGGCTGACGTTGCGGTCCTTTTCATTGATCTCGACATACTCGGGCTTGATCTGGCGCACGATCTGGGCCATCTTGCCATACCACTCCAGGTCGCCCGAGGAGGGTCCCGAAATGATGAGCGGAGTGCGGGCCTCGTCGATCAGCACGTTGTCCACCTCGTCCACGATGGCGAAGTGATGTCCGCGCTGGACGCGGTCTTCCAGACGCATGGTCATGTTGTCGCGCAGATAGTCGAAACCGAACTCGGAGTTGGTGCCATACGTGATGTCGGTGACATAAGCCTCGACACGGTCCACCAACCGCAGGTGATGCTGATCCTCGTGTGGGGATTCGCGCTCGAAATCCACGACGAAAGCCTTCTTGCCATTCTCGGTGGCGGCCGCCATTTGCAGCACGCCAACGGACAAACCAAGCATGTGAAAGATGGGCGCCATCCAGCGCGCATCGCGGCGGGCCAGGTAATCGTTGACCGTCACCAGGTGCACACCGCGCCCCATGATGGAGTTCAGGTATAGTGGCAGGGTCGCCACCAGGGTCTTGCCTTCGCCCGTACGCATCTCGGCGATCTCGCCGTGATGCAGGGTGGCCCCGCCGATCAACTGCACATCGTAATGGCGCAGACCAATGGTCCGCTTGGAGGCCTCACGCACCGCGGCAAAAGCCTCGGGCATGATCTCATCCAGCGCCTCCTGCTCAGCCTTGAATGCTTCCTTCTCATCGAGGTCCTCCACATTACCGACCAAATCGCGCACACGTTCACGGAACTCATCCGTCTTGGCGCGCAACTGCTCATCGGTCAGCGCCTCGAATTGGGGCTCCAGGTCATTGACCTGCTTGACCAGATCGCCCAGTTTCTGAACTGTTTTCTTTGTGGGGTCGCCACTGAATAGTTTTACGAAGTTTTTTAGCATTCCTGAACCTTTCGGGCGGAATTATAGCATGGCGAGGTTGGAGGAATATAAGAGAAACAGCCTGATACTTCAGGAAAAGAATTTATGGATTGTCGGGGATGCTATATATCCCACCCACGCGTAAATCCAGGTCGCCTGCGTCTATTTTGCTGGCGAACGCTGCAAAATCGCCCGCGAATTCCGTTCATTAAGCCAGGGATTTTACCGAAAATCGCTGGCTTAATTCAAACAAAAAGCCAGCTTAATTATGCAATTAAGCTGGCTCAATTGGAGAAAATTCCAAGCTAGACCTCAATAAGATCCTCGGGATGGGCAGCATTCCACAGGGCAATCATGTCAGCTTCTTCCTTACCAATATTCTGGGCGTTCTGCCACTTGCCGCGGAACTCGGCGTTGACCCGTTTCACCAGGTCGGGGTTCACGCGCACGCTGATCTCGATGGAGCCATCTTTCTTACCGATCGGCCTGAAATGCGTTCCATTCGGCAATTGGATGATACGCCCGGCCTTGAGGGCCTGTTCCATCACCGCATCCATAAAGGTCAGCACAGACAATACGGAACTCATGCTCTCGTTCGAACCAACCGTGATTTGCTCCACCAGTTCCTTATCACCCAAAGGGGTGGCAGGTTCCAGCCGCGGTCCAAACTCGGTCCATGCCTGAATTTTCTTTGCCATTTTGTTCATTCTCCTTTACTATGGAATGTGATTACACTGGACATGCCAGAAAATCAAAACGCAAAAAGATTAATCAAAATTGTAGAGTGCCCAACTTTCGCATTAGATTTACATTTCCTATAAATTCATTCCCGATTTGTAGGTTCATTACTAACATTATCAGCAACCTCATCATCCTTTTTGTACGGGAAAGTGCCTATAGATTCAGCGATTGCTTCAATTCTTTGAGCAAATTTTTTGGCACTCTCCATTTTTTTTGATGGGTCATAAAACCAATAGAAAGCTAAAAAGCCGATGCCCCCCAAGAATCCCCAAAATACTCTTGCGGCCGTAGGAATTAAACTCTGCGGAACAAAAAAAGCCAAGGCAAATCCAAACATCATAAAGAAAAAACCAAAAAAAACTATACTCTGCACTATTATCTTTTGAGCATCTACTTTATTAAACTCTTTTCTTATCTTGAACCGAACGAAAATGCCAAGTTTATTGGAATCTTCCCTGGCAATAAGCCAAATAAAAGCAATCAATCCTAATAAGGGAAGAGCTGTCATCAAATTTATAATGCCAAGTAAAGCGTAAACGGAAGCAGTAGCAAAAAACATTACAACCAACAGAATAAGGGATGCCCAATAGTCATGACCAAATTGGGTCCACCAACCTGAACTGAAAATTTTATTCTCTTCTTCTTCTTCCATTTTATTATGAATAAGAAAAGTAGATAATAGTACCAACGCCAAAATGAAACCATTAGACCAGGGAGGTAACAGAATAATCTCTAGAAAACTATGTTGAAGTGATTTAGGATTCGATTCTTCAATAAAAAATGTCTTTTTAGCATTTAAAGATACTTCCTCAACTCCCCCAATTCGCAATATAATGCCGGTAACTCTGGTTTTCGTTTGAGCAATAAAAGACATCCTGCCTGTAGCGATTGAATGTGGTTCTATTGCAGGAAATTCGACGCCGCTTACGTACACCTTATTGTCATATAAATTAGGTAAAAGCAATGGAGGATTGTTTGAAGGTGTTGTAGTAATAAGAAATATCTCAACATCATTCAGTGTCTTATCAGATTCATTTTGAGCATGGATAAATAAAGAGCTCGGACCAGAAGAATAAGAATACCGCGGTACACGCGCCCAAACCTGCAGGGAATGCTCCTTTTCAAAAGGAATATTAACAAATTGCTCACCATATAACCCCAACAGATAGTCGAACATCAATAGGTAGTAGAGTAAAAAAACCGTGATTAAATGCACCAAAGCTGCCGACCAGCTGGATCTAAGTTGTGGAATAGGTAGATTATCCATTTTGACCTCAATTTATTGTTATTTCAGAAACAGGTTCACATCACTGACAACCTTTTTCCATTTGATTCACATCGCAATACAAACTTTCAACCTCTGTATTTTCATCCCCCTCCCACACAAAGATCAATTGGGTAAACCCACAGGTCGATACTATGTAGTTATAAGCATGAAGTGTATAAATGTAATTTTGAGGAGATTGCTCTTCAAATGAGATGCATGCACTCTCACCAGACGGAGCGTCTGACGGCATGCATCCCCCTTCATGTATTTGAACTTTGTAAAATTCTTTTCCGCTTTCACTCGTCAATGTATTTGGACATAATCCATTTCCACGATCAGATAATTCTTGAGGAGAATAAATAGTAACTAGATAAACGTCTGGGTGAGAGGCGACATAAGAAAAGCTAAAACTTCTATTTACTATCTCCTGTGGGAGCGAAGGTGTAGCTAGTGATTTGGGGGTGAAAATAAACACAGCCTTAAGCTTTACAGGCAGATTTGTTACAGCTCCTTCCCAAGTCGGACCCGTATTTAAATGTGTCCCAAATTTAATCGTTAGATTGACGGTTTGACCCAACTCATGAGATTGAGGGTTCCATCTATTTTCTCCGAATAGAGCATCACCGCTGGAGCATAAATAATTTAAATCATCACAAGAGAGGGCTGTTAGGGGGCCACCACCAACTTCTTGTATCTCCATCGTAAAACAATTCGCCCTATTCCCCAGATCCTTACCAAGTAAAAGATCTCGCACCTCAAACTGAAGATCAACCGTATAGTTATTGACAATCTTGACCGCACCACCATCTTTTAATTGCATCTTCATCTCTAGGTCTTGAAAAGTTTGAGGTCGCACAAGAAGGACCCAAGTATTAGTTGGAGGAAGAGAAATAATTCTATATAGGTGCGCAGGGCACAACGGCAAGGCTTTGATGTCGTCTGGAAAGTCTTCGCCGGAAGTCAATGATTTACTCCACGTCTTAAGATCATCAGAGATCGCCAATTTCTGACTAGCATCAGCACTCCAGTATGAAAAGGTTACTGATGTGTCATAACCAGCAATAGATATCAAATCTTGATTATCAGCAGGTAAAAAAAGTCTCGTATCTGAAGGAAAAAAATCCAACAGTCTATCAAAAAGTTGCCTGGCCACGATGCTTAAATCATCAAAAACTTTTATGTCCTCGCGAAAGCCAAATAGGTTTTCCCAATCATTATAATTTTTGGTACAAAGCAATGCAATCAGAATAATCAGATTTGGATCCCTGTGATCTGATGTTTGTTTTTTTAGTTCTTCGTACACGGCATCATGCGAAGAATTAGGTGTAAAAGTGCCATCCGTAATAACGACAAGATAACGCCTCTCCGCTGGTTGTGCATACATATCATTCAGCGCACCCCTAATACCTTTTTGAAAGTCAGTATTATCATGAAACATTTGAGGTGAAGCAATGCGAATTGATGTACTAACAATAGTCGGAGGAACAACAGTCATATAATCGTTAGCAAAAGCCCCAACGCCTACAAACAATCTCTGGGAATAGGATGATTGAATCGAAGCGCGAAAGACCTTTTCGATCATAAATCTCACGAAATCCCATCTTTGTTCACCCAATGCTCCACAACCTTTGTTCTCATGCACAGAATCAGACTCGTCAATTAAGAATTCGACCTGAGTAATTGGTAAGCTTAAAGCTTCCATAGGCATTAGTGAAACTATAATTGGGTCTTGCTCTTTTTGGGAAATATTTGGAAAAGATGTAGGAGTTGGAGACGGTGGCAACGTACTACATGACACAACTAATAAAACAGACAATACAATTTGTACCAATATGTTCTTTTGGCATAGATGATCCCTTCTTTTTTTCACAACAATATATCTCCCTTTTCGATGAAGTTCTCACAATATTAAGGTTTACCCTCAGGTTTATTAGCTTCTGTTCTACTACCCACAAAGATAGTTGCAATCAATCGGAATGGCAGCAATACTGCATGTATTGGGGTCGAGATAAACCACTGCAAAATATCGAACACAATATAGATCACCCTATAGACCAAGTCAAAGATAAATGGAACCAGGGTGCCCAATATCGTCACGCCATAGTCTAGCAGATACAAAAGTCCGATAAGGATCCAACCAATCAGCAGGAATAAAACCAAGACGCCACGCATCGCTTCGAAAAAAGTAATCGCAGCAGCAAGAGCACTATTTATAGGCACCAGGCCAAACAAAACCCAGTTGAGCAAGCCATCCAAAAATGGATTTGATTCCAATCTGCCCAACTCTATCAGTCTAAATAATGCCCAGGCGATTAGGGTAAGAAAAGAAAGTAACGTTACTAAAAGTGCTATCCCTAAAGCTAGTGCTTTAGTCTGCGCATCGCGTTCAGACCACGGTGTAAACTCGCTCCTATCGCTTCGCATTTCAAATACCAGGGCCAGGCCAATAATCAGAGCAAGCAGTGAGCCGCCAAAGACAGCAAAATCAAACCTTCCCAGCAAGTCTGGTAAAGTTCCAGCCCACAAATTCAAAACGACTAGAGTATTTGCCACCGCAATCGCATCTGCCAGTACAAAGAATGAAAAACAACCCAACAGTAGGAGAAAACCTAACGTTCTAAAAGGATGATCTTTGCTATAAATCAGGCTGGCTAATTTAGTAAACCAGTTAGAGACAACGACAATAACATCAGCAAAGGGCTTCCGCAAAGTATCGCGAAATCCATTAGCGCTATCTTCAATCAAGCTCCTTGGATAGAATGGCACATTATTTGGTTCAGAGTCTTTTTTAAAGATGACAGGCTTGACGACCAACTTTCCAAGCCTTTCCAAGAGAGGTCGCCAACGCTCGACCCATGCTATACAAATAAAAAAACAAACAGCAAGAACCACCCAAAAGGCCTGGGCATTGAGAAGATTATAGAAAAACTCTGCCATGTTATTCATTATTTATCTCCTATGAAATTGACAAGAAATTCTTCAAGATCATCGCCATTGTGATACTCTACTGTATTTGCGCCGAAGGCAAGGATCTCATCTGTCCATAAATTTTGGGTATTCACGCAACTCGGTTGAATAATATCTACACACTGAGGCATCACAGCAATAACATCCACGCCTTTTAGATTAATGGGAAGATCAGGAATTTTGTTTCCAGGGCCAGCATTACGCCAATCTACAAGGTCATCAATTATGATTAAAATACATCGGTCATAATTCTTACATTGACTTTCAAAATCCACAGTTACATGTGAAAGACCTTCGTAAACATTATTTATAACAAAAGGTGTCTCTAAAACAGAAACAGTATTACCCCTTTCCTCTTTTGCCAGGCCTATCTGTGTTGAAATTTCGTTAGCCTCAGCCTGCTTGGTAACGCTCCATTGAGTAGCAGTTACTTTGTAACTATCTTCATAATTCATTACTTCACAGTTATATTCAAATGCAAGTTGAGTTTCAGTTGCCTTCTGCGCATCAACCGCCGCCACATACTGATTTTTTGCTACTTGATTAGCAAGCACGGCATCTGATTGGGTCGGGGTTGGAATTGGCGTCAGTGTCGAATACAAGAATGGGGTCTCAACAATTTTAGGAGCGTCTAATATCTTAGAGGTATATCTATCTAATTTTGCTGCCTCATAACCACGATATCCTAATGAAAAGATAGAATATTGATCGCCAGGGCCAAGCACTTTAGGCAGAAAGGTTTCCGTAAAATCCAGAGCATTCGAAGCAATTTGTCCATTTAGCAATTCAAGATGATCGGTCGCTAAAAAAGGATCGTACAGCACAACAATGAAAGTGTGTGAAATACTCAGATCTTCCAATGAATTAAGATCAGTATTTGATAAACATATACGAGGTGTTGGAGATGGTGTTACTGGAGTTGCTGTAATACCTGTTACCGTTGCGCCTATGTTACAGCCAGAAATGATAAGGCTCAAAATGATCACGCCCAGCATAGAAGAAAGAATTATTTTTGAAAAAAATTTATATTGCATCAATTTTTCTCCCTAATCAGAGAATATGGTCCTTGCATAAATATGCACTTTCAAAACAATTTCTCATACGACTTATCTTTTCTGTAGAAAAAGGTAAGTCACCTAACATTTGTCATATCGGTCAGGATGAGTATTGCATAATTACCCATCCTGACCACGAACAATTCCTACCCCCTTGGCGCCCCCATACCAAGACCCCGCATAATACCTAGTGAATAAACTATGAATAGTTTATGTGAAACACATACATACAACAATAGACTGATGTTTGTTCTGTATAGACATTTGTACTTATGACTACAAAGGGTCTTGCGGTCATTTTCTTTTTTTGCTACCCTAGTAGTGATAAACAAAGGAGTGGCATGACTATCCCAAAAATACGCGTGACAATTGTCGACGATCATCAAAGCATTGTGGATGGGTATCGTTTTCGCCTGCACAACTTTTCACAAGTCGAGGTTGTGGCTGCCGTCAGCTACGGGGACAATCTGGAACCAGCTTTAAAGTCTCATCCCACAGATGTTTTGCTGTTGGATGTCAACGTCCCCACGTCTCCCGAAAACCCCAACCAATACCCCGTCTTGCACATGGTGCCCAGCCTGCTGCAGCAATATCCAGACATGGATATTCTTATGATCAGCATGCACAGCGAACGCAGCCTAGTCCGCGCCGTCATGGAGGCGGGAGCAAGCGGCTACATCCTCAAAGATGACAGCCAGGCCATTCAGGAATTGGGAAGCATCATTCTACTGGTAGCAAATGGCGGAATCTATTTAAGCGAGAAAGTGCGTCACAACTTGTTCAAATCCTCTACAGACAAAGAAGAAATCGCCCTGTCTACTCGTCAGAAGGAAGTCATCTCACTTTCGGCGGCCTACCCCAACAACACCACGCACGAACTGGCGGAGAAGATGCGGGTGGCCAACTCCACGGTGAGAAATCTGCTCTCGGGCGCCTACCTGAAACTGGGCGTCAACAACCGTGCGGCCGCCATTGCCAAGAGCCGTCAGATGGGAATCATTCCAAGCGAGACAACCGACGTCACTCTGCCCATTCCCAAGAAGAAAGAAAAATCGAATTAATCCTGACAGCTCGCCAGAAGCGTTTGAACGGGAGCAGTCACAGACTCCAACAGAGTCACCAATGGCTCACGATCAGCAAGGGGCAATCCTGCCAGAATATCCTGGGCCATCTGGTTGCGTGACAGGATGTGATCGACACAATAGCTGACCGCTCCGCAACTGAGGAGGATTTCCTGAGCCTTCTGCAAAGCCCCGGGAACCTCGATTTGGCTCAACAACTCGAGGAAACGCGCCTGATGTGGATGTCTGACCGTCACCGCAAACAGGATTGGCAAGGAGCGACGCCCTTGCAACCAATCTGGGTTAGCGGGTATTTCCATGGCATCATGCAAATCATCATGCACCTGAACTGTCTCACCATACACACATCCCAGGCGCCCCGCCTCCCGAGCTACCTGCAAAGAAGCTCCGCCTGCTAGGGCTCCAAGATATAACGATGCGCCAAAAAACGGGGAACTCTTAGCATGTGTCACCCGCCAATACTCCTCCTCATCCAATGGCAAATGGACATCCAGAAACTGTCCCCAAGCTGTGGAAAGAAACATTGCATTGAAACGGAAGGCCACTTCTCCACGTGCAATTGGCTCGTCCACTGCCCGTTCGAGTGCAGATAAAGCCGCAGACTGGAAAGCACAAGCCAGGTCCGAGATGATCGGCATACCCAGGCGGTGATGTGCGCCACGCGGGTCAGAATCCAACATATCGTCCACTAACAGAATGCTGATGTGTGCACAAGCCACAGCCGTCATGGCAGGGACAGCCCGCTCCAGGCTTCCGCCCACTGCCTGACAGGCACGCAGTGGTAAATTCCAATGGACGGGCCGACGGGCGGCAGCACGACGATACAGGTCTTGCATATCCTGCCAGACTGAAACGACCGGCAAAGACAGGAAGAAATCCAGGGATTGTTGATAAATATCCATGATTGTCTCCATCTGTGTCGGACGGGAAAACCCGTCCGACACAGTGTTATTTGTGGATCAGTCCTGGGACATGTCCCAGAGCATCCAGGTGGAGTCGCGCGTGGCATCCATGATCTGGGTGCGGCTGGCCCGGGACAGGGCCGTGAGCAGATTGGCGCTGTCGCTGGCAGAAATCTGTTCGTAAAAAGCTTGCATTGCTGACATGGAAATCTCCTTTTTGGGTTAGGTGGATACAACAATAGGACAGAAAGGGACTGTTTGTTTTACGCTATAATGAAACCACCTCCTTTCACAACTCATACATAGTGGTTTGCCATGAAAGATATTTCTTTCAAAAATCATAGTTTTTTCGACTGGTTAGTCACAGGGCTGGTTTGGTTCTGCGTCCTGCTCAACACCTATGGTCTTCTCGTCCAGGCGCCCTATATTGGGTTCTATTTCAATCCGTCCAATGGCAAGGTAACCGACGTTTTCATGCCCCAATCTGGTGATCTTCGAGAAAATGACATCTTAAAACGCATCGGTCCAGTTGCATGGGATGCATTCAGGAGCAACAAACTACAAAGTCTTTTTTACGGGGCACAAAAGGGCCAGATATATGAGATCGATGTTCTACGGGAAGGTCAGCCAGTCACCGTGCAATGGAAATATCCTGGCTTCAATAGCGAGGAGTTTTCGGGGCGTTTTTTCAGTACTTGGTGGCTATCCTTTGTTTTCCTGCTATTTGGTTACTTTACCCAGCAGTTCATCCGCCCAAGGGATCTGAGTTGGGGATTATTACTGGCAGTCAATTACTTTTTAGCCATCTTTATCGCCGCCGGAAATCTTTCCTCGTCTCACATTTTGGGTAGCGCAATTCAGATGCGTGTTGCGGCCTGGTTGTTGGTCCCTGTCTTCCTGCAACTGCACTGGATTATTCCAATCCCTTTGGCCCGCATTCCCAGATGGTCGACAGGCTTGCTCTATGCAGTTCCCATTGCTCTGGCAACGACGGAGGCTTTGCAGTTGCCACCCAACATCCCGTATGGTCTGGGGCTGATCCTGGCTTTCGTTGGAAGCCTGGTTGTACTATTGTTACATGGTATTTTCCAACCCAAGTACCGTAGCGATGTTTACCTAATAGGCTCGTCAATGGGATTGGCTTTTCTCCCTATTGCCATTACCATTATCATAACTTTGTTCGGAAATTTACCGGAAAGTGGCCCCCTTTCCTTCTTTGCGTTGCCAGTTATGCCTGCGGCCTATTTCTACGCAATTAACCGCCGCCGCATGGGGAACATGGAAATGCGTGCGAGTCGTGTAGTCTCTGCCCTGGCATATACGGCCCTGTTATCCGCCACGCTTCCGTTCGTTGTTTTGTTGGCTGCCAACTTGACGCCACAGGGATCGCAAGCTCCTTTTTTCGTCATGTTCACGCTGGCCACAATCATTTTCACGATTTTGGTCTTTCCGTTTTTCCAAAGTTATCTGGAACAGCACTTGCTGGGTATCACACTTCCTCATAAAAAAATCCTAGAGACTTACTCGACCCAGATTACAGCCAGCGCCACGTTAAACGATCTGCTGTCTCTGCTGAAAAACGAAATCTTCAACAGTTTACAGGTACAGCAATATGCCTTTCTCACCAAAACAGACGAGGCAGACAATATCCTGCTGTCCAAAGGTGTGGAGCCAGACTCTCTCCAGGTGGACAACATTCTGGAATTGCTAGGCACTGATCACCCCTATCGATTGAGCCCACCATCGAGGGAGGTTTCTCCCCTAAGTTGGGTACGCCTTATCATCCCTCTCGAGGTAGATGCCAACACTATCGGCATCTGGCTTCTTGGCAAACGGGATCCGGATGATCTGTACCCACAGGCGGATCTGCCCATCATCCAGGCATTGGCTAACCAAACCGCCATCGTTCTTGACAATCTACTTCAGGCCCAACGGCTTAAGTCCATGCACCAGGCCAACGTGGACCGTTACGAAACGGAGCGGCATAACTTGGGGCGGGAATTGCATGACGTGGTTCTCAACGATCTGGCTGCATTGTTAATGACCCTCGACGACAATGCCAAAACGCCATCCGTCCTCAAGCAATACGATAGCCTGGCCCAACATCTGCGCGAGATCGTCAGCGAATTGCGTCCGCCTTTGTTGAGCTATGGCCTTAAACTCGGCTTGGAGGAGCTAGCCGACAACTTGATGGAACGCAATCAAGAGGTTTCTATCCACATAAGGGTCGAAGGCCAAGACACGCGTTACGGCAGCAATATGGAAAGTCACATCTATCGTATGGCGCAGGAGGCATGCGAAAACGCCATGCGACATGGGCATGCCAGCCGCATCGAGATTCTCGGCAACCTGCAACCTGACGATCTCGAGTTAATGGTGGTCGATAACGGAAACGGGTTTGATACCCATTCCATGCTTCATATGGACTATCTGCTGGAGCATAAGCACTTCGGGTTGGCGGGAATGGTGGAACGTGCCTTGTTAATTGGAGCCAAACTTAAGGTCAACTCGGCTCGTGGAACAGGCACTCAGGTCACCATTCAGTGGAAGCCTCAAAAATGATTCTGTTGTTAAGGTGCAAACTGTAGCATTCAAATTCAGTTGCCATTGTTATAAGATCAGCAAAGAGCAATGTCCACCGGGTATCGCTTGAATCCGCTTAAGTGTTGCTTGAATTAAAAAAACAATGACTGAATTCGGGAAACGTCTTCGCATCTGCCGTAAAAAGGGCGGCCTGACCCAGGAGAAATTGGGCGGGCTGATTGGCGAAGCCTTGGGAGACCACGGTTTCAGCGGAGCAGCGGTAAGCGATTGGGAGCGCGGCGCCAGTAAAATTCACGCCGACAACCGCATCGTGCTGGTCAGTTTATTGCGCGTGCTGTACCAACACGGCAGCATCCAAACGCTCGAAGAGGCCGACGAACTGCTGGAGGCAGGTAACTACCGCGCGCTAGACCCCGAAGAGCAGCAACGCATCTTCTCTTACCAGGCAGCATCCCACGGTCGAAACGGAGAAAAGGCTCCCATTCCCGTGATGTGGATTTGGCTGTTTAATGTCTCCATTGAAGATTGGCAAACCCTCGTTCGAAAAGCTCAACCTGGACCCGAACCTGCCTGGCCACGAATCCTGGTCGCCTTCCTGCGTCAGAGATTGGATCGGCTGCACGCGACTCACGTTTTGCGCGCTCTCCTTTGGCTTTGGATTGGTCTGGCAGCCTGGATTTTGCTTATCCCCTCCTGGCGCTGGCCGTTTGAGGATCGCGGATCAGCACAACTGGCGTTGGTCGCCTATGCAGTTGGGACACTAATCCTACCCGCCTGTATTGCCGCGCTGGTCAATACCCGCGATAATCCTTTCTGGCAGGAACATGGTCTGGCCAATTCCTGGGTAACGCGTCTGTATGTTCATCAAGGCGCTAGCATTGGCTTTCAGGTGGGATATTTTGGGGCCTTCGTTTTGGGGTTGTTTCGCTACAACTTAGGTCTACCTTTCTCCAATCTGGCCAATCTCTTGGTATTGGCTTTTCCCCTGCTGCTCAGTTATGCCAGTGCCCATCTGGTGCCGCACAATCTTTTTACGGCATATAAACGCCTGCGCTTATCCGACGGTGCCATTTTCTTCGTTTTCCCACTGGCCGGACCTGGTTGGGGATATTTTTTATTCGAGTATTACCCGATCCTCCTGCGGCACAACCTGGGGCTGACTCTCTTTTTAGCCTCCGCGACTCTACTGGCAGCCGTCACAATTCTGCGCAAACGCAATTCGAAGGAACAGGACACCGTTTTTTAAGCGAAGCGTACGGTTCCTACTTGAACATGCGTGCTATAATTTCAAATCATCGCCGTCGTTAGCCGGGATCGCCCGGCTAACGATTTATCATCCACCCACCCATCCCGAACACAATCCATGTCCTTTGCCCACCTGCATGTCCACACCGAATATTCGATGCTCGACGGCTTCTCGAACATCAAGAAGCTGGTCAAACGCGTCAAGGAAATGGACATGCCCGCCGTGGCCATCACCGATCATGGCACGATGTTCGGGGTGATCGACTTCTACAACGCCGCCACCGCCGCAGGGGTTAAGCCCATCATCGGGCTGGAGGCTTACATGGCGGCGCGCGGCATGACCGACCGCGATCCCAAGCTCGACAAGAAATCCTTCCACCTGCTACTGCTGGCCGAGAATGAGACGGGCTACCGCAACCTGCTGAGCATCGCCTCGGCGGCACAACTCAACGGCTTTTATTACTACCCGCGCATCGACCACGACTTCCTGGCAGCTCACTCCGAGGGGCTGATCTGTACCTCGGGCTGTATGTCGGCTGAAATTCCGCGCGCCCTGCTGGAGGAGAATCCGCAGGAAGCGGTGCGGCGCATGAACTGGTACTACGACGTCTTCGGCAAGGACCGCTTCTTCGTCGAGTTACAGCATCACAATATCAAAGAGATCACCGACCTCAACCGCCGCCTGCTCGAACTGGGTGTGCGCTATGAGTCACGTTACATCGCCACCAACGACGTCCACTATATCAACCAGACCGATGCGCGCTTGCAGGATGTGCTGCTGGCCATCCAGACCAACACCACGCTCAACGATCCAGACCGCATGCGCATGACGGACGACTCGTACTACCTGCGCACCCCGCAGGAGATGTCCACCCTGTTCGCGGAAGTACCCGAGTCGCTCAGCAATACGTTGATGATCGCCGAGCGCTGCAACGTGGACCTCTCGTTCAAGGGCTATCACCTGCCCGAGTTCCCTGTCCCCGAGGGATACACCGCCGAGACCTATCTGCGTCACCTGTGCGAACGCGGATTGGAAAAGCGTTACCACGAGGACGCCACCAGTGCCCGCGTGCTCGACCGTCTCAATTACGAGTTGGGTGTCATCCATACCATGGGGTTCGATGCCTACTTCCTGATCGTATGGGACCTGTGCCGTCACGCCAAGGATCATGGCATCTGGTTCAACGCGCGCGGATCGGCGGCGGGCTCCATCGTGGCCTACGCGCTCGAGATCACCATGGTCGACCCGCTCGAACATGACCTGATCTTCGAACGCTTCCTCAACCCGGGCCGCATCTCCATGCCTGATATCGACCTCGACTTCCGCGACGACCGCCGCAGCGAGATGCTCGAATACTGCGCCCGCAAATATGGCGACGACAAAGTAGCACAGATCATCACCTTCGGCACGATGGGCACCAAGGCCGCCCTGCGCGATGTGGCCCGCGTGATGGAAATTCCCCTGCCCGATGTGGACCGCCTCGCCAAACTGGTGCCCTTTGTCTCGGGCAAAGGCGCGACCATGGAAGACGCCCTGGCTGTGCCCGACTTCAAGAAGATCTACGAGTCCTCTCCGCAAATGCGTGAACTGGTGGACACAGCCGCCAAGATGGAAGGCACCGTCCGCAATGCCGGCACGCACGCCGCGGGCGTCGTTATCGCCGATAAGCCATTGATTGAGTACCTGCCGCTGCACCGCCCCACCTCAGGCGCGGAAGACACCGCCGTCAAATCGGTGACGCAATTCGAAATGGGCATCCTCGACTCGCTGGGCATGCTCAAGGTCGACTTCCTCGGTCTGGCGACGCTCTCCGTTATGGCGCGCGCCTGCGACCTGATCGAGAAGCGGCATGGCATCCACTTCGACCTGAGCAATATCCCGCTCGACGATAAGAAATCCTTCGAACTGATGGGCGCGGGACACACTCTGGGCGTGTTCCAGCTCGAAGGCGGCGGCATGACCCGCTGGCTGGTCCAGATGAAGCCGCAGACGCTGGACAACGTCATCGCGATGGTGGCGCTTTACCGTCCGGGCCCGATGGCCTTCATCCCCGACTACATCGCGCGCATGCATGGCGAGGCCGAGGTCGAGTATCGCCATGAGGCGCTCAAGCCCATCTTCCAGGACACCTACGGCATCCCCGTCTATCAGGAACAACTGATGAACGCCGCCGTGCAACTGGCGGGCTACACCCAGTCCGAGGCCGACGACCTGCGCAAGGCGATCTCGAAGAAGATTGCAGACAAGATCCAGAAACATCGGCACAAATTCGTCGAGGGTGCCAGCAAGAAGGGCATGCTAAGCGAAACAGCCGAACTGATCTTCTCGGACTGGGAAGAGTTCGCGCGCTATGGCTTCAACAAATCACACGCTGCCGATTACGGCGTGATCGCCGTGCAGACGGCCTACCTCAAGGCACATTATCCCGCCGAATACATGAGTGCGCTCATGTCGGTCACGCGCAACGAGACCGAGAAGGTGGCGCTCTACATCGCAGACGCGCGCGCCATGGGCGTGCCCGTGCTGGCGCCCGACGTCAACGCCTCGGAATGGGACTTCGCCATCGAGGACAGCGATGGGAAACCCAGCATCCGTTTCGGCTTTGGCGCGATCAAGAACGTGGGCGAGAATGCCGTCACGCCGATCATCGAAGCGCGCAAGCAGAGCCGCTTCACGGACCTGAACGACTTCGCCCGCCGCGTGGACCTGCGCACCGTGGGGAAGCGCGCGCTGGAATGTCTTATCAAGGTCGGCGCAATGGACTCGTTCGGCGACCGCGCCGCCCTGCTTGACTCGCTCGATACCATCACCGCCTCCAGCGCCAGCCATTTCCGCGCTGCCGATGCGGGCCAGATGTCGCTCTTCGGCGGCTCGACCGGCGTGGCCGACGAGATCCGCCTGGTCAGGACCTCGAAGATCGAGAAGCGTGAGATGCTCAACTGGGAGCGCGAGTTGATCGGCCTGTACATCTCCGACCACCCGCTCTCCGAATACCAGGCCACGCTTGCGCAGCTTGTCTCCTATTTCTCGGCGCAATTGCCCGAGGCCCAACACGAGGAGAAGGTCCGTGTGGCAGGCCTGGTCACGGTGGTGCGTCCCTACGTCACCAAGCAGGGCAAGCCGATGGGATTTGCCACCATCGAGGACATCCAGGGCAACATCGAATTGGTGCTCTTCCCCAAGACCTGGACGCAGTTCCAGCCTGTGCTCGAAACGGGCAAGGTCATCCTGGTCGAGGGCAAGGTGGATGCGCAGTCCACGCCGCCCAAGATTTTAGTGGATGCGATCAAGACCGAGTTCAAATATCTCGTTTCGGTGGATGGGACGTCACAGCCGCCTGCTGCCCCTGCGACGTTGAAGCCGCGCAGTGAAGCGGAAGCCCCGCGCCGACCGAATGCGGCACCGCCCGCCTCCGCACCGAAGCCTGCTCCCACGCCGGCAGCGACCTCTCAGCCCAAGCCGACTCCCGCCGCTCCCAAGGCCACGCCGCCTGCCCCGGTCAAAAAGGTTGCGGAGCCTGCTCCTGTTTACCCCCCCGCTTCCCCCCCATTTTCGGGGAAAATGGGGGGGACTGAGGGGGGGGCCAACGACTGGAATGACGATGGCATGCCGCCCCCACCCGATAATTTCCCCGCAGGCTGGGAAAATGAGTGGCAGCCTTCCTTCGAAGTCGCCGAGATCGCCGCGCGTCCCGAGCCGAAGCACACCGCCGCCAAAGTCACACCGCCGCGCAGTGAGGCCGCGCCCGTCCTGCCCGAGACGGAAGTGGACGAACCCATTACGGAACCCGCTCCGGGTCCGGTCAAAGAAGAGTCGAGGCTGGCCGTCGCGCCCGTCGAGCCGACTCCCATCCCCGCCCAGCCGAGCGCGCCGCGCATCCCGCCGACAGTGCCCGCCCCTGTTCCGCTCAAGGAAGAGACGGACCATGCGCCGCAGCAGGTCACCATCATCCTGCGCCCGACGGGTGACAAGGACCTCGACCGCCGCCGCATCAAGGTGGTGTACGGCACGCTGATCTCCTTCCACGGCAAGGACCGCTTCTCGCTACAGATCTTCGAGGCAGGCAAGGGCCACCTGATCGACTTCCCCAGCGACTCGACCCGCATCTGCGCCGACCTGCTCAATCGCCTGCGCATCGTCCTGGGCGAAGAGACTTGGAGCATCGAACCGATCGTGTATCAGTAAAGGACTGGAAACAGTCCTTTTATTTTTCCCTTTCGGCAACGGGGACTCCCTGATATGATGTCCGCCTATTCCCAGCACAGAAGAAAGGCGTTTGACTCACGAATGGAAGAACCGACAACTCATTGGGGGCTATCCTCCTGCATCGACCTGTATGAGTGCGACCTCGGACTCATGCAGGACGCCGAAGCGATCCGCACCTTCACCGCCCAGTTATGCGACCGAATCAAGATGAAGCGCTATGGGAAAACGCAGGTGGTCCACTTTGGGGACGATCCGCGCGTGAACGGGTTCAGCATGACCCAGTTGATCGAGACCTCGCTGGTCTCGGCGCATTTTGCGGAGAACAGCCGCGCCATCTACCTGGATGTGTTCAGCTGCGCCCCCTACGATCCGCAGGATGCCGCGGAGTTCGCCCTGGAGTATTTCAAGGGCAGGCATTATCACCTGCACGTCGTCCAAAGGAATTAGCAAAAGAGCAGGCCATCCGGCCTGCTCTTTTCTTTTCATGGGAAGTTTTTAGGCAGCGTGATCGAGATATTTCAGCCCCGAGCCCGTGTTGAAGAGCACCACGCGCTCGTCGGGCTGGATCCACTTCTGCTCGACCAGGGCCGCCAGGGCGGCCAGGGTGGCGGCGCCCTCGGGTGCGGCAAAGATGCCTTCCTGCGCGGCCAGTTTCTTTTGATACTCGACGATGGACTCGTCACTGACGGCCACCGCCGTGCCCTTGCTCTCGCGAATGGCGGAGAGGATCAGGCGGTCGGCAAAACTCTTGGGTACGCGCAATCCTGAGGCCAGGGTCTGCGCCCCCAGCCAGAAATCGCAGAAGTCTGCGCCCGCCAGGAAAGCCTTGACCACGGGGGCACAGCCATCCGCCTGGACCGAGACCATGCGCGGGCGTTTGGTGTTCTTCAGCCAGCCGAGCTTCTCTAGTTCGTCGAAGGCTTTCCACATCCCCACGAGACCCGTGCCGCCGCCTGTGGGATAGATGATCACATCGGGCAGGGACCAGTCGAAATGCTCGGCCAATTCATAGCCCATAACCTTCTTGCCTTCCATGCGGTATGGTTCCTTGAAAGTCGAGACATCGAACCAGCCTTCTTCGCGGGCCTTGAGGCCCGCCATGCCCGCCGCGTCACTGATCAGGCCGTCCACCAAGATTACCTCGGCCCCCGCAATGCGGCTCTCGAGAATATTGGCGATAGGCGTGTCCTTGGGCATGTAGATGAGCGCCCTCATGCCCGCCCGAGCGGCATACGCAGCCATCGCCCCGCCCGCGTTCCCCGCGGTGGGGATGATGACCTTTTCGACGCCCAACTCTTTGGCCTTCGAGACCGCAGCGGACAATCCGCGCGCCTTGAAGGACCCGGTCGGGTTGCTGCTCTCGTCCTTAACGTATAGATTCGAGAGGCCGAGCATCCCGCCGACGTGCGGCAGGCTCAGCAGGGCGCAGTCCCCTTCGCCCAGGGTGATCATATTTTGCGGGTCGAGCACGGGCAACAGTTCGCGCCAGCGCCACATGCCCTTGGAGCGTTTGTGGACCTCTTCCCGGTCCACGCGGCGGGCCGCCTGCTCCAGGTCATAGCGGACGAGGAGCGGCGCCTGACAATCGGGGCAATAGGTGTGGATTTCGGCGGCGGAATAATGTGTCCCGCAATCAGAACACACCAGATCAATCAGGTAGGATCGGGGCTCGGAGGTTGACTGTTTAACGGCCATGGGTTTCGTCTGCATCACATCAGCCTGCGTGCCCGCCGGCTTTCGGCGAAGGGACAAAGGCCTCTACGCGCGCCCACAGCTCGCGAATGTTGATCGGCTTGGACATGTACACGTCGCAACCCGCGGCCAGGGCCTTCTCAGCATCGCCCTTGAGCGCGTTGGCGGTGATGGCGATGATGGGCACATAAGCCAGTTTGTTCTTTCCGCTGCTGCGGATGCGGCGGGCTACTTCGTACCCATCGATATCGGGCAGGTTGATATCCAGCAGGATCAGGTCCACCTCATCCTGCTCGGCGCGGGCCACCCCGTTCAGGCCGTTGAAGGCCTCCAGCAGAACATATCCGCGCGACTCGAGCGCACGCTTCACCAGCGTCATGTTATCGGGGTTATCCTCGATATATAAAACATTACTTCCCATGTGTGTCTCCTTTATACTCCATTCTTTTCTTCGATAGCCTGAATGACCTGGTCTACGAATTTTCTGGTGGGCAGTGAGCCCTTCTGGTAGAGCGCCTCGATATGACCGTTCAGGCGCTTGCGTTCCTCTGCCGAAATATCCTTGGCGCTGACGACCACCACCGGGATGTCCTTCGTGCGCGGATCGAGCTTGAGTTCCTCGACCAGGCCAAAGCCGTCGATACCGGGCATGGTCAGGTCGCTGATGATCAGGTCGGGCAGGCTTTGACGCGCCATGGAAAGGCCCTCCCAGCCATCCTTGGCATGCAAGACGCGATAAGCCTTCTTGCCCTCCAACAGGCGGCGGATGAGCAGCGCGTCGTCGGGGTTGTCGTCGATCAGCAGAACGGTGGTGGTCTTCTCGTCCAGGTTTTCGAGCGCGGCCTGCAGGCCCTCTCGCGGAGCGGGCGACTGGTCCTTGCTCAAATGGACGTCCACGGCAAACTGATCTTCGAGGACATGTTTCTCGACCGGGAAGGTGTGTCCCGTGCAATTGACGACCACCGACTCGTCCTTCGAGATGATCCCGTTATGAAGCAGTTTTTCCAGGCCCGCAAAAGCCACAGCAGTGGCAGGCTCGACGGCCATACCTTCGCTCTTGGCCAGCGCGCGCATGGCGGCGAAGGCCTCGGCATCGGTGACGGATTCCATGGTGCCGCCGTGTCGTTGGACCAGGTTCCACAGATAAGTATAGGTCTTGCCCGGGTCGCCGGTGGACAGGATGATGATGCGTGTGTCGGGGACGACCGCCTCAGCCACATCCTTGCCGGCTTTGAAAGCCTGCACCATTGGCGAGCAGCCTTCGGCCTGGATGATGGCCAGCTTGGGGATGCGCTCGATCAGGCCCATGCGATATAACTCGGTAAAGCCCTGATACACGCCCAATGGGCCCAACCCACCGCTGACGGCCTGGATGTACCAATCGGGCGCGCGCCAGCCGAGTTGCTCGACGATCTCATAGGCAATGGTCTTCATCGACTCACGCGCAGGGATGGAATTGGAGCCACGGTCAAGCCACAGGTGTTTGCGCTGGGCAAACTGGGCCGCGATCTGTTTGGTCTGGTCGTAGTTGCCGCTGACGCGGATGACCTCTGCGCCAAAGAGGGCCGCCTCGCGCAGTTTCTCCTGCGGGACCAGGCTGGTCATAAAGACCCACAGCTTGATCCCTGCACGGGCACAGGCAGCGGCATATGCCACAGCAGCGTTGCCCGTCGAGGCAATGACCGCCTCGCGGATTCCGCCTTCGAGCATGGCAGCCACGGCGCCCGCCGCCTGGCGGTCCTTGAAGGAACTGGTCGGCCCGTAGCGCTCATCCTTGATGTAAACGGAGGCATGTCCCAGCCCGGGCGCGAAGCGCTGGGAGAGCCAGAGCGGGGTCCCGCCGGCAGGATAAAGATCGAGCGCAAAGGGACTCTTGAGCGGCAGAACGTCGGCATAGCGCCACATATTGGCAGGGCGGCCGGGCAACCCGCGCAGGATTTCGCGCTTGAAAGCAACATAGTCATAGCGGGCTTCCATCCACTGCGAGCCGCATTTGGCGCACAGCGGCAGGACGAACGGCTCGTAGGGCTGTTGTGCACCGCAACTGTTGCATTCAAGGACAATGGGCGTAGCCATTATTTCTCCGTTTTCTCGACGGGTTCAGCCAGCCTGGCTTCGATGGGCAGTTCCACAAAGAAGGTGGAACCTTCGCCTTCGACACCACTGCTCTCAGCCCACAGGCGTCCGCCGTGCATTTCGACCAGGCGGCGGCTGATGGGCAGGCCCAGGCCGGTGCCGCCGGTCTTGCGCGTGGAGGAGGTATCCACCTGGGTAAATTCCTGGAAGATGGTCTCCAGGTTTTCCGGCGGGATGCTGATTCCCGTGTCGCGCACGCAAATGAGCACACGGTCATCGTTGCGTCCAGCGTGAATGGAAACCCAGCCTGCCTCGGTGAACTTGATGGCGTTGTTGACAATGTTGAGCATCACCTGACGGATACGCGTGCGATCAGCCGTGATGTCCACGTTACGGTCGGAGTCGGCTTCAATGAAGACCGCCAGCGACTTGGAGTTGGCCAACGGCTGGGTGATGCTGGTCACATCTTCGAGAATATCCTGGACGTTGAACCGCTCGAGAGAGAGGTTCATCTTGCCAGCCTCGATCTTGGCCATGTCAAGCACATCGTTGATGAGGTGCAGCAAGTGTTTGCCGTTCTTCTGGATGAGAGCCAGATCGGTCTGCATGTTCTCGGTCAACGGACCGTCCAGTTCTTCGAGCATTACATCGGCAAAGCCAAGGATAGAATTGAGCGGGGTGCGCAACTCGTGCGACATGTTGGCGAGGAAGGAAGATTTGAGACGGTCCAGTTCGCGCAATTGGGTCAGTGTGGCAGCTTGCTCCATGTACAGACGGGCATTCTGCAAGGCAATGGCCACCTGCGCGGCAAGCGTGGTATAGATTTTAGCATCCTCTTCCGAGAAGTAGCCAGACATGGAGGATTGCACGTCAAACACGCCCAGCACCTTGTCGCCCGCGATCATGGGGACGGCCATTTCGGAACGGGTATCTGGCAGGAGGCGATTCGACAGGAATGGCGAGTCGGTGGAATGGCGCACATCCGAAGCGATGACCGAGGTCTTTTCCCTTGCGGCAGTGGCGACGATGGAGCTCGGGTGATCCAGCGGGATGTTCCAACCGTCTGCCACCATTTGCTTTCCAACCTCGCCAGCGCCCGCCGCCAGCAAGAGGGTCTTCCAGGCTTCATCCACTACATAAATGTGAGCATGATAAAGGGCAAATCGCTCCCTGGTGAGGTCCACCACGGTTTGCAGCAGGGCGTCCGGGTCGAGCATGGTCGAGGTCACGGTACTTACCGTGGCCACGGTCTGCAATTCTGCGGCGCGTCTTTGCGTCTGTTCGAAGAGGCGGGCTGCCTCCAAAGCCTGGGCCACCTGCCCTGAGATCGATTCGAGCAGCTCCTGCTCTTCGGGAGATAGCGGTTTCCCATCGTCTTCATAGACGCCAAGGGCACCGATCACCTCATCACGGATGGTGATGGGGGCAATAGCCGCCTGAACGCCGGCAGAAGAGAGGGCCGTCTCCGCTTCGGCCAGCGGGCGGACGGAAGCTTCTTCATACACATACGCGGTCACATCCTTGGCCTGGGCAAGAACCTGCCATCCTTCGCGACTGCTGGCACGCTGCAGGGCATTCAATTCAAGCAACTGGTCATTCAGGCTACTGCGCAGGCGCGTCCCTTCGATGGCGATGGCGATCTGACCACAGAGACCTTCGAGGAGCAATTGATCGTCCGCGCCCAGTGCATCTTCTGCGCTGCTTTGTACGTCGAGCACGCCCAGCACTTCGTCGCCCAATTTGATCGGGACCGCAATTTCGCCCCTGGTCTCGGGAAGCAAAGGATTCGGCTTCCAGTCCGGGTCGTTCTTGAGGTTCGGGCGCAGCATCACCTGGCCGGTTTCGGCCGCGGTCCCGATGAGACCGATCCCCATGGGCATGCGGTGGCGCATGGATTTCATGCGTGCCCCCATCTCACCGTATCCCTCGATCAACGCCACTTCATTGACGGTGGGATCATAACGCAAGAGTTGAACATGATAGTAACCCAACTCTTCTTTCACCAGCTTCACAGCTATCTTGTAGAGTTCGTTCAGATCGGTAGCCGAAGCAATCTGTTGCGAGATCTGCGTACTGACACGCACCTGGTAACCGCGGCGTTCAAGCGCGGCACGAATTTGTTGTTCCAGGCGTTTTCGTTCGGTAACATCGCGATCCGTTCCGCGGTAGCCCCTGAACTGGCCCTGGGCATCGTAGAAGGGAACGCCGCTGGTTTCAAGAACGACAGGGTGTCCATCCTTATGCAGGTTTACGTTTTCCAAAGACACCAAAGGCTTTTGTGCCGAAAGCAGCGGACCAAACACTCCCGCCACCCGCTGTGCTTCTTCAGCGGGCATCAGGTCAAACGGCGTCTTGCCCAGCAATTCCTCCGGTTCATAGCCCAACATATCCTTTACTTTAGGGCTGATGTATGTGTATGCGCCATTTGGATTGACTTCCCAGATCCAGTCACTCAACGTTTCAACCAGACCCTGGAATCTTGCCTGGCTTTCGAAGACGACCTGCTCAGCGCGTTTTCGGTCGGTGATATCTTCGTACATACCGAGCACGGCATAAACCTTGCCGCTTGTGTTCACCAGCGGGATCTTGCTGGTGCGCAACCAGGTAGTGTAACCATCAGGAGTGGTTTGCGGCTCCTCATAATTGAGCTTGGCATTCCTCTGTTCCATCACGAGGCGGTCATCAGCCCGATAGAGTTCGGCCTGTTCCTTCCAAGGCATATCCCAATCGGTCTTGCCAACGATATCTGACGGGGAAGCCAACCCCGCATCATCGGCAAAGGCGCGGTTACAACCCAGGTAAGTCAGGTTCTCATCTTTCCAGAAGATGCTTTCTGGGATGTTATCCATGATGGTTTGCAGGAATTCCTGGCTGTCACGCAGAACGATTTCCATACGTTTGCGTTCTGTAATATCGCGGATCAAACCCACATCAGCGGGCTCACCATTCAGTTCAGTAATGCCAGCCGACAATTCTGCATCGAAGGTAGTCCCGTCCTTGCGCAACAGACGCGTCTCGTACAGGTCAGGGACCTCTTCCCCAGCTAAGCGGGCTTTGATGCGTGCAACGACCAATGCCTGACTCTCTGCAGCAATGTACTTGATAATGGGCGTGTTTTCAATCTCCTCAGGGCGATCATAGCCAAGCATGGACGCCAGGGCCTGATTGGCGAACTTGATGACATTGTCCTGAATGAGGATAATCCCATCGCTAGCCTGCTTAACCACCGCCGAATACCTGGCCTCGGACTCATGCAAGGATTGTTCGATGCGTTTGAAGTCGGTAATATCGCGGGCCGTTCCGATCATACCCACAGGGGCACCGTTCTGATCCTTTTGAACGGTCACAGACATTAAGGTGGGGAACGCCGTACCATCTTTACGAACGTGGCCGACCTCGGCGGTATTGGAGCCGTTCGACATCACCTTCTTGTTGAACGGCATTACCTCTTTCTCCAACTGCTCCTGAGTATGGAAGATGCTCAGGTAATTGCCAGGGATCTCTTCCGTAGTATATCCATGCATCTTCGCCCAGGCCGGGTTGGAGTAAATGAGGTTGCCGTTCAGATCGGCCAGCGCGATGCCTTCTTCCGTTTGTTCCACTGCACTTTGCAGGCGGAGCAGATTCTCTTCGACCCGTTTGCGCTCGGTGATGTCTTCATACATACCGAATACTGCATACACCTTGCCAGATGCATCCTTTAGCGGGACCTTGCTGGTACGGAGCCAGGTGGTCGAGCCATCGGGGGTGGTCTGTGGTTCCTCGTAATTAAGCTTGGGCTCTTGCCTGTCCATCACAAGGCGATCATCGGCACGGTAGAGTTCAGCCTGATCTTTCCAAGGCATATCCCAGTCAGTCTTGCCGATGATCTCCGCCGGGGACGCAAGGCCCGCATCCTTCGCGAACGCGCGGTTGCAGCCAAGGTAGGTAAGGCTTTCATTCTTCCAGAAAATACTTTCTGGGATGTTGTCCATCACCGTCTGGAGGAACCCTTGATTGGCCAACAAGGTTTCCTCAGCGCGTTTGCGATTGGTAATATCAGTGGCGCTGAAGCGGACTTTGTGGTTCTGCGCCCCCGTCATACCCACGAGGCGAACTTCGCAGGGAATGCTTTCACCAGCGGAATTGATGTGCATCCATTCGAACACGGGGCGACCACCCTTGAGCGCCTCACCAAGCTTCTCCATGGCCTTTTCAAGGGATGGGCGACCATCCGGCTGAAATTCGGGACTCAGTTGTGCGGGCCCAACCTTGACCAATTGTTCGCGCGACAAGCCGTACAATTTTTGAGCCGCCTCATTAACGCTTTCGAACAAACCGGTCTGGGTATTTACGACACCGATGGCTTCTGCCGCAAACTTGAGCAAACTGTCCACTTCATTCCCGGCTTCGACCTGTTCGGTAATGTCGCGGAAATTCCAAAGGCGGCCATAATATTTCCCGTCCAAGCCGGCCAACGGGCGGGTATGGCGTTCAAAGACACGGCCATCCTTCAGGTAGATCTCGTCGCGACCGGTTTCATCAGGATGCTGGTAAAAATAGTTGACCTTTGCCAGAAACTCATCCGGGTTCTGAAGAAGGCTAAAAATTGCGTTCAAGGCCTGCTCGTCAGAACGGGAATCGATCACCTCCTGCGGAATCATCCACATTTTCACGAACTGCGGATTAAAGGAGAGAATCTTACCTTCAGGTGAGATCACCAAAATGCCATCCGGCGATGACGCGTTCAAAGCCTCCAGGATAGTCTGATGGAATCGAGACTCCTCTGCATCCCCGTGAGCAGGTTCTTTCGCCCTGGATGGCTTCACATCCGCTGGCTGAACATCGACATCGCTCATCTTCCAGATACGCTTGATCTGAACGATCTCATCGTCGGCCTGTTTGTAATACTCATCAACTGCCTCAAAAAATTTTCGGTCTTGCTCAGTGATGAGGCTCTCATCGGGAAAATATTTCTTGATCTGTTTTCTTAACTGGTTATGCATGGCTCACCTCTGGCATTCCAGACACTCGTTTAAGTCCGTTTTTCATTGAGCATCCTCCTGGGACGCGGCGCCCTTGTCCAAGGTCTCTTTCTCGGTCAGCTTGATGAAAGCCTTGCGCCCCATTAGGCGGCCCACTTCTTCCACCGCTCGACGCATGGCCGTCTCTACGGTCACGCTGCTGGAGACGCGGCTGGTAACCTCTTGCAGGATGCGTTCATGGTGGGCACGTTTTTCGATCTGGCTGGAGAGTCTCAAATTTTCGATGTGCGCACTCAGGCGTTCTGCGACCGCATCCGCCAATTCCCTGATTTCCTGATCCTCAGGCTCGACTCCTTGAATAACCATCTTTCCAACAGACTCGTCGCGAACCTTAAGCGGAAGGATTAGTCCCTGTTCTTCATCTATCTCCGTATTCCCAACTGGCTGGACGCTATTGGTGTCGTACAGGAAACCAAGGCCTTCTTCAACCTTGTCTTCCATAAAATCCTTCCAGCCTTCGCGTGTCAAACGGCGACTGGCCTGTTCAGCCTCGGCGCGATACCGCTCCGCGCTTTCAATGATGCGAAGATTTTCAATTTGTTGCGCTACCTGGCGAGCAACCGCATGGACGAGTTCCGCTTCTTCAGGGCTCTGATTCTCGCTCTCCATGATAAGCATGCCAAGTGGTTCACCAGTAACCGTAATAGGAGCTGTAACCGTTTTTTCGGGCTGACGTGGCCAGGCGGCTTCAGCAGAAGCAATCGTCGAAACTTGATTTTCTTCGAAAACAAAACCAAGGGATTCGGGAGCGTGTATTGCATCAAGATATTCGCTCCAATTTCTACGCACCAACTGGCGGGCCTGACGCTCCACTTCGGCGCGGGCGCTTTCCGTTTCTCCGAGCAGGCTGGCATTCTGGATGGCAATGGCTAGTTGACCGGCCAGTGCTTCGAAGGCAGGCAGGGTCTCTTGACTCAAGGAACCTGCATGTGCGCTTTGCATATCCAGCACGCCCACCACTTTTTCACCTACAAGCAACGGCACAGCCATTTCGGAACGAGTATGGGGCAGGAGTGGATTGGGTTTAAAGGTTGCACTCGTGGAAGTATCTGCTACAACCATGGAGCGTTTTTCAATTGCAGCCCGTCCATTGATCGAGGTCGCGTTCAATGGCAATTTATGGTTACGATTGAGCAATTCCACACCAACTGTTCCCGTGCCAGCTTTGAGAGCCAGGGAAGTGTGGGTCGGGTCGATCAAATATACTTGGACATAATACAGATCAAATCGCGAGCGGATAAGCTCCGCTGCATCTTTCAACATGATATCCAAGGCGCGCACTTGTGACACGACGCGTCCTACCTCAGCTGCCAGTTGCAGGCTGTGCGTGCGGGTAGCAACTTTTTCCTCCATGGTCTCGAAGGCGGTTACCAAGTTCTTTGCCATTAGATTAAAGGAATTTGCCAGATCTTCCAGTTCATCATGAGTTTGCAAGTGTATCGGACGAGCCTCAATACCTTTTTTCAATTGCTCCTGTGAGAAATGGGAAGTATAGGATGCTAATTCTTGCAGTGGTCGTGTAATGGTCCGGGTAAAGAAGAACAAAATAACAGCAAAGATCACTGCCACAAAAATGGAGAATAGGATCAAAGAATTCCTCAACTGCGTGACAGGCTGTAACAATTCCGCTTGGGGATATACCAAACCTAGCGACCAGTCGGTATCCAGGCCAATTGGTTGATAGGCAACAAACACCGAACTTCCGCTTGGATCAGTTACCATGGTGAACCCAGAATCGCCCTTCACCATGGCATTAATCAGTGCATTCCACGCAGTGTCCTGGTCCTGGGCGTCTTTAATCAACATCGAGTCAATCATAATTTGATATTGACCTCCATTCTCGCCGATACCTAGAAGCGTTCCTTGCTTATCAATCAAGAACGCGTACCCCTGTTTGCCCACTGCAATTTGGTGGACGATATCCTGTGTTTGTGAGAAGGCGATATCGGCGGTTGCCACACCTTTGACCTTTCCATTAGCATCGAAGAACGGCACGCTCCAGGTAACCATCCATATTTCACCACCGCCCGCATCATAATAGGGAGGCGAGAGGACCGGCTTGCGCTGTTCTTTGGGCAGGGTATACCAGTCCCATTTAAAATAGTTGTAATCAGGATTACCCAATTGGGTAAAACGCAGTTTACCATCCGGTGTACGGCTGTAATAAGGCGACCAATAATACAAGTCCGTCTGAAAACGGTAAGGCTCATAGGCAATCGTGGAACCAAAAATCTGGTCATTATTTGCCAGGGTCGATTCGATAACCTTGAGTTGATTGCTTTCATTGGAATCAACAGTTGCAGCCTGGGCAGCCAAGTCCACCGCCATACTGCGTGTCCATATCAAGTGCGAGCGGATAAGGTCAGCTTGCGAAACGGCCTGCGCCGCCAATGCTTCCTGAAGGTGTCCGATCAAAGCAGTCTCAGAGGTCTGAACGCTCAGGAATGTGGAAATTAAGAACGCCACTGTCGCCAGCGCAATCACAATCATCGGAAGCTTTACACCCAAGCTTATCCGGCGGAAAGTGCCCAAGAGGCGATTCGGAAAGGCGGCAGGCTTTTCATTTGAAAGATTGTTGTAATCCATATGACAACTCCTAAACTATCGTCGAGTTCGCCTCATTTGGCGTTTTGCTCATCCCGTTGTAATGTCAACACAGGAGACTCCAAGACTACGCGGGTGTTGCGAGCGTCCATTGCCATGCCCAGTTCGCGAACAGCGATCGCTAGCGTCTCTTCTATCGTAGCAGCACGCTGAATTTTCTGACTGATGGTATTAATCATTGATTCCAAGTTAGCCTGCGATTTGGACTGCTCGAACGAGCGTACATTTTGCAGGGATACCGCCACTTGTGCCGCCAGTGTGGTCTGAATATTGATATCCGAATCTGCAAAACGGCCAACCTGATCGGACTGCACATCGAATACGCCAATCACCTTGCCACCAACGATCATGGGCACAGCCAGTTCAGAGCGCGTGTCTGGCAATAGTGGATTAGACAGGAAGTCCGGGGCCAGAGTCACATCATTGACAGTAACACCCTTTTGCTCACGAGCAGCACGGGCCACCAGCGATTGACGGCTAAGCGGAATGGAGCGTTTTTCAGCAGCCATAATGCGACCCGGCTCTCCTGCACCCGCGGTCAGTACCAGGTTTTCGCCTTTTTCATCCAAAAGGTAGATGTGCGAGTGATACAGATTGAAACGTTCCTTGGTCAGGTCGACCACTTCCTGTAAGAGTCTGCCCGTTTCCAAAACGGTGGCCGTGGCCGTTCCCACTTCCGCCACAGTGGCAAGCTCAACAGCACGGCGGTTCACATCTGCAAAAGCCCGACCCAATTGAGCGGTCATGGCATTGAATGTTTGAGCCAGAACACCGACTTCATCGGCTGAGCTGACCTGTGCTTGAATTTCAAAGTTTCCTGCCGAAATTTCCTGTGCGGTATTAGTCAACGATAGAATCGGTTTGGTTAGCTGTCTCGATAATACGAGCGCCAGCATGAAAGAAATGGCAAGAACGATCAACACTGTAATAATTGAAAAGGTAAAGGTTCGGGTACTGTTTGTCTGTGCCGCGTTGAGGTCATCTGTGGCGAGCTGTTGACCTAACAAATTGATTTTTGTTGACGAGGCATCCACGGCAAGAGCAGCGCTTGCCAATTCCGCGTAGTGTTTATCAATCTCCTGATCAACGGCTATGATCTCATCAAAGGTCTGTAGATAAGCACCCGCCTGAGTAAGCATCTCAGTTTTTACCGCAGAGTCAAGCTGATCACTATTCGCGATCTGATTTTTCAATTGAGATACTAATGAATGGACATTGTCAATATATAGTTGGTCTCTGCGGTTGATATAGTCTTTTTCATTGCGGCGAATCTGAAGCAATGTAATTTCCAATTGCTCCAAGCCAGTCGTGCTACTAATTTTTCCTTCAAGATCGTGAGCGTGGGTACGCAAATCACCTTCCAGGCCAGTTTGCTCATCTGACCCTCTTTTTTCTATTGCAGAAACCATCGCAAAAAAGCTTTGATTATAAGTGTCTGCATTTTTTTCCAAGGTCGCAATATCAGTCTCATATTGTTCCCGTGTGTAATCACCGGTTGAAAGGGTCTCAACCACATCACCAAAGGGAGCAAGTTGCTGAATGCTTTCGCGCAAAGCAGCGACATCCTGCTTGTAAGGCGTTACATAGTTTGCATATGCCTGGTCATAACCTTCGGTTTCCCAACGCAGCAAGAAATCCTTACCGTCACGACGGGCACGCAGGAGGTTGATTTCCACCTGGTCGGATAATCTTCGAATTTCAATGCCTTGAACCAACGCATCTTTATAAGCTGTCGTTGTACTATTCAGACCCAGCAAGGTGACAATCGCGATGATTACCGAAAAAACGAACAGCACGCCAAATGCAAGCAACATTTTTTGTAAAAGTGGCAGGTTACGCCAAAAGGCGCCCCATTGTTCTGATATAGATTTGGAATTTGAGGTTATGTTCATTTGCATACTCCAAGGGCATTAATTGCCTTCAGGCTCACTAACCAGAGTCCCCGGCTCCAGCGCCACCAGAGTGGGTTTCATCCCAAGTGCATGGCCCATCTCACGCGCTGTGATCTGCATGGCCTCTTCAATGGTCGTCGCGCTTTGAATCTTTTGGGTGATCACGTTCAAAGTTTCCTGTTGGATCGCGCGTTTACGATTGATCTCTTCAAGGCGATGACGCTCGGTAATATCTTGATTCGCGCCGTACCAACGCACAATCTTTCCATTTTCATCACGTTCTACATTGATTCGGACAGCCATATAGCCTATCTCACCGTCAGCAAAGATGGTGCGGTGTTCCACTGCGGCCTTGAAGGAACGCTCCTTTGCGTCGAGGGCTTTTTGAATCTCGATCCCCACAAGAGGTGCATCCTCAGGATGGACAAATCTACGGGCATAATCGGCCGAAGACATCCTGTAACCGCCGACATTTTCAGCGGATGTGCGGAAAATCGAATAGAAATTATCGTTAAAGGTGAACAGATCCTGTTCCAGATCATATTCCCAGTTTGCAAGGCGGGAAATGTTCAAGGCATCGGACAGAAGGGCCTCATTCCGCTGGACTTCTGTGTAGGAACGGGCAGTCTGCACAGCAGAGGCGATCTGGGACGCGAGCGTGGTTTGGATGGCGATATCCTCATCTGTGAAACGCCCAATGACATCCGATTGCACATCAAAGACACCGATCACCACATCGCCGGCTGTCATCGGCACCGCCATTTCGGACCGGGTTTCAGGGAGGAGCGGGTGAGGCAAAAAGCCCGGGTCGGCATACACATCGTTCACGATCACGCCCGTACGAGTGCGGGCGGCGCGAGCCACAAGAGACTGCTCTCGGTCCAGTGGAATGGAGCGCTGTTCGGCCACCATCTGCCTTCCAACTTCACCGGCACCATAGGTAAGGACCAGGGTATCTTTCGCCTCGTTCAACAAATAGATATGGGCATGATACAGGTTGAACGCAGCCTTGGCCCGGTCCACCACCTGTTGAAGCTGAGTATCGGTATTGGTAGTTTGCATGGCCTCAGTACTGACCTGGGCCACTGCCGCCAGCTCTGAGGCACGGCGGATCAGTTTTCCGGTCATTTCATTGAAGACCTGAGCCAGGGCACCAAACTCATCCTTGGAGGTTACATTTGCCTGCACGGTCAAGTCGCCTGCAGCAATCTTCCCCGTAACGTCTGTCAGATCCACCAACGGTTGGGCAATGTATCTCGCGAGAAGGACAGTGGCAATCACAATCAAAACTGCGATAGCCAGCGTATAGACTATGTATGTGCGGCGCAGATCCACCACCGGGGTCAGGAATATCGATTGCGGCTGTGCAAAGATGACCACCCAAGGTTGGGTTTTCATCTGGAAAACACCAACTTCCTCTACGCCCTTATCAATTGCAGCTTCCTCATCGAAGGTTTCAGCGGTGAAAATGGGTTGGCTTGTAATTTGGTTTAGACCCAGGTTTAAATCTGGCAGGTTAACCGACAGATCATTCGCCGATTGTCCTTCAGGTAAGCGTCCGTTGGTCTGGAGTTTCGCCAGCATATCTTGTGAAAAAGGCACAACAGACTTCAGGATGGCCTGCGGCTGGGTGGAGTGCGCCAGGAAAATCTGATTCTCATCCAGCAAGGCCGCTGAAGATTCAGGCAAATTCAGATCATTCGCAGTGTCCGTCAATATTTGCTGAAGCACAGAAGCATCATAGCGGACGCGCAACACACCGATAATATTTTCATTGGCATCGCGCACGGGAGCGCTGAAATACAGGGAGAACTTATGGGATGTAGGCGAGATCTGTATGGTCGAATAGGGTATTCCCGTTTGCAGAGGCTGAGAGACATAAATATGGGTTGCTTTATTTGTTCCTATATCACTCTTTACAGTATCCGCCACATCGATGCCGTCTTTATCCATCAAACCGACGGAGTTGATGAAAGTATTACTGTTGGCAATGGCTTGCAAGTCGGTATAAAGAACAGATTCAGTTTCGCTACCCGGTCGATCAGCAGGTGATAGGTCCAGGTATTCTTTCAGAATATGGATACGAGACGAAGTATCTACAAGAGTAAGGCTGTTTGAAATAAATGTATCCAATTCCCTTCCCGCCCCAGCTGCTGAATTTAACAGTTGGGCATCAGCATTCTCTGTCACGGCTCGCGTATTGACAGCAATGGTGTAGGTCGTTGCCAGCACTGTAGGGATGAGCATCGCATTCATCGCAACGATTACCATCTTCGCGCTGAGTGAATAGTTACGAATCTGTGAAAATACGATCACCAAGAGCAAAATACCAAAAACCGCCATGAGGATGTTGACGGCCGCTTGAAAACCCGGCAACACCAAACGCTCGGTGGGAATATACAAATCCACCAGGAGCGCAATCACGCCTATTCCAAGACCTGCAACCGTGAACCACAATCGTGACCGATCCTCCGGCAACGCAATCGTGACTGCCATGATAGTCAATACTGCAGCACTGACCAGAAGGGCAATTCCCTGTCCAGCGACCAGTGCAGATGACAATACGAAGACAAGGAATAGGGGACCGAAGACGATATAGATACCCGTCTGCGGTTTTCCCTCAAAGACGAAGTTGACCCCAAATACAACAAAACCCAGCACCGTCGCCGTTGCCCCGGCCATGACTGTCAATTGCCAGGACGGATTCAAGACGGATGCACGAAGTAACACCGTTTCCACAAGGGCTGCCCCCACGCTGACGCCGAAAATCATGAATAAAGAATTACGGGTGCGCGACGGCAGTGTATGTAAATGCGCCAACAAAGAGCGGATATTCAGCAGGCCAATGGTTACGAGGACGGCAACCAGAAGCCCAATGACCACCGGGATGTATGCGCTCAGGAATTCTGGCGCAGGGATGCGGGTGGGGCCAATCAGGTCGTATACGATCAATACGGCGAATGTGAAAATGCCATCACTAACCAGCCAGGCGATATCACGCGAGGATAAACGTAACACCGCTGCCAAAATAACGCTAAAAATGATAATTGGCAGGCCAACCAACAATCCCAAGCCGGAGAGAACGAACACAGGGATCGCGAGCGTTATGATCAATCCAGGAGCGATCAACCAGGCCGCCAGGCGGGCCTTTCCGCGCCAGCTCAAGGCCATACCCACGAGACACACCAGGGCGTAAAGAACCGCGCCTATGCCAACGATAAGGGCTTGGCGGAAAATATCCAATGCACCTGAGCGAAAGACAGTTATGAACGGATAGATATTTGTCGCCAGAACGAACACGAACAGGAACGTTGCGGTGCCAAAGACCCGGCGGGCCTCCGGCGACATATCTTTCCAGGAATGAGATGAATTCTTCATGGCGTTGTCCTTAATCTATTTCGAATTCACAAGAGGAGAATAAAAATGTCTGCATATGGTTCTTCTTTGTTTTACGCTGGATTTTCAACAGGCAGGATCACGGTGAAGCGTGACCCCTTCCCGGGCTCGCTCCGCACGCTCACGGACCCGCCATGCCGCTCTGCAATGGATTTGACAATGGACAATCCCAATCCATTCCCCTCGACCCCGGAGTCGGTGTGCGCCCGATAAAAACGATCGAAAATAAAGGGCAGGTCGGCGGCTGGGATCCCAAAGCCGTTATCCTGCACGCCCACGGTTAGATATCCATCCGCCACCCGCGCATCCACTTGAATGGTCCCGCCGTCCTGGGTGTACTTGATGGCATTATTCACCAGGTTGCGGAACAACTGTCGGAGTTGTAGCGGATCACCTTCCACATGCATAAGCTGCAAAAGGGGTATAAAGTCGAGCGTCTGTTTGCGAATGGAAGCCTGGTCTTTGAATTCGTCCACAATTTCCACCAACAGAGAACTCATCTCGACGCTTTCGTTCTTTTGCTCCGCATTCATGTCGGCCCGTGCCAGTTGCAGCATGTCCTGCACCAATTCGCTCATGGATTTGGCCGCATTCTGGATGCGGTGTACAAAACCAGACTGCAGGTCTGTCAGCGGGCCAGCCTTGATCAACAAATCGCTGTACCCTGAAATGGACATGATGGGATTCTTCAGGTCATGCGAGGCGACAGCGATAAACTCGTTTTTGACCTGCTCGACCTGCTTGAAATAGGTCACATCGTGCAAGACCGCCACCACACTGCCGCCTTCGATGGGTGTGATGAGCGCATCGAAGGTACGTCCATCAGGCCACTGAAGCTCCCCTGTTTTCAATCCGCCGGATAGCCGGGCCTGCTCCAGCAGGTTGATCAGCATGTCATATTGGCCCCGTGCAAGCGGTTGATTTAAATTGGAATTGAAATCGGTAAACAATTTCTCGCCGGCCGGGTTGACCAGCCGCAGGCAGCTCTCCGCATCGAAGAGGAAGATGGCTTCAGCAGCGCTCTCCAACACCACCGAGAGACGCCTCTGTTGATGGGAGAGGTCTTCGTACAGCAAGGCGTTCTCCATGGCAATGGCCGCCTGGCTGGTAATGGCTTGCAGCAACAGGAGATGATCCGTTTGAAAGTATCCCGCGTGCTCATGTGCGAGGACCAGCAGACCCAGCAGATGATCCCTGCCGAACATCGGAACGATCACCGCCGAACGGGTGGGATCCTCGACATGCAACTGCCAGCGCGGTTCAGCGGTTACATCATTCACGATCAAACCCGCATGAGATTCGTTGAGTTCGTCCAGGAAACTATCCATACGCGGACATTCCACCATCGGTCCGTGGTGGGAATCTGCGCGATGGGATTTTTGCAGGACGTGCCGTGGGTCCACCAGGATGACATGTCCTACCAGGGCGCCCAGCGTTTCGACCGTGTGGCGCAAGATCACATTGGACAGTTCATCCAGATCGAGACGCGCGCTCAACTCCTTGCCGATCTCGGGCAGGATGCTCAACTGCCGATTGTGGCGGCGGATGGCGTCCTCGAAGGATTTGGCGCGCAATTTGGCGCGGATGCGTGCAAGCAGCTCACGGCGGTCAAAGGGTTTGGTGACGTAGTCGTCCGCACCCAGGTTCAGGCCGACCTGCACATCGTTGGGATGCAAACGGGCAGCGGTGAGGATGATGACCGGAATGTGTTCCAATACCGGGTCGGAACGCATTTCCGCCAGTACGGCGAACCCGTCTTTGTCGGGCATGTTCACATCGAGCAGCACCAGGTCGGGCAATTCAGTGCGGACCTTGAGCAGCGTTTCAATACCGGTAGCGGAAGTAGTAAATGAATAGCCCTCATTATGCATGTATCGGGAAAGCAGAGTGACATTGTCAGGCACGTCGTCCGCGATCAGAATCTTGAACGGCTGTTTGGACACCTCAGGCTCGACCGCAGCCGGGGCGGGCCCCATGGAGCTGATGATATTGCTCACGATCTGACAGATATGTTCAGGATGAACCGGCTTGAGGATGGTCTCGTCCACCTTCAACCGACGGGCCGTCTCCCTTAAGCCCGGCACGTCGTAGGCGGTCACCAGGATGGTGTGTGCAGGACGCCCGCCAGGATTGGACTGCATCTTGTCGATCAACTCCAGCCCATTCATGCCGGGCATCATCATATCAGTAATGAGCACGTCCACCGAGTCGGCGGACGCCTGTTCGAGCGCTTCCTTGCCGCTGGTGGCGTGGGTGACGTCGACCTGGGGGCCGAGTTGGGCAATGGCGCGTGCAAGAGTTTTTGCGGTACTGGGGTGGTCATCCACCACCAGGACACGGACGGTTGAATGGGGCTGAAGATAAGTGTCCATCGGTCCCATTTTCCACGATTCGCCGTCCAGAGCGGTTGGGATGAGTCGCCAAAAGGTTGGGAAAAGTTGGCAAAACGAAACCAGCCCCCGGTCCTGGACCGAGGGCTGGTTCCACGCAAAAAGCGGAATCCTGGCTGTGGGTGGGATCAATCCGCCACGAGGCGATAGCCCGTCCCGCGCACGGTAATCACACGCGACGGGCGATGGGCATCCTCCTCCACCGCCTGTCGCACCTGGTGAATATGATATTTGGCAAGTTCCTGGGCCTCACGCAGGTCCGCCTGGTAGCCTTGAGCCTCAGCCACCAGGGTCTGAAATCCGACCACCTCGGGAGCATGACGCACCAACACGAGCAGATATTCGAAGGATGTGGGCGCCAGGTTGATGGCGCGCTCACCCACCAAAACCCGCCGCGTATGCAGGTCCAGGCTGATCTGGCCGCGGCGGACGAAGCGTTCGGAGGCGGGCATGGCTTGCGGGGGCACGACTTCGATTTCGCCGCCGTTTTCCAGGCTTTTCAACTCGGTGCGCAATGACTCGATCTGATCGGTGAGCTCGCGTTTGCGCCGCTCACGCTGTTGGCTGGCAAGCACAATCTTGGTGCGTTCGATGATGACTTCCGGCTTGAGCGGTTTGAGCAGGTAGTCGGTGGCACCGCGACGCAGGGCCTCCACTGCCGAGCTGACGTCGGGCTGGGCGGTGAAGAGTAACACCGGCAGGGTGGGATAACGGGTATGGATCAGGTTGAGCACGTCCAGCCCGTTCAATCCGGGCATGCGCAGATCCATGTAAACGAGGTCGAAACCCGCGCCTTCGAGAAAGGCCAGTCCCTGCTCGCCATTTTCAGCCGTGGTAACCTCGAACCCCGCCTGTTGTAAAATGCGCGCCAGGGTCGTGCGCACCACGGACTCGTCATCAATGACCAATATGTGACCGCTGATCTTCATGCCTGTTTCTCCTGCGTTGGCAGCCAGATATTGAAGACTGCCCCGCCCTCTGGATCATTCCCAGCCTGGATACGCCCATGATGTTTGTGGATGATGTCATAGGAGATGGTCAGCCCCAGACCGGTGCCATAATCCTTGCTGGTGACAAAGGGGTCGAAGATGGTGGATAGGATGGATGGGTCAATACCGGGGCCGGTGTCGGCCACGCGCAAGAGCACTTCCTGGGCCTGATCAAAATAGGCCGTAGAGACCATCAGGCGTCCGCCCTCGGTCATGGCCTCGACGGCATTCATCAACAGATTGAGCACCACCTGACGAATCTGATGAGGCAGGCCAGGGACTTGAGGCAGGGACGGATCGGGATGGAACTCAAAGGAGATCTGGTTATGGCGCAGGTGAGTAGCGACCAGGGCATGCACATCCTCGACGATGTCGTTGACCTGCATGAGATGAAAAGCCTCGGTGTGTGCCGGGCGGTATGTGGCGCGCAGGCGGGCGAGCAGGGCAGCCATGCGCTCCGATTCAGACAGGACAATGTCGAGGTCCTGGCGACCTTGTTCGGAAAGCCCCTGCTCCTCACGCAGGAGGAAAAGCGCATTCTGGATGGCCTGCAAGGGATTGTTCAACTCATGCGAAACCGAGGCCAGCAGGCGTCCCATCGTGGACAGGCGGTCGGCCAGCAGAAGCTGGTTACGCATGGACTTTTCCATTTGCAGGGAGGATTGCAAATCGGCGTACAGGTTGGCCTTTTGGAGTGCAAGCGCCAATTGGTCGGCCACTGCGCTGACCAGTTGCAGGTCGCGTTGGGTAAGTTGACGGGGCGGCAGTTGCTGGATGTCCAGCAAACCCAGGATGTGTCCCTCGACCCTGACCGGCACGGTTAATTTTGATTGGATCTCAGGCAGGAACGGATTTCGAACAAAGGTAACCACCTTGTCCGCATTATTGGTAAAGAAGGGGTTGCCTGTCTCGGCAGTGTAACCCACGATGCCCTCACCAGCCCGCAAACGATATTCCTGCTGGCGCAATTGACGTCCAATCTCACCACTGCCAGCGCGCATCACAAAATCACCCGTGGCGGAATCAGCGACAAAGATCTGGACATAGGAATACTCGAAAGTCTCGCTGAGGAACTCCACCACATCCTGCATCAACTCCTGGGGATCGAGCACGGCCAATAACTTCTGGTTGACCAGATACAAAGCATTGGTTTCCTTCAACGCATACTGGATATCTTCCAGCATGTGGGCGTTCTCGATGGCGATGGCGGCACGGATACCCAGCGAAGTGAGCAACGAGATCTCATCCGGGTGGAACGCGCCCACCCCCTGTCTATGGACACTGATCGTCCCCAGGCGGCGGTCGTTGATCTGGACCGGCGCAACGATCAGAGAACGATAGGAAACCGGCAGAGACTGATGCAAATAGCGGGAGTCCGTCCGAACATCGGAGATGGCAATGGGCTGACCAGATTCCATCACCTGGCCTGCGACCCCCTCCCCCAGACGCATCTTCAATGGGGTCCTGGCCCCATCCCCCGTATCATCCATTGCGGTTGTCGCCCGCGGGGTCAGGATCTGTTGCTCTGGGTCGAGCAAATGCAACACGACGTTCGTGGCATTTGGGATCAGTTCCTTGGCTGAATCCACAATCAATTGGAGCACTAGATTCAACCCCACTTTTTCGGATTCACTCAGTGCACGTTCGATTGCAGACAGAATCTGGGATTCCTTGAGTTGTTTTTCGATCTTCCTTTCCTGAAGGATGCTATTCAATGCCAGTGTGATCTGCGCGCCCGTCAGTTCGAAATAAGAAATTTCTTCCCGATTGAAGTGTTGAGCCTCATCAAAAACAAGAATCACGGTTCCCAGTTTATGTTCTCTTGTCGCCAGTGGAACAACAATGGCGGACTTCGTAATTTGTTGAAATTCTCGGAAAGGCGCGGGATTCACCATATAGGGCGAATTCTGGGCATCCTCGATGAACAGGACCTGTCCACTGTCCAGCACAAACCGCGTAGTCGCAGCATCTTCGGAGTCCAGGACATTGCCCAAAAGAGGCTGATTTGGGTTACGCGTGGAGGCGACCAGGGTGACTTGCTGCAATGCGGGGTCCCACAGGGTCAAGTAGGCGTAGTCGGCTACAAACAAGTTTTCAAGAATAAGCAGCAGGCGGAAATAAAGATCGGCGGGATCCCTGCTCTCCAAAATGGTGCGAGTCGCCATATTCACCAAAGTGAGATGGCGGTCCCGAAAAAGAAGCTTCGTCTGAACCAAATACAATTTCTCGATTTCACGGCGCAGATACCCCACGCCAAAGCTGGTAAGCAGAATAAAGAAATGCCCTGCCAGAATGCCATTCGACAACTGAAATAATTGATTTGGTTCGAAAACATGGAACTTATCGATCAGAAATAGATTGACGAAAAAAACCGCCACCCCCGCGATAAACCCGCCTCGCTTGTAGTAAAACCATCCCGCAATAATAGACGGTATCGCGATCAGGGCGGGAATCCGAAGAAAAGGAAAAGTACCAAGATATAAAAGGGAAACACCAGCCAATATCCAGAAATAGTTGCGACTCCACTTTCGTATTGCAACTTTTTCCATGAAGCTTGAAAAACGAAAATTGCTATCCAAAGGATGTTCCTTGTGCCTGTTTCCACAGGAATGAATTCAGATTCATTTTATTGTAGCATCGGCAGGGCGCTCTTCCATTTCAATTCGGCGATAAAAATCAGGGCGGAGCCCTCCGCCCGCCCTCTTCCATCTGCTATAATCCTCCGCATGATTCTGGTCACTGGCGCCACGGGATTCATCGGACGGGCCTTGGTTCGGCAGCTTTTCGAGACAGGACACCCGGTGCGGGTGCTGATCCGCCCTTCGCGGCGCACTCCGCTCCTGCCCAAGGGCGTTCCCGTGGAAGTGGCCGTAGTCAGTCTGGCGGATACGCGCGGTCTGCGCGCCGCGCTCAACGGCGTGGACACGATCATCCACCTGGCGGGGGCCGAATCCCAGGGCCGCGACGCCAACCTGCGTGTCACCGACATCGAAGGCACCCGCAACCTGGTCGAAGCAGCGCGGGATGCAGGCGTACAGCATTTCATCTACTTAAGCCATCTCGACGCGGCACGCGCCTCGGCCTACCCCGTTTTCAAGGCCAAGGGCATCGCCGAGGAGACCATCCGCCGCTCGGGTGTGCCCTACACCATCCTGCGTTCGGCGGTTGTGTACGGTCCCGAAGACCATTTCACCACTGGCCTGGCACGCATGATCCGCTCCTTCCCGGGCATTTTCTTCCTGCCGGCCAACGAAGCCAAGGTCGTGCCGCTCATCCAGCCCATCTGGGTCGAGGATTTGGTGGCCTGCCTGCTGTGGACCTATGACAATCCCGAGACCCTCAACCAGGTCTACGAAGTGGGCGGCAGTGAGTACTTCACCGTGAGGCAGGTGGTCGAGATCATCATGAACGCCATCCACGCGCCGCGCCTGCTGATCGAGATTCCGCCCGTGGTGTTGCGCGCGTTGACCATCTTCCTCGAAAGTGTGGTCCCCAACTTCCCCGCCTCCTCCTTTTGGATTGACTACATCTTCGTCAGCCGCACCTGTCCCGCCGACTCGACCTCGCGCGCCTTCGGACTGATGCCCGCCCGCTTCACCTACCGCCTTGACTACCTGGCGACCAAGCCCTGGTGGCAGCGCTTCACCGAGTGGGCCTCCAACCTGCGACCTGCCCGCATGCGCAAATAACCCGCACATGGCTCCCCTCATCCGTCTGATCGAAACTCCCGAAGAAATGACCGCTGTCGAAGACCTGCAGCGCGCCGTCTGGCCGGGCAGCGAAACTGATGTGGTGCCCGCCCATATGCTCATCACCGCCGTCCACAACGGCGGACTGGTGCTGGGCGCCTTCGCCGACGATCAGTTGGTCGGCTTCGTCTTCGGCTTCCCCGGGCTGGAGACCACGCCCGACGGTCCGCGCGCCAAGCATTGTTCGCACATGATGGGCATCCATCCCGATCATCGCGATAGCGGACTCGGCTTTGCCCTCAAACGGGCCCAGTGGCAGATGGTCCGTCACCAGGGGCTCGACCACATCACCTGGACCTACGATCCGCTGATGAGCCGCAATGCCCATCTCAACATTGCGCGCCTCGGCGCGGTCTGCAATACCTACCGTCGCTCCGAATACGGCGACATGCGCGACGGTCTGAACGCAGGCCTGCCTTCCGACCGATTCCAGGTCGACTGGTGGGTCAACACCCGCCGCGTCGAGCGCCGGCTCGGCAAACGCGCCCGCCCAACCCTCAAGCTGCACGACTTCACCGAAGCCGAGCTGCATCCGCTCTACACCCTGCAGCGCGGACCCTCGGCCTGGTCCCGCCCGCCCGAGCATGTCCCGCCCTTCGAGGAGCATCTGTTGCTGGCTGAAATCCCCAGCGACTTTTTGGCCCTCAAGGATGCCGACTTCGCCCTGGCCCGCGACTGGCGATTCTTCACCCGTGAAGTCTTCGAGACGGCCTTCGCCGCAGGCTACATCATCACCGACTTCATTTTCGAGCGCGGCGATGCTCCACGCAGTTTCTACGTCCTTACCCACGGCGAAACACCCTTCGGAAAGATCCTCTCATGAACACACTCCGCATCGGCTTGATTCTGCCCGCTGAAACGGTTCCCACCTGGGCCGTGCGTCTGGTCGAGCGGTTGCGTTCCCAGCCCGAGACCGAACTGGTGACGGCACTCATCCTGCCGCAGCCCGAGCTCACCCATGGCCTCTTCCGCGCCTACTTCGCCCTCGATCGCCGCGTCTTCCGCCCCAAGCCCAGCCCGTGGGACCTGACCTCCCTGCCCGCCGACCTGCCGCGTCTGCATGGCGAAGTCTCAGCGCAACTCCAGGCCCTGCGGCTGGACGTACTGCTTAACCTGGCCCTGGACACGGTCCCGCAAGAGTTGCCGCCGCTGGCCCGCTTCGGCGTCTGGAGCGTGCGCCGCGTTCGCATTGGCTCCCAGCCTGGCTGGCTTGAACTCTGGAATAACGACCCGATCACAGCCTGCCACCTCGAAGTGGTCCGCACAGGCCAGCCTCCCTGCATCGTAGCCCGCTCGCTGATGGTCAGCGACCTGCAATCCCTCTCACGCAATCAGATGCATCTGTTCTGGCGGACGGCTTCGCTGGTGCCGCGTGCCCTGCGTCAACTGGCCCAGCGCGGCGAAGCGGATTTCTTCTCCGCCACGACCGCCCTGCCCGTGTCCCTGCCTGCCATTCCGCCGAATCCGCTGCAGATCGGTGAACTGGGATTCAAACAAGCCTTCCGCTGGTTGCGCGCCAGACTCCCAAAACTCTATAGCATCGATCAGTGGATGCTGATGCTGGCTCCGCGTGGAAGCGACTCCGCGCTGAGTTGGAATGGCTTCACCCCGCTCCAGCCGCCGCGCGACCGCTTCTGGGCCGACCCGTTCCTGGTCGAGCGCGATGGCCGCCGCTACATCTTCCTGGAAGAGTTACCTTTCGCCCTCAAGCGCGGCATCCTCGCCTGTATCACGCTCGACGAGCACAACCGCATCGCGCGCAAAGACATCATCCTCGAACGGCCCTATCATCTCTCGTATCCATTCGTGTTCGAGCATGGCGGTCAGTGGTACATGATCCCCGAGACGGGCGGAAACCGCACCATCGAGATTTATCGCTGCGAACATTTCCCCGACCAATGGGCTTTTGAGAAAACCCTGATGAGCGGATTCCGCGCCGTGGACTCGACCTTGATCGAGCATGACGGCCGCTGGTGGCTGTTCGCCAACCTCGCCGACGACGAGAATAACGCCACCTGGGATTCGCTGCACCTGTTCTACGCCGACAATCCCCTCTCCGAGGCCTGGACCCCACATCCGCTCAACCCCATCGTGGCGGACGTGTGCACCGCGCGTCCCGCGGGTCGCATCTTCCGCCGCGGCGGACAGTTGATCCGCCCCGCGCAGGATTCTTCGCGCCGGTATGGCGGCGCTCTGCACCTTCAACGCATCGACAAACTGTCCACCACCGAATACGCCGAAACTACCGTGGAGACTCTCGATCCGCTCGAGAAGGGGTTCCTCGCCACGCACACCATCAATTTCCTCGACGACCTGACCGTCATCGACGTCCAGGCACGGCGCAGGAAATGGTAAAAAAGAGACGGCCACCTTGAAGGTGACCGTCTCTTCGTTTCGTTATTCTCCAAACTTCAACAACATCAAAATATCTTCCAGTGCAGCAGCGAAGAGTTCGTGCATGATCTCCTTGCTGGCTTTGTACGGACCGCCAAAGGAGCCGTCGCCATACACCTGGCGCGCGGTCTTCGCGTCCATGATCGGGCTGGGGACCTTGGGCGGCACCTTGGGCTGGCTGGGCGGTTCCTCGACGATGGTAAACGGAAAGGCCTCCAGCCAGTTGGCATGGGTCGGCTTGATGTTGTGCCGTTCAGCCACCGCCTCGGTGGAGTGCGACAGCCACCAGTCATACCAGTTCAGACGTACGCCGGGCAGTTGGTTGATCAAATCGTTGAGGTGGACGCGCGCGGGCGCGTTCCCGCCGTGGCCGTTCAACACCAGGATGCGCCGAAAGCCATAGCCGACCGCCGAGCGGACCACGTCTTCGACCACGGCGTTGAGCGTGGAGACGCGCAGGCTGAGCGTGCCGGGGTAGGCCAGGAAGTACGGCGAGACCCCGAAGTTGAGCGGCGGTGCGACCAGCACGCCCGTCTGCTGGGAGGCGGCGTCCGCCAGGGCCAGGGGAATCTTGACGTCCGTGAGCAGGCTGAGGGTGGCGTGTTGTTCCGTCGAGCCGAGGACCAGCATCAGGCGGTCATCCTGCTCGAGGTAACGCTCTACATCCATCCAGGTCAGGTCTTCGAAGCGCATGGTTAAGGTCCCGTGGTGGGAGTCTCCGTGGGGGTGGGCGTGGGGGTCGGCGTCTCCGTAGCAGGAGGCGGCGGAGAGGTCGGTGTGTCGGTGGCGGGCGGCGGCAGCGTCGGCGGAGGCAGGGTAGGCGGCAGTTCGGTCGATGTGGGCGGCGGGGTGGGCGTGGCCAGGTCAAGGTTCAGGCGCACAGACTTGCTGACCTCGCCATTCTTGCCCACGACAGTCAACTTCAGGGTAAAGACTCCGTTCGGCAGGTTGGATAAATCCACCAGGTGCAGGGTTCCATTCTTGACCGGGGAGTTGCCGCCGTTCAGCAGCACCCAGTTGTTCGGGTCCGCACCGAGGCCGAGTTCCAACTTCCAGGATTCGAACAAGCCCGTGGCATCGGCCGTACCCTTGATCTCCAGGATGGGCGAGGTGATCTGCTGCCCGTCAGAGAGAGCCAGCTCGAGCTGCGGGTGCGGATCGTCGGCGCGGCACTCGCGCTCAGGAGCATAGACCGGCCTGCGCGGCATGTCATGCTGGTCGAGCCAGTCGCGTCCCTCGCCGCTTTCGAGCCATTTGCGCGCCCACGGGTCGGTCACATTGAACACGTTCTCACTGTCGGTGAAATCCTTGCAGGCGTTCGAGGCTTCGAGCAAAGTCCACAGGTCCAGGTTGATGCGGCGCAGCAGGTCCTGGCTGGCGGGCAGCGGAGGCTGGTCCGAGGCAAAGACTTCGGTGTATTGCTGCTTGCAGGTGTTGGAAGGCTGCGTGCCCGAAAGCGAGCAGACCACGGTATCCACCACGCCGGGCGGACGATTGAAGGGCGTGGGGTTGTTATTGGTGAGATACGGCACGGCAAAGGTCATGAACTGCGACCAGATGGGGGCCGCACCGGTCAGGCCGGTGGTATTGACCATCGGGGTGTAGTCGGCGTTACCGACCCATACTCCCGTGACCAGGTCGGGGGTGTAGCCGAGAGTCCAGTTATCGCGGAAGTCGTTGGTGGTACCGGTCTTGGCGGCCACAGGGAAGGGCAGGCTCAGGACCGAGTTGCGGCCGAACATCCAGGAGCGGGCATCGTTGTCCGAGAGGATGGAGGAGATCAGGTAGGCGTGTTCTGCGCGGATGACCTGTTCGCCGGGCTGGGGCTTGTACTCGTACACCACGTTGCCCGCGTAGTCGGTGATCTTGAGGATTGCCACCGGCGGCACACGCTGTCCGCTGTTGGCAAAGACGGAGAATGCACCCGTCATCTCCAGCAGGGACACATCGCCGCCGCCAAGGGTCAGGGCCAGGCCGTAGTCGTCGCGGGTCAACGAGGTGATGCCAAGACGTTTGGCCATCTCGACCATGCCGCCCTTGCCGTAGATGCCGATGAAGTTCAGCGCCTTGACAGCCGGGATGTTGAACGAGTTGGAGAGCGCCACGCGCACGGTGACCGGTCCATGCGACCTACCATCATAGTTGACCGGGATATAGGGTGGGCGTGTGTCGTTGGGGTCGCCCGAGGGCGGGAACTCGGAAGGCACATCCCAGATCAAGGTGGACGGGGTCCAGCCTTTTTCGAAAGCGGCCACGTAGGTGATGGGCTTGATGGACGAACCGGGCTGGCGCGTCTGGCTGAGCGCCATGTTGACCTGGCCCGAGATGGCATCGTTATTGAAATCGGGCGAACCGACCATGGCCAGAATCTCACCGGTCGAGGGGCGGATGGCTACCAGCGCACCGTTGTGAGCGTTCTTGTCCACCAGGGTCGCGATCTGCTCGGTGACCAGGCGCTGGGCTTCGTCCTGCAGTGTGGGATCGAGCGTGGTGTAGATGGTGAAACCCGAGCGGTAGATGGTCTGCGCGTCGTACTGCTCTTCCAACAACGAACGTACGTAATTGACCCAGTGCGGGTAGTGCGTATCGATGTTGGGCGAGTTGAAGGTACGATTCTTCATGTCGTCCGCAGCAGTGGATGCGGCCAGGGCATCCACACACACGGGCGAGGGACTGTTACTGACCGGGATGCAGTTCTGCGACTGGCTGTCCTCGTACATCAACACCAACACTTGCTGCTGACGCAACAGGGTGGTCTCGCGGTTGGTGTAGATGTCGTACACCGCCGGGGACTGCGGCAGGCCCGCCAGGAAGGAAGCCTCCGCCAGAGTCAACTGATCGGCGGGTTTGCCGAAGTAGGTCTCGGAGGCGGCTTCGATTCCGTAGGCCAGATTGCCGTAGTAGATTTCGTTCAGGTACAGTTCGAGGATCTCATCCTTGGAATAACGGCGCGTGATCTCGGCGGCCAGGATGATCTCGCGCGCCTTGCGCGTCACCGTGCGCTGACTGCGCTCTTCAGGCGAGAGCAAGAGCGCACGCGCCAACTGTTGCGTGATGGTGGACGCGCCGCCGCTCTGTCCGCCTGTGAGGTAGTTCTGCCACAGGGCGCGGACGATGGCCCAGAAGTCGAAGCCGGGGTGACTGTAGAAGTCCTTGTCTTCGGTGGCGATGGTGGCCGCCACCAGGTTGGGCGAGATCTTGCTGAGCGGGACGTAGGTGCGGCGGCCCGCGCTGGGGTCGAGGATCTCGTATAGCAGGTTGCCGTTGCGGTCGAGGATGCGCGTGGTCTCGAATTGCGAGGCGCGGTTCTTCAAGTCCGCGACGCTGGGCAGGGTCCGCGCGATGGAGTAATACTCGTACACCGCAACGGACCCCAGGCACAAGCCAAGGATGACGACCAGAAAGATCGAGGCGATCAACCCGCGTACCAGGCAGCCCATGCTCCCGCGCCAGTCGATGTTGCTCCAGAATGGAAGGGCGGGCGGAGCCGGGGGCGGGGCGTAGGCAGGCGGCGGCTGGGTGACGTACGTCTGCTGCGCAGGGCGGCGGCCCGTGCTGGGCGGCTCATACGCCGCACGGGTGACGCGCGTGCCGGCCATGTCGATCTGGTCCACACGGCGCGGCAGGGGCATGTTGTTCTCGTCCAGGGCGGGACGCGCCAGCGGGGTGGGCGTCGAGGACGAGTCGAAGATGGGCGGAGGTGTGGGGGTGGGAGTCGGCGTGCGGGCACGCTGCGGCTCGGGCGGCAGGATCAGGGTCGAGTCGGCAGGGGCGGGAGATTCTTCGGACGCAGGCTGCGGTTCGGGTTCGGGATCAGGCTCCGTCTCGGGGATGAGGTCCGAGGCGGGTTCGAATCCCGTCGGCAGGTCGGGGAGGGTTTCATCCTCCGAGCGCAGCAGGCGGCGCAATCGTTCGCGGGAGTCTTCGTGTTCGGGTTGGGACATGGCGTTTACTGTGGTTTGGACGCCACCAGAACCACCCAGGTTCCCTTCATCACGGTTTCGTCCTTTTGATTTTTCACGTCGAAGACGATGGTGACGGAACCACCGCCCAACCGCGGAAGAGGCTTGGTCTCGGTGACGGTCATCTCGGCGTGGATGGTGTCACCGATGAAGACGGGCTTGCTGAACTTCCACTCGTTGATCTCGCGGAAGGCGATGACAGTGCCTTCGAGCACACCCGTGCGCATGGCCAGGCCCGAGGTAATGGCCACGCCCAGCAGGCCATGCGCCACGCGCTGACCGAACGGGGTGGTTTTGGCGAACTCGGCGTCGGTGTGGATCTGGTTGAAATCGCCCGAGAGCCCGGCGAAGGTAAAGATGTCGCTCTCGGCGATGGTGCGGCCCACGGTGACGATCTTCTGGCCGACGGTGAACTCCTCGAAATACAAACCTGGCATGGTCTTCTCCTCTTTTTCGTAAACGATGCTTTCCTGACAGTTTAACAACAAAAACGGACGATGGGTTCAGTTTTTTGGACGAGCGGATTCTTTCCCTGGAATTTCGGCGGGTTGCTGTCCGAATTATACCCTTTGACCTTCCGCCCATCTGCCCGTACAATAGAACCATGCGCAATTGGTCTCTTGGCCCCGGCGACCCGCTGTTTTTGACCCTGGCAGCGGATTCCCGCCTGTGCACCCCCGATTACCTCAACGACCACATCTGGGAACTCGATCTGGGCGGCGGCGAGCCGGCCGCCCTGTCGCTGCGCACCACCTATGGTCTGCGCGCGCGCTCGATGCGCCTGTTCCTGCGCTTCACCGAAAACGGACAATCCATCACCGACCCTTCGGCCTTCGCGGTCGGTCCACGCCTGAAACGCTTCCACCCCAATTTCCTCTGGCTCGAATTCTCCCCCATCGAAGGCCTCGATGCCGACGCCGAATTCTGGGTGCCCGACTCCAACTCTCTGGCCGGGCGGGTGACCCTGGTCAACCGCAGCACCGCCACCCGCCAGATCCGCCTGGAGGTGTGTGCCGCGTTGGTCCACCTGGGCGGGCAGAACATGATGCCGGTCCAACAGCAGATGGTCAACGTGTTGGCCGGCGGCACGGGGGGACTCTTCCCGGTCCTGTTCATGACCGGCGGCCCCAAGCCCGGGCCGGGTCCGCACCCCTCACTGGCCCTGGACCTGGAGCTGGGTCCCGGGGCGACCCGCCGGGTCGCTTTTGCCCAGGCCGCCCGTGAAAGCCTGCCCACCTCCTTCGAACTGGCACGTCACACCGCTGCCCGCCCGTGGGAGGCCGAGCGCGCCCGCATCGAGCGCACCTGCGAGTCCAGCCTGTACGACATCCACACCGGCGACTCAGACTGGGACGCCGCCCTGGCCCTCTCGCAGACCGCCGCCTTCGGCCTGCTCCTGCGCGGCACCGACCACCTTCCGCGCACCACGTTCGTCCTCTCGCGCCAGCCCGACCACGGCTACTCTCACAAGGGCGACGGCACCGACTATCCCCCCGCCTGGAACGGACAGACTCCGCTCGAAGCGCATTATCTTTCCAGCCTGCTGCCCGGCGCACCCGCCACAGGACGCGAATTCCTGCTCAATTTCCTGGCCGCACAAGGCGAGAACGGCGAGATCGACAACAAGCCCGGGCTCGGCGGTCAGCGCGGAAAACTGCTGGCCGCTCCCCTGCTGGCCTCCCTGGCCTGGAGCCTGCACCAGTCCAACCCCGACCCCGCCTTCCTCGAACGGGTCTTCCCCAAACTCCAAAAATTCTTCTGGTCGTGGTTCTCCCCTGACCATGATCCCCAACGCGACGGCGTCCCCGAATGGACGCACCTGCTCCAAACCGGCTTCGAAGACAACCCGCTCTTCGACGTCTGGCATCCCTGGTCCCAAGGCGTGGACATTGGCACCGTCCACAGCCCGGCTTTGTGCGCCATGCTCTACCGCGAGTCTCGCTGCCTGCTCCTGATGGCGAAGGCGCTCGGCTCGACGGAGGATTTCAGCCTGCTCGAACTCCAGGCGGAGAAACTGCACGCGTTGGTCGAAGCCAGTTGGGATGCCTCCTCCGCCCTGTACACCTACACCGACCGCGACACCCATCTGAGCCCGCGCGGCAAGATCCTCGTGCGCGGCAAGGAGGGCGCGGGCTCCTTCCGCCCGAAGGCTGAGTTCGAGAATCCCGTCCGCCTGCAGATCGAGATTCGGACCAAGAGTCACACCACGAAGCGCCCCGAGGCGGAGATCGGCGAGTATGCCCTCAAGGGTGAACCCGAGATCATCGAAGGCCATCGCTTCCAGTGGCAGAGCGGCGGGTTGGTGGCGACCAGCCAAAAGGTCTATACCCAGGTGGGACGCGTGCGCGTGCGCGGCTTGGACCCGAAGGACAAGGTCATCGTCCGCACCGTGGATTTGACCTCTGAGGATCAGACCCTGCTCCTGCCGCTTTGGGCGGGCATGTCGGACCCACAGCACGCCCAGGCCATGATCGGGCGCACCATCCTGGCGGCGGATCGCTTCGACCGCCCCTTCGGGCTGCCCGCCCTGCCATCCCTGCCGACGCCTGAAGCGGATTCCGTTGGGATGAGCGTGCACCTGCCCTGGAATCATCTGATCGGCGAGGGGCTGCTGGCTTACGGCTTCCGCGATGAAGCCGCCCGCCTGACAGCCCACCTGATGAACGCCGTCATCCAGAACCTCAAGCAGATGCGCGCCTTCTACCAGCGCTATCATGCTGAGCGCGGGACGGGCATCGGCGAGCGCAACGCCCTGAGCGGACTCGCCCCTGTGGGCTTGTTTCTGCATGCCCTGGGTGTGACGGTCTTCTCGCCCACGCGCGTGCGCCTGGAAGGGCGCAATCCCTACCCCTGGCCGGTCACCGTCAAATATCGCGGCCTGACCGTGGTCCGCAACCTGGAGGACACGGTCGTCACCTTCCCGAACGGCTCCACCGTCCGCGTGACGGATACGGCGCCCGTGATCGTCACCCCTTAAACAAAAACGCCTTCCATTCAGGAAGGCGTTTTGATTCGTGATTGCGTGTTACCGCGCCCAGCCGCCCGGCAGGCGGGACACACCCACGTACACGAAGAAGAGCGCGAACAAGACCGCGAACAACGCATTGCGAAAGCGCATCTTGTCCGTGGCGTTCTTCCAGCGTGCAGGCAGGTGAGCCACCACAGCGGCCACCAACATCACGGCCATGTGCTCGAAGCGATACGGAGGCCAGGCCGAGGTCGCGATCCCTGACCAGACGAAATAGATCAAACCGAGCAGCACCTGCAGGTCCATCAGACCGCTGAAGCCCGAGGACAGGCCGCGGTCCATGGACTTGAACGCACCGCCTGTGAACGCGCCAATGGCAAACTTGATGATGGCCACAAAGGCCACGAGCACGATCAGCCAGCGCACGATGGAATGGATCATCAACAAAATACTCATCGAATGTCTCCTTGTCGTCGTGTAGTATTTTCGATAAAAATTCTTACTTCTTCTTCGCAGGCTTGGACTTCGCCGCAGGCTTCTTAGCCGTTTTAGCGGGAGCGGACTTCTTTGCAGCCGCGGGTTTCTTCTTCGGCTCTTCAGCCTTCTTCGAGACGTACTTCTCGACCTGCCAGCCGAGCGTGACGCTGGTCACCGCATCGCCAGCCTTGACCTCGACCAGCGCGTCGCCGCGGGTGGCGGCGCGTTTGCGCAGTTGTGCCTCGTCCAGGCGGTGCGACTTGGCGGCGGCTTTTAGCAAATGGACCGTGGCGATCCAGTTGCCCTTGCCCATTACCATGCCCGCCAGCTTGACGCCGCGCGGCATATCCCAGGCGATAACGCCCTTGCCGTAGCGGCCCTGGGCGGGGAAATCCTTCGGTTCGACGCGCTTGGCCTTGCCATCCGTGCCCATCAGGAAGATCTCACCCTGCGCAGGGATGACCTCCGCGCCGATGACCTCCTGGCCGACATCCAGCTTGATGCCGTTGACGCCCGCCGCAATCAAGCCCATCGCGCGGACTTCGTCCTCCTTGAAGCGGATGGCCATGCCTGAGGACGTGGCCAACAGAATATCCTTCTTGCCGTCGGTCAACGCCACCCATCCGAGGGCGTCGCCGTCGTTGACGCGCGCCAACACGAAGGTCTGCGCCGAGGGACCGGGCAGTTCGCTGATGGCGCTCTTCTTGACCATGCCGCCGCGCGTGACGGTCAGCACGCAGGTTTCTTCGGGGAAGTCCGCGCGTTTGGCGGGCAGAGAGAAGACCGCAGCCAGTTCGTCGCTTTCCTTGAGCGGCGAGACCTTGAAGTAGGGCGCGCCATCCGAAAGTTTCTCGGCCTCGGGCACGGTGTGGACTCCGACTGCAGCGGCGGTCCCGTTCGTCGAAACGAGATACAGCACATCGGTCGTGTTGACACGCACCAGCCACTTGGGGGCGTCGGTGCCGCTCGGGCGCGGGGCCTTGTCGTCGTGGGTGCGGGCGGCCAATCCGTCGGCGGTGATTCCCACCCAGACGGTCTGATCGGGGATCAGGTCGGTGGCGGTCAACAGCTTGGCGGCCTTGCCTGCCTTGACGCTCACGATCTGTGTGCGGCGGCGGTCGCCATAAGCGGCCCTGACCTTGAGCAGTTCCTCCGAGACCACGCCGCGCATCTTCTTCGGCGACTTGAGCAGCTCGGTCAGTTCCTTGATGAGTGCGCTGACTTCCTTGTACTCAGTCTCGATCTTCTTGCGTTCGAGCGCAGCCAGGCGACGCAACTGCATATCGAGGATGGCATTGGCCTGGAGTTCGGTCAGCTTGTAGCGCTTCATCAACCTGGTGCGCGCGGCGTCCACGTCGGCGGCGGAGCGGATGAGTTCGATGATCTCGTCCAGATTCTTGAGCGCGACCAGATAACCTTCGAGGATGTGGGCGCGGGCTTTGGCCTTTTCGAGATCATATTCAGCACGGCGCTTGATGACCGTCAGGCGGTGTTCGAGGTAGACGCGCAGGGCCTGCTTGAGGGTCAGGGTGCGGGGTTCGCCGTCGACCAACGCCAGCAGGTTGATGCTGAAGGCTGACTGCATCGGTGTGCGTTTGTAGAGCGCGGCCAACACCTTCTCGGGCTCGGCGTTCTTGGTCAGTTCGATGACGATGCGCATGCCCTGGCGGTCGGATTCATCGCGCAGGTCCGAGAGACCTTCGAGCTGACCGTCTCGCACCAACTCCGCAATACGCTCGATCAGGCTGGATTTGTTGACCTGATACGGCAACTCGGTGACGATGATGCGGCTCTTGCCGCGTTCCATTTCTTCGATATGGGCCTTGGCCTGGATGGTGACACGGCCGCGCCCCTTGCCATAGGCCTCCTCGATGGCCTCCTCGCCCTTCTGCTCGACGATGATCCCACCCGTGGGGAAATCTGGACCCTGGACGAATTCCATTAAATCTTCGACGTTGATGTCGTCGAGTTTTTCCCATTTTTCGAGCATGTACACGAGCGCATCCACCACCTCGCCCAAATTGTGCGGCGGGATGGAGGTGGCCATGCCGACGGCGATACCCGTCGCGCCGTTTACCAGCAGGTTGGGGATGGCGGCAGGCAACACGGACGGTTCTTCGAGCGTGTCGTCGAAGTTGCCCGTGAAATCGACCGTGTCCTTGTTGATGTCGCCCAGCATGTCCATGGCAGGGTTGGCCAGGCGGGCCTCGGTATAACGCATCGCAGCGGGCGGATCTCCATCCACCGAGCCAAAGTTACCCTGTCCATCGACGAGCATGGTGCGCATCGAGAAATCCTGCGCAAGGCGCGCCATGGCCTCGTACACGGACGCGTCGCCGTGCGGATGATATTTGCCCAGCACCTCGCCGACGATACGAGCGGATTTCTTGTAAGCGCTGTCGGCGCGGATGCCCATGTCGTACATGGCGTACAGGATGCGGCGTTGCACGGGCTTGAGTCCGTCACGGGCGTCGGGCAGGGCGCGCGAGACGATCACGGACATGGCGTAATCGAGGTACGCCTGCTGCATCTCGTGGTCGATGTCAATTTTGCGGATCGCGTGGGTGGCCATAAAACTCCAATACCTCTCACCCCATCCGCTCTCCCTGAAGGAGAGAGACAAGAGGCGAGGGAAAATATGTTCTAAGTTGCGGGGCAATCTTACGGGGAAAGGGGCGGGGCGTCAAGTGCGGTTTGAGTTAAGGAGGGGGAAATTCAATCATTATTTATTTTTTATTTCCTTCCAAGGCAAGAAAAACAAATAATGGCTGTTTTCTGGTTTCTTTTATCCTTTCTGAAGTTCCAGAATATCCACCCAGAAAATTTTCTTTGATCACTCCGGCCCCTAATCCAGATACTGCACTTAAAGTTAAATCAATATTTCCAAAAACAAAAGCTGCCCCGGCAGAAAGGCCAATAATCACGCCACTTGCAATTGCCTTCATTCGCAGGTCAGATTTTATACTTTCCCATTCCTGTTGTAAAACAGAATACTCTGCCTTTAGTCTATCAATAAAATCAAAAGTTTTCGCTTCAAGTGTATGCAAATTTTGTTTTTCTGAACTTAGCATCCACATATCTCTTAGATAAACTCTAAACCTACTCAAGTAACCCTTTTTTCTAAGCATTAATGCATCTTGCAACGAAACATTGTGTAAAAATGGAAAATCTAATTGTTGAAATGAGATACCTAATTGCTGAAATATATCTGTTTGAGTCTCCCTACCTCTTTCGATCTCGGATAGTTCTTGATAAATGAATTGGTGTTCAAAAATAAGAAATGCACCAATAGTATCTGCAATATCATTTGCTACTAAAAGTGATGTGCCAAAACTAAAATCAATTATTTGCCCTCTCTGAGAGCTCTTAAAATATTTATCATAAAACTCCTGATTTAATCTAAAACGTATTGGGTACTTTTCTTCATAATCTTTTGCTAAACTTAGCAATTCATCTTTATCCTCAAGAGAATATTTATCACCCATTTTATCCAATACGTCTAACACAGAGAAACGGTTTACTTCTTCCACACTTAGCAGGAGTCTCAAAGTCATGAATTTACCGTAATCTTCATTGACTTTTTTCTTTGTCAAGATAGGCAACAGCATAGACCATTTACGCAAAATTGAATCCCGTAGTTCTGGCTTGTAATAAAGCAAGCTTGGTATAACAATAACAATTTCTTCCCTAATCCACTCCTCCAGTGCACAAAGGCCCAGAGCTCTATTTACTAAAACTTCTACCCATGCTGCCGGACGTTCTGCGATTTGGTTATATGGCAAATCATTAAAAGGATCTATTAATACAATCTGGTCCACATATAAGCAATGCCGAACAATAAGATTTAACAATATATTGGCATCTGGCTGGCCAAGATATAGACCACGTAGCCTAGTAGCATCAGCCTGCGGCAATATTTTCGAGCTACTAAGTTGTGTAGGGCGTACAAATGCAAAATACTCCTTGCAAAAGTTAAGAACATCAAGTGGCGAAATCTCAGCCAAAACTTTGACCTCATCACCTTGACCTACTATGTGAAAATGTTTTCGAAACAATGAGATTTCTTTTAGGGCACTTTGAATAAAGTAATTATTTTTTCCATGTTTGTTTGTCATTGGCTATTTTCTCCAATCCTAAGGAAAACTATACAATAAATTCTATAAGTACGCAATAAGACACAAAAGGACGAATTCGATATCGAATTCGTCCTTTTGTGTCTATTGACGGTTTATTTTTTTTAAATCACACCCAATTTCTTGCCGACCTTCGCGAATGCCTCCAAACCCTGACCCAGGTCATCGCGGTCGTGGGAGGCGGAGATCATCACACGGATGCGGGCCTTGCCCTTGGGCACGGTCGGAAAGCCGATCGACATGGCGAACACGCCCTCCTCGAATAGCTCGCGGCTGAACTGCTGGGCCAGCGGCGCTTCGCCGAGCATGATGGGCGTGATGGGGGTCTCGCTCACGCCCGTATCGAAGCCGAGTTTCTTCATCTCAGCCTTGAAGTATTTGGCGTTGTCCCACAGGCGATCGACTAGTTCAGTAGAATTTTCGAGCAGGTCCACCGCGGCCAGACAAGCTGCCGCATCGGGGACGGTCACCGCCGAAGAGAACAGGAACGGGCGTCCGCGCTGACGCAGCCACTCGATAATGGTCTTATCGCCCGCTACGATCCCGCCCATGACGCCGAACGCCTTGGACATGGTACCGACCTCGATGTCCACTTTGCCGTGCAGGCCGAAGTGGTCCACGATGCCGCGCCCGCCTTTGCCGAGCACGCCTTCGCCGTGAGCATCATCCACCATGAAGAGGATGTCATACTTCTTGGCCACCTCGTACAACGCGGGCAACGGCGCGATGTCGCCGTCCATGCTGAAGACGCCGTCGGTGACGATCAGCGCGCGGCGGTAGGTGCCAGCTGCTTCCTTGATGGCGGCTTCCAGCGCAGAGGCGTCGTTGTGGTCGTAGGCGATGATCTTCGCGCCCGAGAGGCGGCAGCCGTCGATGATCGAGGCATGGTTCAGGCGGTCGGAGAAAATGACGTCCTCCTTGCCGACCAGCGCGGAGATGGTCCCCAGGTTGGCAGTAAAGCCCGACTGGAAGGTGATCACATCCTCGGCGCCTTTGAACTTCGCCAGACGCTTTTCCAGTTCAACATGCAGGTCCATTGTGCCCGCGATCGAGCGCACCGCAGCGGGACCCACGCCATATTTCTTTGTGGCTTCCTTGGCAGCTTCCACGATCTTCGGGTGGTTCGCCAGACCCAGGTAATTGTTCGAACAAAAGTTGAGCACATCTTTTCCATCCACCACCAGCCGCGCCCCCTGCGCCGAACCGATCGTGCGGATGCGATTGTACAGGCCCGCTTCCTTCAGACCATCGATTTCCTGCTTGAGCCAATCGAGTTTTGCAGACATGGAGTCTCCTGTTGGGTAAAAAGAATGCAAAATGATTATAGACCGAAGGCCGCGAGTTGGCTGTCACCTTTAACGGGTGATATTTAGAACATCCCAGACGCGTCTTCGAAAGCCAAATCGATGCGGAAACATGAGGCCGAACAATAAGAGGAGTTCAGCAAAATAAAAGGTGCCCCAGAGAGAAAAATGGGCAGACAAGTTAGCCAGCAATAGGATCGAAAAGATCAGCGGCAATAGGGCCACATCCCTTGCAGCCCAATACCTTTCGCGGAGAAGCACAGACATCAATCCGACCAGCGGCACGATCAAGGCAACCAGGTCATGGAAATGCAGATGAGGTGCCGCAAAGACGCTCACCAGAACAGCGACGCCGATCTGCTTCTCGCCGATCCTATCAGAACGAAGCCAAAAGAAACAGAGGCCTGCCAGTGCCAGAAAATACAGAACCCACCCGTCCAGGTGAATAGCGTCAACAGATAAAAATGGGAACAGGCGCAACAATAAGGCGACAACGTTAACCATGCTGCTTTCGTTCAATTGATACCCCGCTCCGCTTCCGCTCAAGAAAAGAGTACGCAGGAAACCCACGATCCCATCAAAACCAGCATAAGCGAGACTGAATAGCCCCAACCCCAGGCAGCCAAGCATAAAATACCACCATACCTTGCGCCGCTTGAAGAGAAATGGCACAGCCAACAGCAAGGCAATATGTGGGCGAATTGCCGCCAGGCTCAATCCCAACCCTGCAGCTTCATCTCTCTCTGTCAGAATTCCGTACATCCAAATACACAATCCAAGATAGAGGAAAGCGCTATCCTGACCAATGACGAGACTTTCGAACGCTGGAAAGAAAAGTATCATGCCACTTATCAGCACGAACCACTCGAAGCGTGAAAATCCATTACCCTTGACGACGCTTGCAATGGGAATCAGGCCAAGCAGAAGAAACACCATCATCAACGCATCCCACAACATGAATGACTGAACAAAATTCGAGGTGACGATAAGTCGGGGAAGCAGGATCGAAAAGGGTGGATGCGCAAAGAGGTAAAGTTCCCCTTGTGGGATGTCAACGCCGAGGACCTCGGCCTGATATCTCTGCTGTATGGCCAGATTATAGACCTGTGAGGGTCCCTCATTTGCAGCAGTGCGGCCAGCGGCGTACAGACCGATGAAGTCTGAACTCAAATATTGTTCGGGCGCCGTCATCCATTGCACCCACAGGACGCCATACACGATGGCCAAGGAAAGGATCGATGTAAGGGCAAAGATGCGGCGAAGATCGACCATTGGCTCAAAACACATCAGGAAGGGTTTGACAGATCCTCGGCCAGATATCCCAACTCAGCCAGCGCCGTCATCACCTTGGACTGCGCCCCGTCCTTGATCACCACCGTGGTGGGACCGAGGTTCTCGCCCAGGAAACGTGCCGCCTTGGACTTACGCAACTCTTCCAGGACCTCGGGCCGGCTGACCCGCAAAACAACCTGACTCTGCACCCGTGCCTCGGTTCCGTTAACCTCCCAGCGTTTGAGCGTTTTGGTCAACTGCGGCGGGACACCCGCCTCCGAATATTTCGCCAACAACGCCAACAGGTGCTCCACCTTGAGGCCCTGCGCACCCGCCCTGGTCAGCGAAGACGCTGTGATGCGGTAGGGATATTCCTCGGGTTTCTCGTCCTCCCACTCGCAGAAGCGCGCGATCTGGTAACGCGCCGCCCGCGGAAACAGGCGCGGTACCAACAAACGTCCATTGGACGAAATGCCGATCTTTCCCTTTTCTTCTCTTTTCTCCATCCATGTTGTCAGCCGAAAGGCAGTAACAGGGCCGCCGCTCTCCGCGCTGGCCAGGTCAGCCATACCCAGCCAATGCAGCAGATCGATGAAATGTTTGACGAGCGCGCCGTCGACTTCGTCCCAGCAGGCAAAGCCGCGCAAGTAGGCGCCATCGGCAACACGCTTGATGAACCACGAATCGTAATCACCTGCAGGACGCTGAAAATCGGGAAACTTGTCCTTCACTGCACGGACAAGGGCAGACAGGCTCCACCATTTCCCCGCAGGGATAGCCTCGATCAGATTCAGCAGGAATTCACGCGTCTCCTGTGGATGGTTGCTCCACTCGCCTTCACAAACCAGGCTGGGAATCAGACGAAGTTCGTTGAACGTTTCACTGGTGGTCCAGGCATCGCGCAGTATCTGAAGCGCGTCGGCTCGCGGCGATTCGAGGAATCTGCGCACGGCGTCGGCCTGAGGCACATTGCCTTTGAGCAGTTTCGCCGTTGTCAGCAGCGCGCGCAGCCGCGGCTCGGATGGGTAGTCCGCCTGGCCCATGCGCAAGGCGGCCAGCAGTGTGGTGGCATCATCGAGGATGCGATCCGTGGCGGGGAGTTCGTGCGCGCGCTCGACGGGCGAGGCAGGACGCCCCAGCGGCTCACCGCTCGATGCAGAGTCGGGGCGGGCCAGGCTAAGGATCAGCGGCAGCAGGTCTTCGGGAATGAAAGCGAATTCCTGAGGCCCCTTGTCGGTATCGAAGAAGGCACGCGCCAGCAGGGCACGGTAGAAGAGACTCTCGGCAGGCGAGGCGGGTTTGAGATGCGGCTTCTCGCGGTCACGGCGGCCCACGCCCATCTCGCGGATGTCGCCAAAGCGGCGGGTGAACTCGGCCCAAGGCAGGCGACCGTCGTTCGCGGTCAACGCTGTGAGAGCAGAACGCGATTCAGCCGAGAGCGAGTCGAGGACTTCGGCGACCAGCTCGGGGTCCAGGAGCGAAGCGGCCAGTTCTTCGGCGGCGGGATCGGCCTCGACGGAGTCCAGTTCCAACCCCCACAGTCCCGCGACGATGCGCAGGTGGCCGAGGTCATGTTTCTGGAGGGAGGCAAGCAGGGTGGGCATGGGCGGAATCAAAAAGGTTGGACGGTCAAATTGTAACCGTCCAACCTTCAACCTGCAACTTTTTATCCTTTGACAACCTGGAGCGCGTTTGGCAGGACCTCGATGCTCACCTTGCGTAGATTGCTGCCGAAACTGGTGAGGATCTCGCCGTCAGCGTGGATGTAGAGCGGGCGGTCGGAGGTGAGACTAAACTTCTGGCACGAACCCATGCGAATCTGTTTTGTGAAGCGCATGTGTGTTCCTTTGAGGAACTCGGGCAGCAGGCGGAACATCATCGCCCGCGAAACCTTGCGCACCGTGATGAATTCCAACGTACTGTCGGTCATGCTCGACTCGGGCGAGAGCACAAAGCCACCGCCCTCGCGTCCACCATTGCACAGGGTGGTCATCAGTACGGTATCGTCCCAGGATTCGCGGTCGGTCTCGATATGAACATGGGCAGGGTCATGGTTGAGGATGATGGTTTGGAGCACGGCGACGAGATAAATGAAAAATCCGCGCAGCACGGGGATGCGGTGCGAGCGGATGGTGACCACGGTATCGAAGCCCATGCCGATCGTATTGTCGAAATATTCCTTGCGGCCGTGTTCGTCGGTCATCAGACCCAAGTCGACGGACGAGGGCAGACCACTGAGCGCGTGCGCCAGGGCATGGTCTGACTGCTTGGGCAGGCCGATGGCATGGGCAAAGTCATTGCCCGAGCCGACGGGCACCACGCCCAGGATGGGTCGGCGCTCCTCAGGGATCTGCATCAGCCCATTGATCACCTCGTGGACCGTCCCATCACCGCCCATGGCAATGACCATGTCGTAGCCCTGCTCGCCCGCCTGGCGCGCCAACTCGATGGCGTGACCCGGGTAGACCGTGCCGCTCCAATCTGCATTGCCGTGCTCGCTGGCGATGACACGCAGGTCACGGGCCACCTGCCAAGCATGGCCCATGTCGGCCATGGGATTCAGAATGATCTTGACTTTACGGGGCATGGAAGACTTCTCCTCAATGATTTAAAAGTATAACCCCACAGGAGGACATGCGTGGCTTCGAACTTATAAATCGAAGGAGTTGGGGCCGCTGAGCGGTCCGGTGAATCCGTGCGCCACCAGGAAGGAACCGCGTTCATGCTTCTTGGCGCGGTAGAGGGCCTCGTCGGCAGCGCGCAGCAGATCGGCGCCGCTCATGGCGTGGATCGGGTACATGGCGATCCCACCCGAGACGCCCAGATGGACGATCCCACCGCCCGGCGCGGGGAAACGGAACTGGCGGATGCGCTCGAGCAGTTTCTCGGTGACGAGACGGGCGGCGGGCAGGTCGGTCTGGACCAGGATGAGGGTCATCTCATCGCCGCCGTAGCGGGCCAGGAAGTCGCTGGAGCGCACGCTGGTGGCCATGTAGTTGAAGACTGCCCGCAACACCTGGTCGCCCACGATGTGACCATAGGTGTCGTTGACATTTTTGAAGCCGTCCAGGTCCATCATCACCACCGTAAAGGGGTATCCTGTGCGGCGCGCGGCCAGCACCTCCCGTTCCAGGCGTTCGTCAAGAGCGCGGCGATTGGGCAGGCCTGTGACCGTATCGCTGTAGGCCTGCCGGCTGACAAGTTGGTGCAAGCTCGCGTTGGAGATGGCCACGGCAGCCTGGTCGGCCAACAGGCCCAACAGGCGCAGTTCAGAGGGCGAGAACGGGCCCTCCGAGGTCCGCGACAGATTCATCACGCCCACCACGTTCTGGTTAATCTTCAGGGGGATGCCGATGATCGAGCCTTGTTTTCGATAGGGTTCTTCTTTATAAAGTTCATGCAAAGACATGCGCTCGATTATGATCGTCTCTCCCCGTTGCGCCACAGTATTGGTCAACCCATCCTTGCGCGGAATCGTGTATGGCTGGCTGCGCACTCCCGACTGATCGAGCGCCGCACCAAATTCAAGCGCACCATCCTTATATAGGAAGATGTCCACAGAGAAAGTATGCTGGACCAGACGCATGGCTTCGCTCACCACGGCGTTGAGCACCGTCTGCAGGTCGAGGCTGGACGTGAGGCTGAGGCTGAGTTTCTTGAGCGCATCCAACTCGTCAGCCTGCTGCTTAAGCAACGATAGCAGAGCATGGTCCGCAGAAAACCCCTTGCGGGGCAAAATCTCTTGTCCAATATTGGGCGAGTCGGCTTCAGGCTGTGAAGGTTGTGATAATGTCTCGATCAGATTGAGAAGTTCCTGACGCTCCGCCTGAGACAGCCGCCCATCCTCCAGGACGATACGCCGCGCCTGCTCCAAAACCTCGGCCCTGTGGTTGGGTGTTGCTGTGTTCATTTCACTTTCGTTCCATTATGATAAGGTTAATAAAGAATCGTAATTACGACAATCATACGCATGTCTCAATCGGACAAATCTGATAAGCAATCCAATTATAAATCAAGGCATAGACAGATTGTGTTAAAATGAACATAGTCCCTTTTGATGGAGAATCCTGTGACCGACACCCTCAAGCCTGCTCCCGCCACCCCGCTCCAACCCCGCCGACGGGCGATCTTGATTGGCGCGGCTCAGGGGATTGGCGCTGCCCTGGCAAAAAAACTCGCGGACGAGGGGTATACCCTGGCCCTGGTCGACCGCAACCCTGAACGGCTGAACAAAGTCTGTGTGGACATCAATGCGAATGGCCAAAGTGCCGTACCCTACCAACATGACGTCACCGACTACGAGTCCGTTCCCGCCACCCTGTGCCGCATCGTGGCTGACCTGGGTGGTTTGGACCTGTTCGTCTACGTGGCGGGCGTGATCCACTTCCCCGCGCTGGATGAATACAACTTCGAGCAGGACCACAAGATGGTCGAGGTCAACCTGCTGGGCGCGATGGCCTGGATAAGTCAGGTGGCTCCCATGTTCCAGAACGCCAAACGCGGACAGATCGTGGGTGTCTCGTCGGTGGCGGGCGATCGCGGCCGTATCGGCAACCCAGGCTACAACACGTCCAAGGCCGGGCTGACCACCTACCTTGAAGCGTTGCGCAACCGTCTGACTCGTCATGGCGTCAACGTCATCACCATCAAACCTGGCATGGTCAAGACCGAGATGCTGACCCTGCCCGGGGCGCCGCGCCCCATGTTCGCGGTCACGCCCGAACAGGCCGCGAATGAGATCGCCAGGGCCATCCGCAAACGCAAGCAGGTCACATATGTCTCGGGGTTATGGCGTTGGATCATGCTGGTCATACGCCACATTCCATCAGTGATCTTCCGCCGCATGTCATTCTAAAAATAGACCCTAAGGGTTTTGGAAACCCTTAGGGTCTTATTTAAAAAAGAAAAAAGAAGACTTAATATGAACAACACTTTCACCCAGCTCGAAAACTTTGGGCATTCTCTCAAGACTGCCTGCTATCGTCTTCAACCGAAGACCAACGAAGAAATCCATGAAGTGTTCCAGCTTGCCAAGAAGCAGGGATTAACCGTCACTGCGCGCGGAGCGGGACGCAGCTACAACGATGCCTCGCTCAACGGCGGCGGGATCGTGATGGATCTGACAGCGATGAACCGCATCCTCGAATGGGATCCGGCCACGGGCCTCGTCCGTGGGGAGCCTGGCGTTACGCTCAGCCAGTTGTGGCAGAAAGTCCTGCCCGACGGTTGGTGGCCGCCCGTCGTCTCGGGCACCATGACCACCACCCTGGGCGGCTGCCTGGCAGCCAACGTCCACGGCAAGAATAACTATCGTGTAGGACCCATCGGCGAGCACGTGGTCGAGTTCACGGCGCTGCTGCCCACGGGTGCGGAAATCACCTGCTCCCCGCAAAAGAATGCCGACCTGTTCTACTCGATGATCGGCGGCTACGGCATGTTGGGCATCTTCACCGCGGTCACGCTGCAGATGAAAAAGGTTGAGTCCGGGCTGCTCGAAGTGCATGCCATGCCGTCGCGCACGCTCAAGGAACAACTGCAACAGATCGAGGATGGCGCACCTAATTACGATTACATCGTCGGCTGGCTCGATTGCATCACCGTCGGCCACGGTCAGGTCCACGCGGCCAATTATCTGCACGAGGGCGAAGACCCTGAACCGAAGAAGACCCTGCAGCTTTCGTATCAGAACCTGCCCAGTCGTTTGTTCGGCGTGATGCCCAAAGCCTGGCTGCATTATTTCATGACGCCTTTCGTGAACAACGTCGGCTGGTGGGGTGTGAACCATGCCAAGTACATCACGTCACTGCGCACACATACCTTCCGCCAGAGTCATGCGGCCTTCCACTTTCTGCTGGATTACGTGCCCGACTTCGAACGTTCCTACGGGCGCGGCGGACTGATCGAATACCAGTCGTTCCTGCCCAAGGAGACGGCGCTTCAGGCCTGGACCGAGATGCTGAATCTCTCCGTCAAAATGGGACTGCCCTCCTACCTCGGCGTGACCAAACGTCACCGCCCCGACAAGTTCCTGCTAACCCACGCCAATGACGGCTTCTCGCTGGCGCAGGATTTCAAGGTCACGGACGGCAACCGCAAGCGCCTGTCCGCGATGCTGCAGGAGTATGACAAGATCGTGCTGGCCAACGGCGGACGTTTCTACTTCGTGAAGAACAGCGAGACGACAGCCGAAACCACGCTGAAGTTCTACGGCGAAGAGACCGTGGAGAAGTTCAAGAAATTGAAGAAGCGCTGTGACCCGAATGGGTTGTTGGAATCGGACCTGTATCGCAGAATTTTTGGATGATCCTGTTGGGGCGAACGGCCGTTCGCCCCAACACCGTTTTTATAGGTAGTATATGAAATTAGATGTCATCGACCTTGGTTTGATCGAATATGAAACAGCCTGGAAACTACAGGATGACTACGCGGCGGACATTGCCCTGGGCAAGCGTCCGCCGACGTTGTTGTTGCTGGAGCATCCGCACGTGTACACGTTCGGGCGCAGGGGTCAGGCGGAGAATCTGCTGTGGGGTGAGGAGCAGTTGAAGCAGCGCGGCGTGACGATCCACTGGGTGGATCGCGGCGGCGATGTGACCTATCATGGGCCAGGACAGTTGGTGGGGTATCCGCTGCTGCCGCTGGGACAGATCAGACCTGACAGGTTTCCCGCGGAGTCTTCCAACCCTGGAGACGATTCTGAAAGACCTGTCAGGTCTGTGGAATATGTCGGCTATGTGCGCAAACTGGAAGAAATGCTCATCACGGCGCTGGCCCGTTTGGGAGTGGGAGCAGGTCAACACGCGGGCAAGACAGGGGTGTGGATCCAGGCGGATGCGTATTCTCGCTGTCCCCGCTGTCGGCCCGAGGATCGCGAGAAACCTGCCAAGCTGGCCGCCATCGGCGTCAAAGTGGACGCACGCGGCGTGACTCGTCATGGCTTCGCGCTGAACGTGAATCCAGACATGACCTACTGGGACGGCATCATCGCCTGCGGGCTGGCAGGCGAACCCGTCGTCTCGCTCGAAGACCTGCTCTTCCCACCGCCGACGATGGAACGCGTCAAGCAGGAAGTGGTCCGCGCGTTTGGAGAAGTGTTTGAATATGAAACAGGTCACGCCTGAGGCGTGACCTGTTTTGATTTTGCTTCTACTGAGCGCGGACCAGATCCTCACGGACCCAGGCCACAGTCTCGCGGATGGCCTGCTTCAACGGAGTGCCACTCCAGCCGAAGGCCTGTTCTGCTTTGCGGGTGTCAATGACGAAGGGCTGAGTCCACTCGTACATCATCTCAACCGTTTCGCGCATCATCGGGTTGAACATGCCCAGGAAACGCATCATGTTCGCGCCCGCCGCCAGATATTTGACCTTATGTCCCAGTTCGCTTTCCAGCATGGACACGAACTCTGCCTGCGTGACCGCGGCTGGGCTGGGCGTGAACCAGACCTGACCAAGCGCCTCGTCGCGCGTCCCGAGAGTGGCCAACAGCTTGCCGAAATCGGGCGCATACGAGAACGAGTGCGGCTGGTCCATTTTGCCGAGCAGATTGATGGTCTTGTTAAGAACGGCGGGGCGGATCGCCAGGTCGGTGACAATGTGATCGTCAGGGCCGAAGAAGTTGGAGGCACGCCCAATGGTCGCGCGGACCTTTCCACTGCGATGTGCTTCCATCACAGCCTCGGCCATGTCAGCGCGCACACGGCCCTTCTTGGTATGTGGCTGATAAGGCATGTCTTCGCGGATGGGTTGACCCTGTGTGTCGCCGTACATATAGAGATTATCGGCCACAATGAACTTTGCCTCATTAGCCGCAGCCGCTTCGAGGATGGCCGCCTGAAAGCGGGGGAACTTTTCAGTCCACTCGTTATAGGCAGGCTGGGCACATTGATAGACCGCAGTTGCGCCCCGCGTCAGTTCCTTGTTTCTGGCGGTGTCGTACGCATCGCCAGCGGCGATCTCTGCGTCTGCAGGCAGGTTGTCCGTTTTGCCCGAGCGATTGATCAGACGCACCTGTTTGCCCTGCTTGAGCAATTCACGCGCTGTCCACTTGCCTAATGGACCTGTTCCAAAAATAACGTGCAATTCGTTTTGAGTCATAAGAATCTCTCCTTGTGTGGTTAAGCGGGCGGCATGGGCGGCACGAAGCCTGCGATCATCGTCTCAGGCGCAGTGCGGCCCGCAGCCTGCATGGACGAGGGATGCTTCACTTTGGAAAGCCGTCCCTCAACCAACATACGGCGATGCGCCTCCTCCCAGGTTGGCAGTTCGACAGTGCCTTGCGTCCAGCGCACGACAGAGGCTTCACTGCATATCTCCGAGAGCAGTCGCATGGCCACCTGGTGCGCGCCCGACCCACGATACTTCTTCATCAAAGTTTCATCCTGCCAGACCGTCTTGGTCCAGACCACATTGTTCTTCTCGAAACGCGTCTGCGCGCCGAGGGCACCTTCCGCCTTTTGAGCCTGGGCCGAGGTACGTATGGCATGCAGCAGGAACAGCGGCAAATACCAGATGGAGCGAACGCGCAGACGGGTGATGGATACGTTGTACATTTCTAAACTCCTTTGGCGTTTTGAAAGTTAAATTTTTTGATACGGGCGGTCTCGCAGGTGTTTCTCCACACCATAACCTTTAGCCTGCTGCCTCCAACCGAGGCCGCCAAAAAACCGGTAAAGCCAGTTGGGGATGATGGGGCGAGCCATCAGGTCGCGCGCGGACCCCGGGATGGGCCGTCCATCCGCAAGCGCCTCGGCGGCGAGGTCAAGCGCCTGCTTGAGCGGAATCGCGCGCCCGTCCACCTCGCGAAGCGGCACGCCGTGGATGAGGCCCTCCCCGCCCCCCAGGGCCAGCGACCCAAGCCAGGTCATGCCTGTCTGTTTGGCAAATTGCGCGCAGATGGACAGGGCCGTGTCATTGTGACTCGCTTCGGGGAATCCGCAATTGGCGATGGCAGCAAAACTTTGTGTGACCTTCACGCCGGCGCGGTGTGCAGCGACCTTCTCCAGTGCGGCGATGACGGGCGCAGGCAGGCTGTCCACGTAGAGCGGGAAGGCCAGCACGACCAGATCGGCGGCATCGAGTTGTTCCAAGGTAAGACGCGTCCGCTCGGTGGAGTTGAAGGTGGTGTAGATTTGCACCGTCTCAGTTTCGACCCCGCGCGCGGACAGTTGCTCCATCAGGTAGCCACCCAGTGAAGCAGACGTGCTCTTCTTCGTACGTGGACTCCCCACCAGCAGCGCGGCACGTTTGACGGGAGCGGCCGCAGCAAAGGAGAGGTCGATCGTAGGCAGGGCAGGCGCAGGCGTGGACTCTTTGTGACGAACGGAGTCCAGCCAGCCACGGAGTTGCGCGTCCACGTCTGAGGTCGAATCCACGATCCCGCATACCGCTATGGATGCGTACATGTTGATCGCGTTGCGCTCCGCAAGATGACGGAAAATCGCTTCCGCTTGCGCATCGGGCGTATCCATCCACCCGATGGAAAGGGTATCGGGATAGCGTGGATAGCGGCGTTGATGATGGATCTCACCGTTGATGGTGGTAAAGAAAGGCGAGATATTCTGGATCTGATGATCGACCGCGCGTTTGAGCGCCGATGAGACACCGCCGAAAGTGACGGGCGTGAGGTAGATGACCAGGTCACTGTGCATGATCTTCTCGGCGATGACGCGGTTGTCGTCATCAGTATTGCACAAGCCTGGGCTGCGCACCCAACAGAAGAAATCACCGGCGCAATTACCGATTCTTTGCTCACGCAGGACGAGGGTTTCGGCATCGGGGAGTTGGGCATGCAAGGCCGTATTGAGTTTTTCGGCCATGGGGTCGCCTGCATGGGAACCGTCGAGGATCAGAGTTTTCATTTTCATCTCCGTGTTCTGGCAACATTTGAGCACCGCCGCGATGGTCGCATCGCACGGGAAACAATGATTTGAAAGATGACTACAAAGTGTTTGCTTACAGGTATTGGAGCAGCATGGTCTCGATCTCGCGGCGGAAGATCTCGCCCATGTCGGCGATGACGGGCGGAATATGATTCCCGATCTCGAGCATCACCAGGCCGTGCACACGGCTCCAGACCACGATGGTCAGGTGGAGCACTTCGAGGTCAGCAGGCTCGATCTTCTGCCAGGCTTCGAGCATGGACTTCAACGCAGGCGTCATGGAGGCCAGCCGCTCAGTGTGAAGTTGTCTGCTGTTGTACAGCGCCTGGATGGTGGTCGCCAGCGGCACGATGGCATTGGCAGCCGCAGGGAAGGTGATGTCGTCAGGGGCCGCGTAGTTCGGGATGGGCGTGCCGAAGATAAGCTGATAACGCTGAGGGTAGGTCACGGCCCACTCGCGGTAGGCCAGGCCCAGGGCTTTGAAGCGGGTCTTGAGGTCCGTTTCGGGCAGGGCGGCGATGGCTGACAATTGAGATTCGCCCAGCGAGGTGTAAGCGTCCACGATCAGGGCCGTGACCAGCGCATCGCGGTCGGCGAAGTAGTTGTAGATGGCGGGTGCAGTGATGCCCAACTCGCGCGCGATGGACCGCAGCGACAGCGCTGCTGCGCCCGTTTCGGCGATCTGCCTCCAGGCGGTTTCCTTGATGGCGTCCCGGAGTTGGGGAATCTGTTGTCGACGGGTAGGTCGAACCATTTTCACTCCTTAGTTAATTTACACTGTAAATATACAGCGTAAATTATGTCTTGTCAAGGGAAAAGGATCTCGGAAGGCTACGGGAAGACTTCCGAGGTCTGGTTCACCCCATCCGTTTTGGTGATTGAAGCCATCCCTCCCACCGTGATATAGTCGGCGAAATCAAGGAGCGACCCATGAATCAAAAACTCCACCGTCGTGATTTCTTGAAAGTAGCGGGGACTTTGGCCGCGGCCAGCCTGGTGGCCTCGTGCGCGCCGAACAATTCCTCCCCGACCTCCACCCTTCTGCCTGATACCACCACTCCGCTCCCACCCACCTTCCCGCCGCTCCAGCCGCCGACGGCGTCCGCGCCGCTGGCGGTTATCGCCCTCAACCGCATGGGATTCGGCCCACGGCCTGGGGATGTCGACGCCTTCAATGCGCTCGGTTCCAGCGACGACGAGCGATTGCGTGCTTATGTAGCCCAGCAGTTGAATCCCGACTCCATCGATGACAGCGAGTTCGAGTCGCGATATGCGGCGGCGGGATTCGAGACCCTGCAAAAATCCGCTGATGAACTGTATGCCGACCACATTGTCAACAATCCTTACGACATGAACGACGACACCTATTGGGACTGGTACAGCAAACCCGCGTATGAGTTGGTCGAGGCCACCTTCTTGCGCGCAGTATACAGCCGCAAACAATTGGTCGAGGTGCTGACCGATTTCTGGCACAATCACTTCAACGTCTATTTCTGGCAGGACGATGCCGTGCCCATGCTGGTCTCGTACCACCGCGACGTACTGCGCGCTCACATGCTCGGCAACTTCCGTCAGATGCTCGAAGCGGTCGCACAGCATCCGTCCATGCTGTATTACCTGAATCAAAATAACAGCTCCGACGCGGGGCCGAACGAAAACTACGCGCGCGAGTTATTCGAACTGCACACGCTCGGCGCGGAGAATTATCTCGGCGTGCTCGACCCGAACACGATCCAGAAGGATGCCAACGGCGTGGCGGTCGGCTACGTCGACAACGACATCTACGAAGCCGCGCGCTGTCTCACGGGCTGGCGTGTCGACGATGACCTCGGTGACTGGGAGGACGGCGTCGAGAAGTCGGGCCGCTTCCTGTACTACAAACCCTGGCATGACCGCTTAAACAAACTGGTGCTCGGCAAATACATCCCTGCCGACCAGCCCGATCTGCAGGATGGCCGCGACGTGCTCGACCTGTTGGCCCGTCACCCTGGGACCGCTCATCACATCGCCCGAAAGCTGGCCCGCCGCTTGATCAGCGACGTCCCGTCTGAAGCCGTGATCCAGGCCGCCGCAGACGTGTTTCTCGCCAACCTCGACGCACCCGACCAGCTCAAGCGCGTGGTCGAGACCATCCTGCTCTCCGAGGACTTCCGCCTGACGTGGGGCCAGAAGATCAAGCGTCCGCTCGAAGCGACCATCGCCATGCTGCGTGCCACGCAAGCCGAGTTCACTCGCCTGCCAAGCGGCGTTTCGTGGATGTCCTCATTGATGGGACAGGCCTTCTTCGAGCGGCGTCCGCCCGATGGCTATCCCGACACAATGGAGGCCTGGGCCAACAGCATGTCGGTACTGTATCGCTGGAACTTCGCCGTCGGCCTGACCGACAACTGGATGGATGATCAGGAGCAGCAGCGCACTCTCCGCACCGACCTCCGCGCGCAGACCCCGCCCGAGGTCCATACCCCCGCTGCCCTGGCCGATTTCTGGATCCCCCGTCTGCTGGGCCGCCCCATGTCGGACGAGAATCGTCAGGCCGTGATCGACTTCGTCCGTCAGGGCTATGGCGAGAACGACGAAATGTCCGATGAAGATCTCGACTACTGGGGCCGCAGCATGGTCGCGCTGATCCTGATGAGCCCAGATTTTTCGATGCGCTGATTTATTCCGCCCTGAGCGAAGTGAGGCGTGGTGGTCAAGTAGGTCGGTGTTCTTCCAGCCATATCGAGACCCAGCTGAACGCAGTCGAAGGGCAGATGACAAAAGCAACTATTATTTTCCATCTCCCCGGGCCTCAAAGAACTTTCGGCCCTCCGCTCACGTGTGCCTGCGGCCCAGTGCAGGCAGGACGAAGTATTGAAGAAGGAACCTCCCATGCCCAATTATTCCCGCCGAAACTTTTTGCAGGGCTGCTCCTACGCCATCGCTTCGATGGCAGGCGCGCGCTTGAGCAACCTGGCTTTCTCCGCGCAGAACAACACCGACACACTGGTGGTCGTCTTTCTGCGCGGCGCCTGGGACTCGTTGAACGTCGTTCCGCCCATTGACGGCGACGACCGCGGCCTGTACGAGAAGGCGCGCCCCAGCATCAAGATCCCCGCCGACGCCTTGCTGCGCCTCGACAATCAGTTCGGCCTGCATCCCGCACTCTCGCCGCTGTACGACCTGTATCAGCAGGGCAAGATGGCTGTGGTCCACGCCACGGGTTTGAACGTGGACACGCGCAGCCACTTCGACGCACAGGAATTCATCGAATTGGGAACCCCGGGCATCAAGAATACGTCCACAGGTTGGATTACACGTCACCTGCAATCCACCCCCAGCGGCTCGACGGGGTTGGTTCCCGCCGTATCGACCAACGGCCTGCCTACTGCACTTTTAAATTACACGCCCACGGTCAGCATGAATACCTCGTCGGATTTTTCGCAATGGGACAATGGCACGGTCGCGCAGCAAAAGGAAGCACTGCGCAAAATGTACGGAGGGAACACGCTGCTCGAACAGGTCGGCCGCCGCACCCTGGATGCACTGGATGTGGTGCAACCGCTGGTGAGTCAGGACTACGTTCCCTCGAACGGCGCATCCTACAACGATGACGATTTCGGGCGCCAACTCCAGACCGTGGCGCAGATGATCAAGCTCGAACAGGGCTTGCAGGTCGCCACCGTCGACTTTGGCGGCTGGGACACGCACGAGTACCAAAACGACGGCGCGGGCGGCTACATGGCCGGCCTGCTTTCCTCGCTCGGCAGTGGACTGGCCAACTTCTATCAAGACCTCGACTCGGGCTACACCAACCATCTCTCGGTGATGGTGATCAGCGAGTTCGGGCGGCGGCTGGTACAGAACGAATCCAACGGCACCGACCACGGTCACGGCTCGGTGATGCTCACGCTGGGAGGCGGCGTCAATGGTGGACAGGTCTTCGGCCAATGGCCCGGACTGAGCAACGAGCAACTGTACGACCACGCCGACCTGGCCGTCACCACCGACTTCCGCCAGGTGCTGGGCGAGCTGCTCACGTCCCGCCTGGGCAACCCCAACCTGGAGACCGTCTTCCCAGGCTTCAGTGGGTACAACCCTTTGGGTGTCTTCCATGGGTAAGACCAAAGTACACGTTGACTTTTTGACTTGAAGCCTTTACACTACATCAAAATTGGTCGTTTTTCGGAGGAGTTTATGGCGTTTCAATTTGTAATGCGTTCAGGCCCCACGCCGGGGGCTGTCTATCCTCTCGAAGGGGATCAGCTTACCATCGGGCGCGATTCGACCAACGGAGTGGCCATCAATGACCCCGAGGTCTCCCGCCGTCACGCCCGCCTGACCTTCCAGGGCGGCAAGTACGTGCTCGAAGACTTGGGATCCACCAACGGGAGCTTCGTCAACGGCCAGCGATTAAGCGGACCGCACGTCCTCAAGGCGGGCGACGTGGTTGCCCTTGGCGAGCAGATCGTCCTAATGTACGATGCCGCCAACATCGACCCGGGCGCCACCATCGCTTCACCGCGCAACGCAGTGCGCATGCCGCCCGTGGCTTCTCCCGCCCCGGCCCCTGTGGCGCCACCCCCGCCTGTGCAGAACTATGCGGGACAGGTCCCCGGGGCCTACACCCCACCGGCCAAGAAGAACAATCTGCTGCCCATCTTCATCATCGTGGGTGTGTTGTTCTTCATTTGTCTGTGCGTCGCGGCGCTCTTCTATATCGACGCGAACTATCTATGGTGCACGTTCTTCCCCTTCATCAACGGCTGCTAATTCCACCTGCCCCATCGCCCTCGCGAGCCCATCGCGAGGGCTTTTCTTTTGGCGGAATCCGCCCGCTTCGTTGTAAAATGGGACAGCATTGACTACAATGGATGAAGAGCAGACATCATGACCGTTGAGCGTCCCGAACACATCTCGCCCAAATGGGGATCCACCACCAAGCTTGTGGTGGCGTTGACCTTTGTGGCCATCGTGGCTGCCTTATTGGTCAAGTTCCAGTTCATCCTCAGCCCGCTGGTGCTGGCGCTGCTGCTGGCTTATCTCATCCAGCCGGTAGCCAACCTGCTGCACCGCACACGCCTCGCATGGGGACTTTCGGTCAGTCTCATCTACCTGCTGATTCTGGTCCTGCTGCTCGGCCTGCTGACCGTCAGCGGTGTGGGATTGGTCCAACAAGTGCAGAGCGTGGTCACCATCGCGCAAGACGGCCTCACCCGTCTGCCCGCCCTGATCGCGGAAGCCTCGGGCAAGGTCTACAATTTTGGGCCCTTCCAGTTCGACTTCAGCCACCTCGACCTGAACCAGGTCAGCAGCCAGGTGTTGGGCATGATTCAGCCGCTGCTCAGCCGTACCGGGTCCCTGCTGGGTACGCTGGCAGGCGGCGCGGCCAACTTCCTCGGCTGGACCTTCTTCGTCCTGTTGGTGTCCTACTTCTCCCTGCTCGAAAGCGGTGGTTTGCGCGAACGCATCCTCAGCCTCGAGGTCCCGGTCTACGGCGATGACCTTGCGCGCCTGAGCCGCGAACTGGGCCGCATCTGGAACGCCTTCCTGCGCGGACAGATCATCATCTTTTTCCTGACCGTCATTGTATATACAATCGTGCTCACCACTCTGGGCGTGAGTTATGCCATTGGGTTGGCCCTGCTGGCCGGGCTGGCGCGCTTCGTGCCCTACGTGGGTCCCGCCCTCAACTGGCTGACCCTGTCGCTGGTGGCCTACTTCCAGGTCTACAAGCTCTTCGGCATAGAGCCGCTCTACTACACTCTGCTGGTGTTGGGTCTGGCCCTCTTTATCGATCAGATCTTCGATAACTTCATTTCCCCGCGCATCATGTCGAACGCGCTCAAAGTCCACCCCGCCGCGGTGTTGGTGGCCGCCATCATCGCCGCCAACCTGTTTGGCATTCTGGGCGTGGTGGTGGCGGCGCCCATCCTCGCCACGGTGACGCTCTTCTGGAACTATATCCTGCGCAAGATGCTCGACCTCGACCCGTGGCCCGACCCCGAACCTCATCAGCCGCCCCCGCCGCCCGGTGGGCGGACCCTCGTCCAACTGCGCCGCTTCTGGCGGACCCTGCGCCTGCCCCGCGCCCCCAAGGCTTGACCAGCCCTTCAGGCTGTTTCTGCAAAATTCAACCAAGGAGAACCCCCATGTCCAACCATGACGAACCCAAGACCGAGACCCTGGCCGAGACCGAGAACTACCTGGCCTGGAAGGCCGAAGAGCCCGATGGCGAGACCACCTATCACATCGAACTGAACAATGTCACGGTCCATTTCTTCGAAGAGGAATGGCAGGAATTCCTGCAACTCGCCAAACTGCTCAAGTAACCGAACACCAGATGATCTTGCGAAGGCTGATAGCCTTCGCAAGATTACATACATCCCATGAAATTGAACGATACCATCACTGACGTGCCCGGCCTCGAGGTCGGGCACGCGCAGGACAACGAAGCGCTGACCGGTTGCACGGTCATCCTGTGTCGCAAAGGGGCCGTCGGCGGCGTGGACGTGCGCGGCAGCGCGCCCGGCACGCGCGAGACCGACCTGCTCAACCCGCTCAACCTGGTGGAAAAGGTCCACGCGGTGATGCTGGCGGGCGGCTCGGCCTACGGTCTGGATGCGGCAGGCGGCGTGATGCGCTACCTCGAAGAACACAAGATCGGTTTCAACACCGGCGCGGGACTGGTGCCCATCGTCCCCGCGGCCATCCTGTTCGACCTGGGTATCGGCCGCGGTGACGTACGTCCCGATGCGGCCATGGGCTACAAGGCCTGCGAAGCTGCGTCCACGGAGAAGGTGACCGAGGGCAACGTGGGCGCGGGAACAGGCGCAAGCGTAGGCAAGCTCTTCGGGGCAAAGCAGGCCATGAAGTCCGGGCTGGGCAGCGCCAGCATCGCCATCGGCGGCGGGATCGTGGTCGGGGCCATTGTTGCGGTCAATGCCTTCGGCGACATCCTCGATCCGAAGAACGGAGAGATCGTGGCGGGCTTGCGCTCAGCGGAGGTCGGCCCCTTCCACATCGGCGCAAAGGGTTATTTCGCCGACACGCAGGAAATGATGAAGTCGATGCTCGGGCGCAACGTGCTGGGCTTTGCCACCAAGGCCAATACCGTGCTGGCGACGGTCGCCATCAACGCAGACCTGACCAAGGCTGAGGCCAACAAGATGGCGCAGATGGCCCACGATGGCCTGGCACGCACCATCCGCCCTGCTCACACCATGCTCGACGGTGACACAATTTTTGCACTAGCTACAGGCGGCCACAAAGTGGATGTGACCACGGCGGGCGCATTTGCGGCGGAGGCATTGAGCATCGCCGTGCTGCGTGCGGTGCGCGCGGCCGCGCCCGCGGGTGGACTGCCCGGCTTGAAGACCGACGGGGCAACCGCTTGAGTCTTTCGCAAAAAATTTCCCTTCCGAAATTCAGCGTGGCCTGGCTGCTCAGCAGCCTGGTCACGTATTTTGTGTTGGGCTTTCTGAAAAACTTCCATGCCGACTGGGCGCTGATCCTGTGGGGCATTCTCTTCCAAACCACCAGCGTCGGCTTGAGCTATTATCTGATCCGCGAAACAAGATTCAACCTCCGCGAACACGGGCTGACAAGCGCTGTAACATTGGCCGCGTTTTTGTTCGCGGGAGGCGTAGTTTGGATGCTGAACCAGTTCCCGAACTGGTACGACATCCACTTCTTTTTGCTGCCTGTCTCGGCCTGGTTCGTCGCGTTGATCCTGCTCTCGGCAGGCTGGATGTTCGCCGCATTGACGTGGGCCCATCCGCGCGAGGAAGGGTTCCTCTCCAGCCGATTCTTCGTCACCCTGCGCAACAACCTGCCTGGACTTCTGCTTGCTCTGGCGTTCTTCATCGTCTACTTCTCCCTGGCCGTGACCTACAGCATCGTGCTGCGCGACCCCACCCAGAACTTCGACGATAACTTCTACGACGCCGACCCCACCAGTTGGATGAACCGTTTCGTCGCGCCCGTCGATCAGTTGATCGACATGCGACCCGTGCATCCGTTCGCCTTTCTGATCTTCCGCCCGTTGACCTGGCTGCTGGGCCTGCTGCTCAATGGGAATCATTTCTATGCGGCGCTGCTCCTCAATGCAGGCGCGGGCGCACTGTGCGTCTTCCTCGCGTGGACCCTGGTCCGCCGCTGGACGAATTCGACCTATGCCGCGTTGTTCGCGTCCCTGCTGGGTGTCAGTGCTGCGCATCTCGTCTTCAGTACGTTCCTCGAAACTTACATCTTCTCCGCCGCCACGCTGACGGCTTTCCTGTTGGCCTTGCAACACGAAGAGAAACCACTCAAGGCGCTGGTTCCGCTCGGCCTGCTGACCTTCGGCATCACCATCACGAATTTTATCCAAACCGGCATCCTTTTTCTTTTTTCGGAATTTAAACTCCCAAAACTCATCAAGTACGGGCTGATCGTGGTCGCCCTGGCCTTTCCGCTGGCCTGGCTGCAACATACACTTTATCCCACCAGTCAACCCTTTTATGACCTCGCCGTCATGCGCGCGGAAAATCGCTACTCGGCCAACGTCAACACCCCCGAGCGCGTCTACGAACGCGCCTACGTAATGGGACGCACGGTCACGCTCTACAGCGTCATCGGCCCGCGCCCGCTGGCGTTGACGGAGGAAGTCGGCTGTCACTTCCCATGCTTCAAGACCTACAAGCCGAGGTATGGCCCCGATTTGATCACCTCCTATGCAGGCTTTGGCAGCTGGCTGACGCGCGCCTGGTTCGTCATTTTGATCCTCGCCTTTGGCCTCTTCATGTGGCGGTTGATCCAGTCACCCAAGGCCTCCCTGCTGGAACTCGGGCTGCTGCTATGCATCCTGTTCAACTTCGTCATGCACGTGGCCTACGGTGACGACCCGATGCTCTACTCCCCCGACTGGACGTACGCTCTTGTCTTCTTCGTGGCCCTGGCCTTTCGGCCTCTCGCCAACAAAAAGTGGTTCCAGGCCGCGGGCCTGATCTTCCTCTCTGCGCTGATGGTCAACAACTGGACCTTCCTGCGCGCCATGCTCGCAGCGGTTGCGCCGTACTTGTAAAGGATTCTCATGCGCTGGCTGACCAGTCTCTTCCTTTCCATTGGTCTCTCGATCTCCGTCGCTGCTCACGCCTTCGGCCTGCTAGACCGTCCGCTCAGCGAGCAGGCCCTGCTCGTCACGGTTGCCGCCATCGGCTTCGGCGTGTTGACCTTTCAGGTCTATCCGTTTTTTGAGAGGCATTTTCAATCCTCACAATATAAGAACATCCTGCTGACCCAGGCGCTATTTGCCGGGATTGCGGCCGCCATTCTTCTGCCTGCGCCCGCACCCGTTGTTCATCTCGTGGACGGTTTCGCCTGTTTCGGCCTCAGCCTTGCCCTGATTGCCCCGTTCGCTTCCGGGTATGACCAACAAAAAAATTCCCGGGCGTTGTTGAGCGTCCTCCTCGCCGGGCCTTTTGCTTATGTCAGCACTGGATTGATCAGCCATTTCTATCCCAGCTACTTGACTCTGCCTCTGTCGATCCTTTGCCTGCTCCTCACAGGATCGACTTTCTACGTCATCTTAAGCTATGTCCAAGAGCAGCCTGCCCCGTGGACCCTGAACCTGGTCCCCGTGATTCTGGCGTTTCTCTTCGCCCTGGCCTGGATTATGCTGGCATTGGGCTATCCCAACATATTTGACTACACACGCTTTACATTGACGCCTGCTTTTTCCGCGCTCTTTGTCGCAGCCTGGGTCCTCTCCCCCGCCTGGCTGGCCTGGACAGTGAAGACCTTCGACGAGCGTGGCTGGTCCGCGCGCCTGCAAGCAACTCGTGTCGCGATCTTTGCACGCAAAAACATCTTGGGGCTTCTGCTGGCGGGCATGTTCACCCTTGGCTACACCGTGCTTAGTTTCACCTTCAACCATCCTGGCCTCGACCAGACCGAAAACTTTCTCGCCATCGACAACTTCGCCTGGATGGGTCGTCTGGCAGACGCCAACGGCACGAATATCGAGATGCGCGCCGTGCACCCGTTCGCGTTCTTCATCTTCCGCCCCATCGTCTGGCTGCTGTCCCTGCTCTTCAACGGGGACCGCTATGCCGCCACGCTGCTGCTGGTTCCGCTCACAGGCGGACTGTGCGTCCTGCTGGCTTATCGCTTCATCAAGCGCTGGTCAGGCTCGGAGACGTACGCGCTGGTGTCCGCCTCCCTGCTGGGAGCCAGCGCTACGCACGTGGTCTTCGGTTCCTTCGTCGAGTCGTATATTTTCTCGGCGGCGGTTCTGCTCTTGTTCTTCGTGTTGCTACTTGAAGAGAAGGCACATTTCCTGGCATTGGTCGCCGTCGGCACGCTGACCTTTGGCATCACCATCACCAACTTCATCCAGACCTTCATCGGCTATATGGTGGCGCGCCCCAAGTTCAAGTCCATCTTCATGTTCGGGCTGCTGGCTTCGGGCCTTTCCATCACGCTGACCGTGCTGCACGCGGCGACCTTCCCCTCCGCGCTGATGTTCTTCGATCCCGCGGGGGCAGGCGTCGAATCCGATTATGCCATCCCGCTCGTCGGCGCGCCCGCGTGGAAGATCATCGGCCGCGCCATGCTGTTGGTGCGCAACATCTTCCTGTACAACATCGTCGCACCGCAGCCTTACATCCTCACCACGGAAGTTGGCGGGACGTTTCCGCGTTTCAACTTCTTCAAGATCGCGCCGGGCAGTTACAGCTACAGTTCGTTCGATGGGCTGGGCAAAGTCCTTGTCGCTGTCTGGCTTCTCCTGCTCGTCGCGGCGGCGGTGGCTTTCGTCTGGAAGCTGGTCCGCGCCCGCAAATTCGACCTGACCGCCGCTTTCCCGCTGGTCATCCTCTTCAACTTCGCCTTGCACATGACCTATGGATTCGAGCCCTTCCTCTATGCCGCAGACTGGACCTATGCGCTGGTGCTCTTCGTCACAGCGTCGCTGTCCGATCTCGGCAAGCAACGCTGGTTTCAGATTGTTCTTTTGATTTTCATTGGATTGCTGATGATCAATCAGTGGAACTTCATCCGCGTCATGTTGGAAGCCATTTCACCATTTTTTAAATGATTTTTTACTGTATCATAAGGAATAAAAAACTCGGAAGCCAGTGGCTTCCGAGTTTTGCTTCCATCGTCGTTACGCGTGCTTGCTCTTCAGTTCATCCTTGAAGATCAGGCTGAGCACGATGCTCACGACGCTCACGATTAGGCCGCCCAGGAAGGCGGGCCAGAACCCGTTCACTGCCAGGCCCAGGTCGAACCAGCCGCCGATCTGTCCCGTCAGCCAGAACATGAAGGTATTGATCAACAGTGTAAACAGGCCCAGGGTCAGGATGATGAGCGGGCAGGTCAGTACGGTCAGCAATGGACGCAGGAAGGCGTTGACCAGGCCGAAGATCAGCGCCAGCCAGATGATCGAGGTCCAGTTTCCGCTGAAGTCCACGCCGTGCCCATCGAGTAAGAAGATCGCCGCATACAGCGCGGCGGCATTGATGATCCAACGCAGAAAGAATTTGGTCATTTGAACTCCTTTCATTCAAAATACGAATTCACGCCTGGGAAGTTGCGCCTTCATACTCCATCCAGAGTAATGTACGCAGCGGAGCAAATCCCGCTGCGCGGATGGCTTCGTCGAAATCGCCCTTGGGATACTCGAGCGTCAGGTGTGGATACCCGTTCAGCGTGCGCCGCGCGTGGAGAAGCAGACTCAATACCGCTTCGCGGCTGGACCCCGGGCCTGCTGCCAGCCAAAGGGCATTTGGCTCCCGCCCAGAGGGAATCACTGCCAGCGCCGCCTCGAGTTGATCGCCTTTCAAGGCCGACCATTGGCGGATCCCCATGTCCACGAAGAACAAATAAATCATATTCCACTGCCCGGGCCTGAGCGGGGAAAAATTCCATTTGCCGTACCAGGCCAGGGCGTCGGGATAGGTCTGGTGCAGCCATTCCTGCTGACGGGGCCAGTCGCGGCCCGCCCGTCCCCCAATGGAGATATCCGATTTCGGGATGGGCAGGGCGCGGTCGCAATACCCCTTCCAATTCGTGCGGCGGGCACGTTCGCGGAAACCGAGGTCGCTGTAAAGTTGCACCGCGCCCGGGTTGTCCTCGCGGACGTGCAGCCAGATGGAAGCTTTATGATCGAGACCATGCTGGATGGCGCGCTCGGTCAGGGCACGGGCAATGCCGCGTCGACGGAAATCGGGGTGAGTGGCCACATTGGCGATCAGGTACAGCCGCTGGCCATTGTAGCGAAACGGCACCAGACTGGCGTTGCCGACAACCTTGCTGTTTTCCTCCCAGACATAACCCGTCAGCGGCAGGGACGTGCTCTCGGCCATTTTGGTGGCCCAATGCAGGAAGCTCTCGTCGCGTCCCGCGCGACGCATATCCTGCACGTAACGCTGACCATCACTGTCCATTGTGCTGGCGAAACACAACTCGATCAAGTCCGCCACGTGCGGCAGGTCACGCAGGATGTTGAGCGGCCGCAAATTAGGATGGGGGTTGGCGCGGACCGGTATCGGAATGGAGGCCATTGGGCAATTATAGCGCGTTATGTGGACAGGAAAAAAGTCCCCCGGGCAACATTCTCAGAGATTCTCAGGGCATGCATCTATACAATTTATGGTCTGTTTTCGAGGAAAATCCGCACAACCTGTGGGTCAAAGTATCTGCCAGCCTGTTCTTCGATGTAGTGGTATGCATCTTCATGAGACCAGGCCTGGCGATAAGGACGGTCAGAGGTCAACGCATCAAAGACATCCACCACGGCAAAAACACGGGCAGATAGGGGAATGTGTTCTCCTTTCAACCCAAACGGATAACCGCTGCCGTCCCACCGCTCATGATGATAATAGGGGACCTCCAAAGCGTGTCTCAAGTATTTGATCGGCGAAAGCATCTGATAGGCATAGACAGGGTGTTGCCGCATGATCTCCCATTCACGGCCTATCAGGTTTCCCGGTTTCAGCAGAATCGCATCTGGCACGCCCATCTTTCCAATATCGTGAAGCAGCGCTCCGCGACGAAGGTCCATTTTTTCCGCCTCACTCATCCCCATTTTTTCGGCCAATTGCAGGGCCATCTGCGTTACTCGTTGGGTATGACCTTCAGTCTCCCTATCGCGCAGATCAAGCGCACGCGACCAGCCTTCTATGGTCGCATCATACGCGAGGGTAAGTTCTGTGTTGGACCGTTGTAAATTTTCAAATAACGAGGCATTCTCAATTGCGATAGCCGCCTGGGTAGCCAGGGTCTCAAAATAATCCAGCCAGGCCAACTCTGGCTCAAACGTTTTTCGGTGAAAAAGTTCGAGCACGCCTTTGACCTGTCCCTTGACCATAAGAGGCGTTGCACAATGGAGTACAAACCCTTCTTCGGATAGAAATAATGGACGGATAAAACCTTCGTCCACCTTTTCGATATCCAGACAGGAAACCGTACGACATTCCTGGGCGGCGCGTCCAGCACAACCATCCCCAAGCCTGACGCATGACTGTTCGACACCCTTGGTCCTGAACCCAATACCTGCTGCGTAATCCAACATGTGAGTGACAGAATTCAGCAGGAGGATACTGACCGCATCCACCCCAAGCTCATTTTTTACATTATCCAGAATAACACCAAGTGTGGCATTTATATCGACATTGCTGGTGATGGCAACATCGATTTTATGCAAAGCGATCAACCGTCCCAGTTGCTGTTCAGTCTGCTCATGAAGCATGATGCGATAAAGAGCATTTGCCGCAATGTCAGCAATGGCGTTGAGCAGTCGCAGGTCCTGCTCCAGGATATCAGCACGGCGGGCGATCCATAATGCGCCAATCGATTGTTCTCGCGCAATCAGGGGGATGGCTGCCACGCAACGAGAGTCGCCCAACAGGTCAGGGCGATAGAAAAGGGAATCAGAATCTGCATTATTGTTCAGGTAGCTTTTTTTATTTTTGATAACCCAACCACTTATTCCCATTCCTTGCGGGACAACCAGGCCACTAAACCTTTCTCCCACAACCCCACGTCCCATTTCGACGACAATTCCTTCGTTTGATGGAGAGGGCAGGGCAATCATGGACCCTTCCGCATCAAATAAATCGAGTAATTGGTCGAGAACAACGCTGAACATTTCGGTCCGGGTGACCGCCTGCCGCATTGCAGAACTGACGGTAACAATGACTTCCCGTTCTCGCTCATGCTGTTTGCGCTCGCTGATATCCTTCTTGATGGCGATAAAATGACTTATTTCCCCCTGTTCCCCGTGCACGGGTGAAATGGTCATTTCTTCTGTGTAAAGGCGTCCATCCTTGCAGCGATTTATCAGTTCGCCGTGCCAGGTCTCTCCAGAGAGGATCCTGTTCCAAAGATTGGCATAAAAATCCTGGCTTTGTTTTCCAGATTTCAGGATATTAGGTGTCTGCCCAACAATTTCCTCACCAGAATATCCTGTAAGGCGGGTAAAAGCGGAATTGGCCCATATAATCTTCCCCATATTATCAGTAATCAATATGCCGTTGGCAGCAGCCTCCAAAGCAGTCCCTTGAAGGCGCAATTGTGCTTCGCGCTGACGAAGCGCCGCCTCAGCCAGTCTCCTAGTTTCAACTTCCTCCTGAAGCCTTACATTCGCATCTACTAAATCCCGTGTGCGCTCCTCTACCTTACGCTCCAATTCGAACTGGGACCTTTGCAAAAGTTTCCTTTGCAAGCGATTCTCAAGCGATAATGCCACATAATTCGCCAAATTCTTGATAAAGGGCTTATAAGCATCAAAAACATCAGAATCATTCACACGGAAAATAAAAAAACCGAAAGGATGGTTCAAAGATGCAACCAGAGCGGACTGCATGCCTTTTTGTTCACCCAACTCACATTGAAAGTCAAAGCCCGGCAGGAATGCGGCCATTTCGTCTAATTCGATGGAAGTTGTGTGGAAAGAACTACATCTTCCACAAACTTTATTTTCCATCTCCCTTTTTTGAGCAGTCATGCCCTGCAAACATACACGGCAGGAGGTCACGCCAGGGATGCCTACCAGCGCCTCAGCAAAAAAATCCGCAATATGCGTCGTATCGGGCAGCACAAAATCAATATTTTGTGCTGCCAGGATTTGTCCAAGGACACGCGGATCAACCTCGTACCGTTTCCCCCCTTTTTGGTCATGCACTTCACTGGAGGTCATAAGAAAACCACATCATCTTTTAATGACTTGTTTTGAGATTTTTGAGGAATTCCTCGGGTTGTATGTAAAACGGATTACGGATGATCTGCCCCTGTGCGACCATGTACGGGTGGACCTGCAATACTTTGAACAATGTGGCTCCATCAAAACGGCGGGCATCATACTGGCACATGCCGATCCGTGGAAAATCGTGCTCGATCATATTGAGACCCACTTCATATTCCAGGAAACGGTCAGCGTCGGGAATGTTTCTCAAGACCCAGGTCATCTCGCCGCAGGCGCGTGAAGCGCTGAAACCAGCCTGTCTTGCTGTACCATAACGCGATATGGCATTGTCAAGCACCTGACGGGGCGCATGATGCCCGCCCGGACAATAGGCACTCTCGGCGCTGAGAATGCGGAAAGCCTCGCTCTCCTCAAAGCCCAGCCCCATATCCGACAGCCAGGCATGTATTTCTTCTGAAGGGGTGGTGTCTGTAAAATAGCGAACGATCTCCCCATTCCGTATGCCAGCAGCCAGGTATTTAGAAACGATTCTCTGACGCTGTTCTTCGTTATCATAGATCAGACACAGATGGTGACATTCCGGGACAGCCTCCGTAGTGAAGCCCAAATCCAACGCATGGTCATCCATTTTTCTCTCCTTTTCAAAATAGGTAGAGACCTCCGACATCTGGTCTCGAAATCTGGGGAACAGCTACTCTAACTCTAAACCAGTATGCTCTTCAACTAGTGGATGTCCTGGCCTTGAAAGAAACGCAATCATTTCACCCCTAATTAACCCGCACGTACGACCTTCTTGCAAAAGATGGAACGTGTTCATGCCGCTTTTATTTTGACACATTATTTGCTGATTGGCTATATTTTTTAGGGATTTGTAAACCAAAAGCTCCCGGGGATGCCTCGGGAGCTTTATTTAAAAGTGTAGGCAGCTTGACTACACGACGATATTGACCAACTTCCTGTTCGCCACAATGACCTTGCGTGGCTCCTTGCCTTCCAGATACTTCTGGACGTTGTCGCTGGCCAGCGCCGCAGCCTTGATCTGGTCCTCGCTGGCTTCGGCTGGAACGACGATCTTGTCACGCAGCTTGCCGTTGACCTGCACAGGGATCTCGATGGAATCGTCCTTGGCGGCGGCTTCGTCTACCTGCGGCCAGGATTGCTGATGGACCGAGTAAGTCTTGCCCAGTTGACCCGTCCACAGTTCTTCGGCGATGTGCGGAGCGATGGGAGCCAGCATCTTCAGGTAGATCTCCTGAGCTTCCTTCCAGGCGTCGCTGCCAGCCACGCCCGCTTCACGAGCCTTGTACATTTCGTTCATCAATTCCATCAGCGCGGAGATGATGGTGTTGAACTCGAAGTTCTCGAAGTCACGCGTCACCTTGCGCAGGGTCTGGTGAACCTTGCGGCGCAGATTCTTCTTCGCTTCATCGGAACCAGACCCAGGCAGGGTCGGGTCGGTGAACAGGGTCCAGGTGCGGCGGATCCAGCGGGCGGAACCTTCGATGCCCTGCGAGTCCCACGGGGCACCCATCTCCCAGCGCGCGAAGAACATCAGGTAGGCGCGCACGGTGTCGGCGCCGTATTTGTCCACCAGAATATCGGGCGCGATCACATTGCCGCGGCTCTTGGACATCTTCTCGTTGTCCTCGCCCAGCACCATGCCTTGATTGCGCAGTTGGATCATCGGCTCGTTGCCTTCGGTGATGCCCGCATCGCGCAGCGCCTTGTGGAAGAATCGCGTGTACAGCAGGTGCATCGTGGCGTGCTCGATGCCGCCCGTGTAGGTGTCCACGGGCATCCAGTAATTGTATTCAGCATCGTCGAACGGACCCTTGTCATACTTCGGCGACAGATAGCGCAGGTGATACCACGACGAGCACATGAAGGTGTCCATCGTGTCAGTCTCGCGCTCGGCGGGCCCGCCGCACACGGGGCAGGTGGTGTTCTTCCAGGTCGGGTGCAGCTTCAGCGGCGACTCACCTGTCGGCTTCCACTCCACGTCCTCGGGCAGGGTCACGGGCAGTTGATCATCGGGCACGGGATTCCAGCCGTGGATGGGGCAATTCACCATCGGGATCGGCGCGCCCCAATAACGCTGACGGCTGATCAGCCAGTCGCGATAACGATAGTTGACCGACTCTTTGCCGACGCCTTTTTCTTCCAGCCAGTCGATGACCCTGGCAATGCTGGGATTCTTGCGTCCCTTCTCGACGTTGACCCTGGTCCCGTTTAACATGCCTGAGTTGACCATCACGCCAGGTCCCACATAAGCGGCTTCCATCGTGGACCCGTCGGGCGCGTCCTGACCCTCAGGCTGGATCACGGGGATGATCTCCAGACCATACTTGCGGGCAAAGGCGAAGTCACGTTCATCGTGCGCAGGGACAGCCATGATGGCACCCGTGCCGTACGACATCAGCACATAATCCGCGATCCAGATCGGGATGCGCGCGCCGTTGACGGGGTTGATGGCGTAGCCGCCCGTGAAGACGCCCGTCTTTTCCTTATCCACCGCACCGCGTTGAATATCGGACTGACGCGCAGTTTGTACTTTGTACTCTTCCACGGCGGCCTTGTTCTCGGGCGTGGTGATCTCGTCCACCAGCGGATGCTCGGGCGAGAAGACCATGAAGGTCGCTCCCCACAGCGTGTCGGGGCGGGTGGTAAAGATCTCGACGTCGTGGTTGCCCACTTCCGTCTTAAAGATGACCGAAGCGCCTTCACTGCGGTCGATCCAGTTGGTCTGCAGGGTCTTGACCGTCTGCGGCCAGTCCAGGCCATCGAAGTTCAGCAGTTCATCCGCGTATTTGGTGGCCTTGAAGAACCACTGGTTCAGGTCCTTCTTGATGACAGGAGTACCGCAGCGTTCGCAGTGACGGTCATCGCCCCAGACCTGTTCGCGCGCCAGCGTGGTGTTGCAGTTCGGGCAAAAGTCCACGGGCGACATCTTGCGATAGGCCAGGCCCATCTTATACAGTTGGATGAAGAACCACTCGGTCCATTTGTAGTATTCAGGTTCGCACGAGACAGCCTCGCGCTCCCAGTCGAACATGGCGCCCATCGAGCGCAGTTGTTTGCGCATGCGCACGATGTTGTCACGGGTGCGCACCATCGGATGGATGCCGCTCTTGATGGCCGCATTCTCAGCGGGCAGGCCAAAGGCGTCGAAACCCATCGGGAACAGCACGTTATACCCCTTCATGCGCATGTACCGCGCGCGCGCATCGGAGGGCGTCATCGCATACCAGTGACCGATGTGCAGGTCACCGCTGGGATAGGGCAGCATGGTCAGTGCGTAATGTTTCGGCTTGCTATTGTCGATCACCGAACGATACAACTGATCCGCGTCCCATTTGGCTTGCCACTTGCTTTCTATCTCTTTCGGATTGTAGTGAATATCTGCCATTCGTTCCTCATTGGAATTGATTTCTGTAGTCAATGGCCTGATCTCAGGCGGCCTTGAAGAGCGGGAGGCGCGGAAGCCTGCTCTGAGCGGAGCCGAAGAGAAGAGGCCCCTGTTTCCAGAAGATATAGTTGATTTGGATTTTAGGTTTCATTCGTGCCTCCTTTTAGATTTTTATGTCCTTGCGAGGTTCTTCGCAGCGACATGTTATTTCACGATCGTCATCCATCCATGCGTATCGGGCAGGTCGCCACGGATAATGCCAAAGAACTGATCCTGGATCCGCTTCGTGATCGGACCTCGTCCACCGCTGCCGATCTGGATGCGGTCCACCGAGCGGACGGGTGTCACCTCGACGGCGGTCCCGCTGAAGAAGATCTCGTCCGCGATGTAAAGCATCTCGCGCGGGAAGGTCTCTTCGCGGACCTCGTAGCCCATCTCGCGCGCCAGGCTGATCACGTATCCACGGTTGACGCCCAACAGGATCGACGCGCCCACAGGCGGCGTATAGATCACGCCGCGATAGACAACGAAGACATTCTCACCGCTGCCTTCGCTGACATGGCCGTTGATGTCCAGCGTGATGCCTTCCATGAAGCCCATGTCGGCAGCTTCCATCGTCACATAGCCTGAGTTGACGTAGTTGCCGCCCGCCTTGGTCAAGCCTGCATGCGTGTCAGGAGCCATGCGGCGCCAACTACTGACCATCACATCCACGCCGTTCTCGATGCCTTCCTCGCCCAGGTAACGGCCAAAGTCAAAGGCGATGATGGCGAACTCGGTCGGCGAATTGCGTGCGTCCAGCGCGATCGTCCCTGAACCTTTATACGCCAGCGGACGAATGTAACAAGACTTCAACCCATTGCGTCGCACCGTCTCAACGATGGCGGCGGAAACTTCCTCGGGGGAATACGGCAGATCCATGCGCAGGATGCGACACGAGTCGAACAGCCGGCGTACATGCGGCTCCAAGCCCAGGATGGCTGTTCCATTCTTCGACTCGTACGCGCGCAAGCCTTCGAATACGCTTGAGCCATAATGCAGCGCATGCGTCGTGATGTGGACGTTGGCTTCGTCCCATTTCACAAACTGACCGTTATGCCAGATCCATTCCGCTTTCGGTATCGCCATATTCATCTCCAGTAAATAAAAAAGCCTTCATCCACTTTGGGACGAAGGCCTGCTCCGCGGTACCACCCGAATTCGTCATTCAGTCTGTCATCCTTCGTCTTGTAGCTTTTAGACTACCTGACCAACGACTATCCAACAAAACGACGCACTTTAACGCTATAACGGGCTTTCCCGTCATCGACTACTGCATTTCACCGATGAAGTCCCTCGTCAGAGGAGGCGGGCGAGTTCAGCCTGATGCATTCCCGTGGACACCATGAAGGGCTTTCACCTCACTCTCCCTTCTCGCTGACGGGATGGCTTACTACTCCAGCCATGACTTTTAAATATGTTTTTCGATTATAGCACAAGAGCGACCGGGGAAACCAGTCGCTCTCACAGGTGGACCCAGGGGGATTCGAACCCCCGACCTTCTCAATGCCATTGAGACGCGCTCCCAACTGCGCTATGGGCCCTTGGTCGGATTTTGCGAGCAGCGAACTTCGACTTACAAGTTGTCCACTGTTCGCTGCCTAGTGGACCTGAGGGGATTCGAACCCCTGACCTCCTCAGTGCGATTGAGGCGCGCTCCCAACTGCGCTACAGGCCCGTAAACAAGGCGAGTGACATTCTACCTGACGCAGGAAGGGATGTCAAGCGCCGGCAAAAAGGGAATTTGTAGGTTTACGTCGCGCTTCAAAGTGTGTAAAATACAGGCCGGTTTCACCCAAGAGAAAAGAGAGGTAGTTATGTATATCGATCCCAACACTGGCGGCATGCTTTTCCAGGTATTGGCCGCCGCCTTCGTTGCCGTTTCCGGCGTGGTGCTGGTTTTCGGCAGCAAGATCCGCCAATCCATCGCCAGCCTGCGCCGCCGCATGCGCAAGGACAAGGACGAGGATAGCGAATAGATGCGCACGATCATCACAGGGTTTGATTCATTCGACCCGGGCACGTTTGAAAGACTGCTCGAACAGGGGAAGATGCCCAATTTGGGCAAATACGCCAACGCAAGCGGATATTCCCGCCTCGAAGTCTGTTCGCCGCCTCAGACCGAAGTCTCGTGGACCAGCATCGCCACCGGCGTGGACCCCGGCTCGCACGGCATCTTCGACTTCGTCCACCGCGACCCCGCCTCTTACATCCCATACGTCTCGCTGCTGCCCACCCGTCAGAGTGCGGTCGGTGAGCAGTTCATGCCGCCCTATACCACCAAGACCCTCTTCCACGAGGCGGCTGACATGGGCTTCCCGTCCACAGCATTGTGGTGGCCTGCCCTCTTCCCCGCGCGGCCCGAGATCCCCGTCGGAACCATCCCCGGCTTGGGGACGCCCGACATCCGCGGTCAGTTGGGCGTGGGCACTCTCATGACCAGTGAGCCTTCCGAAAAGAAGAAGACCCAGGTGCTCAAACTAGAATCAAGCGGGCGCGGAAAGTTCAGCGGCGCACTCGAAGGGCCAAAGACCAAGACCAAAGATGGGATCAAGCCCATCCTCCTGCCGGTCACGGTGGATGTTCTCGACGAGACCTCCGCCCGTTTTACCATCGGCAAACAAACCCTGGACCTGAAGCTGGGTCAGTGGAGCCCGATCCTCGAGCTCCAGTTCCCGGCCGGATTCATGTCCACCCTACACGCCATCACCCAGGTCATCCTCACCGAAGTAAAGGGGCGCGTCAGTCTGTATTTCCTGCCGCTGCAAATTCATCCACTGCATTCGCCGTGGCATTACGCCGCCCCATCCTCGCTGGCCAAGGATTCGTGGACCAACGCCGGGCCATTCCTTACGCTCGGCTGGCCGCAGGATACCAACGCCCTCGAAGATGACTGCATCACCGACGAACAGTTTCTTGCCCTGTGCGACTCGATCTTCGAGTCGCGCAAGCGTGTCTTCTATCGCCGTCTCGATAACTTCAAGGAAGGTGTGCTGGCGGGCATCTTCGATTGTCTCGACCGCGTCCAGCATATGTTCCTGCGCGACCGCACCGACATCGTCGAAGACTGGTATCTCAAACTCGATGGCTTCGTCGGCGACGTGCAGACCCGCATCGACAAACTTGGCCTGCAGAAGTACCGCTACCTGGTCATGTCGGACCATGGCTTCAAGACCTTTGAGACCAAGATCAACGTCAACCACTGGCTGGTCCAGAACGGCTATATGACCCTGACCACGCCTGACGGCGGCGACCTTAGCAAAGTGGATTGGTCCAAGACCCGTGCCTACGCGCTCGGCCTCAACAGTCTGTACCTGAACGTGGCAGGCCGCGAAGGCCAGGGTATCATCCAAGCCACAGAGCTCGAAGCCCTGCTCGAAGAGATCCGTACCAAACTGTTGGATTGGAAGACCCCCAACGGCGAAACGATCTTCAACCGCGTATTACCCAAGCATGAGGCTTTCACGGGGCCCTATTCCCGCCTCGGCCCGGACCTGGTGCTGGGCTACGCCCCGAGATTCCGAGCCTCGTCTGAGACCGGCCTCGGCAAGATCGGCACAACCGACCTGGAGGCCAATACGGACCACTGGGGCGCGGACCACTGCATCGATGCCAACGCCGTGCCCGCCGTCATCTTTGCCAACCGTGACGTGGCCAATATGCCTGGCATTTCCTTCCGCGACATTCCGTTCCTGGCTTTGGGCAAACACCTTGATCAGTCCTATATCAAGCCGCCTTCGCAGATGGGTCCTCAAGGCCAGAAAGACCTGGAGGAGCGCCTCAAAGGATTGGGGTATCTTTAATCATGCTGAAGAAACTCTTCGGGCGCCAGCCTGCCCCCGTCCAAAAGGAAATCGTGGTCGTCTCCGGCCTGCCCCGCTCGGGCACTTCGATGATGATGAAGATGCTCGAGCAGGGCGGCCTGCAGGTCGTCACCGATTCTCTGCGCACTGCCGACGACGACAACCCAAACGGCTACTACGAGTTCGAGACCGTCAAGCAGATGCCCAGCGGCCAGACCGCCTGGCTGGATGGTGCGCAGGGCAAGGTGGTCAAGGTCATTTCGGCGTTGCTGGAATACTTGCCCCCCCAATACCACTACAAAGTCATCTTCATGGAACGCGCCATCGGCGAAGTGTTGGCCTCACAGAAGAAGATGCTGGTCAATCGTCAGGAAGAGTCAACCATCAGTGACGCAGAGATGCAGGAACAGTTCCAGAAACATGTGGCAGCAGCCAAATACTGGCTGGCGCGCCAGCCCAACATCTCGGTCTTGTATGTGGATTACAACAAGATGCTGACTGCACCCGATCCGCTCTGCCAAACCATTGTCGATTTCCTCGACATGGGCCTGGATATAGACAAGATGCGCGCCGTGCCCAACGAACGCCTGTACCGCAACCGCGTTCCGCGTTCGTGAAAACACCCAGAAAACTCACTTGAGATTCGCTTGACTTTCATCTAATCCGGCGTATAATTTAGGGGTTGGATTCAAAAACAGTCGGGCATTCCCCAGCAAGCGCTTGAGAAAAAATCTCAGAGCGCTTGCGTTTGTTTGTCTCTTGGATGCGCCATCGCCAGCCATGTAAAGAGATTGCCTGACGAGCACTTAATTTTTTTGGTGACAAGGAGAGGACCAGTGGAAACCAAGGGCCTGACCGCACTCCGCATCAGCCTGGCCTCACCCGCCACGATCATGTCGTGGTCTTACGGTGAGGTGCTGAAACCCGAAACGATCAACTATCGCCGCTTGAGGCCAGAAAAGGATGGGTTATTCTGTGAGGCCATCTTCGGCCCGACCCGCGACTGGCAGTGCTATTGCGGCAAATACAAGAATCCCCGCTATAAAGGCATCGTCTGTGACAAGTGCGGCGTCGAAGTGACCCGCGCTGCCGTCCGCCGTGAGCGCATGGGCCATATCTCGCTGGCCACTCCGGTCGCGCACATCTGGTACACGCGCCGCGTCCCCTCGTACCTGGGCATGTTGTTGGACATCTCCCGCCGCAACCTGGACCGTGTGCTGTATTTCGCGCAGTATATCGTCACCTACGTGGACGAGGAAGCCCGCAAGAAGGCCCTGCAGCGTCTCGAAGACGAGATTACCGTCTCGGAGCGGGAGCAGGCTGCGGGCACCAACGCCAAGATTGCCGAGATCAAGACCCATCGCGATCGTCTGATTGCCGACATCAACCAGAAGCGCGCTGCCCTCGAGCAGGATTATGACGAGCGCATCGCCGAGCAACTGGACCCGATCATCAAGGAAGGCCAGAAGCTCGAGAAGACCCTCCAGGATCAGATGGGCCAACCCGCCAAGAAGGACGTTCTCTTCGGCACTGATAATGAGAAGATTCTGAGCGCTGGCGACAAGATCACCAGCAAGCAGATCAGCCAGGTGCAGAAGATCGTGGCTCGCAAGCTCGAGGCCTTGGAGAACGATCTCAAGGATCAGAAGTACCGCCAGTTGGAAGATCTGAAAATGGAGACTGGCCGCATCAAGGCCGATGCCGAGATGCAGATGGAGGCTCTGCGCAACGAACTGGAAAGCCAGACCTCCTCGTCCAACACCTCCTCCTCGCGCATGCGTGACGAACTGGTGGAACTGCGCCCGTTCACCTTCATCAGCGAGACCCGCTACCGCGAACTGAAGCAGCGCTGGGGTCAGGTCTTCCGCGCCGATATGGGCGCCGAGGCCTTCTATGACATCCTCAGCCGTCTCGACCTTGACCGCCTGTCGCAGGAACTGTGGCACGAGGTCCGTACCACCAAGAGCAAGCAGAAACGCAAGAAAGCTACCACCCGTCTCAAGGTCGTGGAAGCCTTCAAGCGTTCGGGCAACCGCCCCGAGTGGATGATCCTCACCGTTCTGCCGGTCATCCCGCCCGACCTGCGCCCGATGGTGCAGTTGGACGGCGGCCGCTTCGCCACCTCCGACCTGAACGATCTGTACCGCCGTGTCATCAACCGCAACAACCGCCTGAAGCGCCTGCTCGAACTGGGCGCCCCGGACGTTATCATCCGCAATGAGAAGCGCATGTTGCAGGAAGCGGTCGATAGTCTGATCGACAACTCGCAGCGCGGCAAGGCGCTCAGTCGCCGTGGCCGCCGTGAACTGAAGTCGTTGAGCGACATGCTCAAGGGCAAGAAGGGACGCTTCCGCCGCAACCTGCTCGGCAAGCGCGTGGACTACTCCGGCCGTTCCGTGATCGTGGTTGGCCCGCAACTCAAGCTGTACCAGTGCGGTCTGCCCAAGACCATGGCGCTGGAATTGTTCCGCCCGTTCGTGATCGCCCGTCTCGTCCAGAACAACTACGCTGCCAACGTCAAGGGCGCGCGCCGTCTGATCGAGCGCAACCGCCCCGAGGTCTGGGAAGCACTGGAAGAGGCCATCAAGGAACGTCCCGTCCTGCTCAACCGCGCACCCACGCTGCACCGCCTCGGCATCCAGGCTTTCGAGCCAGTGCTGATCGAAGGCTCCGCCATCCAGTTGCATCCGCTCGTGACCACCGCCTTCAACGCGGACTTCGACGGCGACCAGATGGCTGTGCATGTGCCGCTCTCGCAAAAGGCCGTGCAGGAAGCCCGCGAACTGATGCTGGCCTCCCGTAACCTGCTCAAACCCGCCGACGGCGAGCCGATCATCTCCCCGTCCAAGGACATGGTGCTTGGCGTGTACTACCTGACCATGTCGCAGAAGGCCGCCCACAAGGGTGACGGCCGCGCCTTCGCCGATCTCGACGAAGTGGAACTCGCCTACAACCTCGACCAGGTCCACGTCCATACCGAGATCAAGCTCAAGGTCACGACCTGGTACGACGACAAGAACAACCGCCTGTCCAAGCCCGAGACGCGCGTCATCGACACGACCATCGGCCGCGGTCTCTTCAACCGCATCCTGCCTCCCGAGGTTCAGTTCGTCAACCGCAAGCTGGACAAGGGCGGCGTGAAGGACCTGATCGCCGAAGTGTACGAACTGTGCGGCCAGGACGTGACCACCGAGGTGGCCGACCGCGTCAAGAGCATGGGCTTCGAATACGCCATGAAGTCGGGTACCACGCTGGCCGTGGCCGACATCTCCATCCCGCCGGAGCGCAAGACCATCATCGCTGATGCCCTCCAGCAGGTCGAATCGGTGCAGCGTGACTTCCGCCGCGGTCTGTTGACCGAGCAGGAAAAGAACGAGCGCGAGATCAGCATCTGGCAGGGCACCACCGACAAGGTGGCTGACGCCGTCAAGAAGCACATGGACCCCGACGGCAACCTCTCGACGATGGCGACCTCCGGCGCGACGAAGGGTGGGTTCTCCACCATCTCGCAGTTGGCCGGCATGCGCGGTTTGATGGCTGACCCCTCGGGCCGCATCATCCCGCTGCCGATCCGCTCGAACTTCCGCGAAGGCCTGACGGCGTTGGAATACTTCATCTCGACGCACGGCGCCCGCAAGGGTCTGGCCGACACCGCGCTCCGCACGGCGGACGCCGGTTACCTGACCCGCCGCCTGGTCGACATCGCCCAGGACGTCATCATCAACGAATACGACTGCGGCACACACGACGGCGTCTACATCCGCAAGTCCGACGACGTGGCCGGTCAGTCGATGGCCAGCCGCATGTACAGCCGTCTGGTGGCCGAGCGCGTGCTCGACCCGAAGACCGGCGAAGTGCTGGCCGATTACAACGATGTGATCGACCACAAGCTGGCCTACAAGATCGTGTCGGCCGGCGTGACCGAGGTCAAACTGCGCTCGCCCATGACCTGCGAACTCGACCACGGTATCTGCTCGAAGTGCTACGGCCTCGACCTGGGCCGCGGCGACATGGTCGCTCTCGGCGCCGCCGTTGGCATCGTGGCCGCCCAGTCCATCGGCGAGCCTGGCACACAGTTGACGCTGCGCACGTTCCACACCGGCGGCGTGGCCTCGGCCGGCTCCTCCGACATCACCACCGGTCTCCCGCGCGTGGAGGAAATCTTCGAAGCGCGCAAACAGCCGAAGGGTGAAGCCGTCGTGGCCGAGATCAGCGGCACCGTCAGCGTGTTGCTCTCCGAGAAATACGCCGACCTGCGCGAGGTCAAGATCGAACACTCCGAGATGGTCCACGACGAGTACTCCATCCCCGAAGATTGGAAGTTTGTCGCCAAGGATGAATCTGAAGTCAAGGTCGGTGACGTCCTGGCAACTCTCGAAGACGCCACCATCGTAGCCCAGCACGGCGGTCGTGTGGCCGTCGAAAAGAAGGCCCGTAAGATCATCGTCTCCTATGAACAGCGCGAAGAGGTCGTGGAGGAGATTCCCACCACTTCCCGCCTGCTCGTCCGCCAGGGCGACAAGGTGGAAGCTGGTCAGGCGCTCACCGAAGGCTCGCTCAACCCGCATCGCATCCTGCGCATCAAGGGCCGCGACGCCTGCCAGATGTACCTCATGACCGAGGTCCAGAAGGTGTACCGCTCGCAGGGTCAGAACATCCATGACAAGCACTTCGAGGTCATCATCCGCAAGATGCTGAGCAAGGTGCAGGTCACCCGCCCGGGTGATACCAAGTACCTGCCCGGCGATGTAATCGACCGCCTTGAAATGCGCAGGGTCAACGAGGCACTGCTGGCCGATGGCAGGCAGCCCGCCAAGTTCGCCGAAGTGTTGTTGGGCGTCACCAAGGCCTCACTGAGCACCGACTCGTTCCTCTCGGCCTCCTCGTTCCAGCACACCATCAAGGTGCTGGCTGGCGCGGCCATTGGCTCCACCACCGACCCGCTCTTCGGTCTGAAGGAGAACGTGATCATCGGCAAGCTCATCCCTGCCGGCACCGGCTTCATTCCCGACCGCTTCAAAGACACGGAAGGTAAGCAAGGCCAGGCCTCGCAGTGGACGGAACTCTCCGACGCCACGGCATAACCAGCCACGAAACAGAGAGACGCCAGCAATGGCGTCTCTTTTTTTTATTTATAATCGGACCGATGCCATATCTGCGCTCTTCATCCAAAAAGCCCGTGGGACTCCCCACCCGCGGGAAGACCGCCTCGAACCGACTGCGCCGCGTGGACAATTTCGTCCTGCTCTACGAGCCGTCTCTACTCACGCGGACCGATGGCCTGTTCGCCGATTCCCTGTTCGTGGACCTCGGCTATGGGTTCGATCCGCGCACTACGCTCGAAAGCGCTTCCCGTTTTCGGAAGGCGAATCCCAACCTGCCCATCCTGGGCGTGGAGATCGACAAGGATCGCGTGGAGGCCGCCCAGCCTTTTGCCGACGAACGGACGTTCTTCCGTCTGGGCGGCTTCAACCTGCCGCTGCAAGCAGGCGAGCGGGTGCGCCTGATCCGCGCCTTCAACGTGCTTCGTCAATACGAGGAGCAGGATTTTGCGCCCGCCTATGAGACTCTGGCTCCTTATGTGCTGCCCGGCGGACTGATGATAGAAGGCACGTCTACGCCGTTCGGGCAATTGTGGTCCGCCAACCTGGCCAGAGGGACGGAAGCCGGGACATGGGACTTCGAAGCATTGGTCTTCAGCACCAACTTCCGCACAGGGTTTAACGTGGAAGAGTTCCAGACCATTCTGCCGAAGAACCACATCCATCATGTTGTGGCAGGCGAACCCATCCACGCCTTCTTCGAAGCGTGGAAACGCGCCGCCGCGGAGAATATCGGCGCAAAGGTCTACGGGGTAAGGCAGTGGTTCAGTGCCGCCGCCGAAAGCCTCTCGGCGCGAGGGTACAAGATCGACCTGCACCGCAAGTGGCTATCCAAGGGATGGTTGATTTGGTATCTGTGAGTCCTTTTTCTTCCTGAACAAAAAGAACGGCACGAGGAACAGCGGCAGCGAGAGGCCCAATCCGCACAATGCACCGCCGCCGAACATCCCACCGATGGATGCCAATGCAAATTGCTCATTGCGGATGATCTGTGTGCTGCCATCGGGCATGGTGCAGGTGATCTCCACGGTATGACCACGCGTTCCCGAAGGGCTGGTCGTGGTTGACGTGGAGGCGCCCTGGTCTTCGCTGGTCGAGACCGCGCCCGGGCAAAAGACCATCACCGCCACCTGACGGCTGACGGCGTCGCTGGAGAATAACATGGGACCCAGCAGGAACGAAGAGGCAACCACAATCCCGCATGCCAGCGCAAACAGAATCACCCAGGTCACCAACCGCAGACCCCAGACACCCTTGTTCGTCTCAAGTTTCATCTTGTACCTCCAAATTTAGATAAATTGTATCCAGTTTCAATCTCCATCCCTATCACCTGTTTGGCGCATTCGGCCAAATCAGGTATCATCCAACCCAAAAAGGACAACCATATGGATAATCTTCCTATCATCATCCTGATCGGGCTGGCAGGCGGGATCGCAGTGGGCTTGCAGAGTCCGCTGTCCAGCCTGATGAGTCAGCGCATCGGCACGCTGGAGAGTGTCTTCATCGTGCACATTGGCGGAGCGATTGCGTCTCTCCTGCCCCTGTTGTTCTACAGCGGCGGGAAGTTGAGCCAGTGGCGGACGGTGCCCTGGTACGCACTGATTGCGGGGGTATTCGGGCTGGTGGTCATTGGCGCGGTCAGTTACATGATTCCCCGCATCGGCGTGGCAGCAGCGACCATCACCATCGTGGCAGGCCAGATCTTGATTGGCGTACTGCTGGATCATTTCGGGCTGTTGGGCGCGAGTCCACGCCCGCTCGACGCGTCGCGCCTGCTGGGACTGGCGGTTGTCCTCGTGGGAGTCTGGTTGACGGTCAAGTAAAATCCAAAATAAAAACGGCCTCCCTATAGGGAGGCCGTTTTTTGTTGCATAGACCTATGGTGCAGAGGGGGTGGAAGTTGGTGGCTCCTCCGTCGGGGGGACAATATCTGTAGGAGCGTCCGTGGGGGCGGGCGTCTCAGAGGGGATGGGCGTCTCTGTCGGCGCGGGGGTCAAGGTGGGAGCCTCCGTCGCGGTGGCGGTAGCAGGCACAGAAGTCGGTGAACTAACAGCGGTGGGCGTGAAGGTGGGTGTGACGAGAATTGTCTGTCCTGCCGAGTTTGTGTCGTACTCAATGTGCAGGAGCGGAGCGCCCGCCGCATCGCCATCGAAAGCCGCCGCCACGCGTTTGTCGTTTAGACCACTGATGAGGAAGACCATCGCATTACCTGCGGACCAGTCCGTGCGGTTGACGATCTCCTGCACCAGACCGGCAAGATTGGGCGTAGCCTGGGTAGCGTCGGTCGTGCCGGCTGAGGTCCAGGCAGAAGGTTTCCATACGATGTTCTCCATCGTGAGCGACCGCGAAGAGAGGTCCATCGAGGTAGTGGAGAAGGATGGAGCATTTCCGACCGCCTGGCCGCGGACATACAGGGCCACCGTATTGGAGGATACAGCTGCCGACTTGAACTGGATGTAGGCATTGACGATCTTCGCACCCTGTGGAATGTTGACGCCCGTGAAGCGCAAACCCACGGTCTGCAAGCCATTGTCATTGACAAGTTCGAGCGTGGCATGGGTGAGGTTGACCCCGCCCGAGGCGTTCTCTTCGGCGTCATCGCCGCTCGAGGCAATACGGATATCCACGCTGCGCTGGCCCTTGGGAGGCAGCACCGTGCTGTTCGGGCGGGCCGGAACCGTAGCAGTGGCGGTGGCCGCAGTTGTAGCGGTCGCTTTAACGGCGGTCGCCGTTGGCGGCGCCACGGTGACAGTGGTCTGGGAGCCTATCGTGCTGAACTCCCACGCGCCCACATCGGGGCGGGAATCGCGCGCATTGTTGGCTGCATCCGTCAACACGCCAAGAGACGCACCCGCGTTCACACCCGGTGAATTCTGGGTCAGTTTGAAGGAGGTCATCGTGTACCCGGGCGTGGACGAGAAGACCGCGCTGCTTTGGTTATTCTTTATAGTGGCGTTATCCGGGGAGATCGCGCCGGCAGCGATGTTATTTCCAATGGTGATTCCCTGGTTGGCGGGCTGATGGCTGATGGAAATGGCCTTGCCGCCGCCGTACACATTCCAGATGGTGTTGTGTGCGATGAGTGCACCAACCAGGCCGCCATTCGAGATATTGGAGGATACGCCGTAGAAGCTCAGTCCTTTACAGCCGTACGAGATGTTGTTGACGATAGTCAGGTTGCCAAGTTGGCCACCCCACCCCGAGTAATATTCCTCGCCGATCAGGATGCCTGTGGCGGGCTGACCCGAGCGATAGTAATTGGTATTGCTCGTGCAGTACGCAAAGCTGCGCTGCAGGGTGACCTGCTTGCTGTTATCGAGGTAAAAGTTGGCGCTGAAGTTATCGTACGAGGTGACGTTCGTGATCGTGACGTTGACGCCGCGCGTGACGGCCAATCCCTCACCGCAGTTGTGGAAGACCTGTCCGTTCGAGAGCTGGATATCCTCGCCTCCGTAGGAGACCTTCAAGCCCGAACCCCACGAGCCCGAACCCGAGCAGGAGCTGCCACTTTTGTTCTCATTGACATTATCATGCACCGAGAAATCGGAGAGCTTGACGTGCTTGCCGCTGATGGTGACGCCGTGCTGCGTAGCGCCGGTCACTTCCAGTCCGCTGACTTCGACATAAGATCCTGTGATGACCACCGACTGGATGACCGCCGGGCCGGTCACCTTGATCGGCTGTGCGGCGGTGCCAGACTTGGTAATTTGCAGGGCCGTGTTATACGTGCCCGACTTGATGACCAGGGTCTTGCCGGCACCCAGGTTCTTGGCGCCGGTCGCGATGGAACAGGGGGAGGTCTGGGAACAGGCGGTGCCACTCCCAGTGGTGGAAACATACACATTGCTGGTGGCGGCCTGAGCGGTAAAGACGCTGCCAAAGACCAACATCAGCCCTGCGAGAAGCCCTATAACACGATAGATTGTATTTTTCATGGTTTTCTCCTTTGCGGGAACCCGCCCGTTTTACGCCGAGTGGGTTCTTGCAGGTTTGCTTTGGCCCGGCGGCTTGGCAAAAACGGACGGTTTGCCTCGCGTCGAGGGCATTATGGCCCGGGAAGAGGGGTCACCCCCCATGACCCGGGTACTAAAACCACCTACAGACCTGTTAGCCTGACAGATTGGAAAAGTGGGCAGGCCCCGTTTTGCCGACAAATTCTGCATTTCACAAACCAATTCTTGGAAAAGGATTAATCCCGCCTAACTTTTTTGTTGGGCCCCGTTTTCGGGCATTTTCTCCCCGAAAACGACCATTTTTTGGCCCCCTCCGCCTTGGATTGGCTTGGGCGTATAATTCGTTCAGAGCCGACTTTTAGAGGAGAATCCCCATGCTGAACAACAAACAACTGGCCGACACATTCACCCTGATCGCCAACTTAGTGGAAATCAAAGGCGAGGTCATCTACGTCATCCTGGCCTATCGCAAGGCGGCGGAGAGTCTTGCCAGCCTGCCGCGCGAGGCCAGCGAATATTGGAAAGAAGGCAAACTGCGTGAAATCCCCGGCGTGGGAAAGGCCATCGCCGAGAAAATTGATGAATTACTTAGTACTGGCAAACTCGAATTCTTGGAAAAGCTCAAACAAGAAGTCCCCGAAAGCCTGGCCTCCTGGCTGCAAGTCCCAGGGCTGGGACCGAAGAAGGTTGCAGCGATCTGGAAGGCGCTGAACATCACCACCCTGCCCGAGTTGGAGGCCGCCGCCAAAGATGGGAAACTGCGCAGCCTGCCAGGCATGGGAGCGAAGTCTGAGGCGGCCATCCTCGAAGGGATTGCGTCGCTGGCCCGCCGCTCGGGGCGGATTCCGTTGGGGCGGGCGTATCCACTCGCCCAGGAGATCATCCGCATCCTCAAGGGAGTGGAAGGCGTCGTCGCCGCGGAGCCCGCTGGCAGCCTCCGGCGCATGCGCTCCACCGTCGGCGACCTGGACATCCTCGTCGCGGCGAAGGAGTCTGCGCCGGTGATGGAGGCCTTCGTCAAATTGCCGGGCGTCAGCCGCGTACTGGGCCAGGGCGAGACCAAGTCCAGCATCGAATTCGGCGACGGGGTGCGGGCGCAAGTCTGGGTACATCCGCCCGAGAAGTTCGGCACGGCGCTGCAATACGCCACGGGTTCGAAGGATCACAACGTGCAATTGCGGCAGATCGCCCTCGCCAAGGGACTCTCGCTCTCCGAGCATGCGCTGACCAAGACCGACGGCAGTGGCGAAATTTTATGCGCCACCGAAGCGGAGGTATACGAACGCCTCGGCCTGCCGTGGATTCCGCCCGAGTTGCGCGAGGATCGCGGTGAAGTGGCGGCAGCCAAGGCTGGCAAGCTCCCGAAACTGATCGAAGTCAAAGACATCAAAGCCGACCTGCAAACCCATTCCAATTGGAGCGATGGCAAGTTGACCATGTTCGAGATGGCGCGCGCGGCTGCCAAACGCGGCATCAAGGTCATCGCCTTCACCGACCATTCCGTCAGCCTGGGGGTGACAGGCGGCCTGAGCATGGATGATCACAAGAAGCAGGCCGCGGAGATCAAGAAGATCCAGAAGCAACTGGGGGATGACATTCTCGTCCTGCACGCCACTGAGGTCGAGATCAAGGCGGATGGCACGCTGGATTATCCCGATGAATTCCTGGCCTCGCTCGACCTGGTGCTGGCCTCGTTGCACACGTCGCTGCGCCAACCGCGCGAGAAAGTGACCGAGCGCCTGCTCAACGCCATCCACAACCCGCACGTGGACATCATTGGTCATCCCACGGGGCGGCTGATCCCCGACCGTGAAGGCGCCGACCTCGACATGGATGCCGTGCTCAACGCCGCCGCCGAAACAGGCGTGGCGCTGGAGATCAATGCCCACCCCTCGCGCCTCGACCTGGACGACGTCTACGCGCGCCGCGCAAAGGAGATGGGGATTCCCATCAGCATCAACACCGACTCGCATTCCGAGGAGGACTTCGATAATCTCTTCTACGGCGTGGCCATCGCCCGCCGCGCCTGGTTGACCAAGGCAGACGTCATCAACTGCTGGTCGCCAGATAAATTATTGAAATGGCTGAAGAAACGAGGATAAGATGTTGAAATTCCTCAAGCCGTCCCTTCTCAAGATTGTCGTCACACTGATTCTGTTCGTCGGCCTGACCTGGTTGTGGAGCCTGAAGAACATGTTCATCATGGATGCCTCCTTCCATGGCCTGCCGCTGACTTTCTACACCGTCTGGGGACCCTGTCAGGCGGGACAGACCTGTTCGGAGTTCAACGGGCTCAATTTTGGGCTGGACCTCGCGCTTTGGTACCTCATCGGCGCATTCCTCGTGGGCCGATTCGCGCGGAAACCGAAGCCATCCTGAGGCGTTGTGCGGATGGGGCGCGGCGTGGTATGATGCTCCCGCCCGCTCCCTGACCGTAGTCGGCGGCGGGTGCAACCCTTATTTTTTGGAGTACCCATGACCAACGACCCCATCTCTGCTGGAGAGGTCCGCTTCTTCAGCGGAAGTTCCAATCCAAAACTGGCCGAGAGCATTGCCGCCAAATTAGGCGTGCCGCTCGATGAAACCAAGATCACACGTTTCAGCAACGACAACATGTATATCCAACTCGGCGCCAGTGTACGGTACCGCCGCGTGTACATCGTGCAGTCGCTCTCGCAGCCTGTCAACGATCATCTAATGGAATTGCTGATGATGATCGACATTGCACGTGGCGCAGCAGCCTCCGAGATCCACGCCATCATTCCGTACTTCTCATTCGGCCGCTCGGACAAGAAGGATGCCCCGCGTATCTCCATCACGGCGCGCCTGGTCGCTGATCTGCTCCAGACGGCAGGCGCCACGCATGTGATGAGCATGATGTTCCACTCGCCGCAAGTGCACGGCTTCTTCGCCGTCCCCACCGACCCGCTCAGCAGCCGTCCTGTCTTCAAGGACTATCTGGCTCAGAAGGACCTGAGCGGCGCGATCATCGTTGCACCTGATATGGGGCAGGCCAAGTCGGCTGCGCGGTTCGCGCGCACGCTCGACCTGCCCGTGGCCGCCGGCAACAAAGAACGCGTCTCCGACACCGAGGTGGTCATCAGCGGCCTGGTCGGCAACCAGGTGCGCGGGCACAAGCGTGCACTGGTCTACGATGACGAAATCGCCACGGGCGGCTCGATTCTCGAACTCAGCCGCGTGCTGGTCAACGAAGGCGTGGAAGACATCATGGTCGTCTGCACACACGGCGTCTTCAGCCGCAACGGGCTCGAACGTCTGGCAGAAGTGCCGCAAATCAGCGAGATCATCACCACCGACACGGTCCACATTCCGCCCGAGAAGTCCCATCCCAAGCTCAAGGTGCTCTCGGTGGCGCCCATCTTCGCGGAGGCCATCCGTCACAACTTCAGCCGCGAGTCGCTCAGCGACCTGTTCGTGTACGGCGAATAAAAGACATACAAAACATAACTTCATCAGAGATGAACAGTGATGGACGGAAATTCGAACCAGTACCATTCCTGTTCATCTTTTTTATGACGTATCCAAATTTCGGGACATTTTAGGAAGAAGGGACATGGATACCATCCTCGAGACTCCCCGCCTGCGTCTGATCCCGTTGAGCGAACGTCAACTTGGCCTGTGCCTGCACAACCTACCCGCCTTCGAGCAGGACCTTGGCTTTCCGTTCGCGCGCGATGTGGTGGACACGTCCGTACTGCGTGCGCTGGGCATGAAGCTCAAGAAGATGAGGCAGGCGGACCCGTCCACACACCTGTGGTACACCTACTGGCTGATCGCGCTCAAGGCGGAGAATATCGGCGCAGGGCTGGCCGGCTTCAAGGGTTATCCCAAACAGGACGGCTCGACCGAGATCGGGTACGGGATCAGCCCGAGGTTCCAGAATCAGGGGTATATGACAGAGGCCGTTCGAGGTCTGGTCGATTGGGCATTCTCTCATCCATTCTGCAAAACGGTGACCGCCACCACAGTCAAGAATCCCGCTTCCAACCGCCTGCTGCAAAAGATCGGCGCGGAATTGATCGAACAGAACAGAGACTCTTTTTCGTGGAAGATAAACCGTGTCTAAGTGTGTACACCTGTGGCATGGAATGACTGTATAATTTAAACATGGAATAAAAACCATTCAAAAGGAGATACCCATGATCGGAAAAGCGATGCAAGATACCATCAATGAACAGATCAACAAGGAACTCTTCTCCTCCTACCTGTATCTTTCGATGGCTGCCTACTTCGAGGACAAAAGCCTGCCCGGCTTCGCGCACTGGATGCGCATGCAAGAAGCCGAAGAACGCGAGCATGCCATGAAGTTCTACGACTTCCTGCTCGAGCGCGGCGGCAAGGTAATGCTCAAGGCCATCGATGCCCCCAAGACTGAGTGGACGTCCACCATGGAAGTGATGCAAGAGGTTGCCGAGCACGAGGCCAAGGTTACTGCTTCGATCTACGCCCTCTACGAACTGGCCCTCAAAGAAAAGGACTATCCCGCCCAGATGATGCTGCAATGGTTCATCACCGAGCAGGTCGAAGAGGAGAAGAACGCGGCCGAGATCATCGCCAGCCTGAAGATGATCGAAGCCCACGAGACTGCCGTCCTGCAGTTGGATCACCGCCTGGGCAAGCGCGGCGGCGACTAAAGGTCAGGATAAAGACCCTAAAGGTCTGTTAGACCTTTAGGGTCTTTTATTTTTTGGGAGATTTCATGGACAACATCATCATCCGTCGCGCCACCGCCGACGACAAGCCCGACTGGCTGCGCATGCGGCTGCTTTTATGGACCTATGCCACTGCCGAAGGCTTCGAACCACAACTGGACCCGACCCTGGCGAATCCCGATATGGCGGTCTTCATCGCCGCCCTGCCCGACGGACGGCGGGTCGGCTTCCTCGAAGCGGGTACGCGGACCTATGGCGAGGGGTGCGAGACCAGCCCTGTCGGCTACGTGGAAGGCATCTACGTGGAAGAGGACCTGCGCGGACGGGGCGTAGCCCGTCTCCTGATGCAGACCGCCGAAGATTGGTCGCGTGAAAAAGGCTATCAGGAGATCGCCTCCGACACCTGGCTGGAGAACGATGCCAGCATCCAGATGCATCTGCGCATGGGATACGAAGAGATGGAACGCCTCGTACATTTTGTGAAAAAGTTATAATGAATATCTCTGCCCAGAGCGAATTGGACTTATGAATACATTCCTCCTTTACGGTTCCTACGGTTATACAGGCCGGTTGATCCTCGACCTGGCGGTTCAAAACGGACTCAAGCCACTGCTGGCAGGCCGCGACGAGACACGTCTCAAAGCGCAGGCTGAACAGTACGGGTTGGATTATCGCGCCTTCAGCCTGGACAATTCATCTGCGCTGGATTCTGCTCTATGTGAAGTGGACGCCGTGTTGCATTGCGCGGGTCCGTTCGTGCTGACCTTCCGCCAGATGGCCGAGGCCTGTCTGCGCACGAGACGACATTATGTGGACATCAGCGGCGAGATCGAGGGCTTCGAAGCGCTGGCCGCGTTGGATGGGGAGGCTCGCGCAGCAGGCATCATGATGCTGCCCGGCGCAGGCTTCGACGTGGTCCCCACGGATTGCCTCGCCGCGCATCTCAAACGGCGCCTGCCCTCGGCCACGCACCTGCGTTTGTTCATCCGCAGTGTGGGAGCGGGTGTCTCGCGCGGCACGGCCAAGTCGGGCATCGAGAACATGCATCGCGGGGGACGCATCCGCCGCGACGGAAAGATCGTCAGCGTGCCGCCCGTCTGGCGCATCCTGCCCGCGGACTTCGGACGCGGCCCCGTGCAGACGGTGTCCATCGGCTGGGGCGATGTGTCCACGGCGTATCACAGCACGGGCATCCCCAACGTCGAGACCTACATGGCCTTCCCGCGTGCAATGGTCGACGCGCTGTATCTGACACGCTGGTTCGGTCCACTGATGTATTCACGGCCGATGAAGTCCCTGCTCCAATCGCTGCTCAACCTGACGCCGCTCGGCCCCGACGGGCAGGCCCGTCAGCGTGGACGGGCGCTCATCGTCGGTGAGGTCAGCGACGCGACGGGAAAGGTGGTGCGAGGCCGCCTTCAGACAAGCGAAGGCTACTCGTTCACTGCCCAGGCCACAGTCGAGGTAATGAAGCGCATCCTGGGGCTGGACCTGCGGACCGGCTTCCAGACCCCCAGCCAGGTTTACGGCGCAGACTTCGTCCTGCAATTTCCGAACGTGAAACGCGAGGATTTGTGAGAGTCTGGATCCTCGTTTTGATTCTGTTCCTGACCGCCTGTTCTGCCCCTGCCCCTTCGGAGGTTCCCATGACCCTGACCCTTTCCAGCAATGCATTTGCCACGGGACAATCCATCCCGTCGAAATATTCGTGCCTCGGCCGCGACATCTCGCCCGACCTGTCCTGGACCGACGCACCCGCCAACACCCGCTCTTTCGCGCTGATCGTCGACGACCCCGATGCGCCGATGGGAACCTGGGTACACTGGGTGCTCTTCAACCTGCCCGCCTCGGCGCGGAGCGTGCCCGAAGATGCGGGCGCGTCGCTCCCTGCAGGCAGCTTGCAAGGTAAGAACTCTTCGGGGAATGCAAAGTATATGGGACCCTGTCCGCCTTCGGGCACGCACCGCTACTTCTTCAAGCTGTACGCGCTCGACACGCTGTTGGACCTACCCAAAGGCGCCAGCAAAGCGGACCTGCTCAAAGCGATGGAAGGTCACATCCTGGCACAGGGTGAATTAATGGGGACGTTCAGCAAGTAAATGCCGTACTGACCGCAGTTGAACTGCGGTCAGTACAACAAATCGATCAAGGAAACATCATGGCCAGTTATCTCGGCGAGATCGCGGGCATCGCGACCTCGCTCTTCTATGCACTCAACTCGGTCTTCATCACCCGTGCGGGACAACAGGTCGGCGCGACGGTCTCGAACCGCACGCGCGTAGTCTTCGCGCTGCTCTACTTGATGGTCATCAACCTGGTCTTCTTCGGTCAGATCCTGCCGTTCAGCGCCGACCCGCAGCGCTGGACCTGGCTCTCGCTCTCGGGCTTCATCGGCCTGGCCCTGGGCGACGCATTCCTCTTTCAGTCATACCTGACCATCGGTCCGCGTTTGGGCAACCTGCTGCTCAGCCTGTATCCCATCTTTGGCGCGCTCGAAGCATGGATCTTCCTGGGCGAGTCGCTGCGCGCGGGGCAGATCCTCGGCATCCTTGTCACGCTGGCGGGCATTGTCTGGGTGGTCTTCGAGCGCGGCAACGGTGGAGAAAAGATGCCGCGTCACATGGCAGTCGGCGTCTTGTACGGCGTGCTGTCCGCCATCTTCCAGGCCACGGGCTTCGTCTTTTCCAAACAGGGCATGTACGGCACATTCTCGCCCTTCCAGGGCAACGCCATCCGCATGCTGGCCGCCATGTTCGGGCTGCTGCTCATCGCCGCGTTCCAACGCCAGGTCGGGCAGACGGTCACCACATTGCGCGAGAATCCCTCCGCCTTCCGCATGTTGATGCTGGCTGGCTTTATCGGCCCCGTGCTGGGCGTGTCCCTTTCGCTGTACGCCGTCCAGAACGCCGAGGTCGGTGTGGCCAGCACGCTCACCTCGCTCGCGCCCATCTTCATGCTGCCCATCAGCCATTTCGTCTTCAAGGAAAAACTCAACTGGCAGGCCATCGCGGGCACGCTGCTCGCCATGGCGGGCGTAGCCATCCTCTTCCTCTTATGAAAAAGGATATCCTGACCCGACTCCAAACCGAAGGCAATCCACTCATCAGCGGGAAGCGCGCCACTTTTTATTGGATGGGCGACTGGGCCCCGCACCTGATCAGCGACCTGCACGATTGGGAAGACGGCCCCCAGCCGCTTGACCCCGTGCCTGATTCCGCCACCCCGCTCTGGTCCACATCCCTGACCCTGCCCCGCGACGCCTACGTCGAGTACGCCTTCTTCAACCCGCACACCCGTCAGCGTTACGCGGACCCGTTCAACCCGCGCAGCGTCAACAACGGCGTGGGCGGACGCAACCATTTCTTCTACATGCCCGAGTCCACGCCCACGCCGCTGACCCAGGTCCGCGCGGATGGAAAGCGCGGTACGGTCACCCGCCACAAGGTCGATACGGGGATGCTGGCGGAGGATGGTCAGCGCGAGGTGTATCTGTATCAGCCGCCCGTGCGGACACCCGTTCCGCTGCTGGTCGTGTACGACGGCCCCGATTACCTGCAGCGCACCCAACTGGCCACGATGGTCGACAATCTCATCACGGAGAAGCGCATCCGCCCCATCGCGATGGCCTTCCTGCAAAACGGACGCAGTCGCCGCGGCGTGGAATATGCCTGCTCCGACGCCGTCATCGCCTGGCACGACCATGTCATCCTGCCGCTGGCGCGCAAGCACCTCAACCTGCTGAACATCCAACGCAACCCGGGCGTGTATGGCGTATTGGGTGCGTCCTTTGGCGGATTGATCTCGCTCTACACGGGCTTGCGCATGCCCGAAGTGTTCGGGAAGGTGCTCAGCCAGTCGGGCGTGTTCGAGTCCGAAGGCCGCGACTTCGCCGTCGTGGACCTGGTCCGCGCGGGACAGGCACACGACCAACTCAAGATCTGGATGGACGTGGGCCGCTTCGACTCGCTGCTCAAAGACAACCGCCGCCTGCAGCCCATCCTGCGCGAGCACGGCTACGACGTGGCCTATCGCGAATTCAGCGGCGGGCACAACTACACCGCCTGGCGCGACGACCTATGGCGCGGGCTGGAAGCGTTATTTCCGTCTGAGCGGACGGCGAGTAAGCGTAGCGAACCGAGGTGGAAGTTGAAACCGAACGGAATACAGTCAAAATCATGATCGTCGCCACCCTCTGCTATATCAAACACAACGGCCGTACGCTGATGGTCCACCGCAACCGCAAGCCCAACGACATCCACGCGGGCAAGTGGAACGGACTGGGCGGCAAGGTCGAGGCGGGAGAAAGCCCCGAGATGTGCATCCGCCGCGAAGTACTGGAGGAATCGGGGCTGACCATCCATGATCCGTATTTGCACGGACTGCTCATCTTCACCAACTTCAAAGGGCAGGACTGGTATGTGTTCGTCTTCACCGCCACACAATTCGACGGCGACCTGATCGACTCGCCCGAGGGGCATCTCGAATGGATCCCCGACGCGGAGTTCGTCTCACTGCCCCTGTGGCCCAGCGACCGCATCTTCCTGCCGTGGATTGGGAACGGCCGCTTCTTCTCCGCGCATTTCCGCTACGATAACGAGACCATGCTCGGGTACGAGGTATCTTTTTATCCGCCGCAGTGAATTATGAAAGTGTCAGGCCACAGGCCTGACCTACAGGAGGAACCATGAATCACAAAACAACCTGTCTGTTTCTGTTACTGGTGCTCACCATAAGCGCCTGCGCACCGACCGCAACTGCCACGCCCAGCGCGTCCCCGCTTCCCCCGACCAATACATCCCTGCCTCCCACGGCAACTGAGATTCCCACACAAGAGTCGACGGGAATCGCCCGCCCTTTCCCCCAGCATGTGACCTATGCCACAGGCAGCATCCTGCCAAGCCATCGCACTCAGGCACAACTCGACGGTGATGTGCGCGCCTTCTACGACGTGTGGAAGCAAACCTACCTGCTCGAAGCAGGCACCAGCGCGGACGGGCATCCACTCTATCGCATCGCCTTTGGCGAATCTGCGCCCAACCACGACCAGACCGTCTCGGAAGGTCAGGGCTTTGGCATGGTCATCGTGCCCATCATGGCAGGTTACGACCCCGACGCGCAGACTCTGTTCAACGGCCTGTGGGAGTTCGTCCGCGCGCATCCCAGCGAGGTTGACTCGCGCCTGATGGACTGGAAGGTGCCCGAGTCCATTGATGGCAATGACAGTGCCTTCGACGGCGACGCGGATATGGCCCTCGGCCTGCTGCTGGCCGACGCGCAATGGGGCAGCGCTGGCCGCATCAACTACAAGGCTGAAGCCGAGACTTTGCTCAGCGGCATCCTCGAATCGACGATCGGACCCGAGAGCCGTCTGCCCATGCTTGGAGACTGGATCGACGCCTCGGGTTCAGAGTACAACCAGTACACGCCGCGCTCGTCCGATTTCATGCTGGCTGACTTCCGCGCGTATGAACGCGCCACGGGCGATCCCGTCTGGGATGAGGTCATTGCCAACAGTCAGGCGGTGATGCTGTCCATTCAGGAGAACTACAGCCCACAGAACGGACTGATGCCCGACTTCATCATGATGACAGGGGACGAACACACCCCGCAGCCTGCTCCGCCCGATTTCCTCGAAGGCGCCGACGATGGGCACTACTCCTACAACGCGGGCCGCGTCCCGTGGCGGGTCGGCGCGGATGCCTTGCTCAACAACGACGCCACCTCGCGCGCCATCGCGCAGAAAATTTCCCTGTGGGTTGAATCCACCACGAACGGAGACCCGACAAACATCAAGGCAGGTTACGACCTGGATGGCAATCCTCTGCCCGACAGTGACTACTTCACCACCTTTTTTGTCGCACCGATGGGTGTCGCCGCCATGACCGACTCCAGCCAACAGGAGTGGCTAAATGCAGTTTACGATTCGGTCTACGACCAGCATGAAGATTACTATGAAGACTCGGTTACACTACTCTGTCTTTTGGTCATGACAGGGAACTTCTGGACGCCATAACCTATCGCACATCCCCCGACAATCCAGCAAACTCCGCCGCCCGCAATTACAGGTAAAATAGCCCCATGCTCAAAGCCCTGCTCAAAACCATGCGTCCGCGCCAATGGCCGAAGAACGTTTTTCTCTTCGCCGCGCTGGTCTTCGACAAACAGCTCTTCCTCCTGGATTCCTTCCTGCGCACTCTGGGCGGATTTACGCTCTTCTGCCTGGTCTCCTCCTCGGTCTACATCTTTAACGACCTGGCAGACATCGAAGCCGACCGCCAGCATCCTGTCAAGAAGAATCGCCCCATCCCGTCGGGCCAGTTGCCCGTCGGCGCGGCCTGGGTGGCAGGCATCCTGCTGGTAGTGGTATCGCTGGCGCTGGGCTACTGGCTCTCGCCTGCATTCGCCGCGGTGCTCGGGCTGTACTTCCTGATCAACATGGCCTACTCGAAGTGGCTCAAGCACGTGCCCATCCTGGATGTGCTCATCATCGCCTCGGGCTTCGTGCTGCGCGTTGCCGCGGGCGTCACGCTCATCCATGTGGAGCGTTTCTCCCCCTGGTTGTACGTGGTCATGAGCCTGCTCTCGCTCTTCCTTGGCTTTGGTAAACGCCGTGCTGAGTTGGCGCTGCTGGCCAAGGGTGCGGGTTCACACCGCAAGGTGCTTGAAGGCTACACCCTGCCTCTGCTCGATCAATACATCATGATCGTCTCGGGCACCACCATCGTGGCTTACTCGCTCTATACCTTCTCGGCCCCCAACGTCCCCGAGAATCACACCATGATGCTGACCATCCCCTTCGTGGTGTATGCCATCTTCCGCTACATGTACCTCGTGCAGGTCAAGCAGGAGGGCGGCGCGCCCGAAGAAGTGTTGCTCACCGACCGTCCCTTCCAGGTTGCCATGGGGCTATGGGCTGCGAGCGTCATCGCAATCTTCTACTTCTTTGCCAAATAATTCATGACCGTTGCCTCCGCACCTGGAAAAATCATCCTGTTTGGCGAACATGCTGTCGTGCATGGTCGGCCTGCGATCGCGGTACCCGTCACCCAGGTCCATGCGGATGTGGAGGTGGTGGAGTCGTCCCGCCCAGGGATTTGGATCCACGCCCCAAACGTTGACCTCGACGTCGAACTGAACGCGCTCCCCTCAGACCATCCGCTGGCGGCCGTCATCCATAACCTGCTCTTCAGCCTCGGCATTTCCCCGTTCCCCCCGCTCGATATCACAATCAATTCCACCATTCCCGTCGCCTCCGGGCTTGGCTCGGGGGCAGCCGTCTCCGTGGCGCTCGTGCGTGCGCTATCCTCCGCGCTTGGTCATCCATTGACCGATGAGCAGGTCAACGCCTTCGCCTACGAGATCGAGCGTCTGCACCACGGCACGCCCTCGGGCATCGATAACACCGTTATCACCTACGCCAAGCCCGTGTACTTCATCAAAGGCCATCCCATCGAAACGCTGAAGGTCAGCAGGCCGTTCACCTTGGTCATCGGTGATACAGGCATTCCTGCGCCGACCAAGCAATCGGTGGGCGACGTGCGCCGCCTGTGGACGAAGAACAACCTGCGCATGGAACAGGTCTTCGATGAGGTTGCGCAGATCTCACTGATGGCGCGCCGCATCATCGAAAGCGGACAGCCCGAAATGCTTGGCGATTTGATGAACCAAAACCATGCCTTTCTGCAAGAGATGACCGTCTCCTCGCCTGAACTGGATGCGCTGGTGCGTGCCGCGCGCAAGGCGGGTGCACTGGGTGCCAAGATGAGCGGCGGCGGGCGCGGCGGCAACATGATCGCGTTGGTCACGCCCGAAACAGCGGAACCCGTCTCCATGTCCCTGCTCGCTTCAGGCGCCAGGCGAGCCATCATCACACAAGTCGAATGAAGCGGCTGGCTCCCATCCTGGCGTATGGGGCCGTGGCAATCGGCCTGTTCTGGGCGCATAGCGCCTGGGGCGCCTTACTCAGTTTCCACGCCGCCATGTTGTGTGCGCTCTGGCTCGATCGTTCCAACCTCCCCCCACTCTCCCTTCTCGTCAAAAGGAATTATCGCCGCTGGATCGTTGTCAACTTACTGATCGGCAGTCTCAGTGGACTCGCCCTGTACATGCTGTGGCCGTGGCTGAATATTGCACCTGATCTGTCCACACAGCTTGAAGCGCTTGGTCTGACTCGTGCGACCTGGCCCGCCTTCATCCTCTACTTCACGCTTGTCAACCCATGGATCGAGGAATTTTTCTGGCGCGGCTATTTGGGCAGTTCTTCCAAATGGCTTGTAGGCATGGACTTCGTCTTTGCAGGTTATCACGGCATGCTGTTGATCGGGCGGGTGAGCCCACTCACATTGCTCCTGGCCCTATCCGGTCTGGTGTTCGCAGGCTGGTTCTGGCGGCAAACCTTGCGTAGGGATGGCGGGCTGCTGGCCGCAGGACTGGGTCACATGCTGGCAGACCTGACCATCTTGCTGGCCGTGTATTACACAGCCATTGTTTGAAACCCACAATTGGATTCATACCTGCATGGATATCTTTGCTCTAAAATTAATTCTCGCCCCGCTCATCATCGGTTCGGCCAGTCTGGCGGGACGTAAGTGGGGGCCAGCCGTCAGCGGTTGGATCGTGGGCATGCCGCTCACTTCAGGCCCGGTCATCTTCTTCGTGGCACTCAGCCACGACGCAGCCTTTGCCGCCAACGCCGTGCTGGGCGTCATCAGCGGTGGCCTCTCGTTGGTGGCCTATGCGCTGACCTACGCCTGGGTTTCCACCCGATTCCGCTGGCAGATCGCGCTGGCCAGCAGCCTGACCGTCTTTGCGATCAGCACAACCCTCCTGCAAAATTTCACGTTCCCGCTCTGGCCGATTTTTTCCGTTGTGGTCTTCGTCATTTTGCTTGGGCTTTCCCTGATGCCGCGCGAGGATATCGAACTCAGCGATGCTCAACCTGGCCCGTGGGACATTCCCATGCGCATCCTCATCGGGACGAGCTTCATCCTGCTGCTGACAGGCATCGCCCCGATGATCGGTTCACGCCTGACCGGCCTGCTAACCACCATTCCGCTGTACGTGACCATCCTGACGGTCTTCTCGCATCGTCACCAGGGAGCTGCTGCCGCGGCCCACGTCCTGCGCGGACTGCTCTATGGCTTGTTCGCATTTGCAGGATTTTTCCTCGTGCTCAGCCTGTTGATCGAGAAGGCCAGTTTGGGTGTGGCGTTTGGGTCCGCCATTCTGACGGCCCTGCTGGTACAAGGTTGTACGTTGTTGATCCTGAGAAAAAGTCATCGCCCGTCGTGACGACGGGCGATGACAAAGCGGGGGTCATTTCAGATACTGGTTGAAAAAGTCCAGCACCATTTGAGGAATCTGTGCCGGGTCGGGGTCTGGGATTCCGCCTACGGGATTGAATCCGTGTCCCGCGTTCTGTACGATGACCAATTTAGCGGGCACATTCTGCTCGCTCAGGCGGTTGTACAGGATAAAGGCCTGCTCGACCGGCACCAGTACATCGCGATCTCCATGCAAGATGAGAAAGGGCGGGTCGTCCGGGGTGACATAGGTGACCGGACTGCCCGCTGCATACAGGTTGGATGGGAAGGCATTCGTCAGGAGCGCCACTTGTTGATCGGTGGTCATGGGAGTAGTCAAGTCGGTGGGGCCAAACATGTCCACCACAGCCTGCACACGACTGGAATATTCCAGGTATTGGCCCACGTCGAAGCCTGCGCTTTCGTCCGCCGTACCCATCAGAGACACGAGATGTCCGCCTGCTGACGCACCCCATACGCCAATGCGATCCGGGTTGATATTGAAGTCAGTGGCGTGGGCGCGGATCGAACGGACAGCGCATTTCACATCCTGGATCATGGCGGGGAACAGAAACTCAGGCGCCAATCGATAATTGACCGAAAACACCGCAAAACCATTTTGAATCAACATGGCAGTCTCAGCCAGGCTTGGACCGTTGCGCTTATCTCCGGCCGCCCACCCGCCGCCGTGAACGTACATCACAACGGGCGCAAGCTGGCTGCGATCCTCTGGGAGATAGACATCCATCTTTAAGTCCACACCGCCCAGCGTACAGTAGGTCATGTCAGACAGCGTCGGGGACACTCCCTGCGACTGGGTGGAAATCTCCGCCGTGGGCGGAAGCTCCACCGTCGGCGCGGCAGCCAGGGTTGGCTCCCAGGTGGGCGGGATAGCTGTGGATGGATTCCGCGTGGCAGGAATGATCCACGGTATGGATGTGGGGGCCGCCTCGGTGTTCGAGGCAGTTGTCGGCAGGGACAGCGGAGTGGGGATCGCCGTAGCGTTCCCACCACGACAGGCAAGGGCAAGTCCGCCCAAGAGGACGATTAAAAAGGTGAGTCGTTTCATGTCAATTTAAGAAAGATGGTTCCCATCCTTCCTGGCGATGATAATCGCACCTTATGAGAAGAGCGTTAACCCAAACATCCTTCATTTTAGGTTTTTTGTGAAGAAATCCAGGATCATCTGCGAAAGGCCGCCGCGGCTTGGGTCGATCGCGCCGCCCGTGGGTTTGAATCCGTGCCCCGCGTTATGGACAATAACCAACGTGGCAGGCACCCCCGTCGCGGTCAGGCGATCGTACAGAATCTGGGATTGCTCCATCGGCACAACTTCGTCCTGATCGCCTTGCAGGATAAGGAAGGGCGGGTCATCGGGTGTAATGTAGGTGATGGGGCTGGCCGATTCGAGTTGCTCCAGAAAGAAAACACGGCTGGCGTTCTGCTCCTGTTGCGGCCTGAATTCCTGGAGCAGGTCGGATGGGCCAAACATGTCGACCACGGCCTGCACGCGGCTGGAGTATTCGAGATACTGTCCCACGTCGAAGCCCGCGCTTTCGTCCGAGGTGCCCAGCAGTGACACGAGGTGTCCACCCGCCGAGCCGCCCCACACGCCAATATGCTCGGGGTCGATGTGATATTCGTCGGCGTGGGCGCGGATGGAGCGGATGGCGCACTTCACATCTTCGATCATGGCGGGGAAGCGGTACTCGGGCGCCAGCCGATAGTTGAGCGAAAAGGCCACAAAGCCTGCCTTGACCAGCACAGGGATTTCAGGCGTGCCTGCGCCTGCGCGCTTGTCACCGCTCGTCCAGCCGCCGCCGTGGATGTAGATCACCGCGGGCACGGGCTGACTGGTATCGGCAGGGAAATAGACATCCATCTTGACGTCCATGCCGTCCATCGTGCAGTAGGTGACATCCCGCAGCGAGGGCTGAATCCGATTTCGCAGCGGTGTGACGGACGGGTCCTCTTCGTCGGGCGGGAGGACGGAAGGCGTGACCGTTGCTTCGGCGGTCGGGACCGCTGTCATCGCAGACGCGGGTGTCTCCGCTGTGCGGGCACAAGCCAGGGAGAGGACACTGAGCAGGGCGAGAAGGAGAATGAGTCTTTTCATGGGATCCTTGTTTTGTAAGTTATTTCCTTGCCATTGCTACAATATCTTCCGAGGTAACCACGGTCAGATGTGAGGCGGCATAGGCGATGAGTTCCTCGTAAGCGGCCAGGATGGCGGCCTGGTCTTCGGGTGTGCGGGGCATGGATGGGTCAGGCGCGTTCAGATCGTATGGCGGGGATAGCGGCCTGTCCTTTTTATTCCCGCCCATCGTAAAGTAGATCGACGACCAGGCTTCCGCGCCCGAGCGATAGAAATTGTTCTCGTGAATCAACGAGGTGATGAATGGTCCCCGCGTATAGCCGTGACTGTACCACTCGGCCAATTGGCGCTGTAACAGGGCTGTCGGGTTGTACTCGTCCGCGTTGGAGCTGGACATGAAGTTCCACCAGAAGTTATCGCCGCCATCGATCTCGGTGGTGCGCGTGATGCTGAAATCGCTGGGACGCACCAGCAGCCCGTTGACATATTCAAACGGGCGATTTACCTTTGTGCCTTCCTCATGATACAGCAGGGTCATCTGCGCGCCAAGCGAAGCATAAACCCGCTGGGCCGCGTCCTTGATGCGCGGATCGTTGTTGGGTGCAGGCGCGACCACGGGCTTGTGCCCAAAGACCTGCGCTACGTAGGTGTAGCCGCCTGGACGGGAACGGTCCAGGTCGCCCGTTTCGAGGTCGAGCGCATAGGTCTCGTAATCGAGCAGAGTCTGGTACAACTCGGCATCGCTAAGGTTCTTCAAACGCGAGTCGAAACCAGTATAGAGCGGGTGTGGCGGACGGACATGGTAGCTGATGGTCATGTCCGAGTTCCTGAAGCGCTCGATCACATCAAGACGCTGCTCGGCCAAGGCACGCGTGATCTCGGCGGTAAAGTAGAAATCACCGCGCACACCGTACCTCTCGAACAGGTCTACCAGTTTGAGCAACAGGTCGGCGCTCTCGTTGGGATGGGTCCAGTCATGGACATTGACAGCAAAGGTCACGTACGCGCCGTCATTCTGGCTGTCCACCTCGGGGAGAAGGGAATCCGTGGAAACAGGAGCAGGTGCGGGTGGGGTCTGAGTCACGGCCGGGGCACAGGCAACGACCAACAGCGGGATCAGGCCCAGGGTCAGGATCAATCGCTTCATGCATCCCCCTAGCGCAGGTCGATGTCTGGGTGGGCAGACTGCCAGGCAGTGTAAGCGTCGGCCATTTCGGAGAAGGTGGCCCACTTCACTTGTCCGCTGGCGACCAGTGGGTCCACCACCTCACTCAGAAATTTCTCGAGGACAGCAAAGGGATGTTGCGGGTCGCCGCGGAATTCACCCGGATGAACCGTGAAGTGGAAGACATTGACCTTTCCCGCCTCGGCTGTCACCAGCGAAGCATACAGGCTCTGCTTGAGATATTCGAAATAGACCTCATCGCCGCCTGCTGTGTCCGAGCGGCGCATCGAAGCGAAGTCGTTCTTGTCGTACAAACCTTCAGGCAGGAAGACTACCATGCCGTTCGGGTCATGCTGTGCAAGAAGAGAGACATCACTGCCATCGGTCCCGCCTGTGGGCCGCCAGGGGTGGATTCCCACCAAGGCCAGGTCAGTGGATTGCGTCTTGGGATTCTTCCAATCGCTGTTCACATCCAGGCCCGCGCAGGCCGCCGCCTCGAAGAGATTCGGATACAGGTTGCCGCCGCTCCAGTAACGGATGTCTGCCACGCCCGAAGCCTGGGTGATGAGCGCCATCTCCTGCTTCATCACATCGCACCAGGTCGATACTGGCAACGATGTGGACTCTTTTCCGAGATGCACATCCTCGTGAAAGTGCAACGCAATTTCATGCCCGCGCGCAGCCAGATCCGCCAGAATGGAATTCCCCATCTCGACCGTCACGCTCGTAAACGGGCTCTGCGCCTGGATGGTCATCCGCCCGCTGTGTGCCTCGACGATGCCCGTCACGGCCAGGATATCCTGCACCTGCCGCTCGAAAAACGCGGGCTGGCGATAATCCCCCTGGCCCGAGCGGAATCCCTGCGCGGTCTCGCCCATCGGCTCGATATGCATGCCGATATCGAACAGCAACACCGCCCCACCTCCCTCCTGGACCTTGGGCTGGCTCGCCGCTTCGACGGGCGGAACCTCCACCGCAGCGGCTCCCGTTCCGCACGCCGAGAGAGTCAGCGAAGCAACAGCTAACACAGACAAAACGAGCATGGACCTTTTTGTATTCATGGTGCCCTCCGAAATCGACAGATGAGCTCTTGATCCCCATTTTGACTCTTCCCTGCAAGCGGAGTATGACGACCATGCAAAATTTGTGTAAAAAAACTCCCGCTGATCCTTCCAGCGGGAGTTTTTTTACAGCTTGGGCTTATTCTGCTTTTACAGGGTTGGAGATCGCACCCAGCCCATCGATCTCCACATCCACACGGTCACCTGGCTTGAGCGGACCCACGCCCGCGGGCGTACCTGTGAAGATCAGGTCACCCGGTTCGAGCGTCATCACGGACGAGATGTAAGCCACCAGAGTGGCCACGCTGAAGACCATGTCGCGGGTGGACGCCATCTGGCGCATCTGCCCGTTGACGCGGCAGGTCACCACGGCGTCCGAGGGGTCGAAGTCGGTGTCGATCCACGGGCCGAAGGAGCAGAAGGTGTCGAAGCCCTTGGCGCGCGTCCACTGACCGTCGGTCTTTTGCAGGTCACGGGCGGTGACGTCGTTGCCGACCGTATAGCCAAAGATGTAGTTCTTGGCCTCCTCGGTGGTGATATGACGTCCGCGCTTGCCGACCACGACCACCAGTTCCGCCTCGTGCTCCACCTGCGCCGACTGCGGCGGCAGGACGATGGACTCCCCGCTGGAGATGATCGATGAGGGCGGCTTGAGGAAAAGCAACGGCACCTTAGGAACTTCGTTGCCCAACTCCTTGGCGTGATCCACGTAATTGCGGCCCACGCACACGATCTTGCTCGGCTGGGACGGAGCCAGCAGTTTCACCTCTGCGCGCGGCAGGGACGCATCCCGCCGACGGTAACGCCCGAAAATATCCCCGTCGATCTCACCGATCTTGTCGTCCAGAAGCCAGCCGTATTGTGGGGCCTCGTCCTTTTGCTGATAACGTACGATTCTCATCAATGCCTCCGAAAATGGTTCTGGAACAAGTGTAATCGTCAACTTGCCAACCCGCAACCTTCAACTTATAATAGCAATCCCCGGGCGCATACCACTTCGTGACACAGGTAGCTCAGTTGGTTAGAGCGTCTCTCAAAAATGGTATTGCCCCTTCGGGCGCATAGCTCAGTTGGTTAGAGCGTCTCTCTTACACAGAGAAGGTCGGGGGTTCGAGTCCCTCTGCGCCCACTCGATTTATCGGCAGGTTACTCGTGAACTAACACTAAGATTGGAGTAACCTGCCGATGACCCTCTTGACAAGGACACACACAAGTAAAGCAATGCCTGATCTCGCAGAGTTTATGACCGTTGACGAAGCGGCGAAAAAATTAAAGTTTCATCCTGAAACCGTGCGCCGCCTTGTTCGTTCTGGAATCCTCGATGGGAAAAAATGGGGAAGGGAATGGCTTGTACTCAAATCGTCCGTTGAAAACTATATAAAGCAATTCGGAGATAATAAGCACAACTCCCGACGAAAGTAAAAGCGGCCCCGAATCGGCTGGCCGCTTTTTTCTTAATTGACCATATTGTATAATACAACATTGTGTTATACAATATGGTCAATTTATTGCACCTTACCAACCTACAACCGCCACCGAGTAACCGCGTGATGAGCGCGGCCAGTGGTTGACGCGGCAACAATCCACCCGAAAGGAGGTGATACCTACATGAAGATCAAACCCAAACGAACCCGGTCCACTGATGCGCTTGACGCTTTGATATGGTCTGTGCTGTTCATCCTGCCCCTGTTCGTGGCCGGGCTTGTCTTTTATCCAAGTGCGACTTGGGAAAAGGCCTGGATTTGGCCGCTGGCCTTCCTGATCCGCTTTGTATCTCGTTTCTACACCGAGCGCCAAAAGACCGCGAAACAAAACCGCCCGAACATGGCGTAGCCCACAAAGCAAAGGACTCCCCTCTTGCGAAGGGAGTCCACAAACCCGGCAGAGAGTAGGCGGTCAAGCGGCCTCTCATGCCTGAAAGGATTTTAGCATAGGTGAACACCCAAAGGATAATCATCCTGCTTACCCTTCCCCTGCTCGTCCTGGCCTGCGCCACAACAAGCGCGGCCATACCCACAACGCCCCCCAGCCCGATCCCCTCCCCCAGCCAAACGCCCACACAACCCGCCTGCACCGTCACGGCTGAAAAGTCTTTGAACCTGCGCGGCGCACCTGGCACGGACTCCCCGGTCCTGGCCTGGCTTGCGCCTGGCGAAGTCCTGACCATCCTCCCGGATCCGCACGCGGGCAAATGGATTCACGTTCGAGCGGGCAATCTCACAGGCTGGATCAATTCTCAATACTGCAAAGGAATCACACCATGACCGAAAAGTCTGAATTTGAAAAAGGACGCTCCGCCGCTCAAATCTTTGGCGGCATTGTCTACGCGGGCGTCGTCCTTGCGGCGACCACTTTGTTTATCTCGTTCATCCTGACCGCCTTCCCCCCTGACGCTTACTTCTCTCGTTTCGTGATGGGCATTGCTGGCCTGCTTATTGGCGGCTCGATGCTGGCCTTTCCGATTGCCCTTCACAATTGGGCAATCAGCGGAACGCACCGCAACGTCACGACCGGCCTGTACTATGGCGAAATGCTGATTATCGCCGTCAATACGATTGTGTCCTTTGGCTCCCTGCTGGCAGAATACACCGGCTACCAAATGCCCGAATGGGCGATGCTCTACGAACCCTTTTCGGTAGGCTCGATTGTGTACACGCTGGCTGCCTGGGGCACCGTGTTCCTGCTCGATCCCCAGGCCAAGGCCAAGGCCCAGGAATTGGAAAGCGAACAGAAATTTATCCGCCGCGTGGCCGAGAAGAAACTCGAATTCCTGGACTCGCAAGAGGGAGAAGATGTGGTCATGGCCGTGGCTCAGGCTGACATTGCCGAGCAATTCAGCCCTGAGCGCTTCAGCAAGGAACGCAAGCGCTTTGGAAGCGGCAAGAGCAAAGCCGAGAAGCCGATCCCCGTTGACCCTCAACAACCCTTTGTAGCCAAGCAGGCCACCACGGAGACGCCCACCCTGGGCGATGACTTTCGAGGATAGCCGTCCCCGAAAGAAAAAGGCGGTCTATACCTGGACGTGCCAGTATTGCGGGCAACCCTTCCAGACCTTTTCTTATGCCCAAAGATACTGCACCCGCACTCACCGGGAATATGCCTACCGTGAACGCAGGCGAACCGTTGACGCTCAGACCGTCAACAAAACCGAGGCATAGAGGCACGCCCCGCCCAAAAACGATCCGTGCCACGTCTGGCCCAGGCAGGGCACGGAAAAGCCACAAACGCCACGGACAACGCACAACGGACAAAGACAGCCCCGCCCACGGTTGGGCTGGGCGTCGTATCCAGTCCTACGCAGTCAGGGCGGTATCGTTTTGCCCTGACTGCCTCCGACAAACAACAAACCACAACGAGCGAGGCCCCCCATGAGCGAAGAAGATAAATTCGGCAGGCTGATAGCCGAACTGACCCCCGATAACCTGATCGATCTCTTGCAGTATGCCCGCGTCCTGCTGGCCCACCAACAGACCCACCGCGACGGCCCGACCGCCCAGCAATGGGCACAGATGCCCGAGGCCACACGGCGGGAGATCGTCTTGATGGTTTCACAGAGTATCGTCAATCAAAGCCAGTAGCCCACCGTAGGCAGTCAGGGAGGTATCGAAAAGCACTCAGGGCAACATACAACTTACAACGGACAAATTTCCCCAGCTCGCACCGCTATTTCTGACGAGGTAGGGAAGTATCGTTTCAGCCCGAACACAGAACAAAAAGCACAAAACACAAGCAGGCAGGCCGCCGATCACCTGGCGGCCTCGCCGTTTCTAACGATGGCGGCCACCACCGCCCGGGCTTTTTTTCGTCATGGTTTAAGTTTTCTTTAGAAATTACAGTGCAACGAAACCGATCACAGAAAGGAGCAACGACTATGACCACCACAAAACGAAACCGCCGTGTATTTCTTGGAGTGCAACTCAACGATTTTGAAAGCGCCGCGCTCTTGTTATTGGCAGAGCGGGAAGGCCTGGGTAAATCCAGTTACGCCCGCCGCGCTTTACTGCGTGACTTTCAACAGGCGGCCCAATCCCTGCCCGCCGATCTTCTCACGGCCCTGAACATCCAACAGGCTGAACCCCTGCCATGAACAAAAACAAAATGCCCCAGCGGGGGAACTGGGGCACCCAACGCGTGACGGGCAAAGGTTGGACGGGTATCCGATCTCTCACCACGTCAAGCACACGACTTTCTGCATTATAGCATGAACTGGAGTCAACGATGACCAAGCCGGATCTAAAAGAACTTGTAACCAAGGCACAAGTTACGTCACAAACTCAAGAGGCCACTGACACAGAGAAGCGAAAAAAGAACGTCAAGCCCAGCCCAAACGAAATGAAATCAGCATGGGAAGTTTATCTTCGAGGACTTCCGCCAGAACTCAGATCAAAACTCGAAAGATTCAATCAGCATGTTATCACTGAAGCTGCGAACGCAGACCAACCCGACCCCAGGATAGATAATTTACTTCCAGAAATAAAGACCATCGATGCGGCCACAATTCTGACAACCGAATACCCGCCCATTGATTGGATCATCGAAGATCACCTTGCCACTGGCCTTACCTTCCTGGTCGGAAAGCCAAAGGTTGGGAAGTCATGGCTTGCCTTACAGTTAGCCTTGTCTGTTATGACCGGCGGCAAGATGTTTGATAAAGACGTGAAGGCTGGCCGCGTTTTGATATTGGCTTTAGAGGACAACGAAAGAAGATTGAGCGACCGCATGAAAAAACAAAACTGGAAAGTCAAGCCTGGCATGGTTGACTTTCTAATGGCAGATTCTTTTCGAGATCAAATATCTGCTCTAAATGCTGGCGGCGGAAAACGGTTATTGAAATTTATCGAAAAGAAAAAGTACAGGCTCGTGATTGTGGATACTTTTAGCCGTGCCATACAAGGCGATCAACTCGATCCCGCCGAAATGACCGGGGCAGTAGGATCACTTCAACAATACGCTTTGAGCAAAGGTATTGCACTTGTCATTGTGGATCACATGCCCAAGAATTCACAATCTCAAAACCCCATCGATCACGTTTATGGGAGTGTAGCAAAAGCAGGTGTGACCGATGCTTTATGGGGACTGTACAAAGAGCAGGGAAAGTCCGGGGCAAAGCTGGCTATTACCGGCAGAGACGTTCTAGAAAACGAGTTGAAACTAGCCTTTGATACTCGCGGCTTTTTCTGGCACAGTGAAGGCAATGCCTATGATGTCGAGATGACAGCCCGCCGCCAAGAAATACTTGAAGCTTTGAAAATCCTTGGAGCATCTCAAGAGAAAGCCATTGTCGAATACACAGGGCAATATAAAAGTCATTGTCACACAAGGCTGCAAGACCTGGTAGGCGCTGGCTTGGTCAGAAGGATTACAAGCGCACAAAATCCAAACGTATTTTACGAACTGATCTAGTTACAGGGTTACAGCACTTCCACAACTTCCAAGCCTGTTAGATGTGCTGTAACTCCTGTAACTGTAACTCGCTCAAAAAAGGCGCACCATGAACGCACACGACATAAACCAAACCTTTGACCTTCTCGCCCTGGCCCAGGGTGATGCCAAACTGAATCACAAAGGCGCGTACTATATCGGCCCTTGCCCATTCTGCGGCGGGCGCGACCGCTTCAACCTGAAACACACGCCCAACGGCTGGCGCTGGTTTTGTCGGGGATGCGGCGGCGAGAAATATCACACCCCGATTGATTACGTCATGCGGCGGGATAACCTGGACTTCAAGCAAGCCTTGGAACAGATGGGCGGCAAAGCCTACACGCCCACACCACGCCCAGCCCAGCCAATCCCAACGGCCCCGGCCATTGTCCTACCTGTTGCAACCTGGCAGGCCCAACGATGGCAGGAAGTCACGCGGTCGACTCTTTCACTCGAATATGACAAACCCGCACAAATCGCCCGCGACTATCTTTACGCACGTGCGCTCGAACCTGCGACCTGGCTTGTTTATCAATTCGGCTTTGGGCTGGTGTACAGCCGTCCCGCGATTGTCATTCCCTGGTGGGATGCGGCCAACACGATCACAGCCGTCAAGTATCGTTTCATCGATGACCTGGCAAAGCGCGACCCAGGCCGCCGCTTTGGGATGGCCGAGGGAAGCAAGCCGATTCTATTTGGCCTTCACCTGGCAGGCGGACAGGATACGCTTTTACTTTGCGAAGGTGAATTCAACGCGGCCAGTATTACCCAGGTTGCAAGCGACACGATCACCGGCCTGGATACGCTTTCGTTTGGAAGTCAGAGCGGCGGACGCGCTGACTTCCTGCGCCAAGTGGCAGACGGTTATCAGCGTGTCATTGTGTGGGCGGACGATCCCGAGAAAGCAAACGAGATCCGGCTATCCCTGGCGCGCCCAGCCGAGGCCCTTTGCAGTCCACAAATAGACGGCACGAAATACGACGCCAACGCGCTTTTGAAAAATGGCTACCTGGCTGACTTTTTGCGAGAGACGATCCAAACCCCAACCAACGCACAGTGAAGGCTCTACGGCCCGTTACAAACCCGTAACGCCCTATCCTAAAGGCAGGTCGAGAATGACCAAAAAGCACACGTTGAAGATCACCGAAGTCCCCGGCCAAAACTTCCCGGACCTTCCCACGGCCCAGGCACACGCACGGCCCACCCTGGCCGCGGACCTGGCCGCGCTCATGCGTGACATGCTCACGGCTGGCCTGCTGGTAAATGTCAACGGGCGGATCATCCCAAACCCTGAAAGGACACCCAAGCAATGAGCGATGAATACATCCACAAACCACCGACCGCGCTCCCGCCTGGCTCCCTGGTCATTGCCTACCTGCGGGACAGCGGCGGCCCAAATCAGGAAAACAGTATCGGCCAACAGTTGGAGATCGTCACCGCCTACTGCAAGCAATACGGCCTGATCCTTGGCAGAGTCTTTCAGGACACAGCAAGCGGACGCAAAACCAAGAACCGCGATCAATTCCTGGAAATGTTCAATTCAGTCATGGCGACCGATGAAAGCCTGCGGCCTGCTGGCCTTCTCTTGTGGGCGTACTCGCGTTTCTCGCGTGATATTGTGGACTTTAATTTTTACCTGTACGGCCTGATGAAACATGGCCTGACTGTTCACTCGCTCACCGAGGAAATCCCCGAAGGCCTGGCCGGGCAGATCGTCTTATCCGTGAAGGCTTATACCAACGCGGACTTTTCAGTACAGTTGGGCAAGAACATAAAGCGCGGAATTGCCGAGCGGGTGAAGGCTGGTTATAGCAATGGTGGGCAGGCTCCGAGAGGCTACCGCGTGGTCAGGGAATTACACGACTCGCGGCGCAACGGTCAACCCCGAATCGGTATCCGCTGGGAGATCGATCCCGAACTGGCCCCGCTAATCCGCCTGGCCTGGGAACTTCGCGCCCAGGGCAAAGGCTACACGGCTATCAGCCAAGCCACAGGCGGCAAGGTGTACACAAATAAAATCTCATGGGCAACACACTTTAGAAACAAATCTTATTTGGGCATTGGTAAGGCTGGCGATCTTGAGATACCGGACCACCATGAACCCCTGGTAACTTGGGAGATATGGGAAGCCGTCAAACGGGTGGAGGCCTCCATGCCAAACTACGGGCAACACAGGAAGCGCGGCGCCCTGCTCCACCACAGGCGCATGAGTCACCCTTCCCTGCTTTCAGGCCTGGCCTTTTGTGTGTACTGCGGCGCGGCCATGGTTTTGCACACGTCAAAAGATTATCGCTCGTATGCCTGCGGACAGCGGGACAGGAAGAAAGGCTTTAGCGATTGCAAAGAGGCGCGGCGCGTCAATGCCCGCAAAGCAGATGCAATCATTCTCGATGCGATCCTGAACCAAGTCCTATCCCCTGCTTTTGTGGCTGACCTGCTCCGAGAGATTCAAACCCAATACGCTGACACAGACCGCATTGACCGCGAGATAGGCAACACCAATAACCTGCTGATAATGACCACGCGCTCGATCACGCGCCTGGTGCAGCTCGCAGAGAACGCGGGCGACCTGGCAGAGATCACAACCCGTCTGAAAGAACTCAAAGGCCAAGAGGCGGAACACACCGCAAAGATCAAAGCCTTGAAAGCCGAGCGGGACTCGGCCATACCACAGATCACGCCCGAAGCCCTGGCCCTGGTCTTTGAAACCTGGCGCGATCAAATCACCGCCGCGCACGAAAGCGGCGACATATTGACCGCCAAAAAGTTACTGGCCCACTTTATCCAAAAGATTGACCTTGGATACGACACCGCTATAATTCACTATACCTACCCAATCACGAAGCCTGCCGAGACAGTGACCATGTTCTGCGCCCACTAAATTCCCGACAGGAATCTGTCGGGAATTTTTTGAAAGGAACCCCATGCCCAAACTTCTGCTTCTTGCCCAAAACCCCGATCAATACCTGACCCTGTTCCACGCGGCCCTGCCCGAGCTGGAAATCATCACCGCGCCCGCCGCGGACTGCGAGCTGGCCTTCGGCGACCCGTCGCTGCTCAAGGACGCGGTGCCGCACCTGCCGAACCTCAAATGGATTCAGTCTACTTGGGCGGGCGTGGAGCCGCTGCTCAACCCCGCCCTGCCGCGGAATTACATCCTGACCAACGCACGCGGGGTGTTCGGTCCGCTGATGTCGGAATACGTCTTCGGGTATCTGCTGCTGCACGAGCGCAATATCCTGCAACACGTCGAATCGCAAAAGCAAAATCGTTGGAACGGCATGCTGACGGGCACCCTGCGCGGCAAGACCATCGGCCTGATGGGCGTCGGCTCGATCGGCGCACACGTGGCGGGCACGGCCAAACATTTCGGCATGACCGTGCACGGATTCACCCGCGCCAGTGAGGACTGCGCCGACGTGGACGCCTACTTCCACGCGGACCTGCCCGCCTTCGCCGCGGGCCTCGATTATCTGGTCAACATCCTGCCCAACACGCGCGAGACGCGTCAGTTGATCGACGCCTCGGTGCTGGCGGCGCTGCCCGCGCACGCGCTCTTCGTCAACGTGGGACGCGGCAGCGCGGTGGACGAACCCGCTTTGGCGGCGGCGCTGGACGAGGGTCGACTGCGCGGCGCGGTGTTGGACGTCTTCCAGCAGGAGCCGCTTCCGCCCGGGCACGTCTTCTGGCGCACGCCGAATCTGTTGATCACGTCGCACACCGCCGCGCCGAGTTTCCCGAAGGACCTCGCCGCGTTGTTCGTCAAAAATTACCGCCGCTTCGTGAGCGGACAGCCGTTGAAGTATCAGGTGGATTTCGAGCGCGGATACTGAGTCAGCGCCCAGGCCAGCAGCAGGAGCAGCAGGCCCGTCGCATCGAAGGCGATGAAGCGCAGGATGGAGGTCCGCAGGAGCAGGTGGTCCGCCGTCAGCGTGGACAGGATGTAGCTTTCCCCGATCAGACCTGTGGCCTGCATCCCCACCGACAGGGTCAGCGCCAGCCGAAAGCGGATGGGGTGCAGGGCGGCGGCCAGGTAGGGGAGATTCCACATCAGGAACAGTACCCCCACCCCGCGGGCGGCGGCCTCGCCCGCCGCGCCTGAGAGTTCATACGCGCCGACGAAGCGCGCGGGCCAGCCGATGAATTGAACCGCCGCCTGCACGTTCCAGGCGGCGACAAAGGCGATCAACAGGCGGGAGATCCAGAGGCGCGTGGGAACCTTCACTCCTTCTCCCCGCTGACCTTCATCCAGGCCTTCTTCATGTTGAGCGCATCCTCTTCCATGATGGGGCTCTCGCACAGGATGCGGCCGCCGCAGCCGAAATCGGTCAGCGCGCGGAAGAGCGCCTTCAGGTCCAGGTCCGCTTCGGAGAGGGGCAGATGATTCTTCTCGCCCTTGGGTCCGTACTCGATGCCCGAGAGGTGGATGTGTAATTTCTTGAGCGCCTTCTTGCCCAGGGCCTTCTGATAGGCTTCGAGGTACCTGGCCCATTCCTCGTAGGTGTTCATCGTGCCATCGCCGGGACGGGCGTGCAGGTGCGCGAAGTCCAGGCAGGGCAGCACCTGCGGCATGGCCGCGCTCATCGCCAGTGCATCCTCGAAGGAGCCCAGCATGGCCGACTTGCCCATCGTCTCAGGCCGCAGCGTGACGGGGTTGCCCGCCGCCCGCAGGTCGTCCACGCAGCCTTGCAGGCGCGGGATGGCCGTCTTCAGCACTTCGGCCGGGTCCGCGCCGAAGTAGGAGCCCGGGTGGAAGATGATGTCCGTTGCGCCCGCCAGATTGCCGTAATGCGCCGCGTCCATCAGGCGCTTGCGCGACTTGGGCCATTCTTCGTCCGTTGCGTTCAGGTTGATGAAGTACGGCGCATGGACGCTGAGCGCCACGCCCTGCTCCGCGCCCGCCGCCTGGATCGCCGCACAGGTGGCCTCGGTCACCCGCACCGACTGGACCCAGCCCAACTCCAACGTGTACAGGCCAATGGACTGGCTGAACTGGATCGCGCCGACCGAGCCACCCGGTTTCTTGGGCGTGCCCGTGGGGGAACCGACCGTGCCGAAGAGGAACGATAAAGCCATGAGAGTCTCCTTGAACTGAGTCGACAGTCACCTTGAAGGCGACCGTCAATGTACAAGCAATAAAATTCTGGCCCACAACGGCGGCCCCAGGATCAACAATCCCACCAGCACCGCGGCCAGGGCGGCGATCAGCACCGCAGCGGCACCCACGTCCTTGCCCACTTTGGCCAGCGGATGATGCACCGGGCTGGCCAGGTCCACCACAGCCTCGATGGACGTGTTGATGAACTCGGCTGTGAAGACCATCGCGATGGTCAGGATCAACACGGCCCAATCGCGCGGCGGGATCCCCAGCCAGAGCGCCACAACAAAGACCAGGGTGGCCACCACGGCATGGATCCACGCGTTCTGCTGGGTGCGCAGCACGTAGGACCAGCCGTGGAAGGCATGTCCGAACGAGCGCCATCTGGAAACAAGAAAAGTTTGGATTTTATTCACAAGTCCGCCGTTTCAGGCGCTTCGACTTCGCTCAGCGCGAGATGCTTCATTCACTGATCTTGATCCCCGAGAGTCCCAGCCGCGCCAGGACTTCGGCCTGGGCCGCCCACATACGGGCCTTTTCCTCGGCCTCGGCGTGATCGTGCCCGAGCAGGTGCAGCACGCCATGTACGACCAGCAGTTGGATCTCGGCCTCGAGCGGATGTCCGCCCGCGGCGGCCTGCTCCTCGGCGCGCTGGACCGAGATGAGGATATCGCCCAGATAACGGCGCCCAGTCTCGGGGTTCGACTCAGAAGAGGGGAAGGACAGCACGTCGGTGGGAGCGTCGATGTCGCGGAACTCGCGGTTCAGGTCCTGCAACTGCTCGTCGTCGGTCAACACGACGGTCAGGTCATCCTCCGCTGAAGCGGACTGTTGCTCCAGCGTGGCGGCGGCGGCCCGCTCGACGATCTCGGGCTCGATCAAGATGGAGGGGGGGATTTCGATGGTGATCATGGTCTTTGTGTGGGAGTGGTCTCCACGGCAGACTGCGCGGGTGTGTCTGCCTTCGGATATTGGATGCGCGGATGATACTGCCCGCGCAGGGTGGTGACGAACGAATCGGTGATCAGGGTCAGGTCGCGCAGGGTGATGAGCGTGTCATCGAGCTGGCCGTTCTTCTGGGCCATGTCCATCACGCTGCGCACGAGGTCGCGCAGTTTCTCTTCGGTATCGGGACGCTCCGCGCGGGTGCGTGCCTCGACGCCATCGGCCAGCATCAACAGGGCGGTCTCGCGCGAACGCGGACGCGGCCCGGGATAACGGAACTTTTCGAGATCCACTTTGCTGACATCGCCGCCCGCCGCCTCCACGGCCTGGTTGTACTGGTAGCGCGTAATGAGCGTGCCATGATGTTCGAGCATGAAATCGATCAGGCGATTGGGCAGGCGGTGCTTGCGGGCCAGCGCCACCCCGTCGGTCACGTGGCGGATGATGGTAGCGGCCACTTCCTCGGGCGGCATGTCGTCATGTTTGTCGATGTTGCCCGGCAGCTGGTTCTCGATGAAGAAGGACGGGTTGTTGGCCTTGCCCACGTCGTGGAATTGCGCCCCGACCCGCGTCAGCAGCGGGTCCGCGCCGATGCGCTCGGCGGCCTGCTCGGCCAGGTTGGCCACTTGCAGACTGTGCTGGTACGTGCCCGGGGCGCTGCGCAAGAAGAATTGCAGCAACGGGGAGTCGGGCCGCGAGATGTCGAGCAATTGCAGGGCGGTGGTCAGGCCCAGGCTTTGGGCCAGCAGGTATTGCAGAGTCAGCGCAATGCTGGCCGAGGCCAGACCGTTGAAGGCCACTGCGCTGATCAGTTGCACCGCGCCGACAGCATCCAGCGGGTGTGAGGGGAGGTAGAACGCCAGCAGGGTGGCAGCTCCTGCCAGGGCAACGCCCACCCCCGCGCGCAGGAAGGCCCAGAAGCGGCGGGCGGGTCCCAGCACCAACAGCCCGATCAGCGAGGACAGCATGTAATACGGCGCCAGTTGTGTGGCGTTGGGCAGTCCATACACCGAGAGGATCGAAAGTCCCAGCGAAATGGCGATGCCGGTCTCCAGACCGAAGAGCGTGCCCAGCAACAATCCCGCCGCAGGGAGCGGATAGAAATAAGGCATGAGAGTCCGCTCGGGGATGACGAGCCGTGCACCCGCCAGGAAGACCAGCGACACCACCACAATGACCAACTGGCTGTTGGGATGATTGACCACCGTGGCGCGTTTCTTGCGGAAGAAATACAGCGAGACGAAAACCACCGAAAGCAGTGTGACCGCGCCCGCACCCAACAGGTCTTCCAGACGGTTGCCGGGTGTGATCATGTTCAACTCGCGCAGGGCTTCCATGTCGGCAGGGGTGACGATCTCACCGCCCGGCACAATGGTCTCACCTGCCTTGTATTTCTGCACGACCGGCTCGACGGCGTCGCGCGCGGCCTGACGGGCGACCTGTGTCAGGTCCTCGCTGTACAGGCTGTTCGGGGCAACGAAGGCCTTGACCAGGTCCGAGATCAGGTCGGCCTGGTCTTCAGGGAAGGACAGGCTGACGCGCGAGATGACGCCGCGCTGTACCAGGTCGAGGCTGTCTTCGCGGATGGCATTGCGCATGACCTGTTCCAGCACGCTGAGCGCCTCCTGTTGAATGGCGTCCCAGCGGGTCGCAGGCAGGTCGAGGATCTGCTGGATGGTATTCTCATCCAGGCGCACATCGCTCAGGGCAGACAGGTCGCTTTGCTTTTGCTCGGGGGTGGAATTGGTATCCGCGCGGACGAGGGTGATGTATTGCAGCGTGGTGCGCAGACGTTCGATCTGCTGGCGGGCAATGGTGGGGTCGGGCTGAGTGTAGACAGGCGACACCGACCGTTCGGCGGCGGCGCGAGCCTCCTCGGTGCGCACATCGCTGACGTATTCCACGTCGCGCGGGGCCTGCAGGTCGCGCGGAGCCACCTCACCCACGTCCACGGTCAACGAGGTGGGACGCAGGCCAATGGGCATGGTCAGCAGGGCGAAGATTCCCAGACTGGCCGATGCCAGCAGGATGCCCTGCCAGATGCGCAGACGGGGGGTCACAGGCGGACGCATGAATCTACCAGCAAATCTCTTGAAAACGTTCCAGAACGCAAAGGGGACCGATTATTTTTGCAACAGGTCGCGCACAGCGGCGCTGATCATGTCGTTGGGAGCGCGGCCCGCCACCTTGGGGATGACGACCTTCATGACCTTGCCCATGTCAGACGGGGCGGCGGCCCCGGTCTCGGCGATGGCCGCCTGGACCAGCGCGCGCAATTCCTCGGCGGGCATGGCCTTGGGCAGGAAAGCCTCGAGGACGGCGATCTCGGCCTCGTTGTCGGCGGCCAGGTCGGCGCGATTGGCCTTCCTGGCCTCTTCGAGCGCCTCGCGGCGGTTCTTAATCTCCTTTTGGATCAGCGCCATCACGCCCGCATCGTCGAGGGCGGTACGCTTGTCCACCTCAACCTGCTTGATGGCGGCCATCACCATGCGCAGCGTGCGGCGGCGCAGGTCATCGTTATTCTTCATGGCCTCTTTCAAGGCCTCGTTAAGTTGGGTTTTCATATCCATGTTGTCATTATACCTTTCGAGGTTCGATTCGCTGTCGATGGTCACGCGGTGAAAGCAGACAGTTCCGCCGCGGAAAGCCCCACCCGCACCTGCTCGAACTCGAGGACCGTACGCTTGACCGCCGCCCAAAAGGCGTACTCAAAGCGTGGTCCGCGCTCGGCGGAATCCAGGTTCATGTGGGCGTGCGAATCGCGCGGCAGGATGGAGAGCGCGAACTGGCGCAACGGGCGGAGGAAGTACAGCGCCTCCTGCGGGTAGTACAGCTTGCCTGAATGCAGGTCGGGACTGGCGATCAGGTCCGGGTCGGCAGGGTCGATGTCAGCGGGCACGGAGTCGGGGTGGCGGACCAGCCACAGATCCACGTAGTTGGAGTGGGCGTAGAAATCCTGCGCGGTGTGGGTCAGCCGCCCGAAAGCAGTCCGGGCGGCGGGGACATCCCCGCGATGCAGCGCCTCGAAGGTCAACTGGCGCTGCTCGGCCAGGAAGGCGTGTCCCGCATCGAAGGCATTGTTGTCGAAGTGATATTCGTCATGGCCGAACTGGCCGCGCAGATTGTCCAGGCCGATATTGGCGGCAATGAGTGCGTCGATGGCGGTGGGGCTGAAGATTGCGCCGAGCGCCTCACGGACGATTTGGGCGTGCACCTTGGTAAGCATACAAAAATTATACGCGATAACGCAGATTTGACGATGCGCGCGGGTATAATCTGCCGCATGTCTTTTTACACCACCAAAGGCGATGACGGTACGACCGGCCTGATCGGCGAAGGCCGCGTGCCCAAATATCACAACCGTATGGAGGCGCTCGGCGCGCTCGACGAGGCCTCGGCCGCGTTGGGGCTGGCGCGCGCCCAGACTTCCAGTCCGCAGACGGCCGCCATCCTGCTGGATGCGCAGCGCGATCTCTACAAGCTGATGGCTGAAGTGGCTGCCACGCCCGAGAACGCGCAGCGCTTCCGTGCCATCGACGCGGCGCGCGTGACCTGGCTCGAAGAACAGACCGATGCCATCAGCCAGGTCGTCGAAATGCCGCGCGCGTTCATTCTGCCCGGCGATACGCCCGGCGGGGCGGCACTCTCGATGGCGCGCGCCATCATCCGCCGCGCCGAACGCCGCGTGGTGGCGCTCTTCGACACGGGCGAGATCACCAACCCCGACCTGCAACGCTACCTCAACCGCCTGTCTTCGCTTTGCTTCGTGCTCGAACTGCGCGAGAACCAATCGGCGGGAAAATCCACCTCGCTTGCAAAAGAGGCCCCATGACCGGCACCCTCCTCAACGTCATTACCATCCTGGTCGGCGGCGGGCTCGGCCTGCTGTTCGGTTCGCGCGTCCCCGAGAGGCTCAAACAGACCGTCGTGGCGGGCATGGGCCTGTTTACCGCAGCCATGGGTCTGCAAATGTTCTTCAAGAGTACCAACCAGTTGATCGTGCTGGGCAGCCTGTTGATCGGCACCCTGCTGGGCGAATGGTGGCGGATCGAGGATGGCATCCAGGCCCTGGGCCGATTCCTTGAAGCGCGCTTCGCGTCCGGACCCTCAGCGGGCTCAGAGCCCCAGGCAGGCGGCAACTCCCGCTTCGTGCGCGGCTTCCTGACGGCCTCGCTGTTGTTTTGCATCGGGCCAATGGCCATCCTCGGTTCGATCAACGACGGCCTGCGCGGAGATTACAGCCTGCTGGCGGTCAAGTCGGTGCTGGACGGCTTCGCCTCGCTGGCCTTCGCGTCCACGCTGGGGATCGGGGTGTTGTTCTCCATCGTGCCGGTCTTCGTCTACCAGGGCGGGATCAGCCTGATGGGCGGCGGCCTGAGCGCCATCCTGACCGACCCGATGATCGCCGAGATGACCGCCACCGGCGGCGTGATCCTGTTCGGGCTGGCCATCAGCAGCCTGCTGGAGATCAAGCCCATCCGCGTGGGAAACTTCCTGCCCGCGCTGGCCATCGCTCCGCTGATCGTGTGGGCGCTGACACAACTCAAGGTGATATAAACAGTAAACAAAAAAGGACACGGCCGTTTGGCCGTGTCCTTTTTGATTCTTGCAGCGAAGGTTACTTCAATCCCATTTCGGCCAGCGCGGCCTCGATCTTGGTTTGGAACTCGCTGAACGGTTGGGCGCCTTCGATCAACACGGTCTTGACCTGGCCGTTGACGGTGTAAGTCAGCACGAAGGAGGGCGTAGCCTGGATGCCCGCTGCCAGGCCGTCTTTGGCGTCCTGGTCCACACGGCTGGAGTAGGTACCACCGTTAAAGCAGGTGGTGAACTTACCCATGTCCAGACCGATGGCATCGGCAAAGGCGGCCAGTCGTTTATTGGTGAAATCACCGATGTTCTCACCGGTCTGGTTGGCGAACAGGATGTCATGCATCTCCCAGAACTTGTTCTGGTCACCGGCGCAGTAGGCCGCCTCGGCCGCGGCGCGCGACTCGGGCCCGATGAACTCGCCGAACGAGCGATACACAAAGTAGACCTTGCCCGTGTCCACATAGGCGCTGACCAACTGGGCCTCGGTCTGCTTGACAAACCGGTCGCAGAAGGGGCATTGGAAATCGGAGAACTCTTCGATCTTGATGGGCGCGTTCGGGTCGCCGGCGGTGTTTCCATCCACCTGGCTGCGAACAACGCCATGATCAGACTGTTTAATGGTGCCGACCGGCTGGAGGTTGGGCCAGATCAAAAAGAAGGCCACCACCAATGCGACCATCACGATCGCCACGGCAGTAATGATGCGGTTGCGCTGCTTGGCGCGGTTCATCTGCTGGCGGCGCATCTCGCGCTTCGACATCCCTGATTCTCTCGACATGCTCTTCTCCTGAAGATGTATTAAAAGTTGGGACGAAATTTTCCCACGTTCAATGGGTTTTGTCCAGCAAGGTTAAAGAACTCTCATTCGGCGCGAATCTTACGCCAGGCGCTCGTTCAACCAGTCAAGCATAACCTTGAAGACCTCAGCCTGATCCGCTTCGTTATGAATCTCGTGATACCAGCCATCCCAGATGTGCAGGCTGATGTTCTTGCCGCCGTTGCGGGCGAACTCGCGGGTGGCGTTGGCCGAGGTGAGACGGTCCGCGCTGCCATGCATGAGCAGGAGCGGAAGCGTGAACTCGCCAGCGCGGTTCAAAGCCCACTCGCCCGAGTCGAATAATTCCACGAACAATCGCGCGGTGATCTTGTCGTGCACCAACGGGTCCGCTGCGTAGATGTCCACCACCTTTTGGTCGCGGGAGAGAGCGGCAAGTTCGAGACCCGACTTTTGCGTGAAGGTCGGGAAGATGCCATTCATCATGCGCGCCAGCGTCACCTGCGCGGCGGGCGGTTGGAAGGCCAGCCGCAGGAAGGGTCCCGTGGCGATCACGCCCTTCAACTCGGGTTTGCGGCGCAGGGAGAAGTTCAGCACCTCATTGCCGCCCATACTGTGTCCGTACAAAAACATGGGCAAACCCGGGTAACGCGAAGCAGCCTGTTTGAGCAGCAGGGCGATGTCGTCCATCATCTGGTTGTAGGAGGGCACGTGTCCGCGCGGACCACCCGAACGCCCGTGGCCGCGCTGGTCGAAGCCGAATAGCACAAAGCCCTCGGCGGTCAATGCCGTGGCGACGTTCTCATAGCGGGCCACATGCTCGCCCAAGCCGTGCACAAGGCAGACCACAGCCCGCGGAGCTCCCTCGGGCTCCCAGCCGCGCGCATACAGGTCGATGCCGTCAGTCGATTTCCAACTGGTTTCAAAGGTTTTCATATCTACCCTCCAAGGGTGATTTTGAATTTGCAATCCGCCGCACCCGCGGCACGGCAGTTGATCTCTTCGATATCGTGCTCCTCGCCCACCGCCCAGAACAACGCCTCTCGGATCAGCCCCTGGGTGACGAAGCAGATCGGGGCATGGTCCGACTGGCCCAAAGTGGAGGGAGAGGCATGGTCCACAAACAGCAGATTCAAGTCCAGGGTATGGACGGTCACGCCGCCGTCGCGGACGCTGAGCAACCGGGCCAGAGTCTCCAGCGTGGACTTGCGGCGCAGTCCCAGCGGAAGGCGTTTCACCAGGCCAGCCTGGGTTCGGACCGTCAGCGACGCCTCAGCCAGGAGCGGGTTCCACATCTTCCCGCCGATGCGCAACAGGATGCCGCGCGCGCCGCGCCCGAAACTGGTGCGCAGGGCGGCCTGCAGCCGCGCGTAGACCTCAGCAGCATGGACCTCATCCAACGTGCCGAGGTGTTCGGCCTGCGACCATTCGGAAGGCAACTCCGCCTTCTCGAGTACGGTGGAAAGCGCCTCGGGGCCCAGATCGGCAGAGAGGGTGTTCACAAAGTGTTTCAGGAAACGGGCTGAAAGCAGGGACTCAGGCATGGTCCATCATCAACACGGGATATTCCTCGCCCGTGCGCGCGAAGCCAAGTTTCTCATACAGGCTTTGCGAGTTGTGATTATCGCCCTGGGTGTTGAGCGTGATGCGATGCCTGCCACGGCGCAGGGTATGCTGGAACAGATCGTGGATCAAGGACGTGCCGATGCCGCGTCCCTGCCACTCGGGGCGGACAGCCAGGCGGGCGAGGTGTGCCCCCAACGGATTGCCCGTGCTGATCTGATAACCGATCAAGCCCTCGTCGGTCTCGGCCACAGTAGCGAGGATGGCCTGTGAGTGGGCACGATGCAAGGCGGCGAAGGAGTTGCGCCACATGGGTGCAAAGGCGGCCCAGTCCACAGCTGTGGCAGCAGGCAGATCTACGATGGTCATGGGACGAATGCGAACCCCGCGCGGCAAGGGGCGCGGGGTGAAGGGTTGATCGTTCCACTCGTACATGATGATGGACTGCGGCTGGGCGAATCCGCTTTCGAGCAGAATATGTTCGAACCAGGGCTGCATGGCAATGGCCGCCACCACCGTCTCTGGCTGGGAGAAGATCTCGGTGCGGGCCGCCTGCCATAACGGCGACCAGGCCTCAGGTTCGGACAGGTGGGCGGCGGAGACGAAGAGGCGAATCCAGGCGATGTTGGGCGGATCCTGCGGACAGGCCAGCGCAGCGGCGATGCGCCCGCCATCTTCCAATACCCAGTAATGCGGCGAACCCAGCCAATCCAGTGGTCCGCGCCAGTCGAGGTGGCGATGGACGCGCGGTTCGAAATACATGAGGTGGGCGATCTGCTGTTGGTCGGCCTGGACGGCCGTTCGCACCTGCAAATTGACCGCTACCATGTCTTGAAACGAAGGAAGAATTTGAGAATGCGTTCGAAGAGGGAAGGCTTGGATTTGGCTTCGACCGAGCCGACCATGTTGAGCGCCGATTGGACCACATCCCCGCGTTTGAGGCGGATGGCCGCCGCCGATTTCTTGACCATGGCCAGCAGGTCGCCCTCGCCCGCACGGCTGAGGATTTCAGCAGAGTGGTCATAGGCGGCCAGGGCTTCGCCGGTGCGGCCCAGGGCTTCGAGAGCGGCGGCCTGATTACCAAGCGCCATGCCCTGGCGTTTGAGATCGCCCAGGGAGGCGAAGACCTCGTCGGTACCGAGGACGGCTTCCAGCGCCTCGCGCGCTTTCCCCGCCTGCAACAACGCCACGCTGACGTTGTTGTTCATCTCGGCGGCAGCGGACTTGTCGGTGAGGGCCAGCGCGGCGCGGCGGAAAAGGTCGGCGGCCTGATCGAACTGTCCGCGCTCAAAGGCTTGTTTGCCTTGTTGTTCCAGCAGGACGGGAGTCTCTTGGGTCATGGTGATTAGAGGGTGATATCGAGCAGGCCTTCGGCCACAGCGCGCAAACGTTCCTTGGACATCTCGCTGAGCTTCATGGCCAACTCGAGATACGGACGATTGACAGCCTGACAGAGGAAGGCCTGCATCTCTTCGGGCATGTCGAGGAATTTCTGGATGTTCTTCTGGTCGGTCATCCATTTTCCGACAGGGCCGCTCTTATCGAAGAATTCTTCCACGCGGGTGCCGTATACGCCGAGAATGCCTTCCAGTTCGGGCACGGGGATGGGGCGCTCGCCCAATTCGTAGGCCTTCAAACGTGCAGTGGGGATGCCCGTTCCTTCGAACACATCCTTGAGAGACATGTTCGCGCGGTTGCGTTCCTGACGCAACAGGGCCCCGATCAGGCGCTGTCGGACGGGCATCAGGCGCGGCAGGTCGAGTTCGGCGGTGTCGGGGGCGTCATCCGAAATGGCTTCCCTTCCCCAGAAATGGCTGATGGGCAATTTGAGGAAGTAGACCAGCACCTCGAGCTCGGGCAGGGAGGGCGCGCGGCGGCCTTCCTCATAGGATTTCAGGGTGGCGCGCGAAATGCCCATGGCGTCGGCGGTCTCCTGCGGAGTGCGGCGTGCGGCAATGCGCGCGTCGCGGATCAGGACGCCGAGTTTCTTGGTGCGGATGACGGTTTGCATGCGATTGTCCATAAAGCCTCGCGCGATGGTTGATTTTTCGAATTATAGCAGAGAAAGGGATGGGGCCATCAGCGGCGCTGACGGTTGGCGGCCAGGATATCGGCCGCGGTGGCGCCGAAAATCTCGGGGCCTAGTTTGATGCCCGAAGCCTGAAGGCGGGAGTAGAACAGCGGTCGGATGCCTGTCGGTTTGAGGGCCCCCTCCACCTTGCCATCGGTAGTGATGCCCGTCTGGTCGAACTTGAAGACATCGGTCAGCACGATGGTGTCGCCTTCCATGCCCGCCACCTCGGTGATGGCCGTGACCTTGCGTGTGCCATCCTTGAGGCGCGACTGCTGGACGATCAGATCCACGGCGGCGGAAATCTGCTGGCGCACCACCTTGAGCGGCAGGTCCATACCCGACATCAGCACCATCGTCTCGAGGCGCGAGATGGCATCGCGCGGTGTGTTGGCGTGCAACGTGGTAAGCGAACCGTCGTGACCCGTGTTCATCGCCTGGAGCATGTCCAGCGCTTCGCCACCGCGCACTTCACCCACCACAATGCGATCGGGCCGCATGCGCAGCGAATTTCGCACCAGATCGCGGATGGTGCGTTCCCCGTTGCCGTCCGAGTTGGGGGTCTTGGTCTCGAGGCGCACAATGTGATCCTGTTGCAACTGCAACTCGGCGGCGTCTTCGATGGTGACGATGCGCTCGTCCTCAGGGATGTAGCTGGAAAGCACATTGAGCAGGGTGGTCTTGCCTGAACCCGTTCCACCCGAAATGACGATATTCAAACGCGACAGCACACAGGCATGCAGGAAGTCGGCCATGCCGCGCGTGAGCGAACCGAACTCGATCAACTGGTCGATGGACAGTTTGCCTTTGCCGAACTTGCGGATGGTGATGGACGGCCCGTCGATGGAGACGGGCGGCACCACCGCGTTGACGCGCGAGCCGTCGGGGAGACGAGCGTCCACGGTGGCGTTGTCGGCATCGATGCGGCGCCCCAACGGCAGGACGATGCGTTCGATGATACGCGTAACGTGTGCGTCATCCTCGAATGTGACCGGGGTGCGAATCAGGCGTCCCTTCTTCTCGATGTAGACCTTCTTCGGCCCGTTGACCATCACCTCGCTGACATCGTCATCATCCAACAGCGGCTGGATCGGACCATAGCCGAGCAACTCATCGAGCACTTCCTTGAAGACCTGGTTACGGATATCTTCTGGCAGCTGCAGCTTGGTCTGGCTATAGATACCTTTGAGGCGTTCCAGCACGAAATCCCTTCGGCTCGCGACGGGTAGAGCCTCACCCTCCATCGCGCGGGAGATGTTCTCGATCAGAAAATATTTGAGCTTGACCAGGTCGGCGGAAGTCAGGCGGCCGGGCGCGATGGGTGTGGTCATTGAACTTCCTCCGCCTCCTGCGGGATGATCCAGACGATCTGGCTGCGACGCACGGCCAGAAAAGGCGCGGATCGCAGTACGGTCTGACCATCGGGCGCAAGGACGCTGGCATCCGTGATTGCCAGGAAGAGTTCATCGCGGTCCAACTCATCCTTGACACGTTCCCCATGGCGAATGTGGATCTCGCCGCGAATCAATTGCAGGGTGGTCTGCACCAGGGCGGGGACAGCCACTTTGCTGACCACGTTGGTATAGATCTTGCCTTTTTCGTCGTATTCAAAGGTCATAAAAATCTCCTATCCGGAGCGTTGATGTTTGGCCGTGTCCACCATCTGCCGGGCGCATTCGCGGAAGATCACGGCAGCCGTGTCTTTGGGGAATTTCACGGCAAAGGGCGTGTGCTGGTTGTTGGCCATCGCAAAATGACTGCCAAGATATGGAATGGCCGTCTTGATTTCGATTCCCAACTCTTTTTCGACATCGGGTTTGGAGAGCCCCTCCAAACCAATGGCGCGATTCAGGATGGGATAGAGGGTCGAGTCCGACATCCCCCTGGAGCGCAAATACTCAAGCACGGTCTTGGTAAGCGCCACAGAGCTTGCGTCCGTGCCGATGACCAGGGCCACCAGGTCGGCCTGATGGATGACCTGCATGGCAAAGCGCGAGAGCGAGCGCCCCAGGTCCACGAGGACAAAGTCGTAGGCGTGCCGCAATTCGCGGATAATCTCCTGGATGCGTCCCACCTGCAGGTGGTTGGCCACTTCGGGGTCGGGCGCACCCGCCAGCAGATAGAAACGCCATTCGGTCATGAGGGTCAGGTGATCGCGGAAGAAGTGAGAGGTGCTGTCGCCCGGGTCGAGGTCCGCCACGGTGACGAGATTCCGCTCCCCTTCGTATCCGACGATGGGCGCGATGGACCCGATGGGCAGGACGATGTCAGCCACGGCCACGCGCAACTCGGGCTGGTTCAAGGCTACGTTCATCGCCAGGTTCGCACACAATGACGACGTTCCCATTCCACCCTTGCCCCCCAGGAATACAATCAGCAGTCCACCCTGACGACGAGTCGGGACGCTGCCGAACAGACGGTCGATCACCTCGATCAGGGTCGAGACAGCTTCGCCCGATTTTCGGATGAACTCATTGAAGCCCGCGTCGCGACAGGACTTCATACGCTGGGTGGTGGGATCGGAACTGAGCGCCACCAGGGGAGTGCGGGCAGTGCGGGGGTCGGCGCGCAGGCGGGAGGCAAGATCCTCGCCTTTCAAGTCGGGCAGGTTCGGCTCGATGATGATCAGGTCCGGGTGGTCGCGCCAGGCGATGATCAGGCCTTCTTTTCCCGAGCCGGCCTGGATGATCTCGTGAGGTTCCTTCTGGAGGGTGCGGGCAATGAAGTTACGGCTGGCAACATCAGCATCGACCACCAGGATCTTCTTCCCAGTCACCGCACACCTCCGTCTTCTACGACTCGATGGGCGGCATCAGATATCCCAGCCCAGAGCGAGTCACAATATGTTTGGGGTTGTGCGCGTCATCCTCCAATTTCTGGCGCAGGCGGGCAATGCTCACCCACAGGATTTCCTTGTCCGATTTGTACTCAGGCCCCCAGACACTCGACAACAAATCCTCAGATGTGAGGATGTTGCCGACGTTATGGGCGAACTGCAACAACAGGCGGTACTCGGTAGCCGAGAGTGAGACAGGCAACTCCCCCGACCAGACCTCGGCGCGCGCAAAGTCAATCTTGAGGCTGCCGTGCGTGAAGAAACGCGCCTGTCCCGGCTCGACCAGCACCTGTGTGCGGCGCAACACCGCACGGACGCGCGCCAGCAGCTCGGTGGCCGAGAACGGCTTGACCATGTAATCATCCGCGCCGAGATCGAGTCCGCGCACGCGATCCTGTTCCTCGCCCTTGGCGGTCAGGATGATGATGGGGACATTCGAGAACTCGCGCAGGCGCTGGCAGGTGGAGAATCCGTCCAGGCGCGGCATCATCACGTCCAACAGGACCAGGTCAATGGGCTGGGCCGAGAAAACCTCCAGCGCCTGCAAGCCGTCTTGGGCGGTAACCACTTCGTAGCCTTCGGTACGCAGGTTGGCCTCGAGCAGCCGCAGATAGCGAGGTTCATCGTCCACGATCAGGATGCGTTTGGACATCGGATTGCTCCTTGCTATGAATTTTTGGAAATCGGTTCGGATGGCAGTTCGATGACAAAGGTGGTGCCTTCGTCCAGCACGGATTCTGCCCAAATCTTACCATGATGTGCCAAAATAATCTGCTTGCAAATATAAAGTCCCAGGCCGGTGCCGGTCACCGAGCGTTCGCCCGGTACGCGGTAGAAACGTTCAAAAATGAAGGGGATGAAATCCTCAGGGATACCTTGCCCGTGATCATTGAAGGTCACGCGCACACGGCCGTCCTTCTCGACCAGGGCAATATCGATGCGCGAGCCGGGCGCATACTTAACCGCGTTGCTGAACAGGTTCTCGAAGACCTGCGACATACGCACACTGTCACCCAGGATGGCAGGGACACCCTCCGTCTCGATGTTCACCTCCAACCCGGTGTGGTGCGTGGTAACGCGCACGGTCACGTCACGAATGAGCGCATCCAGGCGCATGGGCTGGAATTTGAATTGCAGGGTCTTGCTTTGCAAACGCGCCGACTCGAGCATGTTCTCGATCAACCCGGTCAGACGGTCGGCTTCTTCATCGATGATGGTCAGGAATTCCTTCTGAGTAGCTTCATCCCAGTTGGCATCCTCACGCAGCAGGCTGGTGCTGTACCCCTTGATGAATCCCAACGGGGTGCGCAACTCGTGCGAGATGGTGGAGACGAAATCGTCCTGCAAGCGCATCTGACGCTGAATCGACTCCAGGTCGGTGCGCGCTTCTTGCAGCGCCTTGCGCTCCAACAGGGACGAGGTCCACGACGCGATCAATGAAGCCAGCGTGATCTGTTCCTCCTGAAAGGTCGGCCCGCCAAAGCGGACAAAGACCAGCGCCCCACCCAATCGCGCGCCCATGTACAATGGCACACCCAGCACATGTGCTTGCAATAACCGATTGGAACCCGGCAACGGATCGCCTGGCTCCTTTAAGAGCGGCGTATCCTGAAGGAGCACCTGGCTGGCAATACTTTCGCCCCAGGTGGCATCCGCCTCGGCGTTCTTGCCGCGTCCCACCGCGCGAGCATAGACCACCTCCTGCCCGTTCGTGCGGCGGTCCAGCAAATACGCCGAGACGTTGTCATACACAAACTGCGTGCGCAGGTTACCCAACAACGAATCCAGCGCGATCTTCCAATCGGGTTCGAGTTCCACGGCGTGGAAGATCTTGTGCAACGCGCGAAGGGTCTCGATATCCATGGCGATCCGCCTATTTTTGTTCTGAGACGACCAACAGGGGGAATTTGAAAGTGGTGCCGCGCCCTTCCACCGATTGCACGTCCAGCAGTGAGCCATGCGACTCGACAATCTGTCGTACCAGCGAAAGCCCCAGTCCCGTGCCACCATACTGCCGGGTGGACGACCCGTCCAGTTGATGGAATGGCTCGAAGATTTCCTGCTGGCGGCTGTAGGGGATGCCAATGCCTGTGTCGGTGACGGACACCATCACGAGGTTGGCCGACTCCAGTTTGACGGAGGCCACCACCCGTCCACCCGACGGTGTGAACTTGATCCCGTTATCGAGGAGCTGGTTCAACGCCCAGGCGATCTTCTGCGGATCGGCCTGCACGAGCGGCAGGTTGTCGTCCACCACGGCGTGGACGGTCACATTGCGGGCCTCGCCCTTCTGCACTGCGGTCTTCACCGCCAGGTTGACCAGGCGGCCGATATCCATGGCTTCCTGCTTGAGACTGAGTTCGCCGCGCGAAGCCAGTGAGAACATGATGAGATCTTCGATCATGGCCTCCAGGCGCGCCGAAGCCCGCTGGCAAACCTGCAAGGCATGCTTCTGCTCAGTCGTAACCCCACCCAGCGACTCGGTGATCATCAGTTCGACATAGCCGATAATGTGCGTCAGCGGGGTGCGCAGTTCGTGCGAGACGTTGGCGATGAAGTTGGCCTTCATCTGGCTGAGTTCAGAGAGCCGTTCGAGGGCCGTTTGCAGTTCGGCGGTGCGTTCCTGCACGCGGCGCTCCAGGTTGCGATTGGCCGATTGCAACGCCGAGCGCAATTGAATGATCTGTTCGGTGACAGCGGCATCCAACTGGGAACGTTCGATCAACTTCAAGTCGAGCAGGGCCTCGCCCAATAAACAGGCCTTGCCCTGCACCAATTGCTCCTGCTGATAGGTCAGGGCTTTCTGCAAATCCTCGGGGCTGATCTGCCCGGAGTGCACCAGGTAATCTCCCAGGCGCGGGACGAGCATTTCGGGGGTCAGTTGAATTTGGTTGACGGTCATAGACTCTCCGATTGCCAGACCCATTCACCGCCAACCATCGTCGCAGAAGACTGCATGGTCAGCAGGTCATCGGGCGGGCAGATAAATGGATCCTGCTCCAATACGATCAGGTCTGCCAGATAACCTGGCGCAAGCATGCCAAGCCGATGTTCAGCATTGGCGGCATAGGCGGCACCGCGCGTATAAGCAGCGAGGGCCTCATGCAGGGTCAATCTTTGTTCGGGGTACCAGCCCTCAGGTCCGGGTGTGCCATCGGAACCGCGGCGCGTGACGGCGGCATGGAGTCCCAGAAACGGGTTGGGCGATTCAACAGGAGCGTCCGAGCCAAAGGCCAAATGTGCGCCGTGCTGGAGTTGAGTCCGCCAGGCGTACGCCAATGCGGAGCGTTCGCCCCAATAGCGGTCGGCGATGAGCATGTCAGAGGTGGCATGGATCGGCTGCATCGAAGCCACCACATTCAACCGCGCCAGGCGCGGCGCGTCGTCTGGATGCAGCACCTGGACATGCTCGATGCGATGACGCAGGGCGGGCAGTCCATGCTCACGTTCATAGACGCGTAACTGCTCGAAGGCGTCCAGCACCTCGTGATTGGCGCGATCGCCGATGGCATGAACGGTCATGCTCAAGCCCACATCCGCTGCCTGGCGGCAATGTTCGAAGAGTTGTTCGGCATCCATGTTCAGAATACCGCGATTCTCGGGCTCGTTCAAGTATGGCTGGAACATGGCCGCCGTGCGCGGACCCAGCGCACCGTCCATGAAAGCCTTGACCGAGCCGATCCACAGCATGTCGTTGCCGAAACCGGTCCGCAGGCCAAGGGCGTTGGCATGGCCTACATCGTCCACGGGCAGATTCTTGTTGACGCGCAACTTGAGGCGACCTTGTGCGTCGAGAGTTTGCAAGGCCATGAAACTGTCGCGACGGTCGAAGTCATGGACACCCGTCAGGCCCATGCGCCAGAGCGTGGCCTGGGCTTGCTCGATGGCCGACGCCAATGCCTCGGTGGATGGCACAGGCATGCAGCGTTCCACCAGTCCCATCGCGCTTTCGAGCAGGATGCCCGTCGGGCGGCCCGACTCGTCGCGTTGGATCTTTCCATCCTTGGGGTCGGGCGTGCTGGCGGTGACGCCCGCCAGCTTGAGCGCGACACTGTTGGCCCAGGACGCATGCAGCGACTTGGCCGTCAGGTAGACGGGATGGTTCGGGGCAACCGCATCCAGGTCGGAAACAGAGGGGAATCCATTCCCAGACAGGTGCCATGGATTTTGATTCCAGCCGTGGCCCAGCACCCATGCTCCGGGCTGGGTGGCCCTTGCGCGTTCCGCCACACGCTGAAGACATTCCTCCAGCGTGTCGGTCTCGCAATCGATTTTTTGCAATCCAAGGGAATAGTATTGAAGGTGCAGATGCGCGTCGGTCAGGCCCGGCAGGACGATGGCCCCGTGCAGGTCGGTTTGCTCCAACCTGCCTCCCGCCAGTCCAAGCAGATCCTCTTTTTCGCCCACCGCCAGGATGCGGTCGCGGTCGATCAGCACCGCAGATGCGGCCGGGTGCGCGGGATCGAGCGTGATGACGCGGGCGTTGAAGAGGAGTTTCATGTCAGAGCAATTTTCCCAGCAACGCATCCAGTTCTTCGTCGGAATAATAATGGATGGTAACCGTTCCGCCCTTCTTGCCATGCCGCAGGGCGACCTTGGTCCCGAGGCTGGCGCGCAGACGCTGTTCGATATCGTTCACATCCGGGCTGGGGCCGGCCTTCTTCTTTGACGAGGGTTTGGCACCCCCAAGCTTTTTCACCAGCCCCTCGGTCTGACGGACGCTCATATCCAGTTTGACGACGGTCTGCAACGCCGATTCCTGCGCGCGGACGGAGGATAATCCCAACAGGGCACGGGCATGACCCTCGGTGATCTTGCCGTCCACCAGGGCCTGTTTCACAGCGGGAGCCACACCCAGCAGACGCAGGGTGTTGGTGACGGCCACGCGGCTCTTGCCCACGCGCCGCGCCACCGCCTCGTGCGAGAGATTGAAGTCCTCAGTGAGCTGGCGGTAGGCTTCCGCTTCTTCGAGCGCGTTCAGGTCGGCGCGCTGGATATTCTCGATCAGGGCCAGTTCGAGCAGTTCCTGCTTGGTGGCCTGGCGCAGGATGACAGGCACAGTCTTCAACCCTGCCAGTTTGGAGGCCTGCAAGCGCCGCTCACCCGCAATCAGTTGATAGCCGCCGTCCACCGACATGACCACCAACGGCTGGAGTACGCCATGTTCGCGGATCGAGTCTGCCAGCTCCGAGAGGTCGGTCTCGCTGAAATGGATGCGCGGCTGGTGTGGATTGGGCTGAATCTGCTCGACGGGAATCTGCATCACGCCACCCGCCGAGGTGATGGTGGTTTCGCCCGTGGGGATCAGGGCATCGAGTCCCTTGCCGAGGCCGGTATGTTTGGGCATGGCTCCTCCTTAATCCGCCGCGGGGATGGCCGCGCCGTCCCCTTTCAACAATTCACGCGCCAGCGCGTCGTAAGCCTGCGCGCCGGCAGAACCGGGTGCATAGGCCGAGATGGGCAATCCATACGAGGGCGCTTCCGCTAGACGGATACTGCGCGGAATGATGCTCTTGAAGACCTGATTCGGGAAGTGACTGTTGACTTCCTTGACCACATCGGTGGAGAGATTGGCGCGCGGGTCGAACATAGTCAGCACCACGCCGCGCACGCGCAATTCGGGGAAGAGCGCAGCGCGCACGCGCTGGATGGTCTGGGTCAACTGGCCGAGGCCCTCGAGGGCCAGGTATTCGCATTGCACCGGGATGATGACGCCGTCGCGGGCAGCCACCAACCCGTTGACGGTCAGCAGTCCAAGCGAGGGCGGGCAGTCGATCAGGACATAGTCGTAGCGGCCGTCGAGGCTTTCGAGCGCGCGTTTGAGACGCATCTCGCGCGCCAGTTCGTCCACCAGTTCCACTTCCGCGCCCGCCAATGCCTGCGACGAAGGCAGCAGCGCCATCCTCAGGCGCTCGTTCATCAGCACGCTGGAGGACGGGATGGTCAGGCTCAATAAGGACTCGTAGGTGCCGCTTTGCACGCCACGCTTGTCCACGCCCAGGCAGGAGGTGGCGTTGGCCTGCGGGTCGAGGTCCACCACCAGCACACGCTGTCCATGCTGGGCAAGATAGGAACCGAGGTTGACGGTGGTCGTGGTCTTCCCCACGCCACCTTTTTGATTCACGAGAGAATAAATACGGGTCAAGATAAAACCTCCATCAAACAAGCCTGGATCTCACTTTGCGTGGGGATGCCCGCCAGGCCCGGGCGGGTGACGGAATACGCCGCGAATTGAGTGGCAAAGCGGGCTGCCTCCCACGGGTCACGGGTGGTGTACAAACGGACAAAGAACCCGGCTGCGTAGATGTCGCCCGCGCCGACGGAGTCCACTTCCTCGACCTGCGGAGCGCGGAAACGGCGGCGATCCCCGTGCCAGTATAGCACCGAACCCGCCGCGCCCTCGGTGACGGCCAGCACACGCACATGATGGGCGAAGAACTCGATCTGCTCCTCGTCGCCGCCCACGTCTTCGCGGCTGATGACCATCGCGCCAATGTGCGGCAGGACCTGCGCGGCAGCATCCCATGCGCATGGGTGGACGTGTCCCTGCTCGTCCCAGGCACGCAGCCAACCCTGAGGCGTCAAACCGGTCAACGAGGCCGAGGCTTGCGCGGCCATCTCGGCGGGGATCTCCTGAGCCAATGGCGCAAGATGAACGATCGGAGCCGTGCGCCATGCGGCAGGGACATGCTCGTGCGTCAACGTCTCGGCGCGGTGATGCAGGGTCTGCTTGCGGCCCTCGGGGGTCTGGATATTTTCAAAGGTGGTGGAATGTTCGGCAGGAATGCGGACGATGGGAAAATCCGCCAGTGGCGCCAGTGGAAGATCCTCCGCACCCGAAGTGACGATACCCACCCTCAACCCGAGCGCACGCGCTGCCAACGCAGAGTAGGCCGCTGTCCCGCCCAGACGCGGCCCGGACGGAGTCAGGTCCACGGTGAGATGGCCGATCAACAGGTAATCCACCGCTTCCAGCGGGGCGTGTTCAGGCATGAACGTATTATAACGTGTCACCCCTCTTGCGGAAGAAACCGCACATGACTCTCGCGTTGCAAACTTTCAGGCCATAAAAAAACCAGCGCCTCATCGGCGCTGGCTGGGGTCTTATTCCTTCGGCAGGATGACCACCTTGCGGTGCGGCTCTTCGCCGGTGCTTTCAGTGGTGACGGCGGGATGTCCGCGCAGTTCGAGGTGTACGATGCGCCGTTCGCTGGAGGGCATCGGCTCGAGACTGGCGCGGCGGCCGGTCTTCGTCACCTGGTCGGCCATGCGGCGGGCCAACTGTCGGATCTGGCGCTCGCGGCGGTTGCGATAGCCTTCGACATCCACCACCAACTGCACCCATTGGCCGGTCTGCTTGCCGACCATCAGCGAGGCTACATACTGGAAGGCATTCAACGTCTCGGCACGGCGGCCGATCAACGTGCTTAGGTCCTCACCACGCACATCCACATGGATGTTGCGGCGGTCATCGGTGGAGTCTTCGAGGTAATGCGCCGAGACCTGCGCCTCCAGGTTGAGCAGGTGCAGCAACTTCGAGACGGTTGCCTCGGTCGAGTCGAGCACCGCGTCATGTTCATGGGAAACAACGGGAGCCACTTTGGGCTTTTCCGTCTTGACCGGGGCAGGCTTGGCCTTTTCCACCTTGGCGGGAGCAGGCTCAGCCTTGGGCTTCTCCGCTTTGACGGGAACAGGCTTCGGCTTTGGCTTTGGCTCAGGCTTGGACGGGATGGCGGGCTCCGTTGCAGCGGGTTGATCGTCCTGCGGGCCGCGCACCGTCAAACGCACGCGCACCTGACGTCCACCCAGGCCGAAGAGTCCCTTCGTACCGGCATCCAGCACTTCCACAGAAACAGCGTCGGCGGGCAGGCCCAACTGGGACAGACCCTGGGCCAACGCCTCCTCGACGGTCGGAGCGATGATCTCTAACGTGGTTCGCTCACTCATGATGTGCCTCCCTATTTTTTGGCCGGCGGCGTATTGGATTTATTTCCACCAGGCAGCAGGTTGCGCCAGTTGGCCCTGCCCATCAGGGCGTATTGCACGATACCCAGCAGGTTGCTGGTGATGAAGTAAATGGAAAGGCCCGAAGCAAAGGTCAGCGCGAACCAGAACAGCATCAGCGGCATGGTGATGGCCATCGAACTGCTCATGGCGGCAGTCTGATCATTCGGGTTGGCGTTGGCGGGCATGGTCAGCTTGGACTGGATGTAGGTGGTGATACCCACCACGATGGCCAGCGTAGGGATGGCGAAGCCCAGTATCGTGACCGACTCGGGACGGCCCAGATCCATCCACAGGAATTTGCTGTTGATGGGGATGATCGACTCGATGCTCAGGAAGGGGAAGATGCTGCGGCCCAGTTGCAAGAGTCCCAGCGGAGTGGTGGCCAACGCACGGATGACGCTCTGATACAAGGCAATGATGATGGGAAACTGGATCAGCGTGGGCAGACAGGAGGCAAAGGGGTTAATGCCGCGCTCTTGTTGAATACGCATCTGTTCCTGGGCCAGCTTTTCGCGGTCCTTGGCATACTTCTTCTGGATCTCCTGCCATTCCTTGTCATTCTGCAGATCCTGCATGGCCTGCGCGCCCTTCAACTGTGAGGCATTGAGCGGCCAGGTGATGACGCGGATCAGGATGGTGAAGAGGATGATCGCAAGGCCAAAGTTGTGGCCGATGTTATCGTAAATCCACAACAGGGTGTTGACGAACAGTGAAATGAAAAACTCCCACATGGGAACCTCGTTTACTGGGGCTTGAACGGCCGCTGCACGATGCCGTCGGTACTCAGGATGGTCATGTAATACTCGGCCCCGGTGGCAAGCGGTGCGACCACGATCAGGTCTCCGCTTTGCACGGCCGGTGTGTAGAGCTTGCCCTTGATGGTGGCAGGCCAGACCTGTTTCCCGTCCTTGTCGTACGCAAAGATGCCGCCTGACTCGGTGGTGACGATCACTTTATCGCTCAGCACGAGCGGGCTTCCGGCGATGGCGTCGGCAGGCTTGGGATTCCACAACACCTTGCCGGTGGCGGCATCGAGCGCGTACAGGTAACCGTCGAGGTCGGCGGCATACACCTTGTCCCCATCTACCACAGGGCTGCCCCAGACCCACTTCTGGGTCTTGGCTTCCCACAGGGTGGAGCCGTCGGCGACGTTCAGGGCGAAGACCTTGGAGGCCAGCGACCCAACGTAGAGCGTCTTGCCATCCGCGCTAAAGGCGGGCGCGTTCGGCACTGACCCACCCAGGTCCACGGCCCAGGCAATCGCGTGAGAGGTGAGATCGATGGCGTACAGATGATGGTCGAGCGAAGAGACGTAGAGATTGGTCCCATCGGTGACCGGCTTGGCCCACAGATGCCCGCCGCCGCCGATCTCCACCGACCAAAGCAATTCGCCCGTGGCCATGTCGACGACATATAACGTGCCGTCATTGTTGGGCGCATAGACGACGTTATCCACCACGAGCGGCGAGGCCACCCAACGATCCTGGGCGGCGGCAAAGAAGCAGTTGGCGTCCGGGGTCTTGGTATCGGCGGCCACCTTGGTGGTGTCGATCAGGTACAGGCAGTGATCGGTGCCTGCGCTGCCGATGACCATGCGGCCGTCGCCCAACAGGACGGGGTCCGCGTAGAAGGACATCTTGGCGTCAGCCTTGGCGGGGTAGCGCCACAATTCAGCGCCATCACGCAGGCGGACAGCGTAAATCTGGGCGCCGTCCGCAAGGTAGGCGGCATCGGCGTCCGCAGCCAGACCAGGCCAACTCGACCCGCGGCTTGCGGCGGTGGAACAGGCGCTGAGCAGGAGCACACCTGCCAGGGCCAGAAGGATCAAAGGGAAGCGTTTTGCGTTCAAGAACAAAACCTCCTAGGGAACGGGGTCGTAGCCCCCGACGTTGAACGGATTACAACGGAGCACACGCCAGGTCGCCATCACCGAGCCCTTCAGTGCGCCATATTTGTAAATGGCCTGATAGCCGTAATGAGAGCAGGATGGATAGAAGCGGCAGGTATTCTCCGGCAGGCCGCGCGAAATGGTCATCTGATACAGGCGGATCAACGCCAGCAGCAGGATGCGCGGCCAGTTGACGAGCGTGCGTGACATATCCCGCAGGCGCGGCTCGTTGGGGTAATCGTGCAGATGAAATTCAGGCTTCATGGCTGGGGGTCAATCCGGCGCGGCGGAGCAGGGAATCGAGGGCAACACGGGTGTCGGTCAGGGTGGCGGTGGTCAGACCCGGGCGGGCAATCAGGATCAGATCCCAGCCCACAGGAATTCCAGCGACGAGGAGCCGCATCGCTTCGCGCAGCAGACGTTTGGCGCGATTCCGATATACGGCATTCCCCACCGCCCGACCGGCTGCCACGCCCACCCGCACACGAGGCTGGTCGCTGGCCCGGGCTACCAACACAACAAGCGGGTGCGCATAGGATCTTCCACTTTGCCGCACCCGCTTGAAATCATCCGACCGGGTCAGACGAAACTTACGCTGCACCCGTACCTCACAAGTCGGGGAGTCCCCGCCTGCGATATGGATACCCCGTGCCTACCAACGAACGCGCTTGACGTGTTCGTTGGAGCGGACGGTCAGTTTGTGACGGCCCTTGAGGCGGCGGCGCTTCAGCACCCCGCGGCCATCAGCCGAGGCCATGCGCTGGCGGAAGCCATGCACGCGCACGCGGCGGCGGATCTTGGGTTGATAGGTTCGCTTGGTCATTCGAGATGTTCCTCACTCAAAAGATAATTGCAAGTCCCGTGCTTCAGGGAAGCCATCCGCGGTTTCCCAGCGGGAACGAGCTGGCAGAGTAGACTGGCGCGATATTATACCGTAGGGGTCGTGATTCGGTCAAACGGATTCGCGCTCTTCGTCGCGGTCGGGATGAGTGGAAGATGAGAGCATTTCGTCGAGCGTGACAGCAGCCTCGGGGCTGGTGATAGCCAGCACCTCGTCCCATTCCTGGAGCACGGAACTGCCGCGCGGCAGGATGACTTGTCCGTCTCGGATGATGGCAGCGATGATGCATTCGTCGGGCAGGCCAAGATCCTTGAGGGGTTTCCCAATCGCACGTGCGCCCGGCTCGACCTTCTCCTCCACCAACGAGTACCGTCCGCGGCGGATCTTGAGCAGGGTCATCATGTCGCCCAAAGACATCTCTTCACGGATCAGGCTGGAAAGCACATTGGCTTGATTGAGAGCCACATCCACGTGGAAGGTCTCGTTGAACATCCACTCGTTGCGCGGATTATTGATGCGGGCAATGGTACGCGGTACGTTGAACAACGTGCGGCCCATGTAACACAGCACCAGGTTGGTGGCATCATCGGCGGTACAGGCCGCCAGGATATGCGCCTGGTGGACACCCACCGCAGCCAGAGTGTCGGGGTCGGTGGCCAACCCTTCGTAGATGGCCTCGGTGGGCAGTTCCTGGTGAAGATGGACCAACAGATCAGGGCGGTGTTCGATCAACCGCACCTTATAACCTTCGGACAGAAGCAGGGTGGCCAGTTGCATTCCGGTGCGGCCGCCACCGGCGATTACGACATACATGTTAAGCCTCCGCCTTGGTGTCGATTCGGGCACGCAGGGCTTTGATGCCGTCGAAGGTGGCGCTCACGTTGACAACATCTCCACCCTCGAGACGGGTATCGAGAGTGGGAAGGAAGGCGCGCCCGGCGCGGGAAATGGCCACCGGCAGGAACCCAGCCAACCCCTGGCACATGTCACCCCACAGGCGTCCATGCCATTCCTGCGGAATGACCAGATCATAGACCTCGACCTCGCCATTGCCCGCCGAAAAGACCGCACGGGTGCTGACGCCGGTCATCAACTCCTCGGTGCGCTGGGCGCCCCAGGCGGTCGAGCCGACGATCTGGATGCCGAAGGTCTCCAACATACCGCGCAGTCGCGGATCGTAGTTACGGCAGACAACCATCGGAAGATTGTAAATCGTACGCGCGGCATGCGCCACCACCGCATTGAGTGTGTCAGAATTGGTTACAGCCGCCAGACCGTCTGCTTCATCAACACCGGCGCGGTCGAGCACATCCTTGCGCAAGGCTTCCCCATGGACAGTGCGTCCACGGAACTCAGGATCGATACGATGGAAGGCCTCCTCGTTTTGATCCACGACCACCACCTGGTGGCCGCTCTTATATAGGCGGAAGGCCAACTCTGCGCCCACGCGCCCACAGCCTACGACAATAAAGTTCATACGTTCTCCTTGGTTTCCGAAACCTGATACGGCACGTCAGTAATGACGATGCCCGGCGTGGATAAAAGCTCCTTGCGCAATAATTCCGCCGTGTTCATGTGCAATATGCCTTCCACCGGGCTGGCAGCCACGAACTGCGGCACGACGATGGTGATGACCTCATTGGGCTGACGTTGGATGATGATCTCGTCGATATATTGCAACAGAGGTTCGAGGAACAGACGATAAGGTGAGTCGAGAATATACAGGCGTACGCCGTCCCCCCAGGTGGTCCATTTCTTCTGGACCTTTTCGGTCTCAGCTGGGTCGATGGACACATGGACGGCGGTCACATCATTGGAGAGCATACGTGCATAACGCAATGCCTGGAGCGTGCCCTGATGCACGCCACTGACCGGCATGATGACGCGGTGGCGGGTGACATGCGGCGCGGGACCGGCATAATGGTCTAGGGAAAGATGTTTAGCAAGTTCACGATAGTGGTGGTTCACGAGCTTAAAAAGGCCCATCAGCAATGGGGTGATTATCAAAACGATCCAGGCCCCGTCATGAAACTTAGTCACAGAGAATACAAGCATAACCACGCCTGTACATAATGCGCCAAAGGCATTCATGACCATTTTAATGCGCCAGGTCGGCTCATACCGCAAAACCGCATCATGCTGACGAATTTCTTCGCCCGGCTTAAGATGGCCTGTCCGCCACCAGCGGCGGGCCATTCCGATTTGCGCAAGGGTGAACGAAAGGAACACCCCAATCGCATAGAGCGGGATCAAGCGCGTCACACTGGCTTGAAATACAACCACCAAAATGGAGGCCAAAATTGCCAGGGCAAAAATTCCATAGGAATACACAAGGCGGCTGCCACGGTAAGTCAATTGACGCGGCAGGAAACCATCCTGCGCGGTCAAGGCCCCCAGACGCGGAAAACCAGCAAACGCAGTATTGGCAGCCAGCACAAGGATGACGGTTGTGGCAGTGATCAACATCAAGTAAAAGATACCGCGACCATCATATACGGTGCGGGCAATCTGAGAAATAACAGTTTCCTGTTCGGATGGGATCGCGCCAATGGTTTTCGTCAGGAACGAAATGCCCAGGAAGAGTGAAGCCAGGATGAAACCCATCCAGATCAAGGTTATGCCGGCATTCTTACTGCGAGGCTCCTTGAAGGCTGTAATCCCGTTCGAGATGGCCTCAATCCCCGTCAATGCGGCTGTACCGCTGGAAAATGCATGCAGGATCAGGAAAGGTGTGACCATCTGAAGAGTGGCTACTATCTCCAATTCAGGGGGATCCACCACCGCCCCCAAAGAGCCGCTCAAAAAGCGGAAGAGGCCGATACCCAACGTAACGAACATCATAAAAATAAAGAAGTAGTTTGGCAGTGCAAAAGCCAGCCCAGATTCACGCACGCCGCGCAGATTGATCACCATCACCAACAGGATGAAAGCCACCGCCAACGGCACACGATACGGGAATACCCATGGCGCAGCCGAAACGATCTGGGCCACACCAGATGCAATCGAAACGGCAACAGTCAAAATGTAATCAGTAAGCAGGGCCGCTGCCGCCATGAGGGCCGCCCATTCTCCCAGATTATCCTTCGCAACAATATATGCGCCGCCGCCATTCGGATAGGAATGGATGATCTGTTCATAGGAAATCGTAACAATGGTGAGCAGAACGACGATCGCGATGGCGATGGGAAATACATAGCTAAAAGATGCTGTTCCCGCCACGGCTAGGATGATCAGAATCTCCTGAGTGGCATAAGCATTGGAAGACAGCGCATCCGATGCAAACACGGCAAGGCCAACAGCCTTTCCAATGGTTTCATGAGATGCATCAGCAGTGGGGAGAGGACGGCCGATCAGCCAATGTCCGGGGGACCAGCGCGGCTTATGTTTGGTGGTACGCCGCATGATGCGATCCTGGGCATGCGGGTCCTGGGGGGCAACTGTTGTCATAACAACACTCTCTTCATTCGAGTAACAGACAAAATAGAAGCCCTTAAAAGAAGCAAGGGCAGGCGTGGATTATAGTCGAGAATCATGGAATCAGGAGATAGGGGAAGGAGTCTTCGGCTGGGCCAGCGGGACCTGGAGATAGAAGGTGCTGCCCTTGCCCAGTCCGCTTTCAACCCAAACCTTACCGCCGTGCCGTTCTGCGATGGAACGCACGATGGCCAGGCCCAAACCGGTACCCTGCTGGGCACGGGCTTCGCGCTGGGAACCGCGATAGAACTTTTCGAACAGGCGCGGCATATCCTCCTTGGGAATGCCGATGCCGCTGTCCGAGATCTCGAAGGTCAATTGGTCAGACGAGGAGTGTGCACTGACGGTCACCCGCCCGCCGTTGGGCGTGTACTTGATGGCGTTCTCCACCAGGTTGTACACAGCCTGATGCAGGAGCGCCCCATCCGCCTGAACGGCGTGCGGCATGTCGCGGGGTAGTTCCACAGCCAGGGTGATATCCTTCGCCGAGGCCTGGTGTTGAAGCGGGCCGGTCACGCGCTCGAGGATGTCGAGCACAGGCACGCTGTCCACTTCCAGGCCCACGCCCACCTCGATGCGGCCCAGGTCGAGCAGGTTGTTGACCAGGCGTGCCATGTTTTCCACACCCGAGATGATCTTGCGAACGTAGGTCTGCTGCTGCTCGTTCAAGTCACCGACCATGTCAAGCATGGTGGCATAGCCGCGCATGAGTGTGAGCGGCGAGCGCAGGTCGTGACTGACGGTGGCAACAAACTCGGACTTCATCGTGTCGAGTTCCTTGAAGTAAGTCACATCCCGCAGGATGCACACACGACCCACGGAGCGTCCCTCCACTTTGACGGTGGATGCTGTGGCCAGGTAAGTTCGTTTATCGGGCAGGAGCAGTTCAGCAGATTGCTGTCCCTCCGCCGAGGACTCCAACAGGTCGAACAGGACCCGCTGCTGGACCACCTGCTCGGTGGGCTGACCCGCCGCCCGCGTCTGATCCAAGCCCATGGCCTGCATCGCGGCCCGGTTGGCCAGCAGCAGACGGTTGCGGTGATCGGTCACCAAAACGGGATCCGGCGTCGAGTTCAGGATGGCTTCCAACTGGCGGCGGCTGGCCTCCACGTTCAGGAACAGGTAGGAGTTCGAGATGGACAGGGCGGCCTGACCTGCAACAGTAATGACGAAGCGCACATCAGACTCAGGGAATCCGCGCGGCTGATCGTAGGCAGCCCACAAGACACCATAGTAGCGATTCTCATGACGCAGAGCCACAGCCAGTAATGCGCCCGGATTTTCCATCGACAGGTTGACCGGCAGTTCGCGCGCGCGAGAGAGATTCGGGATGACGAGCTTTTCCTGCTTGTGGGCTACACTCAGCACCTGGTCGTCGAGGTGGGCGTATTTTTGGCTCGTGGCGCCCAGGGAGTAATGCATGGGCATTTCAGCGGGGCTATCCGGCAGATTGCCAGGTTGAAGCACGATGCGCACACAACTTGCACCGGTCGCCAGCACCGCTTCCAACACGGGTTTGAGGGCGTCCTGCATTTCGAGGCTGGAGGACGCGCTCTGGCTGACGGAAAGCAGACGGTTGAGTTCGTCGAGGCGGGCCTGCAGGCTGGCGCGCATCTGTTCGAAGGCTCGCCGCAACTGACCGATCTCGTCCGCGCCCTCCACATGCAACGGATGATCGAGCTTGCCCTGCGCGATACGGTTGGCCTCGGCGGCCAGGGTCTGCAGAGACCCGGTCACCCCACGCAGGCCGAAGCGCAGGAAAAGCAACGCCACCAACGCCATCGCCAGGATCATCAGCAACAACGGAAGGGCGATCTCGAGCGCCAGCTGCTGGGCCTCCTGTGCAGGGACGATCAACACCACCGCCCAGGGATGTCCGCGCACGGGCTGGTAGTACACCAGTTGACGTACGCCGCTCGATGCGGTGATCTCCTGCATGCCGGGCTCGGTCGGCCCGCTGTAGGAAGCCATCATCTGGTCTTCGGAGGAATGATATAAGACACGTTGGTCTTCGTTCAGCAGCATGCCCAGACCGTTCAATTCCTTCAGGCTGCTGAGGGTGTTGAGCAAAGGCTTGGTAAGCGGATTGGAGTCCAGCGTGGTGCGCGCGATCAACAGGCGGGGAGTCCCGCCGGTATTGGGCGCCAGCGCCAGGAAGGACACGCGTGCCAATCCCCCCGGAGCAGATGGCGGCAGGGAATACGTCTGCGAGGGGATGCCACCGGCGGCGCGCTGCAGGCCGATCTCCTCCTCCGCCGAAACGGAGAAGGCCGCAACCGCCTCAGCAGGGTACCCAGCCAGGAGCGTGCGCGATGAGAGGTCGATCAGGAATACCTGGTCAAAGTAAGGGACGGTTTGAATGCGCTGCCCGAGGAAGTTGGACAGGTCCGCACCGTTTAGTTCGGCCAAGCGCGGGTCCGAGACGATCTGCGCTGCCAGGCTTTGCCCCGTTTCGAGGAAGAAGGGTACGTTGTCAGCCGCGGCCGAGGCCGTGCTGGACAAACGGTCCTTGAGCATCCGCCGCGCAGCCTGACCCGCCACCTGCCAGTCGCCGATCAGCAGGGTCAGCAGAATGATGATGATGAATGCGCCCGTGCCGAAAACGAAGCGCGCCTCGAGGCTGCGCTCGGTCGGGGAAGATTGCAGCGGAAGTTGTTTCCCACCCCAGGCCGCAGGGAAGGCCATCGAAACGGCCTGCGCCACCAACCCCGCCACAAGCATTTCTCCCGCAAAGGCCAGCATGCTGACCCCCGCGTTGCTCAGGGCAAAATCGAGGCGGGCCGTGGCGGGAGCATCCAGTGTGAAGAAGGCCGCCAACACGTAGAATACGCCGCGCAGCGGCACCAGGATCAGGGCAGCCACCAGCGGTTGGCGCAGGATGGCGTACAGGTGCGTGCGGTAACGCTGGCGCACCAGCATCGAGAACCACAAGGCCACAAAACCCATCTCCAACAGGGTGAACAGGTTATACGTATCCCACACCCCGCGCATTAGTCCGGCTAATACTCCCAGCATCACCGCGCCCAAAGGACCCAGCAGCCCACCTGCCAGCGTCCACGAGATTGCAGAGAAAAGCATCATGGCTGAGCCGGGCGGCTCGGCCGGCAGGTTCGGCAGGGGCAGGGTGCCAGGTGCAATAATGCGAAAACCGAAGAACAGGTTGGTCAACAGGACCAATACCAGGAGCCCGATGAACACCCCCCACAGGCCGCTCGTCCACTTGGTTAACGTCCCTCTTTGCGAGTACAGGTTATAAACCAGCAAGCCCAATAAAACCAACCACGCCACCCAACCCATCAGCGTGGGGGCGGCGGGGAAAGGCAGGCTGGTCAGAAGGCTAAACAGAAAACGCATGCCAGATATAGGGAATTATAGTCCCAAACCCCCCACCGGCATGTAGCCGGGTGGCTTACAAGTGCATTAGATTTTGGCAGACTCCCCATACGCGCCTCGGAGTTCAGGCGGGAGGAGATCAGCCAGCGTCTGCATGATGAGACGGGTATCCCGTGCCAATTCCCCTGGACCCTCCCCTGATTCCGCCAAACGAAACGGCATCCCCACGGTCAGTGTCACCCGCGCCCGCCGCAGCCGACGAAGACTCGCATACACCCGCGTATTGTCGGTGCCTGTCAGCGCCACCGGAACGATGGGCACATCCGCCTTGCGCGCCAGATAAGCCGCGCCCTCGCCGCCCGGTTCCAGACCTTCGGTCAGGCTATAGCGTCCCTCCGGGGCGATGGCGAGGAGGCGACCCTCAGCCAATCCAGCCAGGGCGGCGCGCAAGGCGCGGCGGTCAGGCCGCCCGCGATGCAGCCAGATGATGCCGTACCAGTCCATGAGTTTTCCGAGGATGGGGAAGTCGTATAGTTCGATGCGGCCGAGCGCGTCCAGTTCGGGCAGGCAGGTCAACAGCAGGGGCGTATCCGCGTCGCCGCGATGATTGATGACCACCAGCGCTGGCCCGCGCTTCGGGAAGTTGTCCAGCCCGCGCACTTCCACCTTCAGGCACAGGAGTCGTACCACACGGAGGAGTCCGCGTGCCAGGGTGCGGAAAGCACGCCGCAACGGAGTCAAAGGCGGCAGGCGGACCAATTCGGGCCGCCAGGTCTGTGCGACCGGTTTAGGCGGAGGGAATGGCGTCTTCTGCATACACGCCGCGATATTCCTTGGGCAGCAGGCCCGCAATATGACGCATCACCAGGTCTGCCACCTGCTGACGGGCCTCACGCCGCGCCACGGGGTCGGACGGCGCAGGCGGAAGCGTGATCGGCTTGCCAATACGGATCTCGATCTGCGGGCGGTCGCCGCGCAGGCCGCGCTGGATGAAATCGCCGGTGGTGCCGACCAACCCGACCGGCACAACGGGCACATCCGCCTTTTGCAGGATGAAGCCCACGCCCGGCTTGGCCCGCCGCATGGCCTGGACGTGCGAACGCCCGCCTTCGGGGGCGATCATCACCGGCTGTCCCGCCTTGAGCAGGTCCAGGATCTTGTCGATCAGGGCGCGGTCGTATTCGCCGCGATGGACAGGGATGGTTCCGTACAGTTTGAGCAACTGTCCCTGAATGGGCTTGTCGAACACGTCCACCGCACCAATGGCGTTCAATGTCTCGGGCCAGAAACATAACGCGGCAGGCGGATCAATGATCGAGACATGGTTCAGGGCTGCAATATAAGCCTGCCCCCGCGGGACATTCTCAGTGCCGGTGACGGTCACATGGCCCAGCGTTTTAAAAATCGCCCGCACCACCGCGATCAACAGTGGGCGGGTGAAACGGGTATAGGTGGGCGGGCGATAGGGATCGGTCACTTGCACAAATTCTTCACACGCTCGAAGACCTCATCAGCATCGAGTTTGTCCGAGTCGAGCAGGACGGCATCCTCGGCCGGGCGCAAGGGCGCGACGGCGCGGGTCGAGTCGATGTGGTCGCGTTGGATAACCTTGTCAAGGATTTCCTGGTAATCGGGGTTCCCGCCCCGCGCGCGCACCTCGTCATAACGGCGTTTGGCGCGTTCCTCGGCGCTCGCATCGAGATAAACCTTGAGGTCGGCTTCGGGAAGCACCACGGTGCCAATGTCGCGCCCGACCATCACGACCTTTCCGCGCAAGCCGATGCGGCGTTGCTGGGCTGAAAGCGCCTGACGTACACCCGCATAAGCGGATACAACCGACACATTCGCGTCCACTTCGTGGCGGCGGGTTTCCCAGGTGATGTCCACGCCGTCGGCGAGGACGTCACAGGCGCGGCCGTCGTCCTTGGAAGACGGGGCCACGTCGATCTGGGCTGTTTCAGCCAGGCGCGTGACGGTGGCTTCGTCGTTCACGTCCACGCCGCGCTGGAGCGCCAGCCAGGTGACGGCGCGGTACATGACGCCAGTGTCGAAGAAGAGGTAGCCGAGTTCGTCGGCGAGACGGTGGCCGAGGGTCGATTTGCCCGAGGCGGCGGGGCCGTCGATGGCGATGATGGAGGGGGTGGGTTTGGTCATGGGATGCGGGATCAGGCTAGGGTGTAGAGTCAAGGAACAGGTCGGCGCGACCCCACACCAGGATCGTGTCGATGGATTGCGGCATGTTGCGCGTCACCAGCCATTGCAGCCAGGCGTCGAATCCACCCTGCCAGGTGGGAACCTGGTTCCAGGTGAAGTCCTGTCCGCGATAGGCGGCGGCCAGTGCAGGTTCGCCCTGCAAGGGCGTGATGAGGATGGCGGGCGAGGTCGAGGCATCCAGCGCGCCCACCACGGTCACTTCGTGACGATGCAAGGCCCACATCAGGGCCGGGGATTTCAGATTCAACACCGTGACCGGCAGATCGGTGTCGCTGCCCGTGCCCCACTGCGAGAGTTGGTCCACGGTGGCGGCGAGCAGGTCGGCATGGGCGGGATACGGACCCGCATCCCACAACTCGGCGGAATGTTCAACGCGGATGTGCCCCGCGCCCATACCCGCGCTGAGGGTGAACAGGGTCAGCACGATGGACACACCCCAGACCGCGCCGAAACGCGCCGAGCGGATGGACCATCCCACCGAGACCAACAGCAGGCTGACCGCCAACAACAGGATGGCCGCCACGAAGAGAACCAACCGCAGGTTGGCCTGCCCGGGGACGGCGGGCGACCAGGCCAGGCTGGCCAGGTCGAGCCAGGCGAAGATCAGGATGATAACTGTCAGGGCGGTCACGCCGAGGACCTCGGTCTGTTCCCCGGCGCGGACATCCAGGTGGCGGGAGAGTTCGAGGGCGGCCAACGCCGAGAGGGGGATCAATGCCCAGACCAGGTCGTGAACCTGGCGGCCCGGGTAAAAGACCGCCAACAGGATCGCCACCAGCAGCCAGATGCTTAGGCGAGTGACGCGCCGGCTGCCGACCATCCATCCGCGGATGATGCCCACAAGGGCGAAGAGCACGGTCAGCGGCTGATAGAACAGCAGCGACAGATACAGATGAGAACTCGGGACATTCGAGGAAACGGTCCAGTTGCGCAGGTACCCGGTCAGGCCGTCGAAAATGCCGCCCAGCCCGGCAGGGACGAGGAAGAAGAAGGTGCCGAACAGGACCAGGGCCGCGAGGAAGGCCAGCCCAAAACCACGCAAGTCAGACGGGCGGTCTGAGTCAACAGATCGATAGTTCATGGCTTGCAGGATCGCCCAGGTGAGACCAAGTCCCAACAGGCCAGGCCAGAAGGCAGGTCCGCCCAACAGAGCCAGGGCGGCGGAGATCCCCGCCCACTTCATGTGCCCACGTTCCCAGAAACCCCACGCGAAGAGCAGGAAGGTCACGGCAAAGATGGCGCTGCCCGCCTGACGCGAGAGGGCCAACAGGCCTGGGTCGAGCGCGAGGAAGAAGGCCAGGATCAGGGAGGTACGCGGCTTGAGGCGATGCTGGAAGAGCATCGGCGCGAAGACCAGCAGGCTGCCGGTCAACACGGGGGCCAGGCGCGCAAAGAAGTTGGTGCTGTCGAAGGCGAAGAAGAAGGCGCCCGTCAACAGAACGTATAACGAGTGCGGACCGATACCCTCGCGCAGGCCGCGGACCACGTCCAGGGCTTGCAGGGCGGCGGCGGCCTCAGGGTCGGTCAACGGGAAGGCGGCCAGGCGAATCAGACGCAGGGTCACGGCCAGGAGAAAAGCCAGTCCGTACAGCACAAATTCGCGTTTGAAGCGGGGAGAATCCATGGAAGTATTTTACCTGTTTTCGTCGGTGGGCTGCGGGGCCTCGTAGATGGTCACGCTGGAGTTCTGGAAAACAATGGGGAGGTTGTTATAGAACTTCTGCTCCTCCACTGTGTAAGTGGTACGTTCCAGATAGCCGATCACGATGTAACGGATGTGGTACATCTCGATGATCTGCCGCGCAGTGGACCAATCGGGCGTGGAATAGAGCGTGATCAGATCGTTCAAGCGGTTGCCTTGCGGCTCGGACGTGCCGCGCCACTGTCCCTCGTGCATGGGCCAGCCGATGACGGTCGGTAATCCTGTATAGGTGGAGATACGTGAATAACCGCTATAGCTAGCCGTGACCAGGCTGGCTTCGGCCACCACTCCATCTTCAGCCTTCATCAGGAATTGCATGGCGGCGGCCTCGTCGGGCGTGTCGCGTTTGACACGATCGAAATCGTCGAGGCTGAAGACTTTGAAGTTATCGGTCTTGTTCGGGAAGGCCATGACGGGATAGGCCAGCCCGACCACAAGAATCAAGGCGACGAATACCGTGAAGATCACATTCGGGATCGGGCGCAGGCGCTTCCACATCACAGCGATACCGAATGAGGCCGCCAGGCTCCACCACATCCACGCCTGGTAATAAAACTTGAAGATGGTGTTCATGCGCCAGCCGAACTGGTCCTGAAGATAGAGGAACTCGGGCAGCATCACGAACAGCAGCCCCCACAGAATGAGCAGGAGGACGAAGGGAGTCGAATCCAGGGATGGGGCGGCGGCGGGTTCCGTTTCGTCGGTCGGGATCTCGTCCCGCTTCTGGAAGAGGAAGGCCAGCGCGGGGAGGAGCAACGCCATCAGTGTGAGCAGTCCGCCGATAGTCAATAGGCGGCGTGCTGAAGCGGCCATGAACAACGTAGAGGTATCGCTCACACCCTGCGTGGCGAGGAACATTTGGGCCACATCCGGGCGGACGGCGGTAGCGGCCAGCCCCAACAGCCAGGACAAGATCCACAGCATCAGAGGCAGGCCCAGAGTCACGTACAGGGCGGGTCGCCAGTTCGCGCCGCGGCGGGTGAAAATCAGCCAGATCAGGTAGACAAAGAGTGGCAGGAAGAGAGTCCCGAACATGACCCATAGTTGGGCGCCGCGCGAAGGAGCCACCAGGTTGGGCAGGAGTCCGCCCGCCTGCGAGGAGAAACCAACGTAGAACGGCAGGTACAGCAGGAAGGCAGAAACCGCCAGCGGCAGCCCAAAGAGCAGCAAGTCTTCGAGACGCGCCCAGTTCCAGCCGTCTTCGCGGACACGGAAGAGCAGGTACGCGAAGGCTACCAGCGTGCCGGCCGCGAGGATATCCCACACGTTGAGGAAGGCCAGCCCGCCCAACACCAGCGCAGACACGAGAAAACCCAGCGGTGAGATGCGAAGCCGCGCATTAAGGAATGGTACGGGAATCGAGCCGCGCCAACCGCCGAGGAACAAATTGAGCGCCACCGCCACCACCAGCAGGCCGAAGGGCAGGGCCAGCACATGCGGATGCAAGTCGCCCAGCACGAAGGAGAAGGCGGGGAACTCGTCGATGATCTCCTTCCAGTCGCCGCTCAAAGTGGTATCCTGGATGACGCGCGAGGCGCGCCACCACCACCAAAATCGCTCAGGGACTCCGCCCAGGGGCAGGGTCGGCGCCTGATTCAAGTCGCGGATGTCGAGCCAGGTCCAAAACGCGGATGTGGCCGAACCGTCGGCGTTGAAGGTCCAGAACAGGCCACGACGATGCAGGATCTCTAGAAAGCCTTCCACGTTGGAGACCAACAACAGAAAGAGCGGAGCCAGCAAAGGCAGTAGAACCGACGGGGGACGAGGATCCGTGTCTTCGTCCGCCGACCTGGGATGATTCGCGACAGCCAGCAGGTTGTAGAGGACTCCGTACGCGCCGATGGCGGCCAGGCCGAAGACCAGCGCCAGCATCAAATTGAAGGCTGCCGTGCCCGCCACAGACGTGATGCGCGCCAGCATGGCGGTCAGTACATAGCCAAAATAGTAGTATGAGATGGACCAGCCCGACAGCCACGGGTCCCGCGGCGGAAAGGTGGGCGAGCGCAGGATGGCGTTGATGAAAGCCAGTTCCATCGGCTTCTCGGTGCCGAGGATGTCGGGATTGGCCGCGCGGACATAGGCCATGAAGGCGAAGGCCAGCAGGAAGAGGACTTCGGTGGTGAGGATGACTTTCCATCCCTGCTTCACAAACTCCACGACTTCATCCCGCTGACCGAGGACAGCCCAGAGGCTCAGTCCCGCCAGGATGGCCAGGGCCAGCAGCAGGCCGCCCAGATCGTTCATCACGATGCCGAGCGATGCCATCCACCAGAAGAGGAAGCCCCACAACAGCAATCCCGCCGCGCGTGACAGGGCATAGCCGCGATCGGCCAGCGCGGGGAAGAGCCGATAGGCCAGCGGGAAAGTCAGCCAGCCGAGCAGGGTGATGAAAAGATACCAGGAGAGGAAGGAGGTCATGGGTGAAATAGAGTGAGCCTAGGAAATGGCGTCCCTCTCTCTACGGGAGAGAGGTCGAGTGAGGGTTAGAGCGTCTTGACCATGCGATGATACCCGCTCTCGTAGCGGGCCAATTTGCCAGAGAAAGTCTTCGAGAAGACTATTTTATACCCAAGCCGCTCGTAAAAGCGGACCGCGCCACGATTGCCTTCGTCCACAGACAGGCCGCATTCGGGCAGGTGCACTGCACGAGCCTGATCCTCGGCAAAGGCCATCAATTCCGCACCGTAGCCGCGATTCTGGAACCCAGGCAGGATGCCGATATTGCTGACGTAGTATTCGTCCGCGTCGGTCTCGGGCGCGTTCAGGAGTCCCGCCGCGCGCCACAGCACACGCGGCGCGCTCCAGCGGTACAACTCGGGCAGACGCAGAATAAAGGCCACCTGCAAGGCATTGATCTCGCGGCCCGGGTAACTGAGCAGCATGCCCACCGGGCGGCCGTCCACTTCGGCGATGAAGGAATGGTCCCACGAAAAACGATGGCCGCCGATCTTGAACATGCGCGCCAGGTAGCGATCCACCGAGTGGCGCGGATCGCCGCTGTAGAGATAGTCGGCCAGGCCGCCCATCGAATCGTGCAGGACAGGGACAGCCACATCCACATCCTCGGCGCGCGCGGGGCGGATCGTCAACGGGGACACGGGATCACTCAACAGGTGGAGCAAACGTCCCAGCGGAATCAGGCTGGAAGTCCAGGGCGCGGACGACGGCCTCCAGATTGATCGGGCCGTAGATGTGCGGGAACAGGTCCGCTTCCGAGATGCCCGCCGCGGGCGGTCCCGCAGGCGGCTCCCAGCGGACCTCGGAACGGGTCGCCGTTTCATCGACGACCAGCAACACGAGGTCGGTCCGCCCGTGATAGAAGGCGTTGGCCACAGGCGGAACTTGTCCCGCCGTGGAGCAATGGATGAAGCCTTCGCCCGCCAGACTGGGCGCGACGTATTCGCCGCGGCGTTGGGCGTCTTCCCATTCAGCGCGCGAGGTAATGTGATAGATGGTCATGGCAGCACCTGATAGATGACGGTCTCGCCGTCGCGATAGACTTCCTGCCACAACACGCCGTTCATGTCTTCGAACTTTTGCAGGCCGTTGGGCAGGCTCGGGTCGACGGACGCATACTTGCCGCGCTCCAATTGTCCGACGATGATATAGCGCACATTGTACTTGCGCAGGAAGGCCTGGGCTGCATCGGGGTCGGGCGTGTTATAGAAGGCATCCACTTCCACGCCACGGTCGATGACCTGCTGCGAGAATTGGACGCGCTGCTGTTGTTGATGCCACTGCCAGCCCACCACGCCGGGCAGGCCGGTGTAGATGGTCATGCGCGAGAGCCAGGTGTACTGCACGCCCGCAGGCGCGGCCTCCACGATGACGGGCGAGCCCTGGACATTGTCCTGCAGCCAGCGGATGGCACGGTAATCCTGGCTCAGGTCCATGTCGCGGCCAAACTCGGAATACACAGCAGACTTCATATAGTCCATCGAGTCGAGCGTATGCGGGGCCAGCGGATTCATGCGGTCACTGATCTTGTCGGCGGTGGCGGTGAAGGTGAAGAGGAAGGCTCCCGCAAACAACGCAACCAGCCCGCCCTGGAAGAATCCACGCCAGCCCGGGCGCCAGCGCCCGACTTCGGCCAGTAGCCAGCCTAAAGCCGCCGCTGCGCTGACGGCCAGCATCAGCCAGGCTTGCAGATAGAACTTGAAAACCGTGTTCATGCGGCCGATATCGCCGACCGCCACGACCACTTCCACCACTAGGGTGATGACCAGAGCCGTGCCGATCAGGAACAGAATCAACCGCTTCTCGTCAGATTGACCGGGCCGCAGAAGCAGGAGTCCCGCCCAGGCCGCCATCGGCAGGGCCAGCCAGGCGATCTGCACACCCTTGAAGAGTAGATACACCAGAGCAGCCAGGAACACCGCCAGCAGACCTTCGATCAGCAGTGCATATGGGCGCAACCTGCCCAATGCGGAGACAGGCGTGGCGGCCATCCACTCGCGCGTCTCCCAGACCAGCCAGAAGAAGATGATGAACAGGAACAGGCCCCAGTGTGTGAGATACGACCAGACGGGCGTGTGCTGTCCCGTCCATGGGATGATGGAGCCGTAGGATTGCGCGTACCAGTAACGATAGGGTTCGTACAACAGGTAGGAGAGTCCCACCAGCGCCGCCACGCCCACAACGATCACGCCGATGCGGCGCAGCAGGGCGGGAATCCACTCGGGCAGCCAGGAGATGCGCACCTCGCCCACGTGGAACCACAACACGTATGCGAATACGATCACGGCCAGCAACAGGTAGGTGTAGATATCTGAGAGGTTGGTCGGATAGATCGCGCCCACCATCAGTCCGCCCACGAAGAAGGAGGCCAGCCATTCGAGGCGGGACATCTTCGCGCGGGTCTTGATCAGCGAGACGGCCCAGGCCAGCACGAACAGCGCCAGCGACAGGACGATCATGTGCGCGTGCAGATCGCTGTATAGGAAGGTGAACAGCGGGAACTCGGTGATGGCCATGTCGTCGGGCGGCATCACGCGGCTCGGATTCCAGTACCAGTCGCCGCGACCGAAAGGCAGGATGCCACCGGTCAATGAGTTGAAGAAGCCCTGCGCGGCCCAGATCATCCGCTGGACGATGTTGGCGTTGTCGATGATCCCGCCCGGGGCGGCCATACGCTGGAAACCCTGGTAGATCATGCGGATCGTCCCAAGGTTGCCGAGGGCCACGGTCATCATCGAAGCAGCCAGGCCCGCCACCAACGGCAGGTTCAACGGACGTTCGTCTTCGTCGACGGACGGCTTGAGCGTCCCCTGCAGCAGGGAATACACCACGGCAAAAGCGCCCACCGCCACCAACGCGAACAGCGTCGGCAGGATCAGGTTGTACGCGATGGACGGCACGATGCCGAGCCATTTCACCGGCGTGCCCACCAGCACGAAACCGTAATAGTAGTAATTGATGTAGCCGCCCGCATACCACGGGTCATAGGCAGGGAAGGAACTGCTCTTCAGCACCGCGTTGAAGTACGAGAAATCCATCGGGCGCTCGCCGCCTTTGGCAGGATGCCACAGGTCGGGGTTGCCGAGGCGCACCAACAGGTCGAAGAGGAAGAAGCCGAAGAAGATCAGTTCAACGGTGAGGAAAAAGCGACGGTGAGTCCGCCACTCTTCGAGCAATTGCCCGCGCTTCATCCAGCCGACGCCCAGGCCTGCCGCCGTCAACCCGGCGAGCACCAGCCCGATCGTCAGCCGCGAATACGTCAGCCCGATGGAACCCGCCAGCCACGAGAAGTAAGCCAGCAGTGTCAGCCCGAGGATGCGACTCAACGCATACGCGTTCACGCCCAGCCCGGGCAGGGCCAACCGCGCCAGCGGATACGTCACCACGCCAAGGGCAAAGATGAAGAGATACCAGAAGAGCAATCCCAAAATGGGATAGCGATTCTGGAGGGCATCATAGCTGAACAACTGCGACCAGGTGCCGCCCGCCTGCTGCTGCTTCAAGGTGTCGGGCGGAAGCATCAGGTCTTTGTATTGATACGAGTTAGCCTGGCGCGGCGTGAGATGCACCGCGCGGGTCAGGTCCACCGCCCCAAGGATGGCCTGCACCTTGGTGGGATCATAGTTCGCGCTCTTCTTGAAGATCAACACCTTGGGATGGTCGTAGAAGGTGAAGGCCTCCTCCGCCGCCTGGTCGTTGATGGAGATCGGGCCCAGCGTGGGATAGGATGTGAAGACCGCCACCAGGTCATAACCCAGGTTGCCCTGGTACATGCCCGGCTCAGCCACACGGTAACAGTGGATGATATCCTCGCCCGCGGGGCAGCCGATCAACTGGCGGTAGTATTCCGTCGTCAGCGGAAAACGCTCGGGCAGGCGGGTGATCTGTCCATATTGGTGATTGGTGGGGATGAAGATGTAATCGCCCTGGTTGAGCGAATCGACCAGACGCACGAGCTTGTCGGTGTTGTCGTCCCAGTAGACTTGCAGGTTCAGGTCGCCGCGGTACAAGCCGCCGAAGGGGTCGTACTCCACGCGGAAGGGCAGGGTGAAATCGTAGTCGGTCTCGTTGATAACGGAAGACCCCGTCAGCACGATGGAGCCGCCGCTGGTTGTCACCGTAACGTTGTAGGCCTCGCCCGCCGTGAGGGGCAGCGGCTTGGTCAAGGTCAGGGTGACGGGGCCACCGCGCGAGTCAGGCCACAGGCGGAACTCGTCCTTGACGGTGGCTGTGGCGGTGATCTCCGGCGCAGACTGGCTGGACACGGTCACGGTCAGGGTTTGGATGCCCGAATTGGCCAGATCCGCCACGTGGCCGAGCAGGATCTCCTTCAACTCGCCCGAGCGGTTGGGGACCAGCACGGTCGAATACGGGATTTCAAGCGTGATCTGCCCGCCGGAGAACGGCATCGGCTGTGAGTAGATGCCGCCATCCGCCGTGCCGATGCGCGCATTAATCGGCGCAGGCACGTTCTGGAAGATCCACTTGGAGGCGGCGATGCGCGTCTCGTCGTGAGTGTAGATATTGAGGAAGGCAAAGGCCCAGGCGGCAGTCAACACCAGGACAACGGCACCCAGGACACGGACCACATGATTCAGGTAGAAGTAAACATTGCGATCCAGGCTGGTCTCGTTCCTGACAAATTTCTGAAAGCCTTCGAATACGAACCAGGCCGCCATCATCGCCAGCAGCGGATAGATGGGCAGCTGATAACGCATGGTCGGGTTGTACTGCATCGACTGCCAGCCAAAATACAGCGCCGTCCACCCCCATAGTAGCAGGTGCGGACGCCATTCCCGATTCTTGAAGATACGCCAGGCCATCCACAGGAAACCCAGCCATGAGAGGATGCCCAGCGGCAGGCCCAAACCCCAGATCGTCAGGTTCTCGAAGGAATACAGGTGCGAGCGGCGCGCCCATTGCAGATTCCACGGCAGGTCGGAATCGGGGGTGGCTTGCGCGCGCTGTTCGCGGACGTTGTCGAACCAGGCCATATTGGGCGAGATGATGCCGTGGAATGCATACGGTTGGAAGACGCGGAAGGACAACAGCGCGAAGAAGCCACCGATGATCATGTAAACCCAGAACTTGGTCAGGTCGGGTTTGTCGGGCGTGACCGAGTCGTCGTCCGCGTGGCGCAGGGAACGCATGAAGAAGGCGGCAGGCAGCAGCAGGGCCAGCGGAGCGGCCGTCAGCTTGGAGGCGACCGCCATGCCGAAGGCAACTCCGAACGCCACCGTAAACCAGAAGAGCGGATCGCGGAAAATGGAAGTCCAGGCCGAGAGAATGAACGGCTCCTCATCCGCGCCTTCGGGACGACGATAGACCAGGATTTCCACGGCGAACAGGATCGCCAGAAACATGAACAGTGTGGAGAAATTGTCGGTGGTGTAGAAATGCGACTGCTGGATCTGCATCACTGCCAGTGCGGAGAAGGCCGCCGCCAACAATGCCGTCTTGCGATTGTAGAGTCGCACCACGATCAAGTAGAGCAGCAGCACGGTCAACAGGTCAGCCAGGGCAGACCACTGGCGTCCAAACTGTTTCAAATCTGTGACTGGCTTGACCCAGGTCGAGAGTTGCTCGACGTGCGCAAGCTGTGTGATCCAATCTGCCGAGTAGCGCACCAGGATCAGCGGCAGCGTGCCATAGGTATAGAAGCTGTGTCCGCGGTTGTGCGGATTGAGCGGCGAGCAGGCCGTGTCGAAATATCCGCCCCATTCCTTGCAGTCCGTGTAGATGGTGGGATAGGTGGCGCGCCACGGGTTGGCGGCCGCCGTCGGCGCGGAACCCAGCACGTCCGTCGAAGTCCCGATCGGGGCGATGTCGTAGGTCACCGAAGTCAGGAACAACTCATCGGGATGCTGGTGTTCGAGCATGCCCCAGTCACTGCCGGTAAAGCGCAAATAAGCCGCCACCATCAGCACGGCCAGCAGCAGAATGTTATAGATCCAGGCGCGTTCTTCTTTTTGCATCATCTTTGTGTCCACGTCTGCGCGGAATTATTTCTCCGCGAAGAAAATCATGAAGTCCTTGCTCGGGTCCACTTTCGAGGAATAGCGGGTGATGGTGCCCTGCGGATACAGGCTCTTGAGGATGGCCTCGGCCTCGGTATCTTCAGGCCAGTAAATGAACAATTTGGGGAAGGGCGCAGACAGCGAATCCGTCAGGTTCTCCTTGAACAACGCGAAGTCACGGTTGGGGACGCCTGCCCACACGCCCGGCAGGCGCGTGTCGACCCAGTATGGGAACGGCACGATCCACAACGTATCGGTCTCGCCGTACTTGGCGCGGAAGTCGCGGATGACCATGCCCATCTCGGATGTGTTCCATGCCCCGGCTTTGAACTGCGTGTCGAACGTGTTGAAGACCAAGTTGTAATTCTGGAAGGAGGAAGCCGCCAACAGGACGCCCGCCAACCCCCAGCCGATGACTTCTCTGCGCTTCCCGGACCCGAAGCCTGTCACCAGGCCATCGAGCGCCAGCGCCGCGATAAGCATCACCACCACCGATGCACCGCCCGAACGGTTCAGTGCGGGATTTTCGCCCGGAAAAGCCAGCGAGAGCACCGACGGCATGATGAGCAGCGGCACGGCAGCCAGCAGGAACAGGTCCCGCCAATCGCGGCGGCGGACGTAGCGCACCAGCAGAAAGACCCCACCAATGACGAACAGCGCGCCCGTCACCACATCCAAGGCGGGGCGATGCGGAATCGAGTTGACCCAGATCTCGCCGTCGTCCAGGTTGAACATGCGCACGCCGTTCCACAGGTTCGAGAGGAAGATCTGCCAGGCGGGGCCGGGCAATGGCGTCTCCACGTCCCCCAGGCGCGAGAAGGCGCGGAACGAGAATGACTCGGGGTTTTCCATCCAATAGCGGGCCAGCGGCAGGAAGACGATGACCGAGAGGATCACGATCAAGGTCAGCCACCAGATGGCCTGTTTGCGTGCGCCCTTCGACTGTGCGTGCAGCAGGTATAGCAAGAAGGCCGCCACGACCACGAACGGCGCAAAGCGGAATGGGCTGTACCCGTGCAGGCCCAACCCAAGGAAGAAACCCGTCCACAGAATGTCATTGCGATTGCGCGTGCGCAGTCCGCGCAACAGGAAGAACAAGGTCGGTGCGACGAACATCGGATACAACGGAAAGCGCAAGCCGATGCGCGCGATCACGTTCGGCCAATAGGCAATGCCGAACAGGAACAAGGCAAAGAGTCCCACCCGCTTTCCGCCCATCTCTTTGCCGAGCAAATAAACGAAGGGCAGGGTCAACACGCCGATCAAAGCTGTGCCGATCTTCAAGCTCAGGAACGAGAAGCCTGTGTTGAAGATGGTCGCCATCAACAAGGTCCAGTACATCTGGATGGCTTCGCGACCAGTGTTACGTGGGAAGAAGATCAGCGTCTTACCTGTGGTGATCTCGTACACGTCGAGAATCTTTTCGGCGTGATCACTGAACGGTTCGGACGGGACGCTGTCGATACGGTAAAGGCGGAAGAACAACAACAGGGCCGCGGTCCCCACCAGGAGCGCGATCCAGATCGAGGCCTTGCGGCGCGCCTCGGGCGTGAGCGGAGTCCGCTCTTCGCGCGGGACTCGAATCCACATGGCCCACATAAACGTACCGATGGCAGCCAGCCACAAGAGGACATTGTGCCAGGTGAAAAGATCGTTCGACAGGTCGATGAACGCGACGACCGACAACACTGCCGAAAGCAACAGCGGGATGATGCGCAGCGTCATCGGGTCCTGACGCGGCAGGTCAGGCTGTAGAGAAGGCAGCCGCCACTCGTTGACGAAGTAAGCCCAAAGCGCCAGTCCCAGCGCCAGGGCGTACAACCCCAGCGCCAGCGGGATGCGCGGAGACGGCGGTTCGAGTTGCAGTTGCGCGAACAAGGCCAGCAGAATCGCACCCAGCATCCGCCAGGGGATCCCCTTGCCTTGATCCCCACTCTCAGCCTCCACAACGACCTCGGCTTGATGGTGAGCCTCCTCCACGGCGGCACGTTCCACTTCCGCCAGACGCTCCGCATCGTTCAGTGAGCGGATCGTGGTGAGGAACGAGTTCCAGTCGCGTGTGGCCAGTTTGAACAGGTCAAGGACGGTCGGTTCTTCCTGGGACAGTTCGGGAGGGAGGGGAGTTTGTTCGTCGCTCATGAATTCTTTCTCGCGATGACCATGATGCTCTCCCCCCAGCGCATCGGCAAAAAGATGAAGCTCGTGATGGCTTGAATGCCACCCAGCGAGCCAAAGAACAATTTCTGGATCATTTTGGGAACGACAGGAATGTAAGGTACATCCCAGAAGCCATCGGAGAAGACTCGCTCAAAGGAGAAGCCTGCTTCCTGGATCAGCCGCAGCCACTCTTCGGGTTCCTTGAGCGAGATGTGGGTCGGGTCCTGATAGCCGATCCAGCGCGGACCTTTCCACGGCTTGAGCAGGGACCCGAGGTTGGGCGTGGCCAGGATCAGGATTCCGCCGGGCTGGAGCACGCGCCCGATCTCGTTCAACGCCCTGGCCGGGTCGGGCAAATGCTCGACGATATGCTTGATGATGACCACATCGAAGGCGCCATCAGCGTAGGGAAGCTCCTGAGCGGAAGCAGTTTCCAGTGAAGTTTTGTGGATAATGGGTTTGGATTGTTTCACCGCCCAATGGTTCAGGTCCATACCATAGGTCTCGAAGCTGTCTTCCAGTTGACCGACGAGATGCCCCAATCCCGAGCCGACCTCGAGCAGGCGTCCACCCTTTTTGCCATAGCGGCGCGCCAGCGTGGCGAAGAATCGATTGGACCACCAGTACATGCTGTACTTGGCGAAGGTGATGTTGGCGTACGTGTGTGTGCTAAAGTATTTTTCGTCGAAGGCCATAAGTTATTTCTTGCGGGCGATATAAAACGTAAAGGTCCCTTGCGGATGTTCGGGATGGTCCACGAACTTTCGCAGGGCTCGTTCGGTCAGGAATAAATTCCAACGGGTCGGGGCAATGATCCAGCGGTTGAAGAGGGCGTGCGGCAGCAACGTGGGCGCGCCAAAGTAGTGGCCCCATTCTAACACGCGCATTGCATCGGGCGAAAAATAATGCCAGCAGCGTTCGAGCGTGAAGCCCGCCGCCTCCAGCCAGCCCTGCCAGACCTCTGGCTCCACGGCGTTTTCCACGCGCGACATCTTGCGGAACCATTCCGTGTAGCCTGCGCCAAACACGCGCGAGAGTGAAAGCTCGCTCAGATAACGGCTGTTGGGTACACAAAAATAGAAGGGCGCACCCGGCTTGAGCACGCGGGCCGTGTCCTTTAATACCTGCTGAATGTGCGGGATATGTTCCAGCACCGAGTTGGAGAAGGCACTGGCAAAATATTCATCGGGGAAGGGAGAGGTGCCGCCGTCGGCCTCGACCAACAGACGATACTTCCCGTAGGGTCTGGCCTCGTGAATGGGGCCATGCCAAGGGTCCAGGCCCACGTCGATCTGGCGGTCGAAGGTCAGGGCGGCGAAGTTGCCGTCGCCGCAGCCCACATCGAGGGTCGGTGAGGGCAGGTCGAAATCCTGGTAATAGCGCGACTCGATGGCGCGCAGGAATCCACGGAAGTAAGGCAGGTCGCGAATATGAAGGAAGAGGAAATCTTTTTCTGGCATGATGTACTTTCTCAAAAAAATCCAAACGCGGAACGGAAATCCGCGCCGGCGAAGTATCAGGACGACTTCGCCCCTAGTTTGGCGAACAACTTCTCGTATTCCACTGCGATGGAATCGGGATCATAGCTACGGCGGATGCCGTTCACGTCGCCGTGGAACTGGTCGGGGTGGTCGAGGACCTCGAGGATGGATTCCGCCAACGAGGCCGCATCACCGATTTGGGAGACGCGCCCCATGCCATGCATCTTCACCGGCTGACGCACGCCTGGCAAGGCCGACGGCACGCTGGGCACGTTATTCATCATGGCTTCGATCTGCACCAGGCCGAAGGCCTCGGTCGAGTTCAGCGATGGGACGGTGATCACGTCCAGGTTGGGATAGACCGACGCCAGTTGCAACGGCGACAGGTTGCCAAGGAAGGTCCACTGGCCTTTGGCTTCGTATTCACGGATACGCGGAATCAGGCGCTCGTAATAGGGCTGCTCGCCCATCACGTTCTGATGCTGGCCTGCATACAAGACCTGCGCGTTCGGGTACTTCGCCAGAATGGCGGGCAGGGCATCCAGCAGGATCTCCACGCCCTTCTCGGACGCAAAGCGCGTGACCATGCCGATAACGGGACGCTTTTCTCTGGTCCTGTGTTCCAACGCGAAAGCGGCCACCGCTTCGGGCGTGGGAGTCGGCAACTCGACCGGGGGCAGGATGGGGGTCAGCTTGGATTTGTAACGCGAGAGGAAGGGGGAGTTGTCGGCATAATCCTGGGTATAGGTCACGATATGATTCGAGAGGATCCCCGCCATGTTGTTCTGGAAATGAACCACCATGTTGACCAGGCGGTTGAACAGCCCGGGCGGCAGATCGAGATCACAGTGATAGGTGAGGACGGCGGGTTTGCCAAACAGCCGCGCGCGGAAGGCCACCCCCGGCGCGTCGAACTGCGGCAGGTGCAGTTGCACCACGTCGTGCTGGGCCACCAACTTGGTGGCCATCCAGCCAAAGGTCGGCGCGATAACGCCCTTGCTGACGCGGAACAGGACCGGGATGCGGAGGACCCGCACGCCTTCCATATTCTCTTCGCGCGGCAGGCCCGGCTCGAACTGCGTGGTCATCACGGTCACTTCGTGTCCGCGTTTGACGAAGGCCTTGGCCAGGCGTTCGGCGTAAATGGTCAGCCCGGAGGTGTGCGGGCGGTAATAGGTGAGAACGGTCAGGATTTTCATAAGCCAAAGGCTGATTTTACTCGTTTGCGGGCGGAAGTGCCGAGTCAATCAAGCTTTGAATTTCATGAGAAGATTCGCCCGGCACCAGCCAGACCAGGAACTCGGTGTTGCCCTTCGGCCCCAGGATCGGCGAGCGGATCAGCCCGCGCAAGCCGAAACCCTCCGTCTGAGCGAAAGTCAGCACGCTCTCCAACACCTGGCGGTGGATGGCCGGGTCGCGGATAACGCCGTCGCCGCGAGAAACGTCCTTGCGGCCCGCTTCGAATTGGGGCTTGATGAGGGCGATAATCCCCCCCTCTGTGTCTTCCCCCATTTTCTCCGGAAATGGGGGAAGAAGCCAATTTTTAATAACTGGTAACAATATCTTCAACGAAATAAAGGAAGCATCCACCGTCACCAACGAGACCGGCTCGGGCAGCGACTCGACGTGACGCGCATTGGTCTCTTCCATCACAACCACGCGCGGGTGGTTGCGCATCTTCCAGTGCAGGATGCCTTTGCCCACGTCGATGGCATAGACCTTCGACGCGCCACGCTGAAGCAGGCAATCGGTGAAGCCGCCGGTCGAAGCGCCGACATCCGCGCAGATGCGGCCTTCGACGGAGATCGGGAATGCATCCAGCGCCGCCTCGAGCTTTTCGCCGCCTCGCGATACATACCGCGGACCCGAATCCACCGTCAGCGCTACCGAGGGATCCACCCCTGTGGCGGGTTTGAGCGCCACCTGTCCGTCCACGCGCACCTGCCCGGCCATGATCAGGGCCTGGGCTTTGGCGCGCGATTCCGCCAGTCCACGCTCGACAAGCAAAAGGTCCAGCCGCGTCTTGGGCATCAGTCCTCGCGCATCCAGCGTTTGACAGCATCGTGCGGATGGACGTAGGCTTCCATCGTGTCCAGCAACGCGGCGGGGTCGGTATCACAGCACAGGGCGTTACGATGTTCAGAGAAGATGAACCCTTCCGCCACAGCGTGATCGATGGCGGCCAACAGCGGAGCGTAATAATTGCGCGTGTTGAGCAGGCCGACCGCCTTCTCGTGCGCGCCCGTCTGCGCCCAGGTGACGGTCTCGAACAATTCGTCGAAGGTGCCGAAGCCGCCAGGCAGGGCAATGTAGCCATCGGCCAGTTCATGCATGCGCGCCTTGCGGGCGTGCATATCGGGTGGGACGTCCATGCGGGTCAGGCCCATGTGCGCCAGGGCGGGCGTGTTCATGCTGGGGATGATGACACCGATCACCTCGCCGCCGGCGGCGAGGGCACCGTCGGCCACGGCCCCCATCAGCCCCGTTTTGCCGCCGCCGAAAATTAAACGGAGTCCGCGCTTCGCCAGGGTGACACCCATTTGACGGGCGCCTTCCAAATAATCCGCATGGACCGCATCGGCAGAACCGCAAAAAACACAGATCGACTTCATTTTCATCCTTTACAGGCAGGTTAGAGTTGCATTAGACAGACGTTCGGGCGCTTGACGCTGCATTGCCGTGGTGCTAATAATGGTACATTATGGAATATAAGGACTATTATAAAGTGCTTGGTGTGGCGCGCAATGCCAGCGCGGACGATATCCGCAAGGCATACCGCAAGCTCGCCATGCAATATCACCCCGATCGCAACGCCGGCGATAAGCAGGCCGAGGAGCGCTTCAAGGAGATCAACGAGGCCTACCAGGTGCTGAGCGACGAGCAGAAGCGTGCCCGCTACGACCAACTCGGCAGCGACTATTCCAACTGGCGGCAGCGCGGCGGTTCGCCCACCGACTTCAACTGGGGACAGTGGACCTCAGGCGGCGGCACGCGCGTGGACATGGGCGACCTGAACGACCTGTTCGGCAGCGAGGGTGGCACTTTCTCCGATTTCTTCCGCAGCATCTTCGGCGGCATGGGCACCGCCCAGGCAGCGCGCACCCCGATGGCGAATCAGCAGCCGGTGCGCATCACGCTCAAGGAAGCCTATGAAGGCACCACCCGTCAGTTGACCAGCGAGGCACGCAAGGTGCAGGTCCGCATCCCGGCCGGGGTGAAGGAGGGCTCCAAGGTGCGGGTGGCAGGCGCGGGTCCACAAGGCACGGATGTGTACCTGATCGTCGAGATCGAGGAGGACGAGCGCTTCGAGCGCGACGGGAACGACCTGCGCGCCACTGCCAGCGTGGACGTGTTCACCGCCATCCTGGGCGGCGAGGCCGAGGTCGAGACGATGACCGGCAAGGTCAAGCTGACCATCCCGCCGGGCACCCAGCCCGAGCAGGTCTTCCGCCTGGCCGGGCGCGGCATGCCTCAATTAAAAAACTCTCATGTAAAAGGGGACCTGTACGTGCGTCTAAAGGTGCAAGTTCCCAAATACCTGTCGTCCAAACAGAGAGAGTTGCTGGAAGAGGCCGCCAGAATCAAGTTTTGATGTTAGGAGTCTCATGAAAAACACCCGTTTTGTGTTGATGATCGCGATATTGGTATTGACCACCCTGGCCTGCCAGAGTGTGGGCCTGGCCCCCATCTCGGCGCCCACCCTTGTCCCCAGCCAATCCTTCTCACAGTCCAGTCCTGTTTCGGGCGAGACCCTAAACCCTGCCGCCCGTCAGGACGTGCTGACCAGCTTGTATGACCAGGTCAGCCCCAGCGTAGTCGCCATCCAGGTCACCACGCAGAATGGCGGCAGCCTGGGCTCGGGTTTCGTGTACGACACCCAGGGTCACATCATCACCAACTATCATGTGGTGGACGGTGCGGAAAAAGTGGAGGTGGACTTCACCTCCGGCTACAAGACCTACGGCAGCGTAATCGGCACCGACCTCGACTCGGACCTGGCCGTCGTCAAAGTGGATGCCCCCGCCGAGGAACTGCATCCCGTCAAGATGGGAGATTCCAGCGCCCTGCGTGTCGGACAGACGGTGGTGGCCATTGGCAATCCCTTCGGCCTGAACGGGACCATGACCATCGGCATCGTCTCGGCCCTCGGCCGCACCCTCGATTCGGAACACACCGCCCCGGGCGGCAGCCTCTTCACCGCAGGCGACATCATTCAGACCGATGCGGCCATCAACCCGGGCAACTCAGGCGGCCCGCTCTTCAACCTGGACGGTGAGGTGATCGCAGTCAACCGCGCCATCCGCACCACCAACTATACCAGCACAGGCGAGCCCATCAACTCAGGCATCGGTTTCTCCATCTCGGTCAATGTGGTCAAGCGTGTCGTTCCGGTGCTGATCGCCGAGGGCAAATACGATTATCCCTACCTTGGCATCTCTTCGATGAATGACCTGAGCCTGCCGGTCATCGAGGAACTGGGGTTGAAGTCGTACGTTGGCGCGTACGTCACCAGCGTGACCCCCGGCGGACCCGCCGACCGGGCGGGCATCCGCGCCGGGAACAAAGAGACCAGCATCCTCGGGCTGAAGTCCGGCGGCGACCTGATCATCGCCATCGACGGCAAATCCATTCGCAGCTTCGATGAACTGCTGGCCTACCTCATCAGCAACAAATCGCCCGGCGACTCGGTCGTGCTGACCGTCCTGCGCGGTGAAGAACAATCGGACATCACCGTGAAGTTGGATAAGCGTCCTTAGATCATGGAATCAAAACGGCGGCCCGAATGGGCCGCCGTTTTCTTATTAAGCGAAGCGTTCTTCGCGCCAGACATCCGCACGGTTGTGATAACCAGCCTGTTCCCAAAACCCATGGCGGTCACGGGACATGAACTCGAGCGAGCGCAGCCACTTGGCACCCTTCCAGAAGTAGGGTGTTTCCAGGTCCTCGCGGCCAGGAATGAATCCCACCACGCCGCGCAGGGGATAACCGTGATCGGGGGTGATGGGCTCGCCGTTCAAATGGGTGGCCATCAGGAAGTTATCCTGCAAGACCACTTCCAACGGCAGATTGACGGTGAAGCCATACTCGGCGTGCTGCATGACGTGCGTGGCGCTCGGCTTGATGCGGATCAGGCCGTTGTCCACCAGGGTGCGGACGGAAACACCTTCCCAAACCGTGTCAGCCTTGCTCCAGCGTGTCACGCAATGGATGTCCATTTTGATCTCACTACGCGGCAGGCGGTTGAACTCGTCCCAGGTCCAGGAGACTTCCTGCTCCACATCACCCCACACACGGAAATTCCACGAAGCGGGGTTGAAAGAGGGTACAGGGCCATAGTGCAAAACAGGAAACTTCAGGGTCAGCGCCTGGCCCGGGGGCAGGCGTCCCTCGCTGCGGATGCGGTCTTCTTCTTTACGTCGGTCGGGGCCTTCAAATGAAAACATGCTAAAACTCCTGGGAAAATTATAACAAATGCCGTGCGGACTAGACCGCCCCAGCGCGCAGCTTGTTACCCCAACAAAGATTACAAAATGGTTAAAGACCGATGGGGGATGCGATTTCTTGTTGGCAAGCGCGCGGAACCGTCCTATAATTCGGCGAAATTCACCGCAGGAGTCTTTATGAAAAAGCCAACTCTTCAACAAAAGTGGCAATATTTTTTCGATAATTACATGTCGCGTGGAACAGGCGCATTGATCGCCGGGCTAGCCGTGGTCGCATTGATTGTGATCTTTATTGCGGCTGCCGTGATCAGCGCAGGCGGAGCAGCGCTCGCGCCCGCTGGCAGCGAGGGCAGTATGTCCTTCGGCGAGGCAGCCTGGGAGGGTCTGATGCGCACCCTCGATGCGGGCACCATGGGCGGGGATCAGGGCTGGGGCTTCCGGGCCGTGATGTTCATCGTCACCCTGGGCGGTGTGTTCTTCGTCAGCGCATTGATCGGTATCCTCAACAACGGCCTCGAAGACAAGCTCGATGAGCTTCGCAAGGGTCGTTCGCTGGTGCTCGAAAGCGACCACACCGTCATCCTAGGCTGGTCGCCGCAGATCTTCACGATCATTTCCGAACTGGTGGAAGCCAACTCCAACCGCAAGCAGGGTGCGGTCATCGCCATCCTGTCCGAGCAGGACAAGGTCGACATGGAAGACGAGATCAAGGAGCGCATCCCCGACACAAAGAACACGCGGGTCATCTGCCGCTCGGGCAGCCCCATCGATCTGACCGACCTGGAGATCGTCAGCCCGCACGCTGCGCGTTCGATCATCGTCCTGCCCGAAGGCGCGGACCCCGACACGCACGTCATCAAGTCGGTGCTGGCACTGACCAACAACCCCAACCGCCGCGAAGAACCCTACCTGATCGTCACGCAGATCCGCGACCCGAAGAACATGGATGTGGTGAAGATGCTCGGTGCACGGGACCAAATCCTGCCGATCCTGACCAACGACCTGATCGCCCGTGTGGTGGCACAGACCTCGCGCCAGTCGGGCCTTTCGGTGGTCTACACTGAACTGATGAATTTCGGCGGCGACGAAATCTACTTCGCCGACGCATCCGCCCTGGCGGGTGGCACCTATGGCGACTCCCTGCTCGCCAGTGAAGCCTCCACCATCATGGGCCTGCGCAAGAAGGATGGGACCCTCCTGATGAATCCCTCGGTGGATACTCCCATCGAAGCGGGCGACCAGGTCTTTGCCCTGGCCGAGGATGACGACAAGCTCGTCCTCTCCGCTTCGTTCAAACCGTCCATTCAGGAATCTGCGCTCTGCAGTGATCGCGCTCCGCGCCAGGCCGCCCCGGAGAAATGCCTGATCCTCGGCTGGAACCGCTCGGGAGCCACCATCGTGCGCGAACTGGACAACTACGTGGCGGCCGGCTCGCAGGTGACGGTCGTCTCCGACCTGTTCAACCTCGACAAGCAGATCCGCCAACAGGCAGGCGAACTCAAGAACCAGCAGGTGATCGTCAAGGAAGGCGACACCACTGACCGCGCCCTGCTGGACGAACTCGGCGCGCCCGACTTTGATCATGTCATCGTGCTGGCCTCCAGCCACCTCGAACCGCAGGAAGCCGACGCCCGCACCCTGGTCACACTGCTGCACCTGCGCGACATTGCCGAGAAGGACGAGACGCCCTTCTCCATCGTCAGCGAGATGCTCGACCTGCGCAACCGCGAACTGGCCGAGGCCGCCAAGGTGGATGATTTCATCGTCAGCGACCACCTCGTCAGCCTGATGACCACCCAGCTCTCTGAGAACCGCGAACTGTTCGCCGTCTTCACCGACATCTTCGACCCCGAAGGTTCGGAGATCTACCTCAAGCCGGTCAGCGACTACGTCGCCACAGGACAACCCGTCAGCTTTGCCACCGTGGTCGAGGCGGCCCGCCGCCGCGGTGAGACCGCCCTCGGTTACCGCCTGATGAGTGAGGTCGGCGACGCGGAAAAGGCTTACGGCGTCCACACCAACCCGAAGAAATCCTCCACCGTGACCTTCTCCCCCGACGACAAGGTCATCGTCATCGCCGAAGATTAAAACTCGACTACCCAAAATTGCCCCGTCACGCTATCATAGTGGCGGGGCACTTCTTTTTAAGGATCACACGTATGGAAGCAAAATCATATATCCTGTCTGACCTGCCTACCGAAAAAGACGGACTCGACTTCGCACCGTACGTCAACACGCTGGTGGAGGTCATCACCTCGCCCAACACCAGCACCCCGCTGACCCTGGGCATCTTCGGCACCTGGGGGTCGGGCAAAACGTCTCTTATGCGTATGATCGAGAAGGGACTGCCCAAGTCCTTCCGCACCACCTGGTTCAACGCCTGGATGTACGACAAGGAGGACACGCTCTGGCGTGTCCTGTTATTGCACGTACTGACCGCGCTCAAGGAAGCCATCCCCGAGAACAAGCCTCACGACATCGAACGCCTCAACGACCTGGAGGCCGCCCTCTACAAGCCCGTGGACCGCGAGAAACTCGGCGGCTTGACCATCGACTGGGGGAAACTTGGACATGGCGTGACGGGTGGAGCCGTGCAGATCGGGCTGGCTTTCCTGCCTGGCGGGACAGTGGTCAATGACCTGCTGAAGGAATTGCGCGATAAGGACAAAGCCGATCAGGCCCTGACCGACCTGTTCACCGCCATCCACCGAGAGAGTGCCAAGATCCATATCGACCAGATCCGCTTCTTCGAGCAGTTCCAGCAATACTTCTCGGAATTGGCTGAAGAATACCTGGTGAAGAAGAACCTGCGTCTGGTAGTCTTCATCGACGACCTGGACCGCTGTCTGCCAGACAAGGCGGTGGAGGTGCTGGAGGCTATCAAACTGTTCTTGGATACGACGGGCTGCGTCTTCGTCCTCGGCCTGGACCAGGGCGTCATCACACGCGGCATCGAGTTGAAGTATCGCCGCCAGGAAACCGCGGGCCAGTTCGAGGTCCAGGAAGGGCCGCGGGGCAGTTTCAACGGGGAGCGTTATCTCGAGAAGATCATCCAACTGCCGTTCCGCATCCCGCCCATCGACAAGAGCCTGATGAACTCCTACGTCCAGTCCCTGGTGGCCGAGTGGCCGCATCCCGCCTGCCCGCAGGTATTTGCAGAAGGGTTGAGCGACAACCCGCGCCAGGTCAAGCGCACGGTCAACATGTTCCTGCTGTTGTGGAGTCTGGCCCAGCAGCGTTCGGGAAAGTTACAGAGCACCATCAAACCGGTGCGGCTGGCCAAGTTGGTGGCCTTGCAGGCCGTGTACCCGGAGTTGTACGAGTTATTGCGCGAAATGCCGCTCTATCTGCGCGAGCTGGAGGAATATTACATGAACGAATTCCTCAAAGCTGAAGCGCGGATGGCCCTGGCGGGTAAGGCGCGCGGACACCTGCCGACCGCCCTGGCCGAATTCACCGACCGCGACGCAGTACGCCGAATCCTGACCCTGCACCAGCCCAACACCCCGGACGTTAACTTCAGCGACCTGCGCCCCAACGACATCCGTCTGTATTTCACCCTCACACGGCGAACCGAGTCCGTGCCGGCGGTTGGGGCGAACCTGCCGCGCCTGTTCTTCGAGCCGCAGATGATTCACATCCCGGCCGGCACCTTCATCATGGGGTCGAGCGAGGATCAGATCCAGCAGGTGATCGAGACGGGGGTGGAGCCCGAGCGCCTCAAGCGCGAATTTCCCCAACACCTGGTGGAACTTTCAGACTATTACATCGGGAAGTATCCCGTCACCAACCGCGAATATCAGGCCTTCATCATGGAGACAGGCTTTCAGCCGCCGGCCGGCTGGAACGAGTTCCACTACCCCGAAGACAAGGGCGACCATCCCGTGGTCAATGTCTCATGGGAAGCCAGCATCGAATATTGCAAATGGCTGAGCGAAAAGACCGGCAAGGAGTACCGCTTGCCCACCGAGGCCGAGTGGGAGAAGGCGGCACGAGGCACCAATGGGCGTGTCTACCCGTGGGGGAACAAGTTCGACCGCAACCGCTGCAACACCGGCGAGGCCAAGTTGAGCGATACCACGCCTGTGGGCCAATATTCGCCGCGTGGCGACAGCCCCTATGGCTGCGCTGATATGTCAGGCAACATCTGGGAGTGGTGCGCCGATTGGTTCAACGAGACCGAATACGAGGATCGCATTGGCACCGTGGTGCGCGATCCGCATGGCCCCGAAGAAGGGGAATACCGCGTATTGCGCGGAGGTTCCTTCATCCTCGGACAGAATGAGGCACGCTGTGCCTCCCGCTTCCGCCTCAAGCCGTTCTATTGGTTCGACTTCGGCTTCCGCGTGGCGATGTCTATGCCGACTTCTGAAACAGACTGATACTTTCGATGTGATAGGTTTGGGGGAACAGGTCGAAGGGTGTCACCTCGACCAGACGATATCCGCCTGCCACAAGCCGCGCGGCGTCGCGCGCCAGCGTGGAGGGGTCACAGGAGACGTACAGGATTGTGGGCGGATTCAGCCTGAGAATGGAAGCCAGTACCATGCGTTCCAACCCCGCCCGCGGCGGGTCGACCAGGACCAGGGCTGGATCTGCTTCGAGATGTGGAATCACCTCCTCGGCCATCCCCTCGTACAACTCCACCCCCTCGAACTCATCCAGATTGACAGCAAAATCCTCGCAGGCCGACGCAGACGACTCGATCCCGATCAACCGCTGGCAGCGCGGCGCGAGGAAGGCGCTGAACAGCCCCACGCCGCAATATAGATCGAGGACGGTATCCATCTCAGCGGGGAGTTTCGAGAGCGCATGCTCCACCATCTTCTCCGCCATGGCTGTGTTGACCTGGAAGAACGAAGCCGCCGAGACTTGAAAGTCACGGTCCAGCACACGCATACGCAAGGCGCCGTCGCCCGCCATCACGACAGGGTTGTCCTCGTACAGATGCACCACCGAGATGCCCGCCTCCAATTCCAACTCGGGCGTGGCGGAACTCTCAGATTCCAAGACCAACATCAGGTCATCGCCGGCGCGCAGGGACACGCGTTCGATCTCGGTATCAGGCTCGAAGTCCAGGTGCGGCCATAGGTCATTGATCGGCGCCTCGGGCAGGTGACATTCTGAGACCGGAATCACATCTGCGCCGCGCGCCGAGACATATCCCAGTCTGCCATCCTCAGTCAGGTGAAACTGCACGTGATTGCGATAATTCCATGGGCTGGGACATCCCACCGTCGGCTTCACAGGCGGATTCTCCAGCTTGCCGATGCGCGTTAACTGATCGCGGACGATCTCCGCCTTGGCCTTGAGCTGCGCCTCATACGGCAGGTGCTGGTAATGACATCCGCCGCAGACACCAAAATGCAAACAGCGCGGCGCAATCCGCTCGGACGACGGCTCCAACACTTCGACCAACTCACCCCGCGCAAAACCGCGCTTCTCGTCGGTCAAGCGGATGCGCACGCGCTCACCCGGCAGCCCAAACGGGACGAAGACCGCGCGATTGTCGGATAAGCGTCCCATCGCCTCGCCGCCATAGGTAAGAGTGTTCAGGGTCAGTTCGTGGAGCGGTTCCATGAAAGAGAAGAGCGGCCTTGCGGCCGCCCTGGTCCCGTCTACTTCAGGAAGAATGAAAGCACGATCAGGATGGCGAAGAAGGACCCCGCCAGGATTCCGATGCGGGTCAGGTCGCGCTTGACCTGCGTGTAATCGGGGTTGAACTCGCTGCGGGCCGGGGCCTGCCCGTTCGCGGAGGGTCGAACATTGCGCTTGGTTGCCATTTGGAACTCCTAGTTCAAAAGTTTTGCAAAAACCACGATGCGATCCTTATCCACAAGATAGGGATAGCATGAGATTAACGTAACGGTCGGGTCGGCGGTGGGGGCCATCACCTCCACCTGAGTCGGCTTGACGATGACCGTGCGGTCCACCACGTAGGTATACTGCCGCTCCTGCGTGTACAGGATGACCTGGTCTCCGGGCTGGAGGCGATCGAGGTAACGGAAGATCTCGCCGTACACATCGTTGTGCGCCGAGAGGACCACGTTCCCGTCCGTGCCCGGGTCAGCGGACCCAATGTGCTGGCCCACGCCCTTCTTCAACTGCTCCCAGCCGTCACCCTGGACGATGGGCGCATCCACTTTCAGCGAAGGGATCTGAATGCGGATGGCCTGCGCGGCGCTGGCCGGCGGCGCCGGGAGATTCTCCAGCGACTGGACCATCGGACGCAGATGCTCAGGAATCTCCGTCTCGTTCGGGCGGGTGTTTCCTTGTGCGTCCGGCGGAGTGTGACCCGAGGGCAACACCACTGCCATGACCAGCGGCGTGGGAGTGGGCGTCGCGGGATTGAGGGCTGCAGCCACTTCGCGGTTCAAATCCTGCAACAGGCCAAAACCGCTCATCAACACGCCGATGATTCCCACCACGGCCAACACCTCCACGCTCAACAGCACGCGGTCCATGATGCGGCGACGGGGCGTGACCGGAACGGAGGAAGCCTCCTCTACATCGCGCGTGTCCACCGAGGGGATCACCTCGGGGGCTGCATCCACCACGCGGCCCGTGCGGCGGAAGTGTTCGAGGCGCTCCTTACGCGTCCCGCGGCGCTTTTCCACCAGCAGGCGGCGCAGTTCCTCCACCGATAAATCTTCAGGCGCTTTACGTCGGGCCATGGCGAAGGGATTATACCGCAAGCCATTGTCAAAATCGCATGGCCTCGTTATAATGTGTGCCTGTCCGTTTCGGGCGGATAGCTCAGTTGGTTAGAGCACTGCTTTGACATAGCAGAGGTCGTAGGTTCGAGCCCTATTCCGCCCACACAAAAATCCCCTTGCGGGATTTTTTGTTTCCCAAACTCTAATCTTTTTCACATCTGAAAACATATCCAGAAAAAGCCATACGGGTTGTAAATATTCGGACACATATGTCCAAATTTACAAGTACCAAGGAGCCCCGTATGTTTATCGATTATCTGACCCTGATCATGATCAATATGGTGGCAGGCACCGCCCTGCTGGCCTACTATTTGTGGAAAGGCATGGACGAGGCGGACCAGCGTCCCTATGCCGCCGCCTTCTTCGGTGTAGGCCTGCTCTCTCTGATCACAGGGCTGCAACTGTCCTTCACCTGGCCTCTGCCCGGCAGCTACAATGTAGGATATGGCGACACCACCACCCTGTTCGGCGTGGTCTTTCTGATCACGGCCATTGCCCTCTGGCAAGGCTGGAATCTGGTCCCGGTCAGCCTGTATGCGTTCTTTGCCGGCATAGACGCCGTCATCGTGGGCATCCGCATCTTCTCGTTGCAACTGACGAAGGAGCCGTTGCTCTCGGCCGTCGGCTTCGTGTTGGCCGGCCTGGGAGGCTTGGGGGCCGCGCCGTTCTTCCTGTGGTTCAAAGGCAACAAGACCGTCCGCATGTTGGGCGTGTTGCTGCTCTTAGCGACGGCAGCGCTGTGGGCGGTGACCTTCTACGGCTCATTGTGGGGTCACCTCGACAGCTTCAGCAAGTGGGTTCCCGCTACGATGGGCAAATAGCGGCTTGACAAGCCATCCGCCGCGCATATAATAACGGAATACTGAAAACGCGTTGACCGAGATGAGTAGGCTGGTCCCGTTTCTGACAGGGAGAAGTGGCCGTTGATTGAGAGCCATTTCCAGAAGCCCCACCGAAAACCACTCGCGAGCATGACCTTGAACCCGCCCTTCGACTTCACTCAGGGCGAACAGTATGGGAAACGGCTGGCCCCGTTATCGGCTTAAGAGATACCCCGCAAGGGGTAAATCGGGTGGAACCGCGTGAGCTTAACTCTCGCCCCGTGTTGGGCGAGAGTTTTTTATTTACTTGGAGGTCGCCATGACTGAAGACAGCACTACCTTCACTCGAACGCGACCCGCAGGCTGGTGACCGTCTCTGCGGGTTGCGGAAATATCGACAGACGGTACCAGACAAAAGTCAAGAAAGGAAGCCAGAATGGCAGAACAAATTCAGGAAAAGTACGAAGAGTCCCAACTCTATAAGATCCGTCACTCGGCCGCGCACATCATGGCGCAGGCCGTGCTGGAGTTTTATCCCGACACGAAGTACACGATCGGGCCGCCCGTCGAAAACGGGTTCTATTATGATTTCGAACTGCCCGAGCAGATCACGAATGAAGATCTCGAAAAGATCGAGAAGCGCATGCGCCAGATCATCGCGGGCCATCATGAGTTCAGGAAGGAAGTCATCTCGGCCGACGAGGCGCGCGTAGTCTTCAAGGATCAGCCCTATAAGCTGGAGCTGATCGACGGCCTCGAAAAGGGCGGCCTCGACGAGTATGGCAATCCGCTCGATACGAAGCCCGACATCTCGCTCTATCGCCACGATACGTTCACGGACCTGTGCCGTGGTCCGCACGTGGAGAACACGAAGCAGATCAACCCCGCCGCGGTCAAGTTGACGTCCATCGCGGGCGCGTACTGGCGCGGCGACGAGAACAACAAGATGCTGACGCGCATCTACGGCACGGCCTGGCGCACGCCCGACGAACTGAAGCAATATCTGCAGATGCTCGAAGAGGCCAAGAAGCGTGACCACCGCAAGCTGGGCAAGGAACTGGACATCTTCTTCTTCGACGATGAGGTGGGTCCCGGCCTGCCGATGTGGATGCCGAACGGCGGCATCATGATCGAGGAACTGGAAAAACTCGCCAAGGAAATGGAAGACGCCGCGGGTTATTCGCGTGTGCGTACGCCCAACCTGACGAAGGAAGACTTGTTCCTGCGCTCGGGCCACCTGCCCTACTACGCCGAAAGCATGTACCCGCCCATGGAACTGGAAGGCGTGAAGTATTACGTCAAGCCAATGAACTGCCCGATGCATCACAAGATCTTCGGGGCCCGTCCGCACTCGTACCGCGACCTGCCCATCCGCCTGGCGGAATACGGGACGTGCTATCGCTACGAGAAATCGGGCGAGTTGTTCGGCCTGATGCGCGTGCGCTCGATGCAGATGAACGATGCCCACATCTACTGCTCTGAGGAACAATTCGAGCAGGAATTCATGGGCGTGATCGACTTGTACAACAAGTACTTCGACATCTTCGGCATCGAGAAGTACGTCATGCGCCTGTCGCTGCACGGCAAGGCGGGCCTCGGCAAGAAGTACGTGGACAACGAGCGCCTGTGGATCAAGACGGAAGACATGGTACGCCGCGCGATGACGAACGGCAAGGTGCCCTTCGTGGAAGTCCAGAACGAAGCCGCCTTCTACGGCCCCAAGATCGACGTCCAGATCTGGTCGGCCATCGGACGCGAGTTCACGCTGGCGACGAACCAGGTGGACTTCGCCGTACCCGAGCGCTTCGACCTGAAGTTCGTCAACAAGGAAGGCGCGGACGAGATCCCGCTGTGCATCCACCGTGCGCCGCTCTCCACGCACGAGCGCATGATCGGTTTCCTGATCGAGCACTATGCGGGCGCGTTCCCTGTCTGGCTGTGCCCTGAGCAGGTGCGCGTCATCCCGATCACGGATGGCCAGAACGATTACGCTGCCCAGATCGCGGCCCAACTGCGGGCGGAGGGCATCCGCGTCAGTGCGGACATGAGCTCCGAGCGCATGAATGCCAAGATCCGCCAGGCGCAGTTGATGAAGGTCCCGTACATGCTGGTGGTCGGCGCCAACGAAATGGCGGCGAGACTCGTCTCGCTGCGTGCCCGCGACGGCAGCCAACAGAACAACATCGCGCTGGGCGATTTCATCGCAAGGGCGAAGGATCGGATTGCACGCAGAGCGAAGGAACTGTAATCGAAAGTGAAAGAAAACAGGCGGAGGATTTTCCTCCGCCTGTTGATTCATTGTCCAAACATGCCGCCCGCACCCTGAAATTCATACAAGATCTGACCCGTGTCCACGTCCCAAAAACGGACGATGGTGGCTGCTGGGTCGCCGTTACCAGTCTGCAGCGAAACGAGCGGATTATTCGCAGGCCACTGCAACTCTGTGTACAGGGTGTTCGAGGCTTCTCCAAAAGAAGTTACCAGTTGTCCTGTATGCGTATCCCAGATCCGAATGATTCCGCCGCCCGTGGCGAGACGGTTGCCACCAGGCGACCACGTCAGGCTGTACACCACGTTGGCATGGGCATAGATCAGGCCATCGCATTGATTCGTTGCCACGGTCCAGAAACAGACTACGCCATCAGAATGTCCCGACGCAATGCGAGTCCCATCGGGCGACCAGGCGGCATGCATGGAACTGCCCGCCCGCTGGTCGAACAGGCGCACTGACTCGTCCGTGCTGACCTTCCAGCGGCGAATGCCATAAGCCAGGTCACCCGTTCCCACCAGTCTCGTCTCATCGGGTGACCATGCAATTTCATAAGCAGAGAGCATATCCTGCTGCGAAACGATCGCGCCAGTTTGAATGTCATGAACCTGTACCCCTATACCATTGATACTATTCGCCAGCAGCTTGCCATCGGGGGACCAGGCAACATCGCCGTAAATGGAATCCAGGGTCTCGTCTTTGCCTGTCTGTTCGAAGATGACCTTCCAGGTGGAAGTATCCCAAACAGCCAGATGTGCCGTGCCAAACTCAGCACCTTTTATCAGATCGGCGCTTGCCAATTGAGAACCGTCAGGTGACCAGGCCACGAGGTAGGCATTCCCAGTCAAGGTACGGAGTGGTTGGAAGGATTTGAGGTCATACAGTTCAATGCCGTTCGACGTGGCAAAGGCGATCGTCTTGAGGTCGGGGCTGACGTCGAAGGCGCGGATGCGGCCCTTGAGTTTTGCCACAACCCGCGGTTCCGTCTCAGAGAGTGGAATAGGCGCGGGCATGCCATAGGTCGAGGTGGTAAAACGGGGCGCGGATTCGCTTTCAGGGCTTAGCTGCACGTCGAAGGTCCATTGGCCATAATAGACATAGCCCAACGCCTCGACGAATTTACGATAGGCCTGCTGTTCCGTCATCCCCGCAGGCAGCTTTTTGTATTCGACCTGGGTGCCGTGATCCACAGCACGCCATTCCATGTCAATACTATCCCAGTCTCTAAGTTGTTTGAGGGCTGCCTGCAATCTATCTTCGGGAATCACCTCGGGCATCGATTGCTCCAGAGACGGGACGGTTAACGTAAGCGCGTGCGGATTTGCAGAACCAATGGAGAAGCCCAACTCAACGCATCGCCCCACGTTGACAGGTGGAGTCCAGCCAGGCTCCCCGCCCTTGTCGCCGACGTTGTAGTCCGTATCGGACAGGAGGCTGTAAGACATCATCTGTGCCCGCTGACCATCGATCTCCAGCGCGGTTTCGCTGCTGACTCCCCAATCTCCGTCATCGGGTTTGGTGTAACACAAAAACACCAACGTCGAGGATGGCGAGACTACCACGCGGTCCAAAAGCATCTTCATGCCATTGACAGATTGGTAGCTGCGTTTCGGCTCGAAAATCAGCGCTGGGTGGATAGGAACATTGAGCTTGAAATTAAAATGGGCCAGGGGTTCAATGTCTTCGATGGACTGGACAACCGCAAAATCCAGACTGCCGTTGAAATGTTCCGCCGTCAGTGGCGCGGTCAAGCCAAAGTCCACCTGATAAGTGGAGAGGTCGTCTGCCGGGCCATACCATGCACTGGCATTGACAAAGTTTCCACTCCAATCCAGAAGTTGCACCTGACTCAACATGGTATTGGGCCCGCTCAAACGGACTCGAAAGACAAAGCGATTCGCGTCGGCGTAATAGGCCTGCAGGCTGGCCGTGATGCCATTTTGAGTCTGTGGCGGCAGGTCCAGGTACGAAAGGACAGGTGAGCCACTTGCCTGCGGCAAGGGCGGGAGCAATGCCTTCCCCAGACGATAGGACCCAAATGCGGTTAAAATCAGGGCTACCAGGGTTAGAACGTTCAGCAGAAAGGACTTTTGGCGCATAAAACCTCCTTGGCGGGCAATCATACAACAGAAGAAGGCTTCCGAAACCTACTATTCGTTGACGATTCCCCGCCGGATATGGTATCATTCGCCCGCTAAAAACCAGCCTTGTGCTGGTCGTCCGTTTTTGATAACGAGGAGAAGCTTATCAGCGCCAACGAATTTCGAGTCAATGAGGGCATTCGCGTTCCCGAGGTCCGCCTGATCGGGCCCGACGGCGGGAACGTGGGAGTGGTCCCCATCCGCCAGGCCCTGCAGATCGCGCGCGACGCCGAACTGGATCTGGTGGAGGTCTCGCCGAACGCTACGCCGCCCGTCTGCCGCGTGATGGATTTTGGTAAATTCATTTACGAACGCGCCAAGAAGGACCGCGAGGCCAAAAAGTCACAGACGAAGATCGAAGTCAAAGAGATTCGCCTGCGCCCGAAGACCAATGAGGCCCACCGTGGTTTCAAGGTGGATGATGCGCGCCGCTGGCTGCTTCAGGGCCACAAGGTGCGCGTCACCGTCAAATTCCGCGGACGCGAGATGGATTACCCCGAGATCGCGCTGGAAGATCTGCGCGAGATCGCTCAGGATCTTGCCGATGTGGCCGTGATCGAAGTCCCGCCACAGATGGAAGGCCGCACGATGCTCGTGGTGCTGTCGCCTGGCAAGGGCGGGTCCAAAAAGAAAGACAAGAGCGAAGCGGAAGCCGAAGCGTAGTCTCGAAACGAAAGCAAGACCCAGGATGTTGATCGTCCGCGGGAAGCAAGTCTCCCGCGGTTCATTTTGTCAGAAAGGAGCAATCAGCCATGCCTCGCAAAGCAAAAGCTGGAAAAACCAAGCTCAAGACCCACAAGGCGACCTCCAAGCGGTTCCGCCTGACGGGAGCTGGTAAACTCGTGCGCACCAAAGGCGGCAAGAGCCATCTGCGCCGCAACACGTCGAAGCGCACCAAGGGCGAATTGAGCGAGATGCAGACCGTCAAGGGTCGCAGCATCATCAAGCGCGTCAAACGCCTTGCCCCCAACATGGAAGATTAATCTTCCGATCCGTCGTATCCGCAAGATTTGCGGCTTTCGGGTGTACACAACTGGCGCAACCCGCCGACGCCCGCAGGACCGCAGGAGGTTAAGAAATGGCACGTGTTAAGGGAGGCCCGCAAGGGCACCTTCGTCACAAGAAAGTTTTGAAGATCACCAAGGGCCAGCGCGGCGCGAAGCACTTTTTGTTCAAGCGCGCCAACGAGGCCATGCTCAAGAGCCTGTGGTACGCCACCCGCGACCGCCGTGTTCGCAAGCGTGATCTTCGCAAACTGTGGATCGCGCGTATCAACGCCGCGGCCCGCCTGAACGGCACCACCTACAGCCGCCTGGTGGCTGCGCTCAAGAAGGCGAACATCATCCTCAATCGCAAGATGCTGGCTGACATCGCTGTGCGCGACCCCAACGCCTTCGCCAAGATCGTGGCGCAGGCCAAGTGAGAAAATAGAATCAAATTGTAGAGCGAGATGTGAATCTCGCTCTACGTTTTTAACGGGGTAAAATATTTGCATGAACACCGTCTTGATCGAACGCAGCCTGCCCACAGGCCAAACCGTCCAACTGGTACAGGGCGACCTGACCGCCGAGCAGGTGGACGCCATCGTCAACGCGGCCAACAAACACCTGGCGCACGGCGGCGGCGTGGCCTGGGCCATCGTGCGGAAGGGCGGCGAGGTCATCCAACAGGAAAGCGACGAGTGGATCCGCGCCCACGGCCCTGTCAGCCATGCCCATCCTGCCTGGACCTCGGGCGGGCTCCTGCCTGCGAAATACGTGATCCACGCGGTGGGCCCCGTCTGGGGCGATGGCGACGAGGATGCAAAGCTTTCGGCGGCGGTGCGCGGGTCCCTGCATGTGGCTGATGAATTGGGATTGGCGTCCATTGCGATGCCCGCTATTTCCACAGGCATCTTTGGTTTTCCCAAAGGCCGTGCCGCAGATGTGACCTTCCGCGCCATCGCGCATTATTTCAGTGAGCACCCTGAATCAGGCCTAGGCCTGGTGCGCATCGTGCTATTTGACTCTGCCACCATCGATGCGTTCATGGACGTGTGGAAGGAATGGGGCGCTTGATCACCTCGGCTCAGAACCCAAAACTGAAACTGGTCCGTTCCCTGCTCGGACGTGCAAAGGAACGCCGCGAGGCGGGCGCGTTCGTGGCCGAAGGCGTGCGGCTGGTAGAGGAAGCAGTAAATAGCAACTGGGTTTTCCGCTTTGCGCTATATGACACAACTCTGAGTGAGCGTGGGCTGTCGCTGGTCAAGACTCTACAATCGCGCGGTGTGGAATGCGAAGAGATCGCGCCCGAGTTGATGAAGTCGCTCAGCGAGACCGAAACCCCGCAAGGCATTCTGGCCGTTTTACCCTTCACCGATCTACCGATTCCCGATTCTCCAACTTTCCTCCTCATTCCTGACCAGATCCGTGACCCTGGCAACTTGGGCACGTTGATCCGCTCTGCGGCGGCGGCGGGGGTTCAGGCCGTGCTGCTTCCACCCGAGACGACTGATGCCTTCGCACCGAAGGTGGTCCGCGCGGGGATGGGCGCACATTTTCGGCTGCCGATCCGTGCGATGACGTGGGATGCGATAGAGCAAGTTGTCAGGTTGGAAAGTTTAAAAGTTTACGTTGCAGACATGGACGGCGTTTCCTGCTGGGAGACCGACCTACACGGACCGTTGATGCTGGTGGTGGGCAGCGAGGCGGAAGGGGCAAGCGAGTCTGCACGAAAGCTGGCGACGCGGAAGATCTCAATACCTATGTCGGGAAAAGTCGAGTCGCTGAACGCGGGCGTGGCGGGGTCGGTGTTGATGTTCGAGGTTATGAGACAAAGAATTTAACACAAAGGGCACAAAGGGTCTCCTTGGCATCCTTCGTGTCTTTTATGTTTACAAGGAAATCTTTCAATGAAAATTCGCTCTATTACCTATTTTTGTAACCCACAATTTCCGTTAGACGAACAGATTCTGCAACAGGCGGGGGATTTTTTGATGCAGGCCAGGGCTGCCTTTCAGACGGAAGGCTACGAAGTGCAGACCACGCGCATGGCGACCACGCCGTTTCCACGCTTGTTGGGCGATCACATCGACCAGTTGCCGAAGTTCGCTGCGGACTTATCGAAGCTGTTACCTGAGTTCAACATTGCGTATGCTGCGCTGGGGCCCGCCCTGCCCGAGTCGCCGCGCAGCTATGAGCTGATCCCCGAGGCCATCGCCACCTCGCAGAATATTTTCTTCAGCGGCGTGATGGCTGATGCGCGCGGCATCCACATGGACGCGCTGCGTGCCTGCGCCGAGGTCATCGTGCGTTGTGCACCCATCGACCCGAACGGCTTTGCCAACCTGAACTTCGCCGCGCTGGCTAACGTCCCTGCGGGCGCGCCGTTTTTCCCTGCCGCGTATCACGACGGCGACGAACCCATGTTCGCGGTGGCGGTCGAGTCAGCAGATCTGGCGGTGGACGCTTTCAGCGGCGCATCCAGCCTCGAAGACGGCCGCCAGGCCCTGGTCCGCGAGATCGAACGGCACGGGCAGGCCATCGCCAAAGTCGCGGCCACCCGCCTGTGGCACGTCCCGTTTGGCGGCATCGACTTCTCGCTGGCGCCCTTCCCCGACGACGCGCATTCGCTGGGCGGCGCCGTCGAACGCATGGGTGTTCCGCGCATCGGCCTGCATGGGTCGGTTGCTGCCGCCGTGCTGCTGACCGAGGCCATCGACCGCGCTGACTTCCCGCACACGGGCTTTAGCGGATTTATGCAGCCTGTGCTCGAAGACTCGGTGCTGGCCCGCCGCGCCGCCGACGGCACGCTGACCGTGAAGGATGCGCTGCTCTACTCGACGGTATGCGGCACGGGCCTGGACACGGTGCCGCTCCCAGGCGACACCCGCGCCGAGCAGTTGGTCCCGTTATTGTTGGACCTCTCCGCCCTGGCCCTGCGTCTCGACAAGCCGCTGACCGCGCGCCTGATGCCCATCCCTGGCAAAGGGGCAGGCGACGAGACTACCTTCGATTTCGGGTTCTTCGCCAACAGCCGTGTGATGAAATTGGATGCGGAAGCCTTGTCTGCACCGATGATGACTGGTGCGTTGATCCCCCTCAATCCACGTAAGAAATAAATTATTATAGGGGCGACCCGACGGGTCGCCCCTATAATTCTCGCCAATAATCTCCACCCCCACCTTCGCGTTTCATTAATCCATAACCGACCAGTTCGCGCCGCAGAGTGGCCGTGTCTTCGTGGTAGCCGCTCAAGATCTCGTTGACTTGCTTCTCGCTGTAACGCTTGCCGACCTTGAAGGCTTTGGCCACGTAACGCAACACGGCCTCCAGCTTTTTGCGCTGGGCAGGGATGGTCTTGAGGCTGCCGTCCTTGCGCGCATAATCGTTGATGACCTTCTGGTCGTAGGCGTCGAGATCCACGTCGGCGATGGAGGCGGAAAGATCCTCGCTGGAGAACAGGCTGCGCGATTTGCTCTCCAGCGCATCCTTCTCCAATTGGTAGACGTTGTAATAACTCTGCGTACGGGCGCTGACCAGTCCTGCCTCGGCCAGCCGCGCCAGGTGATGCGACACGGTCGAGGCTTTCAGGTCGAGCAGGGCGGCCAATTCCTCCACGCTGTATGGACGCTGGGCCAGCAATCCGACAATCTTGAGGCGGTTGGCATCGGCCAGGGCTTTGAAGAAATTGACCATTTCCTCGCTCATGACACTCTCCAATAACGCGAGCCATCGCTTTCGCGGGCCAGCAGGTTGGAGTCAATCAGGTCGCGGCGCAAACCCGAGGTATCGAGGTGGAAGCGGCGCAGGATGGTGTTGACTTCCTTTTCTGTGTAGTTGACGCCGGGCGTAAAGGCCGTTACCAGGTATTCGAGGATGGCACGCAACTTGGCGGGCTGGGAGGGGATCTGCTTGATGCTACCGTCCTTGTTGAGATGCGCAGTCAGCACCTTGCGGGACTTTGCATCCAGTTCGGGCGCGGGCGTGTAGCTCTCGCGTTCAGCTTTAGCGAACTGCCGCTTGGACAGTGCTTCCATGCCGCTTTCGTCCAGCTCGTAGATGTCCTCATTCTTGCGGACGACACCCACAAAGTGCAGAAATTCCAGATGGTCGAACGCATCGCGGACGGGCATACCGAGTTCGGCAGCCACATCGGCAACGCGCGCGGAACGTTGGGCCAGCACGCCAATGATCCGCAGACGGTCGGCGTCAGACATGGCTTTGACAAAGTCGAGCATTCCAGAATTTTCATTCATTTTTCACTTCCGTAAATTTAATTCGATAATTATCTAATTAGATTCTAGCAAGATTCAGCGGGGTGTCAAGAGGCAATTTAAACGGGATCAGGCACGGGGTCCACGAACCATGCCAGGATAATGCGGGTTATAATTTTAGTGCAAGCAAATCCACTCACTCGGAGGTATTCTGTGACAGGAGAGAGTCATGCGTTCTTCGAAGGGAAGATCGTCCCTTTTTCAGAAGCAAAGGTCAGCATCGCGTCACATGCCTTTTTATATGGCACGTCGGTTTTTGGCGGCATGCGCGCTTATTGGAACGAGGAGCAGAAAAAGCTCTTCGTCTTTCGCCCTTTTGATCACTTTCGCCGTTTATTGAATTCAGGTCGCATGCTGCGCATGCAGGTGGACTACGATGAAGAAAGCCTGACCCAATTGCTGCTGGACCTGCTCCGCACCGACAACTGGCAGCGCGATGTGTACATCCGTCCCACCATTTACAAAGCAGATATCGGCATCGGCGTGCGATTGCACGATCTGCGCGATGATCTGAGCATTTTTGTTTTACCCTTTGACAAATACGTCAAGAACGACAGCAACGCGCACGTGACATTTTCCTCGTGGCGGCGCATCGACGACAATGTCATTCCCGCGCGGGCCAAGGTGGCGGGCGCCTACGCCAACTCGGCGCTGATCAAAACGGACGCAAACCTGGCGGGCTTCGACGAGGCGTTGGTCCTCGACCATAACGGACACGTCTCAGAAGGCTCGGCCATGAACATCTTCATGGTGCGCGACGGGGTACTGGTCACGCCGCCGATCACCGACAACATCCTCGAAGGCATCACGCGCCGTTCGATCATCGAACTGGCTCAAAAGGAGCTGGGGCTCCAGGTGGTGGAACGCACCATCGATCGCACCGAGATTTTCCTGGCCGAAGAGTTGTTCATGACGGGCACTGCCGCCCAGGTGGTGGTCGTCACGAAGGTGGACCACCGTCCCGTGGGGCGCGGCGAGATGGGACCGATCGCCTCGAAGCTGCGCACGATGTTCGATGACATCGTACGCGGGAAGAATCCCAAATACGCGCACTGGAACACGGCAGCATAAATTAAATGAGCGCATCTACAAAGGATGCGCTCATTTTTTATTCGCTACTACTGGATGTATTTTCCCAGCAGCCCGTTCGGATCAATAATGTCCTTCAGGGCGCTGTAGGGTATCGTGACCGTCTGCGGACCCGCCGCATAGGCTGCGACCTGATATTCATCGAAGGTGATAAGCAGGCCGTCGGCGGTGATGTTCCAACTCTTGTAATTCTCAGGCGTGGGGTCCGCGCCGGTGAAGAACGTCGGATCGAAGCCGATATCTCGGGCAGACAGGTCCGTCTTGCTTATGTCGGAAAGGATTTGCAGGTAGTTCGAGCCGGGCAGGAAAAGTTTATCGAGCGTGACTTCCTTGCCCGTTTCGAGATTGAAGGTGACCGTCTTGCTGAAGTGATACGGGTGCGCCGCGCCGTCCGTGTAGCCCATGACGTTGAACTTGACGCTATAGATGTAACCTGACGGCGAGAGCAGCTCATATTTCACGTCGAACGAACTACCCGCAACGATGGGCGTCGCAGGCTGGTCTTTCATACTATCCTTGAAGCCATTCACCATCTCATTCACGGTCATCTGCATGGATACATTGAACTCGAGCACACGACCGTCGTCCACGCCTTCCAGAGTGGGCGTTTCGGTGGTGATGGTGTATTTGGGTGCGTCATTCGATTCACTGGCGCTGACGGTGGTGAATCTCACCTGTTCATAGAGCGGGACCTCGGTGGGAGTGAGCGTGGCCTGCTCGACAGGTGGAATCGTCGAAACGGGAGCAACCGTCGGCGCGGAAGGCTGGGTCAGGGTACAAGCCGCGGCGCTGAAGGCCAGCGTCAACAGGACAGATATCATTTTTTGTCTTGCATCCATACAAATTTCCTCTCGAAATAACCTATTTGACGTATTTTCCCAGCGGACCCTGCGGATCGATGAGGTCCTTCAGGGTGCTGTAAGGCACGGTGACGGCCTGCTGACCGGCGGCGTAATCGGCCACCTGATATTCGTCGAAAGTGATGACCAGGCCGTCGGCGGTGATGTTCCAGTGTTGATAATTTTCAGGGGACGGGTCTGCTCCGCTGGCAAAGGCCTCGAAGCCGATCTTGCGCGAGGCCAATTCGGTAGCGCAATACGCGGACAGGGTCTGTAGATAATTGGAACCTGCCAGGAAGAGCGAATCGAGCTGGACTTCCTGTCCTGTCTCGATGTTGAAGTTAATCGTGACGATGTTATGGAAGGGCTGCGGTTCGCCATCGGCATAACCCGCGATGAGATATTTGAGGCTGATGATCTCCCCGGGCAGAGAGACCAACTCGTAGCGAACATCCAGCGTGCTGCCGCCGCTAACCGGCTCGGCGGGCATGCCCTGCAAGGCCCCCTTGAGTTCACCGACGAATAATTGATAGTCGGCATAGGTCAGGTCATTGAAGGCCTTCACGCGCGGATCGTCGACCCCGATAATGGTGGGCACGTCGGCGGTGATTTTGTATCTCGGAGCCTCGCCCGACTCTTCGAAGTGCAGCGGACTGACGCTCACCTGTTGGCTGAGCGGGCGGGATGGATCGACCACACGGGGCGAGGTGGATGTCGAAGACGGAGAACAGGCCGCAAGGACCAGGGTCAGGATGAAAAGCATGACGAGCAGGTTGAAACGATGAGATTTCATTGGGTGAGTTCCTTAAGAATGGAGAGGGTCTCTTGTTTGCCGCCGTAGCCGTTCTCGCCGCCCGGGCCGACGCACGAGGGACAACCGTCGGCGCATTCACATTGGCTGACGAGTTCCAGCGCACGGCGCATCAGGTCGTCGTGAATCTCGAACAGGCGTTGGCTGAATCCGATGCCTGCGGGGACAAGGTCGTACAGCACCACCGATGGGTTGGGAAAATCCTCGGTCGGGGCGGGCTCGATGTGTGTGCCCAGGTCGCCGCTATCGCACATCAGGAAGAGCGGAGCCAGGTTCCCGAGCACGTAACTCAACCCCGCCAATCCGCTGCGCATACGGACGTTGGCTTCCACCTTGCGATGGCAGGAGGAGCACAGCGTGGTCAGGTTTTCGAGGCGGTTGGCCTCCTCACGCGAGGTGAAGGCCTTGAACGGGATTTTGTGATGCACATCGTGCTGACGACCGTTCTCAGGCGCACCGCAGACCTGGCATTTGAATCCGTCTCGGGCGCGGACCTGCTCACGGATCTTCGCCCAGCCTGGGCCGTAGTCGTTCGGGTCGTTGGTCCAGGCGCCTGCTTCGCGCAACCGCTCGACCATCTCCTCGGAGAGGGTCAGCCAGTAGCCTGTGGTTTGCAACTCGGAAGGCGGCAGGTCGAGCGGCTCCTGGCCCAGGTTCTCGTGCGTGTACCAACGACGTATCTGAAAGCCCGTCACCTGCGTGGTGACCTGCAATTCCCCCCAGTTCTTATCCGCGCTTTGACTGTGTTCCTCTCCGCTCAACGCAAGAACTTTGATGGTCGTGCCGCGCATCGGCTCGGTGTAATAGTCCATGGTGGCGGCGCGGAGGTGCGCGATGCTCTGTTCGAGATCAAGGCTCTCGACGAAATAGGATTGCGCCTCGTGCAGATAGACCGCGCCCGGGTGAACCATCCAGGCCGCGCTCTCGCCATCCACTGTGCCGACAGTGCGCGGGCCGTCCTCGGTCATGGCCTGCAAGACCACCCCTTGCGGCGACGCTGAACGCAGCGAGATGTTCGCTGCGGGATACTGGTCGGCCATCCAGAAATACTTGTCGTTCGAGAGATGTGCCTCGTGATTGCTGACCAAAAATTGCAGAAAATCACCAACCTGCCCGGCACTCAGATGACCAAAGCCTTCATTCGTTTGAAAAGGCAGTTCGAACATGGCACAGCGCAGATGCTCCAGCAGGATCAGCAGATGGTCAGGGTTGACCAATGCCTGCTCGGGCGAACGGCCAAAGAAATATTCGGGATGATGGGCCAGGAACTGGTCAATGGGATTCGCAGATGCGACCAGCACCGCCGCCGCGGATTCGAGTCCACGCCCGGCTCGACCCGCCTGCTGCCACGTGGACGAGATGCTGCCCGGGTAGCCGACCAGCACCGCCGCACCCAGCCCGCCGATGTCGATCCCCAGCTCGAGGGCATTGGTCGCCACCACGGCCTGGACCGAACCATCGCGCAATCCCTGTTCGATCTCGCGGCGCTGCGAGGGGAGGTAACCTGAGCGATAGCCGCGAATGCGGTCCGCGGCATTCGATATGCGGAATTCGCCGCTCGAATCGCGAATGTCAAATATTGGATTTTGTCCGCCGCTTTGCAGATAGGTGAGGATCAATTCCACGCTGCGGCGCGAACGCGCGAAGACCACGCTTTGCACATTCTGCGTGATCAAGTCCTGTGTGAGGCGCACCGCTTCGAGTAGAGAACTTTTGCGCAGACCGAGCGCTTCATCCACGACAGGCGGATTGTAGATCAGGAAGTGACGCGGACCGCGCGCCGAACCGTCCTCGTCGATGAGGTGGACGGGCGCTTCGATCAACCGCTCAGCCAGTTCGCGCGGATTTCCAATCGTCGCCGAAGCAAGGATGAACTGTGGCCTGGCACCGTAGAATTTTGCCACACGCTGGATACGCCGCAGCACGTTGGCCACGTGCGAGCCGAACACGCCGCGATAGGTGTGCGCCTCGTCCACGACGATGAATTTCAGGTTCGTAAAAAACTCGGCCCAGTTGGTGTGATGCGGCAGGATGCCGGTGTGCAGCATGTCGGGGTTGGTCAACACGACACGTGCCTGCTTGCGGATGGCGGGACGATCCTTTTGCGGGGTATCTCCATCGTAAATGGCAGCGGACAGGTCCGCAGGCTGGGCAATGGAAAGGCCAAAGCGTTCCAGCGTGTTGAGTTGGTCCTGGGCCAGGGCCTTGGTGGGGAAGAGATACAGCGCGCGCGCGCGCGAATCTTCGGTCAGCGCGGATAAGACGGGCAGGTTGTAGGCCAGGGTCTTGCCGCTGGCCGTGCCGGTGGCGAGGATGATATTCCCGCCGCTACGGACGTGGATCCAGGCCTGGGATTGATGCGAATAAAGGGAATGGATACCAGACGCGATCAAGGCCTGTTTGACGGGAGCAGGCAGATCGGTCGGCAGGGGGACGGTGGAGGCGGGACGCGGGGGCAGGGTCCGCCAGGCGGCGAAATGCTCCGCCGTCAGCGGGTCACGTTTCCACAGGTCCAGTAGTGCAGCGAGCGGCATGAGGGTCAGTACTTGAGGGCCAATGCATCGAGTTTCAGGCCGGAGATGGTCAACTCGAGCGGCTCCGCATGAATGCGCGGGTCGGCGGGCATGCGGTCGAAGGCGGTCTTGGTGATGAGGATCTCCCCGCCGCTGGCGATGTCTTCGCCGAGTTTGCTGGCGCGGTTGACGGCCATGCCGAAATAATCAGGGCCTTCGACGAGCAGCACCTCGCCATAATCGATGCCTGTGCCAACCAGGATATCGAACTTCTCATCGGTGTTGGCGTTGAGCTCGGTAAAGGCGCGATTGATGGAAAGCGCGGCGCGCACGGCAGGATACACGTCATCGAACACGGCAAAGCAGTTGTCGGCCTCGTACTTGATCACCTGTCCACCCTCGCGCTCGATGAGAGGCTGGGAGACGGACTGCATGCGATAGACCATCGCCAGGTTGTAGACAATGCCGTATTTCTGGGTCAACATCGAGAAGCGCGAGAGGTCCATGATCAGCACGGCCTTGGTCGCGCCGAATTCGCGCCAGAGTTGTTCTTCGATCGGCTTGCGCTGCTGGTGATCGTCCTGCTCGATATATTGCTGTAAAAGTTCTTCGAAACGTTTATCCATCCTGCCGGACTCCATTTCCATTGACATGCAGCCTGCGGAAGGCCGCCGCCCCCACCCCCAACGGTACCCAGAAGGTGACAGCGCGATACGCCAACGTGACAATGACACCCTGACTCCAGGCCACGCGCAACGACGACAACGCCAGCGGCATGAGACCTTCCACCACGCCGATGCCCGAAGGCGTGGGAGACACGATCAGGAACAGATAACCGATGGAGAATCCGCCGACGATGGTTCCCGCGGAAAAGGGCACATCGAAGGCGAGAAAGGCGGCCGCCAGGATGGCCATCAGCATCACCTTGTTCAGCAGGCCCCACAACACCGGGCGAACCATCACATTCGGCTGCTCGGTCAAGCCCGAGAGCCCCTCGGCGATCTCGTGCGCAAAGGCGTGGGCGCGATCCTCGCTCAGGTAATCGCGGTGGATCACAAAGCGGGTCAGACGATTGATGACGTGCGAGCCCCTGGCCAACACGTTGCCGAGCGTGACTGCAGACCGGTACCCGAGATATAAAAGAAAAGCGATGACCAGTGCCAGGGCCAGCAACAGGAGCGAAGCCGTGATCTCGCCTGCCGAGAGGTTTCCGCGTCGCAGCAGAACCAACAGCCCCATCGCCAGGATGACCAGAAAGGCCGCCTGGTCGAAGAGCAGGAAGAGCGCTGCGGCGACGGTGGCCTTTCCGCTGGGGTGTCCACGCCGACGGGCCTCCGCCGCGAAGAGGGCGATCCCGCCCATGCCACCCGTGGGCATGACCACGTTGACGAAGGCCGCAGCAGCGGCGACGACGCTCAGGTTCAGGGTGGAGTCGTCCATGCCGAGCAGGCGGTAGATGGATTGATACATCTGCCCCACCACCAGGAACCAGGCCATTTGAATGGTCAACGCCAGCAGGAGGTACCAGTGATTCCCACTTTTCAAGGTCTTGAGGATGGTCTCCAATTCTCCGAAACTCAGGATGACCAGCGCCACACCCAGGAACAGGATCACCACAAAAATGAATTTATTCATCGATATGGATTATACACACAAAAAAACTCCCGCAAGCCGAAGCCCGCGGGAGCCGTTGGTCATACATTCGCCGGCTAACTGCGGCGGCGTCCGCCGCCCACCAGAGTGACGAAATATAGCAATTGCAGGATGGCAGCAGCCAGCCCAGCCACATAGGTCAAAGCCGCGGCGTTCAGCACATTGTTGACGCCGGCCTGCTCGTCCTCGCCGCTGATGATGCCCGTCTCGGCCAGCAGGCGCTTGGCGCGCGCCGAGGCGTTGAATTCCACGGGCAGGGTGGCCAGAGCAAAGACTGCGCCGCCCGAGAAGAACAGCACGCCCAGCCAGGCCAGGTTGGTGATCTTCAGGAACAGACCCGCCAGGATCATAATCCAGCCAAGCCACGAGCCGATGTTGACCATCGGGACGAGCGCAGCGCGGAAGCGCAGCGGGAAGTAGCCTTCGTGGTCCTGCATGGCATGTCCCAACTCGTGAGCGGCAATGGCCACCGCCGCCACCGATGGACTGTTAGCCACACCCTGTGACAGGTTGAGGACCTTGGAGCGCGGATCGTAATTATCGGTCAACTGCCCGCCGATGCCCTGAATCTGAACTCCGGACAGGCCGCCGTTATAGATCAGCCGCTGGGCAGCCTCGGCCCCGGTCAGGCCGCTGCGGGTGCGGATCTGGCTCCACTTGCGGTACGCCGAGTTGACATACCATGAAGCCAGCATCACCAACAGCATGCCGGGCAGCATGAAGCATAGATAGGTCGGATCGTAAAACATCGTTCACCTCACAAATTACGGGGCGGGAGTAGCCGTCGGCATCGAGGTGGGGATCGGCTGCCCGCCGATGATGGCCAGCAGGGTCTGCACAGCGGCATCCAGCTGCGGGTCCAGGTTATTCAGGTAATCATCTTCCGTCATCTGGACGAAGACGTCGGGAGTCAGACCCTTCTGATGGATGGTACGGCCGTTGGGGGTCAGCCACTTGGCGACGGTCACGCGCACCGCGCCCTGGTCGCCCGAGAGCGGGATCCAGTTCTGCACCGAACCCTTTCCATAGGAGGTGACGCCCACCAGCTTGGCGCGGCCGTAATCCTGCAGCGCGCCTGCCACGATCTCAGACGCGGACGCTGAGCCTTCGTTGATCAGTACCACCATGGGGATCTGGGTGGCCAGGCCGCCGGGTTGGACCTCGTAGGTATTTTTCTTGCCGTCGCCGAACTGCTCGTAGAGCACCACGCCTTTGTCGATGAATTGCGAGGCCACCTCGACCGCGGTCTGCACGTAGCCGCCGCCGTTGTTGCGCAGGTCGAGGACGATGCCCTTCGGGTTCTGAGCCAGCACATCGTTCAGGGCCTGGGTCAGCTCAGCGGAGGTTTTATCTCCGAAGGTGGTGACCTGAATGTAGGCGATGCCGTTGTCGAGCATCTTGCCCGTGGCGCTCTTGATGACGATCTTATCGCGGGTGACGTCGAACTCGAGCAGGTTCTTCTCGTCCTTGCGTGCAATGGTCAGGTGGACCACCGAACCGGCCGGGCCAAGCACCTGCTGGCGGGCCACTTCGGGGTCCACGCCGGTCATGTCCTTACCGTCGATCTTGACGATGATGTCGCCCGGGCGCAAACCCGCCTTCTCGGCCGGGGAACCGGGGATCGGGCTGGTAATGGTCAGGAAGTCGCCGCCGGTATCGACGTAGGCACCGATACCTTCGTACTCACCTGCCAGACTCTGGTTGGCCTGTTGGAAATTGACCGGGTCCATGTAGGAACTGTGCTTGTCGCCCAGAGACTCCATCATGCCGCGGATCGCGCCCTGCATCAGTTTGACGTCGTCCACAGGCTGGTCCACATATTGCTGGTGGACCAGGTTCCATGCCTCCCAGAACGGGGAGAACAGGGCCTGCAGATCCTGCGGGGTAGCCGAGTTTTGGTCGGTAGAGGGTGTGGGAGCCACGGGCAGGAAAGTCTGCCCGGAAGATTCGTTCAGGGTGGGGACAAAATGCCCCGTGACGAATCCGCCCGCGAAGGAAGCGGCGCCAATAAAAAGAACAGCCACGACCGCCAGGATGGTCATCAAGGCTTTGTTGGGCGACTTGGCCGTCGGTTGAGGGGCGGGCGTGGTTGCGTGTACAGGTTCGTTCATGATTCCTCCAGGCAAAATGCCATTACAGCGTACTGCATAAATAGCTCAACTGGGATTTTGATTCTGCCCGACTTCTGGCATATACAAGTTCAAATGTTGATGCAAAAAGCAGTAAGTCAGGGTCGGTTTTATCATGGCGGGATTAAAGCGGCATGAATTCGGTATATGCGTTTTGTAAAAACCGTTTGCGATCAATCTTCCTTTTTCTCGTCCGAGAGTTCGCGCATTTTCTGGCGCAACTCATCGTAGGGAGCGCGGTCCTTCGTCAGCGGCGTCTGCATGCCTTTGCCCATCGACGAGAACCAGTCGGACATGCCGCGCGCGGCGGCATACAGGGCAAAGTTGATGACTACAATCCCCAAAATCATCAGAGCCAGGGCAATGATCGCTTTTGTTTCCATAACTACCTCACATCAACAAGGCGGGAAGTTTCGTCCAGTCGTCGAAACAGGCATCGGCATCAGAATGCGGCCCGGGCTGACCGTACAGGACTCCATACAAACCAGCGTTCATCGCGGCGCTCGTGGTACGCGCCAGGTCATCGATCATCACGCAGCGCGCCGGGTCGGTCTCACCGGCAGCCTTCATCGCAATGGCAAAGGACTCGGGCATCGGCTTGCAATACGGCGCAACGGCGTTCACATCCACGATGCCATCGAACAGGCCGTCCAGTTGCAGGGTGGACAGCACGCGCTGGGCATGCGGAACGTCGGCATTGGTGAAAATCAGCTTGCGGCCCGGCAGTGAAGCGATCACCTCGCGCTGGGTCGGATTCGGGATCAGGTACTCAGCCAGGGGCGCATCGTGGACGTAGGCCAGGAACTCCTGCGTATCCACGTGGTGATAGGCTTGCAGTCCGCGCAGGGTAGTGCCGAATTTCAGGAAATATTGTTCGCGCAAGGTCTGGATCTGGTCCTCGGGGATGCCCAGGCGGTCGCGCATGTAATCGCTCATGCGCCGCTTGAGCAGGGTCCACAGGCCGGTCGAGGCAGGATACAACGTATCGTCGAGGTCGAACAAAAGGGTGGTAAAACGCATCAGCCGATTATACCCACCCTTTACAGCCGTATCCAAAAAGGAAATGCAATTTTAGACGCGGGTAATATATAATCGACATATGCCTATTCGCCTGCTTTCCTCTGAAGTCGCCTCGCAGATCGCTGCGGGAGAAGTCATCGAACGCCCCGCCTCGGTGGTGAAGGAATTGGCCGAGAATGCTCTGGATGCGGGTGCGCGTGCGTTGACCATCTCCATTGCGGAGGCGGGACGCGCGCTGGTCGAGGTGGCCGACGATGGAAGCGGCATCCCCGCCTCGGAACTGGCGCTGGCTGTCGAGCGGCATGCGACCTCGAAGCTGGTTCAGTCCGAGGACCTGTTCCACATCTCAACGCTGGGATTCCGCGGCGAGGCGCTGGCCTCCATTGGCTCGGTCTCGCGCATGACCGTCACCTCACGGGTGGCGGAATCCGCTACGGGGGCGCGGCTGCGCGTCGAAGGCGGGATCAGTTCGAAGGTCGAGCCGGTCGGGGCACCGGTCGGCACGGTGGTACGCGTCGAGGATCTGTTCTACAACGTCCCCGCCCGCTTGAAATTCCTCAAAGCCGATGTGACCGAGCGCCGCGCCATCGACAACCTGGTGACGCGCTACGCGCTGGCTTACCCCCATGTGCGCTTCAAGTTAAGTGAAGGCAAGAACGTCTCACTGCAAACCGCAGGCGACGGCGACCGCCGTTCGATTCTCGCCGCGCTCTACGGCGTGGACGTGGCCAGGCAGATGCTCGAAGTGATTGCGGAGGAGGAAGGCCTGCGCCTGACAGGTTTCATCAGCCCCACTTCTCTGACACGCTCGAACCGCAAGGAGATCACCTTCTTCGTCAACGGCCGCTGGGTGCAGGAGGTGGCACTCAACACGGCCGTCATCCAGGCCTATCACACCCTGCTGATGGTGGGACGCTACCCGCTGACGGCACTCTTCCTCGACATGCTCCCCGGAGACGTGGACGTGAACGTGCATCCCGCCAAGGCCGAGGTGCGTTTCAAAAATCAGGATCGCGTTTTCAGCTTCGTGCAACGTGCGGTGCGTCGCGCCTTGCTGGCCTACACCCCCGTGCCATCCGTCGCACCGACCACGCTGTGGGGTGGACGCCCGTCCGAGCCGCGCGAGCCCGGGCTGGATTGGACGATGGCGCGCGAGACGGTGGACGGTGGACGGCCGACCGCAGAAGGCCAACCGTCCGAGGCTTCATCCCCGACCCCGCAGCCTGAAACCAGACCCGCCTTCAACCTTCCGCTTCTGCGCCTGATCGGGCAGATCGGCTCGGCCTATCTGGTAGCCGAAGGCCCCGATGGGTTATACCTGATCGACCAACATGCCGCGCACGAGCGTGTGTTGTTCGAGAAACTCATGGCCCAGCACGGGATGAAGAGCATCCTCTCACAGGCCTTGCTGACCCCCGCCGTGGTGCATCTGCCGCCCGCACAGGCCAAGTTACTCGAAGGTCAGATCGATGTATTGAACCATTTCGGCTTCGAGGTCGAGGCTTTCGGCGCGAACACCTTCCAGGTGCGGGCCATGCCAACCCTTTTCCGTGGCAGTGACCCATCGCTGGCGCTGCGGGCCCTGGTCGAGGATTTCGAAGAGGACGAGGCTCCGCTGCAGGCCGAGGTCGAGGCCAGACTGGCGGGACGCGTCTGCAAGCGGCTGGCCGTCAAGGCGGGGCAAACGCTCACGCCCGAGGAACAGCGCGCGCTGTTGAGCGACCTCGAGACCTGCGAGTCGCCGCGCACCTGTCCGCATGGCAGGCCGACCATGATCCACCTTTCGGTGGACATGCTCGAACGACAATTTGGGAGGAAAGGACCGCGTTGATATGCAGGAATTATCCGAGTTACTGGGGTCGCAGGGCCTCCCTGCCATTCTGAAATATAGTCACGCCCTGATCGCCCTGCTGGATGCGAATGGCCGCATCCTCGAATGCAACCCCGCTTGTGAGTCGTTGACGAAATCGGACCCGTCAGCAGAGACGATCCAGACGCTGCTGGTCCTCGAAAGCCGCTCCTTCTTCGACCGCCTGGCAGGCCTGGCCATCGAAAAGCAGGCCCCCGCCCACGGTGCGCTGACCCTGCTCCCCAACCGCGGCAGCGGCGAGACCGAGTATGACTGCACCCTCATCCCCACCACCGACGGACGCATCCTATTCTTTGCCGAGTTGGTCTCGCTCGACCCTGTGCTGGCTGAACGCTATCAACGCGTGAGCCGACGCGCCGCGCAGTTGAAACTGGATTACGAATACTCCAAACAGACTCTCCTGCAAAAGCAGATGGAGATCGACCTGGTTGTGACTCAGGCCCATGAGGTGGCCAACACCGATGCGCTCACCTTCCTGCCCAACCGACGGCAAATCCTCGGCGAGTTGCAGCGCGCGGTCATGGCCTCCAACCGCTACCACACACCGTTGTCTGTCTCCATGCTGGACGTGGACCACTTCAAGATCATCAACGACACCTACGGCCACGCCGTGGGTGACCTGGTCCTGCGGCAGGTGGCCAGTTACCTGCGTGACAACGTCCGCAACCCGGACCTGGTCGGGCGTTACGGCGGCGAGGAATTCCTGGTGGTGCTGCCCCAGACTTCGCTCGAGTCCGCCACCGAGCAGGCCGAACGTCTATGCAAGAGCCTCCGCGAGACGTCCATCCCCAACGGTGACCAGGGCATCCACGTCACCATCAGCGTGGGGGTGGCGCAGTACCAGATCGAACAGGAGGACTGGCAGCGATTGCTGGCCCGCGCCGACTCGGCCCTGTACGATGCCAAGGCTGCCGGTCGAGATCGTTGGGCTGCCGCCTAGTTAAAGACAACGCGCCATCCGAATGGATGGCGCGCTTCATTTCTTGGATGTTCTGCTTCAAGCTTTCGAACGGGCATGCGGTTGAGTCTTGTGACTTCCGCGCGGCAAATGGATCATGAACATGGTCCCGATCCCCATCTTACTCTTGACCTCGATGCGCCCGCCGTGTCCCTGAATGATCTGCTTGCAGATCGAGAGTCCCAGCCCGGTGCCTGAGGCCTTGTTCTCGTGTTCGCGCACGCGGTAGAACTTTTCGAAGAGGTGCGGCAGGGCCTGCTCGGGGATGCCCACACCGGTATCCTGCACGGAGATGAAAATCTCAGTGTCGGTGCTCTCGGCGCGCAAGATGACCGAACCGTTCGCGCGGTTGTACTTGATGGCGTTGCTCAACAGATTCAGCAGCACCTGCTTGATCTTGTCGCGGTCAGCTTCGAGGACGGGCAGTCCTTCGGGTGACTCGACCCGCACCTGGATGCGCTCTTCGTCCGCCTTGGAGGACATCACATCCTTGCACTCGTAGAGCAGGTCCGCCAGGCTGAAGGCCGTCTTGCGGAACTGCACCCGTCCCGACTCGAGACGGGCCAGGTCCAGGAAGGATGAAGCCAGCGCATTCAGCCGCAGCGTCTCGGCATGGATGCTGTTGACAATCTGATCCCGCTGCTCTTGCGACATCTCCGGGCGTAATAGCAGGTAGGTCGCCGTGCTAAGCGAAGCCAACGGCGTGCGCAGCTCGTGAACGAACTCGGAGATCAGATCCGATTGCTGGAAGAGTCGGGCGTTCTCGATGGCCACAGCGGCCTGAGCCCCCAACACCAGCAGCATGGACTCGTCCTGGTCGGTGAACTTTCCGCCGTGCTTGTTGAGCGCTTCCAGCACGCCGACGATCTTGTTCTTGGTGATGAGCGGCACTCCCAGGATCGACTCGGTGGGAAAGCCCGTCGTTTGTTCCACATCGCCGAAGAAACGCGGGTCCTCGTGCGCATTGGTAATGCGCACCGACTTGCGGTTGGTGACGATCCAGCCAGCGATGCTTTTATCGATGGGGACCACCAGTCCGCGGCGGGTCGGCTCGTCGATATTGGTCGCCACCTGGAAGTACAGCCGCCGAGCGGCATCGTCGTAGAGCAGGATCGAGGCGGCCTCGGCTCCACTCACCTCCGCCGCAGCGTGGACGATGCGCGAGAGCAGAATGTCCAAATCAAGGGTCGAGGCCAGGTCGCGTGAAATATCGATCAGGCGGCGGTATCCGTCGAGCCGTTCGGTTTTGATCTCAGCCATGAAGGGTTCTCTCCGCGATGGCGGGCAGGATGCTGGCCACATCTTCGAGGATGTTGACATCCGCGCGCACATTCAAATAAGTGGACGTATTGTTGATGATGATCAGGTGCGCGCCGCGATCCAGGGCCTGGATGGGAAGTCCCGCCACCGGCAAAACTTCCAACGAGGACCCAGCCACCACCATCAGGTCACATTGACGGGCTTCGCGCTGGGCCTCGTACCAGGCCGTCTGCGGCAATTGCTCGCCGAACAGGATTACATCGGGCTTGAGCACCGCGCCGCACTGCGGACAGTGTGGGATGGCGCCCGTCTCAGCAAAGGGTTTTAAATACGGCGCGGACTCGACCTGCTGAAAACATTGTGTGCAGGACAGGGTCCGCATGGAACCGTGCATTTCGATCACGCGTTTCGAACCAGCCTTCTGGTGCAGGACGTCGATGTTCTGGGTGATAATCGCCCGCACGCGTCCCGCAGTTTCGAGTTCGGCCAGCGCCCGGTGAGCGGGGTTGGGTTGGGCATTGAAGATTTGATTGGCCAGTGGGCGGAACCATTGAAAGAAACGTTCGGGCGCGATGCGAAAGGTGCTGAGAGAAGCCACCTCCAGCGGCTCATCCCGTGACCATAACCCTTTGCCCTCCGAGCGGAAGTCGGGGATACCCGAAGGCGTGGATAACCCTGCCCCGGTCAACACCACTGCGCGTTTTGCACCGCGAAACAGGTCGGCTGCAAACTCGATCGCAGATTGGGTCTGACCGGAGAAGGCAACGGTCATCGCGCCTGCTCGTGCTCCATGACCTGGTCAGCCAGTTTGAAGAACTGCTGGGCGGTGACATTCGTGGGCTGGCATACCACGGCGGGCGTCAACATGCGGGCCGCCTGGAAGAAGAGCTCAGGAGCGGGTGTGAAGGTAGTGGCGATGGAATGGGCCAGTTTTTCCTGCACCTGCGTCCACGGCATCTGCGACTCGGAGCGGACGCGATTGTTCAAGACGGCGGTGATCGCCTTACGGTCGATGCCGATGGCAGCGATCTCATCGATCAGGATCTTTGAATTGTGGATGGAATTGGGCACGCCCTCCACCACCAGGATGCGCTCCGCGCACATCGGCAGAATCCGCTGCACGAAGAGAGGCAACCCCACCCCCAGGTCCAGGACGATGAAGCGGGCCAGTGTCGAGAGACGCGAGACCAACGCCTCATAATGTGCCACCTGCGAAGTAAGATGCACGTCGCGCGGATTATCGGATGCCGCCAGCAGGTTGATGCCCGAAACATGCGGAATGAGCGCCGCCTGCACCTTCTCGCGCGTGACCTCCACGGTTGCTCCTGAAAGGAGATCGTTCAGACGCTTGCCGTCGTTCAAACCAAGGTCAAGGCCAAGGGTGCCGTGACCGGGCGTCATCTCGGCCAGGATCACATCGGCCTGGGCCCGGCTGGAAAGCGCCGCCGCCAGGTTGGCCGCCACCGATGAAACTCCCAGACCGCCGCGTGCAGCCAGCACGCCGATCACAAATCCACGGTGTTCCTTATTGGCTTCCGCGTCCCCACCTTCATCCCTCTTCTCGGAGCGAGCCAACAGGGCGCGGACATGCGCCTGCAGTTCGGAGGGATGAGTGGGCTTGGTGAGGTAATCATCCGCTCCGACCTCGAAGCCGGTCACCTTGTCGTCGAGCTGGGTCTTGGCGGTGAACATCAAGATGGGAGTGGTGGCGGTGATGGGATTTTTGCGCAGTCGGCGTGTGACCTCATAGCCGTCCATGTCGGGCATCATCACGTCGAGCAGAATCAGGTCAGGTTTTTCTTCGAATGCTTTGGCCAGGCCTTGCTCCCCATTGGTCGCAGCCACGATGTTGTAGCCCTGACGTTGTAACATCAGCCCCACCAGTCGCAGGGTGTCCAAATCATCGTCAACGATCAAAATTTTTTCAGCCATGTCGCCTCATTCCTTTAATAAAGTCTAGCACAAAGAACCATATTGGGCAAGATTATCCAGTTTTTTACACGAAAATCCCCATTTAAGCAATCAACCTCCGGTTCTCGGAGGTTGACACTGCGTCATTTGCCGCGCGGCTCGCGCTGGACGATGCCGCTTTGCCAGGCGTAGACCGCCACTTGCGTACGGTCAGCCAGATGCAGTTTACTGAGGATGTTACTGACGTGGCCCTTGACGGTGTTCTCGCTGATGACCAGTTTCTCGGCGATCTGGCTGTTGGTCATGCCGTTGGCAATCAGCTTGAGCACGTCCAGCTCACGGTCGGTCAACTCAGTGAAGAGCGGCTGCTCCTCGGTGTTTTCGCCGCGGATGTTCTCCAAGACGCGCGCCGCTACACGCGGATGCAGGGTCACCTCTCCTTGCAGGGCACGGTGCAGCACCTCGACCAATTTGTCCATCTTCATATCTTTCAGGATGTAGGCAATGGCGCCCGCTTTGAGCGCGGGGAAGATGTGCACATCCTCATGATAGGAAGTCAGCACCACCACCTGGGTGCGCGGACTGATCTGCTTGATGCGGCGGGTGGCCTCCACACCGTCCATGCCGGGCATGATCAGATCAAGCAGGACGATGTCGGGGATCAACTCGGTCACCATGCTGATAGCCTCCTCGCCCGAAACTGCCTCGCCTACCACATGGAATTCGGGCAGGGTACCGAGGTAGGCGCGAATGCCGTTGCGGACCACTTCGTGGTCGTCCACGATCAGGATACTCATGGGGGGTATCATCGGATTGGTCATGGTTACATGTTCTCCATCTCTGCCATCTCGGGGATCTTGATCGGGACCTGGATCAGAACCCGCGTCCCCTGGCCGGGTTCGCTTTGAATCTGCACACTGCCGCGGATGCTGGCCGCCCGCTCGCGGATGGACCGCAGTCCCATGCCGCGAATCTTCTGGTTGACGTCGAAGCCGCGTCCATTATCTTCCACCGCCACTTCCAGCAGGATCGGACGGTAGATCAGCGATATGTCCACGCGCGTCGCACCGCTATGACGGGCAATGTTCGCCAGTGTCTCCTGAATGATACGATAGATTGCCTGCTCCCTGTCCAGTTCGAGCGGGCGTTCGTTGCGAATGATGAGGTTAACCGGGATGTCGTTGCGGTTCTCCCATTCGAAAATATATTCGCGCAGGGTGGTGGGCAGTCCCTTCTCCTGCAAGGCGATGGGGTAAATCTCCTGAATCAGGAAGGTCAACTCCTGGATAACTTCATATACAAGGTTCTCGGCCTCGTTCAAATGCGAGCGGATATTGACCGGGTTAAGCTGGCTGAGGATGCCATTGGCGGTGCCAAGTTGTGCCAGGGCGGCAAAAGCCTTCTGCTTGGCGCTGTCGTGCAGATCGCGTGCCAGACGGTTGCGTTCTTCCATCACCGCCAGGTCCTTGGTCTGCTCGAAAAGCTGCATATTCGCCACGGACAAAGAAGCGCGCTGCACCAGGGCCGTGAACAGACGAACGATGTCGTCATTGATGGCACCAGCGCGGATGAACCCTACATTGAACACACCGATCGTATGAGCATCCACTTTGATGGGCAGGTGCACGAAGGATTGAATCCCTTCCGCCAGGATGGCCTCGCGGATATCAGGACGCAGGTCTTCGGGCTGGATTTCGGGCACGATGGCCGCTTCACCCGTCTCGAACACCTTCCCGACCATCCCTTCGCCGCGCGCGTAGCGCATCACCGACAGGGTCTTCTCACTGAACCCGCGGCTGACTCGCGGCACCGCCAGGGACCTTTCCTCGTCCCAAACGAAGACAGCAGCACGGTCGGCACGCAGACTGTCGGCGGCCACATCCACCAGGGTACGGAAGACCTGATTGAAGCTAACCGTACGAAGGATGCGTTCATCGGCATCGTAGAGTGTCTCGATCTCAAGCGTACGCTTTTCGAGATCGCGGGTGCGCGAACGAACCAGGTCGGCCAGTTCACGGTTGCGGCGCTGGACAGTCTCCATCCTGAAGCGGTATCCGCCTGCGATGGCTACGGCCAGCACGAGCACGGCCAGCACACGGAACCAGTTCGTCTGCCAGAAGGGCGGCACGACCGTCACCTGGACGCGCAAGGGTGAGTCGCTCCAGATGCCATCGCTGTTCGAACCATTCAACAGCAAGGTATACGTGCCACCTGGCAGGTTAGTATAACGTCCGTTGCGACGAGTGCCAATGAAGTTCCAGCTTGTATCGAAGTTTTCGAGCATGTAGGCATACTGGTTACGGTTAGGCTGACCGTAAGCCAGGGCGGCAAACTCGAACTCGAAACCGTTCTGCGGCCAGGTGAGGGTGATGGCTCGCGTGTATTGGATCTGCTGATCGGTTCGCAAAGGCTGGCCATCCTGGGTGATCGAGGTCAGCGTCACCGAAGGAACATACACACTGTCAGAGATCTGCAACGGGCGGAAGGAATTGATCCCGTTGATACCGCCAAAGTACATCTCGCCACGCGGGCTGAGGGCGTAGGCGCTCATGTTGAACTCATTGCTCTGCAAGCCGTCACTGGAGGTGAAGGCGCGGAAGGTTTCGGTCTTGCGGTCGAAACGGGCCAGACCGTTGTTGGTGCTCATCCACAGGTCGCCGGCATCGTCCTCAAGAATGCCGTAAATGACATTGCTGGGCAGCCCATTCTTCTCTGTGTAATGCATGAAGCTGTCCGTCTCGGGCACATAACGATCCAGGCCGCCGCCGCCCGTACCAACCCACAGGATGCCCTCACGATCCTGTAACAGAGAGAAGACGGTATTGTTACTCAGGCTGGAAGGGACCCTGGGATCGTTGTAATAGCTGATGAAGCCCTCGGCACGGCTGTTGAATCGGTGCAGACCTCCGCCAAAAGTTCCGATCCAGAGGTGATGGCTCGCATCTTCCAGGATGGACACCACCTGGTTGTCCTCGTTGGCAGGATTCGGCTGGAAGTGGATGAAAGTCTCGGTCTGCGGTTCGAACTGATCCAGGCCGCGGCTGGTCCCCGCCCACAGGACGCCATTACTATCTTCGTAGATGACGTAGACCGGCAGTCCTGAGAGGCTGAGGTCATCGTCTTTGGTGGAGGGAAAGAAATGCTTGAACTTGTTCGTAGACGGGTCGAGGCGGTCGAGGGAGCGGGAGGTCCCCACCCATACGAATCCATTCGTATCCGTGAAGACCGAATAGACCTCATCACTGCTGAGGCTGTCTGAGTTTTGCGTGCTATGACGATAATGAATAAATCGCCCGGTAATAGGGTTGAAACGATCAAGGCCTGCGCCGTAGGTGCCAATCCAGACCATGCCACGCAGGTCCACGTGGATGGGGAAAATCATGTTGGCCCCCAGACTGCCAAAATCATCCGGGTCATGGCGGAAATAAGTGAAACGGTCCTGCTGGCGGTTGTACTTGTTCAAGCCGCCGCCGTAGGTACCGACCCACAACACCCCGCTATTATCCTCGAAGATACACAGGACGGAATCGTTGCTCAGGCTGTTGGTATTGGCGGGCTGGTTACGATAATGCACAAAGCGATCATTGCGGATATTGTAAAAATCCAGGCCTTCGTTGGTCCCCACCCACATGCCGCCATTATGGTCGCGGTAAATACTAAGGACCATGTCATCGGCCAGGCTGTAGGTGACGGCGGGATCGTGCTGGTAGCGCTTGATGGCGCCCGTCACGCGGTCGACACGAGCCAGCCCGCTGCTGGTTCCCACCCACAGGTTGCCGTCCACGTCCTCGGCCAGCGCGGTGATGCGGCTGCTGCCAAGCGTGGCAGGATCACTCGCATCATGCTTGAAGACCCGCATACTGCCGTTCTCGGGGTCGTAACGGGTAAGACCATCGGTGGTGCCAACCCACACCGCGCCATTGATATCCTCATATAAGGCAGTAACGCGGTCACCGCTCAAGCCGTCGGCCACACCGTAACGGGAGAAGGTTCCGTCGGCGGGGTTGAATCGGTTCAACCCGCTTTGGGTGCCAACCCATAATACGCCGCGGCTGTCGAACAACAGGGCCGTGACACGGTTGTCACTCAGGCTGGAGGATTGATTGGGGTCGCGGCGATAGGTGGTGAACTGACTCAGGTGCGGGTCAAAGCGATTGAGTCCACCCTGGCGGGTACCCACCCATAGATTACCGTCGCTATCTTCGGCCAGGGCTGTCACCCAGCGATCGCTGATGGCGTGGGGGTTGTCCACGTCGGGGCGGTAGATGGTGAAGGTATAGCCATCGTAGCGGTTCAGTCCATCCTGCGTACCAAACCACAGGAAACCCTGCGAGTCCTGCAGGATGACATCGACCGAGTTCTGCGAAAGCCCTTCCTCGATACCGATCCGCTCGAAGCGGATCGAGGGATTGTAGCGACTGCTGCGGATGATGGAGGAGGCAACCCCCGCCTGAGGTGTGGCCGTGGGGCTGGGAATGGGGCTGGGGGTGGGAGTCGGCCCGCCACACGAGACCAGGGCCAGGGTCGTGGCCAGGAACAGGAATAGGAGGGCGAGCGGACGGGCTTTCATTCAGACCAATTATATATCCAGGGCGGCAGAAGGATGCAACCCAAGTATATTGCACTTCCCCCCGTACGGACTGGGCAGGGTTTTGGGATTCCTCCCCTCCCCAAGAAGGGTCTTTGCAGGTGGGATTCCTCCTCCTGAAGAAGGGGGCGGGTAGGCAAACGTGGGCACGGGCAAACCGTCCCGATGGGGGGGGCGAAATGGGCATGCAGGCGCATGTCAGGCGCGGACAATGTTCTTATGATTCCAACATCAAACGTACTTGGGTGCGACTCAAACAGGCCTCCCGGAGCAGTTTCTTCTCCTCACATTCTCCTTAGGAAACGGCCTGGAATGTCCTCCCACAGGGCTACCGAATGACGAGCGGACCAGCCCGGTGGGACCGGCGGAGCGGACGTCAGCACGGGTCGACGAACCCGAGCCGGCGTCCCACCCGCAGCTTTTTCCAGCCCCGTTCCGGGCCGCCCCTTTGAGCCGCCACCCTCCACATGGCGAAAGGAGGTTGACAGCGCATATCCGTTTCGAGTTCGTTTATGACCCAACCCACCCACAAGGAGAAAGAGATATGAGATCGAAAGTCCTGTACGCCACCCTCGGTCTGCTGATGATCGCAAGCATGATCCTTTCCGCATGCCAGCCTGCAACGCAGACCGCCGCTCCCACCGAGGAGCCCGCCATGACCGAGGCCCCGTCCGCTACGGAGGCCGCAACGGAAGCCCCTACCCAAGCGCCGAAGACCGACCGCCACGGCGGCTGGCTGGATGAGATCGACGTGTCGGTGATCGCCGGCGACTCCGCCATTTCCCAGCTCAAGGCTGGAGATATCGACCTGTATTCCTACGGCCTGGCCTCGGACGTGTACCCGGCCATCAAGGAAGCAGGTTTGAAGTATTCACAGTCATACGGCGGCAGCTACTCCATCATGTTCAACCCGGCCGCGTTCGACGATACGACCGTCTTGAATCCGTTCTCCAACCGCAAGATCCGCGAAGCGGTCAACTGGCTGGTCGACCGCAACTATGTCAACCAGGAGATCTACGCGGGCGGCTCCCTCCCCAAGTTCTTCGCCATCACCACCCAATTGGTGGAATACACCAACCTGATCGACACAGCCCGCGCCCTCGAGGCCAAGTATGCCTATAACATGGAAAAGGCCAAGCAGGTCATCGCAGATGAAATGACCGGCATGGGCGCCACCCAGGGCGCCGACGGTAAGTGGCAATACAACGGCAAGCCGGTCAACCTGATCTTCTTGATCCGCTCGGACGGCGACGGCACCCGCAAGCCGATGGGCGATTACGTGGCCAACCAACTCGAGGCCGTCGGCTTCACGGTGGAACGCGCTTACAAGACCTCCTCCGAAGCGGCCCCCATCTGGCGCGGATCCAAGGCCTCGGAAGGCCTGTGGAATCTGTACACCGCCGGCTGGCTGCCCTCCGGCCTGACGCGCGATGAGCGCTCCCAGATCCAGCAGATGTACCTGAACAGCAGTGTCCAGGCGGTGGATCCCTTCATCTCGAACGTGTCCGATCCCGAGTTCCAGAAGCTGGGCGATGACCTGGCCCAGGGCACCTTCTCCTCGAAGGAAGAACGCGACCAGATGATGGCCCGCGCGCTCGAACTCTCGCTGGAAGATTCGCTCCAGGTCTTCGTGATCGAGCAGGTGCAATACTCACCCTATAACAACAACGTCCAGGTGACCTATGACCTGGCCGCAGGCGTGGAAGGTGCGTACGCTGGCCCGTACAACCTGCGCTTCGACGGTCAGGAAGGCGGCACAATGAAGGTCGGTACCGTCGACCTGTTCACCGAACCGTGGAACACCATCTCCGGCAGCAACTGGGTGTGGGATTCCAACATCATGCGCGCCACCTCCACCGGCGTTGCCAACGTGGTGGGCAGCGGCGGCCTGATGGGCGACCCGTACACAGGTCTGGCCTGGCCGCAGCGCATCGAAAGTGCCGAACTGACGGTCAAGACCGGCCTGCCGGTCACAAAGAACCTTGACTGGTTCACCATGAAGACCGCCGACAGCATCGAGGTCCCCGGTGACACGTGGGTGGACTGGGATGCCAAGACCCAGAAGTTCATCACCGCGGCTGAGAAATACCCCGATGGCACCACCGCCAATGTCAAGAGCGTGGTGACCTTCCCTGCCGACCTGTACACCACCGTCAAGTGGCACGACGGCAGCCCCATCTCCGCTGCTGACTTCGTCATGGCGATCATCGAGACCTTCGACCGCGCCAAGCCCGAAAGCGTCATCTACGATGAATCCTATGTGCCGAGCTTCGAAGCCTTCCTGGCTTCCTTCAAAGGCTATCGCGTCGTCTCCACCGACCCGTTGGTGATCGAGTCCTACTCGGACGCCTACAACGCCGACGCCGAACTGAACATCCTGCCGCTGTGGCCCAGTTCCCCCACCGGCCTCTCCGGTGAGAATAGCTGGCAGGTCTTCGCCATTTCGAACCTGGCGGAAGAGAACGGCGAGTTGGCCTACACCTCCGACAAGGCCGACACCAACCAGATCGAACAGACCTCCTGGGTGGGTGGACCCAGCCTCGAGATCCTAGCCAAGTACCTCGACCAGGCTGAGAGCGAGACCTATATCCCGTTCGAGCCGACCCTGGGCCAGTATCTCACCAAAGAAGAAGCCGCCCAGCGCTATGCCAGCCTGAAGAAGTGGTACGAAGCGCACGGTCATTTCTGGATCGGCACGGGCCCCTACTACCTCGACAAGGTCTACACCACCGAGAAGTCGCTCGTCCTCAAGCAGTTTGCCGACTCCTCCGATCCGTCGGATGAATGGGCCGTCTTTAGCGAACCCAAGCTGGCCAGCATCCAACTCGACGGTCCCGCCCAAGTGAGCGGCAGCGCTGAATCCATCTTCGACGTGATGGTGACCTTCAAGGATCAACCCTACGCCCAGGCCGACATCAAGCAGGTCAAGTACATCCTGTACGATGCCAGTGGTGCCGTGGTCAAGGTCGGTGAAGCCAGCTTCGTCTCCGATGGCCAGTATCAGGTAACCCTGGATGCGGCCACCCTGGCGCAGATGCCGACCGGCTCCGCCCGCCTCGAAGTAGCAGTGGTCCCGATCCCTGTGGCCATCCCTGCCTTCACCTCCATCGACTTCGTCGTCGTCCCATAACCTAACGTTTGTTCCATAGATCAGGCAGGGGTAAGGATGACCTTACCCCTGCCTGCATCCCTACCTGCGAGGTGTTTTATGGCAGTTGTTGCCCAAACCCCATCCCAAACTTCGGGAGCGAAGACCTCCCTCCGCAACAGCACCTTCTTGCGCGTCTCACGCTACGTGGTCGTGCGCCTGTTGACCCTGTTTGCCACGGTGGTGGTCGGCGTGTACCTGACCATCATGATCGCCAACATGGGCGGCTATGTGGACCAGATCATGCGCAACGAGGTCCGCGATACGATCACCCAGCGGATCGCGTTGAATCCGTCCATGCAAAAGCTCGATCCGGCTGTCCGCAAACAACTGATCGAAGACACGATCTCACAGGAGGAAAAGCGCCTCGGGTTGAATGTGCCCCTGGCCGTGCGGAATGCCCGCTACCTCAGCAACGCCCTGACCCTGAACCTGGGCCGCGCCATCAACATGACCAGCGACGCGGGCTCCAAACAGGTGCGTCTGATCATTCTGGAACGTCTACCCGCCACCCTGCTGCTGATGGGCTCCTCGCAGTTGTTCCTCTTCTTCGCCAGCATCTTCCTGGCTCTGGGACTTTCCCGCCGGTACGGCAATTTCTGGGACAAGCTGGTCGTGGCGCTCTCCCCTACCTCGGCTGTGCCCCCCTGGTTCTACGGGATCTTCCTGATCCTGATCTTCGCCGCAATCTTTCAAATCCTGCCCTTTGGCGGCATGGTCGATTCGCCGCCGCCGACCGGTACGCTGGCTTATTCGCTCAACCTGCTCAAGCACCTGATCCTACCCGCTTCCTCGCTGGTCATCAGTTCCTTCTTTCTGAGCATCTATAACTACCGCACCTTTTTCCTGATCTACTCCAGCGAAGACTACGTGGAAATGGCCAAGGCCAAGGGCCTGCCCGCACGCGACATCGAAAGCCGCTACATCCTGCGCCCAACCCTGCCCAACATCATCACCAACTTCGCCCTGCTGATCATCACCCTGTGGACAGGCGCCACCATCACCGAGACGGTCTTCCTGTGGCCCGGGCTGGGACGCACGCTTTATCGAGCCATCGGCCTGTACGACATCCCGATCATCGTCGGCTCGACCATCATCTACGCCTACCTGCTGGCCATGACCGTCTTCCTGCTCGATTTTGTGTACGCGCTGGTCGATCCACGCGTCAAGATCGGGGAGAACTGAGGTGAACGCGATGAAATCTTCCCTACAAAATTTATTGAAGTATCCCTCGGCGGTGCTGGGGATGCTGGTGGTCCTGCTGCTGGTGGGCACCGCGATCTTCGCCATGGTCAAGATTCCCTATGCCGAGGCGATCCGCTTATGGCGCGGCGGCGAGGACGTTTGGTACCAGAACCCAAAATTCGCCCCCCCCGCCTGGATCAATAATTTTTCGAGCAAGAAATATGCCGAGTCCTTCTCGGTGCGCACCACCGACGGCAGCCTGGAGAAGACCGTCACGCCCGGCAAGGAAGGCACGGCCTCGATCAGCATCAACTATCCGCTCGACTTCCAATATGACTTTTACCCACAGGAGATGATCCTGTACGTCACGTCGAAGTATCAGACCAAGCAGCCGTTCCTTTCCGTCGAACTGCTGACCCCTGACGGGCGCAAGATCCGCATCACCAACGCCAGCCTGGGCGAGAAACTGACCTATCGCTTTTCGCAGGATCAAAAGTTGATGACGCGTCTGCGCACCGAGGATGTCTTTCCCGTCCTGTTCTCGGACCCCAAGACCGGGCAGCCGCTCAAGGGTCAATACCAGCTTCAGATCAGCGGGACCACCTTCGAGCCTGGCTCCGATATCGACGTGGAATTCGTCTTCCACGGGCAGGTCTACGGACTGGCAGGCACGGACCAGTCCCGCCGTGACCTGGTCGTGCCGCTGCTGTGGGGTGCGCCTGTGGCCCTGGCCTTCGGCCTGATCGCCTCGCTCGGCACCCTGGTGCTGACCATGGTCATCGCGGCGATCGGCACCTGGTACGGCGGCTGGCTCGACGAGTTGATCCAACGCATCACCGAGGTCAATCTGGTGCTGCCCTTCCTCTCGATCCTGATCATGATCGGCACGTTCTACTCGCGCAGCATCTGGGTCATCCTGGGCGCGACCATTTTGCTGAGCATCTTCACGGGTGCCATCAAGGGCTATCGCTCCATCTTCATGCAGGTCAAAGAGTCGATGTATATCGAGGCGGCCCAGGCGTATGGCGCCAGCAGTCCGCGCATCATCTTCTTTTATCTGATCCCGCGCATGATTCCGCTGCTCATCCCTGGGCTGGTTTCCTCGGTGCCTTCGTTCGTCTTTCTGGAAGCCTCTCTGGCCGTGCTGGGGCTGGGTGACCCGGTCCTACCCACCTGGGGCAAGATCATCCAGGACGCACAGGCCAATGGCGCGTTGTACCGCGGCTACTATTACTGGATCCTTGAACCTGCCGTGCTGCTGATGATCACCGGTCTGGGCTTTGCCATGCTCGGCTTCGCCCTGGACCGCGTATTCAACCCGAGATTGAGGGACGTATGAACCCAACACCGACCAAACAACTCCTGCACGTCGAAGATCTGGTGCTGCACTTTCGGACCGGCCACGGCACTGTCCAGGCCGTGGATGGCGTGGACTTCGACCTGGACGCCCACCGCGCCGTGGTCATCCTGGGCGAGTCGGGCTGCGGAAAAAGTTCCCTGGCCAAGGCCATGCTGAGGCTCCTGCCACGCAATGTGGAAAGCTACTCGGGCAAGGTCTTCATGCAAGGCGTGGACGTGATGGCGCTGACCGAGGAGGAGTTCCGCCACAACGTGCGATGGGCGGCGATGTCGCTCGTGCCGCAGGCCGCCATGAACGCACTCAACCCGGTGTTGCGCGTGGGCGAACAGGTGGCCGAACCTGCCATGGTCCACCTCGGCGCGAAAAAGGCCGAGGCGCTCGACCTGGCAAAGCGCATGTTCCAGCACGTGGGCGTCCCCGAGGATTTTCTCAACCGTTATCCATTCGAACTGAGCGGCGGGATGCGCCAGCGCGTGGCTCTGGCGATGGCGCTGGTCACCTCGCCGGCGCTGATCGTGCTCGACGAGCCGACCTCCGCCCTCGACCTGCTGACCCAGGCCAACATCATGAACGTGCTCAAGCGCATCAAACATGAGTTGGGCACCAGTTTCATCCTCATCACGCACGACATCGCCACCTCCAGCGAACTGGCCGACGAGGTCGCCATCATGTACGCGGGCCAGATCGTGGAAGTGGGGGGCGCCAAGGATTTCTTCCCCGCGCCGCTGCATCCCTACTCACAGATGTTGATGGCCAGCGTCCCGCACCTGCGCAGTGAATCCGACCCGATGTTCATCACCGGTCAACCGCCCAGCCTGATCGACCTGCCCAAGGGCTGCCGCTTTGCCGCACGCTGCCCCTTCCGCATGGAAAAATGTTCCGAGGAACCGCCCGTCGTGACCCAGGGCAACCGCAAGGTCAAATGCTGGCTGCACGCCTGAGGAGTGAACATGGTTGCCGAAATCAAACAAACCAGGATCAAAGAAATGAAGATCGAACTCGCTCCCCTGCTCTCCATCCGCGACCTGCACGTCTGGTACGAACTGCGCCGCCTAGGATTCGGCCACGCAGGCTACGTCAAAGCTGTGGACGGCGTCAGCTTCGACCTGGCGCCCGGTGAAACGGTGGCCGTCGTCGGCGAGAGCGGTTGCGGCAAATCCAGCCTGATGAAGACCATCCTCGGGTTGAATGTCCCCACCAGCGGCGAGGTCGTCTTTGATGGCAGGAATCTGTCCGAACTCAAAGGCTCCGACCTGCGCGACTATCGTTTCCAGGTCGGCTACGTCCAGCAGGACCCGTACGGCGCGCTGCCGCCCTTCATGAGCATCCAGAAGATTTTGGAGGAGCCGCTCATCATAAGCGGCATGAAGGACAAAGACGCGCGGCTGGAGCGCATCCGCAAGGTGATGAGCGAGGTGAAGCTTTATCCAGCCGACGACTTCCTCCCCAAATTTCCGCACATGCTCAGCGGCGGACAGCAGCAACGCGTGGTCATCGCCCGCGCCATGCTGCGCGCCCCCAAGCTGATCGTGGCCGATGAGCCGGTCTCGATGCTGGACGCCTCGGTGCGCGTGGAGATCCTCAAGCTGATGCATGCCCTGCAAGCCGAACACAACCTGTCGGTCATCTATATCACACACGATCTCTCGACCGTGAAGTATTTCTCGGCGCGCATCTTCGTGATGTATGCAGGCAACCTGGTCGAGAAAGCTGAGACGCGCCGTCTGCTGGAGAATCCACTGCACCCCTACACGTTGGCGCTGTTGGCCGCCACCTCCGACCCCGACGCGCGCAACGCCGAGTCTTTCAAGGAAGTACCGCCCGGCGAACCGCCCAGCCTGGTCAACCCGCCCAGGGGCTGCCGCTTCCATCCGCGCTGCGCCCGTGCCATCGCCGGTCTATGTGACCAGCAGGAACCGCCCGACTTCGAACCCGAGCCGCGTCATTTTGTAGCCTGTTGGCTGTATCGGCCCGAGGAACAGGAACAGTGAGGAGGTCCAGATGATGATGAAACCGTTGCACATGCTCGTCCTGAGCGGAATCCTGCAAGTCACGGGCTGCGCCATCCCGTTCCTGATCCTGATCCACAAGCTCGAGTCGACTTTCTTCCTTAACTTCCTTGCCTGGGGCTTGATGGTCACGGGCATGTTCATTGGTGTGATCGGCCTGGCCAGTCACGCCCGCCTGGAGCACAAGAAAAGGGGCACAGTAGATCGCAATTAGAAAAAAGGGCTCCCGTTATTTCTGGGAGCCCTTTTTTCTTGGCATACGTTATTTTAGTTGCTGAAGATATTGCTCGGCTAATTGTTTTTCGTCCATCATGTAACCGCGCTCCCAGTATAAATCCAAGAACGTCTCGAATTCTCTGACTGCTTCAGCCTTCATTCCACTATCTTTATAACACAATCCCAGGACATAATGGACACGGTCATACTTCGGCATGAATTTCAAACTGGTCTGCGCTGCTTCGATTGCCTCAGCGGTTTTACCTTGAGCCTGATAAGCGAATGCCAATTCGACATACGCCTGTCCATCGTATGGATCAAGCGCAATAGCCTGCTCGGCGTCCCTGGCAGCTTGAGCATACAATCCCATATCGTAGTGCACGGAGCTTAGTTCGCTTAATAAGGACCCTTCCTCAGGCTCATCCTTGAGCCCATCCAGGAGAAGCGCCTCAGCACTTTTGTAATCGCCTGTATTTTGTGCCAAGTTACTTCTGGCTTCGATCACATCCGATGAGCGAGCGCCCAATCTTTCTGCCTCTGCAATAGCCTTTAAGGCCCGGTCATATTTCTCCTGGGCCGAATACACGCGTGCAAGGATGAAGTAATCTGACGGCTCATTCCCCAACTTAACAGCCTGGAGTGCATATCCTTCAGCCTTTTGAAAATCGTGGATTTGCAGATAGTACCCAGCCAGGTATATGCTGGCCTGCTCGTCATTCCCTGCATATTGGACAGCCATCTGGAGCTCAGATTGGCTCTTTTCCACTCTGTCGTTTTCATAATATAAGATGGCCAACATGGCATGCGGCATTGCCCAAGCTGGCTGGGAGGCGGCAACAACTTCAAAGTGGTCGATGGCCGTCTGACTTTCGCCAACGCCCACCTGCAAAAATCCCATGATCAAATTTCCGCCCAGGCTTTTTGGATCAATCTGCATGGCTTTGCTCAAGTCAGCCTGCGCCCGGTCATAATCCTTCAGTGCCATCGCCCCCACCGCGTGATCTGAAAGGGTCATTACCGAATCTGGCCAGAGATTAATCGCCTGGTCGAGTTTTTGCATGGAAGTCACATAGTCATAACGATTACCCAAATCCATGCCTTCTGCAACCAGGGCCCATACATGTTCCACGTTGACGGCCTTGCCAGGAAACAACAGGACAAAAACCAGTAAAGGCACAGCTGACATTACAGCCAGGCTGCCCCAAGAGGCCAGCGCCGAATTTTCCTCCCGGTTCTCCACTACGCTGCGGACCTGATCCAAACGCCCCTGCCAGCGGGTTACATCGAGGCCCTTGTAAATGCCGGCATATGCACCAATTCCCAGCCCGGCCAGGATAAGCGTAAGGTGGATAATGCCATACAGGTTCGAATAGCCAAAATTATTGACAATCGAAAAATATGCCCCGGAGGTAAGGATGCTGCGCAAATAAAAAATGCCATCCTTCGACGAAAAGGCGAACGCCTGCGTCACCTGCCCGATATTCCTCAAAATGAACTCGGTCTCTATGATGTTGTAGATGAAAGTAAACGCTGCTACAACAGCCAAAACGATTGCCAGCGTCTGATAAGGCTGACGGTTCTTCGTTAAATGGGCGCCGACCAGGGACTGAAGGATCAAGGCTCCCAGGAACATCAGCAGGACCAACGGAGCCCAACTGAGGATATCCAGAAAGATCGAAGAGACGGAAGTATATACAGGCTGCAAAAAAGTAGTGATGATTGTATCGAATACGCCTGTTAGAACACCCATCACAACAGCCAAAAAGAGAACGACGAACACGCCCCAAGCCTGCCATAGGAAGCCGGGCGAGTCGAGTTTGACCAGGGAACGGTGCGTCTGATACAGGGTTGTCAACCTGCGGCGTACCTCGGGATCATCTTCAAAGCGCAGGCTTTCCTCCAGACAGCGGATCGCGCCCGCGGTATCGCCGTCCGCAAGCTTCTTGTCTGCCACCTCCAGCAATAACTCAAAGTTCCCATGCCGGCTGATGAGGCCGCCACGCGCCAACTTGAGCAGAGTCATCGGAGTCCAGACCAGCCCAAACGGGATGCCGATCCACCCGAATATGGCGGTAATCACGCTGGCCAACAGGTGATATTGGCGGCGGTGTTTACGGCAGTAGATGCCTGAAAAAGCACGCTGGAACGTCATCACGACGACGCTGAATACGTAGGGAAAGGTGACAGCTCGAAGGGTTTCATTCTGAGCCTTGCACACCTGGCAAACTGGTGCAAATCGAGGGGCAGCGGTTTGGGGTTGGATATCCATGACTTCCTCCACTATTAGAATAACATGAGAAGCATTATATCAAAGGCAGGACCTGTCCAAACCGGCATGATATAATCAATTTTGTAAGGGACGTTCCCTCCTGTTATGGGGATGACAGGCTTCGACGGGAGAGGCTGGTCCCGGAATGCGAGCCGAGAGCGCACCGAACTCGATAACTCAGTGCAACCATTAAGTGCCAATCGCACTTCCTATGCTGCTATGCCCCTCGCCGCCTAAGGTGAGACCATAACAGTACAGTCTCCTAGATGAGACTGCGTCCGCCGGCCCCGTTCTCCACCCGGTGACGGATCGGGCGACACAATGATGGAGCGCTGCGCATGACGCTGCTAAATGCGCCTAAGACCAGCAGATGGCTGTCGGGTTACCTGCCCGCCGAGATCCCGACAGTGACAAAATTCGGCAGGCTACGCTCGTAGAGTTCCGAGGGTCGATTCTTTCGGACCCGGGTTCAATTCCCGGCATCTCCACCTTCGCTTGCCCGACAGGTTTCTGTCGGGCAATGCCGTTAAAATACTCCCATGAAAAAAATTCTCATCCTTGGATGCCTGCTCCTGACTGCCGCCTGCCAGCCGTCGACTCCCACCCTCGCACCTGAATCCACGCCGACGGCCACGCTCCTTCCCCCGACCGCAACGGCCTCCGTCACCCCCGAGCCGACTCTCACCCCCAGCCCGATCCCGCCCACACCCCTGCCGCGTTTCTTCCGCGAGGAGTTCGACGGTGTCTTCCCATCCTGGTCGCTGCTGCAAAGCAACGGGGACTCTCCGCAGGTGACCGTAGGGAACGGTACACTGACCTTCACGCTGGCTGCGCCCTACTCGTGGAGCTACGTCATCCTCGGCGCGGAGGAATACACCGACGCGCACATCACCGCCAGTTTCGACAGCCGCTCGGCGAGCCCGTCTGCGCTGGGCGTGGTCTGCCGCTACAGCGAAGCCAACGGCTGGTACGAGTTCAACATCTCCGAAGATGGGACGTACAATGTGCTGTTCGGTCAATGGCTGGCAGCCGGTGTGGCCGACTATCAGCCCATCGCCTCGGATTTTTCCGAATACATCCGCCCGAACGGCGAGGCCAATGAGGTCGGCATGGACTGTCAGGACAACACGCTCTGGCTGTATCTCAACGGCAAACTCTTCCGCAAGATCGACGTGACTCGCTTCGGGCTGACCGGCGGCCGGCTGGGACTCTCGATGGCCTCGTTCGAGAATGCGCCCGTGGTGGCGGGGTTCGAGTGGGTGCAGGTAGGACAATCAGGTGAGTAAGCAACCGTTGTATTAACGGTGATTGTCACTATAATGATTTTGTCGTACTGTTTTTTTATCTTTCGGAGGAAAAAGTGAAACGCCGCCTGACCACCCCACCCGTCCTTGCATTGACCGTTCTTTTGTCATTGAGCCTGGCCTGCAGTTTTCTGACCGGCAGCCCGGCCACGCCTGCTCCCCAGCAGCAACAGCAACAACAGCAGCAACCGCCCGACCAGCCTACCGCGGTTCCGCAACAGGACCAGCCCACGGCCGTCCCGCCCACCGAAGCGCCGCCTCCCACCCAGGCCAATGCGCAATTCTTCACCGAAGAGTTCGACAATGGCGCGGATAACTGGAAGCCCTTCGTCACGCATGGCAACATGAGCCAGTTGGATTTCTCCGTCAAGAATGGCAGCCTGGTCTTCGACATGAAGGAGAAACAGTTGTGGAGCTACGCCATCTATCAGCCGCAGACGTACACCGACGTCAAGATCGAGGTCCAGGCTGAGAACTTCGGCAACAACGAGAACAACGTCACCCTGGTTTGCCGCTACAGCGACCGCGGCTGGTACGAGGTCAGCATCGCCAACAGCGGCCTGTACTGGATCTACTTCGGCAGATGGGATGACAGCGGTACCAGCGCCAGCTATGCCAAGATCGCCGATGGCGGCTCGAACAACATCAAGCAGGGACAGGCCGTCAACACCTACGGCTTGAGCTGCAAGGGCAATACCATCACGGTCTATATCAACGACAAGGAGATCAAGCGCGTGGACGACAACCAGCGCAATTTGGGCGCGGGCCAGATCGGCATCGGCTTGTCCTCCTTCCGCTACCTGCCGGTCGAGGTCCACTTCGACTGGGTGCGCATCTCTGAGCCGTAACTTCGACCGATGACGGAAGCCTAAAGGGCCCGCCTCTTAATCCTGAACACACCCGGCGCTGTTCTCAGCGCCGGGTGTTTGTTTCCATTCGGTTCTCCGCCCTTCGACTGTGCTCAGGGCGAAGCGAAATCCTGTTCTTTATTATTTTTTCTACACGCCGTTAACGAGATTCTTGCAAGGCTGGGGTATCCTGTAGCCATTGAACTTATGTAAAGGAGAACCCTATGGGAAAAATCATTGGCATCGACCTCGGCACCACCAACTCCGTCGTCTCCGTCATGGAAGGCGGCCAGCCCGTCGTCATCTCGACCGCGGAGGGCGGGCGGCTTTGTCCGTCGGTGGTGGCGTTCAATAAAAACGGCGAACGACTCGTCGGTCAGACCGCGAAGCGGCAGGCCGTCGTCAACTCGGAAAATACCGTTTACTCCATCAAGCGTTTTATCGGCCGCCGTTACGAAGAGACCGAACAGGAACGCCGCATGGTCCCGTTCGAAGTCGTACGCGGCAACGCGGACGATGTGAAGGTCAAGGTCCCCATCACGGGACGCGAGTACAGCCCGCAGGAGATCTCCGCGATGGTGCTGGCCAAACTCAAGGCGGACGCCGAGGCCTATCTCGGCCAGGCCGTGACGCAGGCTGTCATCACCGTGCCCGCCTACTTCAACGATAGTCAGCGTCAGGCCACCAAGGACGCGGGCAAGATCGCGGGTCTGGAAGTCATGCGCATCATCAACGAGCCGACCGCCTCCGCGCTGGCCTACGGCCTGGACAAGAAGAAGAACGAGACCATCCTGGTCTTCGACCTGGGCGGCGGCACGTTCGACGTGTCGGTGCTGGAAGTGGGCGAAGGCGTGATCGAGGTCAAGTCGACCAACGGCGACACCCACCTGGGCGGCGATGACTGGGATCAGAAGGTCGTCAACTGGGCCGCGGACGAGTTCAAGAAGGAGCAGGGCATCGACCTGCGCAACGACCGTCCCGCGCTGCAACGTCTGCGCGAGGCCGCTGAGAAGGCCAAGATCGAACTCTCCACGATGATGGAGACCGAGCTCAACCTGCCCTACATCACCGCCGACGCCTCGGGCCCCAAGCACCTGCAGCTCAAGCTGACCCGCTCGAAGTTCGAGCAGATGACCGAAGACCTGCTGGAGCGCTGCCGCAAGCCGTTCGAGAACGCACTCAAGGACGCAAACCTCTCGGCGGGCAGCCTCAACGAGGTGGTGCTGGTCGGTGGGTCCAGCCGCATGCCGATGGTCCAGGACCTGGTCCGCAGGCTGACGGGCGGCAAGGAACCCAACAAGGGCGTCAACCCCGACGAAGTCGTGTCGGTGGGCGCGGCCATTCAAGGCGGCGTCCTGGGCGGCGAAGTCAAGGACATCCTGCTGCTCGACGTGACCCCGCTCTCGCTGGGCGTCGAGACCCTTGGCAACGTCATGACCGTGATGATCGAACGCAACACGACCATCCCCGTCAAGAAGACCGAGACCTACTCCACTGCTGCGGATAACCAGACCGCCGTGGACATCCACATCCTGCAGGGCGAGCGCCCGATGGCCGCCGACAACATGTCCCTGGGCCGCTTCCGCCTCGACGGTATCCCACCGGCCCCGCGCGGCGTCCCGCAGGTGGAGGTGACCTTCGACATCGACGCCAACGGCATCCTGCACGTGACCGCAAAGGATAAGGCCAGCGGCAAGGAGCAGAAGGTGACCGTGACCGCCTCGACCAACATGAACAAGGAAGAGGTGGAGCGCAAGGTGCAGGAGGCCCGTCAGCACGAGGCTGAGGACAAGAAGCGCCGCGAAGTGATCGACGCGCGCAACACCGCCGACAGCCTGGTCTACCAGACCGAGAAGGCCCTGCGCGACCTGGGCGACAAGGTCCCCTCGGCCGAACGCGGTGCGATCGAGGCCAAGATCAATGACCTCAAGTCTGCCGCCCAAAGCGACGACCTGACCCGCATCCAGAAGGCCAGCCAGGAAGTGGAGCAGGCCTTCCATGCCCTGAGCCAGCAGCTCTACGCCCAGGGCCAGCCCCAGCCCAATGGACAGGGCCCCAGCGGTCCCGCCGCGAGCGGCCCGCAAGGCGACGTGATCGACGGCGAAGTGAAAGAGTAGATAACGAAACGGACGACCTGTACAGGTCGTCCGTTTTTGATTTAAGGATTGTTAGGGCTTAATTTACTCAATGAGTGTATTAGTGTTTGGCGGCAGGTGTGGATGATACTTGGGAGCAGGAAAAACTCAAGAATGCCGCACGCTGCCCGAAGGACAGCAGTCCCACACATCAGGCCGCTTGCCCCGTGAGCAAAGCAAAACGGGGTGCACGCTTTGTTAGCGTGCTTTTTAATTTCTCTCTGTTATTTTCGCCAATCCTTAATATATAAAACATTGTTATTGTCTAATTGAATAACTGTTCTTTTTATGAGTTTCGATTCTGCCTCTTGTCCGTATTTTTCAATCTCATCTATTGCAATAAAAGTTTGCTTGTTAGTTTTTTCATAGAGGTCAACCAATTCAGCGACAGCATCGTTCTGTATGTTTTTAAATAGGACTGAATCATGTATTAAGAAAGGCAGTCTTGTCATCTCTAAAAAAGCTAAGTCTAGAAGAATAAGGTTTGAGTATGCTTTCCCTGTTCCTGTGTCTTCAACTACTTCAAAAGAATATCTGTTTTGATGCAGGTGAAGTATAGGACTTCTCCGTTCTTCATTGTAAATAGCTGTAACATAACGTCTTGTTTTGTCGTTTACAACATTCTCGATATATTCAAGAATTCTTGACATCTCGACTATCAATTGCTCTCTGGCTTCTTTAAAATCTGATACGATCTGATTATTTTTTTCAAAATACTCTATTTCGGTAGATGCTGCTGCATGTGCTTGGGATAAACCGTAAACTCTATCGATAATTATGCTAGGATTTTCTATTTTTTTGTTGGATATCAATGATTCAAGTTTTTCGTCGACTGTATCTATTTCGGATGTAATATTTTCTAATAATGCGCTCAGCTCTCTTTCACTGCTTCTAAGTTCTTTTTCCAATATTTTTGTAATATTAGAGTGAAACGACTCAACTTCGGCTAATCTTTCAATGTTTATGTCAGGGAAATATTTTAGAAGCGGGGATAGGTGTTTACTTTTAATATTCTTGTTGTTAGACAAATCGTTTCTTACTCTTTGTAGGCGAGTATCTAAAGTAAACTTTTCAGATAATAATTTGTCTTTTCTGGCTTTCAATTCTAATATTTCTTTATTGGCGATTTCAGCAATATTTACAGAGTATTTTGCAAGATTGGTTTTTATGTCTTCAATTTCGTTGTTGATTGCTGTAATAGTTGCTAAGTGACTGTTATATTGCGGCTTTGATGGTTTAGAAATTATTTTATTTTTAAAGGCTTGAGTAATAGCCGTTTTTTCTTCTTTTTTTCGAGAAACTTCTTCTGACAGAATCTCTATAGAACGGTATTCTTCAAATAGTTTGATTGTGTTTGTGATGCAGTCAACATACTTTTGCTGTGCGAAATTATGCAAAGGGCGCTTCACATCAAGGTTCTCTTTTCCCCAGATACGGGAAAATAATGATGTGATTGTTCTGAATGGCGAATCTATTTGCGAAAGTTCGTATGATGTCTTAAGAAACGTTTTATATTCTTCAATGCTTAGAGGTTTTGTCTTGGGGGAATATTGATCGTCGCATTTAAATACTAAATCCGGTTTGTATATGCCTCTTCTAAAATAGTGCTGCTCGCTTCCAAATTGAAAGGAGAAATTGTAGTCGTGATGACCAAGTTCTTGAATTACATCTTTATTGTGTTCTAGAAATGTTTCTCCTCCGAACACAAAATCCAATACCATTAGTAAGGTAGATTTTCCAATAGAATTTGTCGCTGTGCTATCGCCAAGTACAACATTTAGCCCAGGATGGAATGTTATTATTTTCTTGCGGAATTTTTCGCATTGAATTTCAACTAACATATTTTATGCGCTCCTTACTTTCGTCTAGTTCGATTTTTCCTAAAACATAAAGTACATCCAGCGCCAGCATAAATTCTCCAATATCAATAAACTTGGAAAGTCTTAGCTTTACTAACTCCGACAATTCAATATATTCAGTGTTATCTAAAATTAGTAAACTTATTTTAGATAATATAGATTGGTCAAATTTCACGAATTTACTAGGAAATGCCATCTAGAATACCTCACAGTTTTGAACAAAAAAAGATGTTAAGATTTCAGCAGCATCGTAGGTTTTAGGGCTTGTTTTTGTGTGTATCCACATGACAATATTGTCAAATATTTTTTGCTGCTCAAATCCCATTCCTTTTTGTTTTAAGTAGTAAGTTTTAATTTGTAGCGAAATAGTTTCGGATAAATCGCCTTTGGTGCTATCTAATTCGGCGAAATTATCTCTAATAAGAATGTAATAATCGGTGACGTTATTCTTGATTTTGCGTTTTGTAGGTCTAGTGATAGTTTCGTCTAATTTATCATCAATTTCTTTGGGGTTGAAATCAATCTTTGCATCACCTTCTAGCTGGATATCATTGTATATTGCTTCAATAATTTCGTTAATCTCTTCTTCAATGGAATACTTTTTCCAAATGTTTTCCTGAGTGTTTCGTTCAATCAGGCTTTTCTTTATGGTAAAGAGTTTTCGATATTCTTCTACTGTTCTGGGATTATCAAATTGCCCATGACATATTTTGCAAAGCGGGATTAAATTATCTTCGTCATTGACGTTATCACTTAGACGAGGTTCTTTTTCAAGCAATTTTTGTTCAAATAGAGTTGGGTTAAGGGGATAAATATGTGCTAATTCGTAGTTTTTGTGGGTCTTATTATTTTTTTGATAGAAAAGAGGTTCTTGGCAAAGTGGACAAACCCGATTAACCTGTGACACCAATGAAATATTCTGCGATTCCGAATATTTTTCCCTTGTATTACTCATACTGTTTATCTCCAGAATATGAAACTACGACAGCACGCTAACGGTTTGCGTTACCCGCACTGGGGCGGGGACGGCGAAGCCGTCCAACCAGAAAAATGATAAGGCGTGAAAAAGGCTTGTGATGTGTGCAGAATCCCCAGCGTCAGGCTGCTCACCCCGTGAACGAAGCGAAACGGAGTGCACGCTTTGTCGACTGGCGTTTTTAGTTAACCACCTTTTAGCCTTTCAAGTTCGCCTAAAAGTGGAGGCTCAAAAGTGATTTTTACATTTTCTGACGTGTCTATTTCGATTTGTACCCAATCTTTTCCCATACTCAATACGCTTTTGCCAATTCGTTGCATGTCATCATCTAACCTTTCATCATTAAGCAGTTGAGTCTGGATTTTATAAAGTTGGCGTACCGTTACTACAATTAATTTCCAGAAAAAGCCTAATAATTTAAACCAATCGCCAATAGAAGCTCTGCGCTGTCGAGACAATATTGCCTTTGAATTTGAACGGGCAACAATTAAGAAATCCATTTTCGTATATTTCTTTATTTCGCTCTCTAAAAAAGACTTTATTCTCTCATTATCCGCTGAAAGAATTGTTATGTTTTCAGCATTAAATTGTTTATTTACCTGCTGTCCTCTCTGATCAAATTCTGCCATTAGAATAGTCTCCTAATTACTTCCGCCGCCTCTGCAAGTATTTTAATTAATCCTGCTGCCGAGGCGACACTACCTAATAACCTTTGAGCCTCTTGAAGATTTTCAAGCATACTTTTTTTGTCGGGCTTTGAACTCTCTGCTTGTGAGACAACTTGATTAATTTTTTGCTTCTAAATCTTTTACCGCTTCCGAATTTAATTTATTAATTACTATACCCTTAATTTCGTCACGCAATTTTTGTAATTCTCGGACAAACTCTATACCATTATCTACATTACTGAAGTTTACATTTCCAGCAATGTTGTATTGAGTATTTACCTTTTGCTTGCGTTGGTCGAAAGTCGCCATGTTTTCTTTTACCTAAGATTCATAAAATGATTTTGCACGAAGCAAACCAACTATGGTTTATACAGCACGCTGTATAACGACCCTTTATCCTTCAAAAAATTATACATCCATTTTCGTCGAAAGCAGGGACACCTCACGGCGTCCCTGCCTTCCTTTCCAGTCTATGCCGCCGTCGTCTTGCGGGTGGGGCGCTTGCGTTCGCTCTTGCGTTTGCCGCCTGCCATTTCGTATTCGCTGCTGTTCTTGCCGTACTTGGAGGCGACACCCGCCAGCATGCGTTCGCTCAGGTCGCGGATGGCCTTTTCAGCGGCCTGGAATTCGTTGTAGGCCTGGTCCACCTGCGAGAGCAGGGTGTTGTACGCGTCCTGTTTGGCCTGCGCAGAGGTGACCTCGGCGCGGTACGCGGCCAGGGTCAGGCCGTTGCCCAGGTCCAGGGCGGGGTCGATGGTGGAGAGGGCGTTCAGGCGCTGTTGGGCACCTTCGACAAAGGGGGACAGTTTCTTTTGGCGAGCCATGTTTTTTCTCCTTATTGGCTTTGGTTTTTAAGCGTTTCCGCCCGCGGCAGGAACGCTCTCACACAAGAAGTTATCGTTTTGTACAACGCTCCTTACATCGAGAAACAGGTTCTTATCATCGAGTAAGAGGTTCCTCGTATCAAATAACAAGTTCTTCACATCGAGTGGGAAGTTCCTCTCATCGAGTAAAAGATTCTTCACATCAAGTGAGAAGTTCCTCACATAGAGCGACAGGTTCTTCGCATCGAATGATAGGTTCCATGCATCGAATAACAAGTTCTGCATATCGAATGAAATGAAGTTTTGGTTCGAATTCAGGCGCGTCCATCAAATGCAAAGTTCTTCCAATAGCCCTGTCAGGCCTATGTGGAACTGATTCTCTTCCATCCCTCTAATGGCTCTCTCGGCTGGATCGATTGGAAATGTGTGGGTGACCATTGGTTTCGCTCCCTTTCAATGGGTCTTCCCTGAGGCACGCCCCCAGATTGTTTATAGTATGCAGAAAATCAGATTGAATGTCAACTTACAAAAAAGTTGGCTTGAGGTCCACACCGTGGCGGAAGAGTAGAAAACGAAACGGACGACCATGAGGTCGTCCGTGTTTGATTCAAGTATATTACCCTTCTTTTCCAGCCCGCAGCTCTTTTTCGTACATGGCAAATTCACCTGCCACAGTCATGCCTGCGCGTTGATAAAGCCGTGTGGCTCCTGTGAGGTTGGCAGAGTCCACGCCGAGGCCGATGGTGGTTGTACCACGCTTGTGAAACTCCCCAAAGGTATGGCGCAACAAGGCAATGCCAAGACCTTTTCCTCGCCAAGGGCGGCGGACAGCAATGGTTCCGATCCAACCGATCCCTTTACGGAATCGGTTCTGTGAAAACCCCGCCACTTCATCCCCATCCCAGGCAATCATCCACAGCGTGGGGTCGAAATTTGGATTGCCGAATTTTCCATGCGACCACTCTTCATAAACTCGGTCATGACTACCCCAATGGTCACGGAAGGCCTCATTATCTGCCTGCCAGACTGCAATTGCATGTTCCTCTTTGACGAAGGGTCGCAGTTCGATACCAGCAGGAAAAGTCACAGGAGCAGGGGCCTCCTGCAATTTAATTTCCATGCGCCAATAATAGCGAACGGGAGAGTATCCATTGTTGCGCAACAGGCTATGTCCTGCTTCATCCTTATTATTGATCAAACTCTGGACGACTACCTGTACATCAGGCGCGGCAAGCTCCATTTCAGTCTGCGCGCGCTCTTCCACCTTCTCCAGCAGGGACGAACCAATACCCCGTCCTCTGAATTCTGGATGGACACATCCATCTGCTTTAAGTTTGTAGTGGCCCCTTTCGTTATAGAATTCCTCACTGCCCACCAAACGCCCGTCCCTGGTTTCTACGACAAAAACATCGCGTTCCACCTTGAAACCTTCGCTTTTCCATTCATTTGCCAGTTCTTCTGCGGTAAGGACAAAAAGCGAATCGCCTTCCATTTCCGCGACATCATGGACAAGTTTTGCCAAGGCGTTGATATCTGACAACCGGGCGGGGCGCAGTATTAGGTCAGGACCAAGACATTTTTCTTCATTCATAAGAACCTCAAATCTCTCTTATCATTATTGATAAAGGACACAGGAATCAGTACACTGTATTTAAACCCTTTGTATTTTACAAAGATACATCATTTCCAGTCTTTGCCATAGGCCGGAACAGTTTGTAGGTGGGGCACTTTACACTCAGGCTCCGCGGGCGGCCCGCAAGGCGGCATGATCGACGGCGAAGTGAAATAGTAGAAAACGAAACGGACGACCTGCACAGGTCGTCCGTTCTTGATTCAAGCACATGCCTTGTCGGCTGGCGTCTATGCTGAAAGTGCTTCTTTCTCCGACAAAGAATCTGTCGATGGCGCTGCCCATAAAATCCCCACTATTACAATGCCGCCAACTGGAACCAGGAGAAACAATTGCCACCATGCGCTTTTACCGCTGTCACGGAGACGGCGTGCCCCAACTGCCAGCAGGGGCAACAAGACGGCCAGCAAAAATATGCCTCCCAGTTTCTCATTCAAGAGTTCCAGGGCCGAAGTACAGATGGCGACGAATAACGCAAACCACCAGAATTCGGGCCGCGATGCGCGACCCGTGAAATCCGCGTATTTCGTCAGGCACTTGCGAATGGATTCGAAGAACGTAATTGGGCCCGTTTTGTTGTCGGTGTCCGAATCTGAAGAAACCTTCACTTTTAACTCCTTGCCGATTCTAAAGACGGCTTCTCTCAAAGATGTAACCCAATTCGATAAATTGAGTCCGCCGCCATTTTCAGCAAAAATCCCCCCGTCCGCAACTGTGGAATCCCCTAGTTTTTCAGATTCAAGCCAATTTATGTCGTTTTTCAGCCTCAAAACCAGTTCCATTCTCGAATGGACTTGAAATTTTGCGTAGATATTCTTCAAGTGAAACTCGACCGTGCGCTCAGAGACCCCCATAGCCAGCGCAATTAATTTATTGCTTTTTCCTTCCAATAAAAGTTGTATTGTTTCCCGTTCTCGGTGACTTAATCGGGGGAATGGTTGCATGGTAAGGTTTCCTTTTAGATTATTTTGCCGGCAGCCACCCTGCACACTCCTACAGAATGCCATGCGTGTGGGCAAGCGTGGACTCTGCTTGGAAGCAGGAAAAAACTCAATAAAACGCCCAACTACGGCTTACATAGCGTGCCGTATAAAATCCAAAATTGGGGGGATTAAATAGCAATTTTGCTGTATAACACCATTTATCCCTCCCAAAATTATAAATCCATCTCACTCAAATCAGAGACACTGCACGGCGTCCCTGATTGCTTTTCCAGTCATGTGTCTTTCCTTGCGTTGGTCACCCACCGTGGAGACCAGTTGGCCTTCTGACCGAGGATCAAATTCAACTGTGCGACGTGTTCCTGGACATGCCGCATATCGTCCAACAGCAGGGCCGCAAACGTAACCTCTCCCCAGGGGAAGGTGCAAAGTTGGCGGGCCTTCTCATCGGTCAGGGTTTCGATGGTCGCCTGGCATTTCCTGCGCGTATGCTCCAGATAGGACTGCAATTCTTCCTTTTCGAAGGATCTCTCTGGGAGGATACCCGCCGGGTCCAGCTCATCGAGCGTGAACGGAGCGGGGGGCAGGAAGCCTTCGGTGGCGCCAGACAGATACAGATCCAGCCAAAACAGGGTGTGATAAACGATATACCAAAACTCGGAGGCCCTCGGCAACTGCGGATCCTCCCACAGGCGGACCTGCCATAATGAGTCGGGACAGGCCAGCATGGCATTCTCGAGCATGTCAATGGTGGCCCCAAATTGTCGGGCAAGCGCGGTTCTCAAAGTTTCATCCATGTCATCCTCTTGAAATAGTATCGTCGCAAAACAAGAACATTGCTTGAAATGAAACAGGTCGTGTCCTAATTTCTGAATTGGCTAATACCCCCAACTTGCCACCCAAACCTGGTTCAACTCTGGGTCGAGGACAACCAGACTCCCGTCATGAAAACGCATTCCATCGCAACATCGATCCACAGCTGCGTACCAAATCTGATCGGAAGTCACCAGGCGCACCAGGCGCTCATCGCCATCGTAACGCGCCAAACCATTTTCGTCATGCCATTGCATGACGCTGTCCATGCCAAAAGAAGGCTTGAGTGCCTCAAAGGGGGCAGGTCCCCTCGTCCATATCTCCACATCCAAGGGCGGGGCCGCGGATAGCCAGCGCTCGATTGTCTTGTGATCGGTCTCGAAGGCCAGATAATATTCCCAATCCATGATCCAGTCATCGTAAGCATAAGCAATGACTTTGGCATCGGCTGGCGGCTCCAGACCTGTAATGCGTACGAATCCATTCCAGGGAGGAAGGTAGAAATCTCCAAACAGGTGTCGCACATGGAGTGCTTCTCTGTTAACGTAGAGCGTTCCTGTCAACAAGAGACAAACAGAGAAGCCGAACAACAAGATCCCGATCCATTTCCCTTTTTCCAGGTTACTGCTCCTACTCATCAACGAATTTCCTTTGCAGCCCTTGATGCCAAACTCCACCTCCTGCGTATGAAAGCACAACTTGTTTCCCCAAAAATTATACATTGACTCCATCGTGTGATACTTTCTCCACCGGGCCGTATAATGAAATAGGATGACAGAGTCGCTGCGTTCGCTCGGCAAGTCGCTGTTCCCCGCCCGCGAGGTGGATTGGGAGTCCGTGTATCGGGCGGAACTGCCGCGCATCTACAACTTCTTCCGCTATCGCGTGGGCGATGGGCGCCTGGCCGAAGACCTGACCGCCGAGACCTTCGAGAAGGCTTGGCGCAACCGTCAGCGCTACCGCCGCGACCTGGCCGCATTCTCCACCTGGCTGTTCACCATCGCCCGTCACGTGGCCGCCGACCATTTCCGCAGGCCGCACCCCGAAGTCCCATTGGAGGCGGCGGCGGCCGTCAGCGGCGGGGAGAACGTCGAAAGCCTGGTCCAGCGGCGGGCCGATTTCGAACGGCTGGCCGCCCAGTTGGGTCAGCTCGACGAACGCGAACGCGACCTGGTGGCGCTCAAATACGGGGCGGGACTCACCAACCGCGCCATCGCCCGCCTCACCCACCTGAGCGAATCCAACGTGGGCAGCCTGCTGCACCGCGTCGTGCAGCGCCTGCGCACCGCCCTGGAGGAACCATGAACGACGATTTCCTCTCGAATTTCCGCCAGCCACCGCGGCCCGAATTTGCCGCCGCGTTATATGACCGCCTCACGCTGAAAGACTCCCCCTCGCCGACCCATCGTCCTGCGGCGCGACGTCTCGCCCTCGCGTCCGCCCTGACCTTCAGCCTGATCCTGACCCTCAGCCTGGCCCTGTCACCCTCGCTGCGCGCCGCCGCCCAGTCCGCCGTCGACTCGATCATTGCAAAGATCATCGTGCGTGGCACGACCGTCCTGGTCACTGACGATATTGTCACGCCCACCCTGGAGGCCGAGACCGAGTCCTATTCCCAATTGTGGACCGCGTCCAGCCCACAGGAGATCGCCGCCAGCCAGCCCTACTTCGACAAACTGCCCGCCTGGGTCCCAGCCGGATACACCCTGCAGGAGCGGGCCGCGCTGTTCTACGGATCCATGTACGCGGAGACGCCTTCCTCCGCCGCCTACCAGTGGCGGGACGCCCAGGGGCACACGATCCAGCTCGAGGTTCTCCACGGCGACTGTCCCAACGGCTACGATCCCGACCGCCCATCGGATTGCGACCTGGCTGTCTACCTCGTCGTGAACCTGAAAAACCAACCCCAGGTGCTCTCCGTGAACGGACATCCCGCCGTGTTCTACAAGGGTGCCATGGGCTTCTACAACCTGGCCGACCCCGTGCGGGCCTGGAATCCCTCCCGATGGAAGGCCGCTGCACACCCCGGGCAGGGCGCGTCGCTCCTCTGGGATGCCGATGGCCGCACCTTCTTCCTGATCGTCGAGTCGGAGTCGATCTCCAGAGAGGATGTGTTGCGCCTGGCCGAGTCCATCCCGTAAGCGCAAGATACAGCAACGATAAAAAAACGCTGACCATTCCTGGTCAGCGTTTTTTTTATCTTCAATCCGAGCCTTGCGGCGCCCTCGCCCGAGACGGGGTCGTGGAGACGGCCGTCGCCGCAGGGACGGGAACGGGACGGGCGGCCGGGGCAGGTCGTGGCTGCGGTTTCTGCGGGAAGAGCTTGTCCGCGGCGCTGGCCAGGATGCGGTACAGTAACAGGAAGAGCAGGCTGCCGGCCGAGAGCCAGTAGAATTTCTGCACCCAGTCCAGGCCCGAGTCGGTGCCGGTGAAGATGCCGTGGAAGAGTCCCATCAGGTACATGGCAAAACTGGCGTAGTGGATGACGCGCCACGTCTTCTGGCCGATGCCCTGCCGCACGTAGAAACTGAGCGTCACCAGCAGCCAGACGTAAAATCCCAGTTGGCCGATGCCCACCCAGAACGGACGATAGGTGGTGGTGGAGAAAGGCATCAGCACCTGCACGAAGGTGAAACCGATGTAATGGTCGCCCAGCAGGATCAACGCGTGGAAGATGGCGAAGGCGATGCCCAGCAAATTGACGTACTCATGGATGGCAAAGGCCGCGGGCGCTCCGGGCCACAGGCGCGCCATCTTGTTGGTGATGCTCAGGCCGAGCGCCATCGAAACCCACAGCAGGCTGATCGAGGCGAAGGCCGTGGCGCGCGCCAGGTACCAGAAGACCTTGGGGGCTTCACCGCCCAGCGAGAAGGCCATGTTGGGCAGCCAGCTCGGCAGCACCAGCACCGCCAGCAGCAGGCCGGCCGTCAGCGCGAGCAGGAAGGTGAGAAAGGTCTGGAGGTTGACCGAGGATTCCATCTCGGCGGGTTCGGGGAGATTTGCGGGCATATTACCTACTTTCTTTCATGTCGTTGCGAGGGCGAAGCCCGAAGCAACCTCATCATTCTTTGACAACAGGAGGTTGCTTACCACTGACGTGGCACACGTCGTCGGCCCTCGGGCCTTCTCGCAACGACATCAGAGATACTTCCTGAGTCTTTCGTTATACAAGCCCTGGCCGTCTTCGAGGACGATGAAGCCTGCCAGGCTGGGGTCGGCATCGAGCCAGGCCATACCCGCCAGTCCGCCGCGGATCAACGCGGACTTGGCGGCGGCCTCCGCCTCGAGCACGGTCGGCGCGACGACGGTGGCGCTCAGCACATCGGTCTGCGCGGACAGACCCGTGTGCGGGTCGATGATATGGTGGCGCAAGAAGTCGCCCTGCTGCCAGCGACGGTGATCGGTACCCGAGGTGGCTACGGCCTCGCCGCGCAGCAGGATCGTCCCGAGGCTGTCTTCCTCCTTGCGCGTGAACGGATTGGTGATCGTGACCTCCCACGAGCCGCCGTTCAACAGCGGGCCGCTGGAGGCCACGTCGCCGCCGGCGTTCATCAGGGCGGGACCATACTCGGAGAGTCGCAGCATGGCCTGGTGGGCGGCCCAGCCTTTGGCCACACCGCCGAAATCGAGGCGGATCCCTTCGGGCAGGCTGATGGTGCGCCCGGCTTCGTCCCAGGTCACAGCAGAGAGCGGGCGGACCGCCGTCAGCGTGGGGAGATGCGTCGGCAGGCGTACACCCGCCAACAGGTCGAAGTCGCGGTCATAGCCGACCTCACGCAGGGAGTCCGCGATGGTGGGCGTGACCAGCCCGTCGGTCCAGGCTTCGGCGTCCAGCGCGGCCCGAAAGACCTGCCAGAACGTCTCGGAGACGGGTATGGGGCGGCCGTTCGAACGGTTGAGGTGCGAGAGTTCGCTGTCGAGGCGGAAGCGGCTGAGGGCCTGCTCCCATTCCTCGAACCAGGCTGGCACCCGGGCGAGGACTTCGGGGGCTTGGCCCGAGTCCACGTCCAGGCAGGCCAGCATGTGCGTGCCCATCGCGCGGAAGGACAGGCGGTGGATCATCTTACGAGGAACCTGTTCCGCCGCCGCCCCCTCCACCACCGCCTCCACCTCCGCCGCCCGTGCCGGGCAGGGTGACGCCACCACCGCCTCCGCCTCCACCGCCCTTGCGGACGTTGGTAACGGTGATCTGGGTCTGCGGGGCTACACCGCCCAGGTAGATCTTGATCTGTGGCAGGGCTGTGGGGGCCGCCGTAGCCGGCTGTTCAGAGATGGGCTGGGGAGGCGGCGGTTGGGTCGGTTGGGTGCTTTCCTTTGCCAGCGCACGGTCGGGGCCTGCGAACAGGTTCCACAGGCCGAGCGTCAGCGCCATGGCCAGGGCGGCCAGGAACATCTGGATGTCGTTCCAGTTGCGGGACGCGGGTTTGTTGGGAGAATTGGGAGCCATAAGGGATCCTAATCGTCGTGGTCTTCGCCACCATCGTGGTCTTCCCCGCCTCCATTATCGCTGCCGCCGCCCGTCTGCGCGGGGGCGCTGACGTCCTCCTGCTTCTTGCGATGCGAAGGCACGGTGTTGACCACCACGGTCGGCGTGATCTTGCCAATGGAAAGGATCTGGCCCTCGGGGCTGACGTAGACCAGGTCGCCCGAGCTGAAGGTCACCAGGTAGGCCTGCATGCCATTGAAGTCGGCGGTTTCCACGCTAAAGAGGTCGGTACGTCCCAACACCTGCGAGGCCAGCGCGGCGGCCTGCTCGGGCGTGATCGCAGCCGTCGTGGGAGCGACCGCCGCCGGGGCGGAAATGTTTTCGACGATGGGGGCAGACGTGGGTGGTTGCACGGCAGCCACGCTCGATTTGACGACGTTCTGATACGCCGACGCCACACCGACCAGCACGGCCAGCATGAAGGCGGTCAGGGCGGCGGAAATGAACAGGGTACTTTTTCGCATGGTTGTCTCCTTTGGTCAGGTTCTTGCTATACAAAAAACCTAGTCGCCAGGGGCCGCCAAAAGGTTATGGGCTTTTATGAGAAACAAGTGAGAAAATGTCCACTTTGGAGAGATGTAGGGAAAATTTGTCAAAAAATGCAGAAATCCCGGCATTTTTCGTCCTTTTCGCCGCCTCAACTCCCGGGTCACCCCCTGTTTTGTTTTATAATCTTCGCCATGTTACCCCAACGAAAATGGCTCTGGCTGATCCCGCTTGGGTTGGTGCTGGCGGTCGGCCTGTATTTCCTGCCGCCCATCCACGAGCGCCTGGCCTGGCGCGTGGACAACCTGCGGACACAGATCAACTACTACTTCAACCCGCCCGATGAGGCGGTCTTCCAGCCCAGTCAGCAACAGGTGGATTTCGACTCCATCCTGGCGACCACCCGCGCCGAGTACATGCTGACCCTCACCCCGCCCGCCACTGGGACGCCTACTCCCACCCGGCTGGGACCCACCTCCACGCCAACCGCCACGTCCACGCCCCTACCGGGTTCTGTTAACCTGACGGGCTTCCGCTACGAGCATCAGCACAACCGCTGGAATTATTGCGGTCCCGCCAACTTCTCGATGGCGCTCAACTTCTGGGGCTGGAGCGGCGACCGCGATGTGATCGGGCGGACGGTCATGCCGGGCAACACCGATAGCAAGGGCCAGCCCGCCAACACCGACAAGAACGTGATGCCCTACGAGCTCCAGGACTTCATCTCCGCGAACGTCCCGGGCATGACCTCCGTCCTGCGTTACGGCGGCGACATCGACCTGGTCAAACGCCTGCTCGCGGCGGGATTCCCCGTGGTGGCCGAGAAAGGCTACTTCGAAGGCGATGCGCTGGGCGTCGTCAGTTGGATGGGCCATTACCAGTTCATCACGGGTTACGACGACGCCAAACGCGAAGTCACCGTGCAGGATACCTGGAACGACGGCCCGAACTTCCGCATCTCCTATGACGAGTTTATGAACGGCTGGCGTTCGTTCGATTACATCTTCGTGGTGGTTTACCCCGCCAACCGCGACCGTGACGTGATGAGCCTGCTGGGTCCGCTGGCTGATGAAGACACCGCCGCCCGCATCGCCCTGCAGCGTGCCCAGCAGGAGAGTCAGAGTCTGACGGGCATGGACCGCTACTTTGCCCTCTTCAACGAAGGCACCAGCCAGGTCGCCTTGGATAATTACGCCGACGCCGCGCGCGCCTACGACGAGGCCTTCACCGCCTACGCCCAGATCAACAGCGCCGAGAACCAGCGTCCCTTCCGCATGATGTGGTATCAGACGGGGCCCTATTTCGCCTACTTCTACACCGGCCGCTACCAGGACGTGATCGACCTGGCTACCACCACGCTCAAGCCGCGCCCCAAGCCCGATCTGGAAGAATCCCTGCTCTGGCGCGGACGCGCATACTCCATGCTCGGCCAGACCCAACTGGCCATCAACGATTACCGCGCCGCGCTCAAGGTCCACCCGAACTGGTTCCCCGCCGTGCAGGCCCTGCAGGAATTGGGATTGAAACCATGATCCGCGCTGAGCGAAGTCGAAGCGCCTGGTCAGCATCTCTGAAACTTCTTTCAGGATGGAAAAAACGGTAAACGATGAAAATATTACACTTCGCCGACGCCCATATCGACATGGCCAACTACGGGCGGCACGACCCCGCCACAGGATTGCCGCTGCGCGTGCTCGACTTCCTCAAGTCGCTGGATACCATCGTGGACGCGGCCATCCGCGAACGTGTGGACCTGGTCATCTTCGCGGGCGACGCCTACAAGGATCGCTCCCCCGCCCCGACCTTTCAGCGTGAGTGGGGCAGGCGCATCATGCGCCTCTCACAGGCAAAGATTCCCACCCTGCTGTTGGTCGGCAACCACGACCTCTCGCCCGCGGCGGGACGCGCACATGCCATCCAGGAATTTGCCACGCTCGAAGTCCCATATGTGCGCGTGCTGGACCGGCCGCAATTCCTCGGCCCCGATGACCTGTGGGGCGTGCCCGCCCAAGTCATCGCCATGCCGTGGATCGCGCGCTCGAGCCTGATGGCCTCGCTCGAACTGAGCGCCGAAAAACCCGAAGAGATCTTCTCGAACATCGAAGAGCGCATCTCCGGGCTGGTCGAGGGCTGGCTGGCAGAAGCGGACCCGTCCCTGCCGATGATCCTCACTGCGCACGCTTCGGTCGAAGGCGCCACTTTCGGCGCGGAGCGCATGGTCATGCTCGGCGCGGATTTGGTCCTGCCGACGGCGCTGGTCAAGGACCGACGGCTGGATTACGTGGCGATGGGCCACATCCACAAGCCGCAGGACGTGAACCAGGGACAGCACCCGCCTGTGATCTACCCGGGCTCCATCGAGCGCGTGGACTTCGGCGAGGCCCGTGACGACAAGTTCTTCATCCTCGCGGAGGTCTCGCGCGGCAGCGCCAGGGTCGACTGGAAAAAGATCGAGGGGACGCGTCCGTTCCTCGAACGGCGGATCACCCTCACGTCCAGTGAAAATGTGACCGAGGTTCTCAAGGCTGCACTGCCCGATCCCAAAAAGATGGACGGGGCCATTGTCAAACTGGCGGTAGAGTATCCACGCGAGTGGGACACACTGATCGACGAGTCCGCCCTGCGTCAATATGCCGAAAACACCTTCGAGTTTCACCTCGTCAAGCGGCCGCAGATCGAGTCGCGCGTCCGCATCCCCGAGGGTCAGACCGTCAGCAGCCTGGGTCCGCTCGACCTGCTGGAGCAATACTGGCGTGCCGTCAAAGTGGACAAGGCCGAGGATGTGGCCGCCTTGCAGGCTTTGGCCGGGGAAATTCTTTCCGAAGAGGACCTGGACGAGTAACACGCCCGGTCTGACACCCGCCACTTGACACCTGACGATTGAGCCCTGATACTTAATCAAATCCACCAAGCGAGGTTTCCGATGTCGCAAAAAAGTTCGCGTTATCGCTGGTTCGTGGTTGTCGTCTTTTTCTTCTTCATGCTCCTGCACCAGACCGACAAATTGATGATCGGCCCCATGCAGCAGGATATCATGGCCGATTTCAAGATCGACCTGGCCCAATGGGGATTGATCAACTCTGGGGCGCTGCTGGTCGGCACGCTGCTTTATCCCATCTGGGGCTACCTGTATGATCGTTATGCGCGCGTCAAACTGCTGGCACTGGCCTCCTTCATCTGGGGCGCCACTACCTGGATGAGTTCCGTGGTGCGCACCTATCCCTCCTTCCTAACGACCCGCGCCTCGACGGGCATCGACGACTCTTCGTACCCTGGCCTGTACTCGCTGGTGGCCGATTACTTCGGCCCCGAACTGCGTGGAAAGATCTACGGCATCCTGCAACTGGCCCAGCCCATCGGCTACCTGATGGGCATGATCCTGGCGTTAATGGTGGCCCCGTTAATCGGCGGCTGGCGCGTGGCCTTTTACATCACAGGCTCGCTGGGACTGGTCATCGCCGTGGCCATCTACTTCGGCGTCAAGGAAATGCCGCGCGGGCAGGCCGAGCCCGAGTACGCCGACAAGAACGCCGAAGAGATCGGACAGTTCCATTTCTCGTGGAAGGAAGCCGTCGAGATCTTCAAGAAACCCACCATGTGGTTCGTCTTCCTGCAAGGCTTCGCGGGTGTCTTCCCCTGGAACGTCATCACCTACTTCTTCTTTGGCTATCTGATGGCCGAGCGCGGCTACGACAACAACTCCGTGCTGACCACGATGGCGCCCGTCATCCTGATCCTGGCGGCGGGATATTTCGTCGGCGGCTATATGGGCGACTGGCTGTTCAAGTACACAAACAAGGGCCGCATCATCGTCTCGAGCGCGGGCGTGCTGCTGGGCGCAGTATTCATCTACATGGCCATCACCACTCCCGTGCAAGACAAGACCACCTTTCTCATCTACATGTGTCTGACGGCTCTCTTTATGCCGCTCTCCTCACCCAATGTCACCGCCACTGTGTATGACGTGACCGTGCCCGAGATCCGCTCCACGGCGCAGGCGGTGGAATATTTCATCGAGAACATTGGCGCCGCCTCCGCTCCCGCGCTGGCGGGCGCGCTGTCCCTTGTATATGGACAGGGCAACACCATCCTTTGGGTGTGCGTCATCGCCTGGGTGCTATGCTTCGTCTTCTATCTGGGTGCGCTCTTCACCATCGACCGAGACATTCACAATCTGAGAAACCAAATGGCCGAGCGCGCCAAATCGATGTAGGTTCTGTAGAGGCACGGGTACCGTGCCTCTACTTTTTTATGCAAACGATCCAGGTCAACCTCTCCGATAAAAAGCAGGTACGGGATTTCCTGTCCCTGCCGTTCTCCATTTATCGGGACGTCCCACAATGGGTGCCGCCCCTGCAAATGGACGAAAGAGCCCGCCTGGACCCCAAACGGTTTCCGTACTACCGACATTCCCAAGCCTGCTTCCTTCTCGCTTATCAGCGAAGCGATCCTGCGGACGAAGGGACTCGCCCCGTAGGCCGCCTGGCTGTGTTGGACAACCGCCGCTACAACGAGTTCAACCACGAATCCACGGCTTTCTTCTATCTCTTCGAATGCGAGGACAACCTCTCCGCCGCAACGGGACTCTTCGAGGCGGGATTTGCCTGGGCGCGCTCGCGCGGGCTGACCCGTATCCTTGGTCCAAAAGGCTTTACTCCACTGGATGGATTCGGTCTGCTGGTGAAAGGTTTCGAGCATCGTCCCGCCTTTGGCCTGCCTTACAACCCCGCCTATTACGCCCCGTTAATCGAGGCCCAGGGATTCGTCCCACACGACGAATCCGTCTCGGGCTATCTTGGCGCGAACATCCAGTTCCCGCCGCGCATCCACGCGCTGGCCGACCGCCTGGCCCAACGCCGAGGGCTGCACATCCTGCGCTGTTCCACCCGCGCCGACCTGCGTGCGCTAATCCCGCATCTCAAGGAACTCTACAACCGCGCCATCGAAGGCACCTCGGGCAACACCCCGCTGACCGATGAAGAGGTCAATGGCCTGTTCAATCAACTAATCTGGCTGGCGGACCCAAAACTGATCAAGCTGGTGATGAAGGACGGCCAGGCCGTCGGCTTCCTGCTGGCCTATCCGGATGTCTCTGCCGCGCTGCAACGCACCTGCGGACGCCTGTTCCCCTTCGGCTGGTTGACTCTGCTGCGCGAATTGCGCCGCACCGATTGGATCAACATCAACGGGGCGGGACTACTGCCCGAATACCGCGGCTCAGGTGGAACAGCGATTTTGTATAGTGAATTGTTCAAGTCCATCCAGGAGAATCCGCGCATCCGTCATGCCGAGGTGGTCCAGATCGGCGTTGAAAATGAAGCCATGCAGCGTGAGATGGAAAACTTCGGCGTGGATTTCTACAAGACCCACCGCACCTATCGAAGGGAGTTATGACATGAACGATGTACACCTTCTGCTCAAGGCAGCGCGTTTCTCGGCCGAGAAGCACCGCGACCAACGACGCAAAGACAGTCACGCCTCGCCCTACATCAATCATCCGCTTCAAGTAGCCGAGGCCCTGGCCTCCATCGGCGGCGTGCAGGATGTTTCTCTGCTGGTGGCTGCCCTCCTGCATGACACTGTCGAGGATACGGGCACGCGTCCCGAGGAGATCGAAGCCGAGTTCGGCGCGGAGGTGCTATTCCTCGTGATGGAGGTCACCGACGACAAAGGCCTGCCCAAGCCCGAGCGCAAACGCCTGCAGGTCGAGCATGCGCCACACAAATCACATCGCGCCAAACAACTCAAGTTGGCCGACAAGATCTGCAACGTCAACGATATCCTGAACACTCCGCCTGCCGACTGGTCCCTGCAGCGCAGACGGGAATATCTGTTGTGGACCGAGCAGGTGGTCGAGGGGTTGCGGGGAGCGAATCCCGGCCTTGAACGCCGCTACGACGAGTTGCTGGCCGAGGGGAAGCAGGCTTTGGGATTGTAAAGTCTATAAAATATGGTGAACCTGACAGGTTCACTTCTTCACTTCGACGCGGGCAGCGCCTCCAGCATTTTCCTCGTGGCTTGGGCAATTTCCATTACCGCAGCGTCGAAGGCGGCCTGGTTGGCGCGGGATGGCTTGCGATATCCGCTCACCTTGCGGACGTATTGCAGGGCGGCTTCGTACACTTCCGTTTCCGTGGCGGGACGGTCGGGCAGGCGCAGGGGTTTGATGCTTCGGCACATGGGGACTCCTTTTTCTGATTATAGAACACCGCCAAACAAAAAAAGGCCGCGTCGAGAGACACGGCCTTTTGCTTACCTTGTAACTACACTTTACCTGTAATCATTGCCATTTTCAACTCACCGATGGCCTTGGTGATCTCGATCTCACGCGGACAGGCCATGGTGCAATTGAAGACTGTGTGACAGCGGGCGATGCCATCGGTCTCGGTGATGACGTGCATACGTTTATCAGCGGCCTCGTCGCGGCTGTCGAAGACGAAGCGGTGAGCAGCCACCAGGGCAGCAGGTCCGAGATATTCCTCCCCACCCCAGAACGATGGGCAGGAGGTGGTGCAGGCTGCGCACAGGATGCACTTGGTGGTGTCGTCGAAGCGCGCACGCTGCTCAGGCGATTGCAGGCGCTCGCGCCCGCCCTCAGGTAATGGGCTGTCGTTGATGAACCAGGGCAGCACCTTCTTATAGTTGTCGAAGAAGGGCTCCATATCCACGATCAGGTCCTTGATGACCTTCAGGCCGAGCAGTGGCTCGACCGTGATCTTGGTCCCCACATCACGGACAAGGGTTTTGCAGGCCAGGTGGTTGCGGCCATTGATACGCAGCGCATCCGAACCGCACACGCCGTGTGCGCACGAGCGGCGGAACGAGAGCGTACCATCCGTGTGACCTTTGACCAGTTCGAGCAGATCCAACACACGGTCGGTCTCATGCGCCTCGAGGGTGTATGTTTCGTAGTGGAAGGTCTTATCTACTTCGGGGTTATAGCGGAAGATTTTCAGTGTTACCTGCATGGTCGCCTCACTAGTAAACGCGTTCCTTGGGCTGGTACTTGGTAATGACCACCGGCTTGTAGCCGATCTGCACCTTGCTGTCCTTCTTCCAGACCAGGGTGTGCTTGAGCCAGTTCTGGTCGTCGCGCTTGGGGAAATCCTCGCGCGAGTGACCGCCGCGGCTTTCCTGGCGGTTGAGGGCACACTCGGCCACCACCTCGGCCACGTCGAGCATGTTGCCCAGTTCCCAGGCGTTGAGCAGTTCGGTGTTGAAGATGCGGCCCGTGTCGGTCACCTTGACGTGCTGGTAGCGTTCCTTCAACTCGTGGACTTTCTGGATGGCGTCCTTCATGCTCTTCTCGTTGCGATAGATGCCCACGTCGTCGAACATGACCTTCTTCATCTCGGTGGCGATGTCGAAGGCGTTCTCCTTACCCGAGCCGTTGCGCAGGGCATCGAACTGGGCGAGAGCAAACTCGTCCGCGTTGGCAGGCAAGGGCGTGAAGTCCGTATTGTTGGCGTACTCAGCGGCGCGCAAGCCTGCATGCTTGCCGAACACAACCAGGTCCAGCAGGGAGTTGGTCCCCAAACGATTGGCGCCGTGAACCGAGACACAGGCACACTCGCCCGCCGCGAACAGGCCGGGGAAGGGTGTGCTCTTATCGTCGATGACCACTTCGCCGTACTTGTTGGTGGGGATGCCGCCCATCGTGTAATGCGCGGTCGGCTGGATCGGCATCATCTGCGTGATCGGGTCCACGCCAAGGTAAACACGGCAGAAGTCGATGATGTCGGGCAGTTTGGCCAGCACCTGCTCGCCCGTGATGGTGTAGGGTGAACCGTCGGTGTTGGTGCGGCCATCCATGGCAGCATACTTGATGACCGACTCGGGGCGCACGTCTAGGTAGACGTAGTTCGAGCCGTTCACGCCGCGTCCCTCGCGGATCTCGGTGTAGATGGCGCGGCTGACCACATCGCGCGAGGCCAGGTCCTTGACAGTCGGCGCATACTTGGGCATGAATCGCTCGCCCTTGCCGTTGATCAGGACGCCGCCTTCACCGCGCACGCCTTCGGTGATGAGGATGCCCAGCTTGTAGATACCCGTCGGGTGGAACTGGAAGAATTCCATGTCTTCGAGCGGCAGACCGCGGCGCAGCAGGATGGCGGCGCCGTCGCCCGTGTAGGCATAGGCATTCGAGGTGACCTCGAAGATGCGACCGTGTCCGCCCGTGGCGAAGATGACGGACTTGGCGTGGAAGGTATGGACCTCACCGGTGGCCAGTTCCACGGCCACCACGCCGACGGTTTTGCCGTTGACGTTTAGGAAATCCAATACCTGGTACTCATCGTAGAAAGTGACGTTGTTCTTGAGGCACTGCTGATACAGGGTTTGCAGGATCATGTGCCCCGTGCGGTCGGCGGCGTGCGCCGCGCGGCGGACGGGTTTGCCCGTCACATTATTGGTGTGGCCGCCGAACGGGCGCTGGGAGATCTTGCCCTCGGGCGTGCGGTCGAATGGCAGACCCATGTGCTCCAGTTCGAGCACGGCGTCGATGGCTTCGTTGGTCATGAACTCGATGGCATCCTGGTCGCCCAGGTAGTCCGAACCCTTGACCGTGTCATAGGTGTGCCATTCGGGTTTATCTTCTTCATAATTCCCCAGCGCGGCCGAAATGCCGCCCTGGGCAGCGCCCGTGTGGGAGCGCGTGGGATACAACTTACTGATGACCGCCGTCTTTGCGCCGCGGGAGGCATACAAACCTGCCATCAACCCCGCGCCACCCGCACCGACGACGACCACGTCAAATTGGTGAATGGTCATGGAATCTACCGTCCTATGAAGTCCAGATGATGTACAGTCCCATCAAGCTCATGGAGACCATCATAACAATGCTCAGCAAACGCACGATCTTGCGTCCGCGCTCGCCGGTGATGTAATCATCGGCGATCACCACCAGGCCGTGCACGCCGTGGGCTGTGGCGACCAGCAACAGGGCGCTGGCCACCAGCTTCCAGAAGGGCGTGGCAAAGGGAGTCGTATCCTCCAGCGCCGTGCTTTGGACGTGGGTCACGTTGGGCATGAAACCCCAACGCAGCACGTCGGCCATGTTCATGTTGTTGCGGGCTCCCATGATCAGCGCCCCGATGATCGCAAACAGGATCAACGCATACATCCCCAACGCGGACAGGCGCGTAAAGACCCACATGATGCTTTCGAAGTTGGTCAGGCCGCGCCCGACGATGGACAGGTTTCTCGATTTAGGTGCCATGTTACCCTCCCGCCAGTCCCGTGCGCAGGATGACGAAGGCCGCCAGCGCATAAATGGGCAGGAAGACCGCCCACTCAATCCAGATGGCTTCGCGCTGGTAGGGGATCAGCTTGGGCCACAGATCCAGGATCGTGATGCGCAAGCCGTTGATGGCGTGGAACAACACGAAGAAAAATACGAAGATCTGGAAGACCCAGTTTTCATAGATTTTGTTGGCAAACTGACCAATGTCCCCCCCAAAAAATGATGACAGGATGTGGATCGTGACAAATGTCGCCATCCCCAGCCCGCCGATACGGTGCAGCACGAACACCAGCATCGGCCCTCCGCCTTTGTACCGCAAGCCGGTACCCAGGCTCACGTTCCTCTTCAGGCCCATTGCGGCCTCCTTTGTGGATATGAGTTTGAGATTGTCAATTATCCCTTCGGTAGTTGTATGACAAAAGTGACAATACTCATGGAATATTCGTTTCAGATTTCCTTCAATAAAGACGGGATAGACCCTTATAATCCACAATCATAAGAACGTGGCCTATTCTAACCGAATTGGTTACCGGTTGCGAGGAATGTTCGCCAAATTCCCGCGCAAATCGGAAGCAACGGAGGTGTCATGTCTGGTTCTTTTAGCCGACGGGACTTCATCAAGGCCGCCACGGCGCTTATCGGGGGGGTGATCGGTGCCGCACTGGGTGTTCCCGCCATTGGGTATCTGGTCGACCCTGCTCTGCGCGCCAGCGCCAAAGAGGGCTGGGTGCCGATCCTCAAATTGGAGGATGTCCCGCTTGGGAAACTCATCCCCTTTTCCTTCACCCGCGTCCAGGTCAACGGCTGGGAACGCACGTCCACCACATTTAGCGGATACGTGCTGCGCAAGTCCGAAGACCCCAAGGATATGCTCATCCTGAACAGCCGCTGCACCCACCTGGGCTGCACCGTCAACTGGAAGGAAGATGCTCAGGCCTTCATCTGTCCCTGCCACGACGCAAAGTTCAGCAAGGAAGGCGCGGTGCTCGACGGGCCTCCACCCCGACCGCTGGATCGCTTCGAGGAATTCCGCGTCAACGAAGCCGGCGTCATCGAACTCTTCTTCAAGGCAGGTTAGGATGTGGAAAAAAGCTTATGAATGGCTCGAGGAACGCCTCGGCCTGAAAGCCCTGTACGATAACCTGCTCGACCGCCCCGAACCGAAGGGCAACTGGTGGAACACCCTGGGTTCAGCCAGCCTGTTCCTGTTCGTCATTCAGGGATTGACGGGGATATTCCTGACGGTGTACTACACGCCCTCGCCCGACCACGCCTACGACTCAATTCAATACATCATGAACGGGGTCGCCTTCGGCTGGCTCATCCGCGGCATCCATCACTGGGGCGCATCGTTGATGATTATCATCGTCTTCGTACACATGCTGCGTGTATTCGTGACGGCCTCCTTCAAGTATCCGCGCGAGTTGACCTGGCTGATCGGCATCGGTTTGTTGCTGCTGACTCTCGGCATGGGCTTCACGGGCTATTTGCTGCCCTGGCACCAGATGGCCTACTGGGCCACCACGGTCGGCACGCAGATCGCGGGTAGTGTACCCTTCCTTGGCGAGTTCATCCTCAAAGCCCTGCGCGGCGGACCCGACCTGAGCGCCCTTACGCTTCAGCGCTTCTTCGCCGCCCACATCTGGATGCTGCCCGCCGGGCTGGCTGGCCTGATCGGCGTGCACCTGTACCTCATCATCAAGCACGGTGAGTCGCATTATCCCTCGCGGGACGAGTAGCTGAGCGGAGTCCCCATGAACGACGAAACCAAAAAACAGATCAACCAACGCTACGAACGCGAACTCCAGCGCGGCGAACGTTTCTGGCCCGACAGCATCTTCAAGGATGTGATCGTTTCGCTGGCCATCTTTATCGTGCTGGTGCTGCTGGCCACCTTCATCGGTGTGGAGAATTCCCCCAAGGCCGACCCCAGCGACACGGCCTACATCCCGCGCCCTGAGTGGTATTTCCTATTCCTCTTCAAGTTCCTGGCCCTGTATGGCCAGATCCCCGTACTAGGCAAGATCGAGTGGCTGGCCACCGTACTGGTTCCCGCCATCGGTATCGGCCTGCTGACCCTGCTGCCCTTCATCGACAAATCCCCCTGGCGCTACTACACCCGCCGCATGCTCCCACTGACGGTCATGGGCATCATCGTCTTCGATATGGTTCTCTTGACGCTGGTGGCTGATATCCCCACCGTCTCTGAAAGCGGCTCTAAGTTGCCAGGCATCTTGCAGGCCGTCATGGGACTCGCCATTCCCGGGCTGGCGCTGATCATTTTGTACTACCTGGCCTATCGACGGGGGGATGACAACCCTGTTGCCCCCATGCTCTGGACCTCGGGCCTGGCCGCCGTTTTGATGGTTGGATTCGCCGCTGCGACGTTCGTCGCCACTCCGCCCGTCGCCAAAACGGAGGAGACCGTCGCCAACACCCTGATCGAGCAGATCAGCGCGGGCCAGGACCTGTATTCGGTCCACTGCGTGGAATGCCACGGCGACGACGGCAAGGTGGAGAAGATCGAAGGTGTGAAGGGGCTGGAAGGCAAGGAGATCAGCCCCATCAACAGCCACGACGTGCTCTATACACTCAACGACGCCGCCATTGCCGAGATCATCAACTACGGCCGTCCCGATGCGGGCATGAATCCCTTCGGCAAGGCCTACAATCCTGAAGGCCTGACCAAAAGCGAGATCGACTACATCGTCATCTTCATGCGCTACAACTGGGACGACCGCTTCGAGAAACCCGTCATGAAGCCGCTCTTCCCAGCGCTGGCCGGCGGCGAAGTCCCCTCGTATGACGTTCACATCGCGCCCATCGTCAAACGCTACTGTGTCTCCTGTCACCGTGCGGGCAAGGATAACAACAACTTCTTGATGACCAGCTATCAGGAGATCCTCACGACGGGCGACCAGGCGGACAAGAACCTGGTCAAAGGCGACATGAACTCCTACCTGCTGCAGGTCATCCAGGGGCAGGCCATTCTCGACGAGAAGGGCGAAGAGCTGATTGGCGTCATGCCGCCCAAGGGACACCTGCCTGCAGATGTGATCGATGTCTGGATCCGCTGGATTATGAACGGCATGCCGCAAACCGCCGAGGAGGCCGCCGCGTTGTACGTCCCCCCGACTCCCGTGCCCACGCCCACACCTGCTCCATGACCACCTTTTGAAATGGCACAGACGGGACACGTGTCCCGTCTGTGTTTTTTACAAGTACAATATCAAAAAATTGAAACGGAGAAACCATGAAAACATCCAGTGGACTTGAGTACATCGAAGTACAGGCAGGCACGGGCGCACAGGCTGCGGCAGGAAAGACGGTCAGCGTGCATTACACGGGCAAATTCCAGGACGGTCGCGTGTTTGACAGCTCCATCTCACGCGGACAACCGATCAGTTTCAAATTGGGCGCCGGGCAGGTCATCAAAGGCTGGGACGAGGGCATCGCCCTGATGAAGGTCGGCGGCAAGGCCCAGCTCATCATCCCATCGAACCTCGGGTATGGCGAACGCGGCGCGGGCGGGGTCATCCCTCCCAATGCCACTCTGGTCTTCGATGTCGAACTGGTGGATGTGAAGTAAAGCAACACACGTTTCATTGTTTTTTTGATTGAAATGCGACCATGAATGTATGGTCGCATTTTTGTTTTCCCGTCTCTTAAGCGCTCCGAGAAAAGTAAAAAATTCTTGACATTTAGTATGATTTATATTACTATAAGTGGCGTAGATTTTACATAGCTGAAAGAGGCAAAAAAATGGCATTCCAAGAGAAAAATATCGTTGCTTCGTTGTCCACCTTCGCCCTTATCCTGGGGTTCTATTCGGTCAGAGTCCTGCAAATGGTTCGAACCGAAAGCTTCACTGCTACGAACCTGTTTTGGCTGTGGGGAATGGTGGCTGTGTTTGCGGTAATTGGGACCATCCTTGTAAGCATCTTTGCCCACATTGCCGGCGGTATTGTCCATAAGATCCGCACGAACGAAGATCCGAACATTGAAGATATCCAGGATGAACGCGATCAACTCATCGACCTGAAGGGGACACGCGTGGCGTACACCTTCTCCTCCATCGGGGTGGCGCTGTCCATGCTGACCTTCGTCTTTGGCCAACCGCCGCTGGTCATGTTCGGTTCCTTGATCTTCTTTGGCCTCCTTGCCCAGGTCGCTGCTGATATCTGGCGACTGACTCTGTATCGGAGAGGATTCTAAAAATGGCAAAGGGCAGGATCAGTAACAATATTCGGAAATTACGTTTTTTCCGCGATGAAATGACCCAGCAGCAACTGGCCGAGAAAGTCGGCGTGACCCGCCAAACGATCATCGCCATGGAACAGGACAAATACTCCCCATCGTTGGAATTGGCTTTTCGCATCGCGCACGTTTTCGGAGTGCCGTTGGAAGAAGTCTTTTCTTATCACCCCAAAGATTTGCAAGATTGACTTGCAAATTCAAAATCATAAAGTTATAAAGGAACAGCAAAATGATCTCGAATAAATCTTATCGTAAAACAGAAATATGGCTGGCTTTGCTATGGATCATCACCGCCGCCGGCGCCATCGGCGGTGCAGCCCTGATCAACCCCATCATCAACGCACCAGAGTATCTGACGATGGTCTTCCCCAAAAGCGTGACCATCACCAGCGGAATGTTCGGCTGGATGATCAATGATATCGGCATCGTATTTATCGGTCTTTTGATCTACCCAATCCTCAAGAAACATAGCGAAAGCATGGCGCTCGGGTATGTGAGTATGCGGATGTTCGAGTCTCTGCTGATGATCGTCGGCGTCTTCTTCGCCATGTTGCTCATCCCGTTGAGCCGCGAATTCATCCAGGCCGGGGCTGCGGATGTCGCCCAGTTTCAAGTCATCGGCTCGATCCTCAAACAGGCAGAAAACTGGTTCCTGAACCTCTTGCAGTTGGTTTTCCTCGGCATTGGCGGACTCATTCTTAACGTGATCCTTTATAAAACCAAACTCGTTCCTCGCGCCATCTCCGTCTTTGGTTTTATTGGGTACGCCTTGCTATTACCCGCCGCTGTCATTGGTCTGTTTGGGCTTCTCGATCCAACACCTGGCGGCCCGGGGTCAATCCTAGCGGTTCCCGTCGCCATCTGGGAAATCATCATTATGCCAGTCTGGTTATTCACAAAGGGATTCAATACCGAGGCAATTTCAACCAAATAAATATGGTCAATGTGTAATTCACGAACCACACTGTGTGATATTGCCTCTTGCAACCTGTGAGAGGCATATCACAAGGGTTTTGAAACTTACCATGAACAACGACAATCTGCAAAATACTCTCTATCACCTGGCACAATCTGGCGCATTTTCCAATCCTGCCTATCATACACTGTTGCATGATTACACCACATATCATGCCGTGCTCTTTATCGAGGGAGGCATTTTTATGCTTATTCTCATGGCGCTAAGTGTATATTTTTGGCAACGGTTTAGGAGAATACAAAAGGCCACAACTCACCACTGGGCATTTGAGAAAAAAACGTATTTTTCTTTTGGCCTGGTGAGCACCGTCGTCACGTTATTCATGCTTTTGATCGTGGCTGCGAACCTAAGCAATGTGTTAAATCCTCAAGAGGGATTTATCCAATCTATTACGGACCTCGGTACGCCGCAGGAGGGCACGCAAAAAGCTGCGCTTTATCAGGCAGTCGATATTTGGGCGCAATCGGGTAGTGCCCAACCGCCATCTATTTTGCAAAATGGAGTGGACAATCGGCTCTCCTGGCAGCGGCCAAAGGCAATCGTGTGTAGCATCTTGTTAGTTTTGGTCGCTATCTTCACCATGAGCATATGGCGGAAACTGATAAAGTTTTCGCGTGTCAGTGAGGCCATGTGGAGTCTGAAGGAGAAAGCGCTCATCGCAATTGGAGTACTAGCTATTCCTGTCACGCTATTACTCATGTTAATGGCGCTGGCAAATACGCAAGCATCGTTTGCGCCCATCATGCTGACCTTGCTATTTAGCTAGTTGGGAGGTCAGACGTTTTGTATTGGTCGCAAGTTAGCGGAATCCACACAAAGCGATTGCGACACATCGGTTAAGTTCCAAAATAAAACGAGTCGGGATTGCGTCCCGACTCGTTACTTTTTACTTCTTGCTCATTACATGTGCTTGATGATCGCATCCCCAAACTCGGAGCACTTGACCTCGGTGGGGTTGTCCATCAGGCGGGCGAAGTCGTAGGTCACGGTCTTGGCGGCGATGGCGCCTTCCATGCCCTTGACGATCAGGTCGGCAACTTCGGTCCAGCCCATGTAGCGGAACATCATCTCGCCGGAGAGGATGACCGAGCCCGGGTTGACCTTGTCCAGGTCTGCGTACTTGGGCGCGGTGCCGTGAGTGGCCTCAAAGATGGCATGACCGGTCTCATAGTTGATGTTGGCGCCCGGAGCGATGCCGATACCGCCCACCTGCGCGGCCAGCGCGTCAGAGAGGTAGTCGCCGTTGAGGTTGAGGGTGGCAATCACGTCATAGTCGCGCGGGCGGATGAGGGTGAACTGCAGGCTTACGTCGGCGATGGAGTCCTTGATCAGCAGCATCTTCTTCCACTTGCCGTCGCCGTGGGTGTCCCACAACTTGAGCGCTTCCTCGACCTCGGCCTTGATCTCAGCCTGCTGGGCGGGCGACATCATGTCGAAGCCCGGGTCGATCGCCTTGGCATTGTCTTCCACACTCAGGTTGGCATCCTTTTCCTTGTTGCCAAGGATCCAGGTCTCGCGTTCGGTGACGATCTGGCCGCGGAACTCGCGCTTGGCCAGTTTGTAACCCCAATCCTTGAAGGCGCCTTCGGTGAACTTCATGATGTTGCCCTTGTGGACAAAGTTCACGCTCTTGCGCTTGTTGTCGAGCGCCCACTGGATGGCGGCACGCACCAGGCGCTCGGTGCCTTCCACCGAAACGGGCTTGATGCCGATGCCCGCAGTCTCGGGGAAGCGCATCTTGGCGTATTCCTTGGGGAAGGCTTCCTTGAACAGGTCCTTGAACTTCTGGTTGTCCTCGGTGCCGTACTGGAACTCGATGCCCGTGTAGATGTCTTCGGTGTTCTCACGGAAGATGACCATGTCCACGTATTCGGGGTGCTTCACGGGCGAAGGTACGCCCTGATACCAACGGACCGGGCGCTGGCAGACATACAGGTCCAGCAGCTTGCGCAGGGCCACATTCAAGGAGCGGATGCCGCCGCCGATGGGGGTGGTCAGCGGGCCCTTGATGCCCACCAGGAATTCCTTGAAGGCCTCGGTGGTCTCGTCGGGGAGCCAGGTCTGCCAGAGCTTGAAGGGCTTTTCGCCCGCGTACACTTCCATCCAGTGGATCTTGCGCTTGCCGCCGTAGGCCTTTTCCACGGCCGCATCGAACACGCGCACAGAAGCGCGCCAGATGTCGCGGCCCGTCCCATCGCCTTCGACGAACGGGATGATCGGGTTATCGGGGACCTGGAGCTTGCCGTCCTTGATATTGATCTTGGCCCCACCTTCCGGGACCTTCACATTTACGTATGCCATTGTTTCTCTCCTTAGCGAAATTATCAGAAAAATTATATACCCGCATTTCACCCAAATTCAGTGACAATTGTCATGACAATCGCCCCGTTTTGTCGAAAAGAGACGTCGGAAGCTTTTTCCGTTTCCGACGTCTCCCGTCACATCTGTTCGTGGACGTGGGCCTGTCCCGCTTCGATGCAGCAGTACAAGCCCTCGGGCTGACAGCTCGCACATTCCAATTGCAGCGTGGCGTGGGCAATGTTGTACTCGTGCGCCAGCAGTTCGTTGACCTGCGCCTGGATTCCTGCCCCCATGCTGATGGGCAGATCCGCCGTCAGGATGTGCGCCGACATGGTGCGCAGGCCGCTGGTGATGCTCCACACATGCAGGTCGTGGACACCCAGCACGCCGTCGATCTTTTTGATATCGCGCACCATGGCCTCGATGTTCACATCGCGCGGTGTGGACTCGAGCAGGATGTCCACGGTTTCACGCAGGATGCCCCACGCGCCCCACAGGATCATCGCGCCGATCAACACACTGACCAACGGGTCGAGCCAGTCCCAGCCCGTGAAGTAGATGACGACACCCGCCAGAACCGCTCCCAGCGTGGACAGCACATCGCCCATCAGATGCACGAAGGCCGAGCGCAGGTTGAGGTCGTGCTCGCTGCCTTTCTGGACCAGCAGAGCGGTGACCAGGTTGATGATGAAGGCCACTGCGCCGACGCCGACGAGGATTCCCGCCTTGACCTCGGACGGCGACATGAAGCGATGATACGCCTCGACGAAGATGCCGATGGCGATCACCACCAGCGTCGACGAGTTGACCAGCGCCACCAGAATGCCTGCGCGATGATAGCCGTAGGTCTGACGCGCGTTGGCGGGTTGAGCCGTCAGGCGGATGGCGAACCAGCTCAAGCCGAGCGCGATAACGTCGGTCAGGTTGTGGGCGGCGTCTGTCAGCAGGGCCAGGCTGTTCGAGAAGAGTCCCGCCGCAGCCTCGAAAATGACAAAGGCCAGGGTCAGGCCGAGGGACAGGGCCAGGCGTCCCGTCGTTTGTTTGGCGACGTCGCCAAAATGAGAGTGTGCGTGTGAATCGGTCATTTATCTATCCATGCTCCACATGATCGAGCCCAAGTTGGAACAGCCGCGCGACATGGTCATCGTCGAGGCTGTAAAACACCTGCCGCCCCGATTTGCGCGCCCGCACGAGGTGCATGTGCCGCAGTCCGCGCAGTTGATGCGAGACCGCCGACTCGGAGAGTTCGACCAGCAGCGCGATCTCGCCCACGTTGCGTTCGCAATCCATGAGCGTGGAGATGATGCGCAGGCGGGTGGGGTCGCTGAGCGCGCTGAAGAGTTCGGCCAGGTGAGTGAAGTGGGTGGGCTTGATCATGATTTTATAATATATGAATACTTGCTCATATATTCATTATTATCGGACAAAAAAGAAAAGCCGTCAAGGAATTTATGAGAGCATAGCGGATTGAAAGGTGTAGGATTTTTACCGCGAAGGCCGCGACACCTGCCCTGGCGGGCGGTGCTAGGGAGAACGCGAAGAAAAACCTTTAAAATCTTCGCGCTCTTTGCGCGCTTGGCGGTTCAAAAACTCTTGCCAATTAACACTAGGGTTTCCCGCCGCAGAATAAGCCGCTGACCACGTCATCCATCCCAGGCGCGAGCGGATATCCGTAGCCGCCCATCGCGCGCAGGGTCTGACAGGCTTGCATTTTGTAGAAGGCCACCGAGTTGATGCGCGTAGAGATCTGCTTGACCTGTTTCTCATCACCCTGCACCGCGGCAGCTTGCAGGAACGGCATCCATTCGATCTGGTCGTTGGGATGCAGGCCGAGCTTCGCAACTTCCTTGTTCAGGTCAATGATGCTCTGCCAATCCCCCACCTGACGGGCCAGGTCCGCTTTTTGATAGTAGTAGCACCAATCGTGAGTCGGCTCCGCGCCGAAGACCGATGTGGGCACTTCGGCAAATGATGCATCGGTCACCACATTCTCGATCTTCGAATTCTGTGCGAGCAGGATGAAGGCATCCTTGTCCGTGGCGGAAAGGTCAGGCCAGCGCGCGTCCAACACGTGGACGCAGGTGCTCGGGTCGGGCTGACTGATGACCAATGCGTTGCCGTAGTCGATGACAAACGTGTGGCTGCGGATGGTGCGCTCCACTGAAAGTCTGCCCACGTACGTATCGAGCAAATCGTTATTGGTCAACGACATGGCGGTGACAGGATAAACTACAGGCGAGGCATTCGTCGGCGTGGGGAAATAGATCAGGTCCGCAGGGCCAGAGACGGTCTCGTAATCTTCCGTGTATTCGATCTGCGGATAATTCACGGCCAGCATCGTCCCTGCCTTAAGAGCGGGCACGCGCCAGCTGAACTGCCACCAGAACTCGTTGATCTTCTGCTCCTCGGCCAATGCCTTGCTGCCCAACCCTACCTGCGAAAGCGCCGTCAGCGCCAGCATCAACGAGAGGAAGACCATCCGCGCACGCTCGGAGTTGATCCAGGATGCGAAGGTCGTCACCAGCAACACGCCACCCAATGACGCGGGCAGCGAGTAATGTGAATAAGCATCGAACACGATGTAGCGATTGACCACCACCACAGGCAGGATGCCTGCACACAGGCCGACCAACCCGAGCAGGGTCATCTCTGCGCGCCAGTTGGTCTCCGCCGTGGACTGCGCTTCGCGCCCCGCCGAAGTCTGATTCGCCACCCAAAACAGGATCAGCACCCCAGCCGCCACCACGACAGCGATGACCATTTCCTTCAATGTATTGCCGTAGAAATTTTGTTGGAACGGCGCGACCCAGGCCGCCACCGTCACGTTGAGCGCGCTGCGCACAAAGTTGAGCAGCCAGTCCGCGCCGACGTGTAACGGGTCACCGAACAGGTTGCCGACCTGTTCACCGAGGTCCGTGGCCTTGCGTTCATTGTTGAAGATGAAAATGCGCCAGAATAAGAATCCAGCGGGAATGATGACGTTGATCCACCAGACACGCAGTGTCTCACGTACCTTCGTCCAAAACGTGGACGAAACTTCCCGTTGTGCCACCAAAACGAAGATCAATGCCAAGCGGAACAGTTCCATGCCCGTGGCATATTCGACCAACGCCACGTATAGCCAGCCCGTGAGGATCGCGCCTGCTGTAAAAGCCATGCGTGAAGCAAGAGTTTGACTTGGAAAGGCCTTGACCGTCAGCGCGAACGAAAACACCATCAACGAAGCGCTCAATACAATGGGCTGATATTCGATGCCAGCCACCCACCACAGAAAGCCAGGAAATGTGCCGAATAAAGCGGCTGCGATCCATGCAGCGCGGCGTTGTGCGGGCCAAATTAACTGGACCAACCAGTAAACGCACAGACTGCCCAGCACACGCCACAGCAGCGTGAGCAGATGATTGGTCAGTGGATTGAAATGAGTCAGGGAAAAGAGCGCTTCGAAGAACAATCCGCGCACAGGGCGGTCGCTCAGGAACATATCCCAGAAGATGCCGCGCCCACCGATCACACCGTCGTAGAGGAAGTACCACTCGTCGCGGTAGTAGCCCAAGCGTAGTACGCTTGGAAGATACACAAGCACGTTGACCAGGACCAGCAGGATGACCTCGGTCCAGCGGGAATGTTTCAGTCGATCGAGCATATGTTATTGGAAATAACCCAGCGCCATGCGCAGACGTTCTTCCACGTCAGTGGGCGCATCCTTGGGCAGGGACTGGATGGCAGCCTGCGCCTCGACCACCGAGTAGCCGAGGGCGGTCAGCGCAGCCAGGACTTCGCTGTCGAAGTCGGTCATCGCGGCAACGTGGGCCAGCGCATCGCTCGGCTTGAGTTTGTCCTTGAGGTGCAGGGCGATCTTCTGGGCGGTCTTCTTACCCACGCCGGGGACGCGGCTCAACAGGTCGGCTTCCTCGGCGAAGATGGCGCGTTGCACGGCATCCAACGTCAGCGTGGAGAGCACGGAGAGTGCCACCTTGGGGCCCACGCCATCCACGCCCAGCAGCAGGTTGAACAAGTCACGATCCGCCTGGGACTCGAATCCGTACAGAGTCAGCGCGTCTTCGCGCACGACGAGGTGGGTATAGAGGAACGCCACCTCGCCCACTTTGAGCTTGGTCCGCAACGGCGCGGGGGCAAAGACGCGCATTCCCACCCCGCCGACTTCGAGGATAAGGGCGGTATCTTCGATCTGGGTAATTTCACCACGCAGGGTTGCTATCATGGGGCTATTTTACCTTTTAAACACGAAGGACACGAAGGGCACAATGGCTTTCCTCTGTGTCCTTGGTGCCCTTCGTGTTTAATATCTTTTCGTGTTCAAATGCGTGATGGCGATGGCCAGCGCGTCGGCGGCATCGTCGGGTTTGGGGATGGAGTCGAGTTGCAACAGGGCGCGGACCATATCCTGGACCTGGCGTTTGTCGGCGGAGCCATAGCCTGCCACGGCCTGCTTGACCTCGTTCGGGGTGTATTCGAAGGGCTCGATACGGGCCTGTTGCAGGGCGAGCATCACCACGCCGCGCGCCTGTCCAACCGCGATGGCGGTGCTGACATTACGCTGGAAGAACAGCTTTTCCACGGCGGCGGTGTCGGGGTGAAATTGCGCCAACAGGTCGCGCAGCTGGTCGTAGAGCATCTCCAAGCGGGCGGGGGCGGTGGCATCCTTGGGGGTGAGGATCACGCCGTATTTAACGGCCACCAGGCTCCCGTCGCGTTCGAGGCGGACGAGGCCAAAGCCGGTTGTGGCGGTACCAGGGTCAATTCCGAGGGCGAGGGTCATTAAATAAAAAGTAGGGGCGGATCATGATCCGCCCCTACAAATCATTTTACTCAGCTTCGAGCGCGGCCAGGGCTTCTTCGGAGACCTTGACGTTGTGGAACACATCCTGCACGTCGTCGAGTTCTTCGATGGTCTCGATCATCTTGAGGACCGAGAGCGTACCATCCACATCGAGGTCGATCTCCTGTTTGGCAATCATACGCAGGCCCGCTTCGTCGGGCTGGACGTGCACCTTGTGCAACGCATCGGCAATGGTCTTGAAAGCGTCGACGGGGCCGTAGATCTCGATGGTGTCTCCGCCATCGACCACGTCATCGGCGCCCGCTTCCACGCCGAGTTCGAAGGCCTTGTCGAAACCCAACTGACTGATGGGGAAGGCAAAATACGACTTGCGGTCGAACTGCCAGCCCACCGCGCCCGCTTCAGCCATGTTACCACCCGCCTTGCTGAAAGCGTGGCGCAGGTCGGCGACGGTACGATTGCGATTGTCGGTGACGCAGGATACCATCATGGCCGAACCATGCGGACCATAGCCCTCAAGAGTGATTTCCTCAAATGCGGCACTGTCCTTATCCTCGCCCGCACCGCGCTTGATGGCACGCTCGATATTATCCTTGGGCATGTTCTCGGCACGAGCCTTGTCCACAGCCAGGCGCAAACGGAAATTGGAATCGATATCGCTGCCGCCTGCGCGTGCCGCCATGACGATCTCACGCGATAGACGGGTGAAGATCGCACCGCGCTTGGCGTCGGCTACGCCTTTCTTGCGTTTGATGGTAGACCACTTAGAATGACCAGACATGACTATCTCCTTGCGCCACAATCGTGGGGATTTTTGAAAATTAGCGGCGGAATTATACCATTAGACGAAGAAGCCCACCCCCAACGCGCCAGGTCCTGAGTGGACCACGATGGCGGGCGGCAATTCGTAAATGGGGATTTCCTGAACGGGAATGCGGGTCTTCAACTCGACAGCCAGCGCCCGCGCCTCCTCCTCCGCGTGGACCTGGAGCAGGCACAGGTGGGCATCTTCGCCGCCCTTGCACTGCTCGACGGCCACCTCGATCAGGCGGGCCATGGCGCGCTTCTTGGTGCGTTGCTGTTCGAAGGGTTCGACCTGCCCGTTCTTGACCTGCAGGATGGGTTTGATCTCAAGCAATTCGGCCAGCAATTTCTTCGCACCGCCGATGCGTCCACCCTTGGCCAGGTATTCGAGTGTATCCACCAAAAAGTACAGTCGTCCACGGGGAATCAGGTCGTTCAGTTTCGCCACAATCTCGTCAGCGGACTTGCCCGCCTTGGCCATATCGTCAGCCACCAGCACCAGCGAGCCAAGGTTGCAGGAGATGGTCTGTGTGTCCACAATGTGGACGTCGACATCGGGGAAGTCCTGGGCGGCGGTCTGTGCCGAGCGGACGGTGCCGCTGGCCTTGGCCGTCGGGGCGACCACCACGATCGACTCACCCTTCTCCCCAGCCTGGCGGAAGATGGGGTGATACAGCGTCGGTTCGGGGGCCGAGGTCTTGGGCAGGGTGGCCGAAGCCTTGAGTTTTTTCAGGAAGGCGGCGGTGTCGAGTTCGGTATCGTCGTGGTAGGTGTCGTCTCCAAAGACCACGATCTGGGGGATGAGTGGGATTCCGCGCTCGGCGAGCATCTGGCGCGGCAGGCCGCAGGTGGTGTCCGCAATGATTCTAACCATGATGACCTCCAAAAAATGATTAACTTCATTTTATGCCGCGAAGGTCATATCGGCTATGTGTGATTCATCCTTATTTCAGACGGGAAAAACAACCAGCGCGAGACAATGTCTCGCGCTGGTTTCTATTCGGAAGCAGGCTTGGGTTGGGACTTCGGCCGGAGCAACGGGAGCAGGAATCGGTCCCGCAGTGAGGCCAGGGCACGGCGAACAGGCGGCAGGCGGAAGATCAGCAGGAACAGGAGCACCAGTCCATAGACCAACGGGCGGACAATGTCGCCCTGCAGAGCAAGAAAGGTGCCCTTCTTGCTCCAGCCATAATGCAGGATCACCAATGGGGCAATAAAGTAGATGACTTGGTGCAGGCGTTTCCAGTTCTTCTTCAGACGGACTTTCCACACATCGAAGGAGGTGATGGCCAACGGGACAAGCAACAGGAAGGCCGTCATGCCAACGATGATGTAGGGCTTTTGGAACACGGTCTGGATGATGAGACTCCAGGCCAGGCCGAAATCCAGGTCGAGGAAGATAAGAACGTGGATGGTGGCGTACAGGAAGGCGTACAACCCCAGGGCACGGCGGCGTTTGAGCGGTTCCTTCCAGCCGAAGAGGGTGTTCATCGGCGTGCAAGCCAGTGAGAGCAGCAACAAGGTGACGGCGGCGCGACCCGTGCGCTGTTCCATGGCCTGGATGGGATTGGCCGTCAGGTTATCCGTCAGGAAATCGAAGATGAGGCGCGCAAGGGGAAACCATGCGCCGACGTGCATGATGATCTGGAGCGGGGTATAGCGTTGAAAAAAGTTTTTCATGCTGGCTGGTTGGGGCACGACGTATCATGCAGAGACCGAATTGGATCCTCACTGCCTGCCGCGCCCATGCTCAACTAATACTCTACCATCAAATCCATGCCATCGTACAGGTGTGCGACCTGTTCGCCGTAGCCGTTGAAAGGCAGGGTGGCGCGGCGGGAGAACTCGCCGATGCGGCGTTCGGTGGTCTGCGACCAGCGAGGATGAGAACGGGCGGGGTTGACGTTGGAATAGAAGCCGTATTCATCGGGGGCCAGGTCATTCCAGAAGGTGGCCGGTTGCTCGGCAACCAATTCGATCTTGACGATGGACTTGATCGACTTGAAACCGTACTTCCACGGCACCACCAGTCGGATGGGCGCGCCGTTCGGGTTGGGCATCGGCTCACCGTACAGACCCGTGGCGAGGAGGGTCAGGTCGTTCATGGCTTCATCGAGGCGCAGACCTTCCTGATAGGGCCAGGGGTAGAACCCCGATTTCTGCCCGGGCATCTCGTCGGGGCGATAAACCGTCTCGAAACGGACGAACTTCGCGTCAGAGGTCGGTTCGACCTCCTTGAGCAGGCTGGCCAGGGTAAAGCCCGTCCACGGGATGACCATGCTCCAGGCTTCCACGCAGCGCAGGCGATAGATGCGTTCCCCCTGCGTGAATTTCTTGAGCAGGTCTTCGATGCCGTAGGTCTTGGGGTTATTGACCAGACCGCCCACCTCCACGGTCCATGGGCTGGAGGCGAACTTCTGCGACATGGGCGCGACGCCCTGCTTGTCGGTGGTGAACTCGTAGTAATTGTTGTAGTTGGTAATATCCTCGAAGGTGTTGACAGGATCACCCAATTCATCGGTCTGACCGTTTGCCTGGGGCGCAGATGCCGACGGGGTGGCGGTCACCTGTGGGGCGCAGGCCGCCAATAGGGCCGAGCCAGCTGCAAGTCCCGCAGCCTTGATAAAGTCACGCCGCGAGAGATACAGTGATTTGGGGGTGATCTCAGAAGGGAGAACGGGAACGGATTTATATTTGTTGTCCATCATCAACCTCTATTCGTTTTCTGCCAGAAGGGTCTGAATGGCCGCTTCGGTCTCTGCATAGGAGCCTTCGCCGATGTGAACATAGCGAATGCGGCCTTGTTTATCGATCAGATATAGGGTGGGCCAGTAGCGGTTGTGATAGGCCCGCCAGGTGTCACCATGGTTATCCTGTGCCACGGCGTATTCGATGCCTTCACGCGCGACGGCCGCTTTCAAATTATCCAAGTCGGCTTCGTAACCAAACTCGGGATAGTGATTACCGATCACAACCAGACCCTGGTCCTTGTACTTACTATGCCATTCCCTCAACGAGGGAATCACATGCTGACAATTAATTCAGCCAAAGGTCCACATATCGAGCAGCACCACCTTGCCACGCAGGTCGGCCAGCCGTAACGGCGCATCGACATTCAGCCAGGTATCACTGATCAACTCGGGAGCAGGCCCAAGGTCTGAGAGTGAAGAGCGGGGGGAGCATCCCGTCAGCACAATCAGGAGGAAGCCAAGCAGAAATCGTCTCATCAGTTCGTTTCCTTGATGAAACGATTGTAAAAAATCTTCCTTACGAAAGAATTACGAAAGACTGAGAAGTTGATTAAGGAAGAGTAAAGGAGAACGTGGCGCCCTGTCCTGGTTCGCTGACGACCTGCATGCTCCCGCCGTGCGCTTCGACAATGCCGCGCGCAATGGCCAGCCCCAAGCCCGCCCCACCCGACCGTCGGCTGCGGGATTTTTCACCGCGATAGAACCTTTCGAAGAGATGCGGAAGATCTTCAGGGCGGATACCCTCGCCCGTGTCGCTCACGCGGATTTCGACACCCGTGCCTACCCGTCTCGCCGTGACCATCACCTGTCCGCCAGCCGGTGTGTGCCGCAGCGCATTGCTGACCAGATTATTGAGCACGCGTCCGATACGCTGCGTATCCATGAGCACGGGATCGATATTCGGGTCGGCATCTCCTGCCAGTTGCACAGATCGTTGCACCGCCAATGCCGAGAACGATTCAAGTGTGTCAGAGATCAAATCAGTCAGAGACGATTCAGCACAGTCGAGCGGCAAGCCGCCTGCATCGAGTTGAGCCATCTGGAACAGGTCATCAATCAGCACAGAGAGGGCGCGTACATCACGCTGGGCGGTCTGCAGATAACGGCTGACGGTCTGCGGCTCGTCCACCACGCCGTCGGCCAGGGCCTCCAGAATGGCGCGGATCGAGGCCAGCGGCGTTTGCAGGTCGTGCCCCACCCAGGCGATCAGATCGGCGCGTAGATGTTCGAGTTCACGCTGTTTGCGGTCGGCTGCCTCGAGACGGGCTGCCATCTGGTTGAAGGCTTCGGCCAGGGCCGCCACCTCGTCGCGCCCGTTGACGGGGACACGTGTGTCGAGCTGCCCGTCTGCCAATCGTTCGGCAGCTTCCTTCAACAAGTGTACGCGCTCTGTGATGGTGGTCGAGAGGAAATATCCAAGCGCCATCGCCATGCCGCCCGCAAAGATCAGTAGCACAATGGCCAACAACAGGTCATGTTGACTGGCAAACATCATCTGCGCCGAGAACCAAACATTGAAAAAGGTCAGCAGGCTGGATAAGGCATATCCACCCAACAAAGTCCAGCGCATGGAGGAGGAACGCGTCAACCAGCCAAGGCGGTAGGCGCCATAGCCCGCCATCGCCGAGGCCAGTGCAGTGACGCCCAAAAAGAGCGCCATCAGACCCAATTCGACCAACGGCGGGGCCATCATCATCTTGAAGATGACCAACGACACGGCCACGATCGATAAAATTCCAAGAGCAAAGCGGATGGAGAGGGAAGATGCCTTCATGGTTCGAATTTGTACCCCACGCCCCACACGGTCAGCAAGCGCACAGGTTTGGAAGGATCGCGTTCGATCTTTTCGCGCAAACGGCGGACATGTACCGTGACCGTGCCCGCATCGATGTATTCCGCGCCGCCCCACACACGTTCGAGCAACTGCTCGCGCGTGAAGACCTGGCGCGGATGACGGGCCAGCAGATAAAGCACGTCGAATTCCTTGGCGGTCAACTCAACGAGCGATGCCGCCACCGTGACCGTGCGGCTGCGCGGATCGATGAGCAATCCCTCGAACTCCAACGCGCGCTCCGCCTCGACCTCAGCCTGTTCCCGTTTCGTGCGGCGCAGCACCGCCCGCACGCGGCTGACCAATTCCTGCGGGCTGAACGGCTTGATGACGTAATCGTCCGCGCCCATTTCGAGGCCCGCAATGCGATCGATCTCCTCGCGGCGCGCCGTCAGCATGATGACCGGCACATCGGAGCGCTCGCGCAGCCAGCGGGTCAGCGAGAGGCCATCGATCTCGGGCAGCATCAGATCCATCACCACCAGGTCGGGGATCCCGCGCTCGAGCAGGTTCATGGCTTGCTTTCCGTCTGCGGCGGTCTGGATGCTGTAGCCCGCCCTCTGTAGGTATAGACCAACCACCTCAGCGATGCTCGGTTCATCTTCCACAATCAGGATGTATTTCTCATTCACATTTCAATGATACCTGAATGTCCCAATGAAGTTATTAAGGATTTCTTACGATCCTGCCGAATGCTTCAGGGTTCTGTAAGTATTCGGTAGGATTTCCTTAAGATGGACTTGCTATCATGTCGCCCATCAACTCACAAAGGAGACAACCCAATGAAATCCCGAAATATCCTGTTTTCCCTGCTGCTGGGCCTGAGCCTGGTGTTGGTCGCTTGCGGCACACCGTCCACGCCCGAGGCGATGATGGACAAGCCGACCGCGGAAGTCATGATGGATAAACCGACTGAAGATCCCATGATGATGCACGAGACGGCCACCCCCAGTGCGGTGATGATGTACGACAACACCCCCACCCCTGAAGCCATGATGGACTCATCCTCTGGCGATGCCATGATGGAGTCCCCCGCCTGGTTCAGCGCGACCCTGACCAATGTCAACACAGGACAGATGTTCTCGATCAATGATTTCAAGGGCAAGGTGGTGTTGGTCGAAACGATGGCAGTCTGGTGCTCAAACTGCCTCAAACAGCAGGGACAAGTCAAAGCCTTGCATGAGATGCTCGGCATGCGCGATGACTTCGTCAGCGTGGGCCTGGATATCGACCTGAACGAAAATGCCGACCAACTCAAGGGGTACGTATCAGACAATGGGTTCGACTGGTATTACGCCGTGGCTCCGGCCGACGTGGCGCACGACATCGCCGCCCAATATGGCGACCAGTTTCTCAACCCGCCTTCCACTCCCATCGTGATCATCGACCGTCACGGCACGGCCCATCCGCTGCCCTTTGGCATCAAGAGCGCCGATGACCTGATGAAAGCCATCCAGCCTTACCTGGATGAAGGCATGTAAATAAGCCCAAAGGTCCTAAAGGTTGCACAACCTTTAGGACCTTGATCAGAATATGGAGACCATCCTCACTTCCCTCTCGATTGGATTGCTAGCCACCACCAGCCCGTGCGTACTTCCCTTATACCCCGGGATCCTAGCCTATCTCAACGGCGGACAAAACAACCTGCGCGAAAAGCCAGGCCGCTATCTACTGGGCTTCTTCGTGCTGGCAGGCGTATTGACCATGATGCTGGCGTTGGGCGGGATTATTGCCTTGCTATCGATCTCGGTGGGACGGGCGCTCTCGGTTGTCATCCCGCTCGCTGACTTTCTCATTATCCTGCTGGGCGTGTTGTTGCTGTGCGATATCAACCCGTTCAAGCAATTGCCACAGGTGCAAGTGCCCATGCTCTCGCATCCCTTCGTCAACGCATTTCTCTACGGCTTACTATATGGGCCTATTGTCCTGCCATGTTCGGGGCCGCTGGTGGTCAGCATCTTTGCACTCTCGCTGACAACAGCAGAAGCCTTGAGCAAACTCACCATCTTCTTCTGGTTCGGGTTGGGATTCGGCCTGCCGCTGTTGGCTTTGTCCTTCCTTTCGGGAGCCGCACAGCGTTGGATCACCCGCCAATTCGCCATGTACACGCGGACGATCAATATCTTCAGCGGTCTGCTTTTGGTCGGGATCGGGGCGTACGATTTGTACGTGAATTGGGCTTTGATTGCAGCTTTTCTTTAGGCTGCCCCGCCCTTTTCAGCGGAATCTCGTACATCAACACACGATTCCCCCCCTGAGACTTGGCCCGGTACATGGCCTGATCGGCAGCGTCCAACACATCCTCCCCGCGCACGCCATGGGACGGGTAGTAGGCCAGACCGATGGACAGAGATGCCTGTCCAGCCGTCCCCGTGCCGAACAATTCCTGAGTCAGAAAGTCCGTTCGAATTTGCTCCGCGCGTTCGAAAGCCACTTCGATGGCCGTGTTGGGCAGTACAATGACGAATTCTTCGCCGCCATACCGGCACGGGATGTCACTGCGGCGGATGGATCCCTTGATCAATCGCGCCAACGATTGCAGGGCCCGGTCACCGGCCTTGTGTCCATAACGGTCGTTGATCCGCTTGAACTTGTCCGCGTCCATCATGATGATCGAGACCGGGTATCCCTGCCGTTCGGCACGGGCCAGTTCCTGTTCAAGAGTCTCTTCCAGGTAACGGCGGTTGTATAGGTCAGTAAGTGGATCGCGGGTGGCCTGCTTGCGGAGTTTCTTTTGCAGACGCTGGATATCGTCAAGACGAACGCGCAATTCCTGGTTGGTCTGGCGCAGTTTCTGCTCGGCATTCCAGCGTTCGCTGATGTCACGGAAGAGGATGAGGAAGCCTGGAAAGGCGGAACGGTTCTTGAGTGGCGTGATGCTGATATCGAAATAAACCCCATCCAACCGTTGACTCGGCACCTCGCCACGAAATTCGCGTGTGAGGCCTTTCAAACGGACAGCCAGGTCGCGCCACTCGGGAAAGACCTCCAGTCCGGGTTTGCCGATCACATCACGGGCATTTAAATACAGGAGCTTTTCTGCTGCAGGGTTCATATCGAGGATACGCAGAGAAGCGTCTGCCACAATCAGGCCGTCATTCATGTGTTCCACCAGCAGGCTGCGCGCCACCGGCAGGAGATCGAACATGCCGAGGTGAAAGATGGCGTAGTAGAAAGCCAGTCCGGAAATGGCAAAGGCCACAGGAGTCAGGTCCAGGTCGCGCAAGGGACTGAAGTGGAACTGGTTGAGAACGCTAATCAGCCAAGGGATGCTGGTCCCAACCAGAAAGGCTCCCGCCTGCGAGCGGAACAGCGGTCCACCGTGGAACAAACTGCGGACCAGCAGAATGGTGCTAAGCAACAGGAGTGCATAGGAATACACCACATTGAACCAATATGCAGGGCCGCGTGTCCAATGGAAATAGGTGTAGCCTCCCATCGTGTAGTGAATGGATGAACGCAAAAACCAATGGTGCGAGTCGTTGGTCCAGATAATGATCAACAGGATCAGTGGTTCGACCAGCATCAATGCCATCAACAGACGTGTGATGAAATGTTCGCGCTCGGTGATACGCAGGACAAGGAAAAAGAAACTAAAGGGCGTCAGAAGCACGCCCAGGTACATGGCTTTCAGCCAAAATAACTGCGCATCACGATCCACATCGAGCCAAACCAACACATAACAGATTGACCAAAAGGTGAATACCCCCAGGCTAAACGCCAGTGCCGAGGCCCCCCGAGTCCGCCGCTTCTGCCAGGCGGCAATCGCCGCCACCCCCGAGGACAGGGCAGAGATCAGGAGTGGTATGGCATAAGGGTGGAACTGCAGTTGCATGAAGGATGTGTTCAATCAGACATAGGATTGTCCCATTATGACACAAGACAGGGTCAGTCTTATAGGAAGAAAGTCCCGCTTTTTATCTGGACCTCGACCTGTCCGCCGCGATACAACGTGACCTGCCCCCGCCCGTGAACCGTCCAGCCGCGCCCATCGAAGAGCATCCCTGTCCCTTCGTCGATGCCGATCAGCGTGGCAGCGGGAATCCGTTTTGCCAGCATCGCAGCCCAGTGTTGGCCGAAAGTATCATGATGTGGCAGGACGCAGGCATTTGGGATCAAGTTCAATCCGTTGAGGAGTTTTTCTTCATACGGATCATAATAATGTTCACACATCACCATCGCGCCTGCACTCGACCCTGCAAGGACAGCACTGTTTCGATGTGCCTCCAGCGCAGACCGCCACACCAGACTGTTCGTCAAAGTCTCCCCCGTATAACGCGAAAAGCCTCCGAGCAGATAAATCAATTTTGCAAAGCGCAATTTCGCAGCAATGACTTCGTCATTCGCGCTGGTTTTATCGATAACGTAGACCACCTCCACATCTTTTGCCCCCAGCGCCCGAAACCATCTGACCCCGTTGCTCCCCGCACGGACGTGGTTTTGGTCTGGCGCAGCAGCCGTCGGCAGGATGCGGATGGGCGCATCGAATCCGCCCGCCAACTCAATGGCACGCAGGTCAGGCTCGGACATATGCCCGCCGAATTCCGCTCTGCCTTCGAGAAGAATGCAGCCCATACAACCTCCATACTTTTTTTGAACCGATAAGCCCGCGAAGATCGCCAAGAAAGAATCCTTTAAATCTTTACGCCCTTAGCCCTCTTCGCGGTGAATGATTTTCAACCAATCCAATACGCCATGTGCTGCCACCCGTCCGCCGGCGAAGCAGGCCGTGAGCAAGTAGCCGCCCGTCGGCGCTTCCCAATCGAGCATTTCGCCGGCACAAAATACACCGGGGATCGCCTTCAGCATCAAATGCGCATCAAGCGAGTCAAAAGTCACGCCACCGGCACTGCTTATGGCTTCATCCAACGGGCGAGGACGGAGTAACGGCACAGGCAAATGTTTGATAGCCGCTGCCAGTTTGGCAGAATCGTTGAAATCTTCCTTCGCAACGAATTCATGTAACAAGCCGACCTTCACACCTTTGAGACCAACCGTCCGCTCGATGTGACTTGACATCGAACGTGAACCGCGTGGCTTGGACAAGGCGGCGGTTAACTTCTCCTGCGTGGAACCAGGCGCAAGGTCCAGGAACAGGACGGCGCGGCCGTGAGCCTCGATCCCGTCGCGCAGTCGCGCCGAGGCGGCGTAGATCAGGCTGCCTTCCACGCCTTCCCTGGTGATGATAAATTCACCCTGCTGTTGGAAATCTCCAAACGAGAGGACGACCGACTTGATGGGCTGCCCCTCGAAGCGTGTTCGGAAATGTTCGGACCAGTCCACGTCGAAGCCGCAGTTGGCGGGACGTAATTCCCGCACCTGGACCCCGGCCTGTCTCAGGCCATCAACCCATTCGCCCGTCGAGCCGAGACGCGCCCAACTGCCGCCGCCCAGCGCGAGGATGGTCGCATCGGCGCGGACAAGGCGTTCGCCTTCGAGCATCTCGAAACGCAACGCGCCTGATGAGTCCCAGCCTGTCCATTTGTGGCGCAAATGGACGATCACTCCGCTTCCGTCGAGTCGCTTCAACCAGGCGCGCAGCAATGGACTGGCCTTCATGTTGACAGGGAAAACGCGGCCTGAGGTGCCAACAAAGGTCTCGATGCCGAGGCCCTTGGCCCAGTCACGCAAATCATCGGGTGTGAAGTCTTTAAGCCAGCCTGCGACCTCAGGCGTGCTATAACGTTGAACGAAACGTTCAAAGGGTTCAGAATGCGTCAGGTTGAGGCCGCTCTTGCCCGCCATGAGGAACTTGCGCCCGAGGGAGGACATCGAGTCGTACACATCCACGCGGACGCCATGCTGACTGAGCACTTCGGCGGCCATCAGGCCCGCAGGTCCGCCGCCGATAATGGCACAATGTGTTTCCACGTTCTACTCTCCGCTATCCACGGCCGCTTCCCGCTCGGCCTCGACCTGCATGGTGGCTCCATCCGTCGTGACCTGGATCCAGCCGCTGCGGTCGGTACGCAGCAGGTTATATCCACCAGATGCTTCAAGCGCCTCGGGACTGGGCAGGCCATCGGGATCGCCGGCTGCCACGCTGAGCACAATCAACTGCGGATTGAGATTCTGCACCCAGTCGACGTTGGTGGTGGCGAAGAAGCCCGAGTCAGCTAGCAGCAGCACATCCACGGGACCAATGACATTGCCATATTCGAGCGACTCCATCGTATCGGCATCCATGCCGATCGGCAGCAGCGCACGGAAATCCTTCCACTGGATCAGCAGCACGCTCCCGCGTGGACCGACGGACTGGACCTCGATAAAGGCGCCGTCCCCCAACTCCAAGCGTTGTCCCGCTTCCGCGTACACGGTGGGGATGTTCTCGGCAGCCAGATACTTGTCCACCTGCTCGGCCGAGTAGGAACCCTGGACGTATCCGCTCCACAACACACTCTGCGGCGGATAGCGCTCCAGCACGCGCGGCAGGGCGGCCATCTGATTCTCGGTCGTGGAGGCCACGATCAGCCAATCCAGTTGACGATGGAAGACGGGCAGGCGACGACCTAGTTCGTCGGAGAGTGTGGCGGCGCTGGGCCCGCCGTTGACCAGTACAGAGCGCCCGTCGGGTGTCTGGATCAACACCGCGTCCGCTGAGCCGACGTTTAGGAAGGTGATATGCAATTTCCCATCGGGCAGGGTGGCCGTGGAGCGCCAGACCAGCAGGGTCAACGCCAGCAAAGCGGTCAACACCCCCGCGATGGACAGAGTCCGCACGCGCTCGCCCAGGGCGGAGAAAGCGTCTTTCAAACGGGACCAGTTCAGAGTCAGGCCAAAGAGAACGATATAAAAGGCAGCCACCCACCAGGGCGAAGAATCCCCCAGGTAGAGCGTCCCATGCGGGATGCGGTCGAAGAATTCCACCGCACGAATGGTATATTCCACGAAGGGCCAGGCCACCCAGGCAGCCAGTTGGCCAATCGGGAACCAGGCCAGCGCCAGCAGCACGGCCACGCCGCCCAGGATCATTACCGCAGGCTGCGGCGGAAGGATGAAGGGGTTGGCGATCAGCGAAACAAGGGAGATGCGTTTGAATTGATAGGCCATGATCGGAAGGGTGGTGATCTGCGCGGCAAGGGTCAGCAGGACGAAGTCAGAGATGGGAGGGAGGATTTGTTCGACGGTCGCGGTAGGGACGCGCAATTTGAGAAGAAAGGTCTGCGCCAGGTTGGAGAGCGGCTCGGCGTAGAGAATCAGGCCGAGGGTGGCCATGACGGAGAGTTGAAAGCCCACATCGCCCACGATGAGCGGATTCCAGGCCATCATACCCAGCGCGGAAAAGGCCAGCATGTTGAGGCCCATGTTGCGGCGGCCAAGTTGACGGCCGACCAACCCCAGGATACCCATGATGGCCGCACGCACCACGGCCGCATCCGCGCCGACGAGCAGGGTATAGAAGAGGATGGCAAGGATGGCAAAAAACGAGCCCAGGCGTTTGCCGAACACGCGGCTGAACAAGCTGACGAAGATGCCCGCAATGATCGAGATATTGAAGCCCGAGATGGCAATGATGTGCGCGGTGCCTGTATTCTTGAAGGCGTCTTGCAACTCGCGCGTCAGGCCCGTATCCACGCCGAGCAGGATGCCCGCCAGCAGCGAGGCCTCGGGGTCGGGGAACAGGCGATAGACCAGGCCCAGCAGGCGCTCTTTGAGGCCATACATCGCCTTGTCAAAGGGCTTCCCACGCTCCCCCGGCAAAACGGTGACCTCAGCCTGGCTCATATATGAATAGATGCCGTCGCGCGCGAGATAATCGCGGTAGGAGAATTCCTCATCCTCGGGCGGAGTCTTGAGCTGGCCGCGCAGGCGCAGGCGTTCACCGTAATGATAGCCCTCATTCTCGTCCACACGGACCAGGATGGTCCCGTGAACGGGCAGGTCGCCCGTACCCGAATCCACCGCCTCGACCTCGATGCGCAGGTTGGTATAGGTGTCGCGGCGGTCGGGCATGTCGGCCACCCAGCCCGTCACCAGCAGGTCGTATTCGCGGTCATTGAAGAAGGCCACGTCGAAAGGCGTGACCGCGTGTTGGCTGAACTGATAACGTGCCGCGCCGACGAAGAGTCCCAGCAGCGAGAGGGCCAATAACCAAACCTGAACCGTCGGCGCGAATCGCCGCGTCAACAGCAGGAGCAGGATCACGCCCGCCATGCACAGGATCCAGATGTAGAGGGGAAGTCCCAGCCAGACCGCCAGCCCGATTCCGCCAAAGAACGACAATGCGATCCAGACCAGCGGCGTGTGTGCTGTGAGCCGGTCCAGGGCCTGTTCGCGCAGGGAAGGAGTGGGCGACGGCGTCATTGGCGTGTATCATAGCATATAATTTATGGGTACGATACAATCTTGGTCGTCGTCCCTTCGTTGATCACAAGGTCCATTGCATGAACGATTCCAGGCTTATTCTCGTCACCGGCGTCACCGGCTACGTGGGCGGACGTCTCGTCCCGAAACTGCTCGATGCGGGCTACCGCGTGCGCTGCATCGTGCGCGACCCCGAGCGCATCCGCGACTTTCCGTGGGCCAAACGCGTGGAAGTCTTCGCCTGCGACATGAGCCACCGCGAACGCGCGGTCGAGGCCATGCAGGGAGTCGACGCCGCCTACTATCTCATCCACGGGCGGCAGGGCGGCAGGGATGCGGCCCATCGCGACCTGGATGTGGCCCGCGTCTTCGCCGAAGCCGCTGACGAGGCGGGCGTCAAACGCATCCTCTACCTCGGCGAGTTGGTCGACCCCGCTGGGCATCTCTCTCCGTACCTGCGTTCCCGCCACGAGACGGGCTATCTCCTGCGTCAGGGCGGCGTGCCTGTCACCGAGTTCCGTGCAGGCATGATCGTCGGCTCGGGCAGCGCCCTGTTCGAGATGGTGCGTTATCTCACCGAGCGCGAGCCGCTGCTGGTCTGCCCGGCCTGGTTCTTCTCTCAGGCGCAGCCCATCGCCATCCGCGATGTGTTGTCGTATCTGGTGGCTGCACTGGAGACTCCCGAAAGTGTCGGCAAGATGATCGAGATCGGCGGCCCGACCCACCTGACCTATGCCGACATGCTGCTGGCCTACGCCCAGGAACGCGGACTCAAACGCCGCCTGATCCGCACACCGATCTACGCGCCGCTGCTTTCGGCCTATTGGGTCCACATGATCACACCCATCCACTGGCGCGTGGTCCTGCCGCTGATCGAAGGCCTGCACGCCAGCCTGATCGTCCGCGACGAAACGGCGCGCCGCCTTTTCCCGCAGATCCAGCCCATCGACTTTGCCACCGCCGTCCACCTCGCGCTGGGACGCATCCAGCGTGACAATGTCGAGACCTCCTGGGCCGACGCGCTGGTCACCTCGTTGGGTGACCGCAAGCCCTACGATTTCTCGGTGCAGGAAGGCATGTTCATCGAACGCCGCCGCCTGTCCCTCGACCTGGAGCCTGTCACCGTGTTCCGTGCCTATACCGGCATCGGCGGCGCGCGAGGTTGGATGTACATGGATTGGGCCTGGGCCTTGCGTGGTTGGATGGACAAGGTCATCGGCGGCGTGGGCCTGCGCCGCGGCCGCCGCCACCCCGACGATATCCGCGCGGGCGAGGCACTCGACTTCTGGCGCGTCGAAGCCGTCGAGAAGGATCGCCTCATGCGCCTGCAGGCCGAGATGAAGGTCCCGGGCAAGGCCTGGCTCGAGTTCCAATCCGATCCGCAGGAGGGCGGCGGGACGCTTTTCACTGTCACCGCCTATTTCGATGCACACGGCCTGCCGGGTTTCCTCTACTGGTACGCCATGTGGCCCTTCCATAAGTTCATCTTCGACGGCCTGGCTCGCAGGCTGGCCTCCCGCGCGCGCGTACTAGCGCATTCTTATCAATAAATCTTATCCGTATCTTTCTCCTTCGCCAAAGGAAGAAAGAGGAAAGCAGCCGCCTTGACCGCTTCCCCCCTGATTCTCGTTACCGGTGCCACAGGATACATCGCCAGCCGTCTCATCCCCCGTTTATTGGAACGCGGCTATCGGGTCCGCGCCCTGGCCCGCCAGCCGTGGCGACTCCGGGGCCGTGCCTGGTTCCGCCATGTGGAGGTGGTGTCCGGCGACGTGATGCTCCCGTCCACGTTGACCGCCGCGATGGAGGGAGTCCACACCGCGTATTATCTGATCCACAACATGTCCAGCGGACGGGGCTACACCGAAAAGGAACTGGACGGCGCAAGGAATTTCACCGCCGCCGCCGAAGCCGCCGGCCTGGAACACATCATCTACCTCGGCGGGTTGGCTGACCCACAGGCACACATCGCTGCTCACATGCGCTCGCGCATCGAGACCGGCGAAGTATTGCGCAATTGCCACGTGCCCGTCACCGAATTCCGCGCGGGGGTCATCGTCGGCCCGGGCAGCATCTCATTCGAGATGATCCGCTTCATGACCGAATTGCTGCCGCTCGTGCCGGGTCCCGCCTGGATGCGCAACCGGTCCCAGCCCATTGCCGCGCAAAACGTACTCGACTATCTGCTGGCCGCGTTGGAGACCCCCGAAGGCCAATGTCAGGTCTTCGAGATCGGCGGCCCGGACCTGATGATCTATTCGCAGTTGATGCTCGAATATGCCCGTTTGCGCGGACACAAACGCCGCATGATCCTGCTGCCATACATCCCGCTCTGGTTTATGGCGTTCGGTGTGGGGTTGACCACGCCCGTTCCACAGCGCATCGCCTATGCGCTGATCGACGGTCTGCGCAGCGACAGCCGCGTGCAGGAGCCCACAGCGCAGCAGGTCTTCCCGAACGTAAAGTTGATCCCATTCCAGCAGGCCGTGCAGGATTCCCTCGCGCAGCTACACCCCAATCACCTCGAACCCGTCTGGACGGATGGTCGTCGCCCTGTGGTCAACGTTAAACACGAAGGCTTCTTCATCAACCATCGCTCCATGCATGTGGAGGCTCCGCCCGAAACGGTCTGGCGTGTAATCCACTCGCTGGGCGGCGAGAATGGCTGGCTGTATGCGGATTGGTTATGGAAACTGCGCAGTTGGCTCGATTCCCTCCTGCGCCCACACAAAACTTCACGATCTTCTCCGCGTCGCGGTACGACACTTCAACCCGGAGAAATCCTCGACTTCTACCGCGTCGAAGACGTCACTTCGGCACGTCTGTTGTTGCACGATGAACTGCTCACTCCCGGTGATAGTTGGATGGAATGGCAGATCATCCCTGACGGTGATGGCACCCACCTGACCCAGACCGGCTACTTTGCCCCGCGCGGACTGTCAGGCTTCCTTTATTGGAACCTGCTTTACCCCATCCATGAGTTTGTCTTTCGCGGCATGTTCCGTGAGATCGCGCGGCGCAGCGAAAAAAAGTAGGACGAGAATGTGCCTCGTCCTACTGCTTCTACCCAGATGAAGTTGCAGCTGGTGATGACTTCTTCGGCGGTGCAGGCTTGATGATCGATATGAAGAAATAGATGATGGCCAGAATGACAGCTGTCATCAGGAGAGAGAGGGGAAGACTGATCGGGAAATTATCGAAGGACTTTCGCCCGGCAAAGAGTAGCAAGTTCGAGAATAAATAATAGAAAAGCGTATTCCTTCCGATTGGTGCAAGAATGTTCCGCGCAATAGGTACCATCTCCAAAATGCGCGCACCCGAGTACCAGGCCATAAGGAACAGAATGCCCCCCACGATCCACTGGGTGTCAGGCGGGAAGCGATCCGCTTGCATGACGTGGTAATGCACATACCGGTAGGCGATCACGCCCACCGCGCCTGCAATGGTGAGGGCCCATGAAAAACCGATCTTATGCCGCGCCACGGCGATACCCAGCAGGAAGAAGATGAAATAATGTAACACGGGGAAGCCGGTGACCACCTTCAACTCACAACCGATAAACAGGCACAACTGTGGAGACTTGACCCATGCATAGGGCAGGAAGGGCACAAGCAGCAATAAGAGCGATGTCACCGCCAGGCGCGGCCATGAGTCGACGATCCAGTCGAGCTGGCGCATCAGAAGTCCACCGATCAAAGAGGTCAATGCGAAGGCGGGCAGGAACTCGGATAACTCAGGCAGGGTGTTCAAGAACAGGATATCCACCAAAGCGGTGGGAGTCCATTCCTTGGCATGGATGATCAATTCGTAGGCAATTCCCGAAATATAAAAGGCAATCAGGATGCGCGCCGCGTTGGACAGGATCTGTACAAACGTCAACCGTCCGCGCGTGTAAGAGACATACATGCCATAACCAAAGCAAAACAGGAATCCCGAAAAGGTCACGATGCTCAGGGTGTAGTAGATATTCCCGGCAATGCCGTTGGTCGTACTCCAAAAATCCATCATGTGACCCCAGACCATGCCGATCACAAAGATACCTTTGAGCACATCGATGCCGTCGTCGCGTTTGTGTTCCATGGAAACTCCTCGCGCAATTTTACTGGAAAATTCAAAAATTTCTGTGCGTGGTACAATCTGCTCATAATCAAATACGGCCAGTCAGCGGCGAAGCCAGTGAGATTCTGGCGCTGTCGCGCAACTGTGAAGGCAGCCATTGCTGCCCAAGTCAGGTCGCCCGCCCTGGTCGGTTCGCCACACTCTCGCGGAAAGGAGGTGGAGGATGGCCTGCCCGGATTGCCTCTCCTACCTCCCCTGTCACCACGGCAGGGGATTTTGATTTCAAATTTTGCATAGGTCGGGACATAATCCCACCTACAGCACACAGGAGTTTCCATGTTTCGTAAGTTGACCTTCATCCTGCTCGCCCTTGGATTATTACTGACGGCCTGCAGCCCGTCCGCCCCGTCGGCGGGTTCCATTCAATTGACCGACGGCCTTGGCCGTGAGGTTTCCCTCGCCGCCCCCGCCCAGCGCATCGTCTCGCTGGCACCTTCCAACACCGAGATCCTCTTCGCCATCGGCGCTGGGAGCCAGGTGGTGGGCCGCGACGAATTTTCCGATTACCCTGCCGAAGCAGCCAGTGTCGAAAAGGTTGGCGGCTCGATGGGTGAGTACAGCGTCGAGGCCATCGTGGCGCTCAAACCCGACCTGGTCCTGGCAGCCGAGATCAACACGCCCGAGTTGGTCAAACAACTCGAAGACCTCGGTCTGACGGTTTACTATCTCAAGAATCCCAAGACCATCGAAGAGATGTATACCAACCTGGGCATCGTGGGCCAGTTGACCGGACATGATGTGACCAGTGTGGTGGATGGTCTCAAGGCACGTGTCAAGGCCGTGGATGACAAGATCGCCACCGCCACAGAACGTCCAGCCGTGTTCTACGAGATCGACGCCACCGACCCTGCCAAGCCGTATACTTACGGCCCTGGCTCTTTTGGTGATCTGCTCATCACGCGCGCAGGCGGAATCAACGTCGGCGGACAGTTGACCGACCCCTATCCGCAGATCAGCCTGGAGCAGTTGGTCGTTTCGAATCCGTCGATCATCCTGCTGGGCGATGCGCAATGGGGCACCACGCCCGAATCCGTTCTGGTTCGCCCAGGCTGGGAGAGCATCGCCGCGGTGCAGTCCAAGTCGGTCTTCCCCATCGACGACAACATGATCAGCCGCCCGGGTCCGCGTTTGGTGGATGGGCTCGAAGCACTGGCAAAATTGATCCATCCCGAATTGTTCCAATAAATTACAGGTAGGGGCGGACAGTTGTCCGCCCCTACGGCTTCCATGAAACGCTCTGTTCTAATTTCTTTTCTCCTTCTCCTCCTTGCCCTGACCCTCAGCCTGGCCATCGGTTCGGTGTTCCTCACGCCCTCCGAGTTGTGGAACGTGTTGCTCGGGCGCGGCACGCCCACAGCGATGCAGATCGTGTGGGCCATCCGCCTGCCACGCACAGTGTTGATCGTGCTGACAGGCATGGCGTTGGCGGGCAGCGGTACAGCCTATCAGGGACTCTTCCGCAACCCGCTAGCCGATCCATTCCTGATCGGCGTGGCTTCGGGCGCGGGCCTGGGCGCAGTCATCGCGATGAGCGTCAAATGGCCGTACTCGTTTTGGGGGCTGATGGCCGTGCCGATGGCGTCGTTTCTTGGTGCGTTGTTGACCGTCTTCGCCGTTTATTTCGTGGCTCGCGTCGGGAACACGGTCCCCACCACGAATCTGATCCTGGCGGGCGTGGCCATCTCGTCCTTTGCCACGTCATTGACCTCGTTCCTGATGCTGCGTTCGACGGGCGAGGTGCGGCGCGCCTTGGGTTGGCTGTTGGGCGGAGCCAGCCAGGGGGGCTGGACAGCCATCCTGGCGCTGTTGCCTTATCTGGCAATCGGCCTGGGAATCCTGCTGTTGAGCGGACACATCCTCAACTTATTGCAATTCGGCGATGACCAGGCTCAGCAACTTGGACTGAACGTGGGACGTGCGCGGGCGTTGGTGCTGGCGGCGGCTTCGCTTTCGGCGGCAGCCGCCGTGGCTTTCTCGGGCATCATCGGATTCATCGGGCTGATCGTCCCGCACATCATCCGCTTATGGGTGGGCGGAGATTATCGTCGCGTGATGCCGCTATCCATTTTAGGTGGGGCCACAGCCCTGCTGCTTTCGGACGTGCTGGCACGCGTGCTGTTGGCGCCGCAGGAATTGCCCGTGGGAATCGTCACCTCGCTGGCAGGAGCACCCTTCTTTTTGTGGGTATTGCGGCGCGCGAAGAATCAGGGATATTGGTGAGTTATGTTAAAAATTGAAAATCTCTCGGCTGCTTATCACGAACATCCCGTCCTGCGTGGCATCTCGCTGGAGGTGAAGAACGGCGAGGTGCTGGCGTTGATCGGGCCGAACGGCGCAGGCAAGTCTACGTTGATCCGCGCGGTGAGTGGCGTGATTCCCTACACTGGCCAGGTCCGCACCAATGGCGATGACTTCGCTGCGCTCACGTCCATGCAGCGCGCGCGCTACATCGCGGTGGTGCCGCAGGCCATTTCGCTCCCGCCCGCCTTCACGGTCTGGGAGACGGTGCTGATGGGACGCACACCCTATCTGGGATTTCTCGGCCACGCCTCCGAGCAGGATGAGGAGTTGGCGCGCCGCTCCCTGGAGCGGGTCCATGCCCTGGAGTTGATCGACCGCCGCGTGGGCGAACTCTCGGGTGGAGAGGCTCAACGTGTGCTGCTGGCTCGCGCCCTGACGCAGTCCACACCCATTCTGCTGCTCGACGAGCCAACCGCGCACCTCGACCTGCAATACCAGGTCAGCCTGCTGGAATTGGTCCGCGACCTGGCGCGCAAGGACAACCTGGCCGTGCTGGTTGCGCTGCATGACCTGAATCTGGCCGCGCGTTATGCGGACCGCATTGCGCTCCTGGTCGGGGGTGTGGAAAAAGCCGTGGGGACGCCGAATCAGGTCCTTCGTCCGGAATTGATCGAGGCGGCTTATTGTCTGCCTGTGCACGTTGTCCCACATCCATTTCATGAAGGTCCCCTTGTCCTGCCCGCCGAACGAAGCTAGAATTGCTTCAGCGAGGCGGCATGAAGAAGCGCATTCCCAACGCAGAAGACAAATACCCGATCGAGATCGAGATGGGCCTGCTCGACGAGAAAACGCAGATTCTGGTCGGCTGGCCGGGCTATCGCACGTCCTTCAATAAATCAGGGCTGGGGTACGTTGAGACGGTCGCCGAAGAAGCGCATATCGAAGGTCTGATGCTGCGTTGGTTGTTGACGGGGAAATTCATTGTTCGCAATCCAATCTACCTATTTTTCATGACAGTGCTGGCTCTGATGTTGGGAGTCCTGCCTGCGTTGGGAATTGCGGTCGAATTGCTGGCAGGCAATTACAGCATCCTCATGCTGTTGGTTGTAGCTTTTCCCCAGTTGACCCTGGGTGGGCTGTTATCATATAACGTCATCCTGAGCCTGCTGGACAAGGACAGTCGGTCCATCACGGGGGATTGACGCTTGACTCGCTTTGTGCGGAAATGTATAATCCCAACCATTCAGGAGTAGTATGTGGACTGGCGCGCTGATAGAGAAGGAAGTCATCGGCTGGAAACTTCCACAGCAACAAGCCGCAGAAGTCGCCTGAAGCATTTGACGAAGAAAGCGAACCGCAAGTAGACCGTCACGGGTTTGCCCGTTACAGCATGGGCTGATGAACACGTCAGCTACAGAGTGCGTTCTTACCCTTAGTGACCTTTGTGTCCTTTGTGGTTAAAAACGAACCGAGGTGGTACCGCGGAGTAAATGCTTCGTCCTCTTATTGGACGAGGCGTTTTTATTTTAAGACACGAGAGAACAGAAAGTAGAGAGCAGCCTCTGTTCCCAGCCGTGTTCTCTACTCTCTACGATCTACTCTCTGCAACCAAGGAGCAAGAATGACGAAACACGAATTACCAAAGGCATATGACTTCAAATCCACCGAGCCGCGCATCTACGAGATGTGGGAGAAGGGTGGCTACTTCAAGCCGCACAACGACCCGAACAAGCCCGACTTCGACCCGACGGTCAAGCCGTTCGTGATCTCCATCCCGCCGCCGAACGTGACGGGTGAGCTGCATCTCGGTCACGCCATGTTCGTCAGCATGGAAGATCTGATGATCCGCTACCACCGCATGAAGGGGTACTCCACGCTGTGGGTGCCAGGCACCGACCATGCGGGCATCGCCACGCAGTTGATGGTGGAACGTCACCTGCTCAAAACCGAAGAGGTCACGCGTGAAGAAATCGGCCGCGATGAATTCCTCAAACGCACCTGGGAGTGGAAGCGCAAGTACGCGGGCCAGATCACGGGACAGATCCGCCGCCTGGGCGCCTCCTGCGACTGGGAGCGCGAGCGCTTCACCCTTGATGACGGCCTGAGCCGCGCCGTGCGCGAAGCCTTCGTGCGCCTCTACGAAAAGGGACTCATCTATCGCGGCCCGCGCCTGATCAACTGGTCGCCTGGACTCAAGACCGCCGTCTCGGACCTCGAAGTGGAATACTCCGAGGAGCAGGCCACGCTGTATTACTTCAAGTACAGGCTGGCTGATGACGGTAGGGGCGATCCGACGGATCGCCCTTACATCCCTGTTGCCACCATCCGCCCTGAGACCATTCTGGGCGATACGGCCGTGGCTGTCCACCCCGAGGATGAACGTTACAAGAAGTTCATCGGCCGCAAGGTGGTGGTGCCGATGGTGGGACGCGAGATCCCCGTCATCGCTGACGATTATGTGGCGATGGAATTCGGCACGGGCGCGCTCAAGATCACGCCTGGACATGACCCGAACGACTACGCCATTGCCCAGCGCCACAACCTGCCGATCATCTCGATGCTCGATCAGGCGGCGAAGGTCAACGAAAACGGCGGCAAATATCAGGGTCAGGACCGATTCGAGGCGCGCAAGAACCTGTGGGCTGACATGAAGGCCGCAGGGCTGGTCATCAAGGAAGAGCCGTACCTCACCACCATCCCGCGCTCGCAGCGTGGCGGCGAAATTGTCGAGCCGATGATCTCCGAGCAGTGGTTCGTGACCATCGAGCCGCTGGCCAAGGCTGCGCTCGAAGCCGTGCGCGATGGACGCATCCGCATCGTGCCCGAACGCTTCGAGAAGATCTACTACAACTGGCTGGAGAACATCAAGGACTGGTGCATCAGCCGTCAGCTGTGGTGGGGACACCGCATCCCCGTGTGGTATTGCCCGGATGGCCATATGACCGTCGCGCGCGAGGACCCGACCGAGTGCGCCACCTGCGGCTCGAAGGACATCCATCAGGACGACGACGTGCTCGACACCTGGTTCTCGTCTGGCCTGTGGCCATTCTCGACGCTCGGCTGGCCCGAAGAGACACCCGACTTCAAATATTTCTATCCCACCTCCTACATGGAGACGGGATACGACATCCTGTTCTTCTGGGTGGCGCGCATGATCATGAGCGGCATCGAGTACACGGGACAGGTGCCCTTCCACACCGTGTACCTGCACGGCCTGATCCGCGACGAGCACGGACACAAGATGTCCAAGACCAAAGGCAATGTGATCGACCCGCTGATTGTCATGGATGATCTCGGCACCGACGCGCTGCGTTTCACGCTGTTGGTGGGTTCCACGCCTGGCAACGACATGAGCCTCTCGGTCAAGAAGGTGGAAGCCAATCGCAACTTTGCCAACAAGTTGTGGAATGCGGGGCGCTTTGTGATCAACGCCATCGGGAGTCAGGAACAAGCCGCCGAACTCGGCGAATACACCCTCGCCGACTCCTGGATTTGGGCCCGCCTCCAGCAGCTCGTCCGCGACGTGGAGCGCCTGTTTCAGAACTTCCAGTACGGCGAGGCGGGGCGCCAGATCTACGAGTTCGTGTGGTCGGACTTTGCCGACTGGTATGTGGAGATCGCCAAGCAAGAACTGGCCGAGGGCGGCGCCCGAGCCGCTCGTGCCGCCGATACGCTGACGCGCGTCTTCGACATGGCCCTGCGCCTGTTGCATCCTTTCACGCCCTTCGTGACCGAAGAGATCTGGGGCCACCTGCGCGAAGCCCTGCTCGACTCTTCGCTGGCCAGCATCGCCGCAGACTGGCCCAATGCGCTAATCGTGGCTCGCTTCCCCGAGCCGCGCGACCCCGAAGGCTGGGAAGAATCCAAGCTGGCCGACTTTGCATTGATCCAGGATATCATCCGCTCGATTCGCAACCTGCGCGCGGAGAAGAACCTGCCACCGTCCAAGAAGCTGGCTGCCACACTCGTGGGTGGTGCAAAGACCAACCTGCTCACGGAACAGTCCAGGGTCATCGCTACGCTGGCAGGCCTGGATACCGCACAACTCTCCATCGTGGAGTCGCTCGCGTCCAAGCCTGAAAGCGCCACGGCATTGGTTGTCGGTGCGGTGGAGATCTACCTCCCGCTGGCAGGCGCGGTGGATTCCGCCGAGGAACGCTCCCGTCTCGAAAAGGAACTCAAGGAAGCTGAGTCTCACATCGAGCGCCTCGAAAAGCTGCTCTCCAGCGACTTCGCCAACAAGGCTCCCGCGCCCGTGGTTGCCAAGGAGCGTGAGAAACTGGCTGGTTACAAGGAAACCGCCGAGAAGATCAAGGCACAGCTATAACAACCGTCCAAGATGAGAAGGGCGCACTGTGGTGCGCCCTTTTTGTTTGTGACAAACCCAACCCGAATCAGCGACATTCGTCACTTCGCGCCGCATGCCCCATCAGGTATCTTTTAGGCCGCATAGTAAGATTTCAAATAGGAGAAACCATCATGACCATGAAGATCACTGAAGATTGCATCGCCTGCGGCGCATGCGTTCCCGACTGCCCGACCGAATCGATCAGCGAAGGCGACGGCACCCTGTACGTCATCGACCAGGCCACCTGTGTCGAGTGCGAAGGTCACTATGACTCCCCGCGCTGCGTGGCAGCCTGCCCGGTCGACTGCATCGTCAAGGCGTAACTGCGTTATAATCTTCCCAACTAAATAAAACCTTCGGGGCAGGGTGTAATTCCCGATCGGTGGTATAGCCCACGAGCCTGTTTGGGTACATCGTCTTTCCTCCTTGGGAAAACGGGCATGATCCGGTGTGATTCCGGGGCCGACAGTTATAGTCTGGATAGAAGAAGGTCTTGACCCATGTTCTGGGTTTGATTTGACTTAAGTCCCCGAAAACGTTCGTTGTTTTCGGGGACTTTGTTCATCAGGCGTGGACCCTGGGCCTGATTCCGCGCCCCGTTGGTTTTGACCATCGAGGCGTTTTTTATGTCGTTGCGAGGAGGGCCGAAGGCCCACCTCCTGTTTGAGTGATTTGCTGTTTTGCGGAGATTGCTTCGGGCGCATGGTGCCCTCGCAATGACGTCCAAAGATATTATGACCAAACCTTCTCTTACCAAACACATCCGCTCCCTGCGCCCCTGGCTGGGACTCGCTTCCCTGCTGGCGGGTTTTCTGCTCTGGCAGTTCGCCGCACAGACGGGCGGCCTGCCCTCGTTCATCCTGCCCACTCCTGTGGACGTCTGGTCTCGTTTCGTGCGTGCTGCCGCGGACAGGAGTCTCTTCCTGCACATGGGCGTGACCCTGACCGAAATCCTGAGCGGGCTACTCGCGGGGGTGGCGGCGGCAACCTGTCTGGGGTACCTGGTGGCCAAGTCACGCCTGTTGGAGAATTTGCTGGCACCGTATCTGGTGGCGAGTCAGGCCGTGCCGCTGGTGGCGATTGCACCGTTGCTGGTCATCTGGTTTGGACCGGGCATGTTCTCGAAGATTCTTATTTGTGCACTGATCGTGTTCTTCCCCGTGCTGGTCAACACCGTGGTGGGCGTGCGGGCTGTTCCGCCCGCCCTGTATGACCTGATGGGTTCGTTGCGCGCCACGCGGACACAAATCCTGTTAAAGCTCGAGGTCCCTGCCGCGCTGCCAATCTTCCTGGGCGGACTGCGCATCGGGGCCACGCTCTCCGTGATTGGTGCGGTCGTGGGCGAATTCGTCGGCGCGGATCGAGGGTTGGGATTCCTCATCAATGTCGGACGAGGGCAGTACGACACATCCCTGGTCTTCGTAGCCATCTTTGCATTGGTAGTCATGGCGCTGGTGCTGTATGGCATGGTAGCTTGGTTCGAAAAACGCCTGCTCATCTGGCAGGAAACATCACACACTCTGTAGGAGAGATTCATGTTTAGGAAGTTCGTTTTGCTCATGCTCGGGATGGCACTTGCCCTCTCGGCCTGTACCAGTTCGGGGTCCGCGACACCTGAGTCAACAAAAGGGGCTGCGGCGCTGACCAAAATCCGCCTGCCGATGGGATACATTCCCAACGTTCAGTATGCACCGTTCTATGTTGCAGTGGACAAGGGATATTTCGCCGAGGAAGGCATTGAAATCGAGTTCGATTACTCGTTCGAAACAGACGGGATCGCGCTGGTGGGTGCAGGGGAATTGCCTTTTACAGTGGCATCGGGTGAACAGGTGTTGCTGGCCCGTGCGCAGGGATTACCTGTGGTTTATACGTTCGCCTGGTATCAGCAATTCCCGATCTCGGTGGTATCTGCACCCGAGTTGAACATTACCCAACCCGCCGACTTGAAGGGGCACGTCATCGGTCTGCCCGGCCTGTTCGGGGCAAATTACATCGGCCTGGAGGCGCTGCTCTTTGAGGGCGGGCTGAAAGATTCGGATGTGACACTGGAGGCGGTCGGTTTCAATCAGGTTGAGGCATATGCATCGGGTCAAAAGGATGTGGTGGTGGGGTACACGGCCAATGAGCCGATCGTGCTGGCGGCGCAGCAATTCAAATTCAATGAGATGCGTGTCTCCGATTATGTCCAATTGACCGCCAACGGAATCGTCTCCAACGAGAAGACCATTGCAGAGCATCCCGAACTGGTGCGTGGCATGGCCAGGGCACTTGCACGCGGCATGGCCGACACGATCGCCGACCCTGACGCGGCATACGAGATCTGCAAGAAGTACGTGGAGAATTTAAGTCAGGCCGACGAAAAGGTTCAAAAGCAGGTACTGCTCACTTCGATCGAGTTGTGGAAGGCAGATCATATCGGACTATCTGATCCGCAGGCCTGGAGTAACATGAACGACCTGTTGGTGAAGATGGGCCAACTCTCCACGCCATTGGATGTGAGCAAGGCGTTCACGAACGATTTCGTGCCTTAATGTGATAAATCGTAGGGACGACCCCGCTGGGTCGTCCCTACAGAAGGAACCATGTCATCCAATCCCATCCTCACCGTCTCCAACCTGACCGTGACCTTCCCAGACAACAATGGTGGTCTGCGCGCCCTGGACGAGGTCTCGTTCGAGGTCTGTCCACAGGAGTTCATCTGCGTGCTGGGGCCCTCGGGCAGCGGAAAGACCACCCTGCTGCGTGTGCTGGCAGGATTGCTCCCTCCCACTATGGGTGAAGTCAACTTCGGTGATCACCAGCAGCCGCGCATTGGCATGGTCTTTCAACAGTCCAATCTCATGCCGTGGCGGACGGTGCTGGAAAACATTCGCCTGCCGCTGGAATTGACGGGCGCAGCTGACGCCGAATCCCGTGCAAGAGAGTTGATTGACCTGGTAGGGCTGACCGGCTTCGAGAATAACTGGCCGCGGGACCTCTCGGGCGGGATGGCCCAGCGTGTGGCCATCGCCCGCGCCCTGATCCATGACCCTGACCTGCTCCTGCTCGATGAACCTTTCGGCGCCCTCGATGCCCTGACCCGCGAACGCATGTGGATGGAACTCTCCCGCATCTGGCAGGCGCGGCAAAAAACGGTGGTGATGGTGACACACTCGATCAACGAATCGCTTTTTTTGGCAGACCGTGTGCTGGTACTCAGCGCCCGCCCGGGCCATGTCAAACTGGATCTGGAAGTGGACCTGCCCCGTCCACGCGTGGACGACATCCGCTATACCCCACCCTTCGGGCAACTGGCCAGAAAGTTGAAAGCGGCAATCGAATAAAAAGAGAGGCGAACTTTGAAAGTCCGCCTCTCTGCTTTAGAACAACCCTCTCAGGAATAACAGTAATCCGATCAACGCCAACGGGACACCGACAATTGCGCCAACGATGGTCAGGCTGACAATCACACCGACCACGATCAGCACAATACCCAGCACCATCGCCACGAAGCGTCCGGTCAACTCCACGATCACGGCCAGCAAACGCCAGATCGCCGCAAACGGCCACAAAAACCACGGAATGTGATTGTGTTTTTCATTTGTCGTCATAGGAACCTCCAAGAATAGTATACGGAATCGAACACCAAAAGGTGCAGAAGCGGCCTGACGCCACAGCCCATCCAAAACCTGAATACTTTGGACTCCAAAATACAAGAGGCAGTATAATCCCCGCCTATGAACGATATCCCTTCCCCCACCCCCCACGAAGAAACGATCACCATTAAACGTAGCCACTTTTACACCATCCTGATTGTCCTGGCCTTTGGCGTCGGCCTTGCGGTTGGATACGCCTGGGGCAATAACAGCGCGACGAAAAACGTCGCCGCCCAACCCGCCGCGGCGCAGGTCAACGCCCCGAGCGGCCCGCAGCGCGTGGATAACATCCCCACCGATGGCTATCCCAGCCTCGGTCCGGCCGATGCGCCCATCACCATCATCGAGTTCAGCGACTTCCAATGCCCGTACTGTCGCAAGTTCCATCAGGATACCTATCAGGCCCTGCTGGATGCCTATCCGGGTAAGATACGTTTCGTGTATCGAAATCTGCCGCTGACTTCCATCCACCCCGAGGCCTTCCCCGCCGCGGTGGCCTCGCTCTGCGCCCAAGACCAGAATGCCTTCTGGCCCTTCCATGAGAAGTTATTCAATGGTGCGGACCTCGGGCGGGACATTTACATCCAGTATGCCTCCCAGTTGGGGCTGGATGTTCCCGCCTTCACCGCCTGCCTGACCAGCAACAAGCATGATAACGCCATCATGGACGACTCGGATTATGCGATGTCCATCGGCGTGAGCTCCACCCCGACCTTCTTCGTTAACGGTTACCCGGTTGTGGGTGCATATCCGCTCGAATACTTCAAACAAGTCATCGACCAGGAACTGGCTGGCACGCTCCAGTAAAAACACTGAGACCCTAAAGGCTCCCCCTTTAGGGTCTCAAAATGAAATCTCAAATCTATTCTTGGAGGGAGCAAGATGAAGAAATTTGTTGCCGTGGCAGGCAATATCGGCGTGGGAAAGTCCACGTTGGTAAGTATGTTGTGCAATCATTTAGGGTGGGAGCCATTTTATGAGCCGGTCAACGAGAACCCGTACCTTGCGGATTTCTATGCCGATATGAAGAGTTGGGCCTTCCACTCGCAGATCTACTTTCTCACACACCGTTTGCGCTCGCACCTCAAATTGGCACAGTGGACCAGTTCCGTGATTCAGGATCGCAGTCTATACGAAGATGCGGAAATTTTCGCCCGCAACCTGTATGTGCAAGGACATATCTCTGCGCGCGACTACCGCACCTATCGCGAGTTATATGAGACCGCCACGCAGTTCCTGCCGCCACCCGACCTGGTAATCTATCTGCGGGCCTCGGTGCCGACCCTGCTCAAGCGCATCTCCCATCGCGGACGGGATTATGAGCAGACCATCGCGCCCGAGTACCTGGAGAGTTTGAACACGTTGTACGAGGAATGGATCGATAATTTCACGCTATGCCCCATGCTTTCGGTGCCAGCCGACGATCTGGACTATGTGGCACACCCCGGCCATCTGCGGTTGATCGTCAGCAAGGTGGAAGAGAAGCTGACCGGTAAGGACGAGGTGGTGTTCGAGCCCGAGGAGGTGGCTCGCGCTACAGAAGATTAGCCAGGGTGCGTATAGAGATAGGCGATTCTCTATCCACAGGCCACATTTAGGGTTGCCCCCGTCCCGACAAAGGCGAGCCGTTAACTCCAATCTGTGGATAAGTTGCGGAAAACTGTGGATAAAGAGCCTCCTTTGTGGAGAACTGGCTCAATTGTTCCAAAAATCGAGGAAACTGGCCAAAAAGAAGCCCCCCATATTTGGGGGGTCTTTTCGTTCATATCCAAGATATGGAAGTGTGGATAAGTCGCTATTTTTGTGGATAATCTGTCCCGTTTCTTCCACAGGATTCCCTCCACAGGGTTGGAGGAGATCAGAAACGGAATCAACCCAAGGCATGGGGGCAGTCGGATGGAGTCGGTCTATATCTTGGGGTCGTCTGGGCTGTGTCCACACTATCCACAGGGCCTACTACTGATTCTAAGAGTCTATATCCTACTAATATCCTGCTTGAATATAGGATGGGATTCTTGTACAATCTTCTTGAAAGCCCCAACTCCAACTCATTGGGAGGCTCATTATGGATATGATCAAAGTCTCTGCCAACTCCCGTACCGCTGCCGTCGCCGGGGCGATCGCAGGGGTTGTCCGTGAACATAAACGGGCGGAAGTGCAGGCCATCGGTGCAGGCGCTGTGAACCAGGCCGTCAAGGCATTGGTGCTGGCCACGGGATATCTGAAGAACGATGGCATCGATGTGGTCTGCGTCCCTGAGTTTGTGGATGTGGAGATCGATGCAAAGGTGCGCACTGCCATCAAACTGGTGGTTGAACCCCGCTAGTTGACCCCGCTTCAGAGGCCCGCCGCTGCGACCCTGAAGCGGGTCCGTTTTTGCGGCAGGGTGGTTTATAATTCCGACAGGCTCCGACATACGGAATTGGCCTGTCGTTATCTTTATGTCCCCTTCTTTCATCTGATCAGACTTGATGCCCATGCATACACCCCGCTTTATCCGTGGATTGTTGATTTCCCTGGTCCTGCTCAGCTTGTTGAGCGGGATGGTCGGTCCGCGGCTGATGCCGGCTCTGGCTGCGCCGCAGAAGCAGACAGCGACGAACGTGGTTATCAGCGAGTTCCGAACTACAGGCCCCGGGGGCGGTACCGATGAGTTTGTTGAAATTTATAATCCTACAGCCAATCCGATTGATATTAGTGGATGGCAGATTTGGGGTTCAAATAGTTCGGGAATCAATAATTCACGAGCAACAATTCCTGCACTTACCACCTTGCAAAGTGGGCAGCATTACCTTTTTACTAACAGCGGCTATACAGGTTCAACGCCTGGTGACATAACTTACGGTACAGGGATTACGGATGATGGTGGTATTGCTCTCAAAACAACTGTTGGGACCATTGTTGATCAGGTGGGAATGAGTTCTGGGTCAGTGTTTATTGAAGGCACCCCGCTGTCTCCTCTACCTGGTAATAGCGATAAAAGTTATGAGCGTATCTCAGATAGCTCAGGCATGTGTATTGATGGAGACAATAATTCCACTGATTTCTTTTTGCGTTCTCCTAGTGATCCACAGAATTTTTTTAGTCCAGTAACCACTTGCGGGGTTCCTACTCCAACAGCATCGCCTACAAATACGTCTACCAGTACTAACACTCCAACAGACACCTTGACGCCTACGCTGAGTCCCACAGCTACACTTTCCTTTACCCCTGTCACGTTTACAGTAACTAAGACCCCTACAATTACCAATACTCCCATTGCTCCTCACCTTGTCATTAGTGAAATCGCCTGGGGTGGAACGCGGGCATCCGGTCTTGATGAGTGGATTGAATTATATAATCCGACCCCAGTCGACATCATCTTGACAGGCTGGCAAATTCGTGCCAAAGATGGGACACCCTCGATTGCACTTAAGGGAAATATTTCTGCGAATGGATATTACCTGATTGAGCGTGTGGATGATCAAGTGGTCAGTGATGTGGCTTCGGATTTACAAGTTGATTTTGCTCCACTTTTAGATACGGGAGAAGCCTTGGAATTATTAGATCCAACCCGTGACGTAATTGACACGGCGAATAAGACTGGCGACGCCTGGCCTGCTGGGGGAAGCACAGGCAATCATCCCAGCATGGAGCGTGTCATGTCTGGTGGATTGATTGTCCCTGATGGCCCCTTTGCCTGGGTCACGAACACGGGTGTTGTAAAGAATGGACACGATGCAGCAGGAAATACGATCTATGGAACTCCGGGACAGCCCAATTGGGCCTTCTCAGTAACCATTACACCCACAGCTACCAATACCAGCACTCCTACCCGCACCCCTACACGGACTATTACGCCTACTGGGACGCGTCCCACTTCTACACCCACGACAAAACCCACTCAAACCGTGATTATCAATGAAGTTGCCTGGATGGGGACGGCCTCGGATCATAGTGCCGAGTGGATCGAGTTATGGAATCCTGGCGATGTTGATGTTAGTCTGAGCGGGTGGACGCTTAAGGCGACTGATGGGTCACCAAATATTGCTTTAAGCGGCTCCATACCTGCTAAAGGGTTTTACATCATTGCACATTCTACATCTTTTCAATTGTTGCCTGTCAATTTACTTGCCTCCTTCTCCTTGAATGATGATGGCGAATCCCTGCAACTTATCGATAACCAAGCAAAAGTAATAGATACTGCTAATCCTGATGGAGGTAAGTGGCCGTCAGGTATTAAGTGTTCCAATAGTGGGAGCGCCACACCCGTTCCTAATACCTGTGCCACTATGGAGCGCGACTTGGCAAAGGGTTTTGGAGATGCTCATTGGTATACTTTTGCAGGAACACCCACTGTCTTGGATTACGGTGGACAATTGATCCGCGGCACGCCGGGCTATGACAACTGGGCCGTCAGTGTGACGGCCACTCCCACAAAGGCTCCTGTCACCAGCACGCCCACTCGCAGGCCGGGGAGTGTCGTCCCAACGCCCACTGCCACGGTGGTAATCAACGAATTCCTGCCGCGTGCGGGTTTCGACTGGAATCAGGACGGCAAGGTGGATGTGTTCGACGAGTTCATCGAGATTGCCAACCTTGGCCCGGTGGATGTCAACCTGGCGGGCTGGAAACTGGACGATGCCGCTGGTCAGGGATCCAACCCCTACACTCTGCCCGCCAAGACACTCAAACCCGGCGAACGGATCGTGTTCTATGCCTCGCAGACCAATGTCCTGCTCAGCGACGGCGGGGACACCGTGCGTCTGCTGAATCCCAACAACGTGATCAAGGACGCGCGCTCGTACTCCATCGTCAAAGTTCCGGATGTGAGCTGGTGCCGTCTGCCCGACATCAACGGCTCGTGGTACGCGGACTGCTTCCCCACCCCGAACCAGCGCAATTCGCGCACGGGTGAAGTCCCCGTTGCGCCGCCCGGCACAGGGTTGGAAGAACCGCTCTGCCTCCTGCCTGATACCCTGCCTGAGCCTTTCCGCCAGGCGGAATGCAACGGCTTCGGCGCGGACATGTGGCAGTCCATGTACTGGGATGTCCTCGGCTGGTTCAAGGATTTCATCGTCCCGCAAAATGACAGCAAGTGGGAGACCTTCGTGGAATAAAAATGAGGTGGACCTTTCAAGGTCCACCTATTTGTTTATAAAAAAGTCCCCGAGTATCTCGGGGACTTTCGCTTTCTAGATTTAGTAATCGCGACGATTGCCGCCGCCGCGGTTTCCACCACGGCCGCCGAAGCCACCGCGTCCACCGCCGCCGCCTTCACCCTCTTCGCGCGGACGGGCGATGCTGACGCGCAGGTCGCGTCCGCCCAGCTTCTTGCCATTGGCCACATCAATGGCCTTCTGTGCTTCGGCTTCCGACGCCATCTCCACGAAGGCGAAACCCTTCGAGCGGCCCGTTTCACGGTCCTTGATGACGGCCACAGAAGTCACAGCTCCTGCCTGTCCGAACAGGGCCTTCAATTCATCTTCTGTGGTTGAATAAGCCAAATTTCCAACGTACAACCTAGTTCCCATGGTACTCCTGGTGATTTGCCCGTTCTGCGGGCTGGAAAAGTGCAGGCGTCGGACCGCCTCGGAAAAGGACAAGCCAAACCCCTGTGACGATGCGCCGAGTATAACACACCCTTATTTTCTTACATAGTTTTCAGGGTCGGGCTGCTATGTGATTGGCTGCCCCTCTTCCAACTCCTGCTTTTCCTCGTTCGGGCGCAGGATCCAGGCCGGGCCGCGCACCAGGGTGATCTTTTTCCCATCCACTTTGATACTGGCGCGGTCCGACAGCAGGACAATGGGATTGTCGTGGAAGAAGAAATAATCCGCCAGCCAGTCGTCCAATTCGCTCTGCCCGCGCGCATCTTCGGGATAGTGCGGCTTGAAGTTGAACGGTGTAACGTCCAGCCCGTTGAAATGGGAGGTCGCCACCGTGTTCAGATCCCTGGACGTGAGGATGTTCGGCCCGCACAGGATGGTCCCCGCGCTGAAAGCGACCACGGGCAGCCCCGCCTGGACCTTTTTCTTCAGGTAGGGCATCAGCCCGCTGATGTGTAACCGGTGGTTGAGCAAGAAAGTATTGCCCCCGGGAATGCAAACCAACGCCGAACGCCGCAGAATGGACTCCATCTCAGGCAGCGTCATCAACTCGGCGTTGATGGTTTCCACCTTTGCCACTCCTTTAAAGAATTCTCTGGTCGATTCCTGCCAGCGCTCCGCATATAACACCGCCAGAGGCAGATAGGCAACCGTGGCATCCGATTTTCCTTTTAGGTATTGACGGCAAGCCTCTTTGATATCTTCTTCGTCGAATTTGGAGAATAGACTCAAGGTGGGCATCAAGACCTCCCCAGCGCGGAGGCTAGTACGGTGCGCAGATCAGCCTGCACCTGCTCCCAGGGCTGACCTGCGTCGACGACCGACCAGCGTGCGGGGTCCAGTTTGAGCATCTCGAGGTAGCCCGCGCGGACGCGGCGGTGGAAGTCCACGGTGTAGGCGTCGAGGCGGTTCCACTCGTCCTGGCGGGTCTTGCGTTTGAGGCCCACCTCCACATCGAGGTCGAGCAGAATGGTCAGGTCGGGGACCAGGCCGCCGGTGGCGTAGCGGATCAGGGCGCGGACCTGTTCCAGGTCCTGTTGGTGACCATAGCCCTGATAGGCAATGGTCGAGTCGGCATAGCGGTCGGACAGCACGATCTCGCCCGCCGCCAGCCGTGGGCGGATGACCTGTTCCACGATCTGGGCGCGCGCCGCCTGGTAGAGCAGCGTTTCGGTGCGCGGATGCATCTCCACGTTCTTAAGATCGTGGATCACTTCGCGGATCTGCTCGCCGATGGATGTGCCGCCCGGCTCGCGTGTGGGAAACACGATATACCCCTTCTCGCGCAGATACTCGACGAGATGAGGGATGTGGGAAGTCTTGCCGGAGCCTTCGGGGCCTTCAAGGGTGATGAACATGGGTACCGTCTTATGATTCAGAATTTCCTAATTATACGTTTATATTTTGCACACAATCGAGGGGATGCGTTTAATTTTCCTGTAATTTTCCCGTCCTACAATTTCCACTTGGAACCTTGAACTTCAAGGAGACAACATGACAACCAAACGAATCCTTTACCTTTTTCTCGTTGCAGTCATCGCTGGCGTGTCCGCGCTTTCGGGCGCGGTGGCGGGCGGCGTGGCCGTGTATCGCCTGCTTGGGAACCAGCAGACGGTTTCTTCTTCAGCCGCGGATGTGTCCACGGGCGGCGGCCCCGTCCAGACGCTGACGCTCAACTACACCGATATCCAGACCAGCATCACCCAGTCTGCGCAGAAGGCCGGGCCCGCGGTGGTGACTGTGGTCGGGACCATCCCCGGGCAGTCGACCTTCTTTGGCGTCAGCCCCGACCAGACCGTCAGCGGCAGCGGATTCTTTATCTCGGACAAGGGCTATGTGCTGACCAATAACCATGTGGTGGAAGGTACCAGCCAGGTCTATGTGGTGTTGGCCGATGGGACCCAACAGGACGCCGCCGTGGTGGGCGCCGACCCCTACTCTGACATCGCCGTGCTGAAGACCAGCGGCGCGGTACCCGCCGTGGCGCTCATCGGAAACTCGGACCTGCTCCAGCCGGGTGAGTCGGTCATAGCCATCGGCTCGCCGCTGGGTGACTTCAAGAACACCGTGACCGTGGGCGTGGTCAGCGCCACGGGCCGTAGCATCGACACAGGCCAGGGATACCAGATCGAGGACTTGATCCAGACCGACGCAGCCATCAATCACGGCAACTCGGGTGGCCCGCTGGTGGACCTGGCGGGTGAGGTGATCGGCATCAACACCATGATCGTCCGCAATACCGGCAGCGGCGACGTGGCCGAGGGCTTGGGCTTCGCCATCCCGATCAACACGGCCCGCGCCGTGGCCGAGCAGATCATCCAGAAGGGCTATTTCGCCCGCCCGTACATCGGCATCCGCTTCCAGCCGATCAACCCTGATATCGCTTCGCGCTACAACCTGGCGGCCCAGTGGGGCGTGTACGTCACTCAGGTGGTGAGCGGCAGTCCCGCCGACAAGGCCGGCCTGAAGGAAGGCGACATCATCATCAAGCTGGATGACACAGCCCTCGACGAGACCCACTCCTACATCAACACCCTGTTCACCTACAAGGCAGGCGACCCGGTCAACTTGAGCGTGATGCGGGACGGCAAACTCATCCAGGTACCGATCACGTTGGGCGAGCAAAGCCATAACTAACCGAAACGTGGAATCAAAGCTTCTGCACTCTATAAAAAAAGGACAGGTTCTCAACCTGTCCTTTTTCTTGTGATCCATGATCTATTCGCGGAAGATGCGCACGTGTCGCCGCGGTTCCTTGCCGTACGAGTGGCTGACCAGTTCGGCGCCGCGGGCCATTTCGTGCTGCAGGCGCCGAACCAGCGAGGGACCCGGGGGCAGGTCCACCCAACGCTCGCCGTTGAGAACGGCCGCGATGGCCTGCTGGGTTTGCTCACGTACCAGGTCCAACTCTCCGCTGGCGGGAGCGGCGTCGGTGCGCAGGCTGAACAGGTCGCCCAGGAATTGCTCCACCTGGTTGACGGTGTTGGCGCGCAGGACGTAAATCGGCATGCCGCGCGACTCGGCGTCCACGATGGGTTGCTGGCGGTCGCGGTAATAGGCGCGCAGGGTGACGAGCGCGTCGGCCTCGCCCGGCTCGCGTACAATCACGGCGGGCACCCCCAGCCGTTTGGCGGCTTGTTGCAGACGGTTACGGGCCACGCCGTACGGATACACGCGGATCGTCCGCAGGCTGGGGCCAGCGGAGGCCATCGGCGGAGCGGCGTTGAACGGGGTCGGCTCGGGACGGTGGGACGGTTCTTCAACGGGGCCAGCCGTCCGTCCGCGGCGCGGGGATTTGGTCGCCTCGGCCCGGGCGGCGGGGGCAGGCGCGGACTTCTCGATCACGACCTTGCCCGCCTCGTCGCGGGTGCGGATTTCGGGTGGCAGCGGGAAGCCGCGCAGCAGCGCGTCCACCGAGCCCATGATGTCGGTGTGGACGGCAAAGCGCTCGCGGTGCTGGATCTCGATCAGCACGTCGAAGGTGGGCGGCGCGCGGCGTTCGAGGACCGTTTTCTGGGTTCCGCGCCGACGGGCTTCCTCGTCTGAGAGTGTGACCGCTTCGATGCCACCCACCAGGTCGCTGAGCGTGGGGTTGAGCAGCAGGTTGTCGAGGGTCTGGCCGTGGGCCGTGCCGACCAATTGCACGCCGCGTTCGGCGATGGTGCGGGCGGCCAGGGCCTCCTGCTCACGGCCGATCTCGTCGATGACGATGACCTCGGGGTTGTGGTTCTCGACCGCCTCGATCATGACCTCGTGCTGGAGCATCGGCTCGCGGACTTGCATGCGGCGGGCCTTGCCCACGGCGGGGTGCGGCACGTCGCCGTCGCCGCCGATCTCGTTGGAGGTGTCGACGATGACGACGCGTTTGTTCTCAGCCAGGATGCGGGCCGCCTCGCGCAACAGGGTGGTCTTGCCCACGCCCGGGCGCCCGAGGATGAGCACCGACTTGCCGGATTCGATGATGTCCTGGATGATGTCGACCGTGCCGTAGACGGCGCGGCCCACGCGCAGGGTCAGTCCCACCACCGCGCCGCGGCGGTTGCGAATGCCCGAGATGCGGTGCAGGGTGCGCTCAATGCCCGAGCGGTTGTCGGTGTCGAAGTCGCCCACGCGCTCGACCACGTGGTCGATCTCGGGACGGGTAATCTCTTTTTCTTGAAGGACCACTTCACGGTCCACGAAGCGGGCGGTGGGCACACGGCCCAGGTCGAGGATGATCTCGAGCAGCCGGTCGCTGTCATCGACCTTTTCAACGGCGTGACGGATATTGGCAGGAAGCACGTCCAGTAGTGCTTCCAGGTCGTCTGTGATTCTCATTTGACTCATGATGTTTTTCGCTTGGGGAAACGTGTTGTTTGCCAGACAACACAGGAGAGGCAACTTATACTACTTGCGCCGCCGGTGGCTGCCCGTCCGTGCGGCTTACGAGGGGTTAGTGACTGTTCACCATGTGTGCGTACCTGCCTATTCTTAAATCTACCCTAATTATACATGAAAGAAAAAGTCCCGTCGCAGGGACGGGACTTGTCTGGAGAATGTTTTATTTGACCGTGATGCTGGTGTAAACGGGGTACTGATTCCCGTCCAGGTCTTCAACCACGAAGCCGACCACATACTGGCCCGCGGCGGCGTAGAGCGTCTGCCACTTGAGGGGCGTGGCGCCGAAGGTCAGCGTCTGACCTTGCTGGGTCGAGGCCTGCATGGCGTCGCCCGCGGACACGTTGTCGATCCACTTGTCCTGCAGGGTGAAGGTGTCACCTGTCTGCGGGGTGATCTCACGCGGCGCACCAGCCGCGTCGCTGCCCGTGTAACCCAGCACCTGGATCAGGTTCCCATTCTGGAAGTATAGGTCGGCGGGCAGGCTTTCGCCCGTGCTGGCGAATCCGTAGGTGCCGCGCACGCTGTAGATGGCCTGGTCTGCGCTGCTGCCATAGGACTGGGGTGTGAACAGCGCGTAGGCCTGCGTCTGGCCGTCGTCCACGGCGAAGATGTACGGGTCCCAATCAAAGGAAATGCTGAATCCGTCGGGTTTCCAGACCGGGTAGTAGACGCCGTTCAACTCGCGCGTATCGGGGCTTTCGAGGTAGTCCATGTCGAGCACGGCGATGGAGTCGGAGGCCTGGTCATAGTAGCCGACGAAGAGATAGACGTAGCCGATGTTCTGCCCGCTGATGTCCACGCTCAGGTTGACGGGCTGCCCCGGGGCGGCCTCGCTGCTGGAGGCGTGGATCGGTGAGACACTGACCGTCCCCTGGCCCGGCGCGCGGACGGAGAATCCCGACTGGGGCGTGAACAGTTCGGGTGCCTTCTCGCTGAAACTGCGGTCCGTGTAGTGGAAGGCCAGGAAGTCGTCCCACAACGAAGTCGAGACGAAGCGGTCCGCGATCAGGTTGTAGGATTGTGGTCCCGCCAGCGGCGAGCGGTACAGGGTCGAGTTGGGGAAGTAGATGGAGAGGCCCGTCGAGCCGCGTTTCCCGTTGCCGTGCTTCTCGGCGATGACGGCCTGTTGCAGCGCCTGTACGACTCCCGTCGCCGCCTGTTGCACGCGCCCGTCCGTGGCGTTGCGCGCCAGCAGCGCGGAGAAGTGTCCGAGGTCGATGTAGGACGGCGGCACTTCCTTCCCGAAGATGCTGGTGTACGACTGGGCGTAGCTGCGTGCCTCGGCCACCAGGCTTTGGTCCTCATTCTGCAGTTGGAAGGCCAGCGTGTCCATGCTTTGCGTCAACGCGGGAAAAGCCTGCAGGTCGATGGCCGAGATGGTGCTGGTCTGTTCGAGTTGGTCCACCACCTGCTGGGCAGGGTCGGTGTAGCCGAAGAGGCCGCCCATCGGGGAACCGCCCTGCAGGAAGTCCGCCCGCGCGGCGGGATCCACCAGACGCTGGTCCCCGTCGATGTAGCTCTGGACGATGAGCTTGCTCAGGTCCGCACCACTCATGTCGGGGTTCTGGACCAATCCCCCGAGGAAGGCGGTGTAGGCCCAGCCCAGCGATGGCTCGGTTTCCTCCGAGGCGACGGCGTAGCGCGCGTGCGGTTGGAGTGCCGCCATGACTTCCATCTGCGCCATGAGACAGGCGTCCAGGCCGACGATCTCGAACTGGTCGATGCCCGCCGCCTGCCGCGCCTGACCCAACGCCTGGTCCAGTTCTGAGAGGTAGATATTCTCGCCCAGGCGCGAAGCCAGCGGTGAGCGGCTCTCGTCAGCACCGCCCGGGGCGGGGTCGCTCCAGCCGCCGGGCCAACCCATGCCGTGGTCCGAGAGAATCAGCACATAATGGTCGGCGGGGAAGTTGGTCGCCGCCCACTGCACAAAGTCCACCAGCGACTGTCCGCTGGCCATGTCCACCTCGCCCATTTCCTGCACCAGTTGCGAGTTGATCGTGTTCAGGTCGTTATCCTGCGTGACGTAGTAGCGGCGCGTGCCGGTCCAGTTGCCGTCGCCGCTAAACGCCCCGCGGAAGCGGTCGATCTGCGAGACGATGCGCACGTTGTCGCTGGAGCCGACGCGCTCAGCCTCGTTCAGGTCGAGGAAGATATCCTTCTCCAGCACCTGGTCGTCGGCATCCTGGTAGAGCATGACCGTCCAGGTCTGGCCTGCGTTGGCCGCCGGGGCGGGCGGCGTGAAGTTCGACACAGGCTGGGAATAGGTGTCCTGCTGGCCCGAACTGATGGGAGGTTCCTGCTGCGAGGAACCCGAGTCGCTCCCTCCGCTTAAGTCGAGTTGTCCGCCCGAGAGCAGGTAGAAGGCGATCACCACCAAGAGCAGCACGACCGATCCGCACCCGCCGAGCTGAACGCCTCGCCCGGGTCCGCCGCTGAACGGACGGGGCGATTGCCCACCACCCTGGCCGAAGTCGCGGCGCGGCGCTTCCGCGCGTCCTGAGGGCGGCTGTCCCTTGCGACGCCGCTGTACTTCAATGGGATCCTGTGACATGAGGTTTCTCCATGAACAGTGATTTCTGATAAAAATTATCAGAGGATATTCTTATTGTAAGCAGTTTTGGGGAAGAAAAAAGTTATTTTTTGACGTCAGCGCGGCTGACGCGTGAGGGCTGCACGCTCACGCCCGTGGGCTGGGTTGCCCGCACGGTCTGCTCGTCCTTGATGAGGCGCGCCAGGTGCTTGACCATCACTGCCTGGCGCGGCCCCGCGGATGCGCCCAAATCCTCGAGCACCGGCTCCAGCCAGGCCTGGTACGAACGCACGCACAAATAGACGGGACGGTTACGCCGCCCGGGCAAGGTCCCGACCAGGTTCCTGAGCTTGACGCCTACCTCGGTTGCCTCGGGGTGAATCAGCGGCGAGAGCGCGATCCCGTTGAGGCCCGCGTTCAGGTTGATGTAGCACTTGCCGCCTTCATTACAGATGAAGCCCGCCGCATGTCTCGGCATCGGCTCGACGGGATGCAGCAAGGGCGGGACGATCTGCTGATACAAACTTTGCACTGCCGCGATCTGCCCCTCGCGGGTCCGTTCCCATCGACCCTTGGCCGGGTCGCCATTCAACTGGCTGACGTCCCACATCCGCTGCCAGGCGTAGACCGAGAAGCCTGCCCGCCGTAAAGCGATGAAAGCATCGCTGGTCTCGTCCACTTCGGCGATGACATGGAACGCACCCCAAGTCCCCGCCTCGGCGGAGAGATATTCGATCAGCGCGGGCAGATCGTGATGATCCAGATGCGAGGATGGAGCAATGTAAAGCAATTTGGCGAAGGAGTCGCCGTTCGTGTGCAGAATCCCCCCCAGCACACTGATACCGTCTCCATCGGCCACGGCGGCGTAGATGTGCCGCGCCGGGTTGACGTAGGCCAGCAGTCCCGCCGCTCCCAACGGATTGCCGCGAGTCAGCGTTCGCACTGCATCGAGGCCGATGGCTTCGTCGCGGAAACGGTACAGGTTGGGCAGATCACGCAGGTCGAGCGGACGGATGGTCATATTTTGTTGGGGCATGGCATCAGCTGATGCCATGCCCCTGCCTGATCAATCAACCAGAGACAAAAAATACTCGTGGAAACGCGTGTCGTTCGTCAGTTCAGGGTGGAAGGAAGTGGCCAGGAGATGTCCCTGTTGCGCGGCCACGATCCGCCCATCGGGGACAGTGGACAACACCCGCGCCCCGCCGCTGACCGACTCGATGATCGGCGCGCGGATGAAGATGGCGTGGTAGGGCGCCTCCGTACCGGTGGCCTGCTTGAGCTCGGGGATGTCCAGGTCGGCTTCGAAGGAGTCCAGTTGGCGGCCGAATGCGTTGCGCTCCACCTTGATGTCCATCAGGCTGAGCAGGGGCTGGTCGCGGCTGACATCCTTCGACAGGAAGATCGCGCCGGCACAGGTTCCCCAGATGGCATGACGCTGGCCGAAGGTTTGCAGCGGTTCCATCAAGTTGTAGGCCGCCGCCAGTTTTCCGATGGTGGTCGACTCGCCGCCAGGGATGATCAGACCGTCGAGACCGTTGAGATGTTCGGGCAGGCGCACCTCGACTGTTTCCACGCCGAGGCTTCGGAGCATGACGATATGTTCTGCAAAGTCGCCCTGCAGGGCGAGGACACCGATTTTCATAAGGTTTCTGTAGAGGCGGAGATATCCCCGCCTCTATGACAGGTCGATGTTACCAGCCGCGTCCCGCGATCTTTTCGCCTTCCGGCATCTGCGAGACGTTACGTCCGACCATCGGCTCGCCCAGGTTCTTGCTGACCTCGGCCAGGATGGTGGCGTCCTGATAGTGGGTCACTGCCTTGACGATGGCCGCGGCACGTTTGGCGGGGTCGCCACTCTTGAAGATTCCCGAACCGACGAATACGCCGTCCACGCCGAGCTGCATCATCAATGCCGCGTCCGCGGGGGTGGCCACGCCGCCCGCTGCAAAGTTGACCACGGGCATGCGGCCAAGTTCCTTCGTCTCCTTGATGAGTTCGTACGGCGCGCCAAGTTCCTTGGCATAGCTCATCAGTTCCTCGTCGGCCATGGTGGTCAGGCGGCGGATATCGCCTAGCACGGTGCGCGCATGGCGGACCGCTTCGACCACGTCACCGGTGCCCGCCTCACCCTTGGTGCGGATCATCGCGGCGCCTTCGCCCACACGGCGCAGCGCTTCGCCCAGGTTGCGGCATCCGCACACAAACGGAACCTTGAAATTGTGCTTCAGGATGTGGTTGGCCTCGTCAGCCGGGGTTAGCACCTCGGACTCATCGATATAGTCGATGCCGATGGCCTCGAGGATCTGTGCCTCGACGAAGTGACCAATGCGGCACTTGGCCATGACGGGGATGGTGACCGCGTCCATGATCTTGAGGATCATATCGGGGTCGGACATGCGGGCCACGCCGCCGTCTGCGCGGATGTCGGCGGGCACGCGCTCGAGTGCCATCACGGCGCAGGCGCCGGCCTCTTCAGCGATCTTGGCTTGCTCGGCGTTCACCACATCCATGATGACGCCGCCTTTGAGCATTTGGGCCAAACCCTTCTTTACCGCAAATGTACCAGTCTGTTGTTCCATGATCTACTCCTTTATTGAATGCGGCTGGATTCTACCACGCCAAACTAAGGGGATTGGCGCGCCAGCCATGGAAATTGCCTCTTGACAACCGGTGGAATGGTTATACAATTAGTACAATGATACAATGATACAATTATGAACAAGAAACTGTCAGAGACCATTCAAATCAATCTGCGCTCCGACTTGCCCATCTACCTGCAACTGATCGAACAGATCAAACAGCAGATCGCAGACGGAACGCTCAAACCCGGCGACCAACTGCCAACCGTGCGGTCACTCGCCGAGGAACTGCGCGTCAACTTCAATACGGTGGCACGGTCCTACCGCGTGCTGGATGAGGCTGGCGTGATCTCAACCCAACAGGGCCGCGGCACGTATATCACAGAGAAGCCACCTCCCGAAATATCAGACCGTTTGCGACGCGAGTCCCTTACGGCACTTGCCAGTCGTTATGTGCGGGAAGCCCGTCGACTGGGATTCTCGAACGAGGAGATCAGACAAAAACTGCTGGACCAGATCGAGATCCAGGCCGATATTAACAACGAAGGAGAATGACATGAAACTTACTATGACGAAAGGTGCTCGTAATGCGAAGGCCGATCAGCACATCTCGCCGATCGCGGGTGCGCTGTTCGCCGTGTTTCTGGGGGCTGGTATATTGGGCGCACTGTTGATGGATGGCAAGGTCGGCGACGGTTGGATCGGTGCCTGGGTGCTCGGTACGCTGTTGGTCGGGACCTACATCCTGTTCGCTCTTAAAGTGGCTTCCCAGTGGGAAAAGGCCGTGGTGCTGCGCCTGGGTAAATTCAAGGGGTTGAGAGGCCCTGGTCTGTTCTGGATCGTTCCAGTGATCGACACCATCCCATCCTGGATCGACCACCGCGTGATGGTAACACCGTTCTCGGCCCAGAAAACGCTCACCAAGGATACCGTTCCTGTGGATGTGGATGCCGTGCTATTCTGGGTCGTGTGGGATGCCGAGAAGGCCGCGCTCGAGGTGAAGAACTACGAGGCCGCCGTCGACTGGGCCGCCCAGACCGCCTTGCGTGATATCACGGGCCGTATGATGCTGGCCGATATTCTCGTGGGCCGCAGCGTGATCGACCAGGAATTGCAGAAGATCATCGATGAGCGCACCACGCCCTGGGGTGTGACCGTACAGTCGGTCGAGATCCGTGACATCGTCATCCCGCAGGATCTGGAGGATGCTATGTCCCGCCAGGCCCAGGCGGAACGCGAGCGCCAGGCGCGCGTCATCCTCGGCGAATCCGAGAAGCAAATTGCCGAATCGTTTTCGGTGGCCTCGCAGGCTTATGTTGACAACCCGACCGCCCTGCATCTGCGCGCCATGAACATGTTGTTCGAAGGCCTCAAGGAGAAAGGTGCTTTGGTAATCGTGCCCTCCTCCGCTGTAGATACAATGAACCTGGGCGGGTTGAGCGGTATCGTCTCGATGGCCCAGCAAAACATCCGCAAGGAAGACAAGTAAGACGTGGGCGGGAGCGCCCCTCCCGCCCCGCTCGTTTCACGTGAAACACGGCAGCCGCCGCCGCTCAAGGAGAAAGAATGTCAACCCGTACCACTCTCATTGTTTCGCTCGTTTTGGTCGTTGCCGCCACCCTGGTCGGTGCCCTGCTTTGGAATCAGTTGCCTGAACAGATGGCCTCACACTGGGACATCAACGACCAGGTCAACGGATACATGCCCAAGTTCTGGGGTCTATTCTTGATGCCGCTGGTCACGTTGGGGATGCTGGTGCTCTTCCTGGTAATCCCATCGATCGATCCGCTCAAGGCCAATATTGCCCAATTTCGCGAGGCGTTCAACCTGTTCATCGTCCTGATCATCGGGTTCATGATCTATGTCCACGGACTGACCTTGGCTTGGAGCCTGGGCTACCAGAACTTCAAGATGAGCACTGCCATGTTGCCCTTCATGGGACTCCTATTCATCGCCATCGGGTTTATGTTGCGCAAAGCCAAGCGGAATTTCTTCATCGGTATCCGTACCCCGTGGACCCTGAGCAGCGACCGTGTGTGGGATGAAACCCATCGCCTGGGTGCGATCCTGTTCATGTCTTCAGGCGTACTGGCGGTGATTGGCGGATTCTTTGGCGGCATGGTCGCGTTTTGGATGTTGTTCGTTCCGTTGATCGGCTCGACCTTGTTCTTGCTGGTCTACTCCTACGTCCTGTATCGCCGTGAGGTGAAAGAGTGACGTTCCACCGTTTCACGTGAAACTCTCAAAAAACAGGCCTCTCAGTTGGCTCAGGTTAAAAGTAACTCTCGACTTTAGCGAACAACCAAGGAGACAAAATGTCAGACGAAATGCAAAAATGGGAGTATCGGGTTCAGACCATCGGTGGTGTGTTCGGGACCAAGGATGAGCAGATCAACGCCACACTCAATGAGTGGGGCGAAGATGGATGGGAAGCCTTGGCTGTATACACGCCCGAGGGAAGTGGCAAGGTGACCATCGTTGCCAAACGCCCGTTGACCGAACGCGCCCGCCGCGCGCGGACCATGCCGCAGTACAATTAGACCGACTCGTTCCACGTTGGAGCGAAATTCATTCAAGGAATTACAATGCTTACCATTGCGTACATTCTTAGTTTTTCGGGCATGATCCTTCTGCCCATTCTGCTGGCCTTCATCCTGACACGCAAGTTCAAACTTTCCTGGAAACTTGTCTTTGCTGGCGCGGTGACCTTTATTGCTTCGCAGGTGCTGCATATTCCACTGGTATACGGTCTGACCGCCGCCTTCCAAACCGGACTTCTGCCTGCCATCCCCGAGGCCTGGGCTTTGATCTTCAACGCTGTGGTGCTGGGATTGTTGGCAGGCATCTTTGAGGAAACCGCGCGCTTCATCCTTTACAAGTTCGTTCTCAAGAAAGTCTCGACCTGGAACGAAGGCGTTGTAGTCGGCGTGGGGCATGGCGGCGTGGAGGCGGTCATTACAGGCGTGCTGGTGGCCGTGACCGTAGTGTCCATGATCGTCTATAAGAATGTGGATCCTGATACCATCCCGGGCATGCAGCCCGACCAGGCAGCTTTGATGAGACAACAGGTGACAGCCTTCTGGTCCGCGCCGATCTACATGGCCTTCATGGGATTGATCGAACGTGTCTTCGCTGTGTGTTTGCATCTGTCACTGTCAGTGATGGTGCTGTACAGCATCGTGGCGAAGAAACCGTTCTGGTTCTGGGCTGCCTTGCTCTGGCATGCTGTTGTGGATGCCTCCGCCGTATTTCTCGTTCAGAAGATTAGCACGATTGGGCTGGAGGCGGTGGTCGGGGGGATGGCTCTGGTCAGCCTGGGCCTCATGTTTTACTTGCGGGCAAAATTCCCCCGACCCGAAGTGGCTTCGCCTGAACTCGAACCTGCATCTGCATAACTTCGTTTTCCAAAAAGCTTCAAGAAGGAACGTATATACGTTCCTTCTTTTTTTATTGAAAATTTATACTAGAACATTTGTTCTTATTAATTCAAGAGTAAAATTCTATTGCATGAAACGTAATGAGGTACTTCCCTTCATCAGCATCCTGTTGATCTCCGCCCTGCTCAGCCTGTCCATGTTGACACGTGGACATCTGTGGTGGGACGATTTTGCTTCGTACATTCTGCAAGCGCAAAGCCTATTGCATGGAAACCCGCAGGGCTTTGTTGCGCACAACGCGTTTACCATTCAACAGTCTTCGTATCCGCCTGGGCCGATTGCTTACCCGTGGGGATTTCCAATCCTGTTGACGCCTGTGTTGGCGATCTTTGGCATGAAGCTGTTGGCCCTCAAGGGACTCAACACGATTTTCTTTCTATTCTTTCTTGTCGTCTTTTACCAACTGACCAGAACTCGCCTTGCCCCAGCCTGGTCTCTGTTCCTGACGGCCATCCTGGCTTTCAATCCTGTGCTTTTGCAGGCACATGATCTGATTCTTTCGGACATCCCTTTTCTATTCTTTTCGACACTTACTCTTTTGTTGATCGAAAAGAATAGAAAGCAAACCTGGACCATCGGACTGGTCATCTTTTTCGCGTTCAGTCTGCGCACGAACGGACTGTTGCTTCTGGCTCCGTTGGCCGTAGCGCAGATTCAACAGGTCCATTTCTGGGCTGGGGCCCGGAAAGATTGGGCGAGGATCGTTGCGCCGTATATTTCTTTTGCGGTTCTGGCAGGGTTGCTGGCTCTGCTGTTGCCGGGGGGACAGGAATCTTATTTCAGTCACTTTTCCATGTTCACAGTTGAGCGTTGGTTGGCGAACGCAGGATATTATCTGCGCCTGCCGTATGAGTTTTTCAAGGACCTTTGGCTGGGCCCCATTTTCTTCTGGCTATGGGTGCCCTTGTTTTTCACTGGTGTGATCTTCAATTTTAAAAGAGACTTGTCCCTGCTGGCGTATCTCGTCGTCAGTCTGGGATTGTTCATCACCTGGCCTGAGACACAGGGATTACGGTTCCTTTATCCGCTGGCACCGATTGGGGCCTTGATCGCGGCCGAGGGGTGGAACTCTGCGGCGGAACGGCTGCCAGCAGAGGGAATGTCTGTGGCGCGGTGGGCAGGCCTCGGGTCCGCGGGACTGTTGATCCTCCTCTCGTTGACGGCATCCGCTCAGACCGGGATGTCCAACCTGCGAAACGGGCGTGACATCAACGGTCCGTTCGATATCTACAGCCAGGAGATGTTTGCATTTATTCGTGAGCAGACGCCTCCCGACGGTGTGGTGGTTTTCTTTCGCCCGCGCGCAATGCGGTTACTGGGTGAACGGGATTCGTTCCTGAGCACGGAATGTGCACGCTTGCCGATGGGCGATTACCTGGTCCTGAGCAAAAAAGCAGACGACAGCCTGCAGATCCCTGAGAATCAGATTCAGGGCTGTGGGCTGTCGTTGACAGAGGTGTTCGAGAACCGACGGTTTATTGTGTTTCGTCTGACTCAGTAGCGGGGGGCGTGTCGCGGACAAAGTAGGCAGCGGCGCGGCCCTGGTGTCCGTCCATGACCAGATCGAGGTGGTGCCCTGTGCGGAAGTCCTCGACGGCGATCAGGCGCAGGGTTTTCAGCAGGCGTTTGTCAGCCTTGATGAATTTTGAAATGCGGTTGGGGGTCTTGTAGAAAAAGTCGCGGTTGAAGACCGCCCCCACATCGTCGAGGAAAACTGCCAACGGGAAGATGTGCGCCTCCATCAGATCCTGGAAGAAATGTGTGCCGAAGGACGGCTCCGGCGAGGCGCCGATGTCTGCGCCCGAGAGTTCGACCAGGGCGCGGGCGTTGAAGATGTCCCCGTAGGCCACATGGACACCGAGGTCGGGCGTGGAGGTCCCCCAGCGGCCCGGGCCGACAGCGATGAAGGTCTCATCTTGAAGCGCTTGGTTGAGTTGGCTGATGGTGCGTTCCAGCTTGGTGCGCTCGTCCTGGGTGGATAGACTGAAGTATCCTTCGGAGGTGACAAACAGGACGTAGCGGATGTTGCGGACCGAGCCCTGCGGCACCATGCGCTGGGTCAGGAAGACGACATCCTCGGGGGGCAGCTCGCGTGGAAGGGCGGCCTCGTCCGCATCCTGGATATGGCTTTGTGGGCGGCATTGTAGCAAGGTGATGCGCACTTCGGGATACTGCGTGTGGGTATGGAGCAACTCAACGGTGAACTCGGTATCCACGGGGGCCTGGTAATGGGTTTCGAGCAGGCGTAGTGCCTCGCGGATACGCACGGGGAAGGGGGTGCGCGCCATCAAGCCGTCGAAAGTGACGACCAGTTTTTCGGGAGCAACCTGGTTGGTAAGGATGGGCGCCAGATAGCCATCCTGTTCTATTTGCATGATGTAACGCATCGGGGCATAGTTCGAGAAGATCACATCCTTGATGGGCAGGCTGCGGAATTGGTTGGTCTCCAGGTCGATCACGTCCACGAATTGTTGGGAGTAATGCTGGATGTAACGCGGATCGGAGGACGGGTACAAACGCGGATGGCTGAGCGCCACCAGGCGCGGATAGTCGTCCGCCACGAGGTCGACGGCGCGGGTGCCCAGGCCCCAGACCAGGCGCAGGAAGCCATCCTCCTGTTTGATCTGTGGCGACCATCGATAGAGGTTGCGGCTGAAGGCTACGCCCGCCGCGTGTGGCAGGAAGTAGTGGCCGAAGCGTTCGCCCTCCACGAATTGGATCAGAATGGCGATGCGCTCGTCATATTCTGCCAGCCCCTTGTGGTGACGGTATAGCAGCGCATCGGGGTGCAGCGCGCTGGAATAAACACGCGTGATGGCGTCAGTTAGCGCTTTGAGATTTTCCTCGGGCGTGCCCTGGTTGGGACAAAAGACGCTTTCGTACTTTCCAGCAAACGAGGTGCCAAAATTATCCTCCAGCAGGCTGGAGGAGCGGACGATCAGCGGGGTCTGTCCCGCCTCGGTCAACACATCCTCCAGGCGCTCGAGGATGTCGGGCGGAAAGTTTCCCCGAGCGAAATCGTCGCAGATCGAGGGGAAGTCCGCACGCATTTTCTCCTCGGTCTTGTACTTCTGGTCGTTCCAGTGCATCAGCCCGTTCATAGACATGAAATTGTAGAAAACATCAGAGCCGAGGTAGTAGGATACGGGTGTGCGGAAATGGTCGCGAACCTCTTCGGGTGCGGTCTCTTTGAGGATGCGCATGGCCAGTAGCATGCCTGCCGCCTTGCCCCCGACCTTCCCGCCGCCGATCTTACGCCTGCGGATCTCCTTCAAATCGTCCACGTTGAACCATTTGCGGGCCATCTTGATATATTTCAGGTGATCGCTGATCATGGTGCGGATGAGCACCACCTCGATCTCCTGCAGGCGCGCCATGTACTTTTCCCGTTCATTTTCGGGCATGGCCTCGATCATCTCAGCCTGCTCGAACAACACATCCTGCGGGGCCAGTTCGGGGTTGAACCAGACGAATTCCGTGTCCTCGCTGCCATGCTCGGCCAGGGTCTGGCGAACGATGGTCTCGAAATCGGAATAAGGCAGGTTATAGGCAAAGTAAAAATCACAGAGCGAGTCGCGTACTCGGTTGAGGCGTTTTTCCCACACCTCGGGCGACTCCTCGACAAAGGGATTGTGCAGCCCCTCGCGCATCTGTGACTCGATGGCCTTCTGGCGCGCCTCCGTCTCGAAATTCTCCTTCGTGATGATGCCGCGTGCAAACATCTCTTTGCGCATACGCGAGCGGATGCGCCCCGCCAGGATGGGATACTGGTTGAGTGCCAGGTAGATGCGCAGGACATTGTCGAAGGATGGGCTGGGGAGGGTCATGGGCTGGCTCGCAGATGGGATATCTTATTGTATAACAAAAGCGGCGGGTGCAAGGCACCTGCCGCTTCGTGGATTGATCAGACGATGTTCCGTTACCCGAGGTGCATCGGCATGATGACCTGGATGTAGTCGTCGTTGCCGACAGGGCGGATGACGCCCGGGGCGTTCGGACCCGAGGTCTCCATCGCCACGTTGGGCGTCTTTACGGCTTCGAGCGCCTCGCGCAGGAACTTGACGTTGAAGGCGATCAGCATCCCGCCGCCGTCCACGGTGGCCTCGACGATGGTCTCGTTCCTGCCGGTCTCCTCGGAGGTGGCCGAAATCTCGACCTCACTGGGTTGCATGTCGCTCTGGGCAGGCTTGATGTCGAGCCGCGCCACATTCGAGCCTTCGCGGGCGAAGATCTCCGCCTGCTTGCAGGCCTTCAACATGGCGTTGGTGGACACGAGCGTGCGCGACTTGTAATTGCGCGGGATGATCTGGTGATAATCGGGGAAGGTGCCGTCGATCAACTGCGAGACGACCTCCACATCCTTGACGCGGAAGAGCACCTGTCCGCGCCCCTTGGGCATGACCATGTAGATCGATTCCTCGCCGTCGCCGGCCACGCGGGCCAGTTCGTTCAGCGCGCGAGCGGGGATGATGGCCGAGATTGGCGACGGCATTGCGTTCGAGAGTGTGGCCTTGCGCACCGCCAGGCGGAAGCCATCGGCCGCGGCCATGGTGATCTGGTCTTTTTCCACGGTGACCAGCACGCCCATCAGCACGGGGCGGGCCTCATCAGTCGAGGCCGCGAAGGTCACCTGCTGGATCATCTCCTTGAAGTCGGCTACATTGACCTGCACCGCGCCGTCCATATCGGGGACCGGCAGGGGCGGAAACTCCTGCGCGTCGATGCACTTGATGTCGTTGTTCGAGGTGCCGCCCTGCACATGCAGACTTTGCGTCTGGGTGTCGAGGATCAGCTGCACCTGGTCGGCGGGCAGGGTATTGATCAGGTCGCTGAGTGTGCGGGAGGGGACGGTGGTCGAACCCTCCTGCTCGATGCGGGCGGGGATCCAGCATGTGATGCCCAGTTCGAGGTTCGTGGCCGAAAGGCGCAGACGGCCCTCGTCGGAGGCGATCAGGATGTTCGACAGAACGGGCAGTGTGCTGCGCGGCGACACCGCGCGCGACACGATGCTCAGTCCGCGAGCGAGGTTTTCTTGTAAGACGATTACTTTCATGGCCTGAACCTCGAAGTGGGGTAATTTATGCGAAGTATATCATTAAGTGGCAAGAGATATTATCTTGCCTTGCGCTCATCCAAAGATCAACGATAGTCCAAGGCCGAGCAGTCCGAATGCCAGTTGGATCGCGAACAGGATCGCAAAAATGTAGATGACAACCGTCCACGCCGACGTGCGCTTCTGGCTGCGGATGGTCTGTCCCTCGGCCAGTTGCCGCGCGAGGATCGCAGCCTGGCCCACATCCTGACTCCACGCCACTCCCTCCACCTCATCCTGGACGATGAGCCTGCTCCCGTTGAACGAGCGCAGCCACGCCTCCAGCGGACCGTCCACCGTGACCGCCAGCGAGCCCGGCAGGACCACGGCCTGCGCCGTCAGCCCCTCGGGGATCGCCTCCCCCGCGCGCAGCACCGTCACGGGCATCTGCGCCGACTGCCTACCCAACGCCGCCCGCGCCGCCTCGCCAAAGCGGCCGTCGCCTGGGTCGAGCACCAACACGCGGAATTCGGCCTGCTTGACGGCCAGCGCGCTGGCCGCAGACGCGCCGTCGCGCTGCAGGGTCCCCAGGTGGTAGATCAACACCACCGCAAACAGGGCCAGCAATTGCAGCAGGTTGAGCGTGGACGACAGGAAGTCGCTTTCTATTTGGCCTGTCAGCGCGGCGTTGAGCAGGCGGAAGACCACCGTCACCGCGCTGACCATCCCGCCGATGACCGAGGCGAACAGCACCAGGTACAAGTAGGCTTTGCGGATTAACGAGCGGCGGGCATGCTCGCCCGAGTCGCCGTCTGTGGCGGCCTGGCGGCTGATGGGAAGCCAGGTGGAAAGCCAGAGCGGCAGCCCCACCAGCAGGGTGGCCAGCGCCGCCGATGTGCGCTCGCGCATGAAGTCACTGGCCAGATATTGGCTGCCCACCAGCAGGTCGATGATCACGCTGATCAACATCGTCACACCGATGAAGGCGGTCACCAGCCCGATCAGCGACAGGATGTAGGCATGCGGCCGCTTGAGCGTCTCACGCTGCACGCCCGAGCTGACTGCCTCGATGTGACGGTCTCGCCAGCGGCCGAAGTACGCCCATACCACTGCCAGCGGCACGCCGACCGAGATCGGTCCGCCGATGCGCTGGATGAAATCGGACCAGGCGGTGGTGTTTCCCAACAAACGATCGATCACGGAATACAACAGATTGCCGCCCGCCGTCAGCACGCTGATCACCCCGCCGAGGGCCAGCAGGTAGAGCACCACCAGGCGCAGGGTTGAGCCCTGTTCGGCGGAATCCGTCAGGGCATTCTGGCAAATTCTCCAGGTATAGATCCAGATGGGCGTCCCCACCAGCAGCAGTGCGAGTCCGTTCACAAAGGTTTCGCGCCCCAGTCCTCCCAATGTGTTGGTGGGGACGTAAAATACGAATCGCAGAAGTTGTTGCGCGCCGAAGACCATCATCAACAGGCCATACAGCACCCATAGATAGCGGTACAGGCGGCGGACATCGGCGAAGTTCTCGCGCCCAGGCTGGGACCTCCACTCACCGCGCAGGACGTTCCAGAAATAAGCGGCCACGATCAGGTTGATGAGGATGGCGATCAGATTGTCGGACCAGGACTGGCCTCCGCCCACGATGGCGCGACTCACCGAAAGCCCCATCCCGCCCAGCAGCAGACGATTGATCAACGCCAGCAGGTTTTGGGTCACAGGCACCAGCGTGCCGATCATGGCAGCGTAGAGGAAGATGGCGCGCAGGCTGGCGTCCCTTTCCTCCTCATCGCGGGAAGCGGTGCGCTGTGCCCACAGCCAGTGGAAGAGGAAGATCGGCACGCCCACCAGGATGAGCGCCAGGGCCCGCGCCAGCGCATCGGTCCCGCCCAATTCGTAGCGGGCCACGATGCTGCGCAGCAACCCGATGCCACCCCACAGGACGACCTCCAGGCTGATGAGCGCAACTGCGTAAAAGTAAAGACGTCGAATGGTTTTCATGGAAATTCCTTAAGGTTTGACTATCGGCTGGTACCAGTTGTAGCTCCAGAACATGTACGGCATGGACGAGATTTTCCACTCGTCCCCTTGCTTGATCAGCAGGGCATATTCCAGGCTGGTGTAGCCCGTGGAGAATGGATCACTGGCTGAGTACAGCATGTTCAACTCCACGCTGGCCTCATTGCCGTGGACGGTGGCCTCGCCGACATCCACGCCTACGCCGTTCGGCGAAACCTCTCCCTTGAAGAAGGACTGACGGAACTCATCGTAGGTGGGTTTGTGGTCGAGGTCGGCCAGATACCCGTAGGCTTTTTCGTAGTCCCGTTCGGTCACGGCCAGAACGTAGTTGAAGACGATTGCCTCCGGCGTATCCGCCGACAGGTACTCCTGATTGTTGTGGCGGGTGAAAAACAATCCCAATGCCACCAGCACCAGGACGAAGATGCCGATCAGGATGCCTAGTAAGAACCGATCTTGTTTCATTTCAACCTCCAGGTTAACTTAATTGTAGAGGGTTTGGAGAGAGATGGCAAGCAAGCGAGATGGCGATTCAGCGCGCCGGCGAGTCAACGAATCAACGGGTATACTTGGCATACCCTACCAAAAGGAGACTTTCATGACCCTTTCTGCTCCGCGCTGGGATATGACCAACGCCTATCCTTCCCTGGAATCGACCGAATTCAAAGCCGCTTTCGAGGATTTCAAGCGTCAGATCGCCGACCTCGGAACTTTCTTTGACGAACAAATTGCCGCCACTACCCCCAAGACCTCCGCCAAGAAGTTGGCAGCCCTGCTTGGCGAAGTGGTGGACCGTCTCAACGCCGTCCAGACCCAGGCCTACACGCTCGGCCCGTACATCTCCTGCCATGTGGACACCAACTCTCGCGATGCCGTGGCCCTGAAGGCTGAGTCCGAGTTCGAGCAGGCCTACCTGCCGCTGCGTCAGGTCTTCGTCCGCTTCAAGGGCTGGTTGAGCAAGTTGACCCCGTCGCTGGATAAGATCATTGCCCTGAATCCGACCGCTGTGGCGCATGCTTTCATCATCAAGGAGAACGCCGATCAGAGCAAGTACCTGATGAGCGAGGCCGAAGAGGCCCTGGCCGCCGAGTTGAGCCTGAGCGGTGGCAGCGCCTTTGGCAAACTGCAAGGGACCGTCACCTCCCAGTTGAGCGTTGATTTTGAGTTGGACGGCAAGGTTGAGAAGATGCCCATGCCCGCCCTGATCAACCTGCGCTCGCATCCCGACGCCGAGGTCCGCCGCCGCGGCTACGAGGCCGAGAACAAGGCCTGGGAGAGCGTCAAGGAAGTGCTGGCCGCCTGCATGAACGGTGTCAAGGGCGAGACCATTGCCCTCAACAAACGCCGTGGACGCGAGGACGCCCTGCACTCTTCCCTCGACGCCGCCCGCATCGACCGCGCCACGCTCGAAGCGATGATGAGTGCCATGGAGGGGTCCTTCCCGATGTTCCGCAAGTACTTCAAGAGCAAGGCCAGCAAGCTCGGCAAGGAACGCCTGGCCTGGTGGGACATCTTCGCCCCGATGGGCAAGACCGACAAGGTCTATTCCTTCGAGGAAGCCCGTGATTTCATCATCGAGAACTTTGGCCAGTTCTCGCCCGACCTGGCGGCCTTTGCCAAACGCGCCTTCGACAACCGCTGGATCGACGCCGAACAACGCGACGGAAAGCGTGGCGGCGCGTACTGCACCGAACTCCAGGCATTGAAGGAAAGCCGCATCCTGTGCAACTTCGACGGCTCGTTCGACCAGGTCAGCACCGTGGCCCACGAGCTGGGACACGCCTTCCATAACGAGTGCGCCTACCAGGCGGGAAAGACCGTCATGCAGCAGGTCACGCCCATGACCCTGGCCGAGACCGCCTCCATCATGTGCGAGACCATCGTCACCGAGGCTGTGCTCAAGCAGGTCACCGATCCACAAGAGGAACTGGCCGTGCTCGAGTCGCAGATCAGCGGCGCCGCCCAGGTCATCGTGGACATCTATTCGCGATTCCTGTTCGAGAAGGAAGTCTTTGAGCGCCGCACCCATGCCGACCTGACCGCCGACGAGCTGAACGAGATCATGGAACGCGCCCAGAAGGCCACCTATGGTGACGGCCTGGACGAGTCTCAACTCCAGAAGTTCATGTGGACCTGGAAGCCGCATTACTACTCGCCCGCCCTGGCTTTCTACAATTACCCCTACGCCTTCGGCCTGCTCTTTGCCACCGGCTTGTACGCCATCTACCAGCAGCGCGGATCCGAGTTCGTGGCCGATTACAAGAACCTGCTGGCCTCCACCGGCGAGGCCTCAGCCGCCGACCTGGCCGACCGCTTTGGCATCGACATTCGTACCCGCAAATTCTGGGATGACAGCCTGTCCATCATCGGCAAGCGCATCGAGCGCTACTGCGAGATCTAGTCCCATGAAACAAACCGTATTGCGCATCCTGGTGGTCGCGCTGTTGTTGTTGACGCTCACGGCCTGCGGGGGTGGCGCGTATCCCAACCCGTACCCCAACGGCGCGACCCTCCAGCCCACACGCATCCCCACCCCGTCTTCGGTGGATACCGTGCCCCGCATCACGATCGAGGATGCCAAAGCCGCTTTCGACGCCAAGACCGCTGTCTTTATCGACGTACGTGGCACCGAGAATTACAACCAGGTCCATATTGCAGGCGCGCTCGATATCCCCACCGACCAACTCGCCCGTCTGACCGATTACGACCGCGACACGCTGATCATCACCTACTGTACCTGAACGAATGAGCATACGAGCGCCGGTGCGGCGCTCCTCCTGTACCAGCAAGGTTTCACCCGCGTGTATGCCCTGCTCGGCGGACTTAACCCGTGGATCGCGGCGGGCTATCCGACCGAATTCGTTCAGCCATGAGCATCTACGCCATCGACCATGTCCAACTCTCCATGCCCAAGGACGAAGAGGATAAGGCGCGCGCCTTTTACGTCGGCCTGTTGGGTTTTAGTGAAACACCCAAGTCTGCCGAGTTGGCAGGGCGCGGTGGTGTCTGGTTCGAACAGGGACAAGTCAGATTGCACATGGGTGTCGAAGTGGATTTTCGTCCACTCAAGAAGGCACACCCCGCTCTGCTGGTCGATGACTTGTCTGCGCTGATCCTATATCTACAAGCCAACGGTTGGGAGGTGTCCACCTCCCAACCGCCGCTGGATGGTTACCGCCGTGCGCATGTGCTGGATCCCTTCGGCAATCGGCTTGAATTGATGGAGAAGTTGGGATGACCGAACTGCACGTCATCCCCTGGACCCTGGACTCGGCTCCGTCCGAGGCGGCGCTTCGGCGTCTGCTGGCGGAGGAGGGACTCTCGGCCTATGCCTGGTCCAATGCCCCATACGAGGTCTATGCCCCGCACACACATGACTATAACAAGGTCATCTACGTGGTGCGCGGATCGATCACCTTTCAATTGATCGAACTCGGCGTGTGTCACACGCTCAAGGCGGGTGCCCGCCTCGATCTGCCCGCGGGCACCGTCCACGCCGCGGAGGTGGGCGCGGATGGCGTGCTCTGTCTCGAGGCGCATCGATAACGGGATCAGGCTCACGGTCCAGGACCGGAAATAGAAAACGGACGCGCCGATGAGCGCGTCCGTTCTTTTTTCTGGATTGCGGACTTCAGTCCGCGCACATGTTACGCGTTGCCGGAGAGCCAGCCGCGCAGTTCCATGGCCTTGACCACGCGCGAGATGGCAACCATGTAGGCCGCGTCGCGCATGTACACGCCCTGCTTCTCGCTCATGTCGAGCACAGCGTGGAAGGCAGAGGTCATCTTCTGGTCGAGCTTCTCGAGCACCTCGTTCTTGGGCCAGTAGAAGTTCATGTCGTTCTGGACCTGTTCGAAGTAGGAGGTGGTCACGCCACCGGCGTTGCAGAGGAAGTCCGGGATGTTGAAGATCTTGTTGGCCTTGAAGAAATCGTCGGCCTCAGGAGTGGTGGGGCCGTTCGCGCCTTCGGCCACGAGCTTCACGCGGCTGGACATCTTCTTGGTGGTGTCGGCGTTGACGTGGCCTTCGATGGCCGCGGGGATCAACACGTCCGCTTCGAAGGTGATCCAGGCATCGCCGTCATCGACCTTGTAACCAGCCGCTTCGGCTTTCTTCTGATCGATGGTGCCGTACTCATCCACGATGGTGAGCAGGAACTTGGGATCGACGCCGTTCTTGTGGCTGTAGGTGAAGGACTTCTTGGCATGACGGTCGTAGCAGGAGACGCAGGCGACCTTGCCACCCAGCATTTCCACGAAGCCGATGGCCGCATACTGGGCCACGTTGCCGAAGCCTTCGATGGCCGCGACGGATTTGGTCGAGTCCATCTTGAGGTGCTTCATGGCCTCGCGGACGGTGTAGATCACGCCGTAGCCGGTGGCTTCGGTGCGGCCCAAGGAGCCGCCGCCGCCCAGGGGCTTGCCGGTGAACACGCCGGGGGTGTACTGGCCGACCAGGCGGGAGTACTCATCCATCATCCAGCCCATCATCTGGGGAGTGGTGCCCACATCCGGGGCCGGCACGTCATTGCGCGGGCCGATGTTCTTCCACATGGAGCGCACCCAACCGCGGCACAGTTCTTCCTTCTCGTTGACGGTCAGCGTGGAGGGATCCACGATGATGCCGCCCTTGCCGCCACCCAGGGGGATGTCGGCCACGGCGCATTTCCAGGTCATCCAGGTAGCCAGGGCACGGACGGTGTCCATCGTCTCGGCCGGGTGGAAGCGGATGCCGCCCTTGTTGGGGCCGCGAGCGTCGTTGTGCTGGACGCGGAAGCCCTGGAAGACCTTGAGTGAGCCGTCGTCCATGCGAACCGGGATGCGGAATGAATATTCACGCATCGGCCAGCGCAGCACTTCGGCGATGCCAGGGTCGAGATTCAACTGCTTGGCAACCCCGTCGAACTGCTTCTGTGCCATTTCAAAGGCATTGATCTGTCCGGACATGGTTTCTCCTATAAGAGATAGGTTTGGATTGTGACAAAATATAAGCGGGCAGCCCGGTACGGGTGCCCGCTTTTATTTCAGAGTATGTACTGCCAGAGGTTCATAGCCGTATTACCTGTCAGACAACTGCTTAAGATTAACCGATATAGAGGTCAAAGTCAATATGACAAAAATCCACTAAATTAGGGGGATAGTCGTGATGAATCTCACGAGGAGATGCCATACTTTGGTCTGCGCTTTTCCAGAAAGGCGGTCACGCCCTCTTTGTGCTCGGGGTTGTGACCAGCCACTTCCTGGACCTGACCCTCGTATTCGAGGACCTCTTCCAGGTTGGGAAGCATGGCCTTGTTGAAGGCGCGCTTGGTCAGACCATATGCCCCGACCGGACCCTGGGCCAGCATGCCCGCGACTTTGGTGGTTTCCGCGCTGAGGGCTTCGGCGGGGACCACCCGGTTGACCAGGCCCCAGTCCAGGGCTTTTTGCGCGGAGATGGGTGCGTTCGAAAAGGTGAACTCGGCGGCGCGGCCCAGGCCGATCAGCGCGGGCAGCAGCAGCGAGACGCCCGAGTCGGGAGCAAGGGCGATCCCGTTGAATCCGACCACGAAATTGGCCGTCTCAGAGGCGATGCGCAGGTCACAAGCCAGGGCAACTCCCAGTGAGGCGCCCGCACAGGGACCGTTGACCGCCGCGATGACAGGCTTCTCGATCTGGCGCAGCATCAGCACCAATGGATTGTAGGTGGCGCGCAGATGCTCCAGATACGAAAGCGACTCCCCGCCCGCACGCATCTCCTCGATATCCTGGCCCGCGCTGAAGACGCGGCCAGCGCCCGTCAGCATGATGGAGCGGACCTCAGGATTCCTGGCTGCCTCGCGCAGAGCCTTGAGCAATTCGGCAATGAGGTCCATGTTGAAGGCGTTGGCCCGCTCGGGGCGGTTGAGGGTCAGGGTCAGGACGGAGGCTTGTTGGTCGGAGAGAAGGATAGGCATGGGCAGGTCCGTTAATAAAAAATCTCCTCCTTCTTCCGGGGCAGAAGAAAGAGGAGTGGGGATTACAGCTCGGTGTCGTTCTCGTCGGAGTCGTCCTCGTCGGTGTAGAACTCGTATTCGACCTTTTCCTGGTCGAGATACACCCACAGCAACAGGACGTGTCCTTCTTCAGTTTCGACGTTGCGGGCGGCGAGGATGGGGGCGGTTTGTTCGAGGCCGAGATCGTTGCGGTAATGCAGGTGAATGGGCATCTGGCTGTGCCAGGCGCGATAACAGCGCTCCACCAGCGCGGGACCATTGAAGGTGCGGAGGCGGGTCAGCGCGGGGACGGAAAGTTGCGGCCCTTCGTTCAGGCCGAGCGCCCAGCCGTCCTGGGAAAGTTCAAATACGGGCGGCGGGCCTTCGATGATTGTGATTCTGTCATCCATAGGGTTTACCTGTATGTCCGCAATATACCATACAATGCGGCTATGACCCTTTCAAAAGCACATCAGAAGTTCATTAGAGAATCCAGGCAGGGACCGTGAAGAAAGCCGAAAAAACGAATTTCTGTTCAAAACTGTTGGATTTATAATCGAACCATGTCCAAACTCACCCCAAAAATCATCCTCGAAGGCACGCGCCTGACGTCCAAGACCGAGATTGCATTCGAACTCAACGAGCATCCGCGCATCGTGGGGCCGCGCAAGTATCGCTACCATTCACCGCTCATCTCGGCGGAATGGTGCGCGTTCACGAATTTTCCATGGGGGCGCGGGCCGATCAACTTCGAGCCACACGAAGAGTCTTTGGCGATGGAAACCTACGCCACCTGGGTGCGCATGTTCGAATTGCAGCGCTATTATTCGTGGATCGTGGACCGCTTCCACATTTCCACGCGTGCGTATCAGTTACAGACCTATCACAAGGATTACGATTTCCGCTGGCTGGAGGAGCGCCTGGCCCCGCTCAATTTTCGGATGGTGCTGCTGACGCGTTCGCCTGAATCCTTTGCAGCGGCGCGCGAAGAACGACTCAAGGTCTCGGGCAATCCCTCACAATACGACAACCTCGACGTGTTCATCGAGCAGCAGGAGTTGATGCGCCGACTGGTGCGCGAATCCATGCTGCCCGTGCTGGAAGTGGATATCTCCGATAACAGCGTTCCCGCTGCGGTGGAGCGCATCGCCGATTGGATGGAGTCGACGGGCGGATTGTACATGCCGTAGCAACGCGTGACTACAAGGCTTTGACGATTTCCTTTACCAACCCGGGTCCACGATAGATTAATCCCGTGTAGACCTGCACCAGCGCCGCCCCCATGTCGAGGCGGCGTTTTGCATCGTCGGGATGCATGATTCCTCCGACGCTGACGACGGGCAGACGGCCGTCCAGCCGTTTGACGACCTGTGCCAACACCTCTTCACTGCGGACCCTGAGCGGGGCTCCGCTTAAGCCGCCGCTTTCGCCGCTGTGGCTGGAATGCAATCCCTCGCGGGCCAGCGTGGTGTTGGTGACGATGACGCCGTCCATGTGGGTGCGCACGATCACGTCCAGAGCGTCGTCCAATTCTTGGGAGGTCAGATCAGGCGCGAGCTTGACCAGCAGCGGCAGGCGTTTTTCCCAGCGGGTTTGTTCGAGCAGTCGTTGTTCATGCAGATGCGTCAACAGCGACTCGAGCGCGTCGCGTCCCTGCAACTGACGCAGTCCCACTGTGTTGGGCGAACTGACGTTGATGGTCAGGTAGCCTGCCAGGCGCGCGTAGTTTTGCAGCAGTGAGACGTAGTCATAAACGGCCTCCTCGTTGGACGTATTCTTGTTCTTGCCGAGGTTTACGCCCAGCACCGCCGCTGTGGGCCGACGGTATGCCACATAAAAGCGCGGACGAAAGCCGAAGGTCCGCTCGACGAAGCCGACGTACAGGTCAGGGTCGAGTTGGGTCTGCACGAACTCGGTGCCGCGGCTGGGAAATCCCATGCGATTGATGACGGCCTCATCCTCCACCAGACGGAAGACGCGCGGCTTGGGGTTTCCGCTCTGTGGTAGCGGCGTGACCGTGCCGATCTCGATGTGGCCGAAGCCGAGCGTATCCAGCCCGTGGATGGCGACGCCGTCCTTGTCGTAGCCTGCTGCCAGCCCCACGGGATTCCTGAATCGCAGACCGAAGACCTCCACGGGTTTGTCGGGCGCCTTGAATATCTGCGACAGCAGCCAGCCGACAGGACGCACCTGTCCAGCGAGGCTGATGGCGCGCAGAGTCAGTTCGTGGGCCTGCTCGGGGTTGAGCCGAAAGAGAAGGGAGCGAATGGAGTCGTACATCAGCGGGTCTGTTTGCCTTGTTTCAAAGTTTAAGTGAGGGATAGTTTATCAAAGAAAATGATTATTCCACTTTCTTTCGATAGCCACGCATGACCCGTTCCGTGATGAAGCCAACTTTCTCGTACAAGCCGCGCGCGATCTGATTATTGGCATTGACGGTTAAACTGACCTTTTGCGTGGTGGGCACGGAAAACATCCAGTCCAGGCCTGCCGTTAACAGGTCCGCGCCGATGCCGCGGCCGCGGGCTGATTCATCGGTGCCGATGAAGTCTACATAACCTGATTTCGCTGCGGGGTCGATCTTGCCAAAGTGATAGCCGAGCAGACGATCCCCATCCACGGCCAGCAGAAGCTGGTAGGTCTCGTTGACCTTTTCCACGATCTGGCGGGCGGTGAAATACGTACCAGGAAAGACAGCGGTGTGTAACGTTTCAAAGGCCCCGAAGAATTGACCTTCGAAAGGAATGATCCTGGTTCCCTTGCTGGCATGTGGTTTGTAATCATTGCGTGTCACGGTCATGACAGCGTTCTCGGACTGCAGCGGGAATCCATGCCGAGCGGCAAATTCTGCCAGGCGGGCGTTTTGCTCATCACAGAACAGGTCATAGCTGTGAATGCCTGCGGGGATCAGTTTCAACACATGGGCGTAGAGTTCGTCTGCGAGCATATGCCAATCCTCGTGCTCCACAAGCGGACCAAACATCCAGGCGCGGTCGACTTCAAGGTCAGCGTCCATGCCGAAGACGCCGACTAGGGTGCCATCCTCGTAGGCCAGCAAAAATCCCTCATCGGTCGGAATGGAGCATTCCGCCAGCGAGGTGCGCACATCCTCTTCGCCTTCGCCGAAGAAGCCGATATGATGAGCCCCGTCGCTGTTGAGACGGGCGACGAACTGGACAAGCTCCTCGACGCGGCCCTGACTGGGAACGATCTGGATCATCGGTTCTCAGCCAGGAAAGTTCGCGTGGCAGCGATCTTTTCCTTATCCACCTTGCCCGTTGATTCCCAATACGCCAGCATGTCGGAGATGGTCAACACTGCGTGCAGGGAATAACCTGCCTGCTCCAACGACTCCTTCGCGCCCGACTGACGGTCCACGAGCACGACGACATCCTTCACGACCAGCCCGACGCCTGTCAGCTTTTCGATGGCTTCGAACTTGCTGCCGCCCGTGGTGGCCAGGTCATCGATCACGACCACCGTCTCGCCCGCATGGAACTCGCCTTCAATCTCAGCCTTGGTGCCGTAGGACTTGGCTTCCTTGCGCGGATAGATCATCGGGTAGTCGCCTGCCAGAGAGATGGCAGTGGCAATCGGAATGGCCGCATAAGGCAGGCCTGCGATGCGCGAGAATTGGAGATTGGAAAGCAGCGGCAGATACGCCTGTGCGATATCCGCCAGCAGGCTGGGATAGGTGATGATCTGTCGCAGATCGATGTAGATCGGCGACTTGAGTCCCGACTTGAGGGTGAACTCACCGAATTTGATGCAGCCCGCTTCAAGCAGGCTATCAGCGAGAGATTTTTGAGAGGCGCTAAGTTCTGTCATTTTGTTTTCCTCTATCCAAAAGAGAGTAATCTTTGCTGAGCTTTCCATCACCGACCAATTCTCTTATCAATTCATCTACTGCATGGTTTACCCAAAACAACACTGCACCTACTTTATCATATCGATTTTCTGCTCTAAATTGCCAAAACAAATTGTCATGGAAGAAAAAAGGGTCAAATGTATCTAGATTCGGAACATCCCATTCAATTGGCTCTCTGGTGCTGACGTTTGTTAATCTACACCCTCCTCCATGTACATAGTATTCCCATTCATTATTGTCGCTGTCAACCCAGATACCTTTTTGCGATATTTCACTTACGTGAGCTAGCCACTTTTCTATTTCTTCCCGTGCCTGTTTATCGTTTGGATCCCCAAAAATATTTATGTTGAATCCTAAATCAGACAACGCTTGAGCTACTATTTTTTGTCCCTCAATGTAATAAGAGATTGCATCCAGTAGTTGTTGCTTTGCCAAATTCTTGAATTCTTCTTGAGACAAAGTAGGCATGGTTATTTTTTTAGTTCACGTTTGATGGCCAATATCTCATCCCGTATTTCTGCCGCGGCACGGGCAGGTTTTACAGCCCGTGAAATGGCCCGCGAGATGGGCAGCAGCACGCCCTTGCCGTCCTTGCGCAGACCCGCCTTCAACGTGGACGCCAACTCCCCACCCTGAGCGCCGACGCCAGGTGCAAGGAACCACAAGCTGGGTGCTGCTTCGCGGACGCGTTGCATGGCATCCAAATGCGTGGCGCCGACGACGAGGCCAATGTTGTTTTTGGTGTTCCAGCTTTGGGCAAGATGCGCAACATGGACATACAGCGGTACAGGCGGACGGCCGTCTGCCCCTACGACTGCTATATCCTGCAAATCGCCGCTCCCCGCATTCGATGTCTTGCACAGCAAGAACACACCCTTCTCCGAATTCTGGAGAAACGGGTCGATGGAGTCTTTGCCGAGGTACGGACTGAGCGTGATGCAGTGCGCGCCCAGGCTTTCGAAGGCAGACTTGGCGTAGGCCTCCGCTGTCGAGGCGATGTCGCCGCGTTTGGCATCCAGGATGACGGGGATCAGCGAGCCGAGTCGATTCGATTCAGCCTGCACCGCTTCGATGACCTGCTTGAGGGCGATCCAGCCGTCCGCGCCGAATACCTCGAAGAAGGCGGCGTTGGGCTTGAAGGCCGCAGCGTAGGGCGCGGTCTGTTTGACGAGATCCAGGCAAAAGTCCAGGGCAGCTTCGGCGGTGGGCGCTTTCAGGTCGGAGACGTGCGGGTCGAGTCCCACGCACAGCAGCGAGGAGCAATCGTCGACGCGTTTTTCGAGGAAGGTGAAGAAGGATTCCATGTTTCCTTTGTTTGAAGGTTCAAAGGTCGGCAGGTTTAAACGTTCCAACCTGCCAACCTTTCAATTTGTGAGCTTTATGCCTTGCCCAACACCATCGCCAGCAACGCCATGCGGACGTACAGGCCGTATTCCATCTGGCGGAAGTAGGCGGCGCGGGGATCATCGTCGAAGTCGGGGCTGATCTCGCCGACGCGCGGCAGGGGATGCATCACGATCATATCCTGTTTGGCGGCTTTCATCACGTCGGGATCGATCACGTACGCGCCCTTGACCTTTTCGTAGTCGGCGGGGTCTTCGAAGCGTTCCTTCTGCACGCGCGTGACGTACAACACATCGGTCTGCGGCAGGACCTGTTCGAGCGAGTTGAATTCGGCTTGCGGGACGCCCTTTTCTGCGACCTCGTCCATCACTTCCTTGGGCATGCGCAGGATCTCGGGTGAGACATAGTTCAGTTTGATGTTGCTGAACTGCGAGAGCAGGCGGGCCAGCGAGTGGACCGTGCGGCCATATTTCAGATCGCCGAGCATGGTGACGTTGAGGTTGTCGAGCCGTCCCAACTCTTCCATGATCGTGAAAGTGTCGAGTAGAGCCTGGGTGGGATGTTCGCCCACGCCGTCGCCCGCGTTGATGACGGGCTTGCGTGCAGCCTTGGCCGCGATGGCGGCGGAACCCGTCTCGGGGTGGCGCAGCACAATCACGTCCGCATAGCATTCGAGCGTGCGGATGGTGTCGGGCAGGCTCTCGCCCTTCGATACGGACGAGTATTTCACCTCGTTAATCGGGATGACCGAGCCGCCCAAACGTTCCATGGCTGCCGTAAACGAGGATGAAGTACGCGTGGACGGTTCGTAGAACAGGTTGGCCAGGATCTTGCCTTTGAGTAGGTCGAAGGTGCCGATGCGCTCGACCATCCCGCGCATCTCATGCGCCACGCCAAAGACGTATTCGAGATCCTCGCGTTTGAACTGTTTGACGGAAATGATGTCCTTGCCGTACCACTCAGCGTTCTTGTTCTCTCCGAACGGCAGATGCGGATTGGTGGATGAAGTGGGCATTGCTTTCTCTCCTTTGGAACTTAATTTATGTTGATGGAGCGGGATGAGTTGGTCGGATCCCGTTGATCACTGGGCAGACAGGCCATATTAAGAAAAGACCTGACAGGTATCTGTCAGGTCTCAGGGACAATGCTTCGGGGAAATTCGGAAATCCAACCTCACGGTCGGTTCCTTGGGTTTGGTGAGGCGGAATGGGCTGGTCATAAACGGCCCCATTATACAACAAATGTCTGAACAGGCTAGGGCTCACTCCAGGGAGATAAGAAACCCGACGCGATACTCCGATGCCTTGATCTCGGACATGGATTTGGCAGGATACGGTAATACGCTGGTGATCTTGATCTGATACCCTTCGAACATGGCACGATCCCGGATCCCCTCGAACTCCATCGTGGGGGCCAGCCCGTCATTGCTGGTGAAGGTTTGCAAAACGATCTCAGTTGCCTCACCGGATTCCTTTTGCGCGGATATGGTCATTGTGACAGGGCCGCTGACGGCACATTCAATCTCACTCGGGCAGCGTTCGTCACTTGAGACCGCGATGAGGGTGAAGGTCAGTCCCGTATTTGCTAGAGTCGCAGATTGGCCCGGGGCGAGGATAAACTCTTCGTCCACAGAGACAGTCAACGGCGGGGGTGGAGTGGCGGGCTGACAGGATACCAGAAACAGGGTAAACGCCAAAAACAGGAGGAGCAATCTTGATTTATGCATGTTTCCTCATCATTTGTTCAGTGTGTAATGAATATTCAAATCTAAGTGCATTTGGCTGCGCATCCCCCGTTGGTCTACCATTAAATCAAAAGCGGGCATGTCACCATGCCCGCTTTTCTTCTATCCATGCCTGCTCATGAACCTTTCCATGCGATGCAGGGCTTCTTCAATCTTGCTGTATTCGGTGGCGTAGCAGGCTCTCACGAAACCGTCTCCGCCGGGACCGAAGGCGTTGCCCGGCACGACCGCCACGCCCTCCTCTTTCAGCAGGGACTCGGCGAAGGTCTCGTCGTCCATGCCTGAGGCCTTGATGTTGGGGAAGGTGTAGAAAGCGCCGCGCGGCTCGAAGGTCGAGAGGCCCAGACGGTTGAGTCCCGCCACGAGCAGTTTGCGGCGGCGGTTGTATTCAGCCACCATCTCCTCCACGTAGGAGTTGCCGCTCTTCAGGGCTTCGAGCGCGGCGTCCTGCGCAGTGGTCGGCGCGGACATGATGGTGTACTGGTGAATGCGCACCAGTCCCTGGATGATGTCGGCGGGGCCGCAGGCGTAGCCGATGCGCCAGCCCGTCATGGCGTAATCCTTCGAGAAGCCGCCCAGCAGGACCGTACGCTGCTTGAGGCTTTCACCCAGCGAGGGGAAGCAGACGTGGTCGAAGTCGTAGACCAGGCGGTCGTAGATCTCGTCCGAGACCACCAGCAGGTCGCGCTCTTCGGCGATCTTGGCGATCTCAAGCATCACCTCACGGGTAGCCACGGCCCCGGTCGGGTTGGAGGGATAACCGATAAAGATACACTTGGTGCGCGGCGTGATGGCCTTGCGGATGTCGGCCGGGTCGATCATGAACTGGTTCTCCAGCCGCGCGGGGACTTCCACCGGCACGCCGCCCGCCAGGATGACTTCCGCCTGGTACGAGACGAAACATGGGGTCGGGATGATGACCTCGTCGCCGGGATCGAGGATGGCGGTGAAGGTCAGGTAAAGCGCCTCCGAAACGCCGACCGTGGCGACCACTTCGGTGGCGGGGTCGTACTTCACGCCGTACAACTTTTGCAGGTTGTCGGCGATGGCCTGGCGCAATTCCATCTTGCCCCAGTTCGAGGTGTAGTGCGTCTCACCGTTCTGCAGCGAGCGGATGCCCGCATCCAGGATCGGTTTGGGTGTGGTGAAATCGGGTTCGCCGATGCCGAGCGAGATGACGTCCTTCATCGTCGCGGCAATGTCGAAGAACTTGCGGATGCCCGATGGCTTGAGCCCGGCCACCCGCTTCGAGAGTCGTTGCACGTTTGTCACTTCCTGCATGGAACCTCCATTATGATCCTTTGATGGGTTGGATTTGCCATTCGTCGGCAATCTCCCGGTAGGTCAGTTCAAACGCCTGTCCGTCGGCGGTCTTGACGCGGAATCCCTTCTCGCTTGGGCCGCGCCAGCGCGCCAGAATCTCGGCGATCTCGTAGCGCCGCCCCTCCCAGATCAGGGACAGCGGGCGTTCAGCATATTCACTGTCCGAGCGGCATTCCACGATGTCCATACTGTATCAAGTTCGAAGAAAAAAGGGTAGGACAAAACGTCACTACCCTGAGATGACACTGCTATTGTCGCCGATGTTCAGCCGCGCGGCCTCGGTGGGGTTGACCTGGCCTTCCACCACGCAATTGCGGCCGATCAGCGAGTGCGTGAGGGCGGTCCGTTCGAGGCGCGTATCGGCTTCGATGATGCTGTCACTGACGACCGCCTGACGCACGACGCAGTTCGCGCCGATGGAGACGTGCGGCCCGATGACGGCTTCGCTCACCTCCGCGCTCGGATGGATGAAGACCGGCGGCACGATCTTGACCGTGGGCCGGGTCCCGATTTCGGAGTCATTGCCCGCCCCCCGCTCCAGCAGGATGCGGTTCGTCTCCAGTGTGGCGTCGATGGTGCCGGTGTCCAGCCAGGACGAGATGCGCTCCGTGCGGACTTTGGCGCCCGAGCCGATCATCAGCGTGATGGTGTCGGTCAGAAAGTACTCGCCCTTGAAGGTCAGTCCGCGCTGCATCTGGTCTTCGATGGCGGCCAGCAGGGTCTCGGATTTCTGGAAGTAATAACACCCAACCACCACGAGGTTGTTGTCCATCGACTGTGGCTTCTCGATGAAACGAGTCACCCAGCCGTCAGCACCGACATCCGCCACCCCGAACCGTCGCGGATCGGGTACGGGCATCACCCAGGCCACACCGTCGGCGGTCTCCTGGTCGAGGAAGGAGAAGTCCGTCTCCATGAGCGTGTCGGAGAAGCACACGATCATCGGTCCGTGCATGTGTTCGCGCGCCAGCCACAAGGCGTGACTCTGTCCCTTCATCTCATGCTGCACCACGAAGTGTGCCTTCATCTCGGGATAATTCTCTTTGATGAAAGCGGGCACCTGTAATTCCCCTAAGAACGGGCCAAGGATAAAAACGTATTCCACGTTCTCAGGGTTGGGCACGCTCTTGAACATGTCCAGCAGATGCTCGAGTGAGGTCTTGCCCGCCACGCTGACCAACGGCTTGGGCTTGCTCCACGTGTGCGGACGCATGCGCGTACCCCAGCCAGCCATCGGGATGAAGATCTTGAGGGTTTCGGTCAAAGGGATTCTCCGTAGACGAGGATACGTGCCAATTGTACCAACTTAAAGACGATGGGCGGCGGACCGTGGACTGCATGAGTGTTCACACTCCACGGACCACCGTCCACGGTCTGCTGACGGTCTGTTACGAATGGCCCAGCACAGGGTGCGGCTGGTAGGGCTCTTCGAGTCGTTTGACCTCATCTGCATCCAGTTTGATGTCCAGTGCAGCGATGGCCTCATCGAGATGCTTCATCTTCGTGGCGCCGATGATCGGGGACGTGATGTGCGGCTTGTTCAGCATCCAGGCCAGCGCCACCTGCGATCCGCTCACACCGTGTACCTTGGCCACCTCCTGTACGCGGTCCAGCACGATGAAATCGCCTTCACGGAAGTACAGTTGATCGGCGTAGGAGTCGTTCTTCGAGCGGACGGTCTCGCCTTCGCCCGCGCGTTTGCGGTTGCCGGCGAAGAATCCGCGCGCCATGGGGCTCCAGGGGATCAGACCCAGGCCCTGGTCCAGGCAGAGGGGAATCATCTCGCGTTCCTCTTCGCGGTAGGCCAGGTTGTAATGTCCTTGCATCGAGACAAAGCGGGCATAGCCACGTGCGTCCGAGATGGACAGAGCCTTCATCAGTTGCCAGGCGAACATGGACGAAGCACCGATGTACCGTACCTTGCCCGCACGCACCACGTCGTTGAGCGCTTCAAGCGTCTCTTCGATGGGTGTCTCGTAATCCCAGCGGTGGATCTGATACAGGTCCACGTAGTCCATTTGCAGGCGGCGCAGTGAGGCGTCGATCGAATCGAGGATGTGCTTGCGCGAGTTGCCGCAGTCGTTGGGACCGTCACCCATCGGGTTGAAGACCTTGGTGGCGACGACCACATCCTCACGGCGGACATTCAGCTTGCGCAGCAGATTACCCAGGATGCGTTCACTTTCACCCAGCGAATAAACGTCGGCCGTATCGAAGAAGTTGATGCCTGACTCCAGCGCGCGTTGAACAAAGGGCAGGGCTTCGCCTTCGTCCAGGATCCACTCGCGCCACTTCTTACTGCCGTAGCTCATCATGCCCAGACACAGGCGCGAGACTTTCATGCCGGTCTTTCCGAGATTGACGTATTGCATGGTACCTCCAAATCTAGAAATAAAAATAGGGCATGGTCTCCCATGCCCCGTGGTCTCATTGAAGGATCTGCTCGAGCTTGTTTAACTCGCTTTCGATGACATCCATGTAGGTCTGGAGTGTCTCTGCGTCGAAGGCGAACTTCGCGCCCGCCGCCTGGAATAACTCGGGCAGCGAAACGGTCGAGCCGAGGGACAGAGCCTTGCGGTAATCTTCCACGGCCTTCTTCTGGTCTTTGAGCGCGTTGGCCCAGACCTGCACCGCGCCGAGCTGCGCCAGTCCATATTCGATGTAATAGAAAGGCGAAGTATGGATATGACTCTGGCGATGCCAGTACGTCCGCTTGGCGTCTTCGAAGCCGTCGTAGTCAATGCCGGGCATGAAGCGGTTCCACAACTCAGCCCATTTCTCCTCGCATTGCATCGGGTCAGAACTCCGCTCGGGATTCTCGTAGATCCAATGCTGGAAGGCATCCACCAGGGCCATATACGGCCAGAAGGTGACGATTCCCTCCAGATGGTTGAGGCGGGCGCGAGCGGCATCTTTTTCCGTATAGTAGCCGCCATGTTCCTTTGAGATATACGGCGACGCCAACAGTTCCATTGCCATCGACGCGACTTCCGCAAACTCGGCAGGGACGTAGGCTTCAGCCCGCTCGTGGAAGTATGGCACGACCGTCGCCTCGAAGGCATGGAAGGCATGCCCGCCTTCGTGCAGGATCGTGTCCACGTCGTATTGCATGCCGGTGTTGCTCATGAAGATGAACGGCTTGCCGGTCACGCCATAGATTAGGTTGTATCCGCCGGGCGCCTTGTTCTTGCGGTCGTCGAGGTCCAGCAGGTCGCTGTCCATCATGACCTGGAAATATTCGCCGAACTGCGGGTCGACCCTGGTGAAGATATCGCGCGCTTTGGACTTGAACTCATCCAATGTTTCGTATGGGCGCAGCGGCTCGCCTCCAAACACATCCGCCATCTGGTCCCACGGGCGGAAGCGGTCCAGTCCCAGCTTTTGCCGGTGGCGCTCGTAGATGCGTGTGGCGGCTGGCACGACCACTTTTTCAATGGCGGCATGGAAGGTCTTGCAATCCTCGGGGGTGTAATCGAAGCGGAACTTCTGTGCCCAGCAATAGGCGCGATAATCGGGCAGGCCTGCGTTTTGCGCGATTTTCAGCCGCACAGAAATGAATTCTGTCCACAAGTCGTTGACGGCTTCTCGGTTCTGCAAACGCACCTCGACCACGGCCTTCCAGGCCTTCTCGCGGACGGCGCGGTCCTTGTCCTGAGTCAGCGGGAACATCTGCGCCAGGGTGCGCTCTTCGCCTTCCCACATCACGGTCTGTGAACCGATGAACTTGTTGTACTCGGCATTCAGCTTTTGCTCTTCGATCAATAGATCCAGATTAGCTTCGCTGAAGATGTCTGCCTCAGCGCGCATCTTCTTCAGGCCCATCTTGAAGTTCGGTGACTCCAGTCCACTGGCGAGCAGCTTTTCTTTCAGCTTTTGCTCTTCCACGCGGGCGGGCGGCTGGACGGTTTCGATAAAGTGGTTGAAGCGATTCTCGATCTCGATATCATCAGTGTGCTGTGTGGTGGCGACAAACAGACGTGTGTACTGCTCGTCCAGGTGATCGGCGATCGCAGACCAATCGAGCAGCCATTCGTCCAGATTGGACGCGGTCAGTTCGCGCGCCTGCAGGTCCTTGAAGTAAGGCTCATAATCTGACCATTCCATCGCGAGGATGGCATCCACGGTCACGGGCAAATCTTTGAACATGGCAATCTCCTTATGTTATTTATATACGATAAGACCCAAAATGGCACCCGCCAGCACCAACCAGACCGGGTTGATCTCGGTCAAGGTCAACAGGGCGAAGGCGGCCAGGGCGATCAGCACCTTGTCTGCATTAGAGGCCAGTCCTTGCATCCAGCCGACTTTGCTGACGTTGAAAACCGAAAAGGCCATGATATACGCTGTCCACAAAAGCAGGCCCACTACCACGGGGCGCACCGCCTTGAGCATGGCCTGGACCTTTGGGCTGTCCTTGATCCCAAAGAAGAACACGATCATCACCAGCATCAGCAGCGTGGTCGGCAGGACGGTGCCGGTCACAGCGGAGAGTGCGCCGGGCAGCCCCGCCATTTTATAGCCGATATACGCTGAGACCTGCGGCGCGATCGGCCCGGGCAGGGCGTTGCCGATGGCAAGCGAGTCTGCAAATTCTTCAGGCGTGACCCAACCCGCCGTCACAACCTCGCGCTGCATCAGCCCCATCGAGGCGGGACCTCCGCCCCAGGAGAATAGCGCCACACGGCTGAAGATGATGAAGAGATCCCAAAGTAGTTTCCAGTTCATGTCACCTCGATTTACCACCGCTCGAACGCGGGGCTTGTCACGCCTGCCGCGTATTCCTCGATGCGGCGGCGATGACCAGGCTGCAAGTCCGCGGGCAGGGATGTTAAAGGAAAGAATCGCACCTCGGCAATCTCGCTGTCGTGGGTGCGATCCGCTCGAAAATCAGTGCACAGAAAGACCACGTTGTGGTCGCTGCGATTTATCTCGAAATTGGAGTAGACGCCCAGCAAACGGACTTCCCCCAAATCCGCGCCGACCTCTTCGCGGGCTTCGCGGCGGGCAGCCTCCTCGGTCGTCTCACCGCGCTTGATCCCGCCGCCGGGCATGTACCAGCCTTCGAGATAGGTGTGACGTACCAGCAGCACCTGTCCATCCTGGATCAGCATCACTCGAACCCCGGTGCCCACCGGGCGGACGAAAAAGGTGTAGATGCGATACAGCAAGAACAGGAAGCGGATGTACATCAGAGAATCTTCAGGTTGGCGAGCGAGACGGCCAGCCGCTTGATGCCGACCGACTCGAAGACCACGTCCACGATCTCGTCGCCATCCTGAATGCGGCTATTGAGGATGATGCCCTCGTCCCAGATCGGGTGTTTGATGCGCATCCCGGCGCGGAACTTCGTCTCAGTAACGGGAGCAGGCTTCGGAGTGGATGGTCGCTCCCATTTCGTCTCGGGCATGGACCCGCGCAAGCTGCGTCCCGTGCGCGTCTTACCGGCGATCAAGTCAGCGGGAATGTCATCCAGGAAGCGCGAAGGATAGGTTTCTTCGGCGATGCCGCGTCCGCCGCGTTGGATGGCGCGCAAAATGTAGAGGCGGTCCTTGGCGCGTGTGATGCCCACGTAGAAGAGGCGACGTTCCTCTTCCATCGCTTCGGGCTCATCGAAGGAGCGGCTATGCGGCAGGATTCCGTCATCCAGGCCGACGAGGAAGACCACGCCGAACTCAAGTCCCTTGGCGGCGTGCAGCGTGAGCAGCGTGGGCGCGTTGACATCGCTAATGGTGTCCTGGTCCGCGACGAGTGCCACGTTTTCGAGAAATTCTTCGAGCGTACGCGTGGAAAATTCCAGCGCCAGGCGGCGTAACTCGAGCACGTTCTCCCATCGTTCCTGGCTTTCTTCGCTGCCGTCGTCTTCGATGTAGTTCTTGTAATTGATGTCGGCGGCGATGCGGTCGAACAATTCGCCCACGGTCAGCGCGGGCGCGGAGGCACACCAGTTGGCGAGCATCGAGCCGAAGTCTGCCAGCGGCAGGGCGGCGCGGCCCGTGAAAGAAGCCCAGAACGGGGAATTCGATCCGCGCGCTAGATCCATCAACACGGCGCCCGCGCTGGTGTCCGCCTGGCGGGCCACGACGTGCAGCGTGGTGAGAGTCTTCTCGCCGATGCCGCGCGGCGGGACGTTGATGACGCGGTCGAGACTGGCCTCGTCGCGCGGGTTGTGGACCAGACGCAAAAAGGCGATCATGTCCTTGACCTCGCGGCGGCCATAGAATCGCTGTGCACCAACCAAGCGATAAGGAAGCTGCGCTTGCAGGAAGGCTTCTTCCAACAGGCGCGACATGGCGTTGGTGCGATACATCACCGCGCATTCGCCCGGCTCGAACTGTCCACTGGCGACGAGCTGCGCGATGGAGTCCACCACGAAGGAGGCCTCGGCATAATCATCGGGCGCTTCGTAAAAGAAGACCTTCTCGCCCGCGCCGCGGTCGCTGAACAGGCGCTTCTTGCGGCGGTTCTGGGCGCGGTCGATCACACCCGTGGCGGCGTCGAGGATGTTTTGCCGTGAGCGATAATTCTGCTCGAGCATGATAACCTGCGCATCGGGGAAATCCTCTTCGAAGCGGCGCACGTTGCGGTAGTCCGCGCCGCGCCAACGATACACCGACTGGTCGGGGTCGCCCACGCAGAAGATATTGCGATGAACCGAAGATAAGTGCTTGACCAGCGCATACTGCGCCAGGTTGGTATCCTGAAACTCATCTACGAGGACATGGATGAAGCGGCGCGCGTATTTCTCGCGCACGCTGGGGTTATCCTCCAATAACTTGGCCGTGTATACCAATAGGTCATCGAAGTCCACGGCGTTGCTGGCTACCAGTCGTTTCTGGTACTCGACGTACACGCGCTTGACCACCTCATCACGATAGGTGTTGAGCGGATAATCCTCCGGGCCGATCAGGTCATTCTTGGCCTTCGAGATCGCGGCGTGCACGGCTGCGGCGCGGTATAACTTGTCGTTAAGGTTGAATTCCTTGATGATGCCCTTGACGACACGCTCCTGGTCGTCGGCGTCGAAGATGACGAAGTTGTTCGCCACAGGCAGCAGGTCCGCTTCACGACGCAGCAGGCGGGCACAGATCGAGTGGAAAGTGCCCAGCATCATGCCTTCGGTGGCCTGCCCGCCAAGCGTGGCTTCCACGCGTGTCTGCATTTCGCGCGCCGCCTTGTTGGTGAAGGTCACTGCCAGGATTTGCCACGGGCGGACGCCTTCGGCTGCGATTAGGTAGGCCACGCGCTGGGTCAGTACACGCGTCTTCCCAGACCCGGGGCCGGCGACCACTAAAACAGGTCCGCTCCCCGCTGTGACGGCCTGGCGTTGTTGAGGGTTGAGTTTGTCGAGGAAATCAATCATGATGTTGGTGAAAGAAAGAAGAGAGTAGTCGGCCTATTGTACCGACTACTCTCTTCTTTGTGTGTGCTTTATGATTAGAGTTCGGATGTGCAGTTCGGGCAGCGCGTGGCCTTGATGTTGATGGTAGAGTAACAGTGCGGGCATTCCTTGGTGGTCGGAGCCGCGGGAGCCGCCGCAGGAGCAGGCTTCTTCATCGAGTTGGCTGCCTTGACGATCAGGAAGATGACGAAGGCCACGATCAGGAAATCCACAATGGCCTGGATGAACAGGCCGTAGTTGACCGAGGCTCCGCCGACCGTCCAAGCCAGGGTCGAGAAGTCCACGCCCTGCAGCAGGACGCCGATCAGCGGCATGAGGATGTCGTTGACGAGAGATGCAACAATCTTTCCGAACGCCCCACCGATGATCACCGCCACGGCCAGGTCGAGCACATTGCCGCGTATGACAAAATCCTTGAATTCCTTTAGCATCGCAACACTCCTTCGAAAAATATGAACTGAATGTATTCTACTGACTGTAAATGCACTTGTCAATCGAAAAGTTTCCAGCCGCGATGTCATACCTGCCCACCCTCCGACGGTGGCGCACGTGCCAGATTCACTAGTACTCTGGTGCTACTCAAAACCCTACCCAAGAACTGTTTTTTACTCGACGTTCTCCCTACGACATGCCTACGCTTGTACTGACGTTGACGCTCGGGTAGAATTAGGTATAATTTGCCTGCTTTGTAAGGTGACGGTACGCAGGTATCGCATCTAAAAATTTATTCCAGCAAAGGAATACGCGGATGCCCGATCTCCTACTCGATGTGCAAGGGCTAGAAACCACGTTTAAAACCCCGGATGGGGTTGTTCACGCGGTGAACGGGGTCTCCTTTACTCTCAAGGAGGGTGAAACCCTCGGTGTGGTCGGTGAAAGTGGTTGTGGCAAGAGTGTGACCATGCACTCCATGCTGCGCCTCATCCCGACTCCTCCCGGAAAGATTGTTGCGGGGAAAGCGTTATTTTTCGGACAAGACCTTCTTAAAATGACAACCGAAGAGATCCGCCATGTGCGCGGCGGCCAGATCGGTATGATCTTTCAGGATCCGATGACCTCCCTGAATCCGGTGCTCACCATCGGAAAGCAGTTGGAGGAACCGCTCATGCTGCACGTCGGCATGTCCAAGAAACAGGCCCAGGAACGTGCGGCGGAATTGCTTGCTATGGTGGGTATCCCGAACGCCAAGGATCGCCTCAAGGACTATCCTCACCAATACTCGGGTGGCATGCGCCAGCGCGTGATGATCGCCATGGCGCTTTCGTGCAGCCCGCAGATCCTGATCGCGGATGAGCCCACCACTGCGCTCGACGTGACCATCCAGGCCCAGATCACCGATCTGGTCAAACGCCTGCGCGATGAGATCGGCATGTCCATCATTTGGATCACGCACGACCTTGGCGTGGTGGCTGGTCTGGCCCATCGTGTGGTGGTTATGTATGGTGGCTTCATTATCGAAGAATCCCCCGTCAAGGAACTGTACGCAAACCCCACACATCCCTACACCATCGGCCTGCTCGGCAGCCTGCCGCGCGTGGACGAGAAGGAACGCTCCCGCCTGTTCTCCATCGAAGGGGCGCCGCCCGTGCTCTACAACAAACCGACTGCCTGTCCGTTCGCTCCGCGCTGCAAGTGGGCCATGGAGCGCTGTTGGAACGAAAATCCCATGCTTGAGCCGGTTGCCCCCGAACACCGTGTCGCCTGCTGGGTGGATACCAAGACCGGGAGGCCCCGCTCATGAGCAACAACAACGCAGAGATCCTTCTCAAAGTAGAAGACCTCAAGATGCACTTCCCCATCTACCGCGGTGTGTTCCAGCGCCAGGTCGGCGCAGTGCGCGCGGTGGACGGGATCAGCTTCGACGTATATCGCGGTGAGACTCTCGGTCTGGTGGGCGAATCTGGCTGCGGCAAATCCACCACGGGACGCACCATCCTTCAGTTGTACAAACCGACTGACGGACAGATTCACTTCGAAGGTGCCGACTTGGTCACCCTGCATGGCGAGGAAATGCGCCGCATGCGCCGCAAAATGCAGATGATCTTCCAGGACCCGTATGCCAGTCTCAACCCGCGCATGACCGTGGAGCAGATCGTGGGCGAGCCGCTCATGGTCCATAACGTGGCCACCGGCAAGGAGATCGAAGAACGTGTCAAGCATTTGCTCGAGTTGGTGGGCCTAAACCCGGCTTTTTCCACCCGTTATCCGCATGAGTTTTCCGGCGGTCAGCGTCAGCGTGTGGGCGTGGCCCGCGCCCTGGCCTTGCAGCCTTCCTTTATCATCTGCGATGAACCCATCTCCGCCTTGGACGTATCGATCCAGGCCCAGGTGGTAAACCTGCTTGAAGAATTGCAGGAACAGTTCAACCTGACCTATCTGTTCATTGCGCACGACCTGTCGATGGTGCGCCATATCAGCAAGCGCGTGGCCGTGATGTATCTGGGCGTGATCGTGGAACTGACCGATCGCGATGAGCTGTATAGCTCCCCGTTGCACCCCTACACTCAGGCGCTTCTCTCGGCTGTACCCATCCCGGACCCGTTACTGGATGCCCAGCGCAAGCGCACCATCCTTGAAGGTGATGTGCCTTCGCCGGCCAACCCGCCCTCGGGCTGTCGTTTCCGCACGCGCTGCCCGATTGCCCAGAGCCTGTGTGCCGAGTCGCGCCCCGAATTCCGTGAGGTGAAACCAGGCCATTTCGTGGCCTGTCACTTGGTCAAATAGTGTTTTTTGTTGGATGAACCATCGAAAGGAGGTGGTGGCTCTCTCGGAAGGAAAAAAACATGACCGTGCTTGTACGTTCGTTGTATCCAAATCCACTTACTAGAACGTGAGGAGAAGAAAGATGCGTAAACTGTTTGCTTTGATGAGCCTGTTGGTCGTCGCCAGCATGCTTCTCGCGGCCTGCGGAACCACCCCCGCCCCGGCTACCGAGCCCGCCGCTCCCCCCGCCAACGACAACACCTCTGTGGCGACCGAGCCGGCCACCGCGCCTGCGACTTCGGAATTCACCTCGAAGGACCCCACGACCTTCGTCGTGGCTGAATCCGAGGTTGGTATTGACACCCTTGACCCGGCCCTGGCCTACGACACCGCTTCGGCTGAGATCATCCAGAACACCTACGAAACCCTGGTGTTCTACGATGGGGAAGCCACCGACAAGTTCGTCCCGATGCTGGCCGAAGAAATGCCGACCGTGTCTGATGATGGCACCGTCTATACCTTCAAGATCCGCTCCGGCGTGAAGTTCCACGAAGGTGGCGATCTGACCCCGTCGGATGTGGCTTACTCCTTCCAGCGCGGCCTCCTGCAGGGTGGCTATTCCTCCCCGCAGTGGCTGCTGGCCGAGCCCTTCTTCGGTGTCGGCAATGACGATATCACCATGATTGTTGACGAAGGCGCTTCCGCGGATGACCGCGAAGCTCTGAAGGCCAATGATCCCGCCGCGCTCAAGGCCGCCTGCGAAAAGGTTCAGGCCGCGATCGTCGCTGACGATGCCGCCGGCACCGTCACCATGACCCTGGCTCAGCCTTGGGGTCCGTTCCTTGCCACCATTGCCCAGACCTGGGGCTCCGTGATGGACAAGGAATGGGTCATCGAGAAGGGCGGCTGGGATGGCACCTGCGATACCTGGCAGGACTTCTACGGCATGACCTCTGCTGACGATCCGTTCAGCACCATTGCCAACGGCACCGGCCCCTTCACCCTTGAGAAGTTTGCCAACGGTGAAGAGATCGACCTTGCCCGCTTCGATGGCTACTGGCGCGAACCCGCCAAGCTCGAGCGCGTGGTCCTCAAGCAGGTTCCCGAGTGGGGCACCCGCTTCTCCATGATGCAGGCTGGCGATGCCGATCTGGCCACCGTGCCCGCGGCTAACCGCTCCCAGATGGACGAACTCGTGGGCTCTTTCCAGGTCTACGATGCGGCCACCAACACCTACGGCCCCATCCAGGAAGTCTGCAGCTATGACGCTGGCGCTCTTGGCGCCGCCAAGTTCACGCCCTGCGCCGCTGGCGAGACCGGCAACGGTGGTCCGTTCCTGGCCCGCCTCGGCCGCCCCGGCATCAGCATGGACGTGCTGCTCTACAACTGGAACATTGCCACTTCTGAGGAAAGCCCGAACCCCTACATCGGCTCCGGCAAACTCGACGGCAATGGCATCCCCGCTGACTTCTTCAGCGATGTCCACATCCGCAAGGGCTTCTCGTACGCCTTTGATTTCGAGACCCTGCTCAACGACGTGTTCAACGGCGAAGCGGTTCAATCCTATCAGCTGACCCTGCCCGGCATGCCCGGCTTCTTCCCGGACACCCCGCACTACAGCTACGACCTCGAAAAGGCCGCTGAAGAGTTCAAGCTGGCCGACGTCGACAAGGATGGCATCCCCGCTGGTGAGGATCCCGAAGGCGATGTTTGGACCACCGGTTTCCGCGTCCAGATGTCCTTCAACCAGGGCAACAACACCCGCCAGACCATCGCCGAGATCCTGGCTGGCAGCCTGTCCGAGATCAACGAACTGTTCGTGGTCGAGACCCTCGGCCTGCCGTGGCCCGCTTACCTGCGCGCCCAGCGTGCCAAGCAGATCCCGATCATGACCGGTGGCTGGCTCGAAGACATCCACGACCCGCACAACTGGTATCAGCCGTACACCACTGGTACGTACGGCGGCCGCCAGAGCCTGCCCGATGATGTCAAAGCCCAGTTCAAGGACATCCTGAACCGCGGCGTGGCCGAGACCGATCCCGCCAAGCGCGCCGAGATCTACAAGGAAGCCAACCAGCTGTACTATGACCTGGCTGTTGCTCTCCCGCTGGAAGTTACCACCAGCCACGGCTTCTCGCAGCGCTGGGTCCAGGGCGTGATCCTGAACCCGATCTTCCCCAACCTGTACTACTACACCATCTACAAAGACTAAGCCGGATCGCAAGTAAATTTCCGGGGGCCTGGAAACAGGCCCCCGGATTTCCCCAGCAGCCGATGAATTCTGGCTTGCTTGGCGGGAACGGACCCAGGTCATTCCCGCCACGGAACTCGGAATTCAACTCCTCAAGAAAAGAGGTTGTCAATGATCAATTACATCATCCGCCGTCTCCTGCTGGTGCCGCTCCTGCTTTTTGGCGTCACCATCTTGATTTTTGGTATGTTAAGTTTTCTTCAGCCTGTGGAGCGGTTAGCCCTTTATATGCGCGATTTCCCCAAGAATGAGAAGGTTGTTCCGGCGCTGATCGCAAAATATGACCTGGACAAACCTATTTACGTGCAATATTGGAACTGGCTGTGGGGCAAGGTGGATGAAACCGGTAAACGCGATGGCGGCATTCTCTTTGGTAATTTCGGATATTCCCGTTCCGCTTCCCAGCCCGTGGTGGAGTTGATCCAGCGTCGCTTCCCGGCCACCCTCGAATTGACCATCTGGGCAGTGGCCCCGGTGGTGCTGGTGGGAATCTGGCTGGGTGTGCAGGCGGCTGTTCACCACAACGGGTGGATCGACCAGGCTGCACGTATTTTCAGCATCGTAGGCACGTCCTTCCCCACCTTTGTCTTCGGCTTGCTGATGCTGATGATCTTCTATGCCAATTTACAATGGTTCCCGCCTGGGCGCCTCTCAGATGAATTTTCCAAGATTGTCGAATCTGCCACTTTTCATCGTTACACCACCCTGATCACCTTTGACGCCTTGTTGAATGGCCGCTTCGACATCTTCCTGGATGCCCTGCGCCACCTGATCATGCCCATCCTGACCCTGTCCTACATCAACTGGGCCACCTTCCTGCGTGTGACGCGCGGCTCGATGCTCGAAACCCTGCGCATGGAATACGTCACTACCGCCCGTGCCAAGGGCCTGCCCGAACGCGACGTGATCTACAAGCATGCCCAGCCGAACGCCATGCTCCCTGTGGTGACCCTGGCCGGCTTCAGCGTGGTTGGCCTGCTGGCAGGCGCAGTGATCACCGAGACTGTGTTCAATTACCCGGGCATCGGTTCCGCCGCAGTGCGCGCCGCCACCAGTCTCGACGTGGTGGCCATGCTCGGTTTCGCTCTCTTCGATGGGTTCATCCTCATCGTGGCCGCCCTGGTGGTGGATATCCTCTACGCTCTCGTGGACCCGCGCGTCCGCCTGTCATAAAAAGGAGTTTCCCATGGCTCAAACCGTTCCCTCTGGCGATAACACCTTATTGCGCGATGCCATTCCCGTGCGGAAGATCGGCCGCGTGGAGCGCTTCCTCGGCCCCGAGAACTACCGCATCATGCAAGGGTTGATGAAGACCCCGGCTTCCATCACCGGCTTCTCCCTGGTCCTATTATTCGTGCTGATTGCGGTCTTTGCCCCGCTCATCGTCCCGCCGGTCGGCAAGGATCCTTATTCCATTCCGCGCGACGGCTTCAAATCCGATCCCCAGCCGATGGGTACCGAGTGGAAACGCAACGTGCCGGACAAGCCCTTCTGGTTCGCCATCACCGGCCAGGAGAAGTGGACCCACATCTTTGGCACCTCCGAAGGCCAGTACGACATCTTCTACGGCATCATCTGGGGTACGCGCACGGCCTTTTATGCGGGCTTGATCGTCACCATCTCGACCCTGTTGCTTGGCATCGTGTACGGTTCCATCGCGGCCTATTACGGCGGCTGGGTGGATATGATCCTGATGCGTATCGTGGACGTGCTGTCCATTCTGCCGGGTGTACTGGCCGCCCTGATCCTGGCCGCCATCCTCACCCCGCTGATCGGCAAGAGCACCGTCCCGGTCATGGTGGCGTTGATTGCCTTTGGCTGGATGGGCTACTCCCGCTTCATCCGCGCCGACATCCTCTCGGTGCGTGAACGCGACTACATCCTGGCCGCCCGCGTGGTGGGCGTGCAGGACAGCCGCATCCTCTTCCAGCACATCCTCCCCAACGCCATCTTCCCGACCCTGATCCTGGCCTCGATGGCCATTGGCGACGTGGTGCTGAGCTTCGCCGGCCTGTCCTTCCTGGGCGTGGGCGTGGAGATCGGTTACGCCGACTGGGGCCAGCTGCTGTCCTTCGCCCGCAACTGGATCACCAGCCTCAACACCTACTGGTACATCATTGCCTGGCCGGGCTTCTTCCTCGTGTTGTTTGTGATGGGCTGGAACCTGATCGGCGACGCCCTGCGCGACGTGCTCGACCCGCGCATGCGCGGCAAGACCTAGGCCTGTGCAGACCCGGGTACTCTCCCGCCTTACCCTGATCCCGATTGGAATAGCCCTGCTTCTTGCAGGGCTATTCTTCGATACCGGGCGGGCCGGTCCGCAGGCGCAGGCCACCCCTACGCGTGACCGTCTGGCCGAACCGACCTTGCCTGCCTCCCCCACCCAGGCGGATCGCGGTTCGCAGGTCTATTGGCTCTCGTGCCTGCCCTGTCACGGCGACTTGGGTCAGGGTTTGACGGATGAGTTCCGCAACGCCTACCCGCCCGAAGACCGCAACTGTTGGAACTCGGGTTGTCACGGCGAGCGACCTTATGACAACGGTTTCAAACTCCCGCATAGCATCCCGTCCGTGATCGGACCGAACACCCTGCAAAAGTTCTCGAACGCCGCTGTGCTGTACGGTTACATCCGCGGGGCGATGCCGTTCTGGAAGCCGGGCAGCCTGACCGATGAGGAAGCCTGGTCGGTGACGGCCTTCATCCTGCGGCAGAACGGATTGTGGGACGGCCGCACTGAGTTGAACGAATCCAACGCGGCGCAGATTCAGGTGGCGGCGCCTGGGGTGACGTCCACGCCGCCGGTCACGGAACCCACCGGCGGTACGGGCATCCAGGTGTCGTGGATGGTCGTGCTCGGCGGAGTCCTCCTGCTGGGGTTGATCCTGTTTCTCATCCTCTTCCCCAAAAAGTCACCCCGTTGACCGCAAGCCGCCCGACCGGGCGGCTTGATTGTATAATGGGGAAACCTTGCTAAAAAGGAAAGTGCCAATGAAATCCAGAATCAGTCTGTTTATCGTCCTGATCTTGACCCTGACCCTTTCGGCTTGCGGACTCTCCACCAACAACGGCGGACCGACGCCCGCACCGTCTCTTGCACCAACCCTTTTGCCCACGGAGACCGCCACCCCCGCGCCGCGTGCGCTGACCGTCTGCCTGGGCGAGGAGCCCAACACGCTCTATCCCTTCGGCGGGCCGAACGCAGCCGCGCGCAGTGTGCTCTCTGCGGTGTACGACGGGCCGATCGACATGGTGGGTTACGACTACCAGCCCGTGATCCTGACCCAACTGCCCAGCCTGTCGAATGGCGACGCGCAGATCAACGCGGTGCCGGTCAGCGCTGGCAGCCAGATCGTGGATGCCGATGGGAACCTGACGACCTTGTCGACCGGTACGAAGGTACATCCCGCCGGCTGCCGCGCCAGCGACTGTGTCATCACCTATGACGGCACCACCCCCCTCAGCCTCGACCAGATGGTGGTGACCTTCCGCATGCGCCCCGACCTGACCTGGTCCGACGGCACGCCCGTCACCGCTGACGATTCGGTTTACGCCTTCAGCCTGGCCTCGGACGCCTCTGCTGTCGGCTCGACCTACGTTCTCGACCGCACCCAGACTTACGAATCCGCCGACGCCAACACCGTGGTCTGGTGGGGCATTCCGGGTTTTGTCGATTCGACCTACTTCACCAATTTCTGGGCGCCGGCTCCCAAACACATGTGGAGCCAGTTCAGCCCGTCGGCCCTGCAAACCACCGACCTGTCCTCCCGTACGCCGATGGGCTGGGGCCCGTACATCCTCCAGGAATGGCTGCCCGCCGACCACATCACGCTGACGAAGAATCCCAACTACTTCCTGGCGGGCGAGGGCTATCCCAAATTTGACACGCTCACGTTCCGTTTCATCGCCGACCCGAACTCGGCCATCTCCGAACTGGCCGCGGGACGCTGTGACGTGCTCGATCCCACCGTGCGCCTCGACGGACAGGCTGCCCTGCTCCAGCAGATGCAGTCCAGCGGACAAATCAAGGCCTACTTTGCTCCAGGCATGACCATTGAATGGCTGGGCCTGGGTATCGTCCCCGCCACCTATGACGACGGCTACGACACCCTCTACGCCAAGGACCGTCCCGACATCCTCTCGGACCTGCGCACGCGCCAGGCCATCGCCTACTGCACCGACCGTCAGAAGGTGGTGGATACCGTCCTCTTCGGCCTGACCACCGTCCCCAACACCTACCTGCCCACCGACCATCCGCTCTATAATGATGCAGCCCAGGCTTACGCCTTCGACCCCGCCACCGGGCGGGCCCTTCTCGAAGAGGCGGGCTGGCGCGACAGCGATAACAATCCTGCCACGCCGCTGCAGGCCTTCACGGTCAAGGGCGTGCCGGTCAGCACGCCGCTGGTGCTCAACTACTACACCACTACGGCCACCCAGCGCCGCCAGGTGGTGGATATTCTCAGCCAGTCGCTGGCTCAGTGCGGCATCGGACTTAATGTCCAATACTTCTCGCAGAACGATCTGTATTCTGCCGGGCCGGCAGGCCTGCTTTTCGGTCGCCGTTTCGACCTGATCGAATACGCCATGGGCGTCAACGGCATCGAGCCGCCCTGCGATTGGTTCACCACCTCACAGATCCCCAACGCCAAGAATCAGTGGATCGGCACCAACGTCACGGGCTATTCCAACCCTGCCTATGATGCGGCCTGTGCCACTGCACGCGCGTCCCTGCCCGACGATGCCTCCTACAAGGAAGCCTATCGCCAGACGCAACTGCTCTTCGCCTCGGACCTGCCCGCCATCCCGCTCTACTACCGCCTGCGTGTGGCCGCCTCCCGCCCCGACCTGTGTCACTTCGACCTCGACCCGTCGGCCAGCCCGTTGTGGAACATCGAGGCCTTTGACTACGGGGCTGCCTGCGGCAACTAAATGCGACGCTCCGCCCTGACCGCTTTGTTGGGGATGCTGTTGCTGGCTTCCTGTTCTGGACCTGCGCCTGTCTCCGTTTCCCCAACCGCTCCCGCCCCCCAGGCTGAGACGCCCACTGTCCCTGCCTCCACCCACGCGGATGCGATCCGCTTTGGACTGGTGGGCCAGCCAACGGATGTCAACGTCTGGGCTCGCTTCGATGAGGCAGGCGCTAGCTACGCCAACTACGCGCTCCACTCAGACGAATATCCGCGCTTGTATCGTCTCTCGACCCCCGCACGGGAGTTCAAACCTTTCATAGCGGATGGCCTGCCCTCTGCCATCGCGCAAGATGGTGACTTGCTCTCTGCGACCGTGAAGCTGCAATCTGACCTGCGTTGGAGTGACGGCTCACCGCTCACCGCACAGGATGTGGCTTTCACGGCCAACACTGCGCTGGCCTTCCGCCTTGGCCTGGACTGGCGCTCCGCTTATGACCCCGAGCGGCTGGATCGCGTCGAAGCCGTGGACGCTCTGACGGTCAAGTTCTATTTCAAGGGTCCGATTAACGTGGGAGATTGGCAATATGGTGTTTTGCAGGGCCCCATTCTCAGTCAGGCCTTCTGGTCGCCAGCCCTGGCAGATGCCAGTGCCCTGCTTCCCAGCTCGGACCTGCTCAAGTCGCTTGATAGTGCAAAAGCGCGCGCAGCGGAATTACAGGGTTTTATCGACGCCGACAATGCACAATTGTTGAAGAGCGTCCCCAACTCGACGGAAGCGAACGATTTGAAGGCCCGCATCCAGCGTCATCAGGATGACCTCAACGCCGCCAACTCGGAGGTCAGCAAGTTGCAAGACGAGGTCAATGCAGCGCTGAACGCTGCCCGTACCGCCTTGTATGCCCTGTCCGATTCGGATGAGCCGACCTTCGGTCCATTTCTGCGCGCGGAGAAAAGCGGGGAGGCATTCACACGCTCGGTCAATCCGCTGCACCCGTTCGAGAAGCCGAACTATGACCGCACGGTGTACACCTTGTTCGGAGATATTGACGCGGCCTCGAAAGCCTTCCAGCGCGGTGAAGTGGATGTGGTGTTGGGCCCGCGTGGTGCGGCGCAGGAATCGTCTGCTTCCTCGTATCCCACCAGCAGCGGGCGTTTCCTCGCGTTCAATCCCAATAAAATAGTACTGGCTGACCATGCCTTTCGTGCTGCGTTGGCCTGCATAATCGATGCCAATACGTTGCTGTCGGGACAGGAGTGGGCCTATGAGGGATTCATCCTGCCTGGGCCGTGGCTGAAAGAAGGAACGTCCCTGCCCTGTTCGGGGCTTTCTCGCGAGGAACGAATCACAAAGACGGTGGAAATGCTCAAGCAGGCGGGTTATTCCTGGGGGCAGGAGCCAACCGTGGATCAGGCCGGTTCCGACCTGCGGACGCCTGATGGCCAGTCTTTTCCGTCGGTCACGCTGTTGACAACCGCGCCCAATGTCGATCTCTCGCGAGCCAATATAGCTGCGGGGATCGAATCACAGTCTCGGTATCTGGGCATCCCATTGACCCAACAGGAAGTCAGCCCCGAGACGCTGCGTTATTCCGTCTACAGCAGCGGGGACTACGACATGGCCATCCTGGGTTGGACTCTCAGCGAGTACCCGGGATATCTGTGCGGCTGGTTCCAGACGCTGAGTCCGTTTGCTGATAACGGGGACAGGCTCAAGTCGGCGTGCGAAGCGCTGAACTCCACTGCCGATCTGGGGACGGCGTATCAGGCCTCCAATGAGATCCAAGCCATCCTGTCTGAGGATTTGCCCTTCATCCCGTTATATCTGCGTCTGGGATATGAAAACTACCAACATGTAACGTATCCGTTCGAGGCGACGCTCAATGGCTTATCAGGTTTGTACGGCGCGCCGTCACTGGCTATCCCTTCGCCATAAAACTTTGCTATAATCAGTTATCCCTCCTTCAGGAGCTCCCCGTGCCCAAGACCGACAAAAAGCCGTTGCTGGAAGTCAAAAATCTCAAGACATTTTTCAACACCGAGGATGGTGTTGTGCGTGCTGTGGACGGGGTTAATTTCGAAGTATATCCCGGCGAGGTGCTTGGCCTGGTGGGTGAATCGGGCTGCGGGAAGAGTGTGACCTCGCTTTCGATCATGCGCCTGATCGCACCGCCCGGCAAGATCATAGAAGGCGAGATCAACCTCGACGGCCGCAACCTGCTGGAGTTGCCCGAGAGTGAAATGATCAAGATGCGTGGAAACCGCATCTCGATGATCTTCCAACAACCGCAGACGGCCCTCAATCCGGTCTTCAAGGTCAGCGACCAGATCGCCGAGGTATTGAGCATCCATCAGGATGTTGGCAAGGAGGCCGGGCGCACCCGTGCCGTGGAATTGCTCAAGATGGTGGGGATTCCGGATGCCGAACGCCGCGCGGAATCCTATCCGCATGAACTGTCGGGCGGCATGGCTCAGCGCGTGATGATTGCCATGGCCCTGGCCTGCGTGCCCGAATTGCTGATCGCCGACGAACCGACCACCGCCCTGGATGTGACCATCCAGGCGCAGATCCTCGACCTGATGCGTGAACTGCGCGAGAAGATGGGCACCTCCGTCATTCTCATCACGCACGACCTGGGCGTGATCGCCGAGATGGCCGAACGGGTGGCCGTGATGTACGCCGGTGAGATCGTCGAGCAGACCGATGTGGACTCGCTCTTCGAACAGCCGCTGCATCCCTATACCCAGGGCCTGATCGGTTCGATCCCCATTTTGGGCGAAATCAAGGAGCGGCTGGAGGTCATCCCCGGCTCGGTGCCCAACCTGGTCAACCTGCCGTCCGGCTGTCGCTTTGCTCCGCGTTGTGCGGCTCGTGAGAAGTTCGGCCTGAAGGTTTGCTCGGAAGCCAAGCCTGACCTGATCGAAGCCAAGCCCGGCCACCTGGTGCGCTGCTGGCTGTTCCAAAACAACGAAGCGCAGGGCCACAAGGCCCCGTTGAGCGTACGATAACATGGCGGAGCGAGCGATGATGAACCCTGAAACAGAAACCACCGGCCAGGACCTGGTCCGCGTTGAGCATCTGACCAAATATTTCCCCGTGCGCGCCGGGCTGATGCAGCGCATCGTCAACTGGGTGAAGGCCGTGGACGATGTCTCCTTCACTGTGAAGCAAGGCGAGACCCTGGGCCTGGTGGGCGAATCAGGCTGCGGCAAGACGACCGTAGGCCGCTCGATGCTGCGGCTGATCGAACCCACCTCGGGCGCGGTCGAGTTCGACGGCAAGGATGTGCTCAAGTTGCGCGGCAACGACCTCAAGCACGTCCGCCGCGATATGCAAATCATCTTCCAAGACCCGTACGCTTCGCTCGATCCGCGTGTGCCCATCGGCGAGTCGATCATGGAAGGGTTGCATATCCACAATATCGGTTCGCCCAAGGAGCGTTTCGACATGATGCTCGATACGCTCAAGAAGGTGGGTCTCGAGGATTATCACGCCCGCCGTTACCCGCACGAGTTCTCGGGTGGACAGCGCCAGCGCATCGGCATCGCCCGCGCTCTGGCCCTGCGCCCCAAGTTCATCGTATGCGATGAGCCGGTCTCGGCTCTGGACGTATCGATCCAGTCGCAGGTGTTGAACATCCTCAATGATTTACAGCAGGAATTCGGCCTGACTTATTTGTTCGTGGCGCATAATTTGAGCGTGGTGGAGCACATCTCCACCCGTGTGGCGGTGATGTATCTTGGCAAGATGGTGGAACTGACCGGGCGTGAGGAGTTGTATCGCAACCCCCTGCATCCGTATACCAAGGCGCTCATGTCGGCCATCCCTGTGCCGAACCCGAAACTGAAACGTCAGCGCACGATCCTCAAAGGCGACGTGCCCAGCCCGCTCAATCCGCCCAAGGGCTGCCGTTTCCACCCGCGCTGCCCCATCGCGGACAAGATCTGTGGTGAGCAGGAACCCGAGTTCCGCGAGGCGGTGCCCGGTCATTTTGTGGCCTGTTGGATGGTCAAGTAAGGTTTTCTATGGCACCCTCGATTCTTCTTGTCGACGATCAGCGTGACATCCTGCGGTTGTTACGTTCCGCGCTGAACACCATCGGGCACGAACTCGACATCATCGAGGCGCCCTCCGGTGAGGAGGCCATGCTCGAAGCCTCGCGCCGCCACATCGACCTGCTGGTGGTGGATTACCTGTTGCCCGGCATGAACGGCATCGAATTGGTGCACAAGATTCGCGGCCGCCACCCTGAGGTCAAGGTCATTCTGGTCTCGGGCATGTCCGACCGCAAGGCGCGCGATGAGATGATCAATGCCGGTGCGGTTGCCATGTTCGATAAGCCGATCCCTTTGGCCGACTTCCTCGACTCGGTCGAGCGCAGCCTGGGGTTGGTCCGCACCATCTTTCCCCCCGAAACGTCCGAAAAGAGTGCCCGTCAGCAGAGTCGACTCTCCGATCTGCTGGCCAACTTCCGCCAGGATATCAAGGCTCAGGCGGTCTTCCTGCTCAGCGACCGTGGCCGGGTGTTGGTCCGTGCCGGGGAGTTATACGATAGCAGCATGGAGGTCTCGCTGATTTCGGCCCTGATGGCCATCTTCAGCGCCGGCTTGAAGGTTTCGAAGTTCATTCACCAGGATCAGTTGGAGAGTTTCTACGTCTTCAACGGCGGCGACCAGGATCTGCTCTTCATCCCGGTCAACCCGATGTATGCCCTGCTCCTGGCGGGCAAGGGGCTGGCTGATCGCGGGACCGTGCTCGACACCGTCCAATCCCTGCTGGCTGTGCGGGACGAGGTGGATAAGTCCCTGAGGAATCTCGGCGTGACGGGGCAACTCTCCGCCCCCGAAGCGCAGGTCTCGACGCCCGCATCTGCTCCCGCTCCCACGACGCCTGCCAAACTCCCCGAACGGCCCGAGACCATTCAGTATGTCGAGCCGCCGACCATTGCTGAGATGGAAAACCTGTTCAAACAGGCCAAAAAGAAAAAGATGAAGACCGGCGAACTGGACGCCTTTTGGGGCGAGGCTGCTGCCAAGCACAGCAACGCTCCCACCAATCCGGACGTCATCTCGTACGATCAGGCCCGTCAACTCGGCTTGATGCCCGACGACGAGTAACCGTATTGCCCACCCGTCTACCCTGTGATACAATCTTGCCCGCACTGGGGCATGGTGCAACGGCAGCACACCAGCCTTTGGAGCTGTGGATCTTGGTTCGAGTCCAGGTGCCCCAGCCACACTTTCCCGCGTACGCGGGGCTTTTTCTCTAAACAGGTCTTACGGCCCCAGGCGGGCGTAAGCCTGTTTTATTTTTACCTCACCCCCCCAACCCCTTCCTGAATGGAAAGGGGAGAGGAGACTACTATGAAGATTACAGCCATCCTGCTCGCAGCCGGGCAGGGAACTCGCATGAAGTCCAGTTTGCCCAAGGTGTTGCATCCTGTGGCAGGCAAGCCGATGATCTGGCATGCGCTCGAAGCCATCAAGATGTCCACCACCGAGAAGCCGGTCGTGGTGGTCGGACATGGCGCGGAAGCGGTCGTGACCTATCTCGACGGCGCAGCCCAGACCGTCTTGCAGGAGCCACAGCTGGGTACGGGCCATGCCGTTATGCAGGCGGAGTCGCTTCTGAAAGGGAAATCCGACCTGGTGGTTGTCTGTTACAGTGACATGCCGTTGTTGCGCGGCGAGACGTTGCAGGCGTTGGTCGAAATGCAGAAGGCCAACAAGGGCCCCATCTCCATGCTGACGGTGGTGGCCGACGATCCGCGCGGGTTTGGGCGTATTGTCCGCAAGGAGGATGGGACCGTGGCGGCCATTGTCGAGGAATATGTCGCCACCGAGGAGCAGAAGCGCATCAAGGAATTGAACGTAGGCGGCTACTGTTTCGATGCCAACTGGCTGTGGGATGCTCTGCACCGCATCCCATTATCACCGAAGGGTGAGTATTACCTGACCGACACAGTGGAACTGGCCGTGCGTGATGGCCTGCCCGTACAGGCCACCGTCATGGACGACCTGGAAGAGACGATCGGTGTCAACACACGCATCCACCTCTCCGAGGTTGAGGCCGCCATGCGCCGCCGCATCAATCAGACGCACATGCTCAACGGCGTGACTCTCATTGATCCCAATGCAACCTACATCGAAGCTGGTGTGACCATTGGCCGCGACACGACCATCATGCCCAATACCTATCTGCAAGGCAAGACCGTGATCGGCGAAGGAAACATCATCGGCCCGAACAGCATCATTCGCAATTCGAAGATCGGCAACCGCTGTAAGGTGCTGGCTGTCGATATGGAAGGTGCCTGGTTGGAAGATGATGTGGACATGGGTCCATTCGCACGTCTGCGCAAGGGAGCACATCTGGGGAATCATGTCCACATGGGCAACTTCGGGGAGGTCAAAGACTCATACCTGCGCGACGGCGTCAAGATGGGACACTTCTCCTACATCGGCAATGCTGACATCGGTTCTGAGACCAACATCGGCGCGGGCACCATCACCTGCAATTACGATGGCGAAAAGAAACATCCCACTACTATCGGCGAGAATGTCTTCATCGGTTCGGACACGATGTTGGTGGCTCCGCTCAAACTGGGCGACGGCGCACGTACAGGGGCAGGCTCGGTAGTAACCAAGGACGTGGCCGACGATACGCTTGTTGTGGGCGTGCCTGCCCGTGCAATCAAGAAGTTGGAACGCAAGAAGAAATAGTTTTTTTGGGGAATGCGGACCCGGATCTGCATCCCTTCACTACACTTGAAGGAAATACCATGACCATCACCCTGACTGATCAGGAGCGTCAACACCTGATCCAACTGGCCAACGAAGTCCGAAAGAACGCCTATGTACCGTATTCCCACTATCGTGTGGGTGCGGCTTTGCGTTCCAAGAGTGGACGCATCTTCACGGGCGTCAACGTGGAAAGTGCCGCCTATCCCACCACCATGTGCGCCGAGCGGACGGCTGTCTTCAAAGCGGTCTCGGAAGGCGAGCGTGAGTTCGACGCCATTGCGGTCGTGACCGACAATGGCGGTTCGCCCTGTGGCTCCTGCCGCCAAGTGCTGGCTGAGTTCGGCCTCGACACCGTGGTGTTGATCGCCGACGGTGATGGGCGACTCCATCACGAGATGATTCTGTCCGACCTGCTGCCCGAAGCCTTCACACCCAACCACCTGCCTGGATAACCCATGGCCGACTTCCGTTCGCTGCGCGCCGAAGCCGTCGTCCTGCGTCATACCGACTGGGGTGAGGCCGACCGACTGCTCACGCTGTACACGCGCGAGCAGGGCAAGGTGCGCGCAGTGGCCAAAGGCGCACGCAAGATCAACTCGCGCAAGGCAGGGCATCTCGAACCGTTTACGCGCGTCAAGCTTCAACTCGCCAGGGGCCGCGACCTGTTGATCGTGACCCAGGCCGAGAGTGTGGACGCCTATCAACCCCTGCGCGAGGATCTGACGCGCATGAGCGCTGCCGCCTATGTTGTCGAACTGCTCGACCGCTTCGTACCCGACGAGGAGGTCTCCGTCCCGTCGCTGTATCGCCTCCTGACGGAGACCCTCGCTCGTTTGGCTGCCGAGTCCGACCCCTGGCTGCCCGTCCGCTATTATGAGATGCGCCTGCTCGATTTCCTGGGGTTTCGCCCGCAACTGTTCGAGTGTGCCAACTGCGGGCGTGAGATCCTGCCCGAGGACCAATTCTTCTCCTACAGCGCGGGTGGCGCCATTTGTCCGCGTTGCGGTGAAGGGTTGCGGGGATTGCACAAGATCTCCATCGAGGCGCTCAAATACCTGCGCCACTTCCAGCGCAGCACGTACCGAGAAGCCCAACGCGCTCATCCCGAAGCCGACACGCGACACGAGATGGAAACACTCATGCAGGGTTACTTTACCCATCTACTCGAACGTGAATTGAAAACGCCGGGTTTTATCAAGTCGATTCAAAAGTGAAAGAAGATGTGGAAGGTTGACTTTTTGGTGAATGGCCCTCTCTCGTTGACCGCTTTCCTTGGCGTGGACGGTTCGTTGGTCTTCGAAGAAGTGAATGACGTTTTGGCAGTGAGTCCGTCTCATAAACCGGACTTATATCATCTCCTGCTTTTGGCCTTTGAAAACGTTGAACATGCCGCGGACGATACTCCCGATAAGCGCCTGTTCCATGTTTTGCAGACCCTGTCTGATCTTGGCCATTGGCAGTCTCTGGATGAGGTGGAAGTCTGGTTGCTGGAACGCAATATCCCCTTCTTGAAAATGCATCAGGCCTGTAAATGAGTAGCGCGAGGAATATCCTCGCGCTACTTTTTTTTCAACCTTTTCATGATGAACGATTGGGTCATCCGCTGGGTGTTGATCGGCTGACCGACCGCTTTGGCGTCGGTGGCGAACCCGAATCTCCGCAAGATCATATAACGGAACCAGCTTGTGAACATCTTCGGCGAGAACTTCTCTTCATCAAGGATGGGCACTGTGGCGTTTCGATTCAACGCCTCGCGCAAATCCTGTGCTGTCTTGCCAGGGAATTCGGTTCGCGCTCCGCCGATGGTCCAATATACATGCGAGTCGCTGCTGCCGATGCGCGCCAGGGGCAGGTAGATTGAGAGTTTTTGCACCGTGCCGTTGAAGGAACGTGTGCCCATGTTGTGCGTCTCGATGCCTTTCAATACGCCCTTGGCAATGGGATGAGCCAACACTCCCAGCACCGCCTCCATGCTTAAGCTGCCTGGCAGGGGATTGAACGGGTGTGGCGCAATGGCGATGCCGCCTTGTTTACCGATGAAGAGCAGGGTCTCGATCAGCGGTCTGTCCGCTGGCGGCAGGGTCTCGATGAACAGCGCCAGGATGTGCCCGTCCGCAGTTGTAACCTCCACCCCGGGAATGGATTCCAAACCGAATTGCGGTGCCAGGCTGCGGGCTTCCAAAGAGCCGCGAATCTCGTCATGGTCCGTCACGGCAATGACGGACAACTTCATGTCGGCGGCCTGTTTGAGGAGGGCCCGCACCGTGGTGGCCGAGTCGGGTGAGTAGATGCTGTGGATGTGAAGATCGGCAAATCCCATGTTGTTTCCCAACCTAAAAATTATAGCGGAGAGTTTTTCTGCGCACGGATTTTGTAAACAATCTCTAAAGTCTGCGGCTCCAGTTTAACACAAAAAGCCATGCCACCAATACTACGATGGGCTTCAATCCACGCCATAACAGGATCTGGAACCACTTCCACTTTAACGGATAGATGATCTGCGCGATGACCCATCGCGCGACCAAAGTTTGTCCCAGACCGCTCATCAGGACCCTCTGACGGTATCCGCCAAAAGAGAAATCCCCACGCCGAAAGGCTTCACCGATTTCCTTTGCAGCCACGCGGCCATAGCCCAATGCCATGCTGATGCCTTCCCCGAAAATCGGGTCTGCGCCTGCGGCGTCCCCAACCAGCAGCACCCTCGGTGCTGAGAGCGGATGCGTCGGCTCGAACCAGCGGATGGGATGCCCTTTCAGTTCATACTTATCCAGGTCGAACCCTTGGCGGGACATCTCCTCGGCTAGCGGCTGCTTGAGCGCGGGGCGTTTTTCATTCGCGAGCAGGTTTGTGTCGTACACGCCCCAACAGCGCATTGGCTGACCTTTAATCTGCGTGGGAAAGTCCCATACGTAGCCCGCGATACCGTCGGGCACGGGGAAAAAATCAAAGTAGGCCTGCTCCCACTGTCCCTCACGGGTCACCTCCCCAAAATCCGAAGAATTTGGGGGAGGCAGGGTGGGGGTTATCACCTCCAGCACCCGCGCCGTGGACACGGGTGCATTCGGCCACACACAGCGGCGTGTGACGCCGTTCGAGCCATCCGCACCGACCACAACCTGCGCGCGGAAATCGCCCTGATCCGTTTCCACAGTGACGCCGCCCGCATCGGGGCGGACGTTCTTTACCTGTACACCCTCACGAATCTCGATACCCCGTTCCCGCGCCTTCTTTGCCAGCCAGTGGTCGAACTCGTCACGGCGGATGATGCGCAAAGTGTGACGCCTCGGCGCGCGGATCGTCAGCCCCTTGCCCGCAAAGTCGAAGTGTGCGGCGGAGGCATCCACGTGCGGGATTTCGCTCACATCCAGGCCAAGCCCCGCAAGGATGACCTCCGCGTCAACGACCAGGCCGCCCGCACATAACTTGGGGCGCGGATACCGCTCCTTTTCCAGGACCAGGATGCGGGGCGCGAGATGTGGATAATCCCGTGCCAGGTGCAGAGCGGCGGAGAGTCCGCTGGGGCCGCCGCCAAGGATCAAGATGTCAGTTTGCATGGCGATATTTTAACTATCTCTGTCCGAATAGGGTAACCAGGACTTTCTTAAAAAGTCAGGCGGTCGTGCAGTGCTAAAGGCTTCGACCCAGCGTGCCAACAGTCCTGGGGTTACTTGTAAAATAAGATAAAAAATGTCAAAATGGTTTATCGTCTCCATCCCCAGCTTAGGAGGAATCCATGAAGACAAGAGTCGTGTATCTGATGGTTGTGCTGCTCTTTCTTTCGCTTGCATGTCAGGCCGTTGCCGGGCCTTCGATCTCTGGCAATGCGGTTTCAACAGCGACTGTGGAGACCCCGATTGTGCTTCCGACGCCAACATCTCCCCTGGAGCCTGTGTCAGAGAAGACCCTGGCTGGATTAATCGTTAGCAGCCCAGCATTTGGCGCGGAAGGGTATTGGCGCGGCCTGGGGATCGTCAATGAAGCAGGGGAACTCATCCACGTAGCAGACGAGGCCTGGTATCTGGGCTATTCCTCCTCCGGGCTGCTTGTCTATCAACACGGATATGGATACGGCCTTGACCGGTACGCCTCCAATTTGAAGGCCTACCATGCAGATACGGGCGGGACGGTCGAGATCGTTGACGGTCTGGAAGGGGTCAAGGAGTTCCTGGCTTGGGTGGATTCGAATAGATTTGTTTATGCCAATCGCTATGAACAATTGCTTTTTGAGGCATATGGTTATTTCGAAGGATCAGAGGTGCTGATCGCTGATGGTGAAGGCGGCAAAGCGTCCCTGCTGTTCGAGCACGCGTTCCAGTTTCAGGCCAGCCCGGACCGCTCCCAGATTGCCTATACTACGGGGACAAAAATGGAGATGGACGGTGAAAAGATGCAACGGGGAGCTGGGTGTTTTGATGGTCATCTCTATGATCTGGCTTCCTCCACCAGCACCCGCTTCGAACCGAATGGCCTGACGGAAAGTCCGCTGTGCATGGGATATCCCGAATGGTCCCCGGACGGGAAGAGAATGGCATGGATCGGTTATTTCCCAGATGGGACGTTCCACCCGATCGTTTTCGATTTGGAAGAGGGAACAGGGGTGACCTACCCTGAGATCAGAGTCTCTGGCAGCAACCAATTCCCCAGCGGCTGGAGCATGGGGTATCCCCCCGCCTGGATCGATGAACATACTCTTTGGACAGAAGCCTACGAGGTGGATGTGCAAAGCGGCCAGCAGACCGCTCCACGTGAGAACACCTGGGCCTATGGCGGTTCGGCCAGGGTCACCAGCCCGGACGGTCGATTGGTCGCTGGGTTGAATAAGGGCGTGGTCGAGATACAGGATGCAAATGGCAATTCCCTGGCTGCGTATCCGTTGGATGGTCTGTATCATGGCGCGCGGAACAGGATCGGCTTCGATGCTGGCGAGGAATTTCAGACCTTCATCGAGGATTGGGGTGCGTTTGCGCCTCCAGCGAGCGTCGAGAGCGATCTCCAAGCGGGGACCGCTCCCTCAGCGACAGAGGCGCCTGGGGCTGCGGGAGACTGTTCCAGTGGAGTTGTCATCACCGCGCGGGACACCTCCAAAGGGGATTATCTCCAGATTTGCTCTTACGGGGAACAATATGAGATCGGCCCTGTGGCGAAGGGCGTCTTTGCTGTTTCGCCGACCGAGAAGTTCTTTGTGTATTGCTCCAATACTGGCATCGTGTATGCGGCGCGCATTGGGGAAGTGACCCTGCAGGTGGTGGGTAGTGTCAAGAATTTTTCCGCCATCCAGCGCGGAGATGTTCCGCGTTTTGAGATCGATTTCAGCCAGGAAGATCCTTCCAAAGTGACCATTCGGGAACTTTCCTATCATCAGAGTCAGGTCATTTCGATCCCGAAGGGGATCTCGGCCCCCTGAGAAAAAGCACTGTCTTTCATTCGCCCAGTCTGCTGACACCTGGCAGGCTGGGCGATTTGATTGTTTCCAGTTGTATAATTTTTATGAAGCGCGAGTCACAATGGCCCAGGATTTTCTCCAGGAGCGCATGGACATGGTCGCCCGCCAACTGCATCGGCGCGGCATCCTCGACGCGCGCGTGCTGACAGCCTTCGGGGCGGTGCCGCGCCACTGGTTCGTGCCGGAGGAGTTCCGTGACCAGGCCTACGAGGATTGCCCCCTGCCCATCGGCCACGGACAGACCATCTCGCAGCCGTTCATCGTGGCGTACATGCTCCAGATGCTCGACCTGAACGGGACGGAGCGCGTCCTGGAGGTGGGGACGGGTTCGGGCTACGCTGCGGCGCTGCTGGCGCACCTGGCCCGTGAGGTGCATACGGTGGAGTTGGAGGCCGTTTTGGCGGAGCGCGCCAGGGGTGTGCTCTCGGCGCTCCATGCGGGGAATGTTTTCGTCCACATGGGGGATGGGTCGCTGGGCTGGATGGAGTCCGCGCCGTACGAGGCCATCCTGGTCTCCGCCGCCGCGACGGACGTGCCACAGTCCCTGCTTGAGCAGTTGACCGACCCTGGGCGGATGATCCTGCCCGTGGGCGGACGTGGGGGCCAGCACCTCGAACTCTGGCGTCGGAGCGCGGACGCCTTCGCGTGTGAGAGCCTGTTGCCCGTGGCTTTCGTCCCCCTGCGCGGGGGGAGCGATAGAGGATCGATAGAGGTTCGATAGAGGATGGACGAAGGATGAGCGAAGGATGAACGAAGGATGGATAGAGGATGGATATGAAATGGGCAAAGAGGCCTTTGCCCCAAAGCATTGAATTCAAAATATTCAGTTGTATAATTTAAATAGGTTTTAGTGGGTTCTCTCTATGGTGGAAATAGGTTCTTGCATCGTACTTTCAAATGAACATCTGTACATTCAAGAGGAGGAACCATGAAAAAAATAATAGCTTTTGTGTCTCTTTCATTTGTCCTGGTTATGACGTTGGCATGCCAGCAGATCACCAACCTGGGACAAGACGATTCGAACCCTACGCCTAGAATCGTAAACACGGTCATCCCGCCCACTGCAACAATGCGGATTGCCACACCTACACCTACCGAATCCTTACCACCAGCCGAGGGTTGGATCGCATTTATCAACCAAAACAATGTCTGGCTTATTCACCCTGATGGGAGCGGTCTGACGCAGATTACTAAAAACCCATTCCCTATTGAAAATGACTATACAAGCAATGATATAGAAATCGAATGGTCACCTGACGGACGCAAACTTGCGATACTACTACAATCAGGGGAGTTATATGTTGTTGATATACAAGGCCTTTCAATTACTCTACTTACGGATAGTGTAGAAAGTAATTTTGATTGGTCGATAACCGGGAAGCAGATTTTATACGATACCAAAGTGAAATATGAGAACACAACTTTTAATTCATATAATCAAGGTTTGTGGGTAATTAATGTTGATAATAGAAATAAGAGACAGATTGTCAGCCCGACGAAAGATGTTAGCGCCCTTGCTTCACCACAATGGTCATCAGACAATAAGTACATCATTTTTGATTATCCAAGCGGATTTGAATTTGGCGGTTTTGGGGTTGTTGAGGTTGGGACTACGAACTTTGTACGGATCCTCACTGCTGGTAATTTTTCCCCATACAGTTGTAGCTGGGTTCCGTCTAAGCCAATTATTAGTTGTGGATATGCTGCTCCAGGAATTGATCCTGAAATAATATTTTTAGATATTGGTGGGAATATTATTGAGAGATATACACTACCTATTGAAATGCGGGGAGGCTCTATCGGCCCATGGTCACATTTTGGGGAATATTTAGCGTTTGCCTATTCAGAGGGAACACTTGCGGAAAGCACTTTGCATAGATTAACAGGAGTTTTTTTTGTATCTACTGGGAGTTTTCAGCCGTTGGCGCTTGGTGGGCCATCTGGCTGGTCTCCAAAGGATGATTGGTTTGTGACGGAAGAGTGGACGCATGGAATTGAAACAATGCAAATGGTAAATGTTAAGACAGGAGAATCACATCCTTTTGTTGTAGGTATGTCGGCTCGGTGGCAGCCGACAATAGATAACTCGGGATTATTTTTGGATGTAACTGAAACACCTTCTCTCTTTGATGAGGTTGTACCGAATTCCACTATGTTCCCCACTCTAACGCCATTACCTGGAAACGCTGTCTGTACTGATTCAACGATACACATTGAAGATACAACCAGCGGAGACTTCCTTTATACCTGCTTCGGTGGTCAAGAGTATAAGTTCGGGCCACTGGAAAAAGGCGGATATGCTATGGGACCCAACGGAAAATTCTTCGTTTACGCCACTAATAGTGGATACGTCTATGCCGCCAGGCTGGATGACATGAATCTTACTCCCATTGGAAAGGTCAAGGATTTTGTGATCATCAAGCGTGGAGAAGCACCTGAGTATCGATTTGAGTTTAGAGGAACCAACCCTTATTCTGTGGAAATATTCGAGATGGTTATGAAGGAAAGTAGGACGATTTCCATTCCACGCCGAATTACTGCAGAATAGTAATGGCTTTATTATTGGTCGATTCTGCCGTGTAACCCAGGGGCAACCCATCGGGTTGCCCCTGGGCATTTGTGTATTCCAGGCGATTCTGCCGTATAATTTCGCTACTCCATCTCGGTGGGAAGCCACATGCCAGAAACCAAACGCCCCCTGAAAGTATTCCTCTGCCACGCCCACGCAGACCGTGAACCTGTCCGCGCGTTATATAAGCATCTGACCAGCGATGGCGTGGACGCCTGGTTCGACAAGGAGAAGTTGCTCCCGGGCCAGGATTGGGAACTGGAGATCCGCAAGGCCGTGCGCGAGGCGGATGTGGTGGTGGTCTGCCTTTCCAGGCAGTTCAATCAGGCGGGCTTTCGGCAAAAGGAAGTGCGCCTAGCCCTCGACACCGCGATGGAGAAGCCCGAAGGCGAGATTTTCATTATCCCTGCGCGGCTGGAAGAATGTGACAACCTCGAAAGCCTGCGGAAATGGCACGAAGTAAATTTGTTTGAAGAGGGCGGCTATGAATTGCTTTTGCGCGCTTTACAGGCTCGGGCTGAAAAGGTGGGAGTCACTTTACAAAAAATAAGAAACAAGCCCCAGTCCCCCAGAGAACAGTTTGCATCCAAAAATACGATCAGTGATTTTATTTCATCTTTGAAGAATTTGATCCCCCTATTTAGAATTGCAGGGATCATCGCCATGATTGGCATGATCATCTGGGGAGGCTCGTTCGCACTTCCGAAGATCATTTCACTTATTCCGACCCCAAGGGTCATACCGACCGAGGGATCTTCCTCTCAAACGGTGTTTCCCAATCAGTCTGTTATTCCAACACAAACCAATAGACCCATATCTACTCAGGTCAAAACTCCAACCAAGACGCTAACGCCTACCCAGTCATCGCTTTTGGCACAAATCACAGATGCCAAAGGTGCACAAATGGTGCTTGTGCCTGCAGGCAAGTTTATTATGGGCAGTGATAACGATGCATATTATTTAGATGTCGACCAAAAGCCCGCCCATGATGTGTTTCTTGATTCCTTTTACATCGATAAATATGAGGTCACAAACAAACTTTATGCGGCCTGTGTGGATGCCGGGGGGTGTACCAAGCCGAATAACCGAGTTTCCAATACCCGTTCCATATATTATGGAAATTCCGAGTTCGATAGTTACCCTGTAATCTACGTGGATTGGTACCAGGCCAGGGCGTACTGTGAGTGGCGTGGCGCCAGGTTGCCTACGGAAGCCGAATGGGAAAAAGCCGCACGGGGGACGGATGGAAGAGCCTATCCATGGGGGGACTTTGGTCCCGGGCTTCCCACCAGCGGAAAAGCAAATTACTCCATGGGTGATTATCATGATGGTGATACAACCGATGTGAGCAGTAACCCTGACGGTAAAAGTATTTATGGCGCATATAATATGGCGGGAAATGTTTGGGAATGGGTAAACGATTGGTATAAAAGCGATTACTACGCCACGCTTGGAGATAATTCTGTAAATCCCCAGGGTCCATCTCAGGGGGATAGCAAAGTGCTGCGTGGAGGATCCTTCTCGCCGCGCGGAGTAACCGAAGCTGGGAATATACTCGCCTACAATCGTTTTGGGGATTACCCCTCAGCCTTTTACCAGGATACAGGCTTTCGTTGCGCTCGCTCTACACCCTAAATCCATCTCGGTGGGAAGCCGCATGTCAAAGGCCAATTTACCCCTTGAAGTCCTTTTTTCGGCGGGTCGTTGACAATTTGTTCCCTGCCATCATGTGCAGGCAGGAATGCAATCCACGCATCGTGTGACACCGTACCTTTCATTTCCATAGACCAGGGAAAAATATGATGAGACATTTTCTTCTAAGCATCTGTGTCCTTCTGATCATGGCGTCCTGTTCGCCCGAGGCTACGGTCGTGCCCGATCTGCCAGCGCCAACCGATGCGCTCCCAACCCCGACCGCGACCCCAGTGCCCTTGCCTACTCCTTCGCCCACGCCAGCCTGGCCGGTGCGGGATGGCGGGACCCTGTCCCCTGGCACGACGACGATCTCGAAGGAGAATCTCTCTCAGCTAACGGAACTGGCCATATGGGGAAAGGGGATCATAAAGGAAATCACATGGTCGGAAGATGGAAGGCAATTCATCATCGTTACGTCCATCGGCAGATACAAATACGATCCCAAGACACTTCAACTTGCAGAAGAAGAGATCATCCCGTTTACAAAAGACGATTCGAGCCTGTCCTTCGGCTTCGAAGACTTTGGCCTGAAAGCGGACGATCAGGGACGGGCGATTCGGCAATTCAAGGTCCATGTAAACAGGGACGCGGACGGCAGGGAAATCGGCTCATTCGACATCCATCACCTGGACGTGCCTGGAGGCGCCTACCTGGCGGAAAGCAACACCATCGTGATCTACAGTTGGAGGAAGGTGGAGCTGCGTGACGGAACCAGTTACGAGGTCCTGGCTGAATTTGGCGGAGCGGGGGACAATCCGTCCTTCGCCGTTTCCAAGGACCGCACCCTGGTGGCCATAGGACAGGCGGATGGGAAAATCATCTTGAAGAGCGGGGAGGCCTTCGCCGACAGCCTGACCCTGCAGGCGCAGGGCCCTGTCCGTCATCTTTCCCTTTCGCCCGACCAAACCCGCCTGATCTCTGAAAGCAATGGAACGATATCCATCTGGGATGTTTCGGACGGCAGGATGATCGGGTCGCTGGCAGATATCTTTCTGGCGGGTGACTTCTTTTATGATCCCTATCATTACGGCACGGATGCGCGAGTGGGCCTGACGGTGAAGGACGGCAGGCTGGCCTACATCAACAAGAATATCGTCACCATTCTGGACCTGCTCACTGGAAAGAGAAGCGGGGTCATCAACACCAGAGAGGGTGTTCTGCTCGACGAGGAATACCAGTACGAGGGTGACTTCCTGGAAGTCGGCTCTGTTTTTTTCTCCGCCGATGGACAGACCCTGATGACCGTCAATTTCGACCGTACCTACGTCTGGGATGCCGCCAGCGGACAGTTCATCAAGAGGATGGCTTTGATGAAGGAGGAAAGGCAATTCGACCTGGTATCCGCTTATTCCGCTTCCAACAATTTGTTGCTGGTCGGCAGCCAGGGGGGTAACTTCATCAAGATCTGGAACGCAGAGGATGACAGCAGCCTCCCATCCATCCGCGCCTGGGATGTGGGACCGTATGCTTATGGGTACGATGGCACCCACAGCCTGACCCTGTCACCGGACGGCCAATTCGTTTTTTCCTGGTCCGGGCTGGATGGGCTGGGGAATCTCTGGGAGATCAAAACGCAACAGAGGATCATGGCGATCAAGATCCCCGCCTCGGAATACTCCAAATATCAACCAGGCTTCTATCCTGTCGCCATCTCCCCTGACAATACGAAGCTGGCCTTCACGTATTCGCTGGAGCCTGGCTATCACATCGCCAAGGTGTATTCGATCCCCGATGGGAAGGAACTGTACAGGATCCTGGAACGATTTGCGGTCTTCTCGCCCGACGGGTCGGTCATCGCGGCGTCGATCGGCAATAACGTGATCCGCTTCTATGATTCCGCAACGGGGAAGGCCCTGAGCGATGTGACCAGCCAATTCCCCAACCCGGACGGATTTCAACTGCTCTATTTTTCCGAGGATGGGAAGACGCTGACCGCCGTTTCCACCAACGGCACCGTCAGCGTTTGGGGAGTTCCTTAAACCGACCATGCCAGAAACAGAACGACCCTTCGAAGTTTCCCATGTCTGGAGGCTGCCATGAGATGGTCTTTCGGAACCCTTCTTCTTGTAGTTTTGTTGAGCTGCATAGCCCTGGAAGGCACCCTTCAGACGGCGCTCCCGCCTGCCACGTTGATCCCAACGCAGACTTCCGTCCCTGCTAACACCGCCGCTCCCGCTTCGATCCCAAACGACACCATCATCTCCACCTTGCTCCCGACCTTGACGCCTGTCCCTCAAGACAGCATTCTTTTTCAGAGGGATTTCGAAGATGGCTTTATAGGTGATTGGGCGCCTGTGGAGGGCGTCTGGACCCTGGAGCAGGAACCAGATGGGAACCACTGCCTGGCGGGTTCCGCCCACTCGGCCACCCCGCCACAAATCTGGCGTCACGATAGAACCCTCTCCTGGACAGACTATGCGCTCGAAACCCGCTTCAAGTTCATCAAGGGACATACCTTGTTCATACTGATCCACTCCATTGCAGGATCCGATGAGCATTACGGGGTGGCGATCAATGAATACGGTTATGGCTTTATGAAGACATGGGTACAACTCGGCAACAACATTCCAATGTCGGTGTACCCTGACAGGTGGTACACCATTCGCGTGGAGATCCAGGGAGATTCCCTGCGGGCGTATGTGGACAGTGATGCCCTGGACAGCCGTTTATCCCAGGAGATCAGCCTGCCAGCCCCCATCCTCGAGCGAGGCGGGTTTGGGTACGTGATCGGGGAGGAAGACCAGGTTTGTTTTGACGATATTAAAGTCTGGTCGTTGAAGTAGAAAAAATACATATTGGTTATGAAACGGGTCGGGAAATTTTTAATAGGGGCGACCCGTCGGGTCGCCCCTATATGCTTATATTCTGTGGGAAACAACCATGCCAACCTTCAATTCAAATCTGCATCATCGCCGTTCGATACGCCTGAAAGGATATGATTATTCTCAAGCGGGCGCCTATTTCGTGACGGTGGTTGCCTGGCGGCGGGAGATGTTATTTGGAAAAATTGTAGACGGGGAAACCCCGCAAGGGGGCCATGTGGTGTTGAACGATTTTGGGGAGATCGTCCACACAGAATGGGCGCGGACAGCGGTCATCCGCCCAAACGTGGAATTGGGTGCATTCGTCGTCATGCCGAACCATGTCCATGGGGTTTTGGTTTTCGTGGATGATATTGTAGGGGCGACCCGCCGGGTCGCCCCTACACGGCACACATTACGACCCGGTTCATTGGGCACGGTGATCGGACAATTCAAATCCCTTGTGACAAAACGGATCAACGGATTGCAGAACGTGACGGGACGCCCCGTCTGGCAGCGGAATTATTACGAACGGATCATCCGCAACGAACACGAAATGGACCGTATCACCCGTTACATCGAATCCAATCCGACCCGTTGGGCGGAGGATGAGGAGAATCCAGACCGAATCGATGCGTAGGGGCGACCCGTCGGGTCGCCCCTACGCGGATGTATCATCCAGGTGATTTTGCCGTATAATTTTATTAATCCATTTCGGTGGGAAGCCGCATGCCAGAAACCAAACGCCCCCTCAAAGTCTTTCTTTGTCACGCCCACGCGGACCGTGAACCTGTCCGCGCGTTATATAAGCATCTGACCAGCGATGGCGTGGACGCATGGTTGGATAAGGAAAAGCTGCTTCCAGGCCAGGATTGGGAATTGGAAATAAAGAAAGCCGTCCGCGATGCGGACGTGGTGGTGGTTTGCCTTTCAAAGCAATTCAACCAAGCGGGTTTTCGACAAAAGGAAGTGCGCCTTGCCCTTGATACCGCCATGGAAAAACCCGAAGGCGAGATTTTCATTATCCCTACCCGCTTGGAGGAATGCGACACACTCGAAAGCCTGCGGAAGTGGCATTGGGTGGATTTATTTGAAGACGATGGCTACGAAATGCTCATGCGTGCTTTGTGGGCGCGGGCAAGAAAAATTGGCACAATATTCGAAACTTCACATTCAATTGTTGAAAAGAAAGTCAACAAGATATCTGAGAAAGCGATTGTTCTAATTCCACTGATTGAAAGTGAGACAGTGTCAAAAGAAAGAAAGGATAAAGTAATACGCGGTAATAACCGCTTTTTTATCAAAGCACGTTCTATATTGAAAGCGGCTGGCATTTTAATAGGTTCTCTTATTAGTGTTATCCTCTTGGGCATGTTAGCGATTTCAGGATATAGGTTTTTGCGTCGAGTATTGACATCATATCCACCTCCAACTGAAATAAAGGATGCTTTGGGCATCGAAATGATGCTTGTTCCTGCTGGTAATTTCCAGATGGGAAGCCCTTGGTATGATTTTTTTGCCGAGTCTAACCAAAAACCTGCACAAACAGTTTATCTTGGTACTTACTACATTGATAAATATGAAATTACGAACAAGCAATATCAAGCCTGTGTAGATGCGGGCGGTTGCACCATGCCGAACGGAATCGGATCATACAGCCGTTCCAGTTACTACGGAAATTCGGTATTCGATAACTATCCTGTAATTCATGTGGACTGGAATCAAGCCAATGCCTACTGTAAGTGGCGCGGGGCAAGCCTACCCACCGAAGCCCAATGGGAAAAAGCTGCCCGCGGTACTGATGGACGCACTTATCCGTGGGGAGAAGGAATTGATACTACATTTGCCAATTACAATGGCAAAGTGGACGATACTACTGAAGTTGGGACGTATGAAAAAGGTGTGAGCCCATATGGGGTTTACGATATGGCGGGTAATGTCCTCGAGTGGGTAAATAATAGTTACAAATACCTTGACGCATCGCCCGAGGAATCTTCACCAGGGACACGGGGTGGCTCGTGGTTAGTGAAATTCGATAATGGCATGCAACCTTCCTATCGTCTGGGGAGTTACCCTACGAAAACCGATTACAATCTTGGCTTTCGCTGTGCCAAATCCGCTCCCTAACCTGCTTTGCGCGGTAACTCTGACATACTATATCGCTCCCGAATGAGGGCGTCAGGGTGGACAAAACAGGGAGAAAAATCTCCACAAAATAGAATCAACTCCGCCCGTAGAAGAGCCTCGCGAAACCGCTGTTCATTTTCCATTCATCCATCAGTTATAATCTCCCTACACAATTCCAAAATCCAAAACCTGAAATCGTAAACCCCAAAATCGGAAATCGTAAATGACGAAACCCTCCTCCTTTCAATCCATCATCCTCAAATTGCAGGATTTCTGGGCCGCGCACGGGTGCCTGATCACCCAGCCCTACTACACCCAGGTCGGCGCGGGGACGATGAACCCCAACACCTTCCTGCGCGTGCTGGGGCCCGAGCCGTGGAACGTGGCCTACGTCGAGCCGTCGGTCCGCCCGGATGACGGGCGCTACGGCGAGAATCCCAACCGCTTCCAGAAGCACACCCAGTACCAGGTCATCTTAAAGCCCGACCCAGGCAACCCGCAGGAACTGTACCTCGAGTCGCTCAAGGCGCTGGGTATCGACCCGCGCGAGCACGACATCCGCTTCGTGGAAGATAACTGGGAGCAGCCCGCCATCGCGGCCTGGGGTCTGGGCTGGGAGGTCTGGCTGGACGGGCAGGAGATCACGCAGTTCACCTACTTCCAGCAGATGGGCGGCGTCACGCTCAACCCCGTCTCGGTCGAGATCACCTACGGCCTGGAGCGCATCCTGATCGCGCTCAACAACGCCAAGGCCATCTGGGACGAGGAATGGGGCGCGGGCGTCACCTACGGCGAGATCATCCGCCGTGAGGAATTCGAGCACTCGAAATATTATTACGAGGTGGCCGACGTCGAGCGCGCGCGCCAAATGTATGACCTGTACTCCGCCGAGGCCGACGCCTGTCTCGCCCAGGGACTGCTGGTCCCTGGGCACGATTACGTGCTCAAGTCCTCGCACACCTTCAACATCCTCGATGCGCGCGGCGCGATCAGCGTGGCCGAACGCCAGGCCTTCTTCCGCCGCATGCGCGAACTGGCCCGCAAGGTGGCCGAAGGCTACGAGGAACAGCGCAAGGAAGCGGAATATCCGTTGCTGCGGGAAGCGGAAAGCGGTAAAGCGGGAAGCGGAACTCGGGAATCGGGGAAGACCCCACTCCCGACTCCCAATTCCCCACTTCCCTTCCTCTTCGAGATCGGCGTCGAGGAACTGCCCGCCTCGGATGTGGACGTCGCCTACGAGCTGCTCTCTGCCCGTGTGCCGACCCTGCTCGACGAACTGCATCTCACCCACGGTGACGTGCGCATCTTCACCACCCCGCGCCGCCTGACCGTTTCGGTGGCGAACCTCAGCCCGAACCAACCCGACCGTGAAGACCTGGTCAAGGGTCCGCCTGCGGACAAGGCCTTCGACAAGAACGGAATCGCGACGCCCGCCGCGATGGGCTTTGCTAAGAAGAACGGCGTGGACACCAAGGACCTCGAAGTCCGCGAGGAAGGCGGTGGCAAGTATGTCTTCGCCGCCGTCCAGCAGAAGGGCCGCCCGACGCCCGAGGTACTGGCCGAGGCACTGCCCAAACTGGTGGAGAGCATCAAGTTCGAGAAGTCGATGCGCTGGAATGACTCGGGCGTGGCCTTCTCGCGTCCCATCCGCTGGTACGTGGCCCTGCTCGGCGACCAGGCCATCCCGTTCGAATACGCGGGCGTGGTCAGCGGAAACGTCTCGCGCGGCCTGCGTCCGTACGACTCCCCCGAGGTCAAGATCCCCTCGGCTGAAAAATACTTCGATGTAATTCGGGAAGCGGGAATCGTTTTGGATAAGGAAGAGCGCAAGGCCTCCATCGTGGAGCAGGCCCAGCAGGCTGCAATGCTGGTCGGCGGCGAGGCCATTTTCGATTATGTAGGGGCGACTGGCCAGTCGCCCCTACTGGACGAGGTGACCAACCTGGTCGAGATGCCGACCGCCGTGATGGGTGGGTTCAATTCCGATTTCCTGGCCCTGCCGCGCGATGTGCTGATCTCGGTCATGAAGAAGCACCAGCGCTATTTCCCCGTTCAGAAGGACGGCAAATTATTGGCGCATTTCATCGCCATCCGCAACGGCGACGACCTGCACATCGACATCGTCCGCGAGGGCAACGAGCACGTGCTGGGCGCGCGCTTTGCAGATGCCAACTTCTTCGTCCGCGAGGACGTCAAACTCAAGCTCGAAGAATACCGTCCCAAGCTGTCCACGCTGACCTTCCACACCAAGCTCGGCTCCATGCTCGACAAGTCCGACCGCATGTTGAAGCTGGGCGCGGAACTGGCGGCGCTGCTGGGCTACAAGGACGTGTCCGTGATCAAGGCCGTGGCGCGTGCCGTCTACCTCTCGAAGGCTGACCTCGCCACGCAGATGGTGACCGAGATGACCTCGCTGCAGGGCATCATCGGCGGCGAATACGCACTGCGCAGCGGCGAATCTGCCGAGGTGGCGCAGGCCATCGCCGAGCAATACCAGACCGTGCCGCAGAGCAAGATCGGCCTGGTCGTGGCCCTGTCCGACCGCCTCGACTCGCTGGTGGGCTTGTTCGCGGCGGGACTGGCGCCCACGGGCGCGAAGGATCCCTTCGGCCTGCGCCGCGCGGCCATCGGCATCGTCCAGCCGCTGGTGGAACACGACGTGGACTTCGACCTGGCCGAGGCTGTCAAGCAGTCGGCCAAGACGCAGCCCATCGCGGTCAGCGCCGAGGCACAGAAGCAGATCCTCGACTTCCTGGCAGGCCGCCTCTCGGTGGCGTTGAAGGATGCAGGCTTCCGCTACGATGTAGTGGACGCCGTGCTGGCGGCGCAATCCGCCAACCCGGCCGCCGCGGCCCGCGCCGTGAAGCAACTCTCGGCCTGGGTCTCCCGCGAAGATTGGTCGGGCATCCTGCCCGGCTTTGCGCGCTGCGTGCGCATCCTGCGTTCACAGACCGTGGACAATGGACCGCAGACAGTGGATGAAAAAGTCCTGGCCGAGAAAGAGGAGAAGAACCTCTATGTGGCCATTCAAAAGACGGTCCACGGTCAGCCGTCCACCGTCGATGAATTCCTCACCGCCGTCGTGGCGCTCCTCCCCGCCATCAACGCCTTCTTCGACAAGGTGCTGGTGATGGCCGAGGACCCGGCCGTCAAGGCCAACCGCCTGGCGCTGGTCGGACGGGTGGCGCACCTCTCCGACGGGCTGGCCGACCTGAGCAAGCTCGAAGGCTTCTAAAAAGGATGGGACGGGTTCACCCCCGTCCCGTTTGTATCTGGTGATAAATGTCACCTGTCATGGGCGATTTTTCAAGTCTATAATTACAGTATGTCGCTGGACAGACACAAGGAATGGCAAGCGTGAACGACTCGGGCATGTCCCTGCTGGAACAGGCTGAAGAACTCTTGCGGGCGGGCAAGAGGCAGGCGGCGTTGCCCCTGCTGGCCGAATACCTGCAGGGACACCCCAACTCAGCCCGCTGCTGGTGGCTGCTCAGCCTGGCCGTCACCGACCTGCGCCAGCAGATCGACTGCATGGAGCGCGTGCTGGTCATCGACCCAAATTACACCCCCGCCCGCACCCGCCTCGAGAAGCTGGAGCGCATGCTCGAGCCGCGTCCGCCCACGGTGCCGCCCTTCATGCCCGAGCCGGGCTTCAGCCGCGAGGACTTCGAGACCGATCCGTTCGAGATCGACGCGGAACCTGCCGCCCCGTCCTCGACCTTCCTGGCCGAAGAGGAGGAGGAAGAGGAGGCGGAACCCGTTTACCGCTGGGACTCCTCCACGCCCTGGTCGTCGGCCTACCTCGACGAGGAACCCCAATCGCAGCCTCCGCCTGCCCAGCCTGCGGAGCCCCCGTCCCAGCCCCGACCGACGACCCAACCCGCCCCCCGCCGCGCTACGCAAAAGACGCCCGCCTGGTTCCTGCCCGTCATGGGCGGACTGCTGCTGGTGTGCCTGATGGTGGCCTGCATCGGCGGCGTATTGGTCTGGCGCTCCTTCCAACCTGTGACGGCGGCCACACCCCAGTCCCCGCTCAGCGTGCCCACCCGCACCCTGGAGCCCACCTGGACCCCGCCTCCCACCATTACCCCGCGGCCCACCTTCACTCCCATTCCCGGGTTGACCCCGTCTTCGGCCCTGCCGATCGGAACGCAGCAAGGCAACCAGGAAGGGCTGCTGGTGGGGAACCTGGCCCCCGATTTTACGCTCTGGGATGTGGACGGCAGAAAAGTCAGTTTGAGTAGTTACCACGGTCAACCCGTGGTGCTTTTTTTCTGGGCCACCTGGTGCCCCTATTGCCGCGCCCAGATCGAGTCGCTGAAAGGCCTGCACGATACCTACAAAGATGCGGGGCTGATCATCCTGGCCGTGGATGTGGATGAGAATGTCGATACGGGGCGCGCCTTCCGTGCGAAGCACGAGATAAAGTTCCCGATCCTCGACGACTGGGCGTTGACCGCCTTCAGCCTGTACAAGGGACGGGTCGTCCCCGTCACCTACTTCATCGACCAGGGCGGGCGCATCAACCACTTCGCCGTTGGGCAGATGGACATTTCCAGCCTCAATCTTCAAGCACGCGCGATCTTGAACTTGCTCCCCACCGCCGTGCCGTAGCGAGCAGATATTCGAAGGGGATCAACCGAAGCCCTGGAGCTTAAACCCGATTTCCACGCTATAATGCTCGTGCATGTCCACCACTGACGAGATCAAAGCCAAAATCGATATCGTTGACCTCGTCTCCGAGGCAGGGGTGAAATTGCGCAAGGCGGGGCGCAACTATACGGGATTCTGTCCCTTCCACGACAACAAACACACGCCCGCCTTCGTGGTCTGGCCCGAGTCGGGGACGTGGCGCTGCTTCGGTCAATGCAACGAAGGCGGCGACATCTTCAAGTTCGTGATGAAGCGCGAGGGCATCGACTTCCGCGAGGCGCTGCAGAAACTGGCCCAGCGTGCGGGCGTGCAGATCCAGGAATTCCAGCACGAGACGCCGCAGGTCAAGGAAGCGCACGAGCACCTGCGTAAGTTGCTCGAGGACGCGCTGGTCTTCTATCGCTCCCACCTTTTCCAGAACCAGGATGTGTTGTCGTACCTGCGCGAAAAGCGCAAGTTGACCGATGCTACCATCGAGACCTTCGGCCTGGGCTACGCTCCGAGCGGCTGGGATACGGCCCTCAAGCATTTCACCGCCAAGGGCTACCTGCAGCAAGACCTGATCGACGCGGGCCTGCTGACCGTGCGCGACTCAGACGGCCAGAGCACCAAGGGCGACCAGCGTGTCTACGACCGCTTCCGCCACCGCATCATGATCCCCATCCGCGACGAGAACGGACGCATGACGGGCTTTGGTGCGCGCATCGTCGACCCGAACGACATCCCCAAGTTCCTCAACTCACCCGAGACGCCCATCTTTACCAAGGGGCATCTGCTCTACGGACTCGACCGCGCCCGCAAGCCCATCCGCGCGGCGGACCAGGCGGTGATCGTCGAGGGTTACCTGGACGTCATCGCCCTGCACCAGGCGGGCTACGAGAACGTCGTCTCGCCGATGGGCACCGCGTTGACCGAGGAGCAGTTACGCCTGCTCAAGAAGTTCACGCGCCGCATCGTGCTGGCGCTCGACCCCGATGCGGCGGGACAGAAAGCTGTCCTGCGCGGGCTGGACGCGGCCCGTGCCGCCATGGACCGCGAGGGTGAGCTGGGCTTCGATGCGCGCGGACTGTTGCGCAACGAGGCGCGTCTGCAAGCCGACCTGCGCGTGGCATCCATGCCCGACGGACTCGACCCCGATGAGCTCGTGGCCCGCGACCCGCAGGAGTGGAAGCACCTGATCGAGAAGGCCAAGCCCATCGTGGAGCACGTGCTCGACACGCTGGTGGCCGACCGCGACGTGAACGACCCGAAGGTCAAGAACCAGGTGGCACAGCAGGTGCTGCCGCTGATCGCCGACCTGCCCAGCGCCATCGAGCGTGACACCTACCGTCAGATGCTGGCGCGCCGCCTGCGGGTGGACGAGCGCACCCTGACCGGCGACCCGGTCCAGGGTCCCGCCTTTGTGCGTCGCAAACCGCGCACCGCGGGGAGCAGGTCGGCGGCGGAAACCCCCGTCGCGGAGACCGTCCGCCCAAGTCAGAAAATCGAATCGTATGCCTTGGGTGTTCTATTTCGCAAACCTGAGCTGTGTTATCGCCTCGACCGCCTGCTGGAAGGGTCGGGGTTGGCCGCCCTCTCGCCCGAGGATTTCGAGTATACTGACCATCAGTTGTTCTTCCGCGTGATCCGTCAGTCGCTCGAACAAGTGGAGGCCGACCACCACGCCTACGTAACCGCCCGCATCCCCGAGGACCTGTTGGGGCTGGCGAAGGACCTGCTCTCCCAGACCGAGAAACTCGACCCCGTGGATGACCGCCTGCTCGAGGAACTGTTCCGCAGCGTCATCAAGATGCGCCGCCTGATCGTGGAGGCCAACTTCAACCAGCTGCGCTTCATCATGGAAGACGCCCAGCAGGAAGGCGACCTGCGCGTGAAGAGCTATCAGGAACAGGCCCTGCAATACAGCCGCCTGCGCAACAACCTCGACCGCGCGCTGAAGTCGGTCAACGCCCGAAAATAGCATTGCCGTTGGATGGAAGCCACCCGTTTCGTTTGAACTCATTCATCGAAGGTGTCCATGCCCGCAAAACGCAAGCCCGCCCCCAAGAAGACCGCCCGCCTGGAAAAAACGAAGAAAGCCGTCCGTAAACGCCCGTTGGAGGATGAGGTCCTGTCTGGGGAGGATGTCGAGTTGGACAACGGCTTCGACCTTGAGGTGGAGGACGCCGTCGAGCCCGATGAGAGCAGCCTGACCCAGCAGGAGGAATTGGCCGAAGACGAGCTGCTCGACCTGCCGCGCACCCCTGAGCTGGCTGCCGAGATGGCCGAAGACCCGGTGCGCCTGTACCTGCGCGAGATCGGCCAGGTCAAGCTGCTCGATGCCGATAGCGAGTTCCGCCTGGCCACGCGCATCGAGGCCGAACGCATGATCCGCACCTACATCCAGCGCCCGCATCGCCAGAACGCGGGTCCGCTGTGCGACGCCTATCACGCCGTGTTGAGCGAACTGGTCACCTCGTGGGCGCGCCTCGACGAGGATGCCGCCCGCCTGAAGAACGCCCTGCCCGACCTGTCCCTGCTGCTGACCGAAGCCCAGAACCTGCATCGCGCCTGGGAGGATCCTACGCCCTCCTACCTGCGCGCCTATCTTGACAACGAACGCTGGGGCACCGACCCGCGCTGGGACAGCATGGTCCGCAAGGCCTATAGCGTGTTCCTCAGCCTGTACATGCTGCCCGAGGAGTACGCCGCCTGGCTGTTGAAGCACGTCCAGAAGAAGCATTCCCTGCCCGGGCTGCGCACCCTCTACAACAACCTTCCCGACGAAAGCCTGCTCTCCGAACGACTGGAGGCGATCTTCTCCCACGCCGAGGAGGCCAACCATGCCATCATCCGCGCCAACCTGCGCCTGGTGGTGAGCGTGGCCAAACGGTACCTCGGGCGCGGCATCTCCTTCCTCGACCTGATCCAGGAAGGCAACATGGGCCTGCTGCGCGCCGTCCACAAGTTCGATCCACGGCGCGGATTCAAGTTCAGCACCTACGCCACCTGGTGGATCCGCCAGTCGATCAACCGTTCCATCGCGGAGCAGGCGCGCACCATCCGCATCCCGGTGCATCTGTTCGAATCGATCACGCGCATTCTGCGCGCCCAACGTCACCTCACGCAGACCCTGGGGCGGGATCCCACCAATGAAGAACTGGCCCTCGAGATCGGGTACCTGCCCGCCTCCGAGGTCCAGGCCATTGTGCGCGCCCAGGCCGAAGGGACGCCGGTCCCGTCCGCCATCCAGAATCATTGGGAATATGCCACCAAAAAGGTGGACCGCATCCTACGCTCGGCGGAGGAACCCGTCTCCCTGGAGGGTCCCGTCGGCGACGAGGACTCCAGCTCCCTGGGCGATTTCATCGAGGACGAGGATGCCCTCGAGCCGATGGATGCTGCCGACCGCGAGATGCTGCGCGAACAGGTGCAGAGCGCGTTGACGGTGCTCTCCGACCGCGAACGCCAGGTGCTGGAATTGCGCTTCGGCCTGATGGACGGCAAGGACCACACCCTCGAAGAGGTCAGCCGCTACTTCAATGTCACCCGCGAACGCATCCGCCAGATCGAGGCCAAGGCGCTGCGCAAGCTGCGACATCCCACACGCAGCCGGCAGTTGCGTGACTATCTGGGATGAAGTCAGCCACATCATCGTGATGATATAAGTGTTATTGATACAGAGGCGGTCAAATTATTGACGCCTCTTTTTCATGCCAAAAAAACTATTATTTGCCAATATGACCATCATCATCCACTTTTGTGAAATGTGACACATTGATTTACTCGTTTAAGACCTTTATGATATACTTCACCGAACTACGTGGTATTTTTCACGTTCAAAGAGGATTCCATGCTGATTGAGTACATTGCCATAGCCGTTCTGTTGGTGCTATCCACTGCGGTGGCGCTGATCGCGGTGGGATTGGGGACGATCTTCGGTCCGCAAAAGAAATCAGAAGCAAAGTCCATGCCTTACGAGTCAGGCATGAGTCCGTACGGTGAGGGGACGCGGCGCATGCCCGTCCGCTTCTATTTAATCGCCGTGCTGTTCATCCTCTTCGACATCGAAGTGGTGTTCTTCCTGCCGTGGGCAGTGGTCTTCCGTCAGTTGACCTGGTTCGGGCTGGCGGAAATGGTCATTTTCATTACGATCTTACTGGTCGGTTACTTTTATGCGTGGAAGAAAGGAGCTCTTGAATGGGAGTAGAACAAAAACTCGGCAACATGGGCGTGGTGACGACCACGTTGGAAAGCGTCGTCAACTGGGGCCGCACCAACGCCATGTGGCCGATGCTCTTCGGCCTGGCCTGCTGCGCCATCGAGATGATGTCCGCCCAGTCCTCCAGTTATGACATGAGCCGCTTCGGCATGGAATTGATGCGCGCCAGCCCCCGTCAGTCGGACCTGATGATCGTGGCCGGGCGCGTTTCGCGCAAGATGGCCCCGGTGCTGCGCCGCCTGTACGACCAGATGCCCGAACCCAAGTGGGTGATCGCCATGGGCGACTGCGCCTCCTGCGGCGGCGTGTTCAACAACTACGCCATCCTGCAGGGTGTAGACGAGGTCGTCCCGGTCGACGTGTATGTGGCGGGTTGTCCGCCCCGCCCCGAGGCCCTGATCCACGGGGTGATGACCCTGTACGAAAAGGTCAAGGCCGACAAATTCGTGCCGACCCAGGATAAATAAGAAGGCTCTGGCCGCCGTAGGGCGGCCTCCTGTACCGCAAAGGTGCAGGGAGCGGAGAAAGCATGGAAGCAAAACTTGAACCCATCGTAAAGACATTGCAGGCGAAGTTCGGCGGCTCGTTCGAGGAGTTCCGCGGCGAGGTGCATTACTTCATCCAGCCCGCACAGATCGTCGAAGCGCTGACCCTCCTGCGTGACCAACATCAGTTCGAACTGCTCTCGGCGCAGACGGCTGTGGATTACTGGCCGCAGACTTCGCCGAGATTTCACGTCATCTACCAGTTGTCCTCGCTGGCGCAGAACATCACCCTCCAGTTGCGCGTCCCGGTGAACGGAGACAGCCCCACCGTCCCGACCGCCACGGGCGTGTTCGACTCGGCCAATTGGCGCGAGCGCGAACTGCTCGACATGTTCGGCATCCAGTTCGAGGGCCATCCCGATCCGCGCCGCATCCTGATGCCCGAAGATTCTGACGGACATCCGCTGCGCAAGGATTATCCGCTGGGCTACGAAGAGCCGCAGTTCACCTTCAACTTCGAAGATATCGACCTGCGCAAGCCGTACGCGAAGGAATAGCCATGTCCCAGTTACAAGAAGTTTCTGTCGACCAATACCGGCACCTCGTCTCGGAGCGCGCGCTCACGGGCGAGACCATGCTGCTGAACATGGGCCCCCAGCATCCGTCGACGCACGGGGTGCTGCGCCTGTTGCTCGAACTCGACGGCGAGACCGTTATCAGCTGCATCCCCGACATCGGGTTCCTGCACACGGGCGTCGAGAAGAACATGGAGGCCAAGACCTACCAGAAGGCCGAAGTGATGACCGACCGCCTCGACTACATGAACACGATGGGCAACAACCTGGCCTACGTGATGGCGGTCGAAAAACTGGTGGACCTGGATGTGCCCGTGCGCGCCCAGGCCCTGCGAGTCATCCTGAGCGAGTTGCAGCGCATCGCCTCGCACCTGGTCTGGCTGGGCACCTCGGGCCTCGACCTGGCGGCCATGTCCATGTTCCTGTACTGTTTCCGCGAGCGCGAACAGATCCTCGACATCTTCGAACTGGTCTCGGGCCAGCGCATGATGACCACCTACTTCCGCCCCGGCGGCGTGTGGCGCGACGTGCCGGTCGAGTTCGAGAAGGCTGTGCGCGACTTTATCAAGATCTTCCCGCGCCGCATCGACGAATACGAGACCCTGCTGACGAAGAATCCGCTTTTCCTGGACCGCATGCTGGGCATCGGCAAACTGGAAGCGGCCACCGCCCTCTCTCACAGCGTGACCGGTCCGATGCTGCGCGCCTCGGGCGTCAACTGGGACCTGCGCAAGGCCCGTCCGTACATGGGTTACGAACAGTATGACTTCAATGTGCCCGTGCACACTGAGGGCGATACCTACGCCCGCTACCTGGTGCGCGTGCAGGAATTGCGCGAGTCGCTCAAGATCGTCGAGCAGGCGCTGAACAAACTGCCGCTCGGCCCCGTCCGCTCGGACAACCGCAAGTTCGTCCCGCCGCCCCGCTCGGAGATCGGTACCAGCATGGAGGCGCTCATCCATCACTTCAAGTTGTGGACCGAGGGTTTCCCTGCACCGAAGGCATCCATTTACAGCGCGGTCGAATCACCGCGCGGCGAACTGGGCGTCTTCCTCGAAGGCGACGGCGGTCCCAAACCCTATCGCGTGCACATGCGCACGCCCTCCTTCGACAACCTGTCCCCGATCTCCAAGATGGTCAAGGGACATCTCGTGGCGGACCTGGTGGCGATCCTCGCCTCCACCGACATTGTGCTCGGAGATATTGACCGATGAGTCTGGCGCAAAAATATCCCAATGAAGTAAATCAGATCATGGCAAAGTACCCGCCGGAGCATAAGCGCTCGGCGGTCATGCCGTTGTTGTACCTGGCCCAGCGCGAAGAGGGCTACGTCACCAAGGACGCGCTGAAGGACATCGCCCAGATGCTCGACATCACCGAGACGGACGTGGCCTCCATTGTGGGCTTCTACTCGCTGTATCACGACCACAAGGCGGGCAAGTACCGCATGCAAGTCTGCACCGACCTGCCCTGCGCCCTGCGCGGCGCGGACAAGTTCCTTGCGGACCTGTGCGGCAACCTCGGCATCCAGGTTGGTGAGACGACTGCCGATGGTTTGATCACGATCGAAGCGGTCACCTGCCTGGCGGCCTGTGACAAGGCGCCCATGTTCCAGACCCAGGGCCCTGACGGGATCAAGTATCACGAGAACATGACCGTGGACAAGACCCTGGAATTGATCGAAGCGCTCAAGAGTGCGGGCAAGGAGGTCAAGTAATGGCACACGTCCTCCTGCGTCACCGCGACATCCCGAACCTCAACCAGCTGGATGTCTATCAAAAGAACGGCGGCTTCGAGGCCTTCCAGAAGGCCGTCACCGCCATGAAGCCCAACGAAGTCACCGATGTGGTCAAGGCCTCGGGCCTGCGTGGACGTGGCGGCGCAGGCTTCCCGACCGGCATGAAATGGTCCTTCATCGACAACAAGAACTGGCCGCATTACGTGGTGGCCAACGCCGATGAGTCCGAGCCGGGCACCTTCAAGGACCGCGAGATCATGGAGAGCAATCCCTTCCAGTTCCTTGAGGGACTCGCCCTTGCCTCGTACGCCGTCGGCGCGAACGCCGCCTACATCTATTTGCGTGGCGAGTTCTGGCAGGTGGCCGCCCTCCTCGACGAGAAGATCGCCGACATGGAAAAGGCCGGCCTGCTGGGCGAGAAACTCTTCGGCAGCGATTACTCGCTGAAGATCTACACCCACCTTGGCGCGGGCGCCTACATCTGCGGCGAGGAAACCGCCCTGCTCGAGTCCATTGAAGGCAAGCGCGGACAGCCGCGCATCCGCCCGCCGTTCCCGCCTGCCTATGGCCTGTACGGCAAGCCGACCATCGTCAACAACGTGGAGACCTTCACCAATGTGCCGCTCATCCTCGCCTATGGCGCGGAGTGGTACAAGTCGATGGGCACGCCCGACAGCGCCGGCGTCAAGATCTTCTCGCTCTCTGGCCGTGTCAAGAAGCCGGGCAACTACGAACTGCCCTTTGGCACGACCTTCCGCGAGCTGGTCTACAACTACGGCGGCGGCATCCTCGACGACCGCCCGGTCAAGGCCATCATGCCCGCGGGCGCGTCCTCCTCGTTGATCGTGGTGGACGACAAGGCCCTCGACACGCCGATGGACTACGCCAGCGTGCGCACCCTCGGTGCGGACCTCGGCTCGGCTTCGGTGATCGTGATCGACGACACCGTCTCCATCGACTGGGTCATCAACAAGACCATCCATTTCTTCAAGCACGAGTCGTGCGGGAAATGCACCCCCTGCCGCGAAGGCAACCACTGGATGCTGCACCTGACCGAACGCATCCACTCGGGCGAAGGCTCGCAAAACGATGTGAGCCTGTTGCTCAACGTGGCCAAGCAGATGCAGGGCAAGTGTCTGTGCGCGCTGGGCGAGTTCGCCACCATGGCGGTGGTGACCGGCATCGAACGCTTCCCGCAGGACTTTCAAAAAGCGGTGAAGGCTTAACGGAGTCCGCATGACGAAACAGCTAACACTCACAATCGACGGGGTCCAGGTCACGGTCCCCGAAGGGACGCTCGTAGTGGATGCCGCCAAGATGGCGGGCATCGACATCCCTGTCTTCTGCTACCACCCGAAGATGGAACCGGCCGGCAACTGCCGCATGTGCCTGGTGGAAGTTGGACGCCCGGTCATCGACCGCGCCACCGGCCAGGCCGTGATGGAAAACGGCCAGCCCAAGATCCAGTTCATGCCCAAGCTCGAGACGGCCTGCACCAACACCGTGTCCGAAGGCATGGTCGTGCTGACGCAGACCGAGAAGGTCACAGAGGGCCGCAAGGGCACGCTCGAATTCCTGCTGACCTCGCATCCGCTGGACTGCCCGATCTGCGACAAGGGCGGCGAATGCCCGCTCCAGAACCTGACGGTGGAACACGGCCCAGGCAAGAGCCGCTTCCTCTATGATGAGAAGCAGCACCTGGCCAAGCACGTTCCGCTGGGCGAACTGATCTGGCTGGACCGCGAGCGCTGCATCCAGTGCGCGCGCTGCATCCGCTTCCAGGACGAGATCGTGGGCGAGGCCGTGCTTGGTTTCGAAGCGCGCGGCCGCATGACCCAGATCATCTCCCTCTCGGAACCCGGGTTCGACTCCGTCTTCTCGGGCAATACCAGCGACATCTGCCCTGTCGGCGCGCTGACCACCGCGGACTTCCGCTTCGGCGCGCGTCCGTGGGAGCTCAAGGCCTCGGCCTCGATCTGCTCGCAGTGCCCGGTCGGATGCAATACCACCTTCAACACCCGCCGTGAAGCCAAGGCAGGCGGCGAGATCGTCATCAAGCGCGTCATGCCGCGCCAGAACGAGGAAGTCAACGAGATCTGGATGTGCGACAAGGGCCGCTTCGCCTATCACTATGCGGAGAGCGCCCAGCGCCTGGTCAAGCCGACCGTCCGCCAGGCGAAAGCCTCATGGACCGACGCCTTCGACCTGGTGACCCAAACCTTCGAAGCCTCCAAGTCGGACGTGGTGGTGCTGGCCTCGGGCCGCCTCTCCAACGAAGACCTGTTCAATCTCAAATCCCTGGCCGATGGCCTGGGCGGCAAGTCGATCCTCTACACCGACATGGGCGGCGGCAACCTGACCGCACAGGTCGGCGTGGGACAGGGCACGGACCTGGGCAAACTCGGCAAGGGCGACACGATCCTGGTGGTGGCCTCGGACTTGTACGAGGAAGCACCCGTCTGGTACCTGCGCGTCAAGCAGGCTGCCGACCGCGGCGCGACCCTGATCGTGGCCAACTCCCGCCACACCAAGCTCGAACGCTTCGCCAGGTACGCCATCCGCTATGCCAACGGCGACGAGGTCAAGACCGTGGCCGACCTGCAGGGCGACAGCAAGATCGCGCAGGAATTTGCGAACGCACAGAACGCGGTCGTCTTCTTCGGAAGCGACGGCCTGGGCCTGAACGGTTCCGCCAACCTGGCGGCGGCCTGCGCCAAGCTCCTCCAGGATACCAAGCATGTCGGCAAGGCCAACAACGGCCTGATCGGCGTGTGGCAGCGCGCCAACGACCAGGGCGCCTGGGAGATGGGTTTCCGCCCCGAAGCGGACCTGGCTTCCGCGTTCAAGAATAAGATCGTGTACATCGTCGGCGCGGACCCCGCGGGCGACGACCCCGCGCTGGCGCTGGCCCTCAAGGGTGCGCGCTTCATTGTGGTGCAGGACATCCTCGAAACGCTCACCACCCACATGGCCGATGTGGTGCTGCCCGCGCAGGCTTACACCGAGCGCGAAGGCACCTACACCTCGGGCGAACGACGCGTGCAGCGCTTTTACGCTGCGGTGCCCGTACATGGCGAGGCCAAAGCGGATTTTGCCATCGCAGGCGAGATCGGCCGCCGCCTGGGCCTCAACACCGAAAATGGCTCGGCCATGGTCACCTTCGACCGTCTGGCCGCCTCCGTGAAGGATTTTGCGGGCCTCGATACAAACAAGCTGGCCGAGGTCAAGCCGCAGTGGCCCATTGTCGGGCGCGGCGACCTGTATTACGGCGGCACGACCTACGAGAACAAGCAGGGGCTGGGAGTCCAGCTCTCGACGGCGGCGGAACGCGGCGAAGCGGTCAGCCTGCCCGAGGTCCGTGCTGAATCTGCGCTGCGACCCAGGGAAGATCAACTGCTGGCGGTCCCCGTCACGAAGTTGTACGACCGCGGTCAGACCGTGGCTTCGACGGAACTGCTGACGCAGCGCATCGGCGAACCGACCGTCAGCCTGCACCCTGAAACGGCCAAACGCCTGGGCGTGGCAGCGGGCGGACGCGTGTCGCTGGCCTTCAACGGCCTGAGCGCGGAAGCGCTCGTGAAGATTGACGATACCATTTCGGCGGGCGTGGTGCTGGTCCCGCGCAGCATGGGGCTGGCAGTGCGCGAGCCCGTGTCTGTGCAGGTGCTGGGCCTGGCCGAAGCGAAGGTGAGTTGATATGGACTGGACGATCTGGGTTGAATGGCTGATCAAATCGCTGTTCGTGGTCTTCGCCCTGCTGACGGGCTTTGCCTACCTGACGCTGTATGAGCGCCGCGCGCTGGCGAAGATCCAGGTGCGCATCGGCCCGAACCGCGCCGGCTGGCAGGGACTCTTGCAGCCTGTGGCGGACGCGGTCAAGTTGATCTTCAAGGAAGAGTTGACTCCCGCCAAGGCGGACAAGCTGGTCTTCTTCTGGGCGCCGATCATCACAATGGTGCCGTCCATCGTGATCGCGGCGGTCATCCCGTTCGGGCCGACGACCACGCTCTTCGGGCGGACGATCGTCTTCTCGGTGGCGAACATCAACGTAGGCGTGTTGTTCCTGATGGCGGTGGCGTCCATCGCGGTGTATGGCATCGTGCTGGCGGGCTGGTCCTCGAACAACAAGTACGCCATGCTGGGCGGCCTGCGTTCCTCGGCACAGATGATCTCGTACGAACTCTCACTGGGCCTGGGCTTCGTGACCGCCATCCTGCTGGGCAACTCGATGAACCTGCATGACATCGTGGATGCGCAAAGGAATGTGTGGTTCGCGGTGGTCCAGCCGGTCGGCGCGTTGATCTTCATGATCGTGACGCTGGCCGAGGTCAACCGCGCGCCGTTCGACATGCCCGAAGCCGAGCAGGAATTGACGGCGGGCTATCACTCCGAATACTCGGGCATGAAGTTTGCGTTGTTCTTCATGGCCGAATACCAGAAGATGATCGCCATCAGCATGATCGCGGCCACGCTGTTCTTCGGCGGCTACCGCGAGTTCTGGTTCCTGAAGGACACCTTCCTGAGCGTGGATGCGATCTGGAACATTGGTCCATGGCAGTTCCAAGCCTGGTTCCTTGGCCCGATCTACATGCTTTTGAAAGTGGTTGTCCTGTTGTTCTTCATGATCTGGATCCGCGCCACCTGGCCGCGCATCCGCTATGACCGCCTGATGTCCTTCGGCTGGAAGGTGCTGCTGCCGCTTTCGCTGGCGGTGGTGTTCATCTCGGCGGTGGGTGTGTTGGTGGCCCAGCAATTCGACAATAATTGGTATCTGGCCATCATTCCGATATTCTCGTCTGTGGCGGGCCTGGTCGCTGTGGGCTTTGTGGATCAGGCGTTGAGGAGAAAGAGCTATGCGAGTCATTGAGCCTGTTTGGGAACTCGGCCGCGGGTTGGCGCGCACCTTTGCGTCGCTGTTCGAGAAACCCGTCACGGTGCAATATCCCGAGGAGAAGCGGGAAGTCCGTCCGCGCTTCCGCGGTCGTCACGTGCTGAAGCGCTACGAGAACGGCCTGGAGAAGTGCATCGGCTGTTCGTTGTGCGCGGCGGCCTGCCCCGCGGACGCGATCTTCGTGGAAGCCTCCGAAAACACGGACGAGAATCGCTTCTCGCCCGGCGAGCGCTATGCCTCCACCTACGAGATCAACATGCTGCGCTGCATCTACTGCGGCTTCTGTGAGGATGCCTGTCCGACCGAGGCCATCGTCCTGGGCGACAACTACGAACTGTCCTTCACCGACCGCCGACAGGCGATCTATCCCAAGGAAATGCTGCTCGAACCCGTGCCTGATGCCGCCATGACCACGCCCCGCAAGGTGGAACCCGGCGTGTACCAGCGCTCGGTGCCCGAGATGAAAGATCCACAGGATTAGTCCATGAGCATCGATCTGATCCTCTTCCTTATCCTGGCTGTGGTGGCGGTGGCCACGGCCCTCGGCATGTTGCTGAGCAAGAACGCCGTCTACTCGGCCCTCTTCCTGGTGCTGAACTTCGCCGCCATCGCGGTCTTCTACCTGTTGCTGGGTGCGCCCTTCATCGCCATCTCGCAGGTGACGGTATATGCAGGCGCCATCATGGTGCTGTTCCTGTTCGTGATCATGCTGCTCGGTGCGGAGACCCTGGCCCCGAGCAAGGTCCTGCGCGGACAGGGCTGGGCCGCCTTCGGCCTGGCGGTCGTGCTGGTGGCCGAAACGGTGTACCTGCTGGTCAGTCGCCATGCCGCCGTCGGCGTGATCGCCCGCCCGGATGCCTTCCTCAACACGATGGACTCCCTGCGCGAGATCGGCAAGGCGCTCTTCATCCAATACCTCCTGCCCTTCGAAGTCACGTCCATCCTGCTGCTGGTGGCCATGGTCGGTGCGATCGTGTTGACCCGCCGGGAAAAAGGAGGCTAGACATAATGGTCGATATTAGTTATTACATCCTGCTTTCGGCGGTGCTGTTCACCATCGGCGCGGTCGGAGTGCTGGTCCGCCGCAACCCGCTGATCATCTTCATGTCGGTCGAGTTGATGTTGAACGCGGCCAACCTGGCCTTTGTCTCGTTCGCCAGCATGCACGGCAGCCTGGACGGCCAGATCTTCGTCTTCTTCGTGATGACGGTGGCCGCCGCGGAAGTGGCCGTGGGCCTGGCGCTGATCGTGCAGATCTTCAAGAGCCGCCACAGCATCAACGTGGACGAAATGAACAGCCTGAAGGGATAACGCATGGAAACTCACGGTTTTGCATTCCTGGCTCCCTGGCTGGTCTTCGCGCCCGTCGTGGGATTGTTGATCAACATCATCTTTGGCGGCTGGTTCATGAAGCAGCCCTGGGGCGAGAGGGCCATCGGCGCCATTGCGGCCACCGCTTCGGGCGCCGCCTTCGTCGTCTCGGCCCTGCTGGCTTACACCGTCTTTGCTGGTCATGGCGAATTGGCGCGCTGGACGCTGGGCCAGTGGATCTATATCGGCGACCTGAAACTCGACTGGACCTTCCGCCTCGACTCACTTTCGACCACCATGATGCTGGTCGTTTCGGGGGTCGGCACGCTGATCCACATCTACGCCATCGGCTACATGCACGAGGATGTGCGCTTCAAGAACGACATCCCGCGCTACCAGCGATTCTTCGTGTTCCTGAACCTGTTCATCGCCGCCATGATGATCCTGGTCAGCGGCGACTCGTACATGATGCTCTTCGTCGGCTGGGAAGGCGTGGGCCTGTGTTCCTTCCTGCTGATCGGCTTCTGGTATGACATGGACACGCTCGGCCGCTCCTCGTGGGCCAACTCCAACGCGGCCAAGAAAGCCTTCATCGCCAACCGCGTCGGCGACTTCGGCTTCCTGATCGCGGGCTTCCTGATGTTCTGGCGCCTGGGCTCCTTCCAGTTCGACCAGGTCTTTGCCGCCGCACCCACGCTGGCCGCCTCGGACCATACGACCATCATCCTGATCACGCTCTTCATGCTGATCGGCGTGGCGGGCAAATCGGCGCAGATCCCGCTCTACGTCTGGCTGCCGGACGCGATGGCGGGCCCGACCCCCGTCTCGGCCCTGATCCATGCCGCGACGATGGTCACCGCGGGCGTGTACCTCGTCACCCGCTCGGCTCCGCTGTATACGCTGGTCCCCGAGGCGCAATACATCGTGGCCATGACCGGCGCGGTGACGGCCCTATTTGCCGCCACCATTGCGGTCGGCCAGTATGACATCAAGAAGGTTCTGGCCTACTCCACCATCTCCCAGTTGGGTTTCATGGTGGCGGCGGTCGGCATGGGCGCGTATGTGGCGGGCATGTTCCACCTCATCACGCACGCCTTCTTCAAGGCGCTGCTCTTCCTCTCGGCGGGTTCCATCATCCTCGGTCTGGAGCGCGGACATCACCATCTCGCGCACGGACACGGTCACGGAGACCATCACGAGGAAGTCTTCGACCCGGGCGACATGCGCAACATGGGCGGCCTGCGCAAGACCATGCCCGTGACCTTCTGGCTGTACATGATCGGCACGCTGGCGCTGGCGGGCATCGTCCCGTTTGCGGGCTTCTGGTCCAAGGATGAGATCCTGTTGGACGCCAACCTGCATTACACAGGCGTGTACTGGATTCTGACCATTGCGGCCTTCCTGACGGCTTTCTACATGGGACGCCAGATCTGGATGGTCTTCTTCGGCGAGGCCCGCCACGAGGCGGCCGCTCACGCCGAGGAAAGCCCCGCCGTGATGACCGTCCCGCTGATGGTGTTGGCGGTGCTCTCCGTGCTGGGCGGCGCGCTCAACCTGCCCTTCGAAGGTTTCCACAACCTGACTCACTGGCTGGGTCACACCCTCGGCGAAGTGGAAGTCATGCCGCTCAATTGGGTTGTGGCGGGGGCGTCCACTGCCCTGGCCTTGACGGCCATCTTCCTCTCCTGGTGGATCTACGGACGCAATCCGCTCAAGGCGGGGCAGCCTGATCCGCTCAAGAAGCCGCTCGGCCTGGCCTTTACCGGCATGGAGAACAAGTGGTTCGTGGACGAGGGCTACTGGTTCGTCATCGTCGACCGTTACGTGGATATCTCCCGCTTCCTGGCGGACAAGGTCGACTGGGAATTCTGGCATGACTGGTTCCACGAGAAGGTCATCGCGGGCACCTATAACTGGCTTTCCAATATCGCCCTCAACGAGGTCGCCGACCAGAAAGGGATCGACGCCTTTGCCAACTTCCTCGGCAAGGCCACCCAATGGCTCTCGGGGACCACGCGCAAATTCCAGAACGGCTTTGTGCGTTCGTACGCGCTCTCGGTCTTCCTGGGCGTTGTCATCATCCTGGGCTATCTGCTTCTGAAATAACTCGTAGAAACGAGGAACGGACATGGAATTTCTTTCACAACCTCTTACCCTCCTGACCTTCTTCCCGCTGCTGGGCGTGCTGGCGCTGGCCTTCATCCCCGGCGAGCGGAAGAATCTCCTGCGCTGGACGGCGCTGGTCACCACGCTGGTGACCTTCGGCCTGTCGCTGTGGGTGCTCTCGCAGTTCAAGTCGGAGAATCCCGCTTTGCAACTGGTTGCCCAATACAACTGGATCACCGTCGCGGGCTGGAACATCCAGTACCACCTGGGCGTGGACGGCCTCTCGATCCTGCTCGTGCTGCTGACGGCCTTCCTGACCCCCATCTCCATCCTGTCCACCTGGACGGCGGTGGAGGAGCGCGTGAAGGACTTCATGATGTTCTTCCTGCTGCTCGAAGTGGGCATGATGGGCGTGTTCCTCGCGCAGGACCTGTTCCTGTTCTACATCTTCTGGGAATTCACCCTGGTCCCGATGTACTTCCTGATCGGCATCTGGGGCGGCCCGCGCCGCATCTACGCCGCGGTGAAGTTCTTCCTGTACACGATGGCGGGCTCCATCCTGATGCTGCTGGCCATCCTGTGGCTGGGCATCAATGTTGGGACTTTCTCGGTCCCTGACATGATTGGCAAAGTCCCGCCCGGGGTGCAGATTTTGCTGTTCCTGGCCTTCACGGCCGCCTTCGCCATCAAGGTGCCGATGTGGCCGCTGCACTCGTGGCTGCCCGATGCCCACGTGGAAGCGCCCACCGCTGGCTCCGTCATCCTGGCGGGCGTGCTGCTGAAGATGGGTACCTACGGTTTCCTGCGCTTCAACATTCCGCTCTTCCCGCAGGCGTCGGTCCAACTGGCTCCCTGGCTGGCGCTCTTCGCCACCATCGGCATCATCTACGGTGCGGCGGTTTCCTACGCCCAGTCCGACGTCAAGAAATTGGTGGCTTATTCGTCCGTTTCCCACCTCGGTTTCGTGATGCTGGGCATGTTCGCGCTCAACGAGCAGGGCATCGAAGGCGCCATCCTGCAGATGATCAACCACGGTCTCAGCACCGGCGCGTTGTTCCTCCTGATCGGTATGATCTACGAACAGACTCACACGCGCGAGATCAAAGTTTACGGCGGCCTGTGGAAGATCACCCCGATCTTCGGCACCATCATGTTGATCGCCTCGCTCTCCTCGATGGGCCTGCCTGGCCTGAACGGCTTTGTCGGCGAGTTCACCATCCTGCTGGGCGCATTCGGCTCGCAGGCCATCGGCAGCCCGTGGTACGCAGGTATCTCGGCGGCGGGCGTCATCATGGCGGCCGTCTACATCCTGTACATGTTCCAGAAGATGTTCCTCGGCCCGACCGGCTCCATCGTCGAAGAGGTCAAGCATCACGGTCATGCCCTGCGCGACCTGAACTGGCGCGAGATCCTGACCGTCCTGCCGCTGCTCATCTTCATCTTCTGGATCGGCCTGTACCCCAAGCCCTTCTTCGACCTGATGGCGCCCACCGTGAAAGCCCTCGTGGCCGCCCTGCCCCTGCCGTAGCATGGACGTCCATGCCCGCTCTTGGAGCGTCTAATGTCACAGTACATCAACCCCAGTGATCTCACCACCATCCTGCCCGCCATCGTGCTGACGGTCTGGGCCTGCGCGCTTCTGGTGGCGGACCTCTTCATCCCGCACGAGCGCAAAGGCTGGACGGCCGTGCTGGCCGCCCTCGGCCTGGTAGTGTCCCTCGACATCACGCTGATACAGGCCGGCGGAACGAGCACCGGCTTCAAAGGCATGGTGACCCTCGACGGATTCTCGACCTTCCTCAACGCCCTGTTGCTGGTCAGCGGCCTGTTCGGTGTGGCCCTGGCCTATGGCTACGTCCGCCGCATGGGCCTGGAGCGTGGCGAGTACTACACCCTGCTGCTCTTCAGCGTGGTCGGCATGATGCTCATGGTCCAGGCCTCCGACCTGATCGTGGTGTTCATCGCCCTCGAACTGCTCTCCATCCCGCTCTACGTGCTGGCCGCCCTCAACGTGCGCCAGATCGAATCCGAAGAGGCGGGCCTCAAATACTTCCTGCTCGGTTCGTTCTCGACCGGGTTCCTCGTCTACGGCATCGCACTGATCTTCGGCGCGACAGGCAGCACCTCCTACAGCGGGATCGTGACCGCCGCCTCGGCCGGGACCTCAAGCCTGCTCCTGACCATCGGCGCGGCCCTGCTCCTGGTGGGCTTCGGTTTCAAGGTGGCCGCCGTGCCCTTCCACATGTGGACCCCCGACGTGTACCAGGGCGCGCCCACTTCGGTGACGGCCTTCATGTCCTCGGGCGCCAAGATCGCGGGTTTCGCCGCGCTGCTGCGCGTCTTTGCGCTGGCCTTCCCCACCCTCACCGCCGACCTGACGCCCATCCTCGCGGCCCTCGCGGCGCTGACCATGATCGGCGGCAACCTGATCGCCGTCTCGCAGACCAACATCAAGCGCCTGCTGGCCTACTCCAGCATCGCGCATGCGGGCTACATCCTGATGGCCTTTGTGCCTTACGGCAACCCGCAGGTCATGCCCGTCTCGGTGGCGGCGGGATTGTTCTACCTCGTGGCCTATGCCGTGACCAACTTCGGCGCATGGGGTGTGGTCATCGCGCTGGAGAAACAGGGCGGCAAGGGACTCGAGATCAGCGACTACGCGGGCCTGTTCTGGAAGAACCGTCCGCTGGCGCTGGCAATGACCGTCTTCATGCTCTCGCTGATCGGCTTCCCGCCCACCATCGGCATGGTCGGCAAGTTCTACCTCTTCCGCGCCGTGATCGACGGCGGCTTCGTCTGGCTGGCCATCGTGGGCGTGGTGACCTCGCTCATCTCCGCGTACTACTATCTGCGCGTGGTGGTGAACATGTTCATGCAGGAAGGCGAACCGCAGACCGGCAGCGAATTCTGGGTGAACTTCACCTGGGGCCTGACGGCCCTGATGACCATCATCATCAGCTTTGTGCCGCAGCCCTTGTTTGCCTGGGCCAGCAGCGCAGTACTAAGGCTGTTCTAAATTTCCGCGTATCAACTCTGGCCCCCGAAGCTTCGGGGGCCTTTCTTTTTGATACAATCGCGCGAGAAAGGGAACCATGATTAAAGCATTGATCTTCGATTTCGACGGGCTGATCCTCGACACGGAAACGCCCGAGTTCCGCGCCTGGCAGGCCATCTACGGCGAGCACGGGGTGGAGATGCCCATCGAGCAGTGGGGCCGCATCATCGGCGGGTTCGGCCAGTCCCGCTTCGACGCGGCTGTCCATTTGGCGGAACTGACCTCGGGCGGGGCCGACGCCGCTTTGATGCGCGGCAGGCACAGGTCCACGAGCGATGAGTTGATCCGCTCCCAGCCGGTGCGGCCCGGGGTGCTGGACCTCCTGACCGAAGCCCGACTCCGCCGCATGGGGCTGGCCGTTGCTTCGAGTTCGCCCCACGCCTGGGTGGACACACACCTCACGCGCCTCGGCCTGCTCGACCGTTTCGACCGCGTCATCTGCGCCGACGACGTGTCCGCTGGCCGCACCAAGCCGCACCCGGACCTGTTCCTCAAGGCGATGGAGGTCTTGGGCGTGCGCGCCGACGAGGCGGTGGCCTTCGAGGACTCGCCCAACGGCGTGAGGGCCGCGCGTGCGGCGGGACTCTTCGTGGTGGCCGTGCCCAACCCGATCACATCCATGCTGGCTTTCGAAGGCGAGAGCCTGCGCGTGGATTCGCTGGCCGACCTGCCCCTGGTGCGGCTTTTGGCGCGATTCGATATACAATAGAAAAGGAGGCAGTCATGTCTACAGAAAAGATCCGCTGGCAGGGGATCACGGCAAAATATTCGTTTCCCGATACCGGGCGCAGTCTCTGGCAGGTGATGAATTCGGTGGTCCCCTTCCTGGTGATGTGGTACCTGATGTACCGAGCGCTGGAAGTGGGCTACTGGCTGACCCTGATCCTGGCCGTGCCCGCGGCGGGCTTCATGGTGCGCATGTTCATCCTGTTCCATGATTGTTGCCATGGGTCGTTCTTAAAGACACAGAAGGCCAATGACCGCATGGGCCTTCTGCTGGGCGTGCTGGTGTGGACTCCGTACTACGAGTGGAAGCACGACCACGCCATCCATCACGCCACAGCCGCTGACCTCGACCGTCGCGGTATCGGCGACGTGTACACGATGACCGTGGAGGAATATCTGGCCGCGCCGTGGTGGAAAAAGATTGGCTATCGCATCATGCGCAGCCCGATGATCCTGTTCACGATCGGGTCGTTCCTGGTCTTCACGGTGACACATCGTTTCTGGCGTCCTGGGGCTGGCAAGCGCGAACGCAGCAGCGTCATCTGGACCAACCTGACGCTGGCGGCGGTCATCGGCTGGTTGATGCTCAAGATCGGCTGGGCGGCCTTCCTGTTGGTGGAGATTCCCATCCTGTTGATCGCCTGCTCGGCGGGCGTGTGGCTGTTCTACGTGCAACACAACTTTGACCCCACCTACTGGGAACGCCACGAGAACTGGCAGTTCTTCCGCGCGGGCATGGACGGCAGTTCCTTTTACAAGCTGCCGAAAGTGCTGCAATGGTTCACGGGCAACATCGGCTACCATCACATCCATCATCTCAGCCCGAAGATCCCCAACTACAAACTGGAACAGTGCCATAACGAGAATCCCATCTTCCAGGTCGAGCCGCTGACCATCCGCAAGAGTCTCAAGTCGCTGTACTTCCGCTTATGGGACGAAAAGGAAAAGGCGCTGGTGGGTTGGAACGCGCTGAGAAAATACCGTGCACCCAACATGAAACTGGATATGTGAGTAAAAAGAGACTGGCTTCCGCCAGTCTCTTTATTATGTCATTGTGAGCCGCGCTTTTCCCAGGCACCGTCCGCCAGGGCAGGTGTGGTTGAGGACAACACGCCAACCTACGTCGCAAACCCTTCGGGCATGGACGTGTGATCCACATCGCAGCCGAACTTGTGGATATCCTCGGCGCGGTCGGGATACAGGGCGAGGAGATGCTCCCGCGTCCCGCCCTCGAACATGGAGTCGGTGAAGCCCGGGGCCAGCGTGCAGCCGAACAGCGAATAGCGTCCACCCGTCAGCATATGACCCGCCTGCCAGACGCCCGCAGGGATGACGAACTGGACCAATTGCCCTTGTGACGGGTCGCTGCCGAGGATGACGTCTTCGCTGGAACCGTCGGGGTGGAGCAGAATCAGCCGCAGCGGGTCGCCGCCGTAGAAATGCCAGACCTCATCCGTGGTCAGGCGATGGAACAGAGACAGGCTGCGCGGTTCATCGCAGTACATGCCGATCATGGCCGTGCCTATCGGTCCGCCGCCTTCCACTTCCTGCGCCGAGCGATAAGTGCTGACGAACAAAGTCCCCTCCACGGGCAGGGACTGGAAATGGTAATGCTCGATCAAGGCTTTGACTTCGGGGTGCATGGTGCTCCTGTGGGCGGTTATATCTTATTGAGAATAACAAGTGATAGCTAGTAGATGGAAATGATGCTAAGCATTTAGAGAAAAGATTGTCTTTTTTGCTATAAGTCGCAATAGCTTGTAAAGTCTCTTTGGATTTATTTGAGAGTTGGGAAATCCAGACCAATTCTTGAGGCGATATTCCGAGCATATTCTAAAAAAGCTGTTTTATGCCTGCCGCCAAATTCCATTTCTAGAAATTCGTTGGCTCTTTCCGTTTCTCCTGTAGAAGCCAAAATAATTGCTATGATTAACTTCTTACGTTCCGAGAAACTTTTTTGGCGCATCTCCTTTTCCCATGTGGTTATGAGTTTTTCACGAGAGCTAAATTGCCAAAAATATTGTTCACCATACTTTAACAGTAAATCCAATATTTGGTTTTGAATTATTCTTTCATCTTCGGATAAATCCCACCAGAGATCCTCTTCGTTTTTTACTAAAGAACCAAGTCTTGTTCGTTCTTCGCAATCAGGTGAAGCGGCATATTTAGGAGCCGATTTTTCCCAAATCACTTCGTAAACCTCAGGAACAAAAACTCCAACTTCAATCGTGAATTTTCCTTGTAGAGTACTCCAATTTGGCCCCATCTGAAAATTTATAACGTGTACAATCCCATCCGGCTGAATACGATTGAATATCCTTTTCGATTTGCGATACTTCATGGACTGTAATTTAGGCCATATCAAATTTTCTATTGTGTCTAGCTTGTTTGATCTATTGCTTTTTGTGTTCATGTGCTTTTTTGATGGATAATAAAAGGTGACTGACCAATTATAGGCCTGCATGAATAAAATGTACCCAAAATTGACCCAAGCATTATTTGCTTATTCCAGAAGCCGTGTGCGGATGACAGCCAGATCATCCTGGCTGGCTCCGCCCATGATGAGATAGCTGTCAACATCCAATCCCTTCAGGGTGTTGTGCAGGACATCTCGAACGGATAGATTTCTCTTTGCCAGGAGTTCATCGCGCTCCGGGTCGGGACTGAGTTCGTAATCTGTGATGATGTTATCTGATACGACTCCAGCGAGGGCCAGGAGTAACAGAGAAATGATGCCGGTACGGTCATGTCCACGGATGCAATGGAACAGGACACCGCCTGGTTGGGCCTGTGCAATGGCAGAAAGGGCCGCTGCATGTCGCTTTGGCCAACGCTGAAGGGCATCCTTGTAATAGAGCGGAGTCCCCCAAAGTTCAGTGACTGCCCATTTCTGCACGAAATCCTCGTCGGTGACGTCTTCTATGGCAACTTGTATGATCTCGATGTCTGAATAAGGTGACGTTACATCGAGTTCGCTCTCTTCCATGCCGTGTGTGCGCAACGAGACGATCGTGCGAATCCCATAAGAATATAACGCGGACCACCCTGCCTCGGTCAGCCTGGCAGGAGTATCCGAACGGACCATGGCTCCCCATCGAGTCGTTCGACCGTCTGAGGTGCTCAGCCCGCCGAGATCGCGAACGTTCCGGCAGCCATCCCAAACGAGGATGCGCTCATTCATGGATCGACTTTCATGCAGCAGGCCATTCTTGTCCGCTTTGCTGGATGAAGTGCCCGATGATATCGAGCGTGGGCAGAGGGTAGCCCAACTCGGTCAGCACGATGGACAGTTCTCCGCGATGATGGGTGGAGTGGATCATGGCCTGGGTTAGCATCTGCCAGATGGGGAAGACCAACTGTCGGCCTCGAATCTGCATTTGAACGGGGCGGGTCAGGTTGGCGTCGGACAGTGCGCGGAGGAAATCCACCTGCTGTTGTTCGAGTTCATCCCACGTGCGGCGGATACTCGGCAGGTTGGGCAGCCCCGCTTCCTCGACCAGGATGGGCAATCCCTGACATAGACTCAGGAAGTAGGCTTCACATTCCAGCATGTGTGCCAGGATGCCGCGCACCGAGTCGTGACTGGGGCTGCTCTTGCGGGTGAATTCGTCAGCCGTCAGTTTTTCGGCGGTGTCGAGCACCAGGCGGTTGGCATAGGCATTGTAGGCATATAAGGCTAGCAGGCCATCGCGGTTCATTGCTTCAGACATGAGATCCTCTTTTTGGTTTGCGCTCAGTTCGCGCTAACAGCCTTCAATACCCGCAGGGCGCGCAGCGTGACCCATTTGCTGGGCTGCTTCTTTGCGCCAAAATCGACCCAGGTCTTGCCTGCGTAATCATACTCCAACGGCCAGCGGCCGTCGGCGCCCTGCTTTTCGCGGATGAGCGTCAAGGCGTGCGCCAGACGCGGGTCGGAGCCATGGCCGAGCGTCACCAGGGCCTCGACAAGCTGCAGCAGGTCGGTGACGTAGAAGACGGGGAAGCCGAACTTCCACCAGTTGCCGCTGGGTTTGGCGCTGTATCCGCTGGGATAGGTCGCTTCGGCGGGATCGATGCTGAGGAAGAAATCCACGCCCTGTTGGATGGCGTGCTCGATGAGCGGGGTGCGGCGTTCTCTGGGCCATCTGCCCAACGCCAGCAGGACCTTGACCCCGCCCCAGGCGCACGGCAGCTTGTTGTTGGCGCCGCATGCGAACAGCGGACCACACTTCCCCGCATAATAGCGCACCGCCGCCGAGCGGTCTTCCATTGGAGCGATGCCTTCGCCCGTGACGCTGCGCGCCATCCACTCGAAGGCGGGTTCCAGTCGACTGGCGTCGTATCCAAGCTCGAGCAGGGCCCAGGCCAGGTTGCCTTGCAGACAATCGACCGTGCCCGAGGGGCCACTGCCACTCGTGAATTGTCCGCCTGGCAGGAGGGCATGCTCCACGAGATAGTCGCAGGCGCGGGCAATGCGTTTGTCCTCGGTGACCGAAGCTCCCAGTTGCGCCAGCAGGATGACCGACCAGACCGTCGAGCGATACTTGGGGTTGTAGCCCGCCCCAGGCTCGACCCAGTATCCTTCTTTCTGCATGTTGTCCAGGATTTTGGCGATGGGCCCCTTTGTGTGCGCGGATTTGCGGGCGGCGCGCAGCTCGGCATCCTCGGGCGGACGGTCGAGCAGATCGCGCAAAGCCAGATAACGGACCTCGGGCGTGCTGGTCTCCAGCAGCCAGGCAAGCGCATCCCCCTTGAGTTGAGTCTGCCAGTCCATGACAACCTCCTCGTTCAATGGCTGAACGAAAGATCAAGCGGAGATCAATTGCAATTGTTCCACACGCACATCAGGAGAGAACAGGCGAACATAACCAAGGATGGTTTGCAACTCGGCCTGGACCGTCTCTGCCGAAACGCCGACGGGTGCGTAGGTCACATATAAAACGCGCGTGGTGGCGGGTGAAATGGGCGAGCGATTGTCCTGCCCGTAGAGGATGGTACAGCTTATGCTGTCTACATCGCGCATGACCATGTCCCCCGCGCGGATGGGTTTGGTCTCGCCGTTCAATTGCGTGATCGTGTCGCCTTCGCGCGAGACGTCGATCGAGACGGGTCCGTGCAGTCTATCCACATCATGCCCCGCGGTGAGGACACAGGTCTCGACCTCGGCGATGAAGTTGGCATCCACCAGCGGCGAGACCTCGGGCAGGTTCCTGCCCTTGAGCACGATCGACTCGACTTGAAGCTGGACGTGATAAGTCTTGTTGAAGCGCTTGTAATACTGTTCATAAGCCGCCATGACAGGCAGAGCCAGAAAATCCTGCCGCGTAAAACCTTTGTAACGCTCCCTCAAAAGAGCCTCCACCTCGCGCTTGCGCTGATTTAGCTCGGGAGAGGGACGCGCGTTGTCCACGCCCGAAAGTTCCAGCAAACCGATGATCGCCCCTGAGTGAGTATTTCGCCATTCGTCGCTGACAGAGATAGTAAGCATAAAAAATACCTCTCACTGTGTCGTCCTGAGCGAGCGCTTTTTGCGAGCGAAGGACCTCTACTGCGACGAGCGAGATCCTTCGCTGCGCTCAGGATGACATGAGTGTGATTACTTTTTCAACAACGGCATCAACAGCCGTGCATATTCGTCCAGGCAGGTCGAGTCGCCGTCCAATGGCTGGAAGATGACCGTGTCTGCGCCCGCATCGAACAATTTGTGGATGTTGGCTGATGCCTGTGCAGGCGTGCCCGAAGCGGAGAAGGCATCCAGCCACTCGTCAGGAATGCTGCGCGCGATATCGTCCATGTCCTGTTTCTGCATCAAGGCCTCGACCTCGCGCATGATGCCCTGCGCCTCGACCTGAACATCCGCCCACGGCAGACGCCTGGCCAGCGCCTGACGCGCCGCATTCCGCGCGGACTCGCCATCCTTGTTGACCTTCACGTCGAAGTAGACCGCCACGCGATTCTCGGTGCGGCCTGCCTCAGCCATGCCCGCGCGGATGTGCTCACAGGACCAACTCACGTAAGCAGGTGAGGACATGCCCGTCAGGATCGTGCCTTCGCCCATGCGGCCCGCCAGTCGCAGCGATTTCTCGCGCATTGCGCCAAGATAAAGCGGTGGCACGTAGTCAGGCGTCAACTGCATCTGAACCTGTTCCAGATGGACCTCAAGTCCGTGCATATTGACCATCTCGCCACCCAGCAACTGGCGCACGGAGGTCACGGTTTCTTCCAATGTTTTCAGCGAAGACCTGGATTTGGGTGCCGCACCAATCTGGTCCATCCACGGGCCCACGCCGTGACCGAAGCCAGGCAGGATGCGCTGCGGAAAGGCACGTGCCAGGGTGGTGATCTCCATCGCGGCGAACAGCGGGTGATAGACGGTGGCAGGCAGCAATCCAATGCCCACCTTGAACGTTCGTGTGGCGGATAGCGCAATGCTGGCCGAGGTCAGCGCACCTGGCAGGAAACAATCGTCCCACAGCCACAGTTCATCGAAGCCAGCCGCTTCGGCGCGACGGGCATAATCCGCCAGGGACTCGGGTGGAAAGCGCGGGTGGAAGATCACTCCCAACGCGGGAGATGGGCGGGTGTGAGGCATGATGATTCCTTATTTAAATTCAAGACGAGTTACAGTAATCATTCGCAAAATTATCATACATCAAAGTTCGAGAAATATTCATCTCTTCTTACATAGATCAATTTCAAGCCCTAATCTTGATGGAATTTATGCTCATTTTCCAGAGAGACCGTCAACACACACTGTGACCCGCCTCTCAAAATTGAGTCTTCAATCGTCACAAGGACTGAACTCTCCAAGGCCTGCTCAAAATTCTCTCGCAAATTGGCGGCGGAGCATTCGCAGAAATCTCCAGACGTGACCAGCCCCAGCCGCACCAGATCGCATCCGCATTGAGCGTAGGTGACGTGGATGGTCTTATCGCCGTCCCATTCATACTGCGCGGATGGAAATCTCTGTGTCAGATTATGAAGGAAGGACTGCACATCCGCGCCCTTCTGCCTGGCTTCGCGGAAGATCTGCGCGGTGTAAGAGCGTGCGCAAGCCTTTCCGCACTCATTGAAAATCCTATTGCGCAACGTTTCATCCAGGGTATCCATGCCGCGTTGCCAGCCTTCGAACCAGTATCCCAGAAACTCATGCAGGTCAGGCTCGATCTCGTTCATTTGATTTCCTTTTGTGTTTTCTATTCCGCGCTTGGGAGGGCATGTTCGCTGAGATGTCCGATGAATTCCATATTCAACTGGTTGATCACTTTTTCGTTTTCAAAGGCGGAATTGGGCAGGGCCTTCACAAATTCGATCAGAAAGTTGCGTGTCTTTTCAAACGACGCGATGACCTGCTCTTCGCTCATCTCTGCAGACTTTGCGACCGCTTCCGCGTTGAAGGCATCCACGTCATATTTCCTCGGCTGTGTCTCAGGGCTGGATACATATCTTTCAATGGATTGATACCCAACCTCCCACCACGCCACGATATGTGCGAGCAGGTCCGCGAAACGGGCGTATCCTTGTCTGGCGAGAAAGGCCACCTGCGCCTGCGTAGAGAGTCGTTGATAACTTTGAATGTATGGTCCCCAGCCTTCCTGAAGGACGTTTAAAACTTCCTGACGGGTGAATGCGGTCATGATGATGCCTTTTCCGCCATCACCGCAAACTCATCTGTCTCGGCATCGTAAGGTTTACCCGCCACATCTCCGTACACACCACAGATCGTCAGCCCCGCCTCGCGGAACTCAGCGCGCAAGCTGTCCACGGAGAAATATTGCAGCCAGTTGTAGACGGTTCGAGTCCTGGCACGCTCGACGAGGGTGTACTTGTCCAGCGTCACCTGTTCTGCTTCGTATTTGAAGATGTTGAGGAAGCCATAATACGGCGCAGCCGACCAGAATCCGTTCTGCAGGTTGAACTCGAAGTGTGTTTCCTCATTGCGGCGCTCGAACATCGCCAGCGAGTGGACGTCCAGCACGATCCGTCCGCCCGGGGTGAGAATGGAGCGGAACTTTGTCAGCATGGTTTGCCGCTGGGCGGGACTCAGCGCGCACAGGTCGCAGAAGATCATCAGCACCACGTCAAATTGCTGGTCGGTGGTGAAGTCCAGATAGTTCTGATTCACATACTGGATGTCCAGCCCCGCCGCCCTGGCCTGTTCTCGGGCGTATTTGATCGATCGGCCCGAGAAGTCGATACCCGTGACCTGTGCCCCGCGCTGCGCCAGCCGAGACGTGTACAGGCCTGGCCCACAGCCGAAGTCGACGACGCGCGTGCCCTGCCCGATCTCCATCCGACTCACCAGCCATTCGACGGACTGCTCGATGAAGCTGTGCCTTCGGGAAGAGAGGTCCACGTTTTCGTTCAGGTGGAAAGCCAGCATCTGTGCCGACGTGTGTTCATCGGTCCACAGGTCACTGGCGGTGTAAAACTCGAAGGGCTTGGGACGGGCGTTGATCCGCTCAAGGTCAGAAAAGAGGGTTGCTGAAAATTCGTTGTTTTGCATGGCGTAAGCTCTTTTATTCCTTCACCAGACCACCGTGATAGACCAGTTCGTAGACTTTGATCCCGCCGCGTTCGATCCATTCACGCCCCGTAAAGCGACTGAACTCGCCCTCACTGGTATCGAAATAAACCAAATCGCCTTCGCTGTATTCAAATCCCCCAAGAAAGCGGCCTTCTGTGTACATGCGCGAGAGACTGGCTTTGATCATTTGGCCTGCCTGAGCAGGAGTAATCAACTCAGGTTTCAGAATATAGCCATAATAGTTCATCACCCACACAGGCCGCTGAAGATGCCAGACTGCCTCTTCGCCGATGAAATCCGCCCCGCCAAAATAGCTATCCAGATAGGACCAGCCTCCATCTACAAATTGAAGGTCGTGAGACGCGGGACGGCAGGATGAAGTTTTTGCGCCTCCGCCCACATAGGTGGCTGCTTTGGCGCGGACAATGAAAGTGTGTAATTCAGAGAGGAAAGGGTGGTTCATTTGGGATGTGTCCTGGTTGGTGGCTAACGACTTCTTTTGTGTATTTTGCATCCATTATACGTCCGTCATTGCGAGTCGCTGATCTCCCTGGCGCCACTCACCAGGGTAGGTATGCTCTTTGGCTGCGAGTCGCTCTCCATAGTGAAGCTGTGATTGCTTCGGACAAGGGCAAAAGCACCTTCGCAATGGCGAAAAACATGGCTTACGATAGAGAAACATAAAAAAAGAGATTGGCTCCAGCCAATCTCTTTGTGTAACTTCCGTGATTTCTAATGACAATCCTTCAGCTTCATATCGATCTCGAGAATGTGCGTGACGAGCCAGTTTTCCATGTCATACCGTAGCACGGCCACGTCGGACATCGAAACTTCTTTTTTCTCGAGGTACTTTTTGAACCCGCTCAACATGCTACGCATGACCTGGTGCGCCGCGCGATTGGCCTCCGCCGTGGGACAGTTCTGCTCGGCCATGCGCCGTTCTTCGAGGGCAAAATGCGTGTTCGCGTACCCGATGAAAAAGTCCAGGGTCGAGCGGACCGCTTCCAGCCCATGCTGTTTCTGGATCGCCTCATCGAACTGGTTGTACCGGCGGATCCATTCCTGATGCTGCGCATCCACATCCGCAAAACCGGTCGACATTTTGGCCGGATCCCATTTGATTGCCATGTCTCGTCCTTTCTCAAAATCGTTTAGACGAGGGCATTATAGCCCTTTTCGGGCGGGTACCACCAAACAGTCCTGTAAAGACTCCGTTACTGGCTGACCAGCACGGTGGCTTCGCCTTCGAGGACGCGTACCCCGTCCTGGTTGGTGCAGACCGTGGTGAGGATCACGATGGGCTTGTCGGCGCGGACCGATTTGACCTCCACGGTGGCGGTGACGGTGTCGCCGGGGAAGACGGGCGCCTTGAATTGCAGGGTCTGCCCAAGGTAGACGGTGCCAGGCCCGGGCAGGTCATTGGCCAGTGTGGCGGAGATCAGCCCCGCCGCGATCATGCCGTGGGCGATGCGCCGCCCAAAGCGGGTCCCGGCTGCGTAGGCATCGTCCAGGTGGACGGGGTTGTGGTCGCCGGAGAGGTCCGCAAAGGCGCGGATGGTCTCATCCGTGATGGTCATCGTACGCGATGCGCTGTTGCCGACGGTCAGTTGGGTCATGAGGGACTCCCGGTCGAGATGAGATGAGGATGCAGGTACCAGTTGCGGTCTTTGAGTAGCAGGGCGGCGGGCAGGACGTTGATGACCAGGAAGGCCAAGTCGGCCCAGCCGAAGTCATCCAGGAAAAGCGCAGCAATCACAAGACCAAAGAAGGCCAGCGCCAAGAAATAGCCTGTGCGGCTGCGCCTCTTGAGGAAGACGAGCAACCAGGTTTGTATGGCCGTCGCTCCGAACGCAGCAATGGACAGGAACACTTTGTAGATGGGCATGTCGGGCAGGGCGAGGTGCAGACCCATGGCAACGATAATGCCAAACAGCCACCAGACAATGGCGTTGAACAGAATCAACCCGAAGGTCACGATCACGGAAAGCGGTGGGCGGGTCATGGAAAACTCCTCTCGCATTGCTAAAATTATATGCCAGTTCCGCCCTGGTCGGCAACAAAAGACTCCCGCCGAATTTGTGCCGACGGGAGCCGCTTTCACTTTCTACTTTCCGCTTTCTCCATACAGTTTCCGATGCACCACACTCAACGCGCGGACCTGCTCCGCGGCATGATACGACGAGCGCACCAGCGGATTCGACTCGACCCACTGGAAGCCGATCTCTTTGCCGTACTCGCGCAGCTCGGCGAACTCTTCCATGGTGTAGTAACGCTGCATGGGCAGGTGCTTCTTGCTGGGTTGCAGATACTGGCCGATGGTCAGAATGTCCACGCCCCAACTGCGCTGGTCGCGCATCACGGCCTTGACCTCGTCCATCGTCTCGCCCAAACCGACCATGATTCCGCTCTTGGTCAGCACTTCGGGGTCGAGCTTCTTGGCGTTGCTCAGGGTGGCGGCGGCCCACTCGTAGTTATCCTGCGGCTGGACGGTCTTGAACAGTCGCGGCACGGTCTCCACGTTGTGGTTGAGGATCTCGGGACGGGCGTCCATCACGATCTTGAGCGCCTCGACGCTGCCCTTGAAGTCGGGGATTAGCACTTCGATGGAGCAGCCGGGCAGCAGTTCGCGGATGCGGCGGATGACCATCGCGAAGATCGGCGCACCGCCGTCCCGCCGCTCATCGCGGTTGACGGAGGTGATGACGGCGTGCTTCAGGTTCATGGTCTTGACGGCCTGCGCCACACGCTCGGCCTCGCCCCAGTCGAGCAGGGCGGGCTTGCCGTGTTTGATGTCGCAGAAGGCGCAGGTTCGGGTGCACACATCGCCCAGCATCAGGAAGGTAGCCGTGCCGCTGCCCCAGCACTCGCCCATGTTCGGGCACATGGCTTCTTCGCAGACGGTGTGCAGTTCCTTCGAGCGCATCAGGGTTTGCAGACGCTCGTACACTTCGCCCGAAGGCGCGCGCACCTTGATCCACTCAGGGCGGCGCAGCGGACGGGATTCAACTTGAGGGTTAACTCGGTCTCGGGTAGGGGTGGCTGGCATAAAATTCCTTGTTGGGGCGACCCGTCGGGTCGCCCTTACTTTTTCTTAACGATCAATCTCAAACCTTGGATTTCGACGACCTCGACGCGGTCGCCCTTACCGATGGGTTCGGACCCCGGGGCGGATTCCGCGCTCCACAGCTCGGACTCCACCTGAACCTGGCCCGCCTCGCCCACCCAACTGCGGACGATTCCCGTCTGGTGCGCCAGCGTCTCCGCCCCCATGCGGATCGGTCCGTGCTGGGCGCGCAGGGCAATAAGCATGATGACGAAGAACAGGACGCCGAGGCCCAGTCCCACCGCCACCACCAGCGGCACCGATACCTGCTGGAACTGCGGCGTGCCCGGTGAGTTGAACAGCACCAGCGCACCGACGATGAACGAGCCCACGCCCGCCGCCGTCAACGCGCCGTGTGTGGGCGCCTTGATGTCGAGAACGAATAGCACGAAGGCAGTGGCGAGGAAGATCAGCCCGAACCAGTTGACGGGCAGCACGCCCATGCCGTACACCGCCAGCGACAGGCACACCACACCGATGAAGCCCGCTACCCATCCGCCTGGGCTGGAGAGCTCGATCAGGATGGCCTGCACGCCGATGGACAGCAGCAGGAAGACCACGTTCGAGTCGGTCAGCAAAAGGAGAAGCCGTTCGATCAGGCTCATCTCCAACGGCTCGGCACGCGCGGTGCTCGTATTCAACACGTGCGGACCGCCGGGCATCTGCACCGTAAAGCCGTTCAGCGCTTCGAGCAGGTCGTCGGTGTTATCGACCACGAAGTCGATCAGCCCGGCCTCGAGCGCCTCGTCCGAGGTGACAGCCTTGGCTTCTGTGATCATGGACTCGGCCAACGCCACCACCTTCTCGCCGCGGCGTGTCGTCAGTGAGCGCACCAGGCTGGTCAACGCTTCCATCTCTTTGGCCTTCATCGTCTCGCCCAGGTCCTCGCCACCCCCACCGACCGGGCTGGCTGCGCCGATCAATGTCTCGGGCGCCATGGCCGACGCGTGCGCAGACATGGTGATCATCGCGCCCGCGCTGCCCGCCCAGGCTCCGCGCGGTGAGACGTACACGATGACCGGCACGTTGCTGGCGCGGATGGCCGTCACGATCTCCTTCATGGTAGCGATGCTCCCGCCGGGCGTGTCCAGCTCGATGATCAGGGCCTCGGCCCCGCGCTCCTCGGCGGTACGAATGCCGCGCTGGATGTACTCCAGCATGGGCGGCATGATGGCGCCGTCGGCCTTCATCACCAGCACCAGCGGCGCACCGCTCTGCGCCTGCGCGGCTTCGACGGCCAGCAGACACATGGTCAACACGATCAGAAACAGGCGGATGGCTTTCATGCTCGGGATTATAACGCCTTCGCCGATATAATTCGCGCCATGAAACGCCTGACCCTCTTTAGCGGTTTGATCGGCCCTGTTCTCTTCGCAGCCATGCTCACGGTGCTGACCCTGCTGCAATTCGACTTCCTGCGCGGCCTGGGTTGGGACCCGCTGCGCGATCCCACCTTCGACTGGCCCAGCGGCAATGCCCTTGGTCCCTATGGGGTCTGGATGACGCTGACCTTCCTCCTCGCAGGTCTGATGATGGTGCTCTTTGCCTTCGGCCTGCGCGCGGACCTCCCGCCTGTTCCTGTTTCGACGGTGGGCTCTGTGCTGCTGGTCCTCGCAGGACTCGCATTGATGGGCCTGGCCTTCACCACCGACCCGACGATCCGCTCCACGCCCGCCACCTGGCACGGACGCCTGCATGACGCCTCTTTCGTGGTCCTTGGCCTCACTCTGCTGCCCGCCATGCTTGTCCTCGGTTACGCCTTCCGCCTCGACCCGCGCTGGCGGAATATCTCCACTTACACTTGGTTGACCATGACACTGGCTTTTCCCACCTTCTGGCTCAAAGGAGCCTTCTTTTATATCTTCCTGTTGGCCGTGCTGACGTGGAGTGAGGTCGTTGTGCTCCGCTTTGGCGCTCACACGCGAAAATAAAACTTCCCGCCCCATCTATGGAGCGGGAAGCGAATTGAAAAGTTGTCTTGAGCTACTTCCCCAATAGCACATCCGCCAGCAGTGGTGTGCGCTCGAGGATCAGGTCCGCGCCGAGGCGGCGCAACTCGGGTTCCTCGCCGAAGCCACACAGCACGCCGACGGTCTGTGCGCCCGCCAATTTGCCCGCGCGGATGTCCACCGTGGTGTCGCCGATCATCAAGCAGGCTTCGGGCGGCGTATCCATCTTTTTGGCGGCCAGCAGGATGGGGTCCGGGTAGGGTTTGGTGTGTTCAGCGGAGAGGCCGGTCACGATGACGTCGAAATATTTCACCAGGTCGAAGCGCTCCAGGAAGGCCATCGTCCCGCGCTCATCGCGCGCGCTGACCACTGCCAGCGGGTAGCGTCCCTTCAGACGGACCAGCATCTCATCCACGCCGGGCACGAGCAGGAATTCCTTCGACGACTGTTTGCGGTGGAGCGAGAGCCAATTAATGAAGGCGGACATCTCGTCGTCGAGGCCGAGCGTGTCGGCCAGACCGAGCAGGCCGTTGCCGGGCGCCTCGGCCCACATCACGAAGCGGCGGGCGGCGCGGGCCGGATCGCGAAACAGGAAGCGGGGCAGGAAGCGCTGGACTTTCTGAACGTACAGATCATCGGTGTCGCTCAGGGTACCGTCCACGTCGAAACATAGGGCGCGAATGCGGGTCAGGTCGAGGGTCATGTGGGCAATTGTACTGGAATTCCCTGCCGGTAAAAACGGAGTGTCAACCCGGTTCGGGTTGTGCTATACTTTTTTTGAGGGACTCGTCCGCGCCCTTGAAATTGCAAACTTCCATCGGATTAGTGCGTGGTATGATTTGGCAGGAAGCCGTGATGACACAAACCGACCGCAACCGCACCTTGCTGGAATTGCTGATTAACGTCAGCCGCGAAGTGGCTACCGCCCTCGACCTGAGGACGGTGTTACAACGCCTGCTCTTTGCTGCCATCCAGAACGTGGGCGGGGAACGCGGCAGCATCGTGGTGATGGACGATACCAGCAAACCGATCGACGCCACCATCGTGTACGGGGCACGCTTCCACGACCACACCACCCAGCAATTGCGCGAGACCGTCGAGCGCGGACTGGCAGGCTGGGTGGTGCGCAACCGCAAGGCGGCGCTCGTGCCCGATACCAGCCTCGACGAGCGCTGGCTGCGCCGCGAGGATGATGCCGTGGATAAGTCGGGGGCCAAGTCGGCCATTTGCGTGCCGTTGCTGGCGCGCGAACGCCTGGTGGGCGTGCTCACCCTCGTCCACTCGACCCCTAACGCTTTTAATGAAGAACACCTGAAGCTGATGCAGGCCATCGCGGACCAGGCCAGCGTGGCTGTGTTGAATGCGCGTCTATATACCGAGAGCCAGCGTACCGCGCGGGTCATGTCGGCACTGGCGGAGGGTGCGGCCACCATCAACTCCTCACTGGAGATGCGCGAGGTCTGGCAGCGTATTCTCAACCAGGCCATGCAGGCGCTTCAGGTGGAGACGGTGGCACTGGCCCTGCTCGACGTCAACGGCGATCTGGTCTATCGCGCCGCCACGGGACAGAACTCCGGCAACATCATCGATCGCCGCCTGCCGGCTGGCCAGGGATTGGCGGGCATGGCGGCGCACCGCGAGGGACGTGGCCTGGTGGTGCCGAAGGTCAGCCTGGAAAAACGTTACAGTGATGTGGACAAATTCAGCGGCATCGAGATGCGCGCTGTGGCATATGCGCCCATCCAGACTCAGGGCAAGGTCATCGGCGTATTGCAGGCCATCAACCCGGTGGCCAAGGAATTCGACCCCGACGCCCTGTTGGTAATGACCGGCCTGGGCAGCCTGGCGGGCACCACCATTCAGAACGCATTGCTCTTCGAACGGCTGCAGGCTGCGAACGAACATTATCAGGAACTCTTCGAAGACAGCATCGACTCGATCCTTCTCACTGATTGGAGTGGACGGGTGCTGGAGACCAACCGTCAGGCCGTGAAAATCGGTGCATACAGCGCCGAGGAACTGCGCACCCTCAAGATCGACCAGTTGCATGACGTGAACTGGAGCAGGGTCGGGATGCAGTTTGAGGTGTTGCGCGAGCGCGATTGCAGTTACGAGTCGACCCTGCACCGCAAGGATAGTAGCAGCGTGCCCATCGAGGTCCACGCCCGCCGTGTCAAGTTCGAGGAAACCGACTTGATCCAGTGGATCCTGCGCGACGTCACCGAGCGCAAGGAACTCGACGCCCTGCGCGACGACATGACCGCCATGATCTATCATGACCTGCGATCTCCGTTGGCGAACATTGTCTCCAGCCTCGACATGCTGAAGGACATGATCCCCGCGGATGAATCGACCAGCTCCATGCTGAACATTGCCCTCAATTCGACCGGGCGCATCCAGCGGCTGGTCAACTCGCTGCTGGATGTCAGCCGCCTCGAGTCGGGTCAGCAGATCATCGACCAGCAGCCCATCGACCCCGCCGCCCTGGTGGACGAGGCCATCCGCGACGTGGAGCCGGGCGCCTCGGGCCGCCGCCAGGTCGTCGTCAAGAATCTGGCGCTGGGTCTGCCGCTCATCTCTGTGGACGTGGATATGGTCCATCGCGTGTTCATCAACCTGCTCGAAAACGCCATCAAGTTCACCCCGCCCGAGGGGCAGATCGAGATCGGCGGACGGGTGGAGAACGCCGACTGGGTCAAGATGTGGGTGCGCGACAGCGGCCCGGGCATTCCGCCCTCCGAAAAGGAACGCATCTTCGAGAAGTTCATCCGCCTGCGCGGCAAGGACAAGATGCCGGGTGGCCTGGGGGTGGGCCTGGCCTTCTGCCGCCTGGCCGTGCTTGGGCACGGCGGACGCATCTGGGTCGAGAGCGATGTGGATAAAGGCGCCACCTTCTGGATGACCCTGCCCGTGGCCCGCGCTCGCAAGACTGGCAGGCTCCTCCGCCAGACCGGACGCCTCAAGCTGGAAACTACAAACTAAACTCTCAGGAGTCTCATGCACGCCATCACCAAGACCATTTACATCGAAGACCAATATCCCGGTGTCACGCTGGGCGTCATCGTGCGCCCGCGCGGCCTGGTTCAGATCGACGCGCCGCCCTCGTCCGAGGATGGGCGCGCCTGGCGCGCCTCGCTCATGAGTTTGAGCGGTGGCCCCGAGCGCGTGCTCGTTAACCTTGACGGTCACCCCGATCGCACCCTTGGCGCGCGTGCCATGGATTGCACCGTCATCGCGCACGAGAAAACGGCGCAGTCCTTCCGTTCGCGGCCAACCACCTTCAAGGCCCAGGGCGACGAGACCGGCGCGGAATGGGAATCCATCCCCGGGCTGGGAAGCGTCCGCTGGGCGCCGCCCGAGATCTCCTTTAGCGATCAACTGGTCCTGCATTGGGACGGCGGACCGATCCTGCTCGAAAGCCGGCCCGGCCCGTCGTCGGGATCCATCTGGGTGACCCTGCCCGAGGAGAAGGTGGTCTTCATCGGTGACACCGTCGTCAAAGGGCAGCCGCCCTACCTGGCCAGCGCCGACCTGCCCGCCTGGCTCGAAACCCTCAATAGTCTGCTCGAACTCAAGGGTTACACCATCATCAGCAGCCGCGGCGGCGTGATTAACGCACAGAGCGTCCGCAACCAGTATGATTTCATCAAGCACGCGCACGATAAGCTGGAGCGTCTGGCGAACAAGAAACCCTCCGCAACCGCGCTCGATAATCTGGCGAATAACCTGGCCTCGGGCTTCAAAGCCTCGGCCGTCCGTCAGCGACATTATGTCCAGCGCCTGCGCTACGGACTCACGCATTATTTCTCCCGCCATTACCACGCATCCCCCAGCACCCTGGCCGAGGAACAGGCATGAACCATGCCCCTCTGCTCGAACTGATTCGCGGCCGCATCGTCGAGTCGATTCATTACGGTTCCATCGCCGTGGTGGATGCAGACGGCAGGCTCCTGGCATCTTATGGCGACCCGCAGACGGTCGCCTTTTTGCGCTCCAGCGCCAAGCCTTTCCAGGCCCTGCCTTTTGTGGAACGAGGCGGCGTGGAATTCTATGGATACACTCCGCGTGAGTTGGCGCTCTCGTGCGCCTCGCACGAAAGCGCAGCCATCCACCTCGAAGCGGTGGCGGCATTGCAAAAGAAGATCGGCATCGAAGAGACCAACCTTCAATGCGGCGGACACATGCCCGGCGATGTGGAAATGTTCCGCAAGTTCGTCATCAGCGGCGAGACGCCCACGGCCAACTACAATAACTGTTCGGGCAAGCACACCACCATGCTGGCTCACGCCAAGATGCGCGGCCTGCCGCTGGAAAATTACCTCGAGATCTCGCATCCCATCCAGCAGGACATCCTGAACACGCTGGCGGAGATGTGCGGATACGAACGTGAGAAGATCGAGCTTGGCGTGGACGGTTGCTCCGCGCCCAACTTTGCCCTGCCTCTCTATAACGCTGCCTTGGGCATGGCGCGTTTGTGTGATCCGCGCAGCCTGCCCGAGCCACGCGCCGCCGCCTGCCGCAAGATCACCTCGGCCATGACTTCGTACTCCGAGATGGTCAGCGGCTTCGGCGAGTTCGACTGCGAGGTGATGAAGATTGGCGCGGGCCGCATCGTCACCAAGCGCGGTGCGGAAGGTTACCAGATCATGGGCATCCTGCCAGGCGTGCTCTCCTCCGACTCCCCGGGCGTGGGCGTGGCCATCAAGGTCATCGATGGTGATGCTGCCAGAATGAACGATTACCTGGTATTCTCAGCCCGTGTGCGTCCGACAGTGGTGCTCGAAGTCTTGCGACAACTTGGTGCATTGTCCGAGGAGCAATTGCAGTCCTTGTCTGCATTTGGCCCCGTCAAACCGATCAGGAATCATCGCGGGCTCCAGACGGGTGAGGCCCATCCTGCGTTCACCCTGCAACTCAATGGCTGACCTTTCCGCTCGTGCCCTGGCTGTCCATCAACGCCTGCTCGGCGCCTTCGGCGAGCCGATCTGGCGCAACCCGCTGCCCGCCATCGACGAGTTGGTCTCGACCATCCTCTCTCAGAACACCAACGACGTCAACCGCGACCGTGCCTTCGAAGCCTTGCGGGCCAAGTTCCCCACCTGGGAGCAGGTACGCGATGCGAAGACCGAGGCGGTCATTGCTGCCATCCGCCCGGCGGGGCTGGCCAACCAGAAGGGACCGCGCATCCAGCAGGTATTGCGTGCCATCACCGAAGAACGCGGAAACTTGGATCTGTCTTTCCTGGCCGACCTGCCCGTGGAAGAGGCCCGTGCCTGGTTGACGAAGTTCAACGGTGTGGGACCCAAGACGGCCGCCATTGTATTGTGTTTTTCACTGGGACGTCCCGCCTTCCCGGTGGACACACACATCTACCGTGTCTCGGGCCGAATCGGCCTGCGTCCCGAGCGCATGACCGTCGAGCAGGCGCATCCGCACCTTGAAGCGCTCTTCCCGCCTGAGGCGTATTATGCCGCCCACCTGAACCTGATCCGCCTGGGACGGGAAGTGTGCGGCGCACGCAAGCCGCTGTGCGGCAAGTGTCCCATCCGCGACTTATGTGATTTTGAGCCGAAGACGAAATAGCCGTCATTGCGAGGAGGGCGAAACAATCTCATGAAATTGGGAGATTGCTTTGTCGCAACGAACGCTCCTCGCAATGACATGGTTGGTTATCCATTAGAGGTTCCATGACAGAGATCCCTCCCGTCAGCCTGGCCCTGCAGGCGCTGGGAATCCCCCACCGTGTTTTCATTCACACCGAACCGATCCATTCGCTGGAAGAAGCCGCACGTCAGCGCGGACAGCGTCCCTCGCAGGTGGTGCGTTCGATCCTTTTCCGCGTGGGACAGGATGAGTTCATGATGGCGCTGATGGCGGGTCCCGCGCAGATCTCGTGGAAGACCCTGCGCCGCCATCTGGGCCAGTCACGGCTGACGATGGCTACCGAGGATGAGGTGCTGGCCGTGACCGGCTACCGCACCGGGACGGTGGGTCCGTTTGGGCTGGCGCGTCTGCTCAAGGTCCTGATCGACCCGAGCGTGCTCGCAGAGGAAGAAATCTCCATCGGGTCGGGAATGCGTGGTGCCGCGGTTATCCTGCGAAGCGCGGATCTTCAGCGGGGCCTGCTGAATGGGGAAGTGGTCTCGCTGACAGAATCCTCTTGACAAAATTCAGTCACTGAATTATGATTAATTACATAGTCTATAAGACAAGTAGACTTTAGGTAGAGTTATGCGACTATCCAAACGCGGTGAGTACGGCCTGCGGGCCATGATCATGCTGGCGGGATCCGCCCGCGAGAATGAGCCCCTGCCCGTGGTGCAGATCAAGGAGATTTCGCAGCGCGAACAAATCTCCTCCAAGTTTCTTGAGCAGATTTTGCTGACGCTCAAGAACGCGGGGCTGCTCCACAGCAAGATGGGCGTCGGCGGCGGGTATTACCTGGCCAGGCCGGCCAGCGAGATCACCCTGGGCCAGATCTTCCGCGTGCTGGACGGGCCGGTGGCGCCAATCAAATGCGTCAGCCAGATGGCCTACGAACCGTGCGGTTGTCCCGATGAGCAGACCTGCGGGCTGCGCCTGGTGATGGGCGATGTGCGCAACGCCATCGTGGACATCCTCGACCACACTTCTTTGGAGGATGTGGCCAAACGTCGCGAGGCGGTTCGACAGTCGTTGGGACTCGCCAGCCTGTAACGCCGAAAATAAGCCTTGGGAAAGGCGATTTTTTATGGCTTGAAAGTCTACTAATTCCATAGACTTTATAATCAACAAGAGAGAATTTGGAGTAACCATGCAAAACAGACTGTATCCCCTCTTCGCCGTGTTGGCAATCGCTGCCCTGGTCCTCTCGGCCTGTGGTACCCCCGCTCCCGCTGCCAATACGGGTTCGGACGAATTGAGCGGCACCATCTCGATCTCGGGCGCGTTCGCGCTCTATCCCATGATGACCGTCTGGGCTGAGGAATTCCAGAAGATCCACCCGAAGGTGGAGTTCGATGTCCAGGGCGGTGGCGCGGGCAAGGGCATGACCGACACCCTGGCCGGTGCGGTGGACATCGGCATGATCTCGCGCGCCATCAAGCCCGAGGAAGAATCACAGGGTGCATACTGGGTGGCGGTGACCAAGGACGCCGTGCTGCCGATCATCAGCGCCGACAACCCGGTGAAGGAACAGATTCAGGCCAAGGGCATCTCGCAGGAAGTTTTTGCCAAGATCTTCATTTCACAGGAGATCAAGACCTGGGGCGAGGTGGTGGGCGACCCCTCCATCACCGACGAGATTCATGTCTATACTCGCTCCGATTCAGCTGGGGCTGCGGAGCAGTGGGCCAAGTATGCGGGCGGCAAAGCCCAGGATGATCTGAAGGGCATTGGAATCAATGGCGAACCTTCGATGGTGGATACGGTTGCCAAGGATCCGCTCGGGATCGGGTACAGCAACCTGAACAGCGTCTTCGATATGGGCAGCGGCAACCCTGTGACGGGCGTGCAGGTTCCGCCCATCGACATCAACGGCAACGGCCAGGTGGATGCGGGCGAATCCTATAAGGTCAAGGCCGAGATCTTCAGCGCGGTCTCGCAGGGAACCTTCCCTGAGCCGCCTGCCCGCTTCGAGTATCTCGCCACCAAGGGCAAGCCGACCGGGCTGGTGAAGGCCTTCATCGAGTGGATCCTCACCGACGGCCAGCAATATCTCGAATCGGCGGGTTATGTTCCGCTCACCGCGGAGCAACAGGCCGAGTCGCTCGCAAAACTCAAATGAGCCAGAGCGAACCCATCCTCACACTTGAAAACACGGAAGGCCGGACAACCCGGCCTTCCGTCGCGCCTCGTATCCGCCAGGATCAGCGCGCCCAACGAATATTTTTTGTCATCACACTCTTACCGGTATTCCTGATCGTGGTGGTGACCATTGCTCTGTTGGTCCGCGCCTGGCCGATCCTGCAAGCCTTCCCACTCACAGACCTGCTCTTTGGCACGGTCTGGAAGCCGAGCGAGAAGATGTTCGGTTTTGGGCCGTTCATCCTCGGCACGTTATGGGTGACAGTGGTGGGTGTGGGGGTGGCGGTCCCGCCCTGCCTGCTGGCGGCCATCTACCTGGCGGAGTATGCCCACGCATCCACGAGGTCTTTCACCAAGCCGGTGCTGGATCTGTTGGCGGCCATTCCGCCGGTGGTGTATGGCGTGTGGGGGCTGCTGGCCATCGTCCCGTTCGTGGAGGATGTGCTGGCGCCGTTGGCGAAACGTTGGTTGGGCGGGGTCCCGTTTTTAGCGGTGAACCAGCCGACCGGCTTCAGTATCCTGGCAGGCGGCATCGTGCTGGCGGTGATGATCGCTCCTCTGGTCATCTCGGTGGTGTACGAGATCTTCCTGACGGTGCCCAATGACCTGCGCCACGCCTCGCTGGCCGTGGGCTCCACGCAATGGCAGACCATCCGCAATGTGGTGTTGCCGCAAGTCACGCCGGGCATCGTGGCGGCGGTCGTGCTGGGTGCGTCGCGCGCCTTTGGTGAGACCATTGCCGTGCTGATCGTGGTGGGCAACGTGCCACAGGTCCCGACCTCGATCTTCGACTCGGCCTACCCGCTGCCTGCGCTGATCGCCAACAACTACGGCGACATGATGTCGATCCCGTTGTATGACTCGGCCCTGATGGGCGCAGCGTTGGTGTTGCTGGTGGTCATCCTGATCTTTAACATCCTGTCCACGCTGGTGCTCCAGAGAATGTTGAGGCGCAAATGGGCATGAAGAAGAATTATTGGCGGCGGCGCCATCTGATGGAACTATTCATGAAGACCCTCATGCGCATCTCGCTGGTGGGGGCGGCGGCCAGCCTGGGCTTGATCCTGTGGACGGTGGTGGCGCGCGGCCTGCCCGCCCTGACCTGGGACATGGTCACGCAGTCACCCAAGGGCGGCTTCTACATGGGCAAGGAAGGCGGCGTGTTGAACGCCATCATCGGATCGCTGTACCTGGCGTTGGGTGGCACGTTGTTGGCCATGTTGTTCAGTCTGCCGATTGCGCTGTATCTCAAGACCTACCTCGGCAGTTCGAAATGGGGGCAGTACGTACGGCTTTCGCTGGACGTGCTGTGGGGCATCCCATCCATCGTGTATGGCGCCTTTGGCTTCACGATCATGATCGCCATTGGGATGCGCGCCTCGCTATTGGCGGGCATCATCGTGTTGGCGCTGGTGGAACTGCCCATCATGGTGCGGGCCATGGATGAGGTCATCCGTCGCATGCCCGCCGACCTGGAGCAGGCCGCCCTGGCGCTCGGCTCGACCCGCTTTGAGGTGGCCATGCGGGTGGTGACGCGTCAGATGCTGCCAGGTATCGTGACGGCCATCCTGCTGGCCTTTGGGCGTGGGATTGGCGACGCGGCCTCAGTGCTGTTCACGGCGGGATATACCGACCGCATCGTGACCTCGTTGATGCGCCCGACGGCGTCGCTGCCGTTGGCGGTCTTCTTCCAGTTGGGCTCGCCCTTCCCCGAGGTCCAGCAGCGCGGATACGCCTCGGCGCTGATCCTGACCATCATCGTGCTGGCGGTCAGTTTCGGCTCGCGTTGGCTGGCGTCGCGTTTGAACAAGTACACGATCAAGTGACGGAATAAGAAAATTATGGATACCCACATTCAAGTCAAGAACCTGAACGTTTATTATGGCAAACAGCAGGCGCTGAAGAACGTCAACATCGAGATTCCCAAGAAGCAGATCACGGTCATCATGGGACCCTCGGGCTGTGGCAAGACCACCCTGCTCAAGAGTTTCAACCGTTTCCTCGAACTGACCGATGGGACGCAGATCACGGGCGAGGTGCTCGTGGACGGACAGAACATCTACGACCGCGAAGTGGATGTGACCGAGGTCCGCAAGACGGTGGGCCTGCTGGCCCAGCGTCCCTCGCCGTTGCCGATGTCGATCTACGACAATGTCGTCTACGGCATGCACATCCACAAGATGAAGAAGGACCGCAAGGAATACAAGGCTGCGGTGCGGCATTACCTGGAGATCGCGGGCCTGTGGGACGAGGTGGGCAAGCGCCTGCACGACCCCGCCACGGGACTTTCCATCGGCCAGCAGCAGCGCCTGTGCCTGGCGCGCGGATTAGCCGTCGAGCCTGAGATCATCCTCGGCGATGAACCGACCTCCGCGCTCGACCCAATCTCCTCGCAGAACATCGAGGCGCGCCTGCTCGACCTGAAGCAGCAGTACACCACGGTCATCGTGACCCACACCCTGCGCCAGGCCAAGCGCCTTGCAGACCATGTCATTTATATGTACATGGGCGAAGTGATCGAGGCGGGGCCGGCGAAGGAAGTCTTCACCAATCCGAAGCACGAGCGCACGCGCCAGTATTTGGAAGGCTTGTTCTAGCCAGAAACTCCGATGCCAAACCGCATCGGAGTTTTTATTCCAGACAGGTATAATCAACCGATATGAGCATTTTGAAAGACAAGCACATCCTCCTCGGGGTGACGGGCTCCATCGCGGCCTACAAGGCGGCGGACCTGGCGTCCAAGCTGACCCAGGCGGGCGCGCAGGTGGATGTGATCCTGACCACGGCGGCGGAAAAATTCGTCACGCCGTTGACCTTCCAATCGGTGACGGGCCGCCGCGCCTACACCGACTCGGACCTGTGGGGCGGCGAAGCGCACGTGCTGCACGTCGGACTCGGGCATTCCACCGACCTTCTGGTCATCGCACCCTGCACCGCCGACACGATGGCGAAACTGGCACACGGCCTGGCCGACAACCTGTTGACCGTCACCGCGCTGGCGGCGACCTGTCCGCTGGTGATCGCGCCTGCCATGGACGGCGGCATGTTCGACGCGCCCGCCACCCAGGCGAATCTCGCCACGTTGATCGAGCGCGGCGCGACAATTGTCGGCCCCGCCGAGGGCCATCTGGCCTCGGGCCTGCTTGGTAAGGGACGCATGTCCGAGCCTGCCGAGGTGCTGGGGCGCATCCGCATGGCGTTGGGCAAAAAGGAAAAACTGGCGGACAAAAAGATCGTCGTCACGGCGGGCGGGACTCAGGAACCGCTCGACCCCGTGCGTGTTTTAACCAATCACTCTTCGGGAAAACAGGGCTACGCCCTGGCACAGGCCGCGCTCGACTTGGGCGCAGACGTCTGCCTGATCTCCACGCCCACCGCGCTGACGGTCCCCGTCGGCGCGCGGCTGGTCCCCGTCCGCACAGCCGAGGAGATGAAGAATGCCGTGCTGGCCGAATGCGCCGACGCCGACGCGTTGGTCATGGCGGCCGCGGTGGCCGACTTCCGCCCGAAGCATGTCGCGGCTGATAAGATGAAGAAACGGGACGGGATTCCGCAGATCGAACTCGAGGCGGCGCCCGATATCTTGAAAGCGGTGGCAGGCTTTCGGCTTGCCCTGAGCGAAGCCGAAGGGTCCAAAAAGAGACCGCGAGTCGTCCTCGGCTTTGCCGCCGAGTCCCGCGACCTGCTCGACAATGCAAGCGAGAAATTGAAATCCAAGAATCTGGATCTGATCGTTGCCAACGATATTTCCACCGTCGACGCGGGTTTTGGTGCTGAGACCAATCGCGTCACCCTGTTGTTTGCCGACGGGCGGAAAGAGTCCCTGCCGCTGATGGATAAGAGCGAAGTGGCCGAGGTCATCCTGCGAACTGTTGCAACGCTGTTGGAGTAATCATGCGCATCCTGGTCATTTCGGACATCCACGCCAACTACACCGCCCTCGAAGCCGTCCTGAACGCTGCGGGTTCTGTGGACGAAACCTGGTGCCTCGGCGACATGGTGGGGTACGGCCCCGACCCGAACGCCGTGGTGGAGGCCATCCGCGAACTGCCGAGCCTGGTCTGCCTGCTGGGCAATCACGACGTGGCGGCGCTTGGGCGCATGCCTTTCGAGACCTTCAACGGCGACGCGCGCCGCTCGCTGTTATGGACCGAAAAAGTGCTGAACGCCGATAACCTCGATTTCCTGCGTTCCATCCCATCGAGTTCCAAGGTCCGCGGGCAGGCCACGTTGGCTCACGGCAGTCCGCGTGACCCGCTGTGGGAGTACGTGCTCAACACGCTCTCGGCGCGCCTGAACTTCGATCACTTCGACACGCCCTGGTGCTTCGTGGGACATTCCCACATTCAGTGCAGCTTCCGCCTGGATGAGACCACCGACCGTGTCTGGCTCGAGACCCCCAGGGTGGACCTGCCCCTCAATCTGACTTCGCGCATGCTCCTGAACCCGGGCTCGGTCGGCCAACCCCGTGATCGCGATCCCCGCGCCGCCTTCGCCATCTACGATTCCGAGGCCCAAACCTGGACCCCGCGCCGCGTGCCCTACAATGTGCCGGAGGTGCAGGCGCGCATCCGCGAGGCGAAATTGCCCGAGAAACACGCGCTCCGTCTGGCCGAAGGCTGGTAACGGATTTTTGCATGGGGAACATTTCCAGCCCGCCGGGCGTTCTTGATTCAACCGAACGATGATTGATTCAGAGGAGAAGAAACCATGAAACGCCTTGTATTTGTCACAATGATCGCCGCCCTGCTGCTGGCTGCCTGCGCCTCGCAGTCTGCGATGACCCCCGCACCGCCAGAGATGGAGATGCCTGCCGCCGCTCCCATGATGGACTCCCGCTCGGTGGGCGCGCCTGTTGTCAATGAGTACGCGGCCGGACAGGACGCCTTGCCCTCCAGCGGAGGAGGCGCTCAGGCGGCGGCCGTGGAACGGCTCGTCATCCAGAATGCGGACGTAGCCATCGTCGTCACGGACGTGGACGCGCGCACGAAGGCGATCGAGGCGCTGGCGAAGACCCTGGGTGGTTACGTCGTCTCGTCCAACCGCTACCAGACCCAGGTCTACAGCGGCGACCGCTACGTGGACGTGCCGCAGGCCACCCTCACCATCCGTGTGCCATCCGAGAAACTGGATCAGGCGCTGGATGCGATCAAGAAGGATGTGGTCGAGGTGCAGAGCGAATCCCGCTCGGGTCAGGACGTCACCGCTGATTATGTCGATTTGCAATCGCGTCTGAAGAACCTCGAAGCCACCGAGGCGCAGCTGAACAAGATCCTGGAAAACGCCACCGACACGCAGGATGTGCTGGACGTCTTCAACCAGTTGACCGCCATCCGTGAGCAGATCGAGTTGGTCAAGGGTCAGATGAAATATTACGAAGAGTCCGCGGCGCTCTCGGCTATTAACATCAACGTCATCGCCGAGGCGACGGTCCAGCCGTTGGAGATCGCTGGCTGGAAGCCTGCGGGCGTGGCGCGCGACGCCATCCAGGGGCTGATCAACTTCCTGCAGGGCTTTGTCGATTTCTTCATCCGCTTCTTCCTGCGCGACCTGTGGATCATCCTGCTGGTGCTGCTGCCGTTCTACATGTTGTTCCTGATCGGGCGCGCGTTCTTCCGCCGCATCCGCAAGCCGAAGGCGGCCAAGTCCACCCAGGTCGAAGAGACCAAGTAGGAGTCACCCGTTGGGGGCAGGCCGCAAGCCTGCCCCTTTTTTGTTATATAATCACCGCGATGGAAAAACTTGCCCAGGCTGCGCAGACGCTTTTCAACATCCACCTCACCGGCCGGCAGGTGATGTCGCTCATCACCTACGAGCGCGAGTTGATGGACTGGAACCAGAAGTTCAACCTGACCGCCATCCGCGAGATGGAAGCCATCCGCACCAAGCATTTCCTCGACTCGTTCTCGTGTGTGCTGGCCTGGAAGGCCAATCCGCCGACCCGTCTGGTGGACGTGGGCACGGGCGCGGGCTTCCCTGGTTTGCCGCTCAAGATCCTGTACCCAAACCTGCAGCTGACCCTGGTCGAATCGGTGGGTAAGAAGGCCATGTTCTGCCAGCACATCGTGCGCGTACTCGGCCTCGACGGTGTGGACGTGATCCAGGCCCGCGCCGAGACCCTCGGCCAGGACCCGAAGCACCGTGAAGTCTACGATTGGGCCGTGGCCCGCGCGGTGGCGCAGATGAACGTGTTAAGCGAGTTCCTGCTGCCGCTCATCAAGGTGGGTGGGATGATGCTGGCCCAAAAAGGCGAAAGCGGACCCGCCGAAGCGCAGTCCGCGGAAGGGGCGATGAAGTTGTTGGGTGGGCGTTTGAAACAGGTGATGCAGGTTAACCTGCCGGGCGTGGCCGATGACCGCTTCCTGGTGATGGTGGAGAAGACCGCCGCCACGCCGCCGAAATATCCCCGCAAGCCGGGCGTGCCCGCCAAGACGCCTTTGTAAAATTCATAGATTACGCAGATTGCACAGAAAAGCAAACGGGACGATAAGCATCGTCCCGTTCTTGTTTCTTGTTATTAGCAAGCCGTTTCATCGACGACCGTGATCTTGTCTTCCTTGTTGGGGATCAGACATAGAAATTCGAAAGGCTCCTCGCCCGTATTTTCATAAGAATGGATCACACCATCTGGGATGAAAACCACATCCCCAGCCTGGACGTGATACGTCTCGTCACCGATGGTGATGGTGGCCTGTCCGCGCAGGACGTATTGTTCGTGCTCCACCGTGTTGGTGTGGCGCGGCATCCCGCCGCCGGGCTGCATCGAGAACTTGCGCATGGCGAAGTTCGGGCCCTCCTGCGCAGAGATGAGCACCTGGATGGTCGTGTCCCTGCCCGCAGTGACGTTCTTCGCCTCGACATCAGTTGTGTGTTTGACGGTCATATCTGCCTCCGATCCAATTATCGCTTAATATCAAAAGCCTTGTCAAAGAATTGTACCAGCCGCATGGAATATTCCTCAGGGCGCTGAAGGGGACCATCGCAATGTGTGGCTTCGGGGATGACCCAAGGCTCTGCATTCGGACCTGCAATCTGTGCGTAGCGATATGTATAAAAATCGCCTTCGCTGGCGCCCAGCAACGGATTCTTCATTCCTCCGCCGACCAGCACGATCGGGCGCGGTGCGATCTCTTTTAACAGCTCGACCAATGGTACAGGCTGCATGCTCAGCCTGACGCTGTAAGCCCAATCTAAAAAATAATTACTAAGAGTGATGACCACCATGAGCGGGTCTCTTGGCGCAGGCAGGTCCTGGGCACGGATGGTGGACGCACCGTCCGCCCACACGGCATCCAGCGCGGGGTTGAGGGCGGCGCTGTGCAAGGCGATATCCGCCCCCGTCGAGCAGCCTGCGATGCCTACGTTGTCAGCGGCTCCTCTTTCTGACAAAAAACGAATTGCTCCATCCACATCGCGTGGGTCTTCCCAACCATAAGAGCGGTGATCGCCCTGGCTTTCGCCTGAGGCGCGCTCATCGTACATCAATACGCCGTAACCTGAATCCACCAATTGCTGAGCAAACCAGGTCATGCCCGTACGATTGCCTCCATAGCCGTGCAACAAAATGATCGTGGCCCCGTTCTGTGCGGGGACGTACCAGCCCGATAACGTCAAACTGTCCGTACTTTTAAAACGGACGTCTTCCACGGTAAAACCCAGGTCCGCAGGGACGCTGACCTCACTCGGGGTGGGTGCCATTTCAGTGAGCATGGTCAGGATGTCACGTTCGAGCATGACGAACAGGGCCAGGCCGAGCAGGAGACCAAGTCCAAATCCCAGTATGCGCAGTAGATACAGCAATATAAAACGAACGCGCCCTCCGAACGTTGTCGGGTGGGGCGCTGGGTGTTGTGATCTATATTTTGCAGACCGCCATATACGCATCAGGATGAAAGACAGGATCGCCATGATTACGATGAGTTCTGCAGCGGGCCAGTATCGTAGCCAGGTCATATTTCATCCCTTTCTGTGATGGTGCCAGCATCCACGTTCCATACCCTGGCTTGCTGTACAAATTCGGATGTGAACAGGTTTAGATCCGTGGTAGTGAATAGCACCTGCTCGGTCTCGCCGACGTATTGCAGCAGGTCGGTGCGGCGCTGCGAGTCAAGTTCGGCCATCACCTCATCCAACAGGATGACGGGCCACTCCTGCGTGCGCTCCTTCATCCATTGCACCTCGGCCAGTTTGAGCGCCAGCAGGGTCGTGCGCACCTGTCCGCGCGAGCCGTAATCGCCGAGGTCGATGTTGTTGGCCAGGAAGCGCAGCTCGTCGCGGTGCGGACCGATGGTCGTCACGCCGCGAACGATCTCCTCTCCACGGATCTGTGTCAGCCGTTCGCGGAATCCCGCCTCGATGGTCTTCAGGTCCAGGCCCGAGCGGTCCACCACGGTGTCGATCTTCAGGCCGAGCTGTCCGCTCGGTTTGGGCAGCGGATCGTAGGCGGGCTCGTAGGCCAGGCGCAGGACCTCGGCTCCGCGTGTCAACTGTGAGTGGACTCGCGCCGCGAAGCGCTCGATCTCCTGTACAGCCTGGATGCGCCACAGGATGATCTGCGCCCCGAGGCGGGCCAGCGTTTCGTCCCACACCGAGAGCTGGTCGCCGTTGCCCGGGCGTTCGCTCAGCGCCTTGAGCAGGGCGTTGCGTTGCGTGAGCGCCTGGTTGTACTCGCTCAACACACGCGCGTAAGCGGGGACGGTCTGCGCCAGCGCCAGGTTGAGATAACGGCGGCGGTCATCGGGCGCGCCCTCGATGATTTGCGACATTTGCGGTACGAAGATAACCGCGTTGAAGTGGCCGATCACCTCGCTCATCGAGCGCTTCACGCCGTCCAGCAGGATTTCCTTGCGCAGGCGCTGTCCGTTGGCCCCGGTCGGCTCGAGGATCAGGCGCACTTCCATGCGATGACTGCGTCCACCGCGCGCATATTCCGCAACGAGACGGGTCACCGCCAGCGATTCACGCGCCGCTCGAAAGTTGACCAGTTGCCGGTCCGTGTGGGTTTGAAAGGATGTGAACGCTGCCAGAAAATAGATGGCTTCCAGCACGCTGGTCTTGCCCTGCGCGTTGTTGCCTGTTAACACAACAACCCGCCGGGGCAGGCTTACGTCCAGGCGGGTGAAGTTTCTAAAGTTGGTCAGCGAGAGATGTTTGAGGTACATGGATGGGAAGGAAGCTATCCTTCGGCTTCGACCGGCACCGGCTCGGTTGGCTTCCACACCTTGACGGCCCGGTCAGGGAAGAGCACGCCGTTCAAGTGGTCGATCTCGTGCTGGAAGATGCGCGCCAGCCAGCCCTCGGCCTTGAGTTTGACGGGCTTGCCGTGGCGGTTGAGTCCCTTGATCTGGATGGCTGAGAAGCGTTCCACTTCGCCGACCAGGCCTGGGATGGAGAGACAGCCCTCCACGCCCATTTCGGTCTCTTCGGAAGCTTTGATAATCTCGGGGTTGATCACCGCAAATAATTTCTTGGGCAGTTCGACGATCTCGCCGTTCTCGTCTTCGACCTCGTCGCCGTATTCGACCACGATCAGCCGCTCGCCGATATTGACCTGCGGCGCGGCCAGCCCAACGCCGGGCGCCTGGCGCATGGTCTCGATCATGTCATCGATCAGGGTCTGCAGGTCGCCGTCGAATTTGGTAATGGGACGCGCCTTGCGGCGCAGGACAGGTTCAGGAAGGGTAACAATAGTTCGGAGTGCCATTTCTTCTTACCTCTGGAAGTCCACCGATTTTACCCGCTTTTGTTCTTGTTGTCATAGTCGCGGCGGAACTCATCCGCGTTCTGATGGTAGGCAGCCAGCCATTCGGCCATGCGGTCTCGTTCGGTGGCGACCTTGGCTTCGTTGGTCTTGGCGCTGCGCGCCATGCGGCGCCGGTCGATATCCGACTGGACCGTAGCGGGGTCGACCACATCCTCAAAGGCTAACTGCGTCCCGCCCACGGTGATGTACACCGTCCCGTAGTTGAACAAATTGCTTAACACGCCTACGCGCTTGTACTGCGTGCTGAGGATGTTCTCCAGTTGCGCTGCGCGGCGTTCTTCCAGGCCGAAGGGCTTACGGTCGATGTCAATGATCTGATCGTTGGTCACCTGGAAGATATCGTTGCTCCAGTCCACTGCCTGCCAGCCCAGCCAGATAAAGAAGGGAATCATCATAATCGGGATGGCCAGGAAGAGCGTGTCGACGGTGAAGCCTGTATCCGACCAGAACAGGTTGCGCGCCGGGTCAGCGATCACGCCGATGGTATGGCTGATCCAGAAAACCGTCAGCACGAGGATGAATACCAGCGGTTGCCAGGTTTGCTCGAGGAGTACCATCCAATGTTTGCGATAAATGACCGTATCGCCCATCTCATAACGTAGTTTGAGCGTATTGGAGGCCATGGCCCGCAGAATGGGATTGCGTGATTTGGGCGGTGGAGGTGGAGGCGGGGGCGGTTCAGGTTTCTTTGCAATGGGCAGGCCAAGGCGGGTGCGGATGGCGTTCTTCATGGCCTCTTTTTCGGTGCTGACCGCCACCTGCTTGGTACGGTTCCAGTATTCCTCGATCACCCGTGCAGCCTGGGAGGGCTGGGTGACGTTGTTGAAAGGGATCTGTCCCACGAAGGTGCGCACGATCACGTTTCCGTAATCCAGCACACGGCCCCACATGTCCGTTTCCACGCCCACCGAAAGGATCGTGCTGAGCGGCGCCTCTTGGCGGCTGTCGTAGATGCCGACCACCTTTTCGAGCCAGACCACGCGTTCGTTGGTTACCACGTAGTAATCGTTGCTCCAATCCAGAGCGCGCCAACCCGCCCAGGCAATATCCAATACCAGAGTGATGACGGCCAGGATGCGCGGTACGATGGAGACGGGACTCATGACCGCAAAAAAAGCCAGTGCGAGCGGCAGGAGCAACATGAACACGGGTGCCATCAACGACTGGTACAGCACGACGACATGTTTACGCGCCAGAAAATACACCACCTCGTTGGGGCGCAACCATTTGAAGTGCAGCAACCGCGCCAGGGTGCGGCTGCGGATGGTGATATCCAGATTGGATTTGAGCTTGGGATTCTTCTTGAGGATCTCGTGGAAGTTTGCCATCGAGAGCGCCAGCACACTGGTCGGCTGGAGCGCGGTGACGGTGGCCGAGCGAGATCGATTCGAGACCAGCGCCATCTCGCCGAAGTAGTCGTTGGTCACCAGGGTGGCCAGCACCTCTTCCTTACGATCCTTCCTGCGGACGATGCTGACCTTGCCCTTCGTGATGAGGTAGAAGTTTTCGGGCTTGTCCCCCTGGTGGAAGATCACCTCGTTCTCGGCATACTCGTGCTCGGTGAAACGTTCTGCGATGTCACGCAGGTGTTCCTCCGCGAAATCGTGGAACAGGTGGATCTTCTTGAGCAGGTTGATGCGGGCCTGGATATCGGTCACAGTTCGATTCTAGCATTAAATATCGCGCACGATGACGCAGCCGAAGGCGGGAGTCTCCTGAACCTCAGGCTGCCGCCCTTCCAATAACGCTTCAACCACCGCCTCGACGTAAAAGCGGGTCGGGGTTCTCTGCCGAAAGGCCACGTCGTCCACTGCGCCGCGATAGCGCAGGATGCCCTCCCGGTCGACGACGAAGGCGTGGGGGGTGGTCTGTGCTTCATATAAACTGGCAACGGCCTGCTCCCTGTCCACCAGGACCCTGGGCAGGCGGCGCGTTTTAGCGGCCTCGGCCACCGCCTCGGCGGATTCGCTCCGATTCGCGGCGATGGTCAACAGCACTACTTCGTCATCCCATTGGATAAAGGTGGACATCAACGAGCGGTCAGTTCGCTCCGAGTGGGGGCATTCGCACGACCAGAAATCCACCACCACGATCCGCCCGTGGTAGTCACTCAGGCGGTGGGGATGCCCGTCGAGGTCGGGCAGTTCGAAGTCTGGTGCGGGCTGGTTGAGGTCCATGCGCGGATTATATCGCCGCCGTGTTACAATCCCGCCCATGAAAAAATGGCAATTTTGGCTTGGAGTGCTGATCAGCATCTTCTTCATCTGGTTGTCGCTGCGTGGCCTTCATCTGGACCAGTTTTGGGATACGGTCAAATCGGCCAACTATTGGTGGTTGATTCCAGGCATCGGTGTGTATTTCATCGGCATGTGGATTCGGGCCTGGCGCTGGCATTACCTGCTGGGGCCGATCAAGAAGATTCCCACGAAGGTCATGTTTCCTGTCACGACCATCGGTTACATGGGCAATAACATCTATCCCGCGCGGGCGGGCGAGGTACTGCGGGCGGTCATCCTGAAGCGCAAGGAGGGCGTGCCCGTTTCCGCTTCGCTGGCGACCATCATCGTCGAGCGTATCTTCGATGGCGTGGTGATGTTGGCCTTCGTGTTCGTCAACTTGTCTGAATTGGCCAAGCTGACGGGGTCTTCAGGCTTCGTGGGCAACATCCAGCAGGTGGCGGTGATCGGCACGGGCGTGTTCCTTGGTGCGCTGGTGATCTTCCTGCTGGCGGCCATGTATCCGCAAGTGACGGCCCGCCTTGGGATTTGGTTCATCGTGCGCTTCGTGCCAAAGGGGATGCAGGAAAAAGTCAGCGGCATCATGCACAAATTTCTGGATGGGCTGGCCTCGCTGCGTTCACCGTTCAACGTGCTGATGGTCTTCTTTACCTCGGTCCTCATCTGGCTGCTGGAGACGGGCAAGTATTGGTTCGTGATGCACGCCTTCCCGTTCCAGGTCAGTTTCTTCGCGTTGATGCTGATGAACGGCATCGTCAACCTGGCCACGACCATTCCGTCGGCGCCCGGGTACATCGGTACCTTCGATGCGCCAGGCATCGCCGTGTTGACCGCTTATGGCGTGGATCAAGCTACGGCGGCGGGGTACACACTCGTGCTGCATGTGGCGCTCTGGCTGCCCATCACCCTGCTGGGTGCATACTATCTGACGCGCGAGGGCGTCAAGTGGAGCGACTCGCTGCGCACGGAAGTTGAAAATTAATTCGTAGGGGCGGACGGACGTCCGCCCACAAAGGAAATATTTTATGAAAATAGCCATCATCGGCGCGGGCTACGGCGGCATGGCTGCCGCCTACGACCTGCGCAACGCTGGACACGACGTGACAATTTTTGAATCCGCCAATTATGTGGGCGGACTGGCTTCGGGTTTCAAGGAGCCGCACTGGGATTGGTCGGTGGAGAAGTTCTATCATCACTGGTTCCAATCCGATAGTCACATGCTGGGGCTGATCAATGAATTGGGACTTTCGGATAAGGTGATCTTCCCGCGTCCGCTGACCGTGATGTATCACAAGGGCAAGTTCTATCCGTTCGACTCGATCCTCAAGGCTTTGCTTTTCCCTGGCCTGGGCTTCAGCCTCGACAAGATCCGCTTCGGGTTCGTGGGCCTGTACCTGCGCCTGACGAATAACTGGCGCGCGCTGGAGCAGGTCACCGCCGACTCGTGGATGATGAAGTGGGCGGGAAAAAACGTTTATGAAAAAATGTGGAAGCCGCTGCTGATCGGGAAATTCGGCCCGTTCTATCAAGATGTCAACATGGCCTGGATGTGGGCGCGCATCAAGGCGCGCACCACGCGCCTCGGTACCTTCGAAGGCGGCTTCCAGAAGTTCGCGGACCTGTTTGCGGAGAAGCTGCGCGGCATGGGAGTCGAGATCAGGCTGGGGGCGCAGGTCAAGTCGATTAAACGGGATCAGGCTGGGCTGTCGATCGAGTCGGACAAGGTCGAGACCTTCGACCGTGTGCTGGTCACCACGTCCCCGAATCTGCTGGCGAAGCTGGCTCCTGATCTGCCCGCGGGTTATCTCAAAGGCCTGCTGGACCTAAAGTCGATGGGCGCGGTGGTGATGGTGCTGTCGCTCAAGCATCAGCTTTCGGAGGAAGGCTACTACTGGTACAACCTGCCCAAGGAGGCGGGCTTCCCGATGTTGGCGTTGGTGGAGCACACGAACTACGTCTCGCCTGAGCATTTCGGCGGCGACCATATCGTGTATGCGGGCGATTATCTTGAACTGGGCCACAAGTATTTTTCGTTGAGCGATGACGAGCTGCTCGACATTTACATCACGGCCTTCCAGAAGATCAACCCGAAATTCACGCGCGAGTGGGTCAACAAGGTGTGGGTCTTCAAGACCAACTATGCCCAACCTGTGCCGCTGTTGAATCATTCGGTCAATATTCCCAGCATTCAAACGCCCATCGAAGGCCTGTATTTCGCGTCGATGAGTCAGGTCTACCCGTGGGATCGTGGCACGAACTTCGCGGTGGAGATCGGCCGCCGCGCAGCGCGCATGATCCTGGGGAAGGCGTAGAAGTTGTGAACCCAACCTTCGTCAAGCCGCGCTACGATGCTGGCGGATTCGCGGGAATCCCGCAGCGTATTCGCGATGCCTTTGCGTCGGAGCAATATGATGCGGTCGTGCTGTTTCTCGTGGATGGATTTGGCTGGCGTTTCTTCGAACGCTTTCAAGACGTGCCGTTCCTTCGGCGCGTTGCGCGCGACGGTCGCGTCGAAAAACTGACCTCGCAGTTCCCGTCCACTACGGCGGCGCACATCACCACCATCCACACGGGGCTGCCTGTGGGCGAGAGCGGTGTGTACGAGTGGTTCTTCTACGAGCCGAGTTTGGATCGCATCATTACGCCGCTGCTGTTTTCCAGGGCGGGCGATACGGTCCGCGATACGCTCAAGAAGTTCAAGGTCGATCCCGCGACTCTGTATCCGACTCGGACCTTCTACCAGGAGTTGGTGAACCTGGGCGTTCGCTCGCACGTCTTTGGCCTGCGCGACTACACCCCCTCGACCTACTCCCTGCAGGTGATGCGAGGCGCGGATCTGCACGCCTTCCGCACCCTGCCCGAGGCGCTGGTCAACCTGGGATTGGAGATCGAGAAGCAGACTTCTCCCTCCTATTTCCACTTTTACTTCGACAAGGTGGATGGCATCTGTCACGAGTACGGACCCAATGCTCCACAACTCGAAGCCGAAATTGAGACCTTCCTGCTGGTGCTGGAGAACTTCTTCGCACGTGTGTTCAAAAGCGGAAAGCGCGTCCTGTTCCTGTTGACGGCTGACCACGGCGCCTCCGAAGTGGATCCGCGGACGACCATTTTCTTGAACGCCGATCCGCGTTTCAAGGGCGTGGAACACTTCTTCCGATCCAACCACAAAGGGGAGTTGCTTGTGCCTGCCGGCTCGGCGCGTGACATGTTCCTGCATGTCAAGGATGGTCTGATCGACGAGGCGCAGTATTTCCTAGCCACGCGATTGGTAGGCAAAGCCGACGTGGCCAAGGTGCAGGAGTTGATCGAGGACGGTTACTTCGGTCCGACGATCTCCCCCGAGTTCCGCGCGCGGGTGGGGAATCTGGTGATCCTGCCCTATCGCGGTGAGGCGGTCTGGTGGTTCGTCAAGGACAAGTTCGAGCAGAAGTTCTACGGTCATCATGGCGGCCTGACCCCGCAGGAGATGGAGATTCCGCTGCTGAGGCTTGAGGTGTAATTAGCGGCTTGGTAGGATTATTATGAGCATTCCCGACGTTGATGCTAGTGGTTCGTTTTCAAAGATTCTCGCGCCTGTTCCCGACGATTGGCCTTGGATACTTCCACACTACTATGCAGTTAACGTGGTTTCAAACCCTCAGGTGGCAGTTGTTGGTTGGACTGCTTCACCTGGTGGTGATAATCAACCTCATACAGCATTTGTAGCTGACTATTCAAAAATGGAAGTCGTTGCCTTTTGGCAAAATGCTTATGGAATAGTGAGCATGAAAGACTTTTTGAATAGAGCGGACGCAGAACAGCAGGCCAGAGAGCATTTCAGGAGCATACCGACAAAATACTTGATGTTTAATGGTCAGGTTATTGAAGAAAATCAGTCTGTTGTGCTTGCTGGTGATTGGCCGCCAGATTGGGGATTTGCACAAATCCGAGACCTTGGGGTGTTCTTTTGTTATCTTGTGATTCTGGCTCAATCAAAAGGCGCAACAAAACGCGCTCAAAAGGTGAAGGAAAGTTTGTTGCCAGCATGGACTCAGACCGAATTGATTTTGAGTTATCAAAAAGCCTTTCAAGTTGCACAAAAAGAATTATGGTCACTATTGAGTTCTAGAGAAAATAAATTAATTGATAAAGCGTTAAAGACCTTAAGTAGCTGGCTAAGACAATAAAAGCGGTTAACCATTTACAGTAAAGTTAAGAAATGACAAAGAAAAAGAGATTCGGACGCAATCACATCCGAATCTCTTTTTACTTTTCACTTCTATCTCTACTGTCCGCGAGCGTGATGAACCACATCCCAGTCGCAGACGGCGATGCTGCTGGTGGTCTGTCCGCCTTTGACGATGAGAGTCTTCATCGTGCGATCAGGGTTGACGTAGGCGCCTTCCAGGTTGTAGTTGGGCGCCCAGGCGTAGGCATAGTAGGTGCCGTTGGGCAGCAGCACGCTGAAGGTCAGGTTGTTCTCGGGGATCGAGAACTGGATAGCCTCACCTGTAACGGCGTTCTCGAAATACAGGATCAACGGCGGGTTGAACTCGCTCGGGTAACAGAAGTTACCCGTCACCGTGCCATGCGGCAGGGTGTCCTTCGAGAGGATGTCCACGTAGAAGGCCGTGTCGGCCTTGGGGCCCGCGCCGAACAGGGAGCCCGCGGGGTTGCGCAGCATCCAGTAGCCTGTGTAGTGTCCGGCCGAGGGAGCCGTCAACGTGACGGAGACATCCACGGTCTGGCCGGGGGCCACATAGCCAGGCAGCGAGATGACGGACGGTCCGCTCATCTGGGCGCCGCTGGTGAAGACCAGTTTGTAATCGGGAGTCCACGCGCAGGTGCCGCGGTTCTTCAACCGCCAGATCTTGGTGAAACTCTCGCCCGGCGCGAACGTGGATCCGTCTGGGATGGTCACGTCTTTGACGAACTCGACCCAGTCACAGTACGAGACGGGGGTGGCCGTATAGACGGGGGTGCTGGTGGCGGGGATGACCGTCGGCGAGGGAATCAGGGCTGTGGGCTGTGCCGCCGACTGGGTCAACGCCACCTGGATTGTGGCTGCCGCCTGGGTGGCGGGCGCATCCTCTGACGGGGCGGCGGGATAGGCCATGACCATGGCAATGGGCATGCAGGCGATCACGGCCAAAAACAGGACGCCAAAAACGATCAATATGTGCTTGGTGGTAATAGTGATATTCATGTTCGTACACCTCAATAAAGTTTTGCTTACGAGGGACGAACAGGCAACGAAAAAGGTTCCACCATTTCGATGGAACCTTTGGGGGATATGGCAGGATTATTTGCCGAACCACATGCGGGCGAACAAATTGTCCTTGCGGATGAACTGATGGAAGAGAGCCGCGCCGACATGCAGGGCCAGCAGGGCCAGCAGCAACCAGCTTGTCAACCCGTGGACGGCATAGGGCGGAAAGTCCAATAGGTGGTCGGGGATCGCAATGACGCTGCCCGACAGGATGGGAGTCAACTGAGCGGCCAACATCGTCCCTACTCCGCTCATCGCCATCTGGAAGATGAAGAAGTACAACAGGTAATGGGTTGCCACGCCTACTTTATCGAGGAATGCGTTGCCCGTCGTGGCGGGTGCAGGCTTTGGGGTCCGCAGGCGGACGATGAAGCGCACGATCACCAATATCAGCAGGAACATCCCGATGAACATGTGGACCCGCACCATCTCCGACTCCCTGGCAGGATCTCCGCTCAGGGAAGGGAAGACCAGTCTGCCCACGGCCAGCATCATCAGAATGAAGAGCGCCATGAACCAGTGCAGGCCCACCAGGGCAGGGTGATAGCGCTTCGGCAAATCAGGTTTTTCTGTCATATCGCACCTCCGTTTGGTTATCGCACAGACAAACCCGTTGCCGTATTTCTTACGGATAAAAAAGTGCGAACCTAAGTCCGCACTCCGTGTTAGTTCTTATTTCAGGTATTTGGCACAGGCCTCGATATTATTGCGCGGCACGAGCAGTTCCACGCCCACACTCTTGAAAGTGAATAAAGGTTTGTAGAAACATAGCGTCGGCTTGGATACCCACTGCACCCACGAGTCGTTCTCCTCACCGAAATTATCCTCGTCGTTGCTCAGACCCATTTTGAGCGGCTCGCTCACGATCATCGCGAATCGACCCTGGCTCAGGTCGCGATAATATGCTTCAAAATAAGCCGCGTCATTCTCGATGGCGTTTTGCATCAATACTTTTTTTTCGTAATCAGGCACCAGTGGAATCCCCTTTACGTACCCAAAGGTCAGCAACTGGCGCTGGTCCATGAACAGCACCTCGCCCTGTTGTGCGGCGAAAGTCGTCTCCTTTTGGATGGAAGTCAACGCCTGCTGTACATCTTCCTTGGGCGGCAGGGACTGGGACTGTAACGCCGAGAAGGGCATGAAGGCCGGGATAGCGAGCATCAACAGCAAAACGACCCGCTCGATCCGCCCTGTGAGCTGGTTCCGTAACAGGGACGTGAGTCTCGTCCCCTGTGTGGCGGCCACTGCAGCAAAGACCATGCCGATCAGGAACATGTCCATATTGTGCAAGTTGCTCCCGCCGCCGATCTTCACACTGACGGTCAACCCCACACCCAGAAAAGCCAGCAGCGCACCGATCACCGCCAATACCTGCCAGGGGTTGGGACGCCATACTCCGCGCCGTCCCAGCAGGAACAGCCAGATAACCAGTGGCCCCACTGCAAGGAACAGCGCCCACAGGATCCCTGCGCCGAAGGTCGGGTTGGGAAACAACCGATACCACAACAAGGCCTGTGTCCCGATCTTACCCGCTGTGTAGGCGGGATCCAGTCCAGAGGGATTCAGATTACGGATCGTCACATACACCCAGGGAAGAACGTATCCTCCAAGAATGCCTGCAATGCCGAATGAGATGGCGCGGGCCCAGGTGCGGCGGTCGGTCAGTTTGGCGCTGCCAAAGGCCAGAATGATGGCCCACATCGACGGCGCAAACAGCCAGGTCCAGCGGCTGATCTGGGCCAGGAAACTTGCCAGGATAATCGTTGTCAAGGCGAAAGGGGGCGGCCAGCGCCAGGCTAGCGCCACCAGCACCGCACATATCACCAACGGCGTATAGATGGGTCCCTGGTTGAGCACCAGAAAGACCCACAAGCCTGCCAGGAACCAGGGTAGACGCTCTTCACTCCAGTGGCGGAAAGCCAGCCAGCCGAGCAACATGTATGGGAAGGTGAAGATGAACGAATCCCAAAAACGTACAATCACGATATTGGCTTGCGGAAAAAGGAAAGGCAGGCCCCACAAGAATTGGCGGCCCACGTCAATGAAGGCTTTGAGCGGTCGGTCAGCAGGATAAATGTAGCGCCCACGTCCAAACATAACCGACCAATCGTACATGCGATTGCCCTCGGACCAGGTCAGCGAAAAGGGGTATGACGTGACCTCAAGCAGATAACCCGTCAACGCGGCGGCAGCACCTGCAAGGACAGAACCCAGCCAAAGTGCCTCCCACGCAAGCGGAGTCGCTCCGCGCGTGAGAAGGAAGCCCAATGCGGTTACCCACAGGATAAACACGTATAACCGCAGGTCGGATGAGGAAAACAACCCAGACCAGAAGGTGTATCCGAACAACCAGAGCGGCGCAGCAAGGAGCCCTGCCGCGATCAGCCAATTGACTTTACCCAGACGTTCACGCAGTCGGACGGGGCCCACCAGAAGCGGCAGGGTCTGTTGGGGCAGCCAGAGCAGGCCCAAGGTCAGGAGCAGGGTGACGAACTCCAGCGCAGAAAAGGCTGCCAGTCCCAGAATCCAACGCGGGGTCAGGGATCCGATGGATTGAGCGGCAGCATAAAATGCCAACCAGGCGCGGACCTCGATCCACAAGGTGACCAGGCTGAGGATGATCTTGAGCGTGTATGTTTTCAGGTTTTGCATGGTGCCATGATTATAATGCGCGCGATAATCGAAGTAGTGTACAATAGTAGAAATTCAAAACGCCGCGCAATGCGGCGTTCCCTATACACAAGAGGAGATTCCCCCATGTATCACACCCTGATCATCGTTGGCAATGTCGGCAAGGACCCTGAAATGCGCTATACGCCTTCGGGCCAGGCGGTCACATCATTCTCGGTCGCCACCAACCGCCAGTACACGGCCTCGAATGGCGAGCAAGTGAAGGAAACCATCTGGTTCCGTGTTTCGGCTTGGGGCAAACAAGCCGAGATCTGCAATCAGTATCTACGAAAAGGCTCGAAGGTGCTGATCGAAGGCCGGCTGACTCCCGACAAGAACACCGGCGGACCCCGCATCTGGTCCAAGCAGGATGGGACGGCGGGCGCTTCCTTCGAGGTGACGGCCTCCACCGTGCGCTTCCTCTCCTCCCGTGGCGAGGGCGAGGGCGGACCCGTGGCCGGCGGCGATATGGGCATGGCTGAGATGCCGCCCGAAGACGACATCCCGTTCTAGGCTCAGCCCATGACCACCCCGCCCAAACCGCCCGCCGGACCCAGCCTGGTCATCCCCGCGGACTTCGAGCCTGTCTACGCCAATCTGGCGCGCATCTCGCACTCTCCCGCAGACCTGGTGATCGATTTCGCCCACCTGCTGCCCGGTGAGACTCAGGCCAAGGTCACGGCGCGTGTGTTGATGGCGCCGCTCAGCGCCAAGCTGTTTTTACGCGCGCTGGCTGAAAACGTAGCCCGTTATGAGGCTGCCTTTGGAGAGATCACCGTGCCGGGGAATTCCTCGCTGGCCGAGAGTCTTTTCCGCCCGCCGCATCCTCCCGAACCTCCCACCACTGAGTAATCCTGTGCAAAAACTCGAAACCATTGCCGAACAGATCCGCCAGACCTTCGACGCCCGCACCGCCGCGCGTGACAAGGCCCTGGCCACCGCGCGTCAACTGACCCGCGCTTGCTCGTTGTCCATCCGCGCCGTGCATCGCAGCGACACCGAAACGATGACCGCGCAACTGGCCGAGGCGCGCGCCCTGGCCGATGACTTGCGCTCCAGCCTGGCACAGTACCCCGACCTGTTTTATGCCGGGTACACCCAGGACGCGCTCAAGGAATTTGTCGAAGCCAACGTGACCTGTGCTCTGATTCAGGGTCAGCCGCTGGCCACGCCACAGGAATTGAACGTGGCTGAGGCTACTTACCTGAACGGTCTGGCCGAGGTGGTGGGCGAACTGCGCCGCCGTACGCTCGACATCCTGCGCCACGGTTATTCTGCCGAGGCCGAACGCCTGCTCGGCATCATGGATGACATCTACTCGGTGCTGGTCACCATCGACTACCCCGATGCGATTACCAACGGCCTGCGCCGTCAGACTGATCTGGCGCGTGGCATCATCGAAAAGACCCGCGGTGACATCACCTTCAGCCTGCGCGGCCAGCATCTGGAACAGGCCATTAGCAAACTGCTCACCCAGTTCAACGGTGATCAGTCCTCCGAGGCCAGTTCCTTCGTTCAAGACAACGAGGAATAGTCATGGCGCGTTCGGGCCGCCGTTATCCGCTGGTGATCTACACCCGCATGATGGACCGTTGGTGGCCCGCCACCTTTGCATTGGCCTTGGGACTCTTCGGCCTGGCCTGGGCTGTCCACCTGTACTACCCCGAACCCGCCTACGATTGGCAGTGGTTGACACTGGCCAGTGTGGGCGGGTTCGTGTTGGTTGTCACTTTGTTTCTCTTTACCCTGCGCAAGTCCGCCTACGTGCAGCCCAATCCTGACCACCTGCGGCTGGTCACTCCCTTCCTGCGTTTGAACATTTCCTATAAGCGCCTGCGCCGTGCCACTTCCGCCACCATGGAAGGCTTGTTTCCACCCAAGAGCGTGTCCAGTTGGCGGCGGGAAATCATCGAGCCGCTGGCCCGCAAAACCGCCGTGGTTGTGGAGTTGACGGGCTATCCCATCTCGCAGACGGTCTTGCGTTTCTTCCTTTCGCCGTTCTTTTTCAAGGACAAGACTCCGCACTTCGTTTTCCTTGTGGATGACTGGATGCGTTTCAGCACCGAGTTGGAGACCATGCGTACTGGGGGTGGGCAGGATGTCCAACGCAAGAAGACGGATCGCTCCATCCTCTCCCGATTGCCCCAGAAATGAACATCTACTTTGCCTGCTCCATCACCGGTGGACGGGAGTTTGAATCCGTTTATCAGATGTTCGTTTCCGCCCTGGCCGCGGATGGTCACGAGATTCCCACTTTTGGATTGGCCCAGCCCGGCGTGACAGACGAAGCCCACCTCGAGCCTGTCTTCGTCTACGAGCGCGACACTGCCTGGATTCGTGGCTGTGACGCGTTGATTGCCGAAGTTAGTGTGCCGTCACACGGGGTCGGCTATGAGGTCGGTTATGCCCTAGCCCTGGAAAAACCTGTACTCTGTCTGGCTCGCGAGGGGCGCATGGTCTCGAAGATGATCACGGGGAATCAACATCCACTTCTGTGGGTGAAGTTCTATCCCGGCGTGGAGGAGGGAGTCGCCTGTGCCAGGGATTTCCTCTCTAGTCTTAAATTGTGAATAATATCACGAGTTAACTGTGACATTTGGAAATATGTAGGAATTGGCAGGTGATGTATCATAAGGGTGGAGACGGAACAAAGACACCTCCAAATGCTCCTCACTGTCTCCTCCTTTGGCGAAAGCCGACGCCGGGTCCTCCCCCGGCGTCGGCATTTTAAGTCAAAAAATGCGGCCATTTGGCCGCGTTTTTTGATCCCAGACTCGGTTTTTTATTCCTGTGAGGGAAGGACTACAAAGAATGACGAACCTTTTCCCTGCACCGATTCCACCCAGATGCGCCCGTGGTGGTTTTCCACGATGGATTTGACGATGGCCAGGCCCAGGCCTGAGCCTTGAGTTCCATCAGGGACGTTGGTTGCGCGGTAGAACTTGTCGAAGATGCGAGTCTGCTCACTTTGCGGGATGCCCGGGCCAGTATCGGTCACCTCGAGGATGATCTGCTGATCGCGTGCAGCCACGTTGATCAGTACCTTGCCGTCGGGCGGGGTGTATTTGATGGCGTTGCCCACCAGGTTGTCGAGCAATTGGCGGATGCGGATGGGGTTGGCGCGTACGGTCGGGATGCCCGGGGCCACGTCGCACTTCAGGTCGATCTTCTTGGTGACGGCCTGACCCTCGAATGTGTCGATGGTGAACTTGAGGATGCCCTCGATGGACACCGCCTCACGGCGTGTGTCGAAGCCTGCCTCGATGCGCTCCAGGTCGAGCAGGTCGTTGACCAGGCTGGTGATGTGCTGGACGCTGGCCTGCATGCGGTGCAGGAATTCCTTTTGCTGTTCGTTGAGCGGACCGATGCGGTCGATCAATTCGGCGTAGCCCAACAGGGCTGTCAGTGGAGAGCGCAGATCGTGCGAGACCGTGTGGACGAAATCGCTCTTCATGCGGTCCAGGTCCTTGAGATAGGAAATGTCCTGCATGGTGATGGCGGACCCGATGCCTGGGATGGGTGTGAACTGTGCGTTCATCACCTGGCCGTTGTCCAGGGTAACCTCGTGATATTTGACCGGCCCTTCCGCCGAGCGGGTGAGCAGGGCGCGGACGTCGGGCTGGGTGATAACCTCCAGCAGCGGCCTGCCCTTCAGGTCCTGGTCACCCAGGCTGAAGGTCTCGCGGATAGAGGGATTCAGGATCACGATGTTATGGCGGCTATCCAGCACGATGACGCCGTCCTGGATGTTGGCAAAGATGGTCTCGTAGCGGTTGCGCTCGGACTCCGACAACTGGGCGCGTTTCTCCAGCGAGGCAGTGGTCATCTTGACCTCGCGGCGCAGCCAGTCCCCAAGATGATGGGCGCGTTCCATGCTGCGATTGACTGCCGTCACGATGTCTTCGATACGCAGGGGGGGATAGAGATAGCCGCTCAACCCTATCCTCAACACTTCCTTGGCCAACCCGGTCGTATCGTGCTCGGCGAAGAGCAGGATGGGCAGGGTGGGGAAGCGGTCCAGCATGCTCTCGGCGAGCTTCAATCCGCTCTTGCCTGCGAAGGTCTCCCCGACCAGCACCAGCGCCGGGCTGGATTCCTGCAAGGCCTTCTGCATCGACTCGATATCCTGCACGATGGCCAGTTCGTATCCCGCCGCGCGCAAAGCGCGCCCGGTCAATTGCAGGATGGGTGAGTCGTCGAGGACCAGGAGGAGGAGGTCAGGTTTTGCCATTCAGATCAGGATTCGGAATTCTTGGGTTGGGTGGTAGATTTCTCGGAGGTGCGGGCTAGGCGGTTGATGGCATCCTGGACGGAGAGCAGCGCCTGTTTTTGTTCATTGTTGAGCGACCCGGGCATTTCGGTCAGCACCAGGTTGAGCGGGTATCCCGCTGCCTGAAGTTCCTTCGCCACGGCTGCGCGCATGCCTTCCAGTGCTGTGTTCTGACGCTTCTCGCTTTCGCGGGCAGCCTCAGCCGATTGTTCCAGGGCGCGGAACAGGCGCGCATTGACCAGCGAGGTGGAGGCGAAATCGGCGACGGCTTCGAGCAGGGCCTGCTCTTCGCGGCCGATCTCGGTATCGAACCTGCGGACCACGATCAGCAGGCCGATGACCTCGGCTTGTACTTTGATGGGAATGACCGCCGCTGACTTGCCCAGCGCGGCCACTTTGAATTTTTGCAGGGGTGGGCCGTGCATGACGAGTGTCTCGCCTGAAAGGCCCACCAGTGAACTGATGCCGTCGTCCAGCGGCTGGTTGCGTTTCTTGGCCCAGCCCTCGGGCAGGTTGCGGTCGGCAGTGAGCAGGAACTGGCGGGTCTTGTCGTCGCGCAACATCAACCAGCCGATCTCGGCCCCGGCCACCTGCAGCGCACCTTCCAGGATGCGGTCGAACAACTGGCGTTGGCTGGTGATGTTGACCACCGCGCGGGCGATGCCCAGGATGGTGGTCAATTGATGGACCTTGCGCTGGAGTTCCTCGTTCATCCCCTTGACCTTCTGGTCCAGCTGCTGGCGCGTGCGGGATTCGCGGGTCTGGCGCAGGGCGCGCTCCACCACGGTCACCACCTCTGCGTCGCGGGCGGGCCAGAAGAGCACATCGTTGGCGCCCAGGCGGAAGGACTGAATCACATCCGCTTCCTGGCCCTTTTCGGCCACGAGGATCAGCGGCGCGGTGATGCCCTGGGCCGAAAAAGCCACCAGCAGGTCCTTGGCGCTCAGGCCGGGCAGGTTCAAGTTGGCAATGACCAGGTCCGGGCTGGAAAAAATCGCCTCCTGAATGGCGGAAGCGGCCTCCGTGGCAATCGACACTTGATACCCGAGAGGTTTGAGGGCCTGTCGGGCGATGAGGTCGCTGATGTCGGGGTCGTTTTCCACGACCAGGATGCGTTCGTTGGGAGACGCCATATCTGCCTATGATAGCAAGGGTGGAACTGTAGGTACGGGCATTGTAACACTTTTAAAAGGGACTGCGTATATCGAAACGATTTCAACACGGATGTGATTTCAGGTACAATCGCAGTATGGACAATTTCACCTGGTGGCGCGACGGCGTCATTTACCAAATCTATCCGCGTTCGTTCGCCGACGGCAATCAAGATGGCATCGGGGATCTGCCCGGTATCACCGACCATCTGGATTACCTGGCCGACCTGGGCGTGAATGCCATCTGGCTCTCGCCCTTCTACCCGACTCCTGACAAGGACTTCGGCTACGACATCAGCGACTACTGCAACGTGGACCCGCGCTTCGGCACCCTGGCCGACTTCGACCGCCTGGTTGAGGAGGCGCACAAGCGCGACATCCATGTCATTGCCGACCTGGTGCTGAATCACACCTCCGACCAGCATTCCTGGTTCCTAGAGTCCAGGTCCTCGCGCGACAATCCGCGCGCCGATTGGTACATCTGGCAGGACAAGATTCCCAACAACTGGCAGGCCGTCTTTGGCGGCCCCGCCTGGACCTTTGTGCCTGAGCGCGGCCAGTATTACTATCATATGTTCCTGCCCGAGCAGCCCGACGTCAACTGGCGCAACCCCGAAGTGCGCAAGGCCATCCTCGACGTGGTGCGCTTCTGGCTCGAGCGTGGCGTGGATGGTTTCCGCCTGGATGTGTTCAATGTCTATTTCAAGGACGACCAGTTCCGCAGCAATCCCTCGGCCTGGGGCATCCGTCCCTTCGACCGCCAGAAACACATCTACGATACCGACCGCCCCGAGCTGGTCCCGTTATTGAAGGAATTGCGCGCCCTGCTGGATTCCTACCCCGAGCGCTACGCTGTGGGCGAGACCTTCATCTCGACGCCTGAGAAGATCATCCAATATTCCGGCGAGGACCGCCTGCACGCGGCCTTTAATTTTGAATTCACCCACACCACCTTTAATCCCACGCGCCTGCTGGCCCGCATCCTTGACTGGGAGCGTGTGGACCGCGAGCATAACATCTGGCCGACTTATGTGCTCAGCAATCATGACGTACCGCGTCCCGCTTCACGTCACGGCTTCGGCGAGGACGACGCGCGTGTCAAGGTGATGATGGCCCTGTTGCTGACCCAGCGCGGCACACCCTTCCTCTATTACGGCGAAGAGTTGGGCATGCGTGATATTTCCCTGAAGCGCGACGAGATCCTCGACCCGCCGGGCAAGTTGTACTGGCCGTTCTACAAGGGCCGCGACGGCTGCCGTTCGCCCATGCAGTGGAATGCCGAAGCCAATGCGGGCTTCTCGACGGTCAAGCCGTGGCTGCCCGTACATCCCAACTATGTCCAGCGCAACGTCGAGGCCCAACGCGCCGACCCCAAGTCGGTGTTCAACCTCACGCGCGCCTTGCTGCATCTGCGCAAGGAATATACAGCCTTGCGGCGCGGCGCGTTCCTCCCTGTGGACAGCGCCTCACAGGATCATCTATCCTACCTGCGCCGCAGTGAGGGCGAGACCCTGTTGGTGACGTTGAATTTCAAGAACCGTCCCACGCGCGTGAACCTGCCGTCAGACCTGCACGGCGGGACCTGGCTGGTGTTGTTCTCCACCCATCGCGCCGAGCCTGACTTGTTGAACGGACCGGTCTTGCAGCCGTACGAGGTTTGCGTGATGCGGCGGTTGTAAAGTTTTCTGTTCGGACTGCGAAACGGCGAAGAGCGTCAAGGTTTTCTTGGTACTCTTCGCCGCTTGCTTTTTGCTTGGGGGAAAGTATACTTTTGATATCTGATGGAACCTCAGCCGTACATCCCTGGCACGCAGCCTGCCAACCCGGGCCTGTTATCCCGTTTCCTGCCGATATTAGAGGAGGGAACGGTCTCTGCCTGGCTGACGAATCGCGTCCCGCCTGGGGGCTGGTTGTTGGACCCGTTCGGGTTCTCGCCGAGGTTGGTGCTCGAGGCGGCGCGCGCGGGTTATCGCGTGTTGGTGGCGGCCAACAATCCCATCACGCGCTTTCTGGTGGAGATGGCCGCCTCTGCGCCGACGGAGGCCGAACTCAAAGCCGCATTGGCAGACCTGGCCGCCGCACGCAAAGGGGACGAACGCCTCGAGACTCATCTGCAATCCCTGTATCTGACGACCTGCGAAAAATGCGGCAAGACCATCCAGGCCGAGGCCTTCTTGTGGCGCAAAGGCGAGGACGCGCCGTACGCGCGTGTCTACACCTGTCCGCATTGCGAGGACAAGGGCGAGCGCCTCGTCACGCCCGCCGACGTGGAACGCGTCCACGAGGTGACGCGCTCAGCGGGCCTGCACCGCGCACGTGTGCTGGAGCGCGTGGCCCCCGTCGGCGACCCCGACCGCGAGTACGCCGAGGAGGCCTTGCAGGCCTACCTGCCGCGCGCTCTGTACGCGCTGGCCACGCTCATCAACAGCCTGGACCGTTTACCTGCCCCGCCCGAGCGGATGCGCCTGATCCTTGCATTGGTGCTGGCTGCCTGCGATGCAGGTAACTCGCTCTGGTCAGACGAGCGTCCGCGCCCGAAACAGTTGACGGTCTCGAGTCAGTTCCGCGAGCACAACCTGTGGTCCGCGCTGGAGTTGGCGATCGGCCAATGGGCGGAAACAGGCTCGAGGGTCCCGTGGGAAGCCTGGCCGCGGAAGTTGCCCGAGAGCGGCGGCATTTGTCTGTTCGAGGGACGGCTCAAGGACCTGTCCGAGCAGGTCCGCAAGGAGATCCCCATCGAGGCGGTCGTGGCGGCCGTCCCTCGCCCGAACCAGGCCTTCTGGACCCTGTCCGCGTTGTGGGCTGGCTGGCTGTGGGGGCGTGAGGCTGCCGAGCCGTTCAAGGTCGGGTTGCGCCGCCGCCGTTACGATTGGGCCTGGAACGCCACCGCGTTGAGCGCCGCCTTCCGCCACCTGGCTGACCTGCTACCCGCGGGCAAGCCCATGCTGGCATTGATGTCCGAACCCGAGCCATTCTTTGTGACTTCGGCCCTGACCGCCGCCGAGACTTCGGGCTTCGACCTGAGCGGCATTGCCCTGCGTACAGAACACGACCCGTTGCAGACGACCTGGATCCACAGTGACTCTGTCCGCCCGTCCTTTACCCGTGACCTTGAGCCTGTCCGCCGCGCGATGGACCTATATCTCAGCGAACGCGGTGGACCCGCACCTTACCTGCACCTGCATACCGCTGCCCTGGCTGCGTTGACCGGGATGCACGCGCTCAAAGGCGCCGACGAAGACCTCGACGATGTACTGCGGCATACCAACCTGCTGGTCGAATCCGCGCTGACCGGGGATGCGCGCTTTTCCCACTTCAGCGCGGGCGAGAGCGTGGACACGGGTCTGTGGGGCCTGCGCGAGGCAGACGGCGCGGTTGAGTCGCTGACCGACCGCGTGGAAATGGCGACCGTCAACTTCCTGGTGAAGAATTCGCCCTGTCTGTACTTGGAGATCGAGAACGAGTTGTACGCGCAGTTCCGCGGCTTGAACACGCCGTCGAAGGCCATGCTGTATAACGTGTTATATTCCTACGCCGACCGTGACCGCGGCCTGTGGACCCTGCGCAGCGAGGACCATCCCGCCGCGCGGCGCGAAGAGTTGAAGCAACTGGCGGGGCTGATCGAGATCGTGGGCGCCCGCCTCGGCTGTGGAACCCGCAGAGACGATTCGGCGTTCTTATGGGAGCGTTCGGGTGTCGTGGAATATGCCCTATACTTGAGTGCCTCGGCGCTGGTCAGCCGCGTGCTGGCGGTCAATACGCATCCCGCCGAGAAATGCGTGCTGGTGTTGCCCGGCGGACGCGCCGCCCTGGTGGCTTATAAACTCAAACGCAATCCCGCCCTGGCGGAACACATGCGCGGCTGGCGGATGCTAAAATTCAGGTTGTTGCGTGCCCTGGCCGAGATCCCCGTGCTGACGCCCCAGACCTTCGAGGAACAACTGGCTGGCGACCCGGTCAAGCAGGCGGAAGGCCAGTTGATGATGTTCTAGCGGATGTCGTTGCGAGCCGCAGTTGGTCGAGATGCAAAGTACGTATCGAGACCAGGCGGCGAAGCAACCTCCCTTAATCCATGATTTCTGTTGCTTGAAGATTGCTTCGCTTCGCTCGCAATGACATAGAATTTCAAATGAAAAAACTTCTTCCCCTCTTTCTGACCCTCATGATCGTCCTGACCTCGTGCATCAAGGTGTCTTCCAATCAGCCCGCCGAAGAGACGCCTTATTTCGTCACATCCACGCTGCCGCCGACGCGCTCACTGGTCTCGCTGCCCTCGTCGACCGCCACGGACCTGCCCACCACTTCCACGCCGACGCTGGCCGTCACAGCCCCGCCCAACTGCAAGGTGGTGGCCGTGCTGCTCGAAGACGTCACCATCCCGGACGGAACCAAGGTCGAGGCGGGGGCATCCTTCGTCAAAACCTGGAAGTTCAAGAATACGGGCACCTGTCCGTGGACGGGGTATGCGCTGGCTTTCGCCAGCGGCGACCGCATGGGCGCCCCCGATTCCGCACCGGTGCCGCAGACCCTGGCGGGCAAGGAAGTGAACGTCTCGGTGAACCTGATTGCGCCGAGTCAGGACGGCGATTACACGGGTAATTTTGAGTTGCACGATGAAAAAGGCAAGGTCGTGCTGATCGGCCTGGAGAAGACCTTCTGGGTCAAGATCAAGGTAGGAGCGGGCGGCATCGGCTCGACACCCGTCAGCGGGTCCACGCCTGTCACGGGCGGCTCCACTCCCGTCAGCGCAACGAGCACCAGCACCACCAGTTCGGGTAGTTGTCAGTATAGCGAGAACGCGGCTTACATCAACGAACTGCTGTCGCTCATCAACGCCGAGCGGACCAAGGCGGGTGTTCCTGCACTGTCGTTGAATCCGCAACTTAGCGTTGCGGCCCAGGGGCACAGCGTGGACATGGCCTGCAATAATTTCCTCAGCCATAGCGGCTCGAACGGCTCGACCATCGGCCAACGCATCACCGCAGCTGGGTATTCTCCGTCTTATTACGTCGAGATCATCGCCATCGGCACACCACAGGATGCCCTCGCACAATGGAATGACGACGCCCTGCACCGCAATGCCATGCTCGATCCGAAGGCCACCGAGATCGGCATCGGTTACGCCTACTCGGCAAACAGTGATTATGGCGGTTACATCACTGTGGACCTGGCCAGTCCGTGATTGAATCGCACTCGTTTCTGCTGTATACTGGTTCTGCTTAACAGTAAGGAGCAGAGATGAGAAAAATTTTATCCTTGTTCGTTTTATTTGTCTGGATGCTCTCCGCGTGTGGCGGAACCTCGACCTCCACCACCCAAGTCCCCGCGCCGAAGACCTCCGCGCCCGCCACGCAAGCTGTTTCCACCAAGCCGCCATCCGCCCCGACGAATACTTCCGCGCCGTCCAGTGCAGGGACCTGCACCGACGGCGCGGCTTTCGTTGCCGACGTTACTGTGCCCGATAACACGCCGGTCGACAAGGGAGAGGCTTTCACCAAGACCTGGCGTGTTCGCAACACGGGCACCTGCACGTGGACCTCGGCTTACACGTTGGTCTTCGCGAGCGGCGAGCAGATGGGTGCTCCTGACTCGAGTCCGCTCAGCGGGCAGACCAAGCCCGGGGATGCGCTTGACATTTCGGTGGAGATGACCGCCCCGAGCGCCGTCGCCTCATACCGCGCCGACTTCGAGATCCACGATCCATCAGGCAAAGCCATTCCCATCGACCAGGCCTCCACCCTGTGGGTCATCGTCAGCGTGGGCGGATCCACCGCCAGTTCAGGCGGCGGCGCGACGTCCACGCCGGGCAGCGGGGGAGGGTCAGGGTCGGGATATGCCTCCACTACCTGTGCCTATACTGTCAGCCAGGCCAATGTCGATGCAGTGGTGGCGGCCATCAACACCTATCGCAGTCAGAACGGGTTGCCCGCCTACACGGTCAACGCACAACTGGCGGAGGCCGCTCAGGCCCACAGCGCGGACATGGCCTGTCACAACCTGTTCACGCACAAGGGCTCGGACGGGTCCACACCCGCCTCGCGTGTAGCGGTTTCGGGGTATGCCGCCTCATCCGTCTCGGAAAATGTCTATGGCAGTTATCCACCCCTCACGGGGCAGGGAGTTGTCTCGTGGTGGGCCACCGATCAGACGGACCCGAATCACAACGCCAACCTGATTTCCACCGAGTTTACGGAGATCGGAGTGGGGTATGCGTTCTTCAATAATTACGGATATTACGTAGTGGTGTTTGCCACGCCAAATTGAGTAAACAAAAGGGCGGGACCTGAGTCCCGCCCTTTTTGATTCACTGTGTCAAAGCCCATTTCTGTAGAAATGCCATGAACACATCGAGAACATAAGAGTCGGCGCCGTCTTCTAATTCGCCAGTATTCTGCGAGTGCAGGAAGGTTCCATCCGAGTCTAGAATAAAGATGTGGGGATAGCCAGCTACTTCGGGATACCGTGAGAGAAATTCCTCGTTCGAATTTTCCGTGCTGACGTTGACCTTCACCAGCACATAGTGCTCTGTTCGATATTGCAAAAGGTCAGCATGCGCGGCGTAGAAATCATCCATGTGTTTGCACCAGATGCACCAATTCCCGCCCATCTCCAACATAATGCGCTTGTTCTCTTTTTGTGCAAGCACGATGGCTTGATCCAGATCATCCGCAGGGTTGCGAGCGGGATCATAAATATTAACAAGGGCCGAATGTTCCATGTCGGCTGCGTTGTCCATATAGGGCGCGGCGACAGTCGCTTCTGGCGTGAGAGCCAAGGTAGGTGGCGATGTGGTCACCACAGTTGCGGGTGCTTCTGCCATGGGCTCGGGTGGAACAAGGCTGCTGCATGCCAGCGTGGTGAGCAACAATAGTCCGAGTGCCAGCGATACGGTTCGTTTCACAATATCCTCCTGGGAGTGATGTTTTTTTGATGTTATCCCAGTTCCCAGGTTCGGACAATGTGACATATCACTTAAAAATATTACGAAGCTGCGGCTGATAGTTGGGGAATATCTCATTTGTAGCGGGATTGTTCAGCCGTTTGACCAATACCTCTGACAGCACATCCCGATAGTCGGTCGTGACCGCCAGATCGCCTGGTCCCACCAGTTGACCTGATCCCAGCCCAGGCCATGGACCGTGCACCCGCCCGCCGAGAACGTCCCCGCCTATCACCATCATCATGCTGCCGTGGCCGTGATCCGTGCCAAGACTGCCATTCTCGGAGGCACGCCGCCCAAACTCGGACATGGTCACCACGGTCAGTTTGTGCAGATGGTCGTGCATCGCCGCGTGGAAGGCGGCCAGCCCGTCGCCCAGGTCACGGATGAGATTGGCCATCTGGCCTTCGGTCGAGCCCTGGGCGAAGTGCGTGTCCCAACCACCCAGATCGATGGCAGCCACTTCGAGGCCCACGTCCGCTTTGATGAGCATGGCCACCTGTTGCAGAGCCAGGCCAAAGGCGGAGGTTGGGAATTGGGATTCGGAGTCCGCTTTCGGGTCGAGCTTTTGCAGGATGTCGAGAATGCCGAGGGTTTCCTGCCCAAGTGCAGAGAAGGAGTCGCCGCCCGCATAGAGCGTATCCAGCGCGGAACGCATCTGGGCCACGGCACGCGCGTCGCCATTGAGATGGAAGTCCGCGATGGAGCGCAGGGCCGAGACGGGCACGGTACCGCTCAGGCTGCGCTGCGGCATCTCGCCCACGCCCACTGCCCGCAGCGGGGACGCGTTGCCCGTGTCGAGCGTGGCCAGGTGGCGGCCGATCCAGCCCGAGGCGGGACCTTTGGCATCGTCCACACCGCGTTCCATCAACTCCATCGCCTTGAAATGACTGCGCGACTCGTCGGGCGCGCCGCAGGCATGGATGATGGCGAGCTGTTTTTCGTTCCACGCATCCAGCAGGTTTTGCAGGGCGGGATGAAAGCCGAAGAAGCCATCCAGGTCGAGTGTGCGCAACTTGGATTTGCGATCGTCGGGGCGCGGAATGCCGAGCGTGGGACGCAGAGCATAATAGGCATCCTCTCCGTGCGGCACGATGATGTTGAGCACGTCCGCTGCGCCGCGCAAGAAGATGACTACCAATGTGTCGCCGCGTGGAGCGGAGTTTTTTGGCGCAAAAGCCAGGCGCGGCATCCACGGGGCGTGCAGGGTGTAGTCGTTTAACATAGGTAAAGTTTGTAAGGTCATAGAGTCATCCACAGAATAATGCATCGCGCTGAGCGGAGCGCAGCGAAGTCGAAGCGTGATGCTATTTCCATTGAAATGCAGGCGAGGATAGAATTCCGGCAGTAAAGATATTGAGGCTTTCGGTCTCATCTGCCCCAGCAGCATGAAGTGCCGTCAGCAGTTCATCGCGCGCGAAGGGAGCGAGTGCAGAGCCAAGCAACAGGGATGCAATCTGGTCAGCGGATTCTTCAAGGGTCTTTGCATGGACGGTTTCCAGCAACCTGGGCAGATCGATCTCGGTGCCTTTAATCTCATTGCGCGCCAGGGCAAAGGCGAACTGCCAGCGTGGCATGAGGTTGCCCTGCCAGGTCTGGGTACGGTCGGGGTAGCCATCGGGGGTGGGCCACAGGAAGGGAACTTGTCCCATGCGCAGGAGGTAATCCTGCGTCGCATCGTCGCCATCGGTTTCGGCGTTGAGAGCACGCAGTGCGGAAGCAATGAAGTTGTTCGGACGTTTGTATTTGGACTGGGCCAGGGACAGTCCATCCAATAAAATCACGCGCAGGACGGCGCGGATGTCGCCGTGAGTCTGTTCAAAGGTTTGAGCAGCCTTGTCGATGATCTCGGCGGGCGGCTCGTCAGCCAGGAAGCGGCGGGCCAGCTTGGTCGAGATGAAACGCGCGGCGGCGGGATGCTCGACCAGCCGTTCGATCACACGCTCAGCTTCGGCCTGTCCTGCCTCGTGAATCTCCAGGCCGAGTACATGCTTCGTGCCTGTGTCGTGGACCTTCGCGTCGAAGGTGAACTGTCCGCGCCAGAAATGCTCTTTGACCGTCCAGCCCGTCAGACAGCGCGCCAGTTCCATCACGTCCTGTTGAGTGTAGCCCGCTTCGACTCCCAGCGTGTGCAGTTCCATCAACTCGCGCGCGTAGTTCTCGTTAGGCGCGGCTTTCTGGTTGGACTGGTTGTCGAGGTAGACCAGCATCGCGGGCGAGTGCGCCGAAGCCCACACCAGGTCGCGGAACGAGCCAAGCGCATGCTTGCGGATGACCTCGCGGTCGTCGACGGTCTTGAGATAGTAGCAGTCGCCCTTTTCGGTGCTGATGTTGAAATTGTCGGACCAGAACTCGGCCATGACCTCGAACAACTGTCGGCGGCTGTAGACCTGTCGCAGCAACGTGGCTTGCCGCAACTCCTTCGGGACCTTGAACCTGTCCACGTTATCGAAGATCTGGTCGCTGACATCGAACAGGTCCGAGGCGGACATGTCCAACGTGCCCAGGTTGCGCAAGCGGAACTCGCAGCTGTGATCGTCGATAGACTCAGGCGCAAGCTGCTCCTCGATCCAATTGGCTAGCCCGATCTGCGCAAAGCGCGCACGCTCCTCGGCGTTTGGCCCGAAGCTGAGTCGGTTCAGGGACAGGAAGTCTGCGGGAGACAATGCAGGCCAGACGACGTTCGCCAGTGGAGCCAGCAGCTGGTTGGCAGGTGCGCACGAGGCCAGGGCCGTGCTGGCAGCGATCAGGCCAGTCAGCTTGAGGAAGTCGCGGCGGGAAAGGTTCATGGTCATTTACCAGGGATGAACAGAGATAAACAGGGATGAGGCTTTGTTCATCACCGTTTATCTCTGGTTGGATTTAAGCCTGCGTGGGCGCAGGTTCAACCACCTGCGCTGACTTGGGCAGCCAGTGCAACAGAGCGAAAGCCGCTGCTCCCAGCGTGGCGACGGTGGCCAGCGGGAAGAAGATGAACCAGCCGATGACGGGGAAGAACGAAGCCAGTTCGAGGATGACCGCGCCGCGCACGAAGGCACCCAATCCGCTGGTGGGGCTGAGACGGCCGACCTGCTCTCCGAAACGGGCGGCCAGCCCTGCCGCACCGAGGCCCGAGAACGCCAGGGTCAGCGCGATCAGGATCCAGCCAAGGAACTTGGCGGGGCCGAAGGGTAGCGCCAGCAGGATGACGGTCGGGATGACCAGCACGGCCAGCACCACGCCACCCAGCCAGAAGGATTGCCAGGGCGTGCGGTCGAGGCGCACGCGGGCACGCTCCACCGTGGACGGGAACAACAGCCACCAGGCGGTCAGCAGGGCGGGATACGATACGCCAATGATGAGCAGAATGAAGAAGATCGCAGAAATGTCAGCCATGGAAAACTCCTTGTGTTTGCTTGTTAGTTGCTATACAAAAGAGTTCGCTGAAATGTTGCAAGGGAAATCCACGTGGGGCACGAAGAGACACAAAAAAAGACACGCATTGGCGTGTCTTTTCGAATCTTTGCGTTTTTGTAGCTTCGCGGTTAATGGACCGATGGCTTCGAGAAGAAACTAAGGATGAATGCCCCCAACCCGGTCAAACCGACGTAGGGCAGCAGCAGGAACCATCCTGCCACGGGGACGGCACTGCCGAGGCTGAGCGCCAGTGTGCTCCACAGCGTACGTTTCCACGTGGACTGGTCGGGGAAGATGCGCTCGCCCAGAACTCCCACCATGCCCGTCAGCCCGAAGGACAGGCCGATCAGCAGGATGCCAGTCAGAAACAAGGCAGGGATGAAGACGATGCCTTTGACCAGCCCCGTTGTGTTATTGCTGATACTGAACAGCACCAGCGCGATCACACCGAAGAACAAGAAATTCACCACACCCACCATCAGCGAGCGCCCCGCCATGTGCTGTGCAGCAAAGCGGGTCTTCTCCACGCGTGCAGGGAAGAGCGCTTCGACGACCAGAAAGAATCCCACCAGCCCAACGGCGAGCAACACGACCAGGATCACGAACCCAACAATGTTGTCCATGAAAGAATCTCCTTACGAACGGATCAAATTCGACTTGCGCAGCAACAGTCCGTTGCCCACCAGCCACAACAACGTCACGCTGAAGACGGCCACGGTGATATACAGGCTGGATACTTCGAAACTCAGGCGCGGTATCTGCCATTGGAATTGCACGAACATGGTTTGCATCTCTGCGAGAGTCTGCTCGAAACGCAGGGTTAAGTCGAACAAGGTCGGCAAAGTGATCGCGGGGACGTCCATTGCGAACATCGTTTGCAGCAGTGGCAGCGAAGCGATCAGTGCCGTGAGCGCGGCCGCCACTTGCAGCAGCGCCGTCCACTTGAGGAGGCGTGGCAGCGGCTGCGGGGTCAGAGTCCGCGCCACGTCGGCGGAGAGGTCGCGCATCAGGTCCGCTTCAGGTAGAGCGGACAACTCGAAGAACACGTCGGCCAGTTCGTCGAGGCGCAGCTCACAGTCGGCGCAGTCGCGCAGGTGTGACTCAACCTCCGCCCGCGCATCGGGTGGCAGGGCGTCGTCGAGATATTCGTTCAGGATTTCATCGGAGAGATGGTTCATGGCTCAAACTCTCTGCCAAAATTTTTCGGGCGCGGAATAAATGGCTCTTCACGTCACTTAGCGGAATCTTCAACTCGGCCGCGATCTCATCATACGACAGGTCTTGATAATGCCGCAACTCGACCACCGCGCGATAATGCGGCGGCAGTTTGCGCAAAGCATTCCGCACGCGTTCAGCCTCTTCCTGGACCTCACGGCCTGACTCCGGCAAAGGGGCGGGGTCGGCGTCCCGTTCTTCGTCCAGTTCGGCGTGCTCTGGTTTGTGCATGGCCAGTTGGTTCAGACACACGTTGGCGGCCACGCGCCGCATCCACGGGCCGAAGGGACGCTCCACGTCAAAGGTGTTGATGCGCTCATAGGCACGGATGAACGCCTCCTGCGCCATATCCTCGGCCTCGCGCCGTTCGCCCATCATACGATAACACACGTTGAACACGCCCGCCTGATGCAGGCGGACAAGTTCGCCGAACGCCTCGGGGTCACCGCGACGGGCGCGCAGGATCAGGTCGCGGTCAGAGGACGCTTCCATGCTTGTAGTGTAATACAGGCGGGGAGGGGAAAAAGTTGCAGGTAGTTAAAAATGTCGTTGCGAGGAGCTGCTATGTGACTTCTCGCAACGACATCAAATTTAGAACGGATATTTCTTCTTGTATGCCGCCACTTCGGCAGGCTGGATCGGTCGGCGCAGGATCTTGCTCCAGTCGAGCATGCGCGCCAGGTCCTGCATGGGCGCCTGTCCCTCGGGCACGTAGCCCACGAAGGAGCGGTTGTAGTCGTCCTCGCTGCCATCGGTCAGGAACCATTCGAGCGGCTTCTTGAAGATGCCAATCGACGAAGTGCCACGGTCATCATCGGGGAGAGCGGTCTCGTAGGTCAGGATGACCTTGCCATCGGCCGTCTCGCCGACCTCGGCCACGGTGGCCTCGTGGATCCAGCGCAGCCATTGCTGCTCGTTGACGCGCTGCTTGTCGGCGCCGACCGTGGTGCGGCTGCGGGTGACCGTGTCACCGCCGTGATAGGTCCAGCCTGAACCAGCCTTGGCGTTGCCTGTTGTGTTCGGCATGAGTCCCACGCCGTTTTTTGTGCTGACAGCTTTGGCGATCTGCCACGGGTTGGGTTCGGTGTTGACGAAGCGCAGCCACAGGATGCTGGCGCCTACGGTGTAATCCTTCTCGGAGGTGGCGTAGGTGTAATACGGGCGCGGCGCGCCAGGCAGTTTGTTCTCGTCTTCGTTCTTGCGATACCAGCTCGGCTTGGGGGTCAGGCCGCCAGGCGGCAAATGTCCGCGCATGTGCTGACAGTGTTCGGCGGTCTCATTGCAGACGGCGCGTGAGACGATCAGCTCATGCGTGTGGCCATGTTCTTCGCGCCAGGCCGTGGCATCGGCGTTCTCCCAGGCATCCAGGATGGCGCGGATTTCATTATGTTGCGGCAGGTAGCGCTCTGATTCTTCCTGCGCGGTGAGCTTCTCCCAGCCGACGTCGGTCACTTCGGTGACTCGCAGCGGGGTGAACTTGACGATCTCCTTCCAGGCCCAGGCAGGAAACTGACTCTTCATCGAAAGAAGGGTATCGAGCACTTCCTGCGTGGGCTTGCTGCGGATCTCGTAAGCGGCTTCGTCTTTCGATAGCTCGGTCAGGCCGATGCGGCGGGTCTTGGGACCAGGCGCCTTGACGTTGGGCAGATTCCAGCCGATGCGCTGTTTCCACTCGGGATCGGTGGTAGTGGCAAGTTTGGGTTTGGGGGCGGCCGTCCCTTCGTATTGTGCGATCTTCTCCTTGCAGCGCTGCTCGACGGCGGCATCGTCCAACGCCTTGATCGCGGCCTCGACCTTCGGTGCGCCCAGACGGATAAGCAGGTCCTTGGGGTCGGCCCAAGAGCCGTGGGCGCTGGCGTAGCGCATGCCCGAGAAATGCACCACCATGTATTGCAGCCAGAGCGGATAGCGCTCAGGCTGGGCCCAGAAGCGTTTGACCACTTCTTCGAGCAGGGCGACATGATCCTTACCGACCAGCGAGGCCTTGAAGGCTTCGCCCTTCCACAGGGCGATGTCGCGCGCGGTGACTTCCTTAGGCGGGACGTAGGTGGTCATGTATTTTTCCATCGATCCGCTGGCGGCCGCGTCGATGGACTTGAGCTCGGCTTGCAGGTCGGACTGTTCCTTTTTATAGCCTGTCAGCTCTTGCTGAACCTTGGTCAGCTCGGTCTGCTTGGCCTGGATCTCGCGATCGCGATCCGCCTGCGGCTTGAGTGTGAATTCGAAGGCGGCGTAGAAGTCGTTGATCTTGTTCAACTCATCGGTCGTGACCTTGAGCTCAGTACTGCGGATCTGGTCCAGCCGCGCCTGACGGGCGGGACGTTCCTTCCAGTCGGCGGGCATGTTCTTGAGATTCGTGTCGAGGGTGGCGGCTTCCTTTTCGAGCGCCTTGACCTCCTGCGACCAGTTGAAGCTGTGGTTCTTGATGGTAGCCAGTTTGACGTTGGGATCAGCGACATAGTTGAACTCGTCCATCAGCGCCTTGTGCAGGGCATTGACCTTGGTAATACGGGCCTGGTCCACCTGCGGGGCGAGCTTGCGCAGTTGGGCGGAAGCGTCTGAGCTGGAGAAATACGTTTTGACGGGATCCAGCGCGGGCGGGTTCTTGAGTCGCGTCAGGGCTGTGGAGAGGTCCTGCTGCTTCGCTTCCAGCGGCTTGATCTCGGTGTCGAGCACGGGCAGTCGACGATTGATCTCTGCCTTGCGGTCCTGCGAGGTCTTTTGCGATTTGTCGTATTCCATCTTGCGCGGCTTGATGCGCGCGATGGCGTCGGCGAAATCCTCCACGCGGTCGAGCTCAGCCTCGGCCATCGGAATGGTGACGTTTTTGAGCTGTTCCAGTTCCTTGGTCTCGACGGGGAATTTGGGATTGGCGGGATCCATGTTCTCGAGGCGGCGGGTCTTCTGCCCGAACTGCAGGCGCAGGATGCGGCAATGTTCCTTCCAGGGTAGGATCTGGTTGAGAACCAGATTTTCCTCGCTGCGCACGTCGGTGTACTTGGGCAGGTAGGCGGTGAATCCGCCGTGGAATTCGTTGATGCGCGCCAGTTCGTTTTCGTCGATGGGAGAGAATTTGGCGTAATCGGCACGCACATCAGCTTTCATAAAATAGGCGCGCAGGTCGGTATAGGTCTTGTAGGCGCTGACCAGCAGGGCAGCCTGCGCGTCGTTATAAGCTTTGACCTCGGCTTGCAGTGCGGCAGGAGTCTTATCCTTGTATTGCTTCCACAGATCGATCTCGTTGAAGTAGACCAGGAAGTCGCGCAGTTTGACCTCACGCATCGGATAAATGGTTTTGCGCAACGCATCGTTCTGCCACTGAAAATACAGGTTCCCAGCCATCTTCGACTCCTTGAACCGATTGCTTTATGGATATTACTGGTACATATTGTACGGGATTTTTGGAAAATTCCAACAAGGAAAACGGATGAACTTCGGGGATATAATTTTCAAGAAGTAATTTCTGTAAACCAGGAGCACTATCATGGAATTCACTCAGCTTGGCCGTACCGGCCTCAAAGTATCCCGCCTTTGTTTGGGGACCATGAACTTCGGTCCGCAAACCAGCGAAGAGGATTCCTTCGCCATCATGGACAAGGCCCTCGATCTGGGCATCAATTTCTTCGACACGGCTAATGTCTACGGCTGGAAGCTCGGCGAAGGCGTGACGGAAAGCATCGTCGGGCGCTGGTTCGCCCAGGGCGGCGGCCGCCGCGAGAAGACGGTCGTCGCCACCAAGGTTTTCGGCCGCATGGGCACCTGGCCCAACCAGTCGCGCCTGTCGGCGCTGCACATCCGCGAGGCCTGCGAAGCCTCGCTGCGACGCATGCAGACCGACCACATCGACCTGTACCAGATGCACCATGTGGACCGTCTGGCCCCGTGGGAGGAGATCTGGCAGGCCATGGAAGTGTTGGTTCAACAGGGCAAGGTGCTGTACGTCGGTTCGTCGAACTTTGCGGGCTGGCACATCGCCAAGGCTCAGGAGGCCGCCAGGGCTCGTCACTTCATGGGCCTGGTCTGCGAGCAAAGCCTGTACAGCCTGAACGACCGCATGATCGAGTTGGAGGTCGTCCCCGCCTGCAAGGATTATGGTCTGGGCCTCATCCCGTGGAGTCCGCTTTCGGGCGGGCTGCTGGGCGGCGTATTGCAAAAGATCAAGGAAGGACGCCGCGCCTCCGAGGATATGAAAAAGGAGATCGAGAAGAAGCGCTCGAATCTCAAGGCCTGGGAGCAATTCTGTCGGGACCTGGGCGAGGCGCCCGCTGATGTGGCGCTTGCCTGGCTGTTGGCGAATCCCGTCGTGACGGCGCCCATCATCGGTCCGCGCACGATGGAGCAGTTGACCGGGTCCCTGCGGGCGTTCAAGGTCAAACTCAGCAAGGATGTCATGAAGAAGATCGACGAGATCTGGCCCGGCCCCGGCGGCGAAGCACCCGAAGCATACGCGTGGTAAGGTAGTTACCCCAATACGGTTGAGATGCTCACCTTCCTGCGCCATATTTTATCCATCTTGCTCCTGCCTTTTATGGTGGTTGTTGTTGTGCCGGCCTGGCTGTTGCATTCCTTCGAGGCCAGTGACTCACGCTGGGCAGGGTCTTCATCATGGGTCGGGTGGACGTTGGGCGTGGTCCTAGTCCTGGCGGGACTCGGGTTGTTTGCCTGGTGTGTCAGCCTGTTTGCGCGTGTAGGCCAGGGAACACTGGCCCCGTGGGATCCGACTCAAAAACTGGTGGCGGTTGGGCCGTATCGGCATGTGCGCAATCCCATGATCAGCGGGGTGGCGTTGATGCTGATCGGTCAGGCTGTCTTTTGGGGTTCATGGATTGTTGGCCTGTGGGCGGGGATCTTCGTGCTGATCAATCATACGTACTTTCTGCTCTCTGAAGAGCCCGGGTTGGAGCGCCGTTTTGGTGAGAGTTATCGTACGTACAAGGCACACGTCCCGCGCTGGATTCCGCGCCTGCAGCCGTGGATGGGTGATTGATTGAACTTCCCTGAAAGTAAGGCTTTCAGGGAAGTTTTTTCTCCATTAGGGTGTGATAATGTTTTCTAAAAACACCTTGACCACCTGTGGGTCAAATTGTTTGCCTGCCTGTTCTTCGATGTATTCATACACCTTTTCCTTCGGCCAGGCCTTGCGATAAGGACGGTCGGAAGTGAGCGCGTCGAAGACATCCACCACGGCAAATACACGTGCGGTCAGCGGAATCTCCTCTCCTTTCAACCCGCGCGGATATCCGCTGCCATCCCATTTTTCGTGATGGCAATAGGAGACGTCCAGGGCGTGCCGCAGGTAGGTGATGGGGGCCAGCATGTTGTAGGCATACACGGGATGTTGCCGCATGACTTCCCATTCGGGGCCGGTGAGTTCTCCGGGCTTGTGCAGGATTGCGTCGGGTACGCCCATCTTGCCAATGTCATGCAGCAGAGCCCCACGCCATAAATCCTGTTTTTCACCGTTGCTCATGCCCATGCGTTCGGCCAGTTTCAAGGCCATGTCCGCCACGCGTTGGGTGTGACCCTCTGTTTCTCGATCGCGCAGGTCGAGGGCGCGGGACCAGCCCTCGATGGTGGCGTCGTAGGCCAGCATCAATTCGGCGTTGGAACGCTGCAGGTTCTCCATGAGGGACGCGCTCTCGATGGCGATGGCAGCCTGGGTGGCAAGGGTTTCGAAATAATCGATCCATTCCGTGTTGGGATCGAAACCCTTGCGGTCGAAGACCTCCAGCACGCCCTTGACCTGCCCCTTGACGATCAGCGGGGTGGCGTAGTGGACCTCGAAGCCTTCACCCGCCAAAAGTGAGGACCGGCTGAAGGGTCCGCCCTGATCGGTCAGGTCGCGGCAGGAGATGGTTCGATATTCGAGCGCGGCGCGCCCGGCGCAGCCGACCCCAATGCCGACATGGGAACGCTCAATGCTGCGAGTGTGAAATCCCAGCCCGGAGGCGTAATCGAGTGTATGTGTCACAGGGTCCAGCAGCAGGATGCTGGTTGCGTCGACCTCCAACTCCTCCCGTACGTTGGAGAGAATGAGGTTGAGTGTGACGTTTAGGTCGAAGTTGGTGGTGATGGCCACGTCAATCTGATGCAGGGCGGTCAGGTGATGTAATTGCTGCTCGGTCTGCTCGTTGAGGATGACACGATGAATGGCGTTGGCCGCAATATCGGCGATGGCATTCAACAGACGCAAATCCTGCTCGGTAATCTCGACCTGGCGGGCGATCCAGAGTGCTCCGATGACCAGGTCACGGGCGATGAGCGGAACCGCCGCGATGCAGCGGGAGTCACCCAACAGGTCGGGGCGATAGAAGTGCTCATCCTGATCGGCATGATTGGTCATGTAGGGTCGCCTGTTCTGGATGACCCAGTTGCAGACACCCTTGCCCGGCGGGATGCTCAGCCCGACCATTCGCTCCCCAACGACCCCGCGTCCCATTTCGTCGATGTAACCGCCTGTCCTGATGTTGGGCAGGACAAGGGTGGCGCCGTCTGCATCGAACAGGCGGATCAATTGGTCGAGGATCACATTTAGGATCTCGGTCCGTGTAGTGGCTTCACGCAGGGCAGCGCTGACAGCGATGATGGCTTCGCGTTCACGTTCATGGTGCTTGCGTTCCGTGATATCGCGCCCCACTGATAAAACCCCGTTGATATTTCCATGCTGATCATATTCTGGGACGATAATGTATTCCAGTGAGAGGGCCATTCCATAAGCGTTCACCCAGGCGAATTCCGTTGTCTGAGCGATTCCATTGGCCAAGGCCTGCTGAAGTTTCTCGAAATATTCATTGTTTATTGGGGCAGGGACATTGGGTAAGTCGCGTGGATGGATGCCGACCACCTCATTGGCTGGCAGGCCGCTTGCTTTTTCCCAGGCGGGATTAACGTAGATTCGTCGCAAATCCTTATCATAACGCACGATCAAATCTGGGATATTCTCGAGCAGGACCCGGTATTCCCGTTCACGAGCAATCAGGTTCTGCTCCATCTGTTTTCGCTCGGTGATATCCTCGAACGTACCCAGTACTCCGACGATCTCCCCGTCGAGCCCCCGGAGTGGGATCTTGCTGGTACGTACATTGGTAATGCGGCCATCGGCTGTCAGTTGCGTCTCTTCATAATTGAGCTTCGGAATGCCGGTTTCCATGACCACGCGGTCGTCAGCCCGGTAACTCTCCGCCTCTGCATCTTTCCAAGGCAAATCGAGATCGGTCAGCCCGACAATCTCCTCAGTGGATTTCAAGCCTGCGTTTGTCGCAAATAAATAGTTGCAACCCAGATAGACGCTATTGCGGTCCTTCCAAAATACAAATGCAGGCATGTTTTCCAGAACCAGCTTCCACATCTGCGACGATTTCCATAATGCTTCTTCCACCTGCTTTTTCTCAGTGACATCGCGTGCAATGCCGAGGTAAGACACCATGTTGCTGTCTGTATCATGGAGGATCGAAGCATTCGACGTATGCCAGCGCCAACTTCCGTCCTTGTGCTTGACCCGATATTCGATGCCCGAGATTTTTTCACCGTTATGGATGGCCCGCTTCATAACATCGCGACATGAAGCGACGTCGTCAGGGTGGACAAAGAGTTCAAATAATTGACCTTCCACTTCGTTGACCTCATGTCCAAGGATTTCCTTCCAATTGGGCGAGACATAGGTGAAAACTCCGTCGGGGGAAATAGTGTATACAATGTCGTTTGCCTTTTCCACAAAGGAGCGGAAGCGCTCTTCGCTGGCACGCAGTTCTGCTTCCGCCCGTCTGCGCCTGATACGGGTGCGCAGAGTGGTGATGCCAAAGGCCAGGTCGCCGGCCAATTCTTCCAGGAGACGAATTTCCCCCGGCGTGAAGGCATTGACCTTTTCGGAGTAGATCACCATAACCCCGAATACATTCGTTTTATCGTCCTTGAGAGGTAGCGCGATATTAGAGCGGTATCCAAGTTGTAGGAGTGAATCGCGCCATGGAGCTATATGAGGATCCGTAGAAATATCTTGAACGTAGACGGTCTCTCCGTTTCGTATGGCGACCCCGGCCGATCCGTTGCCATTCTCCGTGTTGTCTGCCCAGGATAGGTGGACATCGGGCATAAAATCGCTATTTGGCCCATCCCAGGCAACTGGGCGGATGAACTTGGCCTCATCATGTTCTGCGTAACCCACCCAGGCCAGAAGATACCCGGCCTCATTGCAGACAATCCTGCAAATATCATTCAGGAGTGTTTGCTCGTCCCTTGCTCGCATCAAGGTCTGGTTACAGTCGCTGATGGCGCGCAACTCCCGATTCAGGCGATGCCCCTCTTCCTCCGCCCGCTTGTGCTCGTTGAGCAGGTGGACACGGTCCAGCGAAACCGCCATATGACTGGCCATTGCTTTAAGGTACTCTCGTTCAGAATCACTGGGGATACGCACCCCCTCGTCGCCAAAGGTGCCCATACCAACGGTTCCCAGGTGTTTCTCCAGGAGAAAGATGGGGACATTGACAATGGTACGATTTCCCATTTGTGCAACGATCTCTTTGTTGGTCCGCTCGTCAGTTCGTGCATCCTCGACCACGACAATATCCTGCGCCTCGGCGATCTCTTCGAGCATCCGATCACCCTGGATGGCCAGCGTGGCCACCCCTTCCTCAGACATCACAGTATCCGAGACCGCTCCGCCGGCGATTAGGGCATGCGCGTATTTCTTATCCTCCGTTAGCAGGTAGACCCATAGGTTCTGATACCCGATGACAGACTGCACTTCGTCGTGCGCTGCGTTCAACACCTCCATATAAGTCTGGGCTTGTTCCAGCCGTTTGGAGAGTCGCAACAGGGATTGTGAATGGTATTCTCGTTCTTGTAATGCCTCTTCAGCTTGTTTACGAGACGTGATGTCCCTGGCAACCATCAAAGTTTGATCATCTGATATTGGAGTGGCAGTGGCGTAAAACCACAATTTTTTATCGCCAATCGATAGGCTGTATTCGAAATTGACCGATTTCCGGGTCGTGAGCGCCTCTCTCAGATGGCCGAGAAAGAAATCCGCCTGATCTTTTGGAAAAACCTCGTGTAGTGTTTTTCCCAACAAATCCTTCGATGGTTTGTATAAAAGCGATGTATCTGTTTCGATGATTTTCAGGTAACGCCCCTCCCAGTTGCCCACAAAAATGACGTCCGTCATTGCGCTGATCAGGGTGCGTAATTCAGCCTCGGATGCCCGCACCGCTTCCTCCATGCGCTTGTGCTCGGTGAGGTCCATGAAAGTATTGAGATGCTTCTCTCCGATCGAAGACATGCGGAATTCGATGTGCCGCAGGGAGCCATCTTTGCAGGTGACGGTTGCCTCCATCGGTTCGATCTGTCCCCGGCTTTCGATGGCCTTCGCGACCCTGCTGTGCCACTCAGCCTCCAATGCCTTTCGATATTCTGGATCAGGATAAGCCAGCGGCCACCAATGCTCCACATCGGGCATGTCCTCGAGGGTGTAGCCGAACAGTTCAATGAACTTGTTGTTAATCCATTCGACATGTTCATCTGTGCCTGAAGACACCACCATGGCCACGGGCGAGGAGTCAATCAATAGTTTGAGTTGCTGTTCGCTGGCTTCGAGGTTCTGATATGCAAGCAAACTGGTCAGAATGTCGGAGAGTCGTCTGCCAATTTCCTGAAACAGCCGTTTTTCCTCCTTGTCCCAGATGCGTGCGAATGAGCATTGATGCAACCCGAACGACCAGGGTTTTCCGATCCTTGGGTAGAACGCCATGGCGATAAAGGATTGGACCTGGAACCCCTCTGCCATTTCGGGTGGAACGGGATGCTCCCCACCCGGGCCAAACTGGACCGGGCCGTCTGATTCGCACAGGATGCGATAAACCTTCGCCCCGGCCGGGTCAAGTGGCAACTCTACACCGATGGGGAGCACGCCCGGGTATTCCGGACGGGTCCGTTCCATGGGTACTTGCCAGGTGGGAGACTCCGGGTCGCACGGGTAGATCAGCCAGGCGCGGTCACACTCAAAGATCACAAGCAGGCTGTCGAGTACATCCTTCATTACCTGTTCCAGGTCGCTCTTCCCCTGCATAGCCCGGTTGACCTGGTCCATTTTTTCGAGGTAACTCAGATGGTGGATGTTACCCTGTCTGGTATTCTTACGGGATGTCTTGGGGTCGGGTGGCATCGCTTCGTCATCCTGTCGAGGCATGGTTTGCGGAGAAATGGTCTATGTATATTTTGACACAATTGAGGAAGGTTTTCTACTGCTTTTAAGAGAACAAAATACCCGGAGGATGTATATCCTCCGGGTGTGACGGCTGAAAAATATGTTTATCCCCTATTCAGGCATTTTATAGTCCTTAAATTGCGTGCGCAGGAGCTTCTTGTCGAATTTTCCTACGCTGGTTTTGGGCACCGCTTCAATAAAGACTACGTCATCGGGGATGTACATCTTGGGGAAGAATGGGCGAATATGGTCGAGTACCTCATCCTTGGTAAGTGTGTCCTTGAAGTCAGGTTTGGGGACTACGCAGGCCAGGGGGCGTTCCTGCCATTTGGGATGGGGCATGGCAATGACTGCTGCCTCCAGCACCTTGGGATGAGACATGATGGCGTTCTCCAATTCCTGGCTGGAGATCCATTCGCCGCCGCTCTTGACCAGGTCCTTGGTGCGATCCACAATCTGCATGAAGCCTTCGGGATCAATGGTCACCACGTCACCGGTGCGGAACCAGCCGTCCTGGAAGGATTCTGCGGTGCGGTCATCCTTGTAGTAACTACTGATGACCCATGCGCCGCGTACCTGGAGTTCGCCAAACTCTTTGCCGTCCCAGGCGATCTCCTTCCCCTCTTCGTTGATGGCGCGGATCTCGATGCCTGGCACTCCAACTCCCTGCTTGGCCCGCAGAGCAAACTGTTCGGCTTCGGGCAGTTCGAGTTGGTAGCTCTTCAGGCGGCTGACCGTCCCCAGCGGGGTGGTCTCTGTCATACCCCAGGCGTGCATCACGTCGAGGCCATGTTTCTTCTTGAACCCCTCGATCATGGCTTGGGGAGCCGCCGCACCACCGACAATCATGCCGCGCAGGCTGCTCAGGTCGTAGCGCTCGTTATCGAGCAGGTGTAACAAGCCCATCCACAGGGTCGGGACGCCCGCAGTGAGGGTCACTTTTTCGGCCTGGATCAATTCCGCCAGGTCGCGGGGTTGCAGATGAGGCCCGGGGAATACCAATTTCGCCCCGAGCATGACGGTGGCAAACGGCAGGCACCAGGCCAGCACGTGGAACATTGGCACGACCGGCATGAAGATGTCACGTTCCGAGATGCCGAACGAATCAGTCATGCTCAGCCCCAGGCTATGCAGGTAAATGGCACGATGGGAATAGACCACGCCTTTGGGGTTGCCGGTGGTTCCCGAGGTATAGCACATCGCGGCTGCCTCGTTCTCGTCGAGATTTGGCCAGGGATACTCAGAGCTGGCGTTTTTGAGCAGATCCTCGTAGGCCGAGACCGGGTTGAGCGTGGTGCCCTCGGGAACCTTGTCGCCCATGACGATGTAATGCTTGACCGTCTTTAGATGCGGCGCAAGCTTCTCGATGGCAGGCAGCAGACTGGGGTCCAGGAGCAGGACCTGGTCTTCAGCATGGTTGACGATGTAGGCGATCTGATCTCCAGGCAGACGCAGATTGATCGGGTGCAGGACGGCCCCCATACAGGGTACGGCAAAATAGATTTCAAGATGGCGGGAATTATTCCACGCAAATGTGGCCACACGGTCGCCGCGCTGGATGCCTAATTTTTCGAGTGCGTTGGCCAGTCGTCCCACACGCTCGCTCATTTGCTCATAGGTATAGCGTTCGAGCGAGGGGCCCGCCTTGGTGACGATCTCCTTGCGCGGGAACAGGCGTCGCGCGCGTTCGAGCAAAGGCGTGAGCGTGAGCTGATAATCCATCATCTGACCTTGCATTTCGGCCTCCTGGGAATAGGATCGTGCATCTCTTCGATTATATTGGGAATCGCCTGCTTCGACAAATCTAACACTTCTCTTATGTCCTGCAGACAAACCACCGGCGCGGTTTTGTTATAATGCCCACATATGGTAGGGGCACGGCGAGTTATCGGCAGTATGGGCGAAAATCGTCCCGCCGTGTTTCTACAGGAGAATTTTCCCCTATGATGCGATTTGACCGATTTACCGAACGAGCTCAGGAAGCCGCCCAGCGCGCCGCGGAGATCATCCAGCGCTACGGCCACAACCAGATCGATACCGAACACATCCTGCTGGCGCTGATCGAACAGCCCGGTGGGGTGATCCCCCAAATCCTCGAAAAACTCAATGTCAGCGCTGAGGCGCTCACCGAGCGTCTGGACGCCACCCTGCGCGCCAGCCCGAAGGCCAACATCTTCGGCGGCGGCGCGGGCCAGATCTTCATCACCCCGCGCGTAAAGCGTATTATCGATCTCGCCAACGAGGAGGCCAACCGCCTCAAGGACGAGTACATCTCCACCGAGCATATTTTCCTCGCCATCCTGACCGAGCGCAACACGCCCGCTGCCCGCATTCTGGAATCGGCTGGCCTGACGCGCGACCGCGTCTACGATGCAATCCAGGACCTGCGCGGTGGACAGCGCGTCACGGACCCCCAGGCGGAGTCCCGTTACCGCACGCTGGAAAAATATTCCCGTGACCTGACCCAGCTGGCTCGTGAGGGCAAGCTCGACCCTGTCATCGGGCGCGACAACGAGATTCTGCGGCTGATCCAGATCCTCTCGCGGCGCACCAAGAACAATCCTGTGCTGATCGGTGAGGCAGGCGTGGGCAAGACTGCCATCGCCGAAGGCCTGGCTCAGAAAATTGCCAATAATGATGTCCCCGAAATTTTGGCGGGCAAGAAGGTGGTGGCTCTCGACCTCGGTTCGATGATCGCGGGTTCGCGCTTCCGCGGTGAATTCGAGGAACGCCTGAAGGCCGTCATGGAAGAGGTCCAGCGCTCGCAGGGTGACATCATCCTGATGATCGACGAGCTGCACACCGTGGTCGGCGCGGGCGCGGCCCAGGGCGCCATGGACGCCTCGAACATGCTCAAGCCTGCTTTGGCGCGCGGTGAGTTGCAGTGCATTGGCGCGACCACGTTGGACGAGTTTCACAAGTACATCGAAAAGGATGCCGCGCTCGAGCGCCGCTTCGCCCCGATCTACGTCGAAGAGCCGACCGTGGAAGATACCATCAAAATGCTGGGCGGATTGCGTGATCGCTATGAAGCCCATCATAAGGTCCACTTCTCGGATGAGGCCCTGGTGGCTGCCGCCCGCTTGGCGGACCGCTATGTCACCGACCGTCACCTGCCCGACAAAGCGATCGACCTGATGGATGAGGCCGCCGCCAAGTTGCGTGTGGCGCTCTACTCCATGCCGCCTGAACTCAAGACCATGAAGAGTGAAGTGGACAAACTGCGCGCCGAGGAGGAACAGGCCGGCCTGGAGCGCGACTACGAACGTGCCGCCCAAAAGAAGGCTGAGCGTCTGCGCCTCGAACAGGAATACAACGAGAAGCGCGACCGCTGGGAAGTGGACCACAAGTTGGACGAGGTGGTGGATGTGAATGACATCGCTGAGGTCGTCCACCAGTGGACGGGCATCCCTGTCACACAGATGATGGAGACCGAGTCGGAGAAGTTGCTGCAAATGGAGGAGCGCCTGCACGAGCGTATCATCGGTCAGGAGGAGGCCATCCACGCCATTTCGGATGCCATCCGCCGCGCCCGCTCGGGTCTCAAGGACCCCTCGCGCCCGATCGGTTCGTTCATCTTCATCGGTCCCTCAGGCGTCGGTAAGACCGAACTGGCCAAGGCGCTGGCCTGGTTTATGTTCGACGATGAGGAAGCCCTGGTGCGCATCGACATGTCCGAGTACCGCGAGCAGCACACGGTCAGCCGCCTGTTCGGTGCACCGCCAGGATATGTTGGTTATGAAGAAGGCGGCCAGTTAACCGAAGCCGTACGCCGCCGCCCGTATCGCGTGGTGTTGTTCGACGAGATCGAGAAGGCCCATCCCGAGGTCTGGAACGCGCTCTTACAAATCCTGGACGACGGCCGCATGACCGACGGTCAGGGCAACGTGGTGGACTTCCGCAACACGATCCTGATCATGACCTCGAACCTGGGGACCGAGTACGTCCGCAAGGGCGGTACGCTTGGCTTCCTGCAGAAGACTGCAAATGACGACGAGCGCGAGGCGCACGACAAGGTCGAGAAGGCCCTCAAGGGCGCTTTCCGCCCCGAGTTCCTCAACCGCATCGACGAGATCATCATGTTCTCGCCGCTCTCGCTGGACGAGATGGCGCAGATCGTCAACCTGCAGATGAAGGAAGTACAGGAGCGCCTGGGCGAGTATCACATCACGGTCGAGTTGACCGATGCCGCCTGCCAGTGGCTGGCCAAGGAGGGCTACGATCCCGCCTTTGGCGCGCGCCCGTTGCGCCGCGCCATCCAGAAGTACATCGAGAGTCCGCTCTCGGTGGAATTGCTGGCGCACCGCTTCAAGTCTGGCGCCACCGTCCTGGTGGATGTGGAGAACGAGAAGATTGTCTTCCATCCCAGCGAGGCGGTCAAACAACAACAGCCTGTGGAGGCTTAACTCAAAGGACGGCAGAGACCCTGCCGTCCTTTTTTATCTAATGTATCGCCCTGAGCGGAGCCGCATATTTATAAGCGGTGTAGTCGAAACGCGGACCCTCCTTGCAACAATCTGCGACTTCTGCCTGTATCTTCTTCATGCGATGTATCTTCACGCTCTCAGCCATTACCCGTCTGCTGGCAGTTTGGACGGGACTCTCCACCATTTTCCTTTTGTTGATTGCCATCTTTTTCATGGGGCCGAACAGCCGTGCGGTCATCTTCATGGCGACGGGCTTGGTGCTATTGTGGATCATCCTCGGCGGGAGCCTGATGTGGGTTATACGAGATCGAGTCCGCAACTTCATTCAAAGGATTCGGCTGCCGTGGGGACTCAAGTTTGTGTTCTTCTGCACCTTATTGGCACTGACCGAGGAATCTGTCACCGTTTCGATGACGAATCTGGCCCCTGTCTTCGGCGTGCCGCTGGGTGCGGCCTATATTACCGCCTCAGCCAACTACCTTGACGTCGTGGCTTTTCACAGCGTGGTGGTCTTCGTACCGATGTTCATCGCCTGGGCCTGGATGCTGGGCCGATGGGACTTCTCACCTAGCGCGGCCTTCCTGCTCTTTGGGCTGACAGGGTTCCTGGCCGAGGCGCAGTTCGCTGGGACCTTCAATTTGCTCCAGGCCCCGTTCTGGATCTTCGTCTACGGGCTGATGGTCTGGTTGCCTGCCTACAGCCTGCTCCCTAGGGGCGGGGTCAAGCCGCCGAAATGGTATCAAGCTGCAGTGGCGGTGCTTTTGCCATTCGTCTTCACCATCCCCGTGGCGGGTGTGGTCGGCATCCTGCATCCCGTTTCGATCCACTTCCCGCCTATCCTACCGAATTCCTAATCCCTCTTTTAGTCAAATCAAGTATCATGGGCGAATCTTTTCCACAGAAAGGGTTTGTTCATGGAATCCAATAAGTCAGGCTCCACAGCCGCGATCATCGCCGGTATCGTCGTGCTGTTGTGCTGTATCTGCCTGATCGTGCTCGGCGTAGGCGGATACATCCTTTACACCTATTCCGTCCAGGCCGCGCAGGATATCGGCCTGCCCATCGAGGACCCGTTCGTGCCTGCCACGGCAACCCCCGTGGTGGTAGTGACCCGTCCGCCGACAGACCAGATCTCGACCGACACGGTCACAACACTCGAGACGACCGTTGTGCCGTTCAACGATCCGAGCGTGCTGGCCTGCCGCCTGAAAGGGGTATGTAACATCCCCGAAGTGATGGCGACCAGTGCTGCACCGCGTCAGGTGGGCGACAAGAGCACTTTCTGGGCCACCGATATGGGCACCAATAAGAATTTCCAGGTAAACGCCAGCCTGCGTTACATTACACCGCATGTGTATTTTTGGGTCGAGGACGGCGTGAATGTCAACGAGCGCGACATGAAGGCCTTGGTGGACGCGTTCGAGAATCACATCTACCCCACCGACCGCGAGTTTTTCGGCAGCGAGTGGACGCCTGGCATCGACGGCGACGAGCATATCTACATCCTGTACGCGCGCGGCATCGGCATGTCGATTGCGGGGTATTTCTCCTCGGCTGATTCGCTCAACCCGCTGGCGCACGAATATTCCAACGCGCACGAGATGTTCGTCTTCAACGCCGACAACACCAACCTCGGCGACGAGTTCACATATGGTGTGTTGGCCCATGAATTCCAGCACATGATTCACTGGTATCAGGATCGCAACGAGACCTCGTGGATGAACGAGGGTTTTTCCGAGGTGGCGGCCTTTCTGAACGGATATGATCCGGGCGGTTTCGATTGGCTGTATATCGGTAACCCCGACCTGCAATTGAATGACTGGCCCAACGATTCGGATGCCACCTCACCGCATTATGGCGCCAGCTTCCTGTACCTGGCCTATTTCCTCGATCGCTTCGGTGAGGATGCCACCAAGGCTGTGGTCAAGGATCCCGCCAACGGCTTCGACAGCATCGACAACGCCCTGCGTGCCATCAACGCCACCGACCCGCAGACGGGTCAGCCCATCATCGCCGACGATATGTTCGGTGATTGGGCCGTGACCAACTTCCTGCTGGATGGCAAGGTGGGCGACGGCCGCTACGTCTATCACAACTATCCCGATGCTCATCAGGCCAGACCCACCGATCAGATCGACTCCTGTCCGCAATCCGCGCAGGATTATTCGGTGCATCAGTATGGTGTGGACTACATCGCCATCACCTGCTCGGGCGATTTCACCCTGACCTTCAACGGCTCCACGGTGACGCGCCTGCTGCCCGCCGACCCGAATTCGGGCTCCTATGCCTTCTGGTCGAACAAGGGCGACGAGTCGGACATGACCCTGACGCACGAGTTCGATTTCAGCGGTGTGACGGGGCCGATCGATTTGACCTTCAACACCTGGTACGATATCGAGACCGATTACGACTATGTGTATCTCGAAGCCTCCGAGGATGGCGGTCAGACCTGGTCGATCATCACCACGCCTTCGGGTACGGGTGAGAACCCTTCGGGCAATTCATACGGCTGGGGCTACAATGGCGTCTCGGACAGTTGGAAGGAAGAGACCGTGGACCTCTCGGCGTATGCGGGCAAGAAGGTACAGGTCCGCTTCGAGTACGTCACAGACGCGGCCGTCAACGGCGAGGGCTTCCTGATTGACGATGTCCGCGTGGATGCTGTCGGCTACTCGACCGATTTCGAATCTGATGACGGCGGCTGGGTGAGCGAAGGCTTTGCCCGTGTGCAGAATGTCTTGCCTCAGACCTTCCGCGTTTCGCTGATCGTCGAAGGCAATGATGGCACCACGGTGCAGACCATCGTGCTTGACGAGAACCAGTCCGCCAGCATCCCGTTGTCTCTGAAGAGCGGCGAGCGCGCCATCCTGGTGGTTTCGGGCACCACGCGTTTCACCCGCGAACAGGCGGGTTATCAGATCGAGATCAAGTAAAAGGCAAACGAAAAGAGCCTCATCATTTGATGAGGCTCTTTTTTGTTGATTGTTTTAGCGTGGGGGCAGCATTTGCTTGAAGTCTTCGATCACGCCACCCGAGGAGGGATCCACATCATAGGCCAGAGCCAGATAATAGGCCATGTAATCGCCGAACAGGATCGCCGTCCACATCTGCGAGAGGGGGGTGACGCCGCGTGCATCGAGGAAGTCGGTGTTCAGGCCTTCCATCATCACGCCCATCTTGGTCATCTCGGTGCGGACGAGGTTCCGCGGGTGCAGGGACGAGGCGCGCAGGAAGAGCGTCATCGTATGCGGCATGAGCACGTCCGTGGGCAGGGCCAGTCCTGCGATGGCATCGTGATTCGCCCCAGGCAGGATTTCCACGTTGGCGGCGGCGCGCGCCAACAAGTTGATCTGCATCTTGATGCGCGTCGCAACGGGCGCCATCAGCCCCGCGCCCATCACGGTCACCCAGCGGCCCATCAGTTGCCCTGCTTCGCGTTTGGCGGGATTGTTGACCACGGGTACGTCGGCGCGGAGGTGTTCCTGCGATTGCTTCATGGCTTCGACCGCGCCCGCAACGGATTCTGCTTGGGGAGGGATCAGCCCGAGGCGCTCGCTCAGCGCCAGCAACAGCCCGAACGAGTAGCCGAGCGCCGCGCCCGCAGGCCCCTCGTGCGGAAAGATCCACAGCGGAAGATCGTGCGCGGCGGCGCGACGGGCCAACTCTCCACCCGTGGTGAGGACCAGGATACGGCAGCCGTGGACGCGCGCGGTCTCGAAGGCATCAAGAGTCTCTTCCGTGTTCCCTGAATGAGACGAGACCACGACCAGCGTGTCTGCGCCGCGCGCCCAGAAGGGCATGCCATAGTCTCGATGAACGGTGACAGGCACGGGCGCGGATGGTTGGAGATACGCCGTAAGCAGGTCGCCGCCCAAGGCAGAAGTCCCCATCCCCGCGATCAACAGGTGACGGAGTCCCGTCCACTCGGGCAGGGGCAGACTCATTCCCAACGCGTAGGCCGCGGCGAGTTGATCAGGCAATGACTCGATGTGTGCCAACATGCCCCGCGAGTCGAGGGCTTGGAGGTCGGTCAGGTCGTCGAGGTTCATTTCGAATTTTGGATGAATTCGGCCAGGTCGCGCTTGAGCGCTTCGAGTGAGGGCATGTGGATGTACATCATGTGACCTGCCTCGTAGTATTCCATGCTGACGTTGCCGCGCAGCGACTCGTGCAGGCCAAGGTGGTTGAAGGTGTACTCCGTGGCGAAGTAAGGCGTGCCCAGGTCATAGTAGCCGTTGGCCACGAAGACTTTGAGATGCGGGTTATAGGTCATGGCCGAGCGCAGGGTCTCGCCCACATGGACGAAATGATTCTCGAACTCGGCGTAGCTCCACGGGTGGACAAATCCACTTAGGATCTCATAGGGCAGGTCGGTTTCGAACTTCAACTCGCTGCGGATGTAATCATAGAAGGCCGCGGTGTACGGGCCGAGCACGTTGGTCAGCAGCGGATCATACTCGGGCTGCTGGGTGACGCCCAGTCGGTCGAGACCTGTGAAGCGGCTGTCGAGGCGGCCGACGGTCTGTCCGCGTTCGCGCAGCAATTCCTTGAAGAAATGCTGGTCGTTGATGCGCAGGTTCGAGCGTTCGATGAAATCGGCCGAGAGACCGGTGTAGCGCGCCAGCTTTTCGACGACCGAAGCCCGCTCCCGTTTCGACAGGCTGTCGCCCTTGAGCAGGGCGGCGGCGTATTCTCCCTGCGCGAATTTTTCCACCTCGCCCAGCAGTTTTTGCAGCGGCTTGCGCACGCGCAACGCGCCGTGATACCAGGCCGTGGCTGCGTAGGCGGGCAGGAACAGAACGTAAGGCAGGTCGTTGTTGACGTAGAAGTCGATGGTGGTGAAGTCGAGCACGGCCGAGATGAGCATCAGGCCGTTGAGGTACATGCCGTGACGCTCCTGCAGATAGCCCGAGAGGCCCGCTGCGCGGGTGGTGCCGTAGCTTTCGCCCGCCAGAAATTTGGGCGAGAGCCAGCGCCCGTAACGCGTGGTGTACAGACGGATGAAGTCGCCGACCGACTCGATGTCCTTCTTGAAGTTGTGCCATTCTTTGGGTTTCTGTCCCTCGACGGGACGCGAGTAGCCCGTGCTGACGGGATCGATGAAGACCAGGTCGGTCTGGTCGAGAATCGAGAACTCGTTGTCGACCAGTTGGAAGGGCGGCCTGGGCAGGTTCCCGTCGAACTCGAGCACCACGCGGCGCGGTCCCAGCGTGCCGAGGTGCAGCCAGACCGACGAGGAGCCGGGTCCGCCGTTGAACGAGAAGGTGATCGGCCGTTTGGATTTGTCCCCCACGTCGTCCCGGGTGTAGGCGACGAAGAAGACCTGTGCCTTGGGCCTCTCGCCGTCGGCTTCCTTCTCACGGTCGGTCGTCTCTTCCTTGACGACCATCGTCCCCGCAGTGACGGTATATTTGACCTCCCGTCCGCCGATGGTGACGCTGTGCTGGGTTTGGACGAGGTTGTCCGCAGGGGTGGGCTTGTCTTCCTTCTTGACTTCGGGTTTTTCTTCGGGCATGAGGGCTCCTGTTGGCTAAAACATTATGAGCGATACAACTTCTGCGCATGGATGTTAATCTCTGGCACGATCCAGCGCAAGACAAAAATCGAAATCCACTCGAAGGGCTTGAGCAGTAGATAGGCCGTATCCGCCACAAAAGGATTCGTCATGCGGCGGGCCAGAGGACGTCCGAGCGCGTCGTAGGTGGCGCGAAGGAGCCCGTGCAGGTGCGGGGCGACGGCTTTCAACGCCAGTTCCGCGCATTTGAGGCGCTGCAATTGCGCGTTGACCTGCAGGTGCGCGCCGCTGGTGAGAGTCACCTCGTGCGAGCCGACGAAGCGCGGATGTCCGTTCGCGGCAGCAGTGGCGATGTAGCAATCGGGCGGCTGGGTGGGCAACTCGGAGTACAGTTGCAGCATGCGCAGGATGGCCAGACTCCACGAGGCGGCGAACCCGCTCAGCCAGGCTAGGACGCCTAGTCCACGCGGGAGGGTGAGGCGCGTCTCGTAATATTTCAGCAGGCGATAGCTGGTGGTGGACATGATGAGCAGGACCCAGAACGGGGCCGAGGCGATCAAAAATCCCATCAGGAACAGGAAGGGTGTGGAGAATGCATACGCGGGAGGAAAAGAACGGTCACGGATGGCTTCGAACAGCAGGTAGCCGAAATAGAAAAAGGCGGCAAGGACCAGCACGCCCAGCACGGTCCACTTGACGCCGATCTTTTTCGCCAGCCAGCGCAGGATCGGCCAGGCGAGCAACGGGGCGAACCAAATCAGCAGCGCCAACCAGGTAGGATCTCCCAATGCCAGCAAGGCCAGGACGGTAAATTGCAATCCTAAAAGCGCACCTGTGTAGATTCCCAGACGCACCCAGAATTCCTGTGCCCATTTCATCGGGGCGGATAACAAGAACAAAAAGGTAAGCGAGGAATATCCGATCAGCGGCGCGAAGATCCAGGAAGTTTTTGTAGAGAGCAGCAATGAAACATAGGATTGAAACCGTCCATCCTGCCACTCGGGTTCGAAGATGGAAATGACCAAGAATGCGCTCAGGGTCAGAACGGTGACCACGAAGCCCTGGAACAGACGCCAGAAAATGGATTGCGGGACGGGAAGGGGAGGAGTGACTTGGGGTTCGGGCGAGACGATCGGAGTTTCCATGAGCTTTTCCTTGAAGAAGATACCCGAGAAACGAACTGATATGAATTAGTTCCGCTATTGCTGGAGGATCAGTTTGTACACTTCCTTTTTCTTCCACCCTGACTGGTCCGCTAGTTCGCTTGCCAGTTGTGAAGCGGACTTGCCGCTTTGCAGTTCCGCCTGAATCGCGGACAGCAACTGCTCCTCGGTCCATCGTCCGCCACCCATGGTTTGCTGGCCTTCGACCACCAACGTAAACTCCCCACGCGGTTCTTTGGCGGTGAAATATTCGATGGCGCCAGTGATTGTCCCGCGCCAGGTCTCTTCGTAGAGTTTGGTCAGTTCGCGCGAGATGGAGATGCGGCGGTCGCCGAGCACGGACAGCAGGTCCGCGAGGGAGTCGAGCAGGCGGTGCGGGGTTTCGAGGAAGATGAGCGTGTAAGGCAGGTTGCCAACCTGCCCCACTTTTTTGATCCGCTCGCTGGATTTGTGCGGCAGGTAGCCGAGATATAGGAACGCGTCCGTGGGCAGGCCGGAGACGGTCAGGGCGGAGATGGGGGCCGAGGGTCCAGGGACAGGCCGAACGTCGAAGCCTGCGGCCAGGGCGGCGCGCACCAGCTCGTAGCCAGGGTCATTGATGGCGGGCGTGCCCGCATCCGAGACGAGGGCCACGTCGCCTTCGGATAATTTTCCAAGCACGTAATCCTGCTTGGTCAGTTTGTTGTGTTCGAAGTAACTGGTGAGCGGCGTTTTGATGTCGAAATGCTTGAGCAGCGAGCCGGTGTGACGCGTATCCTCGGCGGCGATCAGCACGGATTCGCGCAGGATGCGCACAGCGCGCGGCGAAAGGTCTTCGAGATTCCCGATGGGGGTGGCGACCAGGTAAAGAATTCCCATGCAGGAATTGTATCATCTGGGTTGTATGGATGGTGAGATGTTGATCACAATTGAGGTGTCGAAATGCTATAATGACGAAGTCGACTGGGGAGATAAACCATCCGTTATTCAGGGGAATGATCCGAAAGGAGGATCTGTTGGCCAAGGTAAACTACAACTACGAGAAGCGCCAGAAGGAAATCGCGAAGAAAAAGAAGAAGGAAGAAAAACTGAAGGAAAAGCTGAACAAGAAGAATGCCAAGCCCCAGGAGAAACCTGTTCAGCCCGAAGAGAAGTAGCTCGCGGTTTCGACGAGTTTGAAAAGAGACCAGTTCCCAGGCTGGTCCCTTTGTTTTTGATCCCTTTTGTAAAAGAGAAAAAAAAGCATCCACAGATTTCATGGATTGTGCTTAAAGATAGGCGCAATTTGCGCAGTCTGTGTTGGGAACCTTTGAATGGGTCTCGTGTTTATACACCCGTGTATTGATACAGTGTCATCTTATCGTTTCTCGGAGGATTTCAATGATCGTTGTTTCAGACATGATGGGCACGTTGACCACGGGCTCGCCGTTCCTGGGCCTGGTGGATTGGGTCAAGCATAACCAGAGCAAGCTGCGCGCAAATTTCTATATGGCGTCGATCACGCCGTCCTATTTGCTGGCCAAGAATGGCATCATCGACTGGCAGGCCTGGGGACAAAAGTTGATGATCGACAGCCTGGCGTACATCCAGGACGCAGACGAAGCCAAGGTGCGTCACGCCTCAGAGTGGGTGGTGGAGCACAACCTGTGGAAGCAGCGCCGCGAGGACGTGGTGGCGCGGCTGACGGCCCATCGCGAGGCAGGCGCAGAGGTGTACATTGCCAGCAGCGTGGTCGAGCCGTTCATCGAGCCGTTCGCGCGGCGCATCGGTGCACAGGTCAGCGGCACGCCTGTGGAGATCAAGGATGGACGTCTGCGCATGATGGGCGGCCTGGTGGCCGATGAGAAGAAACTGGAGCAGATCCTCGCCAGGCTGGGTGTCTCGCGCGTCGACTATGCCTACGGCGACACGGTGCTGGACATTCCATTGCTCGAACATGCCGAGTACCCCGTGGCGGTGTACCCTGATAAGAAGTTAAAGGCCGTCGCGCTGGAGCGCGGCTGGGAGATCATCGGCGATACGCCGAAGGTTGGATAAAAAAGTGAGGTGGACCTGTAAGGTCCACCTCACTTTTTTTTATCCCGTATTCCTCAACCCTGAAGCAATCCCGTTGATGGTCAGCGCCATGATCTCGCGTAGTGGTTTGGCCTCTGCGCCGTCGGGGTCGGGCAGGGAACGCAGGCGGCGCAGCGTCTCGACCTGGATGTAGTTCAACGGGTCGACGTAAGGGTTGCGAAGCTGGATCGCCTGGCGGGTGACGGGTTCCGTTTCCAGCAGGGCGGAGTGGCGCGTGATGCTCAGCACGCAATCGCGGGTGCGTTCGTATTCGGCGCGGATGGAGCCGAAGATCGCCTCCGCCAATTTTTTATCGGGGACCAGGCTCACGTACAGGGCGGAGATGTCCATGTCGGCTTTGAGCAGCGACAGTTCGGTATTATCCAGCAAGGCCTTGAAGAACGGCCAGCTATCATACATCTCCTGCAGCATGGACAGGTCATTGTGCGCGCAATCGAGGCCCGAACCGAGGCTGTACCAGCCAGGCAGGTTGAAGCGGCTTTGCATCCACGAGAAGACCCACGGGATGGCGCGGATCTGATTCACGGCGCCCGCCTTGGCGCGCGAGACAGGCCGCGAGCCGATCTGCAGGCGCTTGATCTCGTCCAGTGGGGTGGCTGATTCCCAGAACTGGATGAAGCCTGGAGTCTCATACACCAGCGAGCGATACACCTTCAGCCCGATCTCGGACATGGATCGCAGCGACTCGCGCCATTTCGCGGGGACAGGTTCCCCTTTGTGCGGCGCGGAAGCCAGGATGACCGCGCTGGCGATCTGCTCCAGGTGACGGTGCGCTAGGTCGGGGTCGGCGTAGCGCGAGGCGATGATCTCGCCCTGTTCGGTGACGCGGAAACGGCCGTTGACGCTGCCCGCAGGCTGGGCGCGGATGGCCTGGTTGGCGGGGCCGCCGCCGCGTGCAATCGTCCCACCGCGCCCGTGGAAGATGGTCAGCTTGATGCCGTATTGCTGCGCAGTGACAGTGATGGCCTCCTGCGCCTGATACAGTGACCAGTTCGCCATCAGGTAGCCGCCATCCTTGTTGCTGTCAGAATAGCCGATCATCACCATTTGCTCGTCGCCGTGGGTGGCCAGATGAGCGCGGTATAGATAGGACTCGAACAGCAGGGTCAGGATCTTGGATGCGTCCTGCAGATCCTGCACCGACTCGAAGAGTGGCGCGATGGGCGGCATGCGCTTGCAACCCGCCCACTTGGACAACAACATCACGGTCAACACATCGGCGGCAGTGTGGGTCATCGAGATGACGATCGGGCCCAGCATCTCGTCGCCGTAGATATCCTGCACGCGCGCGATCAACTGGAACAGCGACCACGTCTCAGCGGCGGCCGCGGTGACGCCAGGGTGGCTGGAAAGCTGCGGCGCGGGATTCGCTAACAGGCGGATCAACAGCGAAGCGCGACTCTCATCTGGCAGGTTCTCGAAATCGGGCGCGATCTTCAAGGCGCGCAGGATCTCGCCCAACGCGGCGTTCAATCGACTCGAGTCTTCGCGGATGTCGAGCCGCGCGGCATGCAGGCCAAAGATGCGCATCTTGCGGATCACGTTCTTGAGCTCATCCTGTGCCAGGCTGGGCGGCATGGACGAAGCGATCAGCAGCAGCGATTCGAGCAGCCGTTTCGCATCGAGCCGCGCCTGATGCGGATACTGACTCAGCAGATGGGTGGTCATGTCGTCGCGCGAGGCTTCGGCCAGGTCGTTGGCCAGCAGAGCCAGCACCAGCCGATAGGGTTCGTTGGCGTAACGCTGTTCGATGTAGGCCACGTGCGGCGGGAAGGGCCTGCGCGCCTCGATCCATTCGAGCAGGGCGGGCGGCGGCGGGATGCGGCTGGCGCTCACGCTCAGGTGGCGTCCCAACTCCTGAAAGGCGCGGCGGTGATTCTCCACGGCCAGTCCGCGATGCAGGCGCAGCGCCTCGGCGGTGACAGGCGTGGTGACAAAGGGATTGCCGTCGCGGTCACCGCCGATCCACGAGGCCAGCTTGAGCCACTGCTCAGGGGCCTTCAGACCAGGGTAATATTTTTCCAGTGCATTTTCGAGATCGCGATACAGGATGGGGATGAGATTCCAGAAATAGGTATCGACGAAATACAGGCCGGTGCGCACCTCGTCGGCCACGGTCAGCTTTTCGGCGCGCGAGCGGTCAGTCAGCCACAGGGCCGAGATGGCGGCCCGCAGGGCGGAGACCGCTTCCTGGCGTTCACGCTGCGAGAGTGAGTCGCTGTTGAGCTGACGCAGCAGCGAGGCGATGCGTTCGGTCTTGGAGAGGACCGTGCGGCGGCGCGCTTCTGTCGGATGCGCCGTCAGCACCAGCTCGATGGACAGATGCTCCAACAGGGCCGACATCTCCTCGGGGCTGATCCCGTTTGCTTTGAGCCTCGCCAGCGCCTCGCCGATCGACTCGAGGATGGGCTCGGGGAAAAAGGCATCCTCCCGCTGACGGAGCAAGCGCACGCGTTGCTGCTCCTCGGCCAGGTTGACCAGGTCGAAGTAGGCCGCAAAAGCAGCCGCCATCACGCGCGCGTCGCCGTTCAGCAGCGACGAGACTTCCACCTGAAGCTGCTCTGCCGCCACCGAGTCACCGCTGCGCCGCGCCTTGGCCAGCGCGCGGATGCGCTCCTCGGTCTCGAATAACTCGGGCGATTCCAGCTCCGAGATGACCTGGCCGAGCAGGTCGCCCAGCAGGTGGATGTTTTGGGAGAGGTCCATATTGGATAACAGTATAGCAAAACAATTCTCAGAAACAAATACCCAACAGGGTAACCCGCATTGACATGCATTTGTTTGCCTGATATGATAATAACCGAATTTAAATTCAGTTATTATGAGGAAGCATGTCCCCCAAGCCAGACGTCAGCGCAGAACGCATCCCGTTCATCCTGAATGCAGCGATCAAGGTCTTTTCCAAAAAAGGCTTCGAGGCAGCGCGCATGGAAGACATTGCCAAAGCCGCCAAGCTCAGTGTGGGCGGCGTGTACTGGTATTACAAGGGCAAGGATGAGATCATCCTTGCCATCATGGAGCGCCTGATCGACCGCGACGTGAGCGACCTGTGCGGCTTGTTGGCTGCGGATGGCACGGTCCGCGCGCGCCTGGAGCATTACATCGATCTGAGCATTGCCCAGGCGGAACAGGTCCTGCCGATCACGTACGAGTTGTATGCCCTGGCCCTGCGCAATACCCGTGTGCGCAATCACATCCGTTCGTTCCTGCACACGTATCGTGAAGTGCTGGAGCAATTCATCCAACAGGGCATTGATCGCGGCGAATTCAGGCAGGTCAACGTGCGCGAGGCTGCCCTGACCTTCGCCGCGCTGTACGAAGGCGCGTTGGAATTGACCATGCTCGACCCGCAAAATGTCGACGCGCGTCAGGCATTGCTGGCCGCGATGGGCTTGTTGATGAGTGGACTGGAAAACAAGGAGCAGGAATGAAATCACGGTTTACCGATCAAATCGTTCTCGTGGCAGGCGCCAGTGGCGGGCTGGGCTCGGCTTTTGCGCGAGCCTTTGCCGCCGAAGGCGCCCAGGTCATTCTGGCAGGCCGCAACCTGGACGGGTTGCAAGTCGTCGCTGCGGAATTGAACGGACAGGCGCACGTTCATGCGCTGGATGTCGCTGACGCGCAGAGTCAGGCCGCACTGCATCAATTCGTGATGGAGCGCTTCGGGCGGGTGGACGTGGTGGTCAACGCGGCGGGAGCGGATGTCCGCAAGCCGCTGGCGGATCACACTCCCGAGGAGATCCAGCGCCTGCTGGATGTCAACCTGCGTGGGGCGATCCTGCTCACACAGAACTTCCTGCCCGAGATGCGCGCACGCAACACGGGCAGCATCATCCACGTGGGCGGCTTCGCAGACGGGCGGCTGGCCTTCCCGTTCTACAGCGTGGACGCGGCGACGCGCGCGGGATTGTTCACGTTCATCGAAGCGGTCAACCGCGAGTTGCGGCTGGACCAGAGCCAGGTCCAGGTGGGGTATTTTTCCCCAAGCCCCGCTGAGACGGAGGCCGAGCGTCCCTTCCACCCCATCTGGCGTGAGATGGGTGTAAAGATCCTGCCCACAGAAGTGATCGCCGCAGACCTGTTGACGATGATCGCAAAGCGGCGCAGGCTGAGCATCATGGGCGGCGTCAGCACGCGCCTGTTCGCGGGCTTGAACGCGGTCGCGCCCTCGCTGGCAGACGCTCTGCAGCTCGACCAGTATGGCCGCATCTTGAAGCGTCATCTGGTCGACGGGAACCCGACCCCGCCGCCTGTGTCGCCCTGGCTGATGTGGATAGGCGTCGCCCTGGTGGTCATTTCCACGATCCTGTACGGCGGACTGCTGGCGCTGCCCTTCCTTTCCATTTCGACCGCGGCCAAGCTGACAGCCACGCCTCTGCTCATTTTGTTCGGCGAGGTCACGTTCTGGGTTGGCGGCGCCATGCTGGGCAAGGAAGTGGTGGCGCGCTACAAGCAATATCTGAATCCCTGCAACTGGTTTTGCAAGCCCACGACAAACTGAAAGCGAGAAGATATGAAGGTCAACATCGACTGGAACTACTCAGGCAAACCCAACGAATTCTTTGGCACGGGTGCGACGACCGCCGAACGCGCCTTGGTCTGGACCGTGGGCCTGTTCGCCACGGGCATCCTAGCCTGGGTGGTGTGGACCAAGTCCATCCCGTGGACGATCTGGCAGTACCTTGTGGCGGGCCTCATGGCGCTGGATGTGTTCGGTGGGGTGGTGGCGAACGCGCTCAATAGTTGCAAACGCTTCTACCACGCGCCGCTCCAGCCTGAAGAAACGGGCCTGACACGGTTGGCTAAGAATCATCTGGCATTCACGGCCTTTCACGTCCACCCGCTGCTGGCGGCCCTGCTCTTTGGCGGCAATTGGACCTACGGCCTGTTCTGGTACCTGGCTCTGCTGCTCTCCGCGTGGATGCTGTTACAAATGACGCTCTACCTGCAGCGTCCCACCGCCCTGGGAATCATCCTGATCGCCTTCCTGCTCAATCAATATATGCTCCAACCCGTGTGGGGATTCGAATGGCTGATCCCCGCGCTATTTTTGAAGATCATCTATGGTCACCTTGTGCGCGAGGAGCCATATCGGCCGTGGATTCACCAATGATGATGGAGAATTGATGGAAATACTTCATGCGCTTCTTATATCGAATCATCCAATAGGAATGGACATAGCTATTCTCGACCCCGAACTTGGCCCTGATGGTAAGTATGCCGTCGAGCTCACCTCGGCCATTGTTCGATCATTTCATTCATAAATGCCACCTGCCGATCGATAACGATATCTGCAACATGGCAAGTACGCAAGTCATGGGGTGTCACAGAGAGTTGAAATTCGACAGAATTTGGCCTACACTTAATGCCAGCAGGAGGGAGGCGATCTGGATTTGTCGAAAAGAGTTTATGGAGTCCGCATGGATCGATTGGTTGCAAAAGCCATCTTCCAGATGTGCGCAAAAGCCGCCCTGCTGACGGCGGTAGTTGGAGCCATCATTGGTGTGATCGGTTATGTCAATAAATGGGACGGGCAGTATGCATATAGCAATGCGTTTTTCCTTGCAGGTTGTTTGTTGATCATTGCCGGGGCGTCATCCCGCTATAACGCGGGCCAGGGTTGGAATGTTTTTCAGCAGTTCCATGCGGAAAGTTTCCGCGGAATGAGTCGCAGCGAGCAAGCCAAATTCATCGTCGATACAAGCAGTTCCATGAGCACAGTGATCCTGGGCGTGTTGAGCGGGATCTTCTTGATCATCCTCTCTGCTCTGGCGGCCTACCTGTTTTGATCGGAGGATGGGGCATGGAAAGATCTGAATGGCTGAGTCAGATGCGCAGGAATGCCGAGGCGTTGTATGACCGCTTTGCAGCGCGCTATTGGGTGACATGGGGAATGACCGTGGAAGAAACGCCTCTCATTTAGCTCAGAAAAATTTTGAAACGGTTTCCACCGGGCGGAAGGATTTTTTGGGAATACGAAAAACGGGTTGGGAATGGACGAAGATCTTCCTGAGATTTATCGCACGATCGCATACATGTAACAATCGCGCGGCTCGGGGCTGGAGTTGGGATGCATGGCTTCGCGCCGCAACAACCCTTCGCGCTGCATGCCTGCCTTTTCCAGCACGCGTTGCGACGGGATATTCTCCACGTCAGCGGTGGCATAGACGCGATAGATGCCTGGTTGCTGAAAGGACCAGTCGATCAGGGCGCGCGCCGCCTCGGTCATGTATCCCTTGCCCCACTGGGCGCGCGCTCCAGTGTAGCCAAAGCTCACCTTGAAGGCCTCCACTTCCAGACGTAATTCGATCATCCCTGCCAGTTCGCCGCCTGCCTTGATCTCCATCAGGTAACGGAACTTGGCGTCTCCATTCCAGGCTTCGATGGACTTTCGCAACAACTCCTCGCTCTGAGCCACGCTCGTATGCGGACGCCAGGTCAGAAAGCGGGTCACTTCGGGGTGGCGGGCCCAGCCTTCGAAGACGGCGGGAGCATCCTCCAGCCGCGGGACGCGCAGCAACAGGCGTTCGGTCTCGATCAGAGTCGGTGGCTTCATTCTTCCTCCGCGTGGCCGTCGGGTCCATGCCCGGGCTTTTCCTTGCCTAATTCCAGCGAGCGTTGATAGGCCGCCCATACCGCACGTGAGATGGCTGTGCGGAAGCCTGCCTTTTCGAGATAATACAACGCCTCTGCCGACGTGCCGCCCGGTGAGGTGACCTGATTTCGTAGCGTGGCAGGATGACGTCCCGCCTGCTCGTAGAAATCGGCTGAACCTTTGATGGTTTGCAACACGAGCTGCTCGGCGATGCGGCGTGGGAATCCCATGTGGACGCCTGCATCGATCAACGCTTCAGTGAAGAGGAACACGTACGCGGGCCCCGACCCCGAGAGTGCGGTGGCCATATCGAGGTAACTCTCGTCCTCGACGTACACCTCCGCTCCCAGCGCGCCCAGGATGGACTGTGCCAGTCCACGCTGCTCCTCGCTGACTTCCTTTGAGGCCGCCCAGACCGTGATGCCTTCGCCGATCTGCCCCGGCGTATTCGGCATGGATCGCACGATGGCTTTGTGCTTCAAGCCTGCACTGATCTTCTTCATGCTGGCGCCCGCGATGATCGATAACACCAGCGCATCTGAGCGAATACCCTTCAACCCTTTCATCACCTCGGTCAGCCGCTGTGGTTTGACCGACAGCACCACCACATCCGCTTCCTGGACGGCGACAGCATTGTCAGTGGTGACACGGATGCCATACTTCTTGCGGAGTTCCTCACCCCGTTCCGCGCGCGGACCCGAGGCGGTCAGGTTTTGTGGCCTGGACAACTTCTGGTTCAACAGCCCGGCGATCATGGCTTCGGCCATCACACCGGGACCGATAAAGGCGATTTTCCTATTCAGCATGGGACGTTCCTCCGGATGAAGATTATACACAATGGATAAAAAAAAGACGCTGGCCAGACCGGTCAGCGTCTTGCTATTGCACGGAAAACTACGCCTCCACCACTTCCGAATCATGCGTGATTTCGATGGCGTCCTTCAAAGTGGCGTAGACTGAACAATACTTCTCTTCGCTCAACAGGATGGCCTTGCGCAGTTTCTCGGGATCGATGCCCTTGCCGATGGCCTGGTAATGGATGTGGATCCGGCGGAAGCGCCAGGGTGGGTCATCGTCCTGAACGGCTTCGGCGCTGACCTTGAACTGTTGCAAATCTTGGCGCTGTTTGGTCAGGATCTCCACCACGTCGTGCGAGGCGCAGCCGATCAGCGCCATTGGTAGCAAGTCGGAGGCGCTCACGCCCTTCGGCTTTTTCATGACGACACGGTGATCGTCGTTATCCTTGAGAATGAAATTCTCCTCGGGGTCCCAATTAAGAAATACGTTTTTGGTTGCCATGTCCGCAGTATAGCATAAGCATGGAAAAGAAGAGACCTCCGAAACTCGGAGGTCTCTTGTCATTCACTTACTTCTTCTCTTCAGGTTTGGTCGCAGAGCCGTCTGCAGGTTTGCTCATGCTCTCGCGGATCTGCTGGCGCAGGGCCTCGATCTCGGGCGAGCGCGGGGCCTGTTCGTTCACGGCCACGCCCATCTTCTCGGAGAGCAGCATCGCCATCAGACCTTCGATCACGCTGCCGGTGCCGCTGTCTTCGCCTTCGCCCTTGCCCTTGATCAGGATGCGCGGCACGATGTCCACGCCCGACTGCTGGATGGCGTCTGCAAAGCGCTGGAGCACCTGCTGGGTCACCTGGAACTGCGGGCCGCCATACGCGCGGACCTGTTCCTCGGTGGCCAGGGCGTTCGCGATACCGATGCGGGCGATCTTTTCCGCCTCGGCTTCGGCCAGCGCGCGGATCTGAGCCGCCTGCTGGATCGAGCGCTGGTACTCCGCCTTACCCTGGTTGCTCTGGATGTTGATGCTCAACTCGGCTTCGGTCATCTTGGTCTGCATCTGGGCGCGGGACTGGGCCTCGCGCAGTTCGCGTTCCTTGACGGCGGCCTTTTCCTGCTGGTTGTAGGTTTCGACCTGCTCGACGGCCACCTGGCGCGAGCGCAACTGCATCAGGATGGTCTCGATCTGGGTGTCGCCCGCGGCAGAGGAGGGCGTGCCGATTAGAACTTCCTCCAACTCGAGGTTGTAGTGCGCGAACTTCTCCTTCATCTCGATGCTGGCCTGCTGCTGTATGGCTGAGCGGTCTTGCAGCAGTTGGATCAACGTGCGGGTCTGGCCGACGTTCTTGAAATAGGCCGAGACCATCGGGTCGAGGGTCTGCTCGACCAGTTTCTTGATGTCACCGAAGCGCTGGATGACCAGCGGGGCCTTCTTGTAGTCGATGTGAACCACCACCGAGAGCGGCAGCGACGGTTCGAAGGCATCCTTGGTGATAAGCGAGACCTCGGTCAGGTTCTCGTCGTATTGGTGCGAACCCGACTCACTGCGGATCCACTTCAGGATGATGTTGGTGGTTGGAACAGTAGATACCTTGCCCGCATACGTGTTGAAGGCGTACTTGCCGGGCAGCAGCGCATCGCTCCACACGCCGCGGTTGCCCTGCGAAACCAGTTCGCCGTGGCGATATTCCATGCCCGAGAGGTCCGCGCCGGTCGCGCCGGTGTACGAAACCACCACACCCACGCTGCCGACCTCGATGATCGTCTTCTGGATCATCTCGACCGTGGCGAACAGGCGGTTGACATAATACGTACCTTCGACCAGCACCTGCAACTGACGCCCGCGGAAGCCGCCTGCCCGCAGGAAACGATCCGAATCCTGGAACTTGTTGTGATAGGTGTCCTCCTCAGCAGGGTCGTCGCCTACGGTCGGAGCGATGATCTCGCCCTGGCGCAGTGACGGGCCGTCATGTACGGTCACGATGCCGACCAGGTCGTCGGTGTCCTTGATGATGACCGGGCGGAAGCCTTTGCGCTCGTTGATGACCTCGGCCATCTTCTGGATGGTCTCGTTCTCTTCGCGGCTGAGCGGCAGGGTGTAGATGCGCCCTTCGGTAATGACCACGAACTGGACCAGGTTGAACGCGTAGGTACCTTCGCGCAGGATCAGGCGCTGGGGCCCGCGCTGGCCGCCGTTCTTCAGGAAGGATTCCACATCCTGGAAGTCGTGCGCGATCACGTTGCTCGCCAGGGTTTGAGTCGGTTCGAGCGGCTTGCCGTCACGGGCGAACACGTAACCGATCTTGCCCTGTGCGATGGTGATGAGCGGCATGGTGTGAACCACATACTGGACCGGCATCAAATAATGCAGGCCGCCGCGCAGCACCTTGGGCTGGAAGCCGGCTTCACCGTTCAACGCGATCAGGCCCGATTTCACCGAACCTTTGCCGCTGAAGCGCTTTTCCACGATACCGATGCGATTGTTCGGAATGAAACGAATCCCGGACAGGAAAAACAGGACTAGGATCGCGCCTGGGACGACCAGACAAGCCCAAGCTAAAAACGGAATACCCAGAAAAGACATTCTGCCTCCTTTGTGCATTTTGCTCTGGGTGCACTACCATATCTACGATGTCAGAATTGGGGAGTTGCGGATCGTCCCCCGGGAAGTCATCGTGATAATAACATGGCCCAAGCATAGCACTGATTCCCATGGCGGGGAATAGCCTAATGGTCTGGACCCTGAGCCGGGTCCCGTTAAAAAAACTCCCGCAGTTCAACTGCGGGAGTTAGCTGTGGTTGTCTGGATCACGGCGCAGGGATATTTCCCACCAGCCCCAACTCGGGAGCGATGCGCCGCATGGCGGCGATGACGTTGCCGACATGTTCCCACTGGTCGATGCCGAACTCCTGGGTGGCGGCTTCGATATTGGCGCGCTCGGCGCCCGCGGCGAAAGCCTTGTCCTTCCATTTCTTCTTGACCGAGCTGGGCTCCAGGTCGTATAGCGAGCGCGAGGGACGTACCAGTGCCACGGCGGTGACGAAGCCCGTGATCTCGTCGCAGGCGTAGAGGGCCTTGCGGCGCAGCGTATCGCGCGGCACACCGGTGTGGTCGGCATGGCTGAGGATATCTTGGATGATGTCCTCGGGCACGCCGCGCTCGCGCAGCATGGGCGCGCCTGCCGTCGGGTGCTCCTCCAGCGTCGGGTGGATCTCCCAGTCGAAGTCGTGGATCAGGCCGAGCAGGCCCCAGGTCTCCACATCTTCGCCGAACTTTTCGGCATAGAAGCGCATGGCCGCCTCCACCGAGAACATGTGACGTACCAGGCTTTCACTTTTCACGTATTCGCGGACCAGGGCAAGGGCTTCATCGCGGGTCATGGCGTCTCCTCTCGATCATTTCTTCGCAAAGATGGGCTCGGGGTCACCGAGGACGGGCAGGGGTTTGGCAAATTGTACATCCACAACGGCGCCAAAGGTGGCGAATAATTCGCGGACCTGCCAGTAGGCACGCGAGAGTTTACGATAGTAAAAGTTATCGGCTTTCGCGCCGACGGCGTCCACACCCAGTGCGTTGCACAGATAGAGTGCGCGCGGCAGGTGAAAATCCTGCGTGACCAGGATGGCGCGATCCACGCCGAAGATGGCCTTGGCGCGGTAGCAGGTGTCGTAGGTGCGGCGGCCGGCATAATCGAGCACGATGTCTTCATCGGGGACGCCCAGGCTGATGGCATACTGGCGCATGGCCTCGGGTTCGTTGTATTCCACAAAACGATTGTCGCCGCTCATCAACAACTTCTCGGTCTTGCCGCTGAAATATAACTGCGCAGCGGTCTCCACGCGGTCACGCAGCACGGCGGTGGGAGTGCCGCTGCGCGTCAGTCCCGCGCCGAAGACGATGGCCACCCGCTCGGCGGGGACAGACTCCACGGGCAGGATGCGGGCAGCGGCATAGACGGCGGTCACCAGGCGGGGGAGAAGCAGGCCGATGAGGCTGAGCAGGCCGAGGGTCAGGCTAAGGCGGACAAAGGCTCGGGTGAGCAGACCCAACGCATTCCAAATCCTTTTTCGCATGGGCAGGATTCTACAACAAAAAACGGGATGACCCCCGGTCATCCCGTTTCCTGAAAAAACTCTAATATCGTCAGGGAAGTTTGAGCAGACTGTTCACGTCCAGCCCCGAGGCTTTGAGGAAATCGCTGAAATCGCGGTATTGGGTCTCATCGGCCGGCTGGAAGGTGTCGATGCCGTACACGGTCTGGATCAGCGCGCGGCCCTCGTCGGTGCCCATGATGTCGATGAAGGCTCGCAGCAGGCTTTGCTTAACCTGCGGGTTGAGCCGCGCGGCCACCACGATCTGCTCGTAGGGGATGATGGCCGGGATGCGCCAGATGACCACCACCTTTTCCTTCACGTCGGGATAATCCTGTTCGAGGATGGGCAGGTCGCGCGCATCGACGTAGGTGGCGCCGAAGTCGCAGATACCCTTGCTGTAGATGGCGCGGACCACCGTGCCCTGTCCCTCGACGAAAGCCGGGTTGGCGGTCTGGACCCCGGCTTGTTTCAACGCCCCCAGCGGGACCACATATCCGGAGGGCGAGAGCGGGTCGCTCCAGCAAGGCTTCCTGCCGTCGAACTGGGCGAGCGCCTCTTTGGCCTCGGCGGTGTTTTCGTCGCGTGCAGGGTCGTAATAGCGCTTGAAGCCCGAGTCGCTGCGAGCCAGGAATTGTGCGCCATACAGCGACTGCCCGTTGCGCAGGTTGGCGAGCATGGCGTTCACGTCGCCGTTCTCGTGGGCCAGGAAATATCCGTACGGCGAGAGCAGCCCGATGTGGGCGTTGCCGACGGCGAACGCCTTGACCAGGTCCGCTTCATAGGCGGGGGCCACGGTGACGATCTTCAGCCCGGTGGCGTCCTGCAGTTTTTGGGCCAGGCTGCCCGCCGCTGCGATGGCCGTCTCGGACGGGTCCGGCGAGGGAGCCAGCGCCAGGATGAGCGGATTGGCCTCGGTGCCCGGTTCCGCCGTGGGCTGGACCTGAATGGTGGCCTGCGGGGTGGGGGCGTTGGCCGCCGTGGGGGTGGGCGTCGCCAAGTCGGCCAGGGGCAGGCTGCAGGCCGTGAGCAGGAGCAGGGAGAGGAATAGGAGTTTTTTCATCTTGCAGGTTTGTTGGCTGTAATGATACTGTAGGTTGCTATAATAGGACAAGTTATTTTTCTCCCTTGAAAGCCTTTTGGCCCGATAGGTGTTCTCTATATCAGAAGGAGCACACATGAAAAACAACGGTAATACGCTGTTCTCGGCTTTGATCCTGGTCGTGTTGGTGGCGGGCGTGTACTTTATCGTGCAGACCGTGCGCGAAATGACCGCGCAGGTGGCCCAGCAGGCCTCGGCCCCCTTCCAGCAGGTGAGCCAGGCCAACCAGGCCATGCAGACCCAGGTCTCGCAGTTGATGAATCCCACCCCCACCATCATCCCCGACCCGGTCACGTACATCTATGACATCCGTGCACTGGCCCGCCTCGAGACGATCCAGTACAGCGTGGAGAAGGTCATCACGGCCGAGCAGAACCAGGGCACGTTCGATTTCCTGTTCGGCGACCGCATGCTGTTCGTGGCGCACGGGACGGTCATCGCGGGCATCGACATGGACAAGCTCCAGCCCGGGGATATGGCACTGGTCAACGGTGTGTTGAACGTGCGCCTGCCCTCGGCGGAGGTTTTCGTGGCCACCATCGACAACCAGAAGTCCTACGTGTACACCCGTGAGACGGGCATCCTTACCAAGCAGACCGTGGACCTCGAGACCCTGGCGCGTCAATCCGCTGAGAACGAGATCCGCAACGCCGCGCTGGAAGACGGCATCCTGCAGCAGGCACAGGTCAACGCGGAAGCGTACCTGGTCAAGTTCTTCAATGCGCTCGGATACAAGACGGTAATCTTCGTACACTAACCAGGATTGAAGGTCTGAAGGCGCTGCCCTGAGCTTGTTGAAGGGTTGCAGGCTTGCCTGCAACCCTTTTTTGTTTGGAGAGAATGTGCCAGAGAGCTACGACCTCTCCGTCCACGATGGATGCGCGTATTTCTCCTGAACCAACTCTTCCGCGCGCGCCCGCTCGGACGCAGATACTTCTCCCTCTTCGAATGTCAATCCCAACTCGCTTTCGAACCCACGGACGAAAGCCTGCGCAGCGGTCTCCCAATCCACGACGCGGCCCAGCACCGATTCGACCGTGGTGGCGCGTTCCAGCAGGCGGACGGCGGCTTGTTCGCGGGCGGCTGCGTCTGCGAAGACCAGCGCCTGGCAGATGCGCGTCAGGTCGCCATGCAGGGGCAGGGAACCGTGCTGCAATACGCCTTCCTTCTTGCGCGCCTGGGCCGAGCCAATCAGTTTCTTGCCGTCCACGGTGATCTCGTAGGTGGACGGCACCTCGAAACAGACCGGGTTGAGCATGGGCGTGAGCGACCGGTTGGAATGCTCCTTCATCTCCACGGGCAGGCCAAGGTCGTACACGGCGCGCATTAAAGCCCCAGCCAGCCGATTGTAAGATTCGAGCACGGTGCCCGCCACGCGCGGATCGTCGGCGGGGGCGGTCACGGAGTAGGTCAACTCATCGGTGTGCAGGATGGCGCGGCCGCCCGTCAGACGGCGCACCACGTCCCAGCCGTGGGCGCGCAGACGGGCCACATCCACGTCGGCGAAGGGCTGGGCATGCCCGAGCGAGAGGCAGGCCGGGGCCCACGCATACAGGCGCAGGGTCGGGATGGACTCGCCGCGGTGGATGTGTTCGAGGATGGATTCGTCGAGGGCCATGTTCCAGGCCCCGGGCGCGGGCGCGGTCCGAATCAGACGCCAGGTGGAGGGGTAAGACATATTGGCTATTTTACCGCCTGAATTTTGCGGATAGACTCCGAATTATGAACAAATACTTTGCCTTCTCGAGCGGAGGCGCGTATCATTTTCAGGGTGGTGGCGAGTGGAAAATTCGCGCAGACGACGACGGACATTTATCGGTGGAACATGATATCTTTGGAGCGGTGACCCGCTTTGGGCCGTTCCAGCTTGCGGAGGATGAAGCCGCCACGCTCTGGGACCTGATTGCGGGCGCCGCCTTCGAGCAGCGGACTTCGCCGCCCGGGCCCGGCATGCCCGAGGAGTCTCTGCTGGGCTTTGCTCTCTCGGCCCAGGAATCCCTGCTCAACGTGCAGTTGTGGACCAGCGAGGCGCTTCAAGACGTCCCCATCCTGAAATTGCTGGATGAGATCGGCGCGTTGATCGAGAAGTACACGGGGAAGAAGCCTGAATTACACTAGAAAACGAGACAGCCACCTTCACGGTGGCTGTCTCGTTTTTATACCGAGTCGCGGACGGCGTTGCAGCGTTCGCAATCGTCCCGCTCACATAACAGGTCGAGCGGATTTTGCTGGAGCCGCCTCTGCACCGTCTCGAAGAGACGCTGGAGCGGAATGGCCCGCACCACTGCAGGTCCGATCACCGCGCTGTGTGTGTCGGATTCGAGGTCGGCGGAGAGGGCGTCAAAGCCGCTCGAGTCGCCGGGGAAGCCCGAACATTCCACGATTCGTTTCCTCGTCAGCGCCCAGCGGGTGAACTGTCGGCGGCCTGCCAGTTTCTCGGCAAAGTGGATGCTGGTGTTGACGGTGTGGTCCACGCCCAGCAGGACGACCCATCCGCCCTGTTCGGCCAGCACGCCGATGGGGGCCAGCGGGTTAAAGAGCGTCTGCGCGTCGAGCGCTTCGTCGGCATGGATGCCTGCAAACGAGAGGATCGGGTGCAGGGTACGGCGCGCAGCGGGATGCTGCCGCACCACTTCAGGAAACCAGCCCATCATGCGGTCGGCGGGCATGTCCACGTGGAAGAACTCGGCCATCAGGTTATGGCTCAGGTCGCTGCCGTAGGTCAACCCGTTGTGCGGCGGACCGACCCCGGGTGTGACCATGGTCTTGTAGGTGAAGGTGGGGACCAGTAAGGCACTGGCATTGGCCAACAGGGCGCCCAACAGCGTGTCCGCGCTGCCACGGATGGGGCCAAACGCGGTTAGTGAAGTATGTGCGATGATGGGTTGTCCGCGCAGGCCCAGGTCACGAAAGCAGGCGCGCAGGCGGGCGAAGGTCAGTTCGGTCATTGTCCCTTCCAGACGGGCGCGCGTTTTTCGAGGAAGGCTGTCATGCCTTCCTTTTGATCCTCGCTGGCGAAGAGATTGTAGAAGACCAGACGTTCCTCCTCGAGTCCCTCCCCCAGCGGACGTTCGTAGGTTTGCAGGATCATCTGCTTGGCGGCCTGCACCGCCAGCGGAGCCCGGTCCGCGATTTGCGCGGCGAGGGACAAGGCCTCGTCGAGAAAACGTTCAGGCGGGACGACGCGGTTGACCAGTCCAAGCTGGAGCGCTTCCTGCGCCGACAGGTTGCGGTTGTTGAGGACCATCTCCATCGCGAGGACTTTCCCCACCGCACGCGGCAGGCGCTGGGTCCCGCCTGCACCGGGCATCACCCCGATGGTCACCTCGGGCAGGCCGAAGCGAGCCGACTCGGAGGCCACGATCATGTCGCAGGACAGGGCCAGTTCGAATCCGCCACCCAATGCCCAGCCTGAGACCGCCGCGATGACCGGCTTGCGGATCGAGCGGATACGACCGAAGATGGCGGTCGGGTCACTGTCCATCATCTGTTGTACGGTTTTATCGGACATCTCGCGGATGTCGGCTCCCGCGGCGAACGCCCGTTGACTCCCCGCGATGACCATGGCACGGACCTGCTCATCCGCATCGAAGGCGGAGAGCGCGTCCATCAGTTCGGTCAGCAGGGCATGGTTCAGGGCGTTGAGGGCCTGTGGGCGGTTGAGGGTGAGCAGGCCCACGCGTCCGCGGGTTTCGGTCAGGATGTGGGTGTAGGTCATCACGGTCTCCTTCGCTGTCGGCGAATCGGTTCCTGTGGATGATACCCCAAGACAGAGAAAAAGTATAAGTTGAAGCTCTTTTTGGCCAAGGCGGCCTGCATTATATTGCCTATGCTATACTTGTAATATGAAATTCCAGTGGGACCCAAACAAGGCTGCCATTAATCTCCGAAAACATGGTATCGGCTTTGAAGAGGCTTTGACCGTGTTTCAGGATCCACTTGCGCTCATCTTTGACGATGAAGAGCATTCAAGGGATGAGCATCGGGAGATTATCATTGGATTTTCGACCCTCAGTAAATTATTGCTTGTCTGTTTTGTGGAAAGACAGGAAAATGTAATCCGCATTATCAGCGCAAGACAGGCCACGCGTCTGGAGAAACAAGACTATGAAGAACACCTCCGCTCCCAAAAAAAATAAAGTTGAAGAGATGGCCGCCGAATATCGCCTGGATTACAAGAAGGCGAAGCCCAATCGGTTTGCCAAAGAGATGAAATCCAAGCCGCCGGTGGTCGTTCTTTTGGACGACGATGTGGCAAAAGTGTTCAAGACTGCGGAACAGGTGAATACGGCTTTGCGGGCCTTGATTTCTGCAATGCCGAAAAGCAAAGCCTGACTTAAAACACAATTTTGACATAACGAGCACGGCGGACCCGAAAGGTCCGCCGTGTGTATTATCGTTTCTCTGCATCCTGTCGAATGCGTTCGATGACTTGCAGGAACACTTCGTATGGCTGTGCGCCGACCACCGCGTAGCGGTTATTCATCACATAGGTGGGAACGCCCTGTACGCCGATACGTTGCGCCTCATAAACCTGCATCCTGACCACCTCGGTGTAGGTGCCGCTTTCGACTTCCGCCTGCATCTCATCAGCGTCGAGGCCCGTTTCCTGGGCAGCCCGACGCAGGATGTCCCAATTGCTGATATCGAGGCCCTCGCCGTAGACCTTCTGGAACACGGCATGATGGAATTCGAGCAGCTTGCCATGCTCGCGCGCGTACTCGGTGGCTTCGTGCGCGAGGCGCGTGTTGTAGATGCGCTCCGTGGACTTGAACTTCATGCCGTTGGCGGCCGCCATCTGAGCCAGACGTTCCTCCGAGCCATTGGCACGCGCCCGCTGGATGTAATCGGGCAGGTCCATGCCTTCGGGCGGCGTGTCGGGACGCAGATAGTACGGACGCCAGTCGACCTCGACGTTGTATTCAGCTTGTAACTTTGCGACCACACCCTGGCCGACATAGCACCACGGTCAGATGTAGTCAGAGAAGATCGTCAGTGTGTATTCCATAGCATCCATATTATTATCGTTCTGAGCGGAGTGAGGCAATAGCCGAACGTAGTCGAAGGATGCGTGCATAAATTGCCCTTCGACTGCGGGCCTCAAAGAACATTCGGCCCTCCGCTCAGGGCGGATCAAACAGAGCGCAGAGAAAGCATCATGCCGTTCTGTGACGGGTCGTGGATGAGCAGTCCGTGTTCGGTCTGGTTGGCAGCGATCCCAGCCGCGTCCACGCGGGCGATGACCTCGTCCAACGCAGATTGGTTCGGCAACTCGACGCTGAAGTAGCGCAGGCCCACGGCATCCGGCGGAGGCGGCGGAGCGCCCTCGCCCTGCCAGGTGTTCAATCCGATGTGGTGATGATAGCCACCCGCCGAGACAAAGGCCATGCGGAACTCGTCCACCACGCCCATGACGTCGAAGCCGAGCACGCCGTGATAGAAGTCAACGGCTTCGTGCAGGTCGCGGACATGCAGGTGCATGTGGCCGATGCGCGTCTCGGGCGGGACGGTCAGGTCGAGTTTGTCATCCTGTTCGAGATGTCCGAACAGGGCATCCAGGTCGAGCGGTTCGCGGCCGTCGCTCAAGCTGCCATCTGCGCGGCGGGTGACGTACTGACCGTCCTTGAGCGACCAGGTCCCATCCTCGGGCGACTCGGCATACAGCTCGATTCCGTTGCCTTCGAGGTCGTCGAGGTAGGTGGTCTTGGTCATGATGTGATCGGTGGGCGCGTTGGGATATTTCAACACGAACAGACGGGCGATGGCGCGCGCCAATTCGCGCTGATCGGGGAACAACGTGGCAAAGTGGTAGAGCCCCGTTACGCGGCGATAACGGCGATATCCAGGCTGTTCGATCAGGCGCAGAATCTCGGTCTTCTCCGAGCCGAGCGTGGCGATATTTCCCTCGCGGTGGCGCAGCACGAAGCCGAGCGCCTGCTGGTAAAAGGCGATCTCGTTATCGAGGTTGGCTACACTCAACGAGACATGGCCGATGCGGGTCTCGGGATGGATGGAAAAATCGGTCTGAGTTTGCGTTTGTTTTTGAGTGGACATTTCTAAGGCCTTTCAGGGTACGTCATGGACAACGTGACTGGTGTGAAATTTACATTTTTTGTGTACCATCGTCAACCATCAAAGCGCGACATTTGTGGGATAAGCGACAGAATTCCGTTAATGTTGTCTTGAGGAAGGGGCGATTTCCAGCAGCAGTGCACCTTGGGAGTAAAATAATGCAAATCCTTTCACGGCAGGTTCTCATGAAAAACTTTGACCCGCGCTACAACGACCTCCCCAAGACCGAACTGCACATCCACCTTGAGGGTGCCATCCGTACCCAGACCATCATCGATGTGGCGCAGCAATATGGCCTGAGCTTGCCGACCTACGATGCCGCCGAACTGGACAAGCATGTCAAGATCTATGACCAGATGCAGAACCTGGACACGGTGCTGGAGGCCTTCGGCATCTTCCAAAAGAGCATCACCGCGCCCGAAGTGGTGGAGCGTATTGCCTGGGAATTGTTCGAGGATGCCGCCGCCCAGAACATCAAACTCTTCGAGGTGCGTTTCTCACCCGATTGGGCTTTCCACGGCCACAACCTGGATTGGGACGCCTGCCTCGACGGGCTGGTGCGCGCCAAGGAGCGTGCCGAGCGCGAGTTCGACATGGCCATCGGCTACATCGCCATCACCTCGCGCGGCATGGGCGTGGATTCGTGCATCCGCACCGTGGACTGGGCCATCCGTCACCGCGAACATTTCGTCGCCGTGGACTTGGCCGATAGCGAGACCAAATATCCGATCAAGGATTTCGCCAAACCGATCCTCAAGGCGCGGGACGCAGGCTTGAAGATCACGATCCACTCGGGCGAGGATACGCCTGCCCGTTACGTGGTGGACACGATCCAGACCGTCCAGCCAGACCGCATCGGGCATGGAATCCACGTTATCGAGGATATGCGCGCCGTGGACCTGGTCCGGGAAAACGGGATCACGCTCGAGGTCAACCCGTGGAGTAACTACCTGACCAACGCCGTGCCGACCATCGAGGAGCATCCGCTCAAGAAATTGTTCGACCTGGGCGTGCGCGTCACCATCAACTCAGATGATCCTGAGGTGTTGGAGACCAACGTCAACAACGAGTACCGCATTGCGCACGAGGTGCTCGGCATGAGCCTGGATGAGATCGCCGCCTGCAATCGCACTGCCTTCGAGGCTTCGTTCATCCCCGAGGCGCAAAAGCAGCGCATCTGGGACAAGTACTTTGCGGCTTGATTCTGCGCAAAAAAATCACAGTTTCTCCAATATTTCCCGCCCCGAAATTAATCTTTCGTGGGCGGGATTTCGTTTAGCCAACGCGAAAATGCAGATTCCACCCCGTTTTTGGATCAAGGATTAGAACAACATAACAGTTTGTTTAGTTTTGCCTTTTTACCATTGAAATTCTGGTCATGGACTCGGTATACTGAATATGCAAGCTGCAGCAGCCATTCCAGAAAGGAGAAACCATGGCAAACCATATTGGTATCTGGATCGACCGCAAGCAGGCAGTGATGGTCATCCTCGACGAAAAGGGGGAGCAGATCAGGAGGCTGGTATCGGGGGCAAGCAAACGCGTTCAAACGGACAGGAAGGTGCGTTCCAAAAATCCCAACGGAACGCAGCCCCTGCCCGCCGAAGACCGAAAGGACAGGCAGTTCCTCGAAAAACTCAACCAATACTATGAGACCATCAGTGCATCCCTGCGCGACGCGGCTTCTGTGTTCATCTTTGGTCCAGGCGAGGCCAAGCTGGAATTGGAGCGGAGACTCGCCCGCCAGAAGGCCGCCCCACCCATTGTGGCGGTCGAGGCCGCAGACCGTATGACCGAGCGGCAGATCGCCGCCAAGGTCCGCAAAGTGTTCAAACAATAGAATAGCCAATCGGCTCCCACGCGTGGGAGCCGATTTTTTTCACGCTTATACCGCGGGTATCATATAATCGGGATATGCGCGCCAAGTTTCCGACCACCGTTCATCTTTTCTTCTTTCACAGCGACGAGATCCTGCTATTGCGCCGCTTCAACACGGGCTACCGTGACGGCTGGTACAGCGTCCCGGCGGGGCACCTGGATGGCGGCGAGACGGTCCTGGCGGCCGCCGTCCGCGAGGCGCGGGAGGAGGTCGGGGTGGAAATCAACCCATCGGCGCTGAGCTTCTCCAGCGTGATGCACCGCAGCGAAGGCGACGAGCGCATCGACTTCTTCGTCCATGTCCATGCCTGGGATGGCGAACCCGTCAATGCCGAGCCCGACAAATGTGACGACCTGCGCTGGACTCCGCTCGACGCCCTGCCCGAAAACCTTATCCCGTATGTGAAACGCGCCCTCGAAAACCACGCCAACGGTGTCCGTTTCGACGAGTTCGGCTGGTGATGCGATAAGAACAATGCACTACTGACAGGCGCGGGGGAATCCTTATACTGTGTACATTCGCAGAAAAGGAGTCTTAAAAATGGATTTCAATCTCTTATTCGGTTCGAGCATGATCCTTACGGTCGTCCTGGTCGTGGTCTCGCTCCTGTGCACGTTCGTGATCGTGGCCGCTTCCATTGCCGTTCCCTTCATCCTCATGCGCAAAAACCAGAAGCGCGCACAGGAGCTCATGGCCGTTGGCACGCAGGGAGAGGCCACTGTCCTGGCACTGCAGGATACAGGCATGTTCATTAACAACAATCCGCGCGTCAGCATGCTGCTGGAGATCCGCGTGGGGAACCTAGCCCCGTATCAGGTCCAGAAGGTGGCCACCATCCCGATGATCCGCCTCTCGCAGATCCAGGTTGGGGCCGTGGTGCCCGTCATGGTGGATATGTCCAATCCCACCCATCCCGATAAGGTTGGGCTGCTGCTGAGATAAACCTAATCCGCCAGGCACCCTGGCGGATTTTTCTTCGTGGTTGCCCTCCGCCGAAAAACGGGGTAACATCGTCGCATGTTTGACCTCGCCAACGCGCGCTTTGCCTTTCTTGACCTGGAAACGACGGGCCTCTCGCCCTGGTTCGGCGACCGTACCTGTGAGGTGGGAATCGTCCTGACCGAAGGGCGGCGGATCAAGTCCACCTATCAGACGCTGGTCAACCCCGAGCGGGAACTGTCCTTCGGAGCGGCCAGCACCAACGGTCTCTCGGACCGTGAGCTGGTTCCTGCACCCCTGTTCCCCGCCGTGGCCGACGCGGTGGAGTCCCATCTGCGGGATGCGGTGGTGGTCTGTCACAACGCCCAGTTCGACCTGCAATTCCTCGATAACGAGTTCCGCCGCCTTGGGCGGGAGATCCAGATCCCCAACCTGGTGGATACCCTGCATCTCGCGCGGACCTGGTTCGAGTTCCCGTCGAACACGCTGGCGTCCATTGCCGATGCGCTGCAGGTCAAACGCGAAAAGGAACACCGTGCCCTGGCCGATGCCATGACCCTGCGGGCGATTTTCTTCCAGATGATGGATGCGCTCAAACCTGAGAACCGTCCGCTGGATGAGTACATTGGCATTTATAACTCACCTGTCTGGCCGAACGACGGAATCCAACTGCCAACTGAACTGGGCGAAGCCATCTATAGCGGACGCCGCATCCACATCACCTATGTGGATGGCGACGGCGAGCGCTCAGAGCGCTGGGTCACGCCCAAGCAGGTGATGGGCCTGGCCGATTACATCTACCTGATGGGATATTGTCACTTGCGCAACGCTGAACGCAGTTTTCGTCTCGATCGCATTATCGATGTACAAGTAGAAAAGTGAAACTGAAACGAAACCGCCCTCGTTACACGAGGGCGGTTTCGTTTATCTGCGAGTTGATTGATAATGATGATCCTTCTCTTTATACATGTTCTGGTCTGCGCGGCCAAAGGTGCGCTCCAGCGACTCGCCGGGCTGGTGGATGGCATATCCAAGCGACATGCTGAGTTCGGGCCCTTGATAATATTTGTTGTTCAGCGGCATTAATGAGCGGATACGCTCAATTGCCTTGAGCATTTGTTCCTCGTCTGCCTTCTTTAGCAGGACACCAAACTCGTCTCCGCCAATACGGGCCACCACTTCGTCGCCCGTGAAGGCAGCCTTCAATATCTCTGCGGCGCGGCGGATGAAATTGTCACCCGCCTGATGTCCCAGACGGTCGTTGACAGCCTTCAGCCCGTTCAGGTCCGCCATGATGAAACCGATGGACTCTTCCTGGTTCGCCTCTGCCAATTGCAGGAGCTGCTCCTCGAAGTAGGCGCGGTTGTACACGCCGGTCAGGATGTCATGTGTGCCGAGGTAGCGCAGATAGTTCTCCGCCTTCTTGCGCAGGGTGATATCTTGCAGGGCCACCTGCACCCAGCCGAAATTTTCTTCGTGCCCGGGCATGACGCGCACGTCCACCAGCACGTTGATCGGCTCGCCGTCCAGTGCATAGTTGATGCCCTCCTGCTGGTAGGACAACTTCCCGTTCCACAAGTCGAGCATCTCATGCACGAAGTGATCTTCCATGTCGTCGCGGAATATTTGCCCCAGGTTGGCTAATAGGTGTTCCTGAGAACTCGCCTTGAATAGCTCAAGCGTCTTCTGGTTGACGTGCAGTACCTGGAGCAATCCCATGCAATGGGACACGGTGCCGGGGTTTGCCTCGATGTATTCCTTGAGGTCGGTCACGCCCTGGGCGCGCAACTTGTCGAAGTAACGCTTGAGGCCGCTGTAATCCTCCTGCCAAAGCGAGATCGGCGCGGACTCGAATAATGCCTCGAAGCGGCGTTCGGCGTGCTTGAGGGAGGTGATGTCTTCGATGGTGACCAGCACACAGGTCCAGGTTTCTTCGTAGCCCGGCAGGATACGCCAATTCAAGCGGATGCTAACGGGTTGTCCCTGCAATGTGTAGTTGATTCCTTCGCCCGACCAGGTGGTTTCGCCGTTCCACAGGGCAAGCAACTCGGAACGGAAGTGGCGGCGCATCTCGTCGCGGAAGATGTTGTCGAGGTTGCTGAAGACATCCTTCTTTGACTTTGCGCCGAACATCTGCAAGGTCTGCTGGTTGACGTCCACCACACGGATCAGGCGCATGCAGGCTTCGATCTGTTCGGGATGCGCGTCCAGGTAGGCGGCCAGGTCGGTCACACCTTGCGCGCGCAGGCTGTCGAAGGAGGATTTGATCCCGCTGTAGTCGTCCTCCCAGAGCGAAATGGGGGCATATTCGAATAGCATGTGGAAATGACCTCTCGGCGGCATACGCGCCACTCCTGCAAAGGGATTTCTTTCATTATACAAACAAACACGGGACGGCGCATGGCCGTCCCGTGTCATGGATTCTCGAAACAGGCTTCGAGATGTGCTTATCGATTAGCTGATGAATTTGACCGCGCTGCCCCAGTTGGTGCCGAGCGTGCCTTGCAGGGTGATGTGCAGGAAGCCGACGGCTTCCAGTTGACGGGCGCGGCGCAGCGGACCCACGTCCACGGGGCGCAGGCCACCTGCCTGGGCCAGGTCCGCGACCAGGGCCTTGGCAGCCGAGTCGTCGCCCGCGATCAGTACATCCAGCGGCTGGCCCGCCACCTGTCCGCTGATGAGGGTGCCCGCGAAAGTGGTGTTGAAGGCCTTGACCACCTTCGAGTTCGGCAGGAGTTTGGCGATCTCCTCTGCGCCCGAGGTGTTGTCGAAGCGCGGCTCGGTGAAGGTGTCATTCAGGGTGTTGGTGATGTCGACCACCACCTTGCCGTCAAACTGCTTGCCATACTGCTCGACGACGGCGGCCACGACGGGATAGTACACTGCCAGGACCACGACCTCATCCTTGAGCGTACTGCCTGAGGGCGCCGTCCCGACGGTGGCCCCGCTCTTGGCGGAAACCTGTAACTGTTTAGCCAGTTCCGCCGCTTGGGCTTCGTTCTGGTCGATCAGGGTTACGCTGTGACCGCCGCTTAGCAGACGGGTGGCGATTCCGCGCCCCATATTTCCTGCACCGATAATGGTTACGTTCATTTTATTTTCTCCTTTTGAAGTGGTTGATTTATGAAAGATGAAGCGGGTTAGAAACCCAACTCTTCCTGGACAAGAATCAGCGTGATGCGGCCGGGAACAACTTCCTTGTTGAAGATCAACAACTTGGCGATCTCACTGTGGATGCCATAGGCCTTTTGGGCGCGTTGGTCTTCGAGCGGCAGGGAATATTCCTCTACACGGCGCAGACCTTCAGCCACGTTGCGGACAATCTTCTGCGCGCCGACGACCCATATGACCTTGCCCGCGCCCGAGACGTACGGACCGAGTTGGCTGCCACCGCGTGAAGCGACGATGATGTGCCCGTCTTCGGTCACTGCGTGGACGCTGCCCGCCATGTAGTCAGGGGCGGCCCCCAGGCGACGGATCTCGGCGCCTTGGGTGGCACGGTCCATCGTCCACAACTTTGGGCGGATGGCGTCATAGCGGCCCGATTTTTCGATGACTTCTGTGATGCCGAGCGTATCCAGCGTCGCCGAAGCGCCCATGTGGATCTGTGCACCTTCGGGTAAATCCTCGAAGAATAGTTTCCTGGCTTCTTCAGCGTCCGCGGCAAGCAAGGTACGGAAGCCGTTGGCGGTCAGGGCCTCGGCGGTTCGTTCGATCTGCTCGTCGGTAGCGAGACGGGCAAAGGTTGAGTTCAGTTCAAGTGTTGGTGCGGTCATGTGAATCTCCTTGAAGGTTGGCGAGTTTGGGAGGCGCTGCTTGACTTGCTTCCCATCATATGATATATTTCATACATTCGTTGTTTAAACAACGAATGTTGCTATATTAAACCGCACAGGCTGACCCAGGTCAACCACCAAAGCGCAACTTTTGTTGACTAAGCAACACAGGAGAAAAAATGTTGTCCAAATTGAACGACCAGGATCCGCGCGTGCGCCGTACCCGCCAGTTGATCGAACAGGCCTTCGATGAATTACTGACCGAAAAGAATTTTGATTCCGTCACCGTGCAGGATGTGACCGAGAAGGCCCAGATCAACCGCGCCACGTTCTACGCGCACTTCGAGGACAAGTACGCCCTGCTCGATCACAGCATCCGTCAGAAGTTCCGCCAGGAGATCGAGAGCCGGGTGCTGAATGCCTGTCATTACACGCCTGAGAATCTGCGCATGTTGATCCTGACCGTATGCGAATTCCAGGTGAAACTCAACACCAGTTGCGCCCAATCGCAGAAGCAGTTTTCGCCGCTGGTCGAAAAGCAGATCAAGGAACAGATCTATGAATTGTTGCTGGTCTGGCTGCGCAAGATGAATATCCCCGTTTCAGCGGAGATGCCCGCCACCGCTGCCACCTGGGCCATCTACGGACTGGCCTCCTACTGGAGTGCGAGCAAGAACCGCCCCGCCTTGGAAACCTACGTGGACGAGGCCCTGCCGCTGGTGGCGGTCAACTTGAACCAGTTCGCACCCGAAGCTGCCTGAAAAACTGACAAGCCGCATGGGTTTTATAGGTCATTTGTCGTTTGCATAAAATTCAAAATTTGGTAATATAAAAGGGCCATGGAGATCGTTCTGGTTCCTGGTTTCCTCTTTTTAGGCATTTCGATGCCGTGAGTCAGCAAGCCTGACGGGTCATTTCGTACCTGTCAGGCTTTTTTCATTCTTATACCAAGGAGATTGAATGCAAACACCCTGGGAGTATCGCTACGCCCACCGCACGCAGAAAATGGGAAGTTCGGTCATCCGTGAACTGCTGAAGTTCACCGAACAGCCCGACATTATCTCCTTCGCTGGCGGCCTGCCCGCCCCCGAAGTGTTCCCGCTCAAGGAATTTCAGGAAGCCTGTAATTCGGTCCTGCAAAAGGATGGGGCACAGGCATTGCAATACAGCACCACCGAGGGCCATCGTCCCCTGCGCGAGATGATCGCCCGACACACTGCGCGCTACAGCGTGCAGGTTTCCGCCGATAACATCCTCATCACCTCGGGATCCCAACAGGCGCTGGATTTCATCGGGCGGTTGTTCATCAATCGCGGTGATTACATCGTGGTCGAGTCGCCCACTTATCTGGGCGCGCTCCAGGCCTGGAACGCCTACGGCGCGCAGTACATCTCGGTCCGTGCGGACGAGAATGGCATGATCGTGGACGAATTGGAAGCAGCCCTGAGGGTGGGTCCCAAGTTCATCTATGTCCTGCCCAATTTCCAGAACCCGTCTGGCTCGACCCTCAGCCTGGATCGCCGCAAAAAGCTGGTCGAATTGGCCGACAAGTACGGTGTCCCGATCGTGGAGGACGATCCCTATGGCCAGTTGCGCTACGAGGGCGAGCACATCCCCTCGGTGATGACGCTCGACAGCCAATTCCGTGACGAGCACGATGGCGAATACACTGGCAACGTTATCTATCTCAGCACCTTCTCGAAGCTGCTGGCGCCCGGCCTGCGCCTGGCCTGGGTCATCGCGCCGCCCGAGGTCATCAAGAAGCTGGTCATGACCAAACAGGCCGCCGACCTGCACACCTCATCGTTCAATCAATATGTGGCCTACGAGGTCGCCAAGGGTGGATTTCTCGACGAGCATGTCAAGACCATCCGCGCCACATACAAGGAACGCCGCGACGTAATGCTCGAAATGATGGATGAGATGTTCCCGCCTGAGATGCGCTGGACTCATCCGCAGGGTGGCATGTTCCTGTGGGGCATCATGCCCGAGGAAATCGATGCAGCCGAGGTGCTGAAGATCGCCATCGACCGTAAGGTGGCTTTTGTCCCTGGAGCGGCCTTCCACCCGAACGGCGGTGGCAAAAACACCATGCGACTCAATTTCTCGTACTCCTCGCCCGAGACCATCCGCGAGGGCATCACCCGCCTGGGCGCTACGTTGAAGGAAGTGTTGCACAAGAACGGACACCGACCCACCTGGTCCTACGACCGATAAGAATCAAAACGGCCTCTTCAAGCGAAGAGGCCGTTCTTTTACTGTTCACGGTTTACGGTCGACAGTCTATTCTTCCACGTAGGGGACATAGTCTGCACGGGCGATGCCCTGTTTGAAGGCCATCTCGGCCACGGCACGCGCCACGGCGCGATGGACTTTCTTATCCAGCGGGCTGGGGACCAATTCCCCGGGTGGGGTCATCGAGGCGATGGTCTCGGCGGCGGCCACCAACATCTCGTGTGTAATGCGCGGGGCGTGCGCGTCCACTGCACCGCGGAAGATGCCCGGGAACCCCAGCACGTTGTTGACCGACTTTCCATCGGCGGCGAAGGCCGCACCACGCTCCAGCGCCAGGTCAGGGTCGATCTCCGCGTTGGGGTTGGAGAGCGCCAGGATGATCTGCCCCGGGCGGACCATCTCGGGCTTGATCAGCCCGGGCGCACCCGTGGTGGCGATGACAATATCGCATTTGGCCATGATCTCCACCAGGTTGGACTTATGCCCGCCCTCGCGCTCGAAGCGTTCCAGCGCCTCGGCGCTCAAGTCCGCGCCGTAAACGGGATTCCCCGTCAGCCGCATCAACATCTGACCGATGGCGTTACCCGCCGCCCCCAGGCCGATCTGCCCGATGACCGACTTGCTCAGTTCGCGGCCCGTCTCGCGCGCGGCCACCATCAGCGCGGCGGTGCAGACCACGGCTGTGCCGTGTTGGTCGTCGTGCATTACGGGGATGTCGAGCGCCTCCTGTAGCCGCTTCTCGATCTCGAAACAGCGCGGGGCAGAAATATCTTCCAGTTGGATGGCGGCAAAGGTTGGCGCAATGGCCTTGACCGCAGCGATGATCTCGTCGGTGTCCTTGGTATTGAGCAGGATCGGCACGCCGGAAAGCCCCACCAGCGTTTCCATCAACATGGCCTTGCCCTCCATGACGGGCATGCCCGCCAGCGGACCAATGTCACCCAGGCCGAGCACGGCCGTCCCGTCGGTGACGATGGCCACCATGTGGCTGATGCTCGTGTAGGCCCAGGCCAGCGACGGGTCCGCGGCGATCTTGCGGCAGACCTCGGCCACGCCCGGCGTGTACACACGCCGTAGGGTGGTCATCGAGTCGATGGGGTAGCGCGAGCGGATGGCGATCTTGCCTTTCTCGTGCAACTCCAGCACTTCGTCGCGCACCTGGATGACGTGCGAATCTTCGTTGCCCTGGATCGCCTGGAGGATGCGATCCATATGATTTACATCCTCGGCGTAGATGGTGATGTCGCGAACCACGTGCTTCGAGGTTTCGGTCAGCATCTCGATGCTGCCGATGCTGCCGCCTTCGTCCGAAATGGAAGTTAGCAGACGCGCCAGCACACCGCTGGCTTGCGAGTTGCGCACGCGCACCGTGCGCATGATCTTTCGTTCCCAGGCCATGATTATCTCCTTGACTAAAAAAACTTGCGAAGGGTCAGCCCTTCGCAAGGTCATTTCAACAGGTTCAAGAACTCTCCGAAGGACTCGATCACCTCGCAGTCCGCATCGGGGAAGATTCCGCGCGGGTCGTAAAGCACGGGCCGAAGTCCGGCGCGGCGGGACCCGACCACATCTGCAAAGTAGTTATCGCCCACGTACACGGCGGCTTCAGCGGGGATTCCCATCCGCTCGAGAGCGATCTGGAAGATGCCCGGATCGGGTTTGTAAGATTTCACCTCGCCTGCCGCCAATGACAGGTCAAAGAAGGGCAGGATGCCCAGGCCTTCGAGATCGCCGTGGAAGGGCTTCTCGCGGTTCGATACGACCCCGAGCCTGTATCCGACTCCCTTGAGTTGGGTCAGCACCTCGAGAGCCCCGCTATCCAGCACGCCCAATGGTTTATAGTGCTTGTCCATGTGTGCCGAAAGGACAGGTGCAAGTTCGGCGGCATGAGCGGGGTGAGCGCCGAGCGCCACCAATTGTCGGCGGCTGTAATTCACCCAGAATTCCGGCTCGGATTCAGGATGGGCAGCAAAGTCCTTGCGCAGGTCGACCGAATTGGCCCAGTAGTAGTGTTCCCAGCGGATGCCACGCAGGCGATCGTCCTCGCTGATGCGCAGGCCGAGCGCACGGGCTTGCTCGACGAACATCTCGCCGCCGTTGGGTTGGGTGTGGCGCAGGGTGCCGTCAAGGTCGAAAAGAATGGCCTGGGTGCCATTGGGTGAGAACATGGTCCGTCCTGTGTTTGGAATGTGGCGGGTCAGCCGCCGATTTCGCTCATCACACGGTTGAGGGGGATGATGCCATCGGCTAGGCCGTGCCCCCATGGCTTTTCCCACACGCCGCCGATGATGATCTGGCGCAGGTCTTCGAGAGAGGCGCCCGCCCGCAGCGGGGTGAGCAGGTCCACCTCTTTTTCCCGCAGCAGGCACAGGCGCAGGCGACCGTCTGAAGTGAGGCGGGCGCGGTTGCACGAAGCGCAGAATGGTGCGGTGACCGACGAGATGAAGCCTACATTGCCTCTGGCCTTCGGTAGTTGGAAGATGCGCGCCTCGCCGTCCAGTTTGCCGTCATTCGCCACTTGCAAGTCGCCGAGAGAGTCTTCAATGCGTTCCTGAATTTCGGCCATGGTGACAACCTGGCTGGTCTGCAGGTCGGTGGCTCCCGCAAAGGGCATCATCTCGATGAAGCGTATCTGCCAGGGATGGTCGAGGGTCAGGCGGGCCAGATCAACCACATCATCCTCATTGTAGCCGCGCACCACCACTGCGTTGAGCTTGATGGGCGCCAGCCCAGCCCGCTCGGCAGCCAGGATGCCGTCCCATACATCCTGTAACTTGCCCCAGCGGGTGAGGCGATGGAATTTCTCAGGGTTGAGGGTGTCGATCGAGACGTTGACCCGCTGTAGTCCCGCCTCAGCCAGGGGCTGGGCCAGTTTCGAGAGCAGGACTCCGTTGGTCGTCATGGAAACGGATTTTATGCCCTCAGTGGAGGCGATTCCCCGTACGATGTCCACGATGCGGGCGCGGACGGTCGGTTCGCCGCCCGTCAGGCGCACTTTAGTGAACCCGAGGCTGGCAAACAGACGGGTGAGCGTAAATACCTCTTCATCCTGCATCATCTCTGCGGTCGGGCGGAAGGTCATGTCCTCGGGCATGCAATACACGCAGCGCAGGTTGCAGTGATCAGTCAGGCTGATACGCAAATAAGAGATTTTTCTTCCGAAGCGGTCAATGGCCATGGTACCGATGGATTATAACAATATTATCAGAGGTTCGACGCTGGTAATTGACGTTATCTTTCATGCGTGCTATCATGCTGAAACCTGTTCATTTTGTCCTTATTCCGCACTTTTAAATCCAAAGGAGCACTTTTATGAGCGTAGAATTCATTTTGCGCATCGTTTTCATGCTTGTTTTTGGCAGCGCAGCCGGCTATTGGGGATACAATTTTTCGAACGCCACCGCAGCCGACATTGTCGGTTACACGCTGGGGTTTTCCCTGCTGGGAGCTCTAACCGGGTTGCTTTTTGCCCCTTATCTGACCACGCGTCCCGCACGTGCCCTGAGGTCCCTGCTGGGGCGTCTGGCTGCTGAGACGCTTTTTGCCGGCCTCACCGGATTGGTGATGGGCCTGCTGACGGCCGCCTTGCTGGCTTTCCCACTTTCCATGTTGCCCAGCCCGTTCGGGAGCATCCTGCCCTTTATTGGGGTACTGATCTTCGCCTACCTGGGCGTCTCGCTGTTCGTCATGCGGCAGGGTGACATTATGGGCCTGCTCAGCGCCCTAAGCGGACGCGGTGAAAGCGGCTCGTCCTCCTCATGGACCAATCTCAACCGTAACATCTTACTCGATACCAGCGTCATCATCGATGGGCGTGTGGCTGACATTGCCAAGACCGGCTTCCTGCCCGGCACATTGCTCATCCCGCGTTTCGTGTTGAACGAACTGCAATACATCGCCGACTCACCCGACGGCCTGCGCCGTCAGCGTGGACGCCGCGGCATGGAAGTGCTGGCTGAGTTGCAGAAGTTACCCAACATCCTCGTCCGCATCAGCGACATCGATGTGGAGGGCGTGCGTGAAGTGGACGACAAGTTGATCGTCCTCGGTAAGCAGCTCAAGAGTCCCGTGCTGACCAATGACTACAACCTCAACCGCATCGCCGAACTGCAGGGCGTGACCGTGCTCAACATCAACGAACTGGCCAATGCTGTCAAGTCGGTGGTGTTGCCGGGCGAACTGTTGCGTATTAACATCATCCAGGAAGGCAAGGAAATGGGACAGGGGGTTGGTTATATGGATGACGGCACGATGGTTGTCGTAGAGAACGGCAAGGAATACATCGGCGAATACATGGACGTCTCAGTCACCAAGGTCCTTCAGACTGCTGCGGGTCGTATGATCTTTGCCCGTGTGGAAGAGGAACGTAACGGCAAGAAGAGGAAATAAATTTCGTTTAGAGCGCGAAAAGCAAGGCAGGTATTCATGTTGAGAATCTACAACACGCTTTCCCGCAAGACCGAGGAATTCGTCACCCTTGAGCCGAACAAGGTCCGCCTGTACGTCTGCGGTGTGACCGTCTACAACGATGCCCACGTGGGTCATGCCATGTCGGCGTTGGTCTTCGATATCATCCGCCGCTACCTCGAGTATCGTGGGTACGCCGTCAGACACGTTATGAATTTCACCGATGTGGACGACAAGATCATCAACCGCGCCAACAGCCTGGGCGAGGATCCGCTCAAACTGGCCGAGCGTTACATCAACGACTACGCCCAAAACCTGGCCGACCTGAACATCCTGCCTGCCACGGTCAACCCGCGCGTCAGCGGCACCATGCCGCTCATCATCCAGTTCATCCAGGGCCTGATCGAAAAAGGTCACGCCTATCCTGCCGCGAACGGCGACGTCTATTTCCGCGTCACCAGCGACGATGACTACGGACGCCTGTCCGGGCGCAAGCTCGAAGACATGCAGGCGGGCGCGCGCATCGAGATCGGTGAAGAGAAGGAAAATCCGCTCGATTTCGCGCTCTGGAAAGCCGCCAAGCCCGGCGAGATCTTCTGGGAAAGTCCGTGGGGCAAGGGGCGCCCGGGCTGGCACATCGAGTGCTCGGCCATGAACCTGGCCGAACTCGGCGAGCAGATCGACATCCACGGCGGCGGCAATGACCTGGTCTTCCCACATCACGAGAACGAGATCGCTCAGAGCGAGTCTTATACGGGCAAGGAATTCGCCCGTTACTGGGTTCACAACGGCATGCTGCAGTTGGGTGGCGAGAAGATGTCCAAGTCGCTGGGCAACATCATCAGCATCAAGGAATTCCTCAGCAAGCACGATGCGGACGTGATGCGCATGCTCGTGTTGAACGGGACCTACCGTGCCCCGCTCATGTTCAACGACGAGACTCTTGGCGCGGCCGAGAAGAACGTTGAACGCCTCAAGTCTGGACTTCGGCCTGCCTCCGCTTCTGCAAAGGGACTCACCGACGGCAACGCTTCCGGGTTGACCGCCCTGGCTGAGACTGCCAAGTCCAACTTCACCGAAGCCATGGACAGCGACTTCAACACCGCAGGTGCGGTCGCCGCGCTGTTCGAGTTGGTCAAGGGCATCAACACCGCCCGTGACAACGGCGCAACGAACGACCAACTTCAGCCTGCCCAGTCCATGTTGCGCGAGTTAAGCGGTGTGCATGGCCTGCGCCTGCAAGAGAAGCAAGGCTCGGGCGACGCGGACAAGTTCATCAATCTGCTGATCGAAGTCCGCTCCGAGGTGCGCAAGCAAAAGCTGTGGCCGCTCTCCGACCTGATTCGTGATCGTCTCAAGGAACTGGGCGTCACGCTCGAAGACAGCAAGGAAGGCACCACCTGGCGCTGGGGTTAGTAGAAACCTAAAACGCAAAAGGCGCAGTCACTCTTCTCGTGGCTGCGCCTTTTTGATTCACTTGTATTCCTCGATCTCCCCCAGTTACTTGCGAGCCTAGACCTCGTACTCGCCGACTTCCTCTTCGACTTGCAGCATGGGCTCATCGGCGGGTTTCTTGTCCAGGAATTGCAGGGACAGCGCGACGACCTTGGTGAAATACTTGGTTTCGCCCTTATCTTCGTAGCGTTCGGTCTTCAGGCGACCTTCGATATACACCAGGCTGCCTTTGTGCAGATACTCCTGGCATACTTCACCCAGCCGTCCCCAGGCTTCGACGTGCACCCACTCGGTGTATTCCTTGGTCTCGCCGCCGCTCTTCCAGCGGTTCGAGATGGCCACATTGAACGACGTCACCTGCTTGCCGGTGGGTGTGAAGCGGCCTTCGGGGTCCTTGCCGAGTCTTCCGATGAGTTGAACGCGGTTTAGTGCTGGCATGTTATCCTCCTCTCAGCGCCTTCGGTTATACTTTTAGAGGCCAAATGTGTATGTGTCATGATTCGTCTCCTTTTCTCTAAAAGAGCAAGATATTCAATTGTGACAAGATTGTAGCACAAATATTCTAATCGTCAATAGGATTTGGAATGAAGCGGCTTCACATTTTTGTAATGCTCCTGCTCGCCCTGGTGCTGACCTCCTGTCTGCCCGGGCTGCCGTCTGCTGTTTCTACCCCCACGCTGGCTCCGCCGCCCCTCCCCACCGAAACGGTCACCCCGCTCCCGTCGGAGACTCCCACCCTCGAACCGACCGCCATCCCCACCGAGGTCCCGCATCCTGACATCACCCGCGTGGTCATTATCAGCATCGATGGTCTGCGCCCCGACGCCATCGACTACGCCCCCATGCCGCATCTGCAGGCTCTGATTGCCCAGGGTGCTTACACTTACAACGCGCAAACCATCTTCCCCAGTACCACGCTGCCGGCACACACCTCCATGCTGTCAGGCTTGTGCCCTGCAGAACATGGCGTCCTGTGGGACATGTACGAACCCGAAAAGGGATATGCCCAGGGCACCGATTTGTTCGACCTGGCTCACGCGGCGGGCCTGCGTACGGTCATGGTGGTTGGCAAGGAAAAACTGCGCCAGATCACCGAGCCCGAGAGCACCGACGTGTTCATCCACGTCAACGACCTGGATCCCATCCTGGCGAAGCGCGTGGCGCAAATCATCCCCAATGGATTCAGCCTGCTGTTCGTCCACTTTCCCGATCCCGACCTCGACGGCCATTCCTACGGCTGGATGTCGCTGACGCAACTCATGACCCTGCGCCGTACTGACTCTGCCTTGCAGATCGTCCTTGAGGCGCTCGACAAGGCTTCGATGCGTGAGAATACCCTCATCATTGTCACCGCCGACCACGGCGGGCATGGCACCACCCACGGGTATGACATCCCGTCCGATATGACCATCCCGTGGATCGCTGTCGGCCCGGGCATCCAGCCCAGGGTCCTGACCAGCGCCGTCAACACCACCGACACGGCTGCCACCGCCGCCTGGGCCTTGGGTCTGCCCATCCCGCCCGAGTGGATTGGTCGACCTGTTCTGGAAGCCTTCGGCATGCCGGACCCCGCTTCCCGTCCCGACCCCAGGTGCCCTGCGCCGCCTCCCACGCCTGCCAATTAGCCAAATAAAAAATCCAGCAGTAACGCTGGATTTTTCTTCGATGTCGTTCGGGGTTATACTTTCTTCAAAACGGGCAGGCCCGTCTTCATTTCAGCCACGGTGTAGCCCGCGGGCACTGCATCGATCGCGCCTTCCTTGATCTCCTTGGAGAAGAAGTAGAGGGTGCGCTCCTTGCCCGCTTCGCCAGTCTTCTTTGCATGCAGGTAATAGGTGGTTCCCTTTGAGTTGGTGAAACTGTATGCCATTCGATCTCCTTTTCTAATTGGTGGCGTCATTCTAGCACATCTTTTCTAACTGTCAACGAGGATAAAGTCATGGAAATCGCGATTGATCTAGACAAGTTGTGGGCCATCCGCTCTGCCCTGCCTGGGACCTGGGGCCTGGTCCCGACCATGGGCTATCTCCACGAGGGACATCTCTCCCTCATCCGCCGCGCCAAAGCGGAGTGTGACCACGTGGCCGTCAGCATCTTCGTCAACCCCACGCAGTTCGGGCCAAGTGAGGATCTCTCGAAGTATCCGCGTGATCTGGAACGCGACCTGCGCCTGATCGAGCCGCTCGGCGTGGACGTGGTATGGAATCCCACTCCTGAGATCATGTACCCGAGCGGGTACCAAACCTGGGTCGAGGTGGAGGCGTTGACCAAGCCACTCGAAGGGGCGATACGTCCCTCCCACTTCCGCGGTGTGACCACGGTGGTCGCCAAGTTGTTCAACGCCGTCCAACCGCACAAGGCGTATTTCGGGCAGAAGGATGCCCAGCAGGCGGCGGTCATCTGCCGGATGACGCGTGACCTGAGCTACCCGATCAAGATCGTGGTCTGCCCCATCGTGCGCGAAACGGACGGGTTGGCCATGTCGAGCCGCAACAAATATCTGGAAGGGGCTGACCGTCAGGCTGCGCTGGTGCTCTCGCGTGCGCTGACCGCCGCAAAAGCGCTCTACGACGCGGGAGAACGCGATGCGGAAAAATTGCGTGCCAGAATGAAAGAGGTCATCGCCGCTGAGCCGCGCGCACAGATGCAATACGTTTCCTGTGCGGACTACGATACGCTGGCCGAACTGGAAACCGTCACAGGCAAGACCTTGCTCTCGATGGCGGTGATGATCGGCAAGACGCGCTTGATCGACAATTTTGTGTTGGGATAAAAAAGCGGCGGGCATTGCCCGCCGCTTTTCCTTTATTTCCCGAAGAATTTCATGATCTCGCGCGCGATCTGACGGGCTGCGTCGGGTCGCGCCACGCGCCGACAGTTTTCCACGACGGCGGCCTTCTCCTGTGGGCGGCTGATCCAGCGTGTGAGTGCGCGCACTACCAGTTGCGGCGCAGGCGCCCAGACGCCAACGCCTTCCTCTTCTACGAAGGTGACGTTACCGTCTTCCTGCCCGGGCAGTTTGGAGTAGAGGATGATGGGCAGGTGCGCGTTGATGGCTTCGGCAATCGTGCCCGGGCCCGCCTTGGTGATGATGAAATCGGCGGCGCGCATGAAGTCGGGCATGTCGCGGGTGAAGCCGTAAACGAAGGTGGGATTCTCCCAGGATTGTTCTTCCAGCGATTCTTTCAGCCGCTGATTCCGCCCGGTCACGACGACCAGGCCCAGGTCCAGGCCGCATTCGTCCACGGCGAGGGCCATCTTGCCGAGCGGTCCCATCCCCTCGCCGCCGCCGACCATCAATACGATGGGCTTATCCTGCGGCCAGCCGAGTTTTTCCTGCAGGGCGCGTTTGTCGCCGACCGGCTGACAGTAGCGGTCTGCCACGGGCAGGCCCACCACGCGCACTTGCTGCGGGTCCATGTGGTAGCGGATGGCGTTTTGACGGGCGGTCTCAGTGGGAACGAGGATGCGATCAGCGCGCTTGTCGAACCATAGGGCGTGGGTGGTGACCATATCGGTTACGACGGTGATGAAGGGCGGGCGGTTCTTGGGCAGGGCCTTCAAAGCGAATGTGTTGGAGAACGGGTGGACCGTGACGATCAGGTCCGCGGGGTGGCTCTGGATCAATTGCCGCGCGGGATGGCGGGCCACCGGCCACATGGCCGTGGTGATGGCTCGCGCGCGGGCGCGCCCGTCGGTGGCGTAGAAGGAGGCGCTCCATAAGCTCGGTGCCTTGACCATCTCCGGGTACCAGTCGGGCATTTTGTTGAATGGCAGGGGGGCATAATCCTTGAAGAAATCCACCATCTCGGTGGAGACGGCATCGCTGTACTCTAACTGCAGAGCCTCGATGATGGCTTCGGTTGCGGAGCGGTGTCCCCCGCCCGTGTCTGAAAAGAGGAACAGAATGTGCGGTGTTTTATTGGGAGTTGTCATTGGGTATGGACTCGTGGGGGGTGAGGTTGGTCTTGAGTCGCCGCATCAATTCGCGGCGGGTGAGCATCACGCGCCGACCGCAGCCTTTGCACTCCAGGCCGATATCCGCACCGAGGCGGATGACGGTCCACTCGTAGGAGCCGCAGGGATGGGGCTTTCGCAGGCGCAAGTGATCGTTGAGTTGCAGGTCGGGAAGCACGAAAGGATTATACCGCGTCCATTTGATGAGATTTTGGAGGTCCCTGGCGATCCCCTAAGGACGCGAGCTTTGGTAGACCTCCGAAGTCTGTGATAAACTTCGCCCCGTCTATACATATTTCTGGAGGAAGTCATGGCGCAATATGATACCTATCCTGTGGAAGTGGCGGGCGTCAAGCGGAACCTGCGGCTGTTCGAGGTGGCCCCCGGGCTGCGCATCGCCATCCTGAATATTCTGGGCGACACCGAACTGGTGCAGGCCTGCGCGAAGGAACTGGCCAAGCGCCTGAAGGATCTGGACTTCGACCTGTTCATGACCGCCGAAGCCAAGTCCATTCCGCTGGCGTATGCGCTCTCGGCCGAGATGAACAAGCCCTATATCGTGCTGCGCAAGTCCTATAAGCCGTACATGGGCGACGCCATCCAGACTGAGACTCTGTCTATCACCACGGGCCAGCCGCAGACCCTGATCCTCGACGAGAAGGACCGCGAGGTCATTCAGGGCAGGAAGGTGGTCGTGCTGGACGACGTCATCAGCACCGGCTCGACCCTGCAGGGCATGCGCCTGATCCTCGACAAGACCGGGTCCAGCGTGGCCGCCGAGGCCGCCATCTTCACCGAAGGCGACCGCGCCCAGTGGATGCACATCATCGCACTGGGGCATCTGCCGGTCTTCAAAGACTAAAACGAGACCCTAAAGGTTTTCAACACCTTTAGGGTCTTTTCATCAACTTCATCTTCTTTTCACGAGAGAGGGCCTTGATGGCCCTCTCTCGTTTCATGGCAGTTGTGCGGTCGGGTTGCTCCTCCACATAGACCAGTCGGACAGGGCGGCGGGTGCGGGTGTATTTTGCGCCGCGACCCGCGTTGTGTGTCTTCACCCGCCGTTCAGGGTCGGTGGTCCAGCCGGTGTAGAAGGTTCCGTCAGAGCACTCGACGATGTAACAATAGCAGGTCATTGATCCTGTTCGCGCTTGTAGAAAGCGCTGCCGAAGAATCGCTCGGCAAAACTGGGGATGTCGATGGGTTTGCGTTCGATGCCTGTGGCCCACTCCGCCTTGAGACGGTCGTTCATCCAGTCGTTGCGGCCCTCGAGCGCCTGCTCCAGGCGGATGGCGATGCCGTCATCGTTGCCCGACTCCAGGTCGTTGCGCATGCCTTGCAAGGCGGCGATCATCACGTCCAGGGCGTAGACGACGCTGGCGCGATTCTGCATGGACGCGATGCGCAGCGAGTCGATCTCGTCCTGGTAGGCCAGTCCCGCTGTCACCGTCGCAAAAGCGCGGCCACCCATCTTGCGGGCTTCCATCCAGCCGGGCTGATCCACGGTGGCATTGAGCAGGGCCGCCGCTGTCAGTTGCGGCAACAGGTGCATGCGGGCCATCAGGCCGTCCGACTCGACCGGGTCCGTCAACATCGGGTCGGACCCCAGCAAGCGAGCCAGGTCCGAGGCCAGTTGGACCACCTCACCCGGCGTCCCGCGCGGGGCATCGATAATCATCACGCCCTTCTGAAATAGATCGGCGCGGGCGGCTTCCAGTCCGAACTTGATCTCGTGCAGCGCATCAGGATTGACTGACGGCACCAACCCGACGAAGTAACGCTTGGGCGGCAGGATGCTCTGTGCCCATTCGAAGACTCCGCTCTTGACGGGGGAGGTTTCCATCACCACCGCACCTTCCTTCAGGTCAGGTGCGATGAATTCCAGCGTCTCGCGCACCTGGCTGACGGGCAGACACAGCAACACCAGGTCGGCATCGCGCACGGCTGAAGGCAGGTTGTGCTTCACTTCATCCACAGCGCCCTTGCTCTGCGCGGCGCGCTCCACATCCACTTTCTTATCGTGACCCACACGCTTGAGCGCGGCCTTCTGTCCCGCCAGCGCCAGGCCGATCGAGCCGCCGATTTGTCCAAGTCCGATGATCGTGATCTGTATCGCCATTTCATCCTCACAACTTGAGATGATGGGATTATACTGCCAACACTCCCCCGTTAAAGTTCGAGAACCGCGGACGCCGACCGCGGTTCCCTTGAAAGGAGGAGAAGAGAAATCACCTTACGCTCCCTAATTTATCATGCTTGTCCGAATACTACTTGACGAGAAACCTACGTTTCCCCTACGATTGTTCGACAACTAACAGCAGTGTAAGTTTTGGCGTTCGATAAAAGGAGGCAGGATGACTCGGGAACTATCTCTGGGAAGTTTGAACCGCACCCCGGTGGGAGACTTGCGCCTTGTTGTTTCGGACCTGGGCCTGGTCGCCGTGGAATGGGCTTCTGCCCAACCCGACCTGGACCGCTTCCTGCGGCGGCTGGCGCGTCCCGTGATCGAGGATCAGGAGCGTGTGGCTCCGTATGCAAAACAGGTCTTCGAGTACCTGACCGTCCAGCGCCACGACTTCACCTTTGCCATCGACTGGTCCGTGCTGCGGCCTTTCCAGCGGACGGTGCTGGAGGCAGTGTGCGCTGTCCCCTACGGTGAAACCAGCACCTATGCCGAGATTGCCGCGCGGATTGGGCGTCCCAACGCGTATCGTGCGGTGGGGCGCGCCAACGCAACCAATCCCATGCCGCTGGTCATCCCCTGTCACCGCCTCATCGGTGCGGACGGAAAACTCCACGGTTATGGCGGCGGCGACGGCCTTCCCACCAAGGAGTGGTTGCTGCAACTCGAAGGGGCCGTGCTGGCTTGAGGCGGACTCCAAAATAAAACGGCGCGATGAGCGCCGTTTTTGATTCTCTATTTTGCCTTGGACCGGCATTCCGCGCACGGACAGAGCGCGCGCAGATAATGCCAGTTATAGATGCCGTAGTCGTGGCCGTCCTCCCAGACGACCGTCAGCGCGTAGGAGCCGACGGCCACCACGTTGCTGATGCGCGTGGCGGAGGAGTCTTCCATCTTTACGTTAAATACGTCCGCATCGGGCTCGGAGCTCATGTTCTCGTGCCCGCCGCGGCACGAGGCGCACGGACAGGCCGCACGCAGCAGCCCAAATGGATAGATGCTGGTGTGCCCGTCGTTCCAGGTGACGGTGAACTCGCGGGCGGTCTTGTTGGCGGTGATGCCAGTGGGTTTTTCGTTCATATCATCTTTCCCCCCTCTCTCAATAGGAGAGGGGTTGGGGGTGGGTTGTGATTATTTCGGCGAAGGCACGACCGCCAGAAAATCAGCGGCGGCCCAGCCGGCACGGGTTTCATCATATGGGGCGACCAGGTACCACCAGGTATATCCGTCGGCTTCCTTCGGCCCATCGCGGACCTCGAACACTTCCTCGTCGAATCCAAGGAAAGCCTGCTCGCCGTTCAGCCCGGGCGAGACGCGCAGGCGCAGCCCCTGGCCTTCGGTGCCGGTGATCTGCACGTAGCCGCCGATGCCGATGGCGCCTTCCGCCAGGGTGGGAGTCACGTTCGGGTCGAGGGTGGGTGTGAACGTGGCAAGCGGAGTGTGCGTCGGGGCGGGGAGCATGGTCAGGTCGGCGGGGACGAAACCCACCTCGGGCGTGGCACGCGGACTGGTCAGGCCGATCAGGATCAGGGTCAGAACCAGCAACAGGGCGGCGACTCCGATCGATCCCAGGATCACCCAACGGTTCAGGTAGTCAGATAATTTCATACGGGACTCTGCAACAGGTTCAAGGCTCCAGCGGGCATCAGGATTTTCAACGCGCGCGGGCGGATATCGATCTCGGCGCGGACGCCGCCCAGCATCGGCTCGCCGTCCATTTGAATGGAGAAGGGCACGTCCGATTCGATGCGCACGGACTCGAAGGGGATGCAGCGCGCCTGATCGGAGGTGAGGTGACGGCCCGCCAGCATGTCGAAGAAATGGCGCAGGGCGTCGGCTACAGTGGCGCCGCTCAACAACCACAGGTCCATGCGACCGTCGTCGAGGTACGCGTTCGGCGAGAGGACCGCCATGCCGCCCACGTAGTGGCGGATGTTGGTGCTGACCGCCAGCAGGAAGTGGCCGTCCACTTCGCGGCCATCGGCGGTCACGCGCAGGTCCATGCCGCTCCAGAAGGCGGCGCTCCACACGGTGGTGGCAAAGTAATGCGGCACCGAGATGTACTTGAAGAAGCGCGGACGCGGTTCCAGTTTTTGGATGGCGACCGCATCCAGGCCGATGCCCGCCCATAGCAGGAAGGGTTGGCCGTTGCACAGACCGACGTCCATGCGCTGCGCAGACGCGTTCGCCAGCGCGCGGGCGTTGTCGTTGAGCGTCCACCAGCGATGCCACTCGAAGGAGGGCAGGCCCAGTTCGCGCGCGAGGACGTTGGTGGTACCGGCCGGCAGGATGCCCAGCGCTGTGTCGGTGCCGACCAGGCCGCTGGTGACCTGTCCCACCGTGCCATCGCCGCCGACGGCGAAGACCGCTTCGTAATTTTCCTCGGCGGCCTGATGTGCGGCCTGCGCAGCGTGACGCCCATTGAGGGTCACGTCCACTTCCATCTTCCAGCCTGCCGCGCGCAGCGTGCGCAAGACTCGCCCCAGATAGGGGCGCACGGAGAGCCGCCCCGCCGCAGGGTTGTAGAGCAACAGTCCGCGCCGCATGGCGTGATTATACCTGCCTCTCCATACTTCCCCCAAACCCCACATGTTATAATTTCTTTTAATGAACGAAGGGACCCTGCTCAACAACCGCTACCAACTGTTGGAGCGTCTCGGCACGGGCGGAATGGCGGAAGTCTTCCGCGCCCGCGACGTGATGCTCGACCGCTACGTGGCGATCAAGGTGTTGCGCAAGGATTACACCGAGAACCAGGCCTTCCAGGACCGCTTCCGTCAGGAGGCGCGCGCCGCGGCCAACCTCTCACATCCCAACATCGTCACCGTGCACGATTTCGGCCTGGGAGAGGGTCAGCTCTACATCGTGATGGAGAATGTCCCGGGCACCGACCTCAAGACCCTGATCCGCAAACGCGGCCGCTTCCGCGTGGAAGAGGCCATTCCGCTCATGGTGCAGGCCTGCGCTGGGCTGGGCTACGCCCACCGCGCCGGGCTGGTCCACTGCGACGTCAAGCCGCACAACATGCTGGTCACGCCCGACCAGCGTCTCAAGGTCACCGACTTCGGCATCGCACGCGCGCTGGCCACCATCTTGCCGGGCGAGCGTACCGACGTGGTCTGGGGCTCGCCGCAATACTTTGCACCCGAGCAGGCCGCAGGCGAGGCGCCCTCGCCCGCTTCCGACGTCTACTCGCTGGGTGTGGTCCTGTATGAAATGTTGAGCGGCACCCCGCCCTTCACCGCCACCTCCGCCGACGAACTGGCGCGCCTGCACATCGAAGCCGAGCCGATCCCCATCCGCGAGTACGTGCCCGACATCCCCTCCGCGCTGGAGGAGATCGTCAAGAAGGTGCTCTCGAAGGAGCCTTCCGCCCGTTACCGCACCGCCGATCAGTTGGGACGCGTGTTGCTGCGCTTCGGAAATCAGCGCGACGAGGAACCGACGCCGCTCTCGCTGACCCCCGAAGTGGCGACGACCTATCAGCGGCCCGAGCCCGCCCCATTGCCCCAATCCGCGCTGCCCACCGGGCGGACGCATGTCCCCGTTTCGACGCCGCAGCCTCAGCCCGAACCCTTCAGCCTCGACCTGGACATTGACTGGGTCACCGTGGTCCTCGGCCTGGTGGCCTTGATCCTCGCGGGCGGCCTGATCCCATTCTGGATTCGCGTCATCTTTGCCTATCAATAACCGTGACTGACAACATTCTCATCGCCCCCTCCATTCTGTCCGCCGACTTTCTTCATCTGAAAGATCAGATCGCCGCCTGCGAAGACGCGGGCGCGGACTGGATCCACGTCGATGTGATTGACGGCCATTTCGCCCCAAACCTGACCTTTGGTCCGCTCATCGTGGAAGCCTGCCGCCGCGCCACGAAGCTTCCGCTCGACGTGCATCTGATGATCGAACAGCCAGAACGTCTGCTGGCCGATTTCGCCAAGGCGGGCGCGGACCATCTCACCGTCCATGTGGAGACTTGTCCGCATTTGCACCGCACCCTGCAAGAGATCAAGTCGCTGGGCTGCAAGGCGGGCGTGGTGCTCAATCCCGCCACGCCCACAGTCATGATCGAACCCGTGCTGGGCATGGTGGACTTGGTGCTGGTGATGAGCGTCAATCCCGGGTTCTCGGGGCAGGCCTTCATTTCCGAAGCCATCGCCAAAGTGCGGACCATCCGTCAGAAGCTGGATGAGATCATGTCCCGCGCCTGGCTCGAGGTCGATGGCGGCATGGCCGCCGACACGGTCCCGCAGATGCGTGCGGCCGGCGCGAATGTCTTCGTGGCGGGCAACGCCGTCTTCAAGTATCCGCAGGGGATCGCGGCAGGCATCCGCGCCCTGCGCGGTTAAACAAAAATCGCGGCACGAATGCCGCGACCTTTGGATGCAAAGGAAAGCGTACTACGCCGCCGACTTCGCCAGCGTGCGGATGCACTTGGCGCACAGCGTCTTCTGGACCAGGTTGCCCTTCTCCAAAATGCTGACCTTCTGCAAATTCGGTTTGAACTTGCGGTTGGTGGCGCGCTGGGAGAACGAGCGGTTGTGGCCGAAGGTCGTCGTCTTACCGCAATGAGCACATTTAGCCATCGTACAAATATCCTTTCTTGATGATTCCGGTACCACTGCCTCTTTTCAAAGGCACGGCATTTTACCACACAACGCAACCTTCTTCAAGGCAAGATGTTAAAATAGAAGCACGGGAATCCCGCCTGTTCTCCCGCGCGGGATTCCTCTAAGAATTCGCCGCCGCAAGCGGCATCAATGGTAAGATTGGCAACCTGCGACAGTACCCCGACCTAATAAGAGGAAACCAAACCCATGGGCGAAGAAACCACATCACTGGGCGGGATCCATATCTCGCCGAACGCGGTCGCCACGATCGCGTATCACGCCACTCTGCGTTCCTACGGCGTGGTGGGGCTGGCCCCCAAGAACCTGGCCGACGGGCTGGTGCACTCCATCACGCGCGAGCCGAGCCGCGGTGTGACCGTCCACTATGACGGCGAGAGCATCGATATCGACATCCACGTCATCGTGGAGTACGGCACGCGCATTAACTCGGTGGCCGAAAGTGTGGCCAACACGGTCCGCTTTCACGTGGAAAAGGCGCTGGGACTGAGGGTCAACAGCGTCAATGTTCATATTGCTGGGCTGCGCGTAAGCGACACTGATTAGGAGGCCAGGACGATTCATGGCTGTAGATAATGCACGTGTAGAAAAATTTCGGAAACAATCCATCGATGGCCAGTCGTTGAAGCGGCTGGTCGAAGCGGGGTTGACCTGGCTGCGCACCAACCAGCAGACGGTCAACGCGCTGAACGTCTTCCCCGTCCCTGACGGCGACACCGGCACGAACATGCTCCTGACCATGACCTCGGCCTACAACGAGATCAAGGACTCGGGCGAACGTCACCTGGGCAAGATGGCCACCGCCGTCTCGCAAGGTGCGCTGATGGGCGCACGCGGCAACTCGGGCGTGATCCTCTCTCAGTTGTGGCGCGGATTTGCGCGCGGCGTCCACGATAAGGAAACGCTGGATGTGCCGACCCTGGTCAAGGCCTTCGCCGAGATGCGCGACACCGCTTATAAGGGCGTCGTCCGCCCGGTGGAGGGCACAATCCTGACCGTCGCCAAGGGCATCGCCGCGGGCGCGGAAGCCGGCCAGGGGTCCGCGAAGGATGTGATCGACCTGTTCGAGATCGCGGTCAAGGCCGCCGACGAGGCGGTCCAATCCACGCCCGAATTGTTGCCCGTCCTCAAGCAGGCCGGCGTGGTCGACTCGGGCGGCAAGGGCCTGTTCTTCATCCTCGAAGGCATGCTGCGCCACGTGTACGGCGAGTCGCTGGATACGCCTACCATGAGCGTCCAGCCGCTCTCGGCCATGAGCATGGAAGGCGCAATGGAAGAAGTGGAAGAGGGCCAGGACTATGAAGTGGTCGTGGACTTTTTCCCGCAGGGCGAGTTGAATCTGCCCGCTTTTTACGGCAAGCTCGAAGAGATGGGCACCTCCATTCAGGTGGGCGAAGGCGATGGCATGTACCGCATGCACATCCATGTGCCGACCGAGAAACGCTACGAGCCCATCGATTACATCATGGGCCTGGGGACCATCACCAAGGTGGCCATCGAAAACCTGCTGGCCCAGATGGACGACATCCAGAAGAGCAAGAAGGCGGCGCGCATCGAGTTCGCCGCCGTGGAGCCCGGACAGATCGCTGTGGTGGTGGTCTCGCCGGGCGCGGGCCTGAGCCGCATCTTCGCCAGTTTGGGCGTGGCCGCCGTGGTCGAGGGCGGGCAGACCATGAACCCGTCCACGCAGGATATTTTGAAGTCGTTCGAGAATCTGCCGACCGACAAGGTCATCATCCTGCCGAACAACAAGAATATCGTCATGGCCGCCAATCAGGCCAAGCAGGTGACCGTCAAGCAGGTGGCCGTGGTACCGACCCGCACCGTGCCGCAAGGCCTGGCCGCCATGCTCTCGCTCAACCCCGAAGGCGACCTGGACGCTGTGGCCGAGAAGATGACCCGCGCCGCGGGCATGGTCAAGACGGGCGAGATCACCGTCGCCACCCGAACGGTGGAGATCGACGGGGTGAAGGTCGAGAATGGCCAGGTCATCGCGCTGCTGGACGGCAAGCTGGTGCTCTCTGCTGACACGGTGGAGGACGGTGTGTTGGGTTTCCTCGAAAAGGCCGACGCCGCGAACCATGAACTGGTCACACTGTTCTATGGCGAAGGCATGACGCACGTCGAGGCCAACCGCATCAAAGATGTGATCAGCGGCCAGTATCCTGCGCTCGAGATTGAGGTGCAGGAAGGCAGCCAGCCGCACTATCAATTCATTATTTCGGTCGAGTAAGTTTAATCGCAGGTGGGGTGGACTTTACAAGTCCACCCCACCTTTTTGTTTCCTGCTGCCATGGACGGCGGATAGAGCGTAGATATGAAACTTGGCATTGTCACCGATTCAACTTGCGACCTCCCTGCGGCTCTCGTCGAACAGCATGGTCTGGAAGTGATTCCCTCGATCCTCGTGCTGGACGGGAAGGAATACATCGACGGGCAAACCATCACTCGCGACGAGTTCTACCGACGGCTGCCCGCGCTGCGCACCCCGCCGACGACGGCTGCGCCTGCGATGGGCGAATACTCGTCCCGTTATGAGTCCCTGCTCAGTCACGGATGTGAGCACGTGATCTCCATCCACGCGGCGGGGAAGTTGACCTCCATTGTGGATACGGCCCGCCTGGCCGCCCGGGATTTCGAAGGTCGCGTCACCTGTGTGGATAGCGGCTCGCTCTCGCTGGGGGTGGGCTTTCAGGTGCTGGCAGCCGCCGAAGCCGCCGAGATGGGATTGCAGGCTGCGCTGGCGGCCATCGAGTCGGCGCAGAAACGGTTGAAGGTTAACGCCGCGCTGGACACGATGGAATACCTGCGTCGCAGCGGACGCGTGCCCGGGGCGGTGGCCGCACTGGGCGGGCTGCTCTCGATCAAGCCGTTGGTGGACCTGACGGATGGCGTGGTCAAAGCCATTGCCGCCGTTCGCACCACGCATCAGGCAAACGACCGTCTGTTGAACTTCCTGCTGGAGTGCGGCCCGTTGGAGCGGCTGGCCGTCTTGCATTCCGGGTTGGAGTCGCGCGCGCGTGAATTTCTAAATGTGCTGATGCAGAAGGCCAGTCAGTCTGTGCCGCGTGACATCCTGTTGGTCAACGTAACCACGGTCATCGGCACGCACGTCGGGCCACATGGTTTGGGGTTTGCGGCGATTAAGGCCGGCTGATTTCGATTCGATAAAAAACGCCCGACATACGTCGGGCGTTTTTGTTGTATACCGGTTATCTCTTTGCCGTACTCGATCCGCGCTTCAGCAGATTCCCTTTGAGGACCATTGTACGGGCAGAGCGATTGGGGTTGGACAAACGCTGGAAGAGCAGTTCGGTGGCGGTGCGGCCGATTTCCTCGGTGGGCTGGGCGATGACCGTGATGGGCGGGTCGACAAACTCGCCCCATTCGGTCACATCGAAGCCGACCAACGCGAACTCGTCAGGGATCCTTATCTTAAACTCGCGTGCAGCCTGGAAGACACCAGCGGTCAACATGCTATTGCTGGTGAAGATGGCGTCGGGTTTGTCCGCGTTTTGCAGCAGGGCGGTGGCGGCCGAAAAGCCCGAACGGATTCGCGGGGAGACGAACTCCGCTGAAAACGGAGTCAGGCCGTGGTCCCGGAGCGCGTTGACAAATCCCTGGTGACGTTCCTGGCCCGTGGCGCTGGCGTCGCCGAACAGGCCTGCGATCTTGCGATAACCGTTGGCGAGCAGGTGCTCGGTCAGCTCATAGGCGGCGCTGACGTTATCGAGCAGGACCATGTCCGCTTCCTTGTTGTGCACCAGGCGGTCGATGATGACAGTGGGGATGTCGAAGTGGAAGTCACCCGCTTGCAAACTGAACTGGTGTGTGGGGGAGAAGATGATGCCCGACACATTCTCATCGTGCAGCAGGTTCAGGTAGAGCATTTCCTTTTCAGGATTCTCGTCCGTGTTACACATCAGCACGGAGTAACCCTGCTCGTAAGCAGCATCTTCCACGGCGCGCCCGATGGCGGTGAAGAACGGGTTGCGAATATCCGAGACGACCAGCCCGATCTTGGCGCTTTTTTGCGCGCGCAGACTGCGTGCCACCAGATTGGGGCGATAATTGAGTTGGGCAATGGCGGCCATCACGCGTTCACGCGTCTCAGGGCGGATGGGCGGTTTATTGGCCAGCACCCTGGACACGGTGGCGGTGGATACCCCCGCAGCTTTGGCGACATCTTTGATGCTTGTCATATTGTCATTATAACAACGATAGGGATGATTTTGTAAACGATTACTTTCCTTGAAAAATGCGTAATCTGTAATCTTTTATTAATAAGATTTCTTTGTGTTGCCGCATCAAGAGAACATCGCGATCATTCGAGAAAAGGAGAATTTATCATGAGCACTCTTCAAAAAGCGACCCTGGCTGGCGGCTGTTTCTGGTGTCTGGAGGCCGTCTTCGACGAACTGAAAGGCGTGACCTCGGTTGAGTCGGGCTACGCGGGCGGGCACGTGCCGAACCCGTCGTATCAAGCGGTCTGCACGGGCATGACGGGGCACGCCGAAGTGGTGCAGGTCACCTTCGACCCATCGGTCATTTCCTACGAGGACCTGCTGCGCGTCTTCTTTACCATCCATGACCCAACCACGCTCAACCGTCAGGGTGCGGACGTGGGAACGCAGTACCGCTCCGCCATCTTCACCCACGACGACACCCAGCGCGCTGCTGCCGAAGCTGTCATCCGCGAGATCAGCGAATCCAAACTCTGGCCGAATCCCATCGTCACGGAGGTCAAGCCGCTGGATAAGTTCTACGTGGCTGAGAATTATCACCAGGAATATTTTGTCAACAATCCCAACCAGCCCTACTGCCGCGTGGTGATCGAGCCCAAAGTGGCCAAGTTCCGCAAACATTTTGTGGACAAGTTGAGGAAGTAGTCGGTATAGAGAAAGGTCCCGAAGGTTTTCGCCTTCAGGACCTTTTCTTTTATTCAGCCATTAAGGCTGCCATATCGCCTGCAAGTCGTCGTTCAGCGTGATGGACATCTCTCGGATCGTGACGGAGACCTGTCCAGACGGATACCCGTTCTTACACAACTGGGTGTAGAGCAACGGTTGGTTTTTTACTTTGTTGACATCTGCCAGCCAGCATTGATACTCATCGCCGCGGATATCCATTTCCACCGATAGTTCCAACGCAGGGTCGGCTGCGACGATGAACTGATAACCATATTCATACCCCTGCGAGCCATCGATGTACTCATGGACCTTTGCCACATCTTCGAAGTTTGACGCTTGAGCGGAAACGATTTCGAAGTCATAACCAGCGATGCTGAAATGTTTGTTCAGGTTCCATTTCTGGCCGTACTGCGGATTCTCGCCGACATCAAAGGTGAAGGTCATTTCTTCGGGGGTGACTTGCGGCGGATCGGTATAGAGCGGCATGTAGTAGGCAATGACCTGATCCACCACGACGGTCAACGGGCCATCGGCGGGTTTCGACTCGATCACAAACTCAAAGGCGCTGCCAACTTTATGCTCGAACGGCTGCCAGACAAAGCCTCCACGCAAGGGGATCCGTTGTCCCAGCGAGTCAATAACGTAGACACTACGCGGCATGATGGAGATCAGAGACGGGTCGGCATTTTCCATGCCGAAGTGGAAGTAGATGACAGTGTTGGCATCCGTTGGGATGATCCGTTCGAGGGTCATTGTCACTTTGGGAGCGGAGACAACTTCGGTTGAGGTGGTAACAGGTGATACATCCGTGGCTGTCGGCGGAGGTACTTCGATGACAGGCTCGCCCACCACGGTCCCGGCGGGGACGGCGATCAAGTCGAACGGGATCTCCCAATGGTCGGGAGCCGCTCCCAGGCGCGCCATCGGAATGCAATCCAGCACGAAGGTCAATGTGGTCACATCAACGGGAAGGGTGGCATCATACACGGGCTTCATGGCGAACGCGTTCTGGGGATACTTGCCAGTGTAATCTCGTTCGAGAACGGTTCCATCCGGCAGGCGCAGGCGGGCATCGCCCGCTTTGTTGTGCATGCTGCCGGGGTTGACGCCTCCGCAAAAAGCCGTGGGGTCGGATGTAAACTCGCTCGATTGCCAGCCATCATTTTCAGGGGCAATGCCATTTACTTCGTATTGCAATTCTACATGGTCAGGGTATGCGAACACGTGGGTGATGGTCAGGGTGACGCCCTCGCGGGTGACCGTGACTGGCTGCGCCAGCATGCGCAGACCGTTGGTCGTCTCCACCAGACCGACGTTGGGAACATATCCGAACACGCGGCCCAAGGCGGAGGCGAGACTAGGCGCGCTGACTGCGATCACGGCCAGCATCAAGACAAAGGCTGCGGCCCAGACAGGTCTAAAATTTAAACGTGGTTTCATTTTGACTGGTCTCCTCACCAGTTCGTTGCGTAATCGTTTGGTAAATTCAGGGTCAGCGTCGGGGGCTTGCATGGCCCGACGGACCTTCTCTTCAAATTCGGGGGAGGGATTCAAATCGTTCATGCTCACTCCATCTGGCTCTTCAAGCGCGCCAGCAGTCGGTACAGAGTCTTTTTGACGGCATCTTCACGTTTGCCAAGCAGGTCGGAGATCTCGCCGAACGACAACTCGGCCACGTAGCGCAGGCGGATCAAGTCCTGCTCCTCTTCATTGAGATGGCTGATGAGGAAGCGTACGCGACTCAATTCTTCGGCGCGGATCAGCACCCCGAGCGCGTCTTCCCGCTCCAGCAGTTCTCCCGCTGCTTCCAACCCGACCTCGCGTCTGCTCCTGCGCAAGTGGTCGTACAGTTTGCTGCGGGCGATGCGAAATAGCCACGCCGTGAATTGACCCCGTTCCCGGTATTTGGGCAACGCCTCATACGCCGCGACGAATGTTTGCGAGGTGACATCCTCCGCGGTGTGAGCGTCCCCCAGACGGCTGTACAGGTAACGATAGACAGGTTGCAGATATCGATCATACAACCTGCCGAACGCGGCGGGGTCGTCTTTGGCGGCGGCGATCAGGGCTGGGAGTTCGTCTTGACTCATGGGCACGGTCTTTGCTGCTTCGAATCCTATCATGCAGTTCCTTTCTCTCGCGAGTTGGCGAAGTGAATGCATTCACAGGGAAAACGCAGAAGAGCGTAAAAAGGGACAGAAATGCCCCACTGTTTTGGGACTATTAGAGTCTGATTTTTTGTTATACTCACGCCACCATGTTAGAACAGAAAATACAGCCCACTTTTATCGTCCGCGATGTGCCCATCTATGGTGACGCCATCCTTGCGCCCATGGACGGCTATTCCGATTGGCCGTTCCGCTCGCTATGCCGTGAGCTGGGATCAGCCATGAGCTATACCGAGTTCGTCAAAGTGGAAAAGATCCTCAGCCGCTCGAAGCAGCCCGCCAAGAAGCTGTACTTCGAGTACCAGGAGCGGCCCGTCACCTTCCAACTTTACGGCGACAATCCCGACACCATCCTCGAAGCGGCGCTGCGTGTACAGGAGTGGGGACCTGACATCATCGATATCAACATGGGCTGCCCTGCCAAAAGCATCTCAGACCGTGGAGCGGGCGTCGGTATGATGAAGTCTCCGCTCAAGATCGCTGAGACCTTCAAGAAGCTCACCTCGGCGCTGAAGGTGCCCGTCACGGGCAAGATCCGCCTGGGTTGGGAAAAAGACAAGAACTACAAGCTGATCGCCCGCATCGTGGAAGAGAACGGCGGCTCACTGCTCGCCATCCACGGGCGGACGAAGGAACAACGCTACAGCGGCCTGGCCGACTGGGACGCCATCGCCGAGGTCAAGGCGGCGGTCAGGATCCCCGTCATCGGCAACGGTGACGTCAAACATGTCGAGGACATCGAACGCATGAAGCGCCACACAGGCTGTGACGCGGTCATGATCGGGCGCGGTGCGTTGTCCAACCCGTGGATCTTCTCGCGGCTGGACCGTGAACAGGTCCCGCCCGAGCAGGTCCGCGAGACGGTGCGCAAACACCTCGAGAAAAGTGTGGCCTTTTACGGCGAAGAGGACGGCCAGCGCCTGTTCCGCAAATACGCCGTGCAATATCTGCTGTTGAAAACCCTCGACCGTGAGACACGCAAGGATATTCTTAAACACCGCCCCACCTCTGAGTTCATGGCGTTGCTGGATCAGGTCTACGCGACGACAGGGGTTTAGAACATAAATTCTGATATACTCGTAGGGGCATGGCGGATTAATTCTCGACTTGATGAAGAATCCCAACGCCGTGCCCCTACTTGTTTTTTACGAGGTCTCCATGGCTAAAACTCATACCCGTTATGTCTGCCAGGAATGCGGACGCGTATCTGCGTCTTATATGGGAAAATGCCCGCAGTGCGGAGCGTTCAACTCGATGGTCGAGGAAGTTGTCCACGATGAGCCTGTGGCCAAACCGACCGCCGTGCGCGGGCTGACAGGTCGCTCGCAGCCACGGCCCATCGGCGAGGTCAGTGGCGACGCGGAGGACCGCGTCCACTTGCCGATCGGCGAGTTCGCGCGCGTGCTGGGCGGTGGTATCGTGCCTGGCTCGATCGTGCTGGTCGGCGGCGACCCTGGCATCGGCAAGTCGACGTTGATGCTGCAGATGACCATGGAGATGGGCAAACGTCAGCGCGTGCTGTATGTTTCAGGTGAGGAGTCCGAGCGGCAGATCAAGATGCGCGCTTCCCGTTTAACGGGAGCCGGCACGGGGGCGATGCCTGAGACCTTGTTCCTTGTCACAGAAACGAATCTTGAAGTCATCCTGAATCACGTACGGGAAATCAAGCCCGACCTGCTGGTGGTCGACTCGATCCAGACCACGTATGTTTCCGAATTGGATTCGAGCGCGGGCTCGGTCTCGCAGGTGCGCGAGTGTTCGTCGCAGTTGCGTGAACTGGCCAAGTCGAGCGGCATCACGGTCTTCGTGATCGGCCACGTGACCAAGGAGGGCGCCATCGCGGGGCCGCGCGTGCTGGAGCACATCGTCGACACGGTGTTGTACCTCGAAGGCGACCGCTTCCAGGCCTATCGTCTGCTACGCTCGGTGAAGAACCGTTTCGGCGCGACCTCGGAGGTGGGCGTGTTCGAGATGCGCGAGGGCGGCATGATCGAGGTGACCAATCCGAGCGAGGCTTTCCTCGCGGAACGCATGGTTAACGCCGCAGGCTCGGCCATCGCGGTGACGATGGAGGGCACGCGCCCGCTGCTGGTGGAGATCCAGGGTCTGACCTCGCCGACGCAATTCGGCAACGCGCGCCGCACCGCCAACGGTGTGGACTTCAACCGCCTGCTGTTGATCACCGCCGTGCTGACGCGCCGCGTGGGACTCAAACTGGCCGAGCAGGACATCTTCGTCAACGTGGTGGGCGGAATCCAGATCGATGAACCCGCCGCTGACCTGGCGGTGGCCGCCGCCATTGCGTCTTCGTGGCGCGATGTGCCTGTCCGCGCGGATGCGGTGCTGATCGGCGAGATCGGTCTGGCGGGCGAGTTGCGCATGCCGGGGCAGATGGTGGCGCGTTTGCGCGAGGCGCAGAAACTGGGCTTCAAGACCGCCATCGTGCCGCATGCCATCCGCAAGGGGGAGGCCTACCCAAGCGGCATTGAGATTGTCGAAGTCCGCTCGCTGGACCAGGCGCTGAACGCCGCCATGAAAACGAACGAACCTCCCAAGGGCAGAAAGGTGGCCTGATGCTCGACGCCGCGCTGGATGGATTGAACCTGGAAGCCTTCATGCGCGAAGCGCTGATTGAGGCCGAGGCGGCGGGGCAGGCGGGCGAATTGCCCATTGGTGCGGTGGTCGTGCTGGATGGTAGAGTCATCGGGCGTGGACGGGCGCGCCATCAGGAGTTCCAGAATCAGATCCGCCATGCCGAGCTGAATGCCATCCTCGATGCGGAGACATCCCTTTTTACTGAATACAAGCGCGCCATTCTGGTCACCACCGCCGAGCCGTGTCCCATGTGTTTGGGGGCGGTCGTCATGGCCGATATCCCGCATATTATCTTTGCCATCCATGACCAGGTCGTACATTCAAAGACCACCATCGAGGTCAACCCATACGTGCGCCGTCACATCAAGAGCTATCATGGCGGGGTGCTGCGTGACGAGGCGGCGGATATCTTTGCCCGTTACAAACCCGAGGACCTGAAGTACATCGAAATGGGCGGAAAATAACTGCAACCGAAGTTCCTTCTACGCGTATGGTTTACAGAAGGAGATTTCTCATGAAATTCAAAATCATTTCTGCCATGCTCGTTTTGGCTTTGGCCAGCCTGGCCTGCAGTTTTACCATCAACCTGCCTGAAACCGCCACGCCCGGCCCCGATGTCACCGACAAGATCAACGTTCCTGCCCCTTCCTCCGGGAAGGTGAGCCTCGAGATCAACTTCGGCGCGGGCGACTTGACCCTCGCGCCCGGCGCGGACGATCTGGTGAGCGGCACCGCCACCTATAACTTCCCCGACCTCAAACCGAAGATCGAGCAGGATGGGAGCAACGTCAAGGTCAGCCAGGGACCGTTCGAGTTCAAGGGCGTTCCCACGCTCAACAACGTCAAGAACACCTGGGACCTGAAGCTGGGCTCCACTCCGATGGACCTGACCATCGCTGCGGGCGCTTACGACGGCACCATGGACCTGGGCGGGCTTTCACTCACCAACCTGACGGTCAAGGATGGCGCTTCTACGGTGAAGCTTAACTTCTCCGCGCCCAACCAGGCCGAGATGACCGTCTTCCGCTACGAGACCGGCGCATCCGACGTGACCATCAAAGGGTTGGCCAACGCCAACTTCGGCACGATGGTCTTCAGCGGTGGGGCGGGAAATTATGACCTTGGCTTCGACGGCAAGTTGAAGCGCGATGCGACCATCACCATTGACTGTGGCCTGAGCGATCTGACCCTGCGTGTTCCCGAAGGAGTGCATGCCGTGGTCACCGTGGAAGGCGGCCTGAGCGGCGTCAACACCAGTTCCAATTGGACTCACAGCGGCGACAGCTACACCCAGCCCGGCGATGGCCCGACCCTGACCTTTATCGTCAAGCTCGGCGCAGGAAATTTGACCCTGACCGACTAAATTTTGGCGAAATTCTGAATCCCCTCCTACATGGAGGGGATTCTAATTTGGAGTAAAAGGTCACATTTTCTCCGTGACCTACATCACTTGATTTGTACACAATATCACAATAAAATCGTTTATACTAGGTCAAGATTACCTGTTTTACCGAGAGAGGCAGACATGCAAATCACCCGTCAAGCCGACTATGCTGTACGTGCAGTTCTATATCTTGCCCGTCTGGGGCAGGAAGATCGCGCCGCCACCAGTCAGGTGGCCCAGGAACAGCACATCCCGCCTTCGTTCCTTGCCAAGATCATCTCGCAACTCTCCATCGCAGGATTGTTGCACACCTCGCGTGGCGCGCGGGGCGGCGTAATGTTGGCTCGTGAACCCAAAGACATCACTTTGCTCGAGGTCATTGAGGCGATTGACGGGCCGATCATGCTCAATGAGTGCGTCGGTGACACGGGCTCCTGTACCTTCGACGAGGAATGTCCCCTGCGCCCCGTTTGGTGCGAGGCCCAAAACGAACTGGTGGCCCGCCTGAAGAATACCAATTTTGCTCAATTAGTCGCGCTGGGTCAGACCTCAGTCGCTGTATAAAAAACGATACAATGCGCGTCCTTGTCACGCGACAAGGACGCGTCTTTTGGGAGGTAACCAATGAAACGCAACTGGTTCCGTGTTCTGTTCATTTTGACTGTCTTATCCTTCCTGGCCCTGGCTTGTGGTGCAGGTGGACCTTTGATGTCGCTGTTTGCTACAGCTACGCCGACTTCCACGGTCACGCCCAGCATCACTCCCAGCCCCACGCCCACGTTGACTCCTACCGCCACACTCACGCCTACACCCGTCCCTACGGGTGTTCAGAAAACTGAGCAGTCCGATGGCAACGTCCTGGTGACGGATTACGACGCAGGGTACAGTTTCCAGATCTCGAAGGACTGGCTGGTCCTGCCTGCAACCATGGAGGACCTCCAGAAGATGGCTGATAAAGTGGAGGCGGCCAATCCGGACATGGCCAAGGCTCTGCGTGCCATGAAATTTGCGGATGCGAACGCCCTGCGCCTGATGGCCATGAATCAGAACAAAGAGACCCAACAAGGGACTGCACTTACGAACCTGAACGTCGTGATGCAGCAGGATGACCTTGTCCTGGCCTTCCCGTTGGACTTTTTCATCGACCTGAATGTGGAGCAGATCAAATCGGCTTTGCCCACCGCCAAAGTGTTGTCATCTGGTGTTACGAAGAACGCCAACGGTGTCGAGATCGGATACATCGAGATCGAGTTGAAGGTCAATTCCGCATCCGGTCAGTCGGTCACCGCCTACGAGAAGATGATCGTTGTCAAGACCGAAACAGCCGTCAGTATTCTCACGTTTGCTGCCCCCTTGAGTCGCAAAGAAACGGTCCTCCCGATTTTCGATGGGATCATCGACACCATCGAATTGCTCAAGTAAATCGGTCATCCTTTTCGAATCCAGGTTTCCTCCCGTCGTATAATTGGCGGGAGGATTTTTTCATGTCATCCCAGTCTCATCACTACCCTCAACATACCGTCTGGGAGCGAGTGTCTCAGACCCTGCCATTTCACTGGTTCCATCTTGCGAACCACATTGAGCAGGGGATCCGTCATCACTTGTCAGGTGCGTCCACCCTGCTGGATTGTGGTTGTGGTTCGATGCGTGTGTCCAAGCTGATCGAGGAACGCTCTTCCATCCAGACCTTTGGCACAGATGTGATGAACCTCGGCGCAGCCCACCCTCGTTTCTGTGTATGCGCGGGCGAGCGGTTGGCTTTCCCTTTCAACTTCAAGACCGTTCAGGAATGGGAATGCCTGTTCAGCGGGCTGGGACTGCAGCTGGTCTGTTCCGAGCCGATCGTCCCGAACCGCGCGCGGCCCAGCCGCCATCGTTTGTTCTTGCTCGAAAAATAGGAACTCAACAAGGAGATTTCCATGTCTGGACCCCGTCCCGTTCGCGCCCCGAGGGGCACTGATCTCACCTGCAAGTCCTGGCTCAGCGAGGCTGCCTATCGCATGATCCAGAATAACCTGGATCCCGAAGTGGCGGAGAAACCCGATGACCTGGTCGTCTATGGCGGGCGTGGGCGGGCAGCTCGCTCGTGGGAGGCCTTCGACGCCATCCTCGAGTCGCTCAAGAATCTCGAAGATGACGAGACCCTGCTCGTACAGTCGGGCAAGCCCGTGGTCGTGTTCAAGAGTCACCGCGACGCGCCCAAGGTGCTGATTGCCAACTCGAACCTGGTCCCGCATTGGGCCACCTGGGAACACTTCGATGAGCTGGCCAAGAAGGGCCTGATCATGTATGGCCAGATGACCGCCGGCTCGTGGATCTATATCGGCACGCAGGGAATTTTGCAAGGCACCTATGAGACCTTCGGCGCGCTGGCCAAACTCAAGGGTTGGGGCTCGCTCAAGGGCAAGTTCGTGTTGACGGCTGGTCTGGGTGGGATGGGCGGCGCCCAGCCGCTTTCCATCACCATGAACGAGGGTGTCGGCCTGATCGTGGAGGTCGACCCCGAACGCGCCGAACGCCGCCGCGCCATTAGTTACGTGGACCTGGTGGTGGATACCCTCGAAGAGGCGATGACCCTGGTCGAGGAGAACGTCAAACGCCAGACGCCGAAATCCATTGGCCTAATCGGCAATGCCGCAGACGTGTACAGCGAGTTACTCCAGCGCGGCGTCATCCCTGACGTGGTCACCGACCAGACCTCGGCGCATGAAGCGCTGTTCTACGTCCCCAGCGGATTGAGCGTCACTGCTGCCAACGAGCTGCGCAAGACCGATCCTGCGAAATATAAATCGATGGCGATGGACTCGATGGCCAAGCACGTCCAGGCCATGCTTGGTTTCCAGCGCGCGGGCGCGGAAGTGTTCGACTACGGCAATAACATTCGTCAGCAGGCCTACAACCACGGCGTGATGGATGCCTTCGAGTTTCCTGGCTTCGTGCCCGCCTACATCCGCCCGCTGTTCTGCGAAGGCAAGGGGCCGTTCCGCTGGGTGGCGCTCTCGGGTGACCCCGAGGACATTTACACCACCGACCAGGCCATCATGGAGCTTTTCCCTGAGGACGAGCATCTCAAGCGCTGGCTGAAGATGGCGCGTGAGAAGGTTCCGTTCCAGGGATTGCCCTCTCGCATTTGCTGGCTTGGCTACGGCGAACGCGCCAAGGCGGGCTTGAAATTCAATGAACTGGTCGCCACGGGTAAGGTCAAGGCGCCGATCGTGATCGGCCGCGACCACCTCGACTCGGGCTCGGTCGCTTCGCCCAACCGCGAGACCGAAGCCATGAAGGACGGCTCGGACGCCATTTCCGATTGGGCCATCCTCAACGCGATGATCAACGCTGTTGGCGGCGCGACCTGGGTGTCGTTCCATCACGGTGGTGGCGTGGGGATGGGATATTCCCAGCACGCGGGACAGGTCATCGTGGCTGACGGCACGCCCGAAGCAGCAGCCCGCCTGGAACGCGTGCTGACCACCGATCCAGGCATGGGCGTCGTCCGCCACGCGGATGCAGGCTACGAGATCGCCATCGAGGCGGCCAAACGTCACGGCATCAAGATGCCGATGCTCAAATGAATATGGATAAGAAACGACTTCTCATCATCCTTGCCATCGCGGGCATTGTTGGTCTGTTGGCTTGTGTTTTTGCGGTCACGCTGATTGGCAGGTATCTGAATGAACGAGAGACCCGGCCCACGGCTGAAGTGACGGACCTGACCTCATGTGACACTGACCCGAGTGGTTTGTGTGTGGTCTCCTTCAGTTCTGATAACCTCAACCACTTGGTCTTTAACTTCCAGGTGCCCTATGAGGGTTATCCGATGTTTTACCTTAAGGTGCGTTACGATGACACGGTCAACGTGTATTCATGCCAGGGCTTGGAAGATGTGCCGACCAGCGCGTTTTGCACGGGCAACCGCACCCCGCTTGGACAGCCTATCGAGGTGGAAGTGTATTCCACCGAGAATGATATGCTCATCTCGAAGGGAGCGCTGATCGTCTCGGCCGTCGCCCTACCGACCACCGTCCAGCAGACTGTGACCTCCACGCCTGGAACGATTACCCCGCCGCCCGAAGTCACGCCTGCGCCAAGTTTCCCCTCGGATACGTCCATCACGCCGACCCAGCCGCCTGCGACGATTCCGCCGCGCGCCACCCCGACCAAGACGCCGGGCGGCTATTCCAATTGACCCCTGCACCCCAGCGACAACGCTGGGGTGATTTTCATTCCCTGTGAACCACGACTTGTTCCTGCATACCCTGCAATCCCTCGGCCGCCACGGCGGGATCTTGTCTCTGCTGCTGGCTTGGGCGGCTTGGGGCGGATTGCTCGTCTTTGCCCTGCTCAGGCGACGTGTCTCAGGCCGTATCGCGGATGAAGAACTGGCCATCCTTGCGTTGGGTGGGTGGTCGCTGCCCGCCCTGCTGCTGTCACTGGTCGTGCTGACTCTGCGGCTGTTTTTGCCCGCTGCGTTCGTGACCGTCCTTTCGCTGGCGCTGATGCTTGCTTCGGGCGGATGGGCGGTGCGCAGCCTATGGCGGCAGGTCCAGCTTGCGGCGGCCTGGCCTGCGTTGGCCTTTCTTATAGTGCTGCTCTTGCGCATCGGATTCGCCGCTGACCTGGTCCTGCCCCCTTACTTCGACTCGGCCGAGCATTATCGTATCATCCAGGCCCTGCTTCAGCCTGCGTCGGGCTGGCCCGCCTCTTCGTACTATCACCTTGGGTATCATGTAATCCTTGCGGGCTTCACGGCGCTTACTGGCGCTGACCTTGCCCAGACGATGATGATATTCGGACAGATTGTTGTAGCGGCCCTGCCTTTGCCGATGTATCTCTTCGTCAAACGTGCCACAGGTTTGGAGTCCGCGGCCTGGTTTGCGGTGCTGCTGGCGGGCTTCGGCTGGTTTGTGCCTGCCCACGCCGCCAACTGGGGAAAGTATCCTGCCTTGCTCGGGATGTTGGTTTTTCAATTTATGTTGGGCTTGATCGTGGTCGGCGAGTGGAAGGGAGCGTTACTGGTCGTCCCGTTGACGGTCTTTGTCCACACGCGCATGGTTGTGCTGATGGCGCTTGCTCTGGCGGTATGGGTTGTGGCCCGCCGTCCGCGCTGGGGGATCGGGGTGGGGTTGGGGGTGCTGGCTGTGCTGATTTGGCGGTACCAGGATTTCGGTCCGTTGTGGGATGCGTACGGGACATCCAACCTGGGGACGATCCTCAACGTCTATGCAGGACTGCCGCTCGGTCCGCTGTGGGGCGCCTATGGGAATCTACCCACCCTGCTCTCTGGACTTTTGGCCGTTCGCGCCGCACGGAGGCTCCCTCGTCTGGTGCTGGGTTCCGCGCTCGCCCTGTTGCTGGGATTGCTCCTCACGCTGATCCCGCCTGCCTTCCCTCTGCTCGACCGTCCGCTGACTGAGATGGTTCTCAGCCTGCCGCTGGCCTTTGCCGGCGGATTGGGCGCGGCCCATCTCCCCCGCAAGTGGATCCTGGGCCTGCTGATGGCGGCGGTTGCCGTCCACGCATGGACGATGTATTCCTTCGCGCCATCGCCCTGCTGCCAACTGGCGGGTACCGATGATATGGCTGCAATGGAGTGGTTGAAACAAAACACACTCGCCGATGCGCGTATCCTGATTGCCAGCGCTGATTACAGCCTGGGACAGGCTACCCTGCGCGGCGCAGGCACGGACGCCGGCCTGTGGGTGACTCCGCTCACGGGGCGCGTGGCCGTGCCCTTTCCGCATTTCAGCGATTTCAGGCAGGCCTCGATCCACGACCAGTTGTGTTATGGAAAAATCTCCTACCTGTACGTGGGCGGCAAGGACATGAGTTTCAATGCGGATGTCATCCTGGCCAGCCCCGATTGGTACCGGGTGGTGTTGTCGCTGGCAAACGCGCGTATCGTACAAGTCCTCGGCTGCGGGGGATAGCCTTTATCAGGTTCATTACCTGATATTTTTGTTCTTGACATACTGTATATCATACAGTATAATGCGGTCAAAGGAATGATATGGAAAACGATGAACTGATCCAAAACATGGTGTTTGAACTGCGGCGCGGCATTATCTCCATTGCGGTGCTCAGTCTGCTCGGCAAAGAGGAGTACGGATACTCCCTGTTGAAAGCCCTCTCCGACCAGGGTTTGGAGGTGGACCAGAGCACGCTCTACCCACTGTTGCGGCGCCTCGAGTCGCAGGGCCTGCTCCAGTCTGATTGGCGTATCGTGGACGAGGCCCGTCCGCGCCGCTATTACGTCATCAGTCCGCAAGGACGTGAAGTGCTGGAGCAGTTGAAAAAAGAATGGGCCGCCATGACCGAGTCGATGCAGAAGTTGTTATCATAGAAAGGAAAAATCTCATGAACCTTATCGAGAAATATGCTGTTGAAGTGGGCAAATACCTGCCCTCAAGAAACCGCGCGGATATCGAAGCCGAGATCCGCTCGACACTGGAGGATATGCTCGAAGAGCGTGCCCAGGCCCCCAACGCCGACCGCGAGGCGCTGACCTTGCAACTGCTCAAGGAATACGGTGCGCCGCGTAAAGTGGCTGAATCCTATGGGGCGGTCCAGTATCTGATCGGCCCGCGCCTGTATCCCATCTTCGAGATGGTGCTCAAGATCGTGGCTGCTGTGCTGTTGGGGGTTGGACTGTTGGGTTTTGGCGTCAATGCTGTGCGCATGGATATGGCGGGCCCCGCCCTGGTCCATGCTTTGGGTAAATTGTTCGTGGACTCGTTCGGTGGGGTGATGATGGCATTCGGCAACATCGTACTGGTCTTTGCCATACTCGAACGCGTCCTACCCCTCTCAGACCAGAAAGACCTGACTGACGAGTGGGAACCCACCGACCTGGCGAAAGAACAGGATCCTGACCGGACCAAGATCTCCGACCTGATTGCCGAGATCGTTTTCACGATCATATTCCTGGCGCTCTTCAACCTGTATCCGCAGTACGTGGGTATCGTGATCTTCAACGACAATCAGTGGACTTTTATCCCCGTTTTGACCGAATCCTTCTTCCGATACATGCCATGGATCAACCTGCTATGGGCCCTGCAGGTCGGGTTGGATGTCTGGCTGTTGCGCAAAGGTATGTGGGATGTGGCCACCCGTCTGATCAATCTGGCCTTCAAACTGGGTTCCATTGGTCTGGCCTACGCCATGTTGATTGGGCCTGCCATCATCAAGGTCAATACCGAATCCCTGGCGGGCACCAGTCTGGCGGAGGTAGCCAGGGAATTATCCCCGCTCTCGCAGTTCATCCTGATCCCGTTCCTGATCGCAATGATTATCGTACCCGTAGTTGAGATTGTTCAGACGGTTGTATACCTGGTTCGCCGCCGCCCGCCTGCACCCTTCCCTGTGAAGTAATCCCTCTAAGTGGAACGACGGCAGGCTTTGGTCTGCCGTCGTTCTTTATTTATTCAATCAGATAATCTGGATAAGAAAAATCTGGTACCCTGGTAAGGCTTGCCTTCTACGTGCAAAGCGGTTATTATACGCGCACCTAACAAATCTGCAAGGCATTGGAATACATCCCAGCCTCCCTCACAGGCCTGGGTGTAGTTTATCGGTACTTTACCGGTATTTATTGGTAGAAAAAACAGTTTTATCGGTAGGAGAGAGAAGAGCGGGCCCCTGACCAGGGTCCGCTCATTTGTTTTACACGTCGAAATACAGGCTCATCTCGTAGGGATGTGGGCGGTTGCGCACGGCGAAGTACTCGGCATTGCGTTTGTAGTCCACCCATTGTTTGAGCATCTCTTCACTGAAGACACCGCCTGCCGTCAGGAAGTCATGGTCGGATTCGAGAGCGGAGAGAGCTTCATTAAGGGAGGCAGGCAGCGGCTTGATCCTGGCACGCTGTTCATCGGTCCAGGAGAAGATATTGGCGTCGAAGGGGCCGAAGCCTTCGGCGGTCGGGTCGATCTTGTTCTGGATGCCATCCAGGCCAGCCATCAACTGCGCGGCCAGCATCAGGTAAACATTGCCCGTGGCATCAGGCGGGCGGAATTCCATGCGGGCGGTATCGGGTTGAGTGGCATACTTGGGAATGCGTACCGCGGCGCTGCGATTGCCCAGCGAGAAGAAGGCATTGACGGGGGCTTCGTAGCCGGGCACCAAACGTCGGTAGGAATTGGTCGAGGGGTTGGTCAGCGCCAGGACGGCGGGTCCGTGCTTGAGCAGGCCGCCGATGTAATGAAGCGCCGTCTGACTCAGGCAACCATAGCCCTTGGCGTCATAGAAGACGTTCTTGTTTTGCTTGAACAGGTGTTGATGGAAGTGCATCCCGCTGCCGGCCTCACCGAAGAGCGGTTTGGGCATGAAGGTGGCAGTTTGCCCGTTCTCGTGGGCGGTCAGTTTGGTGACGTATTTGATGATCATGGTGGCGTCACCCGCCTGGATGAGCCCCATCATGGGCGTCTCGATCTCGCATTGACCTGGTCCGCCGACTTCGTGATGGTGGTACTTGACCGGCACGCCCATACGTTCGAGGTGGGCCGTCATGCGCGTGCGGACCTTGTAAAGTTGGTCCTTGGGCGGGATGGCGTGATAGCCGCCGTGCAGCGGGATGTAATGTCCGTGGCCGCCGTCCCCGCTGTTCCAGTCAGCTTCATTGCTCTGCACCATATAACCGGCACGGTTGACGCTGTTCTCGTAGCTGACGCTGTCGAAAATGTAGAACTCGAACTCGGGTCCCCAGCGGCTCTCGTCGGCGATACCGGTGGATTTCATATACTCTTCGGCGCGGATGGCAATGTTGCGCGGGTCGTTGGCGAAGATCTCGTGTGTGTCGGCTTCGAGCGTTCGGCAGATGAAGCTCAGGGTGGCGGTCTCCCAAAAGGGATCGAGGAAGGCCGTGCCCAGGTCTGGGACAAGGACCATGTCACCCGCCTTGACCGATTTCAACCCGACGGAGGAGCCGTCGAAGCCGATGCCTTCGTCCATCAATTTGGGTTCGAACTGGCTGGCTGGAATGGTAAGGTGATGCCAGCGTCCCCATAGATCGCAGAACTTGAGGTCGATGACCTGGATATTCTGCGCAGCGATGTAACCTTGCGCCTGTTCAAAAGTTTGAAACATAGCCTCTCCATGAATCAAGATTCGGACAGGCTTACGATAGCACGATTGGCAGACGCGGATAAGTGAAATCCATCCTTGCAAGCGCAGGGCATGTCACATTTCGCGCATGATACAATGCGCAGACAAAAGGCATTCTGCCTGTCCAATCAACCAGGGATATTTCGAGGAAAAATGAACAAATCATCCATGTACCGTTCCATGATTGCGAGCCTGGCTTTGCTGACCGTGCTGGCGTGCAGCACGATGATGCCGGGCGCGGCCCCCGCCGCCGACTCTGCGGCGACGAACCCACCCGTCATAACGGAGGCTGTTGTCCCCCAAACCGACGTTCCCGCCGAGATTCCGCCTGCGAACATCCTTTTCGAGGAAGATTTCAGCACGAACGATCAGGGCTGGGACCTGGATGCCACCTCCGATGAATACGGTCAAACCACACGTGAAATCGTAGACGGCCAGTACGTGCTGACCTGCACGGGTAGCCAGGATTACTACATCGTCCTGACCCCCATCCCTGGCTTCGAGGGAAAGGACTTCGTCCTCAGCATGGATGTGACCGTGCTGGAGAACGAGCTGTCCAGTGGAGACTTTTCCGTCGAATTCTCTTTGCGCGAAGCTGACGGGATTGCAGGCCGCCACTACGCCTTCATCTTTTACAACGATGCCACCTCTTACGGAGAAGTCTGGCCGACCGGCAATTACGAGGACCTGGTCTCGCTGTGGGAGAACGAGTCGAATGGTGCCATCCAACTGGAACCCGGTGTGATGAACGTGGTCCGCATCGAGGCCATTGGCGGGACCTTCTCGGTTTTCATCAACGATCAATTGGTCAGGACCGTCACCGACAACACCATCCTCGATGCAGGAGCTGCCAGCATCAACCTGGCGCTCAATACGTCGGGACAGACCGTCAAGGTGGCCTTCGATAACCTGGTCATCACTGAGCCATAAAGGATTTCTCCCGACAAAAAAAGAACTCCGAGACAACTCGGAGTTCTTTTTTTGTTATCAGCCTGCCGCGATCTTTGCCAGCGCATCGCGGAAGCGGGATACCTCATCCAGCGTGTTGTAATGCGCTGCTCCCACGCGCACCATGCCACCCTTGTCGAGCAGGCCCAACCGTTCGACCACGGCCAGGGCGTAATAGTGACCGTCCCAGACGTAGAAACCCGCGTCGCCGAGTTTCGCGGCCACTTCAGCGGGATCGCGTCCCTCCAATGTGAAGGAGACGGTTGGCACGCGTTCGTCGAGACGCTTCATATCGGTCAAGCCATAGATGTGTGTCCCAGGCACAGACTGGATGGCCTCGATCAGCGCCCGCGACAACTCAAACTCGTACGCGCGGATGGCGGTCATGGCCTGTTTGTAGACCAGTCTGCGTCCACTGTATTGCTCATTTAAACCTTCGAGATTCTTGTCGCCAAAGTGATTCCCGACCCATTCGAAATATTCCAAGGCGCCCAGCACGCCTGCGATGCCCTCGTGGTTCTGCGTGCCGGTCTCGAATTTGCCTGGCAATTCATTCGTCGCCGGGCGGACCTTGTAGGCCTTCAGTTCATTGAGTAGGTCGTAGCGTCCGTACAACGCGCCCGCATGCGGACCAAAGAATTTGTAACTGCTGCACACCAAAAAGTCACAGCCGATCTCCTGTACATCGATGGGACCGTGCGGCGCATACTGCACTGCATCAATATAAACCAGTGCGCCAGCCTCCTTTGCCATCTTCGTCAGTTTGCGCACGGGATTGATGGTCCCCAGGGCATTCGAGGCATAGCCAAAGGCGGCGATCTTCGGCTTGCGCTCCATCGCCTTGGCAAACTCATCCACTTTGAGCGTGCCGTCCTCTACGTCGAAATCCACCCAGGTCAGGTTGCAGCCGCGGTCCTCAGCGATCAGCATCCAGGGCGAGATGTTGGCGTCGTGGTCCATGCGTGTGACCACGATCTCGTCGCCGGGGTTCAGGGTCTGCGCCAGGGAGCGGGACAGGTGCAGGCTGAGTGTGGTCATGTTATTGCCGAAGATGATCTCCTCGGGCCGCGCGGCGTTCAGGAAATCGGCCATGGCGACGTGCGCATCGTTCAACACCTCGTCCGACTTGCGGCTGGTCTCGAACTGTCCCTCATGGTTGGCATTGCATTCGAGCAGGTAGTGGGTGATGCGGTCGAGGCTGGGCCTGGCGATCTGAGTCCCGCCGGGATTGTCGAAGAAGGTGGCTGGACGGTCGAGCGAAGGGAATTGCTGGCGGATGAGGTTAAGGTCGAGGGTCATAGCATGCTCCGTGAGGATGGATTTGTACTATACTAAGATTGTACCCCACTGATCAGGAGGCCAAGATGTTCGAGAAGATTCTGCTCGCAGTGGATGGCTCGGAACACGGGCTGCGCGCCGCCCAGACTGCCGGCGATTTGAGCCGCGCCATGCACTCCACACATCTCCGCATCATTGTCGCGTACGAACCGATCCCTCCCTACCTGGGTGAACCCAACTTGCAGCAAGCCATCGACGCGCGTCTTGCCCAGGCCAACGCCATTCTCGAGGCAGCGGTCAAGGCGGTGGGGCAGATGTCTGCCGAGATCCACACCGAACTGATCGAAGGTTCGCCTGCGGAGGCCATTATCAGCGTGGCGGTCACGCGCAGCAGCGATGTGATCGTGATGGGTTCGCGTGGGCTGGGACGCATTGCAGGTGCACTCTTGGGCAGCACCAGCCAGAAGGTGGTGACTCACGCCCCCTGCCCGGTGCTGATCATTCGTTAGCCAGCCGTTCAGCCTCGGCAAACTCCTCGGGCGTGTTGACGTTCCAGAAGACGCGCTCGTCGTCTGCCTTCAGTTCTCGGACCCTGACCTGTGGGAACCAGGCGATGACCTTCCACAAGTCTGCTTCGATGGCGGCCTCGATGGCGGGCAGACAGGTCTCGCGGCGATAAACGGCGTGCAGCGGTTCCAACCCTTCGCTCGAGCGCGGAATGACCACGTCCACGTTTTCCTCGATGAGCAGCCGTGCCGCCGTTTCGAGCAGTGGAGCGCTGACGAAGGGCATATCGCAGGCGGCCACCGCCACCAGCGGCGATTTGGCGGAGGCGATGGCGGTGTGGAGTCCGCCCAAGGCGCCGCGGCCCGGCTTGAGATCCATGAAGAGCGGCAGGCGCAGAAAGGCGTACTCGGCGGGACGATTGGTCGTCACGATCAATTCGTCTGCGATCGGCTGAAGGCGTTCGATCACGCGCTGGATGAGTGGACGTCCGAGAAAGGGCTTGAGGGCCTTGTCCTCGCCCATGCGGGAGGACTGTCCGCCGGCTTGAATGGCAACGGTAAGCATAGGTTGATTATATGACTTCCACAGTTGAGATGCTAGATGCTTTAACGGTCGAAGGAGAGTTGTACACAGCCGAGGTTGACGGCGCAGTGCGCTGCCTGGCTTGCGGGCATCGCTGCCTGATCCGCCCGGGCAAACGCGGCATCTGTCAGGTGCGCTTCAACGAGGGCGGCAAACTGCGCGTGCCGTTCGGATATGTGGCGGCTTTGCAAAGCGATCCCATCGAAAAGAAACCCTTCAATCATGTGCTGCCCGGCGCGAACGCGCTGACCTTCGGCATGCTGGGCTGCGACTTCCATTGCGGCTATTGCCAGAATTGGTTCACTTCGCAGGCGCTGCGCGACCCGGCTTCCGACGGGGCGGTTGGCCTTATCCGTCGCATTTCTCCCGGGCAGGTGGCGAAGGCCGCCCAACGGGCGGGCGCGTCGGTGGTGGTATCTTCCTATAATGAACCGCTCATCACAAGCGAGTGGGCCGTGGCAATCTTCAAGGAGGCCAAGTCCGCGGGCCTGAAGTGTGCCTACGTCTCGAACGGTAACAACACCCCTGAGGTCATGGAGTATCTGCATCCGTACCTCGATGCCTACAAGGTCGACTTGAAGTGCATGGACGACAAGAAATATCGCTCTCTGGGCGGGGTGTTGCAAAACACACTGGACGGAATCCGTCGCGCACGCGAACTGGGATTGTGGGTGGAGGTGGTCACGCTGGTGGTGCCCGGTTTCAACGACTCCAATGCGGAACTGTGGGAGGCTGCCCGTTTCCTGGCGGGACTCTCGCCCGACATCCCCTGGCACGTGACCGCCTTCCACAAAGATTACAAGATGACCGATCCCGCCAACACGGACTCGGCCACGCTCCAGCGTGCCGCCGACATCGGGCGCGAGGCTGGGTTGCGCTTTGTCTACGCGGGAAACCTGCCGGGGCGGGTGGGGGAATACGAAGACACGACCTGTCCGAATTGCACTAAAGTGTTGGTGAAACGGCGCGGCTACGTCATTCGTGAATATCACATCACCGGGCAGGGAACTTGTCCGCATTGTGGCGTAAAGGTGCCTGGCTTGTGGCCCGCCGATCCGTCTGTGGTGCACCTGAATGGATTCGGCCTGCCCCTGCCGGTCTATTGACAGTTTTTGCTGTATAATTTGTTAACCCACTCAGAAGGAGGTTGACCCGCCTCTTATATTTTTCCATTCCCCCCGTCTTCCCTTGTTCGTAGCCAAATCCAATCCTATTCTCCGGAGGAGAACACTGTGAAACGCCAAGTCTCTGTTTTGCTTACGCTGGTCGTCCTGGCCAGCCTGCTGCTGACTGCCTGTGGTGGCGGCGCCAAACCCGCCGTCCAGACCGAGGGCCTGAAGGAAGAGGCTTTTGCTCCCACCAAGGTCGAAGCTCCGAATTGTGACTACGGTGGCGAGATCAAGTCCATTGAGGCGGTGGACGAACTCACCGTCAAGATCACGCTCTGCACACCTGACCCGGCCTTCCCCTCGAAGATCGCCTTCTCCTCGTTCGGCATTCAGCCGCGTGAGTACCTCGCCTCGACCGGCGGCAAGGGCGACCTGCTTGAGAAGCCGATTGGCACCGGCCCGTACTATGTGGCCCAGTGGGAGCGCGGCAACCAGCTCGTCTTCAAGAAGTTCGATGGCTACTGGGGCGAAAAGGCCAAGACCGGCACCCTGGTGTTCCGCTGGGGCACTGAGTCGGCTCAGCGCCTGCTCGAGTTGCAGTCCGGCACAGTGGACGGCATCGACAATGTGGGTCCGGATGATTTCAAGACCGTCGAGGGCGACTCCAACCTCAAGTTGATCACCCGCCCGGCCCTCAACATCATGTACATCGGCATGAACAATGCCTTTGCGCCGTTCGACAATGAACTGGTCCGCCAGGCCTTTGCCCAGGCCATCGACCGCAAGCGCATCGTTGACAACTTCTACCCGGCTGGCTCCGAAGTGGCCGATTACTTCACCCCGTGCGCCATCCCGAACGCGTGCGCCGGCGAGAAGTGGTACGACTTCAACCCCGAGGCTGCCAAGGCCCTGCTCGAACAGGCCGGCTACGGTGCCGACAATCCCTTCCCGACCATCAAACTGCACTACCGCGATGTGGTCCGTGGCTACCTGCCCGACCCGAACGTGGTGGCCCAGGATATCCAGGCCCAGCTGAAGGAAAATCTGGGCGTGACGGTTGAAATCGACGTGATGGAATCCGGCGCTTTCCTCGATGCAGCCGACTCCGGCTCGCTCGACGGCCTGCACCTGCTGGGCTGGGGCGCGGACTATCCTGACATGACCAACTTCGTTGGTTATCACTTCGGTGCTGGCTCGTCCAAGCAGTTCGGCGCCAAGTACGATGATCTCGTGGCCGCCATCGAGAACGGCGCCCAGCGCGCCACCGATGCGGAACGCGCTCCCTTCTATGAGGAGACCAACAACCTCATCAAGCAGCACGTCCCGATGATCCCTGTGGCCCACGGCGGTTCTGCTGTGGCCTACAAGGCTTCTGTGGAAGGCGCTCACGCCAGCCCGCTCGGTAATGAGAACTTTGCTGTGATGTCCACCGGCACCGACACCTTCGTGTGGATGCAGAACGCCGAACCCATCTCGCTCTACTGCGCGGATGAGACCGACGGCGAATCGCTGCGCGCCTGCGAACAGGTGACCCAGTCCCTGCTTGGCTACAAGACCGCCGGCACGGAGGTTGAACCCGTCCTGGCCGAGTCCTACAATGCCAGCGATGACCTGATGACCTGGACCTTCACCCTGCGCAAGGATGTCAAATTCCATAACGGCTTCACCCTGGATGCCGCCGACGTGGTGGCCACGCTCGCCCTGCAATGGGATGCGGCCAACCCGCTGCACACCGGCAATACCGGCGCCTTCTCGTACTGGAGCGGTCTCTTTGGCCCGTTCCTGAACGCTCCGGCCCAGTAACCCCGGTCCGAACGATGATAAAGACCCCCGGTGGGAATCGTCCCGCCGGGGGTCTCCCCAAAATGCCATGACCACATACATCCTGCGACGCCTCCTGCTCAGCATTCCGGTCTTGTTCGGAATATTATTTGCCACATTTGCACTCAGCCGCCTCATTCCCGGTGACCCGTGTCGCGCCATGCTTGGCGAGAAAGCCACGGATGCAGTGTGTAATGAATTCATCAGCCGGCATGGGCTGGATAAGCCCATCCCGATCCAGTTCGGGGTGTATGTCAACGAGATCGCGCATGGTGACTTTGGGCGCTCCTTCCGCTTTTCCAAGCCGGTCACCGACCTGTTGATGGAACGTCTGCCCATCACAGTGGAACTGGCTTTCTCGGCCCTGCTCGTCAGTATCCTGGTTGGTATCCCGCTGGGCGTGATTTCGGCAGTTCGTCATAATTCCTGGCTGGACGTGCTGACCATGCTATGGGCCAATATCGGCGTGTCCATGCCGGTCTTCTGGCTGGGTCTGATGCTGGCTTACATCTTTGCGCTGACCCTCAAAGACACTCCCTTCCAACTGCCACCTTCGGGCCGTCTCTCACCCGGCGTGTTGACCACGCCCTTTTATGAAGTCTGGGGGCTCTCCCTTGGTTCGCGCGGATTCTTCTTCACAGTGGCGGATTTCATCGGCCGCATGAACATCCTCAACTCGATCCTTTCCGCCAATTGGGAGACCCTGGGTGACGCGATCAAGCACTTGATCCTGCCCTCGATCGCCCTGGGCACCATCCCGATGGCGTTGATCGCCCGCATGGCGCGCTCCGCCATGTTGGAGGTGCTTGGCCAGGATTACATCCGCACGGCGCGCGCCAAAGGTCTGACGCGTAACGTGGTTGTCATGAAGCATGCCTTCCGTAATGCCCTGCTGCCGCTGGTGACGGTCATTGGCCTGTCGCTGGGCGGCCTGCTCGGCGGCGCGGTGCTGACTGAAACGGTCTTCAACCTGTCGGGGGTGGGACGCATCCTATACGACGCCATCACCGCCCGCGACTACGGTATCGTGCAAGCCTTCACCGTGGTCATCGCCGTCTTCTTCGTGGTCCTCAACCTGCTTGTGGACATTTCGTACGCGTACCTCGACCCGCGCATCCGCCTCGATTAAGGAACCGCCATGACTGCTGAACCCGCGAAAATCGCAAAACTCGACGCCGAGGGCCTGTCCCTGCGGTCGGTCAGCCTGTGGCAGATCACCTGGCGGCGACTCTTCAAGCGCAAGTCAGCCATCCTGGGCATGGTCATTCTTGGGATTCTGATCCTGATCGCTTTCACGGCTCCCATCCTGGCTCCGTACGACCCGACTCTTTCGATGCTGGACGCCAACCCACCCCAGAACCTGGACCGACGCTCCGCTCCCTGCATCCATCTGTTTGGCTGCCCCGTTGACCAGCCCCAGCACATCCTTGGCACGGATGGCAACATCCGCGACGAATTCAGCCGCCTGCTGTACGGTGCACGCGTCAGCCTGTGGATCGGTCTCTCGACAGTCACCTTTGCCATCGTGATCGGGACCGTCCTTGGTGCACTGGGCGGCTACTTTGGCGGTTGGATCGATAACCTCATCATGCGCACCATGGATGTGTTGCTGGCCTTCCCTTCGCTGTTGCTGGCCATCGCCATCGTGACCGTGCTCGGCCCCGGCCTAACGAACGCCCTGCTGGCCATCGGCATTGTCTCCATTCCCGCCTATGCACGCGTGGTGCGTGCCTCCGTGCTTTCGGTGCGTGAGATGGACTATGTCTCGGCCACGCGGGCGCTGGGCGGGAACACGTTCCAGATTCTGTTCCGTCGCATCCTGCCCAATGCATTGACTCCGCTGATCGTGCAGGGCACGCTCGGTATTGCCACCGCCATCCTCGACGCTGCGGCGCTCTCGTTCCTCGGTCTGGGTGCACAGCCGCCCATGGCGGAATGGGGTTCCATGCTTGGCGCGGAACGCAACCAGGTCTTCACTGCTCCGCACCTGGTCTTCTACCCGGGCCTGGCCATCATGCTGACCGTGCTCTCGTTCAACCTACTCGGCGACGGCCTGCGCGATGCGCTTGATCCGCGACTGGCACATGTGAGTTAGGAAGTCACTTAAACGAAAACGAGGCCGCAAGGCCTCGTTTTTTTTATTCATCCCTGATTACTTCATCATTCCCCAAACTGCCAGCCCCACGAACGGGACCAACACTGCAAGGACGGCGAGCAGTACGTCGCGCGTCTCGCGTTCATCCACCAACTGGAAGGAGGGAAAAATTCCCTCCACCTTCCAGTTCGGGCCGCCAAACCAGGTAAAGATCAACCCGCCGAACAGGCCGCCGATGTGTCCCCACAGATCAATGCCCGGAGCCAGACCGATGAGCAGGTTCAAGGCGACCACGACCACTACGTTGTTGATCGCACCCTTGACCTGCTCGCCAAATAATTTTCGATTCTGGTAGAGGAAGATGCCTTCTGCGCCGATCAGACCGAAGACCGCTGTCGAGGCGCCAACCGAGAATCCACCGTTGTTCATCATCAGGAACGAGAAGACATTGCCCGCGAACGCGCCCAACGCGTACAACAGCAGGAAACGTCCGTGCCCGAAGTGACGTTCCAGGCCAGCCCCGAATGCATATAGGGCGTACATATTGAAGAGAAGATGCGGGGGCGAGGCGTGCAAAAAGGCAGGCGTCAGAAAACGCCAGACCTCGCCTGCGCGGATCAGTTCATTGATGCGCGCGCCATATAGTTCGAGATAGTCCAGGCCCTGGAACGGGCTGCCCCACACCGCAACGCTGATCAATTGCAGCACATAGACCAGGCTTGTCACACCGATGAGCGTGTAGGTTACGTAGGGAACGGAGACCGGCAGCGGGATGCGAACCGCCCGGGGTTGTGGAACAGGTTGAGGGTCCAGGGGCGGGGTGGAGGGAGTCTGGTTCATAGGGTTACCTGGCGTGGCTTGACGCGGTGATGCTCAGCGTCGATGATAGCCTTGACCATATCCACGGTTTCGCCCTGGCGGTCGTCACTGTTGATGACGATGTAGTCGAAGGCCTCGACCCGTTTCAATTCCTTGCGGGCTGTGGCGATGCGCAGCGCCAGTTCGGCGGGTGTCTCGGTCTTGCGCTCGCGCAGACGGCGCTCCAGTTCCTCACCATTCTCGGTGGTGATGAAGATCAGCAGCGCCTCGGGCGCCAGCTTGCGGACCGTCTCGGCGCCCTGCACGTCCACCCGCATAACCACATCCTTGCCGCTGGCCAGGGCTTCGCGCACCTGCGACTTGGGGATGCCCTTGTAATCGCCGTACACGATGGCGTATTCGATCAACTCGTTCTGCTCGATCATGCGCGCGAATTCCTCCTTCGAGACGAAGAAGTAATCTTTGCCGTCCACCTCATTCGCGCGGCGGGGCCGTGTGGTGGCCGTGACCACGAAATGGAACGGCAGTCCGCGCTCTTTCATAAGTTGCACGACCGTGTCCTTGCCCGCGCCCGAAGGGCCCGAGATGACGATCAGCAGGGGAGTGGGATGGAAAATGTCGAAGTCGGGATCGGAAGTCATGCGGATATTGTACCAAATGGACTCTCCCTCTTCCGCCCCGCGGCTGGATTCCGTTAAAATGGGCACATGCCCACTTATGATTATGTCTGCCTCGCCTGCCGCCAACGTTTTGACGTGTTCCTGACCTACAGCGAATACGGCGTCAAAAAAGTGACCTGCCCCCTGTGCGGCAGCTTGGACGTGAAGCGCCGCCTCAACCGCGTGCGCGTCCTCAAATCGGACGAGAGCCGCATGGAAAACATGGCTGATGACTTTGCCGGGTTGGATGGTTTGGAGGATGATCCCCAGGCGCTCGGCTCGATGATGCGCAGGATGGGCAGCCAGATGGGCACGGACCTGCCCGCCGAGTTCAACGACGTGGTGGACCGTCTCGAGTCGGGTCAGAGCCCCGAAGAGATCGAGTCCGCGCTGCCCGACCTGGGCGTGGGCGATGATGAATGAAAAGAGACCGTCTCAAACGAGACGGCCTCTTTTTTTTGTGGGATTTGATTTGCTAAATCGAGGTGGAGGTTTCCAACCCGTTGGCGGCGGCCAGTTCATCCAGCAGGATGTCGAGCTCGTCGAGGTAATGGTCGAGTCCCTCCACGCGTTCGACGAATCCCGCGCCCGCCAGTCCCAGCGTGGAACAGGCTTCACGCCACGCACCGTTCTGCTCCTCGGGCAGGACCTTGGCCGCCAGGGACCAGGTCTGTATCAGCGGCCAGAGCGCCGCGCTGGGGTGGTCGCTTTCGAGCATGGCGTGGATGGCCTTCTCGTAATAGTTCGTGCGGGCTGTGTGGATGCGTCCGTCCACCTTGGCGTTGCCGCTGGCAGCCACAAAGGCCTCCTTCCAGGCAGGCAACCAGGCGGAGACGATCTCGGCATCCAGGCCGCCTGCGCCGATCAGGCCAAAGAAGCCTGCCGTCAGGTTGGGACGCTCGGCTGCCTCGGCCCGCGCAGGGAGATCCAGCAGCAGGCGTCGCTCCTGGATGGGCGGTCCGCTCAACTCGGCCAACACGTTCGCGGCGTGGAATAAAGACTTGAAGAACTGCGCCACTTCCGTGGGACCCGATTTTTCGCTCACGTCGCTCAGGTCGATCCAGATCTGACGTCCGTGATTGTACAGCCTGCGGCAGCGCTGCAGGGTCATCTCGGGGCCTTCGAACTCGTTACCCGCGCGCAGGGCGGCCTGTACGAAGTCGAAGAATTTCTCACGCTCGAAAAGCAGCATCGGCGCGAACATCTCATAGCCCAGCCAGGGATCGCCACGCATCTCACGCGGAGATTTGAACTCGGCCTTGGCGCGATGCCCGATGTCGAGGTGGAAATCGGGGGTCAGTTTGACCAACTCCCGCTTCAGCATGGGCGTGGAGGCGTGAACCAGAATCAGGTCGATGTCGGCGGTGCCGCCCAGCATCGGGTCGGTCTCACCCACGAGGGACCCCGTCAGGTAGGCGGCCACGATATCCCGGTCGTTGAAGGCTCGTTCCTGGACGGTCTCTTTTGCAATGCGGATCAGAGTCTCACGGGTGACGCGCATGGTCGGTCCTCTCAGGCCTCCGCCAGCGGCAGGCTCGGCTGGAACGGGAGCAGGCCCAGGCTTTCGCGGATGCGGTTCTCGATATAGTCGAGGTGTTCGGTGTTTTGGATGATGTTCAGACTGTTGGTGTTGATGGTCAACACGGGGGTGTGGTCGAACGGCTTCGAGAAGAAGTCGTCGTAGGTGTGGTTCAACTCGTCGATGTAGTCGCGTTCCATCTGGCGTTCGTAGGGGCGGTCGCGGAAGGCGATGCGCTGCATCAGCACGTCGGTGCTGGCCTGCAGATACACCACCAGGTCGGGCTTGGGAATCTTCTCGCCCAGCGCTTCATGCACCTTGTAATACATGGTCAATTCGTCGCCGCTCAGGTTGATGCGCGCGAAGAGTGCATCCTTGGCAAAGGTGTAATCGGCCAGCAGGCTCTTCCCCGCGCCGAGGATGTTCGGAACGGTGCTGTTCTGTTGGCGGTAACGGCTGAGCAGGAAGAAGATCTGGGTCTGAAAGGCATAGCGCTGACGGTCGGCGTAAAAATCGGAGAGGAACGGATTTTCCTCGAAGATCTCCAGCAACAGGTCTGCGTCGAAACGCGACTGGAGCAAGCGCGCCAGCGTGGTCTTTCCCACACCGATGACACCTTCGATGGCTACGTACATGGACGACTCCCAAATGAGATGCGTCAAGGATACCATAATTGTCATGGCATGGCAGAGACTCCAACGGTCGAATCATGGATGAGCCCGCCATGTCCCTACGGGTATAATCACGACATGACCCGTATCTGCATCACACCCCGCGTCGAGGCGGGCGGCATGGCCTCCTTCCGACTCAAATTCGAGGCGGGACTGCGCGCCCGTGGCGTGGACGTGACCTACGACCTCTCTGCCCCGGCGGATGCCACCCTCGTCATTGCCGGGACCCGACGTCTGCTCCCGTTATGGCGGATCCGCCGCCGCGGCGGACGGGTCGTCCAGCGCCTGGACGGCATCAACTGGGTGCATCGCCACCGCCGCACGGGACTCAAACACTTCCTGCGCGCGGAATACGGCAACTTCGTGCTGTCCTTCATCCGCGCCAACCTGGCCAGCAAGATCATCTATCAAAGCGAGTTCTCCCGTCGCTGGTGGGAGGATTGGTACGGCAAACCGCGCGTCCCGTCCGTCACCATTCACAATGGCGTGGACTTGAACGTGTATTCGCCTGATGGGCGGGATGTTCCGCCCTACCCACCGTATCGGCTGTTGCTCGTCGAAGCCAATCTCGGCGGCGGTTATGACATGGGACTCGATAATGCCCTCATGCTGGCTGAGGCCTTGCAGGAGCAGCACGGTTTCCCGATGGAGCTGATGGTGGTGGGCCAGGCCACGGACGAGATTCGAGCGCGCGTGGACGCCCAAAGCCGCGTCAGGATCAACTGGGTCGGCAGCGTGCCGCGCGAACGCATCCCCGAGATCGACCGCTCGGCACACCTGTTCTTCTCCGCGGACCTGAACGCCGCCTGCCCGAACGCCGTCATCGAAGCGATGGCCTGTGGTCTGCCCGTGGCCGCCTTCGACACGGGCGCACTCAACGAACTGGTATTGGGCGACTCGGGCCGCATCGCTCCCTATGGCGGCGACCCGTGGAAGATCGGGCCGCCCGCCGTTCCCGCGCTGGCCGCCGCTGCTGCCGAGATCCTGCGCGACCCGCAGCGCTTCCGCCGGGCTGCACGTGCCCAGGCCGAGTCCGCGCTGGGACTCGACACGATGGTCGACCAATATCTCAAAGCCCTGTTGGAGGATTGATGGACGAAGAGATTCGTACGTTTCTGCTGCGTCATCTGCAAGCGGTTCAGGAAAATAACCTGGCTGCCTATCATGCCACCACCGCCGAAGACCTGACGCTCTATGAGTGGTGGGTCACGCCGCACCGCCTGGATGGCATCCCTTTCCACGAATTCATGATGACCGCCAATGCCGCGCGCGGCTCGGTCTTCGGCGCGGAGGGCAAGGGCGAGAAGTCGTCCACCCGCTTCGACCTGTCCAACCTGCACATCCAACGCTACGGCGATACGGCCATTGCCAGTTACACGCTGCTGATCAGCACTGCCACGCCCGAAGGCGTCAAGGTGGCGGCGCACAACGAAAGCCGTGTCATCGTTAAATTGAACGGTGCGTGGAAGATCGTGCACGTCCACAAATCCCCTGCCTGGCCTGCTCCTCATGTCCAACCCTGATTCGCGCGACACACGTAGTTACGATCTGCTCTGGCTCAGCCTGGCGCTCCTGCCGCTGTTGGGACTGTCGTTCCTGATGGCGATCCCCGCACAGGATTATTGGTGGTACCTGCGCCTTGGGCAGGATATCCTCAAGAGTGGAGTCGTTCCCGCCGTGGACATGATGAGTTGGACCCGCGCGGGACAGCCCATCTTCTATCAGCAATGGCTGGCGGGACTCATCTTCTGGTTGGTTTACGCCCTGGGCGGCGCCGGGCTGACCTTCCTGTTGCGCGGCCTGTTGCTGGCCCTGGCCTACGGCCTGAACTGGCGCATGATCCGCGAGGCCTCGGGTCCGCGCCTGGCAACGATCCTCACGCTGTTGCTTGGGCTGGCAAGTTCCAACAACTGGGTCATGCGCCCGCAGTTGTTCGTCTATCCGTTATTTGTAGCCTGCCTGTGGGTCTTGTATCGTTGGCAGAACGGACAAAACAAAACGCTCTGGCTGCTGCCCGCCGTCACGTTGCTGTGGGTTAACCTGCACGGATCGTTCATCCTGCCGTTGGTATTGGCGGGCGCGGCGCTGGTCTTTGGGTCGGGTGCGCGCAAGCCGTTGCTCCTTGCGTTTATGGCCATGCTCATTGCCACGCTATTCAATCCGCACGGGTTTGGCGTGTGGGGTTATCTGACCTTCATCCTGCAATCGCCCTCCGATCAGCTCTTCAGCATGGAGTGGGCTCCGCCCAGCAACCTGGGTTGGCAGATGAACCTCTTCTTCGGTTGGCTGCTGCTTTTCCCTGTGCTGGTTGCCTTCTCGCCGCGAAAACTTTCGCGTCTGGAATGGGTCTGGTTCTTGGGATTTGGCTGGCTGGCGCTTTCGGGCACGCGCTACATCATCTGGTTCCTGTTCCTGCTGGCGATCTTCAGCGCGGACCTCCTCGCCGAGTGGACCAACCGCCTCCTCGACCGTCCCGTTGAAAAGATCAACGCCCGTCTCAACGTTGCGCTGGCGCAGTTGGTCTTGCTGCTTTCGTTGCTCTTTCTGCCCGGCCTGCGCGATAGCTGGTGGGAGTCGGCCCCGCCTCTCTACGAGCAGACCACTACGCCCACCGCCGCCGTCACCTGGCTCAAGGCTCACCCCGACTTGCGCGGCAACCTGTGGAATGACTACGCCTTTGGTTCCTATCTCGACTTTGCCCTGCCTTCACGCCCGGTCTCCATCGACACGCGCATGTACAGCTACCCGCCTGAACAATGGAGCCAGTACGTCAGCATCAGCAACGCCGAGCCCAACTGGGATTTCATTCTTGCGCGGGCAGACGTCAACCTATTGCTGCTTTCCACCGCCTCCCAGGCTCGGTTGATCGAGGCCGTGTCCGCTTCGAACGAGTGGTGCGAACAATATCGCGACCCGTACGCCATCCTCTTTGCGCGCTGCGCCTTCCTGCCATGAACCGTTTCCCCGGCCGCCTGGCCCTGCAACAACGCGTCCTGCCGAGTTACCGCGTTCCGTTCTTCGACCTGCTGGCCGAAGCCTGTGACGGTGGCTTGACTCTGTTTGCAGGCCAGCCGCGCCCCGTGGAAAGTATTGTCAGCGGAGAGCCGCGCGTCGCACAGCTTACGTCCGCGCAAAACATCCATCTCTTCTCTGGCCCGTTCTATCTTTGTCATCAGCGTGGATTCATCGATTGGCTGGAGAAGACCAATCCAGCCGCGCTGATCGTGGAGGCCAACCCGCGCTATCTCGCCACGTCCGCTGCTGTGAAGTGGATGCGCCGCCGCGGACGGCCCATCCTCGGTTGGGGACTCGGCTCTCCGTCTCTTTCTGGACCGTTGAGCGGATTCCGCCAAACGCGCCGACTCGCCTTCCTGCGCCAGTTTGACGGGCTGCTGGCCTACAGTCAGCGCGGCGCGGATGAATACGCCGCCCTTGGCTTCCCGCGCGAGAAAATCTTTGTCGCCCATAACTCCGTCTCCCCGCGACCAACGCAACTTCCTTCACGGTCCACCGTCCACCGTCCACCGTCTTTACTTTTTGTCGGCCGCTTGCAATCTCGAAAACGTGTTGACCTGTTACTCCGCGCCTGCGCCCAACTTGACCCGCAACCGCACCTCGTCATCGTCGGCGATGGACCGGAACGTGCCGCGCTCGAAACATTGGCACGCGAGGTATATCCGTCTGCACAGTTTGTCGGAGCCAAACATGGGGACGAGTTGAAACCTTATTTCGCGGAGACCGACCTGTTCATCCTGCCAGGCACGGGCGGTCTGGCCGTCCAGGAGGCGATGAGTCACGGGTTGCCCGTCATCGTGGCTCAGGGCGACGGCACGCAGGACGACCTGGTCCGCGCGGGCAATGGCTGGCAGATTCCGCCCGACGATTTCGGCGTGCTGCTGACCACGCTGCGCGATGCACTCTCTGACCCTGCCCGTCTGCGCGCGATGGGTGCGGAGTCCTACCGCATCGTCAGCGAAGAGATCAATTTAGAGAAGATGGTGGAAGTGTTCGTGCGGGCGCTCAACGAAGTAGCGCCTCGTTCTGAATCAACGTAGCGGGAATTTGTGCCAGAAATTCTTCAGGGTCATCGGGGGTGAGCAATACCTGCCCCAGTTTATTTGAGAAACCATCCATGAGTTTGGCCGTTAGCAGGATGCCCTCCTTCTGTCCGCGCATGGGGCTGAGCACAGACGTGTGGGTGGGCAGCTTGTCGCCCGCATGGACGCGCATCACGTAGTTGATCTCGGTGTAGCGGAAGAACAACCGATAGTCCACGTGGCCCGGGATGTAGCGCACACCGATCCCGCGTGGGGTGACCAGGTACACGGCCGTCGCGCCGAAGATCAACGCGTCGCGATACAGGAGCATCAACCCCGAGCTCATCAGGAACCACTGTGGGCCTGTCATGTTCAAGCGGCCGTTGAGTAGGAACGCCAGCACAAGACTGCCCGCCAGCACCAGCGCCACATTGCGGACCTGGAGGCTGACTGGCATGCGCGGCTGGACGCGATAGGCCGTGCCCTCCTTTTGAAACTCACGCTGGATCTTTGCCTCCCAGAAGCGCTGTTGCAAAACCATGAAGACCAGCCCCAGCGCGACGAGGAGCACCAACGTCCCCGCCACCAGCGGCGCCCAGGTCACGAAGATGACCGCGAAGAACCACGCATAGGGAATCTTCTTCAGGAATAGATAGGGAGTGTCGAGGACAAAGTTTTCAAAGAAGCGCATAAGACCTCGGCTTCCCCTTCCCATCAGGAAAGGGGGCTGGAAATGGGTCGGTTACGCAGGCAGTGCGGGCAACTCGTTCAGCCACTGGTTGGCGCGGCGGAACCAATCCGATTCGCCTGTAGAGCGGATCGTGGCACGCCAAAGCATCCACAACAACAGCAGGGGCGTGAGCATGCGCACGTACGACCACGGGAAGAAGTCGAAGGTGGGGATCAGGAACTGGATAAAGTAGAAGATTCCGAACCAGGTCCACTCGGCAGGCGTGGACAGGACCTTCATCAGCACGAAGGCGGCCAATGCCAAAAACACGCCGTGATGCTCCCAGACCAGCGGCGAGTACATATTCATCAGCACCAGCAGAGGCGGAATGGCGTTCAGCAGGTTGGCACGCTCGCCCTGGTGGAAGGTGCGCTTTCGCACGCTTTGGAACAGCACAGCCAGAGTCCCCATCCCGAGCAGGACCTTGGAAATGTAGATCGGGATGCGCGCAAAGCTGTAGTCCAGTTTCAGCAATTGCACGATGGCCCAGAAGAACGAGTCGAATGAGGTCTCGCGGAAGTTCATGCCATGCGGGATATTAAGCAAGCCCAGGTTGTAGAGATAACTCTGATAAGGCTGCCAGCCGTCGGCCATGAGTGTCACACCGAAGATGAAGAATCCGAAGAAGGTCAGCCAGGCCAGCCAGCGCCAGTCGCGTTCGAGCAGGAAGGGCAGGACCAGTACCAGCGGCGAGGCCTTGAGATGTACCGCCAGCGCCAGCGCCAGTGCAGAGAGCATCTTCGAGCGCGGATGCAGCAGGATGCTGAGGAAGATCAAATTCAACACGTGCAGGTTGACCTGCATGTAATACATCGTGCGGATCATGGCCACGTTCGCCACCATGAAGACGGTCACGGCCAGCGCGGCCATGCGCGGAGAATATCCGTATTGTTCGAGGACGCGCTGCAGCAGGAAGTAGAACGCCATCAGACCAAGCAGGTTGACCGCCCACATCACATACAGGAAGGCATCCTCGCCAAACGGTACCAGCGGCTTGAGGATCATCGCGAAAAAGGGCGGATAAATGTACAGGCGGTCGAACGGTTCGCCGTTGGCCAGGTTGTTCGCGCCGAGGATGTAGGAGGTCAGGTCGCCGTATTGCAGGCGTTCGCGCATCAGGTTCAGGAACAGGATCGAAACGATGAAGAATCCCGCCCAGGTCAACAGGTTGCCTGCGTGGATGCGCTTCGTCCACAACAAGGCCAGCGCCAGACCGCCCAGCAGCCAGGTCATCAACACCGAGAGGAAGGTCAGCCAGAACTTGGAGAATGGCCCCGTGGTCATGATGACATCGAAGCCTTGCGGCCCCTTCCAGCGATAAACGGCGAACAGGCTGGCGGCTACCAGCATTGAGAGGACGATCCAGGCCGCCAGGGCGATTCCCACTGCGCGTTGCTTGCCTTGTTGTTCCATGCTTCGTTTACTTCTCCTCGAGGCCCGCGCGGTACGCATCTTTCACCAGCGCGGCCAGTTCGTTATCCAATTGATTTTTATCGGTCAGGCGGAACGTATAGACGAACTCACGTTCGGTTTCGCGTTTCACCGGCGTGAAGAGCGGATGCTTCGCCGCGTGCTTCAGCCACAGGCTGCAATCGATCCAGCCCCGGCGGACCATCGCGCTGGCAAAGCGCGACCGCGCCTGAAAGCTGATGCGCGTCTTTTGCGGCACCACAGTGATGGGCCCCCCGTTCCGTTCCACGAAGGCCAGCCAGGCCTCGTACAAGGCGCGGATCTGGGCGGGCTTGCCCGTGAAATGTTCGTCCAGTTCGCGCTCGGTGCAGGCATGCCAGACGTTGGGTGTGAGGAAACGTCGGCGGCAGCGCGGACAGATCCATAGCGGGGTCGTTTTTTCAGCAACGGTCATATCTCATCCGATTCCGACCCCGCCCGCACTGGACCGTGAGCCTGGTCCCGCGCACAAGCGGAATCTCGTCTGCGGGATTAGCGTGCCACGTTCACCAGTTCGGCCTGGATGAAGCCCTTCTTGCCTGTGGCATAACGGACGTTGAGCCACTGTCCCTTCACGCCCACTTTGGCGCGGGCGGTGTCGACTGCCTCGACGCAGGCCAGGGTCGCGCCCTTGGCCTGGGTGGACAAGACCTTTCCGCTGGTGGAGGCGCGGTCGTAGACCTTGACGCTGGCCTTGGTCACCACTTTGAGGCGGGACGAGTCCGTCGCAGGGGCGGGAGCCGGCTCGGGCTGCGGTGCCGGCGGGGTGACGGGGGCAGGCTGAGGTTCAGGTTGAGGCTGCGGGGTCGGGGCGGGAGCGGGCGTGATGGCCACTTTTTCCAGGTACCAGGCGGCGGCGAAGCCTTCCTTCCCGCTGGACGTGCGCACACGCAGCCACTGGTTGACCGCGCCGACGCGGCTGTCGCCGTCCGAGTCGAGCAGGGACAGCAACGAGCTTGCGGGTGCTACTTCGACCACGTTGGCCATGCTGGAGGTATCGATGCTGGCGCGGACGTTCAGGCCCCAGGTCACTTCGGCCTTGACGCGCGCCTGCGGTCCCGTGGCGGTGGGAGCGGGCGGCGTGGTGACATCTCCGCCCGGGGTGACGACGCTTCCGTCGGCGGCGGTATTCTCGTACAAAATGACATGCATGATCGCGCGCTGCAGGGTCTTGCCCTGGCTGTAGCGCGGCATGAGATAGGTTTCCTTGCTGACGTCGGTCTGGTAGGGCCAGGGGTCGAGCATCAGATAGTCGTTTCCCTTGCGCGCGTAGAGCAGCACCCAGTGGGTCTGCAAGCCCGCAGCGGGACTGTTATCGACCATGACGATGGCGGGCTGACCTGCTGCCAGCGCCGCATCGATCTGGGCCAGGGGCGTGTCGCTGTTGGAGCAGGGGATGAACGACTTGAGCGTCACCTGCGGGTGGATCTGTGCCACCGCGCTCCAGCGGATGCCCGCACCGTCGAAGCCGTTCACGCTCTTGAGCTTCTGGTTGAGGCTTTGGGGAGTCTCAGCGTACCCGTGACCGCTGAGCAGCATGGCCACGCTGGTCAGCGCACAGCCGACATAGCCGATGGTGTCGCCTGGGTCGCCAAAGCCGAGGATGTCAGTTTTCCACTTCGGGTCCTGCTGAGAGTAGTACACAAGCTGGAAGGACATGGGTGCCTCGCTAAAGTTGACAGGGAAATGACGATGGCTCAATTATAAAGAAGAATCCGCCCCAACGTGCGGGCAGTTGGGACGGATGGACGTGAGCAATGGCAGACTCAATTCGTGTCATTTTGAACGAGCTGATGACTGTATCGCTGGCAAGATATTGCCTTTCATGGACATTGATCTCCGGGCTGGATTTGTATCACGTATTTTTGGAAAAGGCCAAAGATGTCAACCGATGCCAGGGGAGTTTCATAATATGTCAACTTCAAACAATCACCTTCAGAAAATGGAGAAGGATCATCTTTTGATATTTGTGTACTGAAATATTCTTTTTCTTCTTTGAAGAAAAGCTCTATGCCTCCATTTCGTTCGTGATTTAAAAACCATATTTTCCTTTGAACTGTTTGCGGCTCCTGCAATGCCGCCGAAACAACAATGGAACCAGTCCATAGAGTATAGGTCAATGTAAAGAGAACCAACCATACGATCAAATTCTGAAGGACAGGATTGATTTTTTTGTTGTGGGTTTAAATTATTTACTGCGAAGCCCAGTTTTGTGTTGGCAAATACTCCTGTCACTATGATTGCCAGGTTGAACCAGATTCCACACAAAACAGGGTCTCGAAGAAATACTCCTAGAAGCAAGAGACCAGTAACCACAAGAAATGCGCGGCGGGCGATCTTTGCATCGAAAAGTAGGATGCAAATCCCGAGTTCCAACACCAACACGGCAGCATATCTCGCGATGACCATCCATCCGATGGCTTCCAGAAAGCTCCTGCTGATTAGAAAGTCTTCCATTTTTCCTCCTTTTTTAATTTCTCACTTTAATTACTGCGCCGTATTCCCGCCGTCCACCAACAGCAAATGACCTGTCACAAAAGACGAATCATCCGAGGCCAGGAAGAGCACGGCGCGGGCGATCTCTTCGGGGCGGCCAAAGCGTCCCATCGGCAGGTAGGCGCTGGCTTCCTGGATGGCCTCGTCCACCGAGACAGGGTCCGAGCCTTCGAAGTAGCCTTTCTCGATCCAACGGTCCACGAAGGTGTCGCCTGGACAGACGGCGTTGACGCGGATGTTGTCGCGCGCGAAATCCAACGCCATCGACTTGGTCATCAGTCCCACCGCGCCCTTGCTGGCGATGTAGGGGAAGGCGTCCTTGCCCGCCACCACCGACCAGTCCGAGCCGTTGTTGACGATCACGCCGCCGCCCTGTCGCTTCATGTGCGGCAGCACCAACTTGCACATGCGCCAGACCGCGGTCACGTTTAGCGCCAGCGTGACGTTCCAGACCTGTTCCTCGGTGGTTTCCGCCGTGCCCTTGGTGACGATGCCCGCATTGTTGAACAGGATGTCGATGCGACCGAACTCTGCTAGCGCGGAGTCGACCGCCCGTTGGCAATCCTCGGCCCGAGTGTGGTCCGCTTCGACGAAAATACAGCGCACGCCCCGCTGCCTGCATTCCGCTTCGACGGCTTGACCCAACTCGGCGCGGCGGCCCGTCAAAACGAGATCCGCTCCCTCGTCCGCAAAGAGCAGGGCGGTGGCCTTGCCGATGCCCGAGGTGGCACCCGTGATCAGCGCGACTTTGCCCTGTAGTTTTTTCATCCTCGCCTCAGGGCAGGCGGATACCGAACGCGCTAACCGCGTACGTGGCGCTGACCAGCAGTCCGCTAAACACGATGTACCACACCACCCAGGCTCCAAAGCCGAGGCCGATGGCGGTCAATCCGCTCTCGGGCAGGGCCGCCTTCCCTGTGGATTCGAAGCGCTTCAAGATGGCGCGGTTGATGAGGTAGAAACAGCCCGCCGAGATTAGGTTCAGGATGACCAGGTACCAGCCCAGCAGCGGAAGATACAATCCCACTCCAACCAGGGCCAGGGTGACGAGAATCCACAACCCGATCAGGATACCGTACCCGCGCCGATCTCCGATGCGCTTAAGGTTGGCGAGCGAGAGGACAAAGCCCAGGGGAATCCCGCCGAAGAGGGCCAACAGGCCGACGGTGCGCGGCATGAACAGGGGCAGGGGTTTTTCAGGGGTGGTGGGAAGAGTCATGAGAAAATCCTTTCACAGAAAATGTCAATGTTTCGATTCTACCCTCCTTCGCGGCAGGCTCGGTTACAGGGTCAACAGGGTGATGGCCACAAAGGCCAGCAGGATGCCGAAGGTTTGCGAGCGCGAGATGTGTTCCTTTAGCAGCAGCCAGGCCAGCAGCACGGTCAGCGCAGGGTAGAGCGCCCCGAGCACGGCGGCCACATCCAGCCGACCCGTCTGTGAGGCGAGCACGTAAAAGACGTTCCCGCCCACATCGAGGACGCCCGCCAGCAGGGCCAACCGCCAGGACTCGCGCCTGGGCAGGATCGGACCGCGGAGCACCAACCCGTAGCCAAGCATCACCAATGTCCCTGCCAGACGCGCATTCACCAACGGCCAGAAATAGGCCTCCTTGGTGGCCTGATGGATCAGGACAAAGTAGGAGCCGAAGAAAATGCCCGAGAGCAGGGGTAGGCGCAGGTCCCGCAATGAGACACGCAGGTCTGTTGCCGAGCCATCGCGGGAGATGATCCACACTGCGGCCAGAGCCAGGACGAATCCGCCGCCCGTGAGCAGGTCGGGCGGGCCCTCGGTCAACGCGCCGAAGATGACGGGCACGACCGCCGCCAGCAGCGCCGAGACGGGTGCAGCAATGGTCATGCGTCCTTCGGCAAAGGCGCGATAGAGGATGAGCATGCCGAAGGTGCCGACCGTGCTGGCCAGCGCGCTCCAAACCCAGGCGGAAAACGGCGGGATGGGATCACGGGCGAGCAGGGCCAGGATCGCCAGCGGGATCAGCCCTGCCAACTCGGACAGGAATAGCACCTGGTAGGCGCTGGACTTTCGGCTGGCCAGCCCACCCGAAAAATCCGCCGCGCCCCAGCCCAGGGCTGAGATGAGGCCATAAATGATGGAAAGCATGAAATTCCTCGAAAGGGGATGGTTCGACGTTACTTCCTTAGGGCTTGCAGGACAATCACGCGCTCATCGATTACTTTTAATTCCATGACGTCGAAGCCTGGAAAAATGGCCCGAAATTCATCTGATGTGAAAAGATGATGTGGAAGCCCTTTCTCCATGCCATCGGTGGGGACGAATGTGTTCGGCTCGATCTCATCATGTTTTGACGAGTCCTCCATGATGGCTTTTCGGGCTGGGACACTGATCAAGATCATCCCATTCGGGCGGACAATCCGTTCGATTTCCCGCGCGGTCTCCGCTACAGTGGCGAACAGGGCGTGATGGATGACCTGTGTGGAAAGCACTGCATCGAAGACGCGGTCTGCAAATGGCAGGGGGCGGCGCATGTCGGCCAGAACCAGGGCTGCATCGAGGCGATCCTCTTTCAGCCATTGGCGCGTCATCTTCAAAGCGGTGGGAGCGTTGTCCATGCCAGTGACATGCAAGCCTTGTCTTGCCATGTGAATTGTATGACGTCCTCCGCCGCAGCCAAGGTTGAGGACGGAGGAGAGATGCTGATCCAGAAGTTGGTTCGTAAATTGGACGACCCGTGGGTGCGGCTCGAGGTGGAAATGGGGATCGTTTTGAAAAATCATCTCCCATTGCGTGGGATTCATGATTAGAACTTTCCTGCTGCTTTAGCGCGGTCCAGCACTTTCTGCGCGTTCTTGAGCAGCGGCATGTCGATCATCCTGCCGTCGAGCGCATAAGCGCCCTTGCCTTCCTGCTGGTTGGTTTCAAAGGTTTCGACCACGCGGCGGGCGTAGGCGATGGATTCGTCGCTGGGCGTGAAGGCTGCCTGAACGGGACCGACCTGCGCAGGGTGGATGATCTGCTTGCCCGAGAATCCCAACCGCGCGCCCGCTTCGGCTTCGGCGCGCAGTGCATCGAGGTCCTTGAAGTCGATGGTGACGATGTCGATGGCCTGCAGGTCGTAGGCGGCGCAGGCAGTGACCACGGCTTCACGCGCGTAGAGCAGCTCAACTGCATCCTTCGTGCGTGTTGCGCCGACGCTGGCCGCGAAGTCCTCGCCGCCGAAGATGATCGCGTCCAGACGCTTGTCCGCGCCCGCGATCTCTTTCAGGTTTAGGATGCCTTTGGCCGTCTCGACCAGGATGATCATGCGGATGCCGCCCAGCGGCAGCCCATGAGCCAGTTCGTACGACTCGATGCGGCTGCTGACCCAGGTCACCTGCTCGGGCGATTCGACCTTGGGCAGGGCGATCGAATCGGGACGGGTCTCCAGCGCGGCGGCGAGGTCGTCCGCCTCCCAGCCCGAGCCGATGCTGTTGATGCGGATGCAGCGCTCGGCGGCGCCGAAATCCAGCTCGCGCATGGCCTGGGCAATGACGGCGCGCGCCTCGGCCTTCTTGTTGATGGCGGTGCCGTCTTCCAGATCCATGCAGATGCTGTCCACACCGAGGGTGGTGGCTTTTTCGATCTTGCGGCGGTCATCGCCAGGCATGTATAAAAGGGCGCGTCGGGAATGCATAGGGTCTCCTAAATGTCATTGCGAGGAGCGTTCTTTGCGACGAAGCAATCTCATGTTCGTGGGAGGCTGCTTCCCGCAGGCCGCAGCGACATGTTAATTGGGTTTCTTCAAAAACATCGCGGTCCGCTCGAACTGGACCACAATTGTACCGTCTGGTTTGCGGCCTGTGCATTGGATACGGACAAGGCCCGCGTTGGGCCGTGACTTCGACTCGCGCTTCTCGATGATCTCACTCTCGGCGTAGAGGGTGTCGCCGTGGAAGACGGGGTTGGGATGCACGACCTTGTCATAGCCGAGGTTGGCGACGATGGTGCCCTCGGTCAGCTCGGCCACGGTCAGGCCGACCACCAGCCCGAAGGTGAACACGCCGTTGACCAGCCGCTGGCCGAACTCGGTCTTCGAGGCAAAGTCCTCGTTGACGTGCAGGGGCTGCGTGTTCATCGTCAGCGCGGAGAAGAGCACGTTGTCCATTTCGGTGACGGTGCGCCCGCCGTGTTTAAATTTCATGCCGACTTCGAGTTCGTCGAAATATTTGCCAGTCATACAATCTCCGTTTCAAGGTTTGCAGGTTGGAAGGCTGCAGGTTCGAACGTGTCAACCTGCTAACTTTCCAACTTATCCACGATCTCGATCAAGACTTGTTCGCGTTCTACCGTCTGACCCTGCTGAATGAGTAATTTCCCGACCCTGCCATCCTTGGGCGCAGAAACGCGGATCTCCATTTTCATGGCTTCCAGCACGAGCAGGGTCTGGCCTTTGGTCACGGACTCGCCCTCCGCCACATTCACCGCGCGGACCTGGCCTGGCATGGGCGCGGTCAACTCGTCCTGGGCGTGATGTCCATGCTGGGCGCGGCGCGTCCCTGCCGTGGATTTGGTCAAGGCGAAAGTCTGTCCGCCGATGGTGACCCAGCGTTTGACGCCATCAAACGAGACGAAAGCCGTCACGCGCTGACCGTCGAGCAGCAGATCAAGTCGTCCGTTTTCAGAGTGCAGGATTTCAACTGAGAGGGTTTTATCTCCGATGACGACTTGATAGCCTTTACCAGTGGAAGTAAGGTCGATGTCCGTGCTGTTGAATTGTGATTTCATGAGAAGATGTCTTTCCTAATATCAGGCAAGCTGATCCACAAAAGCCCAATCCATGCAGCTATGGTTACAAACATCAGAAATATGCTCACATATTCATTCCAGGACTTGAAAAGAAAACCTCCCAGAATAGAAATAGCCGAAATGCCAATAGTGATGCCCCAGAAAATAAATTGACCACGTGCTGGCAGGTCTGAGATCTTGGTAAAAGGATGTTTCCTCGGCTGTGGGCGAAATCGAGAAATTTGACTGTCGAAATAAAGAAACAAAATTAACAACGGTAACATTAAAGGCCACACACTCGACAGATTCAAAGCTTGGAATGTAAACACGCCAGCAGCAATCACTGCCAAATAGTTTATTAAATTGAGCACAATATACAAAGGCAGTGATATTTTGTTCATAAATGTTCCTTTTGGGAAAGCCTAATTCCTGAAACCACTCGCCACTTTCCACGGACTATACGCCTCCACGCTCTGACCTTCGACCTGCGACTTTTGACCCAATTCCACCACCGCCGCCGCAACCAACGCCTCCACCGTCGGCTCTCCCGCCTGCCAGCCAAACTTCGTCTCAACCCAGCGCGTGGTGACCTGTCCGTTGTGGAAATCCTCGTGGGCCAGCAGATCCCCCATGAAGTCGATGTTGGTGGTCACGCCGTGGACGACGAACTCGCGCAGCGCAGCCTGCATGCGTCGAATGGCTGCCTCGCGGTCCTCGGCGTGGACGATCAGTTTGGCCAGCATCGGGTCGTAGAAGTGCGTCACCTCGTCGCCCGCGCGGAAGCCCGAGTCCACGCGGATGCCGGGCCCGCGCGGTTCGATGAATTGCAGCAGCCGTCCCGTGCTGGGCAGGAATCCGCCCGCGGGGTCTTCGGCGTAGACGCGGCACTCGATGGCATGTCCGCGCTGGCGGAAGTCACTTTGTGTGAAGGGAAAGGGTTCACCCGCCGCGATGCGCAGTTGCCATTGGACGAGGTCGAGTCCAGCCACGAGTTCGGTGACGGGGTGCTCGACTTGCAGGCGGGTATTCATTTCGAGGAAATAAAATTTCAGGGTGTTGGGATCAACGATGAATTCGATGGTGCCCGCGTTGAAGTAGTTCACAGCCTTGGCCGCCGCGACCGCCGCCGCACCCATCTGCGTGCGCAGCTCGGGCGTGAGCAGGGGCGAAGGCGTCTCTTCGATTATTTTCTGATGACGTCTTTGCACGGAACATTCGCGCTCGAACAGATGGATGAGGTTTCCGTGCTGGTCGCCGAAGACCTGAAATTCGATGTGGTGTGCGTTGGGAAGATATTTCTCGATCAGCAGACGTTCATCGCCGAAGGCGTTCAGCGCTTCGCGCCGCGCCCCTTCAATGGACTCCGTCAAATCGGCTTGGCTTTCGACCACGCGCATGCCCTTGCCCCCGCCGCCTGCCGCCGCCTTGACCAGCACAGGGTAACCGATCTCCTCCGCAGCCTGGCGGAACTCGTCTACGCTTTCCAAGCCTTCAAAACCTGGGACGGTCGGGACACCTGCCGCCTTCATGCGGATCTTCGACTCGGCCTTGTCGCCCATCGCGCGGATCGAATCCGCTGAGGGGCCGATAAAGGTCAGCTTGGCGGAATCCACTGCGGCGGCGAAGGAGGCATTCTCCGAGAGGAAGCCATAGCCCGGGTGGACGGCCTCCGCCTTCGTGTCGAGCGCCGCCTGGAGGATGCGGTCTGCGTTCAAATAGGATTCGCGCGGCGCGGCCCCGCCCAGCAAGACGGCCTCATCGGCCATCTGCACGTGTAGTGCATTCTTGTCGACCTCGGAGTAGACGGCCACGCTTTTCACGCCCAGTTCACGGCAGGCGCGGATGATACGGACGGCGATCTCGCCGCGGTTGGCGATCAGGATTTTTTTGAACATCGGGAGCAGAATCCTTGGCGAATGGAGTCGGCTTGCAGGTCAATTTTATCGTGAATATGGGTGAATCAAATGTCCCATGCTATACTTAAACCATGAAATCCAAACCCACCGCCGCTCCTGTTCAAGCCCGCTGGTTTTCAGAAAATCCCGATAAAGCCTGGGGCGAAAAGTTTTTCCTCATTTATTCGCCGATCTGGATCCTGCAAACGGCCATGGCTGTGGTGTTTGGATACGGCAAGACGATGGGGGATTTCGGATCGATCATCTATTCCCTGTTCGTTGCGGCGCCGTTCGTGGTGGTGCCCTTCCTTATCTATAAAGAAGCAAAGGCGGGCAAACCCTGGTACAAGACCTATTGGTTCAAAGCCAATCTGTACATCGCCATCTTCTCTCTGCTGGGAAATTACTACGGCAGCGAATATTTCTTCGACGTGCTGGGCATGGTCTACAATTATTCCAACCTGCACTGGACTTTCGATGCGTCCCTGGTGGGCACGGGCGTACAACATACGCCTGTGATGATGTATCTGCTGACCCATGCCTACTTCATGACCTATCACGTCACTGCGATGGTGGTCTTGCGCCGCCTGCGCACCTCGCGTCTGGGACAATCTTCGGCCTGGGTCTTTCCCGTCGCCATCTTTGTTGCAGCTTATTTCTGGTCGTGGATGGAAACCTTCGTGATGGCCAATCCCGCCATGGCAGATACCTTCTATTACAAAGACCTGAACCGCATGTTGGCCATCGGTTCGATCACGTATTCGTGTTTCTTCATTACCAGTTTCCCGATCTTCTACTGGCTGGATGAGAGGCTGGACGACACCTGGGGCCTGATCCGCACCACGGCGGCGGCTCTCTCGGCCAGTATGTTGACCTTCTTCCTGCTTGATCTGTGGACGAAGTACATCGGACCCATCTAAAACGAGTAACAAAAAAACGGGAGCCGTGAACGGCTCCCGTTTTTTGTTTTCAGGGTTATGAACTTTTCACTTCGGGCTTGGGCAGCTGCGGGATGATCCAGTTGATCAGCGCCTGCGGAGAACGGGTCTGCATGTAGATCGTGCCGGGACCTGTCAGCTCGACCACCAGGCCTTCGCCGCTGAACAGCGTGGACTTGAATCCGCCCACAGTTTTGGGCTGTACGTTCATGCTGCCTGTGAAGGCCACCAGATGCGAGGTATCGACGATGTATTTTTCGCCCGCGCCGATGGTGCGCTCGAAGATCGCGCCGTACGAGGAGACCAGCAGTTTGCCCGTGCCTGTGGCCTCCAACATGGAAATACCTTCTGCCGACATGAACGCCTTCATGCTGACCTTGGCCGTCAGTTCCACGCCATTCTCCGAGGCGACATACGAACCTGATTGCAACATCATTTTCTCGCCCTTCATCTCGATCAACAGCATGTCGCCAGGCAATTCGGGAGCCAGAGTCACTTCGCCGCCCGAGGCCGCAGCCTGAAAGAAGTTTTGGAAGAAGGATTCCCCGCCCAGCACAGCGCGCCCGAGCGATTTGAGGAATCCGCCCTCGGCCTTGGTCTCGATGCCGATGCCTTCACTCATGCTGACCATTGCGCCCGCTTCGGCGCGGATGCGTTCGTTTGGCTGCAGTTTGGCAACCGCCAGTGAATAGGAAGGACGATGTTCGATTGTGATTTCCATGGTGTGATTCCTTTTAGGTGTTTGAATGGGGAAAATATAGTCGTATCTTGTAGAAGCAGCAATCCCTCCTGTGTACGTGCTTTGTCGTTCTCTAACATTCCTCTTATCTTCCCCGCCTTGACTTAACTTAAGTTTTGCATATATTTAAGCACGCTTAAATAAAAAGAAGGCTTAAGAATGACAAATGCTCCCCTATTTACCCAATCCATCCGCGCGTGGATGGATGTTTTTATGCACCGCTCCATGCGTGGCTGGGGGCTTTTCGCCAGATCCACAGGACTGTCGATGCCGCAGTTCAGTCTCATGATGCAGTTGCATTATCGTGGCGCGTGCGGCATGTCCGAGATCAGCGAACGGTTCGAGGTCACACCTGCCGCGGCCAGCCAATTGGTGGATAAGCTTGTACAAAATGGCTTCATCGTCCGCGAGGAAGACCCAAGCGACCGTCGCGCCAAGTTGTTGAATCTCACCGACAAGGGGAAGGAAACCATCCTGCAAGGGATCGAGGAACGTTATCGTTGGGTGGACCAGCTGGCCGAGCGGTTGACCGATGAAGAGCGCGTTCAAATCAGCAAAGCGTTGGACATCATGACGCGTGCCGCGGAAGGATTGGAATCCGAGCCCGCCCGACAGGGACATCCATCCGTCAAATCTACATACTCAATTCACAAGTAACATTTACACTTTCTCAAGGAAAATGAATGAAAACAGTTTTGCAAAATAAAGTCGCCGTGATCACCGGCGGATCACGCGGCCTGGGGTACGCCATTGCCGAGACCTATGTGCGCGCGGGCGCGAAGGTGGTCATTGCGTCGCGCTCGGCCCGCTCGGTGGACGAGGCGGTGAAAAAACTCCAACATAACGGCGCACAGGCAGCAGGTCTGGCCTGTGACGTGGGCGACCTGGCCCAGGTCGAGGCGTTGGCGGAGTTGGCAATCCGCACCTTTGGCCGAATCGACATCTGGGTCAACAACGCGGGCATCTCTGCACCCTATGGACCCACGGCCCATGTCCCCAGCGCGGACTTCCTGAACGTGGTCAACACCAACATTGTCGGCACCTACAATGGGTCGGTCGTGGCGTTGCGTCATTTCCTGGCCCAGAAGAGCGGCAAGCTGATCAACCTGCTGGGGCGCGGTGACACGGGCGCGGTGCCCATGCAGAACGCATATAGCTCCAGCAAGGCTTGGGTGCGTAATTTCACCCAGACGCTGGCGCAGGAATACAAAGGCCGCGGCGTGGATATCTTCGGTTTCAACCCGGGCCTGGTGCGCACCGAGATGCTTAGCAACGTCCAGGCGGTGAACGGCTATGAAGGCCGACTGAATCCGCTCCGTTATGTGGCCATGCTGTGGGGCAATGAGGCTGACGTGCCCGCCGAGCACGCCTTGTGGCTGGCGTCCCCTGCCACAGACGGCCGCAATGGTCTGATGTCCACCGTGTTGACCAAGCGTCTGATGTTCTCGCGCCTGGTTACGCTGCCCTTCCAGAAATTGTTCAGCCGCTCTGTTCAGCCGCTCGACCTGACGGTGACCTCCGTCGAGTCCGCGTATAGCGGTGATTAGAGAGGAATTTTATGCAAACCTTTGTCCTGAGGAGCGAGCCCCATGCTTAAACTGCTCAAATACGTCAAACCTTATCTGTGGATGCTGCTGCTGGCCATCGCGCTGCTCTTCGCGCAGGCCAACTTCGACCTGGCCCTGCCCGATTATCTTTCGCGCATCGTCAACAACGGCATCCAGAAAGGCGGCGTGGAGAACGCCGTGCCGGTTGCCATCCGCCAGAACGAAATGAATCGTGTGCTCATCTTCATGAGTGCAGCGGATAAGGAGTCGGTACTGGCCGATTACACCCTCATCGACCAGAACTCTGCCGACTACGACAAGTATCTGTCGGACTATCCCGCCCTGGCATCTGGTCCCGTTTATGTGTTGAATCCCATCGATCAGGCCGAGATCGACCGCCTGAACCCGATCATGGCCAAGGCCCTGTTGGCGGTCTCAGGCATCGAGAAAGCCCTGGCCGATCCCGCAGCGGCGGCCCAGATGAGCGGCGCCTTCGGTGGCTTCGACCTGTCCAAGCTGCCGCCCGGCATGGATGTGTTTGCCATGCTGGCCAAGATGCCTGCTGATCAGGTCACGAAGATGACCGACTCGATGGACTCGAAATTCGCAACCCTTGGCGATAACATGCTGGTGCAGGCCGCTGTCAGCGCGGTCAAGGCGGAGTATCAGGCCCTCGGCATGAACACCGACAAACTCCAGAACAACTACATCCTGAATGTGGGCGCCTGGATGTTGCTGCTGACCCTGGCCTCGGGTGTGTGTACCATTATTGTGGGGTACCTCTCCGCGAAGATCGCGGCGGGCATGGCGCGCGACATCCGCCGCGACGTGTTCAAGACTGTCGAAAGCTACTCAAACACCGAGTTTGACAAGTTCTCGACCGCCTCGCTCATCACCCGCACCACCAACGATGTGACCCAGATCCAGATGGTGGTGGTCATGATGGTGCGCATGATGTTCTATGCCCCGTTGATGGGCATCGGCGGCATCATCAAGGTCATCGCCAAGGATTCTCCGCTCTCGTGGCTGATCGGTCTGGCCGTGTTGATGCTGGTCAGTCTGATCATCGTGGTCTTCTCGGTGGCCCTGCCCAAGTTCAAGCTCATCCAGAAACTGGTGGACCGCATCAACCTGGTCTCACGCGAGAACCTCTCGGGCATGATGGTCATCCGCGCCTTCAACATGCAGCCTTTCGAGGAAGAGCGTTTCGACAAGGCCAACAAGGACCTGACCGCCGTCAGCCTGTTCATCAACCGTGTGATGGTGGTGATGATGCCGCTCATGATGCTCATCATGAACGTGCTGATGCTTTCCATCATCTGGTTCGGCGCGAAGCAGGTGGCGGACGCCAATATGCAGGTCGGCGACATGATGGCTTTCATGCAATATGCCATGCAGATCGTGATGTCGTTCCTGTTCCTCTCGATGATGTTCATCATCATCCCGCGCGCCTCGGTTTCCGCCGACCGCATTTACGAAGTTCTCAGCACCGAGCCGCATATCCATGATCCGAAGGAGCCCAGGCAATTCCCTGCATCGTTCAAGGGTTCGGTGGAATTCCGTAACGTCTCGTTCCGCTATCCCGGCGCGGATACCGATGCACTACAAGACATCAGCTTCACTGCCCGGCCCGGACAGACCACTGCCTTCATCGGTTCGACCGGCGCGGGCAAGTCCACCATCGTCAACCTGATTCCGCGCTTCTACGAGGTGACGAACGGCGCAATTTTGGTGGACGGTGTGGACATCCGCGAAGTGACCCAGCACGATCTGCGCGACAAGATCGGCTATGTGCCGCAGAAGAGCGCGTTGTTCTCGGGCACCATCGAGTCGAATCTGCGCTATGCAGACGAAGACGCCACCCCCGAAATGCTGCAATCGGCCATCGAGATCGCCCAGGCCAGGGAGTTCGTCGAGTCCAAGCCTGAAGGCATGGTCACGGAGATCGCCCAGGGCGGCACCAACGTCTCGGGCGGACAGAAGCAGCGCCTTTCCATTGCGCGCGCCATCGTCAAGAAGCCGCCGATCTACATCCTCGACGACTCCTTCTCTGCGCTCGACTTCAAGACCGATGCCGCGCTGCGCCGCGCCTTCAAGGAGCAGGCCGCGGATAGCACTCTGCTGGTCGTCACCCAGCGTGTCTCAACCATCAAGAATGCGGAACAGATCATTGTGCTCGATGAAGGCCGCATCGTTGGTACGGGTACGCACAATGAATTAATGGAAAATTGCGAAACGTATAAAGAGATTGCCTTGTCGCAACTCAGCAAGGAGGAATTATCATGATGTTCCAAGGCAGACCTCAGCAACAACGCCGCGGTGGCGGCGCCCAGATGCATGGTCCCATGGCGGGCATGATGCCTGGCGCCAAGGCCCGCGATTTCGGCGGGACGATGCGCAAGCTGATCGAATATCTCGGTGCATACCGCCTCCCGATCCTGATTGTCATGGTCATGGCGATTGCTTCCACCGCCTCCAATATCGTTGGTCCGAAGATCCTCGGTCAGGCCACCACCAAACTGTTCGAGGGTGTGATGGCTCAATTGAGTGGGAGCGGCTCCATCGATTTCGAATATATCGGCCGCATTGCACTGATCACGCTTGGGTTGTACCTGCTCTCGGCGCTGTTTGCCTACGCCCAAGGCTGGATCATGGCCAATGTCTCGACGGATATCTCCTACCGTTTCCGCCGCGACATCTCGCAGAAGATCAACCGCATGCCGCTGAAGTACTTCGACACCACCACGCACGGCGAAGTGCTCTCGCGCATCACCAACGACGTGGACACGGTCAACCAGACCCTCAGCCAGAGTCTGACCCAGATCATCACTTCGGTGGTGACCGTGATCGGCGTGCTGATCATGATGTTCTCCATCAGCTGGGTCATGACGTTGGTGGCGTTGGTCATCATTCCGCTCTCGATGATCGCGGTCATGCTGATTGTGCGCCAGTCGCAGAAGTTCTTCAAACAGCAGCAGGATTACCTGGGCCATGTCAACGGACACGTCGAGGAAATGTACGGCGGTCACATCGTGATGAAGGCCTTCAACGGCGAGCAGGAGAGCATCGAAAAGTTCGATGGTTCGAATAACAAACTCTACGACGCTGCCTGGAAGTCACAGTTCCTCTCGGGCCTGATGATGCCGATCATGAACTTCATCGGCAACCTCGGTTACGTGGCGGTGGCCATCCTCGGCGGATACCTGGCCGTGACCGGCAAGATCACCGTCGGTGATATCCAGGCTTTTATCCAGTACGTGCGCTCGTTCACCCAGCCCATCACGCAGCTGGCCAACATCTCCAACATCCTCCAGCAGACCGCGGCGGCGGCGGAGCGTGTCTTTGAGTTCCTCGACGAGGCCGAAGAGACGCCTGAAGCCGAGAGCCCGGTCCAGCTCGAGGAGGTCCAGGGCCACGTCGAGTTCAAGGATGTCCATTTCGGCTACAACCCCGAGAAGATCGTCATCAATGATTTCTCCGCCGAGGCCGAGCCCGGGCATAAGATCGCCATCGTCGGACCGACGGGCGCGGGCAAGACCACCATGGTCAAGCTGCTCATGCGCTTCTACGACGTGAACGAAGGCGCCATCTTCGTGGATGGGCACGATATCCGCGATTTCACCCGCCGCGACCTGCGCAAGATGTTCGGCATGGTGTTGCAGGATACCTGGCTCTACAATGCCTCCATTATGGAGAACATCCGCTATGGACGCCCGGGCGCCACGGACGAGGAAGTCATCGCCGCCGCCAAAGCCGCCCACGTGGACCACTTCGTCCACACTTGGCCCGATGGCTACAACATGGTCCTCAACGAGGAGACCTCCAACATCTCGCAGGGACAGATGCAATTGCTGACCATCGCCCGCGCTTTCCTGGCCGATCCGAAGATCCTGATCCTCGACGAGGCCACCTCCAGCGTGGACACCCGCACCGAGATCCTCATCCAAAAAGCGATGGACAGCTTGATGAAGAATCGCACATCCTTTGTCATTGCTCACCGTTTGTCCACCATCCGCAACGCGGACTTGATCCTGGTCATGCAGCACGGCGACATCGTCGAGCAGGGCAACCATGAGGAATTGCTCGCCAAACAGGGCGCGTACTACGACCTGTACATGAGCCAGTTCTCGAAACAGGGCGAAGATGCGGTAGTGTAGAAGAAAAGATGAAAGACACAAGAGGCCCTTGCCTATACAGGCAAGGGCCTCTTCATTTCTAAAATACCTGCTTGACAAATCAGAAATTATGTTCTAAAATTCATTCAGTATATGTAACCATTTGATTACATAAAAGGTGCCATGAGAAGAGACGTATTTCAAGCCATTGCAGACCCTAACCGTCGTGCGATCTTGTCCCTGCTTGCGGGTCAACGTATGACCCTGAACCGGGTGGCCGAAAATTTTGCCATTAGCCGCCCGGCTGTTTCGAAACACATCCGTATCTTGAAGGAATGCGGATTGGTGGTTGTCATCCCGCAAGGGCGGGAACGATATGTGGAGGCGCGGTTTGACAAGCTTGGCGAAGTCACCGATTGGATCGAACAATATCGCCAGATTTGGGAAGACCGCTTCAATCGCCTGGACGATTTACTGGAACAAATGAAAAAGGAGAAATGACATGCCATCCAAAAATAAGACCGTTGTGATCGCCGAACCTGGTAAACAGGACCTGTTCATCATCCGCGAGTTCGATGCGCCGCGCGAGCTTGTGTATAAGGCTCACGTTGACCCTCAACTCTATGTTCAGTGGCTGGGTCCAAACGGGTATGAGATGCTTCTCGAAGCATTTGAACCTGTCAGCGGTGGAAAGTACCGCTACGTTCACAAAGACAAAGATGGGAACCTATACGGTTTTCATGGCTCGTTCCATGAGATGTCCATCGAGAGGATGATCCAGACCTTCGAATATGAGGGCTACCCCGGTCATGTCTCGCTGGATTGCATGACGCTGGAAGCCCTGCCCGGTAACCGGACCAAAGCCACGATCCATTCCATCTTCCAGTCGATCGAGGACCGTGATGGGATGATCCAAAACGGGATGGAGAAGGGTGTCCGTGAAGGGTATGAACGGTTGGATGATGTTTTAGGGGCTACGTAAAAGTGGTAAAGATGATCCTGGATCCTCAAGATTTTACTGGAAACTATTAACTTTAAAAGGAGAATTTAGAAATGAACAAGATCAACCCGTGCTTATGGTTCGACACGCAAGCTGAAGAGGCGATGAATCACTACGTCAACACATTCAACGGTGCGCCGTATAAAAAACAGGAGTCCAGAATCGTCAGCATCACCCGCTATGAAAAAGGCATGGAAGCACCCGGCGCGGACGCGTTGGAAGGCAAGGTCATCACCGGTATTTTCGAACTTGCAGGCCAGCGTTTCATGGCGCTCGATGGCGGACCGATCTTCAAATTCAATGAAGCGGTTTCGTTCTATGTCGAATGCGAGGACCAGAAGGAAGTCGATTACTTCTGGGAGCGGCTGTCCGCTGTGCCTGAGATGGAACAATGCGGTTGGTGCAAGGACAAGTTTGGGCTGTCGTGGCAGATCATCCCGAAACAATTGGGCGAGTTGACCGGGACTCCAGATGCGGCCAGGTCCCAGCGCGTGGTCAATGCCATGTTGAAGATGAAGAAGATCATCGTAGCCGACTTACAGAAGGCGCACGACAGCGACTAACGATGGTTGGCGGCTGCACGGCAAAAGAATGTTTTGCTGCCTCCAAGTGATTGAGAAACGTATTTGCATTCTGAAGCCCCTTACCAGGAACGGCAAGGGGCTTCTTGCTTGACGGTTACTTTGGTTGGTCGTATAACTCGACCTATCCTGAATAGAGGGTTGCTTATGGACATCAACTTCTGGGCAATTGGTATTACGATAGGTCTGCTTCTCCTGGCTTTGTGGATTTTTGCCTCCATTCGTGTGAAAAGTGTTTGGAGTGGATTCGTGCTGGCAGCTGTGCTATCTATGCTTGTTGCTGTTCTAATGATCGTTTTGTTTGGTCCGATAATTTTATTCCAGTATATCCCTGAAAAAATCCAATTTTACATTGGGGTGCTTTCTTCATTGATCGGTTGTCTTGCTTTTGCATTGGTTTCCCTTACTCTTGGTTGTAGATTAAAAGCGGCAGGTAACTATATCCTCAAGGAACAAATGAAAAGCGCGCAACTGGCACAGGGAGCAGCAATGTTTCTGCTTTTCTACTGTCAAATAACAGTTGCAATCGATTCGATCTACAGTATGAATGCGTACGAATCTTACAGACGAAATATTTTTGGGTGGATCGTCAACATTTGTCTGGCACTTTATTCTTACTATTCATTCGAATATCGCGAAAAGGGATTTGTTCACCGCGGCAAGGTTATTTTGTTTTCCAATATTGGATATGCCAGGTGGGAAAACCCGTGGACCAAAATGAAACTCAAAGTTCGACTAAAAGACACAAAACAGGAAACGACACTTAAAATCCCTTCGGACATGAGTGCTTTGGTTAACAATTACGTTAAAGCGAACTCCCCTCGCCCCTGACCAATTTTTTTACCCTCCCATTGCGCAAACCAGGGGCGAATCAGCCGTAAAACCGAATCTGCGGGTACAATTGGCACTCATATCACCTCGAACGGCAGGGACGCCCGCATGAGAGTAGAACGCTTCAAAGAACTGGATGGGATGCGCGGGCTGGCATCCATCATGGTCATCTCGTATCACATCTTCAAACGCGGGGAATATTTCACCACCAACCCGATCCTGCACTTTGTCACTGGCGTGACCCTGTACAACTGGTATGCCATTGAGACCTTCTTCGTTCTCTCAGGCTTTTTGATCACCAGCATCCTGCTCCGAACCAAGGGCGAACCGCATTTCTTCCGCAATTTCTACGTGCGCCGCTCGCTGCGGGTCTTTCCGCTTTATTACTTCGCGTTGATCGTCATCATCGCATTGCTGCCCACCGTGGAACCCGATTACATGCCCGAACTGCCGCGCCTGATTCCCATCCTGTTGCTCTATCAGCAGAACTGGGTCTACCTCATCGGGAATGTCAAGACCACTATTTACCTGGCAGTCACCTGGTCTCTGGCTGTGGAGGAGCAATTCTATCTGGCCTGGCCGTTCGTGGTGAATGCCCTGAGCAAGAAAAATCTTCTGCGGCTGAGCTTTACGATCATTGGACTTTCGAACCTGGCCCGCATCCTGGCTGCCATCTTCTGGACCGACGCCAACCGCATGGCAACCTTTTTCTTCTACAACTCATTCACCCGCATGGAACCGATTGCCTTCGGTGTCCTGCTGGCGATTGCCTTTACCGAGCCAGGTTGGAAGGAAAAACTGAGCAAATACTCCCTGCCTGTCTTTCTAACGACCTATATTACCCTATTGATCGTCGAGTACGTCACCAACCCGGGCATCCCGCATCCCATTTACGGAAACATCCCGCTAACCCTGGTCGGCTACCCGTTGGCTGAAACCTTTGCCGCGGCGTTGATCATCACCCTGACCAACCATGCAGAGACCTCCTTCCTGCGCCGCCTGTTCCGCAACAAGATCCTGGTCTTCTTCGGCGACCACAGTTATTCGATGTACCTCTTCCACCTGCCCGTGGGCCTGATCCTGCTCGATTTCCTCTGGCGTCACGGCTATCGCGGATGGCCCTTCTTCTTTATTTATATTGGCCTGGTCTTTGCGATCACGACCGCCATCTCAATGGTGACCTGGTACGTGGTCGAACGTCCCATGCTCAACCTGAAAAAATATTTCGAATACAAGGAACCGCAAGCCGCCCCGAGCACTGCGCAGGCGGACTAAGTCTCAGCCATGAACGTGCTGGCTGAGATCTACCGCCATCCCCAAGCCGACCCAAGTGGCAGGACCATCTCGCGGATGTCGGTACGTGCGATCATTTTTCAGGGTCGGGACCTGCTGCTGGTCCGCGTGGCGATGGGCGGGTACAAATTCCCGGGCGGGGGCGTGGATGAGGGTGAGAGTCAAGCCGAGGCGTTGCGGCGTGAGATCCTTGAAGAGTGCGGGGCCACCCTGATCCACATTGGGGATGAAGTCGGTGCTGTGGTCGAGTATAAACTTGCCATCGATGAAGGGTTCGACACCTTCAAGATGACCTCGTGTTATTTCCTGTGTGACGTGGCAGATGGCTTCGGCCCCCAGAACCTGGACGAATACGAAGCCGACTTGGGCTTCGAGCCGCGCTGGGTGTCCATTGACGAGGCTCTGCGCGCAAATCGTTCCCTCCTGGAGACCAAGTCTGCGCCTGACTGGTTGAAGAGGGAGATCTTCGTGCTCGAATACCTTCAACACAACTTCTGCTGACACTTGACACTGACATTTCCACCTGTCTGTGGTTAAATCACGGCAGGAGTCCTGCCATGCCCAAACCTTCCCCTGAGTTCGAAGCCTTTCTGCAAACCTATCCCACCTTCGCCAAAACCGAATCCATCGACGCTTTGCGCCGCGCGGAATATTCCCGCCTCGATGACGCCGAGCACATCTATCTCGATTACACAGGCGGTGGTATTTACGCCGAGTCGCAGATTCGCCAGCATCATGAACTGTTGCGCAAGAACACCTTTGGCAATCCACACTCCACCAATCCCACCTCGCAGGCTGCCACCAAACTTGTCGAAGGTGCGCGTGAGTATATTCTTGAATTTTTCAACGCTGACCCGAATGAATACCTGGCCATTTTCACCTCCAACGCCAGCGGGGCACTCAAACTGGTGGGCGAGTCCTATCCCTTCCCAAACGGGCGATACCTGCTGACCTTTGACAACCATAACTCGGTCAATGGGATTCGGGAATTCGCCCATGCGCGCGGCGCGGATGTGACCTACATCCCCGTTATGCTCCCCGACATGCGACTCGATTCCGCCACCCTGGACCTCGAGTTGGCCCGTCCCTCGGCGAGCGGATACAACCTCTTTGCCTTTCCTGCTCAATCGAACTTTTCCTCGGTCCAGCATCCGCTCGAGTGGATCGAGAAAGCCCACGCCCACGGCTGGGATGTGCTGCTCGATGCGGCGGCCTTCGTTCCAACCAGTAAACTGAACCTCTCACAGGTTCACCCTGATTTTGTGCCGATCTCGTTTTATAAGATGTTTGGTTATCCCACCGGTATTGGCGCACTGATCGCCCGCAAGGAGGCGCTCGCCAAATTGCATCGTCCCTGGTTTGCGGGTGGGACCATTACGGTTGCATCCGTGCAGGGCGACAAATACTACCTGGCTGACGGCGCGCCCGCTTTTGAGGATGGCACGCTCGATTACCTCGGCATCCCCGCCGTGGAGATCGGTCTGCGTCATATCCAGTCCATTGGTTACGACGTCATCAAGGAGCGTGTCCGCACACTGACGGGCTGGCTGCTCGACAACCTGACACAGATGAAGCACTCCACAGGCGAACCATTGGTCCATGTCTACGGTCCGACGAATGTCGACCAGCGTGGCGGCGCGGTGACAGTCAACTTCTTCAATAAGGATGGCCAGCCCATCGACCACCGCTTTATCGAGCAGGAGGCCAATAAAGTAAATATCTCCCTGCGGACGGGTTGCTTCTGCAATCCGGGCGCGGGTGAGATTGCGCTCGAGATCTCCCAGATGGAACTGGCCGCTTGCTTTACTCAGCCCACCCACCGTCAGCGCCTCTCCATCGACGACTTCCGCGTTTGCATCGACGGAAAGGCCAGCGGCGCTGTGCGCATTTCGGTAGGCATGGTCACCAACTTCAATGACGTGCAGTCGTTCCTGACATTTGCCAGAGGGTTGTTGAGTTGAACGGACAACTTCGCGCCAACATCAAACCCGGCCTGACCGTGCTGATCGTCCTTAAACAAGACCAGCGCACGGGCAAGTTGACCAAGGGCATTGTCAAGGATATCCTGACCAAGTCACCGACCCATCCGCACGGGATCAAGGTCCGCTTGACCGATGGACAGGTGGGGCGGGTGAAGGAGATTGTGTTGGAATGAAAAGAGGCCGCGGAAAGCGGCCTCTTTCTTTTTATGGATGTTACGGCAATGCGAAAGTACGGACCAGAAAGACTGCCATCTGTGCGCGCGTGACCGACTCGCGCGGGCAATACGAACTGGAACTACATCCGCCTGTGATGCCCTCAGCAGCCAATTGCTCGATCCAATCTGCGGCCCAGTAGTCGGCGGGCACATCGTCAAATTGGGTGCCGCTGGCAGATGGAGGTGCATAGTCGGAGCCGTGTTCCGCTTTTAGCAGGAAGACCGCCATCTGGTCGCGAGTCAGCGCCAGGTCCGGGCAGAAATTCCCATCGCCGCAGCCCGCTGAGACTCCATCCGCGACCAGGGCCTCGATCCAGTAGCGTGCCCAGTGGTTCGTGGTGTCATTGAATGTAATGGACACGTTTGTGGGCGGTGTGTAACTCGCGCCATGCATGGCGCGTTCGAGGAAGACAGCCATCTGTGCGCGAGTAACTTGTGCCTCGGGGCAGTAGATCAGCGGGTTGATCCCGCATCCGCCCGTGATGCCCGACTGGTACAGCCGCTCGATCCACTCGCGGGCCCAGTAATCAGTGGGGACATCATAGAAGAGGGTGGCGACCGCCCCGTTCTTGGGGTCGGTGCCGTTCATGTATTCCTCGACATTGGTATAGCCGTCGCCGTCAGCATCGGTGATGTTATCGGTGGCGTTGTTCGGGTTTAGACCGTACTTCGCCTCCCAGACGTCGGGCATGCCATCGTGGTCGCCATCGGCGCAAGGAGTGCCAGCCGCAATGGCGGCCCATCCGCCCACCTGGGACGGGTCATCGATGATCTTGCCTGTGCCGTTGCGTACGTCGTTGACCACGCGCGTGTCGATGCCATCTCGTCGCGTGGACCAGGTCCCGTCGCAGGCGAGGGCCGCGCTGTTGCCCGCTGCCGCCAATACCTGGGTGTAGGCGTCCGTCGCTGAGGTGGTGGTGACTAGCGGCGCATCATGCCGAGCGGTGGTCAGGAAACTGCGCGAACCCGAGTCCACCACCAGGCTTTGTGTCTGACCATCGGTGGTGCGGTGTGGACCGATATTGCCCGACACGTACAAGTCCGCGCCCAGGCCGCCGTCATCGTAGGTCTTGATCTCATATTTGCCGCTACCGGTGTTTGGACCGTACTTGTAGTAATTGCCGACGAAGTTGACCGGCACGATCGAGGCCGATTTCATGTAGACGTACATGAACGTGCCGAACGGGTTGTAGGCCACGTTGTTGACCACGTCCACCAGACCGCTGGTCTGGATCAGGGGATTGCGCTCGCCGTTATGCGCGAACAGGTTGTGATGCACGCTGATGTCTTCCGAGCCAAGCGCGTTCTTGCTCTCGCTATCGGCATAGCCGCCCACCATCAGTCCCTTGCTGTGACAACCCTTGGAGTGGGTACTGCAATCCAGGCCCTCGGAAACGATGGACCATTGGATGGTGGTGTCGTACACCTTGTACCAGGTCTCCAGTACTTCGTCGGTGCCCCAGCTGAAGGAGCAGTGGTCGATGATGATGTTGTAAAGATGGACGCCGTTCGAGGCGGCTTGCGCGGCGTGATTCTCTCCGCCCGCGCCCGGGCGTGAAGTGATGTAGCGCAGGATCACGTCATGGGTCTTGACGAGCAGGGCGTCGCCGCCGGCCGACTTCTTGAGCGTGATGCCGCCGCCCGGGGCGGTCTGCCCCGCGATGGTGATGTATGGATTGGTGATGGTCAATGCGGAGTTGAGCACGATGGTCCCGCCTGTGCGGAAGATACAGATACGTGGACCGCTGGCTTCCACGCAGGCCCGCAGGCTGCCCGCGCCTGAATCGTTTATGTTCGTGACCTCGAAGACCCTGCCGCCCCGACCGCCAAGTGAATAAGCCCCAAAGCCCTCCGCCCCCGGGAAGGCGGGGATCGTCCCCGCTGTGGATTGCGCGTAGGCTATCCCGTGCGGGATGAGCAATGCGGCAACCGCCAACAGGGAGACCAGACTCGTGAACCATTTTTTCATTTGGATTTTCCTTTGCAACTTCCTTCGGACCTGACGCCAGACGGGAATCTACCGTCTGGAAACTGGCGTAATACGACCTGCCAGCCGGGCTTTGCGTTCTTGCAGTTTGGATTTCAGTGTCGGTGAAGGGGTTTTGTTGCAGGATGGAAAACGCAATGCCTTATAATGCAAAGCAATTGTGATGGAATATTACCAGAACCCCAATGGAACCGCGGTACCGGAGCCGTTTACAGATGTGAAAGAATCCTTTCATCTTTCTGCCTTCGTGTCGAAAAATGCCAAAAAAACTCGTTTTTTAGCGGATAAATGTCTCGATGAAAAAAGATGGCTCCAGTGGAGGCTGGGCCTGGTGGTGGTGGCGCTGGTCTTCTCCACGCTGGCTTGCGAACCAGTCTTCGTCGTCGGTTGGCAGGAACTGGCGCTGATCGTGGTGTTGGTCGCCTTCCTGATCGGCCCGCTGATCTTCCGTCTGGCGCGCGCCTGGTTCCGTTTTCAAGACTCACGAAAGGATAAGAAATAGGTTTAATATGATCTCTGTTTCCCAACTCATCCCCACTTTGCAGGTGGCCATTGGCCCTGTGGTGCTCATCTCGGGCATCGGCCTGCTGATCCTGAGCATGACCAATCGCCTGGGTCGCATCATCGACCGCGGCCGCAGCCTGGTGCGTGAACTCTCCGAGATTCCCGAGCGCAACCAGGGCGTCGTCCATCAACAATTACACATTCTCTCGCGTCGCGCGCACCTGATGCGCAATGCCATTACTTTTGCCACCATCAGCGTATTGCTGGCGGCCTGTCTCATTATCACGTTGTTCATCACTGCCGTGTTGAAGATCGAGGATGCCTGGCTGATCGGGATCATCTTCATTTGTTCGCTCGGATCGTTGATCGTTTCGCTGATCTACTTCCTGCAAGACCTGGACCAATCGCTGGTGGCCTTCAAGCTGGATATTGGTGAGTAGTCCGTCGATTCGAAAGGAGCAACCCTTGAACAAATTACCCCGTCCCGTTTTCTGGACTTCACTGCTGGTCGCCGTTTTGTTGGCGGGAGTCCTCGCCGCGTGCAGCCCCACCCCCACGGTGGACCAGGCCCAGGTCCCGCACGATTCTTGCGGCCCGATCGAGCCGACCGACGCCGAGGTCAAGAAGGTCCTGACCTTTGGCGAGGGGTTGTTCAATTCCGCCGACTGGGTCAAGAGCTACACCGTGGACCCGTACAAGGTCACGCTCACGCGCCGCAATGATGCTGTCCAGGCCATTGCCTATTCAGAGTATCTCATCTTCACCTGTGGCTATTCCCAGACCGACCTCGGAAATTATTTCAACGATGAAGGCTTCAACATCATCTTCTCCGATTACGAGAGCCATACACTGGCGAAGTTTTGCGAGCAAAGCGGAACCTCGCTCTATGAGTACGACCTGGTGGACTCGAACATCAATTACAAGGCGCGCTACTGGGTGAAGCAGGAGGACGAGAAGCATATCTTTGTGTATATGCTGGTCTTTCCGCAGTCGGACCCGGGCTCGTTGGATACATTCAGTAAGCAACTCTTTCCTCTGCTGACCACCTGTCCGTAACATGGACCTTCTGCTGACCCTGCTCTTCCCTCTGCTGGGATACCTGTCTGGCTCGCTGCCCTTCGCCATCTGGATCACACGCCTGGTCAAAGGCGTGGACGTGCGCGACGCGGGCTCGGGCCATGCCACCACGACCAATACCATCCGTCAGGTAGGTTTTGGTTGGGGCGCCTTGGTGTTGGTGCTGGACATCGCCAAGGGTTTCCTGCCTGTATGGCTAGCACTGACCATTGCGCCAGTTACCAGCTTGCCCTACGTGGTGCCGCTCACCGCCGCCCTGGCCGTGGCGGGACATTGCTGGCCGCTCTTCGCCCAGTTCCGCGGTGGGATGGGGCTGGCCACAGCAGGCGGGGCCTTGCTGGCGCTTTCTCCACTGGCTTTCGTCTTATGCCTCGGCCTGCTTATCCTGCTCACGCTGACGGTCCGCCACAGCGCGCGGGCCAGCGTGTTCACAGGGGTGTTGATCGCGCCGATGTTGTGGCTGTTCAACCAACGCGGACTGGTCTTCTGGGCCGCCGTCGGTGTGGGCCTGGTGATCGCCTTCCGCTTCCTGATCGACTGGAATCGCAAATACCGCGAGCTGTGGCTCGATCGCGAACAACAAAATAAAAAGGATGGAACCGCATGATCCGCTTGCCCGGCCTGATTGACCCGCACGTCCACCTGCGTGAACCCGGCGCAACCCACAAGGAAGATTACGACTCGGGCACATCCGTGGCGCTGGCGGGCGGCGTGACGCTGGTGCTGGCCATGCCCAACACCAAGCCGCCCATCTTCGACGCCGCCACCCTCGACCTTGTGCTGGATTCCGCCAAAGCGAAGGCACGCTGCGACTATGCCCAATTCCTCGGAGCAGGCCCCGACAACGGCGACTGGGCCAATCATCCGTCGCTGCCCGAGCGTTCGGCGGGACTCAAGATGTACCTCGACTCCACCTTCGGCCAGCTCCGCCTCGACGATATGTCCTTGTGGATGCCGCATTTTCAGAATTGGCCCAGGTCGCTGCCCATTGTGGCGCATTCCGAGAGTCGCAGCATGGCGGCGGCGATCCTGTTCGCGGCCATCTATGACCGCCCTGTTCACATCGCGCACATTTCATTGAAGGAAGAAGTGCTGCTCATCAAGGCTGCCAAGGAACGTGGCATCCAGGTCACGTGCGAGGTCTGCCCGCATCACCTGTTCCTCACCCAGGGCGACATCCCCGCCATCAGTCACGGGCACCCGGGCCGGGGCGAGGTCCGCCCGAGGCTGGCAACCCAGGCCGATGTCGATGCGCTATGGGCCAACCTGGACGTCATCGACTGCTTCGCCACCGACCACGCGCCGCACACCATCGAGGAAAAAGACTCCGACAACCCCCCGCCTGGATTCCCAGGCCTGGAGACGATCCTGCCCCTGTTGCTGGCCGCTGTCGGCGAAGGCCGTCTCACGCTCGATGACGTGCTGGTGCGCATGGTCACGAACCCGAGGCGCATCTTCAACTTACCTGAGCAGCCCGAGACCTGGGTTGAAGTGGACGAGGATGCTGCCTACGAAATCAAGGCCGCTGAGAGCTTTACCCGCTGCGGTTGGACCCCCTTCGAAGGTTGGAAGGTCAAAGGCAGGGTCCGCAAAGTGGTGTTGCGTGGGCGGACCGCCTTTGAGGATGGAAAGATTCTAGTCGAGCCAGGCTACGGGAAAAATATTCGTGCATAAAAACGATTCGCCTGAGCGCAGTCGAAGGGCGATAATGTGGATACAGCAGGGCTACAAAAGAGAGCGGACTTTGGTCCGCTCTCTTCTTTTACATCAACTTCAACAATTCCTGCTCGCGCTCGGGCTTCAAGCCTGCGCGCCACTCATGCTCGGGCGGACGGTTCGCGGCCCAATCGAGTGTGTCGCGCACCGTCTCTGCTAGCGGACGGAAGGTCAGCCCCGCTGCGATGGCTTTGGCAATATTTACCTGTGCAAAGCCTGCATCTTCGCCTGTATCGGGCAGCCAGGCGGGCAAGTCACTCCACGGCGCGACGTTGTGTTGACTGAGAAACTCACGCGACGCCCACTTGAAATTTGAATCGCTCTTGCTGACCTGTTTGCAGGTTTCGAGTAGTTTTCCAAATGACAGCGGATAGTCTGGCCCTGTGACGTTAAACACGCCCGATACTTTATCTTCGACCAATTTGATAATGAAATCCGATAGGTCGCGCACGTCGATGATTTGTGTCAATACATCGGGGCGGTCGGGTACGAGCACGTCTCCGCCGCGGGACACGCGCACAGGCCAGTAGGTAAAGCGGTCAGTCGGGTCGTGCGGGCCGACGATCAACCCAGGGCGGACGACCACCCCTCGGGCGCCGAAGACATCCTGCACGGCGCGCTCGCACAATGCCTTGAGCGGACCATAGCTCTCGCCCGTGACTTCTTCCGTTTCCTCGCGCAGCACGCCGACCGCGTCGTTTTCGTCGATACCGATCTTGCTGAAATCAGCATAGACCGAAATGCTGGAAATGAACACATAACTGTGCGAGTCTTTCAGCGCTTCAGCCGACAGGCGCACGATGCGCGGAATGTATCCGCAGGTGTCGATGACCGCATCCCAGCGGTGTCCAGTGAGTTGGTCCAGGTCTTTTTCGCGGTCGCCGTGGATGGTCTTGACTTGCGGGAACAGGTCGGGGTTGGACTTGCCGCGATTGAAGAGCGTGACCTCATGTCCACGCGTCAGAGCTGAGTCAACCAGGTGTCGACCGAGAAAACGGGTCCCGCCGATGATGAGGAGTTTCATTTCTGCAGCCTGGTCAACTGAAATTCCATTGCCTGGAATTCCTCGCCCTCGGGCGTGATGTTGTAGGCCTTGAGAAGCAGGTGATCGGGCTCGAGCATGGACACTTCCGTGCGCCAGTTCCAGTCGGGGCCGCCGGTGGGGTCGGGATAACTGCCCAGCACGAAGAATCCGTCCTCGTTGGCGCCGCCCGTGCAGAACATGATGGCCGTGTTGTTGTGGAACGAGTCCACCCAACTGGCCTCGTAGCGTTCGAGCAGGGTGTTGAAACCGAAGGTGAACATGCCGTGCTGCGGTTCGCCGTCGATGGAGCTTTGATAGAGGAACAGCGCAAAGCGGCCGTCCAGCACGAGTTGGATGTTCCCGAGGATCGGCGTCTCGCTGGCGAGTTTATCGGGTTCGAGCCAGAGTTTGGACGCGCCTGTCCAGCCGCCGACGAGTTGGGCGAGAAAGTGGTGGGGAGAGGAGAGTTGATTTGTGTTGGACATAGGACCTCGCTAAAGATGAAAGAGAAAAGATACAGGGTTGAAATTTTGAAACGAAAGGTGATTTAGAGGCGGCGTTTGTCCGCCGTATCGAGGCCACCGAAATGTTCTCAAAACAAATTGTCAAATCACTAGAGTTTTTCTTGCCTACATTCTAAAAACGCCAAAGTTCTTGTCTTCCTCAGGCCCATTCATCACCACCGAAAGCGCGAGACCAAGGACCTGTCTCGTATCCGCAGGGTCGATCACGCCGTCGTCCCACAGGCGGGCGGTGGAGTGGTAGGGGTTGCCTTCGTTCTCGTATTTTTCGAGGATGGGACGTTTGAACTCGTCGGCTTCGGCGGGAGTCAGGGCGGGCCTGCCTTCGCGGGCCAGCTGGTCCTGCTTGATGGTCAGCAGCACGTTGGCGGCCTGTTCCCCGCCCATGACGGAGATGCGCGCGTTGGGCCACATCCACAGGAAACGCGAACCGTAGGCGCGGCCGCTCATGGCGTAATTACCCGCGCCGAACGAACCGCCGATGACCACCGTCAGCTTGGGGACGCGCGTATTCGCCACGGCATGGACCATCTTCGCGCCGTCGCGCGCGATTCCGCCCGCTTCGTATTCGCGTCCCACCATGAAACCTGTGATGTTTTGCAGGAACACCAGCGGGATGCCACGCTGGTCGCACAGCTCGATGAAGTGCGTCGCCTTGAGCGCGGACTGGCTGAACAGCACGCCGTTGTTGGCGATGATGCCCACGGGAAAGCCGTGGATGTGCGCGAACCCGCACACCACGGTCGTGCCGTAGCGCGCCTTGAACTCGCGGAAGCGGCTGCCGTCCACCAGGCGGGTGATGATCTCGCGCACGTCGTACGCCTCGCGGAAGGTGCGCGGGAGGACGCCGTAAATCTCTTCGGGAGGATAAATTGGTTCTTCGGGAACAGACCGCGGACCGTCTGCCGTCCATGGTCGCTCAGGCAGCGTCTCCACGATCTCGCGCAGGATCTCAATCGCATGCTCATCATCTTCCGCGAAATGATCCGCCACGCCCGACAGCCGCGTGTGGACATCCGCGCCGCCCAACTCCTCGGCGCTGACGTCCTCGCCCGTGGCCGCCTTGACCAGCGGCGGGCCGCCCAGGAAGATGGTCCCCGTGCCCTTGACAATGACCGCCTCGTCGCTCATGGCTGGGACGTAGGCCCCGCCCGCGGTGCAGCTTCCCATCACCGCCGCGATCTGCGGAATCTTCTTCGAGGACATGCGCGCCTGGTTGTAGAAAATCCGCCCGAAGTGGTTGACGTCGGGAAAGACCTCGTCCTGCAGGGGCAGGAAGGCCCCGCCCGAGTCGACCAAGTACAGGCAGGGCAGGCCGTTCTCCTCGGCGATCTGTTGGGCGCGCAGGTGCTTCTTGACCGTCATCGGGAAGTACGATCCGCCCTTGACCGTGGCATCGTTGGCCACGATCAACACCTCGCGGCCCGAGACGCGCCCGATGCCCGTCACAATGCCCGCGCCTGGAGCGTCGCCGTCGTACAGGTCATACGCCGCCAGCGCCGAGAGTTCCAGGAACGGCGAGCCCGGGTCGAGCAGACGTTCGATGCGCTCGCGCACGAACAGCTTGCCCTGTTCCTCGTGACGCTTGCGGTACTTCTCGCCGCCGCCCTGGCGGACCAGCGCTAGCCGCTCTTTCAGTTCCTTCGCCAGCGCGCGGTGATGCGCGGCGTTCTGTTGGAATTCTTCACTGTGGGGGTCGAGGTGGGTGGGGAGGATTTCCATGGGCAGAGTCTAGCATAAAAATGTAGAGGCGACCCGCCGGGTCACCCCTACAAATTACCCTACTTTCTCGAATGTCATTGCTTCGCGACTCCCTCCCCTTCCCTCGTATGTGCTGCGATGCCTCTACTGTAGCACAAAATTCCCCTTTCAGAAAAGACCCGATGTGATACCATTCGCGCCATGAATTTTTCCCAGATCACCGACGACCTCTTCATCGGCAACACGCCCCTCGCCGCGGACTACGACCAGTTGCGGAGCCTGGGCGTGCGGCTGATCATCAACATGCGCTTCAGTCGCGGCCCCGAGCCTGACCCCGCGCCGAGTCCGCTGCGCCTGCTCTGGCTGCGCTCCATCGACAGCCCGTTCTTTCCCATCCCCATGCACAGCCTGATGCACGGGGCGCAGGCCGCGCTCGAGACGGTCCGCGCGGGTGGCAAGGTCTACAGCCATTGCGCCTACGGCAAGCATCGCAGCGTGGCGATGGGTGCCTGCATCCTGATCGCCCAGGGCATGGACGCCCTCTCCGCGATGGAGTTGATCAAGTCCCGCCGCGCGGTGGCCGACCCCGACGCCTTCTACATCCGTCCGCGCATTTTAAAGTTTGTAAACGAATGGAAGTCATCTCAAGGAGTTGAATAGACCATGCTGAAAAAACTTTTGATCTACCTCGCGGCGCTGGCGGGCAGCGTACTGTTCTTCCTGCTCTTTACGCTGATCTTCATGAACGGTATCCAGATCCATTGCGACCGTCAGGCCGACCAGACCTATGACTGCCAGCACCAGACCTTGCTGCTCGGCAGGTTTCCCACCTTCAGCAAGGAGATCGACCACGTGGTGGATGTCACCATTGTGGACGACGGCTGTTCCGACGGATGCAGTTACCGCACCGAGTTTGTCACCTCGGACGGTCGCCAGGTCCCGTTAAATGAGGTCTACACTGACCGCAATCCCGTCTCGATCCAGACCAATGACCTCAAGAGTCTGCTGCACAGCGGGCAGGATAACTTCGATTATGAGGTCCCGCCGCTTTGGTGGGTGCTCTACCTGCTGATCGGCCTGTTCCTCATGGACATCATTATCCTGACCCTGACCCTCGGCCTGGGCGCGGTCAAGGACTACTTCGCCCAACGCGACCAGATCCCTTCCTGAAAAAGAGACAGGCACCTCCAAGGTGCCTGTCTCTTTTCTTGTCAACTTATCCCTTCAATGGCGGCGCATCCTTGTCGTAGACAAAGACCTGGATGTCCAGCCCGTCCGCGTTGAGCAGGTCGATGGCGGGCTGGAAGGTCGCATCCTTGATCTTCTGGATGTCGCCCGCGGGGGCATATACCGACAGCCGCACCTCTTCATCCGACATCTTCACGGCTTTGATCTCCCCGCTGGCGCTGGCGGCTTTCACGATGCCTGTTATTTTTTGAATGGCTTCGTCGAGGGTCATGAGTCACTCCTTCGTTACGAGGTCTTCAGTTTGGCCACGGTCACGCCCGCGCCGCCTTCCTTGTCGCCGCCTTCTTCGTACGAGGAGACGTAGGCATGTCCACGCAGCATGTCGCGCACGGCCTGGCGCAGCTTGCCCGTGCCTTTGCCGTGGATGATGCGCACCCACAGCAGGCCCGTCAGGTAGGCTTGTTCGAGGTAACGGTCGAGCTTGTCGAGCGCGTCGTCGGCCATCTGTCCGCGCAGGTCGAGTTCTATGCCGGGTGAGGACGAAGCACGCGCCAGCGTAGACGCCGCCTCGCGTACCTTGACCTTGGGCGCCTCCTCGACGGGTTCGCCCGACTTGCGCGACAGGTCCGACAGTTTCGCCCGCAGCCGCACGCTGCCGATCTGGACTTCGGCATCTGCCTCGCCCAAAGCGGTCACCACACCCTCGGCCGCCAGCGACCCCACAATGACCTTCTCGCCCAGGGCGAGCGGCCGCTGCCCGATGGAGGGTCCGCGCTCGGGCTGAGGCTTGCGCGCCACGGGCGCTTCGACCTTCTCTTCGATCTTCTCGATCCGCTCTTCGACCTTCTGGATAGCCTCCAACGGCTGACGGGCCTTCTTCAACTGGCCCTTGAGCGAGTCGATATTGCGCTTGAGCACGGCCACTTCGAGTTCACCTTCGGCGCGCGCCTTGGCCAGCACCTCGCGGCGCTCGTCCTCGATCTTTTCGAGGCGGGCTTCGAGTTCCCTGGTCTGTGTTTCAAAACGGGCGCGAGCTTTCTCCAGCTTCTCGCGTTCGCGCGAGGTGCGGTTGCGTTCCTTGCGGATGTCGTCGAGCAGCTTGTCGGCGCGGATGTCGTCGGGGTTGATGTCGTTCTTCGCAACGGAAACAATTTCAGGGTCCAGGCCGAGGCGCTGGGCGATGAGCAGAGCGTTGGAGCGGCCTGGCAGGCCGATGGTCAGTTTGTAGGTCGGGCGCAGCGTCGCGATGTCGAATTCCAGCGAGGCATTGACCACGCCTTCGGTCGAGTGCGCGAAGGCCTTGAGTTCGGGATAATGCGTGGCGATCAGCGACGTGATTCCGCGTTCGAGCAAATGGTTGAGGATGGCACGCGCCAGGGCGGCGCCCTCCTGCGGATCGGTGCCTGCGCCCAATTCGTCGAAGATGACCAGCGAGCGGTTGTCGGCCTTCTTGAGGATGCGGATGATGTTGGTGATGTGGCCGCTGAAGGTGCTGAGCGACTGCTCGATGGATTGCTCGTCGCCGATGTCGGCCCACACCGAGTGGAAGAAGGGCAGATCGGAGCCGCTCTCGGCGGGGATGTGCAATCCGCTTTGAGCCATCAGCACCAGCAGACCGACCGTCTTGAGCGAGACGGTCTTGCCGCCCGTGTTGGGTCCCGTGATGACCACCGAGCGCGTGCCAGGGCGGGGATTGAAGTCAATGGGGACGACGGTGGTGGGGTCAAGGAGGGGGTGGCGGGCATGTAGGATGGAAATCTGTAGGGGCGAAGCATGCTTCGCCCCTACGTTGTTCAAGATCGGCTCGCTGGCCCGTAGTTCCTCGGCATACTTCGCCTTCGCAAAGACCAGGTCGAGCACGGCCAGGTTTTCCACGCCGTAGGTCAGTTCCTCGCGATGTGTGCCGACCAGCGCCGAGACCTCGGCTAGGATGCGGCGTTCTTCGTCGCGTTCCTGCAATTCCAGTTCACGGACGGCATTGTTCAGCTCCACCACGGGCAGCGGCTCGACGAAGAGCGTGGCCCCGCTGGACGATTGGTCGTGGATGACGGCCTTGATCTGGCCCTTGAATTCTGCGCGCAGCGGGATGACGTAACGCCCGTCACGCTGGGTGATGATCTGTTCCTGCAGTTTGGACGCGGACTCGCTCAGGTAGCGCTGCAGGCGCGACATCAACCGGTCGCGTGCGATCTTCACCTCGCGGCGCAGGCGGGCCAGCTTTTCGGAGGCGGAATCCAGCACCTCGCCGCGCTCCGAGAGGATGCGCGAGATGGCGTCGACGATGCCGTACGACTCGGGCAGGCCCAGCGCGATCTCAGCCAGACGCGGATAGAGGTCCGTTTTGCGTTCGAGCGCCTTCTTCAACTCGCGGCAGGAGATGAGCGTGGCTTTGACGTCCAGCAGTTGCTGCGGGTCGAGCACACCGCCGCGAGCCGCCAGGTCGGCGGCAGGGCGGATGTCGTGCGCGCCGCCGATGCTCAGGTCCTGGATCGAGAGCAGCCTGCGTGCTTCGCTCGTCTCGCTCAGGCGGGCGACAGCCAGGTCGAAGGAGGTGGTCGGTTCCAGCGCGCGCGCCAGTTCCATCGAAGCGGAGAAATCACAGAAACCCGCCAGGCGGGCCAGGATCTTCGGGTATTCGAGCACAGAGATGGTTTTTGCGTCCATGACAGGGGAATTATAAACCACGGTCGGAAATAAAAAGAGCAGGGAATTCCTGCTCTTTTCGCTATTCTGCTTTTTTCTTCTCCAGCACGGATCGATACAACTGCTCGTAACTTTGGATCGAGCGTTCCAGGCTGTGACGTTGGACGCTTTCCGCGCCCGAACGCCCCATGGACTTCCACTGTTCGTGGCAGTCGAGCATCTTCGCCATGACCTCGGCGGTGCTGGCCGAGTCCACAGGGCGGAAGAGATATCCGTTCACGCCGGGCTGCACCAGCTCGGGCAGGGCGCGCGCGTCCGCGGCCAGGACGGGCTTTCCGCAGGCCAGCGCTTCGAGCGTGGCGATGCTCTGCAGTTCCTCGGGGCTGGGCATCACGAACACGTCGGCGCTGTTGTACAGGGCGGGCAAATCCTCAGGCGGGACGTAGCCCACGAAGGTCACGTGTCCGTTCAGACCCAGGCTGCGCGCCTGCTGACGGAGCGCCTGCTCCTGTAACCCGAAGCCGACGATGGCCACCTGGAAGTCGTCGCGCTTCAGGCGCGAGGCGGCTTGCAGCAACACGTCCAGCCGCTTCTCGCCGTCGATGCGGCCCACATAAAGGAAGATGCTGCGGTCGGAAGCGATGGAATACTTGCGGCGCACGCCCAGACGGTCCACGCCCGGGTCGGGATGGAAGCGCTGTACATCCACGCCGTTCGAGATGGCGTAGGTCGGCACGCGGATCTTCTGCTCCCGTAGAATCTCCACGGCGGTTTCCGAAGGGGCGGTGGCCACGTCCAGGCGGTTGAAGACTGCCAGCATCATGGCCCACAGCGGACGGGCAACCAGGTCCTGCAATGCGGGGAACTTCCTCAGGAAGGGCAGGATATTTTGCGGGAGGAAATGATTCGTCCCCACGGCAGGGACGCCCCTGCGCAGCGCCTCCCGCAGCACGCCCTGACTCACGAAGTAGTGATCCTGAATGTGGACGATCTCGGGCTGGAACTGGTCGAAGAGGCGTCGGACGGTCCGCGCTGAAGGCACTGAAAGGTAGATGGCTGGATGCAGAATGGACATGTGCAGGGAGGTCACATTTTCCACCTGCACGCCGTTGACCGTGGCCGAATAAGCCCGTCCGTGGTCGGAGGGCGTCACCACCATCACCTGGTGACCGATGCGCGTCAGGTTCTCAGCCAGGCGGATGACAAAACTGGCCTGTCCGTTGCCATTCGAATAGGTCTGTGTGGCGATCAGAATGCGCATGACTTACCCATTTTTGGTCTGTTGCGAGTGGCGATAGGCGATGTACACGATGATGCCTACCACGAAGAGCGCGGCCCCGCCCAGCGAGATCCACTCGAGGTCCCGCTCCAGGGTCTGAACGTACTGGCCGAAGAAATGTCCCACCAACACCAGTGTCCCCGTCCACAGGCACTCGGCCAGGAAGAGGAATCCGAACCAGCGCTTGAACGGGACCCTGGATAGTCCTGCCGCCACGAGGGTGGGGATCACGAACCCAAGCGTCATTTTGGCGGTGAACAGGATCTTCTGGATATGGTCGTGAATGTCCTGGTGGATGCGGTCGAGCATGGATTCCGTGATCCCGAACCAGCGACCATAGTGAAGCAGCCATTCCCGTTTGCCGAGATACCCCAGGCTGTACCACAGAACGTCGGCGGTCAGGTTGCCGACGCTGGCCGAGAGGAACACGAGATAGGGATTCAGATATCCAGCCGAGGAGGCGACAGCACCCGCCAGGGTCATAACGGGACCCTCCACGGCGACGAGGAGGGCGAGCAAAATGTAGGTCCATGCCCCAAAGGGCTGGACCTGGTTGGCTAGAAAGAGGTTATTCATAACGGAAAAAGAAATCTTTCAGTTCTCTACGAATTCATGCCTCAAAAGTGGCAAGACTTCATTCTACCGCGTTTCGATGGATGCGGTTGCCTTGCGGGATCGGCCCGTCCAAACTCGACTCAAAATCCCGCGAAACTGTGTTATACTCCCGCCGCCCTGAAAAGGGTAAATCTTCTGGGAATTGTTTTGGTCACTCTGAATGATAGCCCGGCGAAACAGTCGGGCTTTTTTGTTGGGACGGCGGACCTGCAAAGGCGAGCCGTGGTAACAGGAAGTTGGACGGAGTCATCAGAACATCCCGCATTTACGTCATTGCGAGCGACACCTGCACTGCACCAAACGCAGTGCGGTGCAAGTGAGCGAAGCAACCTCAAAATAACAGAGGATCGCTTTGGGCCTCGCCGGCGCAATGACATCAAAAGGAATCTGATGACAACCGAATTTACCTCCCTCAACCTGCGTCCCGAGCTGATGCAGGCCATTATTGAACTTGGCTACGCCGAGCCGACGCCCATCCAGGAAGGCATGATCCCCCTCATGCTGACCGGTGTGGACGTGATCGGTCAGGCCCAGACGGGCACCGGCAAGACCGCTGCCTTCGCCCTCCCCATTCTCCACAATTTCGAACACAATCGTTTACCACAGGCTTTGGTCCTCGCGCCCACGCGCGAACTGGCCTTGCAGGTTGCCGATGCCATGAACGAATATGGCAAGTACATGCGTGTGCGCATCCTGGCCGTCTATGGCGGACAGCCTTACGCGCCGCAGATCAACAGCCTGCGCCGCGGCGTGGACGTGATCGTCGGCACCCCGGGCCGTCTGATCGACCTGATGGAGCGCGAAGTCCTCGACCTGAGCGCCGTCAAGACCGTGGTGCTCGACGAGGCCGACGAGATGCTCAACATGGGCTTCATCGAGGACGTCGAAACCATCCTGGCCGCCACTCCCGAGGGACGCCAGACCGCGCTCTTCAGCGCGACCCTGCCCGTCCGAATCCGCAAATTGGCCGAGCGCTTCATGCGGGACCCCCAGTCTGTCACCGTTAAACGAAACACGATGACCGTGGCCGCCATCGAGCAGCGCTACTACTTCCTGCATGAGTCGGACAAGCTCCACGCGGTCATGAATCTGCTGGAGATCGAAGACGCCACCAGCGTGTTGATCTTTGCCCGCACCCGCGCCGAGACCAGCCTGCTGGCCAGCGAGTTGACCCAGCGCGGTTTCCCCGCCGAGGCCCTCAACGGCGATCTCGAGCAGAACGCCCGCGAACGCATCCTCGGCCGCTTCCGCGAGAATCAAATCAAGGTGCTGGTTGCCACCGACGTGGCCGCCCGTGGCCTCGACATCGACGATATCTCGCACGTCATCAATTACCAGCTCCCCGACGACCCCGAAGTTTACGTGCACCGCATCGGACGCACGGGCCGCGCCGGCAAGACGGGCATCGCCATCTCGCTCTTCACCCCGCGCGAGAAGCGCCGCCTGCGCGACATCGAAGCCTTCACCAAACAGCCGCTGACCCTTGGCAAGCTGCCCACCGCCGACGACATCCGCGCGCGCCGTGAGCAGAAGGTCATCGATATGATGAAGGTTTGGCTGGGCCGCGGACGCTACCAGCGCGAACGTGAGATGGTCGAGCAGTTGGTCGCCGACGGGCACGAGCTGATCGAAGTCGCCGCCGCCGCTCTCAAGCTGGCGCGCTCGGGTGAAAAACAGCGCCCGGTGGCGAATGTCGCCGAAGTGGTCGAAAAGCCTGCCTTCAAATCCGAGCGTGGGTTCTCGCGCGGTGAGCGCAGCGAACGCGGTTCCCGTTTCGAGCGCGGAGAACGGCCTGAGCGCCGCACCTCCCGCGGCAACGGCCGCCAGTCGCACGAGGAAGGCATGATCCGCTTGCGCATGGGCAAGGGCAAACTCCACGGGGTTCGCCCGAATGACATCGTCGGCACCATCGCCTATCAGGCCGAGATCCCCGGGTCGGCCATTGGCAAGATCCGCATCGAGGACAACTTCTCGTTTGTGGATGTGCCCGAGGTTCTGCTGGACAAGGTCCTGCTGCACAACGGCAATTACCGCATTGGCAAACACAAATTCGCGCTCGAACGCGCCTAAGAAAACAAGAGACCCTGCAATTTGCAGGGTCTCATTCTTCTCCGAATAACCAGTCGAGGAAGCCCTTCTTTTTATTGGGCTTGCTCGAACGCGGCACAGCGATCAGCACCACGGTGATGTTGTCATGACCACCGCGCTGATTGGCCGTATCCACCAGGGCCTCAGCAGCGGCGCGCACACTGCTCTTCGAGCGCATGATCTGCAGGATTTCATCGTCCCAGACCAGGTCAGTCAGCCCGTCACTGCACAGCAATAACACGTCGCCGGGCTCCATCTCATATCCCTGATTGCCAAGCGCTTCTTCCTCGTCCTCGCCGTCCTCCAGGTACATGCGGAAGTCCACTTCGGGCAGGTGGACCGAGCCGAGATAGCGGCGGATGACGTGCACATTGGGGTGATCGCGGGCCTGTTCAGGGCTGATGATGCCCTTCTCGATGGCCTCCTGGACCCAGGTATGGTCCACGGTCAAGCGGCGGATCTGCATCCCACGCACCAGATAGATGCGCGAGTCACCCACGTGGGAGATGTACAGGCTATGGTCCACGATCCATGCGCAGGCGCAGGTGGCGCCCATGCCTTCCTGCTCGGTCTTGCTGGCGGAATGTGCGGCGATGGCCTGGCTGGCATCATGGATGGCGGTTTCGAGGATCTTGAGGGGTTTCTTGCCGTTGCTTTCACTCACCCCCTGACTGATGTAATTGACTGCCAACTCCGCCGCGACCTCCCCTGCACGGTGACCGCCGATCCCATCGGCTACCACGGCAAACAGGGCCGGCCGGGGATCATCCACGCTGATAGTGAACGATGAAACCGCAAAGCGATCCTCGTTATTCTTGCCGCTCATGCCTGGGTGGCTGAGGGCAGCGACGTGCATGTGGGCGTTGGAGGAACGAATCATTCAGCGGGCTTCTCAGGCGTCACCTTCGGCTGACTTGGCGGCGGAGGTGTACGCAGTTGAAAGCGATACATCAATTGTCCGAAGTGTACCACATCCCCATGTTCGAGCCGATGACCCTCTCGGGGGACGGGTTCGTAGTTGATCCAGGTGCCTGCCACCGAGCCGCTGTCGGCGAGCAGGAAGCCGCCATCCTCGGTCTGTTTGAGGCGGGCGTGCAGCGGCGAGATGGATGGCTCGTCCAACACGTGGCTGGCTTGTACAGGATCGGTGCCGAAGGTGGTCTCCTTATCGGCCAGGGGGATCGGGTTGCCTGTGGCGGGCTGCCCATCCGGAGTCAGGGGCGTAAGGGAGGCGGGTGCGTCCACGGCCTGGGCTTTGGGAGTCCCCAACGACCAGGTGCGGCGTTTCTTCGCCTTATCTGCCTCGCTGGGCTGCGAGATCTCGACCGGGATCTGCACGGGTTGAGTGAGCGGATCGAAGCTGGCTTTCCTGGCTTCGCGCCGTGCTTTCATCGATGGGATGCGCAGTCGCCCGGTCAACAAGACGAAGAGCAGGAGCAACCCTGCCAGTCCCACTGCGCCGATCGTGATGGTCTGGATATATCTTCTAAAGAAGGCGCGGATGCCTGTCGGCGGCTGGATGACCGTCACCGTGACCGGCACACTCAAAGTCGATTTGCTTAGCCCGAGCGAATCCACCACCTCGACCATGAGCTGATGCTCGCCGTTGCTGTTGTAGCCTGTCAGGTCCCAGGTGAAGGCATCGAAGGGGGCGGCGGTATTTTCGTCCACGACCTGGCCATCCACATAGAGCGTGCTGCGTACGAGCGAACGCTTCATCCCGTCGGGGAATTCAACGATGATCTGCAACGGCTGTTCGGACGGTTCGAGCCGCTTCGCGTTGTACGGATCATCGGCCGGAGCCTGTCGCGTGATCTGCGGCGGCGGTGCAACCAGGATCGGGTTGGGCGGCTGGATGTTGAGGGCCAGACTCTGTTCCTGTGAAGAGACCACGCCCGCAGGCAGGTTCACATCCACCTTGAGGGTATGGTCCCCGCCTGTGGTGAGGGCCGAGGTGTACTTGAAGTTATAGATACGGCGCAGAGGCGCGAAGTAGGCTTCGGGATCGGGGAATTGTTGCGTGCCCGAATAGGCGAACAGGCTTCCGCCTGTCTGCAGGGCCAGGTTATTGAAGGCTGCCGCGCTGGTGGTGGCGAAGTAGGTCTCCAGGTCCACGAACCAGACGAAGACGCGGATGTGATTCTGCACGGCGCGATCCATCAACGGCTGGAGGCTCGACTCGATGGCGGGATCGTCCATGTGCGGCGTGATGAACAGGATGGCGCGTTTCATGCCGGGTTGCGGCGTGGAGGCGCTGGCGGTTTCGATGGCGAGCGCCAGCGATTGCAGGTTCGGCACGGTGGCGCGGAAGTCAGGCTGGAAGGTCGTCAGGCTGTTGATGAAATCGGTGGGGGAGGCATGGCTGATGACGGGACCGCTCAAACTGACCAGGCTGACATCGTCAGCGGGATCGGCGGGACGCGCCTGCGCCCATCCGCCCAGCACCTGGGTCAATCGCTGGAAACGAGAGATGCCCTGCCCATCGCGCACATCCAGCGGCGGCCCAGGGTTGACGGCCACCACGAGTTGCAGAGGCAGCGCCTGTTCGGTCAGCGTCTCGACCGGGCGGGGCTGGCCGTCTTCCATGACGGTGACCGCCCCGGGCTGGAGTCCCGAGACGAAGACGCCTGTCGCATCGAACACGTCCAGTTGCGCGGAAATGGCCGGAAAGGCCGAGGCGTCCGGCGGATACAAATCCGCGCGCGCCTGACCCTGAGCCTGCACGCCGATAAATGAACTGACCAACAGGCTGAGGGCTGAAATCGCCGCCAGTAGATTGAGAAAAGGTCTGAAAAACGGGCCTTGGGTTCGAAAATGTGTCATGGGGAAACGTTCATATTATCATACACGACCCGCCGATTTTCGTCCACAGCGTTCCCCCTGCGATTCCCCGCCCGAAAAAGAAACTCCCGCCTGTGTTCAGGCGGGAGTTGAAAGTCTAGGCTTGTGGCTCGTCGGCCAGGATGGGGGTGTTGTTTTCTATGGGAGGCACAGGCGAGAGACGCAAGTAAGTCAGGGTCCAGCCGGTCTTTATCATCGTCAGGACGATGCCCTGCACGAAGGCCATGATTGGAAGGGCGATCAGATACCCGATTCCAAGGATCCACAGGAAACTGCGCGGCAGGACGTCCTCAGCGATGAGCATGGGTAGGAAACCGATGGGCATGAAGATCGGGAAGACAATTATAGAACTGATGATGCCCAGACCGACATACAGGATGAGCGCCACGAGGAGAACGGACATCTTATTCTTGAGGACAAGGTCCCATGCGCGACGCAGCGACTCCATTATGCCCAGCCCGTCCACGACCATGGACGCCTCGGCCAACTCCATCACAGCTATGGCGGCATACATCAACGGGTAGATGAGAAAAGTAAGCGGCCATAAACACAGGTTGGCCAACCCAAAGGTCAGCAGCGAAGCGACGATTTGAATCCCCATGATGACAGCATACACTGCCATGAAAGCCGCGGCAAATAAGAGCATCAGGCCGAGAAATCGCCAGAAGTAGGCTGCCGCCTCGCGCACGAGTTCGCCGGCGGAGAGTTTTTCCGCGCCGCGCTCGGCTTTCAACACACCCACCACCAGGGTCGGGCGCAGGATCGAACTGACCACATAGCTGGCTGCCATGAAGAACACGAATCCGCATAGCAGCAATACCCAGGGCCAGGCTTCGTCCAACATGCGGTATGAATCGTTGGAGCCCAAAAGCAGGAAGAGCGGCGCGAGCATGAGCGGGATGAACAGGAAAGTGACCAGAAGCGTCAGAAACCCCGCACCCCAAAGGATTTTGTGTTTCCAGGTAATTTTCCAGATGCGTTTAATCAGTTCGTTGAGGTCGATCATGTGGAATCCTCCCGGTGATGGTCTGTCCGCATTATCATACACGACCCGCCGATTTTCGTCCACAGCATCCTCCCTGCGATTCCCCGCCCGAAAAAGAGAAATCCCGCCTGGAGAATTTCTCCAGGCGGGATTTGAAAGGCTAGGCTTGCGGTTCGTCGGCCAGGATGGGAGCGTTGCTCTCTACGGGGACCGTCGCGGCGGGACTCAACCGCACGTAGGTCAGTGTCCACGCGGAACCGATGTAGGTGTAAAGGATTCCGCTCGCCAGGAGGGAGACTGGCAGGTAGGCCGCGAAGCACAATCCGCCGACGATTAGAGGCGTCATGCTCTGACCGTTACTTGCAAAGAAGGCAATCATGGTCGGGAACAGGACGATCAGTAGCGGGATGGCAATGACCAGGCTCACACCCAGACCAATCACGAACAGGATGACTGCCATGCCGAGGATCGGGCCGAGGTTGTTGCGGGCCATGTCCCAGCCGCGTTGCCAGCCTTCCCACATGCCCACATTGTCGCGGACGATGGCTACGTTCGCCAGTTCTATGACCAAACCCACGACGATGGAAGCCGGGATGAGGATGCAGATCAAGGGTAGGATGCACAAGAAGCCTACGCCCGCCGTGAAGACCCCAAACAGGACGAAGGGAATCATGACGGCAAAGACGATCAGACCGATGATAAAGGACAACCCGAACACGCGCCAGAAGTAGGGCAGGCTGCCACTGAACAATTCACTGAACGACAATTTCTCGGCGCCAGCTTCTGCCTGCAACGTGCCGCGGATCAGGCCAATGCGACCCATGTTCCCGAGGAAGATGCTCAGGACGATCAGCACCAGGAAGGCCAGGCCGATCAGAATAAAGATCCACCAGTGATCCATCATCCAGACACCAGCCTGCTCGATCCCCCGCTCCCAGTCCTGGAAGAAGGATGGCGTGTTCCCATCCCAGTTGCCGTTCTCATTTCCGCTATTGGAACTGCCGCTCCCCGAGCCGCCTCCACGACCACAGCCCGACAGAATGCCGAAGATCCACAACACCTTGTACTTCCAGGTGATCTGCCAGGCGCGATTCAAGACTTCGCCAAAATCGAACTTCATGTGTAACTCCTTCCGAAAATTCGCGCGAACCGATGTCGCGCAATCACTTCACTTACGCTATTCCCATTCGATGGTTGCAGGCGGTTTGCTCGTAATGTCGTACACCACACGGTTAATGCCGCTCACTTCATTGACAATGCGGTTGGCCACCCGTGCCAGCAGGTCGTGCGGCAGGCGCGCCCAGTCGGCGGTCATGAAATCCTCGGTGGTCACCGCGCGGATGGCGGCCGCCTCCTGATAGGTGCGCTGGTCACCCATCACGCCCACCGAACGCACGGGCAGCAGCACGACAAAGGCCTGCGACGTCTCTGCGCCCTTGCCGAGGAAACCTGCGTTGGATAGTTCTTTGAGCAGGATGGCGTCCGCCGCCCGCAGACGGGACACCCGCTCGGGTGTTACCTCCCCGAGACAGCGCACCGTCAGCCCTGGACCCGGGAACGGCTGCCGCCAAACCATGCCCTCCGCCAGCCCGAGCGCTTCCCCAACCGCACGGACCTCATCCTTGAATAGATAGCGCAGCGGCTCGACCAGCTCGAACTGCATGTCCTCGGGCAATCCGCCCACGTTGTGATGCGACTTGATCTTCTGTGCCTTGTCGCGGTCAGGCGCGGACGATTCGACCACGTCCGGGTAGATGGTCCCTTGCACGAGAAAGCGCGGCTGGCCAAGCTGTTTGGCCTGTTGCTCGAAGATGCGGATGAACTTCTCGCCCACGATCTTGCGCTTCTGCTCGGGATCGGTCACCCCTTGCAATGCGGCGAAATACTCGTCCGCCGCGTCCACGGCGACCAGCTCTGCATGCAGATGCTCGCGGAAGGCCGAGACCACCTGCTCGCCCTCGCCCTGGCGCATCAGGCCCGTGTCCACGAAGACCGCCACCAGTTGATCACCGATGGCCTTGTGCACCAGCGCCGCCGCCACCGATGAATCCACGCCGCCACTGACGGCCGCCAACACGCGCTCAGTCCCCACCTGTGCGCGGATGCGCGTCACCGCTTCCTCAATAATGGAAGCAGGCGTCCACTCTGGATTGACGTCGCAGATGTCCACGGCAAAGTGTTGAAGCAGTTGCGCTCCGTTGGGCGTGTGATGCACCTCGGGGTGGAATTGCACGCCGAAGTATTTGCGGCTCATGTCACCCATTGCGGCGTATGGACTGTGATCTGATTTGGCCAGCGCGATGAAGCCCTCAGGCATGCGCGTGATGCGGTCACCGTGCGACATCCACACTTTGGAAAGCACATCCAGCATGGTGCCAGGGATCAGGGTCTGGATCTCAGCGGGACCATACTCGCGCTCCGCAGACGAGTCGACCTGCCCGCCCAACGCGTGAGTCAGCGCCTGCATCCCGTAGCAAATGCCAAGGATGGGCAATCCCGAATCCAGGATGAATTTTTGAATATAAGGAGCGCCCTCTTCATATACAGAGCGGGGTCCGCCCGAAAGGATGAATCCCTTTGGTTGGATAGACATGATCTTTTCCTGCGGAGCGTCCCACGGGAACAACTCGCAATAGACCTGCGCCTCGCGCACACGCCGCGCGATGATCTGCGCATATTGGGAACCGAAATCGAGAATGGCAATGGAATCCATGTGGGTCCTGTAAGGGCACGGCGGGTTGATTAACGGTCATAACCCGTGCGGGTCTGGCCGTGCCCCTACCGTGGATATCAAATGAAAATGCAATTGTGGGAAATCTTGAAACTCCCCGCCGTTGACGATGAGTCGATAGGCGGGGAGTTGATATTCCTGAACCAGGTTTTGGACGGCGGCGTATAGGTCGCTGAGAAAAGCTGTGTCAGCGGGGTCGAGATCTGTCAGGCTGGGCACAGACTTTTTCGGCAACAGCAGTACGTGGAACGGATAGGATGGCTTCGGATGATGGAACGCCATCAGCGTTTCCGTCTCACGCAGGCGTTTCAAAGGAATCGCAAAACTCATGTGCTCAAACACCCAGCCGATGACGGCCCGAATCCATGGATGCCACAGCCATGTCCTCTTCAACCTGCCATCCTGTTGTTATGACGGTTCCCCAAATGTGATCTTGCCGTTGTCCAGCGAGGTGATGCAGGCCAGCGATTCGACCGGCACGCCCAACGGCTTAAGTGCATCGCGTCCGCCTTCGAAGAGTTTCTCGATCAACGCACCGATGCCGACGATCTTCGAACCCGCCGCTTCGGCCAGCCGCACCAGCCCAAGGATGGTTGCGCCCGAGGCGAGGAAGTCGTCGATGATCAACACCTTCTCGCCGTGAGCCAGATACTCGGGCGAGACGATCAACTCCACCATGCGGCCCTTTGTGTGGGACGGGGCCAGGGTCAGATAGACCTGGTCGGGCATGGTGACCGGCTTGGTCTTGCGCGCATAGACCACGGGCAGGCCGAGGTGGATGGCGGTCGTCACGGCGGGAGCGATGCCCGAGATCTCAGCGGTCAGCACCTTGGTCGCGCCGAGCGAGGCGAATCGCTTGGCGAACTCACGCCCGCAGGCGTCCATCAAGAGCGGGTCCACCTGATGATTGACGAAACTGTCTACTTTCAAAATACCGTTGCCGAGAATCTGTCCGTCCTTGAGAATGCGATCTTCCAGTTGCTTCACACGAGCCTCCTCTGATGGGTGAATGTCAAAGTCTAGACAATTTTACATCGGCGTGCCTCAACCTGCCAGAGTATAAGTTGAATCGCTTCCATAAATTGCAACCCACTTGCAACCCAAATATGACCAGCGCACCATCGCACGTCATACGGCTGACTTTAAAATTATGCTATACTGAACATACCTATGCAAACGCAGAATGAATGGCCGCGTTGGGCCGCTTTTCTGAAGCGTTATCATCTTGATCACTTCACCGCCTGGGTGCTCGAAGCAGGAGGGCCTCTTGCCCTGCTTGGTGCCCAGGTGCTTTATTTCGGACGCTCCTTCCTTGGTCATCAACAAGTGGACCTGCTGGCCCGCGCCCTCGAAGACGAGACCGAAGTGCGTGCATTTGCCGCCTACCTGCATGGACAGTCCAATGGTTGAGTTGTCGGTCACCCTCCTTTCCTTGATCCTGCTGCTGGCGCTGACCTTCCTGCGCCGCAAATCCCCACCCCCCACCCTGCGTCCCATCCCTGCATTGATCCGTCTCTATCGTGCCATCGGTTTGAGTGTGGAAGACGGCTCCCGCCTGCACGTTTCACTGGGTCGCGGCGGACTCCTCAGCGGGCGTGGCGGTGCATCTCTGGCGGGGCTGGCCATGCTGCGTTATCTCACCGAGCGCACCTCCGCCAGTGACAAGCCGCCTGTGGCCACGGCTGGCGACCCTGCGCTGGCGGTGCTCACTCAGGACACGCTCAAAGCGGGGTATGAAGCTGCCAATGCTGAGGACCTATATCAGCCCACTACGGGACGTTTAAGCGGCCCGACCCCCTTCTCTTTTGTAGCGGGCGCGATGCCGGTTGTGCGCGATGAGAACGTCTCGGCCAACGTGCTGATGGGCGACTTCGGCCCGGAGATCGCGTTGGTGACCGAAGCCGCCGAGCGCAGCGATGTCCCGACCCTGGGCGGCACCGATGACCTCCCTGCGCAGGCCGTGTTGTACGCCGCAGCGCAGGAGCCACTCATCGGCGAGGAACTCTTCGCGGCGGGCGCGTACCTCGGTGCGGGTCCGTCTCACGCCGCCAGTTTGACCGTGCAAGACATCCTGCGCTGGGCGTTGATCCTGTTCCTGTTGGGTGGTGCGGCGCTCAAGATGCTGGGGGTGATCTGATGAAGTACGTCTCTGCTTTCTTTGCCATTGCATTCGGCCTGCTGGTGCTGGCGGGATACTTTGTGCCCGCTCTCGAACCGTTGCAGGCCCTGCTCATCAGTTGGGCGGGGATCCTGTTGGCTGTGGCGTCGTTGATCGGTGTCTTCAACCTGATTACCGTCCACGGCGAAAAGATTCGCAGCCGCGAGAAGAACAGCGGTTACAGCAGCTTGCTCCTGGTCTCGCTGGTGCTGACCTTCCTCCTCGGCCTGGCCCTGGGACCTTCCCACCCCGTCATGCAGGGCGTGGTCGAGTCAGTCATCCTGCCGGTCGAGGCCTCGCTCATGGCCATCCTGAGTGTGACCCTGCTCTACGCGGCTATCCGCCTGTTGCGCCGCCGTGTGGATGTGATGAGCGTGATCTTCCTGCTGACTGTGCTGGCCGTGCTGGTCTGGTCGCTGGCCCTGCCACCTTATGGTGAACTCGCGTTGTTCGGCAACACCCTACGTCCATGGTTGACCCAGGTGTTGGCCTTGGGCGGTGCGCGCGGAATCCTGATCGGGGTGGCGCTCGGCGCGTTGACCACCGGTCTGCGTGTCCTGCTGGCCTTCGATCGTCCGTATGGGGGCAAATAATGGCTGATGTTAAATGCACCATCTGCGGACAGAGCAATCCCGCTGATGCCACCTTCTGTGAAAATTGCGGTGCGTCCCTCTCGAAGACGGGCAACTCGATCCAGCCTGGGCAGATCTCTTCCGACCATACGACCTCCGAACTCGAACCGGTCCTGCCCGATTGGCTGCGCGATGTGCGCGGTCAGGACAATCGGCCCGTGAGCGGGGGCGATGAAATGCCCTCGACCTTTCAGAACCCGCCTTCTGCCACGATGTCTTCTTCCTCGGACCTGTTGGCGGGTCTGCACTCCCAATCTGCTGATGACGAAGAAGAGGTCCCTGACTGGCTGGCGGATATCACCGGTGCGGAGAGTGGCAAGAAGAAGTCTCAACCTGAAGTTGGCGAATCTCGCCGCGTGGAATTGGGCGGACCCAGCCAGCCCGCGCCCGCTCCTGAGCCCGAAGACGAAATGCCCTCGTGGCTGTCCAGCCTGTCGTCGCAAGAGCCCACGACAAGTCAGGATGAATTGGGCGTCTGGCTCCGCAAAGCGGACTCGACCCCGGCCGAGAATCCGTCTGCTGCGACGGCATCCGCCATAGGTCCGTTTGGCGGATTCACCGAACCGTTGCCGCCTTCCCCCGAAGAATCCCAATCCGACTGGTTATCCAGTCTGCAGTCCGAAGCGTCCATTTCCGAGGAACCCGCCAAGCCCAACACGGGCTCGTTCGGCGATGTGGAGCTTCCCGCTTGGCTGAAGGGTGAAGAGCCCGAATCGCCTGCACCGGCTGCAAGCACATCCATGCCCGATTGGCTGAAAAGCATGGAGGCCGAAGCCGCCGCGCCCCCGCCGCCGGTCGAGATGCCTGCGCCCGTGGACGCCGGCCCGTTTGACTTCAAGGCCCAGGAACCTGAACTTCCTCCGGCCGAGGTCGCTCCTGATTTCGAGATGCCCGATTGGTTAAAGGGCATGGGACCGTCCGAGCCGGCCGAAACGCAGGCTGCCGCTCCCGCCCTCGACACGTCGGATTGGCTCAAGGGACTGGATCAGCCTGAACCTGCTGCGCCACCCACGGCGCCGACTTCCTCTGACTTCGAAATGCCTGACTGGTTGAAGGGCGCAGAGCCCGCCCAACCAGCCGAGGCACAGGCTGCTCCCGCGTTCGATGCCCCCGATTGGCTCAAGGGCATGGACCAGCCATCCGCTCCCGCTCAATCCGAGTCCGACTTTACGATGCCCGACTGGTTAGGTGGCGCGAAGCCGGTGGAGCAGCCACCTGCGGTGGAACCCGCCTCTGTTCCTGAATCTGCCTTCAACGTGGACCTGCCCGACTGGCTGAGGGGCGCAGGCGTGAAATCGGATGAACCCGCCAAGGCGGAGATTCCGCCTGCGGCGCCGATGGCTGCCGCAGCTGCCGTGACGGGCGCGGCCGCCTTCACCGACCTGCCGCCTGAGGATCTGCCCCTGGCAGCCGAGCTCCCGGACTGGCTCTCGGACTTGGGCAAGGCTCCTGCCACCGACATGTCCAGGTTCCCCACCCCTGAGACGGCCATCCCTCAACAGATCCCCGAGGAAATGGAAGGCTTGCCGCCCGCTGAGGAGCCGATGTCCAGCGGCAGTCTTGACTCTCTCTTTACCGAAATGCCCGACTGGCTCTCGGCCAGCGCAGGCTCTGAGCAATTGCCCCCATCCGAAGAACCCGATACGACCATCTCGCCGGCCAGCCTGCCCTCTTGGGTGCAGGCCATGCGCCCGGTGGAAGCCGCGATGAGCGGGCACACCGCCGAGGCTGATGAGGCGTTGGAATCCGAGGGCCCCCTGGCTGGCCTGCACGGTGTACTGCCCGCTGTGGTCTATGCCGGTGCGTCCAGCAAGCCCAAGCCGCTGGCTTTCAAACTCCAGACCGACGATGAACAACAGACCCAGGCTGCCCTGCTCGAACAGGTGCTGGCCGCCGAGTCGCGCCCCGAGCCGATGGTCACGCCGTCCCGTGTCAGTTCCCAGCGCATCCTGCGGATCGTCATCGGCGTGTTGCTGCTGGCCGTGGTCGTCGCCGGGCTGGTGATGGGGACACAGATCTTCCCGATGCCGTTGGGGCGCCCCGCTGAGACGATGGCCGCCTTCAATGTGGTGGATGGGCTGATCCCGCCCGACGCGCCGGTGCTGGTGATCTTCGACTACGAACCCGCCCTGGCCGGTGAAATGGAAGCCGCCGCTGCGCCCTTGCTCGATCACCTGCTGGTCAAGCAGCATCCACGCCTGGCACTGCTCTCTACCTCACCGACCGGCGCGGCGCTGGCAGCGCGCATGTTCAGTGGGCCCCTGGCTGACCTGCCCGGCGTCCGTGCGGTAAACCTGGGTTATCTGCCCGGTGGCCAGACCTCGATCCGCGCCTTCGCCAGCGACCCGACCCGCACAGCGACCTTCCCGTCGGATGTATCGCTGTTCAACCTGGCCCCGTCGCCGGTCTGGCAATCTGAGACCCTGCAGGGCGTGCAGTCCCTTTCGAATTTTGCAGCAATCATCGTCATCACCGACAGCGCCGAGACCGGCCGCACCTGGATCGAACAAGCCGGGCCACGGCGCGGATCCGCGCAGTTCCTGGTGGTCTCCAGCGCGCAGGCCGCTCCGCTCTTCCAACCGTACTATGCTTCCGGTCAAATCAATGGTCTGGTGAGCGGGCTGTACGACGGCGCCGTGCTCGAACAGAACAATGCCAACCGTCCGGGCCTGTCCCGCCGCTACTGGGATGCTTACAATCTCAGCCTGATTCTGGCGTTGGTCCTTTTGACGGGAGGCGCGTTGTGGAGCCTGGCCGCTGGCCTGCGCGAACGCATGACTGGCAGGAAGGCCGGATAAAATGCCCATCAACCTCGACCTGATTACCGGTGCGTTTGCCTTCTTCTTTACTGTGCTGATCTTCAGCTACCTGCTGGGCGACAATCCGCTCTTCCGTATTGGCTCATACATCTTCGTCGGCGTGACGGCGGGGTACGTGGCGTCAGTCGCCATGTGGCAGGTGGTCTATCCACGCCTGATTTATCCGCTGGTATACGGCGCGTCGACCGATAAACTGCTGGTCTTCTTTCCGCTCCTGCTGGCGGGTTTCCTGTTCTTGAAAATTTCGCCGCGTACCAGCCATCTTGGTTCGCCTGCCATGGCTTACGTGGTGGGAGTCAGCGCGGCGGTGACAGTAGGCGGCGCGGTGATCGGTACGATTCTGCCGCAGACCTGGGCCACCATCAACCTGTTCGACATGCAGACCTCCCAGTCCTGGCTGGATGTGATTGAGTCGGCAGGCAACGGCATCATCATCCTGATTGCGTTGGTCGCCACTTTGAGCTATTTCCACTTCGGCGCACGTCCCACCGCCGACGGGGCCCCGCGGCGCTTTGTCCCGATCGAGTGGCTCGCCTGGCTGGGACGGATCTTCATCGCCGTGACGTTGGGCACGCTGTTCGCGGGCGTCCTGCTGGCTTCGTTGACCGCGCTGATTGAGCGCGTCTCTTCGTTGTATCTATTCATCTCTTCCTTCTTCTAAACCTATGCCCGTCTCATTGATCGAAGGCGATTCCCTCCTGGCAGTTGACATCGGCGCGGCCACTACGCGCGCGGTGCTCTTCGACGTGGTCGAAGGTCAGTACCGCTTCGTGGCCGCAGGCCACGCTCCGTCCACGGCGGAGGCTCCGTTCAAGGATGTAAGCGAGGGCGTGCGCAACGCCATCAGCCACTTGCAAAATGTGACCGGGCGCGCGTTCCTTGACACAGACCGTACGCTGGTCACGCCATCCCAGCCCAGCGGCGCGGGGGTGGATGCCTTCGTGGCGACTCTCTCCGCGGGTCCGACCCTCAAGGCGGTGGTCGTCGGCCTGCTGGCAGACGTATCCCTCGAATCTGCGCGCCGCCTGACCGAGACCGTCTACGCCCGTGTGGTCGACAGCATCGGCCTGAACGATCCCCGCCGCCCGGACGAAGTCATCGATGGGTTGCTCACCCTGCACCCGGACATGGTCGTGGTGACGGGCGGTACCGACGGCGGCGCCTCGCGCTCCCTGCAAAAGATTCTCGAACCCATCGGCCTGGCCAGTTACCTGATGCCGGCTGAGAAACGCCCGTCCATTTTGTTCGCGGGAAACCAGAAGATGGAGACCGAGGTCAAGTCGATGCTAGGAACGCTGACATCCTCCCTGCACTTCAGCCCCAATGTGCGCCCTTCGCTCGAAACTGAAGACCTCGAGCCTGCTGCGCGTGAACTGGCCCGCTTGTTCGTCAATGTCCGCAAGCGCCAGCTCAAGGGCGTGGACGTGATCGATGCCTGGTCGAACGGCCATATCCTGCCTACGGGCTATGCCACCGGCCGCATGATGCGCTATCTGAGCCGCGTCTACGGTTCGACCAAGGGCATTCTCAGCGTGGACATTGGCGCGTCGGGCACGCTGGTCGCGGCGGGCTTCAAGGGCAAGTCCACCCTGGGCGTGTATCCGCAGTTTGGCCTGGGCGAGAACCTGCCCGGTTTGCTCAATCACACCACCCTCGAAAATATCCTGCGCTGGTCGCCGCTCGACATCTCGGTGGGTGTCCTGCGCGATTACCTGTATCAGAAATCCCTCTACCCCTCCACCATCCCCGCCACCCGCGAGGACCAGGCCATTTCGCAGGCCATCGCCCGCGAATGCCTGCACCTGTCGATCCAAGCCGCGCGGCGGGACTTCCCCTCCAATGCTGCGTCCCTGAACTCGCGCCTGCTCCCGTTGTTCGACCCGATCCTGGCGGGCGGCGGCGCCCTGTCTGATTCGCCCACGCCTGGCCAGAGTCTCCTGCTCCTGCTGGACGCACTCCAGCCTGTCGGTGTGACGACCATTATCCTCGACCAGAACAACCTGCTGCCCATCCTCGGTGCGGCGGCGGGACGTAATAACTTGTTGCCCGTGCAGGTGCTTGACTCGGGTGCCTTCATGAGCGTGGGCACGGTGGTCTCGCCCGCTGTACAAACCGCCTACGGAGCGCAGATTCTGCGCGCCCGCCTGACCTACGAAGACGGCACCGAGGCCCGCTCCGAGCTCAAGTTTGGCACCATCGAGATCCTGCCCCTGCCCAGCGGGCATGGTGGCACGCTCACCCTTCAGCCGTCCGGTCACGCGGACGTGGGCTTCGGCCCCGGTCGCAGCGGACAGATTCCCGTCACTGGCGGTGCACTGGGCGTGGTCTTTGATGGCCGTGGTCGCCCGCTCGACCTGCCATCCGACCCGGTGCGGCGGCGCGAGCTGATCAAAAAATGGCATTGGACTCTGGGAGGCTAACCATGCAGGCTCCATTGATTCACATCCTGCCTCTCACCACCATCACACGCGAGCGCCTCCTGCCCGTGGCGGGCCGCGTAACTGCGCGCCTCAACCAAAAGGTCGGTCCCACCGACGTAGTGGCCGAAGCGGCCTGGGCGCGCGAACATGTGCTCATCGATGTGGCGGGCGCGCTGCGCCTCTCCATCCCCGCGGCGGACCGGCTGTTGCGCTGCAAAGTGGGCGATACTCTCCCTGCCAGCGCCGAAGTGGCGGTCGGCACGGGACTGTTCCCAAAGACGGTCCGTACTCCCAAGGAAGGCAAGGTGATCGCTGCGGGCGGTGGACAGGTATTGCTCGAAACGGGCGAGACCAGCCTGCAACTGCGGGCGGGCCTGCCCGGCAACGTGATCGAAGTGGTGTCCGAGCGTGGCGTGGTCATCAAGACGGTTGGTGCGCTCATCCAGGGTGTGTGGGGCAATGGGCGTATCGAGACCGGCGTGATGGTCAATCTGGCTGAGAAGCCCGATGGCGTTCTCACGTCGGCCCGTCTGGATGTAAGCATGCGCGGCAGTATCATCCTCGGTGGCATGTGCAAAGACGCTGAAACCCTGCAGACCGCGGCTGAGGTGTCGGTGCGTGGGCTGATCCTTTCGAGCTTGTTCCCGTCACTCCTGCCATTGGCAAGCAAGATGCGCTTCCCCATCATGGTCACCGACGGCTTCGGCAGCCTGCCGATGAACTCGGCCGCCTACCGCCTGTTGAGCACCAACGCCAAGCGCGAGGTCACGCTCAATGCCGAGCCGTACGACCGTTACACGGGCGCGCGTCCCGAGGTCATCATTCCGCTTCCGGTCACGACTGAGCCCACCCCGCCAATGGACGTGGAAGACTTCGCTGCAGGCCAGACCGTGCGGATGCGCCGTCCGCCTTCGGTGGGCGCGATCGGCACCCTCGTCACCCTGCGCCCCGGCCTGACCCTGCTTCCCAGCGGGTTGCGTGCCCCGGCCGCGGATGTCAAAATGGAAACTGGCGAGACGGTCATCGTACCTCTCGTAAATTTGGAAGTTGTGGGATAATTGACTATGGACTTGCGGATTGCAAGCATCCGCGAGGTCAACGAACAAGAGGAGAGTGATCCATGTACGAAGGCGATGAAACCAACTTCGATGCCACACCCCCGGAAGAAAATAACAACCGCACATTTCTGATCGTAGCTGGCGTGCTCGGCGCGATCGTTTTGCTGTCCATTGGATGTCTGGCGGTCTATGCCCTGGTCGTGTTACCGCGTCAGCAGGAGACAGCCCGCGCGAATGCCAACGCCCAGGGGACCCAGTCTGCCGCGATGGCCATGGCCCTGACGGCCACCTTCGAGTCCTCGATCATCCCGACCACGACGATGACCCAGCTGCCCAGCCCGACCCCGGTGCTGGCCCAGGTCGAACCCAGCGCCACCCCGCTGCCGCCCACTGAGAATCCCGCCACCGCGACTGTGGCCGTGGCCCTCACCCAAGTGGCGGGTGCCGCTCAGAACCCGGTCACACCTCCCGCTACGGGAAATATGCCCAAGAGCGGCATCGCGGATGAGTACGGGATCCCCGGGTTGGTCGTCGCCACCTTGATCCTGGTCCTCGTCATCATCGTTGCCCGCCGCATGCGAACCTCACCGGTCCGAAACCGTTAGGCGCTTGCGGCTGTCGAAAGACCCCAACACATTCACGGGACAGCAGGCACCTGCTGTCCCGTTCGTTTGACAGAGAGAGCCAGAGATGCACATCCGTCAGATATTTAAAGAACACGAGACCACCTTTAGTTTTGAATTCTTTCCGCCGCGCACGCCCGAGTCGGCGGAGACCCTGCGGCAGACCATCGAACGACTGACGCCATTGATGCCTTCCTACGTCAGCGTGACGTATGGTGCGGGCGGATCGACCCGCCAGTTGACTCATGACCTGGTCACGCGCATCCAGCAGGAAACTGACCTGACCGTCATCTCGCACCTGACTTGTGTCGGCTCGACCATCCCCGAGATCCACGCCATCCTCGAAACCTACCAGGCCAACGGCATCCACAACATCATGGCTCTGCGCGGCGATCCCCCGCGCGGAAGCGGTCCTTTTGTGCCGATGGAGGATGGCTTCAAGAATGCCACCGAACTGGTGGCCTATATCAAAAAGAACTTTCCGCGCTTCGGCATTGGCGTGGCGGGCTATCCCGAGGGACATCCCGAGACGCCCAACCGCCTGAAAGAAATGGATTATCTCAAGGCCAAAGTGGACGCGGGCGCGGACTTCATCTGTACCCAGTTATTTTTCAACAACCACCTGTTCTTTGATTTTTGCGAGCGCTGCGAACTGGCGGGCATCAAGGTGCCTGTGCTGGCGGGACTGATGCCCATCACCAGCCGCAAGTCCATGCAGCGCATGGCCGAGCTCTCGGGTGGATCGGTCTTCCCCGCCAAGTTGTTGCGCGCCCTGGCCCGCGCCGAGAACGATGACTACGCCGAAAAGGTCGGCATCCATTGGGCCACGGCCCAGGCGCTCGACCTGCTCGATAACAATGTGAAAGGCATCCACTTCTACACGCTCAATCAATCCAAGGCCACCATGCAGATCTATGAGTGGCTGGGGGTCAGTTCCTCGAATGCACTGAGGTAAACAAAAAGGACGGTCACAGTAACGTGACCGTCCTTTTTGTTGTTTATTATTTTCTATACCACGCTCTCAGCCACCTTGCGCCCATAGCCCATCAAGGCCTTGACCATCTCGGGCGTGCGACCTTCGGCGTAGACGCGCAGCACGGGCTCGGTGCCCGAGGGGCGGATAAGCAGCCACGAGTCATCCGCCAGGATGTACTTCACACCGTCACGCTGGCTGACCTCGTCCACCTTCTGGCCGCCGATCTCGGCGGGTGCCTGCTTGGTGAGGAACTCCGTCATCTCGGCCTTGGCCACGGGACGGCTCAGGCGCAGGTCCACGCGCTCGTAGTGGGCGGGACCCACATCCTCGAGCAGGTCGTCCACCAACTCCACCAGCGACTTCTTCGACTCGGCGATCATCTCCACCAGCAGCAGGCCCATGATGGGACCATCACCCTCGGGGATGTGCCCCTTGAACGAGATGCCGCCCGATTCCTCGCCGCCGATCAACACATCTTCCTGCATCATGTAATCGGCAATGTGATTGAAGCCGACAGGCGTCTCGTATAACTTCATGCCGTAGCGCTTGGCCAGACGGTCGATCATGCGCGTGGTCGAGACCGTGCGCACCACCGCGCCGCTCATGCCGCGCTTCTCGACCAGGTAGCGCAGCGAGAGCGCCATGATCTTGTGCGGGTCCACGAACTGACCGCGCTCGTCCATCGCGCCGATGCGGTCCGCATCGCCGTCGGTCACCACGCCGAAGTTGCCCATGCCCGAGCTGACGGCGGAGGCCAGCGCGCCCAGGTACTTGGCAATCGGCTCGGGGTGGACGCCGCCGAAACCAGGGTTCATCTCGCCGCGGATCTCGGCGATCTCGCAGCCCGTGCCTTGCAGGAAGGACTTGATCACGCCGCGGCCCGAGCCGTACATGGCGTCCACCACGAAGCGCTGCGGATTCTCGGCGATGATGTCGGTGCGGATGAGGGTTCGCAGATGCTCGAAATAGGCGTTGAGCGGATTGAACTTCTGGATCAAGCCTGCATCGCGCGCCTTGACGTAGTCCATCAGGTTGGGGCCGCGCGCCTGCTCCTCGTTGTCGTTGATGTAGACCTCCACGCGGCGACACTGCTCGGGCAGAGCCGACCCGCCGAACGCACCCTTCAACTTGACGCCGTTATAGCGCGGAGCGTTGTGCGAGGCGGTGATCATCACCCCCGCCACGGCCTTCTCGTGCTTGACGGCATACGAGATGGCAGGCGTGGGTGCATCCGACTGGCTCAATAGCACTTTGAATCCGTTGGCGGCCAGCACACGCGCCACCTCGCCCGCGAAGCGGTCCGAGAGAAAACGTGTGTCGAAACCGATCACCACCTTCTTCGAGTCGGTGTCATCATTCTTGTTCCAATATTCGGAGGCCACCGCGTCGGCGATGGCCTGCGCCACCATGCGCAGGTTGTCGAAGGTGAAACTATCCGAGATGACGGCTCGCCAGCCGTCCGTTCCAAAATGAATGGGCATGCATCCTCCAGGGAGTTTTTTTATGATAAAGACTTCGGGTCCATCCGCAATTCGAGAAACGGTTGCGGCAAAGACTCCGAAGTCTGGGATGGGCTAAGGGGCGGGGGTGACTTCGAGGGTTTCGCTTGGGGCGAGAGTCTCGGTCTCGGTCGGCTCCCAATTTGGGACAGGCGTAGCCGTCGTCAGCACCGATTGAAGAATCCAACCTTCCAGTTGGCGGCCGTTCTTGGTGGCGATGACGTGCGCCCACGTCACACCGCTGACGTCCTGCACGTCGGGCAGCACCTGCACCAGCGAACCGTTGTCGAGCGTGGCGATATAGGTGCCGTTCGGGCTCTTGCGCAGGTTCACGCCACCGCCAGAATCGGAACTGATCTTGGCGTACACGGGTGTGGGTTCGATGGTCAACGTGGGAGTGAGCGTCTCGGTCGGAGGCAGAGTCACTTCAATGGTCAGCGCCACCGGGCTCAGGGTGGCGGTCTGCACACGCGGAGTCAGGGTCGGCTTGGGGGTCGAAGAGGTCGAGACCTTGGTGGCTGGGACGACAACCTGGAATGTAGCGGTGAGCGTCGCAGACTGTGTCTGCGTGGGGGCGGGGGCCACTGCCTTGGGTCTGGACCCGAGGCCTGGTACCAGCAAAAAGAGGATGGCCAACCCGAGCACGACCACCGCACCTCCGCTCGTCATCCAGCCCGCGCGCGACGGGCGGAAGCGGAAGCCCACAAAGGTCAACATGCCGAGCAGGGTGGCCAGCGCGAAGTTCACCACGAAAACCCACGCAGACTTGGGCCACAGACCTTCCACGCCGCTGCCCAGGCCGAAGCCTGCCACGCTAACGGGGGCCAGGAAGAAGTACGCCACCAGCACGCTCGGTAGGAAGGGTTTATCCTCCGAGCGCACGAAGGAGACCACCAATAGGATCGCACCCAACACCAGCACAGGCAGGCTGTGCGGCCATAACGCGCCGTTCAGGAAGGCGTTGGTGAGCGTCAACGGCAGGAAGGGACGGGCCGCCAGGCCAGACATCAGCCCGCTCAGGAAGACCAGGATCACACCGATCGACAGGGCCACCGCCGTCTCGATGAAGAATCGCACCGAGCCTGTGATGAGCGCCAACGTCATGCCCACCCAGGGAGTCATCAAAGGCGCCAGCAGGATGCCCAGCAGCAGGACGGCGGGCGAGTCGAGCAGGTAGCCCAAGCCCATCACTGCACCGCTCAGCACGGCGAAGACGAAGAACTCATAAGTGGGGTAGGCGCGTTTGGCCAGCGAAGCCATCACCTCGGCGCGGCCTTCCGCGTCGGGGATCAATTGCGCGCGGCGGGCGCGGCGTCGGCGGGCGGCCGAATCCGGCATGGGTGTCGGCTGAGGGTCGGAAGGGAGGATGGGCGGTTCGTTAAGGGTCATGTTCGGAGGGTGGCGAGAATACGTAAAGGCTTTTCGAGGAGTTCGAGCGCAGCGAAGATATCGGGAACCACGATGTCGGCGGCCAGCAGGGTTTCCACAGCCACGCCCTCGCGTGACATCACGCAGATGCCAAGGGCGGCTTCTTTGAGCATGGCCGCATCGTTCGCGCCCTGCCCGATGGCAACCACGGTATCGGCGCCAAGCCTGCGCACAAAGTCCGCTTTTTGCGCGGGTTCGTTCCCGGGCTGGAGCCGTTCAGCGGTCACTCCCAACTGCTGGTCGATGGAGGCCTGGCGTCCGTGTGTGTCGGCGGTAATCAGGTGCAGGGTCACACGGTCACGCAGGGCCGAGAGACGCTTGGCGAGGCCGTCGGGCAGTTGACCATCCAGGGCCAGGGTGCCGTTCACGTCGGTCACTACGTGCTGGATACGCAGTTCGCCTTGCCCGGGAATCGTCAGTTCAATCATCCCGCCCATTATACCCGCATGGGTGCCTGCGAGGCGGGGGAAGGGTAAATCGCCCTGCATGATATAATGAAGTGTACACCGACTTTATCGTCGGGGTGGTTATTATCGGAGAACCATGTTGTCCAATCGAGTTTCCCTCCCCATTTCTGATACACAAATCCATCCTACCCCACCGCCGCTGATCGAGGTCTCAGGCTCCCACCGCGAGATGGGTCGACAGATCGGCGAGGCCCGCCGTGAACAGATCCAGCACAGTGTAGAGAATGCGCGCGCGTTGATTGCCCAATCCTATGCTCAGTTGGAGCTAACCTGGGATGGCGCACAGATCCAGGCTCGCAAGTACCTGCCTTTTGCCGAAGAACGTTATCCGCAATATGTGGATGAATTGCGCGGCATCGCCGAGGGTGCCAATGTCAACTTCGACGAGGTCGTCACGCTCAACACCATGGAAGCCGTGACGATGGACGCTCTACATCTCACGCGTTGTACCAGCTTCGCCGTCAATGAGGAACTCACCGCCGACGGTCACGTCCTGGCGGCCCACAACGAGGATTGGGTTCCCGAGGATGAGGATGATGTTTATGTCATCTCGGCCCGCCCGAACGAAGAACCGCCCTATTTGGCCATGACCTATGGCGGCCTGCTACCCAACGTGGGCTTCAATGCCTACGGCATTGCTCAACTGATCGATTCGGTCTACCCGACCGACTCGCGCATCGGCATTCCGCGCCTGGTGGTGGCACGTGCCATCCTGTCTGCCCGACGCATCTCGGGTGCCATCGGGCGGGCACTCATCCCGCACCGTGCAGCGGGCTACAATCATCTGCTGGTGCACGAGAGCGGCGAGATGTATTCACTTGAGGTCTCGGCGCGCCGCTTCGAGATCCTGCACGGCACCGATGGGTACATGGTCCACACCAACCATTACCTGACGCCGCACATGAAGGAGGTTGAAAGCGATCCCGAGGAGTTGATCTCCTCGCGTGTGCGCTACTTCCGTGCCCTGCGCCTGCTGCGCCAGAGCCAGTCTCACTCGATCAAGACGCTTCAGTCCATTCAGAAGGACCACGTCAACATTCCTAACTCGATCTGTAACCATAATATTTCGGGGATCGATCCGCTCGACAGGGAAAAAACCATCTGTGCGCTGGTAATTGATCTTACGGCGCGAGAGATGCACATCACCTGGGGAAACCCCTGTCAGAATGCTTATCACACCTATCACCTGGATGCATAACGAAGGGCGGTCGCAGGCCGCCCTTTGAAGTCCTATGGCCCTGACGCAAAGCCTTTACTTCACGCCAGCCTCGATCGGTTACCTGACTCAACTCATCTTGAGTCTGGGGATCACCTTATACCTGTTCTCTCGCGCCCGCGGGGGAAGTGTACAAACTCGCCTGCTGGCGGCCTTCTTTGCCTCGGTCACGATTTTCGTCGGCTTGTTGTTCTTCGATGCGGCTTCCCTGCCGGGACCGCGCTTGTATGCGGTTTATCTTGAAAATACCGTGCTGGGGGTGGCGCTGGTCTTCCTGCTCCAATTCATCTACCGTTACCCCGAGCAGTTTCCTGCCCGTCGTTGGGGTTCATTGTTGGCGTTCAGCCTGAGTGCAGCTTATACACTGTACGAATTGCAATATGCCATCTATCGGTATAGCCTGCTTCTTCAGCACGATACGGTGGATTATCGTCCTCCCATCGCCGATTATGCCCTGGCGGCCATGTTCGCCTGGGTATTGGCGGCTTTCCTGCTCCAGACGGTGGCTGCCGATCCACGGCCTGTTGCCTGGTGGCATAAACTCTGGAAACCGCAGGGCGTGGGCGCGCACAGTACACGTCTGTTCGCATTGATTTTTTCCCCGCTTTTCATGCTGGCTATTGTCAATATCTTACAGACGGAGTCGGTGATTTCTGCCACCACGTATAATGCGTCTCTGTCAGTGGGGATCCTGGTCACGTTGTTTCTATTTGCCAGCGCTTATTTGAACTTTCTACCTGAGTCAACCTCCTTCCTGGAGAAATTGTCTGGCGGGACGCTCACCCTATTGTTGATGGTGCTGGGACTTGCAGGCTGGGTGGTCTCGCCTGCCGCCATTGCTGCCTATCAACCCGTGCTGACCGATCACCAGACCCTGCGTTACACGCCCAATACCCAGGGCGGATATGATGTAGCGGTGATCCCGTTTTACTTTGAGACCGACTTGGGCGAGAGAGTGGACGTCACTTCGTTCGGCGATTCCCGCAATCACATGCTGGGTTTCGCATTCCCTTTTTATGGAAAAACTTATCAGCAGGTTTCCGTCACCAGTGTAGGCGTCATCAGCATGGGACGAGAATTGCAGCATCCCAACCTGCAATATGAATATGGCAGGTTCCCGGGCATTTTTGCCTTGCTGGTGGACCTGGATCCTGCGGCAGGCGGCGGTGTGTACACTCGTGTGGATGGAGACCGCCTGATCGTCACCTGGGATCATTTGCCTGAGGAAAATCACCACAAGGCGGTGTACACCTTCCAGGCTGTGCTGCGAGGCGATGGTAGTTTTGACGTGACCTATAATGGTCTGGCCACCCCAATCCCCTTCGATCCTGACGCAGATCCTTCTGCCAACCCCTGGTTGCGCGGCGTGACGCCCGGTCTGTCGGCGCCGGTGGAACAAGTGGCCGATCTCTCGGCTTCGATCCAGAGTGGACCGAATGGCGTGGTACAGGATATTCACCAGGATTTCCGCGTGCATCTGGACCGTTTTGCCCGTCCGCTGGCCTGGCTGGTGTTGGCAAGTAGCCTCCTCCTGTTGGTAACACTGCCGTTAACGATCCACTCCAGCATCGTCAGGCCGTTGCGCGAATTGCTGGATGGCGCAGGGAAGGTGGAAGGCGGCGACTTGAATGTGGAGATGCCGATCCGCTTCAATGACGAGATCGGTTCATTGACCAACTCCTTTAATTCAATGGTGTTGCATCTGCGCTCGCTGGTGACCATGCTCGAAGATCGCGTGGCCGAGCGGACGCGTGAATTGCAGGCGGCCAATGAGCGCCTGTTGATCGAGATCGATGAACGGGCGGCGGCCGAGGCGCAGATCATCCAACAACAACGGGATCTGGCTGTGGTCGAGGAACGGGAGCAATTAGGCCGTGAACTGCACGATGGCTTCGGTCAGGTGATCGGCTTTGTCAACGTGCAGGCTCAGGCGGCGCAAGCCTTCCTCGAACGGAACCAGGTACCGGCGGCGCAGGAAAACCTCGAGCGCATCGTGCGCGCGGCGCAGGATGCGCACATCGACTTGCGTCATTACATCCTGGGATTGCGCGACCCTGCCAAGCCTCAACAGGGGTTTTACGGGGTCTTGCAGGAGTCCCTGCGCGTCTTCAGTCAAGCGTGGAATATCGAGACCATCTTTAGCCCATCCCAGAATACCCTTCCTCTTTTGCCTGAGACGGTGGAGGATCAGCTTTTGCACATCGTGCAGGAAGCATTGGTCAACGTCCGCAAGCATGCTGCGGCGCGGCGCGTGGAGGTGTTGATCACCTCGCTGGCCAACGAGATCGTCTTCATTGTCAGCGATGACGGGCGCGGTTTTGATCCGCAGCACGCGCCCGGTGTGGGAGAGAAACGCTTCGGGCTGAGCATCATGCGCGAGCGCGCCGAGCAGGTGGGCGGGCGGCTGGAGATCCGCTCGGCGGCGGGGCAGGGCACGCGGGTGTTGATCCACGTTCCACGCGTGCTGCCGTCTTCGAAAGATTCGAAGGATATCCGTGGGCTGCGTGTCCTGCTGGTGGGCGATTCCCCGCTCTTTCTGGAAGGGGTGCAAAATCTGCTCACCGCGCGTGGTCTGGCCGTGATCGGTCGGGCGCGCAATGGCGTGGAGGCCCTCGAACTGGTGAGGAACCTGTGCCCGGATATGGTTATCATGGATGTGCACATGTCCGTCTCCAATGGCATCGAGGTTACACGCCTGATCAGGGTCGAATTCCCTGGGACGCGGGTGGTGGTGATGACGGATTCTGAAGAGGACGATAATCTGTTGGATGCCCTGCGTCACGGTGCGGACGGCTATCTGCTGAAGAACCTGGAGGCTAACCAACTCTTTATGCGGCTGGCCTCGGTGGTGCGCGGCGAATCGCAGATGGCCCCCGAGATCGCCACGCGCATGCTGACCGAGTTCAATCGCTCTGTGACTGCGCCGCGCCCGGCTTCCTTCCGCGCCGAGACGGTCCCCCAGGAATTGACCGTCCGCCAGTGGGAGGTGTTGCGGCTGGTTGCGCGCGGCCTGACCTACAAGGAGGTGGGCGCTCAATTGAGCCTCACCGAGCGAGCCATCAAATATCACATGGCGCAGATCTCCGAGCGCCTGAACCTAAAAAACCGCGAACAGATCATTGCCTACGTCCGCCAGTTCCAGGATGATCGCCGCCGACGTGGTCCGTCGACCACCCTGGGCGATTGATTCATACCCAAAATTGCATTTTTTGCTTGTTTTTGGCCCTGCAGAGGTGAAAAATTCCCTTGCAGGGCCTTTTTGTGGGGCTTTCATAACTGTCAAATGACTGTACTTTGACTGTACCTGTTTTTTCCCTTAGGTACAGTGACAGACAGGGGGCATCTGACTACCATTACGGCCAGATACGAGCCATCATGGAAACTACTACTGTTCACAAGATCCTTCTTTACGGAAGCTCCATCCTGATCGCCAGGCTGACTTCGAAACTGCAATTGCAGCCGGGCTGGGAAGTCTTTCGCGCCGATGGCAGCGAGTTGGCCAAGGACCTGGATGGGATCGAATTCATTGTGGCTGACCTGCGCGATGCGCGCACCCCGCGGCTGCTCCCCCGCCTGGCGAAGACCCCCTCCGTCACGCTGATTGGCCTGGACGCGCTGACCAACACGGTCACGCTGCTGGCGGGCGGGGAGCCGCAATCGCCCACCACCCAAGGGATGTTGTTTCTGCTGAGAGAGTCGATGTAGTCGCCGTATTATTTCTGTATTTTTTACAGGAACCCTTTCATATAAATCATTCGCCAAAGGAGACCAACCAAAAAGATACTTACTCTCTCTTCTTCACAGCACTCGAAAAAATTCGTCACCATTCATTTTTCTAGGAGAATGCAGCATGAAAAAATTCAGTTCGGCCATTGGGCTTGCCCTCGTTGCGGCCCTGCTCGTCTTCACAGTTGCCTTTGCGATGTTCAGCAACGGCAACTTCGAAACCGGTGATTTCACCGGCTGGACCAAGGATGCCACCTATCTGAACGCTGGCATTGTCGTCGGCCCTCCCGCCACCTACAATACCATTCCGGTCTCTTCAGTATCGGGCGCTGTGGCTACCGATGACACGTTCATTGTCAATACGGCCTGGATGGACGCCAACTTCGGGCCCGGCATTACCTGCGACCCGTACTCCAACGGCGAGATCTGCCTGCCGTATGGAGGCAGCAACTCGGCCGTGGTCAACTACCTGGGCTCGATGATGCTCGCTTCCAATAACATGAACAAGTTGAGCCAGTCGGGCCTGATCGCTGGTGGCGATGTGGGTACCGACGGCAATTACCACATCTTCTTCGCCTATGCCCCTGTGTTGGACAAGGGCTCCCATACTCCTCAGGACCAGCCCTTCATGCACGTCAAGTTGATCCGCGTGCGCTCTGGCTCCCCGGACAAGGTGCTGTTCGACAAGTTCTCTTACCCCGATGATGGCAACCCCAACTGGAAGATCAGCCCCATCCAGAGCAGTGTCAAGTACATGCCCTGGCAGGTGTACGACCTGACCTATGCTCCCGCCGAACTCGGCGCGGGCGACACCCTCGTCCTCGAAGTCGTGGCTGCTGGCTGCGCCTACACTCAGGGCGCTCACTGGGGCTACGTGTATGTGGATGACTTTGGGCCGACTGCTCCTGTCACCAACACCGCTCCTTCGATCACCTCGATCTCTCCTTCCTCCGGCCCGGTCCAGGGCGGCACGCTCGTGACCATCACTGGCACCAACTTCATCAGCGCGACGGCTGTCCAGATCGACACCACCACCTATACGGCTGGCAACTTCACTATCGTCGATGACAATACCATCACCGTCGTCACGCAGTCGCACACGGCTGGCACCGTCGATGTTTCGGTCACGAACACGAATGGTACAGCCGCCTTCCCCAGCAGCTTCACCTTCGTGGGTCCGTCTATCACGAATATCACCCCGAATTCTGGCCCGGTGGCTGGCGGCACGTCGGTGGTCATTACCGGCACCGGTTTCACCGGCGCGACCGGCTTCACCTTCGGCGGCACGAACGCCACCTGCACGGTTATCTCTGACACGCAGATCAACTGCACGGCCCCGTCCCACACTGCCGGCGCGGTGGACGTCGTGGTGACGGTTCCCGGCGGTTCGGCAACCTCTGTCGGCGGCTTCACTTACATCGCCACCGCTATCACGGGCATGAATCCCACCTCCGGCCCGACCTCCGGCGGCACGACTGTGGTCATCACCGGCACCGGCTTCACCGGCGCAACTGGCTTCACCTTCGGCGGCACGAACGCTTCCTGTGCGGTCAACTCTGACACGCAGATCACCTGCACGACCCCGGCTCACACCGCCGGCCCGGTGGACGTCGTGGTGACGGTCCCTGGCGGCTCGGCAACCTCTGTCGGCGGCTTCACCTACATCCCCGCCACCCTCACCCTGACTGCCAGCGGCGCGGCCACGATCAAGCCTGGCGATCCGTATGTGTATACCTTCAACTACACCACTTCGCCCACCCCGTTCAATGCCCAGGTCAAGTTCACCCTGCCCGGTCATGCCACTTTCGTCTCCAATACCGGCGGATTCACCTGTGCGGAAGCGGCCGGCGTGGTAACCTGTGACCTCGGCGCCATCACTGCCAACGGTTCCTTCACGGTCACGGTTCAGGTGGATAAACTCAAGAAGGTCAACACCCCGCTGACCCTTGCCACCACGGCTTACTCGATCAGTGACAACGGTGCGGCGATCGTCAATGGTTCGGCTACCGTCACTGCCAACACTGTTACTCCCTTTGCGGACGTGGCTTATGGTCACTGGGCGCTGGATTACATCCAGTCGATCTGGGCCTATGGCATCACCGGTGGCTGTGTCAACTCGCCGTTGACCTACTGCCCGAACTCCCTGATCACCCGTGAGCAGATGGCTGTCTACATCGAACGCGCTGTGCATGGCGGCAACTTCAACCCCGGCACCCCGGCTCTGACCTTCACGGATACCGCTGCCAGCTTCGCCAAGTACTTCATCGAAGCGCTCAGGGCGGACGGCATCACCGCTGGCTGCAATCCTGGTAACACGCAGTTCTGCCCGGGTATGACGATCACTCGTGCCCAGGTGGCGGTCTTCCTCCTGCGCGGACGCTCCGGAGCGGCTTACGTTCCCGCCGCTGCGACTGGTACGGTCTGGCTCGATGTCCCGGCCAACCACTGGGCTGCAGGCTGGGCTGAAGAACTGGGCACCGCCCACATCTCCAGTGGCTGTGGTGGCGGCAAGTACTGCCCCGATGGCGCAATTAGCCGCGCTGAGATGGCTGTGCTTGTCCAGCGCACTTACAACCTGCCCATGCCGACTCCTTAGTCTTTGCTCCTGTACAGTAAAAAAGAACGCACCCAACAAGGGTGCGTTCTTTTTTACTCCATTTTTACCGTAGACAGGTGGATGGGATTGTACTAACATTAGCCAAATTTTTTTAGAGCAAGTAGGTTGTCTACTCATGTGGGGGATCGTCCATAACGTTTTATTTCTCTGCGTCCATTATTCCATTTTTGCAGAGACCTTCATAAAGACTCCGCTCAAGGAGGTTGCTCAAAATACGATATTTCTCTTGCGCAGGTTCATTTTCGATTTTGATTCTTTTCTTTTTAGGAGATTTCAAAAAAAATGAAAAAGCTAGGCCTTGCGACCGTCATGGCAATTTTGGGGGCCCTGCTTATCGTCACCGTGGCTTGGGCGGCATTCACCAATGGTGACTTCGAGACCGGTGACTTCACCGGCTGGTCGATCACCACCTTCCTCAATAATGGATATACTCAACCGCCAGGCTCGGGAGGGACGAATCTGAGCGCAATCGTCGGCGGACCGGCTGTGGATCCCCTGAGTATTTCGGATCCCAACACCAACGGCGTCGTCAAATACCCGGCCTTTGGACATTATTCGGCACGTGTGAACAGCGAATTGTCCTATTATGATGGCGGTTATCCCGCGAATGCCAACACCATTTCGCAAACCACCACCGCCGTGATTGACCCGCTGGATGGAAAATCGCACGTCCGTTTCACGTATGCGGCTGTCATGGTTAACCCGGCCTTCCCTCACACGGATGAAGAGAAACCATACTTCCGCGTCAAGGTGACCAATCTTAGCAAAGGCAACGACGTCATCTACGACTTCTCATCCTACGTAGGTGAGCCGGGCAAGAACTGGCAGACCGGTCCGTCCTTCGGCACCATTGCGGGTGATGTCTGGCAGTACCTCGATTGGACCTACGTTGATTTGGCCTCTTCGGCCCTGCACCCTGTGGATGCCGGCGACTCGATCCTGCTCGAAATCACGGCTGCGGGTTGTCAGCCCACCGGCCACCCCGGTTACGTGTACGTGGATGAGTTCACCGACGGTGACATCCTCGGCCCGAGCATCCTTGCTACTGGCCCTGCCACTGGCGTTTCGGGTGGCCCCATCACCTATACCTATATCTATAAGAACGGTACGGGCATCGCCATCAACCCGCACATCGTGATCTACCCGCCTGCCAATGTGACCTTTACCACATTAGGTGATCCGGCTCACTGCAGCGGCTTGAACCCGGTCACCTGTGATTACACAGGCGTGGCCGCCGGCGGTACGGGCAGCTTCACTGTCAGTGGGACCATCGGTTCGGTCCCGGCGGGGACACTGATCGCACACGGGGATTATTCGATCTCCGTCACCAACTTCCCGACCATGGGCGGCCCGACTGTCTTCACGCAAATCCCTGCTGCCAACCTGGGTCTGTCCGCCAGTGGAGCGGCCACCGTCAAACCCGATGACCAGTACACCTACACCTTCAACTACACCACGGATGCACCCATCACCAATGCGCAGGTGTCCTTCACCCTGCCCGGTCACACCACCTTTGTTTCCAATACGGGCGGGTACACCTGCACTCCAGTGGCCAGCCTGGTGACCTGTAATTTGGGCGCAGTTTCGGCCAACGGCTCCTTCAACGTCACGGTGCAAGTGGACAAGCTTAAGAAGGTCAATACCCCCCTGACCCTCAATGCTGCGGCTTATGCGATCAACGCGACTGGTGCCATCACGACCAATGGCTCCACCACGGTGACCGCCAATACCATCACTCCCTTTGCGGATGTGCCCTACGGCCACTGGGCGCTGGATTACATCCAGTCGATTTGGGCCTATGGCATTACCGGTGGCTGCATCAACTCGCCACTGACGTACTGCCCTAATATTGCCATTACCCGCGCGGAGATGGCCGTTTATATCGAACGTGGTGTGCATGGCGGATCCTTTAACCCCGGTACCCCAACCTTGACCTACACGGATACCACCACCAACTTTGCTCGCTATTTTATCGAGGCGCTCAAGGCTGATGGAATCACAGGTGGCTGTGGTGGCACACAATACTGCCCGAACTACCCGATTACCCGCGCCCAATCGGCAGTCTTCCTGCTGCGTGGACGGTCTGGCTCAGCATACGTCCCGCCCGACCCGACTGGCACCGTCTGGGTGGATGTGCCATCCACCCATTGGGCGGCTCGCTGGGCAGAAGAACTTGGGACTGACCACATCTCGGTGGGATGCGGAGGCGGATACTTCTGCCCCGAAGGGATCGTAAGCCGCGCTGAGATGGCCGTCCTTGTTCAACGTACCTTCAACCTGCCGATGCCAACTCCATAATTTTTCCCATGAATGCAGAACGCGCCCGTACGGGCGCGTTCTTTTTTTGTTGCGAATTTAGCGGTATAGCTTATGTCGCAGGATATATTCGTATACATTAGGTGGGACGTAGTAGCGGAAGGATTCCCCACCCGCCGCCCGCCGGCGGATCTCGCTCGAAGCGATTTCCAATAAGGGCGCATCCACAAAGCGGACCTTCGGGCGGATCCCGGGCAACCCGCGCTCCAACGCCGACAGGTCAGCAGAGTCGCCGGGGCGGCGCATCACACCAATTTCGCGGCAGGCAGCCACGAGGTCCGCAGCTCGATACCAAGTGGGCAGGTCGTGCAGGGAATCGCCGCCGATCAGCAGAATCACATCTGCGGAAGGGGATTCTGCCTGGACCCATTTCACCGTATCAAGTGTATAGTGCGGACCGGGTCGTTCCAGTTCGATGCGCGAAAACTCGAAGGCGGGGTTGTCTGCGATGGCGAGTTCCAGCATGGCAAGGCGGTGTTCAAGCAGGGTAATCACCTGGTCACGCTTATGCGGTGGGGAAGGGGTGAGCACCCACAACAGGCGGTCAAGATGTAGTTGGGTGCTGGCTTCGCTGGCAAGGATTAGGTGACCAAGATGCGGCGGATCGAAGGTGCCGCCGAACAGGCCGATGCGGAGAGTAGGCATGGGCGTAGTATATCGCGAAGTGATATAAATCGTTCAATTTGTGACCCTGGTTGGATTGTAAGTCTTCCTCCTTTATGATATAAGTTACCTGCTCGGCGGTAGTGGAGACCAATACGGTGAATCTTTGTGGATTCACGGCAAGATCTTCACTGCCTTTTTTTATCGGTAGGGTGGGCTTTACTTGTAGACATTCCCTTTAGAAACTTGTTCCATCATTGACATAAAAATGAACGCACCTGCTTGTTGCGGCGCGCGATTTAAAATCCATTAAGGAGATTGTCTATCGAAGATGGTAACTGGTTCTTTCCTTGGGGGGCTTGTTTGAGATCATCGGAAAATGCGGTTGCTGATGATCCTGGCATCCCGTCGTAGTGTGTGGCGGTCGGGACGCTCACCCATTCGAAAAAGGAGAATGTACATGCTATCGATCAATAAACTCTGGCGGCTGATGACCATCGCCGCCTTGCTGGCGGGGGCGCTTAATTTGGGCCTTGTGCCGGCTACTCCCGCCAGGGCGGCGGGAACGGTTAGCCTGAACGGCTTCACCGCCTATACCCAAAATTTTGACACCCTGTCCAATACGGCAGGATCCACCACGAATGTCCTCAGCATCACCGGCTGGGATATGCTCGAAACTGGTGGGGGAGCTCGCGACAATGAGCAATATGCTGTGGATACCGGGGCAGGCAATACCGGTGATACCTACAGTTATGGTTCGGCAGCAGCCACGGATCGTGCATTGGGTAGCCTGCGCAGTGGCACCCTGATCCCTGTTTATGGAGCATCCTTCACCAATAACACTGGGAGTGCCATTGCCGCTCTTGATGTTTCTTATGTCGGTGAAGAGTGGCGCCTGGGTACAGCATCCAGGACGGATCAACTCAATTTCGAATATAGCGTTGATGCAACCAGTTTATCTACTGGGACTTGGACGCCTGTTTCGGCCTTGAATTTTGTTACGCCTGATACAGCCACGACGGGCGCAAAAAATGGCAATGCGGCGTCTTCGCGAACTTCTTTAAGCACCACCATATCTAGCCTGAACATTGCGAATGGGTCCACTTTCTGGATCCGCTGGGTAGATGCCGACGCAACCGGCGCGGATGACGGCCTGGCAGTGGATGACTTCTCGCTGACGCCTGTAGCGGCCGGTGCGGCGCTCTCCATCAACGATGTGACCCTGCCAGCTGAAGGTAACTCGGGCACCAGCCTGGCCTCCTTCACGGTAAGCTTGTCTTCTCCGGCCCCGGTCGGTGGCGTGACCTTCGACATTGCTACCGCCGACGGCACCGCCACAGCAGGTAGTGATTATGAGGCGAAGAGTCTCACTAGCCAGACCATTGCCGCGGGTAACACGTCCTACACTTTCGACGTGACCGTCTATGGCGACACCGACACCGAGCTAACCGAGACCTTCCTCGTCAATGTCACCAACGTGACTGGCGCGACCGTCAGCGATGGCCAAGGCCAGGGCACCATCACCAACGATGACGCCGTCGTACCCGTGATATCCATTAGCGATGTGTCCATGGCTGAAGGCGACAGCGGCACCAAACTCTTCACCTTCACCACCAGCCTGAACATCCCCGTGGGCGGCGATGTGACCTTCGATATCGCCACCGCCGATGGCACCGCCACGGCCGGCAGCGACTACGTCGCCAAGAACCTGAGCAGCCAGGCCATCACGGCCGGTAACACATCCTATACCTTCGACGTGACCGTCAACGGCGATTACGCCAACGAGGCCAACGAGACCTTCTTCGTCAACCTGACCAATGTAACTGGCGTGACGGTCGCTGACGGGCAGGGCCAGGGCACCATCCTCAATGACGATGCGGCCATCACGCCCATCTACTCGATCCAGGGCACGACCGATATCACGCCCCTGCCGGGCGTGCAGACCACCCTGGGCGTTGTGGTCGGCGACTATGAAGGCGCCTCCCCTGCTCTTGGTGGCTTCTACATCCAGGACCCGACCGGCGATGGCAACCCAGCCACTTCGGATGGCCTGTACATCTATAACGGCAGCAACAACAGCGTCAATCTAGGCGATCTGGTGCGCGTGACCGGTACGGTGGCTGAGTACCAGGGCCAGACCCAGATCGGCACCGTCACCAACATCACTGTGTTATCCACAGGCAATACCATCACGCCCACCGACATTTCCCTGCCCTTCGCCAGCACGGCGGCGGAAGAGCAGTATGAGGGCATGCTGGTGCGTGTCCCGCAGACGCTGTATGTGACCGAGCATTATCTGCTTGGCCGTTTCGGCCAGGTGACCCTGAGCGGCACCGCTAAACTGGCCCAGCCCACCAACGTGGTGTTGCCGGGCGCTCCCGCCCTGGCTTTGCAGGCCGCCAACGACCTGAACCAGATCATTGTGGATGATTCCTCTCAGGCTCAGAATCCCGACCCGATCGTGTTCGGCCGCGGTGGACTTCCGCTCTCGGCCAGCAACACGCTGCGCGGCGGCGATACCATCACCAACCTGACAGGCATCTTCAACTATACCTGGGGTGGAAACTCGGCCAGCCCGAACGCCTATCGCATTCGTCCGATCAATGCCATGGGTGGCGGTTCTCCGAATTTCGTGGCGTCTAATGCGCGCCCGACCTCCGCTCCTTCGGTGGGCGGTAACCTCAAAGTGGTGGGCATGAACCTGCTCAACTACTTCAATACTTTTGGGGTCGGCGCCTGTACCTACGGTGTGGGCGGGGCGGCCACCGACTGTCGCGGTGCAGACAATGCCACCGAGTTCACCCGTCAGTCCGACAAGACTGTTGCTGCCATCCTCACGATGGATGCGGATGTGATCGGTATCGTCGAAATGGAAAATGACGGCTACGACTCATCCAGTGCCATTCAAGACTTGGTGACCAAACTCAACGCTGCAGCGGGTGCTGGCACCTATGCCTTCATCAATCCCGATACGACCAACGGCGTCAACTCGCTGGGTACCGATGCCATCAAGGTTGGCATCCTCTACAAGCCGGCTTCCGTTACCCCGGTGGGCACCACCGCCACTCTCAACACTGTGGCCTTCATCAATGCCGGTGACTCGGCTGCACGCAACCGCACCTCGCTGTTGCAGGCCTTCAAACTGCCGAATGGCGAGACCTTCCTCTTCAATGTCAATCACCTCAAGAGCAAGGGCAGCGCCTGCGATGATCCCGATGCCGGCGATGGACAGGGTAACTGCAATATCGTCCGCACCATTGCGGTCGGTGAACTGCTTAATTGGTTCAACACCGACCCGACCGGTACCAATGATCCCGACATCCTGGTCGTCGGCGATATGAACTCCTATGCCAAGGAAGACCCGATCGCGGCTTTCGAGGCGGGTGGATTCACCAACATGGTGGCCCACTTCGGTGGCCCGAATGCCTACTCATACGTCTTCGATGGACAGTGGGGGTACCTCGATTACGCTCTCGGCTCGGCTAGCCTGCTCGCGCAAACCAATGACGTCGAAGATTGGCACATCAACTCAGACGAACCGTCTGTGCTTGACTACAACACCGATTACAAGACGGCCGGGCAGATCGTCAGCCTGTACAATGCTGATCAGTTCCGCATCTCGGACCATGACCCGGTCGTTACAGGATTGAATCTCCAACCCGTGGCCAAGCCTGTATTGACGGTGACGGCCTCGAGCGCGACGATCACATACGGGGACGCAGCTCCGTCCATCACGCCCAGCTACTCGGGCTTCGTGGATGGCGACACCGCTGCCGTGCTCGACACCGCTCCCACCTGCTCGGCC
>JACPVF010000008.1 GCA_016191845.1 Chloroflexota bacterium
ATACGCCTTGAAATCCGCCATCCCCGCGAACCCAGCCACCTTCGTGATCGCCGCGGTCAACGTGGTCTTGCCGTGGTCGATGTGTCCCATCGTCCCCACGTTCAGATGCGGCTTGCTGCGATCAAATTTTGCCTTCGCCATTATGAAATCTCCTTGAATTATGAAAGAAAGAGGTTACGCTTTCAAAATGTCTTCCGCCACCGACTGCGACACAGGCGCATAGTGGTCAAATTCCATGCTGAACACGCCGCGTCCCTGCGTGGCCGAGCGGAGTTGGGTGGCATACCCGAACATTTCCGCAAGCGGAACCATGGCGCGGACGGCCTGGGCGTTGCCAGGGCGGACTTCCATGCCCTGGATCAGGCCGCGGCGGCTGTTGATCTGGCCCATCACGTCGCCAAGGTACTCCTCGGGAACGACAACTTCAACCTTCATCATCGGCTCGAGCAGGATGGGATTGCCCTTCTGAACGCCTTCCTTGAAGCCCATCGAAGCGGCCATCTTGAAGGCCATTTCGTTCGAGTCGACTTCATGGAAGGAACCATCGAACAGGGAAATCTTCAGGTCGACGACAGGATAGCCAGCCAAAACACCGGTTTCAGATGCTTCCTTGAAGCCTTTTTCGACAGCAGGGATGTATTCTCTCGGAATGGATCCGCCGACGATCTTGTTTTCGAAGACGATGCCGCTGCCGCGCTCACCGGGTTCCATCGAGAACACCACGTGACCGTACTGGCCACGACCACCCGACTGCTTGGCATACTTGTAATTGACTTCCTTGACAGGCTTGGTGATCGACTCGCGATACGCCACGCGCGGAGCGCCGACGTTCGCCTGAATCTTGAACTCGCGCAGCAGGCGATCCACGATGATATCAAGGTGAAGCTCACCCATACCGCGGATCACGGTCTGGCCGGTGGCCTCGTCCGAGTTGACACGGAAAGTGGGATCTTCTTCGGCCAGCTTGCGCAGAGCCTCACCCATCTTTTCCTGGTCGGAGGTGCTCTTCGGCTCGATGGCAATCGAGATAACGGGCTCGGGGAAGGAAATGCTCTCCAGGACGAGCGCTTTGTTATCACACAGAGTATCGCCGGTGAAGCTTTCCTTGAAGCCCAACACCGCACCAATGTCGCCCGCGCGGACCTCGGTCACATCTTCGCGATGATCCGCATGCATACGGATCAGGCGGCCGATGCGTTCCTTGCGGCCCTTGGTGCTATTCTGGACCGTCTGGCCCTGGGTCAGCACACCCGAGTAGATACGCACATAGGCCAGGCGGCCCACATACGGGTCGGTCACAATTTTGAAGACCAGGGCGCTCAACGGAGCGTCATCCTGGGCGGGAAGCTCGAAGACGTTCTCAGGGTTGCCGGGTTCGGACGCCTGGATCGAAGGGATATCAGCCGGGGAGGGCAGATAATCCACCACAGCGTCAAGCAATACTTGGACGCCCTTGTTCTTCAAAGAGGATCCGCAGAAGACAGGAGTAGCCTTATTGGCGATGGTCCCCTTGCGAAGCGCCGCCTTCAACTCGTCAACCGTGATCTCTTGCGCTTCCAGGTACTTGAGCGTCAAATCGTCATCGAGTTCCGCAATCTTTTCAAGCATGTGAGCACGAGCTTCCACAGCCTGCGACTTCAAGTCTTCGGGAATTTCAACGATTTTCGGCTCTTTCCCCAGATCATCTTCCCAGATGATGGCCTTCATAGTCAGAAGGTCAATCACCCCACGGAAGGTGGCCTCGAAACCAATTGGGACCTGCATCGGGATCGGGTTGGCCCCAAGACGATCCTTGATGGTCTCGATGGTGCGCTCATAGGAAGCACCCACGCGGTCCATCTTATTGACAAAACAGATACGCGGAACCCCATAACGATCTGCCTGACGCCAGACGGTTTCGCTTTGCGGCTCCACACCCTGGACGGCATCAAACGCCACCACCCCACCGTCCAGAACGCGCAAAGAGCGCTGGACTTCGGCGGTAAAGTCGATGTGTCCGGGGGTATCGATGATGTTGATCTGATAGCCCTTCCATTCCGCTGAAACGGCGGCCGAAACGATGGTAATACCACGTTCACGTTCCTGTACCATCCAGTCGGTCACGGTCGTGCCGTCATCCACCGAACCAATGCGGTGCGTCATGCCGGTATAGAACATGATGCGCTCGGTCGTGGTGGTTTTACCGGCGTCGATGTGGGCGATGATCCCAATATTTCTGTATTTTTCCAGCGGAAATTCGCGTGCCATTTTTCTTCAACTACCTATGTCAATAATGAAATGCGTGCCAGTTTAGATGCGATAATGGGAGAAGGCGCGGTTGGCCTCAGCCATCTTGTGGGTTTCGTCACGCTTACGGATTGCGGCGCCAGTCTCACTGGCGGCATCCATCAGTTCGGCAGCCAACTTCTCGGAGAAGGACTGTCCGGAGCGCTCACGCGCAGCCGAGAGGATCCAGCGGATGGCCAGAGTCGAGCGGCGATCCGCCGAAACTTCCATCGGGACCTGATAGGTGGCGCCACCGACGCGGCGGGGCTTCACTTCCATCGAAGGGCCGACGTTCTTGAGGGCCGTATCGAAGACTTCCTTCGGGTCCTTCTGGGTGCGTTCCTTGACGATGTCAAGGGCCCCATAAACCAGACCCAGCGCGGTGCTCTTCTTGCCGCGCTTGAGAACATGCTGCACCATCGTCTGGATGGCGAGGCTGTTATAACGGATGTCGGGGAGAATCTCCCGCTTTTCGGGTTTTGCTCTGCGCATTACTACAACTCCCTTGGATTACTTCGGACGCTTCGCGCCGTACTTGGAGCGGGCCTGCTTGCGATTGGCAACGCCGGTCGTGTCAAGCGAACCACGCACGATGTGATAACGAACACCAGGCAGATCCTTCACACGTCCGCCACGGACAAGCACAACGGAGTGTTCCTGCAACTGATGACCTTCCCCGGGGATATACGCCGTGACCTCAATGCCGTTGGTCAGGCGCACGCGGGCGATCTTGCGCAACGCCGAATTCGGCTTCTTGGGGGTCATGGTACGTACGACAGTACATACGCCACGCTTCTGCGGGGCGCCCTTGTCCTGTCGGACGCGGCGCTGCTTATACGAGTTCAACGTATACTGCAGAGCCGGGGCCTTGCTTTTGACTTTCTTGTTCTTGCGGCCCTTGCGGACCATTTGATTGATTGTCGGCACCTTAGCCTCCGATTACAAATTCTTTTTTTTCACAAAGACTGTTTACAAGAAACGAGGCCATCAGAACGAAAATGACGGCCTCATTTTCAGCTGCCATATATAGGTGGGATGACTGCCACCCGGTTGGGCAACGGCGGATTATTCTAACATGCCGTCACATAACCGTCAAGATTTACTTCTTACCTATCACGTTTTCGCCGAGCTCCATCAGGCCGGTGCCCATCTTCGGCGGATGCTGTTTCTCTTCATCCTTGCCAAATTTGACCACATCACCGGTCTCGTTGATGGCTTCCACAGCCAGGCCGAGGCTTTGTAGTTCCTTGACCAACACGCGGAACGAAGCAGGGATGCTCGGCTCTTCGATCGGTTCACCCTTGACGATGGCCTCGTAGGTATTGACACGACCTTGGACATCATCAGACTTGACCGTCAACATCTCCTGCAGGGTGTAAGCTGCGCCGTAGGCTTCGAGCGCCCATACTTCCATTTCACCGAAGCGCTGACCACCGAACTGAGCCTTACCGCCAAGGGGCTGCTGGGTTACCAGACTGTACGGGCCCGTCGAGCGAGCGTGAACCTTGTCCTCGACCAGGTGGTGCAGCTTGAGGATGGTCATCACGCCAACGGTCACGGCCTGATCGTAGGGCAGGCCGGTCTTGCCATCACGCAGGGTCTGCTTGCCAAGAATCGGGAGCGGAACGCCTTCTTCACGCGCCACTTCCTGGGCCGTATCGTAAACCTTGTCATCCGCAATTTTCTTGGCATGACCGAGACTTTCCATCCACAGGCGCAGACAGGCACGGATCGTCGCCTCGTCGGTGACAGAGTCATGGGACGAAGCAATCTGTTCGTCGCCCAGGATCGCCTCAGGGTCATAGCCGTTATCGCGCAGCCATTCCTTCGCGGTAGCGAAGCGGGCGTAGTCAACATCGTTCAGGGCATAGACTTCATAGTCACGGTCACCCAGGTATTGCTCGAGGTAGAGGCGGCGGACTTCGTCGTCGTCCTGAATGGAGTTGGGATCATACTCGTCCTGCTTGAGCCACTCCCACGCAGACTGGCCAGCCAGTTTCCAGGCCTGGTCCACGATCCACGCGCGGGCGAGTTCGGCTTCGATCTGCTCTTCGGTCGCGCCGTCGAACACAGGCGTCAGGGCGCGGAAACCCAGGCGCTTGGCAGCCCAACCGAGGTGCACTTCGAGCACCTGACCGATGTTCATACGGCCAGGGACACCCAACGGGTTGAGGATGATGTCAACGGGCGTACCATCTTCAAGGAAGGGCATGTCTTCCACAGGGACAACCTTGGAGACGACGCCCTTATTGCCGTGGCGTCCTGCCATCTTGTCGCCCGCAGTGATCTTACGGCGCTGCGCCACAGAGACGCGCACCATCATATCCACACCCGCCGAGAGGTCGGAGTTGTCTTCACGGGTGAAGACCTTCACGTCCACGACCTTGCCGCGCTCGCCATGAGGCATGCGCAGCGAAGTGTCCTTCACATCGCGGGATTTCTCGCCGAAGATGGCGCGCAGCAGGCGCTCTTCGGGGGTCAGTTCTTTTTCGCCCTTGGGCGTGATCTTACCGACCAGGATGTCGTTCGGGCCGACCTCCGCGCCGATGCGGATGATGCCGTTCTCGTCGAGGTCCTTGATGGCGTCTTCACCGACGTTCGGGATGTCGCGGGTGATTTCTTCGGGGCCGAGCTTGGTATCGCGTGCTTCAACCTCGTACTTTTCGATGTGCACGGAGGTGAAGTAGTCGTCCTGTACCAGGCGCTCGGAGATCAGGATGGCGTCTTCGAAGTTGCCGCCTTCCCAGGAGAGGAAGGCCACCACAGGGTTCTGGCCGAGGGCCAGGTGCCCACCGTCAGTCGAGGACGAATCGGCGATGATGTCGCCTTTCTTGATCAACTGACCCTTCACGACGGAGGGGCGCTGGTCGATGCAGGTTGACTGGTTCGAGCGCTGATATTTGCGCAACTGATAGGTGCGCTGTTCGTTTTTCTTTTCCTTGACGACGATCTGGCTGCCCGTCACCGAGATGACCTCGCCATCCGCTTCCGCCACGACGACCTGACCCGAGTCCAGTGCGGCATGCTGTTCCATGCCCGTGGAGACCAGCGGGATCTCAGGACGCACCAGCGGCACGGCCTGGGCCATCATGTTCGAGCCCATGAGCGCGCGGTTGGCGTCGTCATGCTCGAGGAAGGGGATCAATGCAGCGCTGATGCCCACGACCTGATGCGGGGCCACGTCCATGTAATCCACAGATTCGGGATTCTGGAAGACAAAGCCCGAGTGATAGCGGCAGGAAATGCGCTCGCGCACGAATTCATTCGTTTCGGTCAACGGTGCGTTGGCCTGCGCAATGACGTATTTGTCCTCAGCATCGGCCGAGAGATAGTCGACGCGTTCAGACACATACGGAACCACGGGCACGTCCGCACCAAACTTCGCCAGTTTCTTGGCGACCTTGGCATCGATGCGCTCACCCGCCTTGAGCACCACTTCCTGGCTCTTGGGGTCGACGATGTTATCGCGCACGGCGCGGCCCAACAGGCGCTCGTCATCAGCGGGCAGAGACTTGATCACCTTGCGGTAGGGAGTTTCAATGAAGCCATACTCATTCACGCGGGCGAAAGAGCCCAGACGACCGATCAGACCGATGTTCGGGCCTTCGGGTGTCTCGATCGGGCAGATGCGGCCGTAGTGCGAGTGGTGCACGTCACGGACATCGAACCCTGCGCGCTCACGGCGCAAGCCGCCAGGGCCGAGGGCTGAGAGCGTGCGCTTGTGACGCAGTTCCGCCAACGGGTTGGTCTGATCCATGAACTGGGAGAGCTGCGAAGAACCAAAGAACTCGCGCAGAGCCGCCACCACCGGGCGGATATTGACCAAGGTGACCGGCGACAGCTGCTCCTGGTCGCGGATGGACATGCGCTCCTTGATGACGCGCTCCATACGGCGCAAGCCGATGCGCAACTTGTTCTGGATCAGCTCCCCCACCGTCTTGACACGGCGGTTGCCGAGATGATCGATATCATCGGGCTTCTCGACGCCGTTGTTGATCTGGATCATGCGGCGGATCAGGCGGATGATATCGGACTTGGAGACGGTGCGATGCGGGATCGGGATTTCCTGATCCAGCTTCTGGTTCAGTTTGTAGCGGCCGACGCGCTCAAGATCATAGTGGCGCTGGTCGAAGAGTTGCTCTTCAAGGAACTGGCGGGCATTATCCAGCGTGGCGGGATCGCCCGGACGCATCTTCTTGAAGAACTCGATCAGCGCAGCCTCGGCGATGGTCTTGCCACCGGAGAGGTCCCACTCGGGCTCCTGCTTGAGGGTTGAAGGGATGAAGAGGCGGTCAGGATTGTTGTCCACATCCTGGAAAATGCCCAGGATCTCCTCGTCGCTGCCGGTCTTGATGGGCGAGTCCTTGATACCGTCGTCGACGGCCGCCAAGGCGCGCAGGAAGACCGTAATCGGCACGGTGCGCTTGCGGTTGAACTTGAGGATGATGTAATCAGATTTGCGAGTCTCGAACTCCATCCACGCGCCGCGATCAGGGATCAGCTTGGACATGGCCAACGGGCGGCCTGTGGAACGATCCAATGGAGCTTCAAAGTACACGCCAGGCGAACGGATGAGTTGCGAAACGACCACGCGCTCGGTCCCGTTGATGATGAAGGTGCCCTTGTCGGTCATCTCGGGGAAGTCACCCAGGAAGATATCCTGCTTGATGGGCTCGGGCACATCGGGACCCGCCAGCAACACCGACACGTACAACGGGCTGGCATAGGTCAGATCACGCTCGACGCAGTCTTCGATGGAATGCTTGGGCTCCCCAAACCAGTATTTCAGTCCCCACTGATGCGACTCGGGACTACGGCTGGGGAAATACAACTTCATCCCCTTGTTGTACGACTCGATCGGCGAAATCTCATGGAAGAGGTCGCCAAGACCTTCTTTCTTGAGTCGCTCGAATGAATCCAGTTGTACTTCGATCAAATCGGGGAGGTCCAACGTAAACGGGATACGCGCGTAATTCTTTTTGGGCAAAGATGCCATTCGTTCGCTCCTGACCTGTAGCTTCTTGGGACGCCGCTTAAGCACACGAAACCATCCCGCGGGCAAGCGGGATAGCGAAAGGTGATTATATACGAAGGTTGTCTAGTTTGCAAGGAAATTTTATGGTTTTCTCCGTATGGATTTCCGCCCCTTTCATCTATTAGTGGCGGGAGTATAACACAACTCCGAAACGGTCCCCATGCAAACGGGTTTTTCATGTAGAATTGCCCCATCTCATCAGGAGGCCGCATGACAACCGCACAAGCACCGATCAACGACAAGAAAGAGATCTTCGGCTGGGGAATGTACGACTGGGCCAACTCGGCCTTCAGCACCACCGTGGGGACCGTGTTTCTGGGACCGTACATTGCAACTCTCGCCGCTGATGCGGCTAAGGCCTTCGGTGATGGGAACGCCCGTTTCTTCGGCATCCCTGTCGCTCCAGACTCCTTCCTCCCCTACTGCATCTCCTTCTCGGTCGGGTTACAGGTGCTGTTCCTGCCCATTTTGGGCGCCATCGCGGACTACTCGCACATGCGCAAGCGCATGATGCAGATATTCGCCACCATCGGTGCAATTGCCACCATCCTGCTCTTCCTGGTGACGGGCAGCCTATGGTGGTTGGGCGGCGTGTTGTATATCGTGGCCAACCTGGCCTTCGGTGCAGCCATGGTCTTCTATAATTCCTACCTGCCTGACATCGCCAGTGAGGACCAGCGCGACAGTGTTTCCTCATATGGATGGGCGCTCGGCTACCTGGGAGGCGGCATCCTGCTGGCGTTGAATCTGGCCTTCTTTATCTTCAGCGAGGATCTCGGCGTACCTTCGGTGCTGGCGGTGCGCATCAATCTGGCCTCGGCAGGCGTTTGGTGGCTTTTGTTCTCCTTCATCACCTGGCAGAGATTGCATCCGCGGCACGCAGCTCGCGCCTTGCCTGCTGGCGAGACCTACGTCAGTATCGGCTTCAAACAGTTGGGGCACACATTTAAAGAGATCAAGCATTTCCCCGAAACCCTGAAATACCTGTTGGCCTACTTCCTTTACAATGACGGCATCCAGACTGTCATCGCGGTTTCCGCCACCTTTGCGGCGGCGCCCATCGCGCGCGGCGGCATCGAGCTCGACACGCAGACGCTGACAGCCGTCATCCTGATGATCCAGTTCATGGCGTTCTTTGGCGCACTATTGTGGGGAAAGCTGGCAGGCTGGATCGGCGCAAAACAATCCATCATCGTCAGCCTGGTCATCTGGGCAGGCGTGGTGATTTACGCGTATGTCGGGCTGTACGGAGAAAGCCGCGTACCGCAGTTCTTCATCTTAGGTGCGTTCATTGCCCTGGTCATGGGCGGATCGCAGGCCATCAGCCGCAGCCTGTTCGCGCAGATGATCCCCACAGGCAAGGAAGCCGAGTTCTATTCCTTCTACGAGGTCAGTGAACGCGGCACCTCGTGGACGGGGCCGCTGATCTTCGGCCTGGTCAACCAGTGGTTCGGCAGCCTGCGCATCGGCATCCTGGCGCTGATCTTCTACTTTGTGGCGGGCCTGATCCTGCTGCCCTTCGTCAACGTGAAGAAAGCCGTTGAGGACGTCAAGAAATACGACGCACAAAAAGCTGGATAAAGAACAAAAAGGCCGAGGCAAAAGCCTCGGCCTTTTGATTTACGCCCCGATCACATCCACCAGGGCGGAATACTCGGCAGGGATGACTTGCGGCGACTGGAAGGATTCAGTCACGATGGTGGGATCCTTCAGCCCGTGGCCCGTGCAGACTACAACCAGCCGCTTCCCCTTCACATTCATGGACCCTCGGCCCGTTTCCGCCAAAAGGCCTGCCAGCCCTGCTGCAGACGCGGGTTCCACCCACACTCCTTCGCTGGCAAGGATTCTCTGCGCCGCCAAAATCTCGGAGTCGGGCACGGCGATGATCTTCCCGTTCGACTCGTGCACAGCTTCGAGAGCCTGTTCGCCGCGCGCAGGCTTGCCAATGCGGATGGCAGTCGCCACGGTCTCGGGTTTCTCCACGGGATGCCCCAACACCAACGGCGCGGACCCCGCCGCCTGCACGCCCAACACCTGCGGCAATCCCTTTTGATATTGCTTGAATCCTGCCCAATACGAGGTGATGTTACCCGCATTGCCCACGGGCAGGCACAACCAGTCGGGGGCAGAGTTCAACACATCCACGATCTCGAAGGCGGCGGTCTTTTGTCCCTCGATGCGGTACGGGTTGATCGAGTTGACCAATGCGATGGGTGTTTTCTGCGTGATCTCCACCACCAGGCTGAGAGCGTCGTCGAATGAACCCTGGATCTGAATCACCTCCGCGCCGTAGGCGATGGCGCCCGCCAGTTTTCCCGCGGCGACCTTACCCTCGGGAATCAGGACAATAGCGCGGAGTCCAGCACGGGCGGCGTAAGCGGCCGCTGAGGCGGCGGTGTTGCCCGTCGAGGCGCAGATGACAGTCTGGGCGCCACGTCCGACCGCTTCGCTGATGGCGGCTGTCATGCCGCGGTCCTTGAAGGAACCGGTCGGGTTGAGCCCCTCGAATTTGACGAACAACTCGCAGCCCAGGTCACGTCCCAGGCGCGGCATGGGGATGAGCGGGGTATCCCCTTCGAGCAGGGAAATGGTCTTCGTATGAACGGGCAGGTCGAGCAGGTGACCGTAACGGGGCAAAACACCTTGATAGGACATGGAGACTCCAAAGTTCAGAATGGGCCGATTATATAGCGATTCCAAAAAGGCGCGATTCGGAAATGTCGTGGGTATAATTTCGGCATGATCACCATCCGCGTCCCCGCCACCACCGCCAACCTCGGACCAGGCTTCGATTGCATCGGCCTGGCGCTCGACCTGTGGAATGAAGTCCAGTTCGAAGCAGACGATCAGATCACCTTCCGCGTCACAGGCGAGGGCGCGAGTCAACTCGATAATCAGCCCAACAATCTGCTGGTCGAGGCGTTCCTGCGCGTGTATGAAATTTGTGGGCAAAACACAAGGGGCGTGGCAGTTCGATCTCATAACCAGATTCCCCCCAGCAGCGGAATGGGCTCCAGCGCGGCGGCGCTCGTGGCGGGCATCTTCGGCGCGAATGAGTTGCTCGGGCGCCCGCTCAGCCAGGCGGATATGCTCAAACTGGCCACTGAGATGGAAGGCCACCCCGACAATGTAGCCCCCGCCCTGCTGGGCGGACTGGTCGTCTCGGTGATGAACGAAGGGGAGATCCTCTCGCGCCGATATGAGGTTCCGACGCTTGCGGCGGTTATTGTCAAACCCAATGTGGATTGGCCCACCCGCGTGGCGCGCGCGGTGCTGCCTCCCTCTGTTTCGCGTGCAGATGCCATTTTCAACATCGGGCGGACAGTGCTGGTGGTGGATGCCCTGCGCAGCGGCGACCTGGACCTGCTCCGCAAGGCCATGGACGACCGCCTGCACCAGCCCTATCGGCTGGAACACATCCCGGGCGGGAAAGCCGCCTTCGAGGCTGCCCGCCACTTCGGAGCGGCGGCACTTTCAGGGGCAGGCCCGTCAATCCTCTGTTTCGTGGAGTCGGGCCAGGGGGCGGCCGCCGAATCGGCCGTGCTGGCGGCTTTTGAGTCGAATGGGGTCGAAGCGCGCGCCTTCCGCTTGAGCGCCAGCAATCTCGGGGCGGGAGTCGTTACTTCGGCCACTTGACCGTTTTGGAGAACAATCCGCCGCCTGCGTTGGCACGGATCACGGCGGGCATCACCAACGGCAGGCTGGGAATGCCCGGATAAGCCAGGTAACGCGGTGACCAGGCAGGGTGGAATTTTTCCTTGAAGGCGTGCAGCCCTTTGAAGTTATAAAATCGATTTAGGTTATTGTAGGCGTAATTCAGGGCCCGTTCGATGGCAGGGTCCTTCTCATCTTCGCCCACGCCAGCCAACGCACTCAACCCCAGATTGAACGTGGCATATCCCTGTTCCCTGGCCCATTTGAATAACGACACGAACAGGAAATCCATGATGCCCTTTTCGGAGTAGCTATGATGGCGCATCAGGTCCACGGTGACTTCGTTGGCCTGGAACTCGGTGACGATGTTGGAGAAGGCGTCGATGAAGCCCTCTTTGTCGCGAACGATCAGCATCGGGCAGGTGTTGAGGTAGGCTTCGTCGAACCAACCCAGCGAGAAACGCATCTCCGACATACCGCGGCTGGACAGCCAGTCGTCACTGATGGATCGCAACTCATGCAACATGCGCGGCGAATAGGGCGGTTCGAGGACCCTGGCCTCGGTCCCGTTCTTGAGCATTTTGTTGTAGGTGTTGCGCAGGGTCTTGTTCTCGCTGCCTTCCAACGTGAACTGGTTCAGGTCCACGATGGCTTCGCTTCCCAAAGCGGCAAGGTTGAATCCCGCCGTTTGATAAGCGGACAGGTGGTCGGGCCAAATCTGATAGAAGACGGGCAGCCAGTCGTTCGAGGAGCAAAGGGATTTGAAGGAGGCCAGTGTGGGCACAACGTTTTCAGCGGGACCGATCGGGTCGCCCAACACCACCGCCACGCGGCTTTCCAGCACATAGGAGATCAAAGATCCACCCGCGCTGAAATGGAACAGCTTATCTTCGAGCAGACTATATCGCGCCAGGGAAGTCCGTCCATGCGCGCGGACGATCTCCCAGGCATGGGTGCGTTCCTCCTCCGTGGCGTGACGCCGCGCCAGCACGGGCCGTAACAGCATCAGCAGCGCGTACCCAAAGGTCACCGCGCCGACCACGTAGATCGAAACCGCGAAGTAGCGTCCGAAGCCCGTGATCGGCTGCAGGCCAGGATCATAGAACTGGGTAAACATCACCACGGTTTGACGCACCGCCGCCCAGAAACCGAAGCGGACGCTGTAGTGTCGGTCGAGTAAATAGAAGCCGAGCACGCCATAGGCGAGGGTAAACCCCAGGGAGGCCGCCAAAAGCAACAGTCCCTGACGAATGGATGGCTCATCCGTGCGGGCGTGGAATTGCGGACGGAGATACAACAACAGCACGGCCAGCGCCGCCGCGAGGAGCGCCTCCTCATAATCCAAACCCTTGACCAGATGGGCCACCACCGAGAGGGATAACACCCCCATCGTCAACAGCCAGCCCAGGCGTTTTCGCCGCCACAACCCGGCCGAGAGCAGCATCAAAGCGAATCCCGCCAACGCCGCCGTGAGGTGTCCGCCGCGCGTCACCGCCAGCGGGGAGAAGGATTCAAGGATGCGCAGACGGTCGCGTGCGGAGGGCGTCACCGCCGAAAGTACATTGATCACGCCCATGGCAGCGGTCAGGGCTGCCACCAGGTGAACTAGAACTTCACTCGAAAGGAAAGATCTGCGTTGCACAGTTCCTCCTTATCGCGCGCCGCGATAGAACCAGCGTTTCGTCAGTTCGGCGGCGATGAGATAAGCCAGGATGATTCCTGCGATCCCGACCAGGTAGATGGCTGGCAGCGGCTGGAATCCCATCAGGCCTGCCAACGGCGAGTACGGCAAGGCCAAAGTGATGGCCGCCACCAACAGGGTCATGCCCAGCACGGCGCGGCTGGGGCGGCTGCGGCGGAACGACAGTCGCGTGCGCACCATGAAGACCACCATTCCAGCCGAAAGCACCGACTCGACGAACCAGCCCGTATGGAACAAGTCCTGGTTGGCTTTCATCACGAGCAATAACAGTCCAAAGGTGGCGAAGTCAAAGAAGGAACTCAACGGGCCGAAGATGAACATGAAACGGCGGATGAAACCGATGTCCCAACGGCGCGGCTGGGCTACGAATTCGTCGTCCACGTTGTCGCCCGCGATCATCATCTCAGGCAGGTCGGTCAGGAAGTTAATCAGCAAAATCTGCTTGGGCAGCATCGGCAGATAAGGCAGGAACAGCGAAGCGCCTGCCACGCTGAACATGTTGCCGAAATTGGCGCTGGTCGCCATGAACACGTACTTCAGGGTATTGGCGAAGGTCTTGCGTCCCTGCACAATGCCTTCGTGCAGCACATCCAACCCCTGTTTGAGCAGGACCATATCCGCAGCGTCCTTGGCCACATCCACCGCGTTGCTGACCGAAATCCCAACATCTGCGCTGTGCAGGGGCGGAGCATCGTTAATGCCGTCGCCCATGTAGCCCACCACATGTCCCATTTTCTGCAGGGCCAGGATGATACGTTCCTTCTCATTGGGATCCACTTCCGCAAAGATGGTGGTCCGCTCGGCGGCATGCCAGAGCGCTTCATCACGCAGGGTCTCCATCTGCGCACCCGTCAGGATGACGGCATCCGTCAGCCCGACCTGCTCAGCCACGTGCCGCGCCACCAGTTGATTGTCGCCCGTGATGATCTTCAAATGGACACCGAGCTTCTTCAAATCCTGAATCGCGGTACTGACATCTGGCTTGGGCGGATCGAAGAACAGCAAAAACCCGACGAAGGTCAGGTCGCGCTCATCGGCAGTGGAATAGGAAGCCTCCTGCGCCTGCACGGATTTGACCGCCACGCCGAGGACTCGATATCCCTGGGCGCTCCACTGACCATACCTCTCGTGGACTTGGGCCTGCTCGGCCTGCCCCAAAGGCTTTTCTCCATCATGAGCCTGGATCCGCGAACACACCGCGAGGACGGTTTCCAACGCCCCTTTGCTGATCAGCAGCCGCCCGCCGTCTGCCTCGACGATCACGCTCAAGCGCTTGCGGACAAAGTCGTAGGGGACCTCATCCACCTTGGGCGGCTTGGGCAGGTCCGCGCCCGCCCGTTGGATAATGGCATCATCCAACGGATTGGCAATGCCCGTTTGCAGCGACGCATTCCAGAAAGCATAGCGCAGCACGTCCGCCGAAGACGCGCCGTTCGCGTCCACCGCATCGTTCAATTCCACCACGCCCACCGTCAGCGTGCCAGTTTTGTCAGTGCACAGGATGTCCATGCTGCCGAAGTTTTCGATGGATTCCAACCGCCGCACGATCACCCCGCGCTGGGCCATGGCCTGTGATCCCTTGGACAGGTTGATATTGATGATGGCGGGCAGCAGTTGCGGCGTTAATCCCACCGCCAGGGCGATGGAGAACAGTAGCGAATCCAACACAGGCTTGTGGAAAAAGACGTTGAAGGCAAAGATGCCCAACACAAGGAACAACATCACCTCGGTCAACAAAAAACCCAAGCGTTTGATGCCGCGTTCAAACTCCGTCTCGGGCGGCCGCAGCGACAGGCGGTGGGCGATCTGCCCGAAGGCAGTCTTCGCCCCCGTCTCCATGATCAGGACCTTGGCGCTGCCACTGCGCACACTGGTGCCCATGAAGACCACATTGGTGCGCTGGGCCAGGCTGGCAGATTCGGGAACCGCCCCCGGCGCCTTTTCCACCGGGAAGGTCTCACCCGTCAGCACGGCCTGATTGACGAAGAAATCATTGGCCTCCAGCACCACCCCATCAGCAGGAATCAGGCTCCCCGCCGAGAGCAGGACGATGTCGCCCGTAACCACCTCCTCGGTGGGAATAGAAACGGGTTGACCATCCCGCAGGACGGTGGTCTTGAGAGAAATTTGCCCGCGCAACTTTTCGGCGGCGTTATGCGCGTTATATTCCTGGGAAAAACTAAGCAGGGCACTGCCCAAAACGATCAACAGGATAATGAAGGCATCCACCCAATCGCTCAAAAAAGCCGAGAGAATGGTGGCAAACACCAAGATGAGCACAATCGGACTTTTGAACTGATCGAGGAACAGCTCCAGCGGCGTGACCTGCTCCTTGTCGTGGATTCGATTCGGGCCCGCCTGTTCCAATCGTTTTGCCGCCTCGGTTTGGCTGAGGCCACTCTCCCCCGTCGTCTGCATGGCTTGAAGGAGATCTTCTTTCCCTTTTGACCAAAAAGCGGGTATCTCCATGGTTGCTCCTTTGTATTGTCAACCTGATGATTATAGTCCGAAGTGAACCATCCCCTTGAGATTTTCGGCCCCTCTCATCCAGCTTTCAGCCTTCCATTGACAGGGAAGATATTCAGGATTATAAAACATACCGACTGGTCGGTTTTTTTGTCTTTATGGAACTTTCCCACAGAAGCCGAGAAAGTGAGAGCCATGCAACACCGTAGTGAAGAGACTCGCACACAACTCATCAACTCAGCCATCAAATTATTCTCTATACAGGGCTTCAATACAGCCAGTGTGGATGACATCTGCAAGGATGCGGGGGTCAGCAAGGGCGCGTTCTACCATCACTTTGAAAGCAAACAGGCCTTGTTCCTGGCCCTGCTCGACGTCTGGTTGAACAACATCGACAGCGCCATCGAGGCCTCACGCGAAAAGTCCGCACCCGAGACCTTCATGCAGATCACCGAAGCCTTCCCTTATATCTTCGCGACCGCAGGCGACCACCTGCCCATGTTCCTCGAATTCTGGCTGAAAGCCAGCCGTGACGACGAGATCTGGCAGGCCAGCATTGCCCCCTATCGCCGCTATCACAAGTATTTCACCTCGCTCATCAAGAAGGGCGTGGATGAAGGCTCGTTCATCGAAATGGACCCCGAACTGGCTTCGCGTATGATCATTTCGATGGCGATGGGTCTCTTGCTACAAAGCCTGCTCGACCCGAAGGGTGCGAAATGGGAAGCCACGGCGCGCGAGATCACCGACCTGATGTTGAACACTCTCTTGAAGAAATGAGGTCGATATGTGGCTGGTAACCGGAGCAACAGGTCACATCGGAAATGTGCTGGTACGTGAACTACTGGCGCGCGGGGAAAAGGTGCGGGCGTTGATCCCACCCAACGAAAGCCGCGAGCCGCTCAAGGGTCTGGACGTGGAAATGGTCGAGGGCGATGTTCTCGACCTGGATGCAGTCTTCGAGTCGCTGCGAGGTGTGAAGGGTATCTTCCATCTGGCGGGCATCATCTCGATCATGCCAGGCTCGAACCCGACCGTGCGGCAGGTCAACGTCGAAGGGACGAAGAACATCCTCAAGGCGGCGAAGGAGAAGCGTATCCGCAAGCTGGTGTACACCTCCTCGATCCACGCCATCCGCCGTGTGGAGACAGGCGTGATCGACGAAAGCGTGCCGTACGATGCGGAAAACCCCTACGGGGAGTATGACCGCTCGAAGGCGGAAGCCACGCTCGAGGTGCTGAACGCCGCCCATTCGGGGCTGGACGCAACGGTGGTCTGCCCCACAGGCGTGATCGGCCCGTACGATTTTCGCGGATCGATGATGGGCGACGTGATCCGTACCGCCGCCGAAAAAAAGCCGACCCTGTACGTGGACGGCGCCTACGACTTCGTGGATGTGCGCGACGTGGCCCACGGCCTGATCGCCGCTGCGGAGAAAGGCAAACGCGGCGAGAGCTACATCCTCTCGGGCCAGCGCATCAGCGTGCGCTACCTGCTCGAAACGGTGCGCGAGATCACGGGCGGACATTTCTTTCAGATGAAGATCCCCTTCAACCTGGCGGAGTTCGCGGCGCGTTTCACGCCCTGGTATTACCGCACCACGCAATCCACGCCGCGCTTCACACCCTACTCGCTGGAGGTATTGAAGAGCAACTCGCACATCAGCCATGCCAAGGCCACGCGCGAACTGGGCTACCGCCCGCGTCATCTATACGAAAGCATCACAGATGCAGTGCATTGGTTTCTGGAGCGTCGAACGCGCCGTTTGAGCAAGGCTTAATTGGACATCCCCTGGTTTCGGAAAATCCACAGATCCGAAACCGTGACATTCACAGGAGACAGAACATGAAAATCGTTACGGACTGCGCGGCCGACATTCCCGCCGAGGAACTGGAGGCGCTGGGCATCGTCCAGGCCCCGCTCTTCATCCAATTTCCCGAAGGGGAGGTGAACTCCGCCGACATCACCGCCGACGAGTTTTACGACCGTCTGGAGGCCATGCGGCCCGCCATCCCATCCACGGCCCAGCCCTCGGGCGGATTGTTCGCCGAGATCTACAAGAAACTCGCCAGCGTGGACAAGAACATCCTGTCCATCCACATTTCGTCGGGACTAAGCGGCACGATCAACGCGGCCCGCGATGGCGGCGAGCAGGCCAAGCCGCACGCCGACGTCCACTTTTGGGATACGCTGACCCTTTCGGGCGGCGAGCGCTTCCAGGTAATGGCTGCAGCGCTGGCGTCCAGGGCAGGCTGGACCATGCAGGCCATCCAGGAGCGAATGACCAAGATCCGCGAGTCGGCCGAGGTGGTGTACACGCTCGAAACGCTAGAATACCTGGCGCGCGGCGGCCGCATCGGGCGTGTCAAGGCGATGGCAGGCGCGCTGCTCAACCTCAAGCCGATCATCCGCGTGGAGCGCTCGGATGGCAAGTACAGCACCGTCACCAGCGCGCGCACCATGCCCAAGGCCATCTCCACCCTGGGCGACCACCTTCAAGATATGTTCGGCGACAAACCCGTGTGGGTCACCATCCTGCATGGGCGTTTCGGCGAAAAGGCCGATGAACTGGCCGCGCTGCTGCGCACCAGACTAAACGTGGCTAAAGAAGAGGTCATGCGCATCTCACCTGTGCTGGGCGTCCATACGGGACCCGGCATCGTGGGTGCGGCCGTTGTCCCGATGGAGTTGATGGAAGACCTGCTCTAAAAGATGAAGGCCGGGACCGCTGTTGTCACAGGCGCTTCGAGCGGAATTGGGGCCGCCACCGCGCGCCAACTGGCCGCCGCAGGCTGGCGGGTGATCCTCGTGGCACGGCGGTTGGAACGTCTGCTGGGGCTGCAGACGGAGATTGGCAATGCCGAGGTCCTCGCCACAGACTTGAGTTCCGAAACCGAGCGTGTGCGCGTCTTCGAGAAAATCCGTGAAACGGATATATTAGTCAATAATGCGGGTTTTGGTTGGTATGGGTACTTCTCGAAGATGCCGTGGGAGACTGTCCGCGAGATGCTGCGCGTCAACGTGGAGGCTACCGTCCACCTGACCCAACTCTTCCTGCCTGGCATGCTCGCACGGAAACGCGGCCACATCATCAACGTCGGGTCGGTGTCGGGTGGCATTCCCAGCCAGGGGATCGCCGTCTACGCCGCCACGAAGTCTTTCATGGATGCCTTCACCACCGCACTGCATCGCGAGACTCGCAACACGGGAGTGAATGTCAGCGTGGTGCGGGCGGGACCTGTCCGCACGGAATTTTGCGAATCGGCTGTAGGGAGGGAGAATGGCGGGCACGTCCCCACCGAGCGGATGGGGGTCAGCGCGGAGTACGTCGCCAGGCGCATCGAACGGCTGATCCGACACCCGCGGCGGGTCATCTACGTGCCGTGGTGGCTGGGAGTCACACCGTGGTTCGAGTTGAGCTTCGGCTGGCTGGAGGATCGCCTTGGTCCCCTGCTGTTGCGAAGAAAAGAAAGATCGGCATAAAACAATTGCGGCGGAGATTCACTCCGCCGCAAATTTTTACGCGTATCGTTTGGCTTTTTCGATGCGCTCGCCCAGCGGCGGATGCGAATAGAACATGAAGACCACCCACTTCTCGGGGTCGATCTCGCCCAGGTTTTGATTCGCCAGCCGCGTGAATGCGGACGCAAACGCCTCGCCTTTGCCCGTCGACTCGAGAGCGTAGTCATCGGCCATGTTCTCTCGCCAACGCGAGAGGGCGTTACTGAGCGGCTGGGTCAACAGGCCGTAGATGCTCAAGATGAGCATGAAGGCGGGAAAGGCGGCCACATCCGCCACAGACTGGAAGGAGAAATATCCAACGGCGAAATTCATAAACAACGAAGCCAGGTACAGGCCCAGTGCAGTGGTCAGTGTGCCCGTGGTGATGAGGAACAAAATGTCCTTGTGGACCTGATGCCCCAACTCGTGCGCCAGGACGGTCTCGATCTCGTCTGTGGTGAACTCGTTGATAAGCGTGTCGCCCAGGATGATGCGGCGTGTGTTGCCGAGGCCCGCCAGCGCAGCATTGGCGGCCTTCGTCCGTTTGGACATGTCGAATTTGAACACGCCTTTGACTTTGGTATTCGCGCGTTCGGCCAGCCGCAGCAGACGTTCTTCCAGTTCTTTGTGTTCTTCACCCAGTGGAACATATTTATTGAAGAGCGGCATGATCAGCACGGGCGCCAAATTCGAGAGCAGCACGTTGAAGACCAGTAGTCCGCCCGCCACCCACAGCCACCACGCAGCACCCGTCAGCCTGAGGGCTAGATACACCAGTTCGAGCAGGATCAACCCAATGGGCGCGCCGATGGCGATCCCCTTCAGCTCATCCATGATCCAATCCCTGAGCGGCTGGTTGGACTGGCCAAAGCGGTGCGGCAGGACAAATCCGCTGTAGTAGCCAAGCGGCAGGTTAAGCACGAAGTAGATCCCGCCGAAAACGGCCACATACAGCGGGACGAGAATCCACTCGTTGGTGGTGAAGCCCGTCAACCACTGGCGGACGGCAACACTCCAACCGAGGAAGAGCCAGGCCAGGGCGTAGAGGGTGCTGAAGGCTGTGTCCACCAGCCACAGGCGGCGATTGATGCGGGAATATTCTTTGGCTTGCCTTTGTTTTTCAGGATCAAGTGTGGTCATGGGATGTCCGATTTCAGATTTTGGTTCGAGATTGTATCGCTTAATCCTGAACGGAGAATAAAAAAGCCCCGAAAATTTCGGGGCTTTACAGATCAGGCTGCGGCAGGTTCGGCCGCAGGAAGTTCGTCATGATCGGGCAGGGATGTTTCCGCGTTGCGGATGGCGGGGATGAAGTAGCCGCTCAGGCCGACCAGCATCCCGCCCAGGCCGCAGAAGACCGTCAGCAGGGCCATGCCCGCTCCAGGTCCCGTGCCAACCCAGCTTTCGAAGATGGATGAGAATCCACCTGGGACGCGCATGGCTGGTTCGAGCCAGTAGTCCGCCAGCGCGCCCGCCAGGATGGGCGTGATGGGATTCGTCAGCCAGGCGATCAACCGCCGCGCCGAGAAGACGCGTCCCTGTACGTCGGGCGGGACCTTCGACTGCCAGATGGTCTGGTTCGAAGCGCCGACCATCGGCACCGACACCATCCCGATGAACATCGGCACAACCCAGAACGGCAGGCTTCGTCCCATTCCAACCAGCAGAGCCGTGAAGAAACTGGAGATGGCGAACCCGAGCAGCACCCCGTGGACGCGGCGCTTGAATCCGCCCCACACGCTGAACAGGATTCCGCCCACCACCCCGCCGATGGCGCCCGCGCTCTGGACGAATCCCAGGCTGACGCTGTCATTGCCCGTGCGCGAGAGGATCATCGGCGCGAGCAACGTTCCGCTGATGCCTGCGAACAGATTGCCGAACAGGAAGATGCATTGCAGTCCCAACAGGCTGGGCCGTTGAAAAATGTACTTGAACCCAAACATGGATTCTTGCCACAGATTGCCCGTCCCTTTCGTTCCATCCTCGGTGCGAGCAGGCGGAGGCACGACCACGATCATCAATGCGCCGATCGCCAAAATGAACGTGACCACGTCAAAGGTCAGGATGCCCGTCAGGCCGATGAAGGGGAGCAGGGCCCCCGCCAGCAGCGGAGCGAACACCCCGGGCCCCGAGTCGATCAGCGACATCATCCCGTTGGCGCGGCTATACTTTTCCTTGGGCACCATCGTGCTGATGGCGGCCGAATAGGCGGGCCATTGGAAGGTGTTGCCCAATCCATTGAAGACTGCCGCCGCATACAGGTGCCAGATCTGCAGCATTCCCATCGCCTGCAGCGCCAGGATCGCCAGCGTTCCTACCCCACTGGCCAAATCACTGACCGCCATCATCAGCTTGCGGTTGTGCCGGTCCACCATCACGCCTGCGATGGGCGACAACAATAAAAAGGGCGTGATGAAGAAGACCTGCACCAGGCCCAGGGCAGTGACACTGCCTGTCTTCTCGAAGACCCAGATGGTCAGGGCAAATTGCGTCATCATGCTGGCCAGCACCGAGACGATCTGTCCCAGCCAGACGATGGTAAAACCAACCATCCCAGAAAAACGATGGATACGCTGCACAAACACCTCCAAGTATTAAGTCGAGCGCAAGGGTATCACGCACAAAAGGTGGAGGGGATCCTTCCACGGAAGGGTTTCGCACCCCCACGTCGTAGGATTAAACATTGAGGCCGCGAAATGCTCCTACACACCTCGCGGCCTCGCAGGGAACACGACCAGGGGTCGTGATGCCACCTACTCTACGAAGATCTCCACGTGCTCGCCATCCTCTTCGTCGGTGACGTCAATGATCTTGCCTGTCATGCCCGAGCGGATGGCTTCCATCACGTTGGACATGTCAACGCCCTCGACCTCAGGGGCGAAATGCGCACCGATCTTCATGCCCGCGTCCACCAGCGCCAGCGGGATCTGCACTGAGGCCTTCGAGCGACCTGTGGTGGTATCCGTCACGCGGATGCGCAGCCAGCGCGCGCCAGGCACCCCGGGCGGGCGCGGCGGGGTCGGGACGCCGGGTCCGCGGCGGCCGCCATCTCGCAAGGCGGCCAGCAACTTGGCGCCTTCCTCTGCACTGATCTTCCCCTCTTCGATCATCTTCAAAATCTTCATTCGCTCTTCAACGCTTGTCATGTTGTGCCTCCTAACCGATGTACACTTGCACACGTTCGCCGTCTTCGCTGTCGTCCACATTGACGATCAACGGCTCGTGAACTGTCTGAACCATCGAGATGGCCTGCACCATCCCGTCCACGTCGTTATCCTTCAAACCCTCGATGCGGTGCCCAAAGATGCGCAGGAACCAGCTCGCCAATCCGAGCGGGAGCGGGAATCCGAGGAAGATGCGCCTTGGGCCGTCTTCCGAGCGCGAGCGGTCCACGTTGACGAACAACCAGTGCGCCGTGCGACTCCAGCCTGCCAGGGCGATCACCGCCACACCCAGGAACAGCGGCATCATCAAGCAATAAAACCAGAAATTCATGCCAGCGTTCTGCATCACCGCGTACATGCCGAGCGCGCTCAGCACTGTGACGCCCACCCCGATCCACAACGGGATCTGCCACAGGCTGCGGGCTTTGGCGGCGGTCCGCTCGAGCTCGGGGGCTGAATTCGGGGATGAAGTCCCCGAGTCCGCTTCTGGACCCGCGCCTGCTTCCGCTTCATAGGGTTCGGACTCCGCTTCGGCGGAGTCCTGTTCCAATTCCTTGATGAGAGACAGTGCCTCCTCAGCGGAGATCTTGCCAGCCTCCACCATTGCAAGGATCTGTCTGCGTTCTTCCGAGGACATTACGAGCCTCCTTCCAGCGCGGCCAGCAAGGCATCGGCCTCATCGGCGGTGATCTTCTTCTCCGCCAGCATCTTGAGGATCGCCACACGCTCCTCCTCCGAGACGGGATCGCGCTGCGGGGGCGGAGGCGGCGGAGGGAACGAGCCAGGCTCGACATTCCAGTTCCAGCGCCCCACCTTGGCCCGCCCACGGACCCGCGCTTCGGCGCGGCGTGCGGCACGCTCGGCCTGTTGGGCGGCGCGGCGGCTGGCTTCCTCGGCACGACGACTGGCCTCCTCCACGCGGCGGCTGATGCGTTCGTTGAGCTGGTCACCAAAACTGGACCAGTCGAACATCATGCCCGCAAAGTTGCCGTGCTCGTCCGCCGATTCACCTGCGCCGCTTTCGCTCGTCACGCGGATGTCGCTGCCCGCATTCAGGCTGACCGACGCCGAGCCGTTCCCCACGGTCAGCACGTACGCCGTCTGGTCTTCGACGTTCTCCACGCCGGGCCAATCGATCTCGATCTCGTCCGCGCTCATCGACACGGTTGCGTTGGACTGCGGCGCCATTACCAATAAAATGTCGTCGCCCGCCGTCACACTCACAGCCTGCCCCGCATCGGGAGCCAGGTAAAGCATCACATCCTCGCCCACATTGGCCGAGATGTTGCCATTCATCACGTTGCGCAAGACCAGGTCGTCGCCGACCGAGAGGCTGACATGACCTTCCACGTCACGCACCGAGGCATCACCCGCGACATTCTTCACGGCCAGATTGCCGCGCGCACCACGCAGACTGAAATCGGACTGGATGTTATCGATGGCGATGGTGCCTACGTCGCGCACCGAGAGGTCGCCGCCGACATTGGCCAACTCAATGCTGCCAAAGACACCACGCAGCGACATATCGCCGCCCACATGATCGACTCGCAGTTGGGCGTTGCGGGGAATCCTCAAGGACAGGTCATCGGCCGAGGAAACGGTCACTAGGTCCCCGCTCTGGTTGAGGCGGATCTCATCCTCATCGCCTTTGATGAGGATGTCCTCCCCTTCCCAGCCGACGACACTCAGGTCGCCGCCCACCGAGTCGATCACGATGCGGGGATTGGGTCCCGCGGAAATGGTACGGTTCATGGTTACTCCTCCTCGCCGCGCAACATGCGCATGGCCGCATCGGCCGTGATCTTGCCTGCGTTCAGGTCATCGAGGATCGAGCGGCGCTTGTCCTCGGTCATCTCGGCGGGTGCCTCATCCTTGCCAGGCTCGAAGCCCAACGCACGGATCACTTCGTGCAGGCGATTGCGGATGGTGGGATACGACAGGCCGATCTCCTGCTCCATGCGGTTGATCTTGCCCTCACAGCGCACGAACGTAACAATGAACTCGACCTGTTCGGGCGACAGGTTGGCAAACTGACCGCTGGTAAAGCGGCCTTCGATGGTGGTATCGCAGGTGAAGCATTGCAGGCGGGTAACGGTCAATTCAGACTTGCAAACGGGACATCGGTTCAAAGCAGGGTACATGGCGTTCTCTCCAGGTGGAATGGACTTGGTAAGCTACACTCGTGTCAGGTACAATCAGCGCTGACCCATCGAAAGCGTGCGGCGGACGGGATGAGCCTCGACCCGCGCTCGATCGTACCGCTGACGCAGGCCTTCGCCGAAGACGATCATCCACTGGCCGACCGTGAGCATGGTCCGTGCGAACCAGCCCAGGCGGAAGGGCGTCCCTTCGGCCTCCAGGCGGATTTGGTGCATGGTGCGGATCAATTGCTGTCGTCGTTCTTCAGCCATCACTTCCAATTGCAGGCTTTCCATGGCGCGCTCCTTTCAAAAGCTCAAAACCAATTTGATTATCTTTAAGTTCTAAACCGTATTCTGAAAACATTATATAACTTAATTTCAAATTGTCAAGTTAAAATTTGATAATTTCAATATTGTCTTTAAAATTCCCAAGAGATTCATGCTTATGCGCAGTTTTCAAGCCTTTTTGGAGCCCTGATGATCCGATCTGTATATTTCTCCCCTAACAAAGCGCCCCGCACCGACATCCCCCCTGAGGAATTTCCGCGCCTGGCCAAGGATCGCCGCGGCCTGTTGTGGGTGGATTTCTCGGGCGAGACGCCCGAGGCCAGCCTGCCTATTCTCGAATCCTTTGACTTCCATCCGCTCGCCATCGACGATGCTCTGCAGGAGATTCACTCGCCCAAGGTGGATGACTGGGACGAGTACCTGTACATCGTGTTGAACTACATGATGGTCAGCGATGCTTGGGAGTCCGACATGGATGAACTCGATATCTTCGTCGGACGCAATTACATCGTCACCCATCACGATCAACCGATGGATTTCGTGGATGAGGTCTGGGCCCTATACCTGCGCGATCCACGCCACGCCCGTGAGGGCGCCGACCATCTGCTTTATCGTCTGGCCGATAACCTGGTCACGCACTACATGCCGATCGTCGAGCGAGTGGACGAGGCCCTGGACGAGATCGAAGACCAGGTCTTCGACCGTCCCACACCTGCCACCCTGCAGGAACTCTTTACCCTTAAACGCCTGCTCCTAACCATGCGGCGCGTCACCCTGCCCCAGCGCGAAGTGCTCAACAAACTGGCTCGTGACGACTTCCGCGTGATTGACCCGCGTGACCGCATCTTCTTCCGCGACATCTACGATCACCTGGTCCGCATCCACGACCTGAATGAAAGCCTGCGCGACCTGGTGGGCGGCGTGCTCGACACCTACCTCTCGGTGGTCAACAACCGCATGAACGATGTGATGAAGACCCTCACCATCATCACCACCTTGTTTATGCCGATCACTTTTATCACGGGTTTCTTTGGCATGAACTTCTTCGAACCCGTGGCGAACTTGATCGGTTGGACCAGCCGCGAAGCCTTCATCTTGATGCTTATGATCACAGGCCTGCTGCCCATCGTCATGTTCACTTGGATGCGCCGCCGCACCTGGGTTTGAGGCCGCTAAAATTGGCTTCGTGCCAGCCTTGACACAGAACAGGCGTTCGGGTATGATTTCTAGCACAAATGAGCGATTTATGCTTTTAAGCCAGAAATCTGGCAGGAGACCCGAATGATGATGATGGTTCGAAAAAGCAAAGGCCTCGGCGAACGCCACCAGAGAATCCTGGACTTCCTTCAGGAATATCAGAAAGAAAATAAATACCCGCCCTCCATCCGCGAGATCGGCGAAAAGACAGGCATCTCGTCCACCTCGGTGGTCAATTACTACCTCGACCAATTGGAAAAACAGGGCTTGATCGAACGTGACCGCAAGATCTCGCGCGGCGTGCGTTTGGCCAATACCAGCGCCCTGGCCGACACCGTCCGCGTGCCGGTCCTGGGTCCCATTGCCGCTGGCCCGCTGATGCTGGTCCCCGAACCCGGCGTGGACTACATGAACGACAAGGAATACAAGGCCGTGGAGATTGCCCGCAGCCTGCTCCCCACCCGCGAAAAGGGCAGCGACCTGTATGCCCTCGAAGTCAAAGGCGACTCGATGATCGATGCCATGATCAACGACGGTGACATCGTCGTGATGAAGAAGGCGGTCGAAGCCCGCAACGGTGAGATGGTCGCCGTCCGCGTGGATGATGAATATACCCTCAAGTATTTCTTCAAGGAAAAGGAAGGCTATCGCCTCCAGCCTGCCAATCCCACCATGAAGCCCATCTACGTCCCCAAGAGCAAACCCGTGGAAATCAACGGCAAGGTGGTCATGGTCATTCGCAGAATGAACGGTCTCCCCTCCTGAACTCTAGAATAAGATAAAACAAAAAGACGGTCCTCTAAAAGAGGACCGTCTTTTGATTCGAGCAGAAAAACTACGCGACCTCGATGACCGCGCCAGCTTCCTCGAGCTTCTTCTTGGCATCCGTGGCGGCATCCTTGCCCACGGCGGAGAGGATCTTGCCACCGGCGGTCTCGGCCAGGGTCTTGGCTTCGCCCAGGCCCAGGCTGGTCAGCTGGCGAATGACCTTGATGACCTCGATCTTCTTGGGGCCAGCATCCTTGATGATCACGTCGAACTCGGTCTTCTCTTCGACGGGCTCGGCAGCGGCGGCAGCGCCACCACCAACAGCAGCCACGGCGACAGGAGCGGCGGCGGAAACGCCCCACTTCTCTTCGAGCATCTTGACGAGTTCAGCCGCCTCGAGGACGGAGAGGGTGGAGAGTTCCTCCACGAATTTTTCGAGCTTCTCAGACATTGTAATTACTCCTTACCTTGCCAGGTAACTATTTTTGAATTTGAAATTAGTATCGAACTTACGCCGCGGCGGGAGCCTTCTCGGAGAAAGCCTTGACCACAGCCGCCAAACCACGTGCGGGTTCGGCAATCGTGCGGACCAACTTGCCAGCAGGAGCCTGGAGCACGCCCAACAATTGAGCGCGGACGACAGGCAGCGGCGGCATGTCAGCCAGGGCCTTGACCTGGGCGGCATTGAGAGCCTGCCCGGCCATGAAACCTGCCTTGACCTTGAAGAACTCATTGCCTTTCAGACCTTCGTTCAAGGCCTTGGCAGTAGCTGCCGGGTCCGAAAACGCGAACGACACAGCCGTGCTCTTCACGAAGGCGTCAGCAGACAGGTTCATGCCTTGATCTGTGAAGGCGCGGCGGGCCAGGGTGTTCTTGACGATATGGAACTCACCACCAGCTTCACGCACCTTGGCACGCATGGCATCCAACATCTTCATATTGGCGCCACTGTACTCAACAAGGATCACAGCCTGACTACGCTTCAGCCAGTCCTGATACTGGTCCAGGACTTCCTGCTTGCGCTGCTTGGAAATTGCCAAAGGGAATTCACCTCCTTTCAATAAAAAAGTCTTTGCCACTTACAGGCAAAGACTTTTTGCTGTTCACAGGGAACACCCTTGGCAGGGAAACGGCCTCACGACCGTAATTTGCAATTCGTCTCCACCTGAGCAGGAAATTAAGTCCCTCTGTCGAGGAACACCCGCCGTCATTGGCGAAGTGGCTTGCTAGGTTTTTATCGGGTAGAACTACCCGTTGACCTCAAGAGCAGCTGCCTCACTCGGGTCGACCTTGATGGCCGGGCCCATGGTGGCAGCAACCGTGATGTGCTTGATATAGGCGCCCTTCGCGCCAGACGGGCGAGCCTTGCGGATCGCATCCATCAGGGCCGCGAAGTTCTCGTGCAGTTTATCGGCGGTGAAGGATGCCTTCCCCACCGAAACGTGGATATTGCCAGTCTTGTCGAGGCGGAATTCCACGCGGCCAGCCTTGGCTTCCTTGATGGCGCGCTCCAGATCCTGGGCGGGGACCACCGTACCAGCCTTCGGGTTCGGCATCAAGCCGCGGGGGCCGAGCACACGACCGAGGCGGCCGACCTTGCCCATTGCATCGGGCGTGGCAATCGCCACGTCGAAGTCGAGCGCGCCACCTTCGATCTTCTTCAGAGTCTCGTCGTCATCGGCCACCATGTCAGCGCCAGCAGCGCGGGCGTTGGCGGCGCCTTCGCCCTGGGCAAAGACCAGCACGCGGACCGTCTTGCCAAGGCCGTTGGGGAGCACGACCACGTCGCGCACCTGCTGATCGGCCTGGCGGGGATCCAGAGCGGTGCGAAGGTGAACTTCCACCGTCGAGTCGAACTTGGTGGTCGCGGTCTCCTTCACCAAGGCCATCGCCTCGTGCGAAGAATACAATTTATCCGCTTCCACTTTGGCCGCAGCGGCCAGATATTTTTTACCGTGTTTTGCCATGAGTTCCTCCGTGGTGCAAACGGGCGTGACCGGGTCACAACCCTCCCACCAAATTAATCAACAACCGTGATGCCCATCGAGCGGGCGGTGCCTTCGACCTGCTTCATCGCGCCTTCGATATCGATCGCGTTCAGGTCTTTCATCTTCAGCTCAGCGATCTCCTTCACCTGCGCGCGGGTCACCTTGCCGACCTTATCCTTGTTCGGCACGCCAGAGCCCTTCTCGACCTTGGCAGCCTTGCGCAACAACACGGCCGCAGGCGGCGTGCGCAGCACAAAGGTAAACGAGCCATCGGTGTAGATGGTGATCTCGGCAGGGAGCGTCTCACCCGGGCGGTTGGACGTCCGGGCGTTGTACTCCTTGCAGAAAGCCATGATGTTGATGCCATGGCTGGCCAGCGCAGGGCCGACCGGGGGGGCCGGATTGGCCTTTCCAGCTTCGAGCTGGAGACGTACGATTGCTTTCAGTTTCTTTGCCATTTTTTCTCCTTGCCTGTACCTGAAATGCAGGTACAGGTGTGGTTATAGCGGGCGATTTACGGGACGCCCTCCCACGCATCAGGCCGGGGACCCCGGACCTGGTACTGCCAAATTTAAGCCTTCTCGACCTGAAGGAAGTCCAACTCCACCGGCGTCTCGCGCCCGAAGAAGGACACCATCACACGCACCTTGGTGCGCTCCATGTCGATCTCTGAGACCACGCCGCGGAAATCGTTGAACGGGCCGTCCACAATGCGGACACGCTCCCCCACCTTGAACGTGACCTTGACCGTGGGCGCTTCCGCTTCCATGCGTTTGACGATTTGAGCCACTTCCTCGGGGCGCAGCGGGGTCGGATCATTGCCCATACCCACAAAACCAGTCACGCCCGGGGTGTTACGCACCACATACCACGACTCTTCCGAGAGGATCATATTGACCAGCACATAGCCGGGGAAGATGTGGCGCTCCACCGTGCGGCGCTTGCCATCTTTGACTTCGATCTCCTCCTGGGTCGGGATGACCACGTCGAAGATCTTATCTTTCATGCCCATGGTCTCGATGCGCTGCTCCAGGTTATGGCGGACCTTGTTCTCGTAGCCCGAGTAACAGTGCACCACAAACCAGGCAGGACCGCCATCCGCAGGCAGATCGGCGGGAGCAGGCTCGGCTGGAGTCGAAAATTTGGACCGCGGCTCAACAGGCTCGGGGTCCAGCAAAGGAGCGACCTCCGAGTGAGTCAAAGGCTCCTCGGGAGTCTCATCGTCCATCGGCTCCTGCTCGAATTTTTCTTCCGGTTCCAGCACGTCCATCAAGACCTCGTTCTTACACTAGCTGCCGATGACCAGTTTCAACAACTGGACAGCCCCTTCCTCCACAACAGCGAGGAAAAGGCCTACGACTGCCATCACCAAGAGAACCAGACCCGTAAGCCGACGGGCTTCAGGCCAAGTGGGCCAGGATACCTTCTTCAATTCACCAACTGTCTCGCGATAGAACAGTTGGATGGCGTTCGGGCCCTTTCCTTTTTTCTCTTTCTCTGCCAAGGCCGTACTCCTTCTTGTTTTTTACGGCTAAAACGCCGCAGATAGCGGCGTTGCCTCAGGCAGGCCAGGCAGGAATCGAACCCACAACCGCTCGTTTTGGAGACGAGTGCTCTACCAATTGAGCTACTGGCCTAGGTTGTTGGGTGGCTGCCCAGCCTGGACGGCCGACAACCACCCAACCGTAATACTACTTCGTTTCGCGGTGCGCCGTGTGCTTCTTGCAGCGCGGGCAATACTTCTTGAACTCAAGCCGATTGGGATCGTTGCGGCGATTCTTCTCGGTGGTGTAGTTCCGCTCCTTGCAGTCATTGCACTGGAGCGTAATGACCGGGCGGATGTCCTTCTTCTTAGAAGCCATGCTTGCTTACCAACTTTCCAGTTTACTCGATGATCTTGGTAACGACACCCGCGCCAACGGTCAGACCGCCTTCGCGAATGGCGAACTTCGAACCCTGCTCCAACGCCACAGGCACGATCAGTTCCACCGTCATGTTCACGTTGTCGCCCGGCATCACCATCTCC
>JACPVF010000011.1 GCA_016191845.1 Chloroflexota bacterium
ACGAGGTCATCCGCGTGAAGAATGAGGATGCCTTCCAGACAGCGCGTCGCATGGCACGCGAGGAAGGTCTGCTGGTGGGCATCTCGTCGGGAGCGGCGACCTGGGCGGCCTTGCAGGTGGCGAACCGCGCCGAGAATGCGGGCAAGCTGATCGTGGTGATCATCCCGTCCTTCGGCGAACGCTATCTCTCCACCCCGCTCTTCGCCGACCTGGCCGAGGCGCAGCCAACTTTGTAAGTCATCCCGCCCCTGGGCGTTTCAACTTGAGGCGCCCAGGGGTAGAAACCGAGAAAGAATGTTCAAGACCATTCACGACGATATTCAGTCCGTTTTGGACCGCGACCCAGCTGCGCGCAACGTGCTGGAAGTGTTGCTTTGCTACCCTGGTCTGCATGCCATCTGGGCGCACCGCATCTCGCACCGTCTGTGGAAAGGCGGATTCAAACTGCTGGCGCGTGGCGTCTCGCAGTTCATGCGCAGCGCGACGGGCATCGAGATCCACCCTGGTGCGACCATCGGACAGAACTTCTTCATCGACCACGGCATGGGCGTCGTGATTGGTGAGACGGCCGAGGTCGGCAACAATGTGACGCTCTACCATGGCGTGACATTGGGCGGCACTAGTCTACACAAGACCAAACGGCATCCCACCATCGAGGACCACGTGGTCATCGGCGCAGGCGCCAAGGTGCTGGGGGCCATCACCATCGGCGCGAACAGCCGCATCGGTGCGAACGCAGTGGTAGTCAAGTCGACGCCGCCCGATTCGGTGGTGGTCGGCGTGCCTGGACAGGTGGTGATGCGCGACAACCCGTCCCATCTGCCTGAAGAGAAAGCGGATCTCGAACATGGCAAACTGCCCGATACCATCGGCGAGACGCTGGCGGCGCTGATCGCCCACGTCGAGACGCTGGAGCAACGTGTCAACGGCGGGAGCTACGGCCCCGCCCTGCACGCGCCTGATAAGGGCATCTGGCACTGGGGCGATTTTTCGATCTGAAAATTGTTTTGTGAGAGTCTTTAGCACTCTTAAGCTGGATTTAGACCAGTCGTGATTCGTGTTTTTTCTTTTATCCAAAGAACAAAGAGTAGGATTTAAATTACGAGGTTGCTTCGTCGTCGCTTCATTCCTCCTCGCAACGACATGATTAAACAAGGCCTTCCAGTTGGAAGGCCTTGTTGTTTTAGATCGCCAGCCCCTTGAACTGACTCATATACAGATGGTGGAAGAAGCCCTTCGCTTCGAGCAATTGCTGATGCGTGCCCTGCTCGACGATCTCGCCGTCCTTGATGACGATGACCTTGTCCGCGTCGCGGATGGTGGAGAGGCGGTGTGCAATAACGAAGCTGGTGCGGCCTTCCATCAGGCGCAACAGCGCTTTTTGGATGCGCGCCTCGGTGCGTGTGTCCACGCTGGAGGTGGCTTCGTCGAGGATCAGGATGCTCGGGTCTGCCAGGACGGCGCGGGCAATAGAAAGCAATTGGCGCTGTCCCTGGCTGAGGTTGGAGGCGCGCTCCGAAAGCCTGGTCTGGTAGCCCTGTGGTAACTGGCGGATGAAATGGTCGGCGTCGGCCAGTTTGGCGGCTTCGATGCATTCGTCGTCGCTGGCGTCGAGGCGGCCGTAGCGGATGTTTTCCATAACGGTATCGGCAAACAGGAAGGTATCCTGCAAGACGATGCCCAGCTTCTGGCGCAGGTCTGCTTTGGAGACGTCACGGATGTCGCAGCCGTCGATGCTGATGCCTCCGCCGTTGACCTCGTAGAAACGCGTCAGCAGGTTGATGATGGTGGTCTTGCCCGCGCCCGTCGGCCCGACCAGCGCAATGGTCTGCCCAGCCTTCGCTTCGAGAGTCATGTTCTTGATGATGGGATGCTCAGGCTGATAGCCGAAGGAAACGCCCGAGAACTGGACCTCTCCTTTAACGGGAACAGGCAGCGGGGCGTCGGCGGCCTTGTCCACTTCGGCGGGCGTGTCGATGACTTCGAAGACACGCTCCGCGCCCGCCAGCGCCGCCTGGATCGAGTTGTACATGTTGGCCAGTTGGCGCAGCGGCTGGATGAAGTTCTGGGCGTAGGCAATGAAGGTGGCGATCATGCCGACGGTGACGAGACCCTGCAGGGCGAGATATCCGCCCAGCCCCACCAGCACGATGACGAAGAAATTGCCAAGCACATTGGTCAGCGGCATGAGCATCAACGCGTAGGTGTTGGCGTACACGCCCGCCGCATAGACCTTCTGATTGCTGGCGCGGAAACGCTCGATGGCAGTCTCGCTGCGGCCGAAGGCCTTTACCACACGCTGGCCGCTGATAGATTCTTCCATCACGCCGTTAATCTCACCCAGTTCCTTTTGCAGGTCGCGGAAGCCTTTGCGGGTGTATTTGGCCACGAACTGCGTGAACCAGAACATGATCGGAACCACCAGCAACGCAGCCAGCGCCAGCCACGGGTTAAGCACGAACATGGCAATGACGATGCCGACCAGCGAGATGACACTGGCCACCAGCGAAACCACATTTTGAGACACGGCCTGATTGATGGCGTCGATGTCGTTGGTCAGGCGGCTCATCAACTCGCCCGCGGTGTGACTGTCGAAGAATGTGATGGACAGTTTCTGCAAATGCTCGAACAGGTCGCGGCGCAGGCGTCGCAGTGCATCCTGCGAGATACGCGCCATCAGCCAGCTCGACGTGGCCTGAAAGGCGTTGTCGAACAGATAGGCGGTCAGCAGCAGCAGCGCCAGTTGCGGCAGGCCATCGATCTGTCGGGTGGAAATATATTGGTCGATGGCACGCCCGATCAGATACGGTTCGAGCAATCCCAGCAGGATGTAAGCCAGCACAAAACTCAACACCAGCATCAGTGTGTATTTATATGGGCTGAGATACAGGGCCAGACGGATCAGCGCGCGGCGTGGGTCGCCCGCCTTCTCGATCTTTCCCATGCGCATCCCGCCACCGCGTCCCATGGCGGCACGGATGGTGGACATGTTGCGGTCGTTCGCAGGAGCAGACTGGTTACTCATTCGGCCTCCAGCTTCACGCCTTCGCCAAGCTGTGAGGCATAGATCTCCTGATACACGGGGCTGTTCTGCATCAACTCACCATGCGTGCCCTGGGCCACAATTTTGCCTTCATCCACCACCACGATTTTGTCGGCGTGCAGCACCGTGCTGATGCGCTGTGCCACCACGAAGCTGGTGGTATCTTTCATCCACATTTTCATCGCGTCCTGAATTTTCGTTTCTGTCTCAACATCGACCGAGCTAGTGCTGTCGTCGAGGATCAAAATGTCGGGCTGCAGCAGGAGCGCGCGCGCAATGGCAATACGTTGCTTCTGTCCGCCTGAGAGGTTCACGCCGCGCTCTTCGATGCGCGTCTCGTATCCGCTCGACAGCCCCATGATAAAGTCGTGCGCCTGCGCTGCTTTGGCGGCAGCCATCACTTCATCGTCGCTGGCCTCAGGCCGCCCGTAGCGGATGTTGTCCCGCACCGTGCCCGAGAACAGGATCGTCTCCTGCGGCACGATGCCCACGTGCTTGAGCAGTTCACTCTGCGGCACATCGCGCACGTCCGTGCCATTCCAGGCGATCCTTCCAGCGGCCACGTCATAGAAACGCGGCACCAGGTTGACGATGGACGATTTTCCTGCTCCCGTCGCACCGAGGATGGCGACCGTCTGGCCTGGTTCTGCAACCAGGTCCACGCCATTCAGCACCAGCCCATCGTTGGTCCCGTTATAGTGGAAGTTCACGTTCTCGAAGATTACCCGTTTCCCCCGCCCATCAGGCAAAGTCGTCGGACGAGCGATATCCTGCACTTCTGGCACCTCATCCAGCACCTCATTGATGCGCTCCGCCGAAGCGGTCGCTGCTGCAACGACATTCGCCAGCATCACCATGATCCCCAGCGGACCCATTGTGGTCTGCAGGTAGTTGATGAAGGCCACGATCTGCCCCACCGAAACGCCGCCTTTGACGGATTGAATTCCGCCCGCCCAGATGACGATCACCATGCCGATGTTGACGAAGATGCTCATGGCGGGTGAAAGCGTAGCCATGAAGCGCATCACGCGGATGTTGCGGTCGGTGTAGTCCTCGTTGGCTTCGGCGAAGCGACCCGCCTCATGGTCCGCGCGCACGAAGGCCTTGACCAGCCGCACGCCCGCGATGTTCTCCTGCAAGACCGTGTTCAGGCGGTCCAGCTTCTTTTGGACGGTCATGAACAACGGTCCCATGCGCGAGACAAAGAACACGATCACCACGCTGGTGGCCAGCAGCACAGGCATGACCATCATCGCTAGGCGGCTGTCCGTGACGAACATCAGGATTAGGCTGCCCAACATCAACAGCGGCGCGCGCGTGCCAATGCGCAGCGAGACCTGCACCATGCGTTGAAAGGCAGTCGTATCGCTCGACAGGCGCACCATCAACTGGCCTGTGTTCAGGTGATCCAGGTTTCCAAACGAGAAGGACTGGATCTTCAGGAACAGCGCCTCACGCAGATCACGCGCCACGCTCTCACCGACCTGAATGGAAAACATATTGTTAGCCAATGCAAACAGGGTCTGCAACAGGGAAATGACCAGCATGATGATGGTCGTCGTGATAACCACTTGCATGTTCTTGCCATTGATGCCCTGATCGATGATGCGTTGGATCAGCCTGGGAATCGTCAAGTCGATGGCGATGACCAGCAGCAGAAAGACCAGCGACACCAGACTTCGCCGCCAATAAGGTTTTACAAAATGTAGAAGTTTCTTTATATGGTTCATTAAATTTCCTGAAAGATAATTTTTTGTTTAATGCAGCTTTCCTATTTCAGGAACCTTCCACAGAATCAGCCGTGAAAGAATCAACGAGCAAACCGCAAACAGCGACATGGCAATCCCCAGACCAATATTTTCGCCGAGGAAACCGATCAACAGATTGCCGAACGGTGCAAAACCAAAGAAGGTGATGGTGTAAAGTCCCATGACACGCCCGCGAAATTCATCCGCCACGCGGGTTTGTAGCAACGTATTGATGGTGGCGAACTGCATCATGAAACCAAGCCCCAGTCCATAGGCCAGCAAAAGTGAAAGTGGATAGAAGGTGTTGAACGAAAAAGCGATCAAAATGATCGGGAAGGCGATGTTGGTTAGAACCAGCCATTGTCCGCGTCTGCCGTTGCTGACGCGGTGCGCCAGCAGGAAGGCACCCGTCACCGCCCCCAGACCTGTGGCCGTGTTCACCCATCCGTACGCCACCGCACCTTGATGCAAGGTCTTCTCGATAAAAGCAGGCAGGATGGTCGAATAGGAGATGCCGAATATGCTAAAGACCAGAGACAAAAGGATCAACGCTGAAATCTCGCGGATGCGGGCAGCATATTGCACACCGCCCACTAATTGCTGCCAGGGAGAAGCAATGTGATGTTCCACCTGTCGTTTGGGGATCTCCATCAGCCACAGGCCGATCAGCACCGCCAGAAAGGAGATGCCGTTAATGGTGAAGCACCAGGCAGAGCCGACAGCAGCCAGCACCAATCCAGCGACGGCGGGTCCAATCACGCGTGCGCTGTTGAACATCATTGAGTTCAAAGCGATGGCGTTGGCCAGGTCTTCCTTGCCGACCAATTCTGGGACAATGGCCTGACGGGCAGGCGCGTCAAAAGCGTTGACCACGCCTAGCAGAGCCGCCAGCACGATCACGTGCCACTCTTGCACAACGCCCGTAAAGGTCAACGCCGCTAGGCTGAAGGCCAGCAGCATCGCGCCAGTCTGCGTGAGCAGAAGCAGGGTCCGGCGGGACATGCGGTCCACCACCACGCCACCCCACGGTGAAATGATCAGCGTGGGAATAGCTGAGGCAAAAGCCACCAGCCCGAGGGTCAACTCAGAGTGGCCGATCTGATACACCACCCAGGCTTGCGCAATGGCCTGCATCCACGTGCCGATATTCGAAACTAACTGTCCGCCAAAATAAAGCTGAAAATTGCGGTGACGCATGGCCACAAAAGTGGAGTTACCACTGGCTGGCGGCGGGACATTGGCTGGAATTTCTAAGGTCTCACTGGATTCTTCGAGGATAGGATTTTTCATGATCTTTTTACAGGGATAGGACTTGTGGAAAATTGTGGGATTGAAAACTTTAAGCAAACAGCGACCAACTTTATTCCATGATCTTTCTCATCACGTCCGTCGCGTTCAAAATCAACTCCAGTTCCGATGCCGTCAGGCTGCTCATGCGCTCCTTCATCCATTCACGGTTTTCCTTAAAGACGGTCTCCAGCAAAGCGGACCCTTCGTCGGTCAGTGCCAGATCCACCACACGGCGATCCTGGGTGCTGTGCACGCGCGTCAACAGTCCCTTTTTGACCAGCACATCCACTGCCTGGCTGATGGCGGGACGGCTGATGTTCTTCGCCACGGCCAGGTCGCTCATCGAAGTGACTCCGCGTCGCACGTAACGCAGCACATGGAACTGTTCCACCGTGATGTCGAAGTTGCTGGTGGCCGTGGCGCGGATGTGCGAACGGATGAAATTCCACAGCGGCGGCACGGTCTCCAAAAAGCGGTCGATGGTCTGGTCGCGTAATTGTTCGAAAGCAGTCATGGTTGGCCTTTTCTATTTACTTAACCTTATTAATGGTTAAGTATTGAAACTATTTTATAACTCCCCTACTAAATCGTCAAGGCGAAAAATAAAAGACTCCCCTTTTGGAGAGTCTTTCCGTTGCAAGCATGACGGTGCTCATATCCTCCACTGCTCCGCGATTAACCGCTCGTACCAGGCTTTGCCCGCCAACGATTCGAGGAATCCATTGTGTCCACCGTAACACTGGATACTCAATTCAGTCGAAGGGGATAATTTCAAGTTGGAAAAGTCCTGCACGGGGATGATCGGATCATCTTGTGCGGTGAGGATGGTGAGCGGCACGTTCACATTGGCCAGCGCATCGCCCAGCACAGCGTATCCGCGGAAATAATCAGCGGATGTAGCGTAGTCGCTGTAGCGCCGAATCAATGCCTCGGTCATCTCGCTGAGGGTGGCAAGTTGCAAGATATCCTCGAACTTATATAAACTCGGGAAGCAAGCTTGTTTTCTGCGCAGTGAGCGCGCCCATTTCCTGCGGAAGTACGCGCGCAACAACGGCGTCTGGTCGATGGCCTGCGTGGAACGGGCAGGGTCCAACACAGGACTGACACTGAGCACGTGTCGCAAGCTGGCAATGGGATGGTCCACACATTTGCGGGCCACCCGCAAGGCAAAGTTGCCGCCCATCGAGAAGCCTGCCAGATAAAAAGGCAACTCCTGTTCATATTGCGCCACCTGCTGCACTGCGCCAAAAACCTCGTCCAGCAACACCGCGTAAAACAGACCAGGGTTGAGGGCATGCGTATCGCCATGATCTCTGTAATTCAAACGAAAAACGGAGAAGCCATGCTCATACAGGAATTCACCCGTACGCAACACATAGGCTGAATTAGCACTGCCTTCCCAGCCATGTAAGAGCATTGCCACGCCGCGGATGGATCCGCGCGATTGAGGAGAGTAAAACCCCTGCAAGCGGACCTCGCCAAACGGACGCAGAATCACCTCCCTGGCAGCCTGTTGCATGGGATAAGGCCCGCTGCTGCCAAGTTTGCTGCTGGCCAACAAAGTCTGCGCTACGGTGCTACGAATGTAAAAAGGTGGGTTGAAATCAACAGGCATAAGAAAAGTCCTAAGTGGAAAGTGTTCGGCAGTGGTAAAGTATACTGCTGTCCTTTTCAAAAAAAACAGCCCCATAAGTCGGCCACCCTAAAACAAAAGACTCCCGCAAAGGGAGTCTCTCTAGCTGGGGATTATGGATTCGAACCACAAATTTCGCGTCCAGAGCGCGACGTGATGCCATTTCACCAATCCCCAAAGGGTCGCCAATAAACCAGCGGGCGGTATTTTAGCATACCCCCCATAAATAGGCAAGGGATTATTTGCGCGCGGCGCGCCGGGAATTATCTTCCACGTCAAGCAGGATCTGCAAAACTAAGGCGATACCTTGCAATGTGAAGAAATACAATACTCCAGACAGAGGTTGGGTCAGGAAGGGAGTAAAGTAGTTGAGCGTGTCCAAAAGAGACATGCCCTTATTGATGGTAAACAGGCCCGTCGAGAGTTGGATCAGGAATTGGCTAAAGGAAACGCCCCAGGACAACAGATAAAAGCCCAGCCCCAGCCAGGCCAGAATCTTGGCCCAATGGGCCATCTTCAAAACGACATCACGATCGAAATATGTGCCCAGAAAGCGAACCGAGGGATTTTTTTCATCTGACATACGGATCTCCTTATTGTAGAGACAATTATACCTGTGGATGGGAGTTTGTTATAATAAGCACGCCCAACAGCCCAACATACATCCCCATAACGGGACCAGGCCGAGGGTCCAGAAAAAATAGCGGAGACTCCGCCCAAGGCGGCGGGAATCCAGCCTCCGTATCATCCACGAAGGGCATTCATCATGAGTCCAGAAGAGAACAAAATCCCCGATTTCATCCGCGAGGCCGTGGAAGAAGACCTGCGCACGGGCCGCTTCAATTACGTCCGCACGCGCCTGCCCCCTGAGCCGAACGGCTACCTGCACATCGGCCACTGCAAGGCCTTCCTGATCGATTACTTCACCGCCAAAAATTTCGGCGGCGAGTTGTACCTGCGCTTCGACGACACCAACCCCTCGAAGGAAGAGACCGAGTTCGTGGAAGCCATCGAAGAGGACGCCGCCTGGCTGGGGATCAAGTGGGCCAAGGTGACCTTCGCCTCCGATTACTTCGACCTGCTCTACGAATGGGCCGTGCGCCTGGTCAAGATGGGCCTGGCCTACGTGGACGATCAGACTCAGGAAGAGATGAGCCAGTCGCGCGGCACCTTGCCCAAGGGCACCAAGTGGAGCGATACCGAATCCGCCCTGCGGCCTGGCACCGATTCCCCGTGGCGGAACCGCTCGGTGGAGGAAAATCTCGACCTGCTGGAGCGGATGAAGAACGGCGAGTTCTCCGAAGGCAGCCGCGTGCTGCGCGCCAAGATCGACATGGCGCATCCCAACATCCTGCTGCGCGACCCCGTGATGTACCGCATTATGCACGTCCATCATCATCGCACGGGCGACAAGTGGCACATCTACCCGATGTACGACTGGTCACACGGGCAGAACGACTCGATGGAAGGCGTGACGCACTCGCTATGCTCGAACGAATACATCATCCACCGCCCTCTGTACGAGTGGTTCCTGCAAAAACTGGAGGCCTTCCCCAGCCGCCAGATCGAGTTCTCGCGCCTCAACCTGACCTATGCCATGATGAGCAAGCGCAAGGTGCGCAAACTGGTGGAGACAGGTGTGGTGAACGGCTGGGACGATCCGCGCCTGACGACGCTGCGCGGCCTGCGCCGCCGCGGCGTACCCCCTGAGGCGATTATCAATTTTGTGACGGGCACAGGCGAAACCAAGAACGACAGTTGGGTCGAGATGGCTCAGTTCGAGGCCGTCGTCCGCGACGACTTGAACAAGCGCGCCCTGCGACGCATGGCTGTGCTCAAACCGCTCAAGCTGATCATCGATAATTACCCCGAGGGCCAGGTCGAGGAAATGGACGCCATCAACAACCCCGAGGACCCGTCTGCAGGCACGCGCAAGGTGCCGTTCTCGAAAGTGCTCTACATCGAGCAGGATGATTTTCGCGAGACGCCGCCGCCCAAATATTTCCGCCTGTACCCTGGTAACGAGGTGCGCCTGCGTTACGCGTATTTCGTCAAATGCACGAGCGTGGTCAAGAATGAGGCGGGCGAGGTGGTGGAGGTCCATGCCACGTACGACCCGTCAACACGCGGCGGAGATTCGCCCGACGGCCGCAAGGTCAAATCGACCATTCACTGGGTCTCCGCCGAACATGCCCAGCAGGCCGAAGTACGCCTGTATCGACAATTGTTCACGGTCGAGCGCCCCGACGACGGCGACCTCGACAGCATCATCAACCCCGACTCGCTCGAAGTGTTGAAGGACGCCTACGTCGAGCCAACCCTGGCGGACAGCCAGCCTGGCGAACGTTTCCAGTTCGAGCGCCAGGGCTACTTCTGCACCGACCTCGACTCCACGCCCGAGAAGCCTGTCTTCAACCTCACGGTCGGCTTGAAGGATAGCTGGGCGAAGGAGCAGAAGAAGGGATAGTTGGGAAGTGGGGAATTGACAATGGGGAATCGGTAATTTGGAAAAAGGAACATCCCGCGGTCGTGATGACCGCGGGATGTTTTTTAGTTTTGTAGGTCACGTCTATGATGTGACCGTTTCTTGTAGACCCATCACGCTGCAAGCGTGACCTACTTTCACTGCTTCCACGTAAAACTCAACGGCGCAGGCAGCGGCAGGCTGACCTCGATGGTTTGCGGGTCGGGTTTGCCGCAGACGTTGTTGAGGCACTGACAGTTGGCGTCCATGGTGTTGCTTTTGCAACTGACCGAGACGAATTCCACCGACCAATTCCCATACGCGGTGATCGGTAGAAACACGTAAAAGGTGCCTGTCTCATCGGTCATACCATCGCCGCGCGAGGTGCCGTTGCCTGTCTTCTGGATGACGGCAAAGCCGATGCCCGAGATGGGATTCCCGTTGACGTCGGTTACGCGGCCCGAGACGGTGATCACTTCCTGCGGGGTGACCGTCGGCGGGGGCGGACCGTCGAAGCCGCCCTTGACCAGGTCCGCGCCGACCCAGCCATGGATGCCCTCATCGTTGACCACGTTCAACCAGTCGCCGCCCGGGGCCACACCGACCAGCTGCAGGCGCGATCCCTTTGGCATTACGCGGCTGACCTTGAACAGGGTTCCAGGCAACACGCGCAGGTTGACGTTGTCCGCATCCGTGTAGACGTAGCGGACACCAGCCGCTTCGGGCGTGGAGGACGTCGCGGGTACGGTGGCAGGCTCATCGGTCACGACTTGCGACGGAACCAGCGTCGGCGGCGGGACGGTAGGCGGAACCGCCGTCAGCGTTTGGGCCACCACCGTCGAGAGCAGGTCCGCATCCGAAACGACGGGCGCGGAGGCACATCCAACAGCAAGGGTCGTGACAAGCAAAAGCAAAGAAATAATTCGGAGAATAGAGGAGGTTTTCATGGTCACTCGTTTTTCTTTTCATTGTACGACAATCAACGCCATCGCCGGCTCCCAAATTTGTCCCAGATAACTTTTGATGCTATAATGCGGCCCATGCGCCAGATACAAACCCTGTCCCCCAAAGCCAATGGCCCCAGTGCCATTCCCCTTTCGAGTTGACACCGTCAGGTATCTCGACGCATCCCACGCGCCCGCCCAGGACAGTCACTTCGAAAGTGGCTGTCTTTTTTTTCGAAGGAGTGTCATCATGCATATAGATAAACATAATCAGTTTTCATAGAACCAGGAAAGTGCGCGTCGCGCCTCACTTGCCTGGGATCGGACTTTACGGGATGAGCAACATCCGCAAGGCGCGACGCAACCTTACATAGGGAACCCTGTCATGAACGACGAGTTGATCACTGGAAAGATTTTGAAGATTCACGGCTGGCCCGACGGCAGGATCATCGGCCTGGCAAAGCAGGCTGCTGCCACCTTGAGCGCCTCGGGCATGGACCGCGAGACGATCCTGGCGCGGCTGGACGCCGTCCGCGCGGAGCCCGGATCCTTCCTGGCTGATTCTGTTTTTGCGGATCTGGCCCGCGAGTGCATCCGCCTCACGACGAAGGACGAACCCTCCGACGACGCCTTGCGCGATCGCCCGCTCGATTATCCCATCTGGGGACGGGAACAGATCGACCCCGCAGCCATCGCCCAGATGGACAATTCCATGCGCCTGCCTGTCAGCGTGGCGGGCGCGCTGATGCCCGATGCACACGTCGGCTATGGACTGCCCATCGGCGGCGTGCTAGCCACCGATAACGCCGTCATCCCCTACGCCGTCGGCGTGGATATCGCCTGCCGCATGCGGCTGTCGCTCTATGAAGTTTCGCCGCACCTGCTCGGGCAGAAGAAGGCATTGTTCGAAAATTCGCTCTGGGAACAGACCGCCTTCGGCATGGGCGCCAAGTGGACGGGCAGTAAGAGGGCCGACCACGAGGTGCTCGATGATGCATCCTGGTCTGCCACGGCGCAACTCAGGACGTTGAAGGACACCGCCATGTCCCAGCTCGGCACCAGCGGCACGGGCAATCACTTCGTCGAATGGGGCGCGTTCCGCCTGCATGAAGAGGCGTTCGGCCTCCAGCCTGGCGAGTACCTGGCGCTGCTCTCCCACAGCGGATCGCGCGGCGTGGGCGCCAAGATCGCCGACCGCTACAGCCGCCTGGCGATGGAAAAGCACCCCGAACTCGACAAGACCGTGCGTCACCTGGCCTGGCTCTCGCTTGACTCAGAGGAAGGTCAGGAATACTGGCTGGCGATGGAGCTGGCGGGGCGCTTTGCCTCGGCCAATCATGCCATCATTCACCAGCGCGTAGCCCGCGCCGTCGGCCTGAGGGAAGCCGCCGTGGTGGAAAATCACCACAACTTCGCCTGGCGCGAGCAGCTTCCCGACGGACGCATGGTCATCGTGCACCGCAAGGGCGCCACGCCCGCAGGTCAGGGCGTGCTAGGCGTCATCCCTGGCTCGATGGGGGATGCAGGCTACGTAGTGCGCGGACGCGGCGTGAGCGATTCGCTCGAATCCGCCTCGCACGGCGCAGGTCGTCAGATGAGCCGCAAGGCCGCCATCAACGCCATCAGCAAGTCCGCCCGCGACGAGTACCTCAAGGAGCGCGGCGTGACCCTGTTGGGCGGCGGCCTGGACGAATCTCCGCAGGCCTACAAGCCCATCGACAGCGTCATCTCCGCCCAGCATGACCTGGTGGATGTGATCGGCAAGTTCACCCCGCGCATCGTCCGCATGGCCGATGAACCTGGCGACATCTAAGCTTTCTAGGAACGCAAGCCATGCCTGGTACGTCTTACAGGCATGGCTTTTTTTCATCCCTTTCGCTCCTTGCTTTTGATCTGCGCCCTGTCACTGGCTGGATGCCTGCCGACGCCTGCATCTCTCGTGCCGACCCTTCCCCCGACCGCTACCGTTACCCTGCCCCCCACCTCCACGCCGACTGTTATTCCCACCGCGACATTGACTCCTACACCCACACCGCTCCCCGCCGTGCTCATCACCAACGGCGACCGCGCCTCCAATTTCGTGGCCCTGACCTTCGACGTCTGTCAGGACCCCGCCTACCCTGCAGGCTACGACTCCACCCTCGTCAGCGTGCTGGAACGTTACAACGTGCCCGCCACCTTCTTCATGGGCGGCGACTGGATGCGCACCCACCCCGCTGAGACGCAACAGCTGGCAGCGCATCCACTCTTCGAGATGGGCAACCACTCCTGGGATCACGCCGACTTCACGGCCCTGAACGCGGACCAGATCCACGCCGAAATCCTCCAAACCGATGACATGCTCTTCCAACTGACAGGTCGTCGCTCACGCCTGTTCCGCCTGCCTGGCGGCACCTACACCAACTTCACGCTGCAGGTCATCTCACAAATGGGTTTCTACACCATCCAATGGGACTCGGTTACAGGCGACCCTGACCCCAACTTCGATGCGGCCACCATTTTGGGCGAGGTCCAGCGTACCGCGCAGAACGGCTCGATCGTCATCATGCACGCCAACGGACGCGGCTGGCACACCGCCGAAGCCCTGCCCGCCATCATCGAGTATTTGCAGGCGCGCGGATTTCAATTGGTGACGGTATCACAGTTGTTGGGGATTCCGTAGGTCACGCCTGTGGCGTGAGTGTTTCTTTACAGCTATCACAATCATCATAATTTTAATTCTCAGAGAAATATGGCAAGCGTTTAACTTGAAAATCCTCGATTGGAATATATTGACACCCGCTGATATTATTTTCTTCTAAGGCATTCTTAAGATCTGAATGAATCAACACCAGACTTATTCGTTCTGATAAGCGAAACAGTGGTCTTCGTAGTTGCTGACATTCTTTTGTTAAAACCAATTTTCGTATTTCTCTCGCATCAACATCCGACTCATTAAGATCAAGACCTGGATGATTTTCTAATAAGTGGAAAATCTTGTATTCATTTTCTACTTTTGTTTGTTGTGCGCTATATATTACGTTTACATCAAAGGTTTCAAATTTAATATCGTAACTTTGAAGTATTTTTATTAATCTTAACGAATAAATGTCAAATATAGTACCTGTAAATAAATTATCGAAGGAAGGTAGACCACTCCCCAAAACAAAATTCATCACAGGCAAATTAAAAATAGGCATTCCCTTCCACCAGTGAGGGCTTGGAATAGGCGGTTTGGTAGCAATTTTTGCTTGTATTGTTCTCTTGCCCTTTACAGCAAGAAGTGATTTAAAAACAAAATACATCTCTACTTCTTTCGACGGCGACTAATAATGAAGTTTTAAAAATCCCTTGGACGCGCAGCCAACAAAAAGCAGGACGAGATGCTATCTCGTCCTGCTCCATTTACATCTTTTCCAAAATCTCGATCGCATCCTGGATGCGCTTCAGGCATTTCTCCTTGCCGATGATCTCCATACTCTCGAACAGCGGCGGGCTGACTTTTTGTCCCGTTGTCGCTACACGCAGGATGCCGAAGACCTGATTCGGGGCCAAGCCCGACGCCTCGACGTAGGCGCGCATGGGCAGCTCGGCCTCAGTGTGGCTGAAGCTGGTCAGCGCAGACAGGATCTCGTACGACTTGCGCGCGATCTCGGCTGACTGCTTCGCATCCAGGCCCTTGGCGACCAAATCCGCGGGCGCAGGCATGACCTCGTCCTTGAAGAAGAAGGCCGCAAAATCGAGACAGTCGTCCAGGGTGACGAGGCGCTCGCGGATGAGCGGTACGATTTGCAGCAGGGTTGCGTCGTCCACGGGGAGTCCCTCACGGACGAAGTAGGGCTTGATGCGGGCGGTCAGGTCCTCGGTCGAGAACATGCGGATGTGTGTCGCGTTAAAGTGGTCCAGTTTCTGGAAGTTGATCGCGGCGGGCGACGGCGTCAGGTTGTCGATGGAGAAGCGCTCGACCATCTGGTCGAGGGTCATCACATCGTCTTCAGCCACGCCCCAGCCCATCAGCGCACACCAGTTCAACACGCCTTCGGGGGTAAAGCCCAATTCACCCAGGTCCTTGACGAAGATCGAATAGCCGTCCAATTTAGCGGCAGCGGTATCGCGTTTGCTCATCTTGCCCTTGCCACTCGGCTTGAGAAAAACCGAAAGATGCATGAAGATGGGCTCTTCCCAACCAAAGGCGCGGATGATGTTGACGTGAAGCGGGAAAGTGGCCAGCCACTCCGAGCCGCGGATGACGTGCGTGATGCCCATCTCGTGGTCATCGACCATCGCCGCCAGGTGGTAGGTCGGCAGGCCGTCCGTTTTGAGCAACACATAATCGTTGAGTTGGGAGTTCTCAATGGTGATATCGCCGCGCAGATGATCATGAGCCACAGTCACACCTTCGGTGGGCATCTTGAAGCGCACGGTGTACGGCTCGCCATCTGCGATGCGGCGGGCGGCCTCCTCGGGCGGGATGGAGCGGCAGGTTCCGTCATAATGCGGATTCTGCTTGTTCTTCATCTGCTCCTGGCGCACCTGGTCGAGCCGCTGGGGCGTGCAGAAACAGGGATAGGCGTGTCCACTATCGATCAGGGTCTGAATGTGACGGTGATAGATCTCACGGCGCTCAGTCTGGCGGTAGGGTCCACGAGGGCCGCCGATGTCGGGGCCTTCGTCATATTGCAGACCCAGCCAGCGCAGGCCGTCGTACAACTCCTGCTCCGCGCCTTCCACCGTGCGCTTGGTGTCGGTATCCTCCAGACGCATGAGGAACTGTCCGCCCGTCTGCTTGGCGAGCAGGTAGCAGTAGAGGGCGGTGCGGGCCGTGCCGAGGTGCATGTGTCCCGTCGGGGACGGGGCGACGCGAGTGCGAGCAGGTTTCGTGGACAAATCGTTTCTCCGAATCAAAATTCCAGTTGTTTGTGGCGCATGGCCACACTTTCGACCAGGCCAATGCCCACCATCAGGGCCATCAGACCTGAGCCGCCGTAACTGATGAACGGCAGCGGCAACCCCGAGACGGGGATCAGATTCAAGTTCATGGCGATGTTAGCCGCCCCCTGGAAGAAGAGCATCACGCCGATGCCGTAGGCAATCATCGAACCTGACACATCCCGCGCCTTCTGTGCCGCACGGATGCAGCGCCAGATGACAAAGGCCAGGATCAGGATGATGATCACCCCGCCCATCATGCCAAACTCCTCCGAAGTGACCGAGAAGATGAAGTCAGTCTGACGCACCTTGAGGAAACGCAATTGGGTCTGTGTACCGTGGCCGTAACCGAGTCCCGTCAAGCCTCCCGAACCAATCGCCACCAACGCCTGCTGCACGTTGTAGCGGTCACCGTAGGTGTCCTGGGGATCGGGGATCAGGAAGTTGGTGATACGTTGCTGCTGATACGGTTGGATGCCAGGAATTTTCAAGCCCAAAATGGAAAACGCCACCAGCGTCCCCACCGCCAATGCGCCGACCAATGCAACCGTGACCAGGTGCTGAATCTTCAGACCGTTGATCCAAAGCATGAACCCGAAGATGACCATGATCACCACCACGTTGCTCAGGTTCGGCTGGATCAGGATCCAGAACATCAGGCCGAAGGCCCACAGGAAACCGCGGAAAATCCAGCGCCAGGAACGCTCGTCGTTCTGGGTCTTCTCGAAATAACGCGCCAGCATCAGGATGATGGTGATCTTGGCGAACTCGGTTGGCTGCAGGTTGAGGATACCCACCTGGAACCAACGCTGCGCGCCAAAGGCGGCCAGGCCCAGGCTCGAAAGCGCCACCAGGAAGGCCATCGTGACGAAGTAGATCGGCCAATGGATCGACAGCCAGTAACGATAATCGATACTCGCCAGCACAAAGATGACCACCACGCCAACAATGGCAAAGTACATCTGGCGGGTCGGGAGCAGGAGCAATTCTTCGTTCCCCGCGATGGCCGAGCGGATCATGGTCACGCCAAAGGCGGAAGCCAGCACCACCGCGCCCAACAGGAGGAAATCGAAATTGCGCCAGGAGAGTCCACGCAGCATAACTTAGCCTGCCCGGCGGCGAGCCACACTCCGCAAGGGGATATCTGCCACCAGACGCTGTTCGCGTCCGTCGCGCTCCAATCCGATCTGAACGGCTTCGGGGTCGATATCGATGTGGCGGGAAATGGCCTTCAACAGGTCATCCTTCAACGCCTCCAACTCGGCGGACGTCAGGTCGGTGCGATCATGCACCAACACCAGTTGCAGGCGTTCCTTGGCGCTCTCGGCGCTGCGCTTATTTCCAAACATGCGGTCGAAGAAACTCATGGCTACTTCCTCCCGCCCGTCAGGCGCTGCAGGCGGCCCCACAACCCGTCCTGCTTGTCGAGATCGAGGAAGGGAACCTCCTGCCCCTGCAGGCGTTTGGCAATGTTGCGGAAGGCCTGTCCTGCACGGCTCTTGGGCTCCAACGCCACAGGCGCTCCGCGATTGCTGCCGACGATCACACTCTCGTCCTCGGGCACGATGCCGATCAACTGGATGGCCAGCAGGTCGAGCACGTCCGCCGCGGACAGCATGTCGTGACTCTTGACCATGGCGGGATTCAGGCGATTGAGGATCAACGCAGGCGCATATTTCTCTTCCGCTTCGAGAATGCCCACCACGCGGTCGGCGTCGCGCACAGCCGAGACCTCGGGATTGGTCACCACCAACACCTTGTCGGCGGCGGCGATGGAGTTGCGGAATCCGCGCTCGATGCCCGCGGGCGAGTCGATCAGGATGAAGTCATGGTCGGGGCGCAATTCGTCGCACACGCGCACCATGTCGCTGGGCGAGACGGCGTTCTTGTCGCGCGTCTGGGCGGCAGGGATCAGGAACAGTTGCTCGAAATGCTTGTCGCGAATCATGGCCTGGCGCAGGCGGCAGCGGCCTTCGATCACATCCACCACATCGTAGACAATGCGATTTTCCAGGCCCAGCACAATGTCGAGATTGCGCAGGCCGATATCGCCGTCGATGCAGACGACCTTCTTCCCGTCCGCTGCCAGTGCGGTAGCCAGATTGGCAACGGCGGTGGTCTTACCGACGCCGCCCTTCCCCGAAGTAATGGTGACAACTTTTGCGGTCATGAACGCTTCCCTTTGGTGAGTTTATCCCGGCTGCCACAACTCGGCCTGCAACCGTCCATCCTTGTTAATGCTTGCGACCTCAGGTCGCGGATTCTTCTGTGGCTTGAGCGTCGCCGAAACCTCGTCTGCAATGCGTAACTGCGTGGCGGAAAGGTCCAGCGCACAGATGATGGCCTGGCGATTGCCCTTCGCACCCGCGTGGATGACGCCCCGCACCCGTCCCCACACGATGACGTTACCCTCGGCCACCACTTCCGCCCCGGGGTTGACATCGCCGAAGATGACAACGTTCCCGGGATACTCGATACGCGTCCCGGACCTGAGAGTCTTGCTCAGGAACAGGGCCGCATCCTCGCCGACCGGCTCGGCCGACGGACGCTTCTCCTCGACGCGGGGCTTGTTGGAGAGGCGCGTGGCCAGGCCGAGCAGTTGGGCGGTCTTCTCCGTCTTGGGCGACTCGCTCAGCACCGCCCACAGCGAGATGCCGCGCTCGGAGAGCAGGTCGCGCAACTGGACCATCTCATCCACGCCCAGAGCCTGGGTGCCAATATCCAGCACAAGGCGGGCGCCCTGAAAGAACGAGGCGCGCTCGTCGATCTGCGTGAGCAGGGCGGACTGGTTCTCTTCCCAGGTCTCACCCGTCAGCGCAACCAGCAGGCTGTCCCGCAATCCCTTGATCTGGACGGTCGAAGAAGTGGCATTCATAAAACTGGCCTGAATTATACCCAAGACGGGCCTACGGCGCAGCCGCGCCTCCCTGCGCGATGTCGATGGCCTTCAACTCGAAGTAGGCCTGCAGGACACGCGCCACAATGGGCGCAGCTACGCTGGCACCTTCGCCGCCGTTATAGGCGAAGGCCATTACGATGATCTCGGGATCCTCGAAGGGCGCATATGCCAGGGTCCATGAGTGGGTGGGCCAGGACCCGAATTGACAACGGTTGGCCTTGCGGGCCACGTCATCGCAGTATTCAGCAGTACCCGTCTTGCCTGCCACCGCAATCGGGAGCGGATAATCGACCGTAAACACTTTGTGGAGCGTGCCGCTGGGGTCGGTGACCGTCATGCGAGTCCCGGTCCGCACCGCCGTCATCGTTGCGGGGTTCACCACCTTCTTCTGCCCCTCCACTGCCTGACAATACCCAGCATCACAATTGTATTCCTGGATCAAGGGCGTCTTGGTGATGTCCCATTTCACGTTGGGGACGAAAGGCGAGATCTGGTAACTGCCCTGAGGGGGCTTGACCAACGGTTTGTTTGGATCAGCAGGGTTGACGTATTGCTTTGTCTGGTCACCCTTCGAATCAATGACGGTCTTCGCAAACCAGACCGTGAAGTCTGCAGGATTGAACCAGACCTCCTGCACATTGCCCTCCGCGTCGGTCACCTGGCGGACAATGGTGGGCTGCATCAACTTGCCACCGTTGGCCACGGTCGCACCCGACATGATGACCTGCAACGGCGTAGCCAGCACATAGCCCTGACCCACGCTGGCGATGTAGGTGTCGCCCGTGGACCAGACCTCGGTGGTGGTGATACGCTTCCAGTCCGGGCTGGGGATCAGGCCTGTCGCTTCGCCGAGCAGTTCAATGCCCGACCGGCGGTCATATCCCAACGCGCGGGCATATTCCCCAAGGCGGAAGATTCCCAAACCTTCAGGGATTTCATCCTGATAACCGCCGCCCAGTTTATAGAAACACACATTACTGGAGTAGGCAATGCAATGGAAGAAGTCGATCTGACCAAAGCCCTCGGGACGTGTATCATAGATCCAGTCCACGAAGGGACGGGTGTTGTTCGCGCCGCAGGTTTCGTTGGCGGTGAACTTGTCGCACAATTCGATCTGGCCTGGCGCAAAGATGATGGACTTGTCATTGACCACGCCTTCGTTGTACGCGCCCGTGGCCGTAGACAGCTTGAACACCGACCCGGGCGGGAATTCGGCGGAGATGGCGTTATTCAAGAGCGGGCGGCGTGGATCCTCACTCAACTGCTGATAGTAATAGGATGGGATGATGCGCGCCATGCGGTTGTTTTCGTACGTCGGATAAGTGACCATCGCCAGGATCTCGCCCGTCTTGGGGTTCATGGCAATCACCACGCCGCTCGAAATGCGCACTGTGTTGAAGTAGGTGTTCCAGAAACTGATCTCTTGCATCAGCGAGGCCTCGGCTGCTGCCTGCAAACGCGTGTCGATGGTCAACGTGACGTTGTTACCGGGCAGGGCTGGGATGGGCGCTTCGAGGTTGCGAAGCTCCTTGCCCGCCACATCCACCTGGATCACGCGTTCGCCGTTCTGTCCCGCCAGGATCTCCTGCAGCGATGCCTCCACACCTGCGTACCCGATCTTGTCGCGGTTGGGGACGAAGCGGCGTGCCTTGAGCGCCTCTTCGTCGGCGGCGGGAATCGGACCGAGGAAGCCGACCAGGTTGGCAGTCAACGACCCGGTCGGATAATCGCGAATGGGCTCGATCTCGATACTAACCCCAGGCAGGTCCGCGGCACGTTCGCGCACCAGGCGCGCAGTCTCCTCCGAAACATTGCACTTGATCTTGACCGGGCTGTACGGCGCGATGGAATCGCCTAGGGCGACCATATCCGCAATGGTGGGGCCATCGATACAAGCCGAAAACTGCTTGGCGAAATTCAACGTGTCTTCGGTAACGGGTCCACCCGCTGCAACGCCAGTGATCTTCGACACCTCGCGATAAATACGCTGAATGTCGGCATCATCGTCGGGGAGGTTGGCCGGGGTGATGACCAGATTATAGGCGGCAATGTTGCGCGCCAGCACATATCCATTACGGTCGTAGACGATCCCACGCTGAGATGGAATACTGATGGACTTGGTGTAATTTTCCACAGCCTGGGCTTTATACTCGCCACCGGTCAGCACCTGTAAAACGACCAAGCGGTACAAGAGCATCGCCATCACTACAAACACGATCCCATAGACGATAAACAACCGCCAGGGTTCGAATTGTGACGTGCGTGGAAGCGACGAAGAACTCATTCAACCTCCTCCCCCGGGTACACCCAACGCGCAAGATCGCGCATGAATGTATACATGGGGATGGCAAAAAGCAGATTCAGTAAGAGACTAGGCAGGGTTACGAAACCAAGCGCGTCACCCAGCGGGATCGGACTGCCTGCGACAAACAAAGCCGCATAAGACAATAGATGCATCACCATCGTTCCGATGAACGTGACGGTGAACATAGCCAGCAGCGGCGCCTGCCAGATGCGGCGTTGAAGCATCTGTGCCACGAACACCACGGCAAAATATCCAAGCGCGGTCACGGGCCATGGAAGTTTCGTCAGGTAGCCGACGAAGAGCGCGACCACGAAAGCCCAATGCCAGGCTGACCGCACTTGAGGTTGCAGAGCCCAGCCCGCCAGCAGAATCAGCAGCAGGTCGGCGTAGCCCGAGAGAAGAGTCATCCTGCTGATCACCGCGGATTGGAAAATAACTGCCAGCGCGATCAGCGGAAAGGCAATCAGGTTGCGCATGGGGTTTCAGGGAGTGGTGGGAACGAGCGGCGAGATGTCGACCGGGCGGAAGTTGGTAATGACCAGCACGATCTCGAGGCGGGCGAAATCCACCGCTGGTTGGACTACCGCCTGCTGGAACAGTTCCACATCCAGGCTGCGGACGGAGACCACCTGCCCGATGATCAGATTGGCGGGGTAGCCGCCACCCAGGCCCGAGGTCAGGATCAGGTCGCCGGGTTCGACGGTGGCGTCTTGCGAGATCATGTCGAGGGTCACGTCTCCAGTGACCGACCCCATCAGCACGGCATCGGTATTGGCGTTTTGGAGATGGACGTTGATCGAGGCGGCGGGATCAGTGATCAACTGTACGCGGGCCGCATCCGCAATGACGGCGTCGATACGGCCGATCAAGCCCTGGTTGGTGACCACGGGCATGCCTCGGCGGATTCCATCGTTGGAGCCGCGGTTGATGACCACATAATGCAGGAAGGGACTGGGATCGCGCCCGATGACGGCCGCGGCACGATAAGTGCTCTCGGGGTTGGAGCGCGAGAAATCCACCAGCGCACGCAGGACCTCGGTCTCGTTGACGCGCTGCTGCAGCTCAATGACCTGGGCCTGTAACTGCGAGACCTCGGCTTGCAATTCGGCGTTACGCGCACGCAGGGACGCAATGTCGCGCGGGGCGGTGAAGAAATCCTGCAAGGCCTGGACGCGGGTCGAAACCCAAGTCTGCACGCTCACCAGGGATCCTGTAAACTGATTGGATGCCGAACTAAAGAAGCCCCCCAGGGCCAGCGCAAGGATGCCGCCCACAATCAGGAATATGATCGTTGTCTGTAAAGAACGTGAAAACAAATCCTTCATTCGTTTTGGTTTTTTACCAATGCATCAGGGGACGCTAGGCAGTATGGCGGGTGCTGCCGCGTTCCAGGCTGGCCAACAGGTGGCTCAGGTTTTCAAAATCATCGAAGATCATGGCCGCACCACGCGCCACACAGGTAAGCGGATCTTCTGCCACCCAGACACGCAGTTTCAATTCGTCGGTCATGCGCTCTGCCAGGCCTTGCAACAGCGCGCCGCCACCCGCCAGGCAGATGCCCACATCCATCAGGTCGGCCACGATCTCAGGCGGAACCTCGTCCAGCGAGTCGCGCACGGTGTCGAGGATGACCTGCACCGAGCCTGACAGCGCTTCACGAATTTCGATGGAGGAAATCTCCACCGTTTCAGGCAAGCCCGTCACCAGATTACGTCCGCGCACCTGCATGATCTTCTCGGGCTGAAGAGGATAGGCCGAGCCGATCTGCCACTTGACTTGCTCGGCGATGCCCTCACCCACCAGCAGGTTGTACTTGTTGCGCAAATACTGCACGATGTCCTGGTCCATCTCGTCTCCTGCTACACGCAGGGAACGGGAAAGCACCACACCGCGGCGGGAGAGCACGGCCACTTCGGTGGTGCCGCCGCCGATGTCCACGACCATCGAGCCGCGGATCTCGTTGACGGGCAGGCCCGCCCCCAGGGCGGCGGCGATGGGCTCTTCGATCAAAAGGGCCTGACGCGCGCCCGAAGCCATGACAGCATCGTAGACGGCGCGCTTCTCGACTTCGGTCACACCAGTTGGCAAGCCCACAATGACGCGCGGGCGCGGCAACGGGACCACACTCTGTTCGTGGACCTTGCCGATGAAATATTCCAACATATATTGCGTGACATCGAATTCCGAAATGACGCCATCGCGAATCGGGCGCACCACCACCACGTTGGCAGGGGTACGTCCGACCATTTCCTTGGCTTCCAGGCCAATCGCCAGGGGCTGGCGCAAACGCTTGTCAATCGTCACCCAGGAAGGCTCGTTGATCACGATACCTTTCCCACGCACGTGAACCAACGTGTTCGCCGTGCCCAGGTCGATGGCGATATCCAATGAAAACAGGCCTAGCAGCCAGTTGATAGGGTTGAAGGCCAATTCAGGCTCCTCGATGATGGTCTGCTGTTCAAACTTGCGGAGGTATTATACCATGAGGCTTAAAAAGCCATTTTCTGGGGTTTTCAGGCTTCTCATCCACCTTTAAGGGCCTGAATCCACTCTGAGCCGCGAGCCAACAGGTCATCATGGTCGTCAGGCGCGGAAGCGTCATCCAAAAAAGCGCGGGTCTTTTCGCGCAGGACATGCCAGGCAGGCGGTTCGCCTTCGGCCTGCCATTTCTCCATGGTCCAGCGCGGATAGACACGGCTGTTGTAATAACCCGTCTTGTAATGCTTGAGCGTGGACGGCGATGACAGGAAACTGCCGCCCGCCCCCACTTTGGCGATCTCCTCCAGCGCCGCGGCGGGATCGTCCAACTGGAAACCGCTCGCAAAACGCCTGGCCTGATCGATGATCTCGTGGACGTGTACCACCGTACAGGGCGAGATCGACTTGGACCCGTGGCTGTCCCCGATAAAAGGGGCGAGTCCGCTCTGGGTGAGATTCAAGGCAAGCGTATTCATCCAGTAGGTGTCCGAGGCCACCAGGTCCATGCCCCAGCCCGTACCTGACCCTGAAGTGGAGCAATGCGGAATGCCGTAATGCGCCATCATCTCGGCGCAGGCCAGGCTGATCAACACGCTTTGCGGGTCATAGAAATTCAGCATCGATTTCATGTCGAAGTAGACAGGCAGCATGCCCAGCAGGATCGGCGCGCCCGGGCGGATGGTCTGCGAGATGACCAGGCCTGCCAGCAATTCCGCCAGCAACAGCGACAGAGTCCCAGCAGGGGTCAGCGGTGTGGACGCGCCCGCCATGCTGTAATTCGAGAAGACGATCGGCAACCCGCGCGCGATGGCGGCTTCCATTTTATCGGTGGTACCTGCGTTCATCACCAACGGCGAAACAGGGTTGAAATACGGCAGGATGAACGGCTTGGCCCCCAGGTCGCCATGCAGCTTTTCGAACATGTCCAGCACAGGCGGGAAGTTGCTTTCGTCCGAGACCAGCAGCACCAGCGGTTTGGTCGTGTTCACCAGCATCTCCAGGCTGCCGTAGAAATCGGACAATTCCTCGGGCACATCACGGACAATACCCACCGTGGAGATGACGTCGTACAGCGGCAGGCGCGAGCCGAGCCTCACCATATCCTGCATGTGGCGACGGGTGAACAATTCCAACTTATCGTGGACAGGTTCCTGATAGTACAAGGCTGTCACGCCCACCCCAAAACGCAAACGGTCCTCGCCCAATTGGAAGGCGGGATTCCCTCGACGGTCGTAGATGTCGATACGTTTCGGCGCGGACCCGAGGGCGGCTTCCGTCACTTCAGCGGGGATGCGCACGAGTCGGTCATCGACGCGGATTCCCCACTTGCGCTGGAGCAGGCCGCGGATCGAGTCAGAGTCCACGCGCACGCCCGTCTCCGCCAGGATGCGCAGGGCATATCCATGCACTTGCTGGATTTGTTCTTCGGTCAGGAGGGTCAGGCGGGGTCGGGCGTGTTGGGTCATAGGGATTCCGTTCAAGATGGAGTCAAACGCAAAGAGAGCGGCCCTTGTGAGTCGCTCTCTCGAAAGCGGATGAGGCTAAAGGTCCATCACCAGGCAGGTGAGGGTCTGCTCCACGCCCGTGATCGGTTGGATGGACTTGGTCAACAAGGAGCCGATGCCGTTGATCTCGTTGTGCTCCACGACCGCCACCGCGTCATACGGACCGAAGGTCACGTCGGCGCTCTTGACGAAGGGCAGCTTGCGCAGCTCGGTTACCACCTGATTGAGTTCCCCCGCGCGAATCTTGATCAAAATGTACGCTTTCATCGGAGTCTCCTTTCGTAGGTCGTGGAAATATCAAACGGATTTGCGCATCCCCAGCCAGGTTCCCAGCGCGGCAAAGGCCAGGGCTGCCACAATGATGACCAGAGCAGTGATATTCAGGCTGTTTTTTTTCTGCGTCAACGGCGCTGCAGGAGTCAGGGTGGCCGTGGCAGCACTCAGGGTCGGCGGGATGAGGAGGGTTGGCGTGACCGGCTGTGTCACCGTGACAGGTACGAGGGTGGCTGTCTCAGCCTGGGTTGGCGTGAGAGACGGGGCGGGCGTGGCACCCTTCATCACCAGCAATTTCTGCCCCACGTACACATCGTTGCTGCTCAGGTTGTTCAACTGCTTGATGGCATCGATCTTGGTATTGTAGGCAATGGCAATGCTCCATAGGGTTTGACCATAGGCCACCTCATGATAGACATTGCCGCTTGCATCGGGCGTATTGAGCGTGACGGGCACCATGAACTGAGAGACGATGGGAGTACCCGGTGTGACGGGCGTCACCGTGGGTCCGCCCGGGGTCACCGTGGCGACCGAAACCAGGGTCCCGTCGGGCGTGCCCGCGTCAAGAACGTAGTAGTAGGTGCTACCCGACTTACTGACACCGCCACCCGCCTCGACCAGGCTGGCAGAGAGCATGGTGTTCAAGTGCAGAGAGTCGCCCTGCCAGGCAGCCACCGCCCCCGAGGGGGTCATGTTGTAACCGCTCTGCCAGTTCTCGGAGAAATACGTCCCCAGCGGATAGCCCGCCGCCGCGGCGCGGTCGCGGGGAGTCGTTCCGCCTGGGCCGGTGTGCCCCGAGGCGCCACCCGTCGCGGCCAGATAATCGGCCTGGGCCTGCGCGATCTGCATCAAAATGGAATTGGCCGAATAAGCCGCCAGCCCATTGGCGGCCCGCAAGGAGTTGACCGCTCCCACCAGGTCGTAACCGTTTTGCAGGACGGGTGCCTGGGCGGGTTGGGCCAATCCCGTCTGCGGCCACAGGCCGACCGCCAGAGCAAACAGGAAAGCCAGTGTAATCAGAAACAGGGGTTTTCGGGTCATTAAAAAGATTATACCCGCGCTAGCCGCGCAATTTTCGAATCTCAGCGGGCGTTAATTCACGCCACTCGCCCACGTTGAGACCATCCAGCGTGAGCGGACCGATGGCCACGCGCACCAGGCGCAGGGTGAAGAGTCCCACCGCGGCGGTCATGTGGCGGACTTGACGTTTCTTGCCCTCGCGCAGCTTGATCTCCAGCCAGGCAGTCGGTCCGTGCGGGGTGACAGGTTTGGGACGCGGCGGCAGGTTTGGGTCCACGATCAGGCGGGCTTTGGCGGGACGGGTGAAATAGTCCTTGAGTTGGATTCCGCTTTCGAGGCGGGCCAGCTTCTCGGGCGTCGGGTCGCCTTCCACCAGCGCCCAGTAGGTTTTCTCGACGTGGTGTTGAGGATCGGTCATGCGCTTGATCAGGCCGCCGTCGTCAGTGAGCAGCAGCAGGCCTTCGCTGTCGCGGTCGAGCCGCCCCGCCGCGTAGACGTTCGGCACGGGGATGTAGTCCTTGAGCGTGGCATGGCCCGTGCCCTCGTCGGTGAATTGCGAAAGCACGTCATAAGGTTTATTGAAAAGGATCGTGGTCATGTGTCGCCGAAACCTGCGGGCGGGATGCCCAGCGCCTGGATCAGCCGCGCCCAATAGTTGACCTGCGCCGCCGTGGTAGCCAGGATGACAAACTCACGTTCGTTAAAGGCAGTCTGTACCTGCTCGACGATCTCGGGATGGAACTTGAGCGGCGTCTGCGAAATCAGCCGCGCATACTGGATGGCCAACCGTTCACGGACCCCGAGGCTGGGCACCGTTTCAAGGGCCACCTCTCCCCTGACGGCGCGCGCCTCTTCATCTGTAATGCCATGCTGACGATGCTCATACGAGTTCATATCAATGCAAAATGGACAAGCCGCCGCATGCGAGGCTGCCATGCGGATGAGTTGCAACATGCGGCGGTCCATGCCTGGCTCGTCGTGGGCCACCAGCGACTCGAGCACCCCCGAGCCAATGGCCGCTTTGGGATACCAGGCCAGCAGACGCGCAGGCAGCATCACGCGCCCCGTGACACGTTCGGAGATCCAGATGCCAAAGCGCAAAAGAAGAGGAATACGTGGAGGTTGAGGGAGAAAGGCTTCCATAGGTCAGTAATCAGTGATCAGTTGTCAGAGTGTAGTGGTTATAATCATACTCGATGAGCATTCAATCGTTCGAAATTCGTGTCTGCCAGAATCCTGAGTGCGGCTTGCGCTACCCGCTGACGGAGGGACATCCGTTCGGGGAGCGCTGTCCGTTGTGTTTGGGGGAGACGGTTCTTGTGTTAAAGAAAAAGATCGAACGCGAGAGCAATGAAGAAAGAGAGAGGAAAGATCGGCGCGAATTGGCCGTGTTGGTAGACAACGTGCGCTCGGCCTGGAACGTCGGCTCGATTTTGCGTACGTCGGATGGATTCGGCTTCAGCCATGTCTTCCTGTGCGGGATCACGCCCACGCCCGAGCAGGCCGAAGTCCGCAAGACGGCGCTGGGCGCGGAGCAATTTGTAACCTGGTCTCACCATAAAGACGCAGTTAAGTTGGTGGAAAAATTAAAGCAGGAAGGCTGGCGGGTTTGGGCGTTGGAATTTGTCGAAGGGGCGGTGCCCATCCGCAGCGCGGAAGGCGATGAGCCTAAGATCGTGCTGATCGTTGGCAGCGAAGTGACGGGCGTGGACCCGGGCCTGCTGGCGTTGACCGACCAGATCGTCTATCTGCCCATGCACGGACAGAAGCGTTCATTCAATGTTGCGGTGGCCTTCGGGGCGGCGGCGTTCGCATTAAATCAATAGGGCGGGAGAAATCTCCCGCCCTTCATTTTTTGATTATCGAGATTTAACTTCACTCGGCCGAGAATTCACACCCGTGAAATCCAGTTGCGGCGAGTCGTTGTTCGGCGGAGAGGCCAGGGTAACGCTCGGCGTCAGCACGAGGGTCGCGCGTCCCATGCTGAGATTCGTCCCTGCGGTGGTCCAATTGGCAACCACTTCCAGGTTGACGATGGACTCAGCCATCAGGGGGATTGGGGTGAACGTGTAATACAGGCAGGCGGGGCCTGTGTACACCGTGTTATCCGAGAAAGCCGTAACAAAGGTGGTGGCAACACCCGAATGCTGCGTGTCCACATACGCGGCCAGGCTGGTCACGGTCACGTTACCCACCGAGGGGTCAAAGCAGATCTCCACTCCCGAGAGTTTCAACTGCCGCCCGTAGAATGAGGTTGGCAGGGTGGGTGAAGCAACGACATACTGCTCGCCTGTCGCGGGAGAAGTAAAGACTTTCTTGGTATAACCATTGGCTGTTGACAAGGCTGCAGTGTTACTGAGCAACGGATTCCAATCAGCTGAATTCATCACGATCTGGATGTTACCATTCGAGGGTGGCACGTCGGCCTGCCTGCTCATGAAGACCGCCATCTGGGCGCGGGTGACCAGCCCTTCAGGGTCATATTTTCCACCCCCAACGCCCGTGGTAATGCCTTCATCCTTCATCCAACAGATGAAAACCTCAGCCCAATGACCGTTGGTGTCTGTGAAGCAGCCTGTGGTAGCCGAGGCCTGTCCCACAGCAAAAGCGGCCACGACCAGCGCCAGGGTCAACGCCCCAAATAGAAATACGGACTTGTGTTTCATGTTTTCTCCTTTCGATTATCGGTCGAAATGTAGAATCACCAGGTTTCCGTCGAAAGCGGCTGCAATGCGTTCGGGCAGGTTGCCCACGCTGGAAATGAAACGCTTACGGGAGCCAAAACCTGGTACGACATACAGGTCGTCGCTGCCCGTATGTTCCAATTCCCTTGGATTCAATTGCCCTTTGAGGATTTCCTTTTCCACGGGATGCTCATTGCCAACAGAAACCAGCAGCGCCTCAATAGACTGCATATAGCTTGCGTCCGCCAGAATGTGCAAGGGGATATTCAAAGCACGGGCGATGGCCAGGTTGGCGTCCAACATGCGGCGCAGGACCACGGGCGGGATGATCCGCGACGGCAGGACAAACACCACGCGCCGCATCCCGTTCAACGACAGGGGGATACGTCCCACCATGACGGGCGTATCGGATCCCCAAATGACTTCGTCCAACACGGTACCCAGCACAGATCTGGAGCGGGTGGCCCTACCCCGCCAGCCCATGAGGATGAGAGAAGCGCCGCGCTCCGCCGCTGTGTGCAGGATCCCTTCCGCGTGAGAACCAGCCAGGCGGGGAATCAACTCGATCTCAGCTTCAGGATCGTTCAGGATTTCGGGAATCCGCCCCAGCAACTCGCGATGCATGATGAAGCTGCTGTCCGTCGCATCCACCCCTTGCGCCACACTAACCGCCATGACATGGCCCCCTGATTCACGGGCAAGGAGCGAGCCCAACGCAACCAGGTTCTCCTGTGAACGTGGCTCGGTCACCGTGACCAGAATCCGCTTGAAGAGGGGCAGCGGCTTGTCGTCATCGGAACCAATTTGAAGTCCGGGCGCAAAGCGCTGCACCACCAACGGAGACGTGATCGAGGTCAGCAGGATCATCAGAATGGCAGCGTTGAACAGTTCAGGGGTGAACAATCCCGTCTCAAGACCGATGATCAGAGTGGGAATGGTTACAGCTGCCTGCGCATGCGAAAGCCCAAATACGGTCCAAAACTCGGCGTGGGAATATTTGTAAATACGCCCCGTAATCCATGCCGCTACGAATTTGGACACATAAGCCACCACTGTCACGCCCAAGGCGATGAGCATGGTCTGTGGACTCTTGAGGAAGGACAGCGGGTCGGTGATGAGGCCGCTGTAGAGCAGGAAAACGGGGATGAAAAACGACTCGCCGATGAAAAGCACATGTCCCTTGACAGGGCTGTGGCGTGGGAGGATGGAATTGATGGCCAACCCAGCCAGGAAGGCCCCCACCACCTCGTGTACACCAATCAATTCAGCGGTGAAAGCCGCAAGGAACAAAACCACGATGACAAATTGAAATTCCACGGCGCGGCCACTCAGGCGCTGGAAGATGTATTTTCCCAGGCGCGGCAATCCAAAGATAACCGCCAGCGTGAACAGGCTCAACAGGATGAACAGTTGTGCAAAATAGCCAAAGCTCAACCCGCCCGACTGCGCTCCCAACACCACGGCCAGGATGATGAACGCGCCGATGTCAGTCAACACGGTGGCACCTGCAGTAACGGCCACTGCTTCGTTACGAGTCACTCCAAGGCGGGTGAGGATCGGAAAAGCCAGCAGGGTGTGCGAGGCGAAGGCCGAGCCAAGCAGGATCATGCCCAACCAGTCCAGACCAAGCAGATAGCCGAGGCCCATGCCCATCAATTGCGGCAGGCTGAACGTGATGAAACCGAACACCAGCGCACGCGTACGGACCCGTATGAACTGGTTGACATCCACTTCGAGGCCCGCGCTGAACATCAAGTACACCAGGCCGATGGTAGCCAGGAACTCGATGCGGTCCCCTGCTTCGATCAGATGAAATCCGTGCGGACCGATGAGCATGCCGCCGATGATGATACCGATCATGCCTGGCAAACGAAGCCGCTCGGAAAGGAGCGGCGTGACCAGGATAATACTCATAATGAGCAGGAAGAAAGCAACAGGCTCGTTTAGGAATTCACTCATAAGGTCTCAACCAGGGGGTGGAGTTTTTTAACAGGTCTCTTGTTTTCAGGCAACAGGAATTATAATCGCTCCATCGTGATTATCTTCTTATATTGGAGGTAGCAATGGCTGAGCGGAAACTGCAAGTAGCCAAGAACGGTATGTTCTCGGTCTCAAGCAGGGGGCCCAAGGTGGATTTGCACCTGGGGAAAAATGACTCCGCCAAATTCCACGTGATCGAAAAAGACATGCCCACAGAATTGCCCACCGAGTGGAAAGGGGCAAAGATCAACTGGTTCACCTGTTTCGGTGTGCGCCATCGCAAGGATGACGGTGGGGACGGGGATTATGCCGATGTGGAGTATTTTGCCCATATGGATGAGCTGGCTGGCAAGACCTACGTGGCCTACTACGATGGCGCTCTCCACGAACTGGAACAACAAAGCCTGGGCGGCGGGAAGATGCGACTCCGCATCCTCAAGGGTGACCCGCCAGTAGGAATGATCCCCCCCTAAACGCTCCGTGGAGCATCACAGATTGTCACTATCCATAAGCTGAGAAGCCTCCCAGATCGCCCGTCGCCAGGGTACGTTATCCACGTAACTGCGGCGGGCGTTTTCATCGCCAATACGGACCATTTGATCCTTCAATTGTATGGCAGCCAAACGCAGAATATCCTGAGCGCGCGCGTCTTTGTTCCGTTCGAGGGCTTGAAAACAGGATAGGTAGATACGCAAAGGTTCCTCTGAACCATCCAACGTACCGCCAGCCGACAAATGCGCCAGAATCGTTCCCGCTTTCCGCAGGGCCAGGCCAGCTTCTCCTTTTTCCAGATCCACCTGGATGAGGCCAGCTGTAGCCTCCAGTACCAGGTTGGACAATCCCAATTCAGTGCGGATGGCAATGGATCGGTGGAAAAAATCAGCCGCAGCCGTGAAATCCTTGCGAGCCAGCGCGATGTGGCCGCTGTAGAACAAGGCCCAGGCCTCGCCACTACGCTCGCCACCTTCCTGGAACATTCTCAGTGCCTGAGCAGTGGATTGTAGAGCGGCCTCCGTCTCTCCCTGGATGCCCATAACCGCCCCGAGATTAAGCAGTGTGTACGCTTCATTGTAGCGGTTTCCACTTTCGCGGCCAATCGTCAAAGCCTGTGCATAGTAGATGCGGGCGGCGTCAAAATCTCCCAGCATGCCTGCTGTCCAGCCGAGATTCCCGATGGCGATGGCGTGTCGACTTCGATCACCAAGCTCGCGGGTAATTTGCAGCACATCCTCGAAATACTTCTTCGCCAAAGCATAGTCTCCCCGAATGAACCCCAATAGGTTGGCCAGGTTATTCAGGGCAGAGGCCTCCAGGGAACGATTGCGGATTTTCTGTGCAATTGCCACCGCTTCGTCGAGATAGGTCTGCGCCGAATCCTGGTCCCCCATTTCCAGCGCACCCTGGCCCATGGATGTCAGAAGCCTGCATTGTTCCAACAGATTTTCCGACTGCCGTGCCAGTTCCAGGTTCTTCTGGCCCAACTTCGTGGCATCCACATATTTTCCCTGCCGCACGAGAATCGCAAACCAGGTGGAATAAGCCACCAACAGAAGATTATTGTCGTCAAATGTTTTGACCAGGTCCACCAATTGCATCACGTCGTCCAATGCGCTCTGGTACTCCGAACCATCGATGAAGTAATAAGCCCGCAGTCTCCAGCAGGCGGCCAACTTAAGATCATCCTTCAACTTGTGAGCGATGTCATCCAGCATCTTGATATCGCTGAATTGCTCAGATCGCCTGGCCATCAAACCGTAAACGGTTGCCCGCTTTTCCAGGAGGTCGAACTGGCGATCCAAATCCCCTGACGGAGTGAGCTTGAGAGCACGGGTGAAATAGTCCACTGCTTCGGCATTTTGATAGGCGTCCGCGGCGAATTTTCCAGCCAAGGTCAAGTAACGGAGTGCCTTGTCCTGCAAGGCGGCATGTTCGGCGTGATAGGCCAGTTCGCCGTAATGTGCCTCCAGGTCGAAGGAGTACAAGGTTTCGATGGCCGACAGTGCAACTCCGTGTAATTCACGCTGACGGGTTTGCAACTGCATCGAATATGCCGCATCCCTGAGCAGGGCATGGCGGAAGATATAGGAGAGTTCGCTCAACGCAAACCAGATGTCGCTGCGCTCGGCGGATTGCACCTGATCATCCAGGCGGGTGTTATCCCGCAACATTTCGGCCAGCAACTTTAGTTCGAACTCGCGGCCCAGTACGGAGGCGGTCTGGACGGTCTCGCGTACTTCATGCGTCAGGCTGTCGAGGCGGGCGATCAACACCGCGTTGACGTCGGTGGGGATGGAATTTTCGGCGCGGGGCGCAGCGGAGTAGGAACCGTCCCCCAGGCGCAGCAACAGGTTGTTCTCGGCCAGGTAACGCAGGATCTGCTCGGCAAAGAAGGGATTCCCCTCCGAGCGGCGCTCCAACAGGGAGGTCAGCGACGGGCTGACGGGACCTGCCAGGATGCCCTCGGCCAGGCGGGAGAGGCTCGGCGTCGGCAGGCGGGTCAGGCCGATCTCGTGGATCAACTCGGGGTGGTCGAAGCTCGGGAAGCTGCCCTCGGGGCGCGTGGTCCCCACGATGGCCAGGGGATAGGGCCGCTCGGAATGAGCCAGCACGCTGCGGACCAGATAGGGCAGGAAGGCGCGGGTGTCTTCATCCAGCCAGTGCAGGTCTTCGAGGAAGAGGATCACCGGGTGTCTCAAACACTCCGCATGGATGAGGGTAGCCAGGGCCGTGAAGGTGTTCTCATAACGGCCTTTCGCGTCCAGGCGGTCATAGAACGAGCCAGGCTGATTGAGGTTGAGCAGGGCGGCCAGCACGGTATGCGTGCGGATCAATTCAGTGGCGATCTCGGAATCAGGAACTTCCTCGATGATCGACTGGAAACGGTCGTCGAAGGCGCGCCAGTTGGCTTCGTCGGGCAGGTCTTCGGAGAAGTTGAAAAGGGATCGCAGCCAGGCCTTGAACGGGTTGAACGACTGGCGCAGGATCTCGTCCGTCTGGCCGATCACCCAATGCAGGGATTCCGCACCCGAAGCGTGCTCGAACTCGTAGACCAGTCGGCTCTTGCCGATGCCCGCTTCTCCCCGAATCACCATCACGCCCGTGAACTCGCCGCGCTCCAACGGTTGGATGAACTCACGCCAGCGCGCCAACTCCGCCTCACGCCCCACCATCTCGCCACGGTAAATATTCTCGGTGACTTGTTTGCGCCCCGCCAAGGCGAAGGTCTTGATCTTGTGCGAAAAGCCCTTGAAAGAATGTTCACCCAATGGGTAGATGTCGAAGTGTTTTTCGGCGCGGCGCGCCACCTCTTCTTCCATCCACACTTCGCCGTCGTTGCTGGCGCCCATCATGCGCGCCGCCAGGTTCACGCCCCAGCCATAGGCAGTGTAATCTTCGCGCATGGAAGCGCCCATGAAACCCGCATAGGCCTGTCGGTAGGAAACACCCGCACGGAACTTGATGCCTGTCAGGTCGTGCAGGTCGAGCAGGAAGTTGAGGGCACGGTCCACATTATTCTCGTGGACGGTTGGCGCCCCCCAAAATAGCAGGATGTTGAATCCCTTGTCGCCCAGTTCGGGGCGCAGGAAGAATCCATCGTAGCGTTTCTGGAGTTTGAAGACACTCTCCATAAAGGGCGTGACGAAGGCTTCGTCGGTCGGGTCGATGGGAATATCGACGAACACGTTGACCACAGGGCGGAACTCACCAACGATGGGCTGCTGCACCACGCTCGTCGGGTAGAAGAGACTCAAAATATCGGGGGCCGCCGTCGGTTCCGCGTGCGGGAGCGGAGCAGGCAGCTCACCGTGGACCCGTTCCACGCGCTGGAATCCGTCATCGAAGGGAACAGTCTCCAACCAGTCGGCCAGCGCAGAGTAGGAGGCTGCGTCGAGGATGATCTCGCCCGGACCCGAGTGTTCCTCGGCCGCCACGGAGTTATCCACGCTCGTGCCGCGCACACAGTACGTGGCCTGGGAGCCGTCGGCGCTGTCGAGCAGCAACCAGCTGACCTCGCCGAAGCCCAGTCCCGCCTTGAGCGAGATGGGGAAGGTGCCAAACGGGGTGCTGACTTGCGAATGGGCATGGGCGTGATCCTGAATGGCGACCACCGCCGCCAACCCACGCAACGCGGCTGGACCCCGGGTCGGGTCCTCGATGAAGATGGCCTGAAACGCGTCCCCGGCGTAGCCCACCACAAATCCGCCCTGGGCGTAGACCGCCTCGACCAGCGGCTCGAAGACCCCGCGCATCACCTGCGTCAACGTCTCGGCGCCCAACTGCTCATGCCGCGCCAATACATCGGTCATGGTGGAGAAGCCCGAGAGGTCCACGAAGATACCCGCGGAGGGCAGGCTGCCACGCAGTTCACGGGCTTGATATTTTTCAAGAATAAAGTGGGGGACGAGTTGCCGCATGGGAAAATTGTAGCATGGAGTTAAGCGGAATTTAGCGCCTTCTTTAACATTCGATCCACCAGCACGATGGGATGCGTGGTTTTGACCTTCGCGCCCTGCTCGATCTGCAAGCGGCAGGCCGAACCCGTGGACACCACCTCCCCCAAATTCGCAGTAGATATTTTCGTCGACAAGTTTCCATCCGCTTGCGCATTTGGGGGAGGCAGGAGGGGGCGAATCGACGGCAACAGCTTCAACTCCCCTACTTTCATGGAGAGGTCGTAATGCTCGGCTTCATAGCCGAAGGTGCCTGCCATGCCGCAGCAGCCCGCGTCGCTGAGCTCGACGTCGTAGCCGCACTGACGCAGCACGGCCATCGTCGCGGCGGGACCTGTGGGCTGGCCGTCGTCCGCGGCGGCTTCGGCGCGTTGATGGCAGTGAGGGTGGAAGAGGAGTTTGCGCGGCGGGCCATCTGTCTGGTTGGTAATTCCATTTTTCTTTTCTAAATTGCCTACGAGCATCCCATTAAACTCAGGGGATCGCAGCAGCCACTCGTCCAGCAGCCAGATGCGGCGGGTGATGGCGGTCAGGTCTTCGGCGCGGGTTGGGAGCAGGTCACGGTAATCGTGTTTGAGGCAGTACAGGTCGGGCGGCTCCAGGCCGACGATGGCGGTTTCGTTGTTGGGAGCAAGATGATGAATGGTGGTCAGCACACGTTCGGCGTGATGACGGGCGGCGTCGATGAAGCCTTTCGAGAGCAGCGATGCCCCCGCCCCAACCACGGGGATGACCTGCACGTCCAGGCCCAGGCGGGAAAGCACGTCGAAGGCGGCCTGCTCGATCTGCGGCTCGATGTAGCGCGTGAAGGCGTCGGAAAGGAAAAGGATGCGACGGGTCGAGTTGGTAACTCGACCTACGTGCGCGCGCTTCGTCGAATACTTCGGGAAGGGGCGCTCGGTCGTGATGCCTGTGACCTTCGCGATCAACTTGCGGGTCGGGTCAAAGCCCATGAGGACATTGGCCAGCGGCGCGATGGGCGACATCAGCGCCGAGACGGTGTGGAAGTAGCCGAACAGATAATCGCGCAACGGTCGGCGATGCGACTTGTAATACTCGTCCATGAAGGCGAACTTCAACTTGGCCATGTCCACGCCCGAGGGACATTCGGCTTTGCAGCCTTTGCAGGCGAGGCATAAGTCGAGAGAAGCGAAGGTCTCATTTTCAATGGGACGCTGACGAGCGCGGATGAACGCGGATTCTTTTTTCTCTTCAGCGTTTTCCGCGTGGATCCGCGTCCCATAGCCTGAGATCATCGCCCGCAACAGATTGGCCCGTCCCCGTGTGGCATTCTGCTCCTCGCGCGTAGCCTGGAAAGACGGACACATCACACCGTCGAACTTGCGACACACGCCCTGTCCGTTGCATTGCTCGATGGCATTGGCCAGGCCGTTCTGGCGCGAGAAGTCGAGCGGCGTGAGCCAGACCTGGGTGCGATAGTCCAGACCGTAGCGCAGGTTGACGTCCATGCGCGGGGCGTCGATCAGCTTGCCAGGGTTGAGGATCCGCTCGGGGTCAGCGGCCAGTTTGAGGGTCCGAAAGGCGTGGAGCACTTCGTCGCCGTAGATATTCCCCAGCCATTCCGAATGCGACAGTCCGTCGCCGTGTTCGCTGCTCATCGACCCGCCCAGCGAGATGGTCAGCGCCAGCACGGCCTCCGAGATGGCGCGCAACTCGCGCACCTGCGTCTTGAGGTCGAGGATGGGTCGAATGTGCAGGCAGCCCGCCGAGGCGTGCGCGTAAAACTCGGCCTGCGTATGATACTCGTCGAGGATGTGCTGCACGCCGCGCACGAATCCGCCGAGGCGCTCGACGGGGATGGCGCAGTCTTCGATGAAGGCCACGGTCTTGGCGTCGCCCGTGTGCGAGGCCAGGATACCCAGCCCCATCTTGCGGATGTTCCAGATGCGCGACTGATCCTGAGCGGATTCGGCCAGCACGTCGGGATGCAGCGCCAGCGCCCGCTCCTTCAGGACCTCAGGCTGGTTGCCGCTAAACTCGACCACGAGCAACGCTTCAGAGTCGCCCGCCAAAATCTGCGCCTGAGCCGCATATGCAGGGACGGCCATCGCCAAACGGACAATGTTGCGCGAGATGAGCTCGATGGCACTGGGACGATGTTCGAGCAGGCGCGGCACATCGTCGCAGGCGGCGGCATGCGAGTCATAGTTGAGGACGGCCAGGATGGTGTGCTTCGGCTTGGGCACCAGGTTGAGCGTGGCGCGGCGGATGACGGCCAGGGTGCCTTCGGAGCCAGCGAGGAGAGGAGCGAGGTTGAGAGATTGGGAATTGGAAATCGGGAATTGGGAATCGGGAATTGGGGGTTGGTAGACGGTCCACCGTCCACGGTCCTCGGTCCATTGCGGCGGGGTGGATGGCGACCAGGGCAGCAGATAATTGAGTCGATAGCCTGCCGAGTTGCGCCAGGTGGCGGGATAGTGTTGGCGAATCGCGGTGGCGTATTTCTCTCGAATATCGAGGCAGGAAAGAAGGAAAGAGGAAAGAAGACTTTCTTCTTTTTTCTTTCCTCTTACATCTTCCACATTTAATTCTTTCCACGTCGCGGTGCTTCCATCCGCCATGACCACATCCGCTGCAAGGAGATGATCCGCCGTCATGCCGTAAAGGATGGAGTGCGCGCCTGTGGCGTTGTTGCCGATGACGCCGCCCACGGTGGCGCGTTCTGCCGAGGCGGGGTCGGGGCCGAATTGCAGTCCATGTTTGGCGGCGGCCTTGTTGAGCGCGGCGAGGATCACGCCGGGTTCGACCGTGGCCGTGCGCGCCTCGGGATCGACCTCGAGAATGTGGTCCAGCCAGCGCGAGACATCCACGATCAGCGCTTCGCCGACGGCTTGCCCCGCCAGCGAGGACCCTGACCCACGTGGCAGGATGGGCGTCTTGTACTTGGCGGCCAGCTCAACCACGGCTTGCAGGTCATCCTGGTCCCGCGGAATGACCACACCCAGCGGCTCGATCTGGTAAATGGACGCATCGGTGCTGTACAGGATGCGCGAGGCCAGGTCCGTGCGGACGCTGCCTGCGATGGATTTTTTCAATTCGGCGAGAAGGTCAGGGGAGAGGGTCATGCGGGGATTGTAATGCAGAAATTAATTTCACTTACATTACTTGACTTTACTTGACTTTAACAATAGTTAGACCTTTGGATATCAATTTCCTGCCTCTGTCGGCATATTTCTGGGTGTTACTGACAGTAAATGCAGGGTCATTATTGCCAAAGTATTTCAACCAAGTTATTGCAAGCTCAAAATAAGTAGGAACTTGCAGTTCGCTTCTGTCTTTGGTGACCAAGTCGCTGAGGCCGATAAAAATATACAACTTACCAATGTTCTTATCTAATAAGGCCCCTGCACCAGAACCTGAAGGAGTAATCTTAAAAAACCAAGGCGTGTCTTTACCAACAAGGGTAACACCCTGCTCGGGATTATCATAAAATGCCCCAACAACAAACGCCACACTTTTTATATTGACAACGTCTTCACCTACCTCGCCCAATGCTAACATTACCTGCTCACCCTCGGTCGCATTCTTATTTGCGTCGAAAATATTGACCGTAACTTCCAATTCTTTAGCTGGCAATTCTCCCTTCTGCACTTTTGACCACCTTTCAGCAAAAGTTTTCAGACTTGCCTCATCATCTGCCTCATTGGGCATAAACAAAGCGTGCAACGCACGCATGTTAAGCTCTGCAAGTAATTCATCTGGCATGGTCACTTCCTGAACACCATGAATCCATGCACTCTGGTCAACATAAACGGAAGCGCTGACTACGGGGCCATTTTTACCGTATTGATAATTTTCTATCGTGTCAGTTTCTTTGAGATGAAGATTCGTTAGATAACTCTTTTCAACCTCAACAGCCTCTTCGGTAATTGTTGCCACAAAGGTGGGCGTTGGTGTCGCTTCGGGCATAGCCGTACTGGTAAAAGTAGGCGAGGCCATCACAGTCATCGTGGGAGATGGCACTGGCGCAGCGCAAGCCGTGAGCAAGATAAGCAAAAGGGAAATGAGGGATATGTTTTTCATGGGTAGCCTCCTGTCGTGGGGATTATACTCTCGCAGACCTCCGAAGTCTTCGAGACTTCGGAGGTCTCAGCCAAATCAGAACCCATGCCAACTAAGTTTTGGTGCCTGCCAATTCATTTGGGAGGCATACCAATAAAGTCAGGATGCTTACCGACTAAACCAGTATGCTCACCGACTAAATAAGTGGCCGTATCAAATAAAAAAGTAGCTTTACTGACTAAATCAGTAAGACCATCGACAAAACTAGTCTGCCTGCCAACTAAATCAGCAGGCTTACTGACAAAATCAGTGACCCTACTGACTAAACCAGAAAGCGTACTGATCAAGTCAGTACGCCTACCGACCAAACAAGTGACTGTCAACCTGTTCATACCCCCCTTCCAACCTCCCCATCCATAAAGGTGACAGTCACTTTGCAAGTGACTGTCACCTTTGCTTGTTAGTAGTACCCAAACTCTTCCACGGCATCGACCATGGCGAGGACGTTCTCAGCAGGGACGTCGTTCATCACGGTGTGGACGGCGCCGAGCATGTAGCCGCCGCCTTCGCCCAGGGCACTGATGACGCGCTTGACCTCGTCACGGACCTGCTGCGGGGTGCCAAAGGGCAGGATCTGCAGGGTGTCGATGGCGCCGCAGAAGACGATATCCTTGCCGAATTGGGTCTTGAGCGTGTGTAGGTCAGACATCTTGCCCGCCGAGGTCTGGATCGGGTTGAGAATGTCCACGCCCATTTCGATGAAGTCTGGGATGAGCGGCAGGATGTCACCGTCGGTGTGGAACATGACTTTGGCCCTGGTGTGCTGTTTAATGAAGGCAATATAGTCCGCGTGGATGGGCTTGAGGATGGCGCGGTACATCTTGGGCGACATGAGCAGGCTGGTGTTCATGCCCAGGTCGTCGCCGATCTTGATGATGTCGATGTTGTCGCCGCACTCGCGCAGGAAATGTCCCATGAGGATCTTGCACAGCGCGGCGTTCTTCTCCAACAGGGCCCTGGCAAAATCGGGGCGCTTGGCCATGTTCATCAGGAATTTGTCCATGCGCTGCATCTCGAAGGCGCGTTCGAGCGGGAAGAGCAGCCAGGGCGTGGCGACGATTCCGTACTTGTTCTCGTCTGCCAGTTGCTGGGCACGGGCCTTGACGTGCGCCACGCGGGTCGGGTCGTCCATGTCAGGCCAGGCGTGGGCTTCAAGTTCCTCGAGGGTGGTGGCATTCTCCAGCGGATGGATGCCAGGGAACCACGAGCCAGGTTCGCTCTCGATGGCGCCGCCGCCCCACGAGTTGAAGTGCGGCGAGTGCGGCTCCCGCTGGCGATTCCGCTCCATCACGGAGGCAGGCTCCAGGTCCAGCACGCCGCGCACATCGCTGTGCAGGCGCTCGAGGGTGGCCTCGTCCATGTCGGCGGTGCCCAGCTCGGGCCAGTCATAAATGTAACGATCCTCGGCCTGCACGCCGATCAGTTCCTTGATGCGGCGGTAGGTGCCCATCTTGACCCCCGTCGCATTACTGGGGCCGAGCACGATCGGCACGCGGTCAGGGGTTTCGTGATTCAACACAGCAAGGACACGTTCACGGGAGGTCATGGTCATGGGGTGCTCTCCAAAAATTTACCGCGAAGCCCGCAAAGTTCGCAAAGAAGATCTTTTAATCTTCGCGCTCTTGGCGGTCTTCGCGGTTCAAAAGACACACGCCAAACAGGATCACATCTGGACGGCGTATGAAATCAGGCTTACTTGGCCTTGCCCTGGTTGGCGACGGCGGCAGCGGCCTTGGCGATCTCTTCGGGGTCACCGAGGTAGTAGCTCTTGATGACCTTGAGATTGTCGTCGAGTTCGTACACCAGCGGGATGCCCGTGGGGATGTTCAACTCCGTGATGTCAGCGTCGGAAATGTTATCGAGATACTTGACCAGCGCGCGGATCGAGTTGCCGTGGGCAGTGATGAGCAAACGCTTGCCCGACTTGATGGTGGGCGCCAGCACTTCGTGCCAATAAGGCAGCACGCGGTCGAGGGTGATCTTGAGCGACTCGGTGGCGGGCAGTTGCTCGGCGGTCAGGCCTGCGTAGCGGCGGTCAAACTTGGGGTGACGTTCGTCGGTCAGTTCCAGCGCAGGCGGCGGGACGTCGTAGGAGCGGCGCCAGACCTTGACCTGAGCCTCACCGAACTTCTCGGCGGTCTCGGCCTTGTTGAGTCCCTGCAGGGCGCCGTAGTGGCGTTCGTTCAACTGCCAGGCGCGGGTGACGGGCAGCCAGTCGAGGTCCATTTCAGCCTGGATGATGTTGAGGGTGCGGATGGCGCGCTTGAGCACCGAGGTGAAAGCCAGGTCGAACTCATAGCCGCCTTCGCGCAGGAGCTGACCCGCGGCACGCGCCTCGGCGCGGCCCTGATCGGTCAGGTCCACATCGGTCCAGCCTGTGAAGCGGTTTTCGAGGTTCCAGGTGCTTTGTCCGTGACGGACGAGAACAAGTTTGTACATCGTGAAATTCCTTTACTTGGATTGATTTTTTAGGTAAGGCCGATTGGCATCTGCCAGCGAATCGAGCAGTTCTTCCTTCATCAACGAAGCCGTGGAGGTCTCGGCTTCGAACAGGTCTTTCATTTCTTCAGGGTCGTCCTGCAAATGATACAACTCGAAGGCTTCGGGCTTCTTGGGATATCCCGTATAGTGGATCAACTTGTACGGACCCTGAATGAGGGAAATTGTACCCTGAACGAGCGGCCCGAACGAAGAATTCTCCTTGGCCTCGACCATGAAGATGCTGCGCTCCGCGTCGGCGGTTCCCCCCATCTCAGGCAGAATCCTGCCCCCCAACCCCTCAGGAACGGGCTTCCCCGCTAAATGCAGCAGGGTCGGCAGCAGGTCCAGGCTGGTGGTCGGGGCGGTCACATCCACGCGTGCGGTCTGGCCTGGGGCCAGCACCATCAGCGGGATGTGGATGACCGCGTCATAGAGGAAGCGCGTGATGTGGCCGTACTCACCGCGCTCGAACATCTCGCCGTGATCGGAGGTGATGATGAGGTAGGTGTTGTCCATCACGCCTGCGGCGGTCAGTCCATCCACCAGCTTGCCGATCTCCGAGTCCACGTCCGCGACGTATTCGTCATAATCCGTGCGGCGGGCCAGGATCGACTCGTGACTAATATCGAGCAGTGAGAATTTGTTCGGTTTCTTGAATGGAACGTCGATCTTGGGGAACTTCCCCACGAACTCTGCACGCGGGCGATACGGCTCATGCGGCGAGAACATGTGGAAGTAACCAAGGAAGGGCGACTGTTCGGCAAGATGGATAATCTCCTGCTGAATGCCCGCAAAGGCCACGTCATTACGATAACTGTAGAAGAAATTGTTCGGCAGCCCGTAGGGATATCCCTCCGCGCCCTTATCCTCCAGACTGACACCTTTCCCGAACAGGCTGGAGAGGAAAGCAAAGAATGGCGCGGCAGGCACGCTGCGTCCCGAAAAGACAAAGTCGTCGAGGCCATAATAAGTTGGAACGGGATCATTCGGGAAATACTTGCCCAGCAGCGGACGGTCCAACTGCTCGTAATAGGAAGAGGAAATAATGTGACGGTCGATGCCGTGGCGGAACTGTCCGAGCAAGACTTCAGCAAAATAATTCTGGGTGAAGGCGGCGGTGTAATAGTCGCCCTGCAGAAGAGAAAAGATATTGTGGTCCACATATTGCTCGTGGACCAACCCACCCAGGTTAATGCCGCGATGCGTCCAAGGCAGCAACCCCGTCAGCATCGAGGCGGTGCCAGGCGTGGTGAAATTCCCTGCTGAATAGTGTGAATGATAAACCGTAGCGCGGGAGGCGAGGCGATCGAGGTTAGGCGTGGTCTGACGGGCATAGCCATACACCGATAGGTTACGGGCAGTCATGGCGTCCAGCACCAGGATGACCACGTTGGGCCTGTCGCTCGGGGCGCGCAGACGGGTCAACGCGGGGATGGAGGTCGCAGCCAGTGATCCCGCCGAGAGGATTCCCAAGGCTTTGAGGAAATCACGTCGACTCAGGTTCATGGCAGCAGGTTCCGCAACAGGACATTCAGGATGGCGAGGATCGATAAGGGGACAAAGACATAAAGGAAGATCGTCAGGCGGTCAGCCAGCACGGACAGGGCTTTTGCCATCCACGAGAATTTCACCGTCAGGAATAACAGGATCGCCATCAGGGCTGCCAGCGCCAGCCCAAAGGTGGTCATCGGCTTGAGGAAGTAATTTTCCGAGACGATCCAGTAGTCGCGCAACATGATCAGGCCCAGCAGGCTGATCGTCACGGCTGAACCGCGCGGCGTGAAGTGATCCCTGAACCAGGTGGGCGGCAAAATGAACGCCACGATCAACAGCAACACAAGGAAGGTCAGCCCTTCGAGGAAACTGGCTGCCACGGTGTAACTGAGCGTCGCAAACATCACACCCAGGTTCATGAAGTGCAGCCAGGAGGGAACATTCCAGAAGAACCATAGCAGCGACCAGGAAAACAGCATGAACGCAGCCACGGCATAGACAGCGAGAATCTGGTCGAAGGCGGGAAAACGGTTGAAAGATTTCATGAAGACGCGTCGAATCATACCATAAGGATCTGGCGTGATAAAATAACACCCCATGATAAGTCGCTCCATAAGCCGCCAAGATGGGCAGACATTGAGCAGGGTAATTATTCGATCATTCGACCGAGCATAAAGGCAATGCATGGAAAACAAAGTCACTTATTTCCCCCAATTAGATGGGCTCAGGTTTTTTGCATTCCTGGCAGTCTTCATTCATCACGCGCCTGTCATTAAAGTCATCCCAGGCTGGAAAGAATTCTCAGATATTGGCTGGGTTGGCGTCGATCTTTTTCTATGTCTGTCGGCTTTTCTATTTGTTTACCTATTGGAAATGGAATATCAACGAACCGGGGGCATCAAGATACTAATGTTTTATATTCGCAGGGCGTTGCGCATCTGGCCCGCTTATTTTCTAACAGTCGCTTTAATCATTCTTATAAGCTACTGGGAAAAAGGAGCAGATGGATTTAGCCTTATTCGCGTTCTGGGTTTAACGACATTTACAGACAATATACTCTCGTCCTTAAGAATATATAATCCACTAAATGATTTTAGCGGCCACCTCTGGACTATCTCCTATGAGGAACAAGTATATCTTTTTATCCCGATCTTTCTATCATTCGTGTTTCCTCGAAATTCCCGTTTTCGGGTATTTGTAATACTCACTCTACTGGCCATTGGCACTATTGTTCGTGCCCTTTTCATTCATTTTTCGATTCCTCATCCTGCTATTTGGGAGTTGCCTGTAACGCATTTTGAATCAGTACTACTGGGGCTAATGGTTGGACTTGGGTTATATGATCAAACATTAAAAAAGTTCCCAGGATGGATGTCAGCATTTATGGGAATGGCAATGTTGGGATCCATAGCCCTGCTCCCCTACATCAAGGTCATATCATGGCATTTGATGATAATCTACCCATTGGTAGGGCTTGGGACAAGCCTCCTGGTTTACTCAGTGGTACGTTTCAAAGATCAAACTTGGATCAGATGGATCGGCGCCAAGCCTCTTGCTTACCTCGGAAAAATATCGTACGGGTTATATCTCTATCATCTTCCCACCCTTGTGTTGGTGGGCAACCTGGTCCAACGCGTCATGCCTGACACAAAGCAAGGAGTAAAATCGGCGCTTATTTTTGTGCTTGCACTAGCAATAACATTGATTGCGTCGATTATTTCATTCGAGGTTTTCGAAAAACCGTTTCTAGTACTTAAGAAGAGATTCTCGATCATTTTATCGAGACCTGTGTGATTTCCTGAATAAACCAGGATAAATAAACCTATGCAAGTCGCCGCCCAACGTATATCAACCATTGTCCTAAAAGATCTGCTACAAAATTTCCTGATTGGCACGATCCTGGTCTTCAGTGTGCTACTTGTTCTCCAACAGGCCAATCCGGCCCGTGCCAAACTCGGGAGAGATTCAGGGGCCTACATCTACATTGGAAGTCATATCTTGCGAGGAGAGCCTCCCTATCTAACGGCTTGGGACAGCAAACCTCCTGGGATTTTTCTTTTAGATGCCGTAGGACTATGGTTAGGCAAGGGTACCCGCTGGGGAATCTGGCTGATTGAGGCTGTTTCTTTAAGTATCACCGCATCCCTGGGTTTCCTCGCCATGAGGAGGCATTTCGGTCTTGGCGCTGCACTACCTGCATCCTTGCTCTGGCTATATGGGTTGAATCAGATTCTAATTGGCGGCAACCTAACAGAGGAGTATTCACTGTTATTCGGCTTTCTGGCACTATTCCTATTCAGTCTTTCCCTGGAGAAGAATCCAACCCCATGGTTGAATTTTGGAATGGGCCTCTGCATGGGAGTCAGTTTTCTTTTCCGTCCCAATAATACAGGTGTACAAATATCAATCTTTCTGACCGTTATTGTATTGGAAGTTTTCCAGGGACAATTTAAGAATCTCATCAAACAACTGTTTTTTGCCGGTTTGGGAATCCTAGTGCCACTCGTACTGATGGCTATGTACCTGATATCGCAAAAAGCCTTGCAAGCTTTCTGGGCCTCCACCATCCTTTACAACTTTTTTTCCTATGCGGGCCCACAACACTTAAGTCCGTTAGCTTCGTTACAGAATGGAATCACCCACCTGGGGTGGGCTGCCATTACGGCCATTCTGGGTTTTCTTGTGGCATTGTTCAAACTTTTACGCCATACAGGCACCCGCACCCAGATCAACGGGATGATTATCTGGATTATTGTCGATGGTTTTGTTGAGATCCTGTTCAGCGGTCTATCTGGACGAAATTACAGGCACTATTTCATCAACTGGCTGCCCATCGTGGCCATCGCCAGTGCTTTTCTGATAGCAACCGCCATTCCATCGGCTATCCATTGGATGGAAAAACGTGCCCTGTGGTGGTTGCTAATCTTTACAGGTGTCTATTGCATACTATTCTGGGAGATGCCTGAAAAATACTGGAAGAGTTTCAGGCCCTTGTTTGAAAATTCGCCGCGGGTGCAATACATAGATCCCATCTCTGAATATGTGAATGTTCATACATCGCCCGGCCAAAAGGTACTGGTTTGGGGGGGTCAGGCGGGAATTAATTTTTTGGCAAAACGCGACTCTCCTGTAGCTTATTTATTTTACCCATTAGGTGTTCCCTCAGAGGTCACTGATCAACTGTCGGAGGATTATTATCAAGCTCTTTTGTCTGATCCGCCTGAATTAATCGTGGATGGACATATCTATGAAGATCAGCATATCGTTCCCATATCCGCAAAGGACCCTCTTGGTTGGCTTCATGAACATGGGACCTATACTCCACTGTACCTTACTGATGTGTTGCTATTCATCCATGAAAACTATGTATGGGAAGATAACATAGATGGAACTGACATATATCGGCTCCAGAAGCATGTCATACGCCCATCACAATCATCGCCGATACCCTGACAGACCTAAAGGAAGAAGATGAATGTGTCTCCTCGAAAAATCGACCTTTTCATTGTTTATATAATTTTGTTGGTATTTTACGGTTACTTTGTCAAGCAAGGTGACTGGAATATCAACTCACGCCTCGGCCTGGTCAAGGCAGTAGTGGAAGAACATCGACTCACAATCGACTCTTACCACACAGGAGAATTCGGAACAGAGGACAAGGCCTTTATCGACGGGCATTATTATTCTGACAAAGCCTTTGGCGCATCGGCGCTTGGTGCCATTATTTACGGGGTTATTCACCCATTCACAGGGAATATCACTTCGTACAGCAGTTTTGTCATATTGATGACCATTCTAGCTATAAGCCTCCCTACAGCTTTATTGGCGCCCATAATATATGGGGTATCAATAAGGTATACAAGGGATAGATGGCTCTCTCTTGCAATTGCCCTATCTGTCTGTCTTGGTACCGCAGTCTTTCCGTATGCAAGTGCATTTTACGGGCATGCGCTTTCTGCACTGACGGCTTTCAGCGCATTCAGTCTTTGGATCAGTGTAAATCTATTTAATGCTAAGCTAACAGCTGCCAGATCCTTTTTAGGTGGCTTGCTGATCGGGCTTTTAGTGATCACCGAATATCCCACCGCAATTATCGCCTTGATCCTAACCGGATATATAGGCTACGTAGCTTGGAAAAAAAATATGCTATTTAGCCGCAATTTCTTGATTCCTTTTTTTGCAGGTGGTGGAATTATCTTAGTGTTGCTACTAACCTACAATAAGATGGTTTTTGGGTCACCTTTTACCACAGGCTATTCCTTCAACAGATTTGAAACTTTTGAAGAAGCATTCAGCAGAGGATATATGGGGTTTGAGTGGCCTCGCGCGAATACTTTATTTCTCATGACGATCCACCCAACACAGGGGATTTTCTTCCAATCGCCCGTTTTGTTGATCGCGTTGGCTTCGGCATTTTGGACGATCAAGAAAAAGATATTGAAAGCAGAGGTAATTACTGCATCAGCAGTCATCATGGCATTTCTCATCGCATTTTCAGGGGTTAGATTGTGGTGGGGCGGAGATGCCTTCTCGACACGTTACGTAGTCGCAATACTGCCATTTTTTATGATTTTTCTACTCGAAATACCTAAGACCTGGCGTCTCCCTTTTTACAGCCTTGGTACACTTTCATTTTTTCAAATGTTGATTGCGAGTGCCACTACATTCAATGGTTTAGATCTGGCAACCAAGAAGATTGTTGAAACTGGTGGCCTCTTCTCCTCACAATCCTTTTCTCTTTATACCATTTTGTTACCCAGGCTCTTGAAGAACAAACTAACACTAACTTTGGGAAATCATCTGCTGGGAATCGAATCCTGGTATTTCAACCTCGCAATTCCTGTCATAATTGCGCTGGTATTTCTTATGATTTTTTATATTATCGGCAGACAGCCTCTCACATCAGGATCAAATCAAGCCTAAACACCAGACCCTACCATGAGATTATTTAGCAAAGGCCTGGATGCTTGATCAGACCCACAAAAACTATGGGGCTTTAATGGCTTGATTAGACTCTTCCAATGCAGTAAGAAGCTCATCCTGCATTTGAGCAGCAGTCAATGTATCACTAGCAGCAAGATCCTTAAGTTCTTCAGGGTCATCTGCCAAATCGTAAAGTTCAGACACCTTGTCATAATTCCCATACCCTGCATAATGTATCAGTTTCTTTGTACCTTTGATCAAGGTGACGCTGGCAATTGTGATCGGGGCAAAGGCTGAATTCGTCTTGGCGACCATCGAGTAAATACTGCGCCCCTGATCTTCCACTCCACCAAAACCTGGTAAAACCTCCCCTTCCATATCCAGGTTTGGTTCTTTTCCTGCTAAAGATACCAGAGTTGGTAATAGGTCGATGTTGCTGGTTGGAGCGTAAACGTCTCGCCGAGTAGTTTGCCCGGGCGATAGAATAATCAAGGGAATATGAATTACTGAATCGAACAGCAGGGCAGTGTTGTGTCCATGCTCACCGCGCTCGAACAATTGACCGTGATCCGAAGTAATGATTACGTAGGAAGTATCCAAAATTCCGCTTTGCTCGAGACCCTCAAGAAAGTGACCCAAATCGGCGTCCACATCAGTGATAAATTCGTCATAAGCCTGGCGCAAACGAATTAGATTCTTCTCTGGACGGTGCATATCTGTCAAAATATGCTCGGGCTTCGAAACAGGAGAATATCCATCCTTCTTAAATCGACCCACGAATTCTTTTCGTGCGTTATAAGGCTCATGCGGAGTCCACAAATGAAAGTAGCCCAAAAATGGCTTATCTAGCGCAGAGGCTTCTATAATCTTCCGCAGAATGGCATCAAAAGTATCGCGATTTGTATACGTATACCAACTGTTGGTGGGTAGTCCAAATGGATATTCCTCCGACTTGCGTGTTTCTTCAGAAGACCCTAAAAGCTCAAGAAGACCTAGAAGCGGCGATCCGGACAACGGTCCGTCGTTATTCTGCCGAATGGCCAGGAAATCGCCATAGGCATAGAATGAAAGCACAGGGTCGAGATCCGATCCCCTGCTGAGTGAAAGTGTCAATAATTCACGGCCTGCAAAGGTAAAGGGCAAATGGTCGTTTATATCCGCCTTGAATTGATGCAACAACATTTCTGCCAACATGTTCTGGGTAAAAGCCATGCGATGATACTCACCCCCAACCCACTGGAAGATGTTCCTATCAACCAGGCTTCTTTTAACCAGACCTGAAATATTTATAGCGCGATGCGTCCAGGGGTATGTGCCAGTCAGCATGGACGCTGTTCCCGCCGTAGTGAAATTCCCACCCGAAAAATGGGAATGATATACCGTAGCTCGACCGGCAAAACGTTCCATCGAAGCACTGGTATGACGCGGGTATCCGTATAGAGAAAGGTGGTTTGCAGACAGCGTATCCAGAACAATAATCAAAATATTGGGTTTCTTCTGAGGTTGCAGCCAATTCGAAAACACATCCATCTGCCTTGGAAACAAGGCGGGCAACACAGAGGCCCCCATCACTTTGAGAACATCACGTCTGGTTATACCTTTGTTCATTTTCTATCCTGTCATTCTAAATAAAATTACAAGAAAAGAAATGGCCGTAATCGGCGCATATATATACAAAAAGATGGTCATCTGATCGGTCACAAAAACAATAACTCGATTAACAAAGGAAAACTTCGCAGATACCCAAAACAAAATCACATTCAGTATTCCAAATATCATCAGAGCAAATAAAGCAGCCTTCAAACGATCGACCTCCTGAAAGGCAATCAAATAACTCATCAAATACACGACGCCCAGTAAAAAAACGACAGTCAGGGTACCGTGGGTTTGAAATCTGTCTCTCAAAAAAGAGGGGGGCAGGGCGGCGGCCAGCATGAGCACAAGAAAAATATAGACCACACTCTCTACAAACTCATTGACTATGCCATACGAGTAGATTATTCCAATTTCACCCAAATTAAGGTAGAACAACCAGGCGGGCATTTTCCAAAAAAAGGTAATCGTCATCCATCCGTACAATACAAAAACAAGGACCGCATATACAGGTAATACCGCCTTAAGGTCTGGCAGGCGAGCCTTGAGTACTTGCATCATAATGCCATCTCCAATGAGATAAAATACTCCAAAACATGAAGTCAATTTTATACACCAGTTAGTATAATAAGTCAAACCACTCACCGCGAGAGCCCATGTCCAACGACGATATCACCCCTGTCCGCCAGCAATACCTGGAAATCAAGCGCAACCACCCCAACGAGATTCTGTTCTTCCGCCTCGGCGATTTCTACGAGACCTTCGACGAAGATGCCGAGATCACGGCCCGCGAACTGGACATCGTGCTGACCTCGCGTCCCGTGGGCAAGGGCGTGCGCGCGCCGCTGGCGGGTATTCCCTATCATGCAGTGGAAAACTACCTCGCACGACTGATCGAGAAGGGCTATCACGTCGCCATCTGTGAACAGGTCGGCGACCAGCCCACCAAGGGCATCTTTCCGCGCAAAGTGGTGCGGATCGTCACGCCTGGGACGGTCGTCGAGCCTGGATTGCTGCCTGGGGATGCGAACAACTATCTGGCCGCCGTTTTCCTGGACACTTCGGCTTCGCTCAGCGCAGGTTCAAAATCCGCCGCTGTAGCCTATGCCGACATCACCACGGGTGAATTCGCCGTGACCGAACTGAGCACCGAGGCAGTCCGCGCCGAGTTGACGCGCCTGCGTCCCGCTGAAATCCTCCACCCTGACAATCAAACACTCAACGACGGGATTCAGGGACACCTGACCCCCCTCCCCGCCTGGCGCTTCGAGCCTGGCAAATGCGAGGAGACGCTGCTCTCGCACTTCAAGGCAGGCTCACTGGATGGATTCGGCATCAAGGGACATTCGCTCGCCATCCGCGCAGCGGGTGTGATCGTGCAATACTTGCGGGACACCCAGCCCGACTCGCTCAACCTGCTGACGGGGCTGCGCCACTACAGCCTGTCCGAGTTCATGACGTTGGACGCGGCCACCCGTAGAAATTTAGAATTAACCGAGACTCTGCGCGGCGAGGTCAAAGGCTCGCTACTGAGCGTGCTCGACCAGACCGTCACGCCGATGGGCAAACGCCTGATCCGTGCCTGGGTCAGCCAGCCACTGTTGACCGTGGACAAGATCCGCACGCGGCAGGATGGCGTGCAATACTTCTTCGACAATGGCATGCTTCGCGCCGAGACGCGCGCCGCGCTCAAGCCGCTGGCCGACCTGGAACGGCTGGTCAACCGCGTCATCGCGGGACAGGCCCAACCGCGTGATCTGGTGGCGATGCGCAGTACGCTAGGCCAATTGCCCAAGGTGAAGGAATCCATTGGCCAAAACAGTGCTTTGCCCCGCATCGAATTATCAGACAACGAAGTATCGCTGCTCCAATCCGCCATCGACGATGACCCGCCCGCCACCCTGCAAAATACGGGCATCATCCGCGCGGGATATTCGGCGGAACTGGACGGGGTGATCGACGCCTCCAAGCATGCCCGCGAGTGGATCGCCAACCTCGAAAGCGTGGAGCGCGAAAAGACAGGCATCAAGACTCTCAAGGTCGGATACAACAAAGTCTTCGGCTACTACATAGAGATCTCGCGCGGCGCGGCCGACAAGGCGCCCGAGACCTACATCCGCAAGCAAACACTGGTCAATGCAGAACGCTTCATCACGCCCGAGATGAAGGAATACGAAACGCTGGTGCTCAATGCCGAGGAGCGCATCCGCGAGATCGAGTTGCGGCTGTTCAGGGAAGTCTGCGCGGAGTTGGCCAAGTCGGCAGTTCGGCTGCTCGAAACGGCGCGCGCCCTGGCCGAGCTCGACACACTGGCGGCCTTAGCCGAGGCGTCCGCTTTGGGTGGCTACAACAGGCCCGAGGTCCAGGAGGGATTTGGGCTCGACATCCAGGAGGGACGCCATCCCGTCGTCGAGCAGTCCCTGCGCGGCGACCGTTACGTCCCGAACGACATCCACTTCGAGACAGGGGAGATCGTGCGCGTCATCACGGGGCCGAATATGAGCGGCAAATCGACCTATCTGCGGCAGGCGGCGCTGATTGTGCTGATGGCGCAGATGGGATCGTTCGTGCCCGCCGCCTCGGCGCGCATCGGGCTGGTGGACCGCATCTTCACCCGCATTGGCGCGCAGGATGAGATCCACGCGGGACAATCGACCTTCATGGTCGAGATGATCGAGGCCGCCAACATTCTGCATCACGCCACCCCGCGCTCGCTGCTGATCCTCGACGAGATCGGGCGCGGCACCTCGACCTACGACGGCGTCTCGATTGCGTGGGGCATGATCGAGTACATTCATAATCATCCACAACTGCGTGCCAAGACCCTGTTCGCCACGCACTACCATGAATTGACCCAACTGGCCGATCTGTTGCCCGGCGTGCGCAATTACAACGTGGCGGTCAGCGAAGCGGATGGCAAGGTGGTCTTCCTGCACAAGATCGTGCCTGGCGGCGCGGACCGTTCGTACGGCATCCACGTGGCGCAACTGGCAGGGCTGCCCAAGCCTGTGGTCACACGTGCCAACGAGATCATGGCTGAGTTGGAGAAAACCTCGGGCCGCGCGGTGAAGATCAACCCTCACACAGCCCAACAGGTGGCGCTCTTCCCCGAGACCAATCCGCTATTGGATGAGTTGAAGTCGCTGGACGTGAACGAACTTTCTCCCATCGAGGCGCTCAACAAGTTGTTCGAATGGCAGAAGAAATTCACGAAATGAAGAGCGTCCGATCGTTGAGCAGGGATGACGCCGTAAAGCTTTTGCTCCTGGCTTCCATCCTGCTCGGCGGCTGGTTCCGTTTCTTTCCCGCCTTCCTGGCCGGCTTCCCCGTCAACGACGGCGGCATGTTCTTCGTCATGATGAAGGACCTGCAGGCCAACCACTTCCTCCCGCCGCTTTTCACCAGCTACAACCACCTCGACATCCCCTTCGCCTACCCGCCACTGACCCTGTACCTCGGCGCGGCCTTGAACAGTCTGCTGGGTCTGTCCCTGTTGGATGTCCTGCGCTGGTTGCCCGCCCTGGTCAACACCATCTGCATCCCCGCACTGTATCTACTGGCCAAGGAACTTCTCGAAGATGACCTCCAAGCCGCGCTATCGGCCCTTGTCTTCGCACTGACCCCGCATCTGATGGACTGGCTCTCGATGGGCGGCGGCCTCACCCGCAGTTTCGGTACGCTGTTCATGCTGCTGACCGCCCTCTTTGCCTATCGGCTGTTCGCGCGAGGTGGAAAAAACAACATCGTCTGGACGATCCTGTTCGGCGGCCTGACCGTCCTGAGTCACACCGAATCGACCGTCTTTGCCATCGCCCTGCCGATCCTGTTTTGGCTCTTCACATCCCGCAGCCGGGCGGGACTCGTCCACGGGATGTGGGTGGCCCTGGGCGTGATCGCGCTGGCGGGTCCATGGTACGGTTTGGTCGTATCCCGCTATGGGATCGAGACTCTGCTCTCCGCCCTGAGGACGGGCGGTCACACCCCGTTGGTGGTCCTGCTCCTGTTCGACATCCGCACCTTGACCGCCGAGCCTTTCCTTGACCTGCTGGGGGCGCTCGGAGTCCTCGGCGTGGTCACGCTGACGGTCCGCAGGCGTCACCTCGTCCCTGCCCTGCTGGTCACCATCTACCTGGTCGAGACGCGCAGCGCCCACACGGTCGGGAACATCGCCCTCGCCATGGGAGCGGGAACTTTTCTGGCTGAGGTGCTCCTGCCCGCACTCCAGAACCGAGTCGCGTTGCTGTTGGCGCTGATGGCTCCTTTCCTGCTGGGCAACGCCATATACCACGGCTACGTGATTTCGCTCGACCATGTCTCCGCTGCGGACCGCTCCGCGATGGAGTGGGTCATGCAGAATACGCCCACCGAAAGCCGCTTTCTCGTGCTGACGGGTGAACCCACTGCCATGTGCGACTCGGTCGGCGAGTGGTTCCCCGCGCTGACGGATCGTCATAGTCTGATCACCATCCAGGGCCGCGAGTGGACCCTGGGGACCGACCTCGAAGAGGTCCTCCGCCGCCGCATCGCTGTCGAAGCCTGCCTCGATGGCGACCTGGACTGTCTCGAACAGGAAATCGGCTATTTTGGAGCGCCCGATTACATCTACATCTCCGCCAACATCCCTACCAATTCCTGCAAAGATCTGAAGAATCCGCTGCCCACACGCAGCCTTTTCCTGAGCCTGACAAGCTCGCCCGACTATCAGGTCGAGTACCAGAGCGGGGGCATATCCATCTTTTCTAAAAAATAATAAAAGCATGGCAAGGTGGAGCATGTCCTTGTCCAAACTGCCTGTTTCCCGTAGAATGACCTAAACCCTTAAGGAGATTTGGTCATGGCGACAAACACAGAGTATGCCAACAGCGGGATCGAGTTGAGCATTGTGTTGCCGTGCCTGAACGAAGAACGCACGGTGGGGAATTGCGTTGAACAAGCCTTGACCTTTCTAACCGAATACGGCATCCGTGGCGAGATCCTCGTCGCTGACAACGGCAGCACCGACCGTTCGGCCGAGATCGCCTCCGCCAAAGGAGCAATCGTGGTTCCCGTGGCGGAGAAAGGGTACGGTAGCGCCCTGCGCGGAGGATTCCGAGCGGCGCAAGGGAAATACATCATCATGGCCGATGCTGATGAAAGCTACGATCTCCTCCATTTGATGCCCTTCGTCGAGAAATTACGCCAGGGCTTCGACCTGGTGATGGGCAACCGTTTCATGGGCGGGATCAAGCCTGGGGCCATGCCCTGGCATCACAAATACATCGGCAACCCGATCCTGTCCTTCATCGGACAGCTTTTCTTCAAGACCCCCGCTCGGGATTTCCACTGTGGCCTGCGCGGTTTCACCAAATCTGCCGTGGAAAAAATGGAACTTCAGACTACGGGCATGGAACTAGCCAGCGAGATTGTCATCAAGGCTTCCATCCTTGGGATGAAAGTGTGCGAAGTCCCCACTACCCTCTCCCCCGATGGCAGGGACCGTCCCCCACACCTACGTAGTTTTCGTGACGGCTGGCGGCATTTGCGATTTCTGCTGATCTACAGCCCTGCATGGCTATTTTTATATCCCGGGCTCGCGTTCACCATCCTAGGTGGAATTTTCAGCCTAATCCTCTTTTTTGGCCCTGTGGATATCGGTTTTCGGTATATAGATTTTCATAGTTTTATTGCAGCCGGGTCCCTGCTCTACATTGGAATGAACATGTTTTCCTTTGGGGTCATTACCCGAATCTACGCGTATTACAACGGCTTACTGCCCCGCACGCCGAGGTTCTTTTCCGTGTTTCACTACATTAACCTTGAAATGGGCCTCGGTTTGGGAAGCCTGCTCATTCTAGCGGGGTTGTTGCTGGCAGGGAGGGCATTACTTCTCTCCTCAACTTTCGAACAGATCGGTTTTGACAACAGCATCCGCCTGGTCTTTGGGGGCAGCCTGGCCCTCGTCAGTGGAGCGCAGGTCGTCCTGACCAGTTTTGTGTTGAGCATTCTAGGCCTAAGGCAAACATCTGCAGCCGGCCGGTAGCAGTTCCATCCATCATAAGTAATCAGACCTCAAAGTCCGCACCAGGAGAACCATGATAAACCGCAATCTTTTGATCGACTTTCTCCGTGTCTACGCCTTCCAGCCAGCGACTGCCCTCTGGCGTGCCGTGGAAGTGGACGTTTTCCGCAGGCACATTCCCGATTCGGGAACCTGCCTTGATCTGGGTTGTGGTGATGGGAAATTGACAAGCATCCTGTTCGCACAAACTCCGCTGGGGCAGTTAAACTTCATTGGAATCGACGCCGATGAGGATGAAACCCGCCAGGCCGGGGTAAACAATTTCTACTCCCGCGTCCACACCTGTCTGGCTTCCCAAATTCCAGAAGCATCAGAAAGTATTGACCACATTATTTCGAACTCTGTCCTGGAACACATACCCGACATTGAGCCCGTGATCGCCGAGGCAGCACGGCTATTAAAGCCCGGAGGGACCTTTACTTTTTCAGTACCTTCAACCGGGTTTCACGAATGCCTGCACGGACCGCTGCTCCCCGGCGCATCCCGGGAGGCTTACCTTCGTCAGATGGACAAACGCCTGGCGCATTTCTATTATTTTGACTCGCAAGGCTGGAAGGAATTGCTGGAACGGAACGGCCTGGAGATCGCGAGTCAGGTTGGGTACTTCAACAGGGCGGAAGTCCATCGTTGGGAGACCATTTCCCGTTTTACAGCAGGGATCCTGTACCTCCTGAGCGGCCAAAAACTTGCTCCTATTCAGGTCCAAAAGAAATTGGGACTGCGCAAAGCGCAAAATACGACAAGACTGCCGGCCTGGCTTGCAAGTTTAATGGCGTCGATCCTGCTCTTGGGTCTGAATACAAAGGATAACCAAGATAAAAGCGGCTGTCTCCTCGTCCATGCATATAAGAAAGCCGTCCATTAACAAGGAGGCAGAATGAAGGCTGAAGATCGCATCAACGTGGCCGTGGTCGGCCTAGGCTGGGTAGCCACCAACCGTCACATTCCTTTGATATTGCGAAATCCGCGATTGCACCTATTCGGTATCGTCGATAAACGCCCGGAGCGAATTCGTCTGCTTACCGAAAAATACCCGTGGTTGAAGACCAGCCTCTCAGAGGAAGGAGAAATGCCTTGGGGTGAGCATGTTCAGGCTGTACTCATTGCCACAGACCCATTGAATCACTTTGCGCTTGCCCAAAAAATGCTCCTCGCCGGAAAACACGTCCTGATGGAAAAGCCCCTGACGATGTCCCTAGAAGAAAGTCAGGAACTTTGCCGCCTGGCCGAAGCCACAAAGCGGCTCTGCTGTGTCGTACATAATTTCCAATTTGCACGTTCCACACTTCTGTTGCAAGAGATGATCGGGCAGGGAAAACTGGGCGACATTCTTGGCATTGAGGCGGTTCAGTTATCTAATCCCGGCAGGCGGCTGCCAACCTGGTACGAGAAACTTCCATTTGGACTGTTTTATGATGAGTCTCCCCACATGTTCTACATGCTAGAGGCGATTGGGAAGGGAAATCTCCAGCATATCGACTCTACCGTCATCCACTTGCCAAAACAGAACACGCCGCTTAGCGTATCTGGACAATACATTTGCGGATCCATCCCCGTCCGCTTGAATATGAATTTCAGGGCTCCGCTGAGCGAGTGGCACATTGCCGTGATGGGAAGCAAAGGTATCGGGATCGTGGATATTTTCAGGGATATTCTGGTCACCATGCCCAACGATGGACTGCATCGCGCGAGGGAAATCCTCACCAGCAGCGGTTCATTCATTTCCAGCCATCTCTGGGGCTTTGCAAAGTCAGGTCTTCTGCTTACTCGCGGAAACCTATTCTACGGAGCAGATCACGTGTGGAGCCGATTTGTGAAATGTATAGAAGACAGGGATGCTGCTCCCGAGATTTCGACTGCGCGCGGGGCCCGCATCGTAAGTCTCCAACACGAACTGATGGATCTCAGCAGCAAATTCGAATTAACTGCGAATGAAAATTCTGGCAATAAGTAATTATTATCCAGAACACTCCGGCGGGATCGAATTTGTCGCCAGCAATCTGGTCCAGCGATGGAGAATAACCAATGAAGTCCGCTGGATGGCCTTTGATACCCATTCATCTCCCCATCGACCCGCCGCGGATGATGTTCCCCTGACCGGGTCCAACCTCACCGAAGACCGCCTGGGATTTCCATATCCGCTCTTAAATGTTCGTTCAGTACTCCGCATTTTTGAACAGGTGAAATGGTGCGATGTTGTCCAGGTGCACGATTGTCTCTACATGGCCTCTGCTGCGGCCTTCCTAGCTTCTCGCATATACCGCAAGCCTTTCTTGATTATCCAACATATTGGGATGGTCCCATATCGGGAGGCTTATAAAAATCTCCTGCAAGGTCTCGCCTACAACACCCTGGGCAGGCTGATCCTAGGGCAGGCCGAAAGAGTGGTATTTATCAGTGACCGGGTACGAAGTTTCTTTGAGATGAAAATGGGGTTGAAGAAACGCTGTCTTTTGATTCCCAACGGCGTCGACCATCGGCTCTTTTTCCACTCAACAGAAGCAGAACGGGATGGGATACGGCGGCGCTTGGGATATGCCAAAGATCAGATCATCCTGCTCTATGCCGGCCGCTTTACGCAAAAAAAAGGACTTCATGTCATCAGACAAATCGCCTCTACGCGTCCGCAATACTCATGGCTATTGCTTGGAAACGGGGAAATCGACCCCGTTTCATGGCGGTTGGCAAATGTGAGAGTCCTCCCCTTCCAGCCACAGCATAAATTGAGGGACTATTACGCCGCTGCTGACCTGTTCGTATTGCCATCGGTCGGGGAGGGATTTCCATTATCCGCCCAGGAGGCCCTCTCATCTGGACTTCCGGTGATCCTGTCAAAAGAGACCGCCACACAAGCGGGTGGAGCGCCCATTATCGAAATCGACCCGGACTCCCTTCCAGAAATTCTGCGGAGGCTCGATGAGGTTTTGTTTTCAAAAGAAAAATTGCGCGACTCCAGGCTCGCAGCGATCGAATACTCCAAAAGATGGGACTGGAATATGGTCGCCCTCGAATATGAGCAGATTCTCCTTGAGATCGGGAGGAAATAGATGGTCCCACATACTGGCAGACAAAAAGGTATCGAGGTTCTCCTTTCAACCTGGCTTGCAATTTGCGTCTTTGTTTTCATAGCCTATCCTGGAAAAGTAGATTTTATAAACTCCTTTGTATTTCGCGACTGGTCCACATGGACGGCCCATGCAATCCGCGTAGATTTCATCAAATTCACAACGGATCTTGTCTTTGCACTGTCAGGAATATTTTTATTTTCACTCGGATGCATCTCGCTGGGTCTACGCATAATGAACAAATGGGGAATCCCATCCGTGACCGTCCTCACCAAGGGGGCAGTCTCTTTTGTTACCGGGGAAATCATCCTGAGCCTGTTCTTTTTGACAATTATCAGCCTGTCAAAGCTTTCTCCCCTGGGAACAGGGACGATCATGTTGATCGCATTTTTATCCGGCGTTGCTCCATTGTGGGAATTACTGAGAGGGGTTGGCCGATTTAATTTTCCGAAAAATCTCGAAACCAGCGACAAAATCCTGATGGGACTCGCACTGGGCGTCATTTTACTAGGTGTCCTATTGTCATCGGCCCGGCTTAGCTACGATTCAGTGACGGAGTATTTTTCCCACGCAAAACTTATGGCCGTTTCTCAAAACGCAGAATTCTTTTACTACAAGGATTCCTTCGTTGTCAGTTCTTTTCATCCCGGCATCCTATTTACGGCGCTGATCCAATTATTTGGGGATCAATCTGCGCGCCTCCTTTCGTGGGTGAATGGCCTGTCCATTGCGGCCATTGGATGGGCCATCGGCAAAGAACTTGGGTTGACCTCTCGCGCACAAGTAAAGTTCCTCATCCTGCTGGCTACTTCAACCGCTTTCATCGACCTTCTCGGAGATGGAAAGATCGAACTCATCTCCACCGCCCCTATTCTGGCAGCACTCTATTTCCTGGTTTTGTCCTCGCGCCAACCAAATAAAAGATTTTATATACTGACAGGCCTATGGCTTGGCTTTTCAATCATCTCCAGACCCTATAACATCTTTCTCGTTACCTTATTTGTCGTTCTATTTTTTCTCGTTCAAATATATACGCAGGCGCGGGAACAAAAATTTGATTTTCTCCACTTTGTGCGGCCAATTCTATGGATCTTTCCGCCGCTGCTTCTTTTGGGAGTGTTTCACCTCTTCCAAAACTGGATCTGGTTGAAGAGTCCCATTGCACCGCTCACTTATGCCCGCAATCTGGATTCCGGCGACTGGCAATGGCAGTTCGATCCAGCCACACTGACGCTGATACGCCTTTTGTTCCCATTTGTTTCGACATTTATTAACTCTCCACAGAGTTTGGGAAACGTCTCGCCTTTGTTCCTTGGAGGGCTGCCTCTCGTAGTGGCTGGAATTGTCAAAGGCAGGGAGCATCTCTCCAACGAATTGAAGCTACTTTCCCTAATCGCTTTTGTGCTCCTGCTAGCATGGATCTTCCTGTTTTTCACCGTAGTGGAAATTCGATACGTTTTTTTCCTTTGGATAATTCTGTTTCTGCTCGCTTCAGCTTGTTTTGACGGTCAAACGGCGAAACTGAGTCCCTTTCTAAGACAGATAACCAACCTGTTGACTGCTGGATTTCTCCTCTTTTTAGCGCTCCGAACCACCATTATCGCTCTCGATACGTATTCTCCACTCGACAAGAATGGACAGGGACATTGCTATGACATTGACTTCTGCATCTTTTTAGACCAGATAAACACCTCGGCATCCATGGGCGACAGGGTATTGGTTTTGAATGCCTTCCGATACTACCTGCGCCCAGACCTGTTTGCATGTTCCACTCAAGCAGAAGAATACCCTGTATTGGAGGCCCTGGCTGGTCAAAACCCAACCGAATTCTGGGTCGAGGCATACCGTCAGGGCTATCGATACCTGGCGTATGAAAAGAACTTTGTAGAACAGCATGCCCGCTTCGGGAAATTGCCTGACCCGAGCACCGCCCCGTCCTGGCTTCACGTAATCGTTATTTCCAAGTCAGATGAAATGACCGAAGTGTCGTATCGTTTACAGGCAGAGAATCCGCCTTTTCTTCCCGCCAAACAGTGCGAACTGGATACAAACAGTATCTGGAATATTCTCTCGAAATAAAAGACTGGCGGCTTTTCATGGCCGCCAGTCTTTTATTTGCAATTTACTTCATCTGCGGCGCGGGGGCTTTGGAGCGAAGGATCGCCCAGGCCAACACACCCGCCAGGATCAGGGCCACGATCCAGATGCCCACCAGGGTCATCCCGGTCGCACCAGCATACTGGACCACGATCGGGGCGATGATGACGGCCACCAGGTTCACGACCTTGATCATCGGGTTGAGAGCGGGGCCAGCCGTGTCCTTGAACGGATCGCCGACCGTGTCACCCACCACGCCCGCTTTGTGGCGTTCAGAACCTTTGCCCGTGTTGGCCGCAGGGTTCTTCGGCTCGTCTTCAATCAACTTCTTGGCATTATCCCATGCGCCGCCGGAATTGTTGAGGAAGACTGCCAGCAGCTGACCAGAGACGATGATGCCCGCCAGGAAGCCGCCCAACGCCTCGACCTGCAACATCAGGCCGACCACGATCGGGGTCACGATGCCGAGCAGAGCCAGCGACACTAATTCCTTCTGGGCAGCAGTGGTCGAAATGTTGACCGCCTGCTTGTAATCGGGGGGAATCTTCCCATCCAGCACACCCAGTTTGAACTGGCGGCGAACTTCCAATACGATGAGGGAAGCTGCGCGGGTCACAGCCTGGATGGCAAACGAGGAGAACAGCCACGGCAGCGCACCGCCGATCAACATGCCGACAAAGACCTGCGGGAAGTCCACGCGAATGCCTACCGCCGAAATCTGCTCCGCAGCCGGGATCCCAAGGCTGGTCTGCGCGCGAGAAACATCCACCAGGAAGGAGCCGAACAACGAGACTGCTGCAATGACGGCTGAACCGATGGCCACGCCCTTGGTGATGGCCTTGGTGGTGTTGCCCACCGCGTCCAGGTCCGCCATGATCTGCTGGGCGGCCTTGGTTTCTTTATCTTCCTGGCCAGACCAGGACATTTCACCAATGCCGTTGGCATTGTCGGCGATCGGGCCGAACGAGTCCATGGCCACGTTGTTGCCGGTCAGGGTCAACATGCCGATGCCAGTCATGGCCACGCCGTAGAGGATAAAGTTCACGCGCTCAGCGGCGCTGGTATCAGGGATGGTTCCGAAGATGAAGATCGAGGCGACGATGGTCACCGCGATAACCAGTACGGACCACACCGAGGACTCGAAACCAACCGAGATGCCTTGCAGGATCAAGGTGGCAGGGCCGGTATCGGCGGCCTTCTTGATGTCATTGACCGGCGAAGCGTGCGTGCCAGTGAAGTACTCGGTCAGGCGGTCGATCACGATGGCCAGCAACACACCAACAGCCACCGCCATCGGGGTGCGCCACCATCCGCCAAAATCGGACAGTCCCTGCAAATAGAAGAAACCAGCCGCAAAGAACAGGACGGCCGAGATGATCGCCGAAGTGAGGAAACCGCTGAAGATGGCGGACATGGCGTCAGAACTCTTGCCAGTGCTTCCAGCGCGCACAAAGTAGGTACCGAAGATCGAGGACAACACACCGATGCCGCGCACGATCAGCGGATAGATGATCCATTCGAGACGGCCGGTGGCATGGTAGAGTGCCAGGCCGAGGATCAAGCCGGAAACGATGGTCACCTCGTAGGACTCGAAGATATCGGCAGCCATGCCAGCGCAGTCGCCCACGTTGTCCCCCACCAGGTCAGCGATCACGGCCGGGTTGCGCGGATCATCCTCGGGGATGCCGGCTTCCACTTTGCCCACCAGGTCAGCACCCACATCCGCGGCCTTGGTGAAGATGCCGCCACCCACGCGCATGAAGAGCGCCAGCAGGGTACCACCAAAGCCAAAGCCCAAGAGAGCATCCGGGGCAGCGATACCGAGGGCGATGAAGATCAGGGTTCCGCCGAGCAGGCCAAGGCCGTCGGTCAGCATGCCGGTGATCGTGCCAGCACGGTAGGCGATACGCAGGGCGTCGCCAAAGGACCTGCGGGAAGCGGAAGCCACGCGCACGTTGCCTTGCACGGCCATGCGCATGCCGATCTGCCCCACCGCCAGCGAGAAACCAGAGCCCATCACAAAGGCGATCGCGCGGGCGATACCAATGATCAAACGGACCTGGCCTTCGTCCATGCCTTTGAAGCGCTCGAGCGCCTCAGGGCTGGGCGGCACGATATAAACGGAGAAGAACAGGGCGATGGTGAGGATCAGGATCAGGGGCAGGATGGAGCCCAATTGGCGGCGAAGATAAGCATCTGCGCCGTCACGAATGGCCCCCCAGACTTCCTGCATCTTAGGCGTGCCGGCATCCTCGCGCATGATCTGGCTGCGCAGGAAGAGCGCATAAGCCAGGCCGAGGATGGCAACGCCGAACACAGCCCAAATTGCGGCTGCTTCAAAAGTGGTCAAGCCTTCCATTGTGTACATGAGGGGGAAATCCTCCGGAGACAAAAATGATAGGCGACGAATCGCCTATTTTTATAACGGATAGATTGTACAGTTGGCACACTATTGTGTCAAGAATAATTAATGAAAACTTAAACCCCTATTGAACTTTTCATAAATTTTATGACGTAAAATGAGGCTGGAGGCTAAAAAATAACCTAAATATGGAGAAACTTGATTTTTTAAGCAAATTTAGGGCAAGAAATGACATTCAGCCGGAAATATATGACACTTTATACATTCCGCTTGCTCATCATCCGCATCATAATATTAACAAGCGTTAATCTTTCTCATAGATTCACGAACAATCTGGGGATTTCATTCCAACCCCCAACAGGGCCGACGGTGGCCCGGAAAGGACACCCACTCGAAAAATCCCAAACGAACCCCCAACAGGCACTCTCTGTCAAAGCAGTTCGAACCAAAAAACAATTTCGAAAAATCTTTGAAAAAGACCGGAGGGGTCTCCCCATGAATAAAACCAACCTCTGGCGTGCATCAACCATCCTTCTGATGCTCGCCCTGCTGTTCTCCCAGTTCGCTACGACGAACGTCTCGGCCGCACCCAAGAATGCGCCGACCAATCCCGTTACCTTCACCATCCTGCATACCAACGACTTCCACGGCCAGCTCGAGCCTTCGGGCAGCAACCCCGGCATGGCGCGCGTGGCTACATTTGTCAACGGTGTTCGCACTTCCGTCGGTGCCGACAAGGTATTGTTGGTCGACGATGGCGATGAGATGCAGGGCAGCCTGCTCTCGAACCTAGGCGATGGAACGGCCACAGGCAAAGGCATCCCCACCATCGCTACCTTCAATGCGATGGGATACAACGTAGCCACCTTTGGCAACCACGAATTTGACTGGGGCCAGGAAAACCTCACCAATCGCACCACCGAGGCCACCTATCCCTATGTAACCGCCAATATCGTGAAGAAAGATGGCGCGGACTGCGCCTCTTCTGGTTGGGTCAAGCCCGATTTTGCGGATGCCCCCTATCAGATCATCACCGTTGGCACCGCTCCCGATGCTGTCAAGGTAGCATTCATTGGTGTTACCACGACAGAAACTCCCACCATTACCGTTTCTACTGCAACGGCCGGCTTGTGCTTTAAGGACCCCACCACTTCGATTCTTCATTATTATGATCAAATGAAGGCCGATGGCGCGGACGTGATCGTGGTCCTCAGCCACCTCGGCTATGCGGATGGCGGTTATGGGTACGGCCTGCCTGTCTATGGTGATCAGACCATGGCTGCCCAGTTGAATGCAGCTGGCAAGCCCGTCAACCTGATCATCGGCGGTCACAGCCACACCGACCTGACTGCCGCCACGACGGTTGGCAACACCAAGGTCGTGCAGTCACATTACAACGGCCGCAAGGTTGGTCGCGCTGATATCACTGTCGGTACTGATGGCAGCGTCTCCATCACCTGGACCCGCAACGTGATCAATACCACCGATGCTCAGGATCCCACCATCCTGGCGCTGATCAACAGCTACGCGACGGATCCCGATTACTTGAACCTCGTCAACACCCCTGTTGGTTACTCATCGGTCGACCTGCCCCGTCTCGACAGTGGCAACAGCGACAACATGATGGGCACCTTCATTGACGATGCCATCTACAACTATCTGAACACCGATGTCGAAACTGCCAACGATGTTGACCTGTTCTTCAACAATGCTGGTGGTATCCGCGCTGACTGGTGCTATGACACAGTCAACGCCAAGTGGATCAGCACTGGTTGTGTTTCTGGTCTCCACGATCCCGCCCTGCTGACCTACGGCAATATGTTCACCGTTCTGCCGTTCGGCAACGCGACCGTTGTCGGCAAGATGACGGGCGCCCAGATCCTAGAAGTGCTCAACTACGGTCCGAACGTTGCGGGCGTCATCCAGCCTGCTGGTTTGAAGTATTCCTACTTCAAGTACAAAGATGCCAACCCCGGCCCGCAGCCGTATGCCTGGGGTGCCTATGACGTCACCGTTTACGACAAGACCAGCCATACCTGGGTCCCGCTGGATCTGAAAAAGACCTACAGCGTGGGCACGAATGAATTCTTGGCTCCGGCTGGCGGCGATGGCTACAACGCCTTCAAGTATATGACCAATATCACCTATTGGGGTGATATGCTCAATGCGGTCAATGCTTACGTCAGCACCAATTATGGAACCCCTGCCACTTCGTACACTGGTCCCAACGGCGATGGCACCCTCGATGGTCGCATCACCCGCAACGGTACGGATGCTGGCGGCACGATCGTTCCGCTGACCATCCTGCACCACAACGACTCGCACGGTAACCTGGTCAAGGGCACATACGTCGGCTATACCCAATTGGTCACCCTGATCAATCAGGAACGCCTGCACAACCCCACCCGTACCCTGTTGCTCAGCGCTGGCGACAACATCCAGGGCGACGCGATGATGTACTACTTCAAGACCGCGTACACCGGCTTTGCCTCGGATGGCACCCCGATTGCCGACAACAGCATGTGGATTAACCCGCTCATCAAGGCGTTCAATTCCATGAACTACGACGCCATGACTTTGGGTAACCACGAATACAATTTCGGCAAGGATATCTTCGTCGGCTCCCTGGGCCAGGCCACCTTCCCCATCCTGCAGGCCAACGTCAGCGATGATGGTTCCTACGGCCTTGCAACTGCGGGTGTCGAACCCTACGTCGAGAAGACCGTCGGCGGCGACATCAACGTCGCCATCCTGGGCATCGGCAACCACCGCATCCCGAACTACGAACTGCCCAGCAACATCCCCGGCTTGACCTTCAGCGACCCGATCGCCAAGGCTCAGGAACTGGCCACCACCCTCGGTCCAACCAATGACGTAGTGATTGCCCTGACGCACATTGGCTTCACCGAGAACCCGTCCAGCGTGGAAGTGGACACCAAGGTGGACTCCAACCTGGCCGCCACCACCAACGGTATCGATGCCATCATCGGCGGTCACAGCCACACCAACCCTGCCACTGGCTTTGGTTCCTATAAGTATCTGCCTTCGATCATCGCGAATTCTGATGGCGATCCTGTAGTTGTGACCCAGGCCTATCGCTACAATAACACCCTCGGCGAGGTCAGCATTGGTCTGCGCGACTTGGGCAGCGGCAACTACGAAGTTGTCAGCCAGACCGGCCGCTATCTGACCGTGGCGACCAGCACGGCTGAAGATCCCACTGTCAAGGCGCTCATTGACCCGTACGTCACGATGTTGAACAGCTACAACACCACGACGATCGGCAACACGACCGCCCCGATGGATGCCCTGACCGCCTTCACGGAAGAGACGACTGCGGCGAACATCCAGGCAGATGCGGCTGTGTACGAACTTCGCAACGTCCATGGCATTCAGGTGGACTTCCACCTCTCGGGCGCCATGACCAACAAGAAGGTCGCCAGCACTGCCACCTTTGGCACGCCATACACCCTGACCATTGCCGACATGTTCACGCTCATGCCGTACGAGAACTCTCTCGTCGTAATCCGCATGAACGGTCCGCAACTCAAGGCCATCCTGGAACGTGCCTATCGCAACTACTACTACTACAAGTACGTTCCGAATCAGGGTGGGTATTCCTACTACACCACCTGTATGATCGACACCAACTCGTCGAATGAGATCGTCTACAACGATCAGTATCCGACCCTGCCCAATGGTAACAATGTAATCTCCCTCAAGATCCAGGGCAAGGCGGTGAATTTCAACGACGCGAATACCTATTACAACGTGTCGACGGTCAACTACCTGGCAGCTGGTTCCTGCAACTTCAATGACAACGGCGTGACCCTCTGGCCGTTGAACCAGATCGTTCATGACACGCAGTACTATGTGCGCGATGCGGTCATCGACTACGTCAAGTTCATGAAGACCGTTACTCCGCAGGTCGAAGGACGCATCAAGTTCGCCACCATCACCTTCAACGATGTTCCGTCGAGCTATTGGGCCTGGCCATACATCGAAAGCCTGTACAAGGCTGGCGTCACTGGTGGCTGCGGCAGCGGCAACTACTGCCCCGACAGCAACGTGACCCGCGCCGAAATGGCCGTCTTCATCCTGCGTGCTGAGCACGGCGGCACCTACACTCCGCCCGCTGTGGGAACTGACACTGGCTTCGGCGATGTCCCGACCACGCACTGGGCTGCAGCCTGGATCAAGCAACTGGCCGCGGAAGGCATCACTGGCGGCTGTGGTGGTGGAAACTACTGCCCCGACAGCAATGTGACTCGCGCCCAGATGGCCGTCTTCATCCTGCGCGGCGTGCATGGCGCTTCCTACGTGCCTCCGACCGCCAGCGGCACCATGTTCGGTGACGTCCCGGCTGGCAGCTTCGCCGTAGACTGGATCGAGGATCTCGCCAACGCTGGCATCACCAGCGGCTGCGGCGGCGGCAACTACTGCCCGAACAGCAGTGTGACCCGCGCCCAGATGGCCGTCTTCCTTGTCAAGGCGTTTGGCTTGCCGTAGCAAGTAGTCTGAAAATTTGTAAAAAAGCGCCCCTGAGTTTTCAGGGGCGCTTTTTGTGAAATAAAAACTCACCCTATTTCGGTGACAGATGTGACTTTTCAGCTTATATTCAGATTCCTTATAATACGCAACAGAATGCAGAATAAAAAGGGGAAAATATAAATATCCAGTATTTTCGAAAAGGAGAAAGGCATCATGGAGGAACTTTTCAAGGAAATGGCACAAAGCATCATCGACGGCGATGCGGAAAAGGCGGAGGAATTGGCCCAGAAAGCCGTCATGCTCGGCATGGACCCGTTGGAGGCCATCACCAAAGGCTTTGTGGTCGGCGTGAATTACATCGGCGAGCAATTTGCGGCGGGAGAGGCTTTTTTGCCCGAACTGGTCATGGCAGGCGAGGCCATGAAGGCGGCGGTCAAAACTCTCGAACCCGAGATGATGAAACGCGGAACCGAGCGTGAAGTGCTGGGCAAGGTGGTGCTGGCCACCGTGGAAGGCGACATCCACGAGATTGGCAAGTCGCTGGTGGGGACCATGCTGACGGCGGCAGGTTTCGAGGTCTTCGACCTGGGCGTGGACGCACCTCCGCACAAGATCATCGGCAAGGCCATCGAGGTGAATGCCGACATCATTGCCATGAGCGCGTTGCTCACCACCACCATGGTCAAACAACGCGATGTGATCGATGAATTGGAAAAGGAAGGGCTGCGCGGAAAGTTCAAGGTAATGGTGGGCGGCGCGCCAATCACACGTGACTGGGTCACCAAAATCACAGCGGATGGCTATTCGGAAGATGCCATCGGCGCAGTGAATATCGCCAAGCAACTCGTCGGTGCAAATTGATTCGCTGAATCAAACTCGGAGGGTACCATGAGCAAGAGCATCAAATCCATCACCAATCCGAAACTGCGGTTGGAAGTTTTGTCCCGTGAGGACGTCAAAAAGATCCACGATGCCACGCTGCAGATCATCGAAAAAGTCGGCGTGCGCTTCCCGTCCAAGCGGGCGCTGGAGGTGTGGGCGGATAATGGCGCCGAGATCGACTATGACAAAATGGTCGTGCGCGCCAAGCCCGCGCTGATCGAGCAGGCGTTGGATTCCTGCCCACCGTTCTACACACTGGCCGCTCGCGACCCGCAACAGGATTTGGCACTCGACGGTAACCATGTTTACGTTGGCACGGACGGCTGCGGCGTGGAGGTCATTGACATCCACACGGGCGTGAAGCGCACCTCCGAATTGCAGGACGTGGCCGACATCGCGCGCATCGCTGACGCCACCGAGGAAGTGGCCTTCCACTGGGTGCCTGTCTCGGCGCAGGACAAACCGCACCAGACGCGCGGCCTGCACGAGATCAAGACCATTTGGGGGAATTCCACCAAGCACGTTCAGACCGAGTCGATTTACAACGAACACGAGGCGCGCGCTGCCATCGAGATGGCCAGCCTCATCGCGGGCGGACGCGAGCAACTGCGCAAGCGTCCCGTGCTCTCGCTGATGCAATGTACCGCTTCGCCGCTCGGCCACGACGGCGGCTCGCTGGACGCGGCCCTGCTGGCCGCCGAGGCGGGCATCCCGACGGGCTTCATGACCATGGCCGCCTGCCTGACCACGGGTCCCGCCACGATGGCGGGTAACCTTGCAGTAGGCAACGCCGAAGTCATCGCGGCTACGGCCATGCTGCAACTGGCCCATCCAGGCGCACCCGTCTTCTACGCCGCAGCCCAAACCGCCTCGGACTTGCGCAACGGCGCCTACACAGGCGGCGGCCCCGAGGACTTCCTGTTCGGTGCAGCCACCAACGTGCTGGCTGATTACTACAACATCCCGCTTTCGATGGGTTCGTTTGCCACGGGCGCCAAGGAACCCAACTGGCAGGCAGGCATCGAGAACAGTCTGTCCACCTTCATGGCCAGCATCGTCATGTCCGATATGCTGCTGGGGCTGGGCTTCCTGCACGGCAGCCGCATCTGGTCCTTCGCCGAGATGATGCTGGATGCCGAAATCTTCTCGATCATCCACAAGATGATGCAGGGCATTACGGTCAACGATGAGACGCTGGCGCTGGATGCCATCGCAGCGGTCGGCCCAGGCGGCAACTTCCTCTCGCAAAAGCACACCCGCAATCACATGCGCGACCTGTTCCTGCCGCAGTTCATGGATCGACGTCCCTACACGGAATGGGAAACGAAGAAGGACGACGCCCGCGACTGGGCGCTGAACAAAGCCCGCAAGCTGCTGGCCGAGCACCAGCCCGATCCACTGGACGAAAAGCTGGCGGTCGAGTTGGAACACATCATCGAGATGGAAGAGAAGGCTCTCGTCTAGCCGCTCAACAAAACGAATCAAAACCCGCTTCGGGCCTGGACCTGAAGCGGGTTCCGTTTTTAGAGTGGTCTCGGCCCCTTTGGCGGAACCAGGCCGAGGGTCCGCGTTATTGGGCGGCTTCCACGGCGGCGGCAATATCGTCGAAGGATGGAACATGCCCTGGGTTGACGATCGTCCCATTGACGAAGACACTTGGCGTCCCCTGCACACCCATCTGGTTGCCCTTATCGAATGAAGCATTGACCTCATCTACATAGCGACCTTCGCTCATGCAGCCATCGAAAGCCTGAGTATCCAGTTTCAGGGTGGCAGCAAACGCGGAAAGTCGGCTGTCGTTGAAGGCACCCTGATTCTCGCCATTCCAGTTGGCAAAGAGCATGTCGTGATATTCCCAGAACCTGCCCTGCTCGTTGGCGCACAGACTGGCCAACGCCGCACGTTGAGATTCCTTGGTGACAGAGTCGCGGTCGAGGAAGGCATAGTTATGGAAGACGTAATAGGCCTTGCCTGTTTGCACCAACTCGGTGATGACCTGATGCTCGACCTGCTCGGTGAAACGTTTGCAGGCAGGACATTGAAAATCTTCGAAGACGTCGATGCGTACGGGCGCATTGGGGTCACCGATGCTCAGTCCGTCCACTTGCGGACGGGCCACAGCAGTCGGGACAATCACTCCACCGGGTGTGGGCGGATTAGGCGGCTCGGGTTTGCTGAGCAGAATCAACGCGCCTGCGATCAAGATAGATCCCACCAATACCAAGCCGATCATCACCTGGCGGGCGCGGGCTTTTTCGCGTTGCAGATTTTTACGCTTCGATGTCCGTTTCTCTTCACTCATCAGTATCTCTCCTTATCAGATAATGGCGGGATTGTGCCATGCCTGAGTCGAATTGTCCAGCAGGGCGGGCGGGTAAGGAATGGGGGCAAAATCGAGTCCACAAGTCATGAGAAAACTTGCCTTAGCCGTATTGTTGTTTTTGAGCGCCTGCGCGCAGGCAACTCCCGTTCCCGTCATCCTCACCACCGAACCAACGCACACATTCACGCCCTCTCCCGTCCCCAGCGGAACACCCCTCCCAACCCAGACGCTCATTCCGACCGCCACGCCGTTCATGCATCCGATGGCCATCGAGACCCTGCGGCAGGGTTCCTACTCTGGCAGTGACATCGTCCTCGAAAAGGAATTGGAGCGTGGCGCCAATTACCACCGTTACTACGCCTATTACCTTTCTGAGGGGCTGAAGATCTACGGTCTGCTGACCGTCCCCGACGGGGAGATGCCCGTGGGCGGTTGGCCTGCCATCGTGTTCAACCACGGCTACATTCCACCCGAGATCTACAAGACCACCGAGCGCTACATCGCCTACGTGGACAAGATCGCGCGCAGCGGCTACATTGTCTTCCGCATCGACTATCGTGGACACGACCAATCGGAGGGCGAGGCCACGGGCGCATACGGCAATCCAGGCTACCTGGTGGATGTGATGAATGCGGTGGCTTCGATCAAGAAATTCCCGCAGGCCAACCCGGAGAAGATCGGCATGTGGGGCCATTCGATGGGCGGATTCTTGACCCTGCGCGCGATGGTCATCTCGAAGAATATCAAGGTTGGGGTGATCTGGGCGGGCGTGGTCGGCTCCTACCCCGACCTGGTCTATAACTGGCGGCGGACGGGTGCGGCGGTCACGCCCTCCCCCAACTCGCAGGGACGCGGCTGGCGCGCAGGCTGGCTCGAGCAATATGGCACGCCCGAACAGAATCCCGCCTTCTGGAACGCCGTCTCAGCCAACTCGTACCTGGCCGACCTCTCGGGACCGATCCAACTCCACCACGGCACCGCCGACGAGGATGTCCCCGTAGCATTTTCTGAGACGTTGTATGGACAGATCCGCGCAGCAGGGCAATATGCCGAACTTTACACCTACCCGGGCGACAACCACAACATCTCTGCCTCGTTTGACACGGCCATGGCCCAAACCATCACATTTTACGATGCTTATCTAAAATAATCTACACGAAGAATCTGATTTTTTGACGCCAACTTGCAATTGGCGTTTTTTCTTGAGTTTCCCAAAACGTTTTGGTAAAATCATCTCCATGCCAACCATCCGCGATGTCGCCAAGACGCTCAATCTCTCCATTACCACCGTTTCGCGCGCGCTGGACGGGTATGCCGATGTCTCCGAGGAGACCCGCCAGCGCGTGATCGCCACGGCGCAGGTGATGGGCTACGTGCCCAACCGCGCCGCCCGTCAATTGCGGCGCCAGCGGACAGACACCATCGGTTACATTGTTCCTGCTGAAAAGCCGCAGTTTGCCGACCCTTTCTTCGCAGAATTCATCGCGGGCTTGGGTGACGAGGCCGCCAACGTCAATTACGACCTGCTGGTCTCCACCACCCCGCCAAACTCGCCAGAGGAACAGGCTTTGTATCGGCGCTGGGTACAGGGCGGCAAAGTGGATGGGATGATCATCAACCGTACACGCCTAAGTGACTGGCGCGTGAATTTCCTACGGGAGAACAACATCCCGTTCACCTGTCTGGAACGGTCACTCGACCAGGGTGAAGAGTTCCTGGGCGTGGAGACCGACATCAAAGACGGTTACCAGGATTTGCTCGGGCATTTGACGGCGCAAGGTCACAGCCGAATCGCCTTCATCGGCGCAGACGCCAACCTCAAGGTCCAGTATGACCGATTGCGGGCCTTCCAACAGGCGCTGACGAGTCTCGACATCCAGCCGCAAGCCCATCTGATTGTCGAAGGCGACCTGACACCCGAGGGCGGCTATCAGGCCATGCTCAGACTGTTGGCGCTCGACCAGCCGCCCAGCGCGGTGGTGTGCGTCAACGATCTGACCGCCATCGGCGCCCTCCATGCTGCGCACGACAATCACTACGTGATCGGTCGTGACCTCGCCATTGCAGGCTTCGACGGTGTCGCGGATTCGGCCCACACTCAGCCGCCGCTGACCACGCTCGATCAACCTGTTTACGCCATTGCGCGGGCGCTGGCGCGGATGCTGTTACAAGCCATCGCGCACGAAGAGATCGACCAGCGGGTCATCACCATCAGACCCAACCTGCTTATTCGTGCCTCAACTGGAGGGAAAAGATGATCTGGATCGAACTGCTCGTTTGCGCAGCCCTGCTTGTCTGGGCAGCCACCTATCTTTCGAAATATGGCGACATCCTGTCTGAGAAGACAGGCCTGGGGCGGGCCTGGATCGGCGCCATCCTGATCGCAGGTGTTACCTCCCTGCCCGAATTGGCCTCGGGAGTCTCGGCCGTGGCCTGGCTAAAAGCACCCAATCTGGCAGCGGGTGCCGTGCTGGGAAGCTGTCTCTTCAACCTGGCGTTGATCGCCATGATGGACCTGGCGTATCAGCCTGGGCGGGTGCTGGCCAAGGCCCAGGATGTGCACATCCTCTCGGGCGGATTGGGCATCCTGTTGCTGGGCCTGGTCGCCATGGGAATCCTGGTCGGCGCGGACTTGAATCATTTCGGCCTGTTGGGCGTCAGCTTCCTCAGCCTGGGTATCCTGGCGCTGTATCTGATCGGCGCACGGATGATCGCCCGCCTCGAACAGCAGCGCGTGACCGAGGTGCTGGAGCAGGAAGCCAGGGAGCAAAATTACGGCCAGGTCACAGCGCGCAAGGCCTACGTCGTTTTCATCCTGAACGCGGTGGCAGTGGTAGCGTTAGGCATCTGGCTCTCCAGCATCGGGGACCGTCTCGCGGCCACCACAGGCCTCTCGCGCAGCTTCGTCGGGAACCTGTTCCTGGCTGCCACCACCTCCCTGCCTGAAATTGCCGCCAGCCTGGCAGCCATCCGCATGGCCGCCATCGACCTGGCCATCGGCAACGTGCTGGGCAGCAATCTGTTCAACATTGTCCTGTTCACGGTATACGATATCGCCGACGGAAGCGCCAACTTTTGGGCCTCCCTGAACAACGCCAATGCCTTCGCTGCCGTCATGACCATGATGATGACAGGCGTGGTCATCATCAGCCTGATGTACCGCGCCTCGCCGCGCCTGCCCTATCGCCTCTCCTGGGATGGATTGGCGCTGGTGTCCATGTATTTGACTTCGATTGCAGTGTTGTATTGGCTGAGCTAATTGCTCTTGAATCAAACGAAAAGATGAATATCAAATTATCGACCTGGTTCGAAAAAATCATGACCTCACAAACGCTCAGTCTGGGCGGACTGGCCTTGCTGGTCGGATTAACCACGGGCATGGGCGTCTGGCTGTTCAAATGGCTGATCGAGCTCGTGCGCGGATTCACCGCCAGTCTAGTCCACGGCTGGATGGCGATCCTGCCGCCTGTCATCGGCGGGGTCATCGTCGGGCTGGTGGCGCATTATCTGATCGGGAATGAAAAATTACACGGCACGGCGGGCATCATGCAATCCGTGGCGCTGACAGGCGGACGCTTGCGCTACCAAAATGCACCCGTCAAAACGGCAGCGGCCATCCTCTCCATCGGGTCGGGGGCCTCGGTGGGTCCTGAAGACCCCTCGGTCCAGATCGGTGCCAACCTCGGCTCGATGTTCGGTCAGGTCTTCCACATGTCCGACGAGCGTATCCGCACGTTGGTGGCGGCAGGCGCGGCCAGCGCCATTGCGGCCGCGTTCAATGCGCCCATCGCAGGGGTGTTCTTCGCGCTCGAGATCGTGCTGGGAGAGATCTCGGGCAACGCGTTGGGGATGATCCTGGTGGCAGCGGTGACTTCCTCCGTGTTTACGCAGGCAGTGGCTGGGAGTTCGCCTGCCTTTCAGGTGCCCGCCTATGCCTTCAATTCGGTCTGGGAATTGCCGTTATACCTCGCGCTCGGGTTGCTGTCGGGGCCCATCTCGGCCATGTATGTGCGCCTGTTGTACCGCATGCAGGACCTGTTCGGCGGTTGGAATGCGCCGCGTCCGCTCAAGACGGCTTCGGCTGGACTGGCCGTCGGCCTGGTGGGCCTCTTCCTGCCGCAGGTACTCGGCGTGGGCTACGAGACCATCGGCGAAGTGCTGAACAAAAACGACCTTGGCCTCTGGTTATTGATCGCGCTGTTGATCGCCAAACTGATCCTCACCCCCGTCAGCATCGGCGGTGGATTTTTGGGCGGTGTTTTTGCACCCTCGCTATTCGTCGGCGCCACACTGGGCGGTGCGTTCGGCATGTTGATGGCGAACCTGTTCCCCGGCCTGGGCGTCAGTCCCGCCGCTTTTGCCCTGGTGGGCATGGCCGCTGTGCTGGCGGGAGCCGTCCACGCACCGCTGACAGCCGTACTGCTGCTCTTCGAGATGACCAACGACTATCGCATCATCCTGCCGCTGATGTTTTCCGTAGCGATCAGCCTGGTGCTCTCGCAGCGCATCCAGCGGGACTCGGTCTACGCGATGGGTCTGGCGCGACACGGTATCCGCCTGGACCGTGGCCGGGATGTGGAGGTGATGAGCGCCATCACGGTCGGTGAGGCCATGCGGCCTGGGACGGAGTCCCTGCCCGAGAGTATGAACCTGATCGAAGCGGCGGAGACCTTGTCCAAAATGCGGCATCACGGCCTGCCCGTGGTGGACGCCGGAAACCGACTGTCGGGCATCATCACCGTCCAGGATATCGAGCACGCCACGGGGGAGACGGTTGGCGATGCCTGCACCCGCCAGGTGGAGGTGGCTTTCCCCGACGAGACGCTCAACATGGCCTTGCGCCGCATGAGCCGCCGTGATGTGGGGCGCCTGCCCGTGGTCTCCAGGGAGAATCCGCGCCAATTGTTGGGCGTGCTGCGTCGCGCGGATGTGATCCACGCCTATGACATTGCACTCACCCGCCGCGTGACTCAGCGACACCAGGAGCACGCCGTCCGCCTCGACGCACTGACCCCCGCCCGCGTGGATGTCTCGGACATCGTGGTGGAGATCGGAGCGCCCTCCGCGGGGAAACGCGTGAACGAGATCGCCTTCCCGCAAGGGTGCATCATCGCCAGCGTGCGCCGCGGCGGACAGGTCTTCATCCCGCGCGGCGAAACTCGCCTGCTGGCAGGAGATGTGCTGGTCGTGGTGGCCGAAGGCGCAGCGCGGACGGAAGCGCAACGCCTGTGCAGCCGCCCCGATGGCGAATTGTCGCCATGAACCCTTTACAGGAGTAGCAACGTATGGACGCCCTGAACCAACTCTTTCAGTCCAATCCGCTTGCCCTGCCGCTGTTCATCTTTGTCGCCCGCATCATGGACGTCAGCCTGGGCACACTGCGCATCATCTCGCTCTCGCGTGGACGCAAATACCTGGCTCCCATCCTCGGTTTCTTCGAGGTCTTCATCTGGGTGGTGGCCATCAGCCAGTTGGTGCGCAATCTGACGCATATTTCAGGATACCTGGCCTATGCCGCAGGCTTCGCCGCGGGAAACTACATCGGCATGTGGCTGGAGGAAAAACTCGCCATGGGCATGCTGACCCTGCGCATCTTCGCCGTACGGGAGGGTCCCGACCTGTCGAAACGGCTGGCCGCCGCGGGCTTCGGCGTGACCACGCTCCCGGGTCACGGGGCCGAGGCGCAGGTCGAGGTGCTTTTCGTCATCATCCATCGCCGTGACCTGGATCAGGTCGTACAGATCATCCGCGAGGTCAATCCCAAAATTTTCTATTCCGTCGAAGAGGTGCGCGCCTCCAACCAGGGTGTCTTCCCCGCGCAAAGCAAGGGGACCCAACGTTACAGTCAATTCTTCAATTGGGCAAAACGGAAATAGCCAGAAAGGAATCACATGTGCGGATTTGTCGGATGTCATCCGAGTCACCAACCACAATTGATCGAACAGGCCGTTCAGCGGATCACTCACCGCGGGCCTGATGAACAGGGGGTGACGTCCACGCCGATGGGCACGCTAGGACATGCCAGATTGTCCATCGTGGATGTGGCCGACAGCCACCAACCCATGAGCGACGGTCCACGCTGGATCGTGTTCAACGGCGAGATCTACAACTTCCAATCCTTGCGCAAAACCCTGCCCGCCCCGTGGAAAACCCACGGTGATACCGAAGTGATCTTGAAGCTATATGCCCAGAAGGGACCACGCGTCGTCACCCAACTCGACGGCATGTTTGCCTTTGTCATCCTTGATGAAGGCATCTGCCTGGCGCGCGATCCGTTGGGAATCAAGCCGCTGTACTATGTGCGCAACGGACCCACGTTGTACTTTGCCTCCGAAGCCAAGGCGCTGATGGATTTCGGCGGGAAGATCGTCGAGTTCCCTGCAGGCCACACCTGGGACGGGGCTGACCGTTGGGAGCGTTTCTTCAACCCATTCGACATTCAGATCGATGAGTCGATCCGCAAAAACGCAGACCTGGACGAACGCATCCACTCGACCCTGCGGCAGGCCGTCCAAAAGCGGCTGATCGCCGACCCCGAGATTCCCGTGGGCGTCAGCCTCTCGGGCGGACTCGACAGCAGCCTGATCACCGTCCTGGCGCGCGAAGGCCGCGACGTGCTGGACACCTTCGTCGTAGGCATGGCAGGCAGCGAGGACATCGCCCGCTCCGAAGAGGTGGCGCGCGCGCTTGGCACTCGTCACCACATCTACCGTTACGACTTCACTGAGATGCTGCAAGTGCTGCCCGAGGTCATCTATCACCTCGAATCCTTCGACGCCGCGCTGGTGCGCAGTGCCATTCCCAACTACTTCCTGGCACGGCTGGCGGGTCAGCACGTCAAGGTCATGCTGACAGGCGAGGGCGCCGATGAACTCTTTGGCGGATATGCCTACCTCAGAGGGGTGACCGACCCTGTCCATTTCCAGCGCGAACTGTGCCTGACCCTGGACACCCTCCACAACACCAACCTGCAGCGCACCGACCGCATGACCATGGCCCACAGCATCGAAGGCCGCGTTCCCTTCCTGGACCTGGAGATGGTGCGTCTGGCCCTGAGCATTCCTCCCGCCTTGAAATTCCACGACGAGGTCATCCCCGAAAAATGGTTGCTGCGGCGCGCCTTCAAGGGTTACCTGCCCGACTCGATCCTGAATCGCCCCAAGCAGAAATTCTCGCAGGGCGCAGGCTCGATGAACCTGCTGGCCGATTATGCCAATGAGCAGATCACCGACGCCCAGTTTGCCGCCGCACGGATTGAATATGTCTCAGCAGGGTTGCGCTCGAAAGAGGAGCTGCTGTATTACCGTATCTTCCGCGAGCAATTCGGGGAACGCCTCGATCCTGCCCGCGTTGGTAGAACCCGTTCGATTACTGGTACCGAATTGAATTGAAAGGAGCCTTCATGAATAAGCGTAAAACCGTCGTGGCTGCCGCGCTGGGCGAATGTGTCCACGTGGCGGGTGTCTCGAATTTCCTGCGGCTGGCCGAATCGGCTGGCTGGCAGACGATCTTCCTCGGCCCTGCCGTGCCCGTGGACGAGGTACTGGCGGCGGCCCGCCGCGAGCAAGCCGACCTGATCGGCGTCTCGTATCGGCTGACGCCCGAAAACGGCGAGCGGCTGCTGGGCTTGTTTGCCGAAGAGGCGGCCGAACTACACGAGGCAGGCGTCCGCTTCGCGTTTGCGGGCACGCCGCCTGTCGCGCAGAAAGCCTCTCAGTTGGGAAATTTCTTCGAGCGCATCTTCGATGGCAGCGAGACCCCCGAGCAGGTGCTGGCCTGGCTCAAGGGTCAGCCCGCCCGGGATCTGGGCGAAGCGGACTTCCCGCAGACGACGGTCGAGCGCATCCTGTGGAAGCGCCCCTACCCGATCCTGCGTCACCACTTTGGCCTGCCGACCCTGGAGGCCACCCTGGCGGGCATCGAGCAGATCGCCGAAGCACAAGCCCTCGACCTGATCTCACTCGGCACCGACCAGGATGCGCAGGAGAATTTCTTCCACCCCGAGCGGCAGGATCCGCGCCGCAAGGGAGCGGGCGGCGTACCTGTGCGCACCCCCGACGACTTCCACGCGCTCTACGCCGCCAGCCGCCGCGGCAACTTTCCCATGTTGCGCGCCTATTCGGGCACCGACGACTTCATCCGCTACGCCGAAATGCTGGTCGAAACCATCCACAATGCCTGGTGCGCCATTCCGCTCTTCTGGTTCAACCAGATGGACGGGCGCGGCCCGTGGGATTTGGAAGGCTCGATCCGCGAGCACCAACAGGTCATGCGGTGGTACGGCGAACGTGGCATCCCTGTCGAGTTGAACGAACCACATCACTGGGGCATGCGCGACTCGTCCGACGTGACCTTTGTGGCGGCCGCCTTCCTCTCGGCTTACAACGCCAGACACTACGGTGTGAAGGACTACATCGCCCAATTCATGTTCAACAGCCCGCCAGGCACCAGCGACGCCATGGACCTGGCCAAGATGCTGGCCGCACAGGACTTGATCGCCCCGCTACGTGACGGGCAATTCAACATCTGGACCCAGACCCGCATCGGCCTGCTGAGTCATCCGCTCGACGACCAGTCCGCGCGCGGACACCTGGCCGCCAGCACCTATCTGCAAATGGCCCTGCGTCCCGACATTTACCACATCGTCGGGCATACCGAGGCCGACCACGCCGCCACCGCCGACGACATCATCGAGGCGGTCAAGATCACGCGCCGCGCCATCCAGAATGCGCTGGGCGCGCCCGACATGCGTCAGGCACCCGAGGTGCAGGCTCGCAAAGAGGAGCTGATCGCCGAGACTCGGGTGCTGCTGGATGCCATCCGCGAGGTGGCCCCGTCAGATGCGGCGGACCCTTGGGCGGATCCCGCTACATTGGCCCGGTCCGTCACCCTCGGGCTGATGGACGCGCCCCAGCTCCGCAACAACAAGTTCGGGCGCGGTGAGACTCGCACCCGCATCGTGGACGGGAAATCCGTCGCAGTGGATGAGTCGGGGCGGCCGCTATCCGAAAAAGAAAGATTATCGGCTTTGAAAAAGGAGAGCAAATGACTACGACTGAAAAGTACACAGTGATCGGGGCGGGACACGGAGGGAAGGCCATGGCCGCCCACCTGGCTCTGATGGGCGCAGACGTGGCTCTGTGGAATCGCACCTTCGAACACATTGCCGTAGTCAAGAAGCGCGGCGGCATCGAGTTGGAGAGCCCCGAAGGTGGACCGCACGGCTTCGGTCAGATCAAGCTGGTCACCTCAGACCTGGCGGAGGCCATCCCGCATGCACAGGTCATCATGGTGGTCCTGCCGTCCTCGGCCCACGCCGACATCGCCAAAGCCGCTGCGCCATACCTAAAGGATGGGCAGATCGTCATCCTGCACCCTGGCCGCACACTGGGCACGCTGGAATTCGCCAAGGTCATGCGCGACAATGGCTGCACCGCCGATGTGACCGTGGCCGAAGCCGAAACCTTCATCTACGCCAGCCGCGCCGACGGCCCCGCCCAGGCGCGCATCTTCCGCATCAAGGAGGCCGTGCCACTGGCGGCACTGCCATCCAACCGCAACGAGATGGTGCTTGAAGCCATCCAGCACGCCTATCCACAATTCATCGACGGCGTGGACGTGCTGCATACGGGACTGAACAACATGGGCGCCATCTTCCACCCTGCGCTGACCCTGCTCAACGCAGGGTGGATCGAGCACACCCACGGCGACTACCAGTTCTACATCGACGGCGTCACGCCCTCGGTGGCGCGCGTGCTGGAAGTGCTCGACCGCGAGCGTGTGACCGTGGCCTCGGCGGTGGGCATCCGCGCGCGCACCTCGCTCGAATGGCTCAAACTGGCCTACGACACCGTCGGCGAGGACCTGCACGAGGCCATCCATAATCAGCCTGGTTATTACGGCATCAAAGCCCCGCCCACGCTCAATCACCGCTACATCTTCGAGGACGTGCCCATGAGCCTGGTCCCCATCGCCTCCCTTGGGATGCGCTACGGGGTCAGTGTGCGCGGCATGGAAAGCATTATCCGCCTCGGCAGCATTATCCACCGCACCGACTACTGGCGGCGCGGCCGCACCGTTGAACGCCTGGGCCTGGAACAATGGAGCGTGAGCGAGTTGACCCGCTTCGTCCAGGAAGGCGTCATCGAATAACACAACCCGGGGCCTTGCGTGCTAGAATCAGCGCAAGGCCCTTATGTTTGGGAAACGACCCACGCCGCGCCGCATCTTCAGCCGCCACAAGCAGAAAGCCCGCATCCCCTGGGTGTGGATCGTGCTTGGGGTGATCCTGTTTCTGCTCTTCTATCTCGTGCCCACCTACGACCAGCCCGTGGTCAGCGTGAACCAGATCACGCCCTTCCTGGCCAACTACACCCCACCTCCCAGTCCCAGCCCCACGCTCAGACCCACGCCCGAACACGGCGGGCGGATCGTCTTCACCTGCACCCGCGGCGACTTCAACCAGCTCTGCATCATCAACGCCGATGGGACAGAAATGCAACAACTCTCCGCTGACGCGGGCGCCAACGACTACTATCCCGTCTTCAATCCTGATGGCAAGGCGCTCATGTTCGCCTCCAATCGCAACGGCACCTTCGACATCTACCTGATGGTCTTTGGCCAGCGCGAGCTCTTCCAGATCACCAGCAACGTCGGCAACATTCTCTCGCCCGATTTTTCCCCCGATGGAAAGCAGATCGTCTTCACCAATCAGGTGGGCGAGACTCCCGCCGCCATTTGGATGGTCAACACCGACGGCTCGGACCCGCACCTTTTCTACGCGGGCCCGGGCAACATCGTGGCGGCGGCCTGGTCCCCCGATGGGCGCACCATCGCTTACGCCATGGAGACCGAACTGGCAGGTCAGTATCAGGTCTATTTGATGGACGTGAACGGCACGAACCAGCGTCAACTCACGGCAGGGATGCAGGGTGTGGGCGGCTCGTTAAGCTGGTCCCCCGACAGCCAGTCCCTGCTCATTTATGCGGGACCCGTCGGCGGGCGCGACATCTTCCGCATCGACGTGGCAACAGGCGCCGCCACCCAGCTGACCAACGGCGGTAACAACGCCTCCCCGTGCTATTCCCCCGACGGCAGGCAGATCGTCTTCAACTCCCTGCGCAACAACGGCCAGGCCGACCTGTACATCATGAACGCCGACGGCTCAGGCCAGCGTCAACTCACCGACAACCCCGAACCCGACTGGCAGCCAAGGTGGGGGCAGTAAACAAATTAGCGAGTCCTCGGTCTAGCTCGCTAATTCGCTGAATCATTAATTCCGTACGGTATAATTAGCCCCATGCAAACAACAATTATTGGTGTCAGATTCACCAAAATCGGAAAAATCTATCATTTTGACTCCACCACCCTGCCCGATGTGGGCGTCGGTGAGCATGTCATCGTCGATACCGCCCGCGGCAGGCATTTGGGCGAAGTCGTCCAGAAACTGGACGAGGCCCCCGCCACACCCGAGGGCGGCTGGAAAACCGTCGAACGGCGGGCCACCCCGCGCGACCTGCTGCTCCAGCAATCCTGGCAGGCCAAACAGACCGAGGCCATGATCAACTGCCGCGCCCGCGCCGCCGAACTCGAACTGGCCGACGTCAAGATCGTGGCCGCCGAGTACAACTATGACGGCTCGCGCCTGGCCTTCCTCTTCAGCACCGAGTCCGAAGAAAAGGTGGACCTCAAGTCGCTGAAGAAGGACATGCAGCGGCTGTATCCCAACACGCAGATCGAGATGCGGCAGATCGGTCCGCGCGACCTGGCCAAACTGCTGGGCGGCATGGGCGCCTGCGGCATCGAGACCCGTTGCTGCTCCAAGTTCCTGACCGACTTCTCACCCATCTCGATCAAGATGGCCAAGGAACAGGGCATCTCGTTGACCCCGTCCGAGATCACAGGCATGTGTGGACGCCTGCGCTGCTGCCTCATCTATGAGTATGAGCAATACGTTGAGGCACGCAAGCAACTGCCCAAGCGCAACAAGCGCGTGGTCACGCCCAAGGGCGAAGGCAAAGTCATCGACGTGCTGCCGCTGGCCGACAAGGTCATGGTGGTCATCGACGCCCCCGAAGGCGAGCGACCTCCGATCATGACCTTCACCCGCGAAGAGATCCAGCCCTGGGACGAACTCGAGGCCCTGCGCCGCAAGTCCGAGGCTCCCTGCGACCGCCACGAAGGCGGCGGCTGCACCTGCGGAAAATCCAAAAAGACCCACTAACCATGTCCGAACAAACTCCTCCACCCGGCGTCTGGGAGGCTCCCCAGCGCATTCTTGTCGTTCTTGCCCACCCTGATGATCCCGAGTTCTTCTGCGGCGCCACGCTCGCCAAATGGGCGCGTGCGGGACACGAGCTTATCTACTATCTGCTGACCTGTGGCGACAAGGGCTTCAACGATTCGACCACTGCCGACATGACTCCCGACACCCTGTGCGCCCTGCGCCACATGGAGCAGCGCAAGGCGGCTGCCGTCATCGGCACCAAGCAAGTGCATTTCCTGGACCGTGCGGACGGCTACCTGGTCCCAGACCTGGACCTGCGCCGCGAGGTGGTGCGCGTCATCCGAAAGGTCAAGCCGACGGTCCTCGTCACCTGCGACCCGCAGAACCTGTTCGCGGGCTATGGCATCAATCACCCCGACCATCGCGCGGCGGGACAGGTCGTCATCGACGCGGTCTTCCCTGCTGCGGGAAACAAGGCCTATTTCCCTGAACTGCTGACCGAGGGACTCGAGCCGCACATGCCGAAGGAAGTCTGGGCCTCGCTGACCAACCAGCCCAACGTCACGATGGATGTGACCGACACCTGGCCGATCAAACTTGAGGCCCTGTTGCATCACGCGTCCCAGATCGGTGACGTGGACAAGTTCAAGGCCCGCATGATCTCCCGCCACACTGAAGACAGCACCGAGGAAAATCCGCGCTATGAGGAAAAGTTCCGCGTGGTAAAGTACGGGTGAATCTACGCGCTAAGCGGACGGCTTTCCACACGTAGTCGAAGCGTCTTGGCATTCCCATGAACATTCTCACGCTCACCTATAAATCCACCCATTACTACCTTTTGGATTGCAAGGGCGGAAAATTGATGGTGGACTGCGGCTGGCCTGATACCTTTCCTCAATTTGGGGCCGAGTTCAAACGCAAGGGGGCCTCGCCGCAGGACGTCAAATACGTGCTGGTCACACATTTCCACCCCGACCATGCGGGGCTGGTGCAGGAATTCAAGAACCTGGGTGCAAAATTTATCCTGATGGAAAGCCAGATCAATTTCATGGCTTCTTTCGCCGACTTCTTCAAAGCCAAGAAAATCCCCTACACCGAAATCACACAGCAGAATAATCTCGTCCTGGAATTCGCCGAGAGCCGCGCCTTTCTGGCGGGAATCGGTCTGAGCGGCGAGATCCTCTCCACACCTGGCCACAGCGATGACAGCATCACCCTGATCCTCGACGAAGGCTACGTCTTCACAGGCGACCTGCCTGCCGAATTCCTGCTCTCCGAAGAAGACACGCTCTCACACCAAAGCTGGGATAGAATCCGCCAACATAAAGTCACTCGCATCTTCCCCGCCCACGGATAATCTCCATGACCGCACTCTACGATTACAAGATCGAAGTTTTCATTCCCGAAGAACTGGTCTTCCGCCTGCGCGACGAACTGGCCAAGGTCGGCGTTGGCGTGATCGGCAACTACGACCACTGCATCGCTTTCAGCCTGGTGCGCGGAACCTGGCGTCCGCTGGAGGGGTCGAATCCCTATAACGGGACCATCGGCGAGATCAGCGAAGGGACCGAGGCCAAAGTCGAGGTCAACTGCAAGAAAGATTTGGTCCGCGAGGCGCTGCAAATCATCCGCCACGTGCATCCGTATGACGAGCCGCTGATCAACGTCATTCCGCTGGCAAACCACCTTTTTGAAACGGAATAAATCTCTGATTTAATGTCGTCTGTTTTGTGACACTATTTTAGAAATAAGGAAAACACACATGGAACCCATCTGGAAATCTCGAAAAGTAGTGATCGTCGGCGCAGGCGCGGTCGGATCGTCGTTCGCGTATGCCCTGGCGCAAAAGGGGCTGGCCGAAGAGATCTGCATCATGGACATGAACGCCGACCTGGCCGAGGGTCAGGTACTGGACCTGGCGCACGGCCTGCCGTTCTACCCCTCGGTGCAGATCCACGTTGGCACAAAACAGGATTACAAGGATGCCAGCGTCATCGTCATTACGGCGGGCGCCAAGCAGGCTCCTGGCGAGACACGCCTCGACCTGTTGCAGAAGAACGTATCCATCATCAACGCCATCGTCGATGACATCGTCGGTGCGGAGTCACAGGCGGTGATCGTGATCGCCAGCAATCCCGTGGACGTGCTGACCTACGCCGCGTTGAAACGCTCGGGCTGGCCCAAGGGTCGCGTCATCGGCTCGGGCACGGTGCTCGACAGCGCGCGCTTCCGCTATCTGATCAGCCAGCACTGCAACGTGGACGTGACCAACGTGCATGCCTACATCCTGGGCGAACACGGCGACAGCGAGTTCGCCGCCTGGTCCATGACGCACGTGGCGGGTATCGCCATCGACGATTATTGCCCAGTCTGCAACGAGTGCGAAGACTGGGACTACGAGCGCGAACGCATTGCACGCGAGGTGAAAGAGTCGGCGTATCACATCATCAACTATAAAGGCGCCACCTATTACGCCATCGGCATGGCGCTGGTGCGCATCGTCGGGACGATCCTGCAGGACCAGCGCAGTGTGCTGACCGTCTCCGCCTTGCTGGATGGCGAGTACGGCATTCGGGACGTGTGTCTTGGCATCCCGTGCGTAGTCGGCCAGCAGGGCGTGGAAAAGATCGTCGAAGCGCCGCTCTCGGCCGATGAACAGGCCGCGCTCGAAAACTCAGCCCGCGCTCTGCAAAATGCTTTGCAGGATTTGAAGGCAAAGTCCTAAACTGTACAGATGTCGTTGTGAGGGCGTAGCCCGAGGCAACCTCCTGTATTCAAGTACAAATTGGATTGCTTCGCCGCCAAAGAACAAGTACGGCGGCTCGCAACGACATAGTTTTGATAAGATGTAGGCGAACAAATATCGTCTACTCGATCACCAGCGAAAACAAACTTACCGAAAAGGTTCCCCATGAACGACTTCCTGACCCAAGCCCTTGAACTCTTTCCTTACACCCAAACCCTGCGGCGCGATTTTCACATGCACCCTGAACTCGGCTTCAACGAGATCCGCACGGGCGGCATCGTGGCTAAGGAACTCGAAGCCCTCGGGCTGGAAGTGACCAAGGGCGTCGGCAAGACGGGTGTGGTCGGCCTGCTGGAAGGCGCCAAACCTGGCCCCACCCTGCTGATCCGCTTCGACATGGACGCCCTGCCCATCGTCGAGGAGACGGGCGCAGAATATGCCTCGCTCAATACGGGCGTGATGCACGCCTGCGGCCACGACGGTCACACCGCCGTCGGGCTGACGGTGGCCAAAATGCTCAATGCCCGTCGGGACGAACTGGCGGGCACCGTCAAATTCGTCTTTCAGCCCGCCGAAGAGACGCTCGGCGAGGAAGGCCTGGGCGGCGCGGAGATGATGATCCGCGACGGTGTGCTGGATGCGCCCAAGCCCGACTACGCCCTCTCGCTGCATCTGTGGAACGAGAAGCCGCTCGGCTGGCTGGGCGTGGCGGGCGGACCCGTCATGGCAGGCGCGGACGAGTTCCGCGTGCGGCTGATCGGCAAGGGCGGCCACGGAGCCATCCCCCAGTCCACAATTGATCCCATCGTCGCGGCGGCGCATCTGGTCACGGCGCTGCAAAGCATCGTCGCGCGCAACGTCGGCCCGATGGAAACCGCCGTCGTTACGGTGGCCACCGTCCATGCGGGCACGGCCTTCAATGTCATCCCGCCAGACGCCGAACTGCGCGGCACCATCCGCACCTTCGACCCGGGCGTGCGTGAGAAGACCGTGCGCCGCTTCGAGGAGATCACGCGTGGCGTGGCAGCCGCGATGGGCTGCCAGGTGGACATGGAGGTCAAGCGCGTGACGCCCGCCGTCATCAACGACGCCGAAGCCGCGACTCGGGTTCAGGAGGCTGCCCGCGCCGTGCTGCCCGAATCAAACCTCGACATGAGCGGATTCGTCACCATGGGCGCGGAAGACATGGCCTACATGCTCGAGCGCGTGCCTGGCTGCTACTTCTTCGTCGGCTCGGCCAATGCGGCCAAGGGCCTCGACTACGGCCACCATCACCCCAAGTTCGACGTGGACGAAGACGCCCTGCCGCGCGCTGCTGCACTGATGGCCGCCGCCGCCGTAAACTTCCTGAAATAGGAGCGAACATGACCCGCAGGATGAAACTCCTTCTTTCGGTAGTTTTTGGGGTGGTCCTCCTGCTGGCTGTCTATTTTGCTTACCAGCGCGCTACACAGACCTCTGCGCCCGAGGAGATCCCGTCCTTTGGATTGTCCCCCGCCGACTCGGGTCCCGCGCCCTGCGCCTACGTCTGGGCCCAGCAGGACCTGCCCGAGATTGGCCAGCGCTTCAACGCAGACCTCCAGAAGCTGATCCCCGAAGCGACGGGCGGCGCCTACGCCTTTGGCGAGGACTGCGTCTACGAGGACGGCTCGCGCACCTTCGGCGCGATGGAGACCGACTTCACGGTCGATATCCCCGTGCCCAACCTGACGGATGATTCCGCGCTGGGGGCCTATCTCGAACGCCTGATCCCCTTCCTGGCCGCCTACCCCACCGACGATCTGCCTGCCCGACTCAACCGCATCGACGTGCGTTTCTTCGTCAGCGAACAGGAATTCCGCTATGTGCGCTTCGAGTTGAGCGCGGGCGTCGATGCTTACGAGCAAGGCCTGCGCGGCGCGGAGTTGCTGCGAGAGTTGGATCGATAGAGACCCACGGGACGGCAATTTTGCTAGCCCTCGCAAATAATACTGGCTCGCTTCGCTATTCCGATGATATTGTATAAGCGGGGATGAACACTTTTTGCCAGCACTGTAAATGGAATTCAAGGCAGTATGACAAAAGTTTCCTCGTTGGAACGAACCGATCCTATCCACGACGACACTGCAACCCCGTCAATCGTTTGAGTAATGTCCAAATCATTCTGATAAATTGCAACGATGGTGTATTTTTCTCCCTTCTTAAACATCGTTTCATTAAAGAAACTACCACTTCTAAGATAAAATATTCTTGAAACTTTATCTCCGGGTTTTAATTCAGTCAGGGTATCAGCACTTGGCAGCTCGTAATTTGGATAAACATGATAGTTTGCCACTTCATTTCCGTTTGAATCAGAAATCAAAATTAACATTTCAGAAAATGGTGCGTCCACAGGAACCCCGACGAAATATAAGCGGCTATGGACCAGGAAACTCGTCTGGCTTTGATTCGCCAGAACGATTTGAACTTGAATATCATCAAAAGAATGAACCTCGGTCTTTGTCAGGGCGAGTTTTAAACTGATCGGCTCTTTCTCGACTGTCGGAGATGATGTGATCGTGCAAGCTACAAGGAGCAAAAGCAGTGTAACGTATGTGGCAAAGCGAAGACATTTCATTTTGACACTCATTTCCTTATTACAAGATAACGAAGAATTTGCGTAACCGTTTCTCTTTTAGCTCTACCCCAACCGCTATTATATAACTGTGCCGCCCTGGTCTGTGCCATCCTGCGCTGATGGCTGCTCTCCCAGCATGACATCGACCAAAAGTCCTTTTCATACACGGATTATCACGGAAAAATCCTTGTTTGACACCAAAGGAATCCGCAAGCAGAACTTGCGGATTCCTTTATTTTCCCTCTTGACTCTTCCATGCGACAGCCGTATACTATGTTTAGTAATTACTAAACATAGTATACGAGACAACCATGACCACCGACCTGCAAACCATTCAACAAAACTTCGTGGAAAGCCTGAGCCAGATCAGCCGTTTTTGGGGCTTTCCCAAGGGCATGGGCGCGATCTTCGGCGTGCTGTACCTGTCCCCCGCTCCGCTCTCGCTGGACGAACTCGTCGAGCAGACGGGGCTGACCAAGGGCGCCATCAGCACCGAGGTTCGCAGTTTGGCGCGCATCGGGCTGGTGCATCGCTCGACGAAACTCGGCGACCGCAAGGACTACTACGAAGCCGAGACCGACTTCTACGCCGCCATCCGCTCGATCCTCAAGGAGCGCCAGAACAGCGAGTTCGACCGCGCCATCCGCTCGGTGCGGGACACGCTGTCCATATTGGAGGCAGGCGCGGGGTCCAATGGCCCTGAGTGGCAGTTCGCGCTCGAGCGCGTGCGCGCTCTGCAGGAATTCTTCGACGCCATCGACAGTCTCAACAACGCCGTCATCAAGCTGGAGAAGCTGGGCTTCGTCAACGTGCAAAGAATCCTGGGCGTGCTAAAGTAATTTTCCCGCCAACCACATCGAAGTGCATTTCCCGTTGAACCTTCGTTCAACGGTGTGGATTAACGTTCCTATTTTACAGAGAAAGGATTTGACATGAAGATCGCAGTAACTGGAGCCTTTAGCTATTCGGGCAAGTACATCACCAAACGTTTGTTGGAACGCGGCGAGGAGGTCATCACACTGACGGGCCATCCCAACCGCCCCGACCCATTCGGAGGAAAGGTGCGCGCCTTCCCGCTGGACTTCAACGACCCGCGCGGCCTGACCGAATCCCTGCGCGGCGTGGACACCTTCTACAATACCTACTGGGTGCGCTTCGACAAGGGTTCGAACACCCAGCCTGCCGCCGTGGAGAACACACGCAAGCTGGTGCGGGCCGCAGCGGAGGCGGGCGTGCGACGCATCGTCCACATCAGCATCACCAACCCCAACGCGGACTCGCCCCTGCCATATTTCTGGGGCAAGGCCGCCAACGAAAAAGCCGTGATCGAATCGGGCATGGAGTATGCCATTCTGCGACCGACGGTGCTGTTCGGCAAGGAAGACATCCTGATCAACAACATTGCCTGGCTGCTGCGGCGCTTTCCGTTCTTTGCCCTGCCGGGCGACGGGAGGTATCGCCTGCAGCCCGTCTACGTGGATGATTTGGCGGCACTGGCGGTTGACTCTGGCTACGCGCAAGGCGATTTCATCTGGGATGCGGTCGGACCCGAGGATTTCACCTTCCGTGGGATGGTGGAGAAGATCGGCCAGACCATCGGGCAGCCGCGCCTGCTGCTGACGGTGCATCCGCAACTGGCGCTCAAGGCAGCACAATTCCTCAGTCTGTTCGTGCGTGACGTGTTGCTGACCCCCGAGGAAGTCGACGGCCTGATGGCGAACCTGTTGATCTCGCAGGAGCCGCCGCGCTGCCCCACCCGCCTGAGCGACTGGCTCGTCGAGCACAAATCCACGGTGGGCGTGGAATATGCATCGGAACTCAAAAGACACTTTTAATTCGGAGAATTTAACATGAACCAAATTACCACCTATATCGTTTCCCTGATCGTCACCCTGTTGGTTAGCACCCTGGTGACCCTGCTGCTGCGTGCCGCCCTGCGCCGCGTCCTCGTGGACCTGTGCGGCACAGAGGAGCGCGCCAATTTCTGGACCATCTTCTCGATGATCATGCTGATCGCCATGCCGCTGGTCATCGGCATGGGCTACACCCCTGAGTCTTCCGCCTCCAGCGACCTGTTCTTCGAGATGGCCCGCCAGTTGCGCGGCAACTTCTTCGGCTACCTGTTCGCGCTGGCGGTCATCGGCGGATTCGTCTCGTTCTTTGCACTCTTCGCTCCGCGGCCCAAGGCGAACGAAGCAAAGTAATTCGACCCTCAACATTGAACCGCCGAGGCACAGAGAGTTTTCTCTGTGCCTCGGCGGTAACGATTCTAAAGGGCAATCAGCTACGGACGGATCAGCTGCGCCTCGACCCACATGGACCAATCCATATAGGAATATGAGCCAGGGTCCACTTCGAGGATGAACCAGCCGTTCTTCCCGACCAACTCGGGCGGGATGGGAAGCAGCCAATCGGTCACGGTCCCGTCGTTGAACTGCTGGCTCGACCCGATCAGGATGGCCGTCTGCGGATCGCCTTCAAAGAAGGAAACGCGGAAGGTGACGCCATCGTACAAAGCAGCTTCGCCCGAATCCAGCGACACAGGCGGCGGCAGGCGATAGCCCGTCTTCAAGGTCAGGTAGTCATCCCGCCCCAGTATGATTTGGGTCAGGTCGAAGAATCCACCCAATTTGAGGTTGTAGCAGCCGTCAAAGGAACAACGCGGATACGCCAGAACTACGCTCTTCGTAGAACCATCAGGGCGTCGATCCCAACCCGCGTAAGGCTGGTTGAATTCCTGCACGAAGAAATCGGGCGCATAGTCTCCAGGCTTTTCGAGAAACTTCACATCGCTGTACTGGTCATAGCCCACGATGGCGTTGCCCGAGTAGTCGGCATAATACATGGCCCAGGTCGCCCTGTTGGCCTGCTCGATGAAGTCGAACAAGAGGATGGGAGCCGCCGTGGGGGTGGCAGTCGGCGTGAGGGTCAGCGTGGCAGGCGTCGGCGTGAAGGTGGGAGGCGGCGTCTTCGTGGCCGTGGCGGTCGGGGTGAGGGTGTCGATCTCGGGCGGAAGCGGGGTCACGGGCGGGGGCTTGGGGAAGAACAGGATTCCCAGCACGATCAGCGCCCCCAACGCCAGAGTCCCTGCGACAGCCGCGCCACATCCGCAGTTGAAATAACGGCGGCAGCCAGACTGTCCGCCTTTGACGGGCAGCGGGATGCCCATCAGCACGTTGAGGTTGTGTTGGGTGACGGCCAGCCCAGCCTTGTCGCCGATCAACTGGCGGAGATTGAGCGCCTGCGTGAGCAGGGATTTGCCCTGCTCGGCCAGCCCAAGACACAGGGCGCGGCTGCCGAGTTGATGCAGCACCCAGGCCTCGACCTTTTTGTCGCCCAACATGCGCGCGGCCTTGAGGATGATGTTCAACACGTCCGACCAGGCCTGCCAGCGTTTCCACAACGCGTAAGTCTTCTCGAGCGCGCGCCCGATGCGGATGACCTCGGGCCATTTCTTTTTCTCCTCGGCCTTCTTCACCGCGCGGATGAGCGCCTCAGCCGACTCCTCCATCAGCATCTGCGACGGCTGCTGGCTGACCCAGTTGACGAAATAATTGATGAGCGTGTCTTCCCACGAGGTCAGGTTCCAGGAGGCAGCCAGGGTGGCAACCAGATCGCCGCGCAAACTGTAGCGCGGACTGTGCGCCTGCACCAAGCCCAGGTTGACTAGCCCGCGCGCGGCGGCCTGCACCTCGGGATCGCTGGTCAACGCGAGCAGGTGATCGAGCGAGATGATCGCCCCACCCGATGCGGCTAGGATGGCCAGGATGCGCTTTTGGGTCTCAGTCAGGGTGTTGATGGCGGCGTTGGTCACCGCCTGCTCGGGAAGTTGGGTGTGGGCCTGGGTCAACAGGTCCGCGACGGGGAGATTCCGCTCCCGCACCAGCGCGGCGGCCTGCAGGATGCGCAGGGGATGTCCGCCCATCGACAGGCACAACGCCTTGACCTGGTCCCGCTCCCCGTCGCTGAACGCTCGGCCTGATTCCCGTTCGAAGAGCGCCAGCGCCTCTGCTTCGGGCAAGCCGCCCAACGGGACGAGTTTTCCCTCCCCCCACAGGCTGCGTTGCGGCGACGCCAGCACAAACTGACATTGCGGTGCGGCATCGAGCAGGGTGGTCACTTCATCGCGGGCCAATTCGAGGTCGTCGAGAATGATCAGCGCACGCAGGTTCTGCAAGCCAAGGCGGATCTCGGCCTCGGTCGGCTTGAAGGCGGGCGGGCTGTCGTAAAAAGCATCGAACAGGGATTGGAGCAGGTCGTCGAGACGCAGGTCGGTCACATCCAGAAAAACCACACCATCGGTGAATTGCGTGATCTCGGGCAGGTAGGCCAACTGGCGCAGGAAGGAGGTCTTGCCGATGCCGCCATCGCCGAACAAAGAGACGGGCGTAGAGGACTGCAAGGCTTCTTTGACGGCCGTGAATTCTGCCTCGCGATCGAGCAAGGCCTGGAACGGGCGCGGACGCAGGGTCACGGGCGCGGGGCGGCGGGTGGTGCGTGGAGTGCTGGATGGCGCCGTCACATTGACCACGCCCCCGTTGACATCGCCGATCTGGAGGATGTAACTGCCCACGGCCACCTGGCCGCTGACGTTCCCCTTGATATCGAGTTTCACATTTTCAGCCATACCGATAAATCCTTCCGTACTTCAACGAAGGGGAACCACGCCAGGGCAGCGCGGGTTGTCCATGCAGCCGTAATACTCCTTCCCCTTTTGAGGTCCGTCGCGATGAATGCGCAGGACCATCATCCGTCCACAGACGGGACACATCGGCACCGAGTCGGCGGCGGAATCCACGCGCGGCCTGGCGTTGGATTTGGTCAACGCCAACTGGAATAAGTTGACCAGGTCCGAAAGGACGTAGTTCGCGGCGGAGGGCACGTGCACGAGCGGGATGCCTGCCTCCAGGAAGAGATCCTCCATGAACTGGTCGGCGGTGCGCGTCTCGGACTTGGCGATGGGCTTGACCATCTCCACGCCGAAGGCGGGTTTCATACTCTGCGGTTCGCACAGCAGAAAGTCGACGTGCTTACGAAAGATCTTGTTGAAATAATGGACGTTCTCGTTGGGACGGACGATCATGAAGATGTCGTTCAGGGCCACCTTGGGGCAGACCACGTAACGGCCCTCGCTCATCTTCGTCAGCGCACGGAAGAGGGCGAGTTCGGGGGACGATAACAACTGTCCGCGCAGGCGGTAGGGAAGGCGGTCGTCGCTCTTCGGAGGCGGGGCAGGCATCGGGTCGGCCATGAACGGTGAAATTATTATAGAACAACGCCAACCTTAAAGCAACAGGGTCGGCAATTTTCCATCGGATTGATACAGGCGGCGGAAAAGCGTACAATGATTTCATAGCCGAACGGAGTTCTGTATGGACAAGAAAGCCTCCGATACGTTGTCCTTTCAAAACAAATTCCAGGCCCTGAATCTACTGCTGCTGAAGACGATCCGCGAATTGGGCGCGGTCAGCCACCCCGCCGCCGCGGCCGCCATCCAGGACCTGAAATCACTGGCGGAGTCCTTCGGGACTCTGCAAACGGGGGCACTCGACCAGATGCACGAGCAAAAATATCGGCTGACTTCGCTCATGGAAGTCAGCCACTTCATCAACTCCTCGCTGGGGTTGGAGCGCGTCCTGGAAGGCGTGATGGACTCGCTCATCGCACTGACACGGGCGGAACGCGGCTTTCTAATGCTGTTCGACTCGCAGGGCATGCTGACCGTCCGCGTGGCGCGCGGCCTCGCCCACACCGACCTGGAGGGGGAGTCTTTCGCCTTCAGCCGCACCGTCGTCCAACGCGTGGCCGATTCGCGCGAGCCGATCCTGACCACCAACGCCCAGGACGATCCGCGCTTCGAGGGACAGCAAAGCATCATCATGCACCAGTTGCGCTCCATCCTGTGCGCTCCGTTGCGGACCAAGGACAGTCTGCTCGGCGTCATCTACGTGGACAACCGCGTCCGTGCGGGCCTGTTCAACGAACACGACCTGGAGATGCTGACCGTGTTTGCCGAGCAGGCCGCCATCGCCATCGAAAACGCCCATTTGTTCGACGGCCTAGAACTGGCCAACCGGGAACTCGAAGCCGCCAATCAGGAATTGCAGACGGCCTATGATGCCACCCTCAAAGGCTGGGTACGTGCCCTCGACCTGCGTGACAAGGAGACCAGGGGCCACACCCAACGCGTCACCATCCTGACACGTCTGCTGGCCAAGGCGCTCGGCTTCCAGGGCGAGGACCTGGTCCACATCACACGCGGCGCCATCCTGCACGACATCGGCAAGATGGGCATCCCAGACAGCATCCTGCTCAAGCCCGGCGGTCTGACGCCCGAAGAGCGCGACCAGATGAAGCAGCATACGACCCTGGCATACGAGATGCTTTCCCCCATCCAGTTCCTGCGCCCCGCCCTCGACATCCCTTATTGTCACCACGAAAAATGGGACGGCAGCGGCTATCCGCGCGGCCTGGACAGCGAGGAGATACCGTTCACCGCCCGTATCTTCTCCATCGCCGATGTATGGGACGCCCTGACCTCCAATCGCCCCTACCGTCAGGCTATGAATCCAGAAGAAGTGCGGCAATACATCCGCGAACAGACCTCCGCCCATTTCGACCCGCAAGTGGTCGACACTTTCCTCGGCCTGGACGATCTACCCAACCTGCTAGCCGCAGAACAGAACGCCCTCCCTGCTTAAGTAGTGAAAATATCAGCAGCTTACTGCTTGGACATCACCACCAACCAAAGCCCGCCGCCAAAATCCGCTTCGGTGATGAAAAAATCATTGTCCCAATCCGCAGCAATGCCTTCCTCTGGGAAGATCTCTCTCTTGTAATAATATTGATTCGAGAAACCCGTTCCCGTGGACATGACGATTACCCAGGTTGAGTTTCCGTAGGCGACGGTGGTGATGTCATACTTGGAATCCCAGTAATTGCGGACCTTGTCTTCAGGGAAAACCGCGTCCATAAAATACACCTGCGCACCCAACCCCGCATCCTTCGACATGACCACCACCCAGATCCCATTGCCATAGGCCAGCGACGTGATGGCGTATCCCTTGTCCCAGTATTCCTTGATGTCGGCATCGGACAGGGCCGCATCGGCGAGATAACTTTGGTTACTGAATCCCGTGCCTACACTCATCACCACATACCACTTACTCCCGCCATAAGATACACTCGTAATATCGAAACCTTTGTCCCAGTATTCCTTGATCTTGTCCTTGGGGAAATTGGAGGCGCTGAAGTAGGCCTGATCGGTATAGCTGACCTGCTTGTTCATAACCAGCATCCATTCGCTTCCGTTGTAAGCCATGCCGCCGATGTAATGATCCCGATCCCAACAATGCTGGATCTCCTGCTCGGGGAAATAATCCCGTTGGAGCCAGGTCTGTTCGCCTTCGCAAAAGACAGACGGCGTAGCTGTTTCGGTCGATACGGGTAACGGTGCCGTCGGCCAAAAGCGGCTGAACAGTCCCAAAGCAGCGGCCACCCCCACACAACAGGCCAGGGCCAGGATGCCGCTGCCCACCAGCAGCCAGGGCATGGGCTTTTTCTGTTTGGGCGGCATCGTTGTCTGTGAGGACCCGGGGGTGGATCCCGTTTTTTGGGCGGGTCCGCTCGTGGGCATTTTTTCCGTTTCCGCCCGCAGACGGATGGCCGTACCCTGCATGGGGACTCCCGCCTCATCCCATGCGGACTTGAACGCCACAACCAGGTCGCTGACCTTCTGGTACCGGTCGGCGCGATCCTTGGACAGCGCCTTGAGCAGTACCTGCTCCACGCTGACTGGCACGGATGGGTTGATCGAACGCGGCAGGGGCAGCGGAGTGTAGATATGGTCGTAGATGATCGGAAAAGGCGTGTCGGCGTTGAAGGGGACCTGCCCCACCACCATCTCGTACAACATGACGCCGAAGGAGTAGATGTCCGTACCCTCGTCCAGGTCCCGTTTGCCGAGGGCCTGCTCGGGCGAGATGTATTGCGGCGTACCGACGATCGAATCCGTCGACAGCGTGGATTCGCCGTCCTGGGCGATACGCGCCAACCCAAAGTCCGCAAGATAGATGTGACCGTCCGCGCCAAGCAACACGTTCGACGGCTTGACATCCCGATGCAGAATGCCATGCTGGTGGGCGTACTCCAACGCTGAGCCGACCGTGTCGAGCACGTCGTTGATCTCCTGCGAGGTAAGCGGACCGCGCCATAAGCGGTCTTTGAGCGTCTCACCTTGGATGAACTTCATCACCAGGTAGGGATAGTGATCCTGCTCGGCAAAATCATGCACGGCCACGATATTCGGGTGATCGAGCCTGGCGATCAGGCGCGCCTCGCGCTTGAAACGAGCGGTGAAGGTGGGATCCTGATTGAGATTGGGATGCAACACTTTGATGGCCACGTACCGGTCGAGGCTGGCGTGATAAGCCTTGTAAACCGATGCCATCCCACCCTGGCCGAGCTGTTCAATGATCTGATAGGGGCCGATCGAATCGCCGACTGCAAAAGGCATGGCTCGCTCCCGAAGGCAAATCTTTGTGCTGTGTTCCTTATACAAGATAAGCCAAAATGAACTCAAAGGCAAGCACGGAATCAAAATAGGCCCCCGCTTTTGGCGGAGGCCTGCTCATTCCAGAAATCTCACTTTGTCTCGGTCACCTTGCGGATGCTGCGCGGGGCTTCGGTGTTGAAGCCTTTGGCGCGGGTCAAGTGGTAGGCCAGCAGTTGCGCGGGCAGGATGCTGACCAGCGGAGTCAGCCACTCAGGCATCTCAACGGGAATGGTAAACGGTACCTGCGCCAGCGAGAGCGCCTTCTTCGCGTTCGAAATGACCAGCAACTCGGCCAGGATGTCCTTGCGCAGGCGGGCCATCAGGTCGAGCATCGAGGCGAAGACCTTGCCCTGCGGCGCAACCACCATGACAGGGAATCCACGCTCGACCATGGCAATCGGTCCGTGTTGGAAATCGGCCGAGGAGTACGGCTCGGCCTCGACGTAGGTCAGTTCCTTGAGCTTGAGCGCCCACTCGAAGGCGGTGGCGTAGTTGAAACCACGTCCCAGCACCACACACTGACGCATATACCGATAGCGTTGGGCGGCCTGCTCGATCAGGTCATTCTGCTTGAGCGTCTGCTTCATCCACTTGCTGACTTGACCAAGATCCTTCCAGTCGTTCCTGTCACCATTCATCGCCACAGACAGCATGGCGATGACCATCAACTCGGTGGTGTAGGTTTTGGTGGCGGCCACCGCTTTTTCGGGGCCTGCCTGAATATCAAGGACGAAGTCGGCGGCGGAGGCCAGTGGCGAGTTCGGCTCGTTGGTGATAGCCAAGGTCACGCTGCCCTGTTTGCGTCCCTCCTCCAGCACGCTGACGATGTCGGGCGACTGTCCCGACTGCGAGATACCCACCACCAGCGCGTTCTTCAACTTAGGCGGCTGGTTATAATACGTGAACAGCGACGGCGTGGCCAACGCCAGCGGCAGTCCGTTGCGCGCGCCCCACAGGTAATTGGCATAACGGCCCGCATTATCCGAGGTGCCGCGCGCAGCCAGGAAGGCATACGAGATGTCGCGCCCGCGAATGGCAGCGGCGATCTGCTCCACGGCCTTACGCTGCGTGTTCAGCAGAGATTGGATGCGTTCAGGTTGTTCCGAGATTTCAGAGAAAAGAGACATGGTTTTCGATTCTGCGGAAACGTCTTTCGGCTCCGCTCAGGACGATGCGATTTGATACAAACCAGGAATGGACACGGGCAGCCGCCCTCGGGCCTGATTCTGCCCGAAGAGCGTTTTCGCCAGAGCGCGCATCGACGGTTCGAGGATGCTGTACGTGCACAGATAGGTCTTCGCTTCGGGGAAAGCCATCAAATCATAAGGCAGACGCAACGCCACGACGATGGTCGGGATCTGACCCTTGAGCAATTCGCGAACCAAGGCGGTCTGTCCTTCCTGATTATAGGCATTCAACGTGCCGATGACAATCAGGTCATATTCGCGCGCCCGTTCCAACACGGCGGTGATGTCTGCGGGCTGCAGCGCGTAAGGGATGATGAACTCGTCCACGTGCGGATGATAGGCGCGGATGGCGGCCGCAAGCTGCGGCGTGACATATGAGGACGTATCCGCGGGCGTCAGGTCGAGCGGCTTGGGCACGATGACGGCGATACGTTTTTCAGAAGAAAGATTCAGAGGCAGGAGCTTCGCATCATCATGGACCAAGGTGATCGAGGCCTCGGCGATCTCATCCGCCACGCGCAGATGATCCGCGCAGCGCACCACGCTGAGATCAGGCACGGGCTGGTTCGATAACCAAGCTTTCAGGGCGGCGATGCGCTCGACCGAGGCGCGCAATTCTTCAGCATTTAACTGTCCGCTTTGGGCAGCTTTGCTCAAGGTCGTATGAACCCGCCGATGGTCTTCGGGGTCGGCGGTAACCAGCAACAGGTCCGCGCCTGCATTGACCGCGCGGATCGAGTCCGCGCCGAGGAATTCGCCCTGACGGATGGCGTGCATGTCCATCGCGTCGGTGACGATCACGCCGTCAAAACCCAGGTCGCGGCGCAGGATGCCTTTGAGGATATTTTCGGAGAGAGTCGCAGGCGGCGCCTCAGGTCCGTCAATGGCAGGCAGGCCGACGTGCGCACTCATGACCAGCTTGACACCCGCATCGATGGCGGCGCGGAAGGGCGGGAACTCGACAGCCTGCAGGCGGTCCAGCCCGTGCGGGACGGTGGGCAGACCGAGGTGCGAGTCGCTGGCGGTATCGCCGTGCCCAGGGAAATGCTTGACCGTGGCGGCCACACCCTGCGATTGGATGCCCGCGATCATCGCCGCGGACAGGCGCGCCACCTCGTGCGGGTCCTCGCCAAAGGAGCGCACGCCCACCACGGGATTCTGCGGGTTGACGTTGACATCCGCGCTGGGTGCGTAATTGACGTTGACGCCCATCGCGGCCAGTTCGCGTCCGAGCACTTCGCCTGCCCGGCGTGCCAGTTCCTCGGAACCCGTCGCGCCGAGAGCCATGTTGCCAGGCAACGGCGTGCCGTCGCCCACGGCCATCAACTGCCCGCCCTCCTGGTCGGTCGCAATCAATAACGGAGGCAGGCCGAGGTCCAGGGCTGTTTTTTGCAGCGAAGCGGTCAATGCTCGAAGCTGCGCGGGGGCGTCCACGTTGTACGGGCGGAAGAGAGTCAGGCCTGCGGGCTGGTATTCCTTGAAAGCCTGGATGATCTCAGGTGTGGGACCCTCCTTGGCTTTGAACGCCAGCAGGATCTTCTGTCCGATGAGCTGCGATAAATCCACGATCAACCTTTCAGGCCCGAGACAACCACGCTTTCGAGGATGTAGCGTTGGGCGAAGAAGAAGACGACGATCAACGGCACGGTGGTCAGCACGGCGGCGGTCATAATGGTCGGCCACGGCTGGACGGTCTGGTTGATGTTGAAGAGCGTCGAGACGTAGACAGGCAGCGTGTACAAGTTGACGGTCTGCAAATACATGAGTGGAGTCAGCAGGCTGTTCCATAAGCCGACGAAAAGGAAGGTGGCGATGGTGGCCAGCGGCGCCTTGACCAGCGGCAGGATGATCTCCCACCAGATCTGGATGTGATTGGCGCCATCCACGAAAGCGGACTCGTCCAACTCTTTGGGGATCTGCGCCATGGATTGGCGCAACAAAAAGATCATGGCTGCGCCGCCCGCAAAGTAACCAGGGATGATGAGCGGATTGAAGGTGCCGATCCAGTCGAGCTTGTTGAAGAAGACGTACTGTGGCACGATCAGCGCCTGGGGTGGAATCATCATGGTCGAGAGCATCAGGAAGAAGACCAGATTGCGGCCAGGCCATTCCACGCGGCTGAAGGCGTAAGCCACCGCCGCGATGGAGAGGATCGTGCCCACCAACGCCAGGGTGACGTAAAAGACCGAGTTGAAGTACGAACGGAGGAAATCCTGATTCTGGAAGATGTCGATGTAAGCCTGGAGGGTCGGCTCGGCGGGAATCCACACGATGCCGGGCGAGTTGGTCTCCTGCACGGTCTTGAGCGAGGAGGAGATCATCCAGAACAGCGGGAACGACATCACGACGGTGGCGCCCGTCAGGAGGAAGTACAACAACAGGCTGCGGAACATGGGCCAGTATTTTTTCATAGCAGCCTCCTAGTACACGTCGTAGGTCACCCAGCGGTCCTGCAAGCGGAACTGGATCACGGTGACGATGAGAATGAAAACAAGGATGACCCATGAGATGGCCGAGCCATAGCCGATCTCGAAGTGGCTGAAACTCTTCTGCCACAGGTAATACACCATCGAGATGGCCGACGGCACCAGCGGCTGATTGTCGCGATACAAAACAAAAATAGGCTCGAATATTTGCAGGGAATTGATCATGCCCACGACGAGGTTGTAAAAAATGTAGGGTGTGAGCAGGGGGAAGGAGATCTTCCAGAAGCGCTGCCAGCCTGTGGCCCCGTCCACTTCGGCGGCTTCGTGCAGTTCCTTGGGGATGTTGTTGAGGCCCGCCAGGAAGATGAGCATCATCGCGCCGCAGCCCCAGATCATCAGCAGGATGACCGACATCTTGGACCACATCGGACTCTGCACCCAAAGCGGGACACGGTTCTCGGCGGGGAAACCCGCTTCGATGACCTTGGTCAGCAAATTGAACTTGCCGTTGTTGATGCCGAGGAAGAAAGCCGAAAAGATTTCCTGGACGTAGATCAGCGCGCGCAGGAGATAGCCAATCAGCGGGACGGAAGCCGCCGCCCGCCACATCTGATTGATGATGCCCGTGCCCGTGTTGAGCATCAAACGCCAACACAATAACACGGCGGTGTTGAAACCCAAAATGACAGGCAGATAGAACGCCATACGGAAGACGCGTTCGCCTTTCAACTTCTGGTTGAGCATGACAGCCAACAGGAGGGCAAAACCCATCTGAAGCGGCAGGCCGATCACGGTCAGGTACAGCGTATTGACGATGGAGGCGCGGAAGCTGTCATCCTTGAAGAGCAGGTTCTGGTAGTTCTCGAATCCCAGCCACTGCGGCGGCTGGTTGGCGGTGACGCGGTAGTCGGTGAAGCTCCAGTAAAGGGAGAATCCCAATGGCACCACCACGAAGATGAGAAAGCCTACAATCCACGGTGCAGCGAAAAGATAGCCTGCAAAGGTGTTCGCCTGTTGCTTGGGCGTCGCACCGCGCAGACGCGCCACTCCGCGCGCCAGGGCTCCCAGGCCAAAACTGCTTGCAACGATAAAAAGCAGGGTCAATGCAGCCGTGACCAGCACATTCAGATAAGGATTTTCAGGCATGATCCTGTCCTTCAACAAATGGAAAGATGGAGGGGCGGTCGCCCCTCCATCTTTTAGTATAAGCCAACGGGCTTACTTGAGCGCGGCGGAGTATTCTTCTTGGATCTTCGCCAAAACTTCTTCGACGGTCAGTTCTTCGGTGATGAGCTTGCCAAGGGCATCCTGCATGATGGTGGAGAGCTTGGCAGATTCCTTGATGCCAGCGAAACCAACACCGTACTTGGAGGCCAGTTCAGCCTCAGCCTTGAGCTGCGGGGACTCGAGGACGTAACCATACTGCGAGTCGTTGCGGGCGGGGATCAGGCCCATGGTCTCGTTCCACTTGTTGTTGGCTTCCTTCGAGAAGGCCATCTTCAGCCATTCCGCAGCCAGTTCCTTGTTGGGGCTGTAGTCGGCCACGGCCAGCCAGTCATTGAAGGCCAGCACGACGGGCTTGCTGTTCGGGAAGTTGGCGGGATCGCCGTAGAACGGATCGATGCTGATCTTGTCCCAGATCGGGCGATCAAAGGCGGGGGCAGCCCAACCAGAATGGGCGAGACACACAGCGCCGTTATCCTTGCCAGTGGCATCGTCAACGTCGATCACGGAGCCCTGTCCAGCGGGGAGGGCGCCGACGGCGTTCGCGGCAGGGCCGTAGGTAGCCTGGCGCATATCATACAGGAACTGGGTGGCAGCCAGGGCTTCGGGGGATTCGAAGTTGGGGGTGCCATCGGCCTTGTAGAGCTGGCCGCCGAGCGAGTAGAACACGAGCAGCCACCACTGCCAGTCAGCCATTGAGCCAGCGTCCACGGGGACGAGCGCCTGCTGGGTGAGGGAGTTCGTGGCGGGGTCGATCTTGGAGGCCTGCTTGGCAAAGGCGGTCCAATCCGCAAAGTTCTTGGGGGTGCCGGTCGTCCAGCCAGAGGCTTCCATCAGGTCGGTGCGGCAGAAGACGTAGCGCGGGGCGGTGAAGATCGGCAGACCACGCAGTTTGCCATCGTACTTGGCATTCTCGAGGGCGGGGCCGAAGTTCTTGATATCAGGCCAGGCAGCTTCGCCGAGATAGGAGTCCATGTCGGCCAGGCTTTCACCGTACAGGGTGTTCATCTCGGAGCCAAGGTTGATGATGTCGGGGCCTTCGCCAGCAGCGAAGAAACCGCTGAAGGTGGTATCCCAACCAGACCAGGAGCCTTCGGTGATCTCAACGGTCACACCAGGGTGGGCGGCTTCAAAAGCCGGGTTGATCTCGCTCTTGAGCCAGGCGATGGTGTCGGGGGTATAGTCGAGCAGATAGATCTTGAGGGTCACGGCCTCGGCAGCAGGGGCCTCGGTCGCGGCTGGGGCTTCCGTCATGGCGGGAGCGTCAGTCGCAGCAGGCGCTTCGGTAGCAGCGGGGGTCGCAGGGGTGCCGCAGGCGGCCAACAGCATGCTGGCAACCACCAGAACGGACATCAAAGCAAACAGCTTCTTACTCATTGGTTTCTTCTCCTTGGATTTTGTCGAAAGGTATCGCGCAATTGGGTCGAACCACAGGTTTCTTTGAGAAAGATCTCCTTTCTGCTGGATGACTGGATAATGCCAAGAAAAGGGTTAACTCATCCTGCGAACGCGGTCTTCAACATCCTGTGCAAAGCGCTGGATCAGGTCATTGGCAAACGAGGCCGGGTTCAAAGAGGCATCGTTCATCAGCGGACTCATGTCCATCGCGTAAGACAGCCCGGTCGTATTGTCCACGCCATGCGACTCAAAGTACGTGGCATTGGCACGGCGGCGGCCCATCGACGCCAGGTCATAGCGTTTGCCGCCGACGATCTGTGAATCAAAGACTCCCAATAAGGCGAACTGTAAATTCTCGTGAGCAGACACGTCCATCTGGACCTTGTCCGAATCGACCATCCAATCCAACGCGCGCCAGACCTCACAGCCCAACAAGCGCTCGGGACGTTCAACCGGGTCCAGCTTCCGAAGAGCCTCCACCACCCTCAAAGCGACCGAGACATGCGTGTTATGCTTGTCGGCCAGATTGTGGGTATAGATGACCTGCGGCTTCGTGGCGCGGATCAGCGCAACCAGGTCCTCGACGGGTTCAGGGCGTGCGGCGTCCTTGATGATCTTGCTGGGATAATCCAGCATGATCTGGGCGGCATACTCCCCCACGATGGCGGCTTTGCGCTGTTCTTTGAAGCGTACTTCGCGCATCTCGTCATCGGTATAGGTCTCGTATAGACTGTTGCGCGGAGAACCGCGCCCATCGGTCACGACCACGCCCGTGAACCATTTGTCCTTCTGCTGGAAGCACTCCAGGATCGGCTGGGCGGCCATGATCTCGATATCATCCTGATGAGCGGAGATGCACAAGTGCGTTGTGCGCGCCAGCGCCGCATCCACGGGCTGGGAGTCAGGGACGAAGATTTCGGAGGTGTTGAGATGAAAGTTCATAGAATTCCTTTTATGTCATTGCGAGACGGTGTTCTTCCGTCGAAGCAATCTCCTGTTATTGGGAGGTTGCTTCGCTACCTACGGTCGCTCGCAACGACATGAAAATTACAATGCGGGCAAACTTGCCGCAGCCACCGACTGGCCCACACGGCGGACCTTCTCATCGGGCAGGTGCAGACTGATGCGTTCAAGCAGTTCGGGGAACTCGACCTGGAACACTTTGCGTGCGCCTTCGAGCAGCAGGTCGCCGCCACGGCCCGAGGTGCAGCGGCCGAGGATCAGCACGTGCTTGAGGTCATAGAATTCGGCGTAGTGCGCCAGGCCGTAGCCCAAGTACACACCCATGCTCTGCCAGATTTTGAGCGCGCCTTCGTGGCCCGCTTCCAATTTCTCTTGCACGAACTTCAACTTCTCAGCGTCGGTGACGTCAGTGGGAAGCTCGATGCCCGCCTTCGGCGCCAGGCGGAAGACGCACTGCTGCGAGAAATACGAAGCGCCACAGCCTTTGTCGCCCGACCACTCCTCCACGGGCGCGTCGACGCTGTAATCGATGGGTGCAAAGGCCAGTTCGTTCAGCCAGCCCATGATGTGACCGTCCATATTGACGTAACCCGCCGCTTCGCTCGACCCGAGCGCAATGCCCAGAATGCCATTGTCTTCAATGGACATCGAGCCCGCCAGCGCGGTGACGTCACCGTCGTTGATGACCTCCAACGGGACGTTCATCTCTGCGTGCAGGCGCTGGAAGATGGACTTGACCTCGCCAAAGCGTTCGCGCGGTACACCGCGGAACAGTGACGCCACCATCGGGCGGTTGTCGATGTAGATGCCCGCCGAGCTGCCGCCAATGGCGTCCACGCGCGGCATCTTCGAGGCGGCGGTCTTCAACGCAGTGAGGATCTCGCTGTAGTGATACGCGGGGTCGTCATGCTTGCGCGGCTCCCAGATGACCTCTTCGCTGTAGATGGGATTCCCGTCCACAACGGCGCTGACCTTACGGTCCGAGGCGCCCAGGTCGAAGCCAATGCGACAGCCTGCCAGGTGACGTCCCAGCGACTTGCCCGTCTCACGCGCGGCGGGGACTTCATCCGCGGTGCAGGAGATGACGCGGAAGGTTTTTTCGTAGACCTGATCCCCCATGAAGTGGAAGTCGAACTTCTGCACGCCGCTGGCCGAATACAGCTTGTTCAGGTGGTCAGCGATCCCGCGTGGGCCGCCCACGTAGACCGTATGTCCACCGCGCTGCCACAACAGGAACTTGACGATGCGCTCCACGTACGGCAGGTTGGCGTCAAAATTGGGATGACCTTCGGGATAGACCAGAGTCTCATAGCGCGAGAACTCGGTTTCGCTGCGCTCCAATCCGAGCACGAGCGGCACACCGACCGAAGCCACCTGCACACGGAAGGCGCGGTTGGCCAACACGGCGGGACGGAAGGACTCATCCAGCGGGGGAAGAACGGAAGGAGAAACAAGTACAAAAGTCATTAACTATCCTCGGCGCCCGTAAAGAGCAGGGAATAATCGTCCAGAAGCAACAAGGCCGAAGCGCCCAGGATGCAGCCCCGATAATCGAGCTTGCCGATCTCCAACTGCGTGCCCTCGGCCATGCGCGTCAACGCAGCCTCCTGCATCGCGTGGTTGACCGAGTCGAGCCAGGCATCGCCGAAGCGGGTCATATCGCCCGTCAGGACGATCTTTTGAATATTGAGTGTGCCGATCAAATTGGCCAGCGAGGTACCGAGATAATGTCCCGCGTCGAGCACAGCCGCGCGGACCTGCGTATCACCCGCCTCAAAAGCGGCGCGAATCTCATCCAGCGTGGACCCCTGGCCTGTTTCCGTTTGGACACGGCGGACCACCGCCTGGGCGCTGGCCACCGTTTCGAGGCATCCACGCTTGCCGCAGCGGCATTGCGCACCATTCTCTTGCACCACCACGTGACCGATCTCGCCCGCGCCGCCACCGTCACCCTGGAACAGGCGTCCGTTGATCAGGATGCCCGCACCAATACCATGCTTGACGTTGACCACCACCAGGTTGCCGTCGGGCTCATGCTCGCCATAGACATACTCGCCGATGGCGGTCGCCTGGCTGTCGTTGAGCACGGTCACGGGCAGGCGGTAACGCTCTTCGAGCAGATTCGCCAAAGGCAGGTCGCGCCACTCGAGGTTCACGGCATTGACCACGATTCCCTCGCGGGTGTGGATCAGGCCTGGGGCCCCCACCCCGATCCCAACGATGGGCTTCCATTCCGTCTTGAGTAACTCATCCAGGATCTGATAGACCTGTTCGAGCGCCTGCTGGCCATTGCCGCTATGCACGGGCAACTCGACCGTCTGCTTGATCTCGCCGCGCAGGTTGACGATTGCGCCGATGAATTTATCCTGCGCCAGGTTCAAGCCAATCAAGTAACGGGCATCCGCCACCAGACTGAGCAGGATCGGATTCTTACCGCCCAGCGAGGAACCAAAACCAACTTCCTTCACCAGACCCTCAGCCAACAGCCCCGCCACGGCATCCGAGACGGTGGTACGAGTCAGCATGGTCACGCGGGCAATCTCCGCGCGGCTGATGGTCTCGTTCGCGAAAATGGTTCGCAAGACGAGATCGCGGTTGTGCTGTTTGGTCTGTTGATGAGTTGCTTTTTTCATGGCAAGTTCCATCGGTTACTTTGTAAATTCACTGGACTTACAAAGCAGATTCTACAGAGAATCAAACAAAAGTCAAGTCCCAATTCCCCCGCCCTGACAAATGACTGTGATCAGGGTATTTTCATCACATCACGCGCATGAATGCTCAAACCTTTCTCTTGACAATCAGTAAATTGGGAGTAAAATATTTTTAGTCTAAGCTAAATTTTATTATAGGCAATTCTAATATGAATGATTCCAATTTCTCCTTACAATTGACTGGCCTCCTCGCCATCCTGGGAGCACTTCTATACGCAATTGGGGATGTAATGCTTCTCGCCAGCAAGGTGAACCTCGACGAGTATCCCAAGCTCAAGCCCTTCGCCAAGCTCCTGTCCGATGCAGAGCGGATGGCTGCCCTCTCCCCCGCCCGCATGATGGGTGGCGCACTGATGGGTGTCTTCTCCACGCCGCTGATCCTGGCAGGGTTCTGGTTGACCTATCGAGGGCTGAGCATCTCAGAGTCCGCACTGGCTTTGGTCACCGCCCTGCTGTTCGGCTTCTCAACGGTGGTAGACGCGTTCGTGCACGGCTCATTCTTTTACATGGGCGAATACGTCCGCGCGTTGAATCAGGTGGATGAGTCCTCCCAGCCTGTGATCGCGGATATGGTCGTCCGTCACCGCAAAGTGCTCCTCATCACGTATGTTCCCTTGATGCTGTCAGCCATCCTGGCCTCGATCCTGTTCTCGGTCTTGGTGGCCCAAGGCGGGACAGCCTTCCCCATCTGGATGGCTGCCGTCAACCCCGTCACGATCACGGTCGTCTGGATGTCTGGCAAACGCATCCTGCCGCAGTTCGTCCGTGACTGGACCGAAGGCGCGGGCTTCAACATTGCCTACCTCACTTTCTTTTCTTGCGTCACCCTCATCCTTTGGAACGGTATCTAATGTCGGAGATTCTCACCCAGTCCATTCAGGACTACCTCAAACAAATTTACGATCTGAGCGCCGACGGCACGCCTGCCAGCACCAACGATCTGGCCGCACGTCTTGGCGTGGCCCCCGCTTCGGTGACGGGCATGCTGCAACGACTGTCCAATGTCTCGCCTGCATTGGTGGTTTATAAAAAGCACCAGGGTGCCACCCTTACGGTCGAGGGAGAACGCGCTGCGCTGGAGGTCATTCGTCATCACCGCCTGCTCGAGACCTGGCTCGTCCAGACGCTGGGCTACACCTGGGACGAGGTCCACGAGGAGGCCTGCCGCCTGGAGCACGTCATCTCGGAAGACTTTGAGCGCCGCATCGCCGCCGCGTTGGGGAATCCTGTACGCGATCCGCACGGCGACCTCATCCCCACCGCTGACCTGACCATGCCCAACGATGACACCCGCCCCCTCGCCTCATTGCGGACGGGGGAAGCTGGCACCGTCAAACGGGTCCACGGCGCCGACCCCGCCTTTCTCCGCCACCTCCAAGGGCTGGGACTCGTCCCAGGCGCGCAAGTCCACGTGCAGGCTTATTCCGAGTTCGACGGCAATCTGACCCTTCAAGTCGACTCTCACCCCGCCTGCGTGGTGGGTCTCGCCATCACCAAACAAGTTTTTGTATAGCACATCTTTTTCAAGAAACGGACGAGTTTCATGCCTGTTTCAGAAAGTTTATAGGTATCTCACATGAACGAAAACATTTTTCGCATTCTGGCTGCCCTGATCCTGTTCTCAGGAACCGGCATCTCCATTTACTTCCGCTCCAAAGCGGACAGGGCCAGCGGCGGATCCATCTCGCGCAGTGCGGATGGAAACCTCATGATGACGGTCATCCGTCTGGTTGGATTGGTCCTTTGGCTGAGCCCGCTGGTGTACCTCGTCCATCCCGCCTGGATGAGCTGGTCCAAGATCGGGCTGCCCGATTGGATCCGCTGGTTGGGCGTGGGGATCGGCATTCTGTGCGTCCTCGGAATTTACTGGCTGTTCATCAGCATTGGAAGTGGAATCACCCCCACCAGCGCGACCCGCAAGGAACACAAACTTGTCACGAGCGGAATCTATCGCTGGGTGAGGCATCCGTTGTACACGGTCGGATCATCCTTTATTGGAGCGTTCGGCCTGATGGCGGATAACTGGTTCATTATCATGATGGCCGCGCTGGCATTCATCGCAATGGCCGTCCGCACGCCAAAAGAGGAAGCCAACCTCATCGCCAAATTCGGCGACGAATATCGAAACTATATGAAGACCACTGGCGCATTCCTGCCAAAACTTAAACCATAGAGGCATTCCATGAACCTGCTGTATTGGAGCATTCTTGTCCTTGCGTTGGCGCTGATCCTCTTCCTGCCGCGCGTGGGCCTGCTAGCACTCTACAAGAACTGGCGCACGGCTTACGAACGCGAACAGGTGGAGGACGCGCTCAAACACCTGCTCGACCGCGAACAAAGCGGACGGCACGCCTCGCCCGAGTCGTTGGGCGGCACGCTCGACCTTTCGCGCGCCAAGGCCACACGCCTGATCGAGACAATGGAGACTCAGGGCCTGATCGAATCGCGCGGCGCAGAATTGCATCTCACCGCCGAGGGCGAACGCTGGGCCTTGCACGTGGTCCGTGCGCACCGCTTGTGGGAGCGATATCTGGCCGACGAGGCCCGCATGCCGCTGGGACAAATTCACGGCGAGGCACATCGCCGCGAACACAACCTGACCGACGCCCAACTGGACGCGCTGGATGCAGCCCTCGGCCACCCGACGCGCGATCCGCATGGCGACTTCATCCCCACCCGCGAGGGGTCCCTGCCCAAAGCGGAGGGAACACCGCTGACGGCGTGGCAGGCCGATCGTCCCGCCCGCATCGTCCACCTGGAGGATGAACCCGCCATCGCGTTCGAGCAGATCCTTGCGGCGGGGTTGCGCCTCGGGCAGACCATCCGTATTTTGGAGCGCACGCCGCAACGCCTGATCCTGAGCGACGGCGAGAACGAATACCGCCTGGCTCCGACCGTGGCCGCCAATGTGACAGTGGCCCCGCTGCCCGAGAGCGAACTGCTCAAACGAGAGGCCATGCCGCTGGTGGAACTGTCCCACGCACAAAAGGCCGAGATCGTCACCCTCGACGAGGCTGTGCAGGGCTTCACCCGCCGCCGCTTCCTCGACCTGGGTCTGACACCTGGCACGATCATCTACCCCGAACTGCAAAACTTTTTCGGCGACCCGCGTGCCTACCGCGTGCGTGGCACGTTGATCGCCCTGCGCAAAGATCAGGCCGCGCAGATTTGGGTGAAACCTGTTTAGAGGAAACCATGACCAACACAAAAATCAACCTCCCCACCGAACAGTGCGAGGCCTGCCCTGCCTTTTATCAACTCGAGCAGATGGGCATCAAGGTCGGCGACTTCGACCGTGTCATCGCGCTGGCGGGCAACCCCAACACGGGTAAGTCCACGCTCTTCAACACATTGACGGGCCTCAAGCAGCACACCGGCAACTGGCCTGGCAAGACCGTCACGCGCGCCGAGGGCGGCTACCAATTCAACAACGTCAAATATAAGTTAGTGGACCTGCCTGGCACCTACTCGCTACTCTCGGCTTCGCAAGACGAGGAAGTGGCCCGCGACTTCATCCTGTTCGGCCAGCCCGACTGCACCATCGTCGTCACGGATGCGACCGCGCTGGAGCGCAATCTCAATCTGGCGATGCAGGTGATGGAGATCACCGATCACGTGGTGGTGGCCGTCAACCTGATGGACGAGGCCCGCCGCAAAGGCCTGGAAGTGGACGCCCGCTCCCTGAGCCGCGACCTGGGCGTGCCCGCCATCCCGATCACCGCCCGCACGGGCGAGGGCGTCCACACCCTGCTGGCGACGGTGGCCGAAGTGATCGAAGGCAAGGTCGCCACCAAGCCCATCCGTGTGAATGGCACGCCCGAGTTCCAGAAAGCGGTCTACGAATTGGCGGCCATGATTGAGCAGATGTCGCCAGGCATCCCGAATGCGCGCTGGCTGGCCATCCGCTTGTTAGACGGCGACGCCCGCGTGCAGCAGGCGATCACCAGCGGTGAACTGAACGAGATTGTCGCCCGCCAGCAGCGCGCCGACGTGCAATTTAGCGGAAAGATGTCCGTGGAAGGCAGGCAATAATGACGACCTCCATCCAACCCAACGACGTGCTCGCCAAGGCCGAGGCTTTGCGCAACAACCTCAGCACGGGCTTCCGCGACGAGATCGTCAAATCCATGTACTCCGAGGCCGAGAGCATCGCACATCGCGCCGTCAAGACCGCCTCGGATAAAAAATACGACTTCGACCAGAAGATCGACCGTCTGGTCACCTCTCCCATCACGGGCCTGCCGATCATGTTGCTATTGCTGGCCGCGTTGATCTGGTTGACGGTGGAAGGCGCCAACATTGCCTCCGACGCCATCGCCACGGTGCTGTTCACCCTCGGAGACTGGGGCCGCAACCTGTTCAACTACATGCATGCGCCCTGGTGGGTGACGGGCTTTGTCTGGGACGGCGTCTATCGCGGCCTGGCCTGGGTCATCTCGGTCATGTTGCCACCCATGACCATCTTCTTCCCCGCCTTTACCTTCCTCGAAGACCTGGGGTACCTGCCGCGCGTGGCCTTCAACCTCGACTGGCTCTTCAAGAAAGCGGGTGCGCATGGCAAGCAATCCCTGACGATGGCGATGGGCTTCGGCTGCAACGCCGCAGGCGTGGTGGCCACGCGCGTGATCGACTCACCGCGCGAACGCCTGATCGCCATCCTGACCAACAACTTCGTCCCGTGCAACGGCCGCTTCCCAACCCTGATCATGCTGGCCACCGTCTTCGTGGCGGCGGGCTTCGGCGGGCTTACCTCCTCCATCATCGCCGCGGCAACCGTCGTCGGCGTGGTACTGATCGGCGTGGGATTCACCTTCGTCATGTCGTGGATCCTCTCACGCACGGTGCTCAAAGGCGAAGCCTCGGCCTTCACGCTGGAGCTTCCACCCTATCGCCGCCCGAACGTGGGCCGCATCCTCTACACCTCGATCATCGACCGCACCATCTTCGTGTTGTGGCGCGCGATGCAGACTGCCGCCCCTGCAGGTGCCATCATTTGGATTCTGGCCAATGTACCCGTCGGGGCCTCGAACCTGGCCGCCGTCATCGCAGGCTGGCTCAACCCCTTTGGCGTGCTGCTCGGTCTGGACGGCGTGATCCTGCTTTCGTACATCATCGCCATCCCTGCCAACGAGATCGTCGTCCCGACCATGATGATGATGTACATGGGTGCGGGCATGATGGTAGACGGCCCTTCCACGAATGAAGCCATCCGCTCGCTGCTGATCGGCGGCCACGGCTGGACCATACTGACCGCCATCAACCTGATGCTGTTTGCCTTGCTGCACAATCCATGTGGCACGACCATCATCACCATCTACAAGGAAACCAAGTCTCTCAAATGGGCAACCCTGAGCGTGGTCATCACCCTGGGCACCGCCTTCCTGGTCACATTCCTGACAGCTACGATCGCGAGGCTGCTGGGTTGGGCCTAGGATCATTTTGACAATTGATGACCAGGCCATGAGGATGCAATTCTTCATGGCCTGGTCCTGTGTTTGGAGACGTTGCGTCATCAGGTAAAATTGACATATCCCAATCAAGGAGTTCATAATGGACATGCAATATCGCCGCCTCGGGCGCGCAGGCATTAAAGTCAGCCTCTTATCGTTCGGCTCGTGGGTCACGTTCCATACCCAGGCGGACGTCGATTCAGCCGTGCAGATGATGAAGGCCGCCTATGATGCGGGCGTCAATTTCTTTGACAACGCTGAAGTATATGCGGGTGGCAGGTCGGAAGAAGTGATGGGCAAGGCGCTGAAGGAACTGGGCTGGCGGCGCGGCAGCTACCTCATCTCGACCAAGATCTTCTGGGGTTTGCACAACGGTCCGAATGAGCGCAATACACTCAACCGCAAGCGTCTGCTCGAAGGCATCGACGGTTCGCTCAAGCGCTTCGGCATGGATTACGTGGACATCGTCTACTGTCACCGCGCCGACCCTGAGACCCCCATCGAAGAGACCGCCCGCGCCATGAGCGACATCGTCCAATCGGGGCGCGCCATCTACTGGGGCGTCTCCGAGTGGAGCGCCGATGAGATCCGCGCTGCATGGAATGTCTGCGATAAGTACGGCTGGCACAAACCCGTCACCGAACAACCGCAATACAACCTGTTCCACCGCGACCGCGTCGAAAAGGAATACGCCCGCCTGTACGAGGACATTGGCCTGGGCACCACCATCTGGAGTCCGCTGGCCTCGGGCTTGTTGACGGGCAAATATCAGAAAGGCATCCCTGCCGACAGCCGCGGCGCGCTCAAAGGCTACGAGTGGCTGCGCAACGCCTTGACCGACAAGCAACGTCTGGCTATCGTCGACCAACTCAGCCATCTGGCCAAGGAACTGGATTGCTCGCTGGCACAATTTGCCATCGCCTGGTGCGCCAGGAACCCGAACGTCAGCACGGTCATCACGGGCGCCAGCCGCGTGGACCAGGTCCACGAGAATATGAAGGCGCTCGAAGTCCTGCCCAAGCTGACTGACGACGTGATGAAACGGGTGGACGAGATCCTTGGGAAGTCCGCGGAAGAAGAGGATTAAGCAAAAAGAAGGTCACGCTTGAAGCGTGACCTTCTTTTTATACAACAACTACGGATTGGTCTGCTGCCAGCGTCCGCCCATCATGCCGCCCGGGCCGCCGCGGAAGCCGTTGCCAGCGCCGTTCGGGCCGTAACCACCGTTGCCCATCGGACAGGTACCTGTGCCATTTCCGTAGCCGCGTCCCTGCATGCGCTGGAGCATCCAGTCAGCCTGTTCGCGGGTCATAACGCCATCCGCCACAGCCGCATCGAAGGCAGCGGTGTGGACATCGGTCAGGAAGGTGGGGATGTCCGCTTCGGCGATGCCGTTGTCAAGGGCGATCTGGTACATGGTCTTGCCCGCGGCCAACTGCTCTTCCACCTGCTCTTCGGTCAGGCCGAGTTTCTCAGCCAGCGCACGCTCGACGTAATCGTGCATCGGGCCGTAACCGCCGCCCGCCATCATGCCGCGACCATATACGGGCGGCTGTCCGCTCTGGGCGTAGGCAACTCCCACACCCACGGCGCCCACTACCAGCAAAGCCAGGGCAATCACAGAGACGATCAAAACAGTTTTCTTCATTGTACATACTCCTTTGAGTAACATTTCATTTGGGTCTTGCAATGCTCAAAGGATACTTCGCAATTGTAAAGACTCGGTAAAGAAATCGATAAGAGCGCAAAAAGAAAAGATGGGACTTCGATCCCGTCTTTTCGCCTATTCATCCTCACCTGAAAGCAACTTGATCCGTTCCCAGGGCTTGAGCTTCTCATCCTCCGCAAGCAGACTCTTCAACTCGTACAACTCATCGCGCAGGGCGGCGGCGCGCTCGAACTCGAGGTTCTTGGCGGCCTCCTTCATCTGCTTCTCCATCTCATGGACGATCTGACGCAATTCGTTACGCGGCATGGCAGACTTATCAGCCTTGGTGCGATACTCACCCTTCATCTCAGCCACGGCCTTCGAGGACATCTCCTCGGTCAGGTCATGGATGGCCTTGACGATGCTGATCGGCACGATGCCGTGTTCCTGGTTGTACTTCATCTGCTTGGCGCGGCGGCGATTCGTTTCGTCGATGGCATACTTCATCGAGTCGGTCACGCGGTCGGCGTACATGATGACCTTGCCGTTAGCGTTGCGCGCGGCGCGGCCGATGGTCTGGATCAGCGCCGTGCCCGAGCGCAGGAAACCTTCCTTGTCCGCGTCGAGGATCGCCACCAGCGACACCTCGGGCAGGTCAAGGCCTTCGCGCAGCAGGTTGATGCCCACCAGCACGTCGAACACGCCCAGGCGCAGGTCACGCAGGATGCTGATGCGTTCGAGCGTCTCCACTTCCGAGTGCAGATAGTGGACCTTGATGCCCAACTCTTGCATGTACTCAGATAGATCCTCGGACATGCGCTTGGTCAATGTAGTGACGAGGACGCGCTCATGCCTCTCGACCCTTTGCCTGATCTCGCCGACGAGGTCGTCGACCTGGCCCTTGGTGGGACGCACATCCACCTCAGGGTCAATCAGCCCCGTCGGGCGGATGATCTGCTCGACGGTCTGCTCCGAGCGTTCGGTCTCGTACGGCCCAGGCGTGGCGGACGTGTAGATGGTGTAGCCCATCACCTGCTCGAACTCATCGAACTTGAGCGGGCGGTTATCCATCGCGCTCGGCATGCGGAAGCCGTATTCGACCAGCGTCTCCTTGCGGGCGCGGTCGCCGTTGTACATACCGCGAATCTGCGGCACGGTCATGTGACTCTCATCCAGCACCAGCAGGTAATCGCTGGGCAGGAAGTCGATCATAGTCCACGGATGTGTGCCTGGGGCGCGGCGGTCGAGGTGGCGCGAGTAGTTCTCGATGCCCGAACAGTAGCCCACTTCCTTGAGCATCTCCAGGTCGTAACGGGTGCGCTGTTCGATGCGCTGTGCTTCGAGCAGTTTGCCCGTCTCTTTGTAATATTTGAGGCGCTCCTCCAGTTCGGTTTCGATGTCGGTGATGGCTTCCTTCATCTTGTCGCTGGCGGTCAAGTATTGCTTGGCGGGATAGATCGAGACTTCCTGAGGCTCGGCAAAGACCTCGCCTGTGACGGGGCTGAACTGCATGATGCGCTCGACCTCGTCCCCGAAGAAAGTGATGCGGAATCCGCGCTTGTCCTCGTAGGCAGGGATGATCTCCAGCGTGTCGCCGCGCACACGGAAGGTACCGGGCTTCAAGTCCATGTCATTGCGCTGATACTGCGACTCGATCAACTGGCGCAGCAGCGCATTGCGGCGGTACAACTGCCCCACCTGCAACACGACCGTTCCCTTGCCGAACTCTTCGGGCGAACCTAGACCGTAGATGCACGACACCGACGCGACGATGATCACGTCACGGCGTGAGACCAGTGCAGTCGTGGCGGCCAGGCGCAGGCGCTCGATCTCCTCGTTGATCTCGGTCTCTTTTTCGATGTACAGGTCGTGACGCGGGACGTAGGCTTCAGGCTGGTAGTAATCGTAGTAGGAAACAAAGTACTCAACCGCGTTCTCAGGGAAGAATTCCTTGAACTCGGAATACAACTGTGCGGCCAGGGTCTTGTTGTGCGCCATGATCAGCGCGGGCATCTGCAATTCCTGGATGACCGACGCGATGGTGAAGGTCTTGCCTGTGCCCGTGGCACCCAGCAGCACCTGGTTACGCTTACCTGAGCGGACTCCCTCGACGAGTCCGCTGATGGCTTCGGGCTGGTCGCCCATGGGGATAAAGGGAGCTTGAAGTTTGAATGTCATAAGGTTTGGGGAATTGAAGAGGGAACAACTGTTCTATTCTACCCGAAAGGCGGAGAAAAGGCCAGCACGATCAGCCGCTGAACAGGTCTAAAGTATCATGAGCAAATGGAGGAACGCCAAAACAACTGAGAAAAAGCGGCTCGGATGGGCTGCATCCGAACCGCTTTTTGTTTCTGCTTGTCTTTTGCTCAGTTTTCCTTTTCATTTCTTTAGATATTTTGATTACACTTTGTATTCTAATTGACTTCAAAATAGTCGCCTTGCTCATTGGTCTTTAACTTTCTATTATTATAGAATACTCCATAAAAGTTGGGGATTTCTTTTGTGAAAAGGTTAGATATATGCTCATCTTGAAAGAAATACTCTGCATACCCAAAGTCATAGCTTTCTTTATAGTAAAAATAAACATCCCAACTAATCCCTTTAGATCCACATTTCTCTGTAAGCCAATTTTGAACATTATCCATTTCTAAATATGATGTCGCTACCACAACATTATAAGGAAATTCGACTAGCCAAGCATTTCGCTCTTCCTTGAACTCATTCCATTCATTAGGTTCTGAAAATTCTGAATTTTTAATTACAACTTCAATGGAAATTTGTTTCATTCTCTCTTGTTCCTTGAGACATTGTGGATAGCTTCAGCACCAGCACCCAACTAGGGCACATACGGCGGAGAGCAGTTAACTGACTATGGACTGCTACTCCGCCTAATCATCTGAGCAAATTATATGTTCTCTGTGAAAACAGGTCAACGTGGAAACCGTTCTAGTCTATAGCAAAGTGAAGTTTGCGTAACTCTCCCGTACAAGGGCATACATTGGGCAAGAGTACACCACGCTCGGTTGAAAATTGCGTTCTTTTTTAATGGCAGAAAACGCAATTTTCAACCGTGGGTATTATATAATTCGACTTGATGACCAAGTTCAAAGCCTTCCTGCAAGCCAACCACGCGCCGCTGGCCCTGCTGACCACCTGCCTGGTCGCCTTCGGATTGCTCAGCCCATCGCTGGGATTTTTCCAGGACGACTGGCATTTTATTTTTTATGCCCAACACGGGCTGAGCAAACTCTGGGAACTCTCTGCCTACGACAATCGACCGTTCGCGTCGTGGCCGTATATCGCGGGTTTCACCGTCTTCGGCTTTCATCCGCTGGCCTGGCAGATCGGCGTGCTCGTGATCCGCTGGCTGACGACCGTGGCCTTCTGGATGGTCTTCCGCAGCCTGTGGCCCAAACACCAAAAACTGGCCGTGGTGCCCACGCTGCTGTTTGCAGTTTATCCGCTTTACACGCTGCAACCGATGGCCGTGACCTATATCACGCATTGGGTGGCCTTCCTGCTTTACGCGCTCTCGTTGTGGCTGATGATCCTGGCCGTGCGCGACATCCAGCGACTGTGGCTGCTGCTGGTCCTCTCCGTGCTGTTGGATGGACTGCAACTCTTCACCATCGAATACTTCAACGGGATCGAGTTGCTGCGTCCACTCGTATTGTGGATGGCGCTTTCCGCGCCGCAAGCGGATTCCAAATCCCGACTCAAGACCGCCGCCCTGGCCTGGCTCCCTTATCTGGGCGTGCTCGCCGCCTTCGTGCTCTGGCGCGGATTCATCTTCCAGTCCCCCGCTCAAGACAACAACGCCCCGACCGTCTTGCGCGATCTGGTCAGCGCGCCGATATCAACGTTGTTCTATCTCGTGACGGCGGGACTCAAAGACACGCTGCTCATTCAAGTTGGCGCGTGGAGCGAGACCCTCTCCCCCGACCTGGTGGATTTCTCGCCCGCGGGGCTGCTGGCTTTGCTCGTGACGGTGCTGAGTTTCATCGGCTTCTATCTTTATTTCAAGCGTCTCGATCTCGAAGAGGACGCCCCTGTCCGCCCGATGCTGCTGCTCGGCGCACTGGGACTCGTCCTCGGCCCCATCCCCGCCTGGATGACGCATCAGCCGTTGTATGACACCAATCCGCTGTGGAACAGTCGTCTCGGCATGGCGGCCATGTTCGGCGCGGCGCTGATTATCGTCGCCGTCGTCGAGTGGCTGGCACGGACCAAGATGCAGCGCGTGGTCGTGTACAGTTTGCTGCTGGCATTGTCCGTGGGCTATCTGATCCGCTCGGAAAACAATTATCGCCACGCCTGGGAAGCGCAGGTGGACTTCCTCAATCAGCTGGCATGGCGCGCGCCGTCCGTCGAGGCAGGCACTGCTTTCGTCTCGGAAGGCGAGATCCTCTCCTACATGGGCGATTACCCGACGGGTTTCGCCGTCAACATGGTCTACCACCAGCCCAAGGATTCCATGCAGGCTGTGACATGGTTCTTCCCGACCTATGGGGACGACCCCGTAGCGGAGAAGTTGTTGATGGGCGGGATTCTGCGCGAGGTCAAATTCTCCACGCGCTTCGAAGGCGAAGCAGCCGACAGCCTGGTGCTGTGGTACGAGCCGACGGTCAGCGCCTGTTTGCACATCCTGACACCGTTGGATGCAGAGTCACGGCTATACTCGGATTACCTGCGTCAGCTTGCGCCCAAATCCGCGCTGGGACGCATCTCGCCAGAGTCGAACATCAACATGGAGTTTTTCGCGCAGGCCTTGAATACCCCGCAGACCTGGTGTTACTTCTTCGAGAAGGCCGAGCTGGCCGAGCAATACGGCCAGACCGAGCAAGTGCTCAAGCTATGGGAGGCGGCGCAGGAACAGGGTTTCCGTCCCTCGCATGGCATGGAATATCTGCCCTTCATCCGCGCGTATCTAACCGTGGGCGATTATGACCAAGCGCAAGCCCTGACCGAGTCCGCCAACCGCCTGACCAGCTCACAGGCCATGCGGCAGACTCTCTGCCGTCCCTGGCTGGAGGCTGGAGAAGCGGAATCAGGCCCAGGGTCCGAAGTGAAGCAATTGTTGAAGTGTGAATAAAAAAACAGGAGATGGATATCCATCTCCTGTTTTTATTTGCTTACTTCAATGGGTAAGGCGGGAAACTTCCCTCGGGTGCGTACCAATCCGCGGGGTCGATGTCGCTCAGGGCGCCGCCCGCCGCCACAGGTACGGGAATCAGGCTATGGTCGGTGCAACTGACACTCAAGCCACAGGGGACAGCCTGGGTATATCCTCCCACCACCCCCATCGGGTTTCCGAACGGGTCCAGCGCATAAGCCACGATGTAATATTCGCCCTGCGGAAGGACCAGCTCGTAGGTGGCCTGGCTGGGCGTGGTAAAAAAGTAGTAGAAATTCCCGTTCGGGTAATACTGCGTGCTGAAGGCCACCACCATGATGTCGGGGCGGCCCTCAGCGGGATAGGACAGGTGACCCGTGATTCCGCCCTCAGGCTTGAGCGGCTTGGGACCGTCGGGCGTGGGCGGGACCTGGCCCGGCATGGCAGGATAGGTCCCAGCGGGCGCGTTCCAATCGCCGAGGTTGATGCTCTGCGTGATCTCGCTGTCCTTCACCTCGACAGCCACCAGCGTATGGTCACCTGTGTTGCCGCGCATTTCCTGCGTGAAACCGCCCGATAGTCCAATGGGAAAAGAACTTCCGCCCAGAACGTAGGCCACGACATGATAGTTTCCAGCGGGCAGGTCGTCGATCTGGTAATAGTTCTGGCCCAGCAGCGTGTCGACATAAGAGAACAAATTGCTGGTGGTGCTAAACGCCACCACGCGCATGGCAGGCAGGGAATCGGCGGGATAGCTGAGGGAGCCTGCGATCGAGCCCATCTGTCCGCTGGGCGCAGGCTGGGTTGCGGCAACGGTCGGCGTGGACGGCGCGGGCGTAGTAGCAACAGCAGCTTGCACCGTCAGCGCGACGAAGGTCTGCTGGACGATGTCGTCGATGCCCTGCGTGGGTTGTGCAGGCGCGACCACATTGCACGCAGACAACAACAAGGCAAACACTAAAAATCCAAAAGCCAGTCTTCTTCTCATTTCATTCTCCTCGATAAAATTTGCGGCGGATGTGAATCCGCCGCAACAACGTTTCGCGCATCTTAAGGGAACTTCGCCGCGCTATCCATCACCCAAACGTCCCAACACCTCGAGCAGTTTCACCATCCAGGCCTCCTCCTTGTCGAAAGTGACCCAGTAGGCGGACTTACCGCCGCGCACCCCAGGCATGAAGTCAACCAGGCGGCGTGGCTCAGACCCCTCGGCGGGCGGCGGGAAACGCAGCGACACCTGCCCCCCTTCCCAGCTGACAGCGGTTAGCCCGGTCTTTTCGGCGCGCAGTTTGACGCGCATCTGATAGAACAGGTTCTGGACCATCTCGGGCAGGATGCCAAAGCGGTCGCGGAACTCGGAGGCCAGAGCATCGATCTCTGTCTCGTCGCGCAGGTCGGCGATGCGGCGATAGAGGCGCAGGCGCAGGTCCTGGTCGGGGATGTAATTCGAAGGAATGCCAACCGCCAGAGGCAGGTCCACGTTGACGGGCATGGCCAGGGGCAGGTTGAACGCTGAAGGTTGAGAGTCGGCTGAAGTTTCCTCAGCGCTCGACATGCGGCTTTCACGTCTCAGCCGTCGCACGGCATCGGATAGCAGTCGCGTGTAGAGGTGGAAACCCACGTCCTGAATGAAACCATGCTGACGCACACCGAGCAGTTCGCCCGCCCCGCGAATCTCCAGGTCACGCATGGCGATGGAGTAACCCGCGCCAAGCTGCGTGTTCTCGGCGATGACCTCCAGGCGCTGCTGGCCTTCCTGCGTGGGAGTCATCTTGTTATGGCGGAAGAAGTAAGCGTAGGCACGCATCGCGCCACGGCCGACGCGTCCGCGCAGCTGATAGAGCTGGGCCAGGCCGAAGGTGTCGGCGCGGTCGACGATCAGGGTGTTGGCGTTGGGAATGTCGAGGCCCGACTCGATGATGGTGGTCGAGAGCAGGATGTCGATGACGCCCGTGTTGAAGCGGTGCATGACCGCCGAAAGTGCACCCTCGGGCATCTGGCCGTGACCGATGTCGATGCGCGCTTCAGGGGCGAGCTTCTCCAGATGCAGGCGCATCGCGTCGATGGTCTGCACACGGTTATGGACAAAGAAGACCTGTCCGCCGCGTTCGAGTTCGCGCAGGATGGCCTGTCGCACCAGCTTGGGCGAATACGGCCCCACGTGTGTGACGATGGGCAGGCGTTCCTCGGGCGGTGTGTTCAGGTTCGAGATGTCGCGCACCCCTGTCAGCGCCATGTAGAGCGTGCGCGGGATGGGCGTGGCCGTCAGGGTCAACACATCGACCTCAGTACGCAGCTGCTTGAGATGCTCCTTGTGCGCCACGCCGAAACGCTGTTCCTCGTCGATGATGACCAGGCCCAGGTCCTTGAACTCCACATCGGACGAGATCAGGCGGTGGGTGCCGATGATTATGTCCACCTCGCCCATCGCCAGCGCGAACAGGATCTCGGTCTGCTCACGCGGGGTGCGGAAGCGCGAGAGCATTTCCACTTTGACGGGGAAAGCCGCCAGCCGCTGGGTGAAGGTCTCGAAATGTTGCTGAGCCAGCACCGTGGTCGGCACCAGGATGGCGACCTGTTTGCCGTCCATCACGGCCTTGAAGGCAGCGCGCAAGGCGACCTCGGTCTTGCCATAACCCACGTCGCCGCACAGCAAACGGTCCATCGGGCGCGGATTTTCCATGTCGCGCTTGATGTCGGTCAGTGCGCGCATCTGGTCGTCGGTCTCGACGTACGGGAACGAATCTTCCAACTCGCGCTGCCAGACGGAATCGGGTGCAAAAGCATACCCCACCGACACCTGCCTCCGCGCGTAGAGGTCGAGCAGGTCCTCGGCCACTTTCTGCACCGCCTCGGTGACGCGTGCCTTCTTCTCGGCCCAGGCCTGTCCGCCGAGGTGATCGAGCGCGGGCATGCCGCCGTCCGCGCCGATGTAACGGGTGAGGCGGTCCGCTTGATGCACGGGCACATACAGCGTATCGCTCTTGTCGTATTCGACCGCCAGGAATTCGCGTTCGTGACCTTCGAGCTGGCGCTGCACCAGGCCGACAAAGCGCCCCACCCCATGATCCACATGGACAACGTGGTCGCCAGGCTGCAGGTCGGCGTAGAGCGTTTCGGGCGCTTCCGCCGCAGGTCGCTGACGGGTGCGCGGCTGAGGCCGCTCCCAGCCGAAGACTTCCGAGTCGGTGATGAGGTACAGGTCGCCGAGTTGCCAGCCTTCGGAAAGCGAAGCCTCCACGAATTTTGGATTGTCGCCTGGCTCGGGTCGGGCATCCCGTTGCTTCCACAAATCTTCCAGGCGCGCACGCTGGCGGGAGACGATCACGACTTGTTTCTCGGCTTCGACCAACCCTGCCAGATAATCTTCGAAGCTCTTGAGTCGACCTGCGAAGCGCTCGATGTGCTGGAAGGAATCAGCCAAGGCTGTCGGCGTCTCTTCGATGGTCGCGTCACTGGGGCGTCCCAGTTCGAGCACAGGGCGGCCGTGCAGGCTGTCGTACAGCTCGGACCAGGTCAAATATGGGACGGGGAAGTCGGCGGGCAGCACACCTTCCGCGATGCTCTCGCCTTTGAAGCGCACGGCCTGCGTCTCGACCTCATCGGCCATCGTCTCGACCAGGCCGTGGTCATCGATCAGCACCAGCGACTTGCTCGGCAGGTAGTCCAACAAGCTGGCAGGGACGCCATGCAACAGCGGGATGTGGAATTCGGAGATTTGGGAATCGGGATTGGTCGGGTCGGATTTCGAAGCATCGAGAAGCGGATTCTCGTCCGTCACGATGTACTCGCGCGCAGGCGTGACCAGCACCGCCTCCAGCTTCTCGACCGTGCGCTGGGTGGTGGGATCGAAGCGGCGGATGGTGTCGATCTCGTCGCCGAAGAAATCAAGGCGCACGGGGTGGATCTCGGTCAGCGGCCAGATATCGAGCAGGCCGCCACGATGGGAGAACTGTCCAGGCTCGAGCACGGTGTTGACGCGCTGATAGCCGATCTCATCCCAGGAGCGCAGCAACGCGTCGGGCTGGATGCGCTGTCCCGTGCTAATCTTCTTGCAGGCCTTGAGATAGTCACGGCGCGGCAGAGTGCGCGTCATCAGCGCACGGACCGAGGCCACGATGACAGGTGCAGTCTCAGCTTTTTGCGTAAATGGTAAATGGTAATTGGCCAGCGCGGTCAGGGCTTGCAAACGTTCGCGGCGCGTGGTCACGCCCCAGGCGGCCTGCTCGTAGAACAGCGGATTCGGCTCTCCGAACAGAAAGCGCGGCGACTTGAGCCAGAATCCCAGCTCGTCAAACAACGCCAAGGCATGGTCCGCGCGGTCGGTGACCAGCACGATGGGCTGGTTCAGGTCCGCATGCAGGGCGGCCAGCACAGGCAGCCGCGCCGAACGATGCAGGCTGAGCGCAGGCGTGGACTTACCAGATCTGACCTCTTCAAGCAATTTCTCGTATGGGGGAAGATGCTTTATCTCTTTGAGCAGAAGTTCCATAAACCTGTCCAGAAAGTACAAGGAGGAAATTCATGCGCCGAAAGCGATCCGCGTGGGATGCCACTTCTTCGGAATTTGTCTGCGTGCTCCGTTAATCGATCGCCGAACCATTGAACTTATTCATGGAAGCATTCAACCCCTTGACCACAAACTCCAGCGCGGCATCAGCGGCGTGGTCGAGGACATCGGACAGGAGCTTGACCTCGTCCTTCGAGAAATCCTGCAGGACGTAGGCGGCGGGGTCCATGCGGCCAGGCGGACGGCCGATGCCGATGCGCAGGCGCGGGAAGTCCCTGGTGCCCAGGCGCTCGATGGTGGAGGCCATGCCGCGCTGTCCGCCTGCGCCACCCGAAGCGCGGATGCGGATGGTGCCGAACGGGATGTCGAGATCGTCGGAGAGCACCATCAGGTTGGTGAGCGGGATCTTGTAGAAGTGCGCCAGTCCCTGCACAGATTGACCTGAAAGGTTCATGAAGGTCTGCGGCTTGGCGAGGATCAGCTTGCGCTCTTCATGCGTGGCTGTGACCACGATGGCTTTGGACTGCAATTTCATGCCGCGCGCGTTCAGGCGCACGACCAGTCGATCAATGACCATGAAGCCGACGTTGTGACGGTTGTCTTTGTATTCACGGCCAGGGTTGCCGAGGCCGACGAGGAGGAAGGGGTCGAGTGCCATGTATGATGTCAAGTATTTGGAAGTTGAGATTAGTTGCGGCGGAGACGGAGGAAGAGTCCCAGGACGACAAACAAAGCCAAGGCCAGCAGCGCGCCACGGATGAGGTAGAAGTTGATCTGGTCCACGCGGATGGCGGCGGGGTTGGCGGGCAGCGGCTGGGGTGTGGGTCCGCTAGAGAAAACGGGGACCGGCGAGGCCGTCGACGCGGGCGCGGATTCGACCACCAGCGGTGACTCTTCCGTAGAGGCAGGGACCGCTTCCGCAGGTTGGGAAGCCGCGGGCGCGGAGGTCGAGGTGGCGGGCGGAGCGTTGTTCTGCACCTGTAGGCCCGTCACGGTGAAATCCTGGAAGGTACTATCCTGCGAGTAGACGCGCAGGCGCAGGCTGTAGTCGCCGTCGCTGATCTGGGTCGTGTCCCAGGCGGCCAACGTGGACTCCTGCACGGGCTGGGTCAGCCGCACGAGCGGGAACCAGGTACCCGTCGGGTCGGCGGCATAGGCGAAGGCCAGTTCGGCGGAGGCGAAGTTGGGCGCCTCCGCCGTGCCGACGACGGAAATCTGCCCGCTCAGGGTCTGACCCGCCACGGGCGCGGATATGGCAGGAGCACCCTGCTGCAGGGCAAAAACCAACAAAAAGGCCTGAAGAATGCTGAAGAATCGCATAGGTCGAACAGGTAAGTCTATCACGAAGGAAAAGGCGGGTCAACTTTTTCGGGTTTGGCGGGGGAAATACTTCCGAAGTCCGTCTGGACTATGGTAAACTAAGGCAGAAATCTTCCCAGGAGACCGCATTATGGCAAAATCCAGATCCGAGCAAATGGTTGATCGCCTGCGATCCATGCAGGCTTCCGCACCCGACATCGAAGCCTCGGCCGTCGTGTCGGTGGACGGGTTGATCATGGCCTCGGCCCTTCCGCAGGAAGTGGAAGAGGATCGCGTTTCGGCCATGTCGGCGGCCATGCTCAGCCTGGGCGAACGCATCTCGGGCGAACTGGGACGCAAAGGCTTGGAACAGGTCTACATCAAGGGCAACGCGGGCGCCATCGTGCTGACCTCCATCGGTGAGGAAGCCGTGTTGACCGCCCTGGCGCGTCATGAAGCCAAACTGGGCTTGATCTTCCTCGAAATGCGGCGCGCCGCGGAAGACCTGGTCAAGCTGGTCGGATGAACAGGTACAAGGTTCTCTGGTAAACAACGAAGGAATCCCCGATGGGGAGGGCCGAAACGCCCTCCCCATCGACTTTGTTAACGACATGAGAGGTGAAAAGATGACGACCAAATATTTATTTTTCACGGGCGGCGTAGTCAGCTCGGTCGGCAAGGGCGTGACCGCCGCGGCGACAGGCCTGCTGCTCAAGGAACGCGGCTTCAAGGTGGCCGTACAGAAGCTGGATCCCTACATCAACGTGGACCCTGGGACGATGAGCCCGTACCAACACGGAGAGGTCTACGTGCTGGACGACGGCGCGGAAACCGACCTGGACCTGGGTCATTACGAACGCTTCATCGACATCCGCCTGAGCCGCGTCAGCAACTTCACCACGGGCCAGGTCTACGCCGAGGTCATCGCGAAGGAGCGCCGCGGCGACTACCTGGGCGGTACCATCCAGGTCATCCCGCACATCACCAACGAGATCAAGCGGCGGGTCGGGCTGGCTGCCAAGGAAACGGGCGCGGAGATCGTCATTCTGGAGATTGGCGGCACGGTCGGTGACATCGAGTCGCAACCATTCCTCGAAGCGCTGCGCCAACTCCGCAACGAGGTGGGACGCGAAAACTGTCTGTTCATCCACGTCACCTGGCTGCCGACCATCGGTGCGACGGGTGAGATGAAGACCAAGCCCACCCAGCACTCGGTGGCGGCCCTGCGTTCCATCGGCATTTCACCCAACTTCATCATTGCCCGCGCCGACGATCCCATCGACGAGAGTCTGTGCGAGAAGATCGCCCTGTTCTGCGACGTGGAAAAGAAGGCCGTCATCCCGATGGAGACGGCAGGTGTGCTGTACGAGGTCCCGCTGATGCTGGAGAAGCGCGGCGTGGGTGACCTGATGCTCGAAAAGCTTGGCCTGACCCCCAAGCAGAAACCGAACATGAAACCGTGGGAGAAACTGGTGGCCGAGGTCCGCAAGCCCAAGCCCACGGTCAAGATCGCGCTGGTCGGCAAGTATGTCGAATTGCAGGACGCCTACATGTCGGTACGCGAAGCCGTCAAACACGCCGCGCTGGCCAATGGCGTGGAGGCCGACATCGCCTGGGTCCATTCGGCCGATCTCGAAAAGGATAAGGGCTGGGACGTGGTGCAGAGTGCCGATGGCGTCATCGTGCCGGGCGGTTTCGGCTCGCGCGGCATCGAGGGCAAGATCCTGGCGGCGCGCTACGCCCGCGAAAAGAAGGTCCCCTACCTCGGGCTGTGTCTGGGGATGCAGGTCATGTGCGTGGAATTTGCCCGCAACGTGCTCGACATGGAAGATGCCAACTCTTCGGAGTTCGACCGTGCGACAGATCATCCCGTCATCGACCTGATGCTGGACCAACGCTCGATCACCGACATGGGCGGGACCATGCGCCTGGGCCTGTATCCATGCCAGCTCCAAAAAGATACGAAAGCCGCCGCTGCCTATGGTGTCTCCCAGGTGGACGAACGTCATCGCCACCGCTTCGAGTTCAATAATGCCTATCGCGAGCAGTTCGAGAAGAAGGGCATGGTCTTCTCGGGCCTCTCCCCCGACGGGAAACTGGTGGAGATCGCCGAACTGGCCGACCACCCTTACATGGTCGGAAGCCAGTTCCACCCCGAATTCCTCTCGCGCCCGATGACCCCGCACCCGCTGTTCATGGGGCTGGTCAAGGCGGCCAAGGAACGCGCGAAGAAGTAATCCCCGCATAAAAAAACAGGCGAGTCTGAGACTCGCCTGTTTTCGTTTTATTTCTTCTTTTTCTTGTTCGACGTATTAGCTTTCTTTGGCTTGGAAGCTGCGGGCCTGACCTGGGCAGGCGTCGCCATCGCCCCTGCTCCACTTTCAGCGGCCAGCGCCAGTTTAGGCTGCTTTTCCGCTTTATACGGCTCGCGCAAGTTGACGGGACGAACTTCCTTCCCGCGCATGCGCAGGTTCAGCATCTCCACAAAGACCGAGAAGGCCATCGCAAAGTAGATGTAACCCTTGGGGATCTCGACCCCGAATCCGCCCGCCACCAGCGTAAAGCCGATCATCAGTAGGAAGCTCAAAGCCAGCATCTTGACCGTGGGGTGATGGTCCACGAAATCACCGATGGGTTTGGAGACAAAGATCATAATGACCGCCGCAATGACCACCGCGATGATCATGATGGCAATCTCACCCGACATACCCACCGCAGTGATGACCGAGTCCAGCGAGAAGACGATGTCAAGCAGCATGATCTCGATGATCACACCTATGAAGGAGGCAGCCACGCGCGCCGAGGCCTGACCTTCCACACCTTCGAGTTTCTCATGGATCTCGTGCGTGCTCTTCCACAACAGGAACAGACCGCCGCCCAGCAGGATCAGGTCACGGCCAGAGAAGTCGTGATTGAAGAGGGCAAAGATGGGGGCAGTAAGGCCAATGACCCAGCTCAGGAAGAGCAGGAGCAGAATACGCGTCACAACCGCCAGACTGATACCCAGCGTACGCGCCAGATTCTGGCGTTCCTGGGGCAGCTTCCCCACCAGAATTGAAATGAAGATGATGTTGTCCACCCCAAGGACGAGTTCAAGGACCACCAGGGTGATCAGCGCAATCCAATGTTCAGGGTTTGTTATCCAATCCACAATATATTCTCCTCAGCAAAGTTACTGGATTTTAAATCCTTTTGGCAATTCTGAATACACCCCGCGCATGTCAGCGGGCAGGGCCGAGGCCAGCGAGAACATGACGCGGTCTGTTAACGAGAGCGGCGTATCGTCGGGAGTCGGCAGGATGGGCGGGAGCAGGCTCACGGTCACGGTGTTGGGACGAGGCAGCTGCCTGAAGAAGCGGTCCGAGCCGATCAGCGCCATCGGCACGATCGGGCAATGCGCTTCGATGGCCAGCCGCGCTGCTCCTGTCTTCGCCACGCCCAATCCCCTGCCCTGAGAACGCGTCCCCTCGGGAAACATCCCCAGCACCTGTCCATGCTCGAGAATGCGCGCCGCATGACGCATGGCCCACTGATCCTTTTCGCCACGATAGACGGGAAATGAACCCATGCGACGGAAGACAGCATCCATGATACCAACCTTGAACAACTCGGCTTTACCCATGTAGAAGATCGGACGCGGCAGGGAGATCTGCATCGGGAACACGTCGAAGTTGGTGACGTGATTCGCGACCAGCACCACCGCGCCTTCGAGCGGAAGATGCTCCAGCCCGCGAACGTCCAATTTCATGAAGGGACGCGAGAGGCCCGCCAACAGGGCCACCACGGAGCGGCGGAAGGGCGTATCGTGAAGATAAAATTGTTTACGATCCCTGGGGTCGGATTCCTGGGTGTCCATCAAGTCACTCCCTGTACGAACAGGCGTGGCAAAAGTTTTGACCAGTTTGTGCGGGCTTCGTGCAAATTATCATTAAGTTGGGTCATCCAGACAAAATGCGATTATACTTGAGGTCAGCATTCTACAGAGCCGACCTGCGGACGATTGGGCAGGTCAACATTCTGAGATATTAACCCCAGGAGTTCCATATGGACACAATGATCGAAAGCATTTCCGCGCTGGAAGTTCTCGACTCGCGCGGCAACCCCACCGTGGAGGTGGAGGTGGTTTTGGCGGATGGCGCATGGGGCCGCGCGGCGGTCCCCTCTGGTGCCTCGACGGGCGTGCATGAAGCCCTTGAACTACGCGACGGTGACAAAAAGCGCTACCTTGGCAAGGGCGTGAGCCAGGCCGTGGCCAACATCAACGGCCCCATTGCTGATGAACTGTTCGGCTGGGACGCTGCCGAGCAGAAAGACATTGATGCGGCCCTGATCGAATTGGATGGCACCCCCAACAAGTCCAAGCTGGGCGCGAACGCCATCCTCGGCGTGAGCCTGGCCACGGCCAAGGCAGCCGCCAACTCGTTCGGCATGCCGCTGTATCGCTATATCGGCGGCGTGTATGCCCACGTGCTGCCCGTCCCGATGATGAACATCCTGAACGGCGGCGCGCACACCGCCTGGCAGTCGACCGACATGCAGGAGTTCATGGTCATGCCGTTCGGCGCGCCGTCCTTCGCCGAAGGTCTGCGCTGGGGTGCGGAGATCTATCACGCGCTCAAGTCCGTGCTGAAGGAAAAAGGCTACGTGACCCTGGTCGGCGACGAGGGCGGCTACGCTCCCTCGCTCAAGGCCAACAACGAGGCCGTGGAAGTGATCCTGACCGCCATCGAGAAGGCTGGCTTCAAGGCTGGCCGCGGCAAGGATGTGGCCATTGCACTCGACCCCGCTGCCTCCGAACTGTTCGACGAAGAGACTCGCACCTACAATCTGCGCAAGGAAGGCAAGAAGTTGACCGGCGAGCAGATGGTCGAGTTCTGGGCCAAGTGGGTCAAAGACTACCCCATCGTCTCCATCGAAGACGGCCTGGCCCAGGATGACTGGGAAGCCTGGCAGCTGGCTGTGAAGACCTATGGTGACAAGGTCCAGATCGTGGGCGACGACCTGCTGGTGACCAACCCCGAACGTGTCCGCCGCGCCATCAAGGACAACGCCGCCAATGCCCTGCTGGTCAAGCTCAACCAGATCGGTTCGCTGACCGAGACCATCGAAGCCGTGGAGACCTGCCACCGCGCTGGCTGGCGCGCCGTCACCTCGCACCGCTCGGGCGAGACTGAGGATGCCACCATCGCCGACCTGGCCGTGGCGCTCAACACCGGCCAGATCAAGACGGGTGCCCCCGCCCGCTCTGACCGCGTAGCCAAGTACAACCAGCTCCTGCGCATCGAAGCCGAACTCGGCGACGCTGCCAAATATGCCGGTTGGGCTGCGCTGAAGGGCTAAAACAATTCGTTAGAACGGAAAATAGGTCCCGAGTCATTGTGGACTCGGGACCTATTCTTTTCTTAATAAATAGTTAAAATGCTTGACAAAGTTTAAAATTATGCTATTATTATTAACAAAGTTGAGCCAAGCAAGGCAAAAAAATGCACCGTGAGCACTTATTTTCACTATATTCCGACACAAAATGTAAAAAGCATTAACAAACATGCCGTCCTGGATTTGATCCGTTTCACTCCAGGCGGCATTTCGCGCGTACAACTGGCGCAGCGCATGAGCCTGACCCGCGCAGCACTCACGGTCATTGTCAACGATTTGATGGAAAGCGGTGTGATCCGCGAGACGAACAGCCGCCTTTCCAACGCTGGACGGCCCGCCATCACTCTGGAGATTAACCCCCAGAGCGGATTCGTGGCGGGCGTGGATATGGGCGCTACACACCTCTCGATCTTGATCGCCAATTGTGCAGCGCATGTCATCGCAGAAAAAGAAGTGCCCTTTAACATCGCCGATGGACCTACGGTCTGTCTCGACCGGGCTGATAGCCTCCTGCGCGAGACTGCCAGCCAGGCAGGCATCGAACTCAGCAACCTGTTAGCCATTGGGGTGGGTGTGCCTGGTCCGATCATGTCGGAGGCGGGCATGGTGGTGGCTCCCCCCATCATGCCGGGCTGGGACCGGTACCCCATCCGAGCCTCGCTGGAGAAACGCTGGAACTGTCCCGTTTCGCTGAACAATGACGCTGAACTGGGTGCGGTTGGCGAATGGGCTTACGGCGCAGCACGTTCGGCCGCCAACCTGGCTTACATTAAGGTTGGAACAGGCGTGGGCGCAGGACTGTTATTGGATGGACATATCTATCGCGGCGCAACCGGCTCTGCTGGTGAAATTGGACACTTAACAATCGACCCAAACGGCACCCTCTGTACCTGCGGAAACCGCGGCTGTCTGGAGACCTTTGCCAGCGGCACCGCCATCGCTCGCATGGCTCGCGAGGCCGTTGTGAAGAACCAGCCGACCCAATTGTCCCAGTTCGAGCGGGACCGGATCACCGCCAGGAACGTGGCTGATGCGGCCCGTCGCGGCGACCTGACGGCCCAGCAGATCATCGCTGAAGCAGGCGCGCAATTGGGTGTGGCCCTGGCGGGCCTGGTCAACCTGATCAACCCGAACATGGTAGTGGTCGGCGGCGGCGTGGCACAAATCGGGGACCTGTTCCTCGAACCGGTGCGGCGCGAGGTCAAACGACGGAGTCTGCCCGGGTCGGTCAATACCATGCAAATCACCACCGCCCTGCTGGGTCGCCGTTCGATCGGCATGGGCGCTCTTGTGCAGGCCATCTCCATCGCCCTGCATCGCATTGCGGATGAGAAGAATCTGAATTGACGAAAATTGGTTCGAACCATAACAACCCGACGAGAGTATAATCAAGTCACTATACTATCTCGACTGGAGGATTCTCATGACAAGTGTAACGTACGAAAATGTAGTCAAGAAATTTGGGGAAATGACCGCTGTCGACAACATTAATTTTCATGTTGACGACAAAGAGTTTCTTGTGTTGGTCGGGCCCTCGGGTTGTGGCAAGACCACCGCACTTCGCCTGTTGGCTGGTCTCGAAGAGATCAGCAGCGGCGAAATCAAGATTGGCGATCGTGTTGTGAATGATGTGGCCCCCAAGGACCGCGACATTGCCATGGTCTTCCAGTCTTATGCTTTGTACCCGCACCTGTCGGTGTACGACAATATGGCCTTCGGCTTGAAACTCCGCAAGGTGAATAAGGACGAGATCAAGCGCCGCGTGACGGAAGCCGCTGACGTGCTCGGTATCACCGACCTGTTGCAACGCAAGCCGCGCCAGCTCTCGGGCGGTCAGCGCCAGCGCGTGGCAGTGGGACGCGCCATCGTGCGCGAACCGAAGGTCTTCCTCTTCGACGAGCCGCTTTCCAACCTGGATGCCAAGCTCAGGGTCCAGATGCGCGCCGAAATCAGCAAGTTGCACCAGCGCCTGCAGACGACCTTCATCTACGTCACGCATGACCAGACCGAGGCCATGACCATGGCCACCCGTATCGCGGTCATCAACAAAGGCAAGCTCCAGCAGATCGACACCCCGCAGAACCTGTATGACCACCCCGGCAACCTGTTCGTGGCTGGTTTCATCGGTTCCCCGGCCATGAACTTCTTCCCGGGCAAACTGCGCAAAGATGGGGACAAGATCGTCGTCGATACCGGAGACTTCGTGGTCCCGATCCCTGCCGCCAAGGCAGCCCCCTACAAACCGCACACAGATAAAGACATCATCTTCGGCATCCGCCCCGAGAATATCCACGACGCTGACTTCGTCCCGCCGAACATCGACGCGGAAAAGGTGGCCGTCAAAGTGGACGTGACCGAGTTGATGGGCAATGAGATCTTCCTGTACCTGGTCAGTGGCAAGAACACCTTCGTCGCCCGTGTCGACCCGCGCTCGAAATTGCGCGTGGGCCAGCAGGCGCAGGTGATGTTCGATATGGACAACTTCCATATCTTCGATGCCAGCACTGAGGAAGCCATCCGATAACCTTTCCATGGAAGGAGGTGGTTCGCAAAACACAGAGATACGTGTATTGAAAGAAACGCCATCCCGCAAGGGAAATAACCATCTAATTCACTTTCAAGAGGAGTAAGAGAATGAAAAAGTCTCTCTGGACTGTGCTCAGCCTGCTGCTGATCGCCAGTGTTTTGCTCACCGCCTGTGGCACCGCCGCCACCGAGGCCCCTGCCGCTACCGAGGCTCCCGCTACGGAAGCCCCCGCCGCCACCGAGGCCCCCGCTGCCACTGAGCCGCCCGCCGCACCCGTCGAAGTGACCTTCTGGCACGCTTACGGCACCGGCTCCGCCGAAGAAATGGCCCTGACCAAGGTGCTCGACCAGGCCGCCAAGGATCTGCCGAACATCAAGATCAACGTGCTGCAGGTTCCGTTCAACGATATCTACAACAAGTATCGCACGGACGTGGCTTCCGGCGCCGGCCCCGATATGTTCATCGCCCCGAACGACTCCCTGGGTGACGATGCCCGCAACGGCCTGGTTGCCGACATCACCGACCTGGCCGCTGGCAAGCTCGGCGACTACACCCCGCTCTCGATCGACGGCATGACCGTGGACGGCAAGCTGTACGGCATCCCCGAGTCCCTCAAGGCCGTGGTCTTCTGGTACAACAAGGATATGATCCAGACCCCGCCCGCCACCACCGATGAGCTCAAGGCTCTCATGGAAGGCGGCACGGAAGTCTCCATCACCTATGGCTGCTACCACCACTTCGGCTTCTTCAGCGCGTTCGGCGGCAAGGTCTTCGATGAGAACTGGAAAGTCATCGCCGACCAGGGCACTGGCGTCACCGATGCCATGACCTACCTGAACGATCTGTACCAGATCTCCAAGAAGAACAGCTGGCCCAAGAACGACAGCGACGGCCTGGCTCCCTTCACCGAAGGCAAGGCTGCGGCCATCACCAACGGTAACTGGGCCATGGGCGACTACAAGGCTGCCCTCGGCGACAAGCTCGGCGTCGCTCCCCTGCCCGCTGGTCCTGCCGGCCCCGCCACCCCCTTCCTCGGCGTTGACGGCTTCTACTTCAACCCGAACAGCCAGAACAAGGAAGCCGCCCTCGAGGTGGCCCTCTACCTGACCGGCAAGATGGCTCAGGAGACCATGATGAACGAAGCTGGCCACGTTCCCGCCAACACCACCGTCGAAGTGACCGATCCCCTGATCCAGAGTCTGCTGGATGCCTTCGCCAACGGCTATGTCCGCCCGCAGGTTCCTCAGCTCGGCCTGTACTGGTCGAACTTCTGCGGCACCGATGAGGTGTTCGAGAAGGGCGTCGCCCCGGCTGACTGGGTCAAGACCGCTACGTCCAACGCCAACAAGTAAGTCCCTTTTCGTATGAACCATGGGGCGAACAGAGAGTTCTCTGTTCGCCCCATCCCTTAATCACAAGCTTGCTTTTCGAGGAGAACTTCGCATGGCAACGACGACGCTTGAAATTTCCAAGTCAGCCGGAATGGCGCGGATAAAAAAAGCGATCCTTCCTTATGTTTACCTGCTTCCGGCCTTCGTGGTCATGTCTGTGATTACCTTCTACCCGCTGATTTACCAGGTCATCATCTCTTTCACCGATTTCCAGACCAAAGACCTGCTCAAACAGCTGGCCTCCCCAAACCTGAATTACATTGGGGTCAAAAATTATGTGGACATCGTCACAGGGGGCCTGCCCGTTCAAAACTTTGAATTCTTCCGTGTCCTTACTTACAACATCTGGTGGGCGGTGACCAACGTGCTGGTCCATGTGCCCGCCGGCGTGCTGATCGCCGTCCTGCTCAACACGCAAGGTTTGTGGGGAAAGAAGATCTATCGTGCGTTGTACGTCCTGCCGGTGGTGATCCCGCCCATCGTGGTCGGCACTGTCTGGAAGAACATCTTCGATGAGCAATACGGCGCGATGAACCAATTCCTGACCGCTGTAGTTCATCTCTTCGGCACGGCTGACCCGGTCCGAATCCGTTGGCTGACCGAGTACACTCCGCCCATCCCCTGGCTGCTGCCCAACGGTCCATTGACCCTGGCATACTACGCCATGATGATCGCCAATTTCTGGCTGGGCTGGCCTTTCATGACCCTGGTGGCGACAGGCGCCCTCCAAAGCATCCCCAAGGACCTGTACGAAGCTGCCTCCATCGACGGCGCATCTGGCTCACAACAATTCTGGAACATCACCGTTCCCTTGTTGAGACCCGCCATGATCCCCGCGGCCATGTATGGGTTCACGATGTCGTTCAACCTGTTTAACTTCGTCTTCTTCATGTCGGGCGGCGGCCCCGCCCGCTCGACTGAGATCCTGGTCACCTTTGCGTATGACCTGGTCCGCAACCTGCGCCTGTATGGGGCGGCCGCGGCCTTCTCGGTGATTGTCTTCTTCGTGGCCTTGATCGTCTTCCTCGTCACCAACCGCATCACCCGCGCAACTGAAGCCTATACGGAGGCCTAACATGACCGCCCAGTCTCCCTCCAAAAGCACCAATCCGATCATCCGCTTTCTCAGCATGAACACCTCCGGCGAGGTAGCCGGACGTGACCTCCCGCTGTGGAAACAACTGCTCCTGCAGGTATTGACCCTGTTCATCGCGGCGGAAGTGTTGTTCCCCATCATGTACATCATAACGATGTCGTTTAGTTCCAAGACCACTCGTCCCTCGGCGCTGGAGTTGTTCCCGAAGGAAATTTCCTTCGTGGCTTACCAACAAGTACTGGACCGCCCCACAGCCAACCCGGTCACCTTCCTGGAACTGTTGCGCAACAGCTTCCTCCTCTCGGTCGGGGTGGGTCTGGTGGCCCTGTTGGTGGCCGTCAGCGCTGCGTATGCCTTCTCGCGCTTCAAATTCAGAATGCGTCAGGTGATGATGGTGCTGGTCTTCGTGCCGCTGCTGATGCCCGCCATCGGTCTGTCCACGCCGCTGTACCTGCTGATGAACAGTTTCCGCATCGCGGACTGTGGAAACGGAGTAACGGCCATTTCACCGTTCATGGCCTGTGCACAAGGCCTTGGCAAGGTTACCTTTAACCTGCGCGACTCCCTGCTGGGCGTGGGTGTCGCCATGATCGCGGGCGCCCTGCCCTTCGCGGTTTGGAACCTCAAAGGCTATCTCGACACGATTCCCAAGGAACTGGAAGAGGCCGCCATGATCGACGGCGCAGATGCCAACCAGATCTTCTGGCAGATCGTCCTGCCGCTGGCTGTGCCTCAACTGGCCGTGACCTTCTTCCTCGGCTTCATTGGCCATTGGCAGGAGTTTGCGCTGCCCTGGCTCTTCCTAACTCAACCCAAGGACTACACCCTGGCGATGACCCTATACAATATGACGGGACAGTACGCCAGCAGTATTCCGTGGAACCGCTTTGCCGCCATGGCTATCATCGTGGCGCTGCCGGTGGCGATTATCTACATCGCTTTGCAGAAACAGATCGTCAGCGGTCTGACAGCAGGCAGCGTCAAGGGTTAACTCCCTTCATCCGAGATTTTCCTTTCCTCCTTCCAGACGGAAGGAGGAAAGATTTTTTTCAGGACACCCAGCATGGAAACCGACCCCGCCTCCCTCGACCCGGATGTTCGCCAGAAGCGATTCTTCGCCCTGCTCTCGGTCAGCCTGGGGCTGGTCAGCCTGTGCACATCCATCCTGCCAGTTTGCGGGGTGATCACCAGTGCACTGGGACTCATCTTCGGCATCCTCAGCCGCAAATCCGAGAACGAGAAGATGGCCACCGCAGGCATCCTGCTTTCGACGCTGGGTCTGTTGATCGCAATCACCTACGCAGTGTTCGTCTATCTAGCGGGGACTTAACGGTCGCTGCTTTCAGCCGCGCATCGACTCACGAAACGGGACCCGCTCCCGCCCCAGCGCGGATAGGAAATGAAAATCCCCATGAAACGAATTTTGCTCTTGCTCCTCCTGTTGACGACTGCCTGTACACCCGTCACAGCAATTGCCCCATCTCCCGTCTCCTCCCCTTCGCCCACCTCCACGCTCACGCCCAAAGACAGGATCGCCACGGCTGTGGCTTTGGATGCCGCCACCCAGACGGCTCAGGCATCGATCACGCCGATAGCCACCCTCGATCCATCCATCCCGACCCTCGGCCCGATCCAACACCCAGGCGCACAGCCCGGGCAGATGTTCTGGTGGAATGACACCGTTTTCTACGAGGTCTTCGTGCGCAGTTTCAGGGACTCGAACAGTGACGGGGTGGGCGACCTGAACGGCCTGATCGAGAAACTCGATTATCTCAACGACGGCGACCCGGCCACCACCAGCGACCTGGGTGTGACAGGGCTATGGCTGATGCCCATCATGGAGTCGCCCAGTTATCACGGCTACGACGTGGTGAATTATTACACCGTGGATCAGGAGTACGGTACGAATGAAGATTTCCAGCGTCTGATGCAGGAGGCCCACAAGCGCGGCATCCGCGTGGTGGTGGATTTGGTCATCAACCACACCAGCAGCGAAAACCCGTGGTTCCTGGCCTCGGATGCGGGCGATCCGCAATATCGCGACTGGTATCTCTGGGCCGCGCAGGATCCAAGTTACCTTGGCCCATGGGGGGAACAAGTTTGGCACGCGGGAAAATCAGGCTATTACTATGGCATCTTCTCGCCGGTCATGCCTGATCTCAATTTGAACAACCCCGCCGTGACCGCCGAAGTGGACCGTATCATCCGCTATTGGCTGGTGGACCTGGGCGTGGATGGTTTCCGTCTGGACGCCGTCCGCCATTACGTCGAACAAGGCAAGGCACAGGAAAACACGCCCGCCACGCACGCCTGGTTAAAGAATTTCTATCAATACTACAAGAGCGTCAATCCCAGCGCCTTCACCGTGGGCGAGACGTGGACCGATATGGCCAGCGCCGCCCAGTACGCGGGCGACGAAGTGGACGTGAGTTTCAATTTCCCCCTGGCGGAGGCCTTCGTGCGCACCGCCAATAGTCCGCTGACCTCTTCGGCCAGCAAGCAGATGCAGGCCACGCTCGAAGCCTACCCCGAAGGTCAGTTCGCGGTATTTTTGACCAACCACGACCAGAACCGTGTGATGAGCACGCTCAACGATGTGGAAAAGGCCAAACTGGCGGCAGTCATGCTGCTCACATCACCTGGCGTGCCGTTCCTCTATTATGGCGAGGAGATCGGAATGACGGGCGTCAAGCCCGACGAAGATATCCGCCGCCCGATGCAGTGGATGGGCAACTCGCCTACGGTCGGATTCACGAACGGCACACCCTGGCGTCCCGCCGCAGACGACTACCCGACCGTCAACGTGGCCAACCAAACCGACGATCCCAACTCGCTGCTCAGCCTGTACCGCGACCTGATCCACCTGCGCAATGATCATTCCGCCCTGCGCACGGGACGAGCCACCGTCATCGAAACAGGCAATCGTAGCGTGTATGCGCTCCTGCGTTACAATGACAAGGAGGCCTTGCTGGTGCTGGTCAACGTGGATTCCAAGCCCGTCAGCGACTATAACCTGGAGATCGAGTCGGGGGCGCCCAATGCCCTCACGCTGTTGGGGTTGCCAAACCCATCTCTGTTGCCTGCCAGTGCAGGCTCCAGCGGTTGGCACCCCTTTGCAGAACTGCCCGCCCGTTCGTTCGCAATCATTCAGCTCAAGCCGTAAAAAAACTCAACCGACCCAAAAGGTTGGGGATGAGCCGCAGAAAGAGAGATCCAACATGACAACAGCCAAAGACCTGGAACGCTATCGCACCAACCTGCAAAAGGAGATTGATGGTGCCTTCCAATATCGCGCCTTGGCTGCCGTGGAGAAGAACGCAAAGCTGGCTGAGGTATACACCAGATTGGCAGACACGGAAGAAAAGCATGGCGCCGTCTGGGCGGGAAAATTGAAGGAGGCTGGCGCTCCAAATCTGCCCAGCCGCCCCTCCTGGCGTGCACGGACCCTCGGTCAGCTGACGCGCTGGTTCGGGCCGAAGCTGGTTCTGCAGACTATCGTCGGCAACGAAGCCAGCGACAGCCGCGCCTACGACGATCAGCCCGAAGCGGAGACCGCCGCCATGGCCGCCGACGAAAAGGCCCATGCCCGCACGTTGACGCAGATCAGCGGGGCAGCCAGCGGAAACACGGGCAGCGCCATCGCGATGGTGGAGGGACGTCATCGCTCGGCGGGCGGAAACGCCTTGCGCGCCGCTGTGTTGGGCGCCAACGATGGGCTGGTCTCGATTCTCAGTCTGGTGATGGGTGTAGCAGGCGCCAACCTCGCCAGCGGTGACGTGCTCATCGCGGGGCTGGCGGGCCTGCTGGCAGGCGCTGGTTCGATGGCCATGGGCGAATGGCTCTCGGTGCAAAGCTCGCGCGAACTGTACGAGCACCAGATCGCCATCGAAAAAGAGGAGATCGCTCAACATCCCGAAGAGGAGCAGGAGGAGTTGTCGCTGATCTATCAGTCGAAGGGACTCTCCGAGGAACGCGCTCGCGAACTGGCCGCCAAGATCATGTCCGATCATAGCGTCACGCTCGACACGCTCGCCCGCGAGGAGTTGGGCATCGACCCCGAGGAATTGGGCGGTTCGGCCTGGGAGGCGGCGCTGACCTCCTTCTTCCTGTTCGCCGTCGGCGCGATCTTCCCGCTCTTCCCGTTCTTCTTCCTGCAAGGTCTGACGGCCGTCTTCACCAGCCTGGCCGTCAGTGGGGTGGGATTGTTCATCATCGGCGCGGCCATCACGCTGATGACGGGTCGCAACGTGCTCTACTCGGGCTTCCGCCAGGTGCTCTTCGGCCTGGGCGCGGCGGGGCTGACCTACGGTGTCGGCAAACTGATTGGCGTGACCGTTACAGGGTAAAATAGTCCGCCGCCGCCTCACAAGCGCGGCAAACCTGGCACGATTTCATTCAAAGAGGTACTTTCGACATGACCACCACCCCCGATTGGGTCAAGGACGCCGTTTTTTATCAGATCTTCCCCGACCGTTTTGCGCGCAGTGAACGTCTCGCCAAGAATGGGCTGACTTTCGAGCCCTGGGACTCGCCCCCCACTACTTTCGGTTTCAAAGGCGGCGACCTGTACGGCGTGGCCGAACGGCTGGATTATTTGCAAGACCTGGGCATCAATGCGCTCTACCTGAACCCGATCTTCGCCTCCGCTTCGAACCACCGCTACCACACCTTCGACTATTACCAGGTTGACCCGCTGCTGGGCGGGAACGACGCCCTGCGCCATCTGCTCGACGAGGCCCACAAGCGCGGCATCCGTGTAGTGCTCGACGGCGTGTTCAATCACGCCAGCCGCGGCTTTTGGCAGTTCCATCACGTGCTGGAGACGGGCGAGGCCTCGCCGTACAAGAACTGGTTTCACTTCAACCCTGAGTTTTTGACGGGCAAGAAATCCTGGGGAGCCTATCCCACTCATCACCAGCAGCAATCCATCAACAACGAGGGCAGTTTCAAGGCCATCGGCTATCAGGGCTGGTGGAACCTGCCCGCCCTGCCCAAGTTCAACACCGACACGCCCGCTGTGCGCGAATTTCTCTTCGGCGTGGCCGAGTACTGGATCCGCTTCGGCATCGACGGCTGGCGGCTGGATGTGGCGGGCGAGATCAACGACGACTCCTTCTGGCAGGAATTCCGCCGCCGCGTGCGCGCCATCAATCCCGAGGCCTACATCGTGGGCGAGATCTGGCACGAGGCCCAACGCTGGCTGCAAGGCGACCAGTTCGACGCGACCATGAACTACCTGATCACCGCTGCCGCCCTATCCTTCTTCGGCGGCCCACACCTCGACATGGGTGTGGTCAACCACGCGGGCGGATTGCAGGGCCGCGTCTACCCGATGGACGCCTACACCTTCGCCAACGAAGTAGACCGCGTCTTCCACCTGTACCAGCCTGAGTTCACCTACTCGCAACTCAACCTGCTCGACAGCCACGATATGCCGCGCTTCCTCTCGTGTGTGGGCGGTCAAAAAATGGCCCTCAAACAGGCCTTGCTCTTCCTGCTCACCTACCCTGGCGCTCCGTGCATCTACTACGGTGACGAGGTTGGCGTGGATGGCAGGCACGATCCCGAATGCCGCAAATCCTTCCCGTGGAACGAGGAACGTTGGGATGCCGACCTTCTTTCCTACACGAAAGCCTGCATCAAGCTCCGCAAGGATCACCCCTCCCTGCGGGGTGGCTCCTTCCAACGGCTCCACGCCGAGGGTCAGGTGTACGTCTTCGCGCGGACCTTCGAGCGGGAACAGATCCTCGTGGCGATCAATGCGGGCGACGCGGCGGCCCAGGTCGAGGTCCAGGCCCAGGGGGCGTACGCCTCCATCTTCGGCAAGGCCAAAGTCGAATCCGCTGAAAAGGGTCTGCGGCTGAAACTCGAACCGCGCGGGAGTGTTGTACTAAAAAGAACAAACTAATTTTGGATGACCGCCGCCGTTGGGCGGCGGTTCCATTCCTACACAGGAGCCTTGGATGGGAGACACCTCAGGCAAGCCCGAAAGCCACGCAGAGACCCTCGATCGATTGCTTGCGGCGCTGAAAAGCAGCGACCTGCAGGCTCAACACGCCGCCCTGCAAGAGTTGGATAGCCTGACCTTCAGCAGCGCCGCCATCGTGGTCACGCTGGAGCAGATCGCCTTGAATCAGGAGGAGTTGCGCCCGCTGGCCCTCCTGGCGCTGACCAGCCCTGCCAGCCGTGCCGTGTATCGGAGGGGCGCGTTGTTGGATGCGCCCAAACGGGAGATCATCCTGGGCGAGATTGCAGGCTGGCAGAAGAGCGGACTGCTGGATGAGGCCCGTGCGGCGATTCTGAAGGGACGCTACGGCTTCGACTTCTTCTCCGCGTCAACGCCGAGGCCTGCTCCTGTTCCCCAGGCGGCCCCGCCTCCCATCCCCGAACCCGTCAAACCCGCGCCCCAAGTTCCGCCCACCCCCGCGCCTGTGACGGCCTCCCCCGTTCCCCAAGCTGCGCCTGCCCCGATCCTCAAAAGGCTGTCGCCCGCGCCCTCAGCGGCTCCCGCCTCCCCCGTCCCGCAACGGACTTTTTTGCAGGCCATCCTGAGCGAGACCAGCATCAAGATCTTCCTGTACCTGGGTGCCTTCTTCGTGGTCGCCTCGGCCGCCATTCTGGCTGCGCTGGTGGAAGTGACGCGCCTGCCCGTGTTGGGGCTTGCCACCCTGATCTTCGGCGGGGCGGCGCTCGGGCTGCGCAAACGCCTGCCACAGCCAAGTTTCGCGCTATTCATCGTCTTCTCGTTCCTGTTGCCGATTACGGCCTCGGTCCTGCGGCAAACCCTGTCCATCACGGGCCAGGCAGCGAACCTGTACTGGCTGGCCGTGTTGCTGATCATGGCAGGCGTCTGGTCGTTTAGTACATGGATATACGAATCCCGTCTATTCAGCCTGACGGCCTTCGGCTCGCTGACCCTGGCCCTCCTGCGCGTGGGCAACCTGCTCGACGCCGAGGCAGAATTGTACGGCGTGCTGGCGGGATTATCGGCCCTGATTGGGCTGGCGGGCGTCTGGGTGCTGAAACGCTGGAAGGGTCCAAAATTCGCGCTTGGCCTGTTCCTCACGACACAGGCGGTTCAAGTCGGTGCGCTCCTCCTAACGCTGGTGGTGGGCATCATGCGGCTGGTCAATTCAGATGTGCCGGCCAGTTGGCATTTCGCCTCCGCGCTGACCTGGCTGATGGCCTTCGGCTTCTTCGCTCTGTCTGATATCCTGTTTTCCACCTTCTTCTTCCCCTGGCTGGCCGCGGCGACGTTGATTCCCGTGCCGTGGTTCGTGAACGCGGCCATGCAGTGGGAGGGCTCGAGCACGACCTGGCTGTTCCTGGTCTGGGGTGTGATCCCTTCACTGGTGAGCGAAGCCGCCCAGCGTGTGGAATCGACCCGCAAGTACAACCTGCCGATCCTGCTGGCGTCCATGCCAAGCCTGATCCTCGCGTTGGCTTTCGGCTTCAACGTGGATACGCTGAACGGCTTTGGCGTGGCATTGATTGTGGCGGCAGCCTATACGTTGCTGCACCTGCTGCGCGAGCGTGAATGGCTGTGGACGCTGGCGCTGCTGTACTTCATCATCGCCTATTTTTCCTTTTTCAGCCTGCCTTTCATCGAGAACACACACGTGTTCTGGGGCTATCGCCTGCTGGGCCTCAGTTTGCTCTCCTTGCTTCCCGACCTGTTCCTGAAGGCTGACTTCAAAGATGCCCTGCCCTGGCGGCGTCCCTTGCGTCTGTTTGGCGCGCTGTTCACGGGAGTGAACATCTTGTTGCTGGCGTTGTTCCGCGAGGACCCGCTCGGGAATGCGGCTATCATTTTCGGGGTATACGCAATCCTGTGCGCGGCCTATGCCTGGCGGTATCAGCGACCCATCATCGGCTATGCCTCCACGTTGACCTTGGCACTGGCAGCCCTGTTCGCGCTCCAGCACTTCGACCTTGACCTGTGGCTGCCTATGTTAACAGCGGTGAGCGTCCTGTACTACGCGGCCTCGCTGGTCCTGCGCCGAGACATATCTCGTACGGGCTGGCGGCAGATGCTGATGGTCAGCGCGTTGACTTTGGGAAGTGTCGTCTCGCTGGTGGGGCTGGTCACCCTCAAGCCGCACGGCGGATGGTTCATCGCCATTGTCGGGGTACTGTTCATCGCTGAGATGTACCTATCAAAACGGAGCCAGTTCGAGGTCGGCACGCACCTGCTGTTCCCTGCCGCCGCTTATCTGTTGCTGCGCGACTTCCATATAGACAAAGCCTCCTACCTTCTGCTGACGCTCGGCCTGACCTGGCTGGCACTGGACCTGGCCTTCTCGCGTACTTTTGCGGGCAAACGTTCCCTCGGATATATTGCCAAAATCGTGGGTGCGGTGGGCGTCCTGCTCAGCACAGCCCTGGTCTTGCTTAAAGGAGATCCAGCCGAAGCGGCCATTTGCTTTGGCATCTCAACAGTCTTCTTTGTGATCTACACCGCCGTTCAGAGCAAGGCGATCTATGGATATGTACCTGCGGCATACCTGCCGTTGACGATCTATTTCACGCTCCAGCACTTTGATCTCGACCTGTGGATGCCCGTATTGACAGGGTTAAGCGTCCTGTACTATACAGCCTCGCTGGCCCTGCGCAAGGATGAATCCCGTGCGAGTTGGCGGCAGATGCTGATGGTCAGTGCGCTCACGCTGGGAAGTGTCATTTCAATATTTGCGTTGACCACGTTCAAGCTACACAGCGGATGGTTCGTGGCGATGATCGGGGCATTGTTCATCACTGAGATGTATCTCTCGAAACGGAGTGCATTCGAGGTCGGCGCGCACCTGCTGTTCCCTGCCGCGGCCTTTTTGCTGCTACGCGATTTCCATGCGGACCAAGCTTTCTACGTTTGGTTGGCCTTCGGCCTGACCTGGCTGACCCTGGACCTGGTCTTCTCGCGCACCTTCCCGGGCCAGCGCGACTTCGGGTACGTTGTCAAGACCGTGGGCTTTGTGAGCGTTCTGCTCGGCTCGGCCCTGGTCTTGATTCAGGGAGATACCTCCGAGGCCGCCATCTGCTTCGGCATTTCGACCGTTTTCTTCCTGATCTACACAGCGGTGCAAGGCCAGGCTGTGTATGGCTACGCGCCCGCGCTATACCTGCCATTGACGGTTTATTTCACGCTCGAACATTTCAACATCGACGCCTGGCTGCCATCCATCACGGGGCTGGCCGTGACCTATTTTGCCGTTGGGACGTTGCTTCGCGCCAAGGCGGACTGGGGTGGAATGCTGCGTCGCAGCGGATTGATCGTCGGAGCGGCGCTTTCGCTTGGAGCCTTCGTCGCCCTCAAAGAAACAGGCGGATGGTACATCCTGGTCATCGGGTTCCTGTTCGCGGCTGAAATGTACCTGTCACGCGACAGCCGCTTTGAGGTCGGCCTGCCCATCCTGTTCAACCTCGGCGCGACCCTGCTACTGCGTGACTTCGACGTGCGTGAGACCGCCTATTTCCTGCTGGCCTACAGCCTGACCTGGCTGCTGACCGACCTGCTCGCCCACCTGACCTTTGCACAGCCGCGTCTGCTCGAGATCCCCGTGCGCGTTATCGGCGGATTATTAACTGCAGGGGCGTACCTCTACCTATTGTTCAATTCCGCCGACGCTCCCCTGCCCGCTGCCATCAGCTTCGGGATGTATTCGCTGATCGCGGTTGGATTCATCCTGGCGTATCGTCAACCCTGGTTGGTCTACGCGCTGACGGGTACGCTGCCGCTTTTCGCCGCTTATTTCTTTCGCATCTATGGGATCACGCAGTGGATCCACCCCGCGGCCATCCTCGCGGCGGGATACTACGCAGCGGGATATATCCTGCGTCGCTCGGGTCAGTCTCCGCGTTGGGACACGGCCTGGCTGACCAGCGGCCTCGGGCTGGGAGTCCTCCTCTCGGCCGCGGCGGTCCTGCTTGGCGGCTTGGACGCGGCCATCCCCGTGGCGGTCGCCGCCACGTTATGGGCCGTGGAGGCCTTCGCGCGCAGGAACGTCTGGCTGGGATTCCCTGCCAACGCACTTTACCTGCTGGCCTATTTCATCGTCTTGTTCGAGCTGAGGGTGGATGAGCCCCAATTCTTCTCAATGGGCGCCGCCCTGTTGGGGCTGGTCCAACACTACTTCCTGACGCGTGCCACCAGCAAGGCCGCCACCTTCGTCACGGGCATGGTCTCGCAGTTGATCCTTCTAGGCGCCACCTATATTCAGATGTTCAACACCGAGGAGTTGGTCTACTTCGCCATGTTGTTCTTCCAGGGACTGGCTGTGTTATTCTATGGCATCGTCATCCGCTCGCGCAGCCTGGTCATCACACCGATCCTCTTCGTGGTGCTGGGCGTGGTCACGGTCGTGTACAGCACCCTGCAGGGCATCTCCACCATCCTGATCGTTGGATGCACGGGCATCTTCATGATCCTGCTGGGGACGCTGGCCGTCATCCAGCGTGAACGGTTGGTGCGCATCAGCGAACGCTTCAGCGATTGGAATGCATAGAAAAGGAAACCATGAAAACCACAGATACCACCAAGCGCGTGGTCAACGTCCTGAGTTACGGCATCCTCATTGCCATGACGGCCCTGATCTGCTACTGGATCATTACCAATAGCCTCGAAGATATCGAGACCATCTTCATCGCCATCTTCCTCTCGGCGCTCATGGGGGCAAACATCGTGCTGTCCAACCGCGGGCGGACGCGTCTGGCCGCCTGGCTGGTGATCGGGCTGATGTTGATCTTGAACGCAGCCAACATCATTTGGTACGGAATCGGTACCACATCCACGGCGGCGCTGCTCATCCCGATCGTGGCGGCCTTCATTGGGTTGGGCGTGATCGCAGGTGGAATCGTCACGGGCATCTCACTGGCGGTCGTGTGGGGCACCGTCCTGGCGCAGAGCGCAGGGCAACTGCTGACCGAAATTCCCTACCAGGTCTCCAACCTGACTTTCGATGCCCCCATGCTCACCATCCTGTTCGTCTTTGTGGCCGTCCTCACGGCGCAAGCCAAACGCTGACCTATCCCCACACCGCCTGCACCAACGCAGGCAACACCTCGCCCGATTTGCCTTGAATCAAAAAGTCGGTTTTGGGCGTGAGCGGCGTCGGCTCCATATTGACCTCGACCACCAGTGCGCCGCGGTTGTGGGCTGCAAATCCCAGCGACGCGGCGGGCTGGACCACGCCTGAGGTCCCGATGGAAAAGAAGGCATCGCATCCCCGGGCGGATTCCACCGCCGCCTCCAACGCGGACCTCGGCAGGGTCTCGCCAAACCAGACCACATCGGGCCTGAGCAGCCCCCCGCATCCCGCGCAGCGCGGCACAGACTCCGTGTCGTCGCCCCACTCATCGGTGAAGGTCCCGCACTCCGAACAGCGAACACGCTGGATGTTTCCATGCAATTCAAGAATCGAATAATCCCTAAAGGTCTGTGAGGTCTTTAGGGATTCATGTTTAACAAACTCGTGCAAACCATCCACGTTCTGGGTGATGAGCGTGAAATGCGGCGCGCGCTGCGCCATCTCGTGCAGGGCATAATGCCCTGCGTTGGGCCGCACCGACTTGATGGCTTCACGTCGCCAGGCGTACCAATCCCAGACCAGTTTGGGGTCGCAGGCAAAGGCCTCGGGCGAGGCCAGGTCGGTCGGTTTGTACTGCGCCCACAGTCCCGTTTGGGCATCGCGGAAGGTGCGCAGTCCGCTCTCCTGCGAGACGCCCGCCCCCGTCAGCACGGCGATTCGTTGTGCCTTCCACAGGTATTGGATCAGTTCAGGGGCGAAATCCATGAAAGGGTTACGGACACTTGTCGAGGGTCAGGTCCTGGGAAAAGACGAGCGAGCGGGCCACCTCGTTAGTGTTCTTATCAGTGGCTACAATCTGGAAGATGACCCAGTTGGGCTGAGGGTCATACATGCCCATCTGACGGCCATCCAGCGTAATGGAGTAGGTTCCGCCGCCCATGTCTTCCAGCGAAAAGCCCTGGTTCCAAGCCGTTTCTCCACCCGTCCCGCGATTACGAAACTTGAAGAAGAGCACCACGCTGACAACGCGTTCTGGCTCCGACATCTGCACAGTGAGGGTGACCGTGTGCGGATCGCACGAGCCCCAGTAGAACAGGTTCGTAGATTGTTCGAGGCTGAGGAAGCCTTTGCCAAGCGGACGCGGAGTGGGCGTGTCAGTGGGAAGGAGCGGCAGCGGCGTGGACGTGGCCGGCGTGATGAACAGGATCTGGTCGGTGGGGATGGACGTCTCGGTTGGCGGGAGAGTCGGCTTGGCCCCGATCAAGGTCGGCGTGGACGTGAAAGTGGGCGGGACCTCGGGCGTGAACGTCGAGGTGGGCAGTGGCGTAACCGTCTCAGTCGGCGGGAGGGGCGTCGCCGCCCCAGGCAGGGGCAGGTCAGACATCGAACAGGCCAGCAGGAACACAACAAGCAGTGAAAGGAAAAGGAGTTTTCTCATGGTCGCCTCGTGCCCCATTTTAACGCAAACCCCATCCTCCCCACTGACCCGTTCCTCCCAGTCTCATTCTTTTTTGGCGAGCGCGTTCATGTAACGCCAACTTTGGGAGAAGGCCACGCCGAAGATCACGACAAACACCCCCAACACCAACAGAGCATAGACATCAACGCTGATACCAGGCCAGAAATACAAGCCCACAGAAGCTGCGACCTGGAACAGCGCCAGGACGAAAAGCCGATTCCCAAAGTGACGGTTGACAGCATACCAGACCTCTGGCTTTTCCAATGTTTGTTGGACTCGAAACCCGTAAAAAGGATTCGGCCTGATCTTATCGCGCATCAGGGGCAGAGCGATCAGCGCTTGCAACAGGCTCAGAGCCACATAGAAAAGCAACAAGGTTTGCATCAATTTTTTGTCTCCAACAGCACGGGATGAATCTTTCCACGCCAGAGCCAACCCGCCAGAAACAGCAGACCAATCAAGGCGGGAATCCCTGCAATGATCACATACACCGACCAGTGAAATCCACGCGCCGCGATCAGGTACCAAACGGGCCACCCCAAAAAGGCCAGCGCACCGACCCATTCCCATTTCCATGCCAGCGCCAGGGCGATGGTCAACACGATGGAAGGGATCAAATGCATGAACAGGGCCAGAAGGGTGCCCCAGAAATCGAGTCCCATATCAAAGACGTCGAGGGCAAACAGGCTCAGGAACAGGATGAACAGGATGCCCGCGATGCGCGGCGTCCAAAACAGGATCGAGCGGAGATTTTTGTTCATGGCAGCCTCCCATCCCATCTTAACACGCGCACAGAATAATGCAAGAGGTCTGATAACCGCGGCCCAACGAATATTCTTTTCGTTTATAATCCCGTCACCATGAAACTTTCAGTCATCATTCCTGTGTACAACGAAAAAAACAGCATCGAGGAGATCGTCAGGCGCGTCCATGCGACGGGTCTGGCCGATGAAATCATCCTCGTGGACGACGGCTCCATAGACGGCACGCGCGACATCCTGCCCAGCCTGGAAGGTAAAAACGGCGTGCGCGTCATCCTGCATGAGAAAAATCAGGGCAAGGGTGGTGCCCTCCGCACAGGCATGAACGCCGCCCAGGGCGAGATCATGCTCATTCAGGATGCAGACCTGGAATACGATCCGCGCGACTACCCAACCCTGCTCAAGCCACTCGACGAGGGCATCGCGGACGTGGTGTACGGGTCCCGTTTTCTGGGCGGGCCGCGCCGAGTGGCCATGTTCTGGCATATGATCGCCAATTACATGCTGACCTTCATGACCAACATCTTATACGACACCATCCTGACCGACATGGAGACGGGCTACAAGGTCTTCCGCCGCAAGGTGGTGGAGGGCATGCCCATCCACGCCAAGCGTTTCGACTTCGAACCCGAGTTCACGGCCAAGGTGCTCAAGCGCCGCTACCGCATCTACGAGGTACCGATCTCTTTCAATCCGCGCGATTACACCGAGGGAAAGAAAATCAAGTTGAAGGACGCCTTCGAGGCGGTTTGGACGTTGTTGAAATATAGGTTTGTGGATTAAAACACAACGGGCTGACAATTAGTCAGCCCGTTTTTTGTCCCTTTTTCCTACGGCCCGACATACACCGTGTAATCGAGGATGTAATCGCCCGCCGCAAAATCTGCTGTACCATCGTTGAGCGCGGATGTGAATGTGGCAGTGGTCGAGAGGTGATGTTCACCCGCGGGCCAATCACTTAGGGCGGTATAGAGCATGCGACAGCTCTTTCCATTGGCATCCGTGTTGAAGACGGCGAACTGTTCGATTGGGATTTCTTTTCCGTCCAGGACGAACTGGAGCGAGAGGTTCGCCCAGTTCTGCTCCAGTGTGGCGGCATCCTTGGCACACCAGGCATAGGCCCAGACCAGGGTCTGCGGTTGGTTCAACGGGATGGTGAACTTCAACGTGCCAGGCTGCTTGTACTCATCGACGGCATGGGTTTCGCGCGCGGCCCCTTCCAGGAAGGAGGCGCCGCCCGAAAGGGCCGACAAGGCCTCGTCAGCGGTGGCCACTTTCGGGGCGCCCGAGGGAGTCTGTCCCTGGCCGAGCGGCTTCAGGATGGAATCCAGGCCCGCTTGCAGGACCAGATCATCGGTCGAATAGACCGTGGATTCATCCACGGGCACGCGCAGGCTGGGAACCACGCCCTTTCCTTCGAGGAAGATGCTGCCGTCAGGCAGGGTGAAACGTCCCGTGGGAATCTGCAGCGAGAAGCCTTCGGGCAGGGCAAACTGTCCGCGTGCGACCTCGGCCTCCACGCCCGCCGTCGGATACTGACCGACCGTCAGCATCCCTGGCACCTGGCTGAAGCCATAGGCCTCGATCTCGCAGGCGCTGTAACAGGCCTGGCCGACCAGCAGGACCAGCTTGTCGAAGTGATATTGATTCGTGTTCGGATAGACTTTCTCGCGCACGCCCTCGGGCTCGAACTTGCCCATAGCCTCGCTGTAATATTCCAACTGTCCGAGTGGAATTTCTTTATCTGTCAAAAAGCCTGCCAGACCAAGCGGTGCGCCGCCGTTGTTGGTACGCATGTCGATGATCAGGCCCGCCACCTTGCGCGCCTCGAACTCCTTGAGCGCGCGCTCGAACAGACGGATGATCAGGTTGAGGTCGTCGCCGTTGCTGTTGACGCGGATGTACCCGACCTGGGCGTTGCCCTGGGTGATCAGCTGCGAGTCGACAGGCAGCAACGGGTCGGTCTCCACGCCGAAATAGACCGAGGTACGGCTGAAGGAGTCGCGCTCCTCGATGGCGGTCAACTTGACGGTCTGCTCCGAGCCGTTGGGGTTGGTGAACGTGACCTCGGCCTGCGTCCCAGGCTTGGCACGCAACAGATAACGCGCCTTCTGGTAGCGGACGGTGAAGTCGGATGATTGCAGGGCATAGGAAGTCGCGCTGCTGATGGCGTCCGCAATGGGCTGACCGTTGAAAGCCGTCACCCGCGCCCCAACCTGCATCCCTGCCTGGGCGGCGGGACCGCCGTCCATCACATAGATAACCACCACGCGCCCATCGTCCAGTTCGCGGATGGCGAAGCCGTATCCACCCGCCACCACGCCGTTGAAGTCGGTTGCCTCGTATTGGCCGCCGTCCAGGCTGATGTGACCATCCTTGAAGGCCCAGGTGAAATCGCGCAGGGCAAGGTAGAAGGCGTTGGGGTCTTTGTCCTTTTGGGCCTGCTGCACGCGCGGCCCGAGTTCAGCGTATAACGCGTCCCAATCAGGCTGCTTGCCTTCCACGCCGTTGAAGGCATATTCCTTGCGGACGATCTCGAACATTTTGTCGAAGGCTTCGGTGTAAGACAGAGATGAGAAATCCTTGAGCGCCACGTCGGCGGGCTCGTACAACGCCAACTCAGGTTTGGAGGTCTGCGTCAGCTTGAATGGATTCTGATCCAGGTCCACGATGCTGTAGCCCGCGGGGATCGCTGCAACGGGGTCGTCGTCCGTGAAGAGCAGGCCGTCCGCGCCAAAGCCGGACGGGAATTGCTGATTTGCATCAGGCGCCCAGACAATCAACTTTCCGCCGATGACCTCGTCGTTATTTTCCGAATCCGTCTTGACCGAGGCCAGGTAAGCGGGCCAACCGCGCGAGCGGTCGTCGCCCTCGGCGAAGGGTCCACCGTACAGGTTGGGCGAATAGCCCACGGCAAAGACCTGCACACCCATATCTTTGTTGCCGTTGTGGTCCACATCGTTGAATTCGCCACGCGGCAGGGCCGGCAGGCTCAGGTCGAAGGTGCCGCTCTTCGAAGCGGAGTCGTAGGTCATGCGGCCGAGCACCTGCGAGTCAGCGGGCAGTTCCCACGTTTCATCGCGGATCACGAAACCGTGCATATCTAACAAGGCTACAGCGTTTTCCACGTAATAGGTGAACACAAAATCATTGGTGATCTGAAATGACCCCGTCAATTCCACGGGACCGTGACTTGCATCCACGGCGGGCAGTTGCGCCACATCCCCGTGCGAGCCACAGGCCGAAAGTACCAACGCCAGGATGACCGTCCACGATAAAATTCGAAGCAGGCGAAATTGCATGTCTTCCTCCAAGTAGTTGAAAGATTATAATCTACGGAATGAGCGACTGGAAAAAAGACCTCACCATGGAATTCGAACGCGCCGCCCAAGCCCGCATTCAAAAGAATGAAGGCCAGATGCGCGTCTGCGCCCGCCGTGCAGCGGGGATCGCCATTCGGGAATATCTAATCCGCCAGGGACAGCGCCCCCCCAGCATGAGCGCTTACGACCTGCTGAATCTTCTCAAGGAGGACCCCACTCTTTCCTCCAACTTGCGGTTGATGGCTGACCATCTGACCCTGCGCGTCACCGAGGAGTTCAAGCTCCCCGTGGAGGCGGACCTGGTGGCCGAGGCCCGCGCCTTGTGCAGATCCCTGCTGCCTGATTGGGGAGGCTGACAAAAAAGGCCCTGGAGTAAAACTCCAGGGCCTTTTGCTTTCTCAAAACTAACTGCCTTTGCGTCCCACCAGGTGATACAGGGCGCGCGCCACGGTGATGATCAACAGCAGGCCTGAAAGCGTTCCGCTCAGGGCAATGATAAGCGAACGCCAGTTATTGAAGCGCGTTACAATCTCGGAGCGCTGCGGCAGGCGAATGCGGCGCTTTAGGCGGTGGGTCACTACACTTGGTGTAGAGACAGGCTTCAAAGTCCCAGCCAGATGGGATTCAAGGGTGGTCAGATCGAAATCAGGGTCAAACGTCTTGCTGTTGCTCATGCACTCACTCCGCGGGATATAAGACCACTCCCACCGTCCCAGGCCCAAAGTTGATAGCCAGAGAGATCGAGAGGTCGGTCAGAAAACTCTCTTTGACATTGAATCGCTTCCTGGCTTCCTCGAGCATGGCTTCCCCCGAAGCCAGGTCACGGGCGTGGACAACGCCGAGGGAGATGGGCTGGTCGCCATAAGTCTGCTTCGCCATATCGAGTACGCGCTCGAGGGCGGCTTTGCGTGTGCGGACCTTGTCCACCATGTTGACGATACCATCCTGCAACAGGGCAATCGGTTTGACGTTCAGCACCGAGGCCAGCGCCGCCGAGAGTGTGCCGACGCGTCCGCTGCGACGGGCGTAATCGAGGGTATCCAAGGTCAGGATGATCATGGTCTTGGAGCGGACCCCCTCGATGAATCGAACGATCTCATCCACGCTTTTGCCCGCACGCTCCATCAGGCGGGCCGAACGGCACATGAAGCCCGTCCCCATCGAACCATTGAGGGTATCCACCGGGATGACCTTGAAGGTGTCCTTCACCTCTTCCGCTGCAGCGACGGCCGAAGCGTAGGTTCCCGAGAGCTTGCTGGTGATGTGGATGGACAGGATGGTGTCGCCAGGCTGGGCGATCTTCTTGTAATATTCCACGAACTGGTGCGGTGAAGGTTGGGAGGTCTTGGGGTGCGGCAGGCTCTTGCCATCCACGAGTTCATAGAAATCGGTGAGGCTCAACTCCACATCCTGCAGATAGGTCTTTGCGTCCCCAAAGTGGACATTGATCGGGATACGATGGATCTCGTAGGTCTCGAACCAATCATAGGGCATATCCACTGCGCCATCGGTCACAATACGAAGCATGGCTTACTCTCCTTCCAAAGTCATGGGATGGTCACCGATCTGGTCGCGAAGCGCCAGAAGTGTGCGATGGTAGAGGCTTTTCACGGCCCCTTCACTGCGTCCCATGATCTGCCCGATCTCCGCGTTGGACATGTCCTCGACAAACTTGAGGATCAGCAACTGTTGACGGTCGGGCGGCAGGCGGCGGATCAGGCGAAGAAGAGAGTCCTGCTCCTGCGAGTGCATAAGCCTCGTCTCGGGGTGGTCGCCCCGCGAGGGCAGCACAGGCAGGTCGTTGATGGGAATCTCCTGCTTGCGGCTGCGGTCACGGTGCCAGTTGGCCACCAGGTTGTGGGCGATGCGGTAGAGCCAGGCAGAGAAGGGGACGCCGCGGTCTGTATAGTTTTGAATGTGGTTCATCGCCCGTTGAAACACGCGGGCGGTGAGGTCCTCCGCGTCATGGAGGTTCCCCGTTCGGTAATACACATAGTTGAAGATGCGATCCACATAGCGCTCGTAGAGCATGCCAAAGGCGTCTTTGTCTCCCTTGGAGGCAAGCGCAAGGATCTCTTCGTCTCTGAGTTCCGACTCCGTCACTGGTTAAACCTTACCGACGGGGCTTGCAAATATAACCCCGTCGGATTTGAGAAGTTTCACATCAGTATAACATGTCTGGGAGGTGCGGTTGGTATAATCAAGGTTTGCCGAGTCATCTGGAGTGATCGCAGCCAGCCGATGCTGGCGATTTATTATTGAAACAGATGTGCTATAATCAGCAGGTCTCTCAGAGGAACCTATGACATCCAATTCCATCCGCGTCGTGGGCGCGCGCGTCCATAACTTGAAAAATATCACCGTCGAGATCCCCCGTGACAAGCTGGTCGTCATCACCGGGCTCTCGGGTTCGGGCAAGTCGTCGCTGGCGTTCGACACCATCTTTGCCGAGGGTCAGCGCCGCTACGTGGAGTCGCTCTCGGCGTACGCGCGCCAGTTCATCGGTCAGATGGACAAACCCGACGTGGACTACATCGAAGGCCTCTCCCCCGCCGTCTCCATCGACCAGAAATCCACCAGCCACAATCCGCGCTCCACGGTCGGCACCGTGACCGAGATCTACGACTACATGCGTCTGCTCTTTGCGCGTGTGGGCATTCCGCATTGCCCCATCTGCGGGCGCGAAGTGGTCAAGCAGTCGGCGCAGGAGATCGTGGACGCCGTTGAGAAGCTCGAAGACGGGACCCGACTGCTGGTCCTGGCCCCGTTGGTACGCGGACGCAAGGGCACCTACCAGGCCGTCTTCGAGGAGATCCGCAAGGCGGGTTTTGCCCGCGCCCGCGTGGATGGGCAGGTCTACAGCCTGGACGACGAGATCAACCTTGACCGTTACAAACAGCACACCATCGAGGCGGTCGTCGACCGCCTAGTCATCAGCCATCCCGCCGATAAGGAAGAGAAAAAATCCGCTCGCACGCGCCTGACCGACTCGGTCGAGACGGCGCTCAAATTTGGCGAAGGCTACATCACCATCCACCTGGTGGACAAGGGCGAGGATGCCAGCTTCTCCGAGCACCTCTCCTGCCCCGAGCATGGCATCAGCATCGGCGAGATCGAGCCGCGCACCTTCTCGTTCAACACGCCGCATGGCGCCTGCCCCGACTGTCAGGGTCTGGGCTCGAAGCTGGAGATCGACCCCGAGCGCATCATCCCCGACCCCGAGCGTTCCCTGAACGAGGGCGCCATCGCCAGCATGGAATGGAGCGGTCCCAAGGAAGAAGGCGGATACTACTGGCAAAGCCTGGAAGCCGCCGCCCACGCCTACAAGATCGACCTGAACAAGCCCGTCCGCGAACTGACCAAGGAACAGATGGACATCATCCTGTACGGCACAGGCGAGCGTCAGATCCAGATGACCTATCACAACAGCAACGGCAACGAGTTCAAGTTCAGCCGTGCCTTCGAGGGCGTCATCACCAACCTCGAACGCCGCTACCGCGAGACCAACTCCGAGTACATTCGCGAGAAGATCAGCGAGTTCATGTCCGACCGCCCGTGCCCGACCTGCAACGGTCAGCGTCTGCGCCCCGAAGCCATCGCCGTGACCGTGGATGACACCAACATCATCCAGGCCACTGGCTGGCCCGTCAACAAGACCCTCGAATGGGCGCAGAAACTTTCGAGCAGCAAGTCGCCGCTCAACACGCGCCAGAAGGCCATCTCCGAGCGCATTATGAAGGAGATCACCGAACGGCTGGGATTCCTGGTCAATGTGGGCCTGGATTATCTGACCCTCAATCGCTCCGCCGCCACCCTCTCAGGTGGAGAGGCCCAACGCATCCGCCTGGCGACCCAGGTTGGGTCCCGTTTGGTGGGTGTGCTCTACGTCCTGGACGAGCCATCCATCGGCCTGCATCCACGCGACAACACCCGCCTGCTCGAAACCCTCAAGGGACTCCGCAACCTGGGAAACACCGTCCTCGTGGTGGAACACGACGACGAGACCATCCGCGAAGCTGACTGGATCGTGGACCTCGGGCCTGCGGCGGGCGAACACGGCGGCCGCGTCATCGCCGAGGGCACCCCCAAGGACATTCTGTCCAACCCCAAGTCGCTGACGGGCGCCTACCTCTCGGGCCGCAAGAAGGTCGAGATCCCCGAGGAACGCCGCAAAGGAAACGGCAAGACGCTTAAGATCGTCGGCGCGCGCGCCAACAACCTCAAGAACATCGACGTGAGCATCCCGCTCGGCAAACTGGTCTGCATCACGGGCGTTAGCGGCTCGGGCAAGTCCACGCTGATGACCGACATCCTGCACAACGCATTGGCTGCCAAACTGATGGGCGCGCGCTCCATCCCGGGCGAGCACGAGCGCATCGAAGGCATCGAGCACCTCGACAAGATCATCAACATCGACCAGTCCCCCATCGGCCGCACACCACGCTCGAACCCAGGCACCTACACAGGCCTGTTCGACGAGATGCGCAACCTGTTCGCCGAACTGCCCGAGAGCAAGGTGCGCGGCTACAAGCCAGGCCGCTTCTCGTTCAACGTCCACGGCGGACGCTGCGAGGCTTGTCAGGGACAGGGCGAACTGCGCATCGAGATGCAGTTCCTGCCCGACGTGTACGTGCCCTGTGACGTGTGTCATGGCACACGCTTCAACCGCGAAACCCTGCAGGTCAAGTTCCGCGACCAGTACAGCATCGCCGACGTGCTCGACATGACCGTTGACCACGCCCTGAACGAGTTCAAGAACTATCCGCGCATGCTGAGCAAACTCAAACTGCTTCAGGAGGTCGGGCTGGGTTACGTCAAGGTCGGTCAGCCTGCCACCACCCTCTCGGGTGGTGAGGCTCAGCGCGTGAAGCTGGCCAAGGAACTCTCGCGCCGCGCCACGGGACGCACACTCTACGTGTTGGACGAACCCTCCGTGGGCCTGCATGCTGCCGACGTCCACAAGCTGATCGAGGTGCTGCAGCGCCTGGTCGACACGGGCAACTCGGTTCTGATCATCGAGCACAACCTCGACATCATCAAGGTCGCCGACTGGATCGTCGACCTGGGCCCCGAAGGCGGTGACCGCGGCGGCGAGTTGATTGCCGAAGGCACACCCGAACAGATCGTCAAGGTCAAGAAATCGTATACGGGGCAATTTCTGAAAAGTCACATGAAGTAAGCCAGCCCTTGCGAAGGTTGGAACTTAACCGCCTGAAGCAGAGTCAAGGATTCTGTTCACGCAGGTCGGCGTTCGTTCCACCTTCGCAAGGTTTAATAATTGCTTACGCGCAGTTTTCAAACCCTTCCCAAAAAGCCGAAAAGTTCAGGTAGAATTGTCGCCATGCGTGGGTGGGAAGTTTCCAAACACGCTTTTTGAAAAGGAATGAACATGAACAAACCTACTTCCGATGTCATCAGTTCCTATCGAAGGCGCAGGCGGGCCCAGGGTCCGTTTATCATCTACGGGCTGGCAGGCTTGCTCGTGCTGGCGGGCCTGATCATGCTGGTTGTCTGGCTGACAGGACCCAGCAAACCCCTGCAGACCCTGTTTGCCACCGACACCCCCACACCAACCATCACCCCGTCGCCGACGAATACCTCCACGCCCACGGCGACCGCCACTGAGACGTTGACCCCCACCGTCACCTTCACGCCCACCCCTTCCGCGCCGTTCGAGTATACGGTGCAGGAAGGCGAGTACTTGGCCGTAATCGTGGAAAAGTTCGGGCTGGGCGACAATGGCGTGGCCCTGATCATATTGCTCAACCCGTACAGCAGTGAAGGTGCCAGTTACAGCATCGATCCTGCCACACAGATCGTGTATCCGGGCCAGAAGATCTGGCTGCCCAACCCGGGCATGCCCCTGCCCTCCGCCACCCCCATCCCCGCCGACCTGCCGCGCGGCACCAAGGTCGATTACTACGTCCAGGCAGGCGACACCATTGCGCTCATCGCGGCCAAGTTCAACAGCACCTCCGATGAGATCGTCAAGGCCAACAACCTTCAGGACGTGAACACCATTTACGTCGGGCAGAAACTGGTCATCCCGGTCAATATGGTAACGGCCACCGCCACCCGCCCACCGACCAGCACCCCCGTCACACCGGGCACGCCCCTCCCGACCGTCACCTCGGTCTTCACGGTCACGCCTTCCGCTACGACCCAGCCCTGACCTTCAATTGCTTCCACGCCCCCGGGTTTCGACAAACTCGGGGGCTTTTTTCTGGACAAAAACAAGCCTGTCAAGTAAAATAGCAAGTCGCTATCAAGAAATAGAACGAATCTTTTTGGAGGAAGACCTTGGCTAACATCAAGTCTCAAATCAAACGCAACCGCCAGAACGAGAAGAAGCGCCTGCGCAACCGCGTCGGCCGCGGCTCCGCTCGTACAGCGGTTAACCAGGCTCGCACCGCAATGGAAGACGGCGCGCCCGAATCCAAGGAAGCCGTGTTGAAGGCCATCAGCGCCCTCGACAAGGCTGCGGAAAAAGGCGTGATCCACAAGAATAATGCCGCCCGTCGCAAGAGCCGCCTGGTGAAGCAACTCGCTTCCATGGCGAAAAAGAGCGAGTAATCCTCTTTTGAACCCATAGCGGGAGTCGAGAGACTCCCGTTTTTGTTACCTGATATAATTTTCATCCGACCATGTTCAACGACATTCAGCAAACCATCGAAGACAAGATCAAAGCCTGGAGTGCCGCCAATGACATCCCACTGGCGCCGCTCAAGTGGACCTCCATCCCCTTCTCGGGTGAATGGGGTGTGTCCACTTCGTTCTTTCAGACCGCGGCGGATGAGGCACGTGCAGGCAAAAGCACGGGCAAACCCGTCCCGCAGCGAGCGCAGGAGTTGGCCGAACAGGTCAAGGTCCAGATGGGAAGTGTGGAGGGTATCAGCCACGTCGAGGCAGTCAAGGGCTATCTGAACGTCTACTTCGAGACAGGCGCTTATGCCCGTCGCGTGGTGGATACGGTCCTGGCTTCGGGCGCGGACTTTGGGCGTGGTCCCGCTAAAGGGGAACGCGTCATGGTTGAGTATGCCCAGCCGAACACGCATCACTCCTTTCACATCGGGCATTATCGCAACACCATCCTGGGCGAGGTGCTGGCGCGCCTGACAGAATTTGCAGGCTACGCCACCGTCCGCGCATCCTATCCCGGTGACTTGGGGCTGGGCGTCATCACTGTTCTGTGGGCCTATGATAAATTTTATAAAGGACAGGAACCCGCTGGCGTGCATGAGCGTGGCCAATGGCTGTTGAAGATCTACGCCGAAGCCACCGCGCTGCTCAAAGAGAAAGAAAACGAAACGCCAGAAGAAAAATCCCAGCGCGAACAATATGAGGCCGAACGTCGCGAACTATATCGCAAATGGGATGCGGGCGATCCTTACGTGCGCGAGTTATGGCGCGTGACACGCGAATGGAGCCTGGAGGAATTACGCGACATCCTCAACACGATGGACGTGAAGATGGATGTCTGGTTCTACGAAAGCGAAGTGGACGAGCCCTCCAAGACCATCGTAGATGAGTTGATCGCCAGAGACATTGCCACGGATGAGCGCTCCACTGGCGGCCCTGTGATCGTCAAGATCGACGAGAAGCTGGGGTTGGCGAAGGAAAAATACCGCACAGCTGTCATCCTGCGCAGCGATGGTACAACGTTGTACCTGACGAAGGACCTGGCGCTGGCCAAGGTCAAGTTCGAGCAATATCATGTCGACCGCTCGATCTACGTGGTGGATTTCCGCCAGAGCCTGCACTTCCAGCAGGCCTTCAAGATTCTGGAAATGTGGGGCTTCCCGCAGGCGGCCAAGTGCCATCACCTCTCCTACGGCTACGTGACACTGCCCGAAGGCGCGATGTCGGCGCGGCGTGGACAGGTGGTGCTCTTCAAGGATGTGGTCGATGAGGCCATCAAGCGCGTGCTGGCCGTCGAGTCGGAAAAAGCGCCAGACATGACAGAAGCTCAGCGGCAAACCGTTGCCAAAGAGATCGGTCTGGGCGCGCTGGCCTACTCAATGCTGGCGGTCGACAACAACAAGGATATCGTCTTCGACATGAACGAGGCGCTCTCCTTCGATGGTCGCACAGGACCATACATTCAGAATGCACACGTGCGTGCCAACTCGATCCTCAAGAAGGTCAACGGACAAATCCCAAATGCGACCTTCCAGCATAGCATGGACAAGCATGAGGTCGAACTGATCGAGCAGATCTCCAGGTTCCCCGCCGTGGTGGAACAGGCCGCCAATGAATATCGGCCGATGGTCATGGCCATGTACGCCTACGACCTGGCCAACACCTTCCACTCGTTCTATCATGCGGTGCCCGTCATGCAGACGGAGAACGAGGAAGCCCGCAATGTCCGCCTACGGCTGGTGGCGGCCGCCAAGCAGACCATTGCCAACGCGTTACGATTGCTCGACATCCATGCGCCCGATGTAATGTAGAAAACAGGCTAAACGTACCTTTACGTTTAGCCTGTTTTATTTTTAGAATTAAAGTTGATGTCGCTGCGAGCCCGAGCGTAGCGAGAGGCGAAGCAGCCTCCCAATTCCATGAGATTGCTTCGTCGCTATCGCTCCTCGCAATGACATAGCAAAAATTGTGAATCATGTCCTCTGGGTAAAAACGAAGAGGCTCAAAACCCAACGTCGGGCATCTTCGGACACTGTCCTCAGAGCGGCATTTCAAAATAGGAGAAACCTATGCCTATCAAAACCATCATCATGGGCGCCGCGGGGCGCGACTTCCACAACTTCAACACCTATTTCCGCGACAACGCGGATTACGAGGTTGTGGCCTTTACTGCGACGCAGATCCCCGACATCGAAGGCCGCCGGTACCCGAAGCAACTGGCAGGGTCGCTGTACCCCAAGGGCATCCCGATCCGCGCGGAAGAGGAACTGCCCGAGCTGATCAAGAAGCACGGCGTGGAACAGGTCGTCTTCGCCTATAGCGATGTCCCGCACGAGGTCGTGATGCACAAGGCCAGCCTGGTCAACGCCCTGGGCGCAGACTTCCGCCTGATGGGCACGAAGTATACCCAGGTCAAGTCGACCAAGCCCGTTGTGTCGGTGTGTGCTGTTCGCACGGGATCAGGCAAAAGTCAGACCACCCGCCGCGTGTCGCTCATCCTGCGCGGCATGGGCTACAAGGTCGCGGCCATCCGCCACCCGATGCCCTACGGAGACCTGGTCAAACAGGAAGTTCAGCGCTTCGCCACCTATGCCGACCTCGACAAACATGAATGCACCATCGAGGAGCGCGAGGAATACGAGCCGCACATCGACAACGGCGTGATCGTCTATGCGGGCGTGGATTATGAGAAAATCCTGCGCGCAGCCGAGCAGGAAGTGGACATTATCCTGTGGGACGGCGGCAACAACGACTTCCCCTTCTACGTCCCCGACCTGCAGATCGTGGTTGCCGACCCGCACCGCCCAGGCCACGAGGTTGCCTACCATCCTGGCGAGACCAATGTTCGCGCCGCCGATGTTTTCGTCATCAACAAGGTTGATACCGCTGATCCGAACGCGGTCATCGCCGTGCGCGAGAACCTGCGCAAGCTGAACCCGAAGGCTATCGTCATCGAAGGCGCCTCCCCGCTCTTCGTAGACGATCCTGCCGCCATCCAGGGCAAGCGCGTACTGGTGGTCGAAGATGGCCCAACTCTGACCCATGGTGAGATGGCCTACGGCGCCGGCTACGTCGCCGCCCGCCGCTTCGGCGCCGCCGAGATCGTGGATCCGCGCCCGTTCGCGGTCAAGTCCATTGCAGCCACGTACAAGAAGTACCCCAAGACGGGCCCCATCCTTCCCGCCATGGGCTACGGCGAAGCGCAGATGAAGGACCTCGAAGCCACCATCAACAAGTCCGATGTGGACATGGTCATCGTCGGCACGCCCATCGATCTGACGCGCGTCATCAAGATCCGTAAGCCGTATCAGCGCGTACGCTATGAGTTGCAGGAGATCGGCCAGCCGACCTTGGAAGACATCCTCAAGAAGAAATTCGGCAAAAAGAAATAACCACCTTCGATCTGAGAGTCGGACGGAGTTTCCGTCCGACTTTTTTCATCGGAAATCCACTAAAATGCTTGACGCCCTCGCAGGTGGATGATACAATCCGCCCGCTTAAAAAAACGCCTCCATCGTCTAGAGGCCCAGGACGCAACCCTTTCAAGGTTAAGACCGGAGTTCGAATCTCCGTGGAGGCACTGGGAAAAGCCGCTTGCGCGGCTTTTTTGTTTAAGGCCTTATCCTTTGGCATGCAGTGTGGGGTCAGTTGAGCGAATTGACATCCGTTAGGGTGGGCAGGCATGATTTATGCAAGACACGCTGCCTGAACAAGAATTCCTCTCTACACTTCCTGTCTTGAGGTCTCTTCGTTGAGCCATGCGATTGCGGCACGCTCATCGCGAAATACCCGCACGTTGTACCCTGCATTCATTACCGCCGTTTCTACAAAATCGTGAGTTGTATCAGCAGGATCGACCAGAATAGCAGACCGCACACCTCTTTGAAGTTTTAGGCCTTTCATGTCTTGATTCGCATATTTATAGTTCTGATTGACACTGGAAACGTTGGGTGCTTCACGCACATCAGTTAGAAACCGCTTGATATTTTTGGCATGACTTAAATTGTCCATTTCCCTCGCAAACTCTTGCGCAATTTCGACAGTCATCGGGCCAATTACCCGACAGATTATGTAATTTCCATTTTCTGAAATGGCGATGGTGTAACTCATATCTGCTCCCTTCACACGAAAAGATTAATTATAGTGATGGAGTAAATGATAAGTACTTGTTCAGCCCTATCTCGTACAATCTCTAGGGTCTCCGCCGGTAAACAGCACGAAAAGAATTTACTGGTTCCAAAGATGGATACAGGAACTGCCAACTATATTTCTGAAATATTCCTGCCATCTGAATCTAAATATTGCATAGATTATAAGTCGATTCCCGACGGAGTACAACAAAAGAACAAAGTCATTCCCTATTTAGCATAAGCTTCAAGATCTACGCCTCATAATCAATAATCCCTATAACACGCCTGACCGCTTTCGGCTGGCGCCTGGAAAACGGAAACAGGCTCGGGGTCCCGGGAAAAGGGAATCCCCCCATTCAAAATAAAGGCCTAATCCCGTATAATAAATTTCAGCAATTTACGGTGTTCTTATGTCTATATTCAGTCAAATGCCCATGACAACCGACTACCGCTCACAGGATCATCTATGAAAGGCGAATCGGTTAACAATCGACTTGCAATCGCCACCTATTTCTTCACACTTACGTTTCTGGCTTTAGGCGGCCTGTTCATCTCTGTCTTTTTCCCTGTCGTATCAAATCAAATATCGTTTCTCCGCGAATTGATCGGCCTGTTGGCTTTGACTGTGACCCTCTACGCGTCTCACAAGTTATCACCGCCTCTGGGAATTGGCGGCATGGTTTGGTTCATTGCCTTACATGTCCTGGATATCTTGATCCAACCCAATTGGGGTGGAACCGAACTTGTAAGACAAGCGATTCTACTGGCTGCAGCAGTTCTAGGAAGCAGAATTATCCTGGCCTACCAGCATTCAGAGAAGAAAGCAAAAGAAGCCGTTGTTAACTTGGAATCCCAACGGGCAGCTGCGCTCAAACTTGCGGATGAGCTGCTCATCCTCAACGGCATCGCCACTATCGGTGTGGAAGCCAACAACACGGATACACTGATTAAAGACGCAGTGAGTGTGATCGACAGTGCCCTGCATCCCGACTATTTCGATATTTTTCTTCTCGACGAAAAGCACGATATACTGCGTGCCTTCCGTTCGCCGCGTACCGCTGATAAAGAACTGAACATTACCCGGGGGAAAGGCATCGTCGGGCAGACTTTGGCTGATGGCAAAGTGCGTCGCATTGGGGATGCCCGTCTCGAATCTACCTATCTGGCGGTAAACCCAGGTGTGCAATCTGAATTGTGTGTGCCGCTCAGGGTAGGACGATCTGCCATCGGTGTGATCAACGTCGAAAGCAAACAGCTCAATGCGTTCACAGATGCCGACGAGCACTCGATGATGACCTTTGCCGATCAACTGGCGACAGCCATCCAAAAGGTGCGCCTGTTCCAATCAGAGCAACGTCATGCCCAGGAGGCGGAAATCTTGCGGGAGGCAGGCTCCATCGTGGCGGCCACCCTCAGCCAGGAGGAGACCATCGAGCGCATCCTGGCGCAGTTGAAACGCGTTATTCCCTACGATAGCGCCTCGGTCCAATTGTTGGGAGATGGATATGTCGAAATCGTAGGCGGGCAGGGATGGGGAAACGCCTCGGAAGTGGTGGGGATGCGATTCCCCATCCCGAGTGACAACCCAAACACCATTGTCATCAAAGAGCGCAAGCCTTATGTCCTCAACGATGCACCGTCTGCATATGCAGCCTTCCGCGAGGGACCGCACAGCCACATCCACTCATTTCTTGGGGTTCCCCTGATCGTCGGCGATCAAGTCATCGGCATGCTGGCAATCGACAGCAAGGAGCCTGATTTCTTCGACGAGAATCATATCCACCTGACAACGGCCTTCGCTGACCAGGTGGCGGTCGCCATTCAGAATGCCAGGCTGTTCAAGGAGGTCCAGCAACTGGCCCACACCGACAGTCTGACAGGTTTGAACAACCGCCGTCGCTTCTTCGAACTGGCGCAACACGAATTCAAACGCAGGGAAAGGCACCCCACCCCACTGGCTGTGATCATGCTGGATGTTGACCACTTCAAGTCGGTAAACGATACCCATGGTCATGCCATTGGGGATCTGGCATTACAAACCGTGGCTCAGCGCTGCAAACAAGCTGTGCGTAATATCGATATCCTCGGCCGGTATGGAGGTGAGGAATTTGTCTCCATCCTGCTGGGAACGGACCTGTATGGTGCAAGAATCGTGGCAGAACGATTGCGGCAGCGCGTGGAGGCCCCTCCCATCGAAACGGAAAATGGTCCATTAACCATTACCATCAGCGTCGGCGTCGCTGAATTGACCCCCGACTGCCAGGATCTGGATCTGCTGCTGCGCCGCGCCGACCAGGCTTTGTATGTCGCCAAGCAAGCAGGGCGGAATCGAGTGGAAGTCTGGCAGGAATAGTCCCCTCCCCAAACGGCTAGTCTCCGATCCCACCCATTTGCCCGAGGCATGCCTCGGGCGAAACTCTTACAATGCTCCTATCTTCCCATGATATAAAGGAGCAACCATGAGCGACATCCAAACCTTATCCGATGGACTGACCGCCGCCGTCGAAGCGGCCTCCGCCTCCACCCTTACCGTCGACGCGCGCCGTAAATTCCCCGCCAGCGGCATCGCCTACGCCGCTGACCTCGTGCTGACAGCCGACCACGTCGTCACGCGCGAAGAAGACATCCGCGTCGGCCTGCCCGACGGCAATTCCGTGTCCGCTACACTGGCAGGCCGCGACCCAGGCTCTGACCTGGCCCTATTGCGCCTGAATGAAAAGATTCTCACTCCCGCCAAGACCAACCCCAATCCCAAGATCGGACAGATCGTGCTCGCGCTCGGGCGTCCGTCCACGGCGGGCGTGCAGGCCTCCTTCGGCATTGTCAACGCCATCAGCGGGCCCGCCCGCACCTGGCGCGGCGGCCTGCTTGACCAGTTCCTGCAGACCGAGACCGTGCCCTACCCTGGCTTCTCGGGCGGCCCGCTGATCGATGCAACGGGCGCCGTGCTTGGCCTCAATACTTCGGGGCTCACACGTGGCGAGGCGCTCACCATCCCCGTGCGCGTGGCATGGAGCATTGCCGAAGCGCTGGCGCAACACGGCAGCGTGAAACGCGGATACCTGGGTGTCCGCACCCAGCCCGTCGAGACGGGCCTCTTGATCCTTTGGCTCGAAAAGGACGGCCCCGCCGAGAAAGGCGGCCTGTTGGTGGGCGATATTCTCGCCAAGGTCAATGATCACATCCTGCACGACGCCGACGACCTGTTTGCAGCTCTTACCAGTGACACCGTCGGCCAGTCCACCGCCATCGAAATTCTGCGCGGCGGCCAGGTGCAGACAGTCCACATTACCGTGGGTGAAAGGAAGTAATTTGATCCGCGTCCTGCTGATCGCACCTATCCCCGCTCTGCGCCTCGGTTTGCGCGCCCTGTTGGCCGACTCCGATGTGGAGATCGTGGGTGAGGCCGATCGGCTGGATTCCCCCGACCTGAGCGATGCGGAGGCCGACGTGATCGTTCACGCCTCGGCCTCCGCCACCCGCCTGGACCTCGAGCCTGATTCCGATACAGGGTCGGCGATCCTCGCTTTGACGGAGGACAGGCCCACGGTCCAGGCCCTGGCTCAAATGGGGGGCGTCTGGGGCGCGCTGCCGCTCGAGGCCTCTCGCGAGGAATTGCTGGCCGCCCTCCACGCCCTCTCCGAGGGATTGGTGGTCAGCGCCCCACAATTCATCAACGCTCAGTCCGCGCCGCGCGAAGGGGATGCATATCCCGCCTTGAGCGAACGCGAGATCGAGGTGCTGGGGTTGCTCGCTCAAGGCAAGGCCAACAAACAGATCGCGGCAATGTTGAGCATCAGCGAACACACCGTCAAGTTCCATGTCTCGTCCATCTTCACCAAGTTGAACGTCACCAATCGTGCCGAGGCTGTGCACCAGGGCGTGCGTGGTGGATGGGTGGCGTTATAACTTGAGAATTTGGGGGAATCAAAAAGACAAAAATCTCATATAATCAGAGCATCTGGTTCGATTTTTTCAGGGTGAGTTTCAGCAGGGAGAAAAACGATGTTGATCGAGCATTGGCAACTATGCAGTGGGATGAGTTGCCTGGTGGTTCTGGTCGTGTGGGGTATGTCGGCGTTCACGCATTTCTACAACAAGCGCCTGCCCGAAGGGGACGAAGAGAAACGTGATTACCATCCCAAGGCCTGGTTGGTCGTTCCAATTACCTTGCCGTTGTGGGTCATTGTAGCCGTTGTTTCGGCGATTCTCTACAGCTTGATTTTCGGTCTATTGCTGATTGTATTCACGATAGCGTTGATCCTGATTCGCAAGCCATTTATTTTCCAATGGCTGAAAGAAATCTCGCTCAAGGTGGGCCGTTTCTTCCTGAAGATCAACACCCGCCTGCTGAACTGGGCCTGGCCAATACCTGCACCCGCCGTGGCACAGGCTTGATCCATCAAGAAATAAAAAGGCAGTCTCCCAGGAGACTGCCTTTTATCATGTCAAGGAAAACTTATTTCGATTCGGCATGCTTGCCAAATGGGACCATCAACAGGAATCCGATCGCGATGACCACCTCGCCGATCAGCACGCCCGTGGCCTGCAAGGGACCGAAGTACGGCACCTGCGGCAGGCTATGCGACCCCATGCCAAAGATATCGGCCATGCCCGCAAAAACCGAGATGATATAGCCCGTACTTACCAGGCGCAAACCAATGTCAGCAGGGATGGAGCGTTCCCTGCCCTTCCATAGGGCCAACAGACCCACGTATCCGCCCAGGCAGATCAAGCCAAGCCCGAGCAAGAATACAACGATCTGCACAAAGCCGACCACGGGACTGCGGTCCCAGCCAAACCAGTTGGGTTTGGCTCCCACCATGAAGACGAACAACCCGAACAGGGTCAGGAAAAAGCCCGTACGGACGCGCATCCGCTTGGGGGTCTCGAAGCGCGAGGTATCGACAGGGGTCGTAGAGGAAAGCATATTTTGGGTCATATCAGGGAAGATCTCGCTGCAGGCGGGTGATCCAGTTCCCGCCGAGGATGTTGGCGATATCCCCTTCCGTGTAACCCCGTTCCGCCAGGAGCGGACCGACCTTTTGCAGGTCGGCAATGGTATCAATTTCAGGCGGCACGGACTGGAGACCGAAACCGCCGTCGAAGTCAGAGCCGATGCCCACGTGCAGGGAATCACCCGCCAGCTGACAAACATGATCAATGTGGTCCACCAGCACGCTGAGAGGCACTTCCTCGCGTCGTCTGGTGGAGACGGACCAACCCGTCTTCAGGTAGCCATTGAATGGCACCACACCCACCACCCCGTCGCGCTCGATCAAGCCGTGCAGGACGCGGTCTGAGAACTGACGATTGTTGGGGAAGTCGGGCAACAGGGACAGGCAATTGCCGTGCGTGGCAATGATCGGACCCGAGTAACGGTCCAGGGCCTCGAGGATGGCGGCCTCATCCATGTGACTGAGGTCGAGCACGAAGTTATAGTCAGCCATCGCGGAGAGCAGCCTGCGCCCCTCCTCGCTCAACGGTCCTGGCTCTTTCCAGCCGCCTGAATAGCGCGTCCCCACCCAGGCCAGACCGATGATCCGCAACCCCATCTCATACCACTCCTCCAACTCAGCGGCGTTACGGATGCCGTCTGCACCCTCCATCGAGGGCACCAGGCCGACGGGATGCCCATCCTCGCTGGGAGTCAGCCAGTGGTCGAGGATCAGCTTCAGGTCAGCACGGGAAGTGACAAGTTGGAATTTGTCAGGGTGGGAGTCGGTCAGGCGGCGGTAGGTCAGCAACTGCTGGCGGTAGATGCGGTTGGCCTCGTCGGAGGTGCGGTAGGCGTGGCGCGTGTCCAACTCGTGCGAAACACGGCGAATGGGCGGCGCGTACAGCGAGGCAAAGGCCACGGCCACCTGTCCGCGTTGGTATTCGGGCCAGCCGATCAAACAATCTTCGTTCACTTCGACAACTTGCGAACCCGCCTCCAACTGGCGCGTTTGAGCGACCGCGCGGGTGTAATCGCGGCCGTAGGCAAGCATATTCCAGGCAATGTCGTTGTGGGAATCAACGAGGAGAGGCATGGTAGGGAAGAGCGCACCCGGGGGTGCGCTCTGTTCTATTACGCTTCGTTCTCGCCGCTGGGGGTCTCATCGGGGGGCGCGGCGGGATCGTCCGCTTCGCTGCGGAATTCCTCCGCCAGCATCTTGAAGTCCTTGTCGGCGAAGGCCGCCGAGTCGACTTTGCGCAGGCTGAGGCCGATGCGGTGCTGGTCATGATCGATGCGGATGACACGCAGGGTCTTGACTTCGCCTTCCTTGATGGCTTCCTTGGGATGTTCGATGCGATGATCGCTGATCTCAGAGATGTGGATCAGGCCTTCGATGTCGCCTTCGAGGCGGGCAAAGGCGCCAAACTTGGTCAGACGGGTGATGACACCCTCGACCAACTGACCGACGCTGAACTTGGAAACGCGGGCGGCCCAGGGATCTTCCTGGAGGGCGCGCATCGACAGACCGATGCGGCGCTTGTCGCGGTCGATGTTGATGACTTTGACCTTGACTTCCTGTCCGACTTCGAGGATCTCCTTGGGATGCTGAATGCGGTCCCAGGAGAGTTCGGAGAGGTGAACGAGGCCGTCGGCCCCGTTAATGTTGACGAAGGCGCCGAAATCGGCCAGGCTGGTGACGCGGCCCGTATAGATCTTGCCCTCTTCCAGTTCGCTGATGACGCGATCCTTGAGGGACTGGCGGGTCTCGTTGCTGGTGGCGCGCTCAGAGAGGATCAAGCGGCGGCGTTCGCGGTCCACTTCGATGATGCGAACGGAGATCGGGTCACCGACCATCTTCTGCCAGCGTTGCTCGGGCGTGTCGCCCTGGGCCATGGCGCGGCGCGAAGCGCTGATCTGCGAAGCGGGCACGAAGCCGCGCAATCCGCCGATCGGCACGATCAGGCCGCCCTTGTTGAAGCCGATGACCTTGCTATCCATGACGGTCTCATCGGCAATCATCTTCTCCACGTTCGCCCAGGAGATTTGCTCCTGCGCGCGCTTGAAGGAAAGGACGACATTCCCGTTGGAATCCTCGGGGTTGACGACATAAACGTCAACTTCCTGGCCGACGTGAAGCGCAGCGCGCTCATCATCGGTCAGCTGCTCCAGTTCGCGGCCAGCAATCACGCCTTCAGACTTGGCGCCGATGCTGACGAGGATCTGGTTGGCACCAATGCTGGCAATCATGCCCTTGCGAATTTCGCCGACCTGAGGAAGGTCCACATTCAGCGATTCACTCTCAAGGAGGGATTCCATGCTCTGGTGGTTGGTGGGTTCACCCTGCGGGTTCGCTTCTGCGGCCCCCTGCCCGTTCAGGGCATCAATTTGGTCCATCACTGGCTGACTCCGATTTAAAAAATTAGTACGGCTGATTATACAAGTGAATGTAGAAGTTGGCAACCCTAACCGATGCAGAATGTGCGTTATAATCCCCCTTCGGAGTCAAAAGATAAGCATGCCAGCCATTTATCCCTTTACAGCCATCGTCGGACAGGAGCGCATGAAGCGCGCGCTCATTCTCAATGCCGTGGACACCCGCATCGGCGGCGTGTTGATTCGTGGCGAACGCGGTACCGCCAAGTCGACTGCTTCGCGTTCACTGGCAGCCCTGTTACCACACGTCAAGGTCGTACAGGATTGTCGTTTCGGATGCGACCCCGACCGTCCCGCCACGTGGTGCACAGAGTGCAAGGAACGTTTCAGCGCCGGCGGAAAACTCCCCACCGCAGAACGCACCACACCCTTCGTCAATCTGCCCGTCTCGGCCACCGAGGATCGCGTGGTTGGCACGCTCGACATCGAGCAGGCCATCCAGAAGGGCGAGCGTCATTTCGAACCTGGCGTGCTGGCTTCCGCCAACCGCGGACTGCTCTACATCGACGAGGTCAACCTGCTCGACGATCATGTCGTGGACGTGTTGCTGGATTCCGCCGCGATGGGTGTCAACACCGTCGAACGAGAAGGCATTTCCTTCGCGCATCCCGCCCGTTTCATCCTGGTCGGCACGATGAATCCCGAGGAAGGCGAACTCCGTCCGCAACTGCTCGACCGCTTCGCCTTGTCGGTGGAGATCGTCGGTATCCGCGAGGCGCGTGAACGCGTGACCATCATGGAGCGCAACCTGTCCTATGAGCGCGATGCCGAGGCTTTCCGCAAGGATTGGCTCGAGAGAGAGCAAGAACTCTCGAACAAGATCGCCCACGCCCGCGAACTCGTGGACCAGGTCAAGTACACCAGCCGTGACCTGCTCTCCATCGCCGCACTGACGGCTTCCCTCAACGTGGATGGTCACCGCGCCGATCTGGTCATCCTCAAGGCCGCGCGCGCCCAGGCCGCCTTCGAAGGCCGCACCAAGATCAACGATCACGATATTGCCCTGGCCGCCGAATTGGCGCTGCCGCACCGCATCAAGCGCACACCTTTCCAACAGGCCGAGATGACCACCGAACAGTTGCAGGAACGCATCGAGCAGCTGGCCGGTCAGTCGGTCCCGAACGAGGAAGAGGGCGAGGAGTCTGACTCCAAGCAGGGTGAATCCGAAGAAAAAAAAACTTAAGTCTTGAAGACGAAGTGCAGGAAGGTCCCCAGCAGGGCCAGCCTCAACCCATGCCGCAGGATGTGTTCGCACACTCGAACTCAAACTGGTGGGAAGGCGGGCAAAAGATCAAACCTGGTGAGGCCTTCCTGCCTCGCAAGCTCAACACCCCCCTCGATAAACTAGCCCGCAGACATGCCGGCCGCCGCTCACTCACCAAGACCGAGCGCAAGCACGGCCGCTACATCAAAGCGCGCCCCGCAGGCGACAAGCTTGACGACATCGCCTTCGACGCCACTTTCCGCGCCGCCGCCCCCTTTCAAAAACAACGTACTGAAAAACGCAAGCGCCTGGCTTTCGCCATCGAACGCGGCGACCTGCAGCGCAAGATCCGCGTCAAGCGCGTCTCGAACCTGGTACTCTTCCTGGTGGATGCCTCCTGGTCGATGGCCGTGGCCGAGCGCATGAACGCCACCAAGGGCGCCATCCTCTCCCTGCTGACGGACGCCTATCAACGCCGCGACCGCGTTGGCCTGATCGTCTTCCAGAAGGATCGCGCCACGCTGGTGCTGCCCCCCACCAACTCGGTACAACTGGCCCAGCGCGCGTTGGTGGACATCCCCGTCGGCGGCAAGACTCCGCTCTCGGCCGGACTGTTCATGGCCCACGACGTGCTGACTCACGAGAAGCACCTCCACCCCGACGTGGAACCGCTGCTCATCATCCTGACCGATGGGGCGGGCAACGTCTCGTTGGGGACTCTGCCACCCCAGGAGGAATCTTTCCGCTTCGCCGAGTTGATTGCCAACGAGAAAACGCGCTCCGTGGTCATCAATATGGAGCACGCCGCCTTCGACCAGGGCCTGGCCCAGCAGTTGGCGGACCACCTCAAATCACCCTGCTATGCGCTCAGCGAGTTGAAGGCGGAGAGTCTGTACCACACCGTACGCCAGGAAATGTCCACACCGCAGAAGAAGTAGTCACAAAGCTCCCCGAAATCGGGGAGCTTTTTCAATCTTCCTGTCATATCTGGGGCTTGACTTTTAGAACAATTGTTCTATAATCTATTCAAGTCACCCGATTCGACAAGGAGGTCGAAATGTCTGGTTATCGTAGGAATATCGGAGACGGGCTGGTGGCCCTCTTCAAAAATCGCCGCTTCAACCGCGGCGCGACTTGGGGCCTGATGATTATCGGTGCCCTGCTGGCCTTCGAGGTCTTCAACTTCAGCACCACCCAATTCGCCCTGCTGGATATGCTCGGCAATCTCAAATTTGCAGGTCTGCGCTGGGCCACCGTGCTGGCCATCGCCTTCTGCGGCATTGACTTTGCAGGCATCGCGCGCATCTTCACCCCCGAGCAGGGTCGCGACGAGCCCGCCGAGGTCTGGTACCTGTTCGGCGCCTGGCTGCTGGCGGCCGCCTTCAACGCAGGCCTCACCTGGTGGGGCGTGTCGGTAGCCATCGCCACCCAGGGAAACGTGGCTGGGACCGCCGTGGTCAGTTCCGCCACCATGACCAAGGCTGTGCCCGTCATCGTGGCCGTCATGGTCTGGCTGATCCGCATCCTGATCATCGGCACCTTCTCCATGGCAGGCGACCGTCTGTTCACCACCGACCACAACGCCGTGCGGACCTATCCCACCCGCACGAATCAGTCCGCCCAACAGCCTGTGCTGCGTCCTGCCTCACAGATCCAGCGCCCCGCTGCCAGCAATGCCTCGGCCTATCGCCCTGCGCCCAAGCCCGCCCAACAAACATCCTTTACACGGGCCGAACCGACCTATCACAACGTCAACTTTAGCGAACGCAACAACCCCAGCGAACACTACGACGCCTGAGACTGCCCGAACAATCGAATACTCCTTTCGAGCCGGGTCCTACGACCCAGAATAAGGATAATTTCATGCCCCGAGCTCGCTCCCGAACAATCGACGAATTCCAGACATCCGCTGCCCCGCAAGAACAAGGCAGCGGATGTCTGTCTGGCTTTCTGATTCCGCCCCTGGCCGTACTCCTGACCAGTTTGCTGTTGGCGATCTTCGCCTTTCGCCAGCCGACTCCCACCGCCGTGATGGCCGCACCTGCCGAGTCCGTCACCGGGGGACTGGCACCTTTCTTCCGTCCCGAGGTGCTGCACTGGAGCGACTCCATCTTGCGCTGGGCTGCCGCCGCAGGTGTGGACCCAAACCTGGCGGCCGTGGTCATGCAGATCGAATCCTGCGGCGACCCGCGTGCCCGTTCTCGCTCGGGGGCCATGGGCCTCTTCCAGGTCATGCCTTTTCACTTTACCCTGACCGACAATCCCTACGATCCCGACACCAATGCCCTGCGTGGACTCGGCTACCTGGCCCGCTCCCTGCAGGCGGCGGGCGGAAACGCGCGTCTCGCGCTGGCGGGTTACAACGGCGGCATCGGCGTTATTGCCCGCGCCGAATGGTCCTGGCCTGCCGAGACTCAACGCTATGTCCGCTACGGCGCGCCTATCTACGAAGACGCGCTTCGGGGGGAGACCCAAAGCGCGGCACTGGATGAATGGTATACAAAATACGGGGTGAGCCTGTGTCAGCAGGCCAGCCAAAATCAATAGGCTGCTAGTTCTTGAACAGAGGCAGCCAGATTACGAAGGTTGTTCCCTTCCCCTCTTTCGACTCGACCTCGATGCGCCCATTGTGGTGCTCCACGATCCACTTGGTGATAGAGAGTCCCAGCCCAAAGCCGCTGGTGCGCGAGCGTGTGCGGGATTTCTCCGCCCGATAGAAACGCTCGAAGATGTGCGGCAGGTCCTCGGGCGGGATGCCCGGGCCCGTGTCCCACACACTGATGCGGGCCTGGTCGCCCGCCTTGGCCAGGCTGATGAATACATCCCCATCTTGTGGCGTGTACTGGATGGCGTTGGCCGCCAAATTCAACAGGACCTGCTTCAGACGGTCGCGGTCACCATTGACTTGCAACTGGTCGATCTCCTTCAAATGCACATGGACCTTGGTCCCCGCCAGCACACGCATCTCCTGGAAAACCTCCACCAGCAGAGAATCTAACTCGACCGGCCGCAGATTGAGGGTCAGCTTGCCCGACTCGGCCTGGGCCAGCATAAGCAGCCCGCCCACCAGGCGGGTAAGTCGACCCGCCTCCTGGTCGATGCTCGCAAGCGACTCGTCGTCGATCTGCTTCATGCGGCGCATCAAATCCACATTGCCCTTGATGACCGTCAACGGCGTGCGCAGTTCGTGGCTGACGTCTGCCAAAAATCTCTGCTGGGAAGTAAAGAGCGACTCAAGACGCTCGAGGGTCTGATTGAAAGATTCGACCATCTCACCGATCTCGTCGTCGGCCTGGTGACGATAAGGGATGCGGCGCGAGAGATCGTCGGCACGATTGATCTGGTCCACGGTCTCGGTGATGGCCTCCACGGGCGAGAGGGCGCGTCCCAGGATCACCCACGAGGCCAGCGCTGCCAACACAACGGCCACCGCCGCCGATGCCAGCATGGTAGTGGACATGTTGCGGCGGATGGTATCGACCACATCCAGGTCGGTAGCCACCTGCAAGGTTCCGAGAGTGCGTTCCCCCATCTGAAGCGGAACGCTCAACACACGCAGGTGATATCCATGCAAGGTGTTCTCGCGGAAGATGGGGCCGCCCGCCACCAATCCATATGAATCGAGCGGCTCTTTGAGATTCCGCAAGGCCGCCGAAGCCGTCAACAATTTTCGGTCGCGGTCCCAGATCTGGATATAGTTGTTGGTGTTCATGTCGAGCGGCGGCAGGGAGATGCGGTCCAATTCGCCATCCGGGCCAAGGCGGGCCATCCCAATCACATCGTTGGCCTGCGCGGTCAGACGATCATCCACCTGGTTGATGATGAGGATATTGACCAGCAAGAAGACAGTCGTGCCAAAGATCAGCATGATCATGCCGATCAGCACGGAATATAACAGGGTCAAACGAAGGCGCAGGGACATAAGATCAAAGAAGCCGCCCGATGAGGGGCGGCTGTTGGGTTAGGGGTTTTCGCGCAGGACGTAGCCCACGCCGCGCACCGTATGAATGAGACGAGGCTCGTTCTCGGCCTCCAGTTTCTGGCGCAGGTAACGGATATACACTTCCAGCACGTTGCTCTCACCGCCGAAGTCATACCCCCACACACGGTCAAAGATCACTTCGCGGGTGAGCACCTGCTTGGGATGACGCAGGAACAACTCGAGCAACTCATACTCCTTGGCGGTCAACGAGACCAGGCGGCTGCCGCGCGAAGCCTGTCGCGAACCGGTATCCAGCGAGAGGTCCGCGAACTTGAGCACGGGCACGCGCTCGGGCTGGGTGCGGCGCAACAATGCACGGATGCGAGCCAGCACCTCGTCGAGGTTGAAAGGCTTGACGATGTAATCGTCCGCGCCCGCGTCCAGGCCCTGCACGCGATCCTGAACGGTGTCTTTGGCGGTCAACATCAGGATCGGCAGGGAGCCGCCGGTGCGCAGGCGATGGCAAACCTCCAAGCCATCCATGCCGGGCAGCATCCAATCCAGGATGACGAGATCGGGGTTGTGGTCGCGTGCCAGAATCAGGCCGGTGCGGCCGTCGGTGGCGGTGTCCACAGTGTACCCTTCATAGGCGAGGCTGCGCTGCAAAAGCTTCAGGATCGCCTGGTCGTCTTCGATGATCAGTATGCGCTCATTCATAGGTCGCTCCTATGCAAAATATACCACACCTTACGCGGGGTGCGGTAGAATGCTCGCATGCCCGCCAGCAAAAGACTCTTCGACTTGATCGCCTCGATGCTTGCACTGATCGTGCTTTCGCCCGTCATAGGGCTGACGGCCTTGCTGGTGCGGATCAACCTCGGAGGGCCCGTCCTGTTCCGCCAGCAGCGGCCAGGCTACAAGGGACGCCCATTCCACATCTTCAAGTTTCGGACGATGGCTGACCGCTTCGCCCCGGACGGAAGCCTGCTGCCTGACTCCGAGCGACTCGGCCGTTTTGGGCGCATCCTGCGCTCCACCTCGCTGGACGAATTGCCCGAACTCTTCAACATCCTGCGCGGGGAGATGAGCGTGGTCGGACCGCGCCCGCTGCTGATGGAATATCTTCCGCTCTACTCCGCCGAACAGACCCGTCGTCACGACATGCCCCCCGGACTGACGGGTTGGGCCCAGGTCCACGGCCGCAACGCCCTCTCCTGGCAGGACAAATTCCGCCTGGACGTGTGGTATGTGGACAACTGGTCCTTCTGGCTGGATCTCAAGATTATCTTCCTGACGCTGGCCAAAGTCTTCCAGCGCGAAGGTATTACCCAGGACGGCCAGGCTACGGCGGAGAAGTTTACAGGGAACACTGACCCGCCTGCTTGACAGCCTTCCCGAGGCGGGTATAATCCCACCATCGACAGCGTGAAGACACGTAACTTCTTCAGCCGTTCAGAGAGCCGTCGGACAGTGCGAGACGGTCGGCGCGGAATGTGAAATCCACTTCGCCAGGTTTTCTTCGCAGGGACGGTTCGCAAGAGGTCATCTTGCGCCGCCGTAAGAAGAACGGTCTCGCCCGTTATCGCGACTCCAAGGTTGTAGCGCAAATCAATGATTTGCAAACAACGAAAGCAGGTGGCACCACGAGACACCCCCCGAAGGTGTCGGATGTACTTCCGACGCTCGTCCTGCAAACGGACCGGGGGCGTATTCTATTTCCGCACGGAGGTGCATCATGCTCGATATCAATCTGATCCGCGAAACCCCAGACGTGGTCCGCAAGGCGCTGAAAGACCGCCAGATGGATCCCAGCCCGGTCGACTCCATCCTGCAATTGGACGAGAAACGCCGTGGCCTGCTCTCGGAAGTGGAAAAACTGAAGGCCGAACGCAACACAGTCTCGAAGGAGATCGGCCGCATGAAGGACCCCGCCGAACGCGAGGCCAAAGTGGCTGCCATGCGCGTCGTCGGCGACCAGATTGCCGCGCTGGACAAGGAACTGGCCGAAGTGGAGTCCAGTCTCAGCGCACTGACCGCCACCCTGCCCAACATCCCCGACCCGCGCACACCCTACGGCGTGGACGACAGCGAGAACATCGTCATCAAGACCGTCGGCCAGCCGCGTCAGTTCGACTTCACCCCCAAGCCGCACTGGGACCTCGGTCCTGCCCTCGGCATCATCGACTTCGAGCGTGGCACCAAGCTGACGGGTTCTCGCTTCTACGTGCTCAGCGGCCCAGGCGCCCGTCTGCAACGCGCGCTGATCGCCTGGATGCTCGACCTGCACACCCGTCAGGGCTACCGTGAACAATACCTGCCCTTCATGGTCAAGACCGCCACGGTCTTCGGCGCGGGCCAACTGCCCAAGTTTGCCGATAACCTCTACCGCGACCACGAAGAGGATTACTACTTCGTGCCGACCGCCGAAGTCCCGTTGACCGGCCTGCACATGGACGAGATCCTCGACGAAGCCTCCCTGCCGCGCATGTACACTGCCTACACGCCCTGCTTCCGCCGCGAGAAGATGAGCGCGGGCCGCGACGTGCGCGGCATCAAGCGCGGACATCAGTTCGACAAAGTCGAGATGTACATCTACTGCAGGCCAGAGGAGTCGGAGGCCATGCATCAGAAGATGCTGGCCGATGCCGAGGAGACCTGCGCCCAGTTGGGCATCCCCTACCGCGTCAAACAACTGTGCACAGGCGACATCGGCTTCGGCTCGACCATGACCTACGACCTCGAACTGTGGGCGCCTGGCTGCAACGAGTGGCTCGAAGTCTCCTCGGTCTCGAACGTCACCGACTTCCAGTCACGGCGCGCCAATATCAAGTATCGTCCCAGTGAGGGCGGCAAGATCAAATTGCTGCACACGCTCAACGGCTCGGGACTGGGTCTGCCCCGCACGCTGATCGCCGTCATGGAAAACTACCAGCAGGCTGACGGCTCGATCGTGGTGCCCGAGGTCCTGCGTCCGTGGATGGGTGGCGTGGACGTCATCAAACCATGAGGTAAAATCAACTGGCAGTCACCTTGAAGGTGACTGCCAGTTGCATATGCCATGACCGAATTCGAACTCTTCCTGCAAACCTTCCTGCAAGTGCTGATCCTGCTCTTCATGCTGGTCGGCCTATTCGGACTGGTTGTCCCCGTCTTTCCCGGGCTGATCATCATCTGGCTGTCATCCCTGGTGTACGCGTTGATCGAGGCAGGGCTGGGCCGCATGGCCTGGATCGACTGGACTCTGTTCGGGTTGATCACCCTGCTCATGCTGGGCGGCAGCGTGGTGGACAACATCATCATCGCCTACCGAATGCGCGACAAACAAATTCCCTGGCGATCCATCGGCTTGAGTTACCTGGCTGCGATCCTCGGGAGCATCTTCCTGACCCCGCTGGTGGGGTTGCTGGCTGCGCCGCTGGCGCTGGTCGGCGCGGAATATCTGCGTTTCCGCGATTGGCGTCAGGCATTCGATTCCGCCAAAACCTACATGATCGCCTGGGGCTGGTCGTTCCTGGCCCTGTTCGGCATTGGAGTGCTCATGATCATCCTGTGGATGCTGTGGGCCTGGTTGTAATCCCCCAAATACCAACGAAAGGATTTTGACATGCCTGTTCTGCTCACTGACGTCATTGATTTGTTCGGATACCTGTTGCGCGCCGTTGGTTTCCTCGTCATCGGTTTGGCACTCGGGCGCTTCCTGCTGGATTCCTATAAGAAGGCCATCTGGCAACTGCAGATTGCGCTCGCTTTGGGCTTCTTCGGCCTGCTGATCGCGTTGACTGACTTCGCCAGCGCAGGTTCGGCGGGAGCCTTCGCGCTTGGCGCGGGCATCTCCATGCTGATGCCCAATAAGCCGAAGGAAGAGGAAACCGAGGCACAGTCGTAAGACTGGGTCGTCCCAATAAAAAGTCCAGCCTGGCGCTGGACTTTTTTGTTTACTTCTTGGCTTCCTGCACAGCGCGGATGAGCATCTCTTTGAATTTCTCGCCCGACGCATCCTTGCCCAGACCAATGAAGCTGGTGCCGCTTTCGGTCGCTCCCGTGGCCTGACCTGTGATATGAACGCCGGTATCGGGCACCATTCTAGCAAAAGCGCTCTTCTCGTGATCTTCGACCACGATATCGGCCAGACGCAAAGACCGCGCGTAGGGCGCCTCATTATCCGCAGCGCGGATTTCGAACAGCCAGCGTTTCGTCAGCACCACGCCCATCTTCATAGCCTTTGGGCCTGGACCAGCGAACAGTCCCTTCTTGATCTTTTCGGACGTCGCCTCGATGCACATCAACTCATCGGCCAGCACGTCACCGAGGTTGTATTGTTCAATATGGTCTTTGAGCGCGGCGGACATGGCAGGGGACAAAGTCTCGAGTTTCAATTCGCGGGTGGAACGGTTGTAATCTCCCATGGGGTTCTCCAAAACAGGGTTGAGTTCTTCGACATTCTACCTGATGGACAGACCATCCCCACTCACCCATTGGTAGACCAGGGGGCTTTACTTCAACGCCTCGACCGACTCTTTTGCCACGACCTCAGGCGATTCGCCGTTCAAGATACGCCCCAACGCCGTCTGGAAGACGGGGCCCACTGTGAGGACCAGGTCGTTGGCGGGCATGACCTGCGCCGATTGCGAGACAGCATCCAGGGCGCCGCGTGGGTCGAGGGTCTTGAGCGCGTTGGGACGCGGCGGCAGATAGCCCAAAGCCTGGTCCCATTGGGCGAGGAAATCGCCTGCGGTGAGCCACTCGGCCAATTCGGCGGCCAGCGGGTCGGTTTGCGGATTCGAGCCCGCCAGCGCCCAGACCCAGCCCCTGGCAAGGGTGAATGGAGTCCCATCGAGGCTGGGCAACGGCATCAAAGCGGAAGCAGACGGAGGGTCCAGCAGGGAGCGTGAGGACCAGGCCACGGTCAGGTCGGCGCGGCCATCTTCGAAGGCGTTCCAGGCAGCATCCCCTGACCCAACCGCGGTCAGGCGGGCCGACTTCAGCGCCTGCAGCACGCGCACCAAGGCGGCTTCATCCAGGGTGGGATGGTTGGCATCGTCGACCAGGGGTGTACCCGTGGACAGGTATAAGCTGAGCAGGACCAGGCTGTTCGAGTCGCTGGTGTCGATGGACAAGGAGTGGCGATCCACAAACAGATCAGCCCAGGCGGAGGGAGGGATTTCGAATTGAGCGGAGCGGTACGCCACGGCCAGCATGTCGCCCGCAAAGGGCAGACCGTAGGCGGTCTTTTGGACCTGCCCCAACTGACGGGCGTAGGGATACCAGTCGGGATCGGCCAGTTGGTTCGTGAGGCCTTCGAGCGGGTGGACCATGCCTTTGAGGGCAGCAGCCTCCAGGTCGGCACGGGAAAGGGCCACCAGATCGGGCAGGGCGCTGGGCGCGACGGAACGGGTAAGGGACAGCGCCTCAAGCAGGCCGACCTCATCTTTTGACCCCTTGATACGGACCTCGAGCGTCAGACCTGGATGCGCCACGGTAAACGCATCCAGCCGCGCCCTGAGCAGGGACGCGGCGGGGGTATCGGCGTTGGGGTCGAATTGTGGAGGAAGCCAGATGCGCAGGGAGCGGACAGCAAGTTGGGTGGCCGTCGGCGGCGCAGGCGGCTGCGTCTCGGTGACGGGAGCAGGCGCGGGGGTGGAGGAGGGGGTCAGCGTGCTGCAAGCGGTGAGGGCCGCCAGCAGGAGCAATCCCAGAAGGCGGCGCATCAATCCAGCTTGACAGGCAATTTGAGCAGGGCGGTCAGCAATTTGACCGTGTTCTCCAGATCGACCATGTCGATCATCTCGGACGGCGAGTGGACGTAGCGCACAGGCACCGACAGCGCCCCCGAGAGATTACCCGCGCGCGCGACCTGCATGGCGCGCGCATCGGTGGAGCCGATGGTGAGCACTTCGCGCTGATAGGGGATGCGCGCCTTCTCGGCGGTGCGGGTCATCCAGCGCACCACCGACGGGTCGGCCAGCATACCCACGTCGCGGATCTTGACAGCGGGGCCCTTGCCCAACGCTACCTCGAGCTTGTGCGCGTCGGGGGTGTCGCCCGAGGGGGTGACATCCACAGCGATGGAGATCTCGGGGTCGAGGCCGAAGGCGGCCGCAGCGGCGCCGATGGTGCCGACCTCCTCCTGCACAGTGAAGACGAAATACGCCTCATTCGGCGTGGACTTAAGGGCACGCAGCGTTTCGATGGCGACCAGCACGCCCGCGCGGTTGTCCAGCGACTTGGCGACCACACGCGAGCCAAAATCCTGGAAGGGGCGGTCGAAGGCGGCCACATCGCCGACCTGGACGGGACAATCCTTGCGTCCCGTGGCGCCCACATCGAGGAACATCTTGTCGGCAGAGGGGATCTCGGTAACCTTTTCGAGACGGTCATAGCCGATCAGGCCCGCTGTGCCGTTCAGGAAGCGAACACGTCCGCTGAGCAGGTAACGGCCAAAGACGCCGCCGATGGGCGCAAAGCGCACGAACCCGCGCTCGTCCACGTGGCTGATGATCAGACCGATCTCGTCCATGTGAGCGGCGATCAGGATGCGCTTACCGCCCGGGCCGAGCGTCCCTTTGCGGACGATGAGGTTGCCCAGCGCGTCCACGCGGATCTCATCAGCCAGCGGCTCGACCTCGGCGCGGATCACGGCGCGGATGGCGTCTTCGTAGCCCGAGGGGCTGAAGGTTTCGGTGAGTTTTTGCAGGAGTTGTTTCATGATGTCTCGCCTTTTAGAAAGTTTACAGACCTCGGAAGTCTGTTGAGAGTCTTCCTGATGGGTGAAACGGATGAGACTTCCGAGGTCTCACAATGGAATTGGTTCGCCCGCGCGATAACTTTTGTCGGCGTCGCGGGTCAACAAATGGACCTGGCTGGTACCCAGCACCTGCCACTCCCCGCCCAGCCTGCCGACCAGGGCAGTGTCTTCGTCCACGCCGAGGGCATATTCGCCGTCCTTGAGGGTCTTGCGCAAGGCGGTCACCATCGGCTTGAACATGGCGGGCATGGCATCGAAGTGCGGCAGGACGTAGGAGGCCGACATCACGCCGAAGGCCGAGGGCGTCCCATTGCCGAACATGCGGAAGTTGGGTAGCTTCTGCCCGAGGATCATCGCGCCCGCCGAACAGCCCGCATAGATGGCTCCACGCGCCCAGGCCTTCTGGGCTGCATTCCAGGCGCGGCTGCCGTTCAGGGTCTGGTACAGGTAATTTGGGTCGCCGCCCGAAAAGTAGATCAAGTCGGCGGCTTCCAGCGTGGACTCGAACTGTGGGTCATCGGCTGAAGCGCGGTCGATGATGCGCAAGGCCGAGACATCCGCGCCGAGTTTTTGGAAATGTTCGACACCCATGTTCGACCAGCGATTGATGCTGCCGTCGCCTTCCCTGCCTGCCGCCGTCGGCAGGCAGACCACGCGCGGCCTGCGGCCGTCCAGGTTGAGACTATCAAGCAGGAAACGGTCAATGGGTTCGACCACGGGCAGGTATTCGCCTGCGCCGTACAGGGCGATCAATCCGTTCATGAGTACCTCTAAATATGGTCAACGCTCTTCGCGCTTCGACTTCACTCAGCGCGAGGCGATCACGCTTTTCGTCACCCGTCCCAGCGCGGCATGGATCAGGTTGAGTGTGTTCTTCCAATCGTCCACGCGCGAGATGCTGATCGGCGAATGGGTGTAACGATGCGGCACCGAGATCGAGACAGTCGGGATGCCCGCGCGCGCCGTCTGGATGGCGCCCGAGTCCGTGCCGCCGCCGCCAGGCTGGCGCAGTTGATACGGGATTCCCTCCGCCTCAGCCGTCTCCGTCAAAAAGCGGATCAGGCGCGGGTCGTGGACGGTATGCCCATCCACGGTGTAGATGGCGGGGCCGAGTCCCAGTTTGGTGTTGTAGGCCACGCTTTCGCTGCCGTCGTGCATGGGCAGATCGTGGGCGGGAGTCGAATCGATGGCGAAGGCCAGATCGGGATCGAAATAATGAGCGGCCACCTTCGCGCCATGCAGACCGATCTCCTCCTGCACCGAGAAGGCCAGGCACAGGTCCACGTTGGCGGGAGCATGCTTAAGCAGCTCGATCAGGATCGCCACGCCGATACGGTCATCGATGGACTTGGAGAGAATCGACGGACCCACACGGCGGAATTGGGTGGCAAAAGTGGCGCGGTCGCCAACCCTGGCCTTGCCGCTCGGACCGAGGTCGATGCGCAGCGCATCCACGCCCACCTTGCGGGTACGCGAGTCGGGCGAGAGCAAGTGAATCGGCGCAGCGCCGATCACACCGGGCGTGTGGTCCCTGCCCACGATGACCTGTTTGCCCAGCAGGTGACGGTCATCGATTCCGCCGACATGTTCGAAGCGATACAGTCCGTCGCCGTCATCCGCGACGATCATGAAGCCGATCTCGTCCATGTGCGCATCCAACATCACGCGCGGACGGTTGCGTCCCGTGCCGCGCTTGGTGACCAGCACGCTGCCGAGCGCGTCCACCTTGACCTCATCGGCGTAAGGCTTGACCTCGTCCAGCACGATCTTGCGGACCTCGCCTTCGTCGCCAGAGACGCCCACGGCGTTGCAGAGTTTTTCGAGCAGTTTGAATTGGGCAGCGCCAAGTGTCAGCATGTTATTCCCAGACAATCTTTTCGATGAAGTCGGCTTCAAGCGCGCCGATGAATTCAGCCAGCAATCGTCCCACGCGCTGAATATCCTTGAGCGTGACCAACTCGACAGGCGTATGCATGTAGCGCAGCGGGATGCCCAGCACCATGGTGGGAATGCCTTCCGCGGCCAGTTGCAGCGTCATCCCGTCGGTACCCGAGGACTGCGGCATGGGCTCGATGGTGTAGGGGATCTCGAGCTTGTCGGCCAATTCCTTGAAACGGCTGTGCAGGAAGGGGTGGATGTTCGGACCCAGGCCAAGGGTCAGCCCCTTGCCAAGCGGGAAGGTCTCCCAGCCGTTCGCGCCCGGGCCCTTGGCAAAGGTGACGTCCACGGCGACAGCCAGGCTGGGATTCAACGCAAAGGCTGAGGTCCCCGCGCCTTTGGCGCCAACCTCCTCCTGGGTCGAGGCTACCGCCCACACATCCCAGGCATGGGCCTTGCCCTGCAACTCGTTCAGGGCCACCGTCAGCGCGGCGACCGAGGCGCGGTTATCCAGCGAATGCCCGTTGAGAACTTCACCCGCCATCTCGACGGGCGGCGTGTCGAACGAGATCAAATCGCCGACTTGCACACGTCGCTTCACTTCGGCAGGAGTCAGGCCCGTGTCTACCACGAGATGCTCCAGCGTGAGGAAGCCGTCGTTCGCGCCTGCGGGCAGGAGTTTGCCCATCGGCATGGCTACCACGCCAGGCAGGTCGCCGCCCTCAGCATGGACCAGCACGGGCGTGCCAGGCAGGACGCGCACATCCACGCCGCCGACACCCGCCGTGTAGAGGAATCCATCCACGACCTTCTTGACAATCAGGCCGATGGCGTCCATGTGGGTGGCAATCAACAGCGAGGGACGCGGCTCGGGACCGCTCCCCTTCTTGAGGGCGTGCAACGACCCGAGGCGGCTGTAGTGGACCTCGTCCACCAATGGTTTCCACTCCGCCTCGATCAGGCGGGCGGCGGGGGCTTCATGGCCCGAAAGGCCCGAAACCGTGAGCAGGGATTTCAGAAAAGGAAGTAAGTCTGTCATGGTTATTGGAAGGCGGTCGGTGATGTGGTGGGCGTTCCCGTGGGGGTATCCGTGGGGAGAGGTGTGTTCGTCGGGGAAGGCGTGATGGAAGGAGTCCAGGTGGGCGAGGGCGTCCAAGTGGGGGTGTCGCTGGGGATCAGAGTGGCGGACGGGGTCCAGGTGGGCGGCAGGAAGGGCGTCCACGAGGCGGTGACGCTCGGGGTGATGGACGGCGTCAACGACGGGGTGACCGTCACGATCCACGGAGTGATGCTGCCTGTCGGGGTGATGGGAGTGGGCGTCAGGGGCACGAGGGTGGGAGGCAGGCCTGTGGCGGTCAGCGTGGGCGTGGGGGTCGGGCTGTGGTCGGGCGCGATCAACAAGGCAAATCCCCCGATGCAATAGCATACGAGCGAAAACCCGATGATGGAAACGAGGATCAGGCGCAGACGGGCGCGGGCGTCGGTGGTTTCGCGCATAACGGTTCGATTATAATCCATCCAACATGATTCCCCTCAAACTGCGCATCGCTGGCTTCCTTTCGTACCGCGAACCCGTCGAACTGGACTTCACGGGCTTCGACCTGGCCTGCATCTCGGGCCACAACGGCGCGGGCAAATCGTCGCTGCTCGACGCCATCACCTGGGCGATCTTCGGGCAGGCGCGCAAACGCGACGACTCGCTGGTCAACTTGCAATCGAAGGCCGCCGAGGTGGCGCTGACCTTCAGTTACGAGAACAACGTCTATCGCATCCAGCGCACGCTGCCGAGGGGCAAGACCACCATCCTCGAATTTCAGGTGGCCGACGGCGAGTCCTGGCGGCCGCTGACCGAAAAGACGCGCAGCGAAACCGAGGCGCGCATCCGCCAGACTCTGCGGCTGGATTACGATACCTTCGTCAATGCCTCGTTCTTTTTGCAAGGCAAGGCCGACGAATTCACCCAGAAAAAGGCCAGCGAGCGCAAGGCCGTGCTAGGCTCGATCCTCGGGCTGGAAATGTGGGAGACCTACCGCGAGCGCACTGCCGAACGACGCAAGGCCATCGAGCACGAAGTGAGCGAAATCGAAGGCCGCGTCGCCGAGATCGACGCCGAACTGGCCGAGGAGGAACCGCGCAAAGCGCGCCTGGCCGAACTCGACACGCAACTGAAAACCCTGACCTCGCTGCGCGCGACGCAAGAAGCCGCGCTGGAAAACATCAAGCGGACCTCCGCTTCGCTGGCCGAACAACGCCGACTGGCGGATACCCTCTCGGCGGCCCTGACCCGCTCGCAAAACGGCCTGTCTGGACTTCAGGCCCGTCTCGCCGCCAAAGAAGCGGATGCCTCCACCTATGCGGATCTCGTCAACCGCGCCGATCAGGTCGAGTCCGCGTACCAGGCCTGGCAGTCGGCCCGCGCCGAGGTCGCCCGCCTGGACGGGGTGGCGGCCCAATTCCGGGAGCATGATGAGAAACGTCAGCCCCTGCTGCGCGAGATCGAAGCGGAGAAGGCCAGGCTGGAACAGGAATTAACGTCGCTGACGGAACAGTCAGAGGCGGTGCAGGCCCAATTTGCAACAGCCGAAGAGCTGAAAAACAAAATTTCCGCCGCCCAATCCGCGTTGGAGGAAATCACCTTCAAGCTGACTACGCGCAAAGAGATCGAATCTCAACTCCAGGCGGGGCGCGAGAGGCAGGCGGAGCTCAAGGCGGAGAACGAGGCGCTCAAGGTCCAGATGGACGAGATGAAGACGCGCATCGACCGCCTAGAAGAAACCGAAGGCGCGGAATGTCCGCTGTGCGGCCAGCCGCTGACCGCCGATCACCGCCTGCAAACCATCGAGCAGTTGAAGCAGGACGGCAAGGGCTCGGGCGACCGCTATCGCGCCAACCAGGTCGAGATCAAGGATCTGACCGAGCGCGTCAAGGCCGATGAGGCCCGCATCACATCCCTCTCCTCCGCCGAGCGCGAACAATTGGCCGCGTCCAACAGCGTCTCGCAGTTGACGGAACGGCTGGAGGCGCTGGAACGTCAATACCAGGAATGGGAGCAGACAGGCGCGAAGCGCTTGAAGGAAGTGACCAAGATCCTGGAAAGTGGCAAGTATGCCGTCGAGGCCCACAAGGCGCTGGCCAAGCTCGACAAGGAACTGGCACGGCTGGGCTACGACCCGTCGGCGCACGAGGCGGCCCGTCAGGCGGAGGTAAGTCAGCGCGAGGCGGAAGGTCAACACCTGAACCTTGAAAAAGCCAAAGCGGCGTTGAAACCCATCGAGGATGAGATCGCCAACTTGAGATCGGAAATCGGGAGTCGGGAAACGGAGATCGGAGCGCAGCAAGCCGACTATGAGCGTGTCGCGTCGGCGCTGGCGGCGGCCGAGGCCCAATCTCCCAGCCTGGACCAGGCCGAGCGCGAGTACTTCCGCCTGCGCGAACAGGAGAACCAGGCCCGCGACGAGATGGTGGCCGCCCGTCAAAAAGTGGACGTATTGGCCTCGCAGCGCGCGCGCAAAGTGGACCTGCTGACTCAACGCGAGGAACTTCAGCACAACATCGTGCGCCATAAGACGATCGAGCGCGCCTTTGGCAAGGACGGCGTCCCCGCCCTGCTGATCGAGCAGGCCCTGCCGCAGATCGAGGAGCGCGCCAACGACCTGCTCGACCGCCTGAGCGACGGCCAGATGAGCATCCGCTTCGTGACGCAGGCAGAGTACAAGGACAAGAAGCGCGAGGACCTGCGCGAGACGCTCGACATCCAGATCAGCGACGGGGCAGGCCTGCGCGATTACGAAATGTACTCGGGCGGAGAGGCCTTCCGCGTCAACTTCGCCATCCGCCTGGCGCTCTCGGAGGTGCTGGCCCAACGCAAGGGTGCGCGCCTGCAAACCCTGGTCATCGACGAAGGCTTCGGCTCGCAGGACGCCCAGGGACGTCAGCGCCTGATCGAGGCCATCAACACGGTCAAGCCTGATTTCGCGAAGATCCTGGTCATCACACACCTGGATGAATTGAAGGACGCCTTCCCGACGCGCATCGAGATCGAAAAGACGGATGGAGGGAGTCAGGTGATGATGAGGTAGGGGGATGGCAAGTGGAAAGTGGTGATTCACAAAGCCTTGCGAAAGTTTGAAATAGAACCAACTTAAGGAGGTTATCTTGGAATCGACCTGGAAATACATTGTGGGGCTTTTGGCCGCTGTAGTGATCATTTTTGTGTCCATCATGTCACCTCTTGGAAAAGCATTGATATTAAATTTCAATCGCTCAAAATGGGAAGGACAAAATATTACTCACTACCGCTTTAAATTAGACATCATATGCCTGTGCCCATTTCAGGATAGTATTCCTATGACCATTGAAGTCAGGGGTGGTCAAATCGTTTCTGTGAAAGACATAAATGGAATGGATCTCGATAAACACGATCTCAAAGTTTTCGAGCGAGCGGGCACTATCGAAAGATTATTTGACATTGCCAAAGAATCATATCAAAAGCATTCTCGGCAAGCGTGTCTTATAACGCTGAAATGGGTTTTCCTGACAGCATCGAATCTGATTGGGATGAGAACGTGTATGATGATGAGATAACTTACAAAGTCAGCGAGTTTGAAGTTTTGCCCTGAATTAGTCACCGCGCAGAAATAGGAATCAAACACGTAATGGATATCGCGGGGTAGTCGTCTTCATTATTATGCTTCCACTTATCATTTCCACCCTCGTCTTCCTGATTGGCGTCGCCATCATTTATTGGCTGCACAATCAATATCATCTCGACATCATTGTCGAGCCTGTTCCTTCGACTACGCTCAGGGCGAAAGGGGCGGCTCCGCTGATCTCGGTCTGCATCCCCGCGCGGAATGAGGAGCGCAATATCGGCAGGTGTGTCGAGGCAGTGCTGGCGCAGGATTATCCCAACTTCGAGGTCATCGTGCTGGATGACCGTTCGACGGATGCCACGCCTGGGGTTCTTCGTGACTTCGCGGTTCAGAACGACAGATTAAAAGTATTGCAAGGCGCGGACCTGCCCGCAGGCTGGGCGGGCAAGCCTCATGCGTTACATCAAACGACAAAAGTGGCACGCGGCGAGTGGTTGTGCTTCATCGATGCGGATACCTTCCTCGTGCCGCAAGCCTTGTCCGCAACGTATGCCAAGGCGGTCGAGACCCGCGCCGACATGCTGACCCTGATGACCTTCCAAATCCTGGGCTCGTTCTGGGAAAAGGCAGTCATGCCGCTGGTGATGACGGCGCTTTCGGTGGGATTCTCGCCGCGCAAGGTCAACGACCCGTCCACGCGGGATGCCATTGCCAACGGACAGTTCATCTTCATCAAGCGGACGGTCTACGGCGCCATCGGCGGACATGAACGCGTCAAAGACCAGATCGTGGAGGATAAGGCCATCTCCGAACAGGTCAAGTGGAATGGCTATCGCCTGGTGGTGGCCGACGGGATGCAGGTGGCCAGCACGCGCATGTACACGTCCCTGCCCGAGATGTGGGAAGGCTGGACCAAAAACATCTACCTCGGTCTGTCGGACCATCCGTCCATGCTGCTATTGGGCGCCTTCGGTGCGACACTGGCCGTGCTGGCGGCGCTGGCCCTGCCCGCCTGGCCCCTGCTCGGGCTGACGTGGCTGCTCAACGGCGGCGGGTGGCAGGCAGCGGCCGTGATGGCAGAGTCGGCCCTCTTGTGGGCGTACCTGCTCAGGGTCCGCGCTGGGGTGGCGCAGAAGATGAAAATCTCGGGCTGGTGGGCGCTGTCCACACCGTTGGGGGCGGGTGTCTTCGCCGCCATGATGCTCACCTCCGCGTGGAAGGTGTTATCGGGCCAGGGGGTGACATGGAAGGGCCGCGTGTATTCCAAGAAGTGACGAAACTCCCTTCGCTGGCTTTGCGAAGGGAGTTTTCTTTTGCTTGACAATCTTTATCGCATTTGTTATATTTTGGTTTATTCTGATAAATATAACAAAAGGTAACACATGCCCCACTCCGCCAGCCGCGAACAGAAAATCCTCGAAGTCCTGAAAACCCAGGGCAGCGCGTCCATCCAGGAATTGACCGAAGCCTTGGGCGTTTCGGCAATGACCGTACATCGCGACTTGAACCGCATGGCGGCGGCGGGGTCGATCCAGAAAACACACGGGGGCGTGTCGCTGGCGACAGGCTCGACAAGCGGATGCTCCATGTGCGGCAAGCCCATCCACGAGCGGACCGTCTTCCTGTTCCACCTGCCCAGCGGCGAACAGCGCCGCGCCTGCTGTGCCCACTGCGGCCTGATGCTGCAACAAGGTACCCCAGGCGCCAGCCACGCCATGACCGCCGATTTCCTGCACGGACACATGGTCAGTACGGGGCAGGCGATCTTTTTGCTCGGGGGTGAACTGACGGTCTGCTGTGTGCCGAGTGTGTTGAGTTTCGGTTCTTACGCCGGGGCGGAACGCTTCCAAAAGGGATTCGGCGGACGGCTGGCAAATTTGCAGGAAGCCATGCATTTCCTACAGGAGAGCATGCCCACCAGCCCTTCTGCATAAGCTTCCAAAATAACCAAAGGAGAACCATGAAGAAATTTTTGATGTTTGCCCTGGCGGGCATGTTGTTGTTGAGTGCCTGCGGGGCAAGCGGAGGCGAAGTGATCGAAGCTCATGACCCGTGGGCGCGGCCCGCCATGAAAGGTGAGAACAGCGCCATTTATCTGCTTCTCCACAACCACACCGCCGAGGACGATGAACTGGTCAGCGTTTCGAGCGACGTGGCAGCTAGCGTGGAACTGCACGAGAGCAAAATGGTGGAAGGCAGCGACATGATGGAGATGACGCCCGTGGCGTCCGTACCCCTGCCCGCCGACGGCGAGGTGGAATTCAAGCCGGGCGGCCTGCACATCATGCTGTTCGGCCTGAACCGTGACCTAAAGGTGGGCGACCAGTTCGACATCACCCTGACCTTCAAAAGCGGCCTGATCCTCAAAGTGACCGTCCCCGTCATGGAAAACATGGACGACACCCACATGGACGGCATGTAGTCTCTCCCCTTATCCATTCAATCCCCATCCTTTTGCAGGATGGGGATTTTTTGATTCCCCATTTTGTGACTAAAGTCACAACAAATACGACAAATTCTATATAAAATTAGAGCAGGATTAATATTCAATTCCGTAAAGGTGCCGCATGTCCAAAATCCCGATCTTCATCGCCATTGCCGCCGCAGCGATCGCCCTGGGGGTCTTCGTCCTGGTGACCGATGCGCCCGCCTATGCGGGTACTGCTTCGGAAACCTGCAACAACTGCCACGTAATGGAACCCATGTACGAGAACTACTATCACGCCGCCCACCAGCGCGCGGCCGAGTGTGCCGACTGTCACCTGCCCCATCAGAACGTCATCGCCTACTACATCGAAAAGGGACGCCAGGGCGCGCATGATGTGTACGTCTTCAGCCTCGGCAAGACGCCCGAGGTGATCCGTGCCAATGAGCACTCGCAGGAGATCATCCAGTCGAACTGCATCCGCTGCCACCAGCAGACGGTCGAGACCATCACGATGGGCGCCCAACCCTTCGACCGTCAGTGCTGGGACTGTCACCGCAACGTGGCCCACGGTCCGCGCGGACTCTCGAATACCCCCTATCAGGACTCCACTCTCTATCCCATCAAATAGGAGAATGCATCCATGAAACGCTATACCACCTTAATCCTTGTCGGCATCATCGTATTGCTGGCCGCCGTGTTGACGGGGGTGCTGGTCTTCATCAAGAGCCAGCCCACCCAGGAACGTGCCGTGGCCCCCATCGTCGAGATTCAACCGATGGAACCCGATTCCTCGAAGTGGGGCATCAACTTCCCCAACCAGTGGAACTCGCTCCAAAAGACCGCTACCAACAACATCGACACCACCTATGGCGGCTCGTCCAAGTTCTCGTGGCTGGAACGTGATCCGCGACAGAAGATCCTCTTCGCGGGCTATCCTTTCAGCAAGGAATATAACGACGACCGTGGTCACATGAACGCGCTGGAGGATGTCCGCAGCACCAAGCGTCTGAACCTGAACGACGAGGATCCCAAACACACACCCGCCACCTGCTATTCCTGCAAGAGTTCCAACAACCCTGGCTTGTGGGCTGATATGGGCATGGCCACCTTCGACGCCATGACCTTCAACGAGATGACGCCCAACATCCAGGAACCCATCGGCTGCGCCAACTGCCACGAAGCGGGCACCATGCGTCTGATCGTCACCAACCCCGCGCTCGATGAGGCCCTCAAGGCCCAGGGCAAGGACTGGCATGACTTCACCCGCCAGGAGATGCGTTCGCTGGTATGCGCCAACTGCCACGTCGAGTATTATTTCGCGGGCCCCGACAAATACCTGACCTTCCCGTGGGCCAATGGTACACGCATCGACCAGATTGTCTCGTATTATGAAGAGAATGGTTTCAAGGATTGGGAGTATCCTGAGACGGGCACGCCCATGCTCAAGGCCCAGCATCCCGATTACGAGACCTACACCGCGGGCTCCACGCACTACAACGCGGGCGTGGCCTGCGCCGACTGCCACATGCCCTACGTGCGTGATGGCGCTTCGAAGTACTCCATGCATGACGTCCACTCGCCGCTGCTCAACCCTGAGCTGGCCTGTGGGCAGTGCCATAGCGACACCGATGCCGTGGTGCGCCGCGTCAACCTGATCCAGCAGCAGGTGTTCACCACCAAGCAGTCCACCGAGGATGCCGTCATCGACGCGATCACCGCACTCAAGGCTGCGGCCGCCAACCCCAACGCCGACCAGGACCTGCTCACCCAGGCCCGCAACCTGCATCGCAAGGCCCAGTTCATGTGGGACTTCGTCTCCGCCGAGAACAGCATGGGCTTCCACAACCCTGAGTACACGCTCAAGATCCTGGCCGATGCCACCAACCTGGCCCGCCAGGCCCAAATGCTGGCCGCGCAATCGGTCAACGATCCGAGCCTGCTCACCACGGGTGCCTACTATACCCAGACGGGCGCCCCCCTGCCCACGCCCATTCCCTAAGCGTTTCGGACTTTCACAAACTGGCGCAGACCTTGGTCTGCGCCAGTTTTTTTTAAAAGCGGGGAACATTATGGCCAAACTTGTCGTCCTGCCCGCATAGGAGATACGCCATGAGAAAAATCATCTTTATCGTTTTAGCCATCGCCATGACCGCCTGCGCCATCGGCGCAAAAAACGACCTGGCCGCCAATCAACAAAAATGGCAGACCAGCGGCGTGACCCATTACCGCTTCGATCTCGACGTCATCTGCTTCTGCGCCTTCCGTGATCGGATGCCGCTGCACATCGAGGTCAAGGATGGACAGGTCGTCTCGATGACCTACGCCGATGGGACCGCAATCCCCGCCGATGACCCGATCCATGAGACCTTCGACCGCTACGCCACCTTCGACGCCCTTTTTGCGGACCTTCAGTCTGGTCCCGCTTCACAGGCCGAAGAGGTCACGATCCAATACGATCCCACCTACGGCTTCCCCAGCGACGTCAACATTGACCAGATCAAGGCTGCCATGGATGACGAGCTACATTTGACGGTGTCGAATTTCGAGGTATTGAAGTAAATTAATTTCGCCCTGAGCGGAGTAATCCAACATAAGAGGTCGCGCTGATTAGCGCGACCTCTTATTATTTATTCCTTCGGCGCATCGCGGACGATGTAGAGCGGCCTGCCTTTGGCCTCATCGTACAGACGGCCAATGTATTCGCCCAGAATGCCCAGCGAGATCAACTGTACGCCACCAAGGAAGAGCACCGAAATGAGGGTGGTAGCCTGTCCCTCGAAGAAATGCGAGCCGATCAGACGCATGATCGCCACCACAGGAATGGCCAGGATTGACACACCCGCTGAAAGGAAGCCAAAGAACGTAGCCACCTGCAACGGGAAATACGAGAAACTGGTGATGGCGTTCAACGCCAGGCGCAACATCTTCTTGAACGGATACTTGGTCACGCCCGCATGACGGGCGGCGCGCTTGTACTCCACGCCGATCTGCTTGAAGCCCACCCAGGCCGACATGCCGCGCGGAAAGCGATGACGTTCCTTCATCTGCTTGAGCACCTCCACCACCTTGCGGTCCATCAGGCGGAAATCGCCCGTGTCGACGGGAATCTTCACATCAGTGATGCGGTAGATGAGGCGATAGAACATGGAGGCAGTGAATTTCTTGAACCAGGTCTCGCCTTCACGTTCGGCTCGCACGGCATAGACCACCTCGTAACCTTCCTGCCATTTCTTCGCGAGGTCGAGGATGACCTCGGGCGGGTCCTGCAGGTCGGCATCGATGATGACCACGGCGTCGCCGCGCGCGAAGTCCCAGCCAGCGGTGATGGCAATCTGATGTCCGAAATTGCGGGCAAAGATAACGGGGCGGATATGCTTGTCGACGGCGGCCAGTTCGCGGATCTTCTCGGTCGAGCCGTCGGTCGAGCCGTCGTCGACGAGGATCAACTCCCAGGGCTTACCCGTGGATTCCATCACTTCGGTGACACGGTGATGCAGAAGGGGCAGGTTTTCGATTTCGTTGTAGATGGGCGCGATAATCGAATAGGTGATTTTCATGGACAGGATTCTTTCGATGAAAAGGGTTTGGGTTAGGATTCACCCGCTCTGGCGGGAACAGGCTGAGGGTCCACAACAGGAGCGGCGTCTTCATCTGCAAATGCGGGCAAGCCCAGCAGTCGATTGCGGAGGTAGCGTCCCACCACGCCAAGGGTCGCGAGAAACGGCACAACCACCAACACTCCCAACACGCCCTGTAGCATGATGGCGGTCACGATGGCGACGAAGACCACGCCTTCATGGAGCAGCACGCTCTGACCGAGGATGCGCGGCTGGAGCCAGATGGTCTTGACATTATTGAGGAGCAGATACACGCCCAGAGTGAGGACGGCAAACCACAGGTTCGAGAGTGGCAGGTAGGTGGACCCTTCGAGCAGAGCTACGATGGTGGCGAGGATGGCCGCAAAACCAGGCCCGATCTCGGGCAGGAGGTTGAGCAAGCCGGCCAGTATGCCAAGCAGGAGCGCACCCGGCAGACCGATGAGCGACCAGGCAACAGAATAGATCAGCACTAATACCACGATCAGGCGGATCTGACCACCAAGATATCCCAGCCAGACTTTGCGGATCTCAAGGTACAGACGATACAGGTCCGATTGCTCGTCGGGCGGGGCCAGTTTGATGACGGCGCTGCGCAGGCGGTCCCAATCGGTCATCAAGTAATAGATGGTGACCAGGATGACCAGCGTCCAAAGGAAATTGCGCGAGAAACCTTCCAGGATGTAAAGAGCATCCTCAGGCTTGGGAACAAAACCGCTGCTGAGATTCTGGCGGATGGGCGGAATGATCCCGCTCAGGTCGGCGCTCAGGTTGCCCACTTTGATCGGGTTAGCCAACGCCGCCTGCACGCCGTCAAGGGCGGTGGTCAGGTCGGTGACAATGCCTTGGGCCTCGTCGAGCATCGATGGCAGGATGGTGACAGGCAGGGCCAACACCAGCGCCAACACCGTGAAATAGACCAGATTGGCGGCCAGCTTACGCTTCCATTTCAGGCGCGTCGTCAGGAAGGCGACAGCCGGGCTGAGGAAATAAGCCACCAATGCAGCCGTCAGGAGCGGCTGCAGGGCCTGGCGCAGATACCACAGGGACAGCGCCGCAAGGATGATCAGGATGGTCAGGACAATGTACCTGAAATTCGAATCCCAGGTTCGCTTCATAACACTTTCTTGACGGCGTCGAGGGTCGGTTCGATGATCGGCGCCTGCGGGACGACCTGCATGGCGGCACGCACATCCTTGAGGCCGCTGCCCGTGTTCAGCACGAGGACGGGGTCTTCGCCGCTGACCAGGCCCGAGGTCGCCGCCTGGACCAGGCCCGCGTAGGCTGTGGCGCCCGCAGGTTCGGCGAAGATGCCCATCTTGCCGAGGTCGGCGATGGCCTGAAGGATGTCCGCATCTTTGACCGTGAGGTAGGTGCCGCTTGTATCGCGCGCGGCGCGGACAGCGCGTACCCCGTCTCGCGGCAGGTCGACGGAGATACTGTCTGCCAGCGTGGTGGCGGAAACGGGGACGATGGTCTCGGTCCCCGCGCGGAAGGCATTGGCGATGGCCGCTGACCCTTCAGCCTGCACGCCGACAATGCGCGGCATGCGCGCGATCCAGCCGAGATTGTAGAGGTCCTTGAAGCCCTTGTGGATGCCCGAAATGATATTGCCGTCGCCGACTGAGACGAAGACCGTCAGCGGGGCATGGTCCGAATCGGGGCCGATCTTCTCGTGCCATTCGCGGTGGACGGTCTCCCACCACTCCCAGATCTCGTAGGCGGCGGTCTTCTTGCCCTCGGCGGTAAAGGGATTGTAGCCCGTGTTACGGCAATACCAGCCGAATTCCTGCGAGGCCTTAATGGTCAGGTCGAAGGCGTCGTCGTAGGTACCGTCCACCAGGATGACCTTCGCGCCGAAGACAAGCAGCTGCGCCACCTTGGCGGGCGGCGCGGACTTGGGCGCAAAGATGACGGACTTCTGCCCCACCGCAGCGGACATGCAGGCCAGGGCTGCGCCTGCGTTGCCCGTCGAGGCGGTCACCACCACATCGGCTTTGATCTCGCGGGCGCGTGCCACCAAAATGGCGCTGGCGCGATCCTTGAAGGAGGCCGAGGGGTTGCGCGATTCGTCCTTGAGCCACAGATGCTTGAGGCCGAGGCGTTCCGCCAGACGCGGCAGGGCGAAGACGGGCGTCCAGCCCGCGGCGTGGAGTGGAGTCCCCTCCCCCGGGGGCTCGGGGACAGGCAGCAGCGGCAAATAGCGCCATAAGGACGGGTCCGTGCGGGAGGTGATGTCCTCGGGCTGGTACTTGGCGCGCAGGGCGTCGAAATCGAGCACCACATCGAGGTTGCCGCCGTCGTGCGGGCAGGTGTAGGTGACCTGGCCCGGGAGGAACTCGCGGCCGCAGATCGAGCAACGATAGCCAGTGAATTTGTTCATGGTCATCCTTTTGTTGGCTTGATTTTACTCGAATAGAACAAACCCGAGTGTCGAAAAAAGGACTCTCAGCCTGAGCCGAGAGTCCTTTTGAGGTTCGCCTTTCCTTTTACTTTACGCCTTCCCGCTCCCACAACTCCCTGGCGATCATTTCCTGGTCCACAGGGGTCTTGAAGATGCGCACGCCAACGGCGTTGTAGATGGCGTTGGTGATGGCGGGTGTGGTGGGGATGCTGCAAATCTCACCAACGCCCTTTGCGCCGTAGGGTCCGCTGGAGATGGGGTGCTCGACGATGATCGAGGTGATCTCGGGCGTGAGCATGATGCCAGGCACGCGATAGCGCGCCAGGTGGTCGGTGACCACGTTGCCGTTGTCCATGATGAACTCTTCGGTGAGACAGTTGCCGAGACCCATCATCACACCGCCCTCGATCTGTCCCTGCAGGCCAAGCGGGTTGACCGCCATACCCACGTCGTTGGCAGAGATGACCTTGAGCACGCGCACTTCGCCCGTCAGCTTGTTGACTTCCACTTCGGCGGCTTGCACGCCAAACGAGAAGGCAAAGTGCATGTCACCACCTTCACCGAGCGGCATGGTCTTGGGCGCTTCATACTCGTAACGAACCTTTGGCTGTTGGCCGATAGAGGTCATTTCCTTGTAGATTTCGGCATACGTCATCGAATGCCCATTGACATGGACAACGCCATCCTCGTAGCGGATCTGCTCGGGACGCACGTCGAACTTCTCGGCCATCGTGGCGGTGATATGGTCACGCAGGGTCTTGGCGGCATAGCGTGAGGCGTTGCCCGTCACGAAGGTCTGACGCGAGGCGGTGGTCGGACCGCCGTTGGGGGTCAGGTCGGTGTCCATGACCAGCACGCGCACCTTGTCGGGCGCGACGGCCATTTCCTCTGCCACGGTCAGGCGCATCACGGTCACCAATCCCTGGCCGAGTTCGGCGGCGGAGCTGCGCACCTGGAAGGTGCCGTCTTCGTACAGTTCGACGTCCGCGCCAGAGATGTCGGGCGCGCCGCCACCCAGGCCCGTGTTCTTGTACGCGGAGGCAAAGCCCCAGGCGCGCACCAGGTTCGGGTTGGCGGAGTCCACTCGCGGGGCGAAGGGGTTCGCTGTGTGCTTGCGCATCTCGGCATCGACGCGGTCGATGCATTCCGTCAGGCCGACCGATTCGTTCAGGACCTGTCCCGTGTTAGTGACGCTGCCAACGTGCAGCGCGTTCATGCGGCGCAGCTCGACGCGGTCGACGCCGACGGTATCAGCCAGCATGTCCATCATCGATTCGACCGCAAAAGCCGACTGGGTCACGCCGAAGCCGCGGAACGCGCCCGCGGGCGGGTTGTTGGTATACATGGCGTAGCAATCGGCACGGACGTGCTCGATGTCGTATGGTCCTGCCGAGTGCGTGGTGGCGCGGGTCATAACCTTCTCGCCCAGCGAGGCGTATGCGCCCGTGTCGCCGTACAACTCGGTTTCCATCGCCACGATGCGACCATCCTTCTTCGCGCCGAGCTTGACGCGGATCTGTGTGGCGTGGCGCTTGGGGTGCACAAGCAGACTCTCGTGGCGGTCGAAGAGCAGCTTGACGGGCCGCTGCGTGACGTTCGCCAGCATGGCGACGTGGATCTGGCCCATCACGTCTTCCTTGCCACCGAAGCCGCCGCCCATCAACTGGCCGACGACGCGCACGCGCTCCTCGGGCCAGCCCATCACGCGCGCCACCTGGGTGCGGTCCTGATAGGGGATCTGCGAACCGACGTAAATTTCCATGCGGCCATCGGGCAGCGGCACGCCGATGGAGCACTCGGGCTCGATGAAGGCGTGGTCGGTGGTAGGCGTGTGGAAGGTGTGTTCGAGGATGACATCCGCCGAGGCGAAGCCAGCGTCTATGTCACCTTTGCGGACCTTGATGTGCTTGAGCAAGTTGCCGTTGGCATGGATCTGCGGGACGCCTTCCTGCCGCGCCTGGACGGGATTCGTGATCACGGTCTGGAGGTCGAACTCGGCCTCGATCAACGCTGACGCCTGCTCGGCGATATCCTGAGTCTCCGCCGCGACGATGGTGATCGCATCACCTACATAGCGGACGCGCTCATTGATACCGACCATCACGGGCCAGTCGAAGATGACCAGGCCATGATTCTTTTCCGCGGGGATGTCTTCCGCGGTGAGGATGGCCACCACCCCAGGCAGCGCCTTGGCTTTGGAGATATCCAGCTTCTTCAGGAATCCGTGGGGAATCATGGCGCGTTTGGCCTTGGCGTACAACATGCCGTCGAACTTCAGGTCGTCGGTATAGATGGCCTCGCCCGTGACCTTCTCGACCGCCTCGGGTCGAAGGAATTTGTGCCCGACGGTTTTATGCTCGTGGATCGAGTCGGGGATGTGGGTCGGCTTCTGGACAGGTTCGCCCGTACGCAAGGCCTGAGCCGCTGCGATGATGGCATTCTCAATGGACGGATAGCCTGCGCAACGACAAAGTGTATCCTTGAGCGCAAAGCGGATGTCTGCGCTGTCGGGATTGGGATTGCGCTTGAGCAGCGCATACGCGGTCAGGATCTGGCCAGGGATGCAGAATCCGCACTGGACGGCGCCATGCTCGATGAAGGCCTCCTGCAATGGATGCAGCTTCATCTCTTCGTGGACGCGCTGGGCAAGGCCTTCGATGGTGACGATGGCCTTGCCATCCGCACGCTCGGCGGGATAAACGCAGGACATCATCGGCTGTCCATCCACAAGGACGGTGCAGGCGCCGCACTCGGCTTCTTCACAGCCGATCTTGGTGCCTGTCAGGCGCAGGCGCTCACGCAGCAGGGTGGACAGGGTTTCGCCTGGGATAGATTCCAGCGAATATTGCTTGCCATTAACAGAAAGATTGATGGTTGACATAACAGTAATCCTATTCAGCGCGTTTCCACGCAGTATCGAACACGTCCCTCAGCAGGCCGCCGACGATGTGCCTGCGATAGTCGGCGCTGGCACGGCGGGCGCTGGTGCGGAATTTGGCCTGGTCGAGCAGACAATCGAGCGCGCGGGCAAAGGTCTCGTCATGGAAGGGTTGACCGCGCAGGAAGGATTCCGCTTCGGTGGCGCGGAAGGGAGTCGAGCCGCCTGGGCCGACCGCGATGTGAATATCCTTGACGAGGTCGCCGTCGCGTTCGAGCCAGACCGCACAGTTGAGGATGGGCAGCGCCACGCCCTGCGGACGCATGATGCGCTTGAAGCACGAGGCTTGATGAGGCCCAGCGGTCGGCAGGTAGAAGCCCACGATGATCTCCCGGGTCTTGTCGATGGCCGATTTGCCCGGGCCGAGGAAGAGAGACGTGAACGGCATGCGGCGAGTCTCCACGCCTGCGCTTCGACTTTGCTCCACTCCGCTCAGCGCGGAGGCTACTTCGGCGACGGCGTCCAGCGCGGTCAGGGCGATGGTCCCGTCAGCGGCGGGAAGCGCATGGGCCACGTTTCCGCCCAGGGTGGCAGTGTTGCGCACCTGCGGTCCCGCGATCAGATTCGCAGCCTCGGTCAATGCCTGGGCGTGGGTGCCCACCATGGGGTCCAGAGCGACCTGGTTGACGGGCACGGCCGCGCCGACGTAGAGTTCATCCCCGCGCAATTCGAGCGCGGACATCTCGGGGATGAAGGTCAGATCGATGAGGGTATGGACGGGGGGATGGTTGCCCTGACGCAGGTCGAGCATCAGGTCGGTGCCGCCCGCGATGGGCAAGGCAGGACCCGCGGCCGAAGCCAGGTCCTGCACAGCCTCCGCGACGGAGGTGGGACGTTTGTATTCCTGCCAAAGGTTCATAGGTGGTGTCCTTTCTGTGGACGGCGGTACTTTTCGGTGGGTGCTACGCGACCCAACGCCGCTGGTTTCTGCCAGCGACCACCGAACCGATGGATTTATTTATTTTACAACAGGCGCACTCTCTTCAGGGTGGACACCTGCCATCAACAAACCAAGCCGTTCAGGGGTGGCATCCTCGCGCGGGACGATGTCCATGACCTGGCCTTCGTAGAGGACGGCAATGCGGTCGGAGAGGGCCAGGATCTCGTCGAGGTCTTCGGAGATGAGCATGACGGCCACGCCCTTGCGGCGCTGTTCGAGCAACTGCTCGCGGACGTATTCAGTCGCGCCGATGTCGAGTCCGCGCGTGGGTTGAGCGGCGATGATGACGCGCGGGGTGCGGAAGATCTCGCGGGCCAGCACCACCTTCTGAATGTTACCACCCGAGAGGTTCTTGGCCAGCGTGTCGTGCGAGGGTGTCTTGACGTGGAACTGCGCGATGAGTTCATCTGCGTGGCGGGAGATCTCGCGCAGGTTGAGCAGGCCCGAGCGCGAATACGGCATCTTGGTATGCTCGCGCAGGATCATGTTCTCGGCCACCGAGAAATCCTTGATCATGCCATCGCGCATGCGTTCCTCGGGGATGTAGGACAACATGCGGTCAGTGATCTCGGCGGGGGTCAGGCCCGTGATGTCCCTGCCCTCCAGGAGGACCTTTCCGCTCGTGACTTTGCGCAAGCCCGTGATGGCCTCGGCTAATTCGCGCTGACCGTTGCCCGAGACACCCGCAATGCCCAGGATCTCGCCCGAGCAGAGTTCCAGGCTGACGCCGCGCAAGCCAGGCGTGCCGCGGTCGCTGCCACAGGCCACGTTCTCGAGTTGCAGGCGGGCCTCGGCGCACTTGACGTCGCCGCGGTCGGGGGCAAAGCTCACCTCGCGGCCGACCATCCAGTTGGCCAGGTCCTGTTTGGTGATCTCGGACGTGGGACGGGTTCCGATCTTGCGTCCGTCACGCAGCACGGTGATGCGGTTACTGATCTCGACCACCTCGTGCAACTTATGAGAGATGAACACCAGTCCATGCCCGTCACGGGTCATCTGGCGCATGATGACGAACAGCTCGTCCACTTCCTGCGGGGTGAGGACGGCGGTCGGCTCGTCGAGGATGAGCAGGGCCGCACCGCGATACAGGGCCTTGATGATCTCCACGCGCTGCTGCTGTCCCACGGACAACTGCCAGACATAGGCGGAGGGGTCGATCTTGAGGCTGTAGATCTCAGCCAGTTCGAGGATGCGCTTCGAGACGCGGTCCAGGTCGGTGAGCGCGCCGCGCGAGGAGGGCAGACCGAGCGCCACGTTCTCGGCCACGGTCAGGGTCGGCACCAGCATGAAGTGTTGGTGGATCATGCCGATGCCCAGGCGGATCGAGTCAGTGGGCGAAGCAATCGTGACGGGTTGGCCGTTCAGCAGAATTTGACCCTCATCCGGGTGATACAGCCCGTACAGGATCTTCATCAGCGTACTTTTACCCGCACCGTTCTCGCCCAACAGGGCATGCACCTCGCCTGCCTGCACGTCGAAGTCTACGTGGTCGCTGGCGAGCACCCCGGGAAAGCGCTTGGTGATGCCGCGCATTTCAAGGCGGTCGAGCCGCGTTCGGCCTGAGGGAAGGGTGTTTGCTTCGGTCATGGTGCCATCCTCGCTCGGGGCCGTGGGGACTGGGTCCCCACGGCCATCGGTTATCGAAAGACGAACTTACGGCAGGGTAATGGTGATGCTTCCATCCTTGATGCCCTGGATGGTCTTGTCAGCCAGAGCCTTGGCGTCAGCAGACAGAGTGTAGTCGGGGTTGAACTCGATCACCTCGCCGCCGTTGGCCAGGTTGGCAGTGAAGGACTTGCCGCCCAGGGTGCCAGCCTTGATGAGGGAGATGATCTCACGCAGGGCCACTTCCCAGTGATAGACCTGGCTGGCAACCACGATCTTGGGGGCCAGGGAGCTCTGATTGGACTGGGTGCCGAACCACAGGGCATTGGCTTCCTGAGCCTTGCCGATCGCGCCGACCACCATCTGAGCGGTGCCGGTCAACACGTCCGCGCCGGCGGCGATGTGGGTGTTGGCAGCCTCAGCGGCCAGGGCGGTATCGGAGAAGGAGCCAATGTAGTTCACGTTGACCGTGGCATTGGGCTTGGTGGCCAGCACGCCAGCCTTGAAGCCGTCCACGTACAACTTGGCATCGCCGGTCTCAATCGGGCCGACCACGCCGATGACGTCACTGGTGGACAGGGTGGCCGCCAGCACGCCGTTGACATAGCCGCCTTCCTGGGAGGCCGCTTCATAGGCGAAGATATTGGGCTGGCCGAAGGTGTCGGCGGTGGTGCCCCAGGCGAAGCTGGTCTTCGGGAAGTCGGGGGCGATCTCCTGCAGGGAGGAACCGTACTGCGAGCCGTGGGCGATTACCAGGTCATAGCCCTGGGTGGCGTAGTCGCGGATGGCCGCGGCGGCGTCATCCACCACGAACATGTTCTCGGAATAGACGAACTCGAACTTGTCGGGACCGCCCATTTCTTTCTGGATGCGGACAAGGGCATCGTACATGCTCTGGCTAAAGGCCAGGTCGTTGATGGCGCTCGGCATGACAACGGCCACGCGGAACTTCTTCTCGGGGGCCTGGGTGGCCTGGCCGCCGCATGCGCTCAGGACCATCGAAAGGACGACGATCAGGCTGACGAGCCAATAGATCTTTTTCATCTTCTTCTCCTGTTCATGAAATGAAAATTCGACAGACGGTACGGACCTTGCAGACATACAGTTGAAACTCCTTGCGCGGGAACCTCCTTGCTGGGAATATCAATCTTCGCGTTCGAACGGTTTCGACAGGGCCGAGGGAGCCCGAACCCGCGAGACCGTCGCCACCAAAACCAGGATGGTCAGGACGTAGGGCATCATCACCGCGATGTCAGAGGGGATCGGGATGCCCAGAACCTGGATCCACAACTGCAGCGAGTTGACCAGACTGAACAGCAGCGCGCCGCCCAACACTCCCACAGGACGCCAGGCACCGAAGTACACCAGCGCGACAGCGATAAAGCCCTGTCCGCTGGTCATGCCCTGCTGGAAAACGTTCAACAGGGCAATGGAAAGCGAGGCGCCTGCGATGCCCGAGAGCGTCCCGCCCAGGATGATCGTAAAATAGCGGACACGCGCCACGCTCACGCCAAGCGAATCAGCCGCGTCGGGATTCTCGCCCACCGCACGGATCTTCAGCCCAAGCGTGGTCTTGTTCAACACGAACCAGGCCAGCGGCACAAGCAGATACGCGCCATAGACGAGGGCATTCTGGCTGAAGAAGATCTCTCCAATGCCGGGGATGTCGCTCAAGAAAGGAATATGAACCTTGGGGAAACCCTGTATGGTTTCCACCGAACCCATCAGACTCTGGAAGAGCAGTTCGCTCATGCCCAGTCCGAACAGGTAAAAGCCGATGCCGCTGATGCCCTGCTGTGCATGCAGGTTGACAGTCACGTAGGCCATGGCCAGCCCCATGAGCGCACCGACCAGCATGGCAGTCAACAGGCCCAGCCACAGGTTGCCGGTTTTAAAGGTCACATAGAAGGCAGCAAAGGAGCCCAGCAGCATCTGGCCTTCCACGCCCAGATTGAGAACACCGCTCTTCTGGCCGAAGGTCTCGCCAATGGCTGCGTAGAGGTAGGGGGTCGCCAGGCGAATACCCGAGGCGAGGATGCCGATCAAAACGGTGACAGACAAAAGGTCCGAGATCATGCGCCCGCCTCCGCTTGCTGGGGTTTCTTCTCGACAGGTGGTGGCGGAGTCTCCTCAGGACCCGCGACAGCCATCCTCCTGCGCTGACGCCTGCGTCGCCAGATCTCGCTGCTGACCACGAAAATCACCACCAGGCCGTTTAGCACGGTCACCAGCGCCGAGGGGACCTGGGTCATGCGCTGCATCTTGTTCGCGCCGACCAACAGCGCGCCGAACAGGATGGAAGCGGGGATGGACCAGATGGGATGCAGTTGCCCGAACAGGGCCGCCACGATGCCATTGAAACCCGCGCCGCCCGTGAAGCCCGAGGCCGAGCCGTCGGTAATCATGCGATAGTTGACGCCGAAGACCTGCACCGCACCCGCCAGCCCCGCAAAGGCTCCGCTAAGCAACAAGGCCAACACCATATAACGCGATACTTTGATCCCCGCGTAACGCGAGGCATGCGGGTTCTGTCCCACCGCACGGATACGATACCCCCACGTGGTGCGCCATAACAGGATGTACACCAGCACCGCCAGCGCCACCGCGATCAGGGCTCCTGCGTGCAGACGAGTGGGCACCAGTCGCGCCAGGTGGAATTCCTCGATCAGGCGGGCGGTTTGAGGAATCTTCGAAGCACGTTCCGCCTGCGAAGGGTCAATCATTGGACCGCGCAACAGGAAGTTCATCAGCTGCACAGCGATGGCGTTCATCATGACCGTGCTGAGGATCTCGTTGACGTTGAAATAGGCCTTTAAGAGCCCAGGGATGCCGCCCCAAATGGCCCCACCCACGAAACCCGTCAGCAAAGATAACGTAATGACCAGCCAGCCCGGCCAGTTCGTGAGAGTCAAACCAATCCAGGTTGCCAGGACGGCACCGATGATCATCTGTCCCTCGCCGCCGATGTTAATCACGTCCCCGCGGAAGGAAATGCAGATACCCAATGCCACCAGCAACAACGGCGTGGCCTTGACCAGGGTTTCGGCGAACGCGTTTCCGCTCCCGAAGGCGCCGTCCCACATGGCAGCGTATGCCTCGATCGGATTGACCCCCATGATCAGAAGCATCACGGCCCCCACCGCCAGCGCGGCCAGCGTAGCAAGGACGGGCAGTAATGCGTCGAACAGGGTACTCAGTCTTGTTCGCATGAAAGTGTCATCCTCCGCGCCAGTTCACAAAGTCGTCTCACAAAAATACAGGCGTGTTAATTCCACGCCTGCACCAAACTCAATCGTAAAACCGTGTCATCGAAATAATTGATGCCCAGTGCCAGCGGCAGGTTGTTTCGCCCGTAGAAGGAAACCTGCAACTGGAGGACGGCCCGCCCGACCTCGCCGCCCAGGTGTTGATGCGCCTCGGTTCCAATCAGTGCCGAGCGGATGTCGGTAATAGCAAAGCCAATCTTCTGATGACAGTAGCGGTTGAAGATCTCGCGGATGTGCAGGTCGCCATCGATGCTTTCCATCGGTTCACGAAGCAGGGTAAACGGCATCACGTTGTTCGCCAGGATGACGGGTTGGCCGTCGGCCAGGAACAGGCGTTTCATGCACAGCAGGTCCTCGCCCGTTTCCATCGCCAGCGCCTGGGCTTCCTTTTCCGTGGCGGGACGTTTCACCACAGCCAGGGATTTGATGGTCGGGGTGAAGCCGTTGCTTTCGATTAATTGCACCAGGTCCCACAAATTCCACGCCTGTGCGCTGACATCCTGCACGCGCGCATTGACGTAGGTACCGTCCCCCTGCTTGCGGATGATCAGACCGTTGGCGGCCAACTTGGCCAGCGCCGTCCGCACCGTGGCACGGCTGACCCCCAATCCCTCCGACAATTCACTTTCAGACGGCATACGGCTGCCAGGCGGGTAAATACCGCTCCGAATTCGTTCCAGGAGGATTTCGTCAACCTGATTGGCAACCGTTTTTGACTGAATGAGCTGCATAACGCCTATTGGTTGGAGGATAGTCGTCTGACCTTTACTTTGTACAATGGTTCACGAGGCCATGACTAGTGACGAAAAACATATCTTTTGTCTGACAATCTTGGGAGGAATGCCCCATCCCGCCATATTGCCAGCGCCATAACACAAGTCCCGCACAACCGCGGGACTTGCAGAGACACTAATCCGATTCAAATGGCACGCCCAACGCTGCAGGCGGAGAAGCCCGCATGGCGCGCAGCAGTTTCGTGAAGAAACGACGTGAGCCCTCAGGCATCGAGGCCAGCCAGCGCTGGACCCATTCCGCGTTGCCAATGTTGACCAGTAGCAGCGTCAGGATCATCAGTGGGAAAGGCGCCACCTGCAACACCTGTGAGGGGATGCCAGGCAGGCGGGATTGGAGCACCAGTCCCAGCCACTGCAGCAGCGAGAACAGATACGCGCCGAACGCCGCGCGCATCGGACTCCAGCCGCCGAAGATGGTGATCGACAACGCAATCCAGCCGATGCCGTCCAAGCCGGTCTGCGTGCCCATCCAGCCAGGTTTGACGTTCAGCGTGTAAGCAGGTCCAGCCAGGCCCGCGATGGCACCACCGATGATGGTGTAGATATAGCGCAGGCGGTTGACGTTCGCGCCACGCACAAAGGCTGCAGCGGGACGGTCACCGATGCCTTGCAGCATCAGGCCCGGGCGGGTGCGGAAGATCCACAGCCAGGCCAGGACGATCACGATATAGCTCAGGTAGGTGATGATGTCCAGCCTGAAGAACAACGGGCCAAGGAGTGGAATATCCTTCAGGAGGGGAATCTGCCAGGTGGGCAGAGTCGGGCCAGGGATGTTCATGTAGGGAACGCCCAGGAAGTAGGCCAGGTCACGGGAAGCCAACGCCAGCACAAATCCGACCGCCACCTGCGATTGGTGGAGCGTGATGCTGCTGAACGCCACGATGAACGCCACCAGCGCGCCGATCAACATGCCTGCCAGAAAGCCCCAGAATAGGTTATCCGTCAGGTAGGCCACGGCAAATCCGCCCATGGCCGAGAGAAGCACTGACCCGTTCAGTGACAGGTTAATGACGCCCGCACGCTCCGTGATGGTCTCACCGATCACCGCAAACAAAACGGGAGCGGCTGCCGCCAGAACCCCCGCCAGGCCAATCAAAACGCTAGGATCCATAATGATTCCTACGCCTTCCCCAGGAAGCGTTCACGCACGCCCTGGCCAAGCAACACCAACAACACCAGCAGGTCCTGCAAGACGCCTGCAAAGGACGAGTCCATTTTGTAGACGATCTGCAACTGGACGCTGCCAACGTTCAACGCGGCGAAGAACAACGCAATCGGGATGACCCAGATCGCCTGGTAATTGATCAACATGGCAACCAGCAATCCCAGGAACCCGTAGCCATTCGAGATGTTGGGCAACAGGCGATGATAAACGCTCTCCACCTGGATGGCGCCTGCCAACCCCGCCAATGCTCCGCACAACAGGAAGGCAAACATGCTGTACTGCCAGGTTGGGATGCCCAACAGGTAGGAGGCCTTCATGTTCTTGCCGACCGCCTTCAAGCGCAAGCCAAAATAAGTGCCGCGCAGGAGCAGATAGACCAGGATCACCGCCAGGATGGACAACCCCAACCCCCACGGGCTGAGTCCCGTGCCGAGGGTGGGAAGCCATAGCGCCTCATTGAAAGGCTGCGTGCCAGACATGGAACCCACGCCCGGGCGCTTCCACGGACCGAAGACCAGGTAGATGGTCAGTGCAGTGGAAACAAAGTTGAGGCCCAGGCCGCCGAAGATCTCGTTCACACCGCCAAAAGTCTTCAACGCGCCCGCCAGGGACGCCCATAACGCACCACCCACCATCCCCCACAGAATGCCCAGGATGATGATCAACGCAGGCGGCAGGTTGGTGTCTTGAAGCATGCGCAACATCCAGGTGGCAAAGATCGCGCCCAGGGTCATCTGCCCTTCCACGCCGATGTTCCACAGACCGGCCGAGAAGGTGATCAACACACCCACCGTCGTGAGCAACAATGGCGCCCAGGTGATGAGCACAGCCACGATGTTGTTCGAGGAGCCAAAGGCGCCGTTCAAGATACTGCCATAGGCCTTGAGCGGCGGCGCGCCCGCGGCGGCCAGGATCAGCGTGGTGATCAGCAGAGCCAGGACCAGCGCACCCGCTTGAAATCCGATATTGACCCAAACATTCTTTTTCATAGGCTCTTTCCCGAGTTCAGATTATTCCAGCCCGAGCCACCGATCAACTGTCCAAGCTTTTCGGTCGTCAGCGTGGCAACATCCAATGGCGGAGTGACTTTGCCGCTGAAGAAGACCATGACACGGTCGCTGTATTGAAGAATTTCTTCCAGGTCGGAGGACACAAAGATGATGGATGTACCCTGCTTGCAACGTTCCTTGAGCTTGCTCCAAATGTAAATAGTTGACTCGATGTCCAGGCCGCGGGTGGGATGCTCCAACAGGATCAGCGAAAGCGGCGTCTGGAGCAGGGCCAGCAGCGCCCGCTGCTGGTTGCCGCCCGAAAGCGACTCGACCGTGCTGACAGGCGTTCCGCGGATGTTGAAGGAGGTAATGCGTTCCTCGGCCAGTTTCGTACCTTTGGCATGGTCGATGAATACACCCTGTGTCTTCTCAGCCAGGACAAAATGCTCGGTGAGGGTCAACCCAGGCACCAGACCCTCTTCCATGCGGGAGGCGGGCAGGAAGGACACGCCGTGTCGCTTGAAAATGTGATGCGACTTGCCCGTCAGATCGTGACCGTTGACCTGCACCCGTCCATTGACGGGGCGCAGCAACCCAGAGCAGGCGCGGATGAAGGGTCCCTGCCCACTACCCTCCATGCCTGCCAGGCCGATCACCTCTCCGCCATGCAGGTCGAGGTGGATGTCTTCCATGTGCAGGCGCACATCTTCGACCGCAAGGTTCTTCAATTCGAGGACTTTTCCCCCCGCATTCAAGGGGTAGCGATCTCCGAGCGAGATCTCTTTCCCGAACATCATCTCCACCATCTTTTTGTGGTCGAAGGGCACGGGGCTTTCACCAATCAACTGTCCACTGCGCAGGACGGCCACTTTATGGCAGAGAACTTCAACGTCTTCCAATTTATGAGAAACAAAAATGATCGTCTTGCCCTGGCCGGCCAGCGTACGGAGCGTCTCAAAAAGCTTCGCTTTCTGGCTCGCACTGATGCCAGTGGTGGGTTCATCGAGGATCAGGACCCGTGCGCCCAGCCAAAGCAGGCGTAAAATTTCAAGTTGTTGTCGTTCCCCCACAGTTAGAGTATCGACGTACGCTTCGGGGTCGAGCGAGAAGTTGAACTGGGCGGCCAGGGTTTGGATGTCCCGCGCCACCACTTTTCGGTCTGGAAATAGTCCGCCCTCACGACCCAGCAGGAAGTTATCCAGCAGGCGCATCGGCGGGAAATCCAGCGGATCCTGGTGCAACATCCCGATCCCGTGTTTGATGGCATCTGAGGGCGAGGAGATGGTGATGGCTTTTCCATCCAAGATGATCTCGCCACTATCGGCATAAAAATACCCGGAGAGTATTTTCATAAGAGTGCTCTTGCCAGCGCCGTTCTCCCCCAGAATCCCTTGAATGGTTCCAGATGGAATATCCAGGTTGATGCCCGCATTGGCATGATTCTTGCCAAAATATTTGTGGATGTTGCGAAGTTCGACTCTCATGAGCCATCCTTATCAGGAAGATTTCGAGATACGAAAAGGGGGAAGGCAATGCCTTCCCCCATAACACACACGTGTTTTACTGGGAAACGCTCTGGCCTTCCATGCCTTCGAGCAGTTGCGGCAGGTACCAGATTTCCTGGTCGGTGGCGACAGCGCCATCGGCAATGTAGACGGTGCCATCCTGCAGGCTGATGGGACCCGTCCACAGGTTCAGGCCACCCGCCAGTTCGGCAATGAACTTGTCGAGATTGGCGGAGGCATCGGCGCTCAGGCCCTGGCCCTTGGCAAAGCCAACGGCGCTGGTGTCCTTGTTGTTGATGTCAGCCCAATCGGGGGCATTCCACTGGAAGCCTTCCTTCCAGGTGCCGTCCATGGCGGACTTGATCGTGGCGACGTAGGAGGGACCCCAGTTGAAGTACGGCACACCCAGACAGACATCGGGTGCAACGTCGCAGTTGCCCGGGGAGTCATACGCAACCGCAAAGGTATCCTTGCCAGCATCGTGCATCTTCTTGGCCTCGACCAACGCTTCGGTGGTGTCGATGCCGGAGAGGACGACATCGTAGCCGCTGTTGAAGAAGTCATCAGCAACCTGGCTCGGGTCAGAGGTGACGCCCGGGATGTTGAACCAGAAGCCGATCCAGGTGACCTTGAACTTCAGGTCGGCGGCATTCTTGCCGAGGATGTTGGTCCAGCAATACTTGGCGCCGAGATAGGCCGAGGAGGCCAGGCGGCGGGTTTCGTCGTTGATCAGCGGGCCGAGGTAGCCGATCTGACCGGTCTTGGTGGTCAGGGCGGCGGCGCAGCCAGCCATCATCTTGCCGTATTCCATGCGGCCCATGATGTCGATCTGGTTGGGCGATTCCTGATAGTTCTTGCCGTCTTTCCAGGTCCAGTCCATGGACGGACCGAGGACGTAGATGTCGGGGTGGGCCTGGGCGAACTTCAGGGCCTCATCCTTCATGTCGTCCGAGTTGAAGATGATCATCTTCGCGCCCTGAGAAACCAACTGCTCCGCAAGCTGGGAAGCGGTCTGGCCAGGATAGGACGGGGAGCCCGAGTATACGTTCTCGAGGTAGAGCATCTTCGAGCCGGGGATGTTCTGTTCAACATACTGGCCCGCATCGTAGTGAGCCTGGCTCCAGCCCTGGTCATTGTGCGCGCCGACCAGCAGGATGCCAAAGGTGAACGGTTCAGCGGGGGCCTCGGTCACTGCCGCCTCGGTGGCAGCTTCAGTGGCAGCAGGGGCTTCCGTCTGTTCGGGGGCCTGGGTGGGGGCAGCGGTGGGGGTCCCGCAGGCCGCAAGTACCATGGTGAAGATCATGAGCAAGCCCATAACCTTCAGCAGATTGTGGCGATTCATCAGTTACTCCTCCAGAAAACTAGTGAGATGCGATATCGAACGGACAAGAGACTCGATCATAAGAAAGTATCTCGCAGAACGAACAACCTCCTTTCGGCAAACTTGTCTAAACAAGTCGCGATTGTATCACAGCGCAAAAACCAATTCCATTGTAGGAGCAGATATTTTAAGAAACAAGTAGCGTTTTCATGGCAGACAACTGAATTTCGTCTTGACTTCCTGTAATGCGGCGTCTTTCTCCGCGCTGGCAGGGGTCTCGCGCTCGATCCGCTGCCACAATTTGCACAACATCGGGCCGACGTATTTCGGAGAAACTTTGTACGACTGCACGGAATAATTCACAGCTTTGGCCCAGTCACCGACATGGGCATAGCCCTCGACGAAGACAAAACGCTCGGACGGGTCGTTAGGATAATCGTCCAGGGCAAAAGCTTCATCGCCCAAACGGGTGATCGTTTCCCAATCCCCTGTCTGACGCGCCAAATCGGCTTTCTCGAAATAATAGCACCAGTTGTGGGTCGGCTCGGGGCCATAGACCGTGGGCGGGATTGCTGTTCCTTCGGGCAGAATCCACTTGGACGAGGACAGCGTTGCACCTTCGCGCATCAGATATTGATCGGGAATGAAATGGTTGTCGCCGTCAATCTCGGGGTCGAGCACACGCAAACAGGCGGGCGGCAGGAAGTAGAACGAGACCACTTGCGAGGTACTGCCTTCGAACCTGCCCGCCAGATAATCGTATTTGACGTCCAGCCCGGGCGTCAGCGCGGAGAGCGCTCCGTCCAGGCGGTTGGTGGGATAAAACAACAAATAGGGGATCTGACCTGTCGCTTTGAGGTCAGGCGCGTAGACCCAGTTCAACGCAGCGCTGAGCGAATTATCAGCGTAGAAATCCAGGGCACCCTCATTCAGGAGGACCATCGTATTCGGCTGGAGGCCTGGCGCGCGCCAGGTCATCTGCCAGAAGAGAGATTTTTGCACCTGCCAATCGCGACTGAAATCCAACCCCCACAGCAGTTGACGTCCCGCTGCCAGGGCGACGAGCACGGCCAGCACGGCATAGCGCACACGCGGCCAGCGGATCCATTCAATCAGACCCGCCAGGATCAGGCTGACTCCCAGCATCGAAGGCAGGGTGGCGCGGTTGGCGGGAAACGCCAGCGCCACGGGCAGCCCCGTCAGCCAGAAGGGAGCGCTGGCAAAGGGGAGCATGATCAATCCCAGCCCGATGAACCAGCCTGCCTCACGGCGTTTCTCCGCGGATTCGGTCTTCGGCCATAGGGAGATTACAACCAGCGCAAAGACAACCAGGAGAGTCGCTGCAAACAGAGCGATGGTCCGCGGACCGTAGACGGCAGGATCAGGGAATTGGAAAACCTGCGCCCATGCCCCAAAGGTGACAGTCCATAGACTGAACAGGCCGTCCTTGACCAGATAGCCCAGTGTGGCAGACGGATTCTCGCGCAGGCGATCCATCAGCCCCATGCCATACACTTGATTGTTGAAAATGAAGAAACGGGAATAAACCGCAGCGGCGAAAACGGCCACATAGGGCGTCCACAGGCTGAGGGTCCGCTGGATGCGTTTTTGAGAGTCGAGGAATTCGTCGCGCAGGGCCACCCAAATCAGGATTACGCGAGTCAATTCCAACAGGAAGAAATATTCCATCATCCATAGGTTGAGGGCCGAAGCGACCATGCCTGCCGCGGTCCACTTCCAGGAGGGTTGATGGATGGTCTTGAGCGTGCAATAAAATGAAAACAGGAACAGGGAAAGAACGATGAAAAAATGGCTGTAGAGGTAGGCCGTCCACTGGGCATTGAAGCCAGGGTAGAGCAGGAAGAGCAAACCCACCGACAGGGAAAAACCCTTGCGCTGCGGCCACAACTGGCTGGCAATCTTCCACACCAGGGCCGCGCTGACCCAGCGCCAGAAGAGCGCAAAAATCTGCCAATAGATCGGCACCTGCGGGAAGACCCGCGTGGTGAGCTGGTACAGCCAGCCCCACACGGGGCGATTGGTGGAGAAATACTGCGCCATCGCCGCGGGACCCAACTGATAGCGGATCCACGACATGGGCAGGTCGTCCCAATAAAAGCCCGTCTGCGTCACGACCAACCCGTAGGCCAGGACCGCCACCACCCCCAACAGGGCGAAGGGGGCGTAGCGATGTTGGATCAGGCTGATCAGTCGCGAACGGAGCATGAACAAATCCTTTTCTGGACCGTTGGGCGGCCTCCGCACGATGGGAAGCCGCCCAACGTGGAATAACCGATTATGGCACGATCAGGGTGCCCGTCTCGCCCTTGAGGGCGCGCCCGATATTCTCGGGGTTGGTGATGAGCGCCTGTTTGCCGCCATTTTCCAGGAACCAAACGATGGCCTGGATCTTGGGAGCCATGGAGCCTTTGGCGAAGTGAGAGCCTTCAGCCAGATATTGCTTGGCCTCGGCCAGGGTCATCTTGTCGATCCACTTTTGGTCGGGTTTGCCGAAATTGATGGCAACCTTCTCGACCGCGGTGGCGATCAGGAACAGGTCGGCTTTGATGTTCTGGGCCAACAGGCTGGAGGCAAAGTCTTTGTCGATGACGGCCGCTGTGCCGCGATATTCGCCGTTCCCAACATCGATGACCGGGATGCCGCCGCCGCCCACTGTGATGACGACCACGCCTGCGTCGATCAGGGTCTTGACCGAATCGAACTCGACGATCTCCTTCGGCAGCGGGGACGGCACCACGCGCCGCCAGCCGCGGCCCGCATCCTCGACCACCGACCAGCCCATTTCCGTCTCGCGCCGCTTGGCCTCGGGTTCATCCATGAAGCCGCCGATCGGCTTGGACGGACTCTTGAAGGCCTTGTCGTTCTGGTCCACCAGAGTCTGGGTGATGATGGTGCAGACGTTTTTATTGATCTTGCGATGGTGCAGTTCGTTCTGCATAGCTTGCTGGAATTCGTAGCCGATGGCACCCTGGCTATCTGCGCCACAGACATCCAGCGGGACCTCGTGCATGCCTTCCGCCTTCGCAGCGATCTCGGAACGGCGCAGGATATACCCGACCTGCGGCCCGTTCCCGTGACCGATGGCCACATCCCAGCCCGCTTCGATCATGTCCGCGATGTGATGGGAGGTCTCGCGCAGGGCTTCTGCCTGGTCTTCCACGGTCACGCGTTTGGGGTCCTTGATCAGGGAATTTCCACCAACGGCGACAACAGCGACTTTTTTGGCCATGCCTCTTCTCCTAGCTCATGGTGAGGGCCATGACGGCCTTCTGGGCGTGCAGACGGTTTTCAGCTTCGTCGAACACGACCGAGTTCGGGCCATCAAGCACGGCGCTGGTAACTTCGATGTCGCGGTCGGCGGGCAACGGGTGCATGTAGATGGCATCCTTCTTGGCGACCTTGAGTTTCGAGTCGTCCATGATCCAGTTCTTGAAGGAATCCTGGAGCTTCTTGCCCTCGGTCTTATCGTTGGTGGTCAGCAGCGGACCCCAGGACTTGGCGTAGATGACATCCGCATCCTTGCAGGCTTCGGTCATGCCGTCCTTGTCTTCGATGATCTCGAAGGCGGTACCGGCGATCTTGGCCTGTTCCTTGGCCTGCTCGACGATCTCGGGCATGAGCTGGAATCCGGGCGGATAGGCCAGGGTCACATCCATGCCGAAGCGCGGCATCTGCAGGATGAGCGACTGCGGGACGGAGATCGGTTTGAGATACGAAGCAGCATAAGCCCACGAGACCACGATCTTCTTCTTGCGCAGGTCACGGCCCTTCTTCTCCTGAATGGTCATCAAGTCGGCCAGACACTGGAAGGGATGGTAGACGTCGCACTGCATGTTCAGAACGGGAGCGCGCGAATTCTTGGCGACCTCATTGAGGTACCTGTTGCCATCGCCGAAGTCACAGTGACGGATGGCGATGCCGTCGAAGTAGCGGCCAAAGATCTCGCCAATTTCGACGGGGGTGTCGCCGTGGGAGATCTGGGTGGTGTTGCTGTCGATGAACGCGCCGTGGCCGCCGAGCTGGGCAATGCCCGCCTCGAACGATCCGCGCGTGCGGGTGGACGAGAAGAAGAACAACATGGCCAGCACCTTGTCGCGCAGGTAGGCATGCGGTTCGCCCAGGGCGCGCTTGCGTTTGAGATCCCAGGCCACGTCCAGGACGGTTTCGACTTCCTCTTTGGTGAAGTCAAGGTCGCCGATGAAGTCGCGACCGCGGAAATTGGTTTGCATAGAAACTCTCCTTAATTGTTATGTTTATCTTGAACTCGCAGAAGCTGCGCTTCCACGAAATTACCATGATGCCATGTCAAACGAACACCTTCACAAAAACCGAGCGGACCACCCCAATCGGAGTAATCCAGATCGGGCAGGCAGCCGATCACACCCAGTTCCAGCACCCCGCCATGGTTGACGGCCAGGGCCGCACCATCTTCGGGCAGGGACTCCATCAGGTCCGTGTAGTACTTCGCCAGCTTGCGGGCGAACTTCCGCGCCGCACCACGTTTCTTCACAGTGGCGGCATATCCCGCAAAGGATTGCGGCCAGGGAGCCTCGGCTTCCACATCTTCGCCATAGGTGTTCATCACCTTTTTCTGATCGTTCACAGCGAAGCCCATCGCGATGGCGGTCTCGTAGGCGCGCGGCAGCTTGCTGGTCACCACGCACTGGAAGGGACCCATCTCCGCGCCGACCCTGCGCGCCAATTCGACCCCTGCCTGGGACAGGTGCGCCCCGGGCTTGTCTCGCATGGAATGGCGGCGGATCTCAAGCGTCTTCATAAATCTGATTTCGTCACTACGTCTCTTCATTGGGAGGCGACATCCGCCGCCTCCCAATATTCACAAATCGGTCACTCCATCGCGCCCAGGACGAGCGCCAGCAGAGTCATACGCATCACGACGCCGTTGAAGGCTTCCTGCCAATAGCGGGACCACTTGGTGATGTCCACATCTGTGGGGATCTCGTCCATGCGCGGCAGCGAGTGGAGCAGGATCGCATCGGACTTGGCCTTCTTCTCCAACAGTTCGCGCGTGATCTTGTAGTTGGCAGGTGTCAGGTCGAGCTCGCCCTTGCGCTCGTCGCGTGACTTGGTGTAGTCGGGCTGGACGACCGGCTCGACCAGGATCACATCCGCTTCGCCGATGGCCTTCTCCACGTGGTCCACTTCCTTGAAGTCCACGCTGAACTGTTTGAGCTCGGCCTTGAAGTCGTCGGTCAGACTCATCTCGGGCGGCGAGACAAAGGTGATCGGGCAGTCGAACTGACTGAGGGCATAGCCCAGGGAGTGCATGGTTCGCATGCGCATATCGCCGACCGCCAGCCATTTCAGACCGTCGATGCGGCCCTTCTCGCGCAGCACCGTGTAGAGATCGGTGAGGATTTGCGTCGGGTGCTCGCCCCAGCCGTCGCCGCCGTTGATGATGGGGATGCTGGCCCACTTCGCGGCTTCATGCGGCGCGCCCTGCTGGAAGTGACGCATGACAATTACGTCACCGTAATACTCCAGCATCTTGACCGTATCCTTGATGGACTCCTGATAGAAGTCCCCGGCGCGGGTCATCTTGGCATCCGAGAAACCCGTGACATGCCCGCCGAGGCGGTGCATGGCGGCTTCGTGCGCCAGACGCGTGCGCGTGGAGGGCTGGTAAAAGGCCGTCACAAGGGTCTTTTCCTTGAGCATATCCACGTTCTTCCTGGACCGTGCGATGGGTTCCATTTTCTGGGCCACATCGAACACGTGGAAGAACTCATTCCGCTCAAAATCCTTGAGCGAAAGGATGTCACGACCTGCGAAACTACGCATACGAACCTCCTATTCAGATTTGGAAGATTAGGACGAGGACAAATTCTCCTTTGCTTCGACGATTCCTTCGATGGCGTATCGTGCGGGGCGGACGCGGCCCTTACGGACCGCGCCTCCTCCGCCCTGCGCGTTTTTTACTTCAACTTCTCCGCCAGCAATTTCGGCAGGAGCGCATAGAACTCGGTGGAATCCACCACCTCATCGATCGGCACATTTTCGTTGCGCATGTGCGCGGTCTTCTCATCGCCGGGGCCGAAACCGATCGACGGGATACCCGCCTTGCCAGCCCAGTAGGTGCCGTTGGTCGAGAAGTCCCAGGTACCCAGCATGCGCTTCTCGCCCCACAACGCCTCGACAGTATGCTGACCGGCCTGCACCAGTTCATGCGAATCCTCCAGCACCCAGGCGGGATAATACTTCGAGACCGGGAAGACAAAGCCCGTGTACGACGGTTCGTCGTAGAACAGTTCCTCGACGTGGATCTCATCCTGCAAATAGTCGGGGATCAGGCCCTTGACCTGGTTGATCACATCATCGTGCGGCTCGTTCGAGGTGATGCGGCGGTCGATGTAAATTGTGAACTGATCGGGCACGGCATTGAGCGACGCGGTACGGGCCGAGACGTCGGTTACCGCGATGGAGGGGAAGCCCTGGATGGGGTGATAGCCCATGCCGAAACGCATGCGGCGGTCCAGTTCGCGGATCTGGGTGATGACGGCCATCATCTTGTAGACGGCGTTGTCGCCCAGGTAGTGCGACGCGGCGTGCGCGGAGCGTCCGTGGGCGGTGACCTTCAGCTCGATGCGGCCCTTGTGTCCACGGTAAACCTGCATCTTGGTCGGCTCACCGATGACCACGAAATCAGGCTTGACCTGCGGGTCGGCGTCCACGAAGGCGTTGGGAGCAATACCATCGCACCACTCTTCCATGTTGCCAAAATAATAGGCGGTGTATCCGTCGAGCAGGCCCAGGTCACGGGCGATGGCCAGGCCATACACCATGCCTGGTGTGCTGCCCTTTTCATCGCACGCGCCGCGCGCGTACAGGCGGCCGTCTTCGACCTTGCCCACGAAGGGATCCCAGTCCCATTCCTTGGGGTCGCCGACGCCCACCGTGTCGATGTGTGAGTCGAAGACGATCACCTTCGGGCCATTGCCGATGCGCCCGATGGTATTACCCATCTTGTCGAAGCGCACCTCATCGAACCCAAGTTTGCGCATCTCAGCCTGGATGCGGTCACCCACATCCTTGAGCTGGCCGTCCATGCTGGGGATGGCGACGATATCGCGCAGGAACTGGATGATGTTCTCGCGGTTTTCGTTGACTCGTTTTTTGATCTCACTAACTTCCTTCATTTCAAACACCTCATAGAAAATTGAATTTGTAAGGCCGCCAATCAACGTGACGAACCCATGGTTAGCTGTTCCCCACGCGCCGCACCACATGGAAGTGGAAGTAGCCGGGGATGAAATAACTAAACGTATACGTTAATACCTTGCCGCTCTTGTCGTACACCTGAGAATGGAAATGGAGCAGCACATCACCACGCTGAATCTCAAGCGACTTGGCCACCTCGGCGGTCGCGCCAATGGCCGTGATGTTGGCCCGCGCTACGTTGAGGGGGTCACCGCGATGGATCAGATAATCCAGCACCGAGCCGTGGAAGGAGGTCGGCAGGTCGTCGGGACGGAAGATCTCTTCGGGCAGGGTATCCACCAGATAGGCCACCGGCCGACCCTCGGCGCGGACCACACGTCGCACCCGCGTCACGCGCGTGCCCAACGGGACGTTCAACCCGTTGGCGACATCCTGATCGGCAAACATCTTCTCCACCTGCAGGTCGCTGACCGTGACTTCCAGGTTCTGGCGTTTGGCCATGGTGTCGAGGCTTTCGAGCACCTCCAGGCCGCTCTCCATCACCGAGACCTGTCCCACCACGAAGGTCCCCGCGCCCTGTCGACGGCGGATCAACCCCTGCGCTTCGAAGGAGCGCATGGCTTCGCGCAGGGTGGCGCGCGATACCCCCAACTGGCGGGCAAGTTCTGGCTCCGAAGGCAGGCGCTGCCCGCCCGGGGTGTGGGCAATCAACGAAGCCAGTTCAGACTGCAGGCGTTGAAAAGGAAAGTGCGTCATGCGTTCTCCAGCACAGGAACGAAACCAAAGCGGGTCACATCCACCAACCCCTTGTCCGAGATCCGCAGTTCAGGGATGACCACCAACCCGAGCAGGCTCAGCTGCATGTTCGGGTTGTTCAGGGTGCAGCCGCACTTGCGGAACCCTTCCAGCACGGTGCCCGCCTTTTTGGCCACCACGTCGGCGTGCTCGGTGGACATCAGGCCCGCGATGTTCAGATCCACCTGCCCGATGACCTTGCCGTTCTTCACCACCACCTGTCCGCCGCCCGACTTGGCCAGTGCATTGGCCGCCACGGCCATGGATTCCTCGTCGGTGCCAACCACGATCATGTGATGGCTGTCGTGCGCCACGGTCGAGCCGATGGCACATTTTTCCTTCAAGCCAAATCCGCTCACAAAGCCAACCGTCACGCCGCCTGTGGCCTTGTGACGTTCGACCAGCGCGATCTTGGCCAGATCACGTTTGACATCTACGTGGACTTCGCCATTCTCGACCTCGACGGGCATCCGCAGGTGACGGGTCGGCGCCTGATTCTCGATCACACCGATGACGTTCGCCACCATTTTGGACCCCGAGGCGGCTTCCGTTTTCAAGGCAAAATCCTCCGCCTTGAGCGCCCGCTTCAGATTGACCGACTTCGTGGCCCAGGCCGGGTGACTGACCTTGGGCAGATCCACTTTCCACTTGCCGTTCTCGGCAATGACTTGCCCCTTCGCCACCACCAGTTCCGCCTGGAAGTTCTTGAGGTCTTTCGCCAGCACCACATCGGCCCAGCGGCCCGGGGCGATCATGCCCATCTCACGGGTCAGGCCGAAATGCTCGGCGGTGTTGATGGTCATCATCTGGATGGCCGTCATCGGGGGCAGGCCTTCCAGGATGGCATGACGCAATACACGGTCCATGTGACCGTCGCGGGTGAGGGTTTCGGCGTGCGAGTCGTCGGTGCAGAGGATGAAGCGATGCGAGTCGAGTCCACGCTTGGTGATCGCACCGACCTGGGAAGCCACGTCATGCCAGGCCGAACCATAGCGCAACATGGCTTTCATGCCCTGACGTACGCGCGCGATGGCGTCTTCGAGACGGGTGCCTTCGTGATCGTCCTCGGCGCCACCTGCCACGTATCCGTGAAACGGAAGGCCCAGATCGGGCGTGGGATAGTGACCGCCGATGGTCTTGTTCGCAGCGTGGGTGCTGGCCATCTCCGCCAGCAATTTCTCGTCACCGCTGATCACGCCGGGGAAACTCATCATCTCACCCAGGCCGATGATGCCAGGCCAGGTCATGGCCTCGGCTACATCCTCGGGGCTGATGGACGCTCCAGGCGTCTCCAGCCCGGGCGCGGACGGCACACAGGAAGGCATCTGCACCCACACGTGGATCGGCTGCTTGGCGGCCTCGTCGACCATCAGTTTGACGCCCTTAAGGCCGAAGACATTGGCGATCTCGTGCGGGTCCACGAACATGCCCGTGGTGCCGCGCACAGCCACCGCGCGGACGAATTCCGTCACGGTCAGCATGCCCGACTCGACGTGCATGTGACCGTCGAGCAGGCCAGGCACCATGTAGCGGCCCCTGGCATCGATGACCTGGGTGCCTTTGCCGATGGTGTGCTGGGCATCGGGGCCTACGAAAGCAATGTGGCCGTCTTTGATGGCGATGTCGGTGTTGGGGATGATCTCACCCGATTGCACACTCACCCACTGACCCTTGCGAATGACCAGGTCAGCGGGGACGCGGCCCATGGACACATCGACGAGCGCGCGGGTGAGTTTGACGGTTTTGGGCATAAGAACTCCGTTTGTGATCGGTAAATCGGAAGGGGGAATTTATCCAGCGAGCAGGCGTTTGGCGGCTTTGTTATGCTTCTCGATCAACTTGTTTTCGTCGATGGTGACAAGCTGGCCGTTCTTGACGACGAACTTGCCGCCCACCACGGTGTAGTCCACGCGGACGGGCTGACAAAAGACCACCGCCGAGACGGGATCGTGCACCGCACCGCCCGTGTAGTCGAGGCGGTTCATGTTGACGGCGAAGAAGTCGGCGCATTTTCCAGGCTCGAGCGAGCCGATGTCGGTGCGGCCCACCACGGCGGCGCCACCGCGCGTGCCGAGATAGAGCGCTTCGCGGGCGGTCATCAACTTGCGGTTGGGGTCGTTCGAAAGCGAGTAGCCCGTGATGCCTTCCTTGACGCGCGCCAGCAGCATGGCCTGGCGGACCTCGGCCAGCAGGTGCGAACCGTCGTTGGAAGCGGAGCCGTCCACGCCAAGGCCGACGTTGACACCCGCCTTGCGGTATTCCTTGATGGGCGCGATGCCTGAAGCCAGGCGCATGTTCGAGGTGGGACAATGGGCCACACCGCAATTATGCTGGGCGAAGACCTGGATCTCCTCGTCATTGACCCAGACCGAGTGCGCGAACCAGACATCGCCGCCGACCCACTCCACTTCCTGCATGTAGCCGACGGGACGATGACCAAACTTCTGCAGGCAGAACTGTTCCTCATCCTCGGTCTCGGCCAGATGGGTGTGCAGATGCACGCCGTACTTGCGCGCCAGCTTGGCAGATTCCTTCATCAGGTCGCCCGTCACGCTGAAGGGGGAACAGGGGGCCAGCGCGATCTGCGTCATGGCGCCCAGCTTGGCGTCGTGATATTGCTCGATCAGGCGCTGGGAATCCTTGAGGATGGCGTCCTCGCTGTCCACAACGGAATCAGGCGGAAGTCCGCCCTGCGATTCGCCCAGACTCATCGAGCCGCGCGAAGCCTGCAAGCGGACTCCCACCTCCAGGGCCGCGGCGATCTCGTCATCCAGCTTGGAACCGTTGGGGAAGAGATACAGGTGGTCGGAGGCGGTGGTGCAGCCCGAGAGCGCCAGTTCGGAGAGTGCGGTCTGCGTGGAGACGAAGATATCCTCAGGACGCAGGCGCGCCCAGATGGGATAGAGCGTCTTGAGCCAGTTGAACAGGTTGGCATCCTGGGCAGGCGGGACGACGCGCGTGAGGGTTTGATAGAAATGATGGTGGGTGTTGACCAGTCCCGGCAGGACGATGTGCCCCTTCAGGTCAAGGACTTCATCGGCGGTCGAGGGCAATTCGCTCATCGGGCCGACCTTTTCGATCAGGCCGTTGCGAATAAAAAGACCACCCTCGGGAATCTCCCGCTGGTGGTCGTCCATGGTGACAATGTAGACATTTTTGATGAGGAGGGTAGTCATTTTAGAGTTCTTTTGTCAAATTTGTGTCTAGTTGTCTGACAAATTCAAGTGTAGCAGAAGAGGGGGAGGATGTCAAATACAAGATAATATTTTCTCTGCAAGCCTAGCCCATGCTATACTTGAAACAACAAAATACAAGGAAAAATCTCAATGGGCATAGAATTATTACCTCAGTCAATTCGCCAAAATTATGAAATCTACGAATGGAAACACGCCTGTGCAATATTGGCGAACGATTTTCCAAAGGAGTGGCAAGATATTACATCGCTTTTAAGTGATTTCTATTTCTGTAAAAGTTGGATTACGGTAGGTGGGGGTAGGAAGTCAAAGGTTGCAGAAACTATTGACCACTATTTATACAAACGAGATTGGATTGAAAAAGAATTCCTAACTTCAGTCAAAGTAGATGAGCACGTAATGGATTCCCCAACACATAAAATTGATTGTTACAAAAACCACGTTGCTCTTGAGATTGAGTGGAATAATAAAGATCCGTTTTTTGATCGAGATCTCAATAATTTCCGTTTATTATTCGACCTTCGAGCAATTAGCGTCGGAATAATAATTACAAGATGCGACCATTTGCAAGATATTTTTGACAGTCTGGGACGTGGGTCATCTTATGGAGCCTCAACAACTCATATGTCCAAACTTCTACCAAGAATTGAAGGTGGTGGTGGGGGTGGATGTCCGATTTTAGTGTTTGGAATTACAAAAAGTCTCTATTCAGAGGAATGTTAAAATGATTGAATCCATAACAGCCGCACAAGACTTTTTGGCTTCTCTGCCTGGTCTAAACTACAAAACTATCCTTGCCGATCCACCTTGGCAATTCCAAAACCGCACAGGCAAAGTAGCACCCGAACACAAAAGGCTTACAAGATATCCAACTTTGTCATTAAAGGAAATCAAGGAAATTCCAGTTTCCCTTGTGGCAGCCGAACAAAGCCATTTATATTTATGGGTTCCCAACGCTCTTCTTAAAGAAGGGCTAGAAGTTATGAGTGCTTGGGGTTTCGAATACAAAACAAACATAATATGGCACAAAGTTCGACAAGATGGCGAACCAGATGGCCGTGGCGTTGGATTCTATTTTCGGAATACAACTGAAATAATTTTATTCGGTATACGCGGAAAACTTAGGACTCTTGCCCCTGGAAGAAGCCAAGTAAATATCATAAAAACCAGAAAAAGAGAACATTCTAGAAAACCTGATGAATTGTATGGAATAATTGAAGCTTGCAGCCCTGGTCCGTACCTTGAACTCTTTGCCCGTGGTCAAAGAAAAGGGTGGGATCAATGGGGCAATGAAGCGGAAGAATATTCCATGTCTTGGCCGACTTATTCTTATAATAGCAAAAATGAAGAAAAACAAATTATTTTGCAGATCAAGGAAAAACGTTCATAATTTCATTCTTTAGATTGATATTTCCTTGACATCCCCTCCCCTGCCTGATACACTCGGGCCGTTCTATATCTCAAAGAAAGGAGACGCGTCGTTTTATGTCAAAGTCAGCATCGGTGATTGTTGCGAATCCATTCATGGGCGCGTCTCTGCATCGCAGTTAAGCCAGTCTTTCGGTTTTAATCCACTGCCACGGACGTTCCCATGTCCGTGGCTTTTTGTTTAAGGCCGCGTCTTTCGCTGCACACCGAAACGGTCAGCGGAGATCGCCCTGCCTGTCGCCTGCCACGGAAATCCCGTGGCAGTTTTTGTTTTTATCCAACCCTTAGAAAAGGAGCGTTGCATGTTAGGTCAAGTGAAAGAAGTCCGAAATTCCCAGGCCCTGTTCTCTGTCCCGCGCGGACAGGCTTTATCGTATCCGCAACAGTTTCGCGCCTTCGAAAGCGCTTTAGGAATTTCCGACCATGAATATCAACGACGAAAACGACCTCGGCGTCGTCTTTCGAAAAACCCTTGGACATTACACCGTCCACACCACCGGGCGAGACATCGACTGCGAACTCTCGTCCCTGTTACGTAAACAGCTCATCTACCCCATCGCCGACCCCACGTCGATGCGGCACCGCGTGATGGCCGTGCACGAGATCGAGCACATCGATCCCGTCGCGATCGGCGACCAAGTCCGCTTTGTGGAGGCAGGCCCGGGGCGCGGGATGATCGTCGAGATCCTGCCGCGCCGCACGCGCCTCTCGCGCGCCATGCCCGTCCCAGGGCAGCGCGTCTTCGAGCAGGTCATCGTCTCGAACGCGGACCAGGTCGTGATCGTCTTCGCCGCCGCCAGCCCGACCCCCAAATGGGGCCTGCTGGACCGTTATCTGGTCACCGCGGAAGCGGCGGGCCTGCCATCTCTGATCGTCATCACCAAAATGGATTTGGCGGCCCAAAATCGTGACCTCGACATCGACCTGGAGCCATATCGTCGCATTGGCTACGCGATATATCCAGTTTGTTCTCAGACGGGCGAAGGCCTGCCTCAGCTTCGAGAAGCCCTGCGCGGACGCACGTCTGTGCTGGTGGGCAAATCGGGCGTGGGCAAAACCTCGCTGCTGAACGCGCTCCAGCCTGAGTTGGGACTGCGCGTCAAGGCCGTGGGCCAGGGTACGGACGGCAAGGGACGTCACACCACCAGCCATCTGCAGATGTTCGAACTGGATTTCGGCGGCAGGCTGGTCGATACCCCAGGCATGCGCGAGTTTGGCCTGTGGAATATCGCACCCGACGAACTGGTCGATCTGTTCCCCGAAATGTCCGAGTACGTGGGCCAATGCAAGTTTGGTTTGAGCTGCCAGCATGAGAACGAACCTGGCTGCGCCATCCGCAAGGCCGTGACGGCTGGGAAGGTCAGCCCGTACCGCTACAAGAGTTATCTCAACCTGCGAGGCGAGCTATGAGAGCGCCCCGCCCCACCTTCGGCGACTTCCGCTGCCTCCATTGCAGCGGACCGGTCTCGAGCCTGTCCCAACTCTCGGGCGTGCTCAACCGAAATCACTGCCCGTACTGCCTGTGGTCCTGCCACCTGGACTTGTTCACCTCGGGCGACCGTCTCTCGGCCTGCAAAGGTCCGATGCGGCCGATCGGCCTGACGCTCAAGAAGAATCGCAACAAGTATCAGTCAGGCCCAGGCGGAGAGTTGATGCTGATCCACGAATGCGTGGATTGCTGCACGCTTTCCATCAACCGCATTGCCGCCGACGACGATCCTGCGACGATCCTCTCGATCTTTGAGGAATCGCTCTCGCACGGAGTCAGCCTCCAGTCGAGGATGATCTCGCAAGGCATCCTGCTGTTGACAGAGGAACATGCCCAACTTGTCCACATTCGCCTGTTCGGTCGGTGCGTGGAGGCAATGTCAATCGCGTGAGCCCGCAAAAGGCGCTGGTCTTTCGACCAGCGCCTTTTTTGAAGAACGTCCATCAGGCAAACATGCTACAATGATCTTGTAAGAATGGCGCACACCAATTGGGGGTCTCTTGCTGTGCTTTTGCTCCATGAGTGTTCCAAAGGAGTCCAAAATGAAGAGAAGGAATCCCCTATTGGCTGGCTTATTTAACATGCTGATACCTGGATCGAGTCACCTGTACGTGGACAACGATTGGGTGAAGTTCCTCCAATACTTCATCGGCGGCGGCCTCGCCATTGCCGTTGCCATTGTCATGGGAAACAATATCCAGGCGTTACAGATATACACTCTCCCTCGGGGAATATGCACGGGCAGCCTGCTCATCATCATTTACGCCGCCCTCTTTTACTTCGGTATGAACGCAGCATCTATTCGCAACAGCCAAACCGACAGCGCCGCCTACTACAAATCGAGGCGCACAGCTTCCACGGACGATCGTGTCGTCCGAATGGAAAAGCTCCTAAAAAAACGCAATGAGGGTCTGATCTCAAAAGAACAATATGACAGCGAGAAGGGTGAGATCGAATCAAAAGAAAAGTAGACTCTGGCGCACTCATACAATAAGACCGAAAATGGTCAGAGAATGGCTTTCTCCGACCATTTTTCTTTTAATCGGACAAGCGAAAAATTCCCCCAAATTGACTATTTCTTTTTCCTTTATCTTGGAACAAAATACGCCGCCGAACGTTTATAGTGTCGGACTTTATCCGTATTTCTAACTTTAGTGGAGAATGCATGTTTACCAATATCCTGATCCTTATTGTTTTGATCCTGGCCGCCGTGGCCCTCGGCTGGCTCACCCGCCGTGTATGGGGATCGAAGAACGCCGTCCTGAAATGGGCGGGTTCCATTATCAGTGGACTGCTTACGCTGGTCGTGGCCCTCGTCAGCGTGGTAGGTCTGCTGGGACTTATCAAATACTACACCCCCAAGAGTCATCCCGTAACCGGGCTCAAAGTGGAAGGTACACCCGAGCAGATCGAGCGTGGCCGCGGCATTGCCAGTGTCTTCTGCGCGGGCTGTCACTCGGCCACCTCGGAGCTGCCGCTCTCGGGCGGCGTGGACATCGGCAGCGACCTGCCTGTCAACCTGGGCCATTTCTACTCGGTCAACCTCACGCCTGGCGGCCCGCTCAAGGATTGGAGCGACGGCGAGATCTTCCGCGCCCTGCGCGATAACGTGGACAACAAAGGTCAGCGACTGCTCTTCATGGCGGGCACCAACGTGCGCTTCCTGAGCGATGAGGACATCAAGGCCGTCATCGCCTACCTGCGCAGCCAGGAGGCCGTCGAGACCGAATCGCCCTACCCGCCCGACCAGCCCAGTTTCCTGGGCGTGCTGATGGTCGGGGCTGGCATGCTGCCTGACCGTCCGCTGGTGGATGGGGTCATCACGGCCCCCGAGAAGGCCCCCACCGTGGAATACGGCACCTACATGATCAGTTACCTCGACTGCACCTCCTGCCACGGCGACGACCTGACAGGCGGGACCAGCCCCGTGGCGCCCGTCGGCCCAAGCCTGCGCGTGGTCAAAGGCTGGACGCAGGAGCAGTTCGTCACCACCCTACGCACGGGCGTGGACCCGAGCAGACACCGACTCAAGTCCACGATGCCGTGGCAATCCACGGGAAAAATGGACGACATCGAGTTGGCCGCCTTGTACGCTTACCTGCTCAGCCTGAAATAAAAACTCGACACGGATAAAGCCAAAATCAGTCCCCGCCCAGTGTGGCGGGGATTTGATTTGGGTATATAATTTTTTAACAATCGAAACCCAGTCAGGAGGCTGGCATGTCAAAGAAACCAGGTGTGATCGCAATTTTGACAGGCGGTGGGGATGTCCCAGGGTTGAACCCAGCCATTCGTGCAGTGACCATCCGCGCGCTACGAGAAGGCTACCGTGTCATCGGCATTCGACGCGGCTGGGCAGGGCTGGTGGACGTCGTCCGAGACAAGGGGGCGGATAATTCGAACAACTACCAGGAACTGACCGAAGAGATCGTCAACCGCGCAGGCCGCACCGGGGGAACCTTCCTGCACACATCCCGCACCAACCCCAGCAACGTCAAGAAATCCGCCATTCCCGAACACCTCAAAGACAAATTCAATGCCGAGCGCAACGACCTGACGCCCGAAGTGCTGAAGAACCTGGACTTCCTGGACGTGGATTACCTCATCCCCATCGGCGGCGACGACACGCTCAGCTATGGCGTGCGGCTGTACCGCGAAGGCATCCACGTGATCGCCATCCCCAAGACAATGGACAATGATGTGCCGGGCACCGATTATTGCATCGGATTCAGCACCTGCGTCACCCGCACCATTGCGCTGACCAACAGTCTGCGCACCATTGCGGGTTCACACGAGCGCTTCCTGGTGCTGGAGGTCTTTGGACGTTATGCAGGTTTCACCGCCATGCTGCCCACGCTGGCGGGCGCGGCCAATCGCTGCGTCATCCCCGAATTCCAATTTGACATCGAACACCTGACGGAGTTGATGAGCAAGGACCGCCTGCGTAATCCCAGCCGCTACTCCATTGCGTTGGTCTCGGAAGGCGCCACCTTCAAAGGCGGCGATGTGATGTTCGAAGGCCAGACCACCGACGCCTTCGGCCATGCCAAACTGGGCGGCATCGGCGACGTGGTCTCTTCGGCCATGAAGGAACTCTCCCCCAAGTTCAACGGCGGCAAGACCGTGGATGTGGTCAACCAGAAGCTGGGATACATGGTGCGCGGCGGCGATCCCGACGCCATCGACTCGATCGTGCCGATGGCCTTCGGCAACCTGGCCCTCGACCTGATTCTGAAAGGCATCCACGGGCGGCTGGTCGTCCTCAAGAACGGCCGTTACGACAACCTGCCACTGGACGTGGTCACCGCCAGCAAGAAGCTGGTCAACGTGGAGCGCTCGTACGACACGGACCGCTACCGACCCAAGTACGAGAATTTCGAGATGAAGCCGCTGTTCATCATGACCAGCGAAGGCTGACCCCCTCCCAGCCTCCCCCAAACGCAAAGAACGCATTTAGAGAAAGCGCAATATTCTCCTTCCCCCATTTCCGTACGTCGGAAATGGGGGAAGGTCGGGATGGAGGCAATTCCGTGGCATAATGCGGGGACTATCGACAAATCAGGAGCAAGCAATGGAATCGATCAAAGAACTCTATCGGATCGGCATCGGTCCGTCGAGCAGTCACACCATGGGGCCGCGGCGCGCAGCGGAGATCTTCCGCGGGCGCTATCCGTCCGCAGCGGCGTACCGCGTCAAATTATATGGAAGCCTGGCTGCCACGGGACGCGGTCACCTGACGGATGCAGCCATCAAGAGCGTTTTCAACCCCGAGACCCTTGAACTGGTCTGGAAACCCGAAAAGACCCTGCCCCTCCACCCCAACGGAATGCGCTTCGAGGCGCTGACTGCGGATGGCAAGACCTTTGGGCGCTGGGAGGTCTACTCCGTGGGCGGCGGCGCCCTGCGTGACGAAGGCAGCCTGCCTGTGCCGAAATGCGTCTACACCACCAAGAGCATGCGCGAGATCCTCGAGCATTGCAAGCACACGGGGCAGGCGCTGTGGGAATACGTTGAGGAAAACGAAGGCCCCGAAATATGGGATTACCTGCACGAGGTCTGGCAAGTGATGCAAGCCGCCATCGAGCGCGGACTACATGCAGAAGGCGTCCTGCCTGGCGGGCTGGGTGTGGCACGCAAGTCCTGGGCGTTCTATCGCAAGGCCAACCTTTCAGGGGCAGTGTTACAGCGGGCGGGACTGGTCTCGGCCTACGCCCTGGCCGTCTCAGAGGAGAACGCCAGCGGCGGCGAGATCGTCACCGCGCCGACCTGCGGCTCGTGCGGGGTCGTCCCTGCCGTGCTGCGCCACCTGCACGAGGTCCTCAACTGCTCCGAGGATTCCATCCTGCGGGCACTGGCCACGGCGGGTCTGATTGGCGACATCGCCAAGCACAACGCCTCCATCTCTGGCGCGGAGGTCGGCTGCCAGGGCGAGGTGGGTGTGGCCTGCGCGATGGCGGCGGGTGCGGCGGCCCAACTGCTGGGCGGCACCGTCCGCCAGATCGAGTATGCCGCCGAGATGGGACTCGAACATCACCTTGGCCTGACCTGCGACCCCGTCAACGGACTGGTGCAGATTCCCTGCATAGAGCGCAACGCCTTTGCCGCCGCGCGCGCCCTGGCCGCCGCCGACTATGCCCTCTTCACCGACGGCAGCCACCGCATCTCGTACGATGACGTGGTCTCGGTGATGCGCGAGACGGGGCACGCGCTGCCTTCACTCTACCGTGAGACCTCCGAGGGCGGGCTGGCCGCCGCCTATCAGCGCCGCCGCAGGAAGCAGAACACCGCCAGCCTGTCCACGCCGCCTGTGCCTCCGCCCAGTGAACCGCCTGCGACCAATGGCGGATAAACTTTGCTTCACGAGCGCTGTACACTTCTGGTAATTCGTTTCCAGGAGAGACAGCATGATGAAGCAATGCCCTGAATGTGGGTCGACCGAGATCATTCCCGACCTGCTGGTCTTCGCGGATCGGTCTACCAGCGGACAGAACCCGCCTTACGTCAGTCTGACCGAGCCAGAACCACAGAATCGGCCATTCGTCTGGATGCCAAAATCTGTTTCCGCGGGATTCCGCGCGGCGGTCTGCGGCGGGTGTGGCTACACCCACTTTTACACAATGCAACATGCCGCCCTGCTGGACACCTATAAAAAAGGCTACAAAAGCCAGCAATACAACCTGTCCATCCTCCTGCCGATGTAGGCAGGAAAATTTATTCGTACTTCATTGAAGATCGGAGCCCCCTATGCCTGAGATGCGCCTGTTGAAATGTCCCGCTTGCGGAGGTCCGCTCGAACCGCCGCGCGGCGAAGCCACCATGAAATGTACCTACTGCGGCAACGCAGTGGTCATCCCTGAAAGCCTGCGGTCGGCCCCTGAAGCGGCGGCCAGCCCCCAGGCCAGCATTTTCTCGGGCATCGACCTGAACTCGATGGTCGGCTACGGCGCCCAATGGAGCGAAGTCGTCCAAATGGCACAGAGGGGTAACAAAGAAGAAGCTGTCAAGAAATATATGGCGCTGACGGGCAACAGCGAATCCTCGGCGCGCTACATGGTGGACAACCTCTCAGGCACCCAACTCTACGACACCATGACGGGCCAGGCCGTGCAGCAAATCTACGCCCCTTACATGAACATGGCCGCCGAAACGGTCAAGACCACCACGCGGTGGTCGATGTGGCTGGGCTGCGGCATCACTGCTTTCGTGATGTGCATCATCCTGGTCACGGTCATTCCAACCCTGATCGGAGTATTCGCCAGCATCTGGCCCTGGTTGAGATAAAATAGGATGAGGACGGGCGGCAGTGTTGCCGCCCGAATTTTATAGTTGACAAGGAACCCTTCCTCCATGCGGACCCTGATCCTCGCCCTGACCTTGCTACTCCTGCTGACGACTGCCTGCGCCCCTGCCCCCACCCCGACGGTTGCTCCCGTGACCGAGATCGTGGCGCCCACTGAAACCTTTACCCCCATCCCCAACCCCACCCTGACCGAGATCCCCACCGCGATGGCGACCGCCACCGAGGCTCCCACCTTCACCCCTTCCCCCATCCCGACGGTCGAGAGCCTCAAGGCCAGTGTCAGCGCGGATCTGCTGTCTTGCCGATATGGCCCGGGCGCAGAATACCTCTTCCTATACGGACTGCGCAAAGGCGCGAACATCCAACTGATCGGGCGGACGAACGGCAATGACTGGCTGTATGTGGCAGGCAAGAATCCGTGCTGGGTCAAGGCCGAATTCCTCTCCATCGAGGGTGACGATCAAGCCCTGCCCGTGGTCTACCCTGGTATCGCCAAACTGCCCAAGTCGCCGTATTACCCGCCGACCACCGTCCTCAGCGCCGTGCGGACGGGGAACTCCGTCACTGTGGAGTGGAGCGATGTGCCGCTGCGGGCAGGCGATGAGGAGGACGAGTCGATGCTGCATTACATCGTCGAGGTCTGGCATTGTGAGGGCGGACAGTATCTTTTCAGTCCGCTGGCCACCAACGACCTGACGATCACCTTCGTGGACGAGCCTGGCTGTTCCCAACCCTCGTTTGGCCGCATCTTCGTGCAGGAAAAGCATGGTTTCGCAGGGCCGACCGAAATTCCGTGGCCGTAGTCCGCGCGACAAACTCAATCTTGAAAATCCCGCCTTTTGGCGGGATTTTTTCTTAATATTTTCAATTAAAGCATTGACATTTATAAAAATAGGTTGTAATATATGCAAAGAAAACTAAAACAAGAATCAAGAAAATTAAACTCTGGTTACGCTTTATTGAAAAAGAAGGAGTTCCCATGTCCGACATCGCCATTCAGGCCCACAAATTGGTCAAGCAGTTCCCTGCCCGTGCCGACAGCGGCAATGACAAGAAATCCGAAGGCGAAGCAACATCCGCCAAGAAGCGCAGCTTCTGGCCCTTTGGAAAGCGCGCGCCCAAGTCCATGTTCACCGCCGTCAACGGCGTGGACCTGGAGATCCGCCGCGGCGAGATCTTCGGCCTGCTCGGCCCGAACGGCGCGGGCAAGTCCACCACCATCCGCATGCTGTGCACCCTGCTCGAACCCACCAGCGGTACAGCCAAGGTCAATGGCTTCGACGTGGTCACACAGGCCAATCAAGTGCGCCGCAACCTGGGGACGGTGCTGGCTGGTGAACGCAGCATCTACTGGAAGTTGAGCGGCCGCGAGAATCTGCAATATTTCGCCGCGCTGTATCACATCCCGCCCACCGTGGCCAAGAAGCGTGTCGAGGAATTGATCGAGCGTATGGAGATCAAGGATCGCGCCAACGAATTGGTCGAGAAGTACTCGACGGGGATGCGCCAGCGTATCGCCATTGCCAAGGCCCTGCTGGCTCGTCCGCCCATTTTGCTGCTGGACGAACCCACCCTCGGCCTGGATCCGCAGGCGGCGCGCAACCTGCGCGAACTGATCGCCCAACTCAAGCAGGAAGGTCACACCATCCTGTTGACCACACATTACATGGAAGAAGCCGACCAGCTCTCCGACCGCATCGGCATCATCGATACAGGCAAGGTCATCGCGCTGGATACGCCCGAGGGCCTCAAGCGTCGCATCGACCAGAAGGAAGTCATCCGCCTGGAGTTGACGGGCTGGCATGATGACCTGAACGATAAGCTAAAGAGCATCACGGGCATCGAGTCGCTGACCAGCCATCAGAAGGGTGAAGCCGACCTGTGGGAGGTCAACCTTCAGGCACAGAACAGCCGCCATGCACTGCCGCGCATCGTCGAGAGTCTGAGCGGCAACGGCACCCGCCTGGTCAACATGAATATCGTCAAGCCCTCGCTGGAGGATGTCTTCATCCACCTGACGGGCAAGGCCCTGCGCGATTAAACGGAGGCAGGCATGAGATCCGAACCGATTGTTTCCGCCCCATTGGGGCGATCCACCTCTTTGAACGAGATGCGCGCCCTCGCGGCCGTCATCCGCCGCGAGTGGACCATCTTCATCCGCTATCCCTCGTGGATCATCTCTCTGCTCATCTGGCCGATCATCTTCCCGATGGGTTATATCCTCACCGCACGCGCCCTCTCGGGCGTGGATGGCAGCGGGCTGACGCAATTTCAGATCAACACAGGCCTGACCGAGTACGTCGGTTACATGGCGGTCGGCACGATGATCTGGATGTGGCAAAACGTGGTGCTCTGGAATGTGGGCGGCGCCCTCCGCAACGAACAGATGCGCGGCACGCTCGAGTCGAACTGGCTCTCCCCCACCTGGCGCTTCGCCTACCTGCTCGGGGCCAGCGTCCCGCAATTGATCTCGATGCTGGTCATGTTATTGGTCTCCGGCCTGGAATATGCCTTCCTCTTCGGTGTGAAGTTCCAGGGCAGCCTGCCCCTGACCCTTCTGGTGATCCTGGTCTCGATACCCGCCGTCTACGGGTTAGGCTTTGCCTTCGCCAGCCTGGTCATCACCATGAAAGAGGCCAACGCCTTCGTCTTTCTGGTGCGCGGCATCGTGATGGTCTTCTGCGGCGTGACCTATCCGCTGGCGATCCAGCCGCAATGGATGCAGAATGTCGCCGCCTGGTTGCCGCAGACTTACATCATCCACGCGGTGAGAAGCGCAGCCCTGAGTACGGAAGGCTTTCAGGGCATCGCCCACGACCTGCAAATGCTCGTCCTCTTCGGCGCCTTCTGGCTGGCCCTTGGCATGGCCGTCTTCGCCTGGATGGAACGCCGCGCCCGCCAGACGGGCGCAATCGGACAATATTGATTTCTCCGCGCTGAGCGGAGGGACGTGTCTATCGTCCCGAAGCCGAAGCGCTACGTTTTATAAGGAATAAGAGAGATGGAAACTTTATCCACCCCCACCCTGGCCTCCCACCTGCGCGCACTGTCCGCCCTCATCCGCAAGGACTGGAAACAGTATTGGCGCTACCCGCTCAATGCGATCTCGTCTGTGTTCCATCCGCTGGTGTGGATCGCGCCCGTCTACTTCATGGGACTGGCCTTCAGTCATAACGGCAAGGCGTTGGGCTTCGCCCAGTACAGTGGCACCACCGACTTCATGTCCTTCATCCTGCTGGGCACCATGCTGGAGAACTTCATCAACGCCGTTTTCTGGGGCATGGGATATGCGCTCAAGAACGACATGGACTCGGGCGTAATGGAGTCCAACTGGCTGACGCCCATCCCGCGCCTGCTGATCCTGATCGGCCACTCGGTCACCAACCTGGTCGTGACGGCCATCACCTCGACGGGGATGCTGTTCTTCGGCGGCTTGATCTTCGGCTTCCATCCCACCGGCGACGTGCTGACGGCTCTGCTGCCCATCCTCCCGATGATGATCGGACTGTACGGCTTCGGGTTCGCCTTCGCCGCGCTGGTCATGCTGATGCGTGAGGCCAACACGATGGTGGACTTGAGCAGCTTCCTGGTGCAGATCTTCTCGGGCTCGAACTTCCCCGTCAACGCCCTGCCGCGTTACCTGCTGCCCGTAGCCCTGGCCCTGCCCCTCACCTACGGCCTGGACAGCGTCCGCGCACGGCTGATCGGCACCACTCCGCTCGTCCCGTTGAATGTGGAAATGATCCTGCTGATCGTGTTCATGTTCGTCATGTTGTGGATCGGCACGGCCGCCTTCCGCGCACTGGAACGGCGGGTACGAATACTCGGCACCCTGGGGCAGCACTAACATTCTTCAGCCGCCAATTGGCGGCTGTTTTATTGCAGGTGTTAATCTAAGCCTGTTCAATCCAGAACATACGTGCTATGATGATTGTTTCCCTGTGAGGCAAACATGATAAACAAATCTTTGGAAAGACTTGGCAAGGTCTACAACGAGTTCCCCCGTAAATTCTGGTTCGTGGTCGGGGTGTCGTTCATCGATCGCATCGGCGGGACGCTCCTGTTCCCATTCTTCACACTGTACATCACCCAGAAATTCCACGTGGGCATGACCGAAGCAGGCACGGTCCTGGGCACCTTTTCACTCTTTGGGATGTTCGGCAGCGTGATCGGGGGTGCGTTGACCGACCGCCTCGGACGCCGCCGTCTGATCCTGTTCGGACTGGTCTTCAGCGCGGTCAGCACGCTGGCGCTGGGTTCTGTCAACACGCTGACCATGCTCTATCCACTGGCAGTGCTGATCGGTCTGCTGTCCGATGTGGCGGGTCCTGCCCACTCGGCCATGATCGCCGACATCCTGCCCGAGGAAAAGCGCCAGGAGGGCTTCGGCATCCTGCGCGTGGTGGCCAACGTCTCATGGATGATCGGACCCATCATCGGTGGCTTCCTGGCCAATCGTTCCTACCTTGCGTTATTCGTCACCGACGCGGTCATCAGTTGTATCGTAGCGGTGCTATTCTATCTCTACATGCCCGAGACCAAGCCACAGGTCCAGACTTTGGCTCACGAGGAGACCGAACACGAGACGATGCTCCAGACCTTCGTCGGCTACATCAAGGTCCTGCGCGACGGCCCCTACGTGGGCTTCCTGGGCGCATCCGTTCTGATGGGCCTGGTCTATCAGCAGATGTACAACTCCCTGTCGTATTACCTGCTCAAGAACCACGGAGTCGAACCCTCAGGCTACGGTTTCCTGATGACCTCCAGCGCCATCACGGTGGTGCTCTTCCAGTTCGGGGTGACGCGCCTGATCAAGAAGCGGCCGCCCTTCCTGACCATGGCGGTCGGCGTCCTGTTCTACGTGCTCGGCTTCTCGATGTTCGGGGTTGTCTCGGCCTATTGGCTGTTTGTGACTGCCATCGTGGTCATCACCATCGGCGAGATGATCATCATGCCGACCAGTTCCGCGCTGACGGCTGGATTCGCCCCCGCCGATATGCGCGGTCGATATATGGCGATGTACGGTCTCTCGTGGGGCCTGCCCGCCATTGTGGGTCCCACCGCTGCAGGCCTGATCCTCGACGGCCCCAACCCAAACCTGCTCTGGTTCCTCGGCGGCGCGTTGACCCTGGTCTCCGCAGCCAGCTTCTACTTCCTACACTTAACCCTTGGCAAACAGGAACGCTTCATCCCGCAGGAGGAGCCGACCCAGCCTCTGCCCGCCGCAACCGACTAAAATGAAGTCCCGCCTTTCGGCGGGACTTCTTCATGCTAGTGGTGATGTCCAGCTTCGTGGACGTGACCATGCTCCACTTCTTCTTCGGTCGGAGCGCGCAGCGCCACCACCTTGACCTTGAACTTCAATTCCTGACCCGCCAGCGGGTGGTTGAAATCCAAGCGAACGGAGTCGTCACCGACCTCGTCGATGCGGGCGTAGTGGGCCTGGCCATCGTCGCCGCTGACGCTCAACTCAAGGCCTTCCTCGATCGACATATCGTCTGGGAATTCCTTGCGCGGCACATCCATGAAGGCAGCTTCATCGTATTCGCCGTAGCCATCGGCGGGAGCTACGGTCACTTCCTTCTCGTCGCCGATCTTCATACCCATCATCTCTTGTTCCAGGCCGGGGATGATGTTCCCGTAGCCCGCCAGGAACTGCAAGGGACCCTGTCCGTCCGAAGTGTCCAGCACTTCGCCGCCGACCCACAGGGTATATTCCATCGAAACAACCTGGCCGTTGGTGACTGTATTCTCGCTCATGGTAATCCTTTCAAGTGTGACCAAATAAGACGTATTTTGAAAAAATCAACCCGCCTTTCGGCGGGTCATAGTGCCGAGGGTGAGATTTGAACTCACGACCAAGGGCTTATGAGTCCCCTGCTCTGCCACTGAGCTACCTCGGCGTTGTGGAAAGAGCGCGGCAAATATACTATGGGTGTTTGCATTTGTCAACAGCGGAACGATTTTGGCCGTCCGCGATTATAATTCGAGGCTAAAGGAGAAGGCCATGCGAATCCTCGTCCTCAGCAATGACCCCAATGAACGCGCCACCATCCTGCAGGTCCTACAGGGCCGCAAGCATGAAGCGCTGACTTGCGCCGACAGCCAGTCGGCCTGGGAACTTCTCCTCTCGGGCCGCGTCCGCTACGTCATTGCCGACCGCACCAACACAGATGTGGACGAGAAGCACTTCGTGGAACACATCCGCGCGGGGGGATTGCCCGCCCCCATCTACATCCTGCTCATCACCAACCACGCCTTCGATCCCGAAACCCAACCCGCCCGTGCCGACGATTACCTGTATAAGCCCGTCTCTGCAGCGGAACTTCGCTCGCGGGTGGCCATCGGAGAACGTATCCTCAGCCTGGGTGACAACCTCCTGCAAGCCAAGGATCAACTCGAAAACATGGCCATCTTCGACCCCTTGACGGGTCTGATGAACCAGAAGGCTTTCCTCACCACGGCTCACGGCGAACTGGAACGCGCCCGCCGCAGCCAGGCTCCATTGAGCCTGATCATGCTCGACGTGGACAATTTCAAGTTGCTGAACGCCCAATACGGCACGCGCATTGGCGACGAAGTCTTGAAATTGGTGGCGCAGGTCATCCGCGAGAAAAGCCGACCCTACGACTGCGTCGGGCGCTGGCAGGGGGACGAGTTCATCACTGCCCTGCCCGGGCTGATCGGCACGGATGCAGAAAAAGTGGCCGAGCGCATTATCAACGGCGTGCGCGCCATTTTGCTGACCGCAGGCAAGGAGGGGCCGCGCCTGAGCCTGCAAATGAGCGCAGGTGTAGCTACGCTCATGCACGTCAGCCCGACCGTGGAATTCCCCTCCCTGGTGAGTCAGGCCCATAATGCCTTGTTGCGCGCCAAAGAGGCGGGTGGAAATCAGGTCTTTCTCTCATACGCTTAATTCAACGAACCACAAATTGCAGCACGAGCAAAGCCGCCATGCCCGCCAGGATGGTCAGCAGGGTATTCTTTGTCCATTGTGCGACCAACACCGCCACCAAGCCCGCCAGCAAACGGTCATTGCCAAGGGTCAGAGCCAGCTTTCCGTCGTGGATCAAAATCTCGGGAAAGATGATCGCCGAAAGCACCGCAGGCGGGACGTAGTGCAAGGCGCGGCGCAGCGTCTCGGGGATGTGAAATCGTCCAAATAGATAAATGAACGAAAAACGCATCCCGAATGTGATCAGCCCGCCCAAAAACATCACCAACCAAATATTCACAGCGTCCTCCTTGAGGATCTCCGACCCTCCAGCATGGTTCCGACCAAAATGCCCGTCAACGCCGCCAGGATCAACCCCAATTTGAAAGGCAGGTTGTAAGCCAGCAATGCCACCAGTCCCGCACTGAGCGCCGCCATCACTGCGGGGCGATTTCGCAGCACGGGCATGACCAACGCGATGAAGGTCAGCGGCAAGGCGAAGTCCAGTGGCCAATTCTGCGGAATGGCCGCTCCGAGGAAGATTCCCAGCCCCGTGCTGATTTGCCACGTCGACCACAGCGCCAGTCCCGCCCCAAACAGGAACCAATGTCCCAGCGGAGAGGCGCCCTCACGTTCGAACTTCAAGGCTGTGGGAGCATAGGCCTCATCCGTCAACAGATAAGCCAGAAGGATTTTCCAGCGGACGGGAAGCTTCTCCAGATATGGCGCCAGGGAGGCGCTGTACAGCATGTGGCGCAGGTTGACCACCGCGATGGTCAGCACAATCACCAGCCCAGGTGCGGCATCGTGGACCAATTGCGCTGTGATAAATTGCGCCGATCCCGCGAACACAATGGACGACATCATCTGCGACGCTGCCAGGCTCAAGCCCGCATTGAGCGCCAAAGCGCCATAGATCATCCCAAACGGGAACACCCCCACCAGCAGCGGGACCTCCTCCCGCACCCCCGACCAAAACATGGACATTTTTTCGTTCATGACACCTCTCAATAGCCGACTATTTTACTCGTGAAGAGGCCACTTGAGCGTCGCGCTGCAATCATGGTTTAATAGAAAGAAATCAGCAAACCTTAGGTGACATTCTCATGAAAAAACGAGTCCACATTATCTACACAGGCGGGACCATCGGCATGCAGCCCACACCCGAAGGCTACGCGCCTGCGCCCGGCTACCTGGCAGAGCAGCTCCTGTCCATGCCAGAACTGAAAAGCGCCTCGATGCCTGAGGTGGATATCCAGGAGTACAATCCGCTGCTTGACTCGGCAAACATGACGCCCGAAGATTGGCACAAGATCGCCCGTGACGTCGGCGCTCACTACCACGATTATGACGGCTTTATCATCTTACACGGCACGGACACGATGGCATACACCGCCTCCGCCCTGCCGTTCATGTTGCAAGGCTTGGGAAAACCCGTGGTGCTGACAGGCTCGCAGATCCCGCTGTGCGAGGTCCGCAACGATGCCCGCGCCAATATCATCACCGCTCTGACCATCGCCGCCAATTTTGATATTCCCGAGGTCTGTCTGTGTTTTGGCAACCAGCTTCTGCGTGGCTGCCGCTCGGTCAAGGTCAGCACCGACGGCTTGGATGCCTTCGCCTCCCCCAACCTGCCGCCGCTCGGTGACATTGGCGTGGACATCCGCATTCACCGCGAACTGGTACTGCCCGCTCCGCCTGAAGGAAGCATGTTGCAAGTGAAGGAGTTGAAACAAGTCAACGTGGGAGCGCTGCCTTTGTGGCCTGGCATCCCAGCTCAAGTTGTCCGCAATTTTTTGCAACCACCGCTGCAAGGGCTGATTCTGAGAGCCTACGGTGTGGGTAATGGTCCAACCAACAATGTGGATTTTCTCACCGCGGTAGAAGAAGCTACCACGCAGGGCGTGGTCATTGTCGATTGCACCCAATGCCTGCGAGGTAGTGTCCACCTTGGGGATTACGCAACCGGTTCCGCCCTGGCAAGAGCTGGGGTCATTAGCGGTTACGATATGACCGCCGAAGCCGCTCTTGCCAAACTATCTTATCTATTTAGCCAAAATCTTCCTGTGGACGAAATCAAGAGACTGATGCAGGCCGACCTCTGCGGTGAGTTGACCTTATAGGGTTATCATCCCCATGCTTGAAAAACCCAATGTTCAAGATGATGTCATTCTTTCTCACTTAAATATTGAGTACAACCTACATGCCAACGAGCTGCGATTCCTCCCACTTGGGGCAGACATGGGTACGGCTGTATATCAAGTTGTCACAGATAATGGAACCGCTTATTTCCTCAAATTACGCAAAGGCTTTGACGAAATAAGCATAACCATTCCGCTCTTCCTAAAATCGCAAGGGGTGAAAGAGATCATTTCGCCGATTGAAACAAAATCAAAACAAGGCTGGGCAAACTTTGGCGAATATAAGATGATCTTGTACCCGTTCATCAAAGGCAGGAATGGATTTGAAGCAGAATTATCCAATGTTCATAAGCGAGTCCTTGGGGCAACACTCAAAGCAGTCCACTCTGTTCCCATTCCACCCGAACTTAAGCGACAAATGTCACGAGAGACTTTTTCACCAAAGTTTCACGAAAGCATGAAGTCATTTCAAAAAAAGATAAAAGAGCAAACGCATAACGATCCTGTCGCGGCAAAGCTGGTGAAATTCATCCAATCAAAACAGGACGTAATCAATCATCTCATCGAACGAGCGGAGACTCTTGCAGCAGAACTTCAATCCAAACCTCTAGAATTTGTCCTCTGCCATACAGATATCCATGGCGGCAACATGTTAATCGGTGAAAACGGTGAATTTTTCGTTGTCGATTGGGATGCTCCCCTGCTTGCCCCCAAAGAACGTGACCTGATGTTCGTCGGCGGCGGAATTGACAACATCTGGAGAACGAAACGGGATGAAGCCCTATTTTATGAAGGCTATGGGGAAACGAAAATCAACGTTGTGGCGCTGGCCTATTACCGCTTTGAACGGATTATTGTAGACTTGGTCGAGTTTTGCAATCAACTTCTGTTGAGCGACGAAGGCGGCGCGGATCGTGAACAAGCCTACCGGTGGTTCACATCCAACTTCGAGGCGGGGAGTACAATTGAGATTGCAGAGAAGACCGATCATCATTGAAAAGCCAAAGGATGAAATGTGTGGTACTTCGAAGATAACCAAAGAGCACACCTTCTCAGGCATGCTCTTTTCGAGGTGAATGCGCGCTAACGCTGTTTACTACTGGATAAACATCAGCCCTATTCCAAACAACAGCAAACTGGCAGATAGAAGTATCAGTACAGTTGTGATACTTGCTTTATGATGGGGAAAGCGACGCTCAACCAATCTTAGGATATGCATGAGACCTCCATTTCTGCTTACAAGTATAAACCAAGAATATTAATAGGACTTCCCAAGCGCAGCGGCGAAACTCCTCGCAAACTCCTTCGCCGCCTCTACAGGCTTTTCACTCCCTCCGATCGTCTTCACACACGCTGAGCCGACAATGACTCCATCCGCGAGTTGACCGACCTGCTTCGCCTGTTCAGGTGTGCCGATGCCAAATCCCACGCACACAGGCGCGGATGTGTGCGCCCGCACACGAGCGATCAGTGCACCGAGGTCGTTTGAAATTTCTCTGCGTTCACCCGTTACACCCGTAACACTGACGAGATAAATAAATCCCTTCGCATTGCGAGCAATCGCTTCCATGCGCTCATCGGGCGATGTGGGCGCGAGCATTTGAATCAACGGCAAGTCCCCCGCCACAGATGTAAACTCCTCCGCTTCTTCCATCGGCAAGTCAGGGATGATGAATCCGTCCGCGTCTGCTTCTCTCGCGTCGCGGATAAATTTCTCCAATCCATACGCCAGCATCGGGTTGTAGTAACCCATCAAAATCAGCGGAATGGTCACGCCGCGCGTGCGAAGTTCCTTCACAGCTTCGAGCGATTTCTTGACTGTGATTCCTTTTTCCAATGCTATTTGTGTGGCTTGCTGAATCACAGGTCCATCTGCGAGCGGGTCGGAGAAAGAAAGACCCACTTCAATCAAGTCTGCGCCGTTTTCCCTGGCACCGCCCGCCAGGGCAGGTGTGGCTAAGGCTTCAATCACATCCACGGATGTTTCCAAGTCAGGATAGCCCAGCGGGAAGTAAGGCATGAAGATGGGTTTATTTTTGAAGGCGTTTTCGATTCTGTTCATAATAAATAATTCCTTGTAGGGGCGAGGTCCCCTCGCCCATTTTGTATATTTCATTAACTTGGGCGGGGAAACCCCGCCCCTACATGTTTGTGCCCAATTCCTTGATGACGGTATTTAAATCTTTATCACCGCGTCCAGATAAATTCACCAAGATCACCTGATCCTTGCGCATGGTCGGCGCCTTCTTGATGACTTCTGCCACAGCGTGAGATGACTCTAATGCGGGGATAATTCCTTCGGTGTGGCACAACATCTGAAAAGCGTTCAAAGCTTCTACATCGGTCGCAGATGTATAAAACGCACGTTCATTGTCGCGCAGCATGGCGTGTTCGGGACCGATGGCAGCGTAATCCAAACCTGCTGAAACCGAATGCGTCTCGGCAATTTGTCCGTCTTCATCTTGCAGGACATAGGTGCGTGTGCCGTGAATGACTCCCACTCGCGCTTTTTCTGGGTCGCCAAAACGCGCCGCGTGTTTGCCCGAAGGGATTCCGCTGCCGCCTGCTTCCACGCCGATGAGTTCAACATGCTCGTCATTCACAAATCCGCTGAAGACGCCGATGGCATTTGAGCCGCCACCCACGCAGGCGATGACGGTATCGGGCAAGCGTCCCGCGTCCATGAGCATTTGTTCACGCGCCTCACGCCCGATGACCGATTGAAACTCACGCACAATGGTCGGGTATGGGTGCGGTCCCAACGCGGAGCCAAGCAGGTAATGTGTGTCTCGTACATTCGTCACCCAATCACGGATGGCTTCGTTGATGGCGTCTTTCAAGGTCTTCGTGCCCGACTCCACGGGGCGCACTTCCGCACCGAGCAACCTCATGCGGAAGACATTCGGCTCCTGACGAGCAATGTCCACGGAGCCCATATAGACCACACATTCGAGTCCCAGCAATGCCGCAGCGGTGGCAGATGCAACTCCGTGCTGCCCTGCCCCAGTTTCGGCAACGATGCGCTTCTTTCCCATCCGCTTGACGAGCAATGCCTGTCCCAATGCATTATTGATTTTATGCGCGCCTGTGTGCGCCAAGTCTTCGCGCTTCAAATAGATTTGTGAGCCGCCCAATTTTTCAGAGAGGCGTTTGGCATAGGTTAGCGGTGTGGGTCTGCCAACAAATGACGCCATCAATTTGTCAAATTCCGCGTTGAAGGCTGGGTCATTGCGCGCCGAGACGAACTCACGCTCCAACTCGATCAGCGCGGGCATGAGCGTTTCGGGGACAAATTGTCCGCCGTAGGGACCGAATTTGTGGGGTAGTAAAGTAGTGGTCATAAGTTCTCCGTTATCAGATATTCGATACACCTGCACTTGCATCAGGTGCAAGTGTTCGTAATTCGATATTGGGGATTGGAAATTGTTTCTACGCTGATTCCGAGTCTCGAATATCGAGTATCGCTCTCACGAACGCTTTCATCTTCCCCGCGTCTTTCTCCCCTGGAGCGGATTCAACGCCCGAAGCCACGTCCACGCCCCAGGGTCTGACTTGGCGAACGGCGTCCGCGACGTTTTCGGGGGTGAGTCCGCCCGCGAGCAGGAGCGGATATTGCTGCGCCAGTTTCGCGGCGACTGCCCAATCAGCGGTGACTCCGCTGCCGCCGTAGACACCTTTGACGGCGGCGTCGATCAACATGAATGGCGCTTCACTTCTTTCATAGCCCGCGTTTGATTCGGGGATTCCGCGAAAGGCGCGAAAGGCATGCGGGGCAAGTTGGGCAAAAGTCTCTGGCGTTTCATCGCCGTGGAGTTGGGCAAGGTCGAGATGACAGGTTTGCAAAATATCTTTCATTTCATCTAAGGGTGAATTCACAAACACACCGACGAGTTTGGCTTGCGGATGTTCACGCTTCAACACGGATGTAATTTCAGCACAGGCGGGTTTTTCGATGAAGCGGACGCTCTTGGGATAGAAGTTGAATCCTAAATAATCGGCGCCTGCGTTAATTGCCGCTTGTGCGTCTTTCAATGTTTTGATGCCACAGATTTTTATTTTGGTCATAATCACAATTCCGTCATTGCGAGGAGGGTGCTTTTCCCGACGAAGCAATCTCCGCCCCAGAGTTTGGGATTGCTTCGGGGCTATCGCCCCTCGCAATGACGGGAGCACCCGAAAGTTCTCTCACTTTCGCGGGGATGTCTTCGGAGGTGACCAATGCTTCGCCAACGAGAATCGCGTCTATATTTGCTTTCTCTAAGCGTTCTACATCGGCGGCGGTGAAGATGCCGCTTTCGGCGACGACGGTGATGTTGGATGGAATCATCGGGCGGAGGCGTTCGGTGGTGGTGAGGGTGACTTCGAAGGTGGCGAGGTTGCGGTTGTTGATGCCGATGAGTTGGATGTTGGGGATTTTCAGGGCGCGTTCGGTTTCGGCTTCGTCGTGGACTTCGACCAAGGCGGTGAGACCTAAACTCAAAGCGCAGGCGTGGAGATCGGCGAAATGTTTGTCATCGGGCAATGCTGCTGCGATAAGAAGAATCGCGTCCGCACCATTTACTCTTGCTTCGTAAATTTGTGTCTCATCTATGATGAAATCTTTTCTAAGTAAAGGCAGTGACGAGTGATGAGTGAAACGTAAATCGTGAAGCGTTTCGAGTTTGCCTTGAAAGAATTTTTCGTCAGTCAACACACTAATTGCCGCTGCTCCGTTTTGGGTGTAGATGTCGGCGACTTGGAAGAGGTCGAGGTGCGGGGTGAGGATTCCCTTTGAGGGTGAAGTACGCTTGAGTTCAGCGATCAGGCTCGGGCGGAGTCCGAAGCGGCGGCGCTGTATGGCGGCAAGGAAATCTCTGGGCGTTGGACTCTGCTCGGCGGCGTGGCGCAAGGCTTGGGCGTCGAGCGCCGCAATTTCCAATCGTTTTTCGTCGAGGATTTTTTCGAGGATGTTGGTCATGGCATTTTCTGTAGGGGCGAGGTGACCTCGCCCTTACGCGCGAGTAAATTCAATTAGGGCGTTGAGTTTTTCGAGAGCCCTGCCGCTGGTGAGGGATACTTCGGCTTCGGCGAGCGCGGATTTGAAGTCGCCTGATTCGGCGGCGAGGGCGGCGGCGGTGTTGAGTAGAACGGCGTCGCGGCGGGCGCCTGTGAGTTTATTGGAGAGGATGTCTCTCATCATCTGCGCGGATTCGTCAGGAGTGCCGCCGCGCAGATCGGCAACGGTGGAGGGCGCGAGACCGAGGTCGGCGGGATTGAGGTCGTAGGTTTCGACAGCGCCGTTGCGCAAATGACTGACGCGATTGACGCCCGTGGGATTGAGTTCGTCGAGACCGTTGGCGCCGTGGATGATGAGCGCGGCTTGGCTGCCAAGTTCTTTCAGAACGTGTGCGAGCGGCTCGGTGAGTTTGGCGTCATAGACGCCTGTGAGTTGGATGCGCGCGCCCGCGGGGTTGGTGAGCGGACCGAGGACGTTGAAGATGGTGCGTTGACCCATTTCTTTGCGCGGACCGACGGCGTACTTCATGGCGGGATGAAACTTGGGGGCGAACATGAAGCCGATACCAACCTGCTCGATGGCGGCGGCAACTTTTTCAGGCGTGAGGTCGAGGTTGACGCCAAGCGCGGAGAGGACGTCGGCGCTGCCGCATTGAGAGGATGCGGCGCGGTTGCCATGCTTGGCGACTTTGCGCCCTGTGCCTGCGAGGACGAACGCCGCGGCGGTGGAAATGTTGAAGGTGTGCGCGCCGTCGCCGCCCGTGCCGACGATGTCGTAAATGGGATCAGCGGCGTTGACGTTGACCTTCACTGCGACATTGCGCATGGCACGGACGGAACCTGTGATTTCGGGGATGGTCTCGCCTTTCATGCGAAGCGCGGTGAGATACGAACCGATCTGCGCGGGAGTCGCGCCACCTGTCATGATGACGGTCATCGCTTCTTCGGCTTCGAGGTCGGTTAGGTCGGTGCGGTTGATGACCTTGGCAATGAACGGCTTGAGCATGACGGGTTCAGTCGTGGGTGGCGGCGCGATCTTGATATCGAGGAAATTCTTGAGCAGTTGCTTGCCGTGTTCGGTGAGAATTGACTCGGGATGGAACTGCACGCCGTAGGTCGGGTGCTGCTTGTGTTTAAGTCCCATCACTTCGCCTTCGTCGGTTTGGGCGATGACTTCGAGTTCGGCAGGGACGGGGTCATAGACGACAAGCGAGTGATAGCGCATGGCTTCAAAGGGGGTTGGGATGTCTTTGAAGATACCCTGCTGATTGTGTTTGACGGGCGAGGTCTTGCCGTGCATGAGGCGCGGAGCGCGGTCAACCTTGCCGCCGTAGATCGCACCGAGGCATTGATGCCCGAGGCAGACGCCGAGCACGGGGACTTTGCCCGTGAAGTATTTGACGGCTTCGGGCGAGACGCCGCCGTCTTTGAGCGGTTCGCCTGGACCTGGGGAGATGACGAGATGGTCAGGCTTGAGGGCAATGAGTTCGTTCAGCGAGATCTGGTCGTTGCGATACACGCGAATATCCGCACCGAGTTCGCCGAAGTATTGAACGAGGTTGTAAGTAAAAGAATCGTAGTTATCAATTAGAACCAACATGTTGAAATCCTTTCTTTCATGTCATTGCGAGGAGGGTGTTCTTCCCGACGAAGCAATCCCATGTAACAGGAGATTGCTTCGGGCTGCCGCCCTCGCAATGACATCCATTAGTCTTCGTTCCCGAAAATATCCAATTCATCGGCAAACAGATCAAGCGAGTAAGACAAGCCTGTCTTCTCGCGGACGAGTTCCATCGTCGCTTTGGCTTCGGCTTGCATACGGCGGATGCCGTTGGCGAGGACGTCGCGGGGGATCATGGGATGGGCAAGGAAGTAGGCGCGTTTTTCGCGGATGGGGTCGAGGAAGTTGTTGATGGCGCGGGCGAGTTTTTCCTTCACTTCCACGTCGCCGACTTTGCCCTGACGATAGCGTTCCTTGAGATCATCCACTTCGGCGTAAGAGGGATTGAACGCGTCGTGGTAGATGAAAACGGGGTTACCTTCCACCGTCCCTGGGTCGGTGGCGCGGAGTCGCTTCGGATCGGTGTACATGTTCATCACCTTTTGCTTGACCGTCTCGGCGTCGTCGGAAAGATAGATGGCGTTATTGAGCGACTTGGACATTTTGCTTTGTCCATCCGTGCCGACCAAAAGCGGAACGTCACCGATGATGGGTTCGGGTTCGGGGAAGACGTCACCGTAAAGGTTATTGAAGCGGCGCGCCATCTCGCGGGCAAGTTCAACGTGCGATTGGTTGTCTCGTCCCACGGGGACAGCTTGCGCGCGGGGCAACAAAATATCAACTGCCTGTAAAACGGGATACCCAAGCAGACCAAACGGCATGGAGTCCATGTTGGCGTCGCGTGCCATGTCTTTGAGCGTGGGCATACGTTCCAGGCGCGGAACGGTGACGAGCATTTCAAAGAGCAGGTTCAACTGGAATGTTTCAGGCACCGCCGATTGCACAAAAATCGTGCTAACGTTCGGGTCAATGCCGACGGCAAGATAATCCAACACAATATCTTTGATAAAGACTGGAATCTCTTTGATATATTGCGGCTCAGGTTTGGTCGTGAGCGTATGCAGATCGGCGATGATGAAGAAAGATTCGTATTGGTGCTGTAAGCGCACGCGGTTTGCCAGAGAGCCGACATAATGTCCGAGATGGAGTCGTCCTGTGGGGCGGTCGCCAGTTAATAGTCTAGGTTTCATAATTAGGTTCCTTTCAAATTAAGGATGAAGGTGGAAGGATGAGGGATGAAGAAAGATGAAAGACGAAAGAAATTCATCCTTCACAATTCATCATTCATCCTTGCTCTGCTACATCAATCGCCTTCAACATAGCAGACGCTTTGTTAACCGTCTCTTGATACTCGCTCGTCGGATTCGAATCCGCGACCACGCCTGCGCCTGCTTGCACGCTGACGGTGTTTCCGCGCCCGACCATGGTGCGGATGGCGAGGCAGGTGTCCATCGCTCCATCGAAGCCGAAGTAGCCGACCATGCCTGCATATGCGCCGCGCGCGTCAGGTTCGAGGTCAGCAATGATCTCCATGGCGCGGACTTTCGGCGCGCCGCTGACGGTGCCAGCAGGAAATGCCGCACGCACTAAATCAAAGGCAGTCAGTTCAGGTTTCAACTTCCCTTCAACATGCGAGACGATATGCATGACGTGTGAATATTTTTCGACCGTGAAAAAATCCGAAACGCGCACGGTGCCATATTCGCAGACACGTCCGAGATCGTTGCGTCCGAGGTCAACCAACATCACATGCTCGGCGCGTTCCTTCGGGTCGGCGAGCAGTTCTTGCGCGAGAGCGTCGTCAGCGGCATTGTCCTTGCCTCGGGGTCGCGTCCCAGCGATCGGGCGGAGCGAGGCGGTTCTTCCTTCCAAACGCACGAACATCTCAGGCGACGATCCGCACAGATAAAGCGGCTCACCGTCCACGGTTCCGAAATCAAAAAAGAACATGTACGGCGACGGGTTGAGTCGGCGCACGGCGCGATAAACATCGAACGGCTCGACGTTGGTCTCACGCGTGAAGCGTTGCGAAAGCACCACCTGAAAAATATCGCCCGCCAAAATATTTTCCTTCGCAGCGCGCACCATGTCTTCGTACGTGCCCTGCGTGTGATTCGATTTAATTTTTGATGGCACGATTTCTTTTTTGGGCGCGGGCGGCAATGGTTGTTGAATGCGCGCTTCGATCGCGTCCAGTTTTTGATTCGCGGCTTCGGTGTTTCCGTCCAACACATTGGCGATGAGGAAGATGCTACGCCGCGCATGGTCAAAGGCGACGATGGTATCTGCCAGCATGTAAATGCCATCGGGGATGCTACCCGCACTGAGCGGAGGGTTGAGTAGCACGTGTTTGTCGGGCGTATCGAAACCCGAAGTCGAAGTGCGCTTCATTCTGGACTTTAGAGTTGGTTCAAAAAACCGAACGGACTCGAACCCGAGAAAGCCCACCAATCCACCCGTGAAGCGCGGCGCATTCGGCACGCGGACGGCGGGGAAGCGATCCATTTCGTTTTGTAAAAAGCGGGTCGGGTCGCCAGCGTGATGCGTAACACGTGAACCGTGAACATCTTGAATTTCAATTTCTTCGTCACGCAAAATATACAACGCTTTGGGCTGGACTCCGATGAACGAATAGCGCGCAATGCGCTCGCCGCCCTCGACAGACTCCAGCAAAAACGAAGCGCCGTCTCCCCGCAGTTTGAGATACAGGCTGACCGGGGTCTCGAGGTCAGCGGAGATTTCTCTTATTATCGTTTGTACATTCGTTGATTCAAGAAGCATTTGACACTCCGTTCGGTAGTCGATATTCGATACTCGATGTTGGATACTCGAAAAACGAATATCGATGTTCGAATATCGTTAAATTAAAATCCCCTCCTGTCCATTGGGACGAGAGGGGAATCTCGTGGTGCCACCCAAGTTAAACGCTATTAACAAAAAATTCCTGCGTGATGCACACAGGAAAAGGAAGCCAGCGTCACTTTGTCAGGTACGTCGCCGATTGGCGGTTATACCCTTGCTCTATAACGGGAGCACCCGTATTGGACTACTTGCGTTTGCGTTCGTCCTCTCAACTCGGAGGTCCATTCGACTTCTGCGCTTTTGCCTTGCTTTCAGAACTTCTGCTCGGCTCTCTGGAAATCGCTTTGAAGTGTACTCGTCCTCGTCAGCGTTTTTACTGTGTAGCAGTATTTATATTGGGCGAGATTTTATGACGGAGAGGGGAAAGAGTCAAGGGAGGAAAAACAAGCAGGATAAACCCCTTTCCTCAGTTCGTGGAAGTCCGCTTTGGGCGAGGTCCGTTGGAAAGACCTGACAAGTCTTCAAAACCCTTCTCCCCGCAGAGACATACATTGGGCGTATACTCAACTCACTCCATCACACTGCGAGGCAATATGCTCCACCTGAGATCTGACTTCATCGTCTCCAACGGGACCAAGCTGCATTACTACCGCACGGGGAGCGGAACCCAGCCGCTGGTGCTGGCGCACGGCATCACGGATGACGGCCTGTGCTGGTCGTCGGTGGCCGAGGCGCTCGCCGACAGGTTCGACATTCTCATGGTCGATGCGCGCGGACACGGCAAATCCGAGGCGCCAGAAAGCGGATACACCCTCGAAAACCTGGCGCGGGAACTGGCAGGGCTCATCCAGGGGTTGGGGCTGTCCAAACCGATCCTGCTTGGGCACTCGATGGGGGCGGTCACCTCCCTCGTGCTGGCGGGACTGTACCCCGACCTCCCGCGCGCCATCCTGCTGGAAGATGCCCCGCCCTTCTGGCGTCACGACCCCGCGGACCCCAAGGGCATCGAGACCCATAAAGGGCTGGCGGAGTGGATCCGCTCGATCAAGCGCAAGACCAGGGAAGAACTGATGGAGGAAGCAGACCCCAAGTCCTGGACCGACGCGGATCGGGCCGTTTGGGTGGACGCCAAGCAGCGCACCAGTCCGCGGGTGAGCGAACTCATCTCCCCCAGCGATATCCTCAGCCTCGACCTTCCCAACCTGTTCTCGAAGATCCGCTGCCCCGCCCTGTTCATTCGAACCGACGTGGAAAAAGGCGCCGTTGCCAGCAGCGAAGACATCGCCGCGCTGAAATCGTTCGTGCCTTCCCTGAAGGTGGCCTACGTCCCCAACGCCAGCCATAGCATCCGCCGTACCCAGTTTGGCCCCTACCTGCAGGCGGTGAACGGGTTCCTGGCCGAACTCGGTTGAACGCTCACACTCCCATCCCCTTGAGAGAGATTCCAAAAAGCTACCCTGGCTTTTCAAAAAGTCAGGGTAGCTTTTGCAAAAGTGAGGTTAGCTTTTCGAAAAGCTAACCTGGCTTTTTGAAATCTCAGGTTCGCTTTTTCGGTTGGACGGCTGGCGACGCAAAATGGGGTCAAAATCGCGTACAATACGCACAGAAATCGTCGATTTTCGAGAGGTTCTCATGGCCAAACGCAGCAAGGAATCCATGCCCGCAGAGGAGATCGCCCCGATGGAGGCGTCCGCAGCACAGGAATCCGCCGTCGAAACGGGGGCCATCGTTCCGTCGGTGGAACCGCCCGCCGCGCCGCCTCCGCCTCACTCCACGGGACCCAGCCTCGGGCAGAGGATCGGCCGCTTCGTCCGCTTCCTGTTCACGCTGATCCTTATCCTGCTGGTGATCGGAGCGATCGGTGCAGCGGCGTATTTCGGCCTGCCGTTCGTCTATGAAAAATATGTTTTGCCCGTACAGCAGAACACCGCCCAACTGGCGGGGCTGCAAACCCAACAGGCGCAGAGCGAACAGGCCATCGCTGACCTGCAAAGCCAACTAAGCGCGATGGAGGCCGCCCAAACCGAGCAGGCCAAATCGTTGACTGACCTGGACGCACGCGTGAGCGACCTGGAGAAGGAGATCGCCGCGCACACCCAAACCCTGGCCGCGCTGGATGAAATGCAAAAGCAGCTCGCGGATCAAGGCGAGGCTGCCAACGCCGAACTGGACCGCCAGGTGAACCTGCTCAGGGCGATGGAGTTGCTTTCACGCGCGCGCCTGTTCATGTATCAGAGCAATTTCGGTCTGGCCAAAGTGGATGTGCAAACCGCGCGCGACATCCTGGCCGATGTGCAGCCGACCGCGCCCGAGCCGCTCGCCGCCGAGTTGAAGGAAGTGCTCCTGCGCCTTGACCTGACCCTGTCCAACTTGCCTTCCTTCCCCGTGGCCGCCTCCGACGATCTGGATATCGCCTGGCAGGTGCTGCTCAGCGGACTCCCGCCCACCGAGCCGACCCCCGCGCCGACGACCACCGTCGAACCGCCGCCCCAACCCAGCGCCACACCATTCCCTGCCTTTACGCCGACAGCGGTACCGTAGCTTCTTGGACGCGGATCAACGCCGAGAACGCGGAGCCTTCAGCGTTCATCTGCGCTCGTCCGCGTCCTATTAATATCAACCAATACTTCCCCATCATTTCTTCATAAAATCCTGACAGGCGGGTCACAGGCGGCGGCTATCATGCAGACCGTACGCACATTCAACACAGGAGATCTGCATGAACCGCAAAGCATTGACCGCGATCCTCTCGCTGGTCGCCATTCTCACCTTCCTGCTGGCAGCCTGCGCTCCCGCCACGACAGCGATACAGACCACCCCGTCCGCCACCGAGGTCGCCGCGCAGACGACCGATAACACCAGTACTTCGACCCCATCTGACACGACTGCCACCCCAGCCGACAGCCAACCGCCCGCCCCGCCCGATGGTGCGCCACCCGCGGGTGGACCTGGCAACCCGCCTCCAGGGTCAGGCTCGGGCGGCGCGAGCATCGACGAAGGCCTGTCCACCGCGACGGGCGTCTACACCCTCGATGGTCAGACCGCGGCTGAATCGGGCCAGAGCTACACCGCCAGCAACGAAGACCAATCGGGCGTATACGTCACCAACGGCGGCCAGTTGACGCTGACAGATGCCACCGTCAACACCAGCGGGAATACTTCCTCAGACGAGAACAGCAGCTTCTACGGCCTCAACGCGGGCGTGCTGGCCGCCAACGGCAGCACCATCGATATGACGGGCGGCAGCATCACCACCTCGGGTGACCTCATTACCACCTCAGGCACCGACTCACCCTGCTATTACTCCACGGGCAGCATCATCGCCAGCAACGCCACCTGCAATGCGCTCGGTTCCGAAGCCGTGGTCATCGAAGGCGCGAACTCCGTCACGCTGACCAATTCGTCCCTCTCCTCCAGCGTGGACGCCAAATGGGGCATCATGATCTACCAAAGCTTCTCGGGCGACGCGCAAGGCACGGACGGCGTCTTCACCATGACGGGCGGATTGCTGGCCTACACCGCCACGAACGGGCCACTGTTCTACATCACCAACTCGACGGGCACCATCACGCTCAAGGGTGTCACCGTTACCGCGGCGTCTGGCACACTGGTGCAGGCCGCCGCCAACGATCGCTGGGGCACGAGCGGCTCCAACGGCGGAAACGCCATCCTCGTGGCGGATTCGCAGGCCTTGAACGGCAATTTCGTGGCTGACAAGTTGAGCACCCTCACCGTCACCCTGCAAAACGGCTCTACGCTGACGGGCGCGATCAACGCCGAGAACACCGCCAAATCCGCCATGCTGACTCTCGACGCCAGCAGCACCTGGAACGTCACCGCCGATTCGCACCTCTCCTGCCTGAACGGCGCGGTCATCTCGGGCACGAACATCACCAACCTCGTCGGCAACGGCTTCACGGTCACCTACGATGCCAACGCCTGTCCCACGCTCAACGGGCAGACCTACACCCTGAGCGGAGGCGGCACGTTACAACCTGCGCAGTAAAAATATCCACCCAAAGGGCCGCTCCGCATGGAGCGGTCTTTTGTTAGAATGCATGGAACTTTTTTGGCATGTGTTCGTCCATACTTGGCTGAATTTTAGAAAAGAGGTATTCATGATTCGTTGTCCCCAATGCAACCGCAAGCAGCCGTTCTCCGTCCTCACCTGTGACTGCGGCTGCGATTTGCAGTCCTATCGTCAACAACTCGCTGAACGTGAACGCGTCTCAAGCCAAGTTCAGCGGCCCTACCAGACCCTGCCGCTGCTCCAGGGCGGACTGAGGCTCCTGGCAGGCTTCTCCCTGCTCAGCGGATTGGTCGGCGCCATTGCGCTCTACGTGCAGGAATTTCCCATCTGGCTGGCTTTCTCAGCCTTTCTAGGCGGGGCGGCGTTGACCATCCCCTACCTGGCGGGAGCGGAATCCATCCAAATCCTGCTCGATGTCAGCGAACGCCAGCAGGAGATCCAACAGAGACTGGATCGCTTGGAACAAGGTGAGAAATAAGAAACAGGCCTCGGAATGAATCCGGGGCCTGTTAGTTTAGAGACGTTTTTTCTGGTTTAGAAAGGCAGGGGCACGCCCAGCAACTTCAAGCCTGCATAGATCATCAACAGGCCGACCACGGCGGGCCAGGGGGCGCGCTTGGTCAGCTCCAGCAGGATATCCCAGAATGTGGCGGAACGCAGGGCCCGAATCTCACCCTCGGGCGTGATGACCTTCAGCCAGACCAGCACCGAGATGATCTCCATGGCGATGCCGATCAGGATCAACAAATAGGCAACGACCGTTTGCATGCAGCCTCCTCGCAGTGAAAAGAATATACTGTTTCAGTATAGGCAAAATGCCGGGGTAAATCAAGTAGAGCGTCCGCCGCGCTGGGGATTGAAAATCATTAATTCGAAGAGTATACTGAACTTGGATATTTTCTGTCCAAATCAGAAGGAGATTTTATGCACCGCCATGCTTGCGTCTTGTGCATCACTCCGCCGCACCTGCTGCAGGAAATCGCCCGCAACGGCAGCGACCTGCAGCGTGAGACGGCCCTGCGTACCATCATCACTTCCGAACAGATCCGCGGACAACGGCGCGCCATGCGCTCGGTGATGAGTTTCCTGGCTGCGATCTCGGCTGGGGAAAAACAGCGCATCGTGTATGACGCCAAACAAGGTTCCCAACTGCCTGGGACCTTGGTACGCAGCGAGGGTGATCCCGCCGTCAGCGACCCCGCCGTCAACGAGGCCTATGATGGCTGCGGTGCCACCTACGACCTGTATTCGGACGTGTATGACCGCAACTCCATCGATAACAACGGCCTGCAACTCAAATCCACGGTCCATTATCAAAAGGGCTACGACAACGCCTTCTGGGACGGCACCCAGATGGTCTACGGCGACGGCGATGAGGATCTGCCCGCCGAACAACGCCTGTTCAACCGCTTCACCATCTCGCTGGACGTCATCGGCCACGAACTGACCCACGGCGTCACGCAGTACGAAGCCAACCTGGCTTATTGGGACCAGTCGGGCGCATTGAACGAATCCCTCTCCGACGTGTTCGGCTCGCTGGTCAAGCAGTATCAGCGCAAGCAGACCGCCGCCGAAGCGGACTGGATCATCGGCGAGGGCCTGTTCACCGCCAACGTCAACGGCGTGGGCATCCGCTCGATGAAGGCGCCTGGCACCGCCTACAACGACCCGATGCTTGGCAAGGATCCACAGCCCGCTCACATGAAGGATTACGTCAGCACCATCGAGGACAACGGCGGCGTGCACATCAACTCGGGCATCCCCAACCACGCCTTCTACGTAGCCAGCCTGGAAATGGGCGGGTACGCCTGGGAGAAGATGGGGAAAATCTGGTACAAGACCCTGACCGATAAACTCCAGGCCCGCTCCACCTTCCAGGATGCCGCCAACCTGACATCCGAAGCTGCCGCCGAACTCTTCGGCACGAACAGCCTCGAACAGCAGGCCGTGTCCAAGGGTTGGGCCGAGGTCGGCATCACGGTCAACGGCGGGACGCCGGGCACGGGCGACGGCTGCCTCACCTCCATTCTGCGCGCGCTCGGGTTGGCTCAATAATGTGGATCACGTTCGAACGTTCGGGCGGGATCATGGGACGCAAGATGTCCCTGGCCCTCGACCTGACCAACCTCCCCGAAGACGAGGCCCAGTCCCTGCGCCTGTTGCTGGACGAGATGAATTTCTTCGCCCTGCAAGATGACCTGCCCACCAGCCCCGTCCCCGACGGTTTCCATTACGCCATCACCGTGCGGACGGAAACCGTCACCCACACGATCCACACCACCGATATGAGCGCCTCCCCGTCTCTTCGGGCTTTGATCCAAGACCTCTCGACTCGCGCGCGCACGCAGCGCAAGCCTATTTGATCTCTCACGTTTGGAATCAAAAGCGGCCTGTTCACACAGGCCGCTTTTGATTTGACGGGACCCGCGCTAGGCAGGATTCGCCAAACTGGCGGTGGCAGACCCCAGGTCCGCGTGCAGGGGGATGATCTGGCTGATGCCTGAAAGGACCAGCACCTCCTCCACCAACGGGACCGCCCCAAGGAACATCATCTTCCCGCCGCGATTCTTCAAGGCCTTGGCCGTCATCAGCAACAGGCGGATGCCGATCGAGGCGATGTAATCCACCTGCGAAAAATCCACCAACAGAACCACGCGCTCGCCCGCGGCGTGCGCTGTCAGGTCTTTTTCTATTTCCGACACCCCGTGAATGTCCAGCTTGCCGCGAAGCGTCACCAGGCGAATTCCACCCTCCAGTTCCTTGTAGTGCAAATCCATGCGATGCCTCCAACGATGCAAAGTGCGCTGATTATAGTACAGAGAGAAACCCCGGAAGTCTTCAAGGCTTCCGAGGTTTGTTTCACCTGCCTTTTGCTTCGAGGTAATCGCTATACCCGCCAGCATACCCGACCAGCCTCCCGTCCTCGATGGCGAGCAGGCGCTGGACGGTGCGATCGAGGAAGTAGCGGTCATGCGAGATGACCAGCACTGTGCCGACGAAATCTTCGAGGGCTCCTTCGAGTACCTCGGCCGAGGCAATGTCGAGGTTGTTGGTCGGCTCGTCGAGCAACAGGAAGTTCGCGCCCGAGAGCACCACCAACGCCAGTTGCAGACGCGAACGCTCGCCGCCCGAAAGCTCGCCGATCTTCTGCGAGACCTGTTTGTACGTGAACAGGTAGCGTAATAGAAACGCCGTGGCGCGCGACTCGCTCATCTCCCCCGCATAGCGGACGGCATCCAGCAGGGTCTGGTTGAAGTCGAGCGTCTCGTGTTCCTGAGCGTAATGCCCGATGGATACGCTCGGGCCGATCTTGATCTCGCCCGAGTCGGGTGGTTCCTGCCCGAGCAACATGCGCAATAGCACCGACTTGCCCGCGCCGTTCGGGCCGATCAGCCCCACGCGCTCGCCGTGCCAGATGGTTTCGTTCAAATCGCTGAAGACACGTTTCGCGCCGAACGACTTGCTCACACCAACCAACTCCAGCACCTTGTTCGAGCCGCGCCAGCCATTGAGGGTCAACTCCATGCGGCGGCGCTCGGTGACGGGCTTTTCGACCTTGTCCATCTTGTCGAGCCGCTTCTGCATCGACTTGGCCTTGCGTGCAAAATCTTCGTTATCGTAGATCTTGCCCCAGATGGCATAGCGCTTGATGGCGGCCTGCAAACGATCGATCTCGTGCTTCTGTGCGCGGAACATCTCTTCCTGGCGCGCCAGCCGCATTTCCTTGTCAGCCACGTAGGACGAGTAATCACCCGTGAACAGAGTCAGCTTGCCGTCTTCGAGTTCGGCGATGTGCGTCGCCACCGCGTCGAGCAGGTAACGGTCATGCGAGATCATCACCACCGTGCCTTCGTATTCGCGGATCAGCTTTTCGAGATACATCTTGCCAGGCAGGTCGAGGTGATTGTCGGGCTCGTCGAGCAGCAGCACGTCGGGGCGGACCAGCAGCAGCCGCGCCAACCCGACCAGTTTCTTCTGCCCGCCGCTCAACACAGCCAGCGGCTTGGTCAGCTCGCTTTGAGCGAGTCCCAGCCCGAGCAGAATCTCACGCACCCGCTCGGGATAGCCATCCCCGCCCAGGGCTTGATACTCTTCGATCAGTATGTGCTGACGCTCGAGCGTGCGCTGTAATTTGCGCTCGTCGCCATACACAGATGGGTCACCCAGGCTGGCCTCCACACGTTCCAGTTCGGCATGGACCTCGGCCACGCGCGGATTGCCCTGCAGGGCGGCTTCGAGCGCCGTCAGCGTAGGGTCAAGCTCGGGCTGCTGGGACAGGTAACCCGTCGAGATCGAGCGGGCGCGGGTGACGGATCCGCCCAATTCGGGGGCATGCTCCCCTTCGATCAGCTTGAACAGCGAAGATTTCCCCACACCGTTCGGGCCGATCAGGCCGATCTTCTGTCCCGTCTGGATCTCCCAGTTAAGATTCTCGAAAAGACGCCGCGCGCCGAGCACCAGGGTGATGTTGGAGAGTTGAATTTGGATCATGATTCTTTTCCATTTTGATTGTGCAGGGGCAACCCGTCAAGGTTTGTAGTCGCCAGAAGTTTCCCTGGCAGGTGGCCCCCACGCCGTTAAATAAAAACGCCGCAGGGCAGCCTGCGGCGTAAGCAGCAAAAGAACGCTATCTTCCGGGAGCAGGCGCGATTCGATAAGGCTCCGCGGAGATGAAGCCACGCACACCGATAATCAGGGGCGACTTGCCTGCCTTGAAAGTGTAAATCATAACGGGCGCATTATACCCGAGTTTTCGGTCACGAGTACTTTATAATCGGAGTATGATCACCCTTCGCTCGCTCAGTCAGTCGTCCCTGCAGGATTACGCCGACTGCCCGCGGCGCTTTCAGTTGCGCTACCTCGAGCAGTTGCAATACCCCGCCGTCGAGTCGGAGCCCGCGCTGGAGAACGAGAAGCACCAGCAGGAGGGCGAATATTTCCACCGCCTGGTGCAACAGCACCTGATCGGTATCCCCGCCGAACAGGTCGGCAGGCTGGCTAATACCGACAACCTCATGCGCTGGTGGGATCACTACCTACACGCGGACTTCCCTTTTACTGGTTATACAAAACATCCTGAGGTGACTCTCTCCGCCCCGCTTGGACCCTTCCGTCTGGTAGCTAAATACGATTTGATCGCCGTCCGCGACGGGCAGGCGCTCATCTACGATTGGAAGACCTATCGCAAGCGGCCCAAGACCGAATGGCTGGCTTCGCGCTGGCAGACGCGAGTCTACCGCGCGCTGCTTGCGAAGGCGGGAAGCCACTTAAACGGTGGCCAGCCCTTCGGTCCAGAACAAATTCAGATGGTCTATTGGTTCGCGGATTTTCCCACCGAGCCCGCCGTCTTTCCCTACAACGCGGGACAGTTCCAACGCGATTGGGATACGCTGGCCAAACTGGCCGAGGAGATCGCCACCACGACAGAGTTCCCGAAGACGGATGAACACCAAAAGTGCGCTTACTGCCCCTATCGCGGCTATTGTGACCGCGGCGTGCGCGCGGGTGATGCTGCCGACGCCGAGGCCGAAATGGAAGCCGAGGAACTGTTCGATGTGAATTTCGAGCAGATTGGCGAAATCGCGTTCTAGGGTTAAGTAAAACATCCTTGACATTTAGTCAAGGATGTTTTATACTCCTGAAAGTCAAGCAAACTTTACATTTTATCAAGGAGACTTTCATGAATACCGCCACCAAACGTTACCTGCGTGAGTTCATTTACTCGATGATCGCTTATGTGTTGACGCTCATCCCATCCATCATCGCAGTTAATTCGTTGAGGGATTACCCGTTCGCGCCTGCGCGTGCACTCGTCGCCTTGACGCCCGTTGTGCCCGTGGCCTTCATGGTCTATTTCTTCATCCGTTATCTTAACAACATCGACGAACTTCAGCAACGCATCCAATTGATGTCCATTGGATTTGCAGCTGGGACCACGGGCCTGTTGACGTTCTCCTATGGCTTTCTGGAAAACGTGGGGTTTCCGCGCATCTCACTGCTGTGGGTCTTTCCGATCATGATCCTGCTGTGGGGACTGGGTCAGGCCTACATCTCGCGGAGATATCAATGAAAAACAAACTCAAGGTACTACGCGCTGAAAGGGATTGGTCCCAGGCGGACCTGGCAGAGAAGCTGGACGTTTCGCGACAGACGGTCAATGCCATCGAGACCGGGAAGTACGATCCCAGCCTGCCGTTGGCATTCAAGATTGCAGAGGTGTTCGAGAAGACAATTGAGGAGATCTTTGTGTATGAAGGATGACCCCTCTCTGCCCTCCCCCAAATTTATGGAGCAGAAAATAGAACAGGCCGACTCGTTTGAGTCGGCCTGTTGATTTTTGAGCGGCTACTTCTGGATGAAGATGCCGAGGTGGTTGGCGACGGAGGCTTCCTTGCCGGGCGTGTTCATGTCGATGGGCGAATTCAAGAGGACGGGTTCTCCACCCTTACCCTGGATGACCATCGCGGAGGAACTGCCGCCATCCATGTTGATGGCTTCATACGCGCCGTAAGACAGCATCAATTGCACCAGGTCGGGGAAGTTGACGCCCTCACTGTAGCCAGGCTGGCGGCCATCCACCACCATCAGGATCAGGCCCTTGCCGTTCTTGGTCAGCCCCAGCGCCGTACGCGGATTGGGGATGTTCGTTGCCAGATTGGGGACCTGCTTTCCCTTCTGAATGATGACGCGGTCACCCGAGACGGCATTGAAGGGCTTGCCCTGCAATTCATCGATACGCATGACTTTATTGCGATTGATGTACACCGTCGGACCGGGCCGGTCGGCATAGACCTTGCCGCGCGAAGCGGCAAACCCGTTGACGCGCACCAGGTCCCTGCCATCGGGGCAGTCGTCGCCTTCCAGCACGTAGCTGAAGCCGTTGCCGTTAATGGCAATCTGCACGCCAAATTCCTTGAGAAACTCGGTGGTCTTGCGCGAACACAGGTCACCATTCTCGTGATCGGCTGGCGTGACCAGGAAACCGGCAACACCCGAGCGCAAATCCACCGAGAGGACGTGCACTACGTTCAGGCTGGGCGAGGTCACTACCTTGCGGAAGTAAGTGGTGTTGTTAAAGATCTTCTGCTGGATGGAAGCAGGCTGGTCCTTGCCCAACGCGACCAGGGTCTTCTTCAGGCTCCAACCTGTGAAGCCATCCACGCGGCGAAGTTGGACCCAGTCACCCGTATCAGGGTCACTGATACAGGAAATGACGTCACCCTTTGCCAGGTAGCCAAGAAGTTTGGCCGACGTGCTGGCACTCTCACGAACAGCCAGGGTGGCATCCGTCACCTGATACCAGAAGGTCACATCGGGCGGCGGGGGAGGAGGAGGCGGAGGAGGAGGCGGTTCGACATCCACCGCTTCGAGGTATTCAGCGGAGCACCAACCCTGCAGACTGTCGGACCTGCGGATGACTTCCAGCCAGGAACGATCAGGCACAGCGCTGACCTCCTCGACAATCTCATTCTGTTTGAGCAGGCCGAGGATATCGTAGTTGAGTCCTGGTCCCTTGCGGACACGCAGCGAGGTGGCGGTGACACGATACTTGTCGCCAGGCGGAGGCGGCGGAGGTGGAGGAGGAGGCGGGGGCGGCGGCTCGGTGGAAATGTTGAAGCGCTTGATGAAGGCTTCCTTGTCGCCGTTGAAATAGTTCAGGTCGATGTTTTTGCTCTCGACGCCATACAGGGTCCCATCGCCGTTATCCGTGTATTGCCAGAAAGCCCACTCGTTGGGACCCCAAGGTTTTGGGACGAGCGGCGTGGTGGTGTTGTAGTTGGCGATCCACAATGGATACTGGTGGAAATACTCCAGGTTGGCACTGCCCGCAGCAGGAGCATTGTCCCGCCAATAGTAATAGGCGGTGTAAATGAAGATTTCCTTGCCCGTAGGGAGCAACGTCTTGAGGCGCTCGAGGAAGGTGTACCAGTTGCGCCAGCCTTTGTAGACGCCGTTGTATGCATCCTCAAAATCGGCACATAGCGGAAGTTCCCCGAAGTCGCCCTCGAATTGCTGGATCCACAACTCGGCCTGCCGTTTCGGTTCGGCGCGGCTGTCGTAGAACCAGTATGATCCACGCGGCAAACCTGCCTGCTTGGCTTGCTGCCAGTTGTACTTGAAATCGGAATCAGGCCAAAGGTTCTGGCCCGCGCGGATGATGACATACTCCGCGGCCTGCTTCATCTTGACGAAATCGATCCCCTGCGGCGTACTTGGCTCGTCCTGGTAAAAACTGACATCGGGGCCAATGACGTTGGTCATACCGCTCTCCTTTTTTCGTTGTTGCGCTGTTTTCATTCTACCAACGAAAGAATAAACTTTCAACATTCATATCGTTATTTTCTGAGATAGATTCCCAGATGGTTGGCCACCGGTCGTTCCGTGCCGGGGATGTAATGATCGATCGGGGAATTGAGGATTTTCGGCTGGCCATCCTCCCCCTGGATGACCATCGTGGACGATCCGCCCCCGTCCAGACTCATGGCATTGGCCACGCCAAGACCGTCCAGCAGATTGGCCAATTCGGCAAAGGTCATGCCTTCGCTGTAAAATGGCTGACGGCCGTCCACCACCACCAGGTACAGCCAGCGTCCGTTGGCGCTCGTGCCAATCGCCGTACGCGGATTGATGGCGGTATCATCCAGACCTGCCACGGGTTTGCCTTGTTGAACCAGCATATAGTCGCCTGAGATGGCGTGATAGACGCGCCCGGGAATCTTGTTGAACGAGAGTGCGTTACGGCGGCTGATGAACAGGGTCGGTTCGGGAGTCGGGTCCTGGTCACCGCGCGCGTAGATGGTCCCACCCGAGGCGCTGTATCCGTTTGGGGTGACGGGGTCCCCCGCGTGCGGATAATAATCCAGCGGCGTGCGCGACCACCAGGGCGTGAACCCATCCCCGTTGACGGCGATCTGCACCCCGAATTCCTGCAAGAACTGGGACGTGGTACGCGCATCGAGCGGTGGACCCTCGGCATGGTCAGGCGGCGTGACGAAAAGATAAGTCCCCTTCACGCGCGTGTCGATGATCAGCACATGGGCGATGACAAAACGCGGCACATAGCGCACGATGCGGTGATAGGTCACGCCGTCGAATAATGTCTGTTTGAGCGGGACGGGCGCCGGGCGGTCACCATTGTAGATCGCATATCCGCCCAGGGCCAGCCCGATCAAAACCAGCAGAACGATCAAGGCCCGCCTGAATGTGCGTTTGGGTTTCATACCCAGGATTATAGAATTTCAAGTTAAGCGAAACATAAAAAGAGGCAGGCGTTTGCCTGCCTCCCGAACTACGTTTTCCCTACGCGGCCAATTCCTGTTCCGCCTTGCGCATGGACTGGAAGGACTGGATCGCCACCTCCAGCATTTGCATATCGGGATCACGGGTGGTCAGGTGCTGGAGCGCCAGGTTGGGCTTGATCAACCACTGCACGATGGGATTGTCCAGGTGATTGGCCGTCCAGCGGATGTACTCGACCGCCATGCCTGCCAGCACGGGGATAAGCAGCACGCGGCTGATGAGTCGCCAGACGAACGACAGCGGTCCCAGCGCGGTGAAGACCAGGATCGAGAGCAGCACCAGGGTCAGCATAAAGGCCGTTCCGCAGCGCGGGTGTTCGATGGAGAACTTGGACACCGACTCGGGGGTCAATTCCGCGCCCGCTTCGAAGGCGTTGATGGTCTTGTGCTCCGCGCCGTGATAACCGAACAGGCGTCTGACGTCGGGCATGAAACCGATGGCCCAGATATACCCCACCAGCAACCCCAGGCGGACAACCCCTTCGAGCAGGTTGCCAACCCACAGTCCCACGGCCGAAAATGCAGGGACAGGGGCAGGCATGGGCAACACGCCTCCGCTGGCTGCGGCGGGAGTCAACAGGTGCTCCACCCAACCACCCAGGGCGGCAGGCAGCAAAAAGAACAAGCCGACGCCGATGGCCAGGGACAGGCCCAGGGTCAGGTACAGGGTGGGGCCTTCCAGTTTTTCGTTCTCGCCGGTCTGGGTATTGGCCGAGATGGTCAGGGCACGCATCCCCAGGCCGAGTGCATCCCACAACAGGATCACGCCGCGCAGGAAGGGAATCTTGGTGATGCCCGAGCGATACACCGCCGCCAGTTTCTCTTCGTGGACAGCGATGGAGCCGTCAGGCGCGCGCATGGCGATGGCGAAGGCTTTTTGTCCGCGCATCAGCACGCCCTCGATGACGGCTTGTCCGCCGTAGGTGATAATTCGATCTTCCATTAAGTCTCCGTCAATATGGATTCGCCCGCAGTTGGACTGCGGGCGAACGAGAGAGGCCTGACAGGGTTTCGGACCTGCCAGGTCAATACCTAAATATTATAGAAAAAGTGGATCAACGCGTCGATGCCCTTGCGCCAGGTGGGCAGGTGCAGCTTCTCGTTCGGCGAGTGGACGTTGTCCTCGGGCAGGCCAAAGCCCGTCAGGACCGACTCAGCGCCGATGTGGTTCTGCAATTGGACGACCACGCCGATCGATCCGCCCTCGCGCTTGAACAGCGGGCGGACGCCCCAAACGGTCTCAAAAGCCTTGGCCATGGCTTGCACGCCAACGTTGCTGCGGTCAGTGATGGCTGCGCCCGCGTTGTGCAGGCTCTTTACCTCCCAGCGGATGGTCTTGGGGGCGTTCATTTCCATGTATTTGACGAGCTGCTGGTAGGCCTCTTCGGGAGTCTGGTCGGGGACCAGACGGCAGGAGATCTTGGCCATGGCCCAGGCAGGCAGCACGGTCTTGCTGCCCTCGCCGGTAAACCCCGAAAGGAAACCGTTCACCTCGAGGGTCGGACGGGCACCCGTGCGCTCGGCAGGCAGGAACTCGGGTTCGCCCCACAACGCAGGGACCTTGGTCTGGTCGAGGAAGAACTGGTCATTCACGGGGAGTCTGGCGAAATCCTCATGCTCCTCTTTGCTGATGACGCGCACCTTGTCGTAGAAACCAGGCAGGGTGACGCGGCCATCCTTGTCGTGCATGCCCGCGACGAGTTCGATCAACGCCTGGGCGGGGTTATGAACCGTCCCGCCGAACAGACCCGAATGCAGGTCGCGGTCGGGGCCGTAGACGCGGATCTCGGCATACATCAGGCCGCGCAAGCCGTAGGTGATGGTCGGCTTGTCGGCGGCGATCATGCCCGCATCGGGGTTGATGCAGAAGTCGCTGGCGAGCAAGTCTTTGTGGGCGGCGATGAAGGCGTCCAGGTGCTCGGAGCCGATCTCCTCTTCGCCTTCGATCAACCACTTGATGTTGACGGGCAGTTTGCCCGTCTTGACGATGGACTCGATCGCCGCGACAGAGGCAATAACCTGCCCCTTCATGTCGGATGTGCCGCGCGCATAAAGGTTATCGCCCTTGACGACTGCCTCGAACGGACCCGAGGTCCACAGCTCGATCGGGTCGACGGGCTGGACGTCGTAGTGGCCGTAGATCAGCACGGTGGGCTTGTCTGCGCCCGCGCCGAGCCATTCGCCGTAGACGACGGGATGTCCACCCGTGGGCATGACCTGGACGTTGTCCATGCCGAGCGAACGCAGCTTGGCGGACAGCCATTCAGCGGCGCGGGCCACGTCCGCTTTGTGCTCGGGGCTGGTCGACACCGACGGGATGGCGACGATCTCCTTGAGTTCGTTCAGGAAGCGGTCATTATTTTGATGGGCGTAATCCAATGCTTTTTGAAGGTCAGACATGGAAACCTCATTTCGTTGATGATTTGCCTGAAGCAATCTTATCACTATTGAGAGAAAATAACTCGAAGCAGGCGCTTCGAGTTATTAGTTTCACTTCGAATTTGCGGCGCTCACGGCGCGGACGTCGGCTCGGGTGTCTGGTCGAGGGCACGACGGGTGACCAGGAACCAGTCTGAGATGAAGGCCAGGCGGTCACTGGTGTCATACATCGGTGCCACCTGCACACCCTGCACCTGCGCATCCACCGCATAGGTGTAGACAGGGTAGTACAGCAACAGCGAAGGCGTCTCTTCAATGAAGATCACCTGGAAGTTGTGATACAGCCGCTCGCGCGCGGTGAAGTCGGTCTGGATACGGGCTGACTCAAGGTACTCGCTGGCGGTGCGGTTGTCCCATTGCGAGTAGTTCTGTCCACCCGTGGCCTCGGCCTGATGCCAGAAGGGATACGGATCGGGGTCGGGCGTACGGGACATGGTCAGGTCGGCCAGGGCAGCCTGATAGTTGCGCGGAGCCAGGTAGTCGGCAACGAGGCGGTCATACGGGACGGCTTGCAAGTCCACGCGGACACCGATGGCCGCCCAATTGGTTTGGATGGCCTGGGCGATCTGAGTGTGGAGGGCGTCATCGGGGTGGACCAGGCTGAAGGTCAAGGACTGGCCGTCTTTGGCGCGTACATCCCCACCCGCAGCAGGGATGACGTATCCCTCCCCTTTCAGCAGTTCGGAGGCCGCCTCGGGGTCGTAGGAGAAACGCTCGAGTCCGTCGTAGTACGCCCAAGACCCAGGCAGGATCGGGCTGTCAGCCACGATGGCCTGTCCCGCCATGTACTTCGAGACGATGGAGTTGCGGTTGATGCCCAGCAACAGGGCGCGGCGCACCTTGGCGTTTTGCAGGAAGGGCACCGAGGGATTGTTCAGGTTGAGGAAGACCAACCCAATCTGCGGCAGGCGGCTGGTATAGACCGACAGGTTTTGTTCGGCCAGGGCCTTGGTCAGCACGTCATTGGAGATCTGGCTGACGCCCAGCACTTCGCCCTGACGATAGGCGTCGAAGGCGCTGGCAGAGTCAGGGTAATAGCGGAAGACCAACTGCGCAATGAAGGGCTTCTTGAGATAATAAGTCTCATTGAGCGCCAGCACCACACCGCGGATCTGTCCACCTTCGACCAACAGATGGTCGAACTTATACGGCCCCGTGCCGACAGGTTTGAGGTTGAACTCGGCGCTCGAGAGCTGGTCTGCGGGGACGCTTTCAAGCAGGTGCTTCGGCAGGACGCCAAAGGTAACGTAATCCAGGAAGGGAGCGTACGGCTCAGGCAGGGTGAACTTGATGTTCTTGTCGTTCATCCGCTTGACGTCGATCTGTGACCATAGGTCCTTCACATCCTGCGGGAAGAGCGAGCCGTTGCTTTTGATCAGGTCGATGGTGAAAAGGATATCGTCGGCGGTGACGGGAGTGCCGTCATGCCAGACAGCATTCGAACGGATGGTGAAATTATAGATGGTGCCATCCGACGAGGTCCCCCAGGATTCGGCCAGGTCAGGGCGCGGAAGTCCGCGCTCGTCAAAGCGGATCAGGCCGCTGAAGAGTAGGCGGTCGATGTCACGGTCGGCGGAGTTGTTCCAATCCAGCATGGGGTTGAGCCGCCCCATCGAGCCGACCAGCGCTTCGGTATAGACTCCGCCCGTGGTCGGCTGCGGCGACAGGGAAACGGGTCCCACAGGCTGTTGAGCCACCAGCAGGACCGCCACCACGATCAGCGTGACGACCACGACCAGGATTTGCCAGCGTAAGCGTTTCATAAAGGCAAAAAAGAAAGGCCGCATGCCGCGCCACCAACGGACAACGTCCACAGGCGGGCAGCGGCGGCCTTTCTCTTAGGGGCCTATTTAACCGAAATAGATGATCTTCACCAGTACGAGCACGAAGAAAACGACGCTCAGTACGATGGTGATGCGGAACAGGACGCGCTCAATGCCGCGGCGGGCCGTGAAAACGCCACCCGTGTCGGCTCCTGTCAGCCCGCCCAATCCTGCGCCCTTGCTTTGCAGGATGACGCTGAGAATCAGGCCGGCCGAGATTATAATCAGCGCGATATCCAAGAAGTTGTTCATGCGTGTGCCTCCTAAAAAATAGCGGGCACATTATACCTGTACGCAAGGCATTCCGTCAACAACGCTTAAATTTCTCTCATCCGCCGCCTTTTCGGGCGGCGGTTCGACAAACCATAAGAGGCCGCTTCATGCAAGAGATTGTCGTCAACCTGCACATGCACACCCGCTACTCCGATGGGACAGGCACCCACCGCGATATTGCCCGCGCCGCCCTGCGCGCAGGCGTGGACGCGGTCATCGTCACCGATCACAACGTGCTCGTGCAGGATTTCGAGGGTTATTACCGCGAAAAGAACCGCCGCGTGCTGATGCTGATCGGCGAGGAGATCCACGACCAGGACCGTGACCCGCAGAAAAACCACCTGCTGGTCTTTGGCGCGAACCGTGAGCTGGCCACCTTTGCCGACGATCCGCAGGTGTTGATTGACCGCGTACGCGAGGCGGGCGGACTGGCCTTCATCGCCCACCCCGACGACCCCGCCGCCCCCGCCTTCCACGAGACCGACATCTCCTGGGTCGATTGGTCTGTGCGGAATTACCACGGCATCGAACTCTGGAACGCCCTGAGCGAGCTCAAGACCATCGTGCCGACCAAACTGCATGGCGCCTTCTACGCATTCTTTCCACAATTCGTAGCGCGCGGCCCCATCCCTTCCACGCTGGCCAAGTGGGATGAACTGCTGGCTGAGGGCGGGCGGGTGGTGGCTTTGGGTGGATCGGACGCCCACGCCCTGCGCCTGTCGATGGGACCCCTGAGCCGCGTCATCTTCCCGTACGAGTTCCATTTCCGCGGTGTGAACACCCATCTGCTGACGGCCGAGCCGCTCAGCGGCGATGTCGCCACCGACCGCCGCCTCGTCTACGAGGCTATGGCAGCAGGACACGGCTATGTAGGCTACGACCTGCCCGCCTCCACGCGCGGATTCCGCTTCACCGCCCAGGGCCGCGACGTCACCGCCGTGATGGGCGACGAGATTCCCGCCCAGGGCGGAGTCACGCTCCAGGCGCGGCTGCCCGGGCTGGCCGAGATCCGCCTGCTCCAGAATGGCGAGGTCATCAAAACATGGAAGAATCAGACCTCCTGCGCCCATATCACCACCGAGCCGGGCGTGTACCGCATCGAGGCGCTGCGCCCCTTCCTCGGCAGGAAGCGCGGCTGGATCTACAGCAACCCGATCTACGTCAGATAATGCCGTTTTTTGTGGTAAAATCGCGTCCGTTCGACTCAGGTACGTTCTTCATATAACGTGCCTTTCCGTTCCTGGCAGGCCCACGGTTTGAACAGGAACCATCCCATGGAAAGGAGGCATCCCCATGCACAGCTATGAATTGATTTGCATTCTCCAGCCCGATCTGGACGAGACCGCTTTTAACGGCGTCCTCGACAAGGTGAAGGGTTGGGTGACCGAATCTGGTGGTAGCGTGGACAAAACGGATGTGTGGGGCCGTCGCAGACTGGCCTATCCCATCCACAAGCAGACCGAGGGTCAATATGTTCTGCTGAACATCACCCTCAAACCGTCCGCCGCTGCCGAACTGGAACGCAACATTCGTTACCAGGAATCGGTCGTTCGTCACATGCTTACCGTCGTTGGATAATTAATTTTAGAGACGACCGCCCGGTCAAGGAGTATGGTATGAGCCGAGGCTTGAACAAAGTAATGATCATTGGCCATCTGGGACGCGACCCCGAAATGCGTTACACGCCGTCCGGTCGCCCGGTGACCACGTTCACGGTGGCGGTCAGCCGCTCGTGGAACAGCGCTGATGGCGAACGTCACAGCGAGACCGAATGGTTCAACGTGGTGGCCTGGGGAAACCTGGCCGAGATCTGCAAACAATACCTTGTCAAAGGCCAGCAGGTCTACATCGAGGGTCGCCTGCAGACCCGTCGCTGGGACGACAAGGAAGGCGTCAAGCACACCAGCGTGGAGATAGTCGCCAACGAAATGATGATGTTGGGCGACCGCCGCGACTCGGCCAACAACCACGCCCAGGACTCAGACACCCCTCCCATGGAAGAACCCATGGCCAACGAAGACGAGTTCCCGTTCTAGTCCTGTTCAGCGCAGGACAACATGCAAGTGGAGTAAAAAATGGCTGAAGAACAGACCACAAACAGCGAAGGCGGCGAGCGCCGTTTCTTTGCGAAACCCAAGACCTGTGCCTTCTGCGCAGACAAGCAGTTGGTGATCGACTACAAGAAGGTCGAAATGCTCAGGCGCTACATCACCGACGAAGGCAAGATCCGCCCGCGCCGCCAGACCGGCAACTGCGCGCGCCATCAGCGCGTCGTGGCGGGCGAGGTCAAGAAGGCCCGTCAGATCGCCCTCCTGCCCTTCACCGGCAGGGCCTGGGAAGACCGCGGCTAATTCGCCTGAACCATCAAACTGAACCGGGGCATGGCGCGCAATCAAGGTGCTCCATGCCCCGAATTCCTGTTATAGGAGAAATATCATGACAGACGACAAGGGCCCAAAGCCCGTCGTTCATACCAAGAAACACATCGCGCGTCTGGAACGCGAACGCCGTCAGACTCGCACGATCATGTATGTTTTCATCGGCATGCTGGTAATCGCAGTCGGTGTCTTGATCTGGGGTTATCTTGATACGAACATCTTCCAGCTGCAAAAGCCCGTCGCCAAGGTGGGTGACGTAACCATCACCCGCAAGGAATTCCAGACCCGCGTCCGCATCCAGCGCAACAGCCTGCTCACCACCTACCTGCAATATCAGCAGTTCAGTGCGTTGTTTGGCATGGACATGACCAGCCAGCTCCAGCAGATCCAGGCGCAGTTGGACGACTCCCAGACCCTCGGCCAGGGTGTGATCGACGCCATGGTGGACGAGCAGTTGATCCACCAGGAAGCTGCCAAGCGCGGCATCACGGTGACCGAAGCAGAGATCGAGGAAGGCATTCAGGGCGCGTACAACTTCTACCCGAATGGCTCCCCCACCCCCACCATCACCTTCACCCCGGCCCTCACCGAGACCCTCTCGCCCGACATCTTCAAATACATCACGCCGACGCCCACCATCACCGAAACCCCCGAGGCGACCAATACTCCCGAGCCCACCGCCACTTTGACCGTAGGCCCGACCGTGACCGGGACCATCCTGCCGAGTGAGACGCCCACCGCCACGCTCTCCCCGACCCCGACCCTGTCACCCACCCCGACAGAGACTTCCACGCCCACCCTGGCGCCCACCGCCACTGTGGACCCCAACCAGCCGACCGAGACGCCCATCCCCACCTCCACACCCTTCACCCTCGAAGGCTTCAAGAGCGAGTACGGCAAGGGCATCGCCTACTTCGGCAAGTTCGGCCTGACCGAGGAACAGTACCGCGCCTTCTTCGAGAACGAACTGCTCCGCCAGAAACTGTACGAGCAGGTTACTGCAGATGTTCCCGCCACCGAAGAGCAGGTCTGGGCGCGTCACATCCTCGTCAAGGATGAGGCCACCGCCAAGACGGTGATCGAACGCCTCAACAACGGCGAGGACTTCGGCAAGCTGGCCGCAGAACTTTCCATCGACACGGGTTCCGCCGCTCAGGGCGGCGACCTGGGTTGGTTCGGCAAGGGCCAGATGGTGGCCCCCTTCGAACAGGCCGCCTTCTCGCTCAAAGTTGGCGAGATCAGCCAGCCCGTTCAGAGCGACTTCGGCTACCACATCATCCAGGTCATTGCCCGCCGTGAGCGCTCGCTCAGCGCGGACGAATGGAAGCAGGCACGCGATACCGCTTTCCAGAACTTCCTGACCGACCTGCGCACCCAGTACAACGTCGAAGTCATGACAGACTGGCTGCCCTTCGTCCCCACGGAACCGAGCCTCATCTCCATGGCGACCGAAATGGCGGTCACGCAAGCTGCGGCCGCAAAGCAAACCCAGCAGCCTTAACGATAAAAAATCCCGCTGATGTCAGCGGGATTTTTTATTTTCGATCACAGGCTCAAATTGGCCGTGGGCAAAAAGGCAGGCGGCTTGCGGACCTTCGTCAGCTGCTCAAAAGCGTAGGCCAGCTTGATCAGGATCGGCTCCTGCCAGGCTCGACCGATGAAGGAGATGCCCACGGGCAGACCAAAAACGTACCCTGCTGGGACGGTGATGTGCGGATACCCCGCCACCGCCGCATGCGAGGTGCTGTCCATATCCCAGTTGCTGCTGCCGTCGCCATTGACGTGGTCCACCATCCACGCGGGGCCGCCAGACGGAATCACGATGCAGGCGAGGCGTCGCCGCTTCATAACGGCATCCAGCCCTTCGGTCCGCGTGAGGCGGTGGTTCTTTTCCAGCGCGGCCAGATACTTCTTGCTGGTCAGGGGTCCGCGTTTCTGGGCTTCCTCCATATGCTCCTGCCCGAAGAACGGCATGACCTGCGCGCGGTGTTCGTTGTTGAAGGCAATCACGTCCGCCATCGAGCGTACGGGCACGTCGGTACAACCTGCGAGGTAGGCGTTTAAGTCGGCCTTGAACTCGAAATGCAGCACCTCGGTCTCCGTCTTGCCGAACGCGTCACTGGATTTCAACTCGACGTCGACCAGCACCGCCCCCGCTTTCTTCATCATTTCGAGATTGGGGTCCATCAGGGCGAGCAGGCGCTTGTCGCTGCCGAACAGACTCCGCGCCACGCCAATGCGGGCGCCTTGCAGGCCGTTGGGATCAAGGAAGGGCGTGTAATCTGTCAGTCCCTTCTTTTTACTGGACCGTGTAGCCTGGTCCCGTTTATCGGAGCCAGCCATCGCCCCGAGCAGGATGGCCGCGTCGGCCACGCTGCGGGCCATCGGACCCGCCGTATCCTGGCTGTGCGCGATGGGGATAATGCCCGAACGGCTGACCAGGCCAAGGGTCGGCTTGATGCCCACGATACCGTTGGTCTGCGAGGGGCAGATGATCGAGCCGTCGGTTTCGGTGCCCACCGCTGCGGCACAGAAATTAGCCGCCACCGCCGCACCCGATCCCGAGGACGAGCCGCATGGCGAGCGGTCGAGGGCATAGGGATTGCGGGTCTGCCCGCCGCGCGAAGACCATCCGCTGATGGACTTCTTCCCGCGGAAGTTGGCCCATTCGCTCAGGTTGGTCTTGCCAAGGATGAGAGCGCCTGCCGCGCGCAGTTTTTCCACCAGACCCGCATCCTGCGCGGCACGATGACCTTGCAGCGCCAGCGACCCTGCCGTAGTCTGCAGGCGGTCGGCGGTGTCGATATTGTCCTTGAGCAGGATGGGGACTCCATGCAATGGCCCGCGGATTTTCCCCTTACGCAGGTCGGCGTCCATCTTGTCGGCGAGCTCGAAAACCTGCGGATTCAACTCGATGACCGAGTTCACCTTCGGCCCATCCTGGTCGTAGGTCTTGATACGGGTCACATACTGGTCGACGAGTTGTCGCACGGTCAGGTCACCCGATCTCAGCCCAGCCTGGATCTCGGCAATGCTCAATTCTTCCATGCCTACCTCACTAAAAAATCAGGGCGGGGAATACTCCCCGCCCTGTCAGTCTGCTAATGGGTACCGCCTGTGATGTAATGCTCCAATTGTGAGATCAGGAATTTCTGCACGTCCACCACCTCCTTGAGCACATCGCGGACCGAGATCAGCCCGAGCAATGTTCCCTTGTCGAAGACGGGCAGGTGGCGGATCCCCTTGTCGATCATCAAGGCCATGCACTCTTCGAGAGGCTGGTCGGCCTCTACGTACACCACCTTGGCGGTCATGATGTCACGGATTTTCGTCTCGCGTGCGGCACGGCCCATCAGGTCCACTTTACGAATGCAGTCGCGCTCCGACAGGATGCCCTCCACGTTCCCATCCTGCATGACCATCAGCGCACCCGAGTTATCCTCGGACATCAATTTCAGGGCGTCGAACACGGTCGCATCGGGGGAGATCGAAAACACTCCGTTGCCTTTTTTCCGAATCATGTCTCTCACGGTGGACATATGCAACTCCTCTTTTAGCGATTTTTTGAAGTATAGACTTAAACCCGATAGATGACAAGAAAGTTCTGAAAACCTTGTGTGCAGGAATTCACACGCACCTAGAAATCAGGAATCGGATTCTTCTATAATTTCCAGAGGACTTTGAAATTCATCCTGAGCGATTTTGGATTTGTGCTATAATGCCGTCCAACATGAAGCCAGAACTGCTCTTCGCCCTGAATAATAATAACAATAATAATGACGACCGCATGGCGGCCGTTGGGCGAAGCGCATCTGGTTGACAGAGATAGCAATACAGGTCAAACCAAACCGCCCAACGGAAATCCGCTGGGCGGTTTTTGTTTTATCCACTGTCATTGCGAACTTCGGAAAGCGCTCCTCAAACCGCAGCGACATCAAGGAGGCAGGTATGTACAAGACACACACATGCGGGGAAGTCACATCCGCCATGATCGGCCAGACGGTGACGCTGGCAGGCTGGGTGCATCGCTACCGTGACCACGGCGGCGTGCACTTCGTGGACCTGCGCGACCGTTTCGGGGTGGTGCAGCTCGTGGCGGCACCCGAGGTTACGCCGCATGCCCATGAGGTGCTGGACGAGGCGCGCCAGGAATGGGTGGTACAGGTCAAGGGTGTGGTCGAACGTCGGCCTGCGGGCATGGAGAACGCCAAACTGCCCAACGGTGATATCGAGATCGCCGTGCGCGAGGCGGAGGTGCTCAACCCATCCAAACCCCTGCCCTTCTCGGTCAATAACGGCAACGGCGGCACAGATGAGACTCTGCGGCTAAAATATCGCTACCTCGATTTGCGCCGCGCGAAGATGCTTCAGAACCTGACTCTGCGACACGAAGTAGTTTTGTTTATGCGCAACTACCTCAGTCAGCGCGGTTTCCTCGAAGTGGAAACGCCCATCCTGTTCAAGACCACGCCCGAGGGCGCGCGCGACTATCTCGTGCCGTCGCGCGTGTACCCTGGTCAATTCTACGCGCTGCCGCAGTCGCCGCAACAGCTCAAACAGTTATTGATGGTCGGCGGGATCGAGCGTTACTTCCAGATCGCGCGCTGCTTCCGCGACGAGGACCAGCGTGGCGACCGTCAGCCCGAGTTCACACAGCTCGACATTGAGATGGCCTTCGTCGAACGCGACGATGTGCTGGCTCTGGCCGAAGGGCTGTTCACGGCGCTGATCCCCGCCGTGGCCCCCGAGAAGCGGCTGATGCAGACTCCCTGGCCGCGCCTGACCTACGAGGAAGCGGTCTCTCGCTTCGGCTCGGATAAGCCCGACCTGCGCTTCGGCATGGAACTGACCGACGTCAGCGCGGTCTTTGCAGAGACAGAGTTCTCGGTCTTCAAGTCCGCGTTGGCGAAGAAGAACGGCGTGATCAAGTGCATCGTTGCGCCAGGCTGCGCGGAATATTCGCGCAAACAACTCGAAGCGCTGACGTTGACGGCGAAAGAGCTCGGGGCGGGGACTCTGGTCACTCTGGCGGTGACAGCCGAGGGTCCAAAGGGCAGCGGGAGCAAGTCCATCCGCGTGGAAGAGCTGGCTCAGATCCAGGCCCTGACGGGCGCGGAAGTCGGCGACCTGATCCTGTTCGTGGCGGAAGAAGCCAAAGTCGTCCACAAAGTGCTGGGCGCGTTGCGGCTGAATTTCCGCGATGCGCTGGAACTGGTCGACAAGGATGAGATGGCTTTTGCCTGGGTGCTGGACTTCCCGATGTTCGAGTGGAGCGAGGAAGAAAAGAAGTGGAACGCGGCGCACCACCCGTTCACCATGCCGCGCTTGAGCGACCTCGACAAGTTCGAGACCGACCCTGGTTCGATTTTATCGGATGCGTATGACATGGTGTGTAACGGCTACGAGATGGCCTCGGGCTCGATCCGCATCCATCGGCGCGAGATCCAGTCGAAGGTGTTCGAGTTGCTGGGCATCGAGGAAGAAGAGGCACAGTATAAGTTCGGGCACATGCTGGAAGCGTTCGAGTTCGGCGCACCGCCGCATGGCGGCATGGCGCCAGGCATCGACCGGCTGGTGATGCTGCTGACCGATGAGCCGAATATCCGCGAAGTGATCGCCTTCCCGAAGAACTCCTCGGGCCGCGATGTGATGGCTGATGCACCGTCGTACGCGGAAATGGAACAACTAAAAGAATTACATATTAAGTCATCGTGACATGAAAGAAGGTAAACCATGAATATCAAGGAATTGATCATCAACAAAACAGCAAGATTCGCCTACTGCACGGATGGCGCGTTGTGGTATGAAGTGGACGGTTTCCGTTTTCCCATCCCATTCGAAGAGACGGTCGGCGCATACTTCAAACCCGAACACAAGGCCATCAACCTGATGCGCTGGATCAGAAAACAGTTGGAAGAGAACGAGGCTCAGCGCAGCAGCCAGGCATCGAAATAGGCGACAGCGGATGAACATCGCGCAAGGCGACGTTTTCTGGATCTCACCCGATGAAACGGAAATCTCCTCCGATCATGCCCATCCGCATGTCATCGTTCAGGTCAACGCACAGACGGTCGTCGTGTGTGCGTTGACCTCGAACCTGAAGCGCGCCAAAGAGCCTGGCAATGTCCTGCTGGCTGAAGGCGAAGCGAATTTATCCAGACAAAGTGTTGTGGTGACGTCCCATACCTCAACGGTAGAGACAGCGAAATTAGGCGAATGCATCGGGACGTTGGCAAAACCGAGCATCGATCAAGTGCTGACTGGCATGCGTTTTTTGCAGACGCTGACCCAGCATCATGAATAAGAAAGAGGCTTTATGACCCAGATCATAGATACCAAGACCGTCAAGCATGTGGCCTTCCTGGTGCGCATGGGCATCAGCGATGGGGAGGCGCAGAGCTTCAGCCAGCAATTTTCGGCCATCATCGATTTTTTCAACCTGCTCAACGAAGTGGACACCCACGACACACCGCCTGCCACGCAGGTCATCCACGCCAACATGGTCTTGCGCGAGGACGCGGCGCAGCCATCCATGCCGCGCGAGGATTTCCTGAAGAACGCGCCCGAAAGCGAAGAAGGCTACGTCAAAGTCTCGACCGTGCTGGGGGAGGAATAAATGGAGCTGTCTTCTTTGACGTTGCGTTCGGCACAGGAAATGCTACGCAGCAAACAGATCAGCAGCGTGGAGCTGACCCAGGCCATGCTGGACCGCATCCGCAAGATCGACCCGCAGATCCAAGCCTACGTCACGGTCACCGAAGACGTGGCGCTGGAACAGGCGCGCCGCGCCGACGAGCGGCTGGCCACGAGCGAGAACGTCACCCCGCTGACGGGAATCCCGTTCGGCGTGAAGGACTGCCTGTCCACGAAGGGCGTGCGCACCACCTGTTCATCCAAGATATTGGAAAACTACGTTCCGCAGTACAACGCCACCGTGATCGACAAACTCGCGGACTCGGGCGCGGTGATGCTCGGCAAGCACAACATGGACGAGTTCGGCATGGGCTCCTCATGCGAGAACTCGGCCTACTTCCCCACCCGCAACCCGTGGGACCTGACGCGTGTCCCTGGCGGGTCGAGCGGTGGGTCGGCGGCGGCGGCAGCCGCGGGGCTGGGCCTCTTCTCCATCGGCGAGGATACGGGCGGATCGGTGCGCATGCCCGCAGGCTTCTGCAACGTCACGGGCCTCAAACCGACCTACGGACGCGTGTCTCGTTATGGATTGATCGCGCTGGCTTCGTCGTTCGACTCGATCGGGCCGATGGCGCGTGAGGTGTACGACGTGGCGGCGGTCACAGAAGCCATTGCGGGCCTGGACAAGCGCGACAGCACTTCGTCAACACTGCCCGTGCCGCAGTACACACAGTCGCTGGGCAAATCGGTCAAGGGCATGAAGCTCGGCATCCCGAAGGAATATTTCGTGGCAGGCATGGAAGCGGGCGTGGAAAGCGCCATCCACAAAGCCATCCAGCAGTTCGAGGCGCTCGGCATGGAGATCCACGAAGTATCGCTGCCGCATACCAAATACGGACTGCCCGTCTATTATCTGATCCTGTTCGCGGAGGCCAGCGCCAACCTGGCTCGCTTCGACGGCACGCGCTTCGGCCTGTCGGTGCGCGACGGCGCCGAAGATGTGATCGACGTCTACCTGCGCACCCGCGCGGCAGGCTTCGGCGACGAGGTCAAGCGGCGCATCATGCTGGGTGCGTACACGCTCTCGGCAGGTTATTACGACGCGTATTACCTCAAGGCGCAAAAGGTCCGCACCCTGCTGCGGCAGGATTTCGAGCAGGCCTTCGAGCAAGTCGACGCGTTGATCGCGCCGACCTGCCCAACCACGGCCTTCAAGATCGGCGAGAAGACCGCCGACCCGCTGGAGATGTATCTCTCGGACATCTACGTCACGGCCACCAACCCCGCAGGGATTCCCTCGCTGGCCGTCCCGTGCGGATTCTCGCAGGGCATGCCGGTCGGGATGCAGTTGATGGGCAAGCATTTCAATGAAGAGACGCTGTTCCAGATCGGCCACGCCTACCAGCAGGTCACCGACTGGCACAAGCAATTGCCGCCGCTTGGATAGAACATCCACCACGGAGAACACGGAGTTCACAGAGATTTAAAAAAGACTCTGTGCCCTCTGTGGTGAAAAAGGGTAACCACTATGACCAAATACGAAACCGTGATCGGGCTTGAGATTCACGCCGAGCTGCAAACCGCCTCTAAGATGTTCTGCGGCTGCTCCGCCGACTACGCTTCCGCGCCCGCCGCCAACACCAACATCTGCCCCGTCTGCACGGCGCTGCCTGGCGCGATGCCCGTCATCAACGCCAGAGCCGTCGAGCAGGCCGTCCTGGTTGGCATGGCGCTCAACTGCACGATCAACCCACACAACACTTTTGCGCGCAAGAATTATTTCTATCCCGACCTGCCCAAGGGCTACCAGATCTCGCAATACGAGCTGCCCATCGCCTCTGAGGGTTGGATGGACGTCCCTGCCGATTTGGGCGAGGGAACGCAGCGCATCCGCATCCGCCGCGCCCACCTTGAAGAGGACACCGCCAAGACCTTCCACCGTGGCGACCACGCGCTGATCGACTACAACCGCGCAGGCGTGCCGCTGCTGGAGATCGTCACCGAACCCGACTTCCGCACCGTGGAGGCCGCGCTGGCCTACGCCACCAACGTGCGCGCCATTTTGCGCTACCTCGGCGTCAACTCGGGCGACATGGAAAAGGGCGTGCTGCGCTTCGAGGCCAACGTCTCTGTGCGCCCTATCGGCAGCGACGAGTTGCGCACCCGCACCGAGATCAAGAACCTGAACAGTTTCCGCGCCCTGACCCGCGCATCGGCCTACGAGGTCGAACGCCAGATCAAGCTCTACGAGAGTGGCGGTGAGGTCGTGCAGGAAACACTGGGATGGGACGAAGCCCGCGGCGTGACCGTTTCCCAGCGCAGCAAGGAACACGCCCACGACTATCGCTACTTCCCCGAGCCCGACCTGCCTCCGTTGCAACTGGCGGAATCCTTCATTGAAAGTTTCCGCGCCCACCTGCCCGAACTGCCCGAAGCCAAAACCCAGCGCTTCCTCCGCGACTATGGCTTGAAACTGCAGGACGCCGCGCTGCTGGCCTCTGAGCGTTCTCTGGCAGACTACTTCGAAGCGGTCACCGCCCAGACGAAGGATTCCGCTAAAGTGGTCTGCAACTGGCTGACGGGTGAGTTCATGCGTCAGATCAACGACCGCGCTCTGAGCGTGGATTCGATCCCCATCCCCGCCGCGCACCTGGCCCAGCTCATCGACCTGGCCTTCGACAAAACCGTCAGCGGCAACACCGCCAAGTCCGTGCTGGTCGAGATGTTCCAAAGCGGGCGTGCGCCGAAGGACATCGTCGAAGCGCAGGGACTGGGACAGATCTCAAACGAAGGTGTCCTCAAAGAGATGGTCATCAAGCTCATCGCCGACAACCCGAAGGAAGTCGCCAGCTACCTGGGCGGCAAGGAAACCCTGCTGCAATGGTTCATGGGGCAGGTCGCCCGTGCCACCAAAGGCAAAGCCGACCCGCAGGCCGTGAAGCAGTTGCTGCTGGATGAATTTGAGAAATTAAGAAAGTAGGTCACGCTTGAAGCGTGACCTACACCATCGTCCATGCTATAATTGTTGCCATGAAATCCCGACTGCCCTTCGCCAACAACAACGACGACAATGACGATCGCCGTATCGTTGGGCGAAGCCTGGCTGGTTGACGGAAAACTTTCGAAAACCTGATCGCCCAACGCAAATGCGAAGGGCGATTTATTTTGTAGAGATTTAACCACAAAGGACACAAAGGGGCACAAAGTTCATCTGGGAGAAGTCGTCATGTTGAGCCCGCCTTCCAACCTTGGTGTTCTTTGTGTCCTTTGTGGTAAACCACTGGAGGCATCATGTACAAAACTCATACTTGCGGCGAATTGCGCGCCGCCCATGCAGGTCAGACCGTGACCCTGGCGGGCTGGGTGCACAACTTCCGCACGTTCGGCGGAGTAGTCTTCCTGGTCCTGCGCGACCGTTACGGCATCACTCAGATCACCACCAACCCGACAGAATTCCCTGAGGCGCACCAGGCCATTGAATCGGCCAAGGCCGAATGGGTGTTGCAGATCGAGGGCGTGGTCAAGATGCGTCCCACGGACCAGTTCAACCCGAAGATGTCCACGGGCGAGATCGAGCTCGAAGCCCGCAAGGTGACCGTGCTGAACCAGTCCAAGGCCACGCCCATCGTGGTCAGCCGCGACGAGGACGAGAATGAGGATATCCGCCTCAAGTATCGCTACCTCGACCTGCGCCGCGAACGCATGAGCCGCAACATGGTGTTGCGCCATCGTGTGGTCAAGTTCATGCGTGATTTCATGGACAAGCACGGCTTCATCGAGGTCGAGACGCCCATCCTGTTCAAGGCCACGCCCGAAGGCGCGCGCGACTACCTCGTGCCGTCGCGCATCCACCCTGGTCACTTCTACGCCCTGCCCCAGTCGCCGCAACAGCTCAAGCAGTTGCTGATGGTGGCAGGCATGGACCGTTACTTCCAGATCGCGCGCTGCTTCCGCGACGAAGACCTGCGCGGCGACCGTCAGCCCGAATTCACCCAACTTGACCTGGAAATGTCCTTCGTCCATCGCGACGATGTGCTGACTCTGGTCGAACAGCTCTACACCGAGATGCTGCCCGCCGTCGCCCCGCACAAGAAGCTGCTCTCCTCGCCCTGGCCCAAACTCTCGCATCACGAAGCCCTCGAACGCTTCGGCTCCGACAAGCCCGATCTGCGCTTTGGCATGGAATTACAGGACGTGACCGACATCTTCGCCAAGAGCGAGTTCCGCGTCTTCCAGTCCGCGCTGGAGGCGAAAGGCGTCATCAAGTGCATCGTCGCTCCTGGCTGCGCGGACTTTTCCCGCAAGGAGGTCGACGCGTTGACCGAGGCGGCCAAGTCGCTCGGGGCCAAGGGGCTGGCCACGGTAGCGGTGACAGCCGAAGGCGTCAAGGGAACGGCTGGGAAGTTCGTCACTGCTGACGAGGTGGCAGCGCTCAAGTCGCGCCTGAACCTCCAGAACGGCGACCTGGTCCTGTTTGCCGCAGACGCGCGCGCCGTCGTCAACAAGGTGCTGGGCGGTCTGCGCCTCATCCTCCGCGACAAGCTCAGCCTGGCCGACAAGGACACGATGGCTTTTGCGTGGGTGGTCGACTTCCCGATGTTCGCCTGGAACGAGGAGGAGCAGCGTTGGGACGCCGAGCATCACCCATTCACCATGCCCCAACTCGATGACCTCTCGAAGTTCGACAGCGACCCTGGTTCGATCCTCTCGGATGCCTACGACATGGTCTGCAACGGCTACGAGATGGCTTCAGGCTCGATCCGCATTCACCGCCGCGACATCCAGACCAAGATCTTCCAATTGCTCGGCCTCAAGGACGAAGATATCCAGGCCAAGTTCGGACACATGCTCGAAGCCTTCGAGTTCGGCGCGCCGCCGCACGGCGGCATGGCCCCTGGCATCGACCGCCTCGTGATGCTGCTGGCCGACGAGCCAAACATCCGCGAAGTGATCGCCTTCCCCAAGAACCAGAGCGGCCGCGATGTGATGGCCGACGCCCCGTCCACGGTGGAAGATCGGCAATTGAAGGAATTACATATTAAAATAGCGGAATAATCAGGTAGGGGCACAGCAGGCCCGACCAGGACTCGGTCCCTTCCCGTTTTGCTGTGCCCATACACCATTGGAGAAAAATCCATGACAGAAATCATTCGCGTCTCAGACATCTCGAAATACGCAGGCCAGGAAATCACTGTCCAGGGCTGGGTCTACAACCGCACCGACAAGGGCAAACTGTGCTTCCTGCTCGTGCGTGACGGCACGGGCTTCGTGCAATGCGTAGCCTTCAAGGGCGATCTCGCGCCCGAACTCTTCGAACAGATCATGCGCCTGCCGCAGGAGTCCTCGGTCATCGTCACGGGAGCAGTCCGCGAGGACAAGCGCGCGCCCGGCATTCCCGGCGGATTCGAGCTGGGCATCAAGGAACTGAAGGTCGTCCAGACCGCCGAAGCCGACTACCCGATGGCGCTCAAGGACCACGGCGTGGACTTCGCGCTCGACAACCGTCACCTGTGGCTGCGCATGCAGAGCCAGTGGGCCGTCCTGCGCGTGCGCGCCACGGTCATGGCCGCCACCCGCGAATGGCTCGACACCAACGGCTTCGTCGAGATGAGCACCCCCATCCTCACGCCCGCCGCCGCCGAAGGCACCACCACCCTCTTCGAGACCGAATACTTCGACGAAGGCAAGGCCTATCTCGCGCAGACAGGCCAACTCTACAACGAAGCCAACATTTTCTCGTTCGGAAAAGTCTACTGCTTCGGTCCCACCTTTCGCGCGGAAAAGTCCAAGACCCGCCGTCATCTGACCGAGTTCTGGATGCTCGAGCCTGAGATCGCCTTCTGTGACCTCGACCAGTTGATGGAGATCGAGGAGCAGATGATCACCCACATCGTCCAGCGTGTGATCCGCGAGCGCACGCCCGAGTTGAAATTCCTCGGCCGCGACATCGCCAAGCTGGAAGCCATCCAGGCACCCTTCCCGCGTATCTCCTACGATGATGCGGCCAAGATGCTGGTCGAGTTGCGCGAGAAGGAAACCGACCCCGAAAAGAAGGAACTGCTTAAGTTCGACTGGGGTATCGACTTCGGCGCACCCCACGAGACCGCCATCACCCAGCAGTTCGAAAAGCCCGTCTTCGTCTACGGCTACCCGACCGCTGTCAAGGCCTTCTACATGGAACCCTGGCCGGGCCGCCCCGAAGTCTGCAAATCAGTCGACCTGCTGGCCCCCGAGGGTTACGGCGAGATCTGCGGCGGCTCCGAGCGCATCAGCGATCCCGACTTGTTGCTCCAGCGCATTCACGACCAGAACCTGCCCGAGGAAGCCTTCAAGTGGTACCTCGACCTGCGCAAGTTCGGCTCCGTCCCCCACAGCGGATTCGGCATGGGCACCGAGCGCGTCACCACCTGGCTGTGCGGCACCGAACACATCCGCGAGGCCATCGCCTTCCCACGCACGATCAAACGGGTTTATCCGTAAACGAAAAGTCCCGAGGCCAAAACCTCGGGACTTTCTCTTTCTAGGGGATCTGCAACACCTGTCCAACTTTGAGCTTGTTGATGTCCTTGATACTGTTCAACGACGCAATAGCCGCCACCGTCACAGCGAACTTAATAGCAATGAACGAGAGTGTATCGCCCGCTTGAACGGTATAGGTCTTGGATGAAGACCCCGTACTGGCCCCTGAGTTGGTCCCGCTTTCTTGCGGGATCGCCACAGGCGAGGGTACCGTTAAAGTATCCCCCGCCTTGAGCAATTGCAGGTTGGCCATCACCAACTCGCGGACGGTCACCCCGTACTTGGACGCAATATTCTCGAAGGTGTCACCCGCCGCCACTTTGTGCGTCTTGGGCCTGTCCTCGGCCACGGGCTGCGCACCCGCAAAGGCATATAACTCCTCCAGCGTGCCGTTGAACAGGTTCATGTCCACAGCGGCGTTGATGCCATTGACCACGCCTTTGTCCGTGTACTGCCAGAGGGTCCACTTGAACCAGCCCTTCGGCAAGGCAGGAGCCATACCAGGCGAGTACTGGGTGGGATACTGCGCCAGCCAAAGCGGATAATCCTTGGCCCAAACGGGCGGACCGCCACCCGTCTCCGAGAGATAGTCCTGGAGATAATACTGCCCCGAGTAGATGATCGGCTTCTTGCCAAAGGCCGCTTCGACGGCATCCAGCCAGACTTTGACACGCGCGATGATCTTCGCTTTGGGCTGATTGTCATGTGCCTCCAGGTCGAGGACGTGTGGCAACTCGCCGTTGTCCCTGGTGGCCTTGATGGTCTTGATGAAGAAATCAGCCTGTTTGGCGGGGTCAAGGTTGGGATGGAAGAAACAGTAAGCCCCTCGCAGCAGGCCCGCCGTCTTCGCACCGGACCAGTTCCCAGCGAAGGTCGGGTCCGAATAGGTGACTCCCTCGGTGGCCTTGATAAAGACGAAGCGTTGGCCAGTCGCACGGACTTTCGGCCAGTCGATCCCAGAATCCCAATAGGAAACGTCGATTCCTGGTACAGTTGGCATGCGTCTCTCCTTTTATAAGTTGCCTACAGGGTAGCATAAAACGGTCTCTAAATCAACGCTCATGTTTCTCTACCCCTGACTTTGAGATTATGGTATAAGAACGATGCCCTGCTGTGTTCGTGATGTTGCACCCGCGGTTTTGAGCCAACACTCTCGAAATGGGCTCTTATCTTACAGAAATAACGCGATAGGCCTGAGCCAAGGCGGCGTTTCTGGGTCGGAGCCCAACCTGCCAAAAGCAGGTTCAAAACTTCGCAACACACGGCATGTGCGGGGTCCATTTTTAATAAAAAACCACCCCGGTTACCCGGGGTGGTTTTGATTCTAGGCGGGTTTCGTTGCTTACGGCTTGGTCAGAATGCCAAATGTGCGGCTCAAGAAGACAGCCATCTGTTCGCGGGTGACATTGTTGTCGGGGCAGAAGGCGCCGCCGCCGCAACCAGTGGAAATGCCTCGAGTATTCAGTTCTTCGATCCAGGCAGCCGCCCAATAGGATGTGGAAACATCATTGAACACACCCGTAGCAGCAGGCGGCACATAGGCAGACCCATCATGGGTTCTGAGCAGGAAGACCGACATCTGGGCACGAGTCACGGAGTCGTTGGGACAGTAATTACCGCCACCGCAACCACTGGTGACACCCTCGGCCGCCAGTTGCTTGATCCACGGTGCATAGACGCTGGAGGTGGGCACGTCTGCAAAGCCGGTGCTGGCTCCAACCGCGGGCGGAACGTAGGCCGAACCATACTTCGCGCGCAACAGGAAGACCGCCATCTCGGCACGGGTCACATTGTTGGTGGGGCAGTATAACAGGTCGGGAGCGGTGGCGCATCCACCTGTGATGCCGGCGAAATAGATTCCTTCGATGTAGGGCCAGAAGGAACTATTCCCGCCCACATCCGAGAAGGTCTTGACCTGGAATTTCAGGTTTCCACCGGGCGGCACAATGGGCGTGGTGTTGGGATTCTTTTGCGCCACCTGGATGTAATAGGTGAGGGTATTCGTCACCGAGAAACCCGCCGCAGACTGGTAGGTGCCCGAAGCGTTGTCATTGCAGGTGATCAGGGTCAGGGATTCATCCGGGTTCTTCGTCCAGACTGCAATAAAGGTGTCGTAATCTGAGCCAAAGCTGTCGACATACACCTTACGGTTGGAGGTGGCTACGTACTTGTACCAGACAGATGCATACCCTAACCCGTTGGAGCATGAGTTGGACGTCCCGGTGTCGATCGTAGCGGAAGTGGTGCTCTGTATATACGCCGAAGGGATCACCACAGGGATGGTGGTAGCGGTATTAACCGTATCGTTGGATGGGCCTGCGACAGCCGTAAAGGACCACCAGGCATTTGTCCCATTACCCTCCACCGTTCCGTAAGTATTGGAGGCACGAACCTGCCAGTAATAGATACCGGGAGCAATGCCGCTCAACAGGGGCACAAACGTGGAGGTACCGTTGCTCACCCAGTTGGTGTCGCACAGGTTATTATTGACCGTGTCGATACAATACGAATAGTTGGTGGCATACGTGCTGGATCCCCAAGCCAGAACGGGGGTCGTGGGCTGGTTGACCGAGGCATTAAGCGGCAGCGTCTTCACGAAAGCAATGGGCGGAGACGGAGGCAGTGTAGGTGTCGGAGACACGGGTGGTGTGGATGTGACCGTTCCCGAACCGGTGACAAAAGCCCACCAGGTTCCGCTATTGGAGCCAACCTTGCTGCTATCGTCGAGTACAGCTTCCACATGCCAATAATAAGTGGTATTGGCAGTAAGGGTCACAGTCACACTGGTGCCGCTCCAGATGGAAGTCCACCCGCCGCTGGAGTCGCAGGATGAGTTATTGGTCTTGTCGATGCAATAGCGGTAGTGGTTGAAGGTGGAGCCAGTATATGCGGTCCACGTCAGAGTGGGTTTGGTGCTGACACCCGTGGCATTGTTCGCCGGGGCAGTCTTATTGAAGGTCACCGCCATGGGCTGGGGATCCGGTCGTCCCGGGGCGGGAACCAGATCGGTGGGATCACTCGCCCACACGGTCAGGCAGGCCAGCGCATTGTTATCCTGGCAGCCGACGAATTCCACAGACGCGAAAACGCCACTCTCATGGTAGAAGACCGAGGTCACACCGTTGGAGAACGGCTTGGTGCTGACGTGCTCCCAGCCCAATTCCTTCAAGCTGGTGGTGGAGTAATATCCGGCAATGTCGTCCCGCCCGTCCAGATTGAACTCCTCCCGCGCGCGGTAAGCATTTCCAGAAAGGTCAACCGTCTCCCCGTTCACTTCGATGGAACGGGATTGCGTTCCAAGGTCACCCCAGGTCAACTGAGGGGCCAGAGGCGCAAGGATCCCGTCCGTCTGAATGGCAGGGGTTTGCGCCAACGCCGAATAGGCAGGCGCAAAGATGGAGACAATCAACCCAAAAATGAGCAAAATTTTAGGCAATTCGTGGATGAATTTCTTGTTCGAGTTGGTTTTCATAGGTTTCCTTTCGGTTTTTGGAACCAGGGTCATTGCCGGGTAAATAGACGCTTCGCGTGTATAAATAGTTCCCCTGCCAGGCAGAGCCTCCGCTCAAGTACTGGCGGCCCCGCAGTGCATCTGCACAGATGAGCCAGCTACACGTTAATTATACACGCAACCGCCATCCCATTTCACCGGTACGAGACAGGGTTCCCGTCTTGCCAGCAAGCTTTATTCGCGAGCCTCCTCCAGAAATTTTTGATGCCTCTCCAGCATACTGGAGGGGAATTTTACTATAAAGATGACAAATTCATTGCAGTATTCCTGTCCGAATCCAACGCGAATCCCCTACGAAAAAGATTAAAAACAAGAGGTTCGTTCGTCTTTTCGAACCTTTCCGTCATCTATCCTACGCCAGAAAAAAAACACGGCTGGGTGACAGAAATCCACATCCCTTGGAGGCCTGTCACTTCACGATTGGAACGAATCAGACAATAATGGGTTCCATCTAGAAACCCTATGAAAAGGACTTTAATATGACAACCCTTGCCCCCACCCTTTACACGCGCAGCTTCCCCCGCACCTCAAGCTGGCTCCGTGACTTGAGCCTCGTCGCCCTTGGAGCGGCCCTCGTGGCCTTGCTGGCCCAGGTGCGGATTCCCCTACCCTTCACCCCCGTCCCGCTGACGGGACAGACCTTCGGCGTGCTGTTGGTCGCCGCCGCCCTCGGGTCGAAGCGCGGTGCGGCCTCGATGGCACTCTATATCGCCCTCGGCGCCTTTGGCCTGCCCATCTTCGCGGGCGGCGCGGCGGGACTGAGCTACATGACGGGCGCCACCCTGGGCTACCTGATCGGCTTCGTGTTGGCGGCCTACGTCGTCGGCTGGCTGGCCGAGCGCGGACTGGAGCGCAGCGTGCGCACCTCCCTGCTGCCGTTCCTGGTCGGCACCCTCATCATCTACGTCTGTGGTGTGGCCTGGCTGACCGTCTTGCTGGGCAGCCTCACCAAAGCACTGGCGGCGGGACTCGTCCCCTTCTTGATCGGCGATGCCATCAAACTGGTCGCCGCTGCGTTGGCCCTGCCTGCGGCGTGGAAGTTTGTGAAGTAAGCAAAACAAATTCACCAGACAAACCTGACGCACCCTTGAGAAACGTCTTCGGGTGCGTCAGGCTGTTATTGGCCAAACGTACAAAATTACCGCAAAGGCCGCCAGGCCACTTTTTTCTTTGCGTTCTTCGCGGCCTTCGTGGTTCAAAAAATCCTGCCCATCAGTCATCATCGCCAAAACCAGGATTCGGGGTGATCCTATCTTCCTTTGACACACTCCTGCCACAAAAGCATGTTATCCTTTGCGCATGACCCATCGCATCCTCGTCGTGGACGATGAGCCCGCGGTGACTGACCTGCTGGCCTACAACCTGCGCAAGGCCCTGTATAACGTGTCGATTGCGGCGGACGGGCGCGAGGCATTGCGCCTGGCGGGGGAATTCCAGCCCGACCTGATCCTGCTCGACCTGATGATCCCCGAAGTGGACGGTCTGGATGTGTGCCGCGCCCTGCGCAAGACCAGCGACGTGCCCATCATCATGATCACCGCGCGCGGCGAAGAGACCGATCGCGTGGTGGGACTCGAACTTGGCGCAGACGACTACGTCACCAAGCCGTTCAGCGTGCGCGAACTGATGGCGCGCATCAAGGCCGTGCTGCGCCGCGCCCACGACAAGCCCGAAGATGAATCGTCCGCCCTGCTGCGCGGACCTGGCGGCCTGCTGCTCGACGTAGAACGCCGCACCATCCTCGTGAATGAAACGAACATCGAACTGACCCGCCTGGAGTTCGACCTGCTGCATCGGCTGCTGGTCAACCACGGGCGCGTGCTGACGCGCGAACGCCTGCTCGAACAAGCCTGGGGCTACGACTACGTCGGCGACACGCGCGCCGTGGATAGCGCCGTCAAACGCCTGCGCGCCAAACTGCGCGCCGCCTCGCCCGATGCCGACTGCATCGAAGCGGTGCGCGGCCTCGGCTATCGCATTCCCTAACATGCAAAGCATCCGCACCCGCCTCTCGCTCAACACGCTGCTGGTCCTGGCCCTCGGCATGACGCTGGCCGCCGTCCTCGCCTGGCAGGCTGTGGCGGCGCTGTACATCGACACCCAGCGCGACAACCTGCTGGCCCAGGCCAACCTGCTCGCCGCCGCCTTGCAGAACGAACCACTCCCGACCAACCCGCAACCATATTCGCAATTCCTGAACACCGTTCCAGGAATCCACACCCGCCTGCTGACCGAGAACGGCGCGGTCGTAGTGGGATTGCCGCTGGCGGATGCGACCGTCCAGATGCCGCAAGCAGAGCAAAGCGCCCTCATCCCGACCTCGGAGCTGCTCCAGCGCCCCGAAGTGGCTTCGGCTCTGAAAGGGACTCCCGCCACTGCCGTCCGACGGGTGCTCGGGAACCAGCGCGTGTTGTACGCTGCTGCTCCCATTCGTACAACAAGTGGTCAGATCACGGGCATTGTGTATCTGGCCACTCCTCTACCCGCCGCGGGACTGCCTGCGAATCTGCTGTGGCAATTGCTGGGCGCGGCCCTGCTGGCCGTTCTACTGGCAACGCTGGTCGGATATTTTCTGGCAAGGCAGATCACCCATCCGCTGGAAGGACTGGCACGGGCGGCGCAATCCATCGCGGGGGGAGACCTCAAGGCACAGGCTCCCACTGATGAACGCATCGTCGAACTCCACGACCTCGGACAAACCTTCAACGAAATGGCCGCTTCGCTGCGACAGGCTGACGAAGCCAAGAAGGCCTTCATCGCCGACGTGACGCATGAACTGCGCACGCCGCTGACCGTCATCAAAGGCACGGTCGAGACGCTCGAAGACGGCGCGCTGGACGACCTCGAAGGGCGCGGTCCGCTGCTGGCATCCATGCAGCGCGAGACCGATCGGCTCATCCGTCTGGTGAACGAGTTGCTGGTCCTCACCCGCGCAGATGCGGGTGCACTGCAACTGGAGATGCGGCCATTGGATTTGGAAGCTTTGGTCAATGAACGGTGCGAGTTATTTGCTAATTTGGCTACGCGACAGAATATTTCATTGAGTGTAAGCGCGGCGGATTGGCAATCCGCCCCACAGGTGATGGCGGACCCCGACCGCCTCTCACAAGTCCTCGACAATTTGCTGGATAACACCATCCGTCACGCGGGGACTGGGACGGGCATCACGGTCGAGATAACGGAGTCAGGCGCGGGGGTGGAATGTTCGGTGCGCGATCACGGAGCGGGAATCCCAGTGGAGCATCTGCCGTTCATCTTCGAACGCTTCTATCGCGTGGACAAGTCCCGCCAGCGCACGAGCGGCGGAACGGGCCTGGGGCTGGCCATCGCCCGAGCGTTGATCCAGGCCATGGGCGGACGTATCTGGGCGGAGAGTGTCGAAGGCCAGGGGACGAGCATCACGTTCTGGCTGCCGAGAGTTGATGCGTAGTTGCCATCGTCGTGACACAATTCTGACAGGCGTCGGAAGTATCCTGTAGCAAATTGACTACAAGGAGACTTCCCATGAAACAGATCCAAACCATCGTCAATACCGTGCTGGCATGCATGTTGATCTTTTTGTTGATGGTCACGGGCTTGCCTGCTTTCAATGTCCATGCAGATACACCCACACCCACCCCACAGACACAACCAACCCAGGCTCCCATTTGCGATAAAGAACGCACCATCCAAGTGACGGGCACGGCCGTGGTCAACGTGGCACCCGACCGCGCGCTGGTCAAGCTGGGCGTGCAAACCAATGGCAGGTCGGTGAAGGACGCGCAGGCCAAAAACACGACGACCATCAACAAGGTCACGTTTGCGTTGAAGACGATGGGGATCGAGGCCAAGGACATAACCACGAATTGGTACACGCTCGAACCCGTCTACGACGATTACGAGGACCTGCACATCAGCGGCTATCGCATCCACAACGTGATCGAGGTCACCGTGCGCGATGTGAAGAAGACCAACGACCTGATTGCGGCGGCGTTTCAAGCAGGCGCCAACCAGGTCATCGACGTGGAGTTCTACACCAGCGATCTGCGCAAGTACCGCGATCAGGCGCGCGAAATGGCCATGACCGCCGCCACCGAGAAGGCTTCTGCGCTGGCGCAGGCGGCTGGCAGTGACACGGGCTGCGTCATCAGCATCAATGAGAATAGCAGGTCGTATTTCAACAACGGCGGCTGGTGGTACGGTTCCAATAACAACCAGAACTTGTGGATGCAGAATGCTGTGCAGAACGTACAGCCCACAGGCGGAGAAACGTCCACGCTGGAAGATGGCCCCATCAGCGCAGGGCAGATCTCCATCCGCGCGGAGATCAGTGCCACGTTCGGATTGAAGTAGAAAAAAAACAAGATGGCCGGGACTTTGATCCCGGCCATCTTGTTATCTAACCCCAGAGAAAAACTGCTGCCACTGTGAACAGAGAAGCTATCACAATGACCACCGAACTGACGGTGGCAAAGTATCTTTGGAATTTGTTGTTGGCGAACTCCCCCATCAAGCCGTGGTCATCCGTCAGGCGAATCAGGTAGTAAAAGACCAGCGGCAGGGCCACGGCATTGATGATCTGTGTCACCAAGGCAACCTGGAATAAATTGACCTGAGACAGCACCACGAACAAAGTGGCAAACAGCAGTTGCGCAATATACAGGAAGTAGAAGGTTTTGCTCTTCTTGAACGAGTCATCCAGACTGCCCGAGAGGCCAAAGAACTCGGCGAAGGCATAGGCCGTGGACAACGAGACAACGACCAAGCCCATGAAGCCCGCGTTGAGGATGCCGACCGCGAAGAGCTTCCCCGCGAGCACCCCTGCAACCGGCTGAATCGCCTCTGCCGCGCGCACCGCAGGATCTGCCGCATTTCTCAGATCAATTCCCTTGGTGAAAAGCGCCGCCGCCGTCGCAACGATCATAAAAAACGAGAAGAAATCGGTCAGGAAGGCGCCCCAGTAGGTTTCCAACTGCGAGAGGCCCACCTTGCCCTTTTCGATCTTCTTATCATAGGCGAAGCTGCTGATGAAGAATTGGCCCCAGGGCGTGATGGTGGTACCGAGCACGCCCATGCCGATGATGAGGTAATCCTTCAGGTAGCTTTGTGTGAAGTCCACGCCGTGCGGCCAGGCCAGGTTGGTCAGGGCCAGGTTCCAGTCAGGTTGGGCTTTGACCGCAGAAAAGATATAGACGAGAAAGAAGAGGCAGGCCACCAGCATGATGGACTGGGTCACTTTGTAATTTCCGCGTGTGATCAGCACAAAGGAAATGATGACGATCACGATCACAGCAGGAATGGGCGGGATGCCGAACATACCGCTGGTGGTCTTGACCGCGGACAGTTCGGTGATCAGCGTGCCGATATTGGCGACCAGCAGGGTGCCGAACATGAACATGGCGGCTCGCACCCCGTAGCGTTCGCGGATCAGGTCCGCCAGCCCGCGGCGGGTGACGATGGTCAGGCGCATGCCCATCTCCTGGGTCAAGGCCAGCAGCAGGGTGATGACGGGCAGCAGGAACAGGATGGGATATCCCAGCTTTGCCCCCGCGATGGAGTAGGTCGCCACGCCACCTGCATCGTTGTCGGCCATGGCGGTGATGGTTGCGGGACCGAAGACGGTCAAAAACAACAGCAGTTTCTTCCACAATGAGGAAAAGAACCGCCGATTGCGGTTGTAAAAAATCGTGTTTTCCATGTTCACCTCCAGTTATCGGTAAAAGCGCGGGAGGCGTTTCTTCCACGCGGTGGGGATGATCTTGTCGAGGGCGTCGTCGGCGGTGACGATGCCATGCATGACGTTGTTCTCGTCCACGACGGGAATGGCGATCAGGTCGTATTTGGTGATGACCTGCGCCACCTCGTCCTGGTCGTCGTCCAGGGCCACGCTTTTCACGCGGTCTTCCATGAATTCCTCCACGTGTGCGGAGGGGTCAGCAAAGATCAGGTTCGAGAGTGAGAATACGCCCTTCAGGTGATCGGTCTCGTCGGTGACGTAGACGTAGAACAGCGTCTCGGCGTCAGTGGCGGTCTCGCGCAGGATGCGGATGGCGTCCGAAGCGGTGACATTCGGCGGGACGCAGGCATACTCGGTGGTCATGATTCCGCCAGCGGAATTTTCATCGTACGAGAGCAGCTTCCTGACCTCGTCCGACTCTTCGCGCTCCATCAAGGCCAGCAGGTTGCGGCTGCGTTTCTCAGGGAGTTCGGCCAACAGGTCGGCGGCCTCGTCTGGTTCCATTTCCTCGAGCAGGTCGGCCACCTTTTCGTCGGACATGTGCTCCACCAGGTCGGCCTGGAACTCGGTCTCCACTTCCTCCAGGGTATCAGCCAATTGCTCCATGTTGAGCGCATCGAGAAGTTGTCCGCTCTCAAGCTTGTTCATGTCGCTGATGATCTCAGCCACGTCGGCGGGATGCAATTCGGCAATGCTTTCGACGGGCACGCGCAGCCGCATGAAGGGATCATGGCGCAGGAGTTCGACATCGTCCCAGGAGATGTAGGAACGGGTTTCAGGCAGGCCGAGGGCCATCACTACGCCCGCAATGCCGATGCGACGCAAAATTCCCATCAGGCCAATATCCACGTTGCCCACGTACAGCGAGCCGTTGACACGGACCAACTCCAGGTCGTTGACACGCACCACGCGCGCGCCATCGGTGTCGATGATCTGCTTGTCGAGCACATCACGCGAGAGGAAGATGTCATTTTCGGTCGGTTCGTACTGCGGAATTTCATCCGCGCGGCACTTAAGGGGTATCGAGGGCGCGAACAACGCCATCACCACGGAATAAGGCACAATGATGAGTTTGTTCTTGCCCTTGATCACAACGCCGTCCACGATCGGGTGGATTGCATCGGCAGGCTCGCGGGCGATCAAGTCTTCCAGTTTTCCAATGTAGCGGCCATCATAGTCGGTGATGGTGTGGCCGAGGATTTCGCTCAAAAAAGCCATGGGGACCTCCATAAATCTGGTTTATTTGGAGGGAGGCAACAAAAAATCGCCTCCATATGGAAAGGCGATTTGCACAGCCACATGCACGTCTATTTTCCCCCGAAAACACCTGCCAGATCAGGAAATGGGCAGGCGGAACGGGAGGAAAATTGTGTGCAAAGAGGACGAACTGTGCAACACGCACTTTCGCAGGGGGAAGATATGCTTATCACTATCTGCGTCCACGCGGAAACCTCCTTGCATCATGTGTTTGGATTTGCCGAAGCAGCACATGCTGGCAAAATGAAAGCCTCCCGTCACGAGACCAGGAGGCATATATGCGCGAAAAGAGAACGCTGCCTCTCTGGTTGAGCTTCAGCACTGCACATCGTAGGAACATCTTGCGTTCCAGCCACATTGGGTAAAGCCTTATGCCGACCTTACCTGGTCTACCCTTTGGCGTCTTTCGACGTTTCAGGACAATGGCCTGTGTATTTTGCAGCCGCCTGGCCTAACGAGGACTATTCAGGTTGCAGGCGAGGTTATACACCCGCAGGAAAGGACTTGTCAAGCAATTTCAAAGAATTGCAATGTTCAGGCAAGCAGGAAACCCGCGGACGAAGAATCTCATCCGCCGTTATAATGGGGCCCATGTTCATAGACCAGGTAGAAATTTTCGTGCGTTCAGGCAAAGGCGGTGATGGAATGGTCCATTTCCGCCGTGAGAAATTCGTGCCCCGTGGCGGACCCGATGGCGGCGACGGCGGCAAGGGTGGCGATGTCGTGTTCGAGGTCAAGCCCACACTCAACACGCTGTCTACCTTCCGCCCCAAACAAAAGTTCAAGGCGGAGGATGGCGTGGGCGGCGGTTCCTCACAACTGACGGGGCGCGGCGGCAAGGATCTCGTCATCCACGTCCCGCCTGGCACCGTCATCTTTGAATTACCCACAGATGGCAGCGCCCCCATCCTGCTCGGCGACCTGACCCAGCCCGACGAACGGTTGATCGTCTGCCAGGGCGGGCGCGGCGGGCGCGGCAATCAACACTTCGCCACCTCGCGCAATCAAGCCCCGCGCACCGCCGAACGCGGCGAGCCGTGGGAGGAGAAGCACCTCAAACTGGAACTCAAGCTGATCGCCGATATCGGGCTGATCGGCGTCCCGAACGCGGGCAAGTCCACACTACTCTCCGTGTTGACCAACGCCAAGCCGAAGATCGCAGCCTATCCCTTCACCACACTGGAACCCAACCTGGGCGTGGCCAATGTCGACGACGACACCACCGTGGTATTGGCCGACATCCCAGGCTTGATCGAAGGCGCAGCGGAAGGCGCGGGCCTCGGTCACGACTTCCTGCGCCACATCCAGCGGACCCGCGTGCTGGTCCACCTGCTCGACGGCCTCTCCTCCGACCCACTGGCCGACTACAGCCAGATCAACGCCGAGCTATCGCTCTTCGACCCGAACCTGGCAAAGAAACCGCAGATCGTGGCGCTCAACAAGATCGACCAGCCCGAGGTACAGGAACGCCTGAAAGAGTTGAAATCCGCGTTCAAGAAAAAGAAGGTCGAACTGCGTACCATATCGGCCCTGGCGCGCACCGACACCCGCGATCTGCTGCTGGCTGCCGTGCAGAAACTGGCTGAGACTCCTCCGCTGGAGGAATTCGAGGCGCCCGTGCCTGTCTATCGCCCCGAAGCGGACCCGAACCAGTTCACCATCTCGCGCGAGGACGACGCCAGTTGGCGCATTTCGGGCGCGGGCATCGAACGTGCTGCCGCCATGACCTACTGGGAACATGACGGCTCCGTGCGCCGCTTCCAGCGCCTGATGGAAAAACTCGGCGTGGACGAGGCCCTGCGCAAAGCGGGCATCGAAGAGGGCGACACGGTCCACGTGGGCGATTACGAATTGGAATGGCAGGAATAACAAAAAGGCCTCGGAAAATCCGAGGCCTTTTTTCATGGGCGCTTACTTCTTGTCCTTTTTTTCCTTCTTCTCTTTCTTTTCTTTCTTGGCCTTCTTGCCGCCGTTCTCGCCACGGCCCATCGCATCCATCACCGCCACCGAGGCGATCTGCACAATGGCGTTGACGTCGTCACCCGTCTGTAACACGTGGACAGGGGCGCCCACGCCCAGCAGAATCGGGCCGATGGCCTTGGCCTTGCCGAGGCGGGCCAGCAGCTTATAAGCGATGTTTGCCGACTCAAGCGACGGGAAGACCAGCACGTTGGCATCCTTGACCGTGCTGAACGGATAGCGCTCGTCCACGATCTCGGGCACCACGGCAGTATCGGCCTGCATCTCGCCATCGACCATCAGGTCGGGGCGGCGTTCCTTGACCAACTCCACCGCCTTGCGGACCTTGTCCGAGAGCGGATGCGGCGTGGAACCGAAGTTCGAGAAGGAGAGGAAGGCCACGCGCGGGTCAAGTTCGAGTTTGGCGGCGAAGTCGGCAGCCAGGGTGGCGATCTCGGCCAGGTCCTCGGCGCTCGGGTCGATGTTGACCGTGGCGTCAGTGAACAGGTACACGCGGTCCTCGACGATCATGATGTACACGCCCGCAGCGCGGGTCACACCTTCAGCAGTGTGATGGATCTGCAGCGCGGGGCGGATAACCTCGGGGTAGTCATAGGTCAGGCCCGAGACGAAGGCATCCGCCTCGCCCATCTTGACCATGAGCGGGCCCAGCACGTTCGGGTCACGGACAGCCTTGCCCACGTCAGTGCGGGACATGCCCTTGCGGTTGCGCATCTGGTAGTAGGCTTCTTCATATTCGCCGATGTTCTTCATCGCAACGGGATCGACAATGACGGGCTCGAAGTCCAGACCGAGATTCTTGACCTGCGTCTCGATGGCGTCCGCCCGACCGATCAGGATCGGCGTACCGATTCCATCCTCCTGCACGCGGTGCGCAGCGCGGATGATCTTCTGCTCCTCGCCCTCGGCAAAGACCACGCGTTTGCCGCCGCCCGAGGAGCGGGCCTTGTTCTGGAAGAAGTAGCGCACCTGCTCGCCCTTGCCCTGGCGGTAGGCCAGCTGCTCGCGGTACTCGTCGATGTCGATAATCTTGCGGGCCATGCCCGTCTTCATGGCCATCTCGGCCACAGCGGGAGCTTCCCACAGCAACACACGCGGATCCAGCGGCTTGGGGATGATGTACTCACGCCCGAATTTGATGCTTCCACCGCCATACGCACGGATGACCGAATCGGGCACATCCTCTTTGGCGAGGGCGGCCAGCGCCTTCGAAGCCGCGAACTTCATCTCCTCGTTGATCTGTCTGGCGCGCACGTCCAGCGCACCGCGGAAGATGAACGGGAAGCCAAGCACGTTATTGACCTGGTTGGCGTAGTCAGAGCGGCCCGTGGCGATGATGACGTCCTTGCGGGCTTCCTTTGCCAACTCGGGCCTGATCTCGGGGTCGGGATTGGCCATGGCAAAGATGATCGGGTCCTTGGCCATCGTCTTGACCATTTCGGGCGTCAGCACATTCGCCACCGAAAGGCCGTAGAACACGTCCGCGCCCTGCATGGCGTCGGCCAGGGTGCGATGCCCCTTGTCCACCACCGCCAGGCGCTCCTTATACTTGTTCATGCCCTCCGCACGGCCCTTATAGACCACACCTCTAGTGTCCACCAGCATGATGTTCTCACGCTTCACGCCCCAACTGATGGCCAGTTCCGCGCAGGAGATGGCCGAGGCGCCCGCACCTGAAATGACCAGGCGGATCTCGCTGTGCTTCTTGCCGACGATCTCCAACGCATTGGCCAGGCCCGCCGAGGAGATGATGGCGGTGCCGTGCTGGTCGTCATGGAAAACGGGGATATCAAGCATCTTCTTGAGTTCTTCCTCGATGTAGAAGCACTCGGGAGCCTTGATGTCCTCCAGGTTGATGCCGCCGAAGGTCGGTGAAATGGCGGCCACCACCTTGATGATCTCGTCGGGGTCATGAGAATTGACCTCGATGTCGAACACGTCCACGTCGGCGAACTTTTTGAAGAGAACACCCTTGCCTTCCATCACGGGCTTGCCCGCCAGCGCGCCGCGGTCGCCCAGGCCCAAAATGGCCGTGCCGTTCGAGACGACCGCCACCAGGTTGCCCTTCGAGGTGTACTCATACGCCAGTTCGGCGTCCTTTTCGATCTCCAGTACGGGTTCAGCCACGCCCGGGGAATAAGCCAGGCTCAGGTCACGCTGGGTGTCCATCGGTTTGGTGGGGATGATCGCCACCTTGCCTGGTTTGCCTTTCAGGCGATGATATTCAAGTGCGTCTTCACGGGTTATTTTTGCCATACTGCCTCCTGTGGTGGGTTTTGGGGATTAAAACCATTTTGATTATGGCATGAAACATCGAAACGGCATAGTTCCGTTTGTCACGTATTTACCTCCATCCCCCGCCCATGCGACGAGTGTCAGGCTGACCTGCCGCGCAGGTGTTCCTTCTTCACCACGAGTTTCCAATACAACCCACTCAGCTGACGAAATGTCCGCAAGATGCGCCACGGGTTGAAAAACTGCGACGTGCCATACTTGCGCGAGTAGTGATGCACAGGCACCTCGGCAAACACGTATCCCAGGTCCTGAATCTTCTTGACCAGTTCGAGACAGATGGCCCCGCTGATGCTTTCCAGTTCGATCTCGGTCAGCACCTTGCGCGGAATCAGGCGGAAGTCGCAGTCCACATCGCGGATGCGGATGCCGAACAACAGCGCCACCAGGTTGTGATACGCCTTGCCAATCACAATGCGCAACAGGGAGTCATGTCGAGACAGCTTATACCCATTGACCACGTCCACGCCCGGGCGCAAGGCGCGCACCAAATCCACCAGTTCGAGCGGATTGTATTGCGCATCGCCGTCGGTGTAGAAGACCCAGTCCTTGGTGGCAGCGGCAAAGCCTGTCCTCAGGGCCGCGCCGTATCCCTGATTGACGGGATGATGGATCACGCGCAATTCGGGGTAACGTACTGCCAGTTCGTCCAGCACCTGGCCCGTGTAATCACGGCTGCCGTCGTTGGTCACGATGATCTCATAATCGTCGGTCAGCTGGCGCAACGCCAGCAGCGCCGCCGTGACCATGCTGGCGATGGTTCCGCCATCATTGTAGGCGGGGAACACGGCACTGATACTGGAGATAAGCGGCGGATGAATCATTGCTGAGGACTCTTCTGGGCCAGGGCCAGGACGCTCAACCCAAAGGGAAACCCGCGCGAGGAAACCCACGGCGCCTCCGCCGCCAGGACCCTGCGCAGGATCCCATTTAAGCGGCCCATCCGCATCTCCAGGTCGGACTCCGCTTTTTGGGCGGGGCGCAATCGTTCCAGCAGGCGCTTGGCCGCCGCCAGCGGAAACAACAGGGTATTGGCATAGGTCAGGTGTAGGGGGGTCAGCCCGCTCTGGCGCAACAGGTCAGCGATGCGGCGGGCAGTATAACGCCGTGCGGTGTGGATGACCTCGTCGTGAGCGCCGCGCAGCCAGTCGTAGGCGGGCAGCCGCAGAAACAGGAATCCGCCCGGGGCAAGGACGCGCGCCAGTTCGCGCAGGGCTGTCAGGTCGCTGGGAATGGCGCGCTCGTACAACACGTCAAAGCTGGCGACCAGGTCGAAGGAAGCGGGAGCAAACGGCAGGTCCAGGAGCGAAGCGCGGCTCAAGCGACGCAAATCCCGCCTGCGGCAGAATCCCAGCGCCAGCGGAGAGAGATCCACCCCCGTCGCTACACCATACTCCTTGAGGTACGTAGCCAACGCGGCTCCCGTGCCACAGCCTGCATCCAACACGCGCAGGTCGCGCCGGGCGGGGAGCCAACGGTCGAACACAGCACGGGTGATGACTTCCATGCCCCGATACCACCAATGCTCCTGTTCGACCCGATACATCAGCTCATATTCGTTCGGATCCATCCTTCACGGAACCCGATAGGCCACGAGAATCGTACGCGAACAATCGTGTTGATATTCCAGTTGGCCGCCCGGATGCGCGTGTACCCAGGTGAGCAACTCTGTGATGCGGTCTGGGTTGGCGATGATGGTTTCTCCCGATACGAATTGAACCGAATCGATCGGGGCGGGCAGATTCGTCACAGGGCGAGTCTGGCTGAGGAAATACGTCGAGGCGTGTGTGCCGTACGAGTAGATGTCATTGCTGAGCAAATAAATATCCGATTGGCTGTCCACAGTCTTGACGTATTTGCCAAGGTAGGAGGCAAAACGGCCTGCCAGGTTATCGCCGTAGCGGCACTGACCTGCAAAATCGCCATAATACGTCCACAGATTGAAGACCAGCAAACTGACCAGGATCGCGCCGACCGAAAGTCCATAGGCTGTGCGGGCCTGTTTCCAACCCAGGCCAAAATACTCGAGCATCTGGTCCAGGCCGATGGCTGCCATGATTAGCGCAGCCGGCAGTGCCATCAACATGCGGTAGGAATCTGCCGAGGGCGGGACGGCAAAGATACCGACCGCCAGCGTCGCTGCCCAGAAGTTACCGTTCAGCAACAGGTATTTCGGCGACTTCGTGCGCCACAGGGCAAGCCCCAGCCCGAGCAGGAAGATGGAAGCCGAGATCATGCTCAACATCGGGGTGGGCGAGCCGTAAAAGTCGAGGGAGGGATAATAGATCAACGCCAGGAAGGCGTGCATCACCCGTCCAAACAAGACCTGGATAGTACTTTGACCCGTGGAAGCCACCGTCTCTGCCAGCCAACCCGTGGTGAGCGTGCCATCCTGAGCCAGGCGGTTGAGGAATTGTTCAGGATAGTGCGCCACATAATAGGCTTCGGGCAGGATCATGATCAGGAAGCCACCCCAAAACGCCAGCGCCTGCGGCAGGGCAGGCTTGAACCAGGAGCGCAGGAATATGAAGCTGATGATCATGTAGACCAGGATCATGGCGGTGACCACCTGGGCGGTCAGATACACGGAAAAATGCATCGCCAGGATGACCCCGCCCAAGGCGGTGCGCCAGGCCTGCCGCTTTTCCAATCCGCTAAGCAGGAAATACAATTCGAAGGGCACCAGCCAGGTCCCATGGATGTAGGCCACTGAGGCAATACGGCTAAAATTGATATGGGTATGCGAAATGGCAACCAGGAAGGCAGCAATGAAGGCCACCCGCTTTCCGCCAATCTGTCGGGCCAACAAATAAATGGCGGGAATGGCCAGGATACCGCCAATGGCGGGCAGAAGGCGCAGGGCAAACGGGGTTGGGCCAAAAAATCTCAGGCACAGGTTGATGGCCTGCAAATACAGCGCGCCGAAGTTATCCCACAAGGCGAAGGGGTTGGCCAAATCGCCCATGACGGTGGTCTGGGCGGCCATGCCCACACGGCCCTCATCGCCATCCAGTACACGGGGGATTTCGCCCAGCCTATAGAACCGCAACGATGCTCCCAGCAGGATGACCACTAACAGGATCAAGATCTCCGCGCGATGGCTTTTCAGCCAGGCCTTCCATTCCGCCCAGGTCAATATCCTGTCAGAAAATGCGGCCACGTAGGCCAGTCCCGCCAAGGCCCAAACCGCCAATACAGGGATGTAATTGCTGCGCGTGGAGATCTGGAACAGGCCCGATCCCACCGTGGCCAGGACAGACAGCATGAAAGCCGCAACCACCCACGCAGCACGCTCCGAGATGAGGATACGTCCCGCAATCCGCCGCGTCAGTGGACCGGGTCGCACCAACTGACTCAACAGGAATAAGACAACCCCCAACAAGCTCAATCCCTCATATTGGGGGAATAATATTTTTTCATCCAACGGGGCGGAATAAATCAGAAATTGCCCAAGCAAAATAAAGAACACACCCAAAAAGGCCACCAGCCGACGTATCCGCCTGACCTCCCCGCTTGTCTCAGGTTCCATTGTGTTCATCCATGCCTCCGTAACTTGTGCTCTGTCTGGTCCTGTCCGAACAGAACACTGGATTAATCTTCCTTCATGTATAGTGAAAAGATTGTTAGAAATTGATTGACGTTCAGATTGTATCCTATATCCCTAATATGGCAATGGTCTCCCCCCTTGCGCGAGATTTCACACAGGGGAAATAATCGTATAGCAAAATTTTAACTTTCAAGTATAATATGTTAACATCCGAAAGGATTTAGAACAGCCTATTCTCTGCCGCCCGTTTTGCGGCCACTGCTCGATTACGGATTTGACACTTCTGGGTACGACACCGCCCCCTTTTTCGGCGGATCACAAACCGATTTTTGCCAGGACCATGCACCTGTTTGACTTCACCCTGAGCCATTCCACGGTTTAACCACCACCCCGTACCGCATTTTGCGGGACGTGAGTCTGTCGCACCCATCCGAGCCGATTCGCAGCTGTGGCCCTCCCCGGGCACCTGGCTGCGTCTTGTTTTTTAATAACATGAAAACGATCACGGCCATCGAAGCACAGAAGAATGACCCGAATCGGGTGAACATCTACCTCGACGGGGAGTTTGCCTTCGGGCTGTCGCGCATCGTGGCCGCCTGGCTGAAGACCGGTCAACGGCTGGACGAGGCCAAGATCGCCAGTCTGCAGGCCGCCGAGTCACGCGAACGGGCTTTCCAACAGGCCATGCTGTTCCTGAGCTACCGCGCCCGCTCCGAAGCGGAGATTCGACAGAACCTGCGCAAACATGAGTATGCCGACGAAGTCATCGAGGAGACCCTCCAAAAGCTCCGAGAGGCCCGTCTGGCCGACGACAACGAATTCGCCCGCGCGTGGGTGGAAAATCGCAGCACCTTCCGTCCGCGCGGCAGACGGGCACTGGCGTTGGAATTACGCCAGAAAGGCCTGGATGATGAGGCCACCCGTTCCGCCCTGGCAGGGGTGGACGAGGAAGTCCTGGCCTACGAAGCGGCCCGGAAACGGGTCAGCAGGCTCAAAGGTCTGGACTGGACCGAATTCCGAAAAAAATTAAGTGAATTCCTGGCGCGGCGGGGCTTTCCTTATTCCGTCATTGCTCCCACAGTCAGTCGCATCTGGAATGAGTCACATCCCGGGCAGGATCAAACTATTGATGACGAGGAACGAATATGAACCTACTGAATATCATTCTTGATATCGTGTTTCTAGGTGTGGGTACTCTGTTGGGCTATTTTCTGCATCGCTACCAGGCAGATCGAGCCCTCCAAAACCAGCAGCAAAAAGCCGACAGCATCCTGAAGGGTGCCAACGAACAGGCACGACTGATCGAGTCGCAGGCACGCGAGAATGCGGTCAAAATCGTGCAGGCCGCCGAATCGGAAATCAAGGAACGCCGCATCGAGCTGAACCGAGAGACCGATCGCCTCGACAAGCGCCGCTCCGAACTGGACAGCCGCGTCGAGAAACTGGAACAGCGCGAGCAGGCCCTGAACAAACGCCAATCCACCGTAGACCGCCGTCATAACGAGATCGAAAAGGTCTACCAGGACCAGGTGGCCAAATTGCAGGAAGTGGCGCAGATGACCCAGGACGAAGCCCGCAAGGAGCTGTTCGCCGCGGTCGAGAAGGAAGCGCGGGGCGACATGGCGCGCATCATCCGCCAGATCGAGGCCGAGGCCCGCGAGGAAGGCGAGAAGCGCGCCCGCAAGTTGATCGCCGACGCCATTCAGCGTGTGGCCTCGGAGCACGTGGCCGAAGTCACCCGCGCCGTGGTAACCCTGCCCAACGAAGAAATGAAGGGCCGCATCGTGGGCCGCAACGGCCGCAACATCAAGGCCTTCGAACAGGCGGCGGGCGTGGACGTGATCGTGGACGACACCCCCGACTCGGTCACCATCTCCTGCTTCGACTCGGTCCGCCGTGAGATCGGCCGCCGCGCCCTGGCCAAGTTGATCCTGGACGGGCGCATCCATCCCGCCCACATCGAGAAGATCGTCGAGGACGAGACCAAGGCCGTCGAGAAGATCATCAACGAAGCGGGCGAGCAGGCTGCCTACGACGCCAACATCGCGGGGCTGCACCCCGAGATCCTGCGCATGATGGGCCGCCTCAAGTTCCGCACCTCGTATGGACAGAATCAACTCTCGCACGCGGTGGAAGTGTCCAAGCTGGCGGGCATCCTGGCTGCCGAGATCGGCGCGGATGTCAACCTGGCCAAACAGGGCGGCTTCCTGCACGATATCGGCAAGGCCATGGACCACAACCAGGAAGGCACGCACGCCCAACTCGGCGCGGAATTCTGCAAACGCTACGGCGTCCACCCCAAGGTGGTCAACGCCATCGCCTCGCACCACCACGAAGTCGAACAGGACTCCATCGAAGCGGTCATCGCCGAAGCAGCTGACGCCATCTCGGGCGCCCGCCCCGGCGCCCGCCGCGAGGACCTGGAGGCCTACATCAAGCGCATCCGCTCGCTGGAGGAAATGTCCATGTCTTTCGAAGGTGTGCAGCAGGCCTTCGCCATCCAAGCCGGCCGTGAAGTGCGCATCATCGTCAAGCCCGAAACCATCGACGACCTGGCCTCCGCCCGCCTGGCTCGCGACGTGGCCAAGAAGATCGAAGAGACCATGCAGTACCCGGGCCAGATCCGCGTGACGGTCATCCGCGAGACACGGTCGACGGAGTACGCAAAGTAAAATCAAAAGTGGAAAAAATAAAAAGAAGGCGACCATTGTGGTCGCCTTCTTTTTATAACATCATCACCTCTGGCTTCAACCCCAACTCGTCGATCAGTCCATTCAACTCCTCATCGGACAATCTTCTCCCCTTCCCCGCATACGCAGTGAGGACAGCTTCCATCATATTCGTGCCAAACGACCTGCCGTCATACCTCGGCGTAGAGGTGATGATCGTTTTCACGCCGCGTTGGCGCAGGGTTTCGATGTTGTCCTCGGTGGTGGTGTTCGTGACCACGGTCTTGCCATCGAGGCGGGCGGGCATGTATTTGCGCATGAAGAGGAAGTCGCCCGCGATCAGGTCGGATTCCTCGAAGTATTTGACATATTTCGGTTCTTTTTCCGCGCCGTCACTGCCATAGAAGATCATGGACATGGGGAAGTGGCTGACGATGGGCAGCATCACGCGCGCGACGCGTTTGAAGGCGGGAATGCCGTAGACCGGTAATGGGACTCCCAATGCCACCATCAGGTCGCCAAAGACGGTTTGGTCCGCGACTTCGGCCACAGCCTGGGCCAGCCCAAGGCGGTCCACGGCCACGGGGACGAATGCCTGTTTGAAGTGGACATCGCCTAACTGCGGGCGGGCCAACTCAAAGACGCGGCGCTCGAGGGTGTGTTTGAGTCCACGGCCATCGCATAGCGGAGTCTTCGTCACGCCTGCGACCATCTTGAGCGCGGCGTGCAGCGGATACTCGCGCTCGTCGAGGCGCAGATATAGATCCACGCCGCCGACGCCAAAGGCGTCCACTTTGCCGTCGAGGTCGAGGTACATTTGGCGGGCCTTGGCCACATCACCATCCAGGCCGATGCGCTCGACTAGAATCTCCTCACCCTTGAGGAAGATGGTGACGCTCTTGTTGCGCTTCGAACTCCCCAAGCTGATGCTGACGGCTCGCTTCATATTACTCTCCTACAAACGGATTGGACCGCTTCTCCCGCCCCACCGTTGTCTCGGGACCGTGTCCCGAGAGCAGACGGGTTTCATCGGGCAGAGTATACACCTGCTCACGGATGCTGCGTTCCAGCGTAGCGAAGTCGCCACCAGGCAGGTCAGTGCGGCCGACCGAGCCTGCAAAGATCAGGTCGCCACAGAAGCACACACCTCGACTTCGGGCTTCGCCAGGCTCGGCCACGTAGAAAATGCAATGTCCCCTGGTATGGCCTGGCGTGAAGCGGACTTCGAAGACCACGTTCCCGAGACGAAGGATCTGGCCTTGATACAAGTCGATGGTGGGCTCGGGGCCCGGATCGATGTCGAAGCCGAAGGCGGCGCCGCCCCCGCCCGAGCGCCAGAGGACATGGTCGTCGGGATGCAGGGCCACGAGAGGAAGCGGGTTCAGCGCATCGGCGATGGCGCCCGCACCGCCGAGGTGGTCGAAGTGGGCGTGGGTGTACCATAGGTGGGCGATGCGCCAGCCACGACTCCGCGCTTCGGACAGGATCAACTCGCCGTCCCAGGATGGATCGATAACAGCCGCGTCGCGGGTGTCGGAATCCGCCACAAGGTAGGCGTTCGTCTGGGCAGGGCCGAGGGTAAAAGTCACGATCTCAAGCATGTTCACCTCGCGGAGAAAAGGTCAGAGTCAGGAGGAGCGCCAGGCCGATCGCGCCCAGGCTGACGGGGTAGACCAGGTCGGGGGCTTGGTTGTAGAGCAAGCCTGCCAGCATCGGAGAGAGGGTTAGCGCGATCGAGGCGACGGTCTCGTTCATGCCAAAAGCCAGGCCCATCTGCGACTCATGGACTAGTCCGCGCACCTGGGCCGAGAGCATCGGGCGCACGGCGCGGAATCCGCCCAACAGGAAATAGGCCAGCGCGTAGATCGGGAAGGCCGTCACGCGCCAGATGAGCAGGGCAAAGGTCGCGGCCAAAACCTGACCGATGAGCATGCCGCGCCGCGCCGAAAACCATGAGCCGAAGGCAAACGTGATGAGGGCATTTCCCAGCACCGCCACGGATCCCAACAAACCGATCTGCTGTAACGTCAGACCGCGCTGGGTTTGCAGAAAGTTGGTCGTCAGCGGCTGGGGCAGGTACATGGCAAAGATGATGACGAAGACCAGCGCGATGAACCCGAGATAACGCGTATTGTTCCACAAACTGGGCGGCGGCGCCTCGGGGTCGTGATGGTCGAGCGGCTGCGGCTTGATGAAGACCAGGAAGGCCGTGGAGACCACGAAGGTCACGGCCGCCGCGGCAAAGACCCAGCGCAGGCCAAAATGTTCGCCGATCCAACCGCCCGTCAGCGGCCCCAGGACCGCTCCGACGTTAAAGGCCGCCGATGTGAACGACAATGCGCGGCTCACGCTCCACGCGCCGCGCGCGGCGGTCACGTAACTGCTGAGCGGCGAAGAGACGAAGGCAGTGAAACCGTAGAGGAGTAATCCCGCCACGAAGAGCGGCAGCGCCGAAGCAGCCGCCATCAACAACGCCGCCAGGATACCGATCAACCAGGCCGCGATCAACAACGGGCGGCGGCCGATGCGGTCAGAGAGAAAGCCTGCAGGCACATGCGAGATCATCATCGCCAGCCCCGCAGAACTCAAGATGGCGCCGATCGCCACAGGGTCCGCGCCGAGGTTTTGGAGATGGATGGATTGAAAGTACATGAACGTGCCCTCGCCGATCCCCCAGGTGAACAGGGCGAGGAAAATCAAAACGAGACTTGGATTCACAAAGACCGCTCCACACGACGGATAAAATCGAGCGCCAACTCAAAAGCCTGGAGTCGGGCCGCATCACGCGGGACGACGTGGCCTGATCCCGTTATATAAGCCTTGACCTTGTCTGACGTGCCCAGGTCGGCGTAGATACGCTCCATGTTCTCGGGCAGGACGTAAGTGTCGTCCTTCGAGTGGATAAGCAGGGTCGGCACCTTGACCTGCGGCAGGGCGGCACGCATCTCGGCCAGCAGTCCATTCAACTCCGCAATGGAACGGACAGGGTTCTGCGGATACGAGACGTGGTCCTGCCAGACCTGCGGGTCGAACCAGCCCGAGCCAGGCGGCAGATTACTCTTGGGCATGTATGGCATGAACAGGCTGAGGAGTTTCAGATACCTCATGCGCGGATCGGATGGCAGCGCATACGGCGTGGACATGACTGCCACACCCGCCACGTCCAGCCGTGTAGACGACAGCAGGGACAGGACTCCGCCCATCGAAAGCCCGACCAAGATGACGTGGTCCACGGAGCCGCGCAAAAGGTGGTGACCATCTTCGACGGAGGCCAGCCAGTCGGTGTAGCGCGAGCGGATCATATCCTCGGGATGGGTGGCATGTCCTGCGAGGCGAACGCCCAGGCAGGTGTAGCCCTTTTCGTGCAGGTAGTCCCCCATCCAGCGCATTTCCTTGGGCGCACCCGTGAAGCCGTGCGTGAGCAGGCAGCCCAGTTTGCGATTATTCGTAGGAAGGAAGAACGGTTCAGCGGTGGGGATGATCTGGGTCAAGGTTGTTCTCCAAAAGTTGTAGGGCACTCCTGTAGCCATCGAGCCTGGGTGCGACAGGCCACAGCAGATGATAGACCTGCTCGATCTGGTCACTGGCGTCGAGGACAAATTCATCCATTTCGAGTTTGGACAGGTACAGGTAGGGACGCGTGTACGCGTCAGGATGGGTTTCGGGCTGGTTCTGGTAATAGCGCTTGATGTGGGCCAATTGCTGATCCACCGCGAGGGGAGGCAGGAAGTCCAGACCGAGGGTATTGGGTTGGGCTCTGAGAAAAATCTGCCACAACACGAACTCAGGATGATCGCGCAGATAGACAAAGTCCAAGCCATACCAATCACCCTTGATCTCTTCGACCATCCTGTACTTGTCCTCCTGAAGTTCCCTTGCAAAACGTTCCCTGGTCGGACGCCAGACCTGGCGCGCCCACAAGATGTCGGTCAGCAGGTGGATGAAGTAGCCCAGACGATAAGAGAAATGTCCAGCGTCAGCAGGCTCCGCCCCCAGCAGGTACAGGCGATAAAAGGTCAGATCATGGATATCGCCTTCGGATTGGCCGCCCGCCTGTAAAAAGTGTGTAACCTGTTTGGGCGGGTCGAAATGCTCCCATTTTTCATCGGGAATCCCCGAATCGGGTGCCACATTCCCGAGCGCAAACTGGGCTGCATCCAAGCCGTGAATGCGTGTCAGGAGAGTAGACGCAATACGCAGGTGGGAAATCCAGGTGGTCATGCAGAAATTATACGCCTACGCAGGTGGATATAAGAATCCGTAAGCTCAACTTGTAGACCCCACTTAATTTCTCATCCAAGCAGGATTGAGCCTCGCCACTTGCGGGTAAATGGGACAGTCCTCGGTGTGCGCGCCTTGCAGGTAGCCCGTGGACATGAGGAACTCGTTGACGATCTCGCCCCCTGTGAAGACGAAGGTCTTCTTCAAGACTTGAACACAATAACTACGGTAAAAGGATAGTTCTATCAACAGATTTAATCCTATGAGTGTATTATTTGGAAATGTCAGCCCAAATACCAAGCCGGGCGCTTAGCAATAACAATTTCATAAATTGGGCAATCAGGGGTATGAGCACCCGGCAGGTATCCCGTACTCATTAAAAATTCTTTGACTATCTCCCCTCCGGTAAATAGAAATGTACGTTTAAACAGCTTGGTCCAGTTTTCTAAAGTTTGTGGCTGATGGCTATCTAGCCATCCTTTGAATGATCCATATTCAATACGCAAGCCCTGGATACGCCGAGCATTTTCAATAGCTGCGTTAACCTTTAGACGGTTCCGAATTATGCCAGCATCACTTAAAAGTCGGGTACGGTCCGTTTCATCATAAGATGCGATCTTATCAATATCAAAGCGGCTATACGCAAAACGGAAATTGTCGGCTTTCTTCAATATCGTTATCCAAGAAAGTCCAGCCTGGTTGATTTCCAAGATCAAGCGCTCAAATAATAAATTATCGTCTTGAAGGGGAAAACCATATTGTGTCTCGTGATAAACCTGATTAAATGTGTCTTCAGGGTGATTATTACAATAATCGCAGTAAGAGGTCATTTGGCAATTTTACTATGCCAAGGTTAAAAGTGGTCGTTCAAACATCGCCTTGGCTATGTTGTTATTATGGAACACCGAATACGGTAACTGCAAGGCTGGTTTTACCTGATTATGGACGAAGAATCGGACAAAAAAAGAAAAAAGAACAGCGCCCGGCATGTGGCGCTGTTCTTTTCAATCAAGGAAATTCAAATCCGACCAATTCAGATCAATAACTCGCCACTGGTAATTTCTTCAACCACTTCAATTCGGTAAGTTCCTTCAAGACAAAGTCTGCACCGTCGGCACGGGAAAGTTGCGTCCCCGAACTCTTGCTTACATACCCCACCTGATACTGACCCATGTGTTCGCCATCCATCAGGCGTGGATAACGCACAACCGTCCAATCTAATTCAGAAGCCTGAATTACTTTTACATTTTCGGCAGAATCAAGAACAACATCCTTTGCAAGAAGGTTCAGCAGAAAACCGATGAAATGGTCAATAAATTTTGGCTTATCTTCGGGTTGGCGAACCCCTGCGCCCGTTGTTGAAACCAGACGGCGTATTCCGTGCTTTTTCATTCCTGCCACGATATTTTTTGCAGAGGTTTCCATCATGTGCGGAACCGGCGGTCGGGTCGGTCCCAGTGCGCTGATCACCGCTTCCTGTCCTGCAATCGCCTTCTTGACAGCATCGGCGTCCATCGAGTCGCCTTTGAATACGATCAGGTTGGCATCTTTTATGGTGAACTTCTCGGGAGAGCGCACAAAGGCTGTCACAGTATGCCCCGCTTCCAATGCCTGTTTTACCACTTCCAAACCTACCCCGCGCGATGCACCAAACACTACGATCTTCATAAGACTCCTTTGAGATTTTTTTGTTATCAAATGATGGCTATAAAGCCAACAAGACTTTCAACTGTTTTGCCACCAGACGCAGCGGGTCAGCAGTATGCGATGTACGGCTCAGGATAATCCCGCCTTCGATGGCAGAAACAATGAAGGTCGCCAGTTCATCGGCTTTTGTTTTTGAGTACCCGCATTCGATCAACTTGTCATAGAAGGCGGATTTCAACATTTGATACGCTTCGTGGCAGGCTGCGTTAATCCGTGGCAAGGTGGTCGCGGTCTCCATCGCCACAGCCGTCAGCGGACTGCCCGCCGCAAAACCAGATCGTTCGACATGTCCTGCAATATTCAGAATAAAGTCAGAAATTGCTTTGGCGGCGTTGGAACTTTCTGTAAATCCCTGGCGAATCCGTTCGGCAGTTTGGTTTCCGGATTGAAGCACCGCCTCTGCCGTAATCTGTTCCTTGCCCTCTGGAAAGTAGTAATACAAGGATCCTTTTGGGGAACCGCTTTCCTTGATGATCTCGTTCAAACCAGTACCGTGATAGCCTTGTTTTTCCAGCAGGACACAGGTGGTTTGCAGGATTTGTTCGCGGGCATTGCTCATGTCTGTCTCCGTCCAGAAAATGTCTTTTGTCATCTTTTCAAAAGACGACTGCTGGAGTATTATAACGACTGGTCTATATATAGTCAAGTTAGGAGAAAATGAATGTCATCCCCCATATTGGTAATCGGTGCGCTTGGGAATGTCGGAACGGAAGTTGTAAGGCAGATACTCGTCAGAGGTGGGAAAGTTCGTGCTGCGGATATGGATGTGAACAAACTGAGGGAACGCTTTGGTGAAGCGGTTGAAGCCGTTCGTTTTGACTTCACCGATCCATCCACTTTTGAGGAAACATTTTCAGGTGTAGAGCACATGTTTTATATGCGCCCACCGCATATCACGAACATCCAGCGGGATATGATTCCTTCGATTGACGCTGCCAAACGCGCGGGTGTAACTCACGTCGTATTTCTCTCCCTGATCGGGATCGAGAACACGACTTATGTCCCCCACTACAAGGTAGAGACCTATTTGAAACAAATCAACATGCAAACGACCTTTTTGCGTTGCAGTTTCTTCATGCAGAATCTGAACACCACCCATCGCCGTGAGATCAAGGAAAGGAATGAGATTTTTGTGCCAGTCGGAAAGGCAAAGACCGCCTTCATCGATGCGCGTGACATCGGCGCGGTTGCGGCGGTTGCTTTACTGGAGAATGGACATGCCGGCAGGAACTACGACCTGACCGGCAGCGAACGGCTGGATTATTGGGAAGCAGCCAGGATCATGAGCGAAGTGCTGGGACGCAGGATCACCTACCGCAACCCGAATCCATTGCATTTCCTCATTGAGACGATGCGCAGAGGTACGCTATTCATGTTTGCCCTGGTGATGACCGGGCTGTACACATCCACCCGCTTTGGGATGGCAGAACCGATCACAAATGAAGTCGAGAGATTAACAGGAAGAAAACCGATCTTATTTAGACAATACGTGATAGATTACAAAGATGCCTGGATGTAATCTCAGGTTACCGAGTCAAAATAAATCAGCATGAACGCCCCTGCCTGCCTTTCATGCTTCAAGCTAAAACTCTTTCTTTTCAACGATCACCCTGGTTCCACCGGGCATCTCCACGGTAACATCCCCAGGGTCGTAAGACAAGAGTGGTTGAGACCAGCGAAAGATCCATTTTGCATCGTCTGGGTTGGCATTGACACAACCTCTTGATGATGGTTCGCCATAATTATTATGCCAATAGGTAGAATGGATGGCAACGCCCGTCCCGACGAACAAACTGACCCATCCCACGGCCGGCAGACTCCAGCCTGCTGATGCACTTCCTCCACTCAAGGGTAATGAGATCGCCTTACGCCAGATGGGGAATTCTCCAACAGGCGTTCCCCAAGCATCTGTGGGATTTCCCCATGCGTCATAAAGAGCGCCGCTGGAGATACGCGCAAAATACACTTCATTGTTGCCCTCGAAGCACGATAGGGTTTGGTAATCAATATTGACCACGATCCGTTTCTCTTCGGCTTCCGGATTGATTGGAGCGATTTCATCCGCCGTCAACGGACGAAACGCCTCTGCCGGACCCCAGAACAGGTCGCCCGACCCGAAGCGTTCATTTAGCCGATACCAGACTCTGCCATCCGCGTCGGTACGAATCTGATCCACCCAGACCACCTGACTATAGACGAACCGCGCCGGCAGACTTATGGATTCGCGGTATTGGAGCCACGGTGCGCGTGATGGCGGATTATCGAGAATCAAGTCCACATAAGGAACGGTGACTTCCATCCACATGCCAGCACCCAGACTTGTGTTTGGCAGAGTGGACACTTGCGAATTCGGCAAGTTGCGCACGGGTTGCAGGTTTCCGCCCCACACATAGCCATAGGGAGTCTCGACCCAGCGTTGATTGATCCTGCCGGGCATGGTTCCAACCACCTCCCGAATCCAGGGAACGACCTGATCTTCATATAGCGCGCCAACGATCTGGCTGTTTGCATCAGGACGGGCATACACATCCACCTTGCCGACAGTGATACGCCCCAACAGTTCCGACTGTTGTAATTCTGAAATTCCCTGCCAGGTAAATGGTCGAAAGGCAAGTGCGCCGGCGCCCAATGCAGCGATCTTTAGAAAATCACGGCGTGTGAGTGGGTGTCTTGTCATGGACGGAATGATCGTGATGTTGATCCGGCTGGCTGTTGTGATTGTGCATGGTGCCCATCATGAAAAAATGCGCCAGCGGGCAAAGCAATGCCAGCCCCACATAGACGACTATATTGACGGGGATTTTCAGGAGCAGAACGGCTGCCAAACCCAGAATGGGAAGCAAGCAGCAAAGCAACATAATCCAGATGTGACGCTTATTCATGTGAACCTTCCTTTACCCTTTCCGTTCCATTGCCGGAAGGGAAACAATGAGATTGCCATTTTTTATTTCAGCAGTGAATTCATCCAGAGGACGCGGTGGTGGACCGCTAACCACGTTACCAACAATATCAAAATGACCGTCATGACAGGGACTGATGTAATGCTCTTCATTGGGATGCCAGGTAATACGGCAGCCGAGGTGGGTGCAAATGTCAGAGAATACCCTTACTTCACTTTCATTCCTTCGGACAACATACAAACCATAATTGGTTGCAGTCCGCTCCCAGCCATTGACCCTGGTGCGGGTAAATTCAAACCGAGTTGGAGTGCCAATCGGATAATTTTCCAGGGAACCAAGATCGATCAAGGAATCATCTTCGGTTTTTTCAAGCGACGGCGAGAGAAGATAGAAAATGGAGGGAAGACCAATCCCAACGCCGATGAGAGTTCCGACGATTCTGGCAACTGACTTGATGAAGTCGCGCCGGCTGAGATCTGTTTTGTGCGCCATTTTCTTCTCCTGCTATTTCAACTCCCATTCAAAAATGCGGGTGGGGGCATCCACGTTGGTAATGGTCAGGGTGAGTTTTGTCGCTCCATCCAGTATGGAGTTGCCATTCTGCGTCGCCGGGAAGATCAACTTTCCCTCCACATGATGACCGCCACGCGGCGCATCCCAAAGGGTGGAGTTCACGTTAACACCTGTATCGGTTGAGAGCGTTGCGGTTGCGGCAAGGTCCATACTCAGGTCAATCGAATGGGTGGTCAGGACAATACTGAATTCAAGGGATTCGGCAGTTTGGTTAAGATCGAGCGGGGTGACTTCAAAGATAATCGCTCCCTGATCGTCCATGCGGGTGGCAGAGTCAAATTCAGGGGAGTCAGGTTCCGTCGAAACAGAATCAGGTTGCGGCTGGGTTGGAAGCGGAGACGAAATCGCTGAACAGGCTGTGATAACAAAAGTCAAAATCATCAAGGCGGGAATTATGAGGCGTTTCATTTTGTCTCCAGAAGAACAGGTTGTAATTTTTGACGTTCACGATAAAGCACGAAGAGCATGACACCAATTCCAATCAGGTTCATGGCGAGTCCGGTAAGCATGAAGGGACGCTGATAACGGGTGAGAAAACTTGCCGCCGCGCTCAAACCAAGAATGGGCAAAACATCGGTGACATGATGAATGCAACACGCGACCATCGCAGTGGCAGAGGTTCCGCCACTGGCTCCCATCATTGAGCCTGCATATCCTGTGGATGCAACTGGAATGAATAGACGAAATCGCAGAATGGAATAGAGCGCGGCTTGAACACCAAAGCCGAGGATAATCGGGATGACATACCACCGGTCACGCGCGAATTGCGAGGAGGCATAATCCCAGCCCTGTGCCCAGGTGAGGATGCCAAGATAAAATGAAGCGATGAAGACTGAGCCGAGCAGGAACGTCGCAAGGGGGATAAGAATTCGTTTCACCGTTAATCTCCTTTGGTGTGATCATAGCCCTGGCTTATGCTGGATGTCTTGCGCCAAGTGGCTGAAAATTAGATAGGCAATACTGCCTATGTTTGTCCTCACTGATTCTTTATATGTTCTTTGCACACATCGAGTAGGATATTCAGTCGAAAAGAGTCTTTGTGTTCGGTAATGAATAAATTCATCAAACGACACGGACTGTGAAAATCAAAATAAATCGATTGTGCGCTTTTGTTCATCGTGTGGCGCGCCAACAGGAAATCAGGAAATCATGAATAGTTTTAACATGCAAAGATATTATCCAGCCGGACAGGAGTATGAAATCGATCCTGTATGTGAAATGAAAGTCGATCCAAAGAATCCGCCCTTTCAGGTTATTCACAAGGGGATGACCTATTACTTTTGTTCCGAGGTCTGCAAGCATCTCTTTGAACGTGTCCCCGATCAATATATTCGAATGGAAGAAGACAGCGAATAAAATCGAAATTGTGAATAAATTGGACAAACCATGACGTATTAGGCAAAAATGCGTATGTTCAACTTGAGGGTGGATGCTGTATAAGTGCGGACGATATTCGATCCAACCAGAAGGAGTTGAACCATATGAATAAGTTTTTGATTTGGAAGATTATGCCCGCGCTGATCATCGCCACTGTTGTATTGAGCGCATGTGGCGCGCCGTCGGAACCTGAAATGACCGAACAACTCACCCAGACCCAACCGGATCAACCCGTTGCAGGATTGGATGGAACAGTTTGGGTTGCAGACGAGGAGGGCAACAGCATTACCGTGATCAATGCGGCGACGAATCAAGTCCTGACCACGCTTACAGGAGTCGAGGGCGCCCACAACCTGCAGGTTGCCCCGGATGGCAAAACCGTCTGGGCAGTGAGCGGGCACGACTCACTGGCGATCATGATTGATGCCGTCACTTTTGAGGTTCATGGCGTGGTGCCGACCGGCATGATGCCTGCGCATATCGTGCTGACGCCCGATGGCAAAAAGGCATACGTTACCAACGGCGAGGACAACACTGTCACCGTGATTGATGTGGAAGCGATGTCTGTAATTGCCATGATCCCCGTCGGCGCGTACCCGCATGGCTTGCGCGTCAGCCCGGATGGAAAGTGGGTTTATGTCGCCAATGCCAAGTCCACCACCTTAAGCGTTATTGATGTTGCGCAGGACGTGAAGGTGACAGACATCGAAGTTGGAGAGCGCCCGGTGCAGGTGGGGTTCTCACCGGATGGGATGGTGAATTACTTTTCCCTCAATGGCGAAAATGCGCTGGGCAAGGTAGATGTTGCCGCACAGGAACTGCTTGGCAAGGTGGCAGTGGGCGTGGGTCCCATTCAGGTCTTTGTTTCACCGAACAATCAATATATTCTGGTCGCCAATCAGGGAACCGAGGAAAAACCCACTACCACCGTTTCGATGGTCGATGTTGCGACCTTCGAAGTGATTGCAACCGTTGAAACTGGAAAAGGCGCCCACGGAGTCGTCATCGATCCATCGAGCCGATACGCCTACATATCGAACATCTATGAAGACACGGTGTCGGTGATCGATCTAGAGAGCCGGAGTGTTATCGCAACCATTCCAACCGGCGATGCACCCAATGGCATTAGTTTCTCACCGCTTCCCGCGCCAGCCAATGTCGCATTGGAAATCCAACTTGAAATCCCGGAGGGCGGCATGAATATGCCCATGCCCTAATGGGCACATACAGCCAGATGGTTCCCCTGTCGGTACGCAATGACAGGGGAATTTTTATAGGCAAAATGGCTTAGCCCTGAATGCGCCACGCGGCTCTATATTTCACCTGAAAAAATACCTACAATGGAGAACATCCAATGATAGAGGCATAATATGACCACACTTTCCTTCCTGACAGTTGATTTGCCCTGTGATATGGCTTTGCAGGCGGCGAAGAAAAAATTATCGCAAGGCGGTTTGCGGGCTTTGCAAACCTTTGATCTGCATACCGCGCGACATACCCAGCAGGATTGTCCCTGCCCAAATCACGGCACCACAGAATGCGACTGCCAGATGGTCGTTCTGATGGTCTATGGGGAGACTGCTGAACCTGCCACCCTGATCCTGCATGGAAGTGAAGGACAAACGCGCTTCTCCATTGCCGAGGACCCCTCCCAACGGGCAGACAGAAAACTGGTTGTCTCCATCAAAGAGGCATTGGACATCAAGGCGGCGGTGTCTGCCTGATATTCATATAGGCAGTTTTGCCTATGCAATCCCGCGTCAAATTGCGCTGGATGGATCAAGGGGAAATCCTTATATTCAATTGCTATTCCAACTTTACAGAGGAACCATGATCAGGAAAATATTTCTTTTTACGATAATAAGTCTGGCTTTGATATTGTCTGCCTGCGCGCCTGCCGCACCATCCAATGGGGACATGCCAATGAACAATGACAATTCAGGCATGGCGGATGGGACGCCTACCCCGGGCAGCATGATGATGGACAACCCTGAAGCGGCTCATATGATGGAGCCAATCACCGCGCCAAACGTCCAACCTGCCACCGAAACGGAAGGCGGACAACCCCTGGAATATCGCGAGGAGAATGGCGTCAAAGTTTTTGAATTGACTACGAAAGCGGTTCAATGGGAAATCCTGGATGGGGTGACTGTGACTGCTTTTACATATAACGGAACTGTGCCCGGACCGATGATTCGCGTGACCGAGGGTGATCAGGTTCGGATAATCGTGAAGAACGAATTACCCGATCCGACCACAATCCACTGGCACGGTGTGGAGGTTCCCAATGCAATGGACGGCGTCCCGGGTGTCACCCAGGACCCGATCCAGCCGGGTGAGACGTTTACCTACGAATTCACTGCCAAGCCGGCAGGAACCTTTATGTATCACTCCCATTATGAAGGTGATGTGCAGGTTGGCGCCGGGCTGTACGCGCCGTTCATCATTGATCCGAAGGAACCGGATGCCAATCCACCCGTGGTGGATAAGACCCTGATGATCTCGGAATGGCGCATGACCGATGGGCAAACATTTGCTGCCATGCCAATGGGTGGGATGGAGCCGAACTATTTCACGATCAACGGCAAGTCCTTCCCTGCCACCGAAACCATCACCGTCAAGAAAGGGGATCTGGTCCGCCTGCGTTTCATTGCCATTGGTCAGTTCATACACCCTATGCATCTGCATGGAGTTCCTTTCAAAATTGTCGCGACCGATGGGCATCCGGTCCCCGAGGCGGCGCAGTTGACCAAGGACACGGTCAGCGTTGCTCCGGGTGAACGCTACGACATCGAGTTCGTCGCCACCGAAACCGGACAATGGATGTTGCACTGTCACATCCTGCACCACACCACCAACGACAACGTCGAGCCGGGTGGCTTGATGTTGATGATCGAAGTCGTTGAATAAAATACTCAAGGAGAGAGTAAAAATGCGAAAGATGTTCTTTATCAGTAGTATGTTCGTTGTATTGGCGGTTGTACTGGCGGCTTGCGGTGGATCCGCACAGCCTGCCGCCCCGGTCGAGTCTGGATCGTCGAGCCAGGTAAACATCACGGTGGAGTCCAATCCAAGCCCTGCCATGATGGGCGACATGGAATTGATCCTGACGATCACGGATGGAGACGGCAAGCCCATCGAGGGTGCAACAGTGGATGTCTCTGCCGATCATACAGACATGACCGGCATGGGAATGAGCGGGCTCGCCACCGAGCAGGGTGGAGGGCGCTATTCCATCAATGCCAATTTCAGCATGAGCGGCAATTGGAAGATAACCGTGTATGTCCGCAAGGATGGTCTGGATTATAAGGAAGACATCGAGTTCAAGGTTCAATAAGAACTGTTGAAAGCAGGTGTCATATTCAGTGATGCCTGCTTTCCAGTTGGCAGGGTTAATTCATGAACAACAAACAAAGACGACAACACATTCAACAAAGAAACAGAAAACAAAAACTGGTTTCAGGGATGATCTGGGGCGCAATTGGGCTCGCCGTATTGGCGATTCTTGGCGTCATGGTCTGGCAGGGAATCAAACCGGCGGCAGGGGAGTCGGTTGCCATTATGACGAGCGATCCGCACCTTCCCACCGATTCTGATCCTGGACAATATAATTCCGACCCGCCAACGTCCGGATTACATTACGCAACCGAAGCTCAGGCGGGATTTTATGATGAGAATATCTATACGTATCCTGCCGCTTATCTTGTCCATAACCTGGAACACGGGTATGTGATCATCTGGTACAACTGTGATCTGTTGGATGAGACGGGATGCGCGGAGTTGAAATCGCAGATTCGTTCGGTCATGGATGATCTGGGTGGCGTGAAACTGATTGCATATCCCTGGAATTCCATTGAGGTTCCGGTGGCAATGACCTCATGGGGGCGGATCCAAAAGTTCGAGATATTTGACATGGAACTAGCCAAAGCCTTCTACCGCACCAACCTCAATCGCGCTCCCGAACCGAACGCGCCCTAACGGAATGAAATGTCAACAACCAACTTGAATGCCCCTAAAATAATGAATGCTTTTCAGTGGATAAGCGCCCATTGGTTTGCCGTTTTTCTGACCATCTATGGTCTTTGGGTGTTTGTTCCCTTCCTCGCGCCTGTTTTCATGCAACTGGGATGGACGGGCGCGGGAAAGGCGATCTACTTCATTTATTCATTCTTTTGTCACCAACTGCCAGAGCGTTCCTTTTTTTTCTTTGGCGAAAAGACCATGTATTCGTTGAGCGAAGTTCAATCCGTATGGCAGGACACGATGAATCCGCTCATCCTGCGCAAATTTATCGGCAATGAAACAATGGGTTGGAAAGTCGCCTGGTCGGATAGAATGATCTCGTTTTACACCAGCGTTTGGTTCTTTGCGTTACTCTGGTATCCTCTGCGTCGCAAAATTAAACCTATTACATGGTGGAGTTTCATATTCATCCTACTGCCTCTCGCGGTGGATGGCGGCACACATGCGGTCAGCGACTTCGCTGGTATCGGACAGGGATTCCGTGATACAAATACATGGCTGGCTATGTTGACGAACAATGTATTACCCGCGACATTCTATGCGGGCGACGCGCTCGGCTCGTTCAACTCGCTCATGCGCTTCATCACTGGATTTTTGGCTGGTCTGGGAATCGTCTGGCTCGCCTTCCCGTATGTTTTTCAAACACAAGCCTATAATCAAAAACTGGATGAGATAAGTTATGCCAAAGTCATCGAACAAATCAAAAACCAAAATCCGCATTCTTCTGGCGGATGATCATCATATCGTCCGTGCGGGGGTGAGGCAACTGCTTGAGAGTGCGACCGATCTCCAGGTCATTGCCGAGGCGGGGGACGGGGAGGAGGCGCAGTCTCTCATCCAAAAGCATAAACCGGATGTTGCCGTCCTGGATATCCAAATGCCCAAAGCCAGTGGCATTGAAGTCACCCGCTGGGTGCGTGCCCATCTGCCCGAAGTGGGCGTGTTAATCCTGACCGCTTACAACGATGATCCCTACGTGATGGCGGTTTTGCAGGCAGGCGCGAATGGCTATGTTCTCAAAACAGGGCAGGCGGATGAACTGATCCAGGCGGTGCGTGATGTCTATGAAGGCAAGTCGGCGCTCGATCCGTCCATCACCAGCAAGTTGATGTCCACCATCTTCAAAGGATCGGAAAAAAAGATCGTCGAGCCATTGACTGACCGTGAACTGGATGTGCTGCGGCTTGCCGCCAAAGGATTTACCAACAAAGCCATCGGCGTACAACTCAATATCAGTGATCGCACGGTGCAGGGACATCTTGCGCACATCTTCGCCAAACTGCAAGCCAACAGCCGCACCGAGGCGGTCATGCGCGGGGTGGCGCTGGGGTTGATCTCACAAAGTTCGGGCAATATTACAGAAGAATGAAACGACTCCTGCCGGGCTGGCGTGGTCTGACACAACTCTTTGCAGTCACGGTTCTGCCGCTGACGCTTTTGTTGTTGTTCATTGCGTTCGGCGGGGTCAACATGCACCAGCAGGACATGCGCACCCTGGTCGGGGAACGCGATGAACGTGCGGTGCAGTCCGCCGCCGCCGCCCTGCAATCCGAGCTTCATCATCGCGTGGCGACCATCACGAGCATGGCGGTGCTGGCATCCGAGGACATTTCCTTCAAGGATATATTCGCCACCACCAACGACCTGGCAAAGGATTTCAACGGGGGGATTGCCTTCCTAAATACGGATGGACACTTAATCGAAAAGACGGATAACGACAGATTTTGGGGATGGGTATCTCAAAATCCCAACTTGATCAAACTCGCTTCCTCTTCCGACCTCGAACCTGTTTTCTCCGATCCGATCCTTGATCCCAGCTCCGATCAACTCTTTGTTATCATCTCAGCCTATTCTGACTCCCGTGATGTGATCGTCGCCGGCGCATTTTCACCCGAGGCGCTGGCTTCCGAGACCCTGACACCCACCTATCCAGCAGGCAGTCACGTGACCATCTATTTGCTGGATGATTCCCGCCGACTGTTGTTCGTCAGCGGGACGCTTGAGCAGGAAAGTCTGGAGGCGGATCATCCAGGTGTTAAGGAAGCCTTGAGTGGGAAGAGCGGAGTTCTTTATGTGAAGAAGGAAGCAACCGAACATGTGGTTGCCTACAGCCCGATTGAAGCAACAGGCTGGGCGTTGATCACGGAGGAGGAATGGGAAATGGTAATCAGCCCCTCCCTGCAATTGACCCAGATGGCTCCGCTGGTAATGGTGCCTGCCTTCATCCTGGCGTTGATCGCAATCTGGTTCGGCGCAAAACAGATCGTCCAGCCTCTGCAGAAACTTGAGTCCAAGGCGGCGGCGCTGGCATGGGGAGATTTTGAAGCCATCAAAGAATCCGTGGGCGGCATCTCCGAAGTACAACATCTGCAAATGGAATTGACCGAAATGTCCCGCAAGGTGCAGGCGGCGCAGGAGGGTTTACACGATTACATCGGCGCGATCACTTCGGCACAGGAAGAGGAGCGGACGCGTCTGGCGCGTGAACTTCATGATGACACCATTCAAGCCGTGATTGCCTTGAAGCAACGCGTCCAGCTTGCCCAGAAATCCATTAAAGAACAGAATGGCAAACAATCCCTCAAGGAACTGGAAACACTCGCGGAACAGACCATCGAAAACCTCCGCCGGCTGACGCGGGCGTTGCGCCCCATTTATCTCGAAGACCTGGGGCTGGTCACCGCGCTTGAAATGTTGGCGCGGGAAATCAGCCAGGGTAATCCATTGATCGTGGAATTTCAAAAGACAGGCAATGAACGCCGCCTTTCGCGCGAAGCGGAATTATCGCTCTATCGCATTGCACAGGAGGCGCTTAATAACGTGGTCAAACATTCCAGAGCAACCCGTGCCGACTTGTCGATCCGTTATTCTGATTCGGAAATAACAATGATGATCTCTGACAACGGTAACGGTTTCACCACTCCCGCCAGTCCGACTGAATTCGCTCCCAACGGACACTTTGGATTGCTCGGTATTCACGAGCGTGCCGACTTGATCGGGGCAAGGCTTGAGATTGAATCCACATTGGGACGTGGGACCAGTCTTGAGGTCCGATTGTGAAGCGATAAAACTCATAAGCCATTTTGCTTACCGATTTCCCCGCCATCCTGCGCTCATGCAGGGGCGGGGTTTTGCTTATCATGGTGTCATACCTTTATCGAACAGGAAGACTTATGACCACTGACACTGTCAATCCCCGCTTTCCCTCCCAAACAGAACGATTGAAAATATTTTTACACGCACTGCTTTTCGTCCTCGGCTTCTCGCTGGTGTTTGTGATCGGCTGGGGCGGCTCGGTGACGGCGCTGGGTCAATTATTCGGCGCATACAAACAGGTCATCGCGCAAATAGGGGGTGTGGTCGTGATCATGTTCGGTTTGGCAACCCTGGAAGTGATCCGCATCCCGTGGTTTTATGCGGACACGCGCGCCCAATACGCGGGTCAACGTGGAACGTATGGCGGTTCAGCGTTGATGGGTGTTTTCTTCGCGGCAGGCTGGAGTCCGTGTATTGGCGCGACACTCGGTGCTATTCTGACAATGGGTCTCAGCCAGCAAACGGTCGGACAGGCAATGTGGCTGTCTTCAGGTTATTCGCTTGGGTTGGGCATTCCATTCCTCGCGATGGCAGTTGGACTGGAACGCGCTTCCGGCTGGCTCAAGCGCATGCGACCCTATCAAAAATATTTCAAGATCGCCAGTGGTGTTTTCATCATTGCGATAGGTGTTTTACTGTTTACAAACACCATGAGCCTGATTGCGATCTGGGCATTCAAGAATGGTTACTTCATCGAGTCATTCACCACCTACGCGGCGGCGCCCACCTATATTACAGCCGTCGTCGCAGGGTTGTTGTCTTTTCTTTCGCCTTGTGTGCTTCCACTTGTGCCTGCGTATCTCGGTTACCTGAGCGGGCACACGATACAAAGATCATAATATTTTTAGAGATGATACCCTTATGGATACCCCCATTAATTCGGAAGATACCATTACCTTTAAACGAACCCATTTTTATTCGGTCCTGGTGATACTGGCTTTCGCCATTGGCATATTGACGGGTTATGTTGTCTGGGGGCTTGCACCCCGTTCACAACAAGCGATTATCGATAACCCACCTGTTGCCCAGGGACCCATTGTCGAAGCGCCAGCAGCGACACAGGCGCCGCAGTTCACCCGTTATGAAATCCCATTCGAAGGCTTTCCCAGCCAGGGACCGGTGGATGCGCCCATCGTAATTGTCGAGTTCAGCGACTTTCAGTGTCCGTTCTGTAAACGTTTCCAGGACGAGACGGCTGGACAATTGCTGGCGGCGTATCCCGGTCAAATCCGTTTTGTCTATCGTCATCTTCCCCTGACATCCATTCATCCCGAAGCTTTTCCATCGGCGGAAGCCTCGATGTGCGCCAACGAACAGGATGCCTTCTGGGACTACCATGATAGGATTTTTGAGAATCAGGACAAGCTTGGTCGTGAGTTGTACCTGCAGATCGCCGCTGACCTCAATTTGGATGCAGTCACTTTCGAGGAGTGTCTGGATTCGGGCAAATATAAGGATGTCATCCAGCAGGATATGGATTTTGCGCTCAACCTTGGCGTTCAATCCACCCCGACATTTTTCATCAACGGGTTGGCAATCGTTGGCGCGCAACCCTTTGAAGCGTTCAAGCAGATCATCGATCTTGAGTTGGCTGGAAAAATTCCATGAAACAGATCCTCCTCATATCCTTGTTTCTGCTTGTGACACTGACCGCCTGCCAGAGCAGTGTCGAAGAGATTATGGGCAAAGAGATTACAACCGCTTCCGGCTACTATAAAGACATCACCCCTGCCGAATTGGATGCGATGTTGAGTAACAAGGATCTTTTCCTTGTCAATGTCCATATTCCTTTTGCAGGAAACATTGCCGATACAGACCTATCCATTCCCTACGACCAGATCAGCGCGCCAGAAAACCTGACGCAATTGCCAGCAGATAAAGATGCAAAGATTGTGCTTTACTGCCGCAGTGGGCGCATGAGCGCAATTGCGGCAGAGGAACTTGTTTCGCTCGGGTATACCAATATCTGGAATCTCGAAGGCGGCATGGTCGCATGGGAACAGGCAGGACGCGAGATCGAGAAATAGGATAGGCAGAATTGCCTATCAGAGCGTCAGTAATATGGCTCTCGTTGAGGCTGTCTTTTAATTGCATAATTCAAAGGAAAGGAGACCTGTTTATGACAACTACTGTGCATGACCCCGTTTGCCACATGGATATCGATCCTGCCACTGCTGCCGGCACATCCGAATACAAGGGGCAAACCTACTACTTTTGCTCGCTAGGCTGCAAGAAGGCGTTTGACAAGGAGCCCGAAAAGTATCTCGGCAAAACTGATGAACACGCGCATCAGCATTAATTCCATCCTCTTCTCCTCAGGTAACCTGCCCGCCGGGCAGGTTATTTTATTTTCAGACAATTTGCCGAAACAAAATCTTCAATTACTCTTTGTCGTGCCTTTACACATTCTTTAATCACGCCGGGTATTCTTGGATCATCAAGAAAGGAGCAAATCATGTTTCTCATGTGGATCGTCCCCTTATTACTCGTTGGCTTGTTCGTCTATGGTGTTTCCGTCAATAACCTGGTCAACGCGCTCAAACCTGTTACAAGCCGTACTTGCCCCCAGTGTGGACAGGCTACGCAAAACGACTGGAAAAATTGCCCGCACTGCGGACAAACTTTATGAAAGGAAATCAAAATGAAAAAAGTTAACTGGTGGATCGTTGGCATTGTGGCAGTCATTGCCGCTCTGTTCCTTTTCGGAGGCGGCATGATGTGGGGTAACCGTGGATATGGCATGATGGGTGGGTATGGAATGATGGGTAACTGGGGCTTCTCTCCATTCGGCTGGTTCGGCATGGGATTGGGTATGATCTTCATGTGGCTCATCCCCATCGGTGTCCTCACACTCATTGTTTATGGCGTCGTTGCGCTGGTGCGAGGCACAGGAAATACCGCGTCCTCCACTCCCCTCACACCTTGTCCACACTGCGGAAAAGGCACCCAAGCCGATTGGCAGACTTGCCCCTACTGTGGCACTGCCTTGAAATAAAGTACCCTCACGTTCTCAAAGTAGCCTGTCGAAAGATAGGCTATTTTGCTTATATACAACTAGGCTGAAATCCGCTCCCTGCCATCGTCTATTGGATATACACTATTGGCATCTTTATAAAAGGTAGGCAACCATGACTGTCCGTGACCCTGTATGTGGAATGGAAATCGAACCCCAAAGTGCCTTCGCCAATCGCGAACACATGGGGCAGACGTTTTATTTTTGTTCAAAATCTTGCGTGGATCAATTTGACGCAGACCCACACCATTATGTGATGACTTCGGCAACAACGGGTTTTAATCCCGAACGGACGCTCGCCCGCATCGAACTACCCGTCGCCGATCTCCCATTTTACAAGCCTGTCACCACCCTGGAATCTGGTTTGCGCGCCCTGGAAGGCGTTCATCAAGTAACCACCAATGCAGGCGCAGGTGTATTGCAAGTCGAATATGATTCTAAAAAGGTGAACATTCCGCAAATGGCGGCAGTGATCCGCTCGGCGGGGTTTCAACCAGGTGGGTCGAACGTCAAGATCGGAATCGAAAACCTGCGCTGTGCCTCCTGTGTGAAGTTCATCGAGGATGAACTGAAATCCACGGATGGAGTCTTGAGCGCAACGGTCAACATCGCCACGCAGGAAGCGAGCGTGGATTATCTCCCCCAAAAGGCGACCCTTGCCCAGTTGAATACAGCCATCGAGGCTTGGGGATATAAGCCGCGCCCCTCGTTGACAGACGCGCCAGTGGATAAACAGGAAGAGGCGCACGCGCGTGAATATCGCCGCTTGATGAGAATGTTCTGGTTCTCGGCAATTGTGTCTGTGCCCGTATTGGTTTTCGCGTACCCGCAGTATGTCCCTGGTATCCGTGACCTGTCAATGGAGACCATCCGTTGGGCATGGATTCTTTCTGCCGTTGCCACATTGCCCGTGCTGTTTTATTCGGGCTATGATTTCTTCACAGGCGCATGGGCGGCATTCAAGCATCGTTCCGCCAACATGAACACATTGATCGCGCTGGGCACAGGCGCCGCCTGGTTGTATTCGACGTTTGCCATCGCATTTCCGTCCGTGTTTCCCGAAGGGACATCTGAGCCGTTTTACGATGTTGTAGCGGTCGTTATTGCCTTGGTGGTTTTGGGTCAGGCGCTTGAACTGCGCGCCAAGGGACAGTCCAGCGCGGCGATCAAGAAATTACTGGGTTTACAGGCGAAGACTGCCCGCGTGATACGAGATGGGAAGGAACTAGATTTGCCTGTCGAGGAAGTGTTGGTCGGCGATGTAATCCAAGTCCGCCCTGGAGAGAAAGTGCCTGTTGACGGTGTCATCGTCGAAGGCAGTTCTGCGGTGGATGAGTCCATGCTGACGGGCGAGTCGCTGCCTGTTTCCAAGAAACAGGGAGATGAAGTAATCGGGGCAACCTTGAATAAGACAGGTGCATTTAAATTCCGCGCCACGAAGGTTGGCAAGGATACGGCTCTCGCGCAAATCGTGAAGATGGTACAGGACGCACAGAATTCCAAAGCGCCGATTGCCCGCCTCGCCGACACCATCTCTGGTTACTTTGTTCCCATCGTGATGATTCTTGCCTTGTGGACGTTTGTCATTTGGTTCGTGATTGGACCTCAACCGCAATTGGTGTATGCGCTCGTTACCAGTGTGACCGTGCTGATCATTGCCTGTCCCTGTGCCTTGGGTCTTGCCACCCCCATGAGCCTGATGGTTGGCATTGGTAAAGGCGCGGAGCATGGCATCCTGATCCGTTCGGGCGAAGCCCTGCAAACCGCGCGCGCCATTCAAATCGTGGTGCTGGACAAGACAGGCACGATTACAAAGGGAAAGCCTGAGTTAACGGATATCATCCTTACCAATTCCATGAATGGTAACAGCCATCAGCTGTTGCGCCTGGTGGCATCGGTTGAAAAGGTTAGCGAACATCCCCTGGCGCAAGCCATCGTGGACGGAGCACAGGCTCGCCAGATTGAATTAACAGAGGTCAGGGAGTTTGAAGCCATTCCAGGTCACGGCGTCTCGGCTACAGTCGAAGGAAGAAGCGTTCTGATCGGCAATCTCAAGCTGATGAACCGTGAAAAGATCGCCCTCGGTCAATTGGAAGAAAAATCCAAATCGCTTGCCGACGATGGCAAGACCCCAATGTTTGTTGCAGTAGATGGCAAAGCCGCTGGCATCGTTGCCGTGGCTGACACGGTCAAGGAAGATTCTGCGGAAGCGATCAAAGCCCTGCAAGGTATGGGAATTGAAGTGGTGATGATCACAGGCGATAACCGCCGCACCGCTGAAGCGATTGCCCGCAAGGTTGGGGTCACGCGCGTGTTGGCGGAAGTATTGCCCGAAGATAAGGCAAACAACGTTCACCTGTTGCAAGCGGAAAACAAAAAGGTTGCAATGGTCGGCGACGGTATCAACGACGCGCCCGCGCTTGCTCAGGCGGATGTCGGTCTTGCCATCGGCACAGGCACGGACGTTGCCATCGAAGCATCGGACATCACGCTGATCAAGGGCAGTCTCAAGGGAGTGGTCACCGCCATCGAAGTCAGTCGTGCCACGATGACCAACATCTACCAAAACCTTTTCGGCGCGTTCATCTACAATACTCTCGGTATCCCCGTCGCAATGGGGTTGCTCTTCCCCTTCTTCGGTTTGTTGCTCAGTCCGCTCATCGCGGGCGCGGCGATGGCGTTCTCATCCGTGACCGTCGTTGGCAATGCCAACCGCCTGCGCGGGTTCAAGCCGAAGTTTAGTGTGAGGTGATTCGTGAAGATAGAACTGCTTTACTTTGATGGCTGTCCCTCCTGGGAGATCGCCTTGAAGAATCTCGAAACCGCACTGCAGGAGGAGAACATTATCGCGTCCATTAAGACGATTAAAATTACGGATGATGAAGATGCGACTCGATTGAATTTTCTTGGCTCACCGCATTTTCGGGTGGATGGAAAGGATTTATGGCATGAGGTACGCGAAACCTTTTCGATGAGTTGCCGTGTTTATTCCACACCTGAAGGGATCAAGGGATTTCCCACGATCAATATGCTGAGGGAGCAGCTGGGTTCGTTGGCTGGATAACCATGATGAACAATGCGCGCTTTATCACGTGGATGACCTGGGCTTTGATTCTCGGCATGTTCTGGGCAGTGCTCTCGCGCGTCCCGCCCGACCAACCTCAGGCACAACAGGGCGCTCTCGCCAAGGAAGGCTTCACTGCCCCCGATTTCACCCTCGACCTGCTGGATGGCGGCACAATTACGCTCTCTGAATTACGCGGCAAGGCAGTTCTGGTCAACTTTTGGACATCATGGTGCCCACCCTGCCGCCTGGAAATGCCAGCCATCGAAAAGACGTATCGCAGTTACAAGGATATTGGCTTTGTCGTGATCGGATTGAATCTCACCGCGCAGGATTCAGAACAAGCCGCGGCTGATTTTGCAAAAGAGATCGGTTTAACTTTTCCCATCGCACTCGACCGCGACAATGCCATTGGAAACCTTTATCGCGTCAATGCGCTGCCGACATCATATTTCATTGACCGCAATGGCGTGATTCGATCCATCGTTGTCGGCGGACCAATGAACGAAGCGTTGCTTCAATCCAGGGTCGAAGAGCTGTTGCGGGAGGGCGAGTAATGTTCCCCTACCTCCGTCTTGGACCTTTCCTGCTTCAAATGCCCCTGCTTGCGTTGTTCATCGGTTTTTGGATCGGCAATACCTTTGTCGAGCGCGAAGCCGTCCGCCTTGGGTTGAACAAAGAGAAAATAAACAACCTGATCGGGTACGGATTGTTCGGCGGGATTTTCGGCGCAAGGCTGGTGTACGCGGCGCAGTATGCTTCAGTGTATCTGGCGAACCCGCTTGGTTTGTTTTCATTGAACACGAGCACGCTCTCTCCCATTGGAGGTTTCCTGATTGGCATTGCCGCCGCTGCCGCGTATGGATACCGCCATAAACTTCCATTCCGCAAAACACTGGACGCGCTCACGCCAGGCTTTGCATTTTTCATGATTATGATCGGCGTCTCGCACCTCTTGAGTGGTAATGCCTATGGCGCGCCCACGCGCGTCCCCTGGGCAGTCTATTTATGGTCAGATTATCGCCAGCCAACACAACTCTATGAAATCTTTTTCGCGCTGATGATTTTTACAATCATCCTGCCTCGCATGATTCCCGCGAATGCGCCTGGCTTGCGATTTGTGCAGTTCATCGCTCTCTCTGCCGTTGCGCGTGTTTTTATCGAAGCCTTTCGCGGCGACAGCGTTCTCTGGTTGGATGGTTATCGCGCCGCGCAAGTGATGGGGTTGCTTGTTCTTATTATTTGCATTGTCTTGTTGAGGCAATGGGAAGGAACTGAACAATATGAGTCAAACACCCAATGACGTTCGTTATATCCCCGCTCTCAGTTTCAATTGGCTCACGCCGCTGTACGATCCATTGCTTCAATGGGTCATGCGCGAAGAGACCTTTAAGCGCAAACTGGTTCAGCGGGCAAATATTCAACCGCAAATGAAAGTCCTTGATCTTGGCTGCGGCACAGGCACATTGACCCTCATGCTCAAGCGCGCCCATCCCGAAGCGCAGATCACAGGTCTGGATGGCGACTCCGAAGTGTTGGACATCGCGCGAAATAAATCCCGCGGCGCAGACATTCAATGGGATGAGGGACTCGCTTCCTCCCTCCCGTATCCTGATTCTGCCTTCGATAGAGTGGTCACCAGCCTTGTCATTCACCACCTTGTCACCGATGACAAGCGCCGCGCATTCGAGGAGGTTTATCGCGTCCTCAAACCAAACGGCGAATTATATGTGCTCGACTTCGGCGCGCCGCATTCCTCTCTTACCCGCTTCATGACGAAATATATGCGCCGCCTCGAAGAAGCCGCCGACAATTTCGACGGGTTGATTCCGCTCTTCGTAACAGAGGCAGGCTTCGGGTCCGTAAAAGAGGCGGAGAACTTCGTCACGGTGTTCGGTCCGTTATCCATCATCCAAGCAGTGAAAGGAACTTGATATGACTCAAATTCAAATCTTTGTGATTCTTTCGGGAATCGTGTTGACTGTATTGATCGCCTGGTATTTCTGGTTTGCCCCCAAGGCGCAGACTCGTGTTGCGGTTTCCGCTTCAGGCGCGCAGGAGGTGGCAATCACGGTCAAGGGCGGATACACCCCCGATGTGATCGTGGTGCAAAAAGGTCGCCCCGTGCGGTTAACGTTCACACGTCAGGAGAGTTCCGCATGTTCCGAAAAAGTGCTGTTCCCCGATTTCAATCAAAACGCATTATTACCTGAAGGCGAACAAGTCACGCTTGAATTCACCCCTGCCAAAGAAGGTGAATATGGTTTCCAGTGTCAGATGGGAATGTTACGTGGTAAGTTGATTGTGGAATAATGATGAAAGGAAGATACGAAATATGAAACACACAAATATCCACATGCCCAACCTTACCTACATCGCGGCGTTTGTCATTGGAGTGATCTTTTTCGCCGTATTATGGAAGATGTTATTCGGCTCGGCATCCAGTCTGGTGGTTCTGGCTGGCATGATCGGAGCCGCCACTGCTGTGACTCTCTACTGGCTCAGGAATGAAAATCGACATCATGGAAAAGGAAAACAATGACGCTGGACCAAAACGAAATGCTCTCTGCCCCTCCACAACCGGAATATAAAACTGCTTGTGGAGGAAAAATCAAAGATCCATCCAAATATCCCAGCGCAGAGTATCGCGGCGAGAGGATATATTTCTGTACGCAGGCATGTTTGGATGTATTTCTTTTGGACCCAGACCCTTTTATGGCTGGTGAAATCGAACACCCTCTTGATTAATTCAATATGACAATCAGGAAATCATTCCTGATAAATATCATAAGCGAATCAGCGCATTTCGAAACAGGTCGAAATGCGCTGATGATTATTCCATGCGGGATGTAAGATGAGTTCGAAGCAAGACAAAATTCATCCTAAAAGGAGTAAAAAAATGACTACTCAAACCATGTCCCGGGAATATCAACTCGCTGATGTTCCATTCACGAAGACTCTGTTCGAAGGAAAGGCATTTGCCTGGCTGTGGCTCGCCATCCGCCTGTACCTGGGCTATCAATGGATCGAATCGGGCTGGGGCAAGATCACCAACCCCGCCTGGATGCAGGGCGGCGAAGCGCTAAAAGGTTTCTGGGATCGCGCTGTCCTCATCCCCGATGCGCCTGCCCGTCCACTGATCGCCTTTGACTGGTATCGCAATTTCATCCAATTCATGCTCGATAGCGGCAACTACGTCTGGTTCGCCAAACTGGTGGCGGTGGGCGAATTGCTGGTGGGCGGAGCATTGATCCTGGGTATCTTCATCTGGTTCTCTGCCTTTATCGGTGGCTTCATGAACTGGAACTTTATGATGGCTGGCTCCGCCTCTGTCAATCCTGTCTTCCTGATCCTCTCGATCCTGCTCGTCCTTGCCTGGAAAACATCTGGCTGGATCGGTCTCGACCACTGGCTTCTGGTGCAAGTGGGCACACCCTGGCAACCCGGTTTGTTGTTCCAACGCAAGTAATCAAAATACAATTATTTGAACAATCATCCCCTGACTAATCAGGGGATGATTGTTTTTTAGAAAGGTAATGAACCGTTAACCATAAGTCAAAAACCTGTCATACATTGTGCATGATGTTTGACACAAGTCATTCTGCCTACTCGTTTTTGCGCCATATCGCGCTACTTCGGATGGGGTCTTGCTTATAAGATAGGTCAACTTTGCAGAATAAGGAGCTGGGCTTTTCATGGCTAAAAAAATTTCAGGAATCACCACCCGAATGGTCATCATCACAATGCTTTTGATGGGCTTTCCGGGAACTGCACTTGCCGATGGCGGGGATGGTGGATATGAAGCGACTGCAAATGGATATCACATTACGCTCGTATTTTCCGAGCCTGTCAAATCAGGCGTGAATGAATTTCATGTTTTGATCGCCGACTCGATGGGTATGCCGGTCTCCGACGCCGTTGTGGAAGTAGTCGCCATGCCAGTGGAAGACATATCCGATCATTCAGAAGAACCTCCCGAGGAAACGCATGGCATGGAAATGGCTACTGAAACCCCAGCCCCGGAAGATGCGCATGGCATGTCAGGAATGGATATGTCCAGCGAGTCCGAAGTCAACGAGCATGAAGCTGTCGAAGAGGTTGCTCATGAGGAAGAACCTGTTGCAGTGACACTCGCAAGTGGGCATGAAGCTGGCGAATATTCAGGAGAGATCCATCTGGATGCTTCCGGCAACTGGACATTCAATATCCACTTTACTCTGGGTGACCAAATGACCGCAGTCGAAATCCCCATTGAAGTTCCCCGCGCCATTTCTAATTATGGGATTCTGGCTGGTTTTTTCGGCATCAATGCAACGGTGATTGCCACAGCCGCCATCACAAAACGAAAACCCACTTCCCCAAGGTCCTAAGAGGATTATTTCATGACAACATCTCTTCCCACCCCACCCCCCTCCCTGCTGAATGGCGGAAACCTGCTCAGCAACAAATGGATCGACCGTTTCCTGCGCAGCCGCTGGTATCCCGGCATCATCCAATGGCCCACCCTGATGATCTTTATGGTCATTATGTTCGAACTCATTCTGGGACCTGAATCGGCGCATGACAACTTCGGCACCGCGCTGACATGGGTGTTGTGGTGGCCGCTGATCCCGATCATTTTCCTTTTCCTTGGGCGTTTCTGGTGTGCGATCTGTCCGTTCGCGAAGATCAATGATCTTGTCCAAAATTTTGTCGGCAATAACCGACCCGCGCCACGCTTCCTGAAGAAATACGGCATTTGGATCATCGATGCCCTTTTCATCTTCATTACCTGGAGTGACCACGTCTTTGGCGTGGTGGAAAACCCGCTTGGCTCCGGCGTGTTGATGTTGACCCTAACCACGGGCGTGATCGTCTCTGGCGCCTTTTACGAACGCCGCACCTTCTGCCGATATGTATGTTTTCTGGGCGGTCTTTCAGGTAACTATGCCCGTAATGGTATGTTGAGCCTGCGTGGCACTCCGGAAATTTGCGCCACCTGTACCATCGCTGCCTGTTACAAAGGCACGGACAAGTCCATGCCCTGCCCATTGTATGAATTCCCCAAGACCATGACCTCCAGCGCCAACTGTGTCCTCTGTGCAGAATGTATCAAGGGCTGCCCTAATAACTCCATTCAACTCACGGTTCGTCCGCCCACCAAGGAACTGTGGTTCATCCGCAAACCGAAACTTGAAGAAGCCTTCCTTTCAGCGGTCATCATGGGCATCGTATTCGTCCAGAATGTGACCATGCTAGAAATCTGGGAGTCCATGTTGAAATGGCTGGAGAACGTAACCGGCACGACCAGCTATGCCATTACCTTCAGTATCACTTTCGCGACGGCCATTGTCATCCCGGTAGCTTTGCTCGGTCTGACATCCTGGATCGCAAGCAAGTTCAACAAAGCCACGCTCGTTGAAAACTTTGCCCGCTTTGGCTACGCCATCATCGCACTGGATATGGCAGGGCACATCGCACATAACCTGTTCCACCTGCTGGCGGAAGGCAAGTCCATTCTATACACCGGTATGGCATTGTTTGGGACGGAAATCCACGGCGCGTCGCCCGCCATTCTCAGTATGCAGGAGATCCAGTGGCTTCAATTCGGCTTGATCGCGCTCGGCTTTATCGGGTCTCTTTACACTGCCTATCGCATCTCCCAATCGAATCATTCCGGCGAAAAGGTCTGGGGAACATTTGCACCCTTTGCGGTGTTGATGGTCGTTCTGACCATTATGAACGTTGTTCTCTTCACTCTGCCGATGGCAATGCGCATGTAATCAAAATTCACAGTATCAATAGGAGAAATCTCATGGATCAAAATTGTCATGTCGAACCAATTCAAAAAGCAGTCTTGGATAGTGTCCTCAAAAATGCAGATACAACTCTGTTGGCAGTTTCCGGCATGGGTTGTGTCAACTGCGCCGCCCGTGTACGTAATGGTCTCATTCCACTTGATGGTGTTCATCACGCCGAGATTTATTTGGAGTCAGGGTTAGTGGAAGTGTATTTTGACGGAAGCAAGATCACTCAAGCAATGCTGGTCAATGCTGTTGCCGGCGCTGGCAATGACGGGCGGCATCATTATAAGGCGGTGGTTGTGGGCCAATCATTCCACATTGAACCTGCGTGATATTATCGTGTATTAAGTCGTCAGACTATTTTGGGTATCCTCTGAATTCGGAGGATACCCATATGTTTAATAAGAGTAGAAAAATGCATAGCCTTGCTGCACCTGCCCAGCACCTGTTTTAGGGAACATCTCCTAATTGATGAAGCCGGGTTAATGCAGGCTCGAAACCGGGATGGTATTTGAGTGCCGTCCGAAGATCCATCCTGGCTCTGTCATTATCCCCCAATGCTTCAAGGGAACGGGCGCGCCAATAGTAACTTTCTTCGAGGACCGGTTCACTCATAGCCTTGAGGGTGGTAGTGGCAAGCTCCATCACATCCTGATAACGTCCTGTGTAAAAATATGCCGAGTACGGCCCGGTCTGATACCACATCATACGCCAGGGTCTCTCCTGCTCTGGAATATCAGGATACATGGCAAATGCTTTGTCATACGCCACGGCTGCACCGGCATAATCCCGGAGTTGAACCAGACTGCTGCCCAGATTGAACCATGCAAAAAATTGATCCCTTCCGGCTAATTGGATGATCTCTTCCTTTGCCACCTGTGCTGAGCTTTGGTTGTTGTTTTCCACATCAAAATGGGATCCCAAAATCGCGACCACGTCTTCCTGCCGTTCAATCGGATAAATAACAAGATATGTGAAATTAAACGCCCGCCAATTACTCTCCAAATCCTCATACTGAATAGACTGATCGGGACCATAATACGAATCCTGAACGATAAACCTGCCTTCGATTTCATCGTAACCGGTCACGAGGACATAATGCCCCATCCAACCATCGAAATCGCGTCCCTCGAAGCCTTTCTCGATGATCACCGGCAATTTTGCAGCCAGCAGGCGTTTGAGCAGTTCGATGTCACCGCCTGTACGGTAAACAATTTCAAATCCCGTTTCCTCCAGAACATAATCGGACAGTTCATCAGGCATTACATTCTTGTCTCGCGAATTGGGTTTGGTGAAGGCGGCAATAGGTCGCTGATCGCCGTCCCATCCCCAGTAAGTAAGCGCCATTGCCAAGGTAGCCGGGCCACAGTTATTCCAGGTTTGATATTCATGCTGGGCGCCAATGAGAGTTATCCTTTCAGGTAATGGTATTGGCGATACAACCAGGGTCGGCGTCGTCGCAGGCATATGTTGGGGAGTGGGACCCGTCTCAGTCACAGTTGGGTGAGGGGCTTCAGTTGTGGAACCTTCCTTTGGGACGAATACCACTTTCTCCGGAGGCGAGATTGCATACTTGGTTTGTGCCAATACTTCATTGACTCGCCATGCAACTTTTTCATGAACTGCAGGAATGGAATAGATCAGGGGAATCACAACAATTGACCCCAGTAGGAAAAATATTGCGAGTTTGGTGTTTATTATCTTCTTCATATGAACGACTATTTGATCAAATTATTTTCCATGAAGGCACTATTTTGTACCCAGCTACACAGGCATTCCTGCTTATCCAAGGGTACACAGCTCAAATGAAAACTACCTGAAAAACAATATCCGCAAAATGGCGTATACCCGGAATAGGCAAGATGCCTCTCTGCATTTAATGTCAGATCTTGTAGACTCCATCCTGCGGATTGAGATTGCTCCCAGCCTTGGGCGTTTTACACTCAGTCAGTTAACTTAAATCAAAAAAATACATGAAGGAATACATTTACCAAGGAGTATCCATATGTCATTCAAAGACCCCGTCTGTGGCAAACGGATGAATCGCGGCAAAGCCCACATCACCATCGAGTTTGAAGGTGTGAACTATTTTCTATGCTGTCCGCAATGCCAGGCGCAGTTTGAGCGTTCCCCCAAAACCTTTGCCAAGCCCGAATTGGGCGAAAAGGCAAGGAAAGTCCAACACTATCCTGTAAAGCAACACAATTGAGAGGAGATCATCATGAGCGACAATTGCCACGTTGAACCGATCCAAAAGTCCGCGCTGGATCATATCATCCAGTCTGCTGACCGAATCCTGCTGTCCGTTTCAGGGATGGGCTGTCCTAACTGCGCCACGCGTGTACGTAATGGTCTGTTGTTGCTGGACGGCGTCCATGACGCCGATGTGCTGTTGAACATGCGCATGGCAGAAGTGTACTTCGATGAGAAAAAGGTCTCTATCGAGATGCTTGTTCAGGCAGTGGTTGGGGCGGGAAATGATGGACGCCATAACTACCAGGCACAGGTGATCAACGCTTAATTCGCCTCCTGCACCAGATGACATTCATCATAAGCCATTTGGCGCATACCTCTATCCGCCGTACTGCGCTGGAACGGACATAATTGTCAGACTACTATTGAGCCATCCGAACACGGAGGCTCAATATGTTTTCAAAAGCAAATAAATTTATTTTCCTGTTAATTGTGCTTGCGCTGGTTGGCACGGCAATTTCAGCCTGTTCCACATCAAGTTCAAGTGAAGTTCATCTTGCCATGTCGCCATTGGACCAAATGCCAATGGATGTTCAATCCGCTCCAGTGGCAGTGCAAGAGGCGTACCAGTTTAATACCGCCAATCCCGACATCATGCAGGATATTCCCTGTTATTGCGGATGCGGCGACATCGGTCACACCTCCAATTATGATTGCTACGTTTCGGATGTGGATGCCAGCGGGAAGATCACCTTCGACAATCATGCCCTCGGCTGCTCCATCTGCGTGGACATCACCCAGGATGTGATGCGCATGCTGAACGAGGGCAAAAGTCCGCAGGATGCCAGGGCATACATCGACACAACCTATTCAAAATACGGGCGATCCAATATTCCCTAACCAGATGAACCCGCGCTTCTCTCTTCTCCTCCTTGTAATGGCAGGACTGGCGGTGGCATTCGCGCCCCTGCCAGTTCCAGCCATTGCGCCTCAAGAACGGACCTTTGAGATTGACGCGCACCAGTTTGCCTATTCTCCCTCCGAACTTAAAGTCAACACTGGCGATACAGTGACCATCCAACTGGTCAACACGGATGTTGTCCACGGTTTATATGTGGATGATTACGATATTTCCGTCGAAGCCGACCCAGGTCAATCTGCAACCCTGACCTTCGTAGCCGACAAACCCGGCTCTTTCCGCTTCCGCTGTAACATCACCTGCGGAGCCATGCATCCCTTCATGATCGGTAAACTAATTGTTGGAAGAAATGACTGGCTATATCGCTCGATAGGGCTTGCGTCCTTGACAGTGATTGGCTTCTTTCCTCTTTCTTCTTTCATCTTGAAAAAAGAAGAAAGAAATGTTGCGTAGATTATGAACCGCATCGAACTTACCCGTATTCCCTTTATAAAGAACGCTCTCAAAAGCCGTTACCCCCAATTGGCAGTCTTTATCGTGATGCTGATCGGATACATCTTTGCCATCCTTGCGGGACTCATCGGAACACCTGTCGGGAGTCATAACTTTAGCATTGTCTTCGTGTGGATTGCATGGTGGGCTATTCTGATTCTTGTGGCGGTTCCCTTCTTCGGGCGTGGATGGTGCGCGGTTTGCCCGATCCCGCTTCCAGGCGAATGGTTACAGCGTGGCGCAGCGTTGAGTCCCCCCGACAAAAGACCGAAGTGGCTCAATCTCCGCGTACCGAAGATGTTCCGCAATATCTGGCTGCAGAATATTTCTTTTCTTCTTCTCGCTCTTTTCAGCAGTGTTCTGCTCACCACCCCAAACATCACAGGCATTGTGCTTGCCGCCATGCTCTTCGCCGCCATTGGACTTAGCACAGTTTTTGAACGCCGCGCCTTCTGCCGCTATCTCTGTCCCGTTGGCGGGTTTATCGGTCTGTATTCCCAAACTGCCCCTATCGAATTGCGCATCAAAGATAAGCAGGTTTGTGTCACTTGTGAAGGCAAGCCATGCTATAACGGTTCTTCAGCAGGTTATGGCTGTCCGTGGGATGTTTTCCCCGGCGGGTTGACAAAGAATACTTACTGCGGACTCTGCATGGAATGTATCCGCACCTGCCCGCATGATAATATTGCCGTCAACCTGCGTCCCTTCTCCGCTGACCTTGCCAAACCATCCACTCGCATGGACGAAGCATTCAAAGCCTTCATCATGCTCGGCTCGGCGATTATCTATGCAGGCGTCCTGCTGGGTCCGTGGGGCGCATTCAAGGATGCCGCCTACAATGTCAGTTCAAACTCCTGGTTCATCTATGCCATCGTTTTTCTTGCGATCATCTTCGTTATTCTGCCTGGCTTGTTCATGCTTGGTATTCTAAACAAGAAGAATACGCTTCCACTTAAACAAAGATTTGCATCACTCTCAACCGCCCTGATCCCATTGGGTTTGATGTTCTGGGTGGCATTCAGCCTGTCCTTCGTTCTCACCAACGCCTCTTACATCCTTGCCGCCCTCTCCGACCCACTGGGGCTTGGGTGGAATCTTTTTGGCACAGCCCATGCAGCATGGCAGCCGATGTTCACCTCCATTCTCGCACCTGCACAGACCTTGGCGCTGGTTGGCGGCTTGATCTGGTCGGCGCGCACCGCGCAAAAAGCCGCAGGTGAAGTAAAGGTTTCACCCATTCCAGTGATCATATATTGTTTTATCGCCACCTCTCTCATGCTCTGGTTATTGCTATGAAACGCTCCGAACTCATCTCACGCATCCTGATTATCACAGGGATACTCCTTGCCGTTGGCGCTCCATTATTCCTTTGGGCACGCACACCTTTGATCCACGCACGCATGGCGGAGGATGGCGGCTGGAATCCCGATGTCATTCAAGCAGAAGTGGGCAAGCCTCTTCATCTAAAGATCACTTCCGATGACGTTGTACATGGTTTTGCAGTCGGTCAGATGGACATGCGAAGTGTGGACATCCTGCCCGGCAAAGTTACCGAGGTCACATTGAACTTCGACAAGCCTGGAATCTATGCCTTCTTCTGCACGCGTTGGTGCGGACTCAACCACTGGCGCATGCGCGGCACAATAGAAGTCAGCGGCGCTTCTACTGACCCCCAGCCTGCCTCTGTTCCCCTCTACGTTTCCCTCAACCTCGACCTTGACGCTCCGCACGACGCGCCTGTTGTTCCAACAGGAAAGCCTTCGGCGACCAGCGGTCAATTACTGGAAGCCAATTTACCAATTGACCAGTCTGCCGACTACTATCGTTCTCATTCACCTTATGAGGTTTTTGAAAGTTTACAAAACACATCCCTAACCGAAGCCCAACGCTGGGACACAGTCGCCTACTTCTGGCAATCCAATACCACCCCTGAATCCCTTGCAAACGGGAAACAACTCTACGCCCAAAATTGCGCCGCCTGTCACGGTGAAAATGGCGCAGGCGATGGCGTCTTTGCCGACGATCTTGCCGAGGCAGGTGAAGCCTCCATGCAAACAATGGAGGGCGCAATGAATATGGTGATGCAAGTGCCTGTGGATTTCACCGATCCGCGGCGGATGCTTGGTGCAAGCCCTGCATTATTACAAGGGAAAATCCTACGCGGAGGCATGGGAACAGGGATGCCCATGTGGGGCGTCATTTTTACCGAAAAACAAATCTGGGACCTGATCGCATACATCTATTCGTTCCAGTTTGAATATGGAAATTAAGGAGGCTCTATGAGCAAAAAACATAAGAGACAGAAACAAAAGCAGAAGTTCCCGTGGCTGTTTCTGGCGCTGGGCGGAGTGTTCATCGCCCTTGCAGTATTTCTGTTCGCGCGTCAGGGGGATGGTGGCAGCACGCCGTCGATCGCAGTGGATCAACAGTTGATTGACTATGGCGATGTGAAGTTTAACGTGGAGAAGACTTTCGCGATCAAAGTTACCAATACCGGGGATGGCACACTGCGCTTCAAGGAAGACCCGTACATCGAAGTACTGGAGGGATGCTGACCACCTCAACTAACCATCGGTTCGATGGTACTCAAACCTGGCGAAAGCACCATTGTCGAATCCAGTGTCTTCATGATGCACGAAGGCATGGATGGCCCGCACAACTTTGCGGTTCATTTGAAAACAAATGATCCCGCGAATCCTGATCTGATTGTGAATGTACTATCCAATTGGATCCCCTAAGATCTGGAGGTCTATATTCAATGTTTGCAAGTTTTCTATTATCACTGCGTGAAGGTCTGGAAGCCGCCCTGATCATCGGCATCGTACTGGGAGTCCTTGTAAAACTAAAGCGCACGGATATGAACGGCGTCGTCTGGCGAGGTGTAGGCTTAGCCGCACTGTTAAGTCTTGTCGCAGCGCTGGCTCTTAACCTGCTTGGAATGGAATTCGAAGGTAGAGGCGAGGAAATTTTCGAGGGCATTGCCATGCTTCTTGCCGCAGGAGTCCTAACCTGGATGATCCTATGGATGAAAAATCATGGTAGTACACTCAAGAGTGAAATTGAGGAACAAACCAACCAGGCAGCGCTGGGCAAGGGACAGAAAGCCCTGTTCGCGTTGGCTTTCCTGGCAGTATTCCGCGAGGGGATTGAATTGGCGTTGTTCCTGCTCGCGGCAAGACTGACTTCCAGTCCGTTGCAAACGGTTTCCGGCGCATTACTTGGCTTGATCAGTGCGGCGTTTTTGGGTTGGATAGTGTTTTCATCCACCATGAGACTCAGTCTGCGTAATTTCTTTGGCGTAACCAACATTCTTCTGGTTATTTTTGCGGCGGGTCTGGTTGGGCTGGGAGTTCACGAGTTCAATGAAGCAGGGATCATTCCTTCAGTAATCGAAAACGTCTGGAACATCAATGCCATTCTGAGCGACAAGAGTGAGGTGGGATTGCTTCTCAAAGCGCTGGTCGGATACAACGGTAATCCTTCCCTGACAGAAGTCGGCGCTTATGTAGGCTACCTTGTAATTTTGGCAGTCATATTGATTCTTCAAGGGAAGAACCAAATCCCAGCCAGTGTGTCAACAAGATAAAAAACTGCCTTCGGAGTTTCCGAAGGCAGTTGATTTATTTGTGCCTCAGCAATCTTGCTGAATTACCCATGATGCCGATATCGGGCAGGGATTGTGCGGCGGCGGCAAGAACAGGCGGAAGGACGCCAACAGCTGCCAGGGATAATCCCACAAGATTGTAGATGGTAGTAAACGCCAGGTTTGTCTTGACGATCTTCATGGTGCGTATGGCTATTTTCAAGGCATCGGGCACCAAATTCCAGTCTTCGCGCATAAGGGCGATGTGAGCCGCTTCGATGGCGACATCCGTTCCTGCTGCGCCCATTGCCATGCCGACATCCGCCTGGGCAAGCGCGGGTGCGTCGTTCACGCCGTCGCCGATCATGACAACCACATGTCCCTTTGCCTGATATTCCCTGACCACATTGATCTTGTGTTCAGGCAGTAGATTTGCGCGGTAGGAGACGCCCAGTTTTTCTGCCAGCGCGGAAGCCGTTCTTTCGTTATCTCCCGTGAGCAGTTCAATATATCGAATCCCAAGCGAACGAACTTCAGCCAGCGCGTTTGGCACTTCGGAACGCAAAGTATCCGAGGCTGCGAAGACGCCCACCAATTCCTGATTCTGTTCCATGAACAGGAGAGTCTTGCCTTGGGCTTCCAAATCTGTGGCAATGGGCAATGATGCGGCGGAGGGAATCATACGTCGATTTCCAATCCGAATGGTCTGAGCGTTGATAATAGCCTGAACACCATGTCCAGGGATGGCTTCAAATTTTTCAGGCTCGATCAATGCGGCGTTTTCCTCACGAGCCATCACACGCACTGCTTCTGCCAGCGGATGTTCGGAATAGCGTTCGGCAGAGGCGGCAAGACCAAGCAGGTCTGAGCGCGATAATCCATTCAACGAAATGACATCCGTAATCTGCGGCTGTCCGAGGGTGAGCGTGCCAGTCTTATCTACCAACAGAACATCAGCACGCGCCAACAATTCAAGATACTTGCCGCCTTTGATGAGCAATCCGCGTTTGGCGCTGGCGCCCACGGAGGCGAGCATGGCAACTGGTGTTGCCAACGCGAAGGAACACGAACAGGCAACCAATAGAACGGCGGCAGTGGATAATGGATTTCGGGTGAATAGAAAGGTCAGCCCTGCAATCACGGCGACCACAGGCAGATACCAGGCGCTGAATTTATCGGCAATCTGTTGAACATTGGCGCGATGCGCTTCTGCCTCCTCCACCATCTTTACCACGCGTCCGAATGTTGTGTCTGTTCCGATTCGTTCCGCGCGGATGCGCAGACTACCAAGCTTGGCGATCGTTGCGGCATAAACATGCGTACCACTCGCAGCTTCAATGGGCATGGATTCGCCTGTGATGGCGGATTGGTCGATGGTGGCTTGACCGCTGATGACTTCACCGTCTACAGCGATCTTTTCGCCAGGACGAACGATGATTGTTTCACCGACTTTCAATTCGGTAATTGGCACTTCCACTTCCGTTCCATCGCGTTCCACACGGGCGGTTTGAGGAGCAAGGGATGTTAATTCCTTCACGGCACGGCGGGCAGATTCGGTGGTGAAATTCTCTACATAATCGCCGACGCGCATGAAGACGACCACAAGCGCCGCCGTAACCCATTGACCCACGACCAACGCCGCGATGACACCGATGGTCATCAGGGTGTGCGAAATGATCTGACGTTTCAATGTGGCACGAATGACATTCATAAAGACGGGATAACCGCCTACAATTACGAACAGGACACCGAGCGGGAAGGGGATCAGTTCATTGAGAAAATCGAATAAGCCCAAGCCTTCGCCGAAGATCACCACACTCAAAATGATGGCAAACACACTGACCAGCAGGATCGTCAATCGGCGGTTGAAGTCGCCCATCGAAACAGGATCAACTTTGGGTGAGTCTGAAGCGGGCACGTCATAACCTGCACCCTGAACGGCGGCACGGATGGTGGACATGTCCACCTGCGCGGGGTCAAGTCTCACCACGGCTTTTTCGGTGCCAAGGAATACATTTACGGATTGCACACCAGGCAATTTTTCGATGGCATGTTGAACGTGCATGGTGCATTCGGCACAGTCCATGCCTGAGATGGGGATTTCGAGGGTCTGCGGGTTAGCCATTTTTGGCATCCTTGATGGTATAGCGCGTGCATTCATAAACGCCTTTTGCGACATCAGCGAGAAGTTCATCTGCCAGGATCAGCAGTCGCCCCACGCGTTTGTCGCTTAATTCGTAGTAAACAAAACGTCCCTGTTGCTCGGCAGCCACCAAACCGCAATCGCGTAAACACGCAAGGTGATTTGATACATTTGATTGTGTGAGACCTGTCGCTTCCACAATTTCACTTACAGTCAGGGCACCACCATGCAGGGCGCTGAGAATCGAAAGACGGGATGGATCGGAAAAGCCGCGAAAGAGTTTGGCTTGAATATCAATGGATTTGGGGTTGGCAACGAGAAGCATATGGATTCCTCTTATATCATCATATCAGCATGTGGTGATATTACCCCCAGACCATACATTGGTCAAGCATGTATCCGCCTGCAAACCAATTCTCTTGTTTTCTTATTTTGCCTGGATCATTTCTTTTCGATGGGAAGCGTGAAGGCAAATAGACTTCCCTGTCCATCTCCCGCCGACTCCACCCAGATGCGCCCGCCGTGCGCTTCGACGAGGGCGCGTGCGATTGTCAAGCCAATGCCGCTTCCGCCGCCTGCCTGCCGTGAACGGGATTTGTCCACGCGATAGAAGCGGTCGAAGATGTGCGAGAGGTGTTCGGGTGGAATTCCAATACCCGTGTCGCGAATGGAAAATTGGATCTCATGATTGATTCTCTTTGCGGAAATGGTAACTCTACCGCCTTCTGACGTATATTGCAAAGCGTTGCCTGTCAGGTTGGTCAACACCTGCACAGCGCGATCTTCGTCAGCCAGGACAAGTGGAAGGTTAGGAGTCAGTTCAAAGTCCAGTAGGATGCGTTTCGATTCTGCGTGAGGGGAAAGGCGCCTGGTCACCGTTCGCACCAGCGTGGATGCATCCACGGGGCGATCTTCCAGTTGATAAGCGCGGGCTTCCACACGGCTGAGTTCCTGCAAATCGTTTACGAGGCGATTAAGCCGCTCCGCCTCAGCATGGACCTGTTGATAAGTTTCGTCGGTAGCAGGCAGGATGCCGTCCATCAATCCTTCCATCGAACCTTTGATGGCGGTGAGTGGTGTGCGCAGTTCGTGGCTGACGTCACCGATAAGTCGGCGACGCATGGATTCCACCTCATTCAGTTTTTCCGCCATCTGATTGAAATACACTGCAAGTTGGGCGAGTTCGTCATTACCATTGACTTGCACGCGTTCGTCGTATCGTCCATCGGCAATTCGTTGTGTGGCAAGCGACATGGACTGAATGGGAGCGATCACACTGCGACTGAAGAACAAGCTAAGAATGAATGCGGCAAGCATGGCTGCAAGCGTTGCATACATCAGGGCTTCGTTGAAACTGGCACGGAAATCCACATACAGTTGTCCCATCGAATTGTTCATACCCATCCCCATTCCCATGCCGCCGTCCATCATTCCATTCATGTGGCGGTTAAAGGAGGTCGGCAGGATGAATTGACTGGCAATTACCAACACCAGCACCCCGACTACAATGATTACGAGATAGGACAGTAACAGCCTTGCGCCCAGGTGACGGCGGAAATACTCAATCATCATTCCTCACTTACATTGGTTCATCTTCAAATCTATAACCGACGCCGCGCACCGTAGCGATTAAATCTTCATATCCCAGCTTCTGACGGACATGTCCGAGATGCACATCCACGACACGCATTTCGCCAAAGTATTCGCCGCCCCATACCTTCTCCAGCAATTGCTCGCGCGTTAGAACCCTGCCGCGGTTTTCAGCCAATGCCTTCAACAAATCGAATTCGATGGCGGTTAAATCAATCGCTTGATCATCGACCTTGACAATGCGTGCGCCAACATCCATGTGCAAATGACGAAAGGACAGCACGCTCGATTCGGACCCTGAGCCTGATCCCGTTTGAATGCGCCTGATCGCGGCTTTGACTCGTGCCACCAATTCGCGCGGGCTGAATGGTTTGGTCACATAATCGTCTGCGCCAACGGAAAGACCAACAATCTTGTCGGTCTCTTCGGTTTTTGCGGTCAACAGGATTACATACACTTCTGATTCGCGGCGCAAGCGAGAGAGCAGTTCAATTCCATCCATGCCAGGAAGCATGATATCCAGGACGATGAGATCGGGCTTGAAAGCGCGGGCAGACTTAAGACCCGACGGACCATCCGTCGCCGTGTAAATCTCATAGCCTTCGGGCTTGAGATAGGCGGTAACAAGATTGACGATGGACGGTTCGTCGTCGATAACCAGTATTTTTGTCATGGGCAACTCTTGTGGCTGGATAATAAACTGAGATTTTTATCAGTATTGTAACTTCCCCTGCATAAAATAAGATGCGCCGAATGGCTTATCCCGGCGCATCTTGTAATTTAGGCTGAACCTTACTCGGTTTCCTCAATGAATGTACCGTGCCAGGTGTGCAGGAAAATCTGTCCACTGTAGCCGTTGACACTCAACATGCCTACGATCTTGCCGTCTTTTTCAAAGTCGAGGGTGTAATAACCATAGAATTGCGTGGGATCGGTCGCGGCGGTGGCACCCGCGTAATTTGTATCAAGATATTGCTGAGCGTATTGAACAGCCTGGTCAGGTGAGATTATCATTTCGGCAGCCACATCCAATGTGGTCGTGTTGTCCCAGCCACTCATCATGCCATTACTGCCCATCATGCCTTGTCCGCCCATCATTCCATAACCATTTCCACCCACACCTGCACTTGCGCCAGGTGCAAGTGTCATATTATTGTGGTTGAGTCCGCTGTATTTCAGGTTCCACATCATGTTGGGACCGTGTTCGGGGTAGGCGGTCTGCGAAACGGGATCGACAAGTAGTTCGAAGGCGCCGATGCCCGTGCTGGCTTCCTTGACAACAACATAGCCGTTGTTATCGAAGACCATGATCTCAGCAATCTCCAGATCAGAATTGTTCAGGTTCGCCAGATAGTATTCGGCGGCGGCTTTCGTCTGGTCAATGGTCAGGGTGGGGAGGTTGGCATTGTTATAGCCAAAGCCATTCATCATGCCGCCGTTTCGCATCATTCCTCCTGGACCGTAGGTGTTACCGCCCGTCATGTTAGGTCCACGTCCGTTCATCATGGAAGGACCATAGGCTTGATTGTCATTCCAGCCATACATCATGGAAGGTCCGAACGCGTTGGCGCGGGCATACATGCTACCTGCGAAAAAGATGACCGCCGCCAGCGCGAGGACTGCGAGGATGGTCAAGGTTGTGGATAAAGTTTTGTTCATGGTTAGTCTCCTGTTTTTGTCATCACACTGCCGTGTGTTGTTTTATGACATCAGTATAGGATTTACCATTGAAGAGGGTGTAAAGCGACTATAAAGATATGGTAAAGGTTATTTCGCTGGAATCTCCTTGATTCCAAAAATTATTAAATTACCTTACCTGGGAGGTGAAGATGTTCTAGTCTATAAGTCATGTGTACTTAATAAAATCTCCAATACCATTCCCAGTTTCCATTAATTCCCGTAATCGTTTGGCAAACCTTGTCGCAGGCGCACCATCCACAATGTCGTGATCCACACTGACTGTGAGACTCAGATACTCACGGATTTCAATCCGCCCTTCCACCACGCCGGGTTTCTCACCGATACCTCCCAGAGTGATCATCAGGGTTGGGAAAGAAATGGGAATACCCCAGCCGGCGCCGTCGGCGAACATACCGATGGCGCTCATGCCGACTGTCCCGCCCAACTTTTTGAAGATCTGCGGCTGGCTGGCAATAATCCGCCAGAATCCACTACGGATGAATCTCGGCAGGGAGAGAAATAATTGCATGGATTGGTATTTCTGCTCCTCCTCTGGCTTCCCCACCTGTGCGGCACGAATCTCGTTGTGAATCTCGCGGAACGATTTCCTGTTGGCGGCGCGTACCACGTGCGGCTTGACGATCTTGTGTCCATCTACTTCCACTTCGATCTGCGTGCTCACATCGACTTCATCGAAGAGGACCAGCTTATTTCTACCTTGTCGCATGGCGTGCAGGATCTTGTTTTCGTCCACAGCCTTGCCCAGACAGTGAATGACGAATGCAGTGAAGGATGGCGTTTCGCCCGTCCTGGTTTTGTATTCTCCCAGTCTCATACGGACGTCGGTCACGTCCACTTCAAACAAGCCGTGGATGAAGCGCTTGCGCTGCCCTTCGCGCAATACATCAATGTAGCCGTGGCGAATTTTGGGAAACTCCTTGAAAACAAATGTATCATGCGTCATGCAATTTTCTTTCCTTTCATTTGACGCTTGAATACGATGCTCAATAGTACTCCATTGATAATCAACACCAACCAATCGATGGAAATTACCGCGACCTCGAAACGATCCTGTCGATCCAATCCGTAATTGATCGAGGTCAGGGTCAGGGCAAGAACTGTCAGGAGGAAACTGATTACAAATACCCAGCGGACAGCAGCTTCCAAACGGTTCTTGTTGACAAACACAGGCGCCATGAATAGGAAGGAGAGACTCATCAACAGATAGCCTAATTCCTCCAGCACAATGAAGACCCCGTGCGCATTGTATTGGGTCAACAAGGTAATCCCTTCTGTTTCCCCGCTCATCAGGCTGATCGGGACGACCGAGAACTGCACAAAATAATCGCCCACCAGAACCATTGTCGCCAGGAGCGCAAAGGACAGTCCGATCTGGCTGAAGATCTTCCTTTGGTTGGAGGCGTATACATGAATGGAAATCATCAACACTAGATAGGATAGGGTCAGGATGATCGCAAGCGGCATCCAGAGATAGTCCTTCGGAAACTGCGACAAAGTATTCAAGTACGGATACTCGATGCAGAGTTCGCCGCAGTTTGCTCCAGAGATCGGAATGGCGGTGATCGCAAAGCCAAACGTGACCACCGTCATGATCACAGTGAAGATCGCTGTATAGAACCCAACCAAATGGGAAATCGTTTGTTCAGAGCCGTTTTCGGAGACTTGTGTAGTTGCCATCATTCCTCTTTTCTATTTTTATATTCACTGACCGCGAGCGCGGATATATTCACTAACATCCACGTTGTAGGCTGTTTCTTCCAGTGAAAAATATGCCCAGGGACTGCCTTGATCCAGCCACGTGGCGGAGCCGACCGCGCTGATCTTCATACCCGGCAACGTGTTCCCAGGTTCATTGCGTGTGATCCATAGGATCTTGGATTTGCCCTCACCAGCTTCGCGGTAGCGCATGGCTTCCATCGTTTCGATCATCCCTGTATGTGGATTGAAGCGTACGACAAAATTCTCTACTTGATCTTCGAACGGTACGAATAACAAAGCGATGTTCTCATCCACCGCCTCCCACCGGACTTTTGAATCGGTCAGCCAGATCGAAGGGAACCATCCCGCCTCCGCCCAAACCGCCAGATTCGCGCCCTGATTGGTGTTGGGGTCATCATAGAACGTGCCCATCGGACTTTCAAAGAAGCTTTCGCCGTCCAAATAGCCTTCGTTTACTTTCAGGAAAGGCATTCCAAAAAATGTCGCCTCAATATAATGGCGGTAGTCTTTTCCGGCATTATGGACAAAGACAAAACGCGCCGGAAGCCAGATGCCAAATGGACGAATCCGTCCACGCCCGGCAAATACGGCGGTCTCGATTACGGGGATCTGGTTGCCATACACCGTGCGATAAAAGCGCTCAACGGGTGTAGGCAAGCCACTTGGAAGCGGAACAGTTTTCGGGCTTGTTTTTTGAAGCGCAGGCATTGAAAAGGATTTGGGCTGTACGTTTAATCCGATCCAGCCGAGCAGAATCAATATTGCGAGGACTGCAACAAGGACATATACGATTTTCATTTCTCTCTCTTCATGAACAGATGGCTAGACGCCATCCTTGGAATTTCCCAAACGGAACAGTCGGATGGTGAACATGACCATCCAAGCCATAGACAATAATCCGCCTGGCATGGCAAAGGCTGTTGCCGTATCTTTTATGTTGGGTGCAAAAGTCACCAAAATAATATAGAGCGCGATTAAGGCACTGCCAGCAATCCCTAAATACGAAGTGACTTTGCTAAAAACCTTCCCTGTTAACATGGTGAATGACATGATCAGACCTGCGATGTTTGGCAATAGAAAGCCTATAAATACTCCTAAACTACCATGTGTACCCCTTGCAAGCATGGCTTCACCCGCGGCGGCAAGTAAAGTTTTTTGGGACTCTGTTGTTGCGGCGGCGTATTTATAACTTAGTTCAAGCATGGGCAGGGCGGTATTTGTTGTGACAAAAATTGTCGTCCCTACCAGAAAAATAATCAAGGCAAGTAGGGCATATGCAATGTTTGTCTTGCGATGGGCGGCAAAAAGCGCAAAATAAGCGGGAATAAAAATCATTTGATTGATGATGTTCAACAGGTCGAGATTGTAAAGACCAAGTAAGGGATTTATTTGAAATTGTGCAAATCTGTCAATGGCTGTTTGTGGCAGAGCGGATAAATTGCCACCCGTCACAGAACCAAAGATTACATCCAGCACAATCCCGATTAATGCAATGATGGTGGCAATTCCGCCAACGATATAGATATTTTTCCATTGACTTTCATTCGGTTTCAGATCGGACATTTTATGATTCCTTTCATATTAGATTTCATTTCAACAAACGGATGACGATCACGCTTAGGATCGCCAGGGATGCGCTCAGATAGATCCAACGGATATACATGCGACGATTTGCCAGCTTTGAGTCCAATAACTTATGGGTTGAAAATAGAATCACCCCATCCATGAACAGGAATGGAGTGATATACAGCCATTCCATCCAACCCAATACAAATTGCATCATGCTGATGGTGATCACCAGAAGGAAGATTGCGGCACTGATGCGGATTGCAGTTTCCTGACCGAACAATACCGGCAGGGAGCGGGAACCAGCTTTCCGGTCCCCATCCATATCCATCGCATCAGCGGCGATCTCTTCACCTAGATTGATGAGCAATGCCAACGTACCGAAAAACCAGACTGCCACTTCAATCGGTTTGCCGACAGCGATCCCGCCGAAAATGAAGGTCATCCCTACGGAGAAACTGATCATCAAGTTCCCGGGCAATCCCGTCTTTTTGAAGCGCCAGTTGTACAGAAATCCCACTATCCATGCCAAGATAACGACCAGTAAGGTCTGAAAACTGAGCAGGAAACTGGTGATAAAGCCAAGGATGGTTACCGCAATGGAAAGCAGAACAACCTCTCGGTTGGTAACAATTCCGGATGGAAGCGGTCTTTCCGGCGCGTTGATCCTGTCGCTTTCGAGATCGAAGTAATCGTTGAGGATCAGGGATGTTGCTGAGATCAGGAACACACTGGAAAAACCAAGGGTCAATTCCCTGAAAGCAGGTATTTCTCCCAGAGCCAATAGTTCCCCAAGAATGACGCATATCCCTGCTGTGAAAGGTAGCTCGAATCGAAAAAGACGAAACAGTCCTGATAGCTTTTTTCTGAACATTAGCCTGTTTTTCTATTTCGGCGAATGAGCCAACAATGGTTGTAGCTCCACTGCCCATTTTTGGATGGCATTCCAGTCGCGGTGGTCGCCTTCCTTCCAGACACCAAACAGGACGCTCAATCGGAATTTCAGGCGGTCGCTGAACGAGGGAATTTTGCGGATGTCCAATCCGCCGGCGAACAAGCCCTCGCTAACGGGTCTCACCAATGCGCGGACCGGATCCAGCCATGAGGATACATGACTGCGATACTGCTCGCCATTCTTCATGGTCAGCGTCATGCAAACTAAAAATGCTGCAAATGGTTTGCGCTTCAATTCGGCTTGATGTCTGCGCACGAACTGCATGGCTTCGGGCAGCCATGCCCCGCCATTGACTGCGCTTCCCGCGACTACCGCATCATACGGAGACAAGTCTTTGACATCGCGCATCGGCAACACATCCACCATGCATCCATCTTCAGACAAGGTTTTACCGATACTTTTTGCGACACCTTCGGTGGAGCCAAAACGACTGGCATAGGTTACGAGGATTTGTTTATTCATGTTCCATTCCTTTCATGGTCGAACAGGCAGGGCTGTTCGTTTTTTTGTGCGATAGCAGAAAAAGATGGCTCCGGCAAGGATTACAAGATCGAAAATGGTCATAAACACAAAACCAATACCTGAATTTTCCAAGCCGAGTCCAACCAGGGGCGAATCATTGAAAAATAATGGCAGGTTGGAGTGCATCAGGAAGTCAAGCAGCCAGTGGCTGAAAACCACCGCTCCAAGGAGCAGACTGCTGCGACGATCTTTGTAAAGAAGATAGCCAATGAACGCTGCTGTCAGTGACCAGATGATGGACATGAACAAACCATGCGACCAGGGATTCAAAGCAGGTGTCAAATATTTGACGCCCTGACTAAAATCCATTGTCATTACCGCTTTCTGCTCAAGTCCAATGGACGCAAACAGGAAATATAAAATGTCATTCGTTTCGCTGGCAACCAGGAAGACCCAGAGCGGTATTTTGGGTTCGACTGGTTTTGCAGCAAATCCCGCCGCAAGATGACCGATGCCTGACATGATTTATCCTTCCTTACTGATGTTTCGATAGAACAGCCCGCAGGCGATCAGTCCAAGCGCCGTCAATGTACCCCAAAGGGGGAGTTCACTGGTCTTCGAGATGCCCGCATTCACAACCAGGATCGAGTTTACAGCAAGGACAAGCGTGTAGAGCGGACCCTTCACATTGAGAATCCCTGCAATGACATATCCCCACGGCTGGCGTTTCATCAACCAGAGCGCGCCGAGAATCAGCCAGGGAATTAGTAAGGTCAGGTCGAGGGCGAAAACCACATTGGTGGGATGTCCGCTCATTGTCACGATGGCGGGGACATTGCCAGTGGCGATAAAGTTGATGGACTGGATCAGGTACACCAGTCCAAGCCCTGAAGCGACAAATAGGAAATAGCCTCCGATCCACCTGACTGGCGCTTCCTTCCGCATCTGCTGGCTGATCCGGTTTATGTCGAGATTTGTCAACCCAAAGATCAAGGCAATGATCGAGAGCGCAAGCAGGGCAGCATACAGCAGAAAAAATACATTAAACGCCGCGCCGAAGAGATAGAAGGCATAGTTGTAGAGCATGTAATCCAGCATGCCCATCCAGATCAATTGCCCTTTGGATGAGCCCTTTGCCGAATACACCAGCGCTGCGATCAATATTGGGACGGCAATAAAGAGGGTGACTGCGTCATTCCCGAGCCAGGTCGTTTTGACGAAGAGATTATCGCGGTACAAATCCGGCCGCAACAAACCGCCAATGGAGGTGAGCGCTGCAAGGATTGCAATGAACACCGAGAGAATATATGCTATTTTTAATTTCATACGCGGAAAATCCTTGTTGTCTGAAAAATAAAAAGTACATCCAGAAGCGAATCGCTGGATGTACTTGATTTGGTCAAACCGTATTACCCTCATCAACACTGAATAACGCGGGGACGGGAATTGCTCCACCCAGTGCAACGGTTGTTGCATGGAGGATCGGGGCAAGTAAATCACACAATGAGAGAGATCTGTATTTCATGTTGAAAGCGAATTTTAGATTGTCTGACAGATGCGGTAAGGGATGAATGTAATTTGTTTTTACGTCAACAATCACCCCCTTCCATGAAATCTACTAAATCTTAAGTGTGCATAAAAACAACTCCCATCCTGAAAATTTTGGCATGAAGGTATCTTCAGGATGGGAATTACAGTATTCGCAATAAGTAGTCATATTTCTATTTTACTATCCTAGTTGGAATGATTGAGCTTTGGTTATCATAAATCATCAGCACGGTGTGTCCGAAAAAGCCATCATATTTCATTTCGAATTTGTCTCGGAAATTATCGAAATTTCCAGATATGAGATGCAATCCTTGTTTAGTTTGGAGAATTTAGTGATTGCCCATGAATCACTTGGGCGTATTTGATGATTAAGGTCTGAATTGAAAAATGGCACTATATAAACAAACGATAATCATAAGAGGTCGGACCAAATCTTTGCAGGAGGGAACCGATGCGCGCTATTTGACGTGATGATTGTATTGTTGCAGGTAGTTGAGAGTACATATCAGCAGAATTCCAATCCATTTTCGAAAGTGCCAGTATCTCATTTCCAATTGTTACGATATCCGAGTTTCCAGCGTAGCGTGTCACTCTTATCGGCGTGGGTATTCGCCTCTTACCTTTGAAATACTTTAATTTAGGATTCACTGCATCTGTTACGCCATGAACCCATAGTAACGCAGAATAATCATCAATCTTGAGCGCAGTCCCCCTTCTAATTGGAAATCTATCATCATCAAACTTTCCGTCAGCGAGGCGAATTGAAGATACGTAACGCAAGGCTGAATCGTAATTTATTTCCAGCATTTCAACTGAGTTAATTCCACTTAATCCAGCTCTCAAACCTTCCATTTCTTCTTTTCGGAAATATGTTTGTTTATGAAGCACAACACGCCTCGGCAGTTTCATGCTGCTTTCATAGAATAATTGCCTAACAGTTTCGCCTAGTCGTCTGGAATCTTCATATGACATAAAAGGATTTCCACGAATTAATATTGGCTCTTGAATAGGACTCAATCGATATCTCAATCCCTCGCCGTGTGAATTATAAATATGTCCGCATCCCAAAACAACATTCTTGCCTCGCTCCTGATTTTCTCTAACACTGAAACCTAAGCCAACATATGCTGTATCAGTATCCAATCCATCAATCACCCAAGGAGTTCGCATTGATTTGGCATAAATTGCCACAGACAGCCACCACCAAATTCGACATTGATAGCTATTACTTAATGTGTCTTCTTCGATGAACTGTGTTGCTACACCTTTCTGCACGCTGTAAGCTTTTACAAAGTCATGTAAATCAAAGCTGTCATCCTGGTCTTGATATTGGCGGAATCGTTTCCATCGTGCTGGTATGTAAAGGAGTATGACGTGTGGCTTACTAGAAGCGCTCAGTGAGTCTATAGATGTAGTAAGAATCCGAGCAAGTTCTCTTGTGCCAGCTTTATCATCCAGTGTCTTGTCAATTTCCGATATGGTTATCCAGTCAGCATCACTAGGTTGAGGTAAGCGTAATGGCAGTCCAAACGCATTGCTAAAACTAGGGTATTCGATTAAGTAGTCTTGTTCGGTGGATGCCGGTTTTTGCGAGTATTGCCCTCGGGTAAGAAAGCCCAAGAATTTAGCCCCGTCGTTCTCAGGACAAACAACACCAATATTAATACCTGGGGAAAATCCCTGTGAAGTCAATGAAAAATCATAGGGGCGATTTGATATTATCCCCCTAAGTGGATGAGTATCTTTTACATATCCTGAAGATTGACGATTGGAAAATAGTAGAGCTGGCTCGGAAAGTAAAACCCCTCTTTGTTTGGCAATTCTAGGCGGATCAAAAGTACCTGAACCAGTAACAGATTTAATACCTCCAAAAATAGGAACACGACGAATTTTAAATTCAAAGTGCGAACCACTCTTTAGGGGAAATTCATATTCAGTAAAGCTATCATTCTTGTCGGCTTCAGGGAAAATCCTCTTCCTCCAATCATCCAAGGCAGCGTTAAACTCCTTATTATGTTGATAGCCAAGGATTTCATTTTTCACTTGATTCCTTATTATTTTTGGAATTTCTTTACCACTTTGGTCGCTCAAATGTAAAGATGGTTTAAGCACCAAATACATATATCCCGCCATCTTGCGCAAAGCCAATATCACAGACGGATACACATCACAAATATAGGCATCGATTCTTTTTACCTGCTGACTATTGTTTATCCAAATTTCGTCGCGTCCGTCTGTTTCCAATAGATGCGTTTGGGCTATTGAAAAAGTGAGGGATCTTCGTAGTAAAGAGACAACGACGCCATCTTCATACTTGAGGTCAGCCTCGCTAATGGGTATCCTTTGAACCTGTTCAATTCCATATTCTTGAAATGCAGATTTAATTTCGTCCAAGATACCTAAGCAAAGAACCTTACCTTTGAAGGGAACAGCGCAAATTCTCCCTTTCTTTGAAATATCATTCAGCCATTTCCAAGCTTTACCATCCGGCCATTTTTTCAAACTTAGCTCAATTAAATCTTTGGGGCATATTATTTCGAAGGCATTACTTTTGAGCAATCCGATAATTTTTCCGTCGTCCAATTTAAATGGTGTCTTTTCAGGATCTTTAACACCTTCTGCCATTAGCGCTTTCGCGCGTGTTAGAAATTCATTCTCCAAACAAAATGATGAAAGTCTTTGCATTAAGTCGTCAAACCCGTAAGTCGGAACAAAGAAAGCATTGTGTCCGTTACTTCTGGCGTACTCAATGAGTTCCAATACATTAGGAGGAATTTCATCTCCATAACCACACCAATACAATGCACCAGCTCCCCGCTGAGAGTATGCTTCTTGGAAAGTATCCATAACCGACTTGTCGCGACCGCTATAGCCGCATACAACAAAAGGTTGACTTCGCATATAAGATATCAAACCGGATCGTATGCTTTTTTCCTGCTCCTGCAACTCTTGTTCCGTATTTTTCAACAAATCGTACCGATAGTCCCCGTGCATGGAAACGCTAAGCAGCTGCCCTTTCTGAGGAGCAGAGCCTAATCTATTTTGTGAATCTATACCCACTTCCAATGATGTTACACGGAACCCTGCAGCTGTTTTTGCAACTAATCCATCAAAGTTTGTTGTCCATGCAGAACGTAAAAAATCCGCCTCAGCCAACAAGCACAATAGTTTATATCCAATGAATGGTGATGCTCTTCTGACGGTTTCTTCAAAAAATATTCTTCGGCTCTCTTTAATTGGATAGCACTTTTCAATGTAGTAGCTGTATTCTTCAGGTGAATCAATAGCCGGGTACCCACCGCGATCATCAAACCATTTTTGCAATCTCTCTCGAACTTTAGGAAGACTTAATTCACTAAACTGATCTTCCAACCCTGGATTATTGGAAAGAAATATTCTCCGTTTCCACTCCCAAACCAATGTACCTACAGCGGGTAGTCCTGATGTGACAGACACTCCTGCTCCAAGAAAGAAATTATGAGGGGTCTTTTGATTCACCCCTACTGTCCTAATAAATGCATCTAGTTCCAAGATGACCATCTTTAACCTCCTAATAAAAAAGCAACAGATATTTGTTTCGGGACTATTTGTAATTCCCATCAAGTATACAAGATAATTAGGCTGTCTCCGTAAATGCGAATTTATGTTAAATAAAAAACCGCCGGATTAGCGGCGGCTAGAAATACTTAACCAGTTTACAAAAGCAACACTACCATAATAATTGATCAGATCGTTTGCTTTATGTTAATTGATATGCCCAAACAGAATTTGCTTCTCCAAGGGGTTGACCAGAAATTTCCTTCCAAGCCAAGGGCAGTTCCAAATCAAAGAACATCCCGCAATTTAATACTGAAAATTCATGAAACTTCGCGTTGCGTGGCAGAATCAACAAAGGGTTCTTTTCCACGAAACGAGATAACCTACCTTGTTTTGAGCCTTTGAATGCAAGTATTTCCTTTTGAGAATGTACGCTGAATACAAATTTCATGCTAGTATCTTCGGATATAAACATCAATGCTCGGGGTTCATCTAAAACCTCAAGAAACTGTAATCTAGGGTCATACCCTAAAGCCTTAACTGCGAGATTATTGAACCATTCCAGGGGATTGGCAACCGATACACTCCGTGACACCTTCTCTCGTTTGATCGTCAAATCCTGGACAGCCCAAAGCACGACCTGTTCCCTCAATCCATCAATTGCCTTCCTCTGACGTTCATTCCCCATGCTGATCAAAGCCCCGAAGAAGATCACGGCGGATGCCACTACAATTGCAAGAATTATTTCCATTTTTCTTTTCCTTTTCGTTATTTGTTATTAATAGATTCGTCTTTTGAGCGTTCAGACATGTTCCTGAACGTGTCACCCAACCGTTCCAATGCTCTGGGACGAGAATCCACCAGACTGGCAGAGGCGATCACCATGAACAATCCCAGCAACCCAATGATCTGCCAAAGTGGGAGGAAAGATTGAACTGGTTCAGGGATTTCTTCTGGAATTGGTGTGGCGAATACCAAAGTCGGCTTTGGTAGTATTCGCGTTGCCACTGGCGTTATCGAAGGCATCAAAGTGCTGGACGCTGTTGGGGATGGAGTTAGTGTGGCGGTCGATGTTGCCACCTCAGGGATCACGATCCTGCCCGTATCCTGTCCACATAATCCATTCACATCACATGCCACTGCCAGAACTGGGTATTCCCCAGCAGATGCCAACATCCAATTCCCAAATCGACGATCCCATTTCACGATATAGGAATTCTTGCCGGGATCAAAGTCCAACACCAACTCCTTCCAACGCTTTTGGGGATCACGGATGGTTACCTGGATGCTGGCAATCGGAAAGTGATTGGGGGAAACCTTCAGCGTTCCGGTTTCCCAAATCCACCACCGTTCTGTGATGGACACGGCGGGCGGCGCATTGTCAACAGTCACCGCAACTGAAACCACATCGCCAACATTGCCGGCACGATCCCTGCCGCGCATCTGGATGGTGTATTCGCCATTTGGCACTTCGCCAGAATGCCAGTTGTAAGACCAGCCATCTCCTGCACTCATCGAGATTGCCTGCCAGGTGTTTCCTCCATCAACCGAAACTTCACCACCCTCTGGACCGGACATACCGTCCACTAGACTTCCACTGAAGGGCACATTACCCTGCACAACCTCACCATTGAAATGGGATGTGATTTGAGCGACCGGAGGAACCGTGTCTATACGGATTACTCTGGATGCTGTCACTTCATTTCCAGCCACATCCCTGGCATATATCAGGACAGCATGTGACCCATCTGTGAAGTGCATGGGTGGAGTGACCCAACTTGCGCCACCATCGGTGCTTGTCAATAGAAATGCGAGTCCCGATATCGCATCGGTCGCCGTTGCAGATAGATCCACCTCTGATACATGCCATCCGTTCCTGCCGCCCACAGGCGGAAGGCTGACTTCGAGATCAGGCGGAGTTCCATCCCGTTCCCAGGTGGACAAACCACTGGTGGTTCGCCCACTGGTGGATATCACAGTGTAATTGGCAGTCCCTGTGCCTTCCGGCAGAGGCAGATCACAGGAACTTCCGCAGGTAAATGGGTCCCCATTCAAATCACCGGTGATTGTCACGTCAAACCCCTGTGGATCACGGGCAGTGAGTTCCAGAGTCTCATTCCCTCGGCACCAACCGGCATCGCCCCACAGATCGCAAGCCACAACTCCTGTAATTTGCGGCGGCAGCGGCGTCGGTGTGGGCGATGGGGTATTGGTATAGGTCGCCGTGGGCGTATACGTCATGGTCGGCGTGAAGGTCAACGTCGGCGTCAGACTGGGTGTAAAGGTTGCTGTCGGCGTTCGAGTTATGGTCGGTGTGAACGTGGGTGTCCGCGACGAGGTGGGTGTGGCAGTGGACGGTGGACCGATGTATTCCACGTCGATGGAACGAAAATCCACATAGCCGCCGGAAGCGGTCAGGGACCAGGAACGACAGCCAGCTGGAACAGCAATAGCCATACTCACAAACCCTGGGAGTCCAGAGCCTGTCTGCAAGTACCATGTATCCACAGAGGAACATGCCCGCAACACGGCATTGCCCACACTTGAGTCAGGCGTAAAGCCGACCATGATCTCGAAGTATGAAACATCACGGTCAAAGGATCCGCTGGCAACGCCGCCATTGCCCAGCCGCGTGACCCACTCGGAACAATTGGAACCACAAAATGTTCCACCTTCCTCGGGTGGAAGCGAGGATCCATCGCGATGGGTGATGTACACATACTGGGCAGAACCACTCCAGTCGATGTACCCGGAATTATGCGCCTGATCATAGGTTCTTCCCTCCGGCAATGAATACGCCGCCAGAGGCGCTGCATGGGTGGACGCGGATGTCCACAAAAAGAGAATGGGAAGGAATAGGATTATCCCAATCCATTGATAACGCTTCATAACTAACTCCTAATATTCCTGGAAATCCCGGATGCCGAGATGGAACAGGAAGAACAACAAAATCACCAACGCCAGAAGCACAAGACAGGCGATCATGAACACCTGGAGC